>NZ_HG992752.1:0-2194852 GCF_905175335.1 Vibrio sp. B1FIG11 | reverse complement strand
TTCAAGGTTTGAAGCACTTTATTCGCATAGATTTGATTAAATTTTGTGATGTTTTTAAGGTGAAATCATAAAACAGGCGTTTGTGAGTATTTTTTATGTGATGGTTATTCAGAATGTTCGTGCACCTTTTTGTTGTTTTAGGATTGCAGTGCTGTACAATTAAAAACAGATATCCTTCCAACGGAATTTGGCATGAAAAGAGAAACAACGATTGAAAATCTCCAAGAGTTAGCGGAACTTACCCAACAAGTTCAAGCTGACCGTATTGAGATTGTTTTGGAAGAGCGTAGTGACAACTACTTCCCACCAATGTCTAAGGCAATGATGGAAACCCGCTCAGGTTTGACTCGCCGTAAGCTGGACGACGCTATCGGTAAGATGGAAGCGGAAGGTCATCAATTTACAAAGAATAATGCCAACCATTATTCAATCACGCTTGAAGAAGCGCACATGCTAATGGATGCGGCAGAAGTGCCTAAATTCCATGAACGTAAAAAGAATTCTGAAAACAAACCGTGGATCATCAACGTACAAAACCAAAAGGGTGGTACGGGTAAGTCCATGACAGCGGTTCACTTAGCGGCATGTCTGGCGCTAAACCTAGATAAACGTTACCGCATTTGTTTGATTGACCTTGACCCTCAGGGCTCTCTGCGTCTGTTCTTGAACCCACAAATCAGTGTGGCAGAGCACGACAACATCTATTCAGCGGTTGATATCATGCTTGGTAACGTGCCAGATGGCGTTGAAATCGATCGTGAGTTTCTACACAAGAACGTGTTGTTGCCAACGCAATACCCGAACTTGAAGTCGATTTCTGCTTTCCCAGAAGACGCAATGTTCAACGCAGAAGCGTGGCAAACACTCTCTGAAGACCCATCGCTAGATATCGTTCGTCTGTTGAAAGAGCAGTTGATTGACAAGATCGCGAATGACTTCGACGTGATTATGATTGATACCGGTCCACACGTTGACCCGCTAGTATGGAATGCAATGTACGCATCAAACGCGCTTTTGATTCCTTGTGCTGCGAAGCGTCTTGACTGGGCTTCTACAGTAAACTTCTTCCAACACCTTCCAACGGTTTACGAGATGTTCCCGGAAGATTGGAACGGTCTTGAGTTTGTTCGTTTGATGCCTACCATGTTTGAAGACGACAACAAGAAGCAAGTTTCTGTTCTAACTGAAATGAACTATCTTCTAGGTGACCAAGTTATGATGGCCACCATTCCTCGTAGTCGCGCATTCGAAACCTGTGCTGACACCTACAGCACCGTGTTTGACTTAACCGTAGGCGACTTCGAAGGTGGTAAGAAAACACTCGCGACTGCACAAGATGCGGTACATAAGAGTGCACTAGAACTAGAGCGCGTACTGCACTCTAACTGGCCGTCACTGAATCAGGGGTAATGAATAAATGGCATTGAAAACGTCAGAATTAAACGCGAAATTATTTGGTAAAACCAATAAGCGTCGTGTTGCGACACCTCAAGAAGCGCAAACGGCAGCAAAAGACAAAGCACAAACCATCGAACTTGCTGTCGCTGGTGAGAGTACGGTTCAATTTGAATTGGTACGAATTCCTGCAGATAAAGTGGCGACAGACACTAGCGTATTTGCAGAGAACGCTCGTGAGCAATCTTTCCTAAACGAACACGCTTTATCGGATGTGTTGGTGACGTTGAAAGAACGTGGTCAACAATATCCGGCTGTTGGTCGTCGCACAGAAGATGGCAAGATTGAAGTATTAGACGGTAGCCGCCGTCGTATGTCTTGTATCTTAGCAGGGCAGGATTTCTTGGTTTACGTTGGTGATGGCATCAACACAGACCACGCGAAATTCCTTTCTGATGTTGCAAACGCGCACAAGCCACTGTCTCTATACGAAAAAGGTAAAGAGATGCAGGCGAAGCTTGAAAGTGGCGAAGCTGAAGACCAAAAAGCGTTGGCAAAAATGTTCCAGTGCAGTGAAGCATTGGTGAGTGGCGCATTAAAAGCCGCTGCACTTCCACTTGAACTTCTGCAAGCTTACCCGAATGTTGGTGATTTAGGTCGTCCAACAATTGTTAAGCTGCATAAGCAGTTCTCGACATTGAACGGCGAACAACAACAAAACTTGTTGGATAAGTGCCGTACGTCGGAAGGTTATTTGTGGCAGCGCAGCGCAGCTCAAGGTGTGGCTCGTCTTACTAAAGATGTGACAGAAAGCATCGAAAGCTGGATTGCAGAATTAGCGCCTGCGAAACCGGCTAAGAAAGCAGAAAAAGTCGATTTAGTTAAAGGTCGCGCAAGCTACAGTCGTAAAGGTAACAACCTTGCTCTTAACTTGAAGAAAGTAGACGACAGCTTGATGGAAGAAATTCTGGCTTTCGTTGAGAGCAAAATGAAGTAAACCTCTTCTTGTTTGAAACCGCTTTCGGGCGGTTTTTTTTATGTCTGCAATTTGGCGAAGTATCCATGAATCCAGATGTGATAACATGGCGTTAGTTAAATGCTTGGATACACGTAATGCTCGCACAATCTGAATTCCTTTCTCAGCTTCAGCTCCAATCTTACAAAGCCTTTCAACGTAATGGCGTGGTGATTTATGGTGATGCCGATTGGCAAAACGCCTTGATTGCCGACTTCCATCAAAAGCAGCAAAATCAGACTTGGTTTTGCGTAGGGGAGTGGCAACTAGAAAATGCCCACTGCGTAAATGCAAAACAAGGCAATATGTTGCTCGGTCGCGAGTGTGACGTTTTGCTGTTTGATGCGAGAAAAGAGCTTGATGCTAACAGTTTTACTTCGGCTCTTGGCGCGCTTGTCGGCGGTGGACTATTGATTGTGGTTGCCAATAAAAATCAAGACGCGGATGAAGCTAAATTGTGGATGCAAACGCAATGGCAACAACTCACCGTGATTGAGGAAAATTCACCATTACCTCAACTACCAGATTTCATCCAAGCGGAAAAAGCGCATCAGTATAGCGAGCAAACTGAAGCGGTTTCTTTTATCGAAAAAGTGGTGACAGGGCATCGTAAACGTCCGTTAGTATTAACCGCCGATCGTGGTCGAGGAAAAACCAGTGCGTTAGGCATTGCATGCGCGCAGCTTTTAGAGCAAAAGCCACTGCGAATTCTCGTCACAGCGCCAAGCATCAAAGCGGTTGAACCGGTCTATCAGCACGTACTGAGAATGCTATCAACCGCAGAGCGGGTTAAGAAAGATCGATTAGAAGCGGGGCAGGGTTACATTCAGTTTATCGCACCAGATGAATTACTCTCAGCTTTACCTGAGTGTGATTTGTTGTTGGTTGATGAAGCCGCCGCGATTCCGGTTCCTATGCTTAAGCAGATTACTGAGCAATATCATCGCCTCGTCTTTTCAACCACCATTCATGGTTATGAAGGTTGTGGCCGTGGCTTCACGCTTAAGTTTGTTGATTGGCTACAAAAGCAAAGACCTGGAATGAAGCTTTGTCATCTTCAACAACCTATTCGATGGGCAGTAAATGACAACTTGGAATCTTGGTTGTACCAAGCATTTTTGCTGGATGCAGAACTTACCCCGAGCCAACCTGCCGAGCTTGGTGACATTTCATTAATCAATCTCCGTAAGTCAGCGTTGATTTCTAATCCTTCCGTATTGAAAACGTGCTTTGCGTTACTTGTGAATGCGCATTATCAAACCTCGCCAAATGATTTGTTGCATCTTTTGCAGGATGAACATTGCCAGATTTACGTAGCTCAGAATAATAATGAAATCGTTGGGGTGATGTTAACGGTGGAAGAGGGCAACCTCGATTCGAATCTCGTTAAAGATATTCAGCTTGGGAAACGTCGTCCGAAAGGGCATTTGACGCCAGTGACTATCATCAATCAACTTGGTTACGCTGATGTGGGTGCGCTTTCTACTTTGCGAGTGATGCGAATTGCAGTTCATCCAGACTTGCAAGGTCAGGGTATTGGCCAACAAATGTTGAAGCAGTTAGAACAAACTACGCCGCCTCATATTTCCTATTTTTCCACCAGCTTTGGTGCAACAGAAGAACTGATTACGTTTTGGAAGCAATCTGGTTTTGAATCCATTCGCCTTGGAAGTATGCGAGATGCGGCAAGTGGATGTTACTCGTTGTTGATGGTTCGTCAGCGTGGTTCTCAACAAGGTTGGATAAACGAAGCTAAATCGTTGTTCGAAGAACTGCTGCCATTGAGTGCGGCGTCTACTTATCCTAAGTTAGAGCCAAGTTTGCTTCGTGCGCTCTTGCCAGCCTCGGTATCTACTTGCCCGTCCCATTTAACGAAGCGCACTTTAATCGAGAGTTATGCTCAAGGTGGGAACAACTTTGAATCGGTCTCTGTTTGGATTCAGCAATGGTTATTGCAATGTGGTTTGGCCGATGTGTCTGATTTGATGATCAGTAAGATTTTCTTAAACAAAGACTGGAGTGAGTGCGCTAAGCAATATAGCTTGCCGGGACGTAAGCAAGTTGAAGCGCATATAAGAAACGAGCTACAAGTTTTGATAGCTAAATTTACAGTGTAAACAGAGCGAGTAATTTACACTGTAAAAGTAGATTTGAAAGGGGGAGGGTTTACACTGTAAATCCTCCCTTTTGATTTGGCACTTTTTAGTCAAGGTCTACGGCAAGGTGTAAAGACAATCTCAATTTACACTGTAAATGGGAACTCGTTCTTTTGAATGATATTGATATTTGAGCTAAATAAGCAATTTGTAGTCTAGTCAGTATGGCCATTAAGCATACCTCCACTTTTATTCAGATATCGCTTGCTATGTACCAGTCAAACTTAGGTAGTGTGGCTAATAAATGAATCCAAACTCGATTTAGAAATTCTGTGTTTGTCTGCCTCAAGCTCAGAAATTGCGGGGCATCCTTTAGTGATGTGAGCCTGATTCTGAGAATTGAGAGGTTTGTTCAGAAAATGATTTTGGTTAGACTGAGTTAGGTGATGGGTAGCAGATGGATTGGTTATGTGGAAGATATGCCTTGAATGGTCGGAAGACAAAACGAGGATTTTTGCCCGCTTACCAGGAGATGTTGAACTGGGAAGTGAGCTAAATCAAAAGGAGTTGCCTGAACAGCTTCAAGCAATGAATGCCAGTCAGGCGTTTGTTGATGAAGCTGAAGTGGTTCGATTCATTAACTGTGCTCGTGAGCGTAAAGCTGAAGCATACGAAGGCATCGTCGTCGCACAGATTAAGAATGCTCAGGTAGAAGTTGAACTGTCGAACAACGACATGCTCGCTAGTATGAACATCACTGGCGCTTATGGTGGCCGCGGTTTGCGTGGTCCTGAAATCGTTCAAGCGCTTGCTCATGCGCGAGTGTCGAAAGGCATCAACAAATTGGCGCTCAAAAAAGTCATGGTCGTCAGCAGTCAACTCAAACCCGGAGAGACCTTTACTCAACCCGTCGCTGTTGGTAAACAACCAATTAAAGGTAAAGACGCTATCTTTACGCCTCTCGTCAAAGACATCACCAAACGTATCCTCAAGCCAAAAGAAGGCCAAACCACTTGCGATAAGATTGATTTACGTAACTTAGGTGAAACCATTGCCGTTGATATTGGCGACGAGGTCATGCATCGAACGCCTGCTACCAAGGGTATTCCAGGCTTTACTGTGCAAGGTCGCGTGATTCCTCCTCAAGCAGGCAAAGACAGCCCTATCAAACCGGGCAAAGGAACGGAAATCAGCAAAGCCGATCCTAATCTTCTGATTGCTTCTGTGTCTGGTACGCCTCTCATCAAAGACAAAACCATTGAAGTTGATAATGCGCTGTGTCTGAACAGTGTGGGCGTAAATACCGGACACGTTAAGTTTAAAGGCAACGTCATCATTGGCGGCAATATTGAATCTGGCATGATCGTTAAAGCGACCGGCTCTATTACCGTTGGTGGGTTTATTGAATCCGCTGACGTGCAAGCTGAAGGCGACATCCAAGTTGCGAAAGGCATTATTGGCCACACAGTGAGTGATGGTCAGCCGAAAAGCTGCCACGTTCGAACCAAAACATCGATTCGTGCCAGTTACGCCCAGTATTGTGAATTGCAGTCTGGCGAAGACATAGAGCTAGCTGTGCACAGTATGAATAACGACATTGTGTGTGGACGCAACCTGACGGTACTTGATGCCAGCGGTAAAAACGGCACTTTAAGCGGTGGTGATGCCAAAGTAGGAAGTAAGGTACTTTGTTCTCAACTTGGTGTAGAAGGTGATACAGCAACGAAAATCGAGGCTTTTGCCTGTTACGCTGTATTCAAAGAGCGTATTGCCAACTTAAAAGAAGAATACAAGTCCGCCCAAGAAGGCACGATGGATGTGATTCGTAAGGAGCTTGAATTTAAGAAGCGCCCGAAAGCAGAACGTACCGACGAAGAACAAGCTCAAATCGAAGTATTAAAAGCACAAAACAATGAGCGTCTTGATGAGGTTAAACAGAAGCTAGAACACACAGAGCACGACTTTGAGGTCTCACTGGAAGAGAATATTGTCGAAGCCAAAGATCGCGTTTTTACCCGTGTTACGGTGCAATTTGGAGACGAACAGGTGACAACCAAACGCACCCATGGCGGTTGTGTGTTTAGCTTTAACCAATACGAAATCAAAGTGGCGGCAAATTTAGAGGAAGAAGACGTCGTCGCGATTTAACTCTTTAATTGGAAGTTTGAAAAAAGCCCGTGTATTGAGAGGTACACGGGCTTTTGCTTTTAAACGCTAGGCAATGTGTTCTTGGTAGTAAGCACCAAGCGCGCGGACATCACTGCTGCACATTATCTTCATTGCTTGTTTAATATGGTTAATGGGCCAATCCCACCATTTAATCTCTGACAACATGGCAACACATTTGTCGTCAAAGCGCTGGCGAACAATATGATTGTGACCAACAACAATCGAGTAGGGCGGGACATCTTTAGTGATGACTGAGCGCGCACCAATCACGGCACCATCTCCAATTTTCACGCCCGGCATGATCATCGCTTCGCTGCCAATCCACACATCATTACCAACTATGGTATTACCTGCGCGTTCAAAGCCGCTTTGTACATCTTCTCCAAACTCTTCAGGAGAAAATGGAAAGGTAGAAATCCAATCTACCCGATGGCCTTGATTGCCAGCCATCATAAAGGTCGCGCCAGAAGCGATTGAACAGAACTTGCCAATGATCAGTTTGTCCACTTCACCATAAGCGCCATCTTGCCACTCTTGTTGGGTAACGCTGTCGCCCATCAAATAACGAACCGATTGATCTTCAAATGTTTTACCGTGATAAAACCCCGAGTAATAACTGTAGTCTCCTACCTGAATATTCGGGTTAGTGACATGGTCTTTGATCACTTGTCCTTTTAACCAAGTATCGAATACGTTCATTCGTGATTCTCCATTCCAATTTTAAGTTGTAAGCAGTGTAGAGCCTTTCTATTATTTCCAGTAGATTGTTTTTAGAGAATCATAATTCCCATATGGAAATAAAGTGGCTAAGCTATGTGCCGATGTACATCGCTCTATGTGAAGAGAAGAGTATTGCTGGTGCGGCGAAAAAACTGCGTTGCTCAAACGCGCACGCGAGCCGTCAATTGAGGCAGTTAGAAGAGATTCTGTCAGTGCAGTTGATTCAGCGTACAACAAGGCAATTTAATCTAACTTACGATGGGCTGCGCTTTTATCAGCAAGTAAAGGGTTTGATGGAAGGGGCAGAACAGATTAATGAACAAGTGATGGAAAGTGACCGAGTCGCCGGGCATTTGCGCATCGCCGCGTCGGCGTCATTTGGGGCAGCGTTATTGAACCGAGCCTTGATCGAGTTTCGCCAGTTATATCCTGAAGTGACGTTCGAAGTGATCTTTTCAGAAATGCCTTTGGATCTTATTGAGTCTGGCTTTGATGTGGCGTTTTTCTTCACGAATAATCCACCCGAGGGCTATATTGGCCACCATCTGCGCTCTTTACACTGTAAACCGTTCGCACATAAAGCGTACTTGTCTAACAAACCACGCATAGCTACGCCGGAAGATCTTTATCAGCTTGACCACATTGTGTATCGCAATGAAGTGTTAAATCTCGATACGTGGCACTTTCATCATATGGAAACCAAGCAAAAAGTTTCAGTAGCTTTGCAAAGTGTACTCAGCTTTAATTTGGTTCAATCCATGCTTGAGGCCACTCTTGAGGGATGCGGCGTTGCAATGTTGGATGAATTTGCATTGGAGAAACTCAGCGGAGAAGAGCGATCGCAACTCGTGCCGTTACTCCCTGAATGGCAAACGGATGCGATCCTACCGCTCTATATTCTTTATCCTAAACGTGAGCATTTACCAAAGCGAACGCAGGCGTTTATTGAGTATTTCAAACAGCAATCATTTTAAGCTGTAATCATTTTTAACTGACAGGTTGTCTTGAGCGTGCAGGTCTTTAATCTCTGCAGTGCCTTGAAAGTGTTGATTACAAGTGCGGCAGTAGAATTGAGGCGCTAACTCGTGATAGTGGTTACCGGTAAAGCAGCGTGATACCGATACCATCAAACGGGCTGTTTTGCCGTTGATGTTTTCAGGTTGAGTGTTGATGCGTTTCATCACGCGTTTGTGTTCAGTCGGTTTGTTGCAGTGTGAGCAGAATTTTACAGGCATAAGGCTCTCAAATTGATTCAGTGATGATTAATTGATGAGAGAGTACTTTGCTTAATGATGAAAAAGTAAACATGCATGTAATGATAATTGACAGCAATGCCTATTAGGAAACTCATTGAGTGGCTAGTAACTGAAAAGAAGGAAGATTTCACTCCTCGATATTTTAAAGGCAGGAAAAATATCGAGGAGGAAATCTTAGCTAACTAAAACGAGTGTATGGACATTTACAGCTCGTAACGTAGCCCGAAGTGGTAGTAGCTTTCATCTGCATGTGCACCACCAAACGAGACTTCTTGTGCGTTGTCGTAACCGCGTGAGCCATTACGGTCAACGTAACTGGTGTAGATAGAAGAGCGAGGGGTCAGTTTGTACTGCACTTCAACGGTTGTGTCTGTAAGCTCAAGCTCGTCGCCGTCGCTGTTTTCTAGAGAGCGGTATCCTGCACGTAGCGCCCATTTGTCATTTACACTGTAAACTGCGGTCAGCTCCATGACTTTATCGGTACTGGTTTCAGAGAAGTAACCTTCTAGCTCATCTTCTGAGTAAAGCGCACCTAACATCAAATCACCCAAGTAGTAACGCGTACCTACACCCCAGAAGGTGTAATCGGTATCGTTATCTTCACGCGCATCGCCTTTGCTCTTTTGCATTGCAACTACAGGGGCGAGTGTGCCTAAATCGTCCATTTCTAGGGTGTAACGTAATGTTGCGTTGTAGCCGTAATCGAGTTCAGAGGTGCTGTTACCAAGAATGTAAGCCACCGATGCATCGAAGTTGCCAATGCGGTTTTGGTATTGCAGCGTACCGTCTTGACGGAAAACTTGTGTCGCGGTTTTATCCACTTTATTTGCTTGGCGTGCCATAGATACGTCTGATGACGCGAACACATCACCAATGTCGGTGAACATGATCAACCCTGATGCAACACGGCCACCTGTGATTCGGCCGTAATCTTGCGCATCAATACCGGCCCAAACGTAACGTGCTGTCAGAGAAGGCTTGTCGTTCACTTGGTTGGCGTATTCGGCTGCACCTACTTGGTATTGCGCTTGGCCAATGATAGAGGCGTGTTCGTTGATGGTTTGTGAGCCATTCAAACCAATACGGCCATCAAATTCGCCGTTGGCATCACCGTGTTCATCATTTTTATTAGTGACGTTAAAGCCAAGACGAGAGTAAATGTTCAAAACCGACCCGTCTTCTGCTTGGTAAAGTTGAGCGGCCATCGCTGCGTTCGATGCCATCAGAGTAGGGAGAAGTAGAGTCAAAATGTGCTTTTTCATGTGAACGACCTTTTCGTTTCTATTGTTTTTAAGCACGACAAAGCCCCTTCCGAATAACGGAATAAAATCAATGTCGTGAGAAGTAGAGAGAGGGTGCGCCCTTGAAAGCTCAAGGACGCGAGCTAGTCCATTCCTATAGGGGTTAGAATGATTTAGCTTAAATCAACGTCTTTGCAGCCAAAGAAGTAGGTAGCTAGGAAGCCAACAATGTAAGAGATAAGTAGACCACCGATGAACACCATCATGCCGGCAAAGATGCCGTTAGCCGAGGTCATCAGGGGGATTGCAACGATACCAGATGGGCCAAATACGGTGTTTAGACCGACAGGCAGGCCAAGGTAAGAGACCAAACCGATAAAGAAGCCACCCGCTGCGCCACCAATACAAGCGGTTACGAACGGTTTAACGCGCGGTAGCGTCACGCCGTAAATCAGTGGCTCACCGATGCCAAGTAGACCTGGAATGATGGCGCCTTTTACTTGTGTGCGTAGTAGGGCGTCTTTCTTGGCTTTGAAGTACAGCGCCATAGAAGCACCCACTTGACCGCCACCAGCCATCGCTAGGATAGGAAACAGCGAGTTAAAACCTTGTGCTTCCATCAGGGCAAAGTACACAGGCACAAACCCTTGGTGGATGCCAAATACCACGGAAATTAAGAACAAACCTGCCAAAATCGCGGCGCCTAATGGGTTGTCATTCAAGTTTAGGAACAACCAAGACATGCCTTTGAACAGCTCACCACCGATTGGCATGATGATCAAAAACGTTACTGCACCCATGATCAAAAGCGTGACAACTGAGGTTAAGATCATGTCCAGATCGTCAGGCATATACTGACGCACTTTTTTCTCGACCTGAGCACCAATGATCGCTGCCATCAACACGCCAATAATGTTACCGCGCGGATCAATTGCAAAACCGAAGAACTCATTCATTCCTGAATAAATGCCTGACGTTGCATCAGGGTTGTAACCCAACACAAATAGCGAAGCGAGTATGGCGCCATTGACACCTGAGCCACCAAAAGCTTGTTGAGCGTTGTAGCCAATTAGAATGCTCAAGAACGCGAACAGGCCTTTGCCAAAGACTTTCATGTAGGCAATCAAATCCAACATAAACTGGCTTGGCGTTTGGTCGAGCACGAAGATTTGTTCCAATAACGTGGCAAAACCAAGCAGCAAACCCGCAGCGATAAAGCCGGGAATCAGCGGTGTAAAAATGGTGGCAAACTTACTCAGAAAACGCTGAACCGCGCTGGTTTGCTTACTCTTCATCTGTTTTTTCTGTTCTGCAGCGACAGCAGAAAGATCCTGTTGTGGTGCGTCAGGCTCTTCGCTGTCACCAGAGATTAAGCTGTCGATCAGCTTATTCATCATATCGGCAGCTTGTTGAGCTTTACCGGGACCAAGAATGATCTGGAATTGCTCGTCGCTTTCTACCACACCCATTACGCCGGGAATTTGTTTAATGACGGATTGATCCGCCAAGCTGTTATTCGCGAGAGATAAACGCAAACGTGTCATACAGTTACCGCACTTACTTACGTTGTTACTGCCACCCACTGCGGCGAGCAATTGCGATACTGTGTTTGAGGTAATTTTTGCCATAGGGACTATCCTTCAGGACTCGGGCTATTTAGTTATTATTTAGTGCTGCACGAATAAAACCGTTGTGCTCGGCGAGGCGGGACTTGGCTTGCTCTGCATCCAAATCAGCCAGAATCATTAAAATGGCGGTCTTACAGTGACGTTCACACGCTTCAAGCGCTTTTTCTGCTTGTTCTTTTGTTGCGCCTGTTGCTTCAATCACAATGTTGGTTTGACGCTGAATCAGCTTGGCGTTGGTGGCTTCTACATCCACCATTAAATTGCCAAACACTTTGCCGCTGCGAATCATTGCGCCAGAAGTTAGCATGTTCAGCACCAGTTTTTGTGCTGTGCCCGCTTTCATGCGTGAAGAGCCGGTGACTACTTCTGCGCCCACCACCGGAAGAATGGCGATGTCGGCCGCTTCTGCCATTGCACATTCAGGGTTACATGCGATTGATGCCGTTGTTGATCCAACAGATTTTGCGTACTCCAAACCACCTAAAACATAAGGAGTACGGCCACTGGCAGCGATGCCAACCACAACATCATGCTGAGTCAGATTCAGTGCTTTTAAATCGTCTTGACCCATTTGAGCGTTGTCTTCTGCGTTTTCTACCGCTTTCAAAATCGCTTGATGACCACCAGCAATTAAACCGATAACCATATCTGGGTGTGTGCCATAAGTTGGAGGACATTCACTCGCATCAAGAATACCAAGGCGGCCAGATGTACCTGCGCCCATGTAAATTAAACGGCCACCATTCGCGAACGCTACAGTAATAGCATCGACAGTTTGCGCGATTTGTGGCAATACGGCTTGCACCGCTAAAGCGACTTTCTGATCCTCTTGGTTAATGACTTGCAGCATCTCGATGGTAGAAAGCGTATCGATCTCTGCGCTCGCTGGATTGCGGCTTTCTGTCACCAATCGGCTTAAATCAATTTTCATGTTTTGTACTCTTCGTAAATGTTCAATCTGAGGGCGATTCTATGGAATAAAATATTCAGGTTTGGTGATAAAAATCACACTTGAGGTTATTCTTTGTTCAGTAAAAATTTGGAATAATGACCGAGAATACTGATGAGATAACCTACGTAGAAACAAGGGTTGTTAAGTTAATCAGGCGGTTAAACAAAAGTGTGATTATTTCTGTTTTGGAATAATTTATTTAAAGTTTTTGGAATTTTGTCGTGTCCGTTATCAATAAAATCGTCGCAAGACGTACTCAACTCTCTCAAAGTGGTCGTTTGGTTGGCGATTGGATTGTCGAAAATGCAGCGAAAGCCGCGCAATTGACCAGTCAAGAGCTTGCTGCGCAAGTGCAAGTGAGCCAGTCAAGCATCGTCAAATTCACCCAGAGAATTGGCTATAAAGGCTACAGCGAGTTCAAATTGGCGTTGAACGAAGAGATTGGTCGTAAGCAAGCGATGCAATCCACGCCTCTGCACAGTGACATTTTGGCGGATGACCCGATTGCGGTGATTTCGCAAAAACTGGTTAAAGCGAAAACCGACGCTATGTTCCAAACGACCAATGCGCTCTCTTATGAGGCGTGTCATCAAGCGGTGAAGTGGTTGAGTGAAGCACGTCGTGTGCAAGTGGTGGGCATTGGCGGCTCTGCGCTTACCGCAAAAGATTTGAGCTTTAAACTGCTTAAGCTTGGGATTACCGCGCTATCTGAGCAAGACAGTCACGTACAAATTGCGGTTGCGCGCACGCTCTCTTCACAAGACGTGCAGATCGCGATTTCTTTTTCAGGAGAACGCAAAGAGATTCTGGTGGCTGCGGAAGCGGCGAAAGAGCAGGGAGCAAAAGTGATTGCTTTGTCTGCACCAGGGAGAAGCCGATTGAGAGACATTGCCGACATCACGTTTGATACCATCGCCAATGAAACAGAGCATCGTAGCTCTTCCATTGCTTCGCGTACGGCACAAAACGTGATTACGGATCTGCTGTTTATTATTTTGGTGCAACAAAGAGACGAAAGCGCGCGTCAGTTGATCAGTGATATCAGTACCGATATCAAGCAGATCCTTACTTGATCGCTTCGTATCGCTAGAAATTAAAGATCTGGATCGTGCTGTAACAAAGCAATAAACGCATCGAGATGCTTTTCGATCGTGAGATCCGCCGAGATCGGTGGCAATTCTACTGTAATACAAGGTAGTTGGCGTTCATTGCACCAAGTACCGAAAGACCCTGGCGTTTCGTAATCAACATCGTCAACGATAGGTAGATTGAATTGCTTGCCAAGCCATTTGGCCAAATCAGAATGAGCGGGGTCATCGACAAACGCTAATGGTTCATGAAACGAGACCACAAATTTTGGTCTGCGCAGTTCAATCAAACTAATGAGTGCGTCAACTTCTGGTTCTAGCTGTTCTTTGTTGCCTGTTTTTACTTTCACATCTCGAACAGGTGTATGTGAGCTCCAGCGATAGACTGTGCCGTGCTCTGTCCAATTCTGTGTAGGAAACGCACGGTTTAGATCGACTTGATTGGCGTTGGCTCGCGTACCCAGTTGGTTTGCATCTGGGTTCATCGATAAAATCACATCGTGTTTCAGACACTCCACTGGCAAGCTTCTTAACGCGCACGACAATCCGGCGATTGAGGCGGTCTCGTCGCCGTGTGTCCCCGCGAGAATAAGGCCTCGCGAGTTACTTTCTACTTGTGCTGGGAAGTACAACAACGGCGCGCCCAGTACCGATTTTCCATATGATGTTGGCGTAATTAAAAATGCCGCTCTTTCCGTTCTTGGAATTAGACTCACCGTAATCTCCTGATTGTTCGAGTAGTATCTGTTCATCACTCAAGCTATATATAACTCATGTTACAGCCGTTGAACTTAGCATCTTGAGATTACTCGGATATAAACTGAACACTTAAAGTTCGTCAATGCTTGTATGATGAATAATGGTACTTGCTTCAAAAGACGTGTTAGGAGAACGAAAAACGATATGGATTTTAAAAAGCATTCAACAGCGTTGCTGGTTTCCTCTTTATTGACCCCATTTTTATCCACTTCAGCTTTAGCTGATTCTTTACCTGATGGTGTGCGACTCGCACCAGAACAGCATTTAGTACGAGCAAACGATGCAGAAGCGGCGACGCTAGACCCTGCGAAAGCCGAAGGCTTACCAGAGATGCACGTAATTCGTGATTTGTTTGAGGGATTAGTCATTCAAGACCGCGATGGCAATATCGTTCCTGGTGTTGCGGAATCTTGGCAAACCGAAGACAACCAAACTTTTGTGTTCCATCTGCGTAAAGACGCCAAATGGTCGAACGGCGATCCTGTGACAGCGGATGATTTTGTTTATTCATTGCGTCGTGCTGTGGATCCGAAAACCGCTTCTCCCAATGTTTGGTATCTCAAACTCACTAAGCTCAAAAACATCGCCGACGTAGCAGAAGGTAAAAAGCCACTGGATGATCTTGGTATCACCGCCGTCGATAAACATACTCTGCGCTTCGAACTTGATAGTAAGGTGCCGTACTTTGTCGCAATGACAGGCCACACTTCGATGATGCCCGTACACAAAGCAACGGTTGAGAACAGCGAAAAGCCGTGGAGTGATCCGCAGCAGTTTGTTGGCAACGGTGCATTTGTTCTGGATAAATGGGTGGTGAATGAGCGCATTGAGCTGAAAAAGAACCCAAACTACTGGGATAGCGCGGATACTCATCTCACAGAGGTGACATACATTCCGTTTGAGAACCAAAACGCATCGATCAATCGCTATGCGGTGGGGGAAGTGGACATCACCTCAGATGTACCAACCCATATGGCGCAAAAGCTGAAGAAGGATTACGAGCAAGCGTATACCGCGGTTCCGCTACTTTGTACTTACTACTACGCGTTTAACACCACGCGTCCTCCGTTCGATGATGAGCGAGTTCGAAAAGCCGTGTCTTATTCGATGATGCGTGATGTGATCACGAATGGTGTCACGCAAGTGGGTAACCTGCCTGCTTATACGTTCGCACACCAATACACCGCCGGCTTTGATGCGACTCAGCCAGAATACAGCACATGGACGCAGAAACAGCGTGATGAAAAGGCGCGTGAGCTGCTGAAAGAAGCAGGATACGGTGATGATAAGTCTTTAGATTTCAAATTGCTGTACAACACCAGTGAATCGAACAAGGCCATAGCAGTGGCGATTGCTTCTATGTTGAAGAACAACTTGGGCGCGAAAGTCGAATTAGAAAACCAAGAGTGGAAATCTTATCTCGTTGCCCGTAAGCAAGGGGACTTCGATGTGATGCGTGCTTCTTGGTGTGGAGATTACAACGAAGCATCCACCTTCTTGAGTCTACTGCGCTCTGGTTCATCAGGTAACTTTGCGCGTTACAGCAGTGAAGCCTACGACAAGGCGATGAACAGTGCATTGGCCGCAACGGATGAGAAAGCGCGCCAAGGTTTCTATGACCAAGCCGAGCAATTGTTGGCGGCAGATATGCCAATCGTACCGATTTACTACTACATGCAAGCGCGTTTGGTTCGTCCTACGGTTGGCGGTTTTGCCAAGAATAACGTAGAGGGCCGTATCTACTCAAAAGACCTCTACATTAAGAAGTAGCGCTCAAAACAAGCGATAAATACGAAGCCCCGAAGATGTATCTTGCGGGGCTTCTTTTTATTGTTAGCGAGTGGAGAGCTTGTTCACTAGCATAGCGACTCGTTTGCCAAGATACTCCGCCGTTGCAACATCTGAGGCATGCAACTGACCATCTTCACCGCCTTGAGCAACAATGCCACCTTGTACGCCATATCGGTTCAGATTCTGCTCGCCAGAATTGCTGATCTTATCCAATCCGACCCACATCATGCCATGCTGACTAGCTAGCGTTTGTAGGTATTGTAATGTGCAAGATTGGTCGCCATTCATTGCTCCACCACTGGTAAAGCCAGCCGCAATTTTTCCTGCCCATTTTTGGTAATACCAAGATTCACTGCTTGCATCTGCAAATGCTTTAAACTGTGCTGCTACGCCGCCCATATAGGTCGGTGAGCCAAAGATAACCGCATCGCACTCAGCAAGTTCATCCATTAGGTGAGGATTCACAAAACGTCCCTCAATGATCTCACTGCCTTCAATACGGTGAGAGAGAATTTCAAATCCACCTTGTTGCTCAATGCCCTGTTGTTCAACGCCTGCGGCAATCGCACGAGCAAGCTGACCAGTAACGTCGGTTTTAGAGAAATAAATAATCGCAATTTTGGACACAATGGTTCCTTTTTCATTGTTGATTTTGAATCGTGCGAATAAGGCTAAAACCTCAAGCTTGGTTGAGGTCAAGGGTTGATTTGAAATGGGGTAAGTACGAATTGGTACCCAAAGATATTTTTGAGCTTTCTTCTTTGATAGATCAATGGCATAACTACAGTGAATGTAATGATGGCGAATGTCGTGTATAAAAGCGTCAAAGTAATATCTTAAAAAGGATGAGTAGATGATCGTTTTATCAAGGGTTGTATCACTGTTTCTACTATTGATGTTGGGAGTTATGCTGTACACCGAGCTTTCAATTAGCGACGGTAATACCAATCTTTATGCTTTCATTCCTTTTGCGCTAGTTTATTTATTACCTTTGTTCCCTAATTCGATTCTGGTCAAAATTAAAGTAATAATCATAATGGCTTTCGTGGTCTCTGTGGTGCTGTGTTTCGGTGTTTGGTTAACGTTCCCTGCATCAAGGGGAGCTGTCATCGGTTACTTTTTCGTAATTAACATACCAATATTTTTGACCCTTTATCAGAG
The DNA here is from genome assembly GCF_905175335.1 of Vibrio sp. B1FIG11. Taxonomy (NCBI): domain Bacteria; kingdom Pseudomonadati; phylum Pseudomonadota; class Gammaproteobacteria; order Vibrionales; family Vibrionaceae; genus Vibrio; species Vibrio sp. B1FIG11. The sequence goes on along the minus strand of NZ_HG992752.1, from coordinate 2,177,581 downwards.
GGTGAAAGCGGAATAAAAATAGCTGATGTATACCCGTGATCATTAAGGTGTCTTAGATTCGACATCACTTATCGCTAAAGGATAAATAACTTATGACGATTTTTTTCTTTGCTTGCACTATTTCTATTTTTTGCGTGTATTTAAGGTTCGTAAAGAAGAAGCTTCCTTTGGTTAAAGTGGCGCTATTGGTTTCGGCGATGTGTCATGTTTTTATCATGAAAGAATACAGTGGTGACCTTCAGCTTATGCGTTTTTTCTCTTCACTGTTTTTTGCCATTAATTTTGGGTTATTTGTGACCACCAAGTGATACTAAAAACAGGTGTAGATACATCAGGTTTTTAGTGTGTTATTTCTTTCTATGGGGGATAAGTACGTTAGTTGGTTTTTTGGGCTCCCCACATTCAATAGCTTAGACTTCGATGTGGTTCATGTTGGTGAGTTCAGTAGCAGTTTGTTTGGATACTTTTTGGAAGCCTAAGTAGCAGCATGATATTTATTACGAAGATAAAGAAAGAAGCGAATAAACATGGTTATAATTTCTAGAGTTTTGGCGGGACTATTTCTCATAATGATAACCATTATGATGGTAAAGCTTTATTCATATGGTTATCGACCACCAATATGGATACCGTTATACCTGTATGTAACGCTTTCTCTTCCGTTGTTAAATAATCTGACGATATATAAAATTCGGCACTTTATATTTATTGTTTTTGTTGTTTCTATATTTGCCCATGCTTACATATGGTTTAATCTGCCTGGATTAGCTAATTCAGTCGTTAAGCATTTTTTCGTTATTAATCTCCCTTTGTTTGGTTTACTGATTTACCGAGTTCTAAATGATGAGAAGATTAGTGTTAGTAAATAGCTTGATTTAATGGATTTTTACTTAGTACAAAGTAAAGCAATCTTTCCTCTTCTGGGTATCAGTTCTATGAGCATAAGACTTCGGTAAGACGAACCAAGAACAAACAAAAAGCCGATGTAGATACATCGGCTTTTTCGTGGGCTATTTCTTTCTGCGGGTATAAATGCGTGAGGTGGTTTTTGGCTCCTCAGGCTTGGCTTTTTCTTTTGCCAATTTGAGTACCGCTTTTTGTAGCACAAGTTGTTTGGATACGTGATTAGGTTGCTGCTGGATCTACTGATTGCGACTCGTGTGAGCTGCGTCGTATCTGCAAATAGTGTAGCTAGTATTCGTGCTGCTATAAATGTTGCTCTGTCTGCTAAAGGCTGTGTTAGTTATATGAAGACAGAGTATAATGTTAGTAATATCATGGGCATCACAGATGTTATGAAGACAGTTGTCACCGTGCTATTAGTTATTTTAGGGAATGCTAATTAATAATGTTCATTCGCTTTTTGTTACCATCGCTAACGTTAGTCGTAAGCCTAGTCTGGTGGTTTTATTTACCACCAGAATTCAGACCTGTGAAATTTGAAAGGTTAACAGCTACAAATATTTCATGCGAAAAGTATTACAGTGGGCGGTCACATACATATGGGCTTACCATTTACACTGACGGTAGAGAGTTTTACTTTGATGAAATGTCTTCTTTTAAGTGTTCGCTTTTATTAAATCAAGTGAAGATAACAGATAAAATAGAATTAGCCTTTGACAAAAGAAGTAAAAGTAGTGAGCGCATTCCAATATATCAATTATTAGTTAATGGAGAACTTCTGTTAACTAGCAATTATAGAGATGGTTCCATATGTGAATTTTTCCCTGCAAGGAACTGTCTTAAAATAAGTAATTCAACAGACTGAACCCATTAACTTGTTCATGTTATTAATATAAGCAAAGCCGATGTAGATACATCGGCTTTTTAGTGGGTTATTTCTTTCTGCGGGTATAAATGCGTGAGGTGGTTTTGGGCTCCTCTGGCTTGGCTTTTTCTTTTGCCAGCTTTAAGACCGCTTTTTGTAGCATCAGGTTGTTTGGGTAAGTGATCAGGTTGCCGCTGTCGTGCTTGATCAGCACATGGAACATGCGGATTTCCTGAATCTCACCACTGATGTCTTCGTCTTTATCCACGACTTTAATTCGATCACCGACGCGGTATGGGAAGACAAAGAAGATCAGAAAGCTTGCTGTGATGTTACTTAGAATCGACCATTGCGCGATGAAAGCCACACCCAATACCGCAAAGATAGACGATAGGAAGAGTGACACATCGCCATAGCCAATACCGGTTACGATGGCGAAAAGCGAAGCAAACAAAAACAAGAACGCGACGTTGAAGCAGCGCTGAATAAAGCTCAAGCGCGCTTTGTTTACGCCTTTAGCTTCTGCCAAATTTAGGATCGCACGGTTGGCGATTTTCTTAAGCAAGCGATAAGCGATCAGAATGATGACGCCCATCAACACTTTATAACCGATAGAGCCAGCCGTGAAATACTGACTGATTTGCTCTAAATGCATCCAATGATTCATTTCTTCAACTCGAGAATATTAAGAAGGCGCGAGTTATAGCCGATTTTGGCTCGCTAGTAATTAATTATTTTCAGTGCAGAGTACGATTATTGCTGAACAAATTTTGACCTATATCTCAGTTCCGAATTGAGAGGGAATGAACCCTGATATCTGGTGTGTCGGCAGCTGCTAATCTAGATCAGTAGCTTGTTGATGTTACGTACAGAGAGGGGATGCAATGGAAGAAGATGAAAGGGCCATTATGGGGTTAGTGGCTATTGTTGGTTTTGTGCTGCTTTGGATATTCCTCGAAGAGTTTGGTTACTTTGGTTTATTAACCCTCTATAAATAAGCCCCGTAAAACTCTGGGTTCGACGGGGCTTTGATTTTCTGCTTACGCGGTCTTAGCTTACGGCGCGAACCTTGCCTTGCTTCAAGTCATTCAGCACTTGTGCTTTCGGACCATCAGCAATTACGCTGCCTTTCTCCATCACTATTACACGATCAACAATATCGAGCATTGAGGTTTTGTGCGTAATCAAAATCAGCGTTTCACTTGGTTTTAGCTGTGCTAACTGGTGTTTGATGTGCATTTCTGAACGGTTATCCATTGCACTGGTTGGCTCGTCCATTAAGAGCACTGGAGGACGACCCAAGAACGCTCGTGCAATCGTCACAGCTTGGCGCTGACCACCAGAGAGCATGCCGCCGCCTTCGCCTACTTGACGCTCAAGACCCGCAGGATCTGATTGAGTGAAGGTGGTCACGCCCGCACGGTTGGCGGCGTCTAATACGTCGCGATCATCGGTGAGCGGGCGACCTAGGGTAATGTTGTCGCGAATAGAACCGAAGAACAGATTCGAATCTTGCGGTACGCAGCCGATATTGCGTCGTACATCCACGTGGTGAAGTTGTTCGATGTCAGTGTCATCAATACGCACGTGACCTTCTGTCGGCTTGTACAGACCCATTATCAAGCGTTCTAGCGTGGTTTTACCCGAACCAATACGACCGATGATTGCGACTTTTTCACCTGGATTAATCGTCAGGCTTAAATCACGAATCGAGGCCACTGGCGCATCTGGGTAATGGAAGGTCACACGGTCAATCTCAATCTTACCTTGCACAATAGGGCGGTGAATGTAGCGTTTGCCTTCTTCTTGCTCGTCTGGCATTTCCATCACTTGGTTGATGATGGTCATTGAAGATTTCGCTTGGTTGTATCGAGTTGAAAGCAAAGAAAGCTGAACCATAGGACCAATCGCTCGACCACTCAGCATGGTTGCAGCAATCAAACCACCCATGGTTAGGTCACCATTGGCAATCAAGTACACGCCTAGAATGATCATGCCGACGTTACTACTTTGCTGCACAAAGCCCGCTGCGTTTTGAATACTGTCGGTGATACGACGGCTCTTGATGTTCCAGTTTGCCATGTGCGCAACGGCTTCTTCCCAACGGTATTGGAATTGGCTTTGTGCACTTAGCATTTTCACCGTTTCTAAGCCAGATAAGCTCTCAATCAAGTTGGCGTATTTCTGTGAAGCAAGACGAGAACCTTCTTCAATCGAGCGGCGAAGTGGACCTTGAATCAGCGCCGAGTGAATCATCAGAATCACCACACCAATCATTGGTACGTAAACCAGATCGCCCGCCATCAGCCAGATGATGACTAGGAACAAAATTGCGAAAGGTAAGTCAATTAGCGCACTTACCGTGGCCGAGGTGAAGAACTCACGAATGGATTCGAACTCTTGCAAGTGTCGAGCAAAAGCACCCACTGAAGGTGGTTTGGACTCCATTCGGATACCCATCACTTTGCTAAACAGCTTGGAGGAAATCAGGATGTCGGATTTTTTACCCGCAACGTCGATGAAGTAGTTACGCAGCGATTTGAGTAAGAAGTCGAACAGGAACACCACGAAGATACCGCTCGCCAACACCCATAAAGTCTCAAACGCGAGGTTTGGTACTACCTTGTCGTACACCAAGCGAGTGAACATTGGTGCCGCAATGGCAAAGATGTTGATGAGGAGAGAAGCGATAAGTACATCGCGGTAGATGCGTTTCGATTGCCACAAGGTTGACCAGAACCAGTGACCTTCTTTGGTTTTGAGCACTTCGGGAGAGCGCTCGTCATAACGGAATTGCTTTTTAACTAAAAAGTAGCGACCAGTGTACTGCTCAAGTAGGTCTTCTAGCGGGATGGAGATAGGCACCATTCCGCTTTCTAGGGTGGTGATTTCAGCTTCTTGTTTCTCAACATCGATGCTATTGAGAACGCAAGAATCGCCACCCTTTAGAAGTAAGATAGCCGGCAGAATCAGGCTCGAGATCTTGTCTAATTCTGCACGGTTTTCCTTGGCAACCAATCCGGCCCTTTCCGCCGCTCGTGGTAGCAGAAACGGAGTGAGCTTGCCATCAGAGAGCGGAAGGCCGTTAATCAGCGCTTCCGGTGAGTTGGCTAGCCCGAAGTATCGGCTAACGTAAATGAGCGAATTCAGTAAAGGGTCTTTCATCCTTGGTGTACCTTCGTTATTCCTTGTCGACAATGAAGCCTTGGAAGACTTCAACAAAATGCTCGGTTAGGAAATCCAACTGAATCTGTGTTTCAACACGCGATGCAATCGTCGTAATACCCAAGTTGTGAGCGGTACGAGAAATCGATGTCAGCGTGAATTTTTGTTTCTCGTCGTGCAAGTTGTGGGTGAACAGATAATCCAGTTTTACGTAATTCGGGCGGAATTCCTGAATGTACTCAAGTGACTGGAAGTTACGGCCGTAGTTATCAACACCGAACTCCGCACCCGCTTGACGAATCGCATTACACAACAGAGCTGTGTGGTGCGGATGGTCAATGAAACACGCTTCTGGAAGCTCAAAGTGCAACATAGGAGCCACTTTTGAGTGCTTCTCTAGCATGCTAGTGGTCCAACGAATGAACGATGGTTGAGACAAGCTGCTTTGCGCAATGTTGATGGCTACTGGCTCTTTTAGCTCGCCACTTTCAAGCATCTTGATCATCGACTCGATGACGTATTGGTCGAAGATGTTGGTTGCTTCTAACTGTTCAAGAGCAAACAAGTATTGGTTCGCACGGTAGGTTTCACCATCTTTTTCGATGCTTGAGAACACCTCATTATGGAACACTTTACCCCAAGTATTCTTCGCAGACTGGAAGCGGAATTTAATCCAATCGCTGTGAATCGCTTCTTCAACCAGCGCTTTCCATTGCTGTTTACCCATTAGGTTCGAGGTGTTTTCACCACCCACGAAGCCGTAAGCTTTATCTGGCTGCGCTTTGGCTTTCGATAGGGCGTTATCCACCATCGATAGCACTTCTGTACGTGTTTTTTGATCTTTACTGTGGGCGACACCCAGTGATGCTTTTGGTTTCGCCATGCCAGTAGGATCGGTATTAAGGCCGTTCACACAGTTGACGATGCTGTCTGCGAGAATGCGCAACTCGCTCTCATCCATGTGCGGGAATAGTAGACCAAATTCATCGCTAGACAGACGAGCAATGGTTGCTCCCGGTACATCAATGGTGTTCTTGAGACGTTGAGACAACTCTTTCACGTGGGCATCGGCGCGTTGGTAATCTTTGGTCTCGTAAATGTCACCAATGTACTCAGCATGGAGTAGCGCGATACCCCCTTGCGTTTGCTCTGCCAGCCATTGATCAACTTGGTTGATGTAGAACGAGCGGTTACCCAGTTTGGAGATTGGATCTAGGTAAGCTTGAGCACGCAGACGCTGCGCCTCTTTTGCCTGTTCTTTAAATGACAGTTCGATTTGTGCCGACATCGAGTTGATGCCGTCGACGACTGCAATCAAGTCTTTGGTTTTTGGACGAGCCAATGGGTCGCCAAATTGGTTGTTAGCAATCTCGTGCATTTTCTTCACGATGGCCGCTAAAGGTTTGAGTGAGCGACGTAGGATGTAAGAAATTGCCACTAGACCAGCAAGGAAGATAACGCCAAACGCAGTCAGCAGGCGAATAAAGCCTTGCCACAGCTGCTCGTATGCTGCACCTGGATGGCTGATGATTTCCACCTCTGCAAGCTGCATCCAACCGCTGGTTACCACGCGTTTATCGTGAATGGCTTTGAACAGATTTAAATCGATAAACCATTGCGGCACACTCGTCGGTTTAACCGGGTATGAACGTACGATTTGGTAATCGGAATCTAACGCGGTGAGACGTACGACAGAATAAGTACTGCCGTCGAACAACGCATTAATCACGGATTCAACGGCGACCTTATCTTTGTCTTTTAGATACGGTGCCAGTGCCAAACCAACGGTGTTAATGGTGTTGTTGACCTCTGAACGTTGCTGCTGCTCCAAGCTGTCTCGAGTAGTGTTGAACTGGATTACGAATACTGATGCCATCAAAAGTAAAAAGACCGTAACCATTCCCACTACAAGCTTCTTATATAGGGTCATGTTTTTCACTCGTCATAGTTAATTTTAGGTTTCTTTAACTGCAACTTACGTTCACGCGAGCGTAAGTCATTCCAAAGGCTCAAACGTGAGGCTTTTCCTGCTAGCTCTCCACTGCTGGCAGAAGACTTCATTAGCCACAAGTTTTTACCATTAAAACTGTAAATCGGTAGTAAGTCGCTACGCTTGGAAGCTCGAACAATTTCTGGGTTGAGATTGTCGAGGATGAGCGGCTCAGAGCTTGGTGTTGGGTAATACGCCAGCACCATGTGAAATTGATTTAGTCTGATCGCTTTTACGTAGACCAAGCGCATTTTTGAATCTGGGATTCCGAGTTCGAGCAATGAGAAATACTTTGCTATCGTGAAGTCTTCACAATCACCGGCATTACTGCCTATAAACTCGAGTGGTGTTGCCCAATAGTCTTTTTTGCCCCACAAATTGATGTCATCGACAAAATAGAGTTGGTTAAAAAAGTTGTTCACACCGGAGAGTTTCTTTTTATTGCTCTGGACTTGTAAGGAATCCAAATTCTCTCGCCATGTTTTGACGCGCTGCCCTGCGCGTTCACCATAAACTGAAGTGACCGTATCGACCCATCGTTGCTCTTTGCTGTTGAGCGCCCCAATTTGGAACGAAAAACAACTGATGCTGATTAATAATGTAACTTTACGCTTCAATTTGGATGGCATATTCGACTCACATCACAAGTGTACCCTTGAAATGGGTTCGTTGGTGAGAAAAGTGCTTTTTATTTAACCACTTGTCATCATGTAAGAACACATTGTTTGTACCTTGCAAACACTTACTCCTTCAGTGCGTTGGTTTTGGCACTCAAAATCGGTTTGAGTAGATATTCCAGAACCGTGCGTTTCCCTGTGATGATATCAACAGATGCTGTCATACCTGGAATGATAGGTAAGTCCGCATCTTGTCCGAAACTGGTTTTCTCTGTGCGTACACGGACGATGTAGAAGCTGTTGCCTTCTTCGTCTTGTGTGGTGTCGGCACTGATGTGTTCCAGCTCTCCTTCTAAGCCGCCGTATTTAGTGAAGTCGTACGCAGTGAATTTCACAATTGCATGAAGATCTGGACGCAAGAAAGCGATGTCCTTCGGCGCGATCTTCGCTTCCACTAATAAGGTGTCTTCGGTCGGCACGATTTCTACAATGTCCATACCCGGCTGGATAACGCCACCAACGGTGTTGATATTCAATGTCTTGATGGTGCCCGTTACTGGAGAAACCACCACAGTTCGGTTTACTCGGTCTTCCAAGCCTACCGCTGATTCGACTAGTGCTGAGAGCTGGTCTTGTGTGCTGTTGAGTTTTTCTTGTTGCTCGGAGCGGAATTTCAATGCGACATCGATACGGTTGAGCATCGATTCGCGAATGCCCGATTTGATGACAGGGATCTTCAACTCGCTAGACGTCATTTCTCGACGGGTGTCGTTCACCTGACGTTGAAGCTTTAAGAGTTCAATTCTAGGTACGACGCCTTCATCAGCCAGAGGTTTGGTGATATCCAGCTCTTTCTTTGCATAACGATAGCTTTGACGAAGGTTGCTCACACGCGCTTGAATCTCCACCAAATCCTGTTGTTTCTGCTTAACTTGTTGGTCTATGACCGAAATTTGGTTGCGCAGGTTATCCAAGTCTTCGCGGTATTCTGCTTTCTGGCGTTGAGTCAGGCGAGGGCGGTTCTCTTCAAGTGTTGGTGGGAACGTCAGTTTGCCGTAGTCGATAACGACATTCTTTTCCCAGTTGCTGTCGTCAAAATCACGATTGACTTCGACACTGTTGATTGAGGCTGAAAGCTGCAGTACCGAGGCGGTTAAGTTGGCAACTTGCTGTTCGCGCTCACGAAAATCGGAGCGGAAGCGGGTATCGTCAATCAGCAGCAGTTGCTGACCTTTCTCAACTTGTTGGCCTTCTTTGACTAAGATCTCTTTGACCAAACCACCCTCCAAGTTTTGCACCACTTGGATTTGGGAAGAAGGAATGACTTTGCCTTGGCCTACGGTCACTTTGTCGATCTCAGCCCATGATGCCCAGCCAATGGCCGCAACAAAAAACAGCACCATCACCCACAGCATTAAGCGGGCACTATTTGGCGTGTTTAAGAGCAAAGCAGCGGTTTTGTCATCAACAAAGTCTAGCTCGTCGCTGCTCAGTTTGTTGTAGTTGTCTCGGCTCATCACATTCCTTGTTCTATAAAGACGGTTTATCTTTTTGATCTTATTATTATTAACCGAGCATGTCAGCATGCTCGGTTAATAAAAATGTGTGAAAGGGTAAGCATCCCTTTGTTTACTATGCCTTGAACTGTGTTTTGTCCAACTGATGTTTTTTTAGTTTGTCATACAAGGTTTTGCGCGACACTTGTAATTCTAGTTGAACCTCTTTGAGTCTGCCTCTGTGTCGTTGCAAGGCGTCAAACAACAAGCAGTATTCAAAGTGTTCTGTGCGTTGAGTCATACTTTGGATTTCGATGCTCTTTTCACTGCTCCAATCCTCCATACGAAACACATCGGGTTTTAGCGCTCTTAACTCCGCAAATTGCCTCAATTGTTTGATGTTTTCAGGCCAATCGAGTTCCGTAACCCGTTTTACCTCATCGAGACTAATCTGAGGAGGTTGGAGTTGATAGCGACTCGCTGCGTGACGCACAAAGTGTTTGTATAGGGGACCGATGTCTTCTTTGCGTTCATTCAAGCTTGGCATACGAATCATCCTTACTGAGCTTTCAATGTCTTTGTCGACTGTGTTGGCTGCGCCAAAGACACGTTGCAGTTTTGGGTGTTCAAATAAGCATTGCCACTGTTTTGTCGAGATGTGTTCTGCACTGTGCAGGTACAAACTGCAATGGCTTTTACCGTCCGTAAGATGATGTACGGCTTTGTCTAGTGCATCGAGAGAAAGCTCGTACAAATCTTCGCCAGAAGCAATGAACAATTCATTTTCCGGTGTGGCGTGAATATCGTGAGCAAACTGCGCAGCCAGTCTTCTTCCTGTTCCATCTTCACCGACAAAAATCAGCGGCTGGTGGAGCGGGGTGCTGATCAAGGTACGGCGAATGTCGACCATGGCTTGGCTGTGACCAATCATCTTGGGACCAACATGGGTTTGCATGTCGAGTTCTTTTTTAAGCCAGACGTTTTCTTGCAATAAGGCCAACTTGTCACCAGCGTTATTAAGTGACTTAAGTAACTGATCGGTAGAGAAGGGTTTTTCGAGAAAATCGTACGCACCACTCTTCATCGCTTCGACGGCAGTTTTCACATCGCCATGACCCGTTAAGACGATAAATTGAAAGTGACTATTTTTGCCTAGCAGTGTGCGCATAAACTCTAGGCCATTCATCACGGGCATGTGGATATCAGTGATGATCAATGCCGGTGCGCTTGGGTCTATTTGTTGCAGCGCTTCAACTGCGTTTGGAAAGCAAGTGACGTCAATCCCTTCGATTAATAGCGCTTGAGTAACCGCATCACGGATATGGGGTTCATCATCAACAAAGAAAACGGGATTATGCATGAGAGTGTTCCTCTGCAGGAAGAAGTGGGACTAAAGGCACGCTGACAATAAAGGTCATGCCGCCTGACTGCTGGGATTGCGTATCCATACCACTGAAAGCACTATGATTGTAAGCATTGTGATTGTAAGCACTGAGAGAGCCTTGATAGCTTTCTAAAATACGTTTTGAAATGGTTAAACCCAGCCCAAGTCCCTCAGGTTTCGTGGTGAAAAATGGATCGAATACTTTGGCTAGTGCTTGTTCTGACATACCTGGTCCGTTGTCGGAAATCAGGATATCGCAGTTGTTTTGATTGCACTGTATCGCGATCGAAATTTGTGGATCGACACAGTGTCCTTCCATCGCTTGGGCTGCATTATGGAAGAGGTTTATCAGTACTTGCTCTAGCTCGACGCTGTGAATGGCGAGTTTCACGTCGCATTCAATGTTTGGCACTTTTAGCGTCACCCCTTGTTTGATCAGCTTGCTGCTCAGAATGCGCGTTGCGTTATGTACCGCGTCGTGTAGCACGGACACCTCGTTGTGCGAATTATTGTCCGTTTTGCGCGTAAAGACTTTCAAACGAGCAATGACTTCGGCAATGGTGTCATTAAGAGAGAGCATTTTGCCGAGATTATCTGTCACCATAGAGTAGCGTTCCATCGCCATTAAACGTTGAGAGTTTTCTGTATAGGTGCGAAGTGCAGCAAGTGGTTGGTTGATTTCATGATTGATGCTGGCAGATAGCTCGCCCAATAGTGCGAGTTTCGCGGCTTGAGTGAGCTCTTGTTGGGTTTGCTTGAGCGCTTGTTGACTCTGTTCATATTGGTGCACGGTTTGTTGCAGCTGGTGATTGGCTTGGCTCAGTACTATGGTGCGTTCCGTGACCTTTTCTTCCAAGTTTGTATTCATATTTGCTAATCGTGCTTTATTGACCAGCATTTGAAACCACGCTAAGGCTATTAGGCCAACGAGCGAATACAGCAAAAGGTAAATCACATCCGCTTGCAATACCGCAGCAAACACTTCTTGTTGGCTAATCAGAGCGACAACACGAAAACCTTTGTCGAATAAGTTTGTTGCGTAAGCGAGGTAGTTGGGTGAAACCAATAGCTGATTGTTCTCAAACTGCGTCGCGCCGCTTTGCCCAGTCAACTCGCCACGATATTGAGGCAAGGTATCACCGTATTGTTGAGTCTGGTCAAGCTCTCGTTTTGCCTGTTCAGACAATGGGAATAGGGCTCGGTAGCGCCAGTCGGGCAAGTTGCTCATGAAGACGACATCGTGCACACCGGTAACCAGTAACCCACCATTTTCTTGGGTTAACCCTTTTTCGAGTTGCTCCAAGTTTACTTTAACCGTAATCACGCCTGCGACTTCGCCTCCAACCCAAAGCGGGGATGAGAAAAAGTAGCCGCGTTTATTGGAACGTACGCCCAGCGCAACGTACTGAGCTTTCTCCCCATTTAAAGCGTGTTGAAAGTATGGACGGAAGGCAAAGTTCGAGCCCACAAAGCTGTCGTCTTGCTGGTAGTTACTCGATGCGATAACTAAGCCGGTTTTGTCGTGCACATAGATAGTGTCAGCGAGGCTTTGCGCTAACCAATCGGCGAGCAATAAGTTGAGCGATTCTGATGGCTTACCTACTTTAACGGCTTCAAGCAATCTTGGATCATGGCTGAGTAAGTTGGGGATTTGCTCAAACTTTGCCAATTCATAATCGATTTCTTGGGCGACCTGTGAAGCTTGAGTTTGTAACTTGCTTTGCCACTGATCATGTTGATGCTGGGTTGCGTATTTATGTGTCAACATCAGCCCGACCAGACCGATGGCGAGCAAGACCAACAAAAAATGGCGCAGAGCTTTGGGGTTAAGTAGGTTCACGATTGGCTCACTGGTTTTTAACGCCATGTTATCAAAAGGCATTTAATGATGTTGTGAGCTGCTGCGACAACGTGACACAGCACAAAACTGCAATCAGGGTTCTTGCTTGCTGTCCTTGTATTTCCTTAGTATCGGGCGCACAATCGACAAAAACGAGTGAAGGAGTGAAGATGGAACTTGCTGATATTCGTCGTGAGTACACAAAAGGTGGCCTGCGTCGTAAAGATTTAAAAGCAGATCCGATTGATCAATTTAACCTATGGTTAGAGCAAGCGGTACAAGCGGGGCTAACGGATCCTACGGCGATGACGGTCGCGACTGTGGACGAAAACGGAATGCCGTTTCAACGTATCGTGCTGCTAAAAAGTGTCGATAAAGATGGCTTTGTGTTCTACACCAACTTGGGCAGCCGCAAAGCGCAGCAGCTTGGGCATAACAGCAACATCAGCCTGCATTTCCCATGGCATCCCCTTGAGCGTCAGGTTCACATCACGGGCGTGGCAGAAAAGCTAACGCCGATGGAGAACATGAAGTACTTCACTTCTCGCCCGAAAGAGAGCCAATTAGCAGCGATCGCGAGCAAGCAAAGCAGCCGTATCTCTGCACGTGGCGTATTGGAAGGTAAGTTTTTAGAGCTGAAGCAGAAGTTTGCCAAAGGTGAGATTCCTATGCCAACCTTCTGGGGTGGTTTCCGCGTTAAGCCACAAAGCATTGAGTTCTGGCAAGGCGGTGAACACCGTCTGCATGACCGCTTCTTGTTCTCAAATCAAGAAGGTGAGTGGGACATCGACCGTCTTGCGCCGTAGTCACTTCGATGACGAGATAAAAAAACACCGCCGAAATGGGCGGTGTTTTTGTTTTCTAGTTTGGAAATTCAACGTTCGCCGTTGAGAACAACAGACAACTGATGTTTAAGCAGCGTCTTTGGCACGATGGAGCCGTAACCTGCTTCCATCGCTTTATCGATAAGCTCGTTCTTACTGTTGGCTTCAAATTTAGTGCGCAGACGAGCAACATGCCCTTCTACTGTCTTGGTTGAAATCCCCATCACTTGAGAGATAAATTGCGGTTTCTTACCATAGAGCAGTAAGAACAGCGTCTCTTGCTCACGACAGGTCAGCTTTTCTGGCTCGGGTTTAAGATTAGAAAAACGGAAGATAGACTGTTGATTTGGTGCACCACCAATGGCTCGGCAAACCCAATAGCCGACTTCAATCACAGCGGTATCCGTCAGCTCGCGGCCATAAAAGATGGTGCCAATGATGCTGCCGTCTTCATCTCTCCAAGGTGTCTTGGTAAAAATGTGCGCGCGCCAATGGCCATCTGGATAAGGATGTATGTCAAGGATCTTCAGCGACTCGCCGGTTTCAATCACATGCTTGTCTTGTTCTTGAAAGTCTTGGGCGCACTCAATGGTAGGGCTAGCCATTTCGAAGTCTGTCTTACCGATACAAGCTTCGGGCGAATCGTACCCAATTAACTCGGCGTATTCCTGATTCACATAGCGGAATACCGAATCTTTATCTTTGCATCCCCAACAACCCGGTAGCTGTCGAAGGAGCGACTGTTCTATGGTATTGACTGGAATATTCACAAGGGACTCACTACTGCTATATCGCCTGCATGATTACAGGTCGTTCCCTCACTTTGTTTTGCCTGCGTTTACATTACTGCATTACCTTGATCATGCTTTCGAGAATCGCGCCAGATAGAACTGGAAGAGAGAAGGTCTATCAAGATAGCTCTGCGTGATGATTAACGTCAGGATACAGTGAGATGTCCGATATATTAGCAGCTTATGCCATTGTTTTCATTGGCGATAGGCAAAAAAAAGCCAGCCTGAAGACGGGCTGGCAACACAAGATATAATCTTGTCGACGTGTAGAAGAGGTTCTAAATTACGTAGCGAGGGTCTGCTAAGTAAGTTAGAGGTATCAAGTAGATACCGATGAGCTCAGGGTCGTATGCATCCTAGAGCTCGAGGTCTAATGTATTGAATCGAGAAGAGGTTAGTAAGGGGGGAAATCCCTCTATGCCACTGTTTTTCGGGCATTTCGTGCGCGTTCGATCGTAATTTTCATCTTACCTTTTACATTAATGTGCATTTTCATTGCGAGGATCTTTGCTAAGTGTTTGTCTCACCTTTGGTAATTTTTGCTATCTGCCCGTTTTTGTTAAAAAAATTGGTTGCACATTGACCGTAAGTTACTCTTACATGATCATCGTTCCGGAACTATGATCATGTAGAGAGCCTTGATCGTGTTGGTTTGATCTTGTGCGATTGACTCGGGGAGGAGTTGCAACCCAACCGAGAAGGTATATGATGCCAAGGTGTAAGCTGACCGTGTAAAGACGACTGTTGAAATGAGTAACCCAGATAACCCGAAAGCCCCGCTGCATAAAGAGATCATGCTGCCTAAGCCAGCAGAATTGATCACGCTTCCGTCTTATATGGAATGCCATGATCATGCTTACACCCAGATCGTGATCGGCTTGAAAGGACAAGCGGAATTTGAAGTGCGTGGACAGGGCAATCTGGTCGGTCCGGGACAAGGTTGCATCGTAACGGCGTCTTCTGATCATGCTTTCGGTGGCGTGATTCATCAATCAGACATTTTGGTGCTCAACATGCCAAAGCCAGCCAATGATGACCCCGAGATGCTGCAGAAAATCAATAACCTAGAGCGCTCTCATCTTTACTTCCAGCTGGATGGTCAAATCCAAAAGCTGATTCAGATGCTGGTGCAAGAGATGCGTAATCACCCAGATGACCTACTGCTAAGCCGTGCGTGTAACGATACCGTGATCGCTCTGATGCAGCGTCATATCTCAGCATTTGAAACGTCGAGGAAAGAGTCTCGCTTTGATCTGGATGCGATTGACCGTTACATCGAGCAGCACTTGAGCCACAAAATCAGTGTGGCGCAGCTGGCGGGCAGTGTGTTTTTGGGCGAAAGCCAGTTCCACAGTTTATTTAAAGATCAGATGGGCATTACGCCGCATCAGTATGTGCTAGGTAAACGTATTGATATGGCGCGTGACTTAATTGAACAAGGTCACCTTACGCTTGGACAAATTGCTGAATTTACTGGTTTCTCGAGCCAAAGTACCTTTACGCATACTTTTACTCGTTTACAAGGATTATCGCCTTCTCAGTATAAGAAACAGGTTGGCTAATTATACTGGTATAGTTGCTTATCTGATGACAGCCGCGCATGAGTCGCGGCTTTTTTTGTGCTTGCGTTTTGTACAGGAAAGTCGAACTTTTTTGCGTAATTCTCCGAAAGTTTTCATTGTTTTTGTCCGTTCCTCACAAAAGCGCAATCTAAATCCTTCTTATTCAAACAAAAATTGCTCAAAACCTATCTACCTTTGTTGTAAATGACGGGCAAAGATGAATTTTTACAACACAATATATTATGTAATTGCGTGTGACTATGTAGATGTTTTGTTATAAAAGCGAGTTTTTAGCAAAAAGCTCGGAGTTTTTGACAAGTATTCTTCTCGGGCTCAAAATACACTGCCAGCCATTGATGATCCTCGAAGCGGTTTTCGAGGAGAGAGATTGAGGAAAACGCATGTTTACTGCAACGAACGTGTTAACACCGGAATTTATCGAGCAGCCGCTTGATAAGTTGTGGTCACTGATCTCGCCATTGTACATGGTGGACGAGTCTCAATGGCTAGAGCAATTATTGCCACTAGCGACGCCGACAGCGGAAGAAAAATCGGCAATCACGACCCAAACAACCCAGCTTATCGAAGCCATCCGTGCGGATAAGAAGTCAATTCAGATGATTGATGCACTACTGCTGGAATACAGCTTAGATACTCATGAAGGTATCTTGCTGATGTGTCTTGCAGAAGCCTTGATGCGTATTCCTGACTCAGCAACGGCGGATGCACTGATTAAAGATAAGTTAAGCGTTGCTGACTGGAAATCTCATCTTAAGAGTTCTGATTCAGTCTTCGTAAACGCGTCAACTTGGGGCTTAATGCTAACGGGTAAAGTGATTGGTCTTGGTGAGCAAGAAACCCAGAGCCCAGGTCAGGCTGTAAACCGTCTGGTAAACAAATTCTCAGAGCCTGTGATTCGCAAAGCCATGTATCAGGCAATGAAGATCATGGGTCATCAGTTTGTACGTGGTCGTACGATTGAAGAAGCACAGAAAAACGGTCGCCCAATGCGCGACAAAGGCTTCACTTACTCCTTTGATATGTTGGGTGAAGCGGCGCTGACTACGGCAGACGCAAGCAAGTATTTCAAAGACTACCTAATGGCGATTGAAGCCGTTGGTCGTGAAACGTACGGCAGTGACACAAGCCCTGCTCCTTCTGTTTCTATCAAGCTTTCTGCACTTCACCCACGTTATGAAGTGGCGAATGAAGAACGCGTGATGACAGAGCTTTACGACACCTTAACGCAACTGCTCAAGCGCGCTATCGAAGTGGATGTTGCCATCACGATTGATGCAGAAGAAGCGGACCGTCTTGAGCTGTCACTAAAACTGTTTGAAAAACTGTACCGCAGCGACTTTTTGAAAGGCTGGGGCAAGTTTGGTCTAGTAGTTCAAGCCTACTCGAAACGTGCACTACCTGTGCTCGTGTGGCTAAACGGTCTAGCAAAAGAACAGGGGGATCTGATCCCACTGCGTCTAGTAAAAGGTGCGTACTGGGACAGTGAAATCAAGTGGTCACAACAAACAGGTTACGAGAACTACCCAGTTTACACGCGCAAAGAAGCGACGGATGTTGCTTACCTAGCGTGTGCGCGCTTCCTGCTAAGTGAAGGTGTGCGCGGTAATATCTTCCCGCAGTTTGCTAGTCACAACGCGCACACTGTTACGGCGATTGCTGTAATGGCAGAGCACAAAGATTACGAATTCCAACGTCTGCATGGTATGGGCGATTCGCTTTATAACCATGTGATGGACACTTATGGTCAACCAGTACGTATTTACGCGCCAGTCGGTAGCCATGCGGATCTACTGCCTTACTTGGTTCGTCGCTTACTAGAAAACGGCGCAAACAGTTCGTTTGTGCACCGTTTGGTGGATGCGCGTTGTCCTATTTCAGAGCTGACGCATCATCCTGTTGATGTGCTGACCTCTTTTGAGACGCTACACAACGGTCAAATTCCAATGCCAACCGGCATCTTCCCAGAGCGTAAAAACTCGTACGGTGTGAACGTTGATATCGATAGCGAAGCGAAGCCGTTTGAAGCGCAGGTTGAAAGTTTCCTGAATCAGAAGTGGACCGCGGGTCCGATCATCAACGGCGAAAAACATGCCGAAAGCATGATCAAGGAAAACTCTGCAGAGATCATTACTGCCCCTTACGATCGCCGTATCGAAGTGGGTCAGGTGGCTTTCGCAAGCCTTGATCATGTTTCCGCTGCAATCGAAGCGGCTGATGCTGCATTCCCAGAGTGGAAAGGCACCGCAATTGAACAAAAAGCGGCGTGCCTAGATAAGCTTGCGGATCTGATGGAAGAAAACTTGGCTGAGCTGGTGGCGATTTGTCACCAAGAAGCGGGTAAGACGATTCACGATAGTATTGATGAAGTGCGTGAAGCGGTCGATTTCTGTCGTTACTACGCGAAACAAGCGCAAAACCTTCAACCGTTCGAATTAGAAGGCTTTGATGGCGTGAAACGCATTTCTAGCCGCGAAGGGCTTGGCGTATTCGTTTGTATCAGTCCATGGAACTTCCCATTAGCGATCTTCCTTGGTCAAGTCACAGCGGCATTGGTTGCAGGTAACACAGTTGTGGCTAAGCCAGCTGAGCAAACCAGCTTAATTGCGGCGCGTGCGATTGAACTGATGCTAGAAGCCGGCTTCCCGGCGGGCGTGATTCAGCTATTGCCGGGCCGTGGTGGTGAAATCGGTCATGCATTGACATCTCACGATGCGATTGCTGGTGTGGCATTTACTGGTTCGACAGCAACGGCGCAACGCATCAATGTGACGCTTGCCGAGCGTAGTGCGAAGCCAGTACCGTTTATCGCTGAAACTGGCGGTCAAAACGCCATGATTGTGGATAGTACGGCGCTACCAGAGCAAGTTGTGCGTGATGTGATTCGTTCCGCTTTCGCTTCTGCTGGTCAACGTTGTTCTGCCCTGCGCGTTCTGTTCGTTCAAGAAGACGTTGCGGATCGCATCATCAACCTTATCCAAGGTGCAATGAATGAACTGCATGTTGGTATTCCTTACCTACACAAAACCGATGTGGGTCCGGTTATCGACAGCAATGCAAAGAACAAACTCCTTGCTCACCTAGAGCACATGACAAGTACGCAAACCAAAGTTGCTCAATTGCAGTTGGATGAAGCGTGTCAGCACGGTGATTTTGTATCACCAAGTGCGTTCGAAATCTCGGGCATTGATGTTCTAAAAGAAGAGCAATTCGGCCCTATCTTGCATATTGTTCGCTTTAAAGCGTCTGAGTTGCCAAATGTGGTTGAGCAAATCAACCAAACTGGTTTTGGTCTCACAATGGGCATCCACAGCCGTAACGAAACCACTTACCGTTGGATTGAAAAACACGCTCGTGTGGGTAACTGCTACATCAACCGCGATCAGGTCGGTGCGGTCGTTGGCGTTCAGCCATTCGGTGGTCAAGGTTTGTCGGGTACGGGTCCGAAGGCTGGTGGTCCTCACTACCTATACCGCTTTACTAAACAACATCTTGTTCAAGCAGAGAAGGCGTAAGGAGTCGCATTATGGTTCATCAGATCACGTTTTTTAAAGATGCATTCTCTGCGTGGGAGCAGTGGAATCTGACCGATTTTGATTACAAATGCGAGCATTTGCTGGCATTTAAATCTGCCATTGAAGAGCAGCATAGCGTGGTTGGCAAAGTGGTGTCTTACCACTTACAGCAAGCGTCGTCTCTGTTGGCAGAAACTCATCAGTTGGTGGGTCCTACGGGCGAAACTAACGAGCTGTATACAGCGGGTCGCGGTGTGGCTTTGGTC
Organism: Vibrio sp. B1FIG11; assembly: GCF_905175335.1. NCBI lineage: Bacteria > Pseudomonadati > Pseudomonadota > Gammaproteobacteria > Vibrionales > Vibrionaceae > Vibrio > Vibrio sp. B1FIG11. The sequence continues at coordinate 2,158,345 of NZ_HG992752.1, read as the reverse complement.
GTTTGTGAAAACAACCTAGAACACACAGAGAACGCACTGTACAGCACATTTGCAATGATCACCTGTGCTTTGATTGCAGGCAACAGTGTGGTGATTTGCAGTGACAATGCAGAGCTTAATCAACTGGTTAAGCAGGCTGTGGCGTCAGCAAACTTCCCATCTAACTTAGTCCAAGTGGTTGCGTACGATGCGTCTTCCCCGTTGTTAGACAGTGACGTACGTAGTGTGGGTTATGTTGGGCATTCACAGGTTGAGCACGCGCTTAACCTGCAACTGGCTAAGCGTGACGGTGCCATCGTCGGCTTAGTTTCTGAAACGGATTTAGAGTCACCGACATTGACTCATGATCCTCATCTGTCGTTGCGCTTCATTACCGAGCGTACTCGAACGATAAATATTACAGCAGTGGGCGGTAACGCGACTCTACTCGAGTTGGGAAGCGACTCCCACTAACCTGACTTGTGATACCAATCTGAATCAAAAGGGCCTGAGAGCTTATCCGGATTGGTATCTCTTGCTTTGATGTATTGCTGCGATGGCAAAATATCAAAGAGAGCAAGGAAGGAAATAATTATAACGAGGACTATCAAATGATAGAAAATAGCTTTGCTATCACGACCACTTTCGTGGCGTACTTACTAATTATGGTTGCCATTGGCGTTTACGCGTATAAGAGGACTTCCAATTCATCTGACTACTTCCTAGGTGGTCGTAGCCTTGGTCCATGGCCAGCGGCACTCTCTGCGGGCGCATCAGACATGAGTGGCTGGTTGCTACTTGGTCTTCCGGGGTATGCGTATGCAGCAGGTATTGAAGCGTTCTGGCTAGCAGGTGGTCTGCTTGTGGGTACATGGCTAAACTGGTTAATCAGTGCAAAACGCCTACGTACGTACAGCATTCAAACGGATGCACTAACGCTGCCTGAATTCCTGTCGCGTCGCTTTAACGATAAGTCGAAACTGATTCAGACAATCTCTGCGTTCTTCATTCTTCTATTCTTCTATTCTTCCTTTTCTACACCAGCTCAGGCTTGGTAGCAGGTGGTAAACTGTTTGAGACCGTATTCGGCTTGGATTACAGCATTGCCGTTATCGTTGGTACGGTGTGTGTGGTTTCATACACGCTATTTGGTGGTTTCCTAGCGGTATCTTGGACGGACTTGGTGCAAGGTCTACTGATGGCGGCAGCGCTAATGATCGTGCCTGTTGCAGTAATGGACGGTGGTCTAGGTCAACTAGCGACAGATATGCACAACATCAACCCAGAGCTATTAACGCTATGGAACGACGTAAAAGGTGAGCCTCTATCGGCTGTCGCGATCATCTCTTTGGTGGCATGGGGTCTTGGTTACTTTGGGCAGCCGCACATCCTAGCGCGTTTTAAAGCTTCTCGTTCAAACAAAGACCTAACAACAGCGCGTCGTATCGCTGTGGGTTGGACTGCGCTTTCTATGGCGGGTGCAATGCTAGTTGGTCTTGTTGGTCTAGTGTGGGTAACTGGTCACCCTGGTATGCAGGTGGATGATGGCGAGAAAATCTTCATGCTATTGGTGAACACGGTATTCCACCCAGTGATTGCAGGTATCCTATTGGCGGCAATCCTAGCGGCGGTAATGAGTACTGCGGATTCACAGCTTCTAGTATCTTCATCTGCTCTAGCAGAAGACTTCTACAAGCAAGTGATTAAGCCAGATGCAACGTCTGAAGAAGTGGTCATGATTGGCCGTGTAGGCGTTATCGTGATTTCTCTTATCGCGCTATTCCTAGCAATGACGCCAGACAGCTCTGTTCTTGGTCTTGTATCTTACGCTTGGGCAGGCTTTGGTGCTGCGTTTGGTCCAGCAGTTGTGCTTAGCCTTTACTGGAGTGGTATGAACCGTAACGGCGCACTAGCAGGTATCCTAATTGGTGGCGTGACTATCGTGGTTTGGAAACAGCTAACAGGCGGTTGGTTCGACGTTTACGAAATCGTACCGGGCATCATCTTCTCTACCATCGCTATCGTGGTAGTGAGCAAAATGACCGGTGGTGCAGCGCAAGAAGTACTTGAGCAACACAAAGAATACGAGAAGAAATTGGTTGAGCTAGACTAATCATTCTCAAGTGAAAACAAAGCCCGCGACCATCGCGGGCTTTTTTGCTTTTAGTGACGGATTTTGGCGTAAACCACCGTGTTACTCAGTTCCCCTGAGGTAGAAACACGATCGTGTCTAAGCTCACCTTCCAAGTCATAACCGCAACGCTCTGCGACCGCACGGCTTTTAGCATTGCTTGAATCTGCGGTAATCGCAATGCGTCTCGCACCAAGGTCCTCGAACGCGTAGCGCTCTAGTTCAAGCACTGCTTCAGAAATGTAGCCATTCCCTACTGCGCTATCATCCTGCCAGTAACCGATTTCAAATGAAGGTACTTCCTGATCTTTAATCATTAAGCCAACGGCACCAATTAAGCGATCACTCTCTTTTTCAATGATGAAGTAACGTAATTCTTCTTCGAAATTTTCAAAGTTCGCGATGGCTTTTTCTGTTCCCTCAATCATGGCCTCTAGTGTGAGCACATGTGGAACCCAAGGAAGATACACTTCGAGTGTCTTTTGGCTTCGTAATACCGCTTGATGTGCCTCTTCTGCACGCTCTAAACAAGCGGGAATTAGCTTAAGACGTTTCGTTTCCATTCCGGCTCTCCTTTGGGTGAAAAATAAACGAAAAATCATTTAAACAGATGTACTTAGAATGATCTAGTTGTTCGCACAATATTATTCACTTGGTTTGCTTGGAAGAACCTGAGAGAATTGTATGGTTATTCAAATCACTAGGTTCATTATGAAACTTTTAGTAAGAAACTTGGCTCGCCAAACGACTGAGCAAGACATGCGTGCACTGTTCTCTGAGCACGGCAAAGTGGAACTTTGTACATTGGTTCTTGATCAAGAAACCGGTTTATCAAAAGGCTTCGGCTTTGTGATCATGCCAGATGAAGCAGAAGCGATTGCTGCACTGGAAGCGCTGAACATGACCAGCGTAGCGAAAAGCAAGATTCGCGTGAAAGTCGCTCAAGACTAAGAGAGAGAAAAGCCAGCATCACTGCTGGCTTTTTTGTATTAAGTCATTCTCAGTTATCACTCTTATGTTCAAGTTATTTTATTTATTGCGCTAACCACTTTTATCGGAGTACTGATAGGGTTCCTTCGTGGTGTAGCGTATCAATGACTATTCTCCACCTCTTCTAAGCTTATATTCGATAGTTGTTGTAAGTTTCGTTTAAGCGGAAGCGTTTTTACTTCGATTAAGATTAGGTTGATTAAGCCGCCAAGAGAAATCGCTGCAATCACCGCACTAAGAGCACTTCCTTGAGCAGCCAAACCATATAAGCCAACACCAAGCATTAAAACAAAGCTTATCAGTTGTATGGTTACGTGACTTTGAACGATATAACAACCGCTTTGGTAATCTTTTACAATGTAAACAAACTGCCCGAAGCTACCGAGTTCTACTTTGACTTTTCTATCTAACGCATGACAGCGGAACCCTAGTTGATTGAGAGATTTCGCGAGGCTTTCCATGCCAATGACTCCATGTTCTATTTAGTTATCTTTTGCACATCATAATGTCACGATGAGAGCCGCTTAGTTTCGTTGAACAACAAATCTAAGAGGCAAGTCCCACCGTACACTCAATGCTTTCTTTAGTTTGCGGAACGCTTTCAGGTTTAGTTATTCGCATCAAATCTGCATTGGTAGACGCAAACTTCGCGTTCTACGCCTTGCATGCCAAGGATTTTGTTTCCTATATAAGGCACATTTAGTTTCTTTATCACTGACTTTGAGCGTTGATTCTCTGCTAAGTGCATTACTCGAATACCGATGAGTTCGAAATATGATTGAGCAAACTCAACTAGGGTTTTAGATGCTTCAAAAGCATAGCCCTTTCCCCAGTAAGGTACGCCAATCCAATATCCCAATGTACCGTACCCGTCTTCTATTCTCGGTAAACTCACCGCACCAAGCAGTTCTCCTGTGCTACGCAATGTGATGGCATAGACGACACCTCTGCGCTCATAGAACATAGGGCCATGCCCATCTATCCATGTTTTTGCCATTGGTGGTTCGTAAGGGTGTGGTACGTTAGCGGTCATATCTGCGATGATTTTTTCTCCAGCGAGCAAAGCTACACGCTCACAATCGTTGTGATGAAATGGGCGAAGAATAAGTCGTTCGGTGAAGAGAGTGGGTTGTGCTGGCATCTTGGCTTTACCTCACGGATTGGGTATACCAGACATCAAGATCTGGTCAGAAGTGGAATCAAAGTATCTTAAATCGCTAAATGCGAATTGAACACCCGCTTCATTGGTTCTGGGTTGGGCGCCGCGAACCACGTTAAACATCATTCTTGAGGGAGTGACCGTGGGACACTACTAAGTCACGACCACTAACGCGCCAGGTGATGGTTTGATGAAGTCTAGCATGTGTTTTGAAATTACATTCTGCACATGAAATTTGACCTGATTAGGACATAATTCACACTGTAAATTGCTTAAATTCGCATAACGACCCCCTTATTTCTATTTCAATCCAATGTGTGAAGTTTTCTGTAGAGAAATGTAAAGATAAGCACTCAATAATATGTAGTGTGTGATGGTTCATTGTATTGCATACATAGGTGTTATTTTTCATTGTTCGGTCCGAAAGCAGGCGGACTGACCAAGGTCTCAGTTTTCGGGCGCGTGTACGGGAATTTTTGGAGTTAGGACACAAAAAAGAGAAGGGGCTTTTTTATTGTGGAATTATTTTGAACAAAATATGTCAATTGTCAGTAGTAACGAAAAATACAGGGAGAGATTGTAATGCCGGATATCTATTGCTCAGCTTGTAGAAGAGCAACGCAGCACAAAGTGATCATGAAGCGTTGTGAACCAGAGCAAATCCAAACACTGACAGGGAAAGTGGTGAGCTTCACACAATTAATGGCCAAGTTCGTGACTGGTGAACATTATTACGAGATGGAACCACAATACTACTGTCGCTGTTGTAACCATCGCGCTATTGGTGAAGTGGTTCAGCATCCAGCGCGACAGACATCAGCGATCATGTAATCGGCGTTTACGCAGCCAGCTCTTTTTCTGTTGCGAAAGGTAATCCATCGATCATGACTGGCCAGCCATAAGAGGCATATTCAGACGCCAGTGACTTTGCGACCTCGTGCGAAACGGTCGTGTACGTCCATTCGCCAACACCAAACGGCTTGTACGCGAGTTGTAGGGTTAACATTGCTTTCTCCTTGATATTTTTGCCTATTATTGCCTTACAATTTGGCTCAATTCTTTTCTTAAAAGCTCATATTTTTCTCTTCAAAGTTCACCATTCCATTTTTTTGTTAACAAATTTATCTAATAAATAAAGTTACCTAGTTTGCTCAATATATTTATAAATTACATACATAAAAGTTTTCATTTTTGGAACGGTTGGTGCTTTTTTGGACGGGGCAATCGTTAAATTCATATGGGTTTCACACGATGTATATTTCACTATTTGCAAACTGAATAGTTACTATTAATCTGGTGGCTCCTGAGTTGTTACAAGGATGTGGTTAATGGGTTATCAACTAGATAGAATTGATTTACAAATTTTGAGAGTGTTGCATTCTCGAGGGCGAATTCCAGTGGTGGAATTAGCAAAGCAAGTGAACTTGACCACATCACCATGCTCTGAACGCGTAAAAAGGCTGGAGAAAGAAGGCTACATAAATGGCTATCACGCAGAGCTCAATGCAGAGAAGCTTGGCCTAGATGTACAGGTGTTTATTCATATTCGTCTTGATCAAACCAGCTTCTCGATTTTCGAGAAATTTGCCAAAGCGGTAGAGCTCATGCCTGAAATTGAAGAGTGTTATTCGTTGTCAGGTGATTTCGACACCATGATTAAAGTTCGAGTAAAGAACATGAAGGCTTATCAGGAATTTATGTCGAGTAAGCTTGGGACACTACCGGGCGTGATCCAAACTCGAAGTGAAGTGGTTATCGAAGAACATAAGACGGGATTTGGTGTGAACCCTGAATTACTCGGTTAATAAGAGTGGGGATACGTCGATATCAGACACAAAAAAGGAGCCATGAGGCTCCTTTCGTATATCAAGTTCTGGTTAGTTTTTTATGCGCTTACGAATGTGGTTAGTACACCGATAAGGCCACCAAACACACCGCCCCAAACCACGAGCCAACCAAGGTGCTCTTTAATCATCTTCTGCACGATTTCTTTAACCAAAGCGGGTGTCAGCTCACTCAGGCGCTGGTCAATGATGCTTTCAATGTTCTGTTTGATTTCATCCATCATTGCAGGCGATTCCATTTGCTCTTTTAGTGCTTCCTTAATGGTGTCGCTCTTGCTTAGCTCAATAATAGACTCTTGCATCTTTTCCACGAACGGTTGGCGCATGGGTTGCAGTGCTTCTGCACCGCCAAACATTGCAAGCATGCCACCAAACTGAGAGCCTTCGATGACTTCGACCAATGAATCAAAGGCTGGGTTTAAATCGACTTTCTCGATCACAGGCTCAAGGTTAATTTTCATGCCGCCTGCCATTTCTTTATTTAGGAAACGGTCGATGTTTGCTTCAGTAAAGAATTGCTCCATCATCAAGTTTTTGATGGCCAATTTAAATTCTTCAAAACGTGCTGGAATGACGCCTGATCCGTATAAGCCGGGTACTTTTTCAAATAGCATATGAATGGCTAGCCAGTTAGTGATAGCGCCAGAAAAAGCGAACAGACCCGCGTACCAAAGGTAATCATTTTGAATGTGATATCCCGCACCCATCATGGCGATAGCAAGGATATTAGTCAGCAAACTTTTGTTCATAGTGACCGATTATTTATGAATTGATGAAGAATAAGTGGGCATGATTTTATACCTAAGCGATAGGTAGATGCTAGGTTGAGCTCACTTGGATTTATTTGGTAGGGAGAATTGGAATGCGCCAAAAAACAAAACCCGACAATCATTGTCGGGCCACTGCTTTTTCTTAGAAACTCTAAGATTATTTTTTATTGTGCTTTTAGAAGCGGAAGACCTTACGGCAAAGTTGGCATTTCCAGCGCTCTGAGTAGCCGAATAATTTATCCGCCCAACTTTGTTTTACTTGTACGATCTGCATTGAACCACATTTACACATAAGCTAATTACCTTATTATTAGATTAATAACTAAGCCATCAATTGAGTATAGCTGTTTCTCAAAAAGTGAAATTACAAATGAATCCAGCTTGCTACTCTGCGTTGTGTCCACTGCTAACGATTACGCAACGGGGCGCTATACTACCAGAAATTTTGTGACTTGCACCCATAAAAGTGTTTCATAAATGAGATTTTTAGTGATCGTGATCACTAATTGTATGTGGTGAAATATTGGATGGCTTAAGTGGATATAGCAAAATCGTAGAAAAAACGGCGCTTAGAGCGCCGTTTTTTTTGGGGTATTTATTGGTATTGAAGCGCATTAACTCTCTAACTCTTCACCAAGGAAACCACCCGTTTGGTGTGCCCAAAGCTGTGCATAAATGCCGTTGTTGGCAATAAGCTCTTTGTGCGTGCCTTGCTCCACGATGTTGCCTTTATCGAGCACAATCAAGCGATTCATCTGCGCAATGGTCGACAAACGGTGCGCGATGGCGATAACCGTTTTGCCCTGCATCAGCTCGTTCAAGCTCTCTTGAATGGCGGCTTCAACTTCTGAATCCAGTGCTGAAGTCGCTTCATCAAGCACCAGTAAAGGTGCGTCTTTTAGCAGCACGCGTGAAATCGCAATACGCTGGCGTTGACCACCAGACAGCTTCACACCACGCTCACCCACTTGTGCGTCGTAACCCACGTTGCCGAACGGGTCGGTTAGGGTTTCGATAAACTCGTGTGCGTGCGCTTGCTTGGTCGCTTTAATCAGGTCTTCTTCACTTGCATCTGGATTGCCATACAAGATGTTATCGCGGATTGAGCGATGCAGCAGGGACGTATCTTGTGTCACCATACCAATCTTCGAGCGCAGAGAATCTTGCGTGACGCTTGAGATTTCTTGCCCATCAATCTTGATGCTGCCTTCTTCCACATCGTGGAAACGCAATAACAAGTTCACTAAGGTTGATTTACCTGCGCCAGAGCGCCCAACTAAGCCCACTTTCTCACCCGGTTTGATATTAAGGTCGAGGTTGTTAATCACGCCTTTTTTCTCACCATAATGGAAGCTCACGTTGTCGAAGTGAATACCGCCTTGAGGCACTTGCAGATCTTTCGCATCGGCTTTGTCTTTGATGTCGATAGGTTTAGACAGCGTCTTCATTCCATCTACGACGGTACCCAAGTTTTCAAATAGGGCACCGACTTCCCACATAATCCACATCGACATGCCGTTGATACGCAAAGCTAAGCTGACAGCAATCGCAATGGCACCAACGCTAATCGCGCTATCCAGCCACAAATAAATCGACAGCGCAGCCACCGAGAACACCAATAGATAGTTGGAGATCTCTACCGCTACATCGAAGCCGGTCACCAAGCGCATTTGGCGATACACAGTACTCAAGAAGCCTTTCATGCCTTCTTCGGCGTACTCGGTCTCTCGTTTACTGTGCGAGAACAGCTTAACGGTTTGAATGTTGGTGTAGCTGTCTACAATGCGACCTGTCATGGTTGAACGTGCATCTGCTTGCTCGGTAGCCACGGCCTTTAGTTTCGGAACGAAGTGGATCTGAATCGCGATGTACGCCATTAGCCAAACCAACATAGGAATCATCAAACGCCAGTCAGCGGCGGCCAACATCACGATGATGCTGGTGAAGTAAACCAAGACGTAGACGAAAACATCCATCGTCTTCATGACGGTTTCTCGCACCGCCAGAGAGGTTTGCATCACCTTAGTCGCAACACGACCTGCAAAATCATCCTGATAGAAGTTCAGACTTTGATTGAGCAAGTAACGGTGCGCAAGCCAGCGAACCGACATTGGGTAGTTACCCAGCAGAGTTTGGTGGATCAGCAGCGAGTAAACCACCACCAAAATCGGCATGATAACCAGCAGTAAGGTGCCGTAGAAAATAAGGTCCGCTTTGTTGTCTTGCAAAAAGGTTTCTGGGTTGCTGTTGGACAGCCAATCAACCAATTGACCCATGGCACCAAACAGAGAGACTTCTACGATAGCCACAATCGTCGACATGATCGACATAATGATCAGCGGTTTCTCAAAGCCGCGCGTGTAATGGCGTAAAAACGCAAAGATCCCCGCTGGGGGTTGGTCAGGCTGTGATTTGGGGAACGGCTCAGTAAAGCCTTCAAATCGTTTAAACATAACTCATCCTAAAGTTAATAGTTGCCATCTCAGTAATTGAATCCATCAATTCTTCCTGCCTTGGACGAAGCAGTTAATACCGAGTATGAGATAAGACATATTGTGGTCTGCTAGCCAGAAAAGCAGACGTTTTTGCGTATGTGTGAGAGGCGAAAAAATAGTCTAACCGATTGCTTTTTAAATGTAACTAGTTGGTTATAAAGAATTCGCTAGTGCATTATTCTTGAGATGACCATTCACGCGTCACAAAACAGTAAATCGGCAAAGTGACAATAAAAAGTCGGGTTAATGGTGGCTTTCACAGTAATTATTACTTCTGCGTGAGGGAATTATTATTAAAAACAGCAAAACTGAAGTTAACAATAAATTTACAATCTCATCATTCTAGTGAAAAGGAATGTATTGGATGCTATTACACGAATCAGTGCCTCAGAATGCACATGGAAAAGAAGAAAGCACGCAAAGTGCTCTGCGTCATACCGCGAACTGCGTTGTGATGGTGCCGCCGAAAGAGTTTCGTTTTAACGAAGAAACTGCGCAAGACAACGAGTTTCAACACCAAGTATCGCTAACCCAAGAAGAAGTCTCACGTAATACCATGGCTGAATTTGTTGCGATGGTTGAGACCTTGCGAAACGAAGGCGTGCAAGTGGTTGAGTTTGATTACCCTCAATCTGATATCGCTACGCCAGATGCAGTGTTCCCGAATAACTGGTTTAGCACTACCCCAGAAGGTACTTTGTATACCTTCCCGATGGCGTGTGAAAACCGTCAGCATGAGGTTCGCCCAGATGCGTTGGTCGCTGCATTAGCGCACGCGGGTCGAGAAGTGCATCAACAAGACTCACTGACCGAATATCTAGATGAAGAAGCCTACCTAGAAAGCACTGGCGTGATGGTGTTTGATCACTTCAATAAGACTGTTTATGCCGCACTCTCGCAACGTTGTGATCGTCTGGTGTTAGAAGACTACGCCAAGCGCATTGGCTATGATCGTGTCATTTCGTTCCAAACTCGTTTGCCTTCTGGCGCACCGATTTACCACACTAACGTGATGATGGCGGTGGGTGAGCAGTTCTGCGTGATTTGTGATGAGGTGATCCCTGAGTTTGAGCGCCGCTTTGTGCTTAAATCGTTGGCGAAAGACAAGCAGGTTATCTCGATTTCACTTGAGCAGATGAACCAGTTCTGCGGCAATATCCTGCAACTGGAAACGGTACGTGGCGATAAGGTGATTGCTATGTCTCAATCAGCTTACGATGCTTTCTCTCCAGCACAAAGAAATCAACTCGCGACACACGGTAAATTGCTGCCATTTGACGTTTCTACCATAGAATCGATTGGTGGTGGCTCTGTACGCTGTATGTTAGGCGAAGTGTTCCTACCAAGCCGCAAAGCCGTGTTGTAAACCAACCCTGAATTTCCCCTAAAAAGCACCATGTTGAAAGATGTGGTGTTTTTTTATTCGTTTTATCTAAGTAAGACGCTGAGAATGAATACCAAACCATTCGTTTCATCTTAATGTGCTCTGAGTATGATTTTATCCATACATCCTGCAGGTGTACTAGTTAGCTGCTATTTGTATGTATTGTGTTTCATATAAATATAAAGGCTAGTTTATGGTTACGATCAACACGTGCAGAAGGGCGTGGTTGTATTGTTTGATAGGAGTAATGTCATTATTTACCGTCTTTGGCTGTAATGACTCTATCACTGAAACGACCACCTCATTAACATCTCAAATTTCTCACCAACAAAGCTTATCACTTAACGTCTCTAATCGAGTCGATGAGACAGAAATGTCCAATCTAGAACTGCTGTTTGTTTTTGATGTTGCTAATCAGGATGAGACGTTTGCCGTTCGAGTGCAAGATGTTCTAGGAAGAGAAGTGGCTGGTTTCCATCAAGGGGAAGCATTTCAAAGTAATGTCGTGGTGGTTCCTGAGTCTGGAATTGTGCCATTCACCTTTGACGTCGATAACGCCAGCGATGTGAATGGTGGAGTGGCTAAAATGACGGTGATTGTAAGAGGTGATGGCTTCTTCTCTAACTCTCAAGTGTTTGATCTTACCCAAACCACCATGTCGGATAATTACTGGATTGAGATTGTCCCTAAGTCAGAAAAAGCGGAGGAGGCGACCACATTTGTTGAAGAACGTGTTGAGCTAGATGGGCACGTGACCCGCTCTTCCGTTGATGTTGCAACGGTGACCAAAGATGACAGCACGGACGGAGGTAAAATCCTTGATGGTGCGACCGCTAAGTTGTCGATTCCTGCAGGAACAGGATTCATCGGTGAAGATGGACAGCCCTTTACGCCTGTAGGAGAGGTTTCTGTTTCGATGATGCTATTTTCAGCGGATCCAAAAGGCCTAGCTGATGATGAGAATAACCCGCTATACCTTTTCCCTGGTGGTTTATCGCCAGACGGGTTTGATGGCGAGCTCCCAAGCGATATCACCTCACCTGACAGCGTGACCTTTATTTCTGCCGGTTTTGTGGCGATTGAAATTGGCGATGAAAGCGGTAACAAAGTGTCTTCATTCGATGGAGAAGGCGTCAATTTGGAGTTTGAAGTGCCAAAATCCACGGTGAACCCACAAACGGGCGAGCCTTTGGCGTTAGACGATGGCACGATCCCTATTTGGAGTTACACCGACTCAACGGGTAAATGGCGCTACGAAGGTGATGCCGTTATAGAGCAAGAAAACGAAAACACCTTTACCGTCTCGAAACCAATCACTCACCTCTCATACTACAATCTGGATTGGTACGGACAAGATCGCTGTCAACTTGATGTCGATGTTGTGGATGCAAATGGTGACCCCAATAATCAAAAACTGCGCCTTTCTTTTGCCAAAGCTGGCGGCGGTTGGGCTTACAAACCTTCTGGTTGGGGTGATAACCCTGAGAAGCTAAATATCAATCGAGTGCCTGCCTTCGCTGGTCACTTTGATTTGTTGGATAGCCAAGGCAACAGTTTATTAGCGTCGATTGAAGTGGACGGTGAGGTCATTGAAGTAGCCGATGGAACAGAGGGGCTCGATCTCGATGACTTCTGTTTTGGTGTATCGAGTGATTCGACTAAATCCTTCAAGGCGACCTTAAATATTGTAAACCCTCCTCGTATTGATATCGAAACCGGACTGTCGTTAGTTTGTCCAATCGATGAAACGAAAACTCAAACCGTCGACTCAGGTTATTACTACCTTTACTCTGGTTATTCTTACGAAACTTCGGGCCAAATGAATGGAGATACCATCACTTTCTCCAACTTGGTCGAAGACGGGTTATATCGTCTCTACTACTACGGAGGACAAACTTGGCCCAAGTGGAGTTTACTGCCAAAGCAGATACCACCAACATTTCTCTTATGTCGCTGCAGCTTTGTGACAAAATTGAACAAGCCATCAAGACCCGTTTGGTATGTACCGACGATGATATGGCTGTCACACGCTTTAAAGCAGCACCTGATACGTATTTCTGGATGTACAACCGAGACTATTCTCATTACCTATGGGGAAGAACAGACGCTGACGGTAACAGCACGCAGGGTGATGCGGTCGAGTCAATTGAATACATCGGTTCCGCCTACTCTTACTTCGAGAGCCGTTACTACTGGGGTGAACGTACAACCGTTACGACCAGTGCGGATAACGCGATAACTTTTGATATTCAGTTACCGAGCTCTAACGAATATTGTCTTGCTGAATTGCCGATTGATTACCTTCAAACGTTCGTTTTTGCTGAGAACACAGAAGCGCTGGCGGACGGTGTCGCAGAAATCATTATTACTGTTCAGGAACGTGATGAGTTTGGTACGGCTCGCGAATCAAATTCCGGCACTCTGACATTGACGGCTGAGCCATCTGACGGGGTAGTCATCTCAGATATCACCTCCAATGGTGATGGCACATACAGCGCTAAAGTAACCTCAACAAAAGCGCAAGAAGTGGTTATCTCCGGAGAGATTGATGGCAATGCATTAGGAGGCTCTGCTACGGTGGAATTTGTGGCTGTGATCGATTTCTCAAATGCCGTGTTTAGCCGAGATAAAGTGTCCGCCAATGCTGATGGAAGTGAGCAAATAACGGTCACTGTTCAGCTCAAAGATGCGGATGGAAATGACTATGCATCGTCTGGTGGTGAAATTACGTTTGGCGAGCACACAGGGCTAACTTTGGCGTCTTCTCAAGATAATGGCGACGGCACTTACACCGCAGTGTTCACTAGTAAAGTATCACAAACCTTCAATATCACGGCTTCCATTGCCGGTAGTACGCTATCTAATAACATCGATATCGAGTTTACTCCGGTGTTAGATACCGACAGCGCAGATCTCTCAGCTGATAAGAGTTCAGCTAGTGCAGATGGCGTTGACGTTATCACTGTCACCTTGCAGCTAAAAGACAAAGAAGGGAATGATTACACCAGCTCTGGCGGTACAGTCACATTCGATACACCAACTGGGTTAACTCAGGTTGGTAGCCAAGATAATGGGGATGGCTCTTACACAGTGAAATACAAGAGTTCGACTTCAGGATCTTACACTGTAGGAGCATCACTGGACGGCAGTAAATTTGCTGAATCCATTTCCTTTGAATTTACTCCAGTTCTTGACCTCAGCAACACTGAATTTACTCGTGATAAAAGTTCTGCAAATGCCGACGGTAGTGAAGAGATCACGGTGACGGTTCAACTGAAAGACTCTGAAGGGCAAAGCTACACGAGCTCCGCAGGTACTTTATCGTTTGATGAACCTTCAGGATTGACTCTGCTCTCTTCGACAGATAACGGCGATGGAAGCTATACGGCGAAGTATTCAAGTACGACTTCAGGGAGCTTTACTATTGGTGCCTCTTTAGCTGGCGACAGATTGAGTAATTCAATCGACATCGTATTTTCTCCTGTCCTTGATCTAGCAAATACAGCGTTCAGCGCGGACAAGAGCTCTGCCAATGCCGACGGATCCGATCTGATCACAGTAACTATTCAATTGAAAGATACGGAAGGTAACAACTACACAAGTTCAGGTGGTACTCTTGAGCTCTCATTACCAGCAGGAGTGAGTGTCGTTACTTCTCAAGATAATAGTGATGGTACTTATACTGTGAGTTTCTCTAGTTCGAGCTCCGGTACTAAATCAGCAGGAGTATCTATTGGGGGAACCCAGTTATCCAGCTCTATTTCTTTGTCCTATGCTCAAGTCTTAAATCTATCTGCAGCAGCGTTCAGCCGTGATAAAGACTCCGCGAATGCAGATGGTAGTGACCAGATCACCGTAACGGTTCAGCTAAAAGACACCAATGGTGCTGATTACACATCGTCTGCGGGGGAGATTTCATTCTCTGTGCCTAGTGGGGTAACGGAAGAATCAAAAACAGACAACGGTGATGGCTCGTATACGGCTGTCTTTACAACAGTGAACGCAGGTACTTATACCCTTGGTGCGAGCATAGGTGGCACTGAGTTGGCTAATGATATTGAGCTTACTTTTAATGCCGTCATTGATTTATCACAGTCGACATTGCAAGCCGATATCACCACCATCGCGGCAGATGGCAGTAGTACTGCTCAATTGACCATCACGCTGAAAGACTACGCTGGCAATGCGTTTGTTCCAGCATCGAACATTCCTGAGCTCACGACCACAGCGGGCTCTGCTGATATGACTGATTTAGTGAATACTAGCGATGGGGTGTACACAAGCAACATTAGCTCTAGTGTTGTTGGTGAGGTCACTGTTACTGCGACCTATGACTCAGGAACCGTTGGCACGCTAAACCTCACATTTGAGGCGTTACCGCCAAGTGATTCTCAGTCTACCATACAAGTGATATTTCTACCTTTGGTGTGGGTGGCGATCATAGTGCAGTTATCACGGTTGCTTTAAAGAAAGCTGATGGCAGTGCTTACACACAAAGCTACGGTGATTTGGTGTTGAGCCCGGAAGGTACGGGGCTAAGCTATGATACTCCTGTAGATAATGGTGATGGTACGTATACGGTGTCAGTTACTGCAGATACAGCTGGCAGTTATGTCGTGAGTGCTACCGTTGGGGATTTAGTACTGACAAATACGGTGTCGCTCACTGTTACTCAAGTCGATGTTGCCCTAAGTGGCGCGACTCCTGCCTCGATAACAGATTCAACAACGATAACTGTTACCTTACGAGACAGCTCTGGCAACATCATTACGCATGGAGGACATAATATTAGCGTTCGCTTTGCGAGTAGCATTATCAATCAATTGGGCATTGCAACATTCGGTGATGCTCAGTTCAATAGTCTAGACGGTACGTATGATGTAGCGGTTACATGTACTACTCCGACTGAGGGCGATAGTTATAACGTGTCGGTTAAGGTAGATGATTATAGTGATGTGGTGGCTACTATCCCGTTGAGTTGCCCTTAATTAAATCAGCTACGCTTTGTTATTAAAAATGCCACTCAACACTGAGTGGCATTTTTATACGTCGTTTTTCTAAGATTGTTTAGACCGAAGTAACCAACTCTCTTTCATGAGTGTGTTCTTGGTTATCATGACAGCAGTGACTGTGGTGGTCCTCGTAGCCGTCGTAAGCACATTCGCCGATGTTATTTCTCGGACAGATGAAATAATTGCTGCGATCAATCATCTCGGTTTGACAAACTGGACAGTATTTTTCCATTACAACCTCCCACAATAGCGATTGAAAATTTCGTCCGTAGACACGAGTTCAAGAGTAATTTTAGACCCTAGATTATGACCGTGGTGTGAAGGTTTTATGTGTGGATCAGCCCGCTTAACGAGTCTTGACAAAACTCTGACGAAATGAAACTAAATGCGCATTGCAAGGTGCTTGTTAGGCGTATGATTTCAAAAGAAAAGCAATAATTTCCCCATGCTTTGTTTACTCTATGCTTGGCTGTATTCCCCTCTATTTTTTCAGTAACTTTTCGAAGCCATATCACAAATACTGTCATTGGGATCTGGGGATAAATATAGGCTTGTTTATCGGCAATCATCACATGCCTGAACTCGCCTTATTTACTTCATCATTTAAATGTTGAACAAGTCTCTGTTTCTCAGTTTAAAAAGAAGTTGACTAGACTCAAGATGACGGAAAATCAGGGAGAGATTCTATGAAGGTATCCAACATTTTAGTGGCGTTGACGATGAGTTTTTTCACTGCTGGCACTAGTGCAGCCAGTCCATCATTCGATTGCAACAATGATTCTTTAAGTGGAGCTGAGCAAGCCATTTGTAAAAGTGAAATGTTGAGCCAGCTTGATAGACAGATGTCCGAAGTCTACAAAAAGGCGAAAGCGGTGGACGATAAACAAGCTGGTCAACACACGCTGAAAGCTGAGCAAGTTGGTTGGATTCGAGGGCGAAATGAGTGTTGGAAGAGTAATGATGAAGAACAATGTTTGAAGCAGGAATATGAATACCGAATTGCAGAACTTCAAACGCGTTATAGACTCGTCGGTAACTTTGGGGCGGAATTTTACGCTTGTGACGGAAATAAAGCGAAAGAAGTGGTGCTAACACGTTATATGACGGATCCAACTACCCTGATGGCTGAGTTTGGTGACAGTTCCGTTTTTATGGCAGCCTCAGATAAAGATGGTCTCTTCTTGGGTCGAAACGAAAAAGTTCAATACGAGGACGAAGGAATCGTTGCCGTTCAATGGGGATATGAGGCTCCTCTTATGAAATGTAAGCTCAGAGATTAACCTTCAAGAATAAACAAAAACAAGGTCAGCGGTTAGGCTGACCTGACTGATTTAACAAGCCTCAGCATGATGCTCTTGTTGAAAGCGAGAATCTTGCTTTGAGTGTTTTGGTACAAAACAGAGTTTGTCTGCGGACATCTTCAAACCATTTTGCATCTTGATATGAGTCACTGCCCAAATCACGCAACCATGAGGGAGGTTGAACAGTGAACGGGTTTGAGTGAAAAGTACGCCATCATCATAAGCAGGTGTAACGTTGATCGCTTTACCTTGCCATGCTTGACGAACGCTTTTCACATCAATGTTAGGCACAATCAATGAGAGCATTTCTGGCTCAACATCCTTGACGACTTTGAGGCAAATACGGCATCCATCGTAGTATTGTTCAACCCAAACTTTATGGGGAATGCTTTGGTCAACCCAGTCTAACTGCAGTATGTGTTCCATGGTTTATTCCTAAAGTAGATCCAACAAAGGCAGCGCCGAGACACTGCCTTGTTAGGTGGGTAAAAGGTTATTCGTAACTTAGCCCGTGACCGAATTCGTACAAGGTGTCGGCTTCGTCATAACCTGGGTAGTCAGAGTGCTGGTTTAAAATCGCTTGCGCGCTGTTTGCCAGTGCAAATGGAAGCTTGCCTTGAGGAGCAAAGTTGCCTGAAAGGACTTCCATTAAGTTGCTGTCTGATACACCGAAGGTGGCTAAGATTGCGCCCGACTTTTTCATGTTACTTGCGTCATCCAATACAAACGGTTGACGGAAGTTAATCGAAAGCACGGTATTTTCTGCGCCAACTTCACTCATGACAGCTTGGATATCGGTCAGACTTGGCTCAATTTTCCAAGATGCTGCGGTTGCCATTTGGCTGAATGCCAGCAGGTCGAGTTCATCTGGGTTTGCACCGCCAAAGATAAGCTCAGGGTCCGCACCTTCATTGGAAACACGCACGCGAATAACGGCGTAATCGGTGCCTGCTGGTACTGGTGGGCGAGCTTCACCATCTTCATAATCACCTGAGGTCACATCAAAGCCATAGCGCTCGTCACCAGCGATGGTTTCATCCATACCCATCACGTAGAGCGAAACTGCTTTGTCGGCGCTTGGTTTGGCGAGCGGCAGTGTCTTGTCTGTGTTTTGCAGCAGAACCACTGATTTCTTCTGAGCGTAGTCTGCACGTTCTTGATGTTCGGCGTTGCCTAAGATTTCTTGGGCTTTATCGACGTCCACATACGTGTTTTCAAACAAGCCCAGTTGGAACTGCTCTTTGACCAGACGAGTCACTGAAAGATCGACGCGCTCTTCGTCAATCAGTCCTTTGTTGACCAGATTGACGATGACGTCTTTATCGTTAAAGCCAGAGAGAACGTCGACGCCAGCTTCGATAACCATCGCAACTTGTTCGTCGATGGTTTTATCTTCCACACCCCATGCTCGGTCGCCGATGATACCGGTATCGGAATTTACGTTGCCGGTATAGCCCAGCTCACCACGCAGCAGATCGGTCACAATACCTTTAGAGAAGGACATGCCTACATCGTTTGGCATCCACTTTTGATCTACAGGTATGCCGTAATAAGGCATGATGGAAGAGGCACCAGCATCAATCGCGGCAATAAACGGGATCAAGTGATAATCAAAGTTGTCTTTTGGATAGACTTGGTTTTGCCCAAAGTCGTAGTGAGGATCACCGCCGTTTTCTTGAGGGCCACCACCAGGGAAGTGTTTGATCGTAAGGGCGATGCTATCTTGGTCAATAGCTCCATCACCTTGTAGACCGTTGATCAAAGAGCGCATGATATCTGCCGCAAGATCCGCGTCTTCTGTAAAGGTTTCATGCACACGGTACCAACGAGGCTCTGTCGCCAAGTCCATCATGTAGCCATACATACTGCGTAAACCAATCGATGACCATTCTTCATTCATGATGCCCGCAAACTCTTCAATCAGCGCCATATCGCGAGTGGCTGCAAGTCCAGCTTCTTTTGGCCAAGCCGAGAATGCACCCGAAGAGACGTTGATACCCGCTTTTGCAGATGGGTCGATGTGGTTGCGTGCATTGGACTTAAATAGAGCAGGGATACCCATGCGGGTTTTCTCTCGCAGCTCTTGAACACTGTTCATGAAAGTTGCCGCTTCTTTGGATGAAATCTGGCAGCCAGAGCGTCCGCTATCACAGTTTGGCGCGTTTTCTGGTGTTTCCACCACGTTGTTACGGAAGATAAAACGAGTCATCTGAGCATCGGCGATCATGTCCTGACCTTTGCTTGTGACGACTCCGCCTTCACCGGAATTTAGTGTGTCGATAAGCATCATGCCGGCTTTCTCTTCAAGCGTCATTCGGCTAACAAGATCAGCGGCGCGCTCTTCCGGTGTGAGACGCCAGTCTTCAAACGGTTCTAACGTTCCGTTGCCATTGGAATCTCTAAATTGATAACCGTCGACGCTGAGCACGTCGTGTACTCGAGAGAAGACTTCTGGTTGAACATAGCTGTTGTCATCGTCGGATGAATTACACCCTGCGAGAACAAGCGCCACTGCGATAGGAGTGAGTTGGGTAAGACGTTTCATGTCGCTGTCCTAATGTTGGTATAGTTGTTTTCCAGACCAATATTAGTAATTAGCGCAATTTTGGTTAACCAAAATAAATTAAACTGAAGATTTGGATCACCATATTTTTTATTTAGGTGATTTAACTCAATATATAATTAAAAATAGGTTGACCAAATTAAATGTAACCTTAGTTTTGTAGTCTATTTGTTGTTATTTAAATTATTAAAAATCAGTGTCTTACGTTTATGTTATGTCGCTTCCAAATTCTATGTAGTGCTATGGCTGTTATCGTTTACTCCAAAATTATTACCAGATGAGAAAAAGGGCTAAATACATTAGCCCTGATTTAAAGTTTGTGTCTGGTTATTATTTTTACTCGATAGATACAAGCGATATATGGTCAGTAAGTTGGTGATGATAAATGTACTCTCGACCAATGAACCACCGATAGAGCCAAGCCAAATATTGTGGCTGACCCAGCAGAAGGAATTAAACAAAATTAAGCTGCGTAGAGTGATGCCTTGTTTGGAAAAGAGCGCCCAAGTGGCGACGGACGATCCGATTACAGTGAGTAACTCAAAAAAGTGAGTGATGTTTGGCAGGGTCATCAGCCACATAAGAGCAATGAAGAACCACATCACTTTGCGTGATTGGGTTTTGATTGAGGCGAAACTGCGAATGCCATTAATGATCACGCCAATGGCAGCGACGGTTGCGCCCATTAGGGTAAAGTGAATACCCATGATGAAACAAAACGCCATCATCTGATAGCGAAAGCGCATGTCGTCTTTTTGCCAGAATGCCATCACGCCAACCATAAATGCGATGCCACCAATGCCTTGTGCTAACCAGTTTTCCATTTATTTCCCTAGAGTGCTGTTCTTTGAGTCATTAGCTAGCAAGTTAGTACCCTTCAAAGTAGCTGTCATTTTAGAGTTTGATTCACTCTGTGAGTAGATCCTGAATCACGCTCGTGCCTCGCTTTTCAGGATGACGAATAGGGAGATATTTGTCATATCGTCATTCCGACGAGCCTAGGCGAGAGCAGGAATCTACTTACCGCGATAACCCAATCAATTGATCTACGTTTTTAACGAATCAGCCCTCCACAAAGGGAGGGCTGGGCACTTTATCTAAATTGCTAAGGGGTCACCCAAAAGTCTTGAGGTTACTTACCAATTATTACTCATTCACAAGTGCTACTGCTTCGCGAGTTAGGCGTGCAAGTTCTTCCCAGTTGCCCGCTTCGATCAGTTTCTTGTCTACCATCCACGTACCACCACATGCCAATACGCGCGGGATAGCTAAGTAATCTTTGATGTTCGCAGGGTTAATGCCACCAGTAGGCATCAGTTCGATGTCGGTGTATGGTGCAAGCAGTGATTTCACCATGTTGATGCCGCCAGACGCTTCGGCAGGGAAGAACTTCAAGGTGGTTAACCCCATTTCCAGTGCAGCTTCAACTGTGCTTGGGTTGTTCACACCCGGTACGATATCAATCCCGATTTCTTGGCACGCCTTAACGGTATTTGGGTTAAAGCCAGGCGATACGATAAAGGTTGCGCCTGCTTCTTTTGCAGCAATTGCTTGCTCGCGGTTCAGTACCGTACCTGCGCCAATCAGCATGTCTGGCTGGGTTTCACGCAATAGGCGAATCGCTTCTGCAGCCGCTGCTGAACGGAAAGTGATTTCAGCTGCTGGTAGTCCGTTTTCTGCCAGTACTTTACCCAATGGGATAATGTCTTCTGCTTTATCAATGGCGATAACAGGGATGACTTTCAGAGCTTTCAATTGTTCTTTAATGCTAGACATGAGTGTTCCTTAAACGACGCCAAGCGCCGGTTGTGTGAATGCTTTGGGAATGATGGCACCGCGATGTTGAATCACAGCACCTGCCAGCGCGTTGCCTCTTTGACATGAGGTCGCGAGATCGGCGCCAGCAAGGTAAGCCGATAAAAAGCCACCATTGAATGAGTCGCCCGCCGATGTGGTGTCCACCACTTGAGCGATAGGTTGGGTTGGCACGGCTTGTGGAGCCAGAGCCGCGCTCGAACCCTGATTTGTTGAGTCTTGAACCAAGCAGCCATCTGCGCCGAGCTTGACGATGCATTTGCCCACGCCAAGAGAGGTGAGGCGTTCAATGGTTTGCTCTGGTGCTTCGTCACCCCAGATCAATTGCTCATCATCAAAAGTCACTAAGGCAACGTCCGTCAGTTGATACATGGCTTGGTAAACGTTTTTGACGGTTTGATTATCGTCTTGAGGCCATAGTGCTGGCCGGAAGTTACTATCAAACGCGACTTCAACGCCTTGAGCTTTTAGTTCGACCAATAAGTTGAGCAGTGAAATTCGATCTTCTTCTGGCAAGATGGCCAAAGAGATACCGCTGAGAAACACAGTATCCACTTGAGTTAATGCTTGCTTAACCAGTCCAAAGTTTGGATGTTGAAGTAAGTAACGCGCAGCTGATTGGTTACGCCAATATAGGAACGTACGCTCGCCTTGGTCATCAAGCTGAATCAAGTACAAACCCGGCGTGCGAGTCTCATCGCGCAGCACTAAGTCTGTTGATACGCCTTCGTCTTCCCAGCGAGTCAACATGCCCGTACTGATTGGGTCATTGCCAAGTGCGGTAACGTAAGAAACCTTGACTTCATCAGGTTTGTTATTGGCTTCGCAGCCGCGGCTCAAATAAACCGCTGCGTTGAGCGTATCTCCACCAAATGTTTGATGCATTGAGCCGAACGGTTTGCCATTCAGCTCAATCATACATTCACCAATAATGGCGATGTGCTTCATTGGTTACGCCCTCTCTTCAAAGTAGCGTTTTGCGTTACCAAAACAGATGTCTTCGACCATAGGGCCAAGCAACGATAGGTCATTAGGAACTTCGCCGTTCTCTGCCCAACGACCGACCATGTCACACAAGATGCGGCGGAAGTATTCGTGGCGAGTGTAAGACAAGAAGCTGCGCGAGTCCGTTAACATGCCGACGAATTGGCTGAGCAAACCAAGCTGAGAAAGCTGTTCCATTTGGCGTTGCATGCCGTCTTTCTGGTCGT
This sequence comes from Vibrio sp. B1FIG11, assembly GCF_905175335.1. Lineage (NCBI taxonomy): Bacteria > Pseudomonadati > Pseudomonadota > Gammaproteobacteria > Vibrionales > Vibrionaceae > Vibrio > Vibrio sp. B1FIG11. Next base: position 2,135,691 of record NZ_HG992752.1, on the reverse strand, counting down.
TGAACCACCAACCTGAACCAAACTGCACTTTGCCCGCGATGCCGCCACCTTGGAAGTTACCAATCATAGTCGCCATCATTTCGTTATCACGAGGGTTCAAACAGTAAAGAATGGTGCGAGGGAGCTCGTTGGTTTGGTCCATTTCATCCAGTAGATGTGCTAGTTCAAAAGCAAATGGGCGATCGCCAATCGAGTCAAAGCCAGCGTCGGCACCTAACAGTTGGAACATGCGTGTGCTGTTGTTGCGCTGCGCGCCAATATGTAGCTGCATTACCCAACCCAATTGCGCGTAGCGTTTGCCGAGCCAAACTTGAACCGCGGTAGAGAACTGCGCACATTCAAGCTCGGACAACACTTCGTCATTCAAACGACGGGCCAGCAACGCATCTAAATCAGCCTCGCTTGGGATCGGCGCGTAACGGACGATCTCAATGCCGTGGTCTGCCGCACGACAGCCATGTGCATCGAAGTGTGCCAAACGTTTATCAAGCGCACTTAATAAATCATCAAAGCGGCGGATCTCAATGTCTGCTACTTCGCCCAGTTTGTGCATGTAATCCGCAAACACGTCCAATTCAATCTTAAACGCTTTATCCGGACGCCAGCTCGGCAGCACTTTGACGTTCAAGGTGTCGTCTTCTGCGATAGCTTTATGGTGTTCCAGTGAATCAATAGGGTCATCGGTTGTGCCCGCCATTACGACGTTCATTTGCTGCATGATGCCACGAGCCGTAAATTCAGGTGTCGCAAGTAGCTCATTGCATTGATGCCAAATTTGGTCAGCGGTGTCTGGGCTAAACAGCGTATTGGTAATGCCGAATGGGCGACGCAGTTCTAAGTGCGTCCAGTGGTAAAGTGGGTTGCCCAAGGTTTGAGGAACGGTCTTCGCCCACGCCATGTATTTGTCGTAATCGCTCGCATCACCCGTAATCAAACGCTCTTCAATGCCTGCCGAGCGCATGCCACGCCATTTGTAGTGATCGCCTTCAAGCCAGATTTGACCCAAGTTATCGAACTGACGATTTTGCGCCACTTCTGCTGGATTTAGGTGGCAGTGGTAATCATAAATTGGCTGGTGGAACGCATGCTCATGGTACAAGCGACGTGCAGTTTCGTTTGAGAGTAAAAAGTTTTCACACAAGAAATTCTTCATCGTTAACTCCTATTACAACGCAGCGACAGTGGCACGAGCACCGTTATCGATTAGCGATTGGTAAGCACTGCTCACCGCATCAATCACTTGTGGGTTTTGACCAAGCTCTGCAGGGAAGATGGCTTCAACAGCGAGCAACGCAGGCACAACGGAAACGTTCAAGCCGTGTTGGTCGCAAATCTGACGTAATGTCTCTGCCATTGGATCGCGAACATCAATGTCGTTGCCTTGCTCGTCCGCGCCAGATACGTAGCGCATCCAACCTGCAATCGCTGTTGCCAACCATGAGAAGTTAGAACCTTGAGCAAGATGGAATCGTAAGCTGCCACCCATGCGTTGTGGGATCTTCTGGCTGCCATCCATCGCGATTTGCCATGTTTTGTGTTTCAAGCTTGGGTTAGTGAAGCGCTCGATAAGCAGCTTGGCGTAGCCTTCTAAATCGGTGCCTTCTGGCATGGTCAGAGAAGGGGCTTGTGCTTGCATCATCATGTCGAATGCCGCTTTGCGGTAGCCTTCATCTGTCATGGTGTCAGAGATGTGCGCGTAACCGCCAAGGTAGCCTAAGTAGGCTAGGAACGAGTGGCTACCATTTAGCATGCGCAGCTTCATTTCTTCGTAAGGCACAACGTCGGCAACAAATTCTGCGCCAGCCACGTTCCAATCTGGACGACCAGCCACAAAGTTATCCTCGATAACCCATTGGCGGAATGGTTCACAAGCGATGCCACATGGGTCTTCACAACCAAGCAGTTCAGCGATTTCGGTCAGCGTCTCTTCGGTTGCTGCTGGCACAATGCGGTCAACCATGGTGCAAGGGAAGGTAACGTTGGTTTCAATCCAGTCGCGCAATTCTGGGTCGAGCAGTTGAGCAAACTCAAGTACCGCAGCTTTTGCTACGTGACCGTTCTCTTGCACGTTATCGCAAGACATCACGGTAAATGGCGTCAGACCGCGTTCACGGCGCATCTTCAGTGCTTGCACGATGTAACCCAGTGCCGATTTTGGCTCCGTTGGGTTGGCAAGGTCAGCAATGACTAGCGGGTTGTTTTTATCAAGTGTGCCTGTCGCTGGGTCGGCGCAGTAGCCTTTCTCGGTAATCGTCATTGAAACGATCGCCACTTGTGGCCCTGCCATTTTTTCTAGCACCGCTTGAATGCTGTCGAGGCTTGGGTGGAGTGATTCAGTCACTGAGCCAATCACTTTTACCTCAGTCGATTCTGCGCCTTTCTCTGCCACAGTGTAGAGGTGATCTTGCGCGCGCAGCGATTGAATTAAGTCTTCACCACCAAATAGGTTGATTTCGCAAATGCCCCAGTCAGAGCCCGTTTTGCTCAACATTTCATTGGTGAATAGAGCTTGGTGTGCGCGGTGGAAAGCACCGAAACCAAGGTGAACAATACGGCTTTTAAGTGTTGAGCGGTCGTAGTCCGGAAGCAGAACGTGGTCATTCAGAGTGGAATTGGAAATAGTCTTCATTGTGGTATCCCTTCTCCCGCAGGCGAACCTGCGGGATGGTGTATTTTAATAATTCGTAATCTAAAACTTATAACCAAGCGCTTAGTAGCCAAGAACAAGGTTAGGCAAGAACAGGCTTAGCTGAGGAATAAAGGTCACGGCCATTAGTGCTGCAATCAGTGCAACGTAGAATGGAAGTAGAGGCTTAATCACTTTGTCGATGGCAACGTTTGCCACAGAACAACCGATGAACAACGCGCTACCTACTGGTGGGGTACAGATACCGATAGCCAAGTTGAAGGTCATCATGATGCCGAAGTGTACAGGGTCAATACCCATATCCAGTGCGATTGGCAGGAAGATAGGCGTAAAGATCAGTACCGCTGGTGTCATATCCATGAAGATGCCGACAATCAACAGAATGATGTTGATGATCAGTAGAATCATCAGTGGGTTATCAGAAATTGCTAGTAGAGCATCTGCGATCATGTAAGGAATATCAGCGTTCGCCATCGCCCAAGACATGCCCATTGATGCGCCAACCAGTAGCAATACGATAGAGGTTGTCACCGCAGATTCTAGGATGATCTTTGGAATGTCACGCCATTTCACTTCGCGGTAAATAAGCACTGCCAGCACAAAGGTATACATAACGGCGATAGCAGACGCTTCTGTTGCTGTGAAGATACCGCCAATGATGCCGCCCATGATGATCACAATCAGTGCCAGAGATGGTGCCGCTTTCAAGAAGGTATTCCAAACCATTGCCAGAGAAGGGCGCTCAGCCACAGGGTAGCCACGACGTTTTGCAATGATACCTGCTACCACCATGATGCTTAGACCCATCAAGATGCCAGGAATGTAACCCGCTAGGAACAATGCCGCGATAGACGTACCACCAGACACCAATGAGAACACGATCAGTGTGTTACTTGGTGGAATCAGCAAACCAGATGGGCAAGAAGTGATGTTCACTGCTGCAGAGAAGTTTTCATCGTAGCCATCTTTCTTTTGCAGAGGAGACATGGTGCCGCCAACCGCTGCTGCAGACGCTACCGCAGAGCCAGAAATCGAACCAAACATCATGTTTGCCATTACGTTCACGTGTGCGAGTGAACCAGGAAGGCGGCCACCGAGCACTTTTGCAAAGTTGATAAGACGCAGTGCGATACCACCTTGGTTCATGATGTTACCCGCCAAGATAAAGAACGGGATTGCTAGTAGAGCAAAGTTATCAAGGCCTGCCGCCATACGCTGCGCCACAACGGCGATCGCAGGTTCTAGCGGTAAGCTCATTAAAATAGTGGCTAGCGATGACAAACCGATAGCGAAAGAAACCGGTACGCCAATCGTCAATAAGACCGCGAAGCTACCGAACAGGGTGAGAATTAATTGCCATTCCATTGTGGAACCCTCTATTAATCAAGCTGGGTGTCGGTGAGTAGGGCTTCACCAGACGTCAATTGTTTTACACGGTCGAAAGCAAATACCGCAGAGTAGAAGATCATCAGTGCGCCACTGATTGGTAGGCAGAAGTAGATGTAGCCCATTTCCAAGCCGAGCGCTGGTGTTAACTGGCCAGTTGCCAGTGTTTTCAGTGCGAGTTGTGTACCGCCATGAACCAACACCACGTAAGAGAACAGTGCAATGGCAACTTGGATGACGATTTCATTGATGAGTTTGCGCTTGCCTTGCAGTTTCATTGTTAATAAATCGATAGCAAGGTGACGTTTAAGACCTGTGGTGTAAGCGGCACCGATAAGGGCTACCCACATAAAGAGATACCGAGCAAGCTCATCGGTTACGGTACTTGGTCTACCAATGACGTAACGAGATAGCACTTGCCAGACCACGCAAAAAACGAGGAAGGTCGAGAGAGAGACGGTAAAGGCGGCCAACCCTCTGTTTATGTATTTGACCAATTTGTTCATTTTAGTTTCCTTTCAGTAAATACGCGTATCTCATAACAATTGGTTTACCAATGTAAGAATGTGTTTCTGTGTAGGGCAGTAACATACGCTAATCTTTCTGAGTGGATTATAAGTTAGCCACTTTGGTTGTCCGTGAGCGGGTTCACAAATGGATTGGTTGACCAATTTAACGATTGCTATTGTGATTTTGGTCAATCAATTTGTATTTTTGTTTTGACGGTGGGTTTTTTGATCGCCAATAATGGCCTCGAAACAGAAATACCGTGAAAAATTAAAACTACCCTACATATTGGACAACCAATCCAAGGAGAATAGAACAATGATGACGCGTAAGACTCTTTTAAGCGCTGTAGTCGGTGCTGCAATGACCTTTGGCGCCACCGCTTCTGCTTATGCTGCGACCACTTTGAAGCTGAGTCACAACCACCCTCGTGACCATGCTGTACATAAAGCAATGGACTTTATGGCAAAAGAAGTTCGTGAAATGACAGATGGTGAAGTTCGTATCCGCATTTACCCAGATGCGCAGCTAGGCACACAGCGTGAATCCATGGAGCTAATGCAAAACGGCGCTCTAGATATGGTGAAGAGCAACGCGGCAGAATTGGAAGCTTTCTCCCCAGCTTACGCAGCATTCAACATGCCTTACTTGTTCCGCGATAAAGACCACTACTACAAAGTGACAGACGGTGAAGTGGGGCGTGAAATCCTGAATTCTTCTGCGGATAGCGGCTTTATTGGTGTGACTTACTACGACGCGGGCGCTCGTAGCTTCTATACCAACAAGCCAATCAATACGCCGGAAGATCTAAAAGGCCTGAAAGTGCGCGTACAGCCGAGCCCATCTGCGATTGCGATGGTAAAAGCGTTAGGCGGTAACCCAACACCATTGGCATACGGTGAGCTCTACACGGCCTTGCAGCAAGGCGTGGTGGATGCTGCTGAAAACAACATCCCATCGTTTAGCTTGAGCCGTCACAGTGAGGTATCGAAATACTTCAGCCTAGACGAGCACACCATGGTGCCAGACATCTTGGTTATCTCTACTAAGACGTATGACAAGCTAACGCCAGAGCAGCAACAAGCGCTGATGAAAGCAGCAGCAGACTCTTCGGAATACATGAAGAAGCTATGGGCTGAGTCTGAAGCGAAAGAGCGCGCGAAAGCAGAGAAGATGGGCGTGACATTTGTGGAGCCAAATAAAGCAGCATTTGCTGAAGCGGTTCAACCAATGTATGCGGACCTAGAAAAGACAAATCCTGAATTAAATGAACTGGTTGAGAAGATCAAAGCAGTTAAGTAATTCACAAAGTAATTAGTAATAAACAATCGAAAACAAGGTGTTACCACATTCTGGTACATAGAGGTTGACCAATTGTTATTGGTCGTTATGATGGCGTGAGAAGTTAGATGCAATATAGTGATAATATCATCATGATGCCTTTTGAACCGAAAAGACCGTATCAAGAGATCGGTTTAGTCCTTAGACAAGAACTCATCAACGGCCACTACAAGGTCGGAGATAGGTTGCCGCCTGAGCGCGATATCGCAGAACGTCTCGACGTTAGCCGCACAGTAGTGCGTGAAGCGATCATCATGCTGGAGCTGGAAAACCTTGTCGAAGTGAAGAAAGGTTCTGGGGTGTATGTCATCAATATTCCATCTCAACCAAACTCCCGTGAGAACGTGATCAGCGATGACGCAGGTCCGTTTGAAATGCTCCAAGCTCGCCAGTTGCTTGAAAGTAACATTGCGGAATTTGCAGCGATGCAAGTAACGCCTGGCGACATCGTGAAAATGCGTGCAGCCCTAGAGTTAGAACGAGATGAACTCGCTAGTGGCACCACGGATTGCAACGGTGATGAAAAGTTTCACATGTGCATTGCAGAGGCCACTCAAAACTCTGTGCTGGTGGACATGCTGAAGCAATCTTGGGAGCGACGCGAGAGCAGCCCAATGTGGAAGAAACTTCATTCCCGCATTGCTGGTCAAGACTACCGTGAAGAGTGGTTAGACGATCACGCCAAAATCCTCGCCGCATTGCAGCGTAAAGATCCAATTGCTGCAAAAAATGCCATGTGGCAACACCTTGAAAACGTTAAACAGCGCCTGTTGGAGCTGTCTGACATCGATGACCCGAATTTTGATGGTTACTTATTCAGTTCCAACCCTGTTGTTCTGCAGGGTGCTGAAAACGGTTAACCACATTGCCGGCCTCGGTCGGCTCTAGTCAGCGCAGCTGCATTGTCGTGGCTGCATATTAAGAAGTCGTTGTGCACTTAGCTTGAATTATTCGAGCGGGCTGAGTGCGTCTTAAAAAAGGTGAGTGTCATGGAACAAACTTGGCGTTGGTACGGTCCGAATGACCCAGTGTCGCTAGACGATATTCGTCAAGCAGGCGCAACAGGCATCGTGAATGCCTTGCACCACATTCCAAATGGTGAAGTGTGGTCGAAAGAAGAGATTTTAAAACGTAAAGCCATCATCGAAGAGAAAGGCTTAACGTGGTCAGTGGTTGAAAGTGTTCCTGTTCACGAAGAAATCAAAACTCAGACGGGCAACTTCCAACAGTGGATCGACAACTACAAACAAACGTTGCGTAATCTTGCAGAGTGCGGCGTAGATACGGTCTGCTACAACTTTATGCCAGTACTAGACTGGACACGTACTGACCTAGAATTTGAAATGCCGGATGGCTCTAAAGCGCTACGCTTTGACCAAATCGCATTTGCGGCATTTGAGCTGCACATTCTTAAACGCCGGGCGCAGAGGCGGATTACACCGAAGCTGAGCAAGCTCAAGCGCTTGAGTACTTCAACAACATGACGGCGGAGCAAATTCAACAACTGACAAGCAACATCATTGCTGGTCTGCCAGGTGCAGAAGAAGGTTACACGTTAGAAGAGTTCCAAGCACAATTGGACCGCTACGCTGGTATCAGCAAAGACAAACTACGTGAGCACATGGCGTACTTCTTGGCGGAGTTAATGCCAGTGTGTGAAGCGCATGGTTTGAAGCTAGCCGTACACCCAGACGATCCACCGCGCCCAATTCTTGGTTTGCCGCGCATCGTTTCAACCATCGAAGACATCGACTGGTTAACCGAAAAAGTACCGAGCAAGATGAACGGTTTAACCATGTGTACCGGTTCTTACGGTGTGCGTGGTGACAACGACCTAGTTAAGATGATCAAAAAGCATGGCGATCGTGTTTACTTCACTCACTTGCGTTCAACCAAGCGTGAAGAAAGCAACCCGATGACATTCCACGAAGCGGCTCACCTAGATGGTGATGTGGATATGTACAACGTGGTGATGGCGATTCTGGATGAAGAACAACGCCGCGCAGAAGTGGGCGATCACCGTTTGATCCCAATGCGTCCTGACCATGGTCACCAAATGCTGGATGATTTGAAGAAGAAGACCAACCCAGGCTACTCAGCCATCGGTCGCTTGAAAGGCCTGGCTGAAGTGCGCGGTCTGGAAATGGCACTAAAACGCGCTTTCTACACTAAGTAATTGAATTTAGTAAGCACACCAGAGAGTGCCATCAAACCATATTAATAAAAGCAAAAAACCGAAGCGTAATGCTTCGGTTTTTATTTAAGCTGATTAGGGATTAAGGGTGTTAATCGTCGTCATCCGGCACAAACTCTAAAATATCACCTGGTTGGCAATTTAAATGCGTACATATGGCTTCCAAAGTGGCTAACTTAACCGCCTTAGCACGACCATTTTTGAGTACCGATAAGTTTTGTTCAGTAATACCAATGAGCTTCGCTAGTTCATTAGAGCGCATCTTCCGTTTTGCCAGCATTACATCCAAGTTGATTACAATCGCCATATACCATTCACTTAAATTGTCAGCTCACTTTCTTCTTGTAGCTCGACTGCTCTATCCATCACTACAGCGATGACTCGGACAATAAAACCGATGACCATCATAGTAATGTCGCTATCGTCTACTTCCGCTGACACATTCCAATTCCCGTCATTGTACGACAAAGCCAAGCTAAGAAGCACGTCCATCGTGACTTCAATAAACGGTGTTGCGATCAGTAAGTAGCTGAGTTTCTTGAAACACTCCGTATTTTGGCGTTCAAAAATCTGCCCTTTCTCATACAAACGGAAAAGGACGATGAGCTGCCACAGTAAGGCCACTGTCAGTAGTGTTGAGATCATGCTTGGGAAGTAGCCAATTATAGAACGCGTAACGGAAAGAGGGAGCGCCACTTCAATAGGAAAGGTGGCGTGAAACCACTCCGCATCAAACATAGTTGCCCCAAACCAAAAGACGGTATTGAGCACAACCGTGAAGATCATAGAAAACCAAAATAGGATAAGTAGCTTACGACTAAAGTTGCTTATGGAATGTTGAGACATGACAAACCTCATATCAGATTTAATTTTCGCTCATCCTAATCAGTTAAAAATAATATCGCAATAAAAACTTATCGTTTTACGATAAGTTTTTATTGCTTTTCTTAATGCGAGTATTTAATGTTGCCAAGTGGATTTATAAAATTGATGAATAAAGGTACGGGGAATGAATAAGGCGATTTTTTTTACAACGACGTTGCTAACGGTATCTGCTCCTAGCTTAGCTGAGGGTATTTTTTTGGATGATTTGGCCAAAGACTACAACCTCGAAGAGAGCAATTCATGGGAGAGTTCTCCATACGCGCTGGATACAACGCCAAAACATGACGCGTTTACCGATGATAAATGTACGCGAGGGACAGAAGAGCAATTCACATCTCTTGCCGATGCGAACAAAAAGAAAAACGTCGAGTGCTACATCACGCATTTTCCAAACAGCAACATTAAAACTCGCATGCAGTCGAACGACGATGGCGATGTTAGTGTTGGCTTCTCATGGGACTTTGATTAAATGCTCTGTTCACTGTGATTAGTAAAGTCATACTGATGTCCTCATCAAAACGAACAGTTAAACGTTCAATTTACAATGTAAAAGCGCACAGTTTTGGCTCTGCGCTTTTTTGTTTCTACTCGCCGTTGGGAAGCTTTTCTTTGAGATAATCAATCAAGCAGCGAACCTTAAGAGGTGTATAACGGCTTTGTAAGTACACCGCATTGAATGGTAAATTTTGCCCTGTGTAGTCGCTCATCAATTGCGTCAGTCGCCCTTCTTTTAAGTGATGTTCAACCATCCAAATCGGAAGAATGACAATCCCCATTCCAGTTAATGCGACCTCTAGTAATACATCCCCATTGTCGCTTTGAAAATTACCATTTACCGCGACGGCATGTTTTTGATTTTGCTTGGTAAAGCTCCATACGTTAATGTCTTTCATCCGTGAATAAACCAAACAATTGTGTTGTTTTAAGTCTTCAGGAGTTTTGGGTTCACCGTGCTGTTGTAGATAACTCGGCGCCGCTAAAACCAGCATTGGGTTATCAAACAAATGGCGAGCAATCAGCGTCGAGTCTTCCAGTTGTTTAGCTCGAATTGCGACATCTATCCCATCACTGATCAAGTCGGTGTGCTGGTCACTGAGCTGTAAATCCACTTTGATATCAGGATAACGTTGGAAAAACTCTGCCATGATAGGGGCAAGCAGAATGCGACCAAACGCTACTGGTGCTGAGATGCGAATCGTTCCCTGTGGAGAAGCCACCTCCGATCTTGCCTCAGCTTCATCCAGTTCACCTAAAATATCAACGCAAGTTTGATAATACTTCGAGCCCGCAGGCGTTAAAGCATGATTGCGACTGCTTCGAGCGAGGAGTTTGACGCCGATTTTCTTTTCTAACGCGGCCACTTTTTTACTGATCGTCGTTTGTGAGGTATTCATCTCACGACCTGTGGCAGAAAAGCTGCCCGTTTGTACCACTCGAACAAAGGCGCGCATTGCACTTAGTTGGTCCATTAGCGTTCTCAATTATTCCAAAAAAGCATAGATGCTAGTCATTGTAGCTCAGTTTTAGTCGATATTGGTTGGTTCTAAGATACATCCCAAGCCGAAAGACAAATCGGTAAGAAAGATTAACCAAGATTGATTTGCCAATGGAGGCGCTTATGGACATGCAACAAAAACTGCAACTACTACTTGATAAACAAGATATTACTGAAGTGATTTTCCGTCATGCTCGCTCTTTAGACCGTATGGACGCAGAGCTGATGAAGTCCACTTACTGGGAAGATGCTATCGAAGACCATCAGGACCCAATCTTCCCAGATTTGTTTTTCTATAACGACAATGCCCACGCTTTTGTTGAACCAGCAATGAAAGGGTTTGAAGCGATCAAAATTACACAGCACCGCATCAGCAACGTTCTCATCGAAGTGGATGGTGATACAGCAACTGCAGAGAGCTATGTGTGGGCGTACCACGTGCATGAAGAAGATGGCGTGGACAAAGAAGGCATTTTAGGTGGTCGTCACCTGTACCGTTTTGAACGTCGTAATGGTGTTTGGAAAATGGTACACCGTTTTACCGCTTTTGATTGGAACCAAAACCAAGATGCGAGCGCAGTGTGGTCCCCAAACTTTGAAGATAAGTACGTAGGTAAACGCAACAAATCTGACGAAAGTTACGAATACATTCAACGATAACTCCGGTCTGTTAGTTCGAGCGCGATATATGAGGGCAGCAATGCTCTCCACTCCAACCTGTGTCGCGCTCGTTTTATCTTAAACAACGTGAAGTAAATAGGATTGAATAATGACAACCACAAAATTTACCGCAGGTGACTTGTTCCCCTCTATCACTCTGCCAACGCTAAGTGGCGAAACTATCGAGCTGGGTACACCTTCTGAGAATGTCGATTGGCGCTTAGTGGTGGTTTACCGTGGCAAACACTGCCCTTTGTGTACTCGTTACCTCAACGAGTTAGAGACACTAAAAGCGCGATTCTTACAACTCGGGATGGACATCGTGGCAGTGTCCGCAGATAGCCAAGCACAGCTAGAGCAGCATATGGAGCAACTGAGCGTCACGTTCCCAATCGCTTATGACCTGACAGTAGAGCAGATGCAGACGTTAGGTTTGTACATCTCGGAGCCTCGCTCAGAAAAAGAGACAGACCATCTCTTTGCAGAGCCGGGCCTGTTTGTGGTGAACAGCAAAGGACAAGTTCAGCTAGTCGATATTTCCAATGGTCCATTCGCTCGACCTGACCTAGAAGTTCTACTCTCAGGATTGGCGTTTATCCGTAACCCAGAAAATGATTATCCTATTCGTGGTACCTACCAGGCGGCAATCTAATCGCTGTTTTTGCTTGAGGTATTAAAAACCAACGACGCTTGTAGACTTCCTCTTCTAAAATTGGATCGTTCGTCGACTGGATTGTGGTAAAGTCCGCGCCTGCGATTTACTGCACCTATATTGTTTTACTGCCTCTTCAACCAAAAGCACAAGGTTAAGCTAATGCCATTTTCTACTCTCTCTTTGAGTTCTGAGCTGATTCACGCACTGCCAAAAGACTTCAAGAAGCCAACCGATATTCAGGCTTTGGCAATTCCTGAGCTACTCAGTGGTAAAGACGTATTGGCATTAGCAAATACAGGCAGTGGCAAGACCCTTGCTTATGGTTTGCCTTTGTTGGAAAAGCTAAGTGTAAATCCAGAGCAAAAAGCACTGATTCTAGTACCAACGCGTGAGCTCGCAACGCAAGTAAGCGAGGCGATTAGCCAAGCTGGTCAAGCTATTGGTCTCAACGCAGTGTGTCTGTGTGGTGGTGTGGATAAAGAGACGCAACTACAAGCACTTGCGGCAAACCCTCAAATTCTTGTTGCGACAACAGGTCGTTTAGTTGATCTGGCGAACAACGGTTTGGAGCTGAGTAATATCCATTACCTAGTGTTGGATGAAGCGGATCGCTTGTTGGATATGGGCTTTTGGCCTGACGTGCAAAATATTGCAGGGCAGACTTCAAACCAGCGTCAAACTGCGATGTTCTCAGCAACGTTTTCTGATGAGTTGAAGGGCAAAGCCAAGCAGCTGATGCATGCACCGAAACAGGTAGCAGCGCATCAAGAAAATAGCACCAATCAAGATATTGCTGAGACGCTATATCTCGTCAACAAAGGCAGTAAAACCAAAGCCTTGATTGAACTTATCAAGCAAAATGCATGGGCGCAGGTATTGGTATTTATTGGCGCGAAAGAGAACGCTGATGGTTTGGCTAAGAAATTGAACAAAGCTGGAATCACAACCAATGCGCTGCACGGTAATAAGAGCCAAGCAGAGCGAGAAGACGCGCTGGCGCAGTTTAAATCTGGGCAAACACAGGTGTTAATTGCCACCGATCTACTGGCGCGCGGTATTCACATCGAGCAACTACCAGTAGTGATTAACTTTGAGTTGCCAATGCACGCAGAGACTTACGTTCACCGAGTTGGGCGTACAGCCCGTGCAGGCGAGCAAGGTGTTGCAATGTCACTGGTCTGCCATGGCGAAGCCGAAGCGCTTACCGCGATTCGTAACCTGACTCAACGTAAATTGCCAACGCAAGACCTTGAAGGTTTCCCGGTAACGGATAAGCCATCAACAGGCGAAAGCAAGCGTGCTCCACGTGATAAAAAAGCCAATCGTCGAACCAATGCCAAGAAGAGCATTAAGCAGTTCCAAGGCAAGCCGAAACGCCAAGCGCCTAAAGCTAAATAAACAGAGCCAAATAAACAAAAAGCCACGCTTCAATGTGAGAAGTGTGGCTTCGTTTTATCTGTTGTTTGTATGGTTAGCTTAGCGCATGTTTGATTCTTACCAAGGCTTCATCCAGTGTGCCAGCTGGGCAGCCTAGGTTAAGGCGAGCAAAGCCAGAGCCTTCTTTGCCGAAAGCAATGCCCATACTTGGCACAAGTCCAGCGGCAACAAACTTTTGCTCCAGTTCAGTGTCAGTTAGGTTAAGCGCACGACAATCTAACCAAGCCAAATAACCTGCTTGTGGCGCAACAAACTTCACTTCTGGTAGTTCCGTTTGCACAAACAACTCAAGCTTGGCGATGTTAGCTCGCAGATAGTCTTTTAAGTCCACCAACCAACCGGAGCACTCTTGATACGCGATAGTCGCGGCACTCATTGATAGGCTATTGAACACGTCCATACCATGCGCATCTAGCCTGCGAGTAAACTGTGCTCGGAGTGATTCATCTGGAATCATAAAGTTAGAGATTCGCAGTGAAGACAAGCCAAACGTCTTGCTTGCAGCCGTAGCCACGATCAGACGTTTTGTGAGCGCTTGTGGCAAACGCAAAGCCGAGTAGTACTGCGCATCGCCAACCACTAAATCGCCCCATATTTCATCACTTAGCAGCCACACTTGGTATTGCTCACACAGTTCGGCAACCTTTGTCATTTCGCTTTCAGACCAAACTCGCCCCGTTGGGTTATGTGGATTGCAGAAGATCATTGCTTTTGCACCATTAGCAAAGCAGGTTTCGAGATGATCAAAGTCGAGTTGATAGTCGCCGTTGGTTTCCGTCAGTGGGTTCTCGACGACAAGACGATCGTTGAATTCAATGATCTTACGGAAGGAGCCATATCCCGGACTTTGCATTACGATGCCATCGCCTTTTTCGGTGAGCATTTGTAATGCCATCGCGAGCCCAGGAAGTACGCCATGTACCGTAGTGATCCAGTCACGCTCAACGTTGGTAGCATGTTGGTTTTGATACCAATCGATAGTGGCTTGGTAGTACGCATCATCGCGTTCTGCGTAACCAAAAATCCCATGCTTCACACGTTGTTGTAGTGCGTCTAACACCACTTGTGGCGCTTTAAAATCATAATCGGACACCCACATCGGGAGTAAATCCGTCCCAGCCAATCCCAGCTTTTGCTGCATAAAGTCCCATTTAACAGAGCCACTTTCCTTGCGGTTCAGAATTTGGTCGAAAGCGTTCATCAATGATTTACCTTATTTTGTTTCTACTGCTGGTGTATTTGAATGCTCTTCAGCAATCTGTTGTTCGTTTTGTTCTGGCTTGGCTTTGGCGATACCAAAGCCAGTGAAGCCATAAATCAGAGCGAAGATGACGCCGGTGTAACATTGAATCGCCCATGGTAGGTAATCCAGCGTTGCCACGCCTAGCGTACCTGCCATGTAGATACCTGCAGCTGTCCAAGGAACCAACGGTTCGATAATGGTGCCGGCATCTTCGATGGTTCGAGACAGATTCTTAGTATCTAAGCCCATTTTGCGGTAAGCGTTTTGGAATAACTCACCCGGAATCAACAGCGCGAGCTTGCCGTCAGAAGTGGTGAAAACCACAGTGATGGTTGCCACAACGGTCGAAGCAATCAGCTGACCTGTGGTGTGAATCGCATGTAGGAATTTGCCTAGCACCACGTTTAGTGCGCCAGTTAGGCTCAAAATACCAGCGAAGGCAAAGGCACAGAATACTAACAAAATCGTGCTCATCATTGAGAACAGACCGCCACGGTTAAGCAGCTTGGCGATATCTGGCACTAAGCCATTTACGCTGTGACCATTTGCCTCAAACATGGCTAGGTTGAAGCCGTCTACGTAAGCTTGAAAGCCTTGTTTTAGTGTGAAGTCTTGGAAAACCATGCCTAAGACAATCGCGATAGCCGATGCGCCAAGCATCAATGGCAGAACAGGTTTCTTAGTTAACGCGCCCCACAGGATCATCACTGGCGGAATAAGAAGTAGAATGTTTAAGTTGTAGAGATTGTCTAAGCCCGAAATGATTTGAACGACTTTCTCTGGCTCGTGAATGTTCGCGATATCAGCGCTTTGACCCGCAAAGAAGAAGACGACAGACGCAATCACAAAGCCCGGCAGGGTGGTGTAAAGCATGTGTTGAATGTGTTCGTACAAGGTTGTGCCTGAAACGACAGGCGCGAAGTTGGTTGAATCGGATAGCGGTGAGATTTTGTCACCAAAGTACGCGCCAGATACCACCGCACCAGCCGCAGCTGCGAGCGACACATCAAGACCTGCCGCTACGCCCATTAGTGCGACACCTACGGTACCTGCAGAGCCCCAAGACGTACCCGTGCATACGGAAACGACACTGGTTACAAAGAAAGCGGCGATAAGAATGTATTCAGGGCTGATGACTTTTAGTCCCCAGTAAACCATGTAAGGGATTGTGCCGCTGACCATCCAGCTGGCAATCAAACCGCCAACCGAGACCAAAATCAGAATGACTGGCATTGCTTTCGCCAGTTTCTCTACGATGGCGTTAATGATGTCATCCCAGTTGTAACCGATCTTCCACGCGATAAGACCAGTAAAGGCAGCTGAAATCAGCAACAGAACTTCAATGCGAAGTCCGAGTATTCCGTATCCGACAGCCAGAAGCGCAAACATCACCGCAATAGGGGCGAGTGCTAATCCGAACGACGGCAGAGGCTTAGAATTTGTCATGTTATTTATCCTCAGGATCGATGTAGGGTTTGTTCGGAATGGATAATAACGGTCACATAATAGGCAAAATGAGAGCGGTGTGTTGTTTTCATGTAAGCGCTTACATGAGGTGTGCGAATGTAAGATTCATCACGTTTTTATCCGATCTTTTTTATTGCTTTGACGGTTTGGCGGCTGACTAAGCTTGCTTCGAATTGATGTAAGTTCGGTGGAGAATAACCATCTTTACTCAAATTTAGCGCCAGTTTCGCCGCATAAGTCGACATTTCATCAATCGGGTTATGCATGGTGGTCAATCTTGGATAGAGGTAGCGAGCAAGTAACACATCATCAAATCCAACCACAGAGATATCATCTGGGACCGACAAACCCTGCTCATGCAAACTTGCCATTAAGCCCGCTGCCATTACGTCGTTAAACGTCACCACCGCAGTGACACCTGGACAGGATTGAATAAGCTGACGACCTGCTTGTTCTCCTCCAGACTCGCTGAAGTTTTGGTTGATTACCCAACCCGTTGGGATCGCTAAGTTGGCTGCATTCATCGCGTCTCGATAACCCTCAAGGCGGTCGGTTCGATCTTCAATGGGCAAATCGCTGGTGACACAGGCGATCTTGCGATGACCTTGCTGAATCAAATATTCGACCGATTTGCGAGCCCCAGCTCGGTTGTCTACCCAGACAGAACGATTGGAGATTTGTGCAATGGTGCGGTTGAGCAACACCATCGCCGGAAGCTGCGCTGCGTATTGCATCAGCGTGGTGTCATCGAGCATTTTGGAGTGCACGACCATCGCCTCACAACCCTGACTAATGAGAAAGTCGAGTCCTTCTTTTTCTCGTTGCGCATTGTGCCCGCCGCTAACCACGACCAACTGGCAACCATTAGCACGAGCCACTTCTTCAACACTTTTGGCGATCAAGGCGAAGAACGGATCGGCTAAGTTACCAGTTAATAGGCCAAGCGTATTATTGCTGCGGTTCGCCAACGCTGTTGCACGCGCATCTCGGCGGTAGTTGAGTTCTTTAATCGCGCGCTCGACTCGTTCTTGCGTCACTGGTTCAACATAACTGGTGCGATTGATAACACGCGAGACTGTTGCCGTAGATACGCCAGCCATGTCCGCGACGTCTTTCATGGTTGCCACTCGATTTCTCCAAGAGGGTAACAGGGTAAACAAAGGAAGATGAAACGTGGCTGAGTGTAGCGGCTATTTATTGTTGGTTATGTTAGTAAGCTCAAAGGATAGAACTTTAGAAAAAGAGGCTGTTTGCTTGTGTCAGTAATTCAACAAGATAGGAAGAACAAAAAAGCCCCAAACCTGACGATATCAGGTACGTGGCTTCTTATCTATTAGCCTATCTTTTTGTAGGCGACGATGTGAGATAAGAAAAGGAGAGAGTATCTCTCGTTGAATCTGATTTTGTACTCGTGTTCAGCTTCCGATAGTGGTACCCAACCATTGCCAAAATAATCGTTTATATCGTCAACTGCTTCAGTCTCATCTTTTAAATGTTTTTTGCTCCACTGATAGGTACAGGCTAAAACCAAAACACCATTAGGAGCCGTTGCGTCCATTAATGCTTCCACGACCGTTTTAGGGGAGTCACATTGATCCAGTACGTTCAAGCAAAGGCTCAAATCATGCTGCTTAGCTACCACGCCACTTTCAAAAGGTGCTTCGATGAGAGAAAAATCCACATGGTCACAAGCTCTGGCTATTGGCGATGCATCAAATGTGAAATACTTTTGCTCCTTTAAGCTCTTAATATAGTGGAAGTCACACTCTCCCCCATCTACCAGTAGTTGTTTCAAGTTTGATAGCAAACGATGAGAAGGTTCTACGAGCGTAGCCGAATTGATACTTGGTATGTTGGTTATCAATTCATAACAGTTTCTTCCCAGAGCAGGCCCCACTTCTAATAGGCTTTTTGGAGAAAGGTTTTCACTAGCGAGCGCTTCAACAACAAACTGCGCGACGTCTTTCGAGTGGCTTGAAGAGACAAACCAATCAGGGACTGCTTTAGACTGGCTATCTAGCGGCTTGCTCACGCCATTTTGTCGAAGTTTATCAAGCCACTGAATCTCGAAATATGCCGCTAACCCTTTGTGATCGATATAGAAATCTTCCACTTTTACTCCCTTTTGATATTCCGTTATTGAGCGCTGATTTTGCCGCATCGTTCAAAGGTGAGTAAATGCTAAATACCAAACATTGAAACTCTGTCTGCTTTTATTTTGTAATATTTACAATGAGTTAATGTTGTTTTTATGCTGAGCAGATAACTTTCGGAATGTGTCTAAGACCCAACATAGTGCATCCGTCTTCCAAGTAGCTATCGGTGACAACATCAAAGCCGAACTTGCCGTAGTAGTCTCTCAAGTGTGCTTGTGCGGAAATAAAAATGCTGTCGTTCGGGTAGATCTTTCTTGTGGCATCGAAGCTCACTTGCATCAATTGGTTGCCGATGTTTTTCCCTCTGTAATCCTCTGCGACGATAACGCGACCAATACACACGTCATTGGCATCAGAGTTCAGCAAGGGTAAAACGTCAACGGGGTATCCGATTTTCGGAGGCATAATACGACTATAAGCCACCAGGCGTTCGTTATCATATCCCATCACGTGGTAGGTGTCGGGATGGTTATCCTTACCATCCAAATCGCTGTATGGCGTGTTCATGTCTACGATGAAAATATTGACTCTTTGCTGCAAAAAATCGTAAAGCTCTTGAACAGACAGGTCTGCGAATTTCTTAATTCTCCACTCGAGCATCATGCTTCCCCTTGTATTATTTTGGGTACAACATAAAGAGTATTTGTACGGGATTCATTAACCTTTGTTAATTGCCAAGCTCCAGCTTAAATACAGATTTGCTGTATTGAACGGCTAAAAAGCAAAAGCCCCACTGACTTGGTTGTGGGGCTAATATTAGAAGGGATACGCTCCGATCTATCGGGGAGTCAAAACGAGAATTAACCCGCAGTCGGACCAACCAAACGCATTTCCCAATCTTCGACTTCACCGGTTTCTAGGCGGCGCTCAACAAGCTTGCCCCAAGATTCAACTAATGGAAGTTCCGCTAGTTGGCTTAGCTCTGTTTTATCTAGGCAACCAGTAAAAACAGCGCCCATGATGCGAGCCAATGACCAGTCTGGGTAAGGTCTTTCACACAGAATAATTTCGTCACCTGCGCCGATGTCGCCTTCTTGTAACACGCGGAAGTACCAGCCTGTTCGAAGCGTGTCTTGCAGTCTTCTCGCCATGTCGTTTTGCTCGAAGCGGACGTTGAGTTTCCAGCAAGGCATGCGACCTTGGGATACTTCCAATAAGGTTGTGCCGATGCGGATTTTATCTTTCAAGCAAATGGACGCTTCTGTTACGCCGCTTGAGCTTAGATTTTCACCGAACGCGCCAACTGATTGGAAAACCGCTTTATCGCCCAACTCTTGTTGCCAAACTGGATAGTGCTCGCTTGGGTAAATATGAAGGGCTTTTTGAATCCCACCATGAAAGCGTGGATCGCCTTGTTCATCATTGGTAAAACCCAGTTCTGTTGCATGCTGACGCTGCGGCAGAACCTGTTTGTTAATCGCACTTTTCGCACCATGTGCAAAAGCAACGGTTTTACCTGCTAATACGCTGTTAACTACGCCTAACTTCTTCATATTCTTTCCTTATCGCCTGAAACTGATTTGCCAAACGGTGTGAGACAAGACCGCGTTAGCGTTCGCCCAATGATTTGAATACCGGAATCGCTGCCAGTACTTCAATGCGCTTTTCTGTGCTTTTTAAGTAGCGCGTTTCGCTATCTGAAACCAACACATGACGTTGATAACCTTCCGTTTTAGGGAACTTGGTTAACACGGTTTCAAGCGATGCTTCGCACTTGTCTTGGTTGATGTTATCAATATCGACTTTGAATAAGAGTTGGTTTTCTTTGGATATTTCCACTTGATATCGCATACGTCGCACCTCACGGCTTCATTCACTTTGCCGGGCATGATAGCCTAGTGAACTTGTGTCAGAGTAGGGATGTAAGGACAATTAATAATGCCAACCCGCCAAATCGATTCTCACTCCGGTGTCATGACCTCTAATGAGATGATGGCTGCTAATCCTCACTCACCAGCTTTGGTTAAGACCATCGACATGCCGAAAGGTTACATTGATGCGCTGCACCAACACACGTGGCATCAAGTCATCTTCCCGATCAAAGGGTTATTACAAACCAAAACCGATCACTACCAACACCTTGTGCCTCATACCTCTGCGCTGTTCGTACCTGCGGGTATTCAACATGAATCCATCGCGCTAAGCCATACGACATTTGTCGGTATCTATCTAAACCCTAAGTTCGGTACTGAGTACGAGCATCAAGTTAGAACAATCACACTCACGCCGTTCTTAAACGAGCTGTTACAGGAAATACGCCGCCAATGCGAAGGGTTCGTCAGTGATGAGGAAGTATCGCGCTTGCTTGGCGTACTCCACGATCAAATCATGAAAGACAACGTGCAGACCTTTCAGTTACTGCTGCCTGAAGACAGGCGTTTAAAGTTGATATTTGAAGCGTTGACCGACACGCCAGCATTGGATTGGTCACTCAAACAGTGGGGAGAGAAAGTCGGTGCATCCGAACGAACTTTGTCGCGCTTGTTCTCCAAAGAGTTCAACACCTCGTTCCAACTTTGGCGACAACAAATTCGGCTGATTTATTCACTGTCTTTGCTTGACGAAGAGCTCTCTATCCAAAGTATTGCCGATCAAGTGGGGTATCAAAATGACTCTTCCTACATCAAAGCGTTTAAAACCTATTTTGATGTCACCCCACAGCAGTTTCGAATGAATAGCCGATAAGTTCTGTTTTCAAAGCTGAAGCTGTATTGCAGATTGTTCTTTCCCTCAAAAATTCGAATGCCGAGCGATAAGCTGCACCCCTAGTAAGCCCAATCTAACTGAGTTATTTAACATTTCATTTAAATCATTTGCTGTATTTAAATTCATGTCGCGAATGACAAAGCAATACATAATCTGACATTAAACTTATTGCATATGATTTATGATGCTTTCGCCTAAAAAATTATACTTATTATGGGCTTAAAGTAGAGTAAAGACGTTAATGTGAGCTCGTGATAACAATGGAGTCGATGAGCAGCAGTGACGAATAATAACAATGTAACAGAGGTTTATAACGTGAGAAATATCGCTTGGACTGCGAGTAATGTTAATAAGTTGTTGGCGACCTTGGCTGTTTCTAGCCTGTTGTCTGGATGTGGTGGTGGTGGGGACTCTGATTCCACCCCTGCTGCAAAACCTCCAATTGAGAATAAGAAAGATGAAACCCCACCGGTAATCACGTTAGTAGGGGGCAAAAGCATCACAGTTTATCTGAATGATAAATTTGAGGATCCAGGCTTTACTGCAACAGATAACGTGGATGGTGACATCAGTAAGCGCGTAAAGGTTAGCTACGACAAACCGATAGATACTGACACTGTGGGCACCTACACAATAACGTACACAGTCACGGATAAAGCGGGTAACAAAGCTGTGGTATCTCGTGAAGTGAAGGTCGAAAGCAAAGCGATTCCGGCCCCAGATGTAGAGAGCGACAAAGATACCGAGAAGCCTCAAATCACACTAAAAGGTGGTGAGGAAATCATCGTTTATCTGAACGATGAATTTCAGGATCCAGGCTTTAGTGCAACAGATAACGTGGATGGTGATATCAGCAATCGTGTACAGGTTAGCTACGACAAACCGATAGACACTGACACTGTGGGTACCTACACAATAACGTACAAGGTAACGGATAAAGCGGGTAACAAAGCAACGGCGTCTCGTAAAGTGACGGTAAAGAGTAAAGCGGTTGCAGATACCGAGAAGCCTCAAATCACACTAAAAGGTGGTGAGGAAATCACCGTTTATCTGAATGATGAATTTCAGGACCCAGGCTTTACTGCAACAGATAACGTGGATGGTGACATCAGCAAGCGTGTACAGGTTAGCGGCAAACCGGATACTGGTACTGTTGGCACTTACACATTAACGTACAAGGTCACAGATACCGCGGGCAATGAGGCAACGGCAAAACGAGTCGTCGAAGTTGTTGAAGGCATTGTCTTTAGAGACAGCGATATTACTCTGTATGAAAATGAGTACCAGCACCGAATTTGGTATGACGTAAAGTCAGGCAACATCGATGCGTCGAAAATAACATTTGAGCTGTCAGACCAATCCACAGCGACGGTGGAGAAAGCACAAGGCCAGACACTGGATGTTGAGTTGGTAGAGGTGAAAAATTCGACGTCTAAAAGCGGATATTTCACTTTGGCTATTCATGATGACGAAGAGTTCGAAGGTAAAGAAAGGATCGTGGTAAACGTTCTGAGTGACAAGGCGTTTGTTAAGGAACTGAATATTGATCTGGATGATACTGATTCTAAAGGACTAGTTGAGCACGGCGCTCTAACTGCTATTGGGCAAGTGCCATACTATAGAAGGGTTGTTCTTGATGATATGCTTTACGCCTTTGATGGTTTGAAGATAGCGAAGTATGACCTAATCAATCAGAGCCGAGTGAAATATCTTGATTTGACGCACTGGTCAATCAAATTTGATATTCAACCCTATTGGCCTCAAGTTGTTATTTATCAAGATGAGATCTACTGGCTTAACGAGAATAAGTTATATCAAGTTGATAAAAACGACTTAACTCCGAGACTTGTCTCTTTAGTACCTGCACACTTTCAGCATGGGTCTCGCCCAAGCCAAAAAATCTTAGCCATTTTAGGTAATAAGCTCTACGTGTTTGACAACGGACTTGACGATGAAAGTTTCCTTCTCCACGGACACGGATACCACAGTTATGATTTTGAAACTGGTGAGTGGCTAGGCCTTCCTGATTTTCCAGATGAAGGAGTATATGGAAAGCATTGGGCGATGTCCGTTTCTGGGACTAAGGTCGTGGGCGATGATATATACATCCTAGAGGAAAAGTATTTTAGTGTTTTTAACACAAAAGAATGGACATGGTCACAGGTTGGTACAGGGTATAAAGGTAAGTCGGCGGTTGAAGCGACACTTTCTGACCGGGCTCACTTCTCTGGTAGCTTTGCGTACGATTTTTTAAATCGCGATAAAGTTAAGTATTTCACTCGTTATGAGTTTGATGCCGATATGAAGGTAACAAGTGTTGATGAACGAGTAATACCTTACTTTGACTATGACCCTATTATGTATAAAGGCCGTTTGTACATGACCGATGGTAAAAGCACTGATTTGTTGTCTATTTACTGGGGCGATAACCACTAAACGAGTTTTAATATGAAGACCCTAAGCCAGCGCCCTGTCGCTGGCTTTTCTTTAGGTATGGAAAAGTTTTCCTAACCGATTGGCAACTGAAAGGTACTCTTAATTTCCTTTACGGATACGTTGGATTGAATGGCGCTGATGCCTTTCACGCGGCGAATCGCACTGATGCGGTCAAAGTATTCGTCTAAGTCTCGAGCCACCACTTGCACCATATAATCTGCGCTGCCAGCAATGCAGTGACACATTAAGATCCAGTCGGTTTCAGCGACAAAGTCTTCAAAAGGCGTGGTGTTTTCCACTTCATGGCTGCCTAGTGTCACCAGCGTAAAACCAGAGACTTGGAAACCGAGCTTTTTGCGATTCAGCTTCGCGGCATAGCCCTCAATGTAGCCTTCCTCTTCCATCTTTTTCCAGCGTCGCCAGCAGGGCGTTTCACTCAGGTTAACGGTCTCGGCAAGCTTAGAGTTACTCATGCGACCATCTTTCTGAATATGGTCAAGAATGGCGAAATCGGTACTATCCAATTCAAAGTTGGTGGATTCTTTCTTTTTCATAATTATTTTAGAAATAGTCTGCTCAAATTGGCTTTTATCGTAGCGCAGATAGCAATTTTCTTTCTACCCAAATCGTTAGACTGTTCCCATATTCGTTGATTACTTTTTGGGAGAGAGTGCATGAGTGCTCAATTGTTGGCGGCATTTTTGTTGTTTGCCGTTTCTATTTCTTTAACGCCGGGAGCAGGCAACGTCGCGCTGTTAGGTATTTCTAGCCGATATGGTTTTTCTGCGACCGTGCCATTTGTATTGGGCAATGCAGTCGGGGTGATCATCATGTTGGTTGGGGCAAGTGTGGGGCTTGTCAGTTTGTTTACCCTTTACCCAGATTTGTACACGGCGTTAAAGTGGATTGGAGCGGCGTACCTGCTGTATCTCGCATGGTCGATTGCCACAATGGAACTCGATAATGATTCGAATGCGAAAAAGTCCGGATTTTTATCTGGCGTTTGGGTGCAAATTCTCAATCCGAAAAGTTGGGTTGCCTCGCTAACGGTGTTCTCTCAATTTATCTCGCCAAACAATGATTACTTAACTCAAGTGGTGATCATCATTAGCGTGATGGTGGGAACCGGTGTGCTGGGGATGTTTGCGTGGGCGTATTTTGGCACCGTATTGAACCGCTTTATTCAGTCACCACAAAAGGTGGTGTGGGTAAACCGATGCATGGGCAGCAGCCTAGCGTTAGTGGTGGTGTTTATGCTGAGTCAGCCCGTTTAAGCCCTTATCCAATTTGACGTGCGCGCCGAGAAAACGTTATATACCCGTTTCGCTATGGTGCGCCATATTCCCTCAAGCAATTCAGTGGTATCCAGATGAGCTTAACTAAGACCAACTCGACCAAGACAAACACTCGCGTTAATCAACTGAGCTTTGGTTTGCCAAGTGAATCGTTGGTGTTGGAGCATGTTGAGCTAGAGCCACTGGCTTTGGGTAACGTTCGCGTGCAAATCGAAGCCACGAACATTAATCCAAGCGACCGATTATCGATTCAGGGAGTAGGGCAGTATCGTCGTACCCATGTACCGCCGCGAGTGCCAGGGTTTGAAGCGGTAGGGCGTGTGGTTGAGATAAACGATCCGCATCAAACCGAATTTCACATTGGGCAAAAGGTGCTGGTGGCACAAAGCGGGACTTGGCAAAGCTATGTCGATGCGCCTGTGGAGAATGTCTTTGTAGTGCCAGAAAGTCTTGAGAGCGGCTACGCTTGCCAGCTGTACATTAATGCCCTGACGGCTTGGGTGATCACTACTAAAGTGGCCAATTTAGGTAAAGAGGATGTGGTGATCATCAACGCGGGTAATTCTGCGATTGGTAAGATCTTCGCTCAGTTGTCGCAATCGCTCGGATTTACTTTAATTGTGATAAGCTCCGCGCCAGAGCGTTATCCATACGGTTCCAATGCAGTGCTAGATTGTAAGCAAGATCTGCAATCTCAAATCGATGTCCGAGATCTGCCTCAACCCAATATTGCATTCGATGCCATTGGCGGCAAGTTGGGCACAGAACTCATCCAAGTTGTGCGTAATTCGGGAACATACATCAATTACGGAACGCTTTCTCTCACCCCTTATGAGCCAGCTTTCTTCGCTTGTATGAAGCAAAGCAATATCGACTTCAGTACGTTCTTTTTGCGCTACTGGGAAGAGTCAGTTGGTAAGATCGTTCGAAAACAAGTCTTTGCTGCGATGCTAGAACACTTTATGGAACACCAGATACAACTCGATGTGGATTGCTACCTTCCGTTAGAACAGTTCCAGCGTGCCTTCGAGCTGATAGAAGATGAGTCGGTCACGCTGCAAGGCAAAATTATTCTGACCATGTAGTAACTGTATTCAAACATCTTTAGGTGACTTGGGGATATTGAAGAATAAAAAAGGGATGGCATTCACCATCCCTTTTGCATTTTCGTTGGGGGTTATTGAGCAGCTTTTAACTCGCGATAATCTCATCCATCAAGCGGTCTATCTGAACGACCACTTGTTCGCTGGCGTCTTCCATTGCGTTAATTGCGGTCACCATGCCGGCCATATTGCCAGACTTGGCTTGGCTCATTGCTTCACGTCCGCTGTCGTGCACGCCTTTGTGTGGCTCTTCTAGCAGCGCATAGCTTCTTAGGTGGCTGTAGGCTTTGCCATCTCCACGGTAGTACCACTGGCCTAAGCGACATTCTGAGTGGCTATTCACCGTTTCACCAAATGCTCCGCTCTGTAGTAAGCGATAGATGTTGTTCTTCCAGATGGCGTGATCAAGTTTCACCGTGTCCAAGAAAGCACGGGTGGACGCAATATGAATCACCTGCTGCATGTGTTCCGATTTCACGACGACTTCGTTCACGATAGAACCAATTTGTGCGGAAGATGCTGAAACTTCTTCTGCACAGGTCTGGTTTTCATCGATAGAGGTTTTAATCGCGTTGACCTGAGTGAGCACTTGATTCACCAACGAATCAATTTGTTCACTAGCCTCGCTGGCTTTACCTGCCAGGTTTCTTACCTCGTCAGCCACCACCGCAAACCCACGCCCAGCCTCGCCAGCACGCGCAGCTTCAATCGCTGCATTTAAGGCGAGCAAATTGGTTTGATCAGAAATCTCTTGAATCGTCGATACAAGGTGAGAGATAGAAGTGGCGGTGTTATCTAATATTTGAACCGATTCAATACTTTGGGAAGCTTGAGTGCTGATCTTCACCGCTCGGTTATCAAGGCGGGCAAGAGCTTGATGCGTTTGTTTAAACATCTCATCAAGTTGTTGCAGCTCTTGGTTTTCATGCGCCATCGACTGTGCACTTTCAACCATCTCGGTTCGAATGGTTTGGAGCATGTCTCCGCCTTTCAAACTGCTCGACATCAACTCGTCGCTATTGTGGTGCTCTTGCTGTGCAGTGCGAACAAGCTGTTGTGTTTCTTGGAGCTGTTTTTCCAGAGCAGTAACGTCAGTTTGGTACTTCTTTTTGAGGTCTGCGAGCTCTTGCTTAAGCGCCTCATTTTCCGATTTGATTCGTTTTAATCCAAACATAGATTTTATAAATGTAACGAGATGTTAAAAAATCCATGCTAATCGAGTTGAGTATTGAATACACGATAACATTCATATATTTGCCAAGCTGAATCACACTTTTTCTGTAAGGTTTATTGAAACAAGAGATATGAACTTTAAAGAATCAGGGCTTAACAACTCTTTTTTACACGTGCGTCGTAGTGTCCTCATTCTAAAAACAAAACCCCGATAATTGGCGAGCAACTATCGGGGTTCTTTTTTATCTTAATGCATTTGAGCATGTATTACTTGGTATGAAAAATCTGCTCAGTTTCTAGTGATGTCATTGCGCGAACTTGGCGCCAGATGTAGTAGAAAATACCAAACATCATCAACATGCTCGGAATCGCAATCATTGGGTAGCTGTAAAGCGTTAGCTTGCCCAACTCTTCATTGAACGCGGCAGTACCTGCAGGGCTAGTCACAATCCAAGTTGCTAGGAAGTAGTTCATCGCTGATGAGAACGCGAAAGTACTTGCGAATAGGTAGTTAGAAGACATCAAGCAACGTTCAAACGCCTGAGTTTTGCCATTCTGTTCTAAACGCTCGTTAATCAGCGGTAGGTTCAAAATCGTGTCGTTCAGCAGCATCTTCTGCATAAGCGGGTAGCGGGTGAAGGTAGAGCCCAGTACCGCGATACCAATCAAACCCGGAATTAATGCTTCTTTCAATGCCAACCAACGCGTATCTAACTCTAGCAAGCCGATGCCGCCAGTTAACAGCACACTGATAAAACCAAGTACAGAAATGAAGTTGAATTTCTTGTTGCGGATAAGGTCCATGCCGCCATACACCAATGGGAACATCAAGGCGACAACCAGTGCCATTGCTGTACCTAGGTGCTCTTCACCACTGAACTTCATCAGAATGAATGAAGGGATGATGACGTTAAACAGGATCTCGAATAGGGGATTCGACTTTTTCGCCGTGGTGTTACTCATAACTTTACTGACTCTACTATGTCGGCTGAATTTTACTTTGGGGGAAGTGTTCTACTCCTTGCGCCAGATGTAAAGCCTTAAAGCCCTGAGTTGTGTAACGACTTATGAAATAAATAGCGAATGAGCCCACATTGGGCAAGGTTTTAGGTGTTATTGGGTAGGTTAACCAGGCCTACCTAAAACGGGTAAGCCTCTTTGTTTTTTGAGGCGAGAAGGGGGGAGTTATTAGTTGCCTCTAATCACACTTAACCCTTTGTCCATCAGTTCTTGTGTTACTACGTCAGACAGATTGGAATCGGTAATGATGCCGTCTAATTGCTCGATATTTAATGCATGAAAGCTGGCAATTTGGCCGTATTTGGTGGAGTCAGAAACAAGGTAGTTAGTTTGTGCCGCTTTGATGATGGCCTTTTTTACAAGGACTTTGTTTTCGTTTGGTGTTGATAAGCCTTTTAAGCTCCAAGAAGACGTCGAGATAAAGGCAATATCAATGTTCAATCCGTTCAAGAACTCTGCGACTTTTCCACCAACTGTGGATTGGTTTTCACGATCAATTTTGCCTCCGGTATGGTAAAGCTCACATTGACTGTGCGTCATCAGGAAACCCGCAATAGAGAAGTCATTGGTGATCACTAATAGATCGTCACGATCCGCTATTTGATGGGCGATCTCTAGAGAAGTGGTTCCCGCATCCAAGTAAATCGTAGCGTCTTTGCCAATTAACGTGGCAGCAAGTTTGCCAATTTGAACCTTCTCATCCGCTTGTTGCTCGACTTTAGCGTCATGGGAAAGCTCAGAATGTAAAGCCTGAGCCAGTTGCACTCCACCAGAAACAGAGACGACTTTACCTGAGGATTCCAGTTTTACGATGTCACGGCGAATGGTCATATGTGATACGCCAAGGTGGTCGGTTAAATCTGAAATGCTTAACACTTCTTGGTGTGATAACAGGGACAAGATGGTTCTTTGACGTTCTGCAGGGATCATGATTTCACTTCTATATTCTTGTTTTTCAGTATCCTACCAACCTTTTCGCTTTTTGTGAATATCTGTGAATATCTGTTCTCAACCTAATAAGCCTTGCCCTCCCTTGTGTTAACTGATCAGGTTATCTCTGCCCATAAAGGGGTAAATATCACTTTCTTGTTAATTTATGTGAAAAAATGTGATTTAAAGCGAAGTCTCGGATTAATGCTTCACATATAATCACACCAACTAAACAAGAATTAACAAAATTCAATTTACCAAGAAGGCATTGTTGTTATGAGCGAAGTTCAATCTGTCGGTGTTATCGGTTTAGGCTCTATGGGAATGGGCGCGGCGAAGTCATGTGTGCGTGCTGGCCTTGATGTATATGGTTTCGACCTGAATCCTAGTGCTTTAGAAGAGCTGGGTGCATTTGGCGCGAAAGCGGTTTCTACCAACGCAGTCGAGTTTGCCGATCAACTTGATTCTGTGTTGGTTTTGGTTGTGAATGCGGCGCAAGTTAACACCGTATTGTTCACAACAGGTCTTGTAGCTGCGCTCAAACCCAATACGCCTGTCATGGTATCAGCCACTATCTCGGCAGAAGACGCCAAGCAAATTGAAGCCAAATTGGCTGAGCACAATCTTGTGATGCTTGATGCGCCGGTATCTGGCGGCGCAGTAAAAGCAGAAGCTGGTGAGATGACCATTATGGCGTCGGGCGCGCAAAGCACCTTTGATGCGCTGGAGCCTGTACTGAGCGCAACGGCTGCCAAGGTATACAACATTGGTGAAGCTGTAGGCCTTGGTGCGACAGTGAAAATCATTCACCAACTGCTTGCGGGTGTTCACATTGCAGCAGGTGCCGAAGCGATGGCGCTTGCCGCTCGTGCAAACATTCCATTGGATTTGATGTACGACGTGGTGACCAATGCCGCGGGTAACTCTTGGATGTTTGAGAACCGCATGAAGCATGTCGTCGACGGTGACTACTCGCCGAAATCAATGGTCGATATTTTCGTTAAAGACCTAAACCTTGTGTCAGATACCGCGAAAGATCTGAAATTCCCTCTGCCACTTTCCAGTGCCGCCCTAAACATGTTTGTAAGCGCAAGCAATGCGGGTTTTGGTCAGGAAGACGACAGTGCCGTTATCAAAATCTTTAACGGTATTGAGCTTCCTGGTGTGGAAAGCAAAGACAAATAAGCGCAAGTAAAGTGGAGAAGTAATTATGTTATTAGGTGTTATTGCAGACGACTTTACTGGTGCAACTGATATTGCCGGATTCCTTGTAGAAAATGGCATGCGTACCGTGCAGCTTAACGGCATTCCAAAGCAAGAGGTTGATATTAATGCCGATGCGGTTGTGATCAGTCTTAAATCTCGCTCTTGCCCTGTCGATGAAGCAATCAACGATTCGGTGGCTGCGTTGAAATGGCTACAAGAGAATGGCTGTCAGCAGTTCTACTTTAAGTACTGCTCAACTTTCGACAGCACAGCTGAAGGTAATATTGGTCCTGTTACTGATGCGTTGCTAGCCGAGCTAAAAGAAGGTTTCACCATTGTTTGTCCTGCGTTGCCGGTTAATGGCCGCACGGTTTACAACGGCCACCTGTTTGTATTCCAAGACCTGCTCAGTGATTCTGGTATGCGCAATCACCCAGTGACGCCAATGACAGATTCTAGCTTGATTCGCATGATGGATGCGCAGTCACAAGGCTCATCTGGTTTGGTGAACTTCCAAGTGATTGAGCAAGGCTCCCAAGCGGTGTCTGAGCGATTTGAAACCCTCAAACAACAAGGTGTTCGCTATGCTGTTGTCGATGCATTCAATGCCGATCATCTAGTGACGCTCGGTCAGGCAGCGAAATCTCTTAAGCTGGTTACCGGTGGTTCTGGCCTAGCGGCGGGGATTGCTAAGAACTGGGCAGAACATCTGGCCGATCAAAGCGATGCTAAGAAAGCGGGCAACCCAACCAAGGCGCCGACGGTGGTGTTCTCTGGCTCATGTTCTGTGATGACCAATCAACAAGTTGCCATTTACAAACAACAAGCACCGCACTTCGCGATTGATGTGAAAGCCTGCCTTACCGATGAAGCGTACTCAAATCACGTGTTTGATTGGGTGATGACCAATATCGACAGTGAATTTGCTCCGCTGGTTTACGCAACCGCAGAGGCAACGGTTCTAAAAGCCATTCAAGAAGAGTTTGGCGCACAAGCCTCTAGCCATGCCGTTGAGCAATTCTTCAGTAAGTTGGCTATCAAACTGCAGCAACACGGTGTGAAGAACTTCATCGTTGCTGGTGGCGAAACATCTGGCGTCGTTACGCAAAGCCTCGCGGTAACAGGGTTCCATATTGGTCCTCAAATTGCGCCAGGCGTGCCTTGGGTGAAACCCGTCGATGGCGAGCTTTCACTGGCGCTGAAATCCGGCAACTTTGGTGATGAGCATTTCTTTGCCAAAGCGCAGTCGCTTTTTGAATAACAGGGGTTGTGATGAATAAAGATTTAATGGCAGAGCAGCAACTGCGAGATCAAATGGTGACCATGGCTCGTTCTATGTTTGAGCGCGGCTACGCAACGGGCGGCGCTGGTAACTTGTCTGTGAAATTACCTAATGGCCATTTTTTGGCAACGCCTACGGGCTCCTCGTTTGGACGTTTAGTGGCAGAAGAACTGTCTGTCGTGGATATCGATGGCAACCATATCTCGGGTAAAAAGCCGTCGAAAGAAGTGGCATTTCACCTAGCCATTTACCGCAATAATTCGCAATGCAATGCCATCGTGCATTTGCATTCAACGTACCTAACGGCGTTGTCTTGCCTTGAAGAGTTAGACCGCGCCAATGCCATCAAAGCATTCACACCTTACTTTGTGATGCGCATTGGTGAGCTACCAGTGATCCCTTACCTGCGTCCGGGGGATCCACAAATCGCAGAAGAACTCGCACAACGTGCTGGTGACTATCGTGCCTTCTTACTGGCTAACCACGGCCCGGTCATTACAGGCACAGACTTTGAAGATGCAGTAGACAACGCTGAAGAGCTGGAAGAAACCGCAAAACTGGCGTTCATTCTTAAAGACAGCAACATCCGCTACCTAACGGATGCCGAGGTTCAAGACCTAAAAGGGAGAGGTAAATAATGGCTAAGTTCGCAGCAAACCTAACCATGTTATTCACAGAAGTGCCGTTTTTAGAGCGTTTTGAGAAAGCGCATCAAGCGGGATTCAAAGCGGTAGAGTACCTCTTCCCATACGCATTCGAGGCGCAAGAACTGGCCAACAAGATGGAACAATTCGGTTTTGAACAAGCACTCTTCAACATGCCTCCGGGTGATTGGGATGCTGGTGAACGTGGCTTCGCCGCGATTCCGGGCCGAGAGGATGAGTTTAAGGCGAGCGTCGATACTGCGCTGATGTACGCCAAAGCACTGAAGTGTAAAAAGGTTCACGCTATGTCTGGCATCGTTGATTCCCGTTTCACTCGTGAGCAGCATATTGAAACCTTCATCTCAAACATTCGTTATGCAGCGGATAAGTTTGCCGAGCAAGGTGTTGAGCTGATGATAGAGCCACTCAACAATCGCGATGTACCGAACTACTTTGTCGCCCATCAACGCGAAGCGGTCGAGCTGATTAAGCAAGTGGATCGTCCAAACGTAAAACTGCAACTCGACCTTTACCACGCTCAAATTATGGATGGCGACCTAAGCACATTAATTCGTGAAGTCGCTCCTTACACCGGCCACATTCAAATCGCCTCAGTACCTGAAAGGCATGAACCGTCAGAAGGTGAGTTGAACTACCCACACCTGTTCAACGTGTTGGATGACTCAGGTTATCAAGGCTGGATTGGCTGCGAATACAACCCAAGGCACAGTACTGAAGAAGGTCTTGGTTGGGTTCGTCCTTACCTCTAATAAAAATACTTATAACAATTTCAGTTGCTTGCGCAACAACGTGTACTAGGTGATGAAAATTCATCGCCTAGCCGCACGCACCCTACAGAATCAGAAACAAAAGGAACATAAAAATGGATGGAGCATTAATCGGCATTGTCATCGGTATTCTTGCCATGATGGGAATGATCATAAAAACACGTATTCCCGTCGCACTGGCAATGGTTATTGCGAGCATCATCATGGGTCTATTCGCAGGCATGGCGCCGACAGAACTCATTGATGCAATTAAAGCGGGCTTCGGCGGCGTACTAGGCGGTATCGGTTTGATCATTGCCTTCGGTGTGATCATGGGCGCGTGTTTTGAACGCTCTGGTGCGGCGGTTCGTATGGCGAAAACCTTCGTTAAGATCTGTGGTAAAGGCCGTGAAGACTTGGCGCTTGGTTTCACTGGTGTGCTGGTGGCAATCCCAGTTTTTTGTGACTCTGCGTACATCATTTTGCACTCTCTTGTTCGCGCAATTTCACGAGATACGGGTAAATCTGCCGTGGGTCTTGGTGTGACACTCGCACTTGGCCTGCTTATCACTCACGCACTTGTGCCGCCAACACCGGGCCCTGTTGCGGTAGCCGGTATTCTTGGTGTCGACCTAGGTGAGTACATGCTGTGGGGGTTAATGGTATCTGTACCTATGATGCTGTTATCGATGATTTACATCCGCCGTGTGGGTAACGAGTACTACCGCGTACCAAACGGCGATGGCTGGATCACAAACCAAGCGGATTGGGCAAACCTAGAAAAAGTAAAGGCAACAGACGATAAAGAGCTGCCAAGTAACTTCCTTTCTTTTGGTCCAATTCTTGTTCCAATCGCACTTATCCTTATCAACACACTTGTTGGCTCAGGAGACACGTTCCTTCATACGGCATTGTCGCTGCTTGGTAACCCAGTTGTTGCTGTAGGCCTTGGCGTACTAATGGCATTGTACGGTCTAACTCGTAACATCGACCGCAAAGACATGGTTGGCTCGATGGACGATGCGTTATCAACAACGGGTCTTATCCTAGTGGTAACGGGCTGTGGTGGTGCAATGGGCGCGGTACTTAAAGCGTCTGGCGCAGGCCCCCAAGTGGCAGAAGCTATTGCTAGCAGTGGTATCCCACCACTACTTGTGCCATTGGCTATCGCGTCTATGCTTCGATTGATTCAAGGTTCGGCTACAGCATCGATGATGGTTGCTGCGACAATGACGCTACCTCTAGTCGAGACATTAGGTCTGGATCCAGTATTCGTGGCACTGGCGTGTGCGGTTGGCCCGGTTGGCTTCTCACACCTTAATGACTCTTACTTCCACATCATCAACCGTACGCTAGGTATTACAGAGTTGGCAGACCAAATTAAAATCTGGTCAGTATCGTCAACCGTGGCGTGGGCGATTGGTGCATCGATCATCATGGCGCTAAACCTAGTCTTTGGTAAAGGTGGCACGCTCATCGACCCTCTGGTACCAATCTTAGTGCTTGCGGCCGTCATCGTTTGGATGAAGTCAAAAAGCAATAAGGCAGCGAAGCCTGAATTAGCCGCTAGCTAATTACTCGCTCAAGGTAAAATGTTCAAAGCCCCTAGCTGAAAAGTTAGGGGCTTTTGGGTATCTAAGACGCTGCTCTTTCTGGATAAAAGAGAGATAAAGGTTAGAACTTAACTTGTCGAGTTACGCAGTTTTGGATCATCGGTCAGGTATTCTACAAACTCGATTTCAAAACCGGCAGGGTCAACAAAATAGACGTTCTTTCGGTATGGCTCATCCGCGCCAGATTGGGCGATTGGGTAGCCTGCTTCAACCAGTCTTTTCGTCACAGCGTCAACGTTATTGGTCACATAAGCGAAATGCGCCAACCCAACTTGATGAGCATCTAAATCGCGATTGTTGCCTTCGCCGTGGTCGCTCAACGCAATGTATTGGTATTCATCGCCAAAGTGCAGCCAGTTTCTGTGCTTACCGCTCCATGTGCCTTCCCCCTCATCACGCACATACCAATGTGGAAAGGCCACTTGGTAAAACTTCAGCATTTCAGGGATGTCTTTTACCACTAAGTTTACGTGTTCTAGCTGGATCATGGTGTGCTCCTTTTTGTCATTTTCTAGCCAACGATGAACATGCTAAAACCTCAAGTTAAGTTTAGGTAAAGGGCTTTTTTGGAATTTTTTATTTGAGCTTCTTGAAGCTTTATAGAAGGAGAGGTTAGGTGGGGTTGGTGGTTTGAGGCTGAATGTTGGGTCAGGTGCTTACAACCCTCTTTCACCCTTTGCTTGTTCTTGTTAATCATTTGCGATCGAGTTTGTGGTGAGTAGATTCCCAGTCTCACCTAGGTTCGCGGGAATGACGGGAAGAGAGCGCTAAACGAACAGCGTCATTCTGAAGGAGCCTAAGCGAGTATTCAGAATCTGTTTTCAGCGCGTTGTGATTTTTACAGTGCGAATTGAGTTATCCGCGAGTGCAGAACCTGTCCCTCCCCTTTGATCTCAGAGTATTGAGATCTTCGGAGTTTGATACAAGTGGAGGTTAGGTGGGGTTGGTGG
The DNA here is from genome assembly GCF_905175335.1 of Vibrio sp. B1FIG11. Classification (NCBI taxonomy): domain Bacteria; kingdom Pseudomonadati; phylum Pseudomonadota; class Gammaproteobacteria; order Vibrionales; family Vibrionaceae; genus Vibrio; species Vibrio sp. B1FIG11. The sequence continues at coordinate 2,100,493 of NZ_HG992752.1, read as the reverse complement.
TTTGAAACTGAATGTAGGGTTATGTGCTTACAACCCCCTCCAACTCCCCCTTTTCTTGAGTTGGTTTGCTATGTATTTGAATGCGGTTATCAAGGGGGAGGGAATTCTTTGCTGTGGTGAGTTCAGTGCTTTCTCACCGTCATTCTGAAGGAGCCTAAGCGATTATTCAGAATCTAATTTCAGCGCGTAGTGATGTTGCATTGTGAATTGAATTATCCGCGAGTGCAGAACCAGTCCCTCCCCTTTGAGCTCGTTGCTTTGAGAGCTTCGGAGCTTGATACAAGGGGAGGTTAGGTGGGTTTGGTAGTTTGAAGCTGAATGTTAGGTTATGTGCTTGCAACCTTCTTCTACCTTTTGTTTGTTCGCGCTCTTACTAATCATTTTCGACCGAGTTTGTGGTAAGTAGATTCCCAGTCTCACCTAGGTTCGCGGGAATGACGGGAAGAGAGCGCTAAACGAACAGCGTCATTCTAAAGGAGCCTAAGCGAGTATTCAGAATCTATATCCAGCGCGTTGCTATGTTCCATTGTGAATTGAATTATCCGCGAATGCAGAACCAGTCCCTCTCCTTTGAGCTCGGAGTGTTGAGAGCTTCGGAGTTTGATACAAGGGGAGGTTAGGTGGGGTTGTTGGTTTGAAGCTTAAGGTTGGGTTATGTGCTTGCACCCTCCAACTCCCCCTTTTCTCGACATGGTTTGCCAAGCATTTGGATGTGGTTATCAAGGGGAAGGGTTTTCTTTTCTGCTGTGAGTTTAGCGCCTTCCAATCGTCATTCTGAAGGAGCCTAAGCGAGTATTCAGAATCTACTTTCAGCGCGTTGTTATGCTGTATTGTGAATTGAATTATCCGTGATTGCGGAACCAGTCCCCCCCTTTGAGCTCTCTGGATTAAGTATCTTGTTCCCTCCGTATTCCCTCAAACCGCAGTATCGCGTTGTTTTTTATGCGAATGACCAATATTTTATAACAATAAATTGACCTGATTTAATTAATTCGTATAACGTATTGGTTAATTTCTAACAGTGCGGTGCACACAAGAGTGCATGATATGTAAATAAAGGATAGGACTGAATGCAATTATCTGATAAGGGGCTGAAATTATTTACAGAACTATTAACTGAACTGGCGCATACACAAAAAATATGGGTAGATGATCCCAAAGAATATTTTAATAAGGTAAAAAAAGACAGTTTAATAAGTTCCAGTATAGATGCGCCTAGCGATTTAAGTCGTGAGATGAGAACAAAATGGCAAAATCAGGAGCCTTGCTTTTATCAGCTGCATCACACAGCGAGATCTCTATCTATCGTCAGAGAATTAGCTGTTCTTGTACAAAAGGTTAATAATATTAATTGCTTGCCATACGAGTTGAACAAAGTCATAGAAGCAATAGTATACGAGTACGTCAACTCTGATCTTTATGGATTTGCTCGGAGTGTTATGCAAAATGGCGAAGAAGTTAATGTTCAGTCTGAAACTTTAAAAACAATTACGATCACTAGACTATCTAATTTTAAAAAAAGCTTTTCTGCTTCAGTTTTTCAATTTCCGGTAACAATGTTCAATCTAAACGAAGAGCTGGAAATAAGCCCAAGTATTAGACTTTTTCCGGTAGATCGCTTTGATTTAACAGAAAAGCAGTTAATGCAATTTAAAGCAACTAGAGTATTTGACTATAATTATTACCTTGAAGTTCATGTGCAAACGCGATGCAGTAAGAAGTTGGCACAGCAGCTAGCTGAAAAGGCTAGGGATGCTACTTATAACATTTTAAAGCTTCTAGGTACTCGCTTATCAAGAAGGGCAATTCCTTTACTTGCTTCAAATGAGAGAAATAGTCACTTATTCGACTTTTATAGATATGGAATAGACGATAAAAGTATGGGCAATGACTCATCAATTAGATTTGCGTCTTTTCAATTTGACTCAGAAGTGTTTTGGAAAGAATTTTACAAAGGCTATCTTTCTGATGAAAGTACCATACACATCGCATTTGAAATACCAGAGTTGCTCTTGATTCCCAACTTTTCTAATCAAAGAGTCGTTGAGCGGTTAGAGCGCTCGTTACTGTGGTATGGAGATGCATCAACAGAGCCCAACTCGTACCAGCAACTACTGAAATTGGTTAGTTCACTAGAAGCATTGGTTAATTTTCGAGAGGAGAGCGTTACAAAAGTATTTATAAGAAGAATTTCTCACTTAAACATTAACCATAATGGTCTTAGTGATGTAGTTGAAAGTAAGGCTAAGCTCCTATACAAAGCACGATCCAGAATCGTGCATGGGGGATCAATAGATGAAAGATTAGATTTCTGCGCGATTGATTTTTGCTCAGATACTTTACTGAGAGCTATATATTGGTTTCACCGTTTTGGTTTTGAAAAAAGAGGATTTAATAATACATTGCCCGGATTTTTGGATGATTTGCCAAACAGTATTAAAAGCGATAAACCTGACCTATCTCCATCTACCTGAATGTAACTTATTCCCCACAAACCAAAAAAGCCAGCAGTTTATATCTGCTGGCAAAGTCTTTGGGCTTCTAGGTTTTTTGATTTTATTTCTTGTTACTCATCGCTGTCACGGTGCCCCGATTGGCTTTCTAGGGAAGAAAACACAGCACCGTGCGCTTTGTGCTCAAGAAATTGGAGATTAACCTTGCTTACGGATTAGGTAGTCAAATGCGCCTAAGCTTGCTTTTGCACCTTCACCCATCGCAATGATGATCTGTTTGTAAGGAACGGTTGTTGCGTCGCCAGCTGCGAACACACCTTCTAGGCTAGTATCGCCACGGCTACCGACTTCAATTTCGCCGCGCTCAGATAGGGCTACTTCTGAATCTTTTAGCCATTCTGTGTTTGGTACTAGACCGATTTGAACAAAGATACCTGACAGTTCGATCTCTTTGATTTCGTCTGTGTTGCGGTCTTTGTACTTCAAGCTTGTTACGCGAGTACCGTCGCCCACTACTTCTGTTGTTTGCGCCATCGTGATGATGTCTACGTTTGGTAGTGAGTTCGCTTTGTCGATAAGCACTTGGTCTGCGCGAAGTACGTCTGCGAATTCAAGAACCGTTACGTGCTCTACGATACCAGCAAGGTCGATAGCTGCTTCGATGCCTGAGTTGCCACCACCGATAACTGCGGTTTTCTTGCCTTTGAACAGTGGACCGTCACAGTGTGGGCAGTACGCGACACCTTTGTTACGGTACTCTTGCTCACCCGGAACGTTCATTTCACGCCAGCGTGCACCAGGGCTAAGGATGACACTCTTACTCTTCAGTGTTGCGCCGCTTTCAAGCTGGATGTGAATCAAACCATCTTCTGTGTGTGCTGCGCCCATTAGCTTATCAGCTTGTTGCTCAGTTACTACGTCTACATCGTATTCTTTTAGGTGCTCTGCTAGGTCAGTTGCCAGTTTTGGACCTTCAGTACGTTTTACCGAAATGAAGTTCTCAATTGCCATGGTGTCCATAACCTGACCACCAAAGCGTTTAGCAACAACGCCAGTACGAATACCTTTACGAGCGGCGTATAGCGCAGCTGCGCTACCACCAGGACCACCGCCGACAACAAGTACGTCATATGGGTCTTTTTCGCTTAGTGCTTTCGCCGCTTTCGCGCTCGCGCCGTCATCCACTTTGTTTAGGATTTCAGTCAGAGACATACGGCCTTGACCGAATAGCTCACCGTTCACGAATACACTTGGTACTGCCATGATGTCGCGTTGTTTCACTTCATCTTGGAACAAACCACCGTCGATCATGGTTGCTTTTACTTTCGGGTTGATCGCCGCCATCATGTTGAACGCTTGAACCACGTCCGGACAGTTTTGACACGACAGTGAAATGAAGATTTCTACGTCTAGATCTTTGTCTAGTGCTGCGATTTGCTCAATCACTTCTGGTTCTAGTTTGATTGGGTGACCGCCAGAGTGAAGCAATGCCAATACTAGAGAGGTAAATTCGTGACCCATTGGCAAGCCTGCAAAGCGTAATGCTGTGCCTTTTGCTGGGTTAGTTACCGCCATCACTGGTTTACGTGCGCTTGCGTTGTCGTCACGTTCAACGGTGATTAGGTCGCTCATCTCTGCGATTTGGTTCGCTAGAGACAAAATGTCATTCGATGCTTTGCTTTCATCTAGACTAACCACTAAACGAACTTCTTCTTTTACATTAGCCAGATATTGTTTGAGTTGTTGTTGGATCGCTTGGTCTAACATAGTTGTTACTACCTTAATTAAAACTAAAAAGTGGTTACTGTAGATAAAACCTGAGGGGAGAGAGCAAATCAGGCAGAAGGTCGTCAAGGTATCTAACCTGAAGTGCTCTCTAATTCAGTTCTAATCAGAAAAAGGAAATCGGGAACTGATTAGAACTTAAATTTCAGTGGCTTAGATTTTGCCAACTAGGTCTAGTGATGGAGCTAGTGTCTCTTCACCTTCTTTCCATTTAGCTGGGCAAACTTCGCCTGGGTGCGCTGCTACGTATTGAGCTGCTTTCACTTTGCGTAGTAGGTCTTCTGCGTCACGACCGATACCTTCAGCAGTGATTTCCATTGCTTGGATAGTACCTTCTGGGTCGATTAGGAACGTTGCACGGTCTGCAAGACCTTGACCTTCACGCATCACACCGAAGTTGTTTGTGATGTTGCCTGTTTGGTCGCCAAGCATGTAGTACTGAATCTTACCGATTGTGTCTGAGCTGTCGTGCCATGCTTTGTGAGTGAAGTGCGTGTCAGTTGATACTGAGTAAACTTCTACGCCACGTTTTTGTAGCTCTTCGTAGTGGTCTGCTAGGTCGCCCAGTTCTGTTGGACATACAAACGTAAAGTCTGCTGGGTAGAAGAAGAATACTGCCCATTTACCTAGAACGTCTTGTTCTGTTACTTCAACGAATTCGCCGTTTTTGTACGCTGTAGCTGCAAATGGTTTGATTTGAGTATTAATCATAATTTACTTTCCTTTGAATGTTTTAAGCTGAGCTGTTGTTGCTTTCGGAAAGTATATTCTCATCGGAGTGTGTTTAAGGAAAATCGCTTGTAACTATCCTATTGATAGCCATTTCCTATTTCACTTGATAGGCATATCCGATGTAGGTGAGTTTGCTTTGATAGGTTTTATTGAAGATGAATGCAGATTAGCAATAGAGAATACCGATGATTACTTTGAGTAGATCTTCTAGCTAAGAGCGAAAGAGCCTGCATCTCAGCAGGCTCTTTCTAATAGGAAGTGGGGAAGCGGATGCTTCTATTTTTTTAGCTCAGATTGTCGAGCACTTTGCCACACAGCTTCTTCAGCATGATCATTTCATCCAACTCTAAGGTGATTTTGCACATCATGGCGTTTGGCACTGACTTGGCTTGCTCTTTAAGGTCACGACCTTGTTCTGTTAGGTTGAGTACGCGAACGCGTTCATCGGTTTCACTGCGACCACGCTCTACATAGCCTTTTGCTTCTAAGCGTTTAAGTAGCGGCGTGAGTGTGCCTGAGTCCAAATGCAGTTGTGAGCCCAGTTCTTTCACACTGGCACCGTCTTTCTCCCACAGCACCATCATCACTAAGTACTGCGAATAAGTCAGATCAAGCTCGTCCAGCAACGGACGGTAAGCTCGGATCACTGCATTTGCTGCGCTGTAGAGCGGGAAGCAAACTTGGTTTTCGAGTAAGAGTTTATCGTCGTCGGTCATGGTGTTGTCGGTGTAACACTGGCTCATTGGCGTTGCCTACCTGCTCACAGAGAAAGAGAGTCATAAAATAAATTGTGCACAATATAGTTGCAAACGATCTTTACTTCGATATAAGATTGCAAACAATTGAATTGCGCACAACTTAAATTAAGAAGGACACTCGCATGACTACTCTATACAAAACTCAAGCTACCGCTTTGGCTGGTCGTAATGGTCAAGTAAAAACAGATGACGGTCTTCTCGATCTAGAGCTGTCATACCCGAAGGAAATGGGCGGCACAGGCGCAGCAACTAACCCAGAACAGCTGTTCGCAGCGGGCTATTCGGCATGTTTTTCTAACGCGATTCTGCACGTAGCACGTGAAGGTAAAGTAGACCTGAAAAGCGCACCCGTAACAGCGGAAGTAGGTATCGGTCCGAACGACAACGGCGGCTTCGCTCTAACAGTGAGCCTAGCGGTAGAGCTAGATATGCCACAAGAACAAGCGCTAGAGCTAACGCGCATTGCGCACCAAGTTTGCCCATACTCAAACGCAGTTCGTGGCAACATTGATGTAGCAGTAACGGTAAACGGCGAAGCGATTTAAGCGGGTCTTACCACGGAACAAAGACAAAAAAGCCTGCAAGTACGCAGGCTTTTTTTGATTGGTATGAAGTGAGAATACTTAACGCGACTCTAGTGGGTAAGAGCGGTAGCTCCACATGCCGTAAGTACGCAGTGCATCGCGATAAATACCAAGTAGTTCGCCATCGCTGGCTTTGGCTAAGTCTTTAAGCGGTTTGTCTGGGTAACTTACGGTGTCGAAAGTGATGCCTTGTGGACCAGTTTGCCAGCTTGCGATTTCAAATAGCGTTTGACCACGGCGCACGTGGCTCGCTGAGCTGATGATGGTCGCGTGCTTGATGTTGTGACGTGCCAATGCGTAGCTGCTGAATAGGGCGTTACCTACCGTGCTGGTGGCATAGTTTTCTTCAATGATGCGATCTTTGCTGATGCCTTTTTCAATCAGCCAATCTGCCATTAATTTGCCTTCGGTTTTGTGGTTCTTCGGTACACCACCCGTCAATACGATCAACGCGTCTGGGTTTGCTTTCGCCATTGCTAGCGTGGTTTCCAGACGCTCAACCAAGATTTGATGCATTGAACCATCTGGGTTCAGCGCGTATCCCAACGTGACTATAGCGCCTTTGTCATCCAGTTTGCCTTTATCGGCTTTCTCTTTTAGTGGCGTTGCAAGTACGCGGTCTACGGTGTCGAAGAGGCGTTGGATATCTGCCGCTTTACCTGCATTGAGCTTCATGAGCGTCGCCATGTGTTTCGCTGATTCCGCTTGGTTGCCCTCAAAGCGTTGCCATACCGCTAAGTAAGCGTGCAAATCCACATCGTCTGGTGCGACCGAAAGGGCTTGTTCGAACAGTTCAATCGCGCGGTCTGCATTCTTGTTGTAGATCTGCGCATTTGCCGCAGAAATCAGCAGGTCAGTGCGGTACGGCTCAAGTTTGTAGGCCTCTAGTAAGCGGTCGGTAACAATCTCCATGTTGCTCGGCATTTTGGCGGTAAAACCCGCATGCGAGATACGCGCAGGGGATTTGAATGCCTGTACGGCGTCGTTGAGAAGTTGGTCGACAACCTGACGTTTAGTGACGATCTGTGAGTAGTCGGCGGAAGATTGGACAGCAGCATCGTTAGCCGCGATAGAGTATGGGGCAGCCGTCAGCGTAATCACGCTACCAAGAGCAATGGCAAGTAAGTTCTTCTTCATGGGGTATCCTAGAGGTGCTGTATTACCTAGTGTTTCGCGTTTTTATAGTTCGAACAAAGTCGATGGATGGGGCCAGTCTAGGTCCGGTTCATGAATAATCTGTGAAATGAATCCCAACTCAACCGAGTGATTAAATACGTATGGTCAAAACGCGAAGTAGGATCACGAAAATGACGATGTATTAATTTGTGTTCTAAGTGTCTGGATTAAAAGATAAACAGCGTTTGGGTGATGTTTGAATGAGTAAACGTGTGATTGGGGATCATCCTAACAAAAAAGGCCGTTAACCCAAATGCTCGGGTTAACGGCCTTTTCTATATTCAGCGCTAAATGGCTAAGACTTAGTTGCCTTGGTTTTGACTTTGAAGCTTCTCTTTTGCTTCTTCAACCTTTGAGAAATCCAATCCCAACTCGTCCACGGCTTCTTTGATAAGCGCAGGGTTTTGCATTACTTGCGCCATCAGCATTTGTAGCTTGTCTTGTGGCAAACCTAGTTGGCTGATTGTTGCCATTGCCGCTAGAGGGTTTTGCGTCAGAGTCTGAAAAATCTCGTTGATTTGCTCATCGCTGATGTTGTTCTCTTTTAGCAGCGCAATAATCGGGTTCATCGCATTTCCTTTTAATCACAGAATGAAATAGAACCTGAGTTTATCACTGTCGGGTTTATGGATGGTAGTGATTGAGAGGATTTGGCGGCCCTCAATATTTCGTGCTTCTGATACTTACGAGAGCATCGCTTTAATTGGGTTATTAACTGGTCATAATCTGAAAGAAAATCACACAAATATAACAATTGATTCACAATTAAATTACATCGCACATTTCTAATTCTTTTGTTTTGCACTTGGTTGCATATTGGGTTTAGTTTGAACTCGTAAGTCTATGTGTAACAACTAATAAGGAATATTAATGATGAGAACATTGACTATTGCCACTTTGTTGTGGGCAATGACGTTCCAAGCACTGGCTACTTCTGTTTATTACATAAACCGCACTAGTGAAGCAATACGTGTGAATTTCGTCGTAGATACCACGGAGCCTGTCGAAAATGGTTACCAGTATCGTGCGCCCTCCGAGCAAGTCATTATCCTGCCATATGAACGCGTAAAGGTGGCGGACTTTAACCGTTACTACGGCATCGTAAATGGTGCGACCTATGACTACTACATGCATGTAGATCGCCAAAATGGGCAAGACGGTGGCTGGGTAGAAGAGAGAGAGACTCCTATAGCACAGCTTCGTTTGGTTGGGCATGGTGCAGGCACGACGCTATCTTACGGATATAAGAGGCTTGTACTGAAAGGTGACTATGACCCGTACGTAACGGCAGTGAATCGTGGCGATGGTCGTCATGCGGAGTTTGGAGCAAAGGCCGTTTATACCTCTGGTTTCGATGACGTTGAGTTTGTGATAGCCGAGCATGACATTGCAGACATGGAGTATCGAGAGCATGTCTTACAAGTCGCGACTTATAATCTGTGGATGATCCCTTCTGTTTCTTCAGACATCGCTGCCCGCGCAGCCATGATGGAGCACAATCTGTCTGGCTACGATGTGCTAGCGCTGCAAGAGGCATTTTCGAGCTACAGAGAGCCGATGTTTGACGCTTTGAGTGATGAGTATCCTTACCGAACTGACGTGGTTGGGGGCGATAGCAATGCAATGTACGATGGTGGTGTGGTGACCTTGAGCCGATACCCAATTTTAGAATCGGATGCTCTGGTTTTTGATCATTGCTCAGGGACAGACTGTTATGCGGATAAGGGGATTGTATACACCAAAATCGATAAGAACGGCGAGATATACCATATCTTCAACACCCACCTTGCCTCTTTTGATACCCGAGAGGCAAAACGGCTACGTCGCTTGCAACTTGGCTTATTGCGAACCTTTATGCTGACCAAGCAGATTCCTGCTGACGAGGCGGTTATTTATGCTGGCGATTTCAACATCGATAAAAACAGTGACTTTATGGAGTACCTGCTGATGCTGGCAACGCTTGAGGTCGATCCTCCGGCTTACTTGGGCTACACGCCAGCAACCTTTGAGCCGAAGATCAACGCTTACGCATCGGCTAATTATTCTGGTGGCGAAAAGTCTGAGTACCTTGATTATGTATTGGTAAGCTCGGAGCATCGCAGGGCTTTTGAAAACACCAACACCGTTAAGTTGAGACAGCGAGTCACTGAAGACACGTGGGGAGAGTGGCACCTCTCGGATCACTTTAGTGTCGTGGGCAACTTTGTTTTCGATGAACGTAACTAAATAAGTGCTTTACTCAATGCATTCGGGCCTACAGCAAGTCTGTAGGCCCGATTTATTTGATATCAAGAATAGGTGGGTAAAAGGGCTTTACGTTTGTAGTTTAGCAACATGCTCAAACTGATCACCGCGGTGAGCGATTCTGCAAAGACAATGCTTGCCCAAATGCCGTCTTGCGGAAAGAACTTAGGCAGTAGCAATACACCCAGCGCAACAAACACAAACCCTCGACATAAGGAAATAAGCGTCGCTTGTTTTGGCTTGGCAATGGCTTGGAACAGGTTGGCAATCACCATGTTTAACCCCATCAAAGGGACGCTGAAGAAGTAGAACGTCAGTGCGCTCGCGGCGATTGGGATTAAGTCATTCGCATTACCTAAGTAAATCGAGGCAATCAGTGGCGCCGACAGCCAGATACCTAACAGAAAGACCGTACCGCTGCCCATGGCTGCTTTCCCCCCCCAGTTTTAGAATCTCGTCAATGCGTTCAGGTCGTCCTGCTCCGTGATTAAAGCTGAGGATTGGCTGACATGCTTGTGCGATGCCTACCATGACAAATAGGGCAAATATACCAACGTTTGTGGTCAAACCGTAGGCGATAATGTAGCCCTCACCGAACTGGTTTAGTAGGACATAATTGAACAAAATAATGGTCATTGCTGATGTGAGTTCAAGAAAGAAAGTCGGTGTACCTATACTTAAAATTTCTTTCGCTTTACTTAATCCGATGCCTTTTAAATTAAGCCTCAACGTGCCTTTCTCTCTGGCGAGATGAGTGATCAAAATTAATGCAATTAGTGTTTGTGCTACTGCCGTTCCATAGGCTGCCCCTGCCATTCCCATGTCCATTTTTATGATGAAAAAATAATCGCATGCTAGGTTAGCTATCGCACCAAAAGACATGGCATAAGTGGCCAGTTTAGGGTTTGTATCGTTGCGTACAAAGCAGGATAAAACCCAAGCGAGTGAGTAGACGACGAAAAAAGGTAGCATTGCAGACATATAATCGTGAGCATGTTTCGCTATAGAGCCTGTGGCTCCAATTGATGCAATGATTTCATCTAGCCAGACTATGCCAACTCCAACCGTTATGCTCGAAAGCAGCGCTGTGAGCAAGATTGATTGACTAAACCAGATTTGGCTGGCTCTGGATTTTCCTTTGCCAATTTCTATCGACATTTTAGCGGCGCCACCAATTCCAACCATCATTGCAATGGCGGTAAAAATGGAGAATGGCGCAACAATTAATGCCATTGCCCCGACTCCCTCGGAGCCGATGCCCATCCCGACGATGAGTGTATCGCCCATTATGAACAAGGATTTTATTAACATGCCAGTCAGCGCTGGCCATAGATACTGATAAAAGGATTTTGAAATGGGATCAGTTTTTAGATTGATAGCCATGGAATAGAAAAATACCCGAATGTGGTGGATTTATGTTCGGGTATTATCAGTACATTCAAGCGTGGCGAAAAGGGATTATCCGCCCATTATATTGCACTATCTAAACATCGGTGACGAAACTCTGCAGGCGTTTCGCCCTTTTGCTTTCGATAGAAGCGGCTGAAATAAGCAGGGTCATCAAAGCCTAATTCAAACGCTATGGTCTTGACGGTTTTCGTCGAAAACACCAGTTCTCGGTTGGCTTCTAATATGATTCGGTCATGAATCAGTTGCGTGACCGTCTTGCCTCTGGCGGCTTTCACTAACTCGTTTAGACGTTTGCTGGTGAGGGCTAATGCATCGGAGTAAAACTGGCATTTCTTTTGTTCGCGATAATGCAGTTCAATCAATTCGATCAATTGAACAATGCGAGCATCTTTCTGCTCCCCTTTTTGGAATGGCTTTTTAGAAAAGCGCAATGCATAGCGTAGAAAGCTGTTGAGGAGTGATTCTACAAGATCCCAGTCGCACGCCTCTCGTTCGCATTCTTCTTGGAGCAATGTGTAAATTGATTCTAGGTAGGGAAAACCCTCTTCGTTGCAATCAAGGTACGGTGGACGATCAATCGTAGAAAATACGGTATTCACCAGTTGCGTGCTGCGTGGATTAGTTTCAGCGAAGCCGGGGCTGAAGATCAACATGCGAACGCTTTTGCCCATAAACTCAGAATGGTGAACCTGCCCCGGTGAAATGGTAAATAAACGGCCGAGGCGGTTTTGGTATTCGATGAAATCGATACTCTGCGTTCCGCTATTATCCAAACACCACACGATTTCCCAGTACTCGTGACGATGCGGCTCGATAAACGGCGCTTCTTGGATGCCTGAAAACTCGAGCGCTCTGAACGGCTCTCCTAAAATGAGCTGTAATTTTGGAATAGGCAGAGTGATGTTGCTCATGAAGTTTCAACCGTTCGTGGAGATAATGGCTTTATTATTAATCGGATGACTTATATCGTGCACGGCTTTTATTTTGACTAATAGCCAGTAAGTTCCATATAACCAGTCCCAGAATGAGAGCCATCAATACGCACTGGACCTTCCCAATAAGGCACCGAAAGCGGCATTTTCGCGTTCGGGTTGAGTGCAGAAACCGTAAGCTCAATTTGCTGATTTGGAATCGACACTTGCCACTGGGTTGGATACTTTCGCCCTTGGATTTCTGTTTGCTTGGTTGCTTTTAAGCGAATGTCTTTTTGAGAAATGGCGATGCCAGAACCATCTTGCTGCATCAGCCTTGCGCTGGAGTAACTGGCTTGACCGGTTTTGGAATCTCGCAATTGGAACACCACCAAGCTGGTTTCGTCACTCAACCTTAGAGCAAACCAGTCCCAGCCCTGTTGTGAATCGAGCAAGAACTGCGAGCTCCACTCTCGGTCTATCCAACCTTTGCCGGATACTTGATGGGTTTTGCCGTCGATCGTAACTTCACCGGAGACATCAATAAACGGTTGGCTGTAGTAATACGAAGCCACCTGACCATCGGCACTTTTGGTGCTGTAACCTTGTTCGCCTTGTTTTTGATAAGGTGCGCTGCTGGTAAGCGTCAGCGAATAGCCAAACTGTTCCGAGTTCGCCTTCAATGTTGCAGGGAAGAGATCGGTGGTTGAAGAGGTCCACTGCCAATCATCCAGATAAACCCGAAATGGAGAGTCATCGACGCCGGCTAGAGAGGCTTGGTCGCGTGACCATTTTTCATCTGCATAGTGTTTGTCGGTTGTGGTTACCGCGCTGTGCGCCATGTAGATTTGCTGAGCTTGCCATTCGGTTTTCTTCACGTCATCTTCGCCCCTTGGCGGTGGTGGTGACGGCGGCGCAGCGGCAAAGCGAAATTGTGTCCATTGAACGCCAAGTGGGTTGCCGTCTTCATCGATTAAGTTGGCGGTTAAATACCACCATTCATGACGAAAATTCGGGTGCGCTTGATGGTCTGCAGGGAAGGTGAGTTCAACCCCTTTTTCCACGGGTGTGAATGGGTTGATCTCGCTTTGCATATCTCCACTGCCCAGCAAAGTGCCCATATTTTGTGTGCTCATATTTTTTTGTTGGGCATCTTCACATCCAAATAGGATCAAGCTGCTTATGAGCAGAGTCAGTTTGCTTGCCAATCGAATCATCACAACACCTCGCTTTGCAAACTGGACACGACAGGCTTACTGACCAATCGCCATAGCGGAATCAAGGTTGCAATCACTGCCACCAAGATGGTGATCGCCGCAATGCTAAGGGCATCATTCCAATTCCACAGATAATTTAAGCTCCAACCAAAAGCACGCAAGGTGACGATATCTGTCAACACATATCCCACCATGGCACCGAGGGGAAGGGCGATAACCAGAGTAAAACTCACCAGAGCGACGATCTGTCCGACCACCATGGTCATTAATTTACGACGGCTGACGCCAAGAGCGTACAGCCTTGCAATGGCGGCTTTGCGCGCGTCGAGTAACATAAAACAAGCACTGAACAAGCCAATCACGGCGACCATCAAAGTTACGCCGTTGAGCGCGCGCGTAATGGCGAAGGTCTGTGAGAATATATCCAACGCGATGGATTTGATTTGCGCCTGATCGTAGAGCTGACTTGGATGCAGATTCAATTGCTCGCGTAGTTGGTCGTAGACGATTTGTGGGTCACCAGATGCTTTAATGCCAAGGCTTGTCGGCAAGTCGGTAAATCCGCTCTCTTGCCATAATTTGGGCGCCAATAACACTTCACCGTTGGGTGAGCCGTAATCATGGAATATCGCACCCACAAGCAGGTTCTTACTTGGAACGGCATCAAGCGTGAGGTCGCTACCCAGTGATAAACCCAGTTTGACCGCGGTTGGTTCACTGATGGCAACTAGCTCACCTTGGTAAAAGCGTGGCCAGAAGTTATCCAAATGCGATTTGAACACCATGGTTTGCTCTAAGGTGTCTTTGTCTTTGGTACCAAGCAAAATTGGTAAGCCTTGCAGATTATCGTCGACGTAGTATTGCTTGTAGACGGTCTCAACCTTGTCGAACTGCCCTAACGCGCGCTCCACATCTGCGATTTCTCCTTGGGCGGGGCTGACGTAAATATCGGCGTGTAGCCTTTGTTCTAACCACTGTTTTAGGGTGGATTCAAAGCTGCCCACTAAGGTGTTCATCCCCATATTGGCAGTAACGGCGAGTAGCAACGCCATCATGGCGAGAGAAAGCGGAGAAATCAGCTCGCGCAGCTCAGCAAACAGATATTGCATTAAACCGGAAGTGGTGCGCTTTTCACTCCAGTTTGCTAGTACGCTGAGTGTTTTAGGAAGATATAAAGGAATCGACACCACAAGCACGCCGAGCCACGCCATGGTAAATCGGTGATGCTCACTCAGCCATAACCCTGCAAGTGCGAGAGCCGTCAACACAGCACCTATCACGAACAAGTGGTTTTCGTTAGAGGCTTCAGGTGCTTGATAAAATCCGCCATGAGAGGAGAGCGGCTGGCGCACTCGTTGTTTAAAGTGCTGCCAACATGCTAATAAGGTGGCGGCTAACGTGAGCAGCAGCGCTTGAGCCCACCATTGCCACTGCCAAGTGCCGGGCAGCAGTGTCGCACCATAAAGTTGCTCTAAAGTCAGTGCTACGGTCGGATGCAACCAATGGCTGAGCTGCATGCCCAATACAAAACCGAGGGAAGCGCCGATGGTAACGAGAATAGTGAGTTCAACTAACAGCGCAGAGAACACAATGCTCGGCGCAACACCCGCCTGTTGAATCTGCACTAACAGCCGATTGCGTTTCAGCAAGCTGTACTTTACGCCGTTGTAAGTGATGAACAGCCCGACTAAAAAGGCGAGTAAGCTCATTGCGGTGAGATTGAGGTGAAAGCTGTCGGTCAGTGAGCCAAGGTCTGCACTTTGATTATTGGAAATCCATTGCCCTTGCTCGCCAATCAGGTTCTGCCATTTTGCTTGCGTGTCTTTATTCCCTTTATCGCCCGAATGGAAAACCGCAATGTAACTGAGCTGTCCTTGTTTATTGAGCAGTTGCTGGGCAAAGCCAATGTCCATCAGCATTCGGCTGCCTAACTGCCAGTCGTCAGGTAGTACCACCACTTGGGTTGAGATGTCGTCCAGAGTTAGGGTTTCTACCTCTCCTAAGTTTTGATGTTGAGATTGGCTCATCATCACGATTGGCTTGCCGGCTAAAAGCTCAGGTAGAGGCAAAGCACTGTCGAACAAAGACACGTTATCCTCACTATCTGATGAATAGCGTGAACGAGAAGAGATGGCAGCAATTAATTCGCTACCTTGCACTGACCAACGACGCCCTTGTTCGTCTCTCACTCGTCCTTCGATTACCGGTAGTGCTGCACTGAGTCCGTTCTGTCTAAGGGTGAAGTAGAGTGATTCGGGCAGATAGTTTTGCCCTGCTGGTGGAATAATTAAGTTCTGAGCTTGTGCGCTAAGCTGCTCGGTAGACTCAGCATAACTGCGCTTGGCATTGAGGTTGATGGCTTGCACCGCAACAAATAAGGTTACAGCCAACACGATACCGATCAGAATCGCAGCGGCTTGCAGCGGCGCCTGCCGATAGTGCGCTGCAAACAGATTCAGGGCGAGTCGAGTATGCGTGAATCTGGTGTTTAGGAGCTTAGCTTGCTTCATGATGTTGCTCATTTACATCGCGCTGATTTTGCGTCAGTCCGTTTTCCAAACGCCCATCTTTCAAGCGCCCGTCCTTCAAACGTCCATCTTTTAAGCGTAACGGGGTTTGCATAAACTCGGCACACTCAGGGCTATGTGTCACCAAGAGCACTGCCGTATTGCCTTGAGTGGTGATTTCACTCAGTAGTTTCATCACTTCTAAGCCCGCTTTTTGGTCAAGGTTGCCTGTGGGCTCATCGGCAAGCAGAAGTTTGGGTTTGTGGGCAAGTGCACGGGCAATAGCGACGCGTTGTTGTTGACCACCGGAAAGAGCAGAAACATGTCTATCGAGAAGTTGGCTGATGCCCAGCGTTTCGACTAGGTAATCGCACCAGTTATCCCATTTCTGTTGATTCAAATGCAGAGGGAAGGCGATGTTTTGCTGCACGTTAAGCGGCGTTAATAGATTGAATTGCTGGAAGATAACGCCGAGTTTTTGGTGTCGAAATCGGCTCCATTGTGGGTCTTTCCAAGCCGCTGTGTTATCGCCATCTAACCACAACTCACCTTCGGAAAGCGGCTCAAAGCCAGCGATGATATTGAGTAAGGTACTTTTGCCACTACCACTTGCGCCCGTCAGCGCAACACTCGCTCCTGTATTCAACGTAAAGTCGACGCCTTCCAACACGCGATGTGTCTCTTTGCCATCGACAAAGCTTTTGCTGGCGTGTTTGAGTGTGACAAGTGGGCTTTCCATTTCCTCACCTATATGTTCCTTAGTTTTGGCTGATTCATCGACTTTTTAGGGTCTGTTGACCTTTCGCTGCAAAAATCAGCTCGAAAGGTCAACAGACCCTAATTACTTAGTTTCGATTCGCCAGTTTTTATATAGTACAAAAGCTTTGGGCAATTAGAGCCAATCCTTCACTAAATTTGTCAGCGCAGTTATCTGAACGCCTATTTATCCCGAGTGGTATGAACAGTTTACATTAATCGAGCCTGTTTTCTTGATTCCTTTGTTAGTGACTTGCTTCTCATTCTAGGTATTCAAACCTCTAACTGCATGAATCCTAGGGATTTAAGCCGAAAAAAAAAATCATTCACTCCGATTCATATGAAATTGTCCCGAATAGCATAATGACGCAACGTCATAAACAGCTAGAAATAAGGATAGTTCTATGAATCAAATGACTTCCAATTCCGCCTTGGAAAGGACATCTAACCGCGAGCAGTGTGCGATAAACCAAGAACAATTGCCGCACACGGCTTTTCCTCTATTGGGTCATGGCAAAGGCATTGCCAAGATCAAACGGCAAATACAATACGCTTCTCAAGTGAGCATTCCTGTCTTTATTAGCGGCGAGATTGGTACTGAAAAACGCACGGTGGCTTACCATATTCATCGTTGCCGGAGTTTTACCCAAGGACGATTTATTTACGTTCCTTCGCAAATAAGGTGTGTTGGAGAATTTAAGCACTACTTGAATCAGAGTATCGGAGATGCGGAGGGAGGCACGCTATTTCTATCTGAAGTCGATAAACTTAGTGATAAGCACAAAGACTATTTAACGTTACTGTTTTCTAATCATGAGTTTTACCAACGACTTGCTGAAAATAAAATCCAATTGATCGTTTCTTGTACCACTTCTTTGACTAGTAGCCAGCAGTTTCTTTCCAAAATTCTAGGCAGTAATATGCCGCACTTAGAAGTGAATATGCCTTCGTTACGAGAAAGGAGAGATGACATTCCTCTTTATATCGAGCATTTTTTAAAGCAATTTAGCGGTGCTAACTCACCTCAGATCAATAAAGAGGCAATGACGTTACTTTGCGAGTATCCATGGCCGCAAAACGTATCACAGTTACAAAAAATCATGATGGTTTTGATCTCTTCACATCCAAGTTATGTGGGGGCTCAAGAAGTAAGGGCTTTAGGGGTAACCCAATCCGAAGAGTCTAACTCAGATCTGATTGAATTACTTTTGCAACAGCGCCTTACCACTTTTGAACATATCCACCCAGCACTGTATAAATCGTTAAATTACATCAGCCAACACTTTTTAGATGAGATGTCTTTGAAAGACGTATCGAATGCGGCCTACACCAGTGCTTCCCATCTTTCATTTCTTTTCCGTGAGCATTTAAATCGTTCGTTCAAAAGCATTTTGGTTGAGCTCAGAGTTCGTTTTGCCAAAGATATGATCAACTCGCAACCTCTAAGCAAAATAACCGATGTTTGCCTGCAGTCAGGGTTTGGTGACCTTAGTCATTTCGAAAAAATGTTCAAAAGGTTTGTTGGTTGTACGCCAAGACAGTATCGCCAATCACAGCGGCAACGACACACTAGGTTAATTGCTTAACTATCTCACCGACGGCCCTTTCTAAGGGTCGTTTTTGTTTTGGTTAAAAAATACCGCCCAGTCGCGACACATTCCTATATCTCTCTGATTAGTTAGCGGTTTTGCCTGAGTTTCTCTTAGGTCAGTCAAGCATACTGAATCCATCAAGACAGAGCGCAGCCATTCACTCAAAGAGCGCCAACACGAGAAGGAAATCACTATGACAGATCCCGTATCACAATCAGTCGCTGAGGCAACACTGCTGACCGTCGGTATGTCTTCAGCCAATGCTGGCGCTAACCTAATCAATGCTGCGAATACAGCACTTTGCCTTTCATTTATGAATGCTGTTGGAAATCAGCAAGCGGGAAACATGACTCGACAAACTTCTACTGTTCAAGCGAATGCTGGGGTTATGAGTACAGGTAACGCTGTTCAAAGTGCAGTCGTTGGTCACATTTTATAGCTTTTCACCACGGTGAGGCACACCGTCCACTACCTCAAAAAAGGAGACAACTATGCCAAATTCAGTCGACAGTTCTATCACTGATTCAGTTACACAAGTAAACACCAAAGTCCTCGGTGATACGCCGGCATCATCAATGGGTAATTTGATGCTAACCACTAGCCAAAGTTTGAGCATTGCTGGTCAAAACGCAGCAACAGGTCAACAGCAAGCAAATGTGATGCATCAAGCTGCAACGGTTCAGGGACTTAACGCTTTGATGAATACGGGCAATGCGGTGACTGGCACGGTTACTGGCAACATCATTGATCGCGGCTAACTCATCAAAAACGTTTTATTTCAAAGACTAAAAGGAAATAGCAATGCCAAATTATGTAAATGAAGCAATCACAGACTCAGTGACTCAAGTGAACACAAAAGTGCTTGGAGATGTCCCCGCAACAGCGATGGGTAACTTAATGTTAACGACAAGCCAAGCGCTTAGCGTTGCGGCTCAAAACCTGACGACGGGTCAGCAGCAAGCAAACGTTATGTGGCAGGCCGCTACTGTGCAAGGTATCAACGCATTGATGAACACTGGTAATGCAGTTACGGGTACCGTTTCTGGTCAAATTATTGATCGTGGTGACACTCGACGTTAACCCAGTTCGTAGGGGGGACGCCCCCTACCATTGTTTTCCTTCGGAGAGCTAACTATGTCAAACAGCGAAACAAAACAGACCTTTCATATTACTGATAAATCATTAGCGCAGTCGGGTGCTCTTGCAGTACAAGATGCAGCGAACTCATTCAGAGATATGAATACGTTATTGACCACTGCGAGTGGCGTGGCGTTAGCAAATTTCATTGAATCTGGTGACGCCTCTTATCTTCAAGCTCTAGATAAAATTAATGAGCAAGCAAAAGCATCTAAAGATAACTTTATCGAGCTTTATTCAAATGTGAATCAGGCACGCAAAGAAAACTGACTTGAGAGTATGACTATGGATGACAAAACTAGCGCTCACTCAGCAGTAGAGCGAGTGCAAGATGGCAACTATTCACTTGATATGGTCGATACCATATTTGCAGATACACTATCGCGTGGGATGCAGAACGCTATTATATCGCAGCAAAATGCGCAAATGGCTTCTTCAAGTTCGGTAACTAATGCTTGCGCACGTATATTGCAAGCTCAAGCCAAATCAGAGGCAATCACTGATCTTCCAACACGCTACAGAGCTATCGAGCAACAAGTTGATGATAGCCCACCTCAGAAGGAAGAAACAGAGTCGAGGCAACCCCACCATGGGACACTGCGTTTCAACAAAACCTGGTGGGCAATAATTAGCGTGATGTGTTTATTGATCGCCGTTGTCGGTGTTGCTTGGTTCAATGTGGCAGGTTTATAAGGAAGATATTATGAGTGACAAGCCTATTGAGAGCCGTTCAACAAGTAAGCATTCTGAAGAATTGGGGCGTTATACGCCTAGGCCAACAGAATTGGTCGATAATCATCAGTTTGATTTCGAACGCTGGCAATTTCAACTTAACCAGAATTTCAGTCAATTGGCACATCAATTAGAGAAAATGCATGCAGAGTTAGCTCAGGCCCTTGATGACAATATGGCACAGTTTAATTCAGCCAACCATTCTCAGTCGTCAAAAGACTAGGCTAGCCGGCCCTAATCATCAGTTCTCGTTCAGCCAACCTTCCTGGTAGTTCTTAATCAAGTCTACCAGGCTTTTTTATGTCCGATGTTATGGGAAATGGAGCCAAGCGATGGCTCCTGTTATTTATTGATTCTTTGCAATAATCTTTTCTACTGCACACAAGTCTACTTCTGGCTTAGCTGTTTTTTCTTTGTTGTTTGAGGTTAACCAAGATGGCTTTCTTTTAAACCCAATATGGTAAGCAACGGCTTCTAAAACAACTTGATGCTCTCCAATTCTCACTAATGAAAAGCTGCGCTCTGTCCCTATCACTCTGCCGCGTGGGGAAGTCTGCAAGTATTGGTTGAGCGTTTTCATCCTGTTTTGTGTTTCTTGCTCTGTCGGTATGCGGTCTGGCTCGGTGGAACCGATAACTAACCGCTCAACGTGGCTAATATCTGTGATGTCATAAGATGACGGAGGATTTGATTGTTTTAACATGGTTATCTCCAAATAAAGGCACAACAGTGTTGTGCCAAAGTGGTTAGGGGATTGGTAAGTTATGCGGCTTCTGCTGGAACAGGCATGATGCATTGATCGAGCATATCTAACACCCGTGACAGACCTTCGGGAGGAGGTAACTGTTTGGCAACAACATTGACGTCATACTTTGCAGAGTTATCGCTTTTACGTGAGCTTTCTTTACTTGACGAGATAGAACCGCTCATTTTGGCCTTCATCTTAAACATACCCGCATTGAGCTCAGTTTCAACTTCGGCCTTTGCTTCCATTTCTTCCTTACTTGATTCAGAAAATGACGACTTCACTTCCATAGAGAAGTTAATATCGACGTCCGTCACCTGAAGCGATGGGATGTTGATGATAGACATCAATGGCACCTCGACTTTATAACTTTTCTGATCTTTCCCTTCTTGTTGTTTAAACGAGAAAGGGACGGTTCGGATCTCATAATTAGGAGTATGAAGCGAACCATCTTTAGGGATGTTTCCTGCATTGAGGTCTTTGAAGCAAACACGCTCAATAAAGTTGATGGTGGTATTGGCTAACATTTCTTGAGCATTACAGGCTGCGGTTAGGGGAGCGCCAATAAGGTCCTCCATTGGTAGCCCACGGAATTGATCGGCAATATTGAGTAACTTTGAATCTGCCATAAGATTTTTCCTTAAATGAGTTTATACAATTCGTTCATCAAACGTAGATAACCTTCCGAAGGCTCCCCATTTTCGAACTCAACTTCGACGCTAGCCATACGCGAACTATGGTCGTTGTATAGACTGGCTAGAATGTGTTTTTCTGCTTCTATCACCATGCTGTGAGCCTTGGAGTGATTTTCCACAGGTGTTACTTCGACCAAGTCATCTAAACCAATTTCGAACTTGGTGTTCATATGTTTGATTTTGAGTGGTGAAGGTTGGAATAAGGTGATGGTAGGAATAGATACGGTCTTATATTTGACCTCCTCTTTGTCTGATGGGTTATCTAAGTCTGGAATTCTCACTTCAAGTTGTTTGGGAGTCCCATCTTGATTGAACCACTGTTGAAATGAGGCGACTTGAGCACTGTCGATTTGTTTTTGCGCTTCAGATGCAGAGCCAAGAATAGCCTCGACCAATGCTTGAAGAGTGACTTGCTTTTTACCTTGCATGGTGTCCTCCTAATATTACATGCTCCTCTATTGTCGATTGCTCTTTCTTACAGCGATTGGGCTAAGTCATGGAGTTTTGTGGCAAAAATAGTAATGTTGAGAAGGGGGGCATCCATTGGAGAGGTAAGTTCGTATGGGGCTTAAGGCTCGCGGCTTAACCTGTTGTAGCTCTGAGGTGTACGCCACCAGACAAAGGTGGCGTTGTTGATTCCATTATGGTTATGGAACGTAGCTAGAGAACATTGATGTAAGGCTCAAACTTGCTGACAAGGAATGGAAAACGATCCGTGACGTCGACAGTGGAGTACCAGGATTCCACCGCGCTGGTTTTGCTATCTTGGAAGTTAAACACGACATAGACCAACGTTCGTTCCCCAGCGTAATGAGAGCGCGCATCGACACTGACTAAATGAATAGATTGATGGCTGCTATCGCTTCGCTGGCGATACATACGTTCATAAAAGTCATAACCATAAGTCAGAAGATAATTGAGGGCTCGCTCTTCATCGGTAGCACCGTTGTTGTTTGCCAGTGAAAGATACAACTCAATCACATGGGTGAGATCACGGCATGACTGCGAGTTATGCAGTTTCGGCAGGTTCTTAGCAATATCATGCGCAGCCATTGAGCGGAATTTGGTTACGGTTACGGAATCTAGTTCCCCTAGTTGTCCACTGGCTCTGCCCACGACAAGTGCGTTGATCGCTGATGGATTAGTAGAGTCATAGTCAACTAACGCATTGATAAGTTGCTGCATATTATATTCACTGGGGATAAGTCGGTAGAGTCGATTTCCGTGAATATCTTCCAAATACCAGTCGAGTTCTCTGGCCAGATAGCGGCATCGTCTTGTTTTCAACACCTGACGAATGCATTCCAGATCTTTGTCTTTATTCCTTGGCTGATGGTTAGCTAAGGGAAGCGCTGCGGAGCAAGGCTCTACTTTACGGCAAAAGTCTGGCTGACTGATGTCGATGCCGTGTTCGGCAATCCACTTGATGTTGCTGCGAAACTCGTTCTCGACACTTTTGTCTGGCCAGTCAGCGCTAATACACCCAAGGACATAGACGTCACCCGCTAAGTCTTGCAAGCCAAATGAAGGCGCCGCGATATGCCTTTGAATTACATCAGATTGCTGAGATGAGTAAGGTAGGGTGGTCATGTTGGCACTCCTATTAGTTGTGAGGAATATAGTCACTCAAAGGTGAGTGTAAGTAAGGGAAAAGTTGGCTGACATCTACGGTTGCATAATAGCTAAACTGGCGGCCACTCACGCTGCGTTGGTAATGAAAAATAACATCGACTAGGGTATGGCCTGGAGCGCTTTGAGCAATGCGTGTATCGATACTGCGTAAAAATTCCTGCTCTTTATCCTCTTGATAGGCATTAAGCTTGGTATCAAGATGTATGGCCGCTTCGCTGGCACGAACGGCATAAATGTCAGGGTAACGGAACGCCAAAAAGTTTTTCGCCCTTTCTAAGTCGGAGTTGCCGCTGTTTTGCTTTACATTGAGTAAGCGTAGCAAGTCGTTGATGGCTTTGGTAGTGGTGTTGAGTCCAGCCTCGCCCAGTTTGCTTTCTATGGCTTGAGCGTCAGCATTAAAAGCAAACATATGTTTGCAGCGTACCTTTGGTAGCACGGCGGCTTCTTCATTTCCGCTCTCGGTATACCCCAATTGTTCACCAACTATCACGCACAGGGTATGACTGCTGCTGCCTGCTTGTTCACTCTGTTTCAAGAAATGGATGAACTCATTCAGTTCAACCACGCTGTGTGGCTCAATGACGTAAGTGTCTTGTTCATCAACCGAGAGTACCCACTTAGCATTTTCCGCTAAATAACGGTAAGGGCGAGTTTTACGGCTTAGGTAGGCACTATGGTTACTTTCTTTTCCAGCTTCATAACCAAATATGGTGCCGTAGTCGTGTGGTGAGACCGATTGCTTGGTCACCGCAGATAGCTCTTGCGCGGCGGCTTCGCACTCTTTTTCAAGTCCTTTATTGGCAAATTCAACGCGCAGTTTGCCTGCAACATAGATAGGTGTTGATGCGACGAAAGCCTCCTCAACGCTGGCAGTGGTTTCATTGGACTGGGTTTCGCGTTGAATAATCGCATGATCAGCTACAGGCTCTCTGTGATTGACCTTGGCTTGGTCTGAATTGTTGGTCGAGTCTTGTGGTGAAGATGACATAAGTCCTTCCTTATTTCTCTGGTTACTGTCATCAGATAAGAATAAAGACAGTTGAAATAAATTAGCTGCGTAACTGATGAATTAATAAGGCGAAACAACGAATTAAATAAATCAATGCCTCTAACCATAAATTATCCCAGCTTATTCATTTTTTAGCCTGAGTAATTATTCCACTTCTACCTATAGTGAAAATATAAATTCAAACGAATGGAGAGTTTATAATGGAAATAGGAAAGTGCCCTAAAGCGACGATTAAACCACTACCGCCTAAATTACGGCGGGGAATGGAAAAGCTGACGGGAATTAATCTAAGTAACGTAAGGGTGTTTTATAACTCTCACAAGCCCGAGCAAGTTCAGGCCCACGCATATGCTCAAGGACGATATATCTATATATCGCCAGGGCAGGAGCAGCATTTACCCCATGAGTTGGGGCATATAATCCAACAAGCTAAGGGAATGGTGAAACCGACAGTTAATATTAATGGTGTGGACATTAATGATGAGCCTTGGCTGGAAAAGTATGCGACTGAGTTGGGTATTTTGGCAATTTATGGAAAATAATAGTCAGAGCGAGTGTTGTTATGGTTAGATGCAATTTTTTTGGGAAAACCTGATAAGTTTATTTTAACTATATAAAAACATGATGAATATGTATAACTAACGCCTCGATATAATTAATAAGGACTAAATGTATGTTTGCACAAAAAAGAATTAATATGACAAAGAATAGCTCGGTTAAAAATAAAAGGATGTATTGTGATCTTTTTAGTGTGAAGTATGGAATACAGAGATGTAATAGACTTGGAGGGGTTACTCAATTAAGGAAAATCCCTTCTGGTACAGAAACTATTATTGTGTGTCCAGCAAATCTTCACAAAAGCAAGCCTAATATTTATGACAAGATTGATGGTAGCTTGACAAGTAAAATATACAAAGAGTATCAATATGGTATTGGAACACATGTAGAGATAATCAGCAATCGCGATGGTGGGTACTATAAGGTTAAAATAGTGAGCAGTGGAGAAGAAGGATGGATGAAAGCTAAGGCGTTAGAGGGGGAGGATGATAACATTTCAGTTGATGGTTACAATGAATTTTCAATTTATTGTGATGCAATTAGGGATATATACGATAGCACGCTTTTGGTGTTGAATGATCGTACCAAAAGTTATTGGAATCAAACACTATTACAGTTTGCAAAAGAAGCTAGCTTGACTATAGGTGGTTTTTTTCTTCCTCCTGGTTTGGGTACTGCACTTGGACTTATACTACCAAAAAGCAAAAAAGAAAATGCACTTGAGAGAGCACATAAATTTAAAGCAAAGAATCAGAATGTATTAATATCTTATTACAACAAGGGTGACAAAATACTTAACCCCAAGCATGATACCGAGAGGGCTATAAAGGAGGTTTGGGGTGGCATGACTAAGGAGATTGAAAAGGTGACAGAGGGAGGCTCTAAGAATGCAGAAATTACACTAAGTATTTTTAATAGATTTAAAAGTGAGGTGGTGATGATGATTGATGCAATTGTAGATAAAGAGAAATAGAAATAGATATACTTTCTATGCTAGGTGCATGATGAGTTTTAAAATGCTCAAGGCGATTCTAGCCCAACGGTTATCTTTGGAGAAAAATATGAAAACCTCCACGGCACTCACGCAGTGCCGTTCTTTAATTCGTTTGCGATTAGAACAACGGTTCCAATTTGAACGCGAACCTCACAATACTTTAGCTATTGACGAGTTTCCGAAACTTCACCAACCCCATTCTTTATCTGGTGAGCATCTCGATATTGAACAGATTGCGATTGGTTTAGCGCTTATTCCTCACCTTCAACCCGAAACCTTTGAAATACTGATGCCGCCGAATGAACACACGCATCGGTTATATGTTGAGTTTGGGCTGTTGGAAAATGAAGGGGTGGTTTGGGCGACGGGGCAAACCTTGGCATTTTTGCTCGGTGAAAGTTTCGTTGAACACCGCCAAAACGTGTTTCAATGGTTGTCTGGTGTGAATGAGTCCAAGGCATATGAGCTGTTAAATCTGGATTTGGCTTCAGATTCATCGCCTTTAATGTGGCAACCACTGAAGTTAAAACCGGAGGTGCTAAACCGATATCTGCTTGGGGAGAATGCCAATCCACCTGCAATGGTGAATAATCTTGCCAGTTTGCTGACCACCTCTTTAGAGTGGCATTCCTTGGTATTGGCTGAATCTGTCTACGATGAGCTAGATGAAATCGAACTTTGGCTACAGCATGGCAGCGCATTGGAAAGGGAATGGCAACTGGAGGGCAAGCTAAGGCCGGGGTTTCGCGCCCTATTTTATGGCCCGCCGGGCACTGGAAAAACACTTACCGCGACTTTATTGGGAAAACGGACTGAGCGGCCTGTGTATCGGGTAGATATCGGTGCGGTTACGTCTAAGTACATCGGTGAGACTGAAAAGAACTTGGAGCAGGTTTTCGCCATGGCGGAAAAGTACAACTGGTTACTGTTTTTCGATGAAGCGGATGCGCTGTTTGGTCAGCGGGTGCAAACTAGCGGTGCCAACGACCAATTTGCTAACCAGAACGTAGCCTATTTGCTGCAACGCATTGAAGCTTTCACAGGCATTATTATTTTAGCGACCAACTTGCAGGATAATCTCGACGAAGCCTTCTTTCGCCGTTTTGAAGCCACGGTCTATTTTCCTAAGCCAGAGGAGAAAGTACGTCTGGCGCTGTGGAAAAACGCGTTGCCCGAAGATGAGCGTTTAGAACCCGATATACAGCTCACTCAATTAGCGTGTGATCATGAGTTAACTGGTGCTGAGATTATCAATGTGGTGCGTTATGCAGCACTTAAGGCTAGCAGTAAAGGCGTAAAGCAGATACTCGCGAGTGACTTGACGTTCGGCATCGAGCGGGTCAAACGTTTGCAACGCAGCCTCGAAGGCAATGCCGCGCGTCACTCCTTTTTTCGTTGAGATACTCTAGTGGGGTATATCAGTCTCGAAAAGACTGCTAGCTTGCCGACGAGGCAAGCTAGCAGTGTGATTGGAGATTAAGCGTAATTTAGGTAGGCCCGCTCAAGCTTTTTATCGTAGCTATTTTGCGCATAATCAGGGCCGTTATACAGACACGCGAAATATGGCCAATTCTTGGCTTTGAGCGCACGGTGAAGCTGAGAGTTAGATTGAATAAAACTAACGAACGATTGTAAGTGCTTCGATTCAGACAGAAACATATTACTGACGAAATCTTCGACATTATTGTAACCCGCAGCTTGATAATTGAAGCCCATAATTTGGTAGCGACCAAATGAGGTGGATAGAAGTGCCGCATGGCTATCAAGCTCAATTGCTTCTTGTAAACGCCCGTACTCTTTTTCTCCGCCTAAATACAATCCGCGTTGCCATTTTTTCGATGAAATCTTGGGGTGGGAGTCGTCAAATTTGTGTTGGGTGTATTTGGAAAACTTGTGTGCTTCAAATAAAATTTGCGGCTTGCCGCACTTCAAAAAGCCACAGCCGTTAGACTCTACGTCGGACACGGCTTTGATTGCTGCAATGCCGAAACCGAGCGACATAGAGGCATTTTCGAAATCCTGATCACAAAGCCCAATTTGAGGTGTGACGTCTGGCCAGCTGAAAGTAGGTGCAACGACTTCTTTTTCTTTTTGATATAAATGCTGTAGAGCTAAATGGCTTTTCCCACCGATATCTATTCGATAGTCGGGGTGCTTAAAATGCAAAATGTTACTTTGCAGTAGCCCAATAGCCAGACAAGTGGGGGAGTGATTGACGTCACTGTTTACCTCTCCATCCTCTCTCAATGGGGTTTTAAGGCCAATATGCTTGCTGACAAGGTTAAGTGCGTTTTGAATGCTAAGTACGTCTTGCCTTGCATTACTGGCTGATTTCCCAACTGACCAGACGAGTTTTATTGTGTTCATAATGATTCTCTATGTTAAGTCGAACCATAGAGAATGTATTATTGGTAGGTATGAATACCTCGGGGGGGGGGGGGGAGAGGTTGGAGTTTTAGCCGTTAGTGATTAAATGAAACAGAAACCAATGGTTTCTGTTTCTATCAAAACGAATACCCCATGTCGCTTGAGAGCAAAGTGATTAGTAGCATTCGTTTTATGAGTATGCTTACACGTAGTACGCTTCAACTTCGCCTTTTAGCTTGATAAGCATTGGGTTACCGAAACGGTCTTTTGCTTTAGGAGAAGCAATTTTTACCCAACCTTCGCTGATGCAGTATTCTTCTACGTCAGTACGCTCTTGGCCGTTGATACGAATACCGATTTGGTGCTCGAAGCATTCTTTGATGAAGAATGGGCTACGTGGGTTACCCGCTAGGCGATCTGGTAGAGCTGGTTTAGCTGTATCTGTCATTTTGTGTGACCTTGAAGTCATTAGAAAAAGTGCGCCATTGTAGTCAGTGCAAGGCGAGTGTTCAAGAATTGTTGGTGCGAGTTTGAAGCACATAACAATCACAACCATTCAAAATGCTCGTTTGGGTGGGCTTTTACCTCGTTCAAGCTGAGAGAGAGTAAACACGTGATTTCTGATGAGGTTGTCGCTTAATCTTGTTGTAACCAAGAGAATCCTTCGTGGATGTTTAGGAGCAACTATACTGACAACGGGTTTGGTCAAAATTGTTCAAGTACTTATGCGCCTTCAAACGGAAAGAGTCTTGTAACAAGAGGATGAATGATAAGTAGGTCAACAAGGAATGTGTACCTATGGAAACAACCGAGCAAGTAGACGAGTGCAACCAATCAAAGAGCAAGGTTCTCCCTCGCTCCGCTCTGATATTAGGGACGTTGCTTTTCGCTGCCGTGGTTGCACGTTTTTATGTGGCCTTTCGTTACGAAGTTAACTGGGATGAATTTTATTACCTTTCTTTTGTTCACCAATTGATTAACGGTGAAGCAATCAACAGTTTTCAAACCTTTCATATCCACTTCTTCACTTGGCTACAGCATGTGTCTAGCAATGAAGTTGATCAAATTATTGCCGCTAGATTAGTCATGCTCGTGTTTCAGTTGGGAACTGGTCTGTGCATTTATAAGCTTTGCCGACTTCAGTGCAGTGTCACGGGGGCTTTGTTTGCGGTACTTGCTTACTTTGCGTTCTCATTCAACGTCCGAATGGGGGCGAGCTTTAGAACGGATCCTATTGCGACCTTCCTCGTCATGATCTCTTTGTTCTATGTCTTTCGGAATCAACTCACTTGGCGCCTTTCGGTTGTCTGTGGAGTGCTTACCGCCGTCGCTCTGCTCATCACACTTAAGACTTCTTTGTATATTCCCATTTTCTTAATGACGGCAGTGGTTTGTTTTTATTGGGCACAAGATCGCGTGGGATACGCTAAACAAATTTTGATTTATGGCTGCTCGGTATTGGTGTCATTTGCGATTCTCTACAGTTGGCACTATTTCACCATTAGTGGTTTGAGTAGCGGGGCAGACGCGGGTTCTATGTTGAGTGCAGCGGATAAGACCATGAATCAAAGAGAGTTCTTTCCACGATGGTTTTATTTCCAGCATTCATTGGTGACGGACATTGGTTATTGGATCGCTTTACTGCTCGGTATCGCCTTTGCGGTGTTCTCTTGCTTTAATCAAGTTCAAATTGACCGTGCTACGTCTCTGAAGTTACTGAGTTTGGTACTGTTGCTCGGTACCTTATTGTTGTATCGAAATGCCTTTCCGTATTACTACGCCTTTATGTTAGCGCCGGTATGTGTGTTGTTTGCCGTTGCATGGGATGGGGTTCATCATTATCTGAATGATAAGGCCAGCCACATTTTTTCCATTATGATCCCAGGCCTATTCGCGGTTTCTATTGCGGTCAATGGCTTCGTTTTTCCGACGAAAAGCACGCTGGATTATCAACGCGACTTTATCGAGGCAATTCATAAGATCTTTCCTGAGCCTGTCGCTTACATCGATCGCTGTTCCATGATTTCCAGCTTTTCAAAGCAGGGATTCTTTATGAGCACTTGGGGCTATGAGGATTATCAAGCCAGAGGCATCCCTGTGATTCAATCCGCGATAGAAAATGCGAATCCCGTGTTTGTTGTGGCTAATACGCACTATTTAGATGTGCTTGGTGTAAATGCGCTTAACGTTAATCAGTCTAAAGAAGATGAACATGGCGGCTCGGAGCCAAAAGACTGGTTACTCGCGCAAGATAGTGAGGCATTGAAATCGAATTATATTCATCACTGGCAACAACTCTTTGTCGCAGGAAAAGTGCTGCATTTTACTCAGGCAGATGAGCTACAAGTGATTCGAATTCATATTGAAGGTGAATACACCCTTGAGGGAGAGATCGATATTTTGCTCGACGGACAAACATGGAACAGTGACCAAGTTCGTTATCTATCGAAAGGTTCATACCAAGTAAGTTCGGCCTCTGCTGGCGAGGCTGTGATGCGTTGGGGGGATCATTTACATCGGCCAGCGAGCGTCTCTCAATCACACGTATTGTTCACCGGGTTTTGAGCTTTGCTCTAGCATAAGGAAGGGGATTTGATGAAGCTGATAGTCCAGATACCGTGCTACAACGAAGCGGATAACATGGCCGCGGTCGTCCATACCATACCGCGAGAAATTGAAGGTATTGATAAGGTCGAAATTCTTATCATCGATGACGGTTCGACCGATGGTACGGCAGAGGTTGCTAAGTCATTAGGTGTCGATCACATCGTGATTAACCACAGCAACAAAGGGCTTGCGTACACCTTTCGTAAAGGGCTGGAAGAATGTCTACGTCAGCATGCGGACATCATCGTAAATACCGATGGCGACAACCAATACAACGGGGAAGATATTGCGTTGTTGGTCAAGCCCATCTTAGATCAGCAAGCTGAGATTGTGGTGGGCGATCGCGGTGGATACAGCAATAAACACTTTTCTTTTTTTAAGCGTTGTTTGCAAGTGTTTGGCAGCTTCGTGATTGCTAAAGCTACAGCATTACCAGTCAGTGATGCGGTGAGTGGCTTTCGTGCCATTAGCCGAAGTGCAGCGCAGCAAATCAATATTGTCTCTGACTTCAGCTACACCATCGAGATGTTGATTCAAGCCAGCGCTAAGCGTTTACATGTGGTTTCTGTCCCGATTCGAACCAATGAGAAGACGCGAGAGTCCCGTTTATTCAAAAGCATTCCGCAGTTCTTAAAAATGTCGGTATCGACGTTAGTGCGAGTCTACACCATGTATCGGCCATTGCAGGTGTTCCTGTTTATCGGTCTTGTGGCCATGGTTTGTGGTGTGATTCCTATTATGCGCTTCTTGTACTTTTTCTTTCATGGAGCAGGCGATGGTCATGTGCAGTCTTTGGTGCTTGGCTCAACGTTATTGATTCTCGGCTTCATCACGCTATTAATGGGGTTAGTTGCTGATTTAATTGGTTTCAACCGGAAGTTGACGGAAAAGGTATTGCACCGAATTGAAGTCTTGGAAGAGAAGCTAGAAAAGCAAGAACACACCAAAGAGGAAAACGAATTCGAGCACCGGAGAAAGCGCTCGGGAGAGTAGTCTGAGTAAGGGTATAAACGTTAATCGGTCGAAATCTTATGTCGTGGCCGACAGAAAGAAGCGATGACAAAGAAAAGCAGCTCGCCAAAAACAGTGATGATGCGTGAAAGCAGCACGGCGAGTAATAGTGTTTCTTGATGTGCTGTCGTGCCCAATAAAACAAGCAATACGGCTTCTCTCACTCCTAACCCTGCAGGTGCGCCAGGCGTAAGAAAACCGACGAGCCAAGCGATAACAAAATAAGCAATAAGCAGACTCCATTGTCCAGCCCCATCGTGAGTAGATAGGCTCAAATATACTGAAGAGAATAAGCTACCGGACAACGTAAAAAAGATCAGGTACAACCCAAACGCTTTTACACAGTCGATGCTCGATATTCGCAGCAAAATACCGGCTAGAACGGTATTTAAAGTGAAAAAAGACACAACACTGAGCCACGTTAGGCTAGGGAAGTAATAAGTGATGAGAAAGGTGCTGAAGGTACTCGCCGTCACTATCATTAGCCCGACTTCCCAAGCTGAGGATTTCAACAAGGTATGGTTGTTGATGCCTTGTTCCACGCCAAGGATTTGCCGATTGGCGAAATGAAAAACATTGCCCGGTAAGTATTTGGCGAGTTGGGACAATCCAAATACCCAAATCATGGAGTCACGCTTTAGCTGAGAGCCTAAACCAGACAACAAGAGCCCCCACGCTCGGGCTAAAAGTAAGTTACCGAACGCATAAAGTAAGACGCAGAAAGCCGTAATGAAGTAAGTTTGAGCGGAAAGGGACTTTATGTTTATTTGCTGAGAATAATCAGTGATTTTCGCAACGACGAACGCGATGGCAAACACAGTAATCAACCTGCCGAGCCACTTTAAGATGAGTTTTATTTTTCCCTTACTCATGTTCGACTCGTTGGCAGAGTACCATTGTCCAAGGAATCGGGGATCGCACTTCAAGAATCTCGAAATGCTGGGACAGCAGTGCTTTGAATGTCCGTTTTGACCAATGCTGAATATGTCCTGGCGTATTACCACCATCTTGTAGGTATTTTCCTCTCGCCATATTCAGTACTCGCCACAGTGGCTCTCGCGGGACACTGAAAATATAGTGGGAGGCGTTAAGTTGTTGGAGTGCGATGAGGGCTTGTTCTGGGTGCTCTAAATGTTCAAGTACTTCGCAGCAAACAATCATCTCAGCAGAGTCATGCGCTGCCTCAACGTCATAGACACTCTTCTGTTCAAATAGGTTTTCTTTTAGGTGACTAGACAGAGCATTTTCTTTCGCGAGTTGAATGACTTGATGAGAGAAGTCACTGCCCTTGGCATCAATACCTTGCTGCTGCCATTTGAGTACCCATACGCCCTCCCCACAACCTACTTCGTGTATTGATTGTGGTGCTACGTTGTTGACCAGTTCCGTTAAGTTACGGTCGAAGCCTTGCATCAACTTTCGAGCAATAGGGTTTTGAGTGTTGTACTTGTCGTAATAATTGCCAACGGGGATGCCTTGTTCTTCAATGCCTTTTGAAATCTTCATCCTTTGCCTTTCTGAGTGTTAAGCATGTTAAAAGTGCCTAGTAAAAGCATTAGCTAACAAGGCGTTACACGGCTTCTTATTAGTCTAGGACAGAATGGCAGTATTAGTGCACTGAGTGTCAAATTATCGAGTCGTATAAGTAAAGGATTTATCTCGGTAGGAGGATTGATGAGCCTAGGTAGAATTGAATATAGTTATCGCTTATTGGTGCGAAACTTATTGTTCGAGCTCGATGATGTGGCGATTGGATGCCACATCATCTTTTCTATTATTTTATGTGAATAGTTTTATTAAACTCGTCTTTGTGCATTAACAATATACCATCAGTCAATTCAATTTCCGTTGCATACGCTCTCACCCATGAGCCATCTTTTGATAATACGTTGTCTTTCAATGTGTTCATTACTGAGCCGTAATAACCAACAACCACACCTTTAAATTCTGGCCATCCTTCTGCTAATTCTTGGGTAAACTCTCCGAGAAAGCTATTGCTAGGGTCACCAAATAACAATTCCAACTCACCATTTTTTATATGTTGAATTGCTTTTTCTCTGGTAATGTTTTCTGGTCTTAATTGACAAGCACTCCAACAAAAATCAAGTTTAATTATTGATGATGGAGGTAACTTAAGATCTTTTAATTTCTTCACCAACTCAAAGGTGAATATCTCTTCACTCTCGTCAGGGGTTGATGCAAGACTGTCACCTTCAGGCCTTCCATGACCAACGACATGAACGATAGGTGACAAATCGGACGTATTGTCGTATTTGATTTGATAGTGGGTTTGATAAAACTCATCAACTTGTTCAAAGAAGGTTTGCGATTCTTCTTGTGAAATACCTCTGTTAGTCGCGTTAACTGCGATAATGAGATCCTTTTCTGTTTCCAAGATACTTGCGAATTTTTTTGCCTGATTGGCATTATTAAATAGGATGCTGGCGTTATTGTCGTTCGTATTGAACATGCCAAATGCTTCTGAAATAAGGACATCGAGATTTTTAGTAAACGGTGTGTAATAAAAGCGTGAGGTATCTATAAGCTCTGTGCTTGTCGCTTTGACGTTAACTATTGGTACATAGTCTGAGATGGTTTTGTCTTCTAAAATATGTACGCATCCATCTGATAGTTCGCTCGTTTGATAATCTCCCCAAGCATCCCCCGTAAGGTGCACTGTACCAATACTTTCTATCGGAGACGTCGCTGTGTTGCACTCAAAATGCTCTTGTCGGTGCCTTACAAGTAGGGGCTGGTGGCGGGTTTTTACGATGGTATCGAGTTCGAGTCTTGAGGCATTTTTATCTAGCCATCCCGCATCAATCTGACTAAGCGTTTTCACGGTTAGCTTTTCTTTTTGGTAGAAAACGTATTGGTTAGCAACCAGTGTTTGATTGACTTTATATGGCAGCACGCATGATGTGTAATGATGGTCAGAAACAAGCTCATTACTTAGATTGTCATCTCGGGAAAAAGTCACTTGAAGAGACCATTTTCCGTTACCTGTGACTTGATATTCCATGTGAAGCTTTTCATCTATGAAGTGATAGAAATAGCCTTCTGTTGCCCAAGCAAGGTGCGCCTCTACAGGTTGAATTGCGAGCTTGATTGGGACGAACTCTGCCTGAATACTGCTATTGCCTTTTGATGATGGCGTAATAATGTATGACTCAGCATGGCCCGCTTGAAAAAAGAGGTCTCGATATAGTCTTCTTTCTTCTTCGTAGAGGCACATTGCTGTTAATTGCACAGTTTTGTCCTCTTCAGTCGACTTATTCCATCGAGAGATAGCGTCTTCTTTTTTTTGTTTTGCTTAAACTAAATACACCTACGGTCAATGTATTTAGTTCTTCAAGTGAACAATGGATTTTAATATTAAATTCAAACTCAGGGGTAGGTTCTTCTTTTTCTTTAATGACTTGAGGAGAGGCGTGTTGAGCAGGGAGGGTTTCAACAGGTCTGTAACCACCACCAGAGCTTGTCGATGGTCTTTTTATTATTAATTTTTCTAAAGGCATGTGGATGTAATTGTTTTTATAAAAACAAAATATAATACTGTAATTTGTGTTTGTTACCTATGAAATAATATTCTGCTTAATGGGTTTTATTAAGTTATATTGATTTTTAGTTTAAAGTTTTGTTTTAAATGTTAGGGGTGTGAATTGTTTGTGAATAGAGGGTGGGATTTTTTTAATAATGTAGTTTCAAAGAGTAGTATGTATTATTTAAACAAAAAGATACCGCCTATCAAGACGGTATCGAATGTTATGAGTTTAGATGGTTAACGCTGATTAATCAGACTGTTACGAGCAACTGTCAATCAATGTCCAGCCTGAGTATGGGTCAGCAGGAGTGAGAGTCGAATCCGTCCAACGGTCGGCTTGATACAAGTTGCCTTGGTAGGTCACTTGTTCGCCCGGTTGATATTGTCTTTGCTCGAACTCTGGAATATCGGCACAAATGCCATCACCACCACCGCTGTTATCGCCAATCACTTTCAATGATGTTGAGTCTGAGGCATTTAGCTCGCCATCAGAAACCTGCAACGAAATCGTGAAGGTGAGGTCTGGGTCTGTGACCGGAGCCGTTACCACTAGCGTTTCGCTATTGGCGTCGCCGACAACTGTCAGGTCAGAAGGGACACTCCATTGATAGCTAATCGCGTCGCCATCTGGATCAGAAGCGTTAGCGGTGATGGTTACGCTTTCGCCGCTGTTTACCTGATAGTTCGGAGACAGTGAAACGCTTGGTGGATTATTGTCGACTGGTGGCTTATCGCCGCCGTCACCGCCCCAAATTGAGCCGTCACAATCGTTCCCAACCAAACATGTTGGGTTTTGTGCGTAAGCGTCGACTTTGTTGTCTAGCCAGCCGTTGTCCGTGCCGTTCGAGCCAATGGTAACGACCGCCGTAGTTGAGCCACCACCCCAAAGTAAGGCAAACACGTTGCTCGCTGGTAGATCTTGCATAGCCACATGAGACCAGTCGTAGCCCGCATCTTTTTCTAGCAATTCGCGAACGTTACTCGCACCGTTGTAAGTGGTTGGATTGAGCTGCTTGTCGAGTAGGCCACTGCGTACGTTATTGATGTCCGTTCCGATGCGCGCATCCCCCATAAAGTAAGAGCCGCCAGACGCTTCATGCTCTACGTTGATCAGTGTATTGCCTTCATCTTGAGTCGGCATGTGGCCACCTGGGATTTGCCAAATCATGGCCGGAGACTCAACGCCATCACTGATGGTTTTCACATACGATAGATAACGCGTCCAGCTGGTGGCGTTGTAAGCGTAGTTCGCGATCGCTTCTGAGCCGAAACCATCGCGCTCATACTTATCGAACACGATGTAATCTGGTTGGTAAGTGCCAGTGTAAACATCCAGCGAGTTGACGAAGTTCGCCACTTCTTGGCCTTTGTCAGCTGATTGGTCGTCTGTCTGGTGAATCCAGTTGGCAGAGCCTACCGCCCACAAGTTGATTTGCCAGCCGTAAGTTACGTCTTCTGCCAAGCCATTCATGATGAAGTTGAGTGACGCAATGTAGCCTTTCAGCGTGTTCTCGAATTGAGGCACGGCCACTGGTGGTTGATAACCGTAGGTCGTCTTCATGTAATCCAACGCACGAGCCAGTTGGTCATTCACATTGACCGCGCCAGCTTGGTTTAGGTCGTCCACATGACTTGGGTTTTTCTGTAGTTCACCGAGGAAGTCTGGGTTAAGCACAAACGACATTGGCGAGCTGCCATCACCAGCCGCGTAGTCTTGCGCCGCGATAGCTTGAGTAATGAAGGTCGCGTAATGTTTGTAGAGCAATTCATCATCAACTAAGTCTGTCCAGCTTGCACCACCACTTGCGTTTGCGGTGTAAACCACCATCACTGGTAGTACGTGATGGCCTGAAAGCTCTGAAGCGCTTTGTGCGTTCGCGTAGGTTCTATGCAGCGGAAGCTCGTCTTTCGGCAAGATCACGCCCGGATCACCAGAACCACTCAAGCCAGCATACTTGAAGATGGCATTGACCTTGGTTGCGCCGATTTCATTAGTGGTTTGTTCGCTGTCGTTCGTCACCGTGCCGTTTGCTACGTAGTCTGGGAAGCCTTTGACTGCAAGGCTCATCGCTTCGCGGAATGGCAGCGTTAGCAACAACGGAGCATCACTTTGCGTGACAGAGACAGATTCATCCCCGTCATAGGCGTAACGTGTGTCTCCAGCAAACACCGAATCGATTTGGATGTCGTACTCACCCGGCTTAACGTCGTCAGGTAAGGTGAATGGCGAGCTAGTAATCTCGTAGCTGTAGCGACTAGAGCCATCTTTCGCGACAAGGTTGAGCACAATTGGCATCGCTTCTTGAGGTAAGTCGACAATACTCGCTTGAACGGTAGTGAAGTCGTCACTCGCGATAGGCGTTTCAACGATGTTAGTGCTGATTTCCGTCGCCGTGTCTTTGTTGACCAAGACATCGAGGTTGTCGCTCGGTTGGTAAAGCACGTTGTTTACCGTAATAGGTGAGTAGGAGAGATCGTATTTGTGGTTATCAAGCAGTTTGCTGATGTCGATCTCGCCGCCAAATGGCACCACTAGGCTGCGTTCAACGTCTTGTGTGCCTGCCGCTTTCACGGTGGCATCTGTGGTTAGGCTTGCCGTAATGCCCTCCAGTGCAGGCATGGTGAGCGAGATGGTCGCGTAGTAAATAAACGCATCGTACTGCACGGAAACACTCGGCTGCGTTGCATCGCTATCGACCGTCACGGTTGAGGTTGGTGAGGAGGCGTGGGCAATCCCCATTTCGCTCGTTACATCTTGAGCGGTGACTTGATATTCGCCATCTTGGAGGTGCTCCAGAACAAAGCTTCTTCCCCACGGGACAGACACGGTCTCACTGTAGTTTTCACCTTCGACCAAAATCGATGCCGCGGCTAGGCTGGCGTGTGGTGCATTTGGTGCTTGTAGGGTGATTTTGCCTTGAAGTGCAGGATCATTCTTGATGATCACCTTCTCGACGTGCACGTCGTTTCCATCGATGTAATCACCATTGCTGGCATTGAGACCAAAGAAGATTTGAGCCGTTTGACCATCGTTTAGAATTTGTGACGTGCTGTCATGAGTAAAGACAAACGTATTGGGAGCAGGGCTGCTGACATTAAAAGGTGCGCCCCATGAACTATTCACCGTCGCGTCTTTGTCTGACGTTACCCAAATCTCTGCGTCCGCTAAATCTAATTGCTGGCCTGAGATATTTTTCAAATCGATCTGCGCTTGTGAGTACCACTGGTCAACCTGTGGCACGGTTATCGTGGCAGAGACCGACTCGCTTTGAGCGGCTGTTATAACGTTTTCTTGCGTTGCACCAAGAGCAGAGGTGGCCATGATTGGGGAACCCATGAGCACCGCTGTTACCATCAAACTGATTGTTGTTTTCTTCATTGTTGAATCCTCATCACTCGCTTTAAAAAAAGCTAAGTGACTGTCCTTGTTGATTTTCTATTCGTGAGGGATTTCCGGCGAGGACTTCAAACACTAAGCAAATGTCACAAAGAGAGGGAAGGCCCTTGATCTAACCACTGCCGAAATCATTTATATTTTTTGCTTACATCCAGTTACAAATGAAAAGAAACAACTCAAAATTTGAAGGCCGATTCAGAAAAAAATCACCATATGCACATGGTTTTATAAATTCAGCTAATTTATTGATTGGGATGAATATTGGTGTCGATTATTGGTGGCTAGAGTATTTACTTGATTAATGCTTTTGGTTGGGTAGGAGAGCATTGTTGGGGCGAATAAAATGAATTGCTAATACGATGAGAAAAAGTGGATCTTGAGCCCAAAAATAGGCTGGTACAGAGTCAGAATAAGCGGGATAAAGTGATAAATTGGATGGCGATTTTGGTGTTCAAAACGGCCATCCAAGAGGTAAAAATCAAGAGCAAAATCGCCTTGAAAGGGTTAAGGGCGATAAAACTTACTGTCGTTGAAAACATCACGATCACGCGGATCGTTCGATAGGAACATCCACATCTCTTTCATGCTTTGTTCAAAGAACTCTTCTTCAAATACCACCATAGAGCAATGTTCACCAAGTCCAACCGCGAAAGGTTCGAGTGCTTCAAACCCAATGCGTTCGATGTCTTCAATATCAATGAAATACAGCTTCTTATCGGTTCTTTGTTCGCTCTCTGTGGGCAATTTGCCTTTACCAAGTACAGAGAAGTTAAGCTCAACGGTTAAACCCGTACGGTTTTGTTTTAGCTCATAAACTGCTTCCGTTTGCGCTATCACGCTGTAGTTCAAATCATCAAAGTAGCTCAGTGTTTCTTGCTTCATTGGGTGCATAAGTCTTCCATAAATTGTGCAGTTGAATCTGATGAGATTCCGTTACAAGCCTTTCAAGTATTGAGCGTTTGCCGTTGGGTGAATCGCAGTATTAAGTGCTTCAACATGCTGCTCATTGTGTTCATTCAGTAGAGCGGTAAAGGCATCGATCAATTCAGGTTTGGTCATCGTGACTTTGGTTTCTGTCTGGATGTCGCGCAGGTCGATCAATACGTCAGTTAACAGTTGAGGCAAATCTTGCAGAACTTTTAGGTTCAACACGTTGTGCTCGCTGTAGATCGAGTTGTGACTGCCTTTTTGTTTTTGCACCACATACGGGTTGTCTTTTAGGTTGATGATCGATGTGCGCTTGTCACAACGCTTCAAACAACCTTTGTTGACCTTAATCTTGCGGCAACCTTCGGTTTGTTGGAACAAACACTGGCGACTGGTCAGCAGAGTGTTCGGGTGGTAAATGCTGTAGTAGCTGCGGATGTTGTGCGGGCGCTTAATGTGGCGCATCTGCTTCATGTTCAGCTCGTTAGAGATAAACGCACCGCTTGCGGCGAACTCTTCTTGCAAACATTTGAACGAGTAGGAGTTCACTGTGTTCATCTGCGGGCCTGCAACCCAACCTAATCCCAGCTCTTGAGCCAAAATGCCCACGCCAGAGTTGTTGGTGATCGACAATTCTGGCTTCACGGCTTCTAAGAATGCACGTGAGGCTTGGTAATCGTCACCAATCAAAATC
The DNA here is from genome assembly GCF_905175335.1 of Vibrio sp. B1FIG11. Lineage (NCBI taxonomy): Bacteria > Pseudomonadati > Pseudomonadota > Gammaproteobacteria > Vibrionales > Vibrionaceae > Vibrio > Vibrio sp. B1FIG11. Next base: position 2,060,319 of record NZ_HG992752.1, on the reverse strand, counting down.
GCAGGGAACCAAGGTTTCAATCTTGGGTTTGCTTGGAACAGCTCAATCATCGCATTCAGTTCACCCGCTAACCCCATTGGTAGCTGGAAATACACATCGGTATTGCTGTCTTCGCATAGTGCGGTATCTTCTAATGATGAAATCAAGACAGATAGCTTCGGAGCGCCTTCACGCATTGCTGGTTGAGGCAGCGCCGGCAAAGTCGGTACATCAATCGCGCCTTTTAGGCTGCTGCCAGAGGCTTGCGTTGAGGTCACATCAAAATTTTGAGTCTTCTCTGCAACCTTCTCAATGATTGCGGTTTTGTCGTTGTAGAGTTTCTTCTTCACGCCTTGTACATCATCGGCGGATTTGCATTTGTAGATCTTTGAGAAGTGTTTTACGGCGTGATCGCGAGGGTTGTCGATGTACATCGCTTTACCGAAATCGCCTTGCAAAAACGCGTTAGAGAAATCACGGTTAAATACGGTGTACAACTCTGTGGTGTCGTTCGACAATTCTACGCCATCACACAAGCGGTCGATCTGTTTACGCCAGTTGTCGACTACAGTGTAAACGTAGTGAGATTTCTTAATGCGGCCTTCCACTTTCAACGAATACACACCCGCATCGGCAAGCGCTTCTAAATCGCCAAATGCCGAGTTGTCCTTCATGTTGAGAGGGTAACTGTTGCCTGTTTTGGTGGTTTCGTATTGCTCGCGACAAGGTTGGCTGCAACGACCACGGTTGCCCGAAGCGCCGTTGCGTGCAGAGCTGATGTAGCAAATGCCAGAGAAACCAATGCAGTAAGAGCCGTGCACAAACACTTCCATCATCACGTCATGTTCACGACCAAACTGAGCCAGAGGCTTGATCTCATTGATGTTCAGTTCACGAGAGAGGTTCACGCGGCTCGCCGTCAACTGATTAAGGAACAAGATCTGCCCTTCGTTGTGCGTGTTGAGCTGGGTTGAAGCGTGTACGTCTAGATCTGGGAAATGATTCTTGAGAATGTAAGCCAAACCAAGATCTTGCACGATCACGCCATCAATCGCGGTGGTGTTTAATTGGCTGAGCAAACGCACGATGGCTGGGATTTCGCTTTCCAGAATCAACACGTTCAGAGTCAGGAAGATCTTACAGTTGTGCTGATGAGCTAGCATCAGCACGCCATTCAAGTTATCTAAAGTGAGGTTGGTGGCTCGGTTGCGGGCATTAAAACGGTCGAGTCCGCAGTAGATAGCATCGGCACCCGCAGCAATGGCTGCTTTGATGGAATCCAGATCGCCGCCCGGCGCTAATAACTCAAATTGATCGCGTGTCACTCGTTAGCTCTTACTCAGTAAAATAGGACGCGTATTTTATGTGCTTCACGGTTTTAATGTTGGACTGATTAACGCTTTATTAATCTGAATCAATTATTGGTTCGTGACGGATCTGCTGCAACGAGTAGAGGCACTGTTGCAGCGGTGAAACCAAGAGAGTTTGTCTTACTGGTTGCTAGGCTGCTCGTGGTCGAGGTCTGGCCATATGCGAGCAGCATTCACTTAACCAACCGTTGCGATGAGCGGCGTTGTAAGCTCCGCGACAGCAGCGTAACCAATCTTTTTTGGTCGAGAAGTACGATGCACTGCCTTTGCAGATTTTTAGCGTCCATTTTGAACGTGCAGAACGCATGTGGGCGCAGCACCTTTTCATCCAACCATTGCGGTGAGCGGCGAAGTAGGCGCCACTGCATCCTTCTTGCCATGCGGTTCGGGTTTTGTATTCAGCCGCGCTTCGGATGCAAGCGTCAAACGTCCATTTCTTTTGTGTTCTCGGGGCGCCCATATGAGCGCAGCACTGCTCCAGCCAACCTCGATTTCTGGCTGCTTGGTAAGCGCTTTTACAGGCACTGATCCACTCGGTGCGTGTTCCGAAGGCTCGCGCGCTTTTGACACAGGCGGCCAAATCCCATTTCAATTCGATGGGCTTCATATGCGTGCAGCAGTCGTTCAGCCATCCATTTCTATTGGCCGCGTTGTAAGCGCCGCTGCATCCTCGCTGCCAATCGGATCGCGTCTCGTATCGTTTTGCGTTTTCTGAGCAGGTTTCGAATGTCCATTTCTTACCGGTACGAGAAGGAAGCATATGAGCGCAGCAATCTTCTATCCAACCGTTTTTCCTTGCTGCGTGGTAGGCGCTCTTGCAGCCGTGATTCCATTCTGAACGAGTGTGGTATTGTTTGGCGTTTCGCTTGCACTTGTCGTATGTCCATTTGACGCCGACACGTTGCATGTGAGCGCAACATTGGTCGAGCCATCCATTACGGTAGGCCGCGCTGTAGGCTGCTTTGCATCCTTCACACCAGGCTGTACGTGTTTTGTAGTTCGCCGCACTTTGTTTGCACAGTTCTAGATTCCATTTGCCCCGTTTTTTGGGTAGGTCCATAAGATTCATAAGCGCACCCCTTCAAGTGTTCCTGAATAAGGTTAAAAAGCCGTTTCCCTGAAATATATTGCCCATCTCGCTCTCTAAGAAGCTTGCTGATGTCGATGGGTGATCATGTCGATGGTATTGCTCTTATGTACGGTTTTTTGGGGCTTTCGGGTCAATTTAAGCCCAATTTACACAAGGGAGAAACAACAAACCCCGCAACGTGGCGGGGTTTGGAATTGAGGTTTGAAGCGAGAATTACGCCAGTTTGAACGTTGCCACTTTCGAATTGAGATCTTCTGCTTGAGATTTCAGCTCAGACGACTGATTCATCGATTCCTCTGCCCCGATAACCAAGTGATCCGTGACGTCTTTGATGGAAGTAACGTTCTGGGTGATTTCATTGGTCACGTGGGTTTGTTCTTCTGCGGCGGTGGCGATTTGGGTCGCCATATCGCTGATCATTGCTACTGCCGAGTTGATTTCATCCAGCGCTTGGGAAGCACGGTCGGCATCTTCTACCGAACCTATTGCCAGTTCAGAGCTGCGTTCCATCAAAGTAACGGCACGCTGAGTTGTGCGTTGCAGTGTCTCGATGGTGGACTTGATTTCTTCTGTCGAAGTATGAGTACGTTGCGATAGAACACGAACTTCATCCGCAACCACAGCAAAACCGCGGCCTTGTTCGCCTGCACGTGCAGCTTCAATCGCAGCGTTCAATGCAAGTAGGTTGGTCTGCTCAGCAATGTCACGAATGGTCGATAGCACGGTATTGATGTCTTGAGCATGCTGGTTCAGTTCACTGATAACACCGCTGGCTTGGTTCACTTCCGAAGACAGGTTGTTGATCGAGTCTTTGGTGTTCACTACCAGTGAGTGGCCGTTTTGTGTGCTTACGGAAGAGTCCTGCGCCACTTTTGCTGTTTGCTCGGCATGAGAAGCGATCTCTTGCGTCGCAGAGGCCATTTCGGTCACTGCTGTTGCCACAAGCGTTATTTCTTGTTGCTGGTGGTTAAGCTCTTCAACCGATTGGTTTGCCCGTTTCGTGCTCAGCTCTGATTGATCGTTTAAGCTCTCCGCTTGATGACGAATATGGCCGATAAGCTGCTGAAGACTGGCAACGAACTGGTTGAAGTTTTCTGCCAATTCACCCACTTCGTCACGGTTCTCAACTTTGATGCGCTGAGTTAAATCACCGCTACCATTGGCGATTTGCGATAGGGCATTTGACACGTTGTAAAGCGGACGGAAAAGGATGTTACACAATAGGTTAAACAAGGCCACACAGATGATCACCACAATCGTAGTTGCGATGATTTGTCCCCAAACGGCATCGTAAAGTGGGGCGACCAAAGAGTCATTATCCAGAACCGTTACTGTGGTCAATTTGGTGCCATCGATGGCTTTCGCGTAAACCACGAAGTCTTTGCCGTTGATGGAGATGGTGCGTTCTTGTCCAGAGTTGGCAGCCGCGACGATGTCGCTGTTATTTAAGCCCAGCTTGCTCACGGGCTGGTTAAGCAGCTTACTGTTGTTGTGGGTAAAGATATTGCCCTGATCGTTGGCGATGAACATATAACCTTCACCAGGCAGAATCACTTGGTTCAGGCTATTTAGGATGTCACCGATTTCCACGTCTGCACCTAGCACGCTGGTTTGACCGTGAAGCTGGAGTGCTTTACCCAAAGACACTACGTTTGCACCTGTTGCCGCAGCAACGGTTGGATTGTCCATAAAGACTTTCGAAGGGTTTGCGATTGCGTTGGTGTACCAACCCCATTGGCGAGGGTCATCGTTACCCGGTGGCAATACAACACCATTCGCGTTGTCTTGAGAACCGTCTGGATACGCAAGGAAGACGTTATCAAACGCGGCAGAATCGCGAACCTGCTTAAGGTGCGTCACAATCGCTGATTTTTCAGCGTCTTGAGAAAGCGATGTGAGTGCCCGTTCTTTCGATAGTAGCCAGTCGCTTACGTATTGGTTGTAAGATGCGCTAGTACTTTCTAGGCGCTGAGCGACTTCAACATCAAGTCTTTGCAAAGCATCACGGAAAGACAGCCCCTCCACCAACACTCCCCCGAGGATGATGGCAGCACTGGCAGAGATCGCCAGTTTGTTCTTTAGAGATAGATTTTTAAGCATAAAGTTATAGTTGGCTCTTATATTTATAAAAATAGGTATTTAGCGGCGACATTATATTTTAGTGGTCAAAATAAATTCAGATCTATGTCGCGTATTTGAGTGGTACTGATGTTAATGCGCAAATATTCAACACAGTGCTTTGCCTTTTTGCGCTAACTTGTTTAAAAGAAAGGCGCTCCCTAACGCTTTGTAAATAATTCTTATTTTTATAAAGTGTGATGGAGATCTTACTATTCGGGCGTATATTTCATATTAAATATCAAGCATATGACGTGACCGATATATTGCCTCAATTAATCTTTATTAGGGACGATAGTTATGCGTAGCACGTTGTTATTCCCCGCCTTATTGCTGTCAGGGTGTGCTCTGACTCCTCAACCTACACTTCTCCAAGCCGATCCAAATTGGACGGTCGACCAGCTTGCCAATGGGATGAAATACCACATCTACCCAACTCAAGATGAGGAAGTTTCAGTACGTTTGATGATGAACGTTGGTTCGTTCCAAGAAGACGCCAACCAAAAAGGCTATGCACACTTTATCGAACACATGGCATTTAACGGCAGTACGCACTTTTCTGGCAATGATGTGGTGAAGTTGTTTGAAGCATCTGGTGGCAGTTTTGGTGCTGACATTAATGCTACCACCACTTACCAGCAGACGACTTATAAGCTCGACCTTGCCAACCCAAGTAAATTAGATGAAGCGCTTACGTGGATGCGCGATATCAGTGATGGTATTGAGTTTGACCCAACGCAGGTAGAAAAAGAGAAAGGGGTGATTCTAGGGGAGTGGCGACGCTCTCGTCCTGATGATAAAGCGTTAGCATTCAATGCTTATCAAGCTTCTATTGAGGGGACGCCTTATGCGGATCACGATCCAATTGGCACGCGCAGCTCAATTGAAAATACCACCTCTCCGGCGTTAAAAACGTTTTATGACAAGTGGTATCAACCGCAGTATGCCGAGTTGATCATTACCGGTAATGTCGATGTTGAGTCGATCACCAAGATCATCGAGAAAAAGTTCTCTAACTGGGAAAGCACCTCTGATATCGAGCTCGAAAATCGTCGTGATATACGAGTGAACAACGCTAACCGTATTCTGCCAAGTAGCCAGATGGAGTCGCCAAGCTTACATCTGATCATCGACCGAGACTCTGTCACGCGACAAACGGTGCAGCAGCAACATGCAGCGTGGCAAGATGAACTGAGCGCTCAGCTTATTCAACAACGTTTGCTGACGGTGTTTAATAACGCCGCTGAATCTTTCCAATACGTATATGCACAGCCTTACTCGTCTAATTATCACCGCATGATGTCGGCAGGTGTCTCGTTTGCTCCGGAGCGTCGCGACAATATTCAGCAAATTTTCCTCAATACACTGACGTCTTTGCGTGATTATGGTGTCACGCAACAAGAGCTTGAGAACGTAATGTCGAGTTGGTACGGCGAGCTGAACAACCTCGACTCGGATTGGGCGAAACGTAAGCCAGCAGGTTACGCAGAGGCTCGCGTATTCCAACTGGAGCGCGATTCGGTGTTCCAATCAAAAGACGGTTACAAGCAAAGCCTGACGAGTTTTGTGAAAGACAATGATCTTAGCCATGCCAACCAAGCTCTTGAAGATTTGCTTGCTGAGCCAGCTAACTTTGTGATTGGTTTGGGTAAAACGGAAAGTAAGCAGCAATTCGCTGGTGAGTTTGCATTGCTCAGCGCCGCTTATGCACAAGCTGGTGAAAAGCCGTTGGAAATGTACGCTAAGACAGATGGCTTTATTCAGCCGAGCCAAGAAGGTGACATTATCAACGTGCGTGAAGAGAAGGGCGGGTTCCAAGTTTACACCCTCTCAAATGGCATTGAAGTTTGGTTCCAAAAAGATGAAAAAGCCGCTAACCGCGCTTACGTATATTTAGTGAGCCAAGGTGGTAAAGCGGCACTTGATAAATCGCTCTATCCTGCTTTTGAAGTGGCGACAATGTCAGCAGCACGTAGTGGCTTAGGCGATTTCTCAGGCGCAGAGCTGGATAGTTACTTACGCAAAAACGACATTTCACTGTTCCCGATTCTGGGGCCGACGAATCATGGTATAGAGGTTATAGCGCCCAAAGCGCACCTAGCCAGTGCGATGAACGGTTTGTACAACGTGGCAACGCAAATTAAAGTCGATGAGCGCCAACTCGACGCGGTGAAGCGTGAGTATGTGCAGCAACGTCGCTCGTTCTTTGAATCACCAATGGGTAAATGGGTTAAAGCGGCGAATGAAAATGCCTACTTACCTAACAGTCGCCACCGCTTGCTATTAACTCATGGCGCGGATGAGGTAACCAAAGAGCAAGTATTTGCCGTGCATGATGCGTTATTTAAGGTGAATCGTGGCTTTAAAATGGTGATTTTGGCGGACGTTGAGCCAGAACAAATTACACCATTGCTGCGCAAGTACGTGGCATCCATTGACCTCAGAACAGGGGCGGCGGTGGATTATCATGTCGCGTTTCAACCTAACGCTAAAAGCCGCTTAGTGATGGCGGAAGGGAATGAGCCGTCGTCGTTGTACTTGCTGCGTTTAACTAACAAGCACGAGTCACCAAGAACCGCGCGTGATACGGTGATCGAGGACATGTTGCAACGCATTGCGGCAGCACGAGTAACAGATCAATTGCGTGAAGAAGCAAGCTTGGATTACAGCCCGAGTATTTATCCGATTACGCAAGACAGAGAGCAGGTTTCAGATTGGTTCTTTGAATCGCAAATCGATCCTAGAGACGTCAGTAAGATGGATGCACAGTTAGACAAGATCTTCGATGCGTTAGCGAAAAACATCACGCAACAAGAAGTCGATATTGCCGCGAAACAGCTTTCTGTTTCTATGAAGGACATGGATGACAATCCGGGGCAACGCAGCTGGGCATATACTCGTTATTTAGTACATGACTACGGATTAGATGTGTTGCTAGATGTTGATAAAGCTGCGCAAAGCGTGACGCTGAAAGAAGTGCAAGCCAAAGCACTTCAAGCGTTCGGCAGCAAAGCGAAACGCACCACCATTATCCTCAATCCAAAACAATAATCAGCAAAAGGGCGACTCAATGGTCGCCCTTTTTGTTTCCGAATTGGCAATAGAAACGTGCCTTTAGCCACACTGACAAGGCGTAGTTTCGCCCGTTTTGATTTGCTGCTTGTAGGCTTTTATCGCCTCTTTTCGCGCTGTGTCGAGATCAGGGCGACGCACCACCACTTTCATCCCCGATTTCGGTTTTACCTTACAGGCATAACGTGGCTTCCCATCAACTTCGACTTTGCAAGCATGGCAGCATCCGTGTTTACGATGGTTCTTCAAGCAAGGCGCGGCGATATTCACTTTGGCCTTACGTGCGACTTCAACCAAATTTTGGTCGTCAGGTGACAGAGTGATTCTATGGGTATCAATCTCGATGATTGCTGGGGTAAAAGTAAACATAAGCGCTTAGATTCAAGTTAAACAATGACTAAGACGTCAATCGTCGGAAAAAGACGAAGTCGTCACTCAATTGTTTTAAAGTTCCGTTCAATTTTTAACTTACTCAGTTTTGTGAACGAAAGTCTCATATTGATTCGATGTAGGAAACCATGTGGTATCGCCTCGGTCTCACCTAACTCCAAATTGAAGTAAAAAAGGTTCCCCCAATGAAACGCTACCTATTGTCGACAATTCTACTCCTAAGCAGCGCAAATGTATTTGCAGAATCTGCACCAGCGCAGCCTGCGGCACCAAAGCCATTTGGTCTAGAAAGCATCACGACTGAGCAACAAGCGAAAATCGAAGAGATTCAAATCAAACTGAGCAGCGAGCTGGCGGGTAATCAAGATCCTAAAGCGGTTCAAGAGAGCGCGAAGCAATTTGAGAAGTTAGTGAAAGCATCATCATTTGATGAAGTGAAAGCGACGAAGCTGATCAAACAAGCGCATGCAAAACAGCTTGATACACAATTGGCACAATTGAAAGCACAGCACGATATCTACAACGTACTGACAGCAGAGCAGAAAGCGACGTTAGAAAAGCGTCAGCAAGAGCAACTGAAGAAATTTGAAGCACTGCAAAAAGACGCTCAGTAAACACAGATTTTTATTTCCCCCTATTTAAACCAAGGCTCCCTAATGGGAGTCTTTTTTATGCGTTAAATTGCAGCGAAACAGAAGGAAAAAGCAGAATTTTAGTGTGATTCAAGTTCAAGTCGAATCGGCATACATCGATTGTACGATGATACTTTTTACAGTGTAAAACTCACGGGCATATAGTGGCGGCGAATCAGTTATTAACGACAATATAAAGGTCTAAAATGAAAACAAAAGCCCTACTGTGTTCTACTCTTGTTGCAGTGACAGCCCTACCTACCTTTGCTGGTGAGACCAAGCTGGATGTACGTTTTGGTCACAACACCGCGTCTGATATTCGCGATAGCCGTGTGAAATTTATGCATACTTTCGATACGGGTTTTTACTTTAGTGCCGAAGCCGCGCAAATCCACAATGATGGTTACTTTGCTGGTAATGACTCTAATGATCCAGATAAGAATGGCTTGAAGGCAGCGGCACAGGAATTTGAAGCAACTTACAAGTTTGATCTTGGTGAAGATTGGTATTGGGCGCCAGGTTTGGTGATGGTAACAGCCCCGAACTGGACGGAATACCGACCTTATCTAAAGCTTGGTACGACGTTTGACAATGGCGTGTCTCTAACGGGGCGTTACCGCTACAACTGGTCAAACGATGCGAATGGTAAAAACTACCTTGATGGTTCTGGTACCACTCGTGGTGCTTCTAACCAGTTTGATCTTTGGATCTCGAAAAACTTCGGCGATGTGGGTCTGATGTACAACCCTCGATACCGTTACCAAGATGGCGTAGATCAAGGCACTGGTCGAGATGATTACTGGGAGCACACGATCATGGTTAACTACAAGTTGAATGAAACTTGGACGCCATACATGGAGCTGGTTTCTGTCGATGAAACCTACGTGGATGAACAAGGTAACCGTGAGAACGATTACGCAGTGCGCTTAGGTTTTGTGATGAACCTGTAGTAACGAAAGAAATCAAAAAAAGCGGTCATTGACCGCTTTTTTTGATCGGAAATAAGAGCAGAGGCGAATTAAAAAGTGAGCAGCTCTTTGCCGATTTTATCAACGATATTAAGGATATGGATTTGCGACTCTCGACTATAGAGAGAAATACCATCCACTTGCTCCTCCAAAGGAATATTCAGGTGGCTCGATTGCGCTAATGTAGAGCCTTTTCGACTGATTCCCATCACCTTAAGACCTTTTCTTTTGGCGTTGTGCGCCATCTCTACAACGGCTTGTGTCTCCCCAGATTTACTGATTAACAAGAGCGTTCCGAGCTCAGCCCGCGTTAGCTGGTGGATATCTGTGATCACCAAGTGAGGAATATTCGCCAGAGAAAGAAAGCGCGACAAATAGTTCACACTCACAATCGATGCGCCGCGAGAGTACAGATACACAACAGGGGAGCCACTCAGTGTCTTTGCCACTTGTGAAATGACACTTTGCTCGCACTCTTCACCCTCTAGGTTTTGTGCCTGTTCTTTCAACTCATTTGCCAATTTATAGCGCAACTCTGTGTAGCTGGCATACCCCATTTTTTTACAAACCCGATTGACCGAAGTTGTAGTGGTAAGTGCCTTGTTGGCTATGGTTTTTGCCGAGATCTCATGCAGCTGACTAGCGTGCCCAATCAGATACTCGTAGATAACGCGCTCTATGCCTCGAAAAGTGTTCATCGCTTTTGACTATTATTGAGAAAACTGTCGGTATTACGCTTGAAAATGGCCGCGTTGTCTTTGCGTCGGATCACAGATGTATCGTGATACGTGAGTTGTATGAGGAAACAATATCTGAGCCGAGTTGGGGTTCATATACTGTCCGCAGTAAAAAATAACAAGGTATAGACCCATGAGTAAAAAGAAGCTGGTTGCAGTCACCGCCTGCCCTACAGGCATTGCACATACCTTTATGGCAGCTAAAAAAATCAAAAGCTGGGCTGACAAGCATGGCTATGAAGTCAAAGTGGAAACCCAAGGCAGCGATGGTGTGAAAAACCGATTGACTGCTCACGACATCGCAACCGCTGATGGTGTCGTGCTAGCCGTTGACGTACCCATCATGGACATGGAGCGCTTTGATAATGCCAACCCATTAAAAGTGCGAACTCAAGAGCTGATCAAACATGTGGATGCTTTGTTGCCAACGGTTTTCCAACGTGGCAAAGAAAAGTCGGCGGCATTGAGTGAGCTTCCAATTGAAGAAAAGCGCTCGGCGTATCAAGTTGCGATCGGCCACATCATGACAGGTATCAGCTACATGCTACCTGTCGTGGTTTTAGGCGGTCTTCTCATGGCGGTTGCCAAGATCACCGGTGAGTTCATAGATATCTCCGGCACTCCGATTCAAACCTTGGATAAATTGGGCTTCATGACCATTAAGTTCATGTACCCAATCTTTGCTGCATACCTTGCCTATTCTATCGCTGGTAAACCCGCTCTGATTCCTGCCTTTATTGGCGGCGTGATGAGTGACGAAGTGTACAAACGCTTTTTCGACCTAGAGGGGTGGGCGCCTTCTGGCTTCTTTGGCGCCATCGCGATTGGTTTCCTGGTTGGTTATCTCGTACGTTTCTTGAACGACACGATCAAAGTGAAATCAGAGCTTACCACGTTAAAAACCATGCTTGTGGTCCCGGCGATTACGGGTGTGGTGATGGTGCTGACGATGGAATACGTCATCAATCCATTCTTTGGGGCTTTGAACATCGCCATGATCAACCTGTTTACCGAAGCGGGTGATGCTGGTCGCGGCATTTACTCGATGGTTATTGCGGCAGGTACTGCATTTGACTTGGGGGGACCAATCAACAAAGCCGCAGGCTCGGTGGCGTTAGGTCTCAATGGCATGGGCGAAGGTTTTGATTTGATTGCCCGTGAATTGGGCATCGTTATCCCGCCTATCGGTGTTGGCCTTGCTGCCTTACTTGATGGCAAATTCCGTCCGCGAGTGTTCTCTCCAGAAGAGCAAACCGTCGGTAAAACGTCTTTGATGCTGGGCTTAATTGGTATTTCAGAAGGAGCGATTCCATTCATCCTAAAGAACCCGAAGATGATTCCAATCATGATCTTAGGTTCCATCATCGGTACGCAGTTAGCCGTAGTGCTGAACGTATTCCAAAGCTTGCCATTACCGGCAGTATGGGGATGGTTCCTATCGTCTGATCCTGTGAGCTACACCATTTCTGTTATTGCCGGCTCTCTGTTTATTGCTGTGGCTCTGCTGCTTTGCACTAAACCTCAGCCTACTCAAGCTTAACCATTTTCAACGGAGGAAGACGCATCTTCCTCCAATAAAATTCAGACCAAGATTTAGAGACAACGCCAATGGCTAAAGTACACGTAATTCCTCACACTCACTGGGATCGTGAGTGGTATTTCACCCAACAGGATAGTGATGTACTCGCGACTTACAATTTTACCAAAGTAATTGAAACGCTTGAAAACACCGAGGCTTATACCTGTTACCACTTAGACGGCCAGTCCTCTATTGTGGAAGATTATCTTAAAGTCCTACCTTACATGCAGGAGCGCATGGCTAAATTGGTTTCAGGGAAGAAACTGTTTATTGGACCATGGTACACACAAACCGATACCTACAACGTCGCCGCAGAATCGATCATCCGTAACTTGAAATACGGTATGCATATCGCTGAGGAACTTGGCCACAGTATGAAGGTGGGTTACTTACCAGATACCTTCGGTCATAACGCGCAAATGCCTACCATTTTTAAAGGCATGGGTATCGATAACATTATCTTCTGGCGCGGTATTGACTATGACCAGCAGGTCGAAAAATCGCACTTCTTCTGGCGTTCGACTGGGGGCGACGAGATCTATGCTTACAACCTAGTTCATGGTTATGGCGCAGCGAAGAACATCAATGCGACGCCTGATCATCTGGATAAGAAAATCTTCCCGATGGTAGAAAAGATCAAATCACTTTCAGGTTTGGATGAAGTGTTGATTCCATCGGGTGGTGACCAAGTGAATATCGACCCTGAGTTACCAAAAACCTTACAAGCCGCGACTGAGCGCTCGGGTAAAGATGTTTACGTGATTTCATCGATGGAAGCGTTTGTTGATGTGTTACGTGATAATGACCAAGCGTTTGAGACGTACCAAGGTGAGTTCAAGTTGCCACGCTACACGCGCATCCATAAAACCATTGGTTCAGTCCGTTATGACATCAAGAAACTCAACTTTGAAATTGAACAGTTCTTGTTGAAGAAGCTTGAAGTGGTGATCGCTATCGCGAAGGCTCAAGGTATTACCGTACACACTGAGTTAGTCGATATCGCTTGGAAAAAAATCCTTGAATGTCATGCCCATGACAGCATGGGTGGATGTAATAGCGATGCCACCAACGCCGATATCATGCATCGTCTCAAGCAAGCGGAAGAGATTTGTAACGGCCTTTACAATCTCGTTATCAAAGAGATTGCCAGTGCATGTCATGATGATGAGTTGATGTTATTCAACGGTCAAATGACGCCTTACAACGGGATGGTCAAAGCGGTTGTATTTAGTGCGAGTGAGAACATTTCGGTTCTGGATTCTGGTCAGCCTCTACCGATTGAAGTGCTCAAGAAAGAAACATTGAGTGGCGGTAAGATCATTGAGGTAACGAAAGACGGCGAGAAGGAAGTCGACGTACCACCATACTACCGATTCGAGCTTAATGTGTTTGTTTCTGAATTACCTGCAATGGGGTATCGCGTTTTTGAAGTTCAAGCTTGTGAGCAAGCCAATGCAGAGCAAGTGAACAGCGAGCAAACGGTGATCGAAAACCAAGCATTGCGAGTTTCTTTAGAGCAAGGTCAATTGCGCTTAGAAGACAAAATTAATGGCCGCGTCATCGAGCAATTATTGACGTTTGAAGAGCAAGCCGACGATGGCGACTCCTACGATTTCTCACCACTGGAAGGTGATACACCAAACTACAGCACTTCGCTTGAGTGGTTGTCATGTACGGTTGGTGAAACGCAACAAAGCTTATCTGTTCGAGCAACGTTAGTAGTGCCGCAAGATCTGACGGTACGACAAAGTGGTGAGCAGAATAGACAAGCGGTCTTCGACATTACGATGAGTTTGGTTAGTGGTGAGTCCCAGCTTCTGTTTGATATCAACACAGTGAACAACACTTGCGATCACCGTGTACGTGTTCTGATTAACTCAGATCTTCAGACTGATACTTCGATCAGCACTCAACCTTTCGCACTGATGGAGCGTCCTGTTGCTCCCGACCTAGCGCAATGGCGTGAAAAGTACCGAGAGTGTCCTGTCGATATTGAAACCACAGATGGTTCTGTCGCGATTGCTGAGTCGGAGCGAGCTTTGATTATAACGGGACGTGGCCTTAAAGAGTTTCAGGTATTGAAAGGCTCAGAAAGCGATAAGATCGCACTGACTTTGTTTAAGTCGACCGGAAGACTTGGTAAGGATGACTTGTTATGGCGTCCGGGGCGTGCATCTGGCATCAACAACACAGTGGTATATACGCCTGATGCTCAACTGCAAAAAGCGATGAGCTTTAGCTTTGCTCTGGCTCTGTGTGATAACGCCCAGCACAAGACCATTCGTCAGTTAGAACGCCGTTATTTGGACCTACCTTTTGGGTACCAAAAACAATCGCTGAATAGTTTTGAAAATCGTCTCGAACGCTTCCAAGTTCGCTTTGAACCGAGACAGCATTCACCTTCATTCAGTCTGTTCTCATTACCGCAAGCGCTGGAACTGTCCAGCTTAGGGCACTCTTTCTACCGTGATAATGCGATCATTCTGCGCGTGTTCAACCCAACTGAGAGTCCAATCGAGCTTGACCTTGATTCGCTGAAGCATTTTGCAGACGTTGAATTGGTGAACTATCGCGAGCATCCACTCAATGGCGCTTACATTGTGCGCCCGAATAACAGCTTAGATGTGCGTTTAACGCTTGGTAACAAAGAGAAGTAGGAGAGAATCATGATTGCTAATTCGATTTACAATAAAGTTGCCAAGCTATATGGCGAGGCCAGCGCGACAGAAATTACCGATGATATTCTTGCTCTAATGAAAAAGTGGCAAGACAAAGCACCGCAATATCAAAATTGGGTGGACCAAGGTACCTCTTACTTGATCACCTATGGCGACAGCTTTTCTGCTCAAGCGGAACCCACGCTGGCGACGATGAAGACATTCGCTGACCGCCACTTGAAAGGGGCATTGAGCAACATTCATATTTTGCCAATGTTCCCTTACACCTCGGATGATGGTTTTAGTGTGGTTGATTACCGTCAGGTGGATCCTAATCTCGGTAATTGGGAGCAATTGAATGCACTATCTGAGAACTTTGACCTGATGTACGACTGTGTCATCAACCATATCTCTAAGAGCAGTGATTGGTTCCAAGGTTACCTAGCGGGTGATGCTAAATACCAAGACTACTTTGTAGAGTCTGATCCGAGCCTTGACTATTCAAGTGTAACGCGCCCCCGTGCGTTGCCGCTCCACACTCCGTTTAGCAAGGCGTCGGGTGAGACTGTACATGTGTGGACGACTTTCTCGGACGATCAAATCGACATTAACTTCCACAGCCCGAAAGTGCTTTTAGAAAGCATCGATATCTTGTTGATGTACGCGGCGAACGGTGGACGCTCGATTCGTCTTGATGCGATTGGTTTTATCTGGAAAAAGCTCGGAACCACATGTATTCACCTAGAAGAAGCGCATGAAATCATCAAGCTATGGCGAATCATTCTGGATGAAGTGATGCCAGGGGCATTGTTGATCACTGAGACCAATGTGCCGCACAAAGAGAATGTATCCTACTTTGGGGCTGGCGATGAAGCGCACATGGTTTATCAATTCCCACTGCCGCCATTAACGCTGCACGCTTTGATGAGTGAAAATAGCGAGACATTGACGCAATGGGCGACTTCGCTGACAAATGAAGCGATGGCGCGACTCGCCCAAGGTGATAAAACTACGTACTTTAACTTCCTTGCTAGTCATGATGGGATTGGGGTTCGCCCAACGGAAGGCATACTGACGGATGAAGACCGCCAAATGATGTGCGCGCAAGTCGAGCGCAAAGGCGGTCGAGTGAACTACAAAATAACGGTGATGGAACCCAATCGCCTTATGAGCTGAATATTAACTACCTCAGTGCGATTACCGAGCCGACTGACAGCATTGACGACAAAGCGAAGAAGTTCATCGCAGCTCAATCTATCTTACTGTCATTCATCGGTGTACCCGCGATTTATTACCACAGCTTGTTGGGTAGCGAAAATGATGTGCAAGGTATGCTCGATTCAGGGATTAACCGACGCATCAACCGTGAAAAATTGGATTTATCTAAGCTAGAAAGTGAGTTGGCAAATGAAGACTCTCTGCGCTCAAAAGTATTCAAGTCAATGACGCACTTGTTGAACCTTCGTCAGCAATACGCCGCATTTTCACCACAGGCTTCGCAACAAGTCTTGAATTTGGGTGATGGTATCTTTGCATTGCAACGTGGCGATGGTGAAGAAGCCATTCGATTTGCGGTTAATCTGACATCACAAGCTCAAGCTGTTGTGTTAGCGGATTCTGGCTTTGACCTGATTAGTGAACAGTTGATGCCAACAGAATTTGAGTTGGC
This sequence comes from Vibrio sp. B1FIG11, assembly GCF_905175335.1. Lineage (NCBI taxonomy): Bacteria > Pseudomonadati > Pseudomonadota > Gammaproteobacteria > Vibrionales > Vibrionaceae > Vibrio > Vibrio sp. B1FIG11. The sequence continues at coordinate 2,044,058 of NZ_HG992752.1, read as the reverse complement.
GCCGTACCAGTTTGTTTGGCTGACACAGCAAAAATAAGGAACACATCATGAAACTTGCCCAACTTACAACTCCTGAGCTGATCATGCTTGATGCTGTGTTTGAAGATCGCTTCAGCGCCATCAATGCACTGACGGACAAGCTTGAACAAACAGGCAAACTTACTAATAAAGCACAATTTCTTGAAGCGGTATTAAAGCGCGAAGAGGAGGGACCGACGGCCCTCGGAGAATACTTAGCCGTGCCTCATGGCAAGTCAGAGGCAGTGAAAGAGCCCGTCTTCGCATGTGCATTTGTCAAAGATGAGCTGATGTGGAAAGGTCTAGATGGTGATGAACCAGTCAACATGATTTTCTTGTTAGCGATTCCGCCAGCAGAGGCGGGGTCGACACACATGGAGGTGCTCACTACGTTGACTTCATCGCTGGTTGATGATGACTTCCGTGACCAGTTACTCGCTGCGCGCACTACTCAAGAGATCATGGCGCTATTTGGAGAAGATGATGCTGAGAGCGAGCCTCAAGTTACTCAATCAGAAGAAGAGACGGCGCAACAGGATAATGTCGCAAAAGACATCAGCCATATTGCTTACCCGGTAGTACTAGGCGTTGGTGTCATCATCTCGGCATTTTTGTTCTTACTGCTTTAATCGAATCGTTGGCTGGTGGATCTTATGAAGCCAGCCAAATCAAAGAGGGAAAAGTCGCAATGTAGATTTGCAACTTTTCCTCGTTGTGTATCCCTCGTTTTAAGTCACGCTCATTTTGAGTGGGGGTTCGTACATCCAAAATTTCGCTGATATGAAGAAAAATCTATTTAAACTAGAGAATGTTATCCAAAATTACGCCTGGGGAAGCCAATCTGCGCTCACCGAGCTATTCGGTATTGAGAATCCAACATCTCAACCGCAAGCTGAACTTTGGATGGGGGCTCACCCCAATGGCTGCTCGCGATTGGTCGGCTCTGAATTAACCTTGGCACAACTTATTGAGCAATCTCCGACGCATGCGCTTGGGGACTACACAGATCTGCGCTTCGGTCAGTTGCCATTCTTATTTAAAGTATTGGCTGCCGCTAAGCCGCTCTCGGTCCAAGTGCACCCTAAGTTGTCTAAAGCAAAAATCGGTTTTGAGAAAGAAAATCGCGTTGGTTTGGCACTTAATGACTCGGCTCGCAACTACAAAGATGGCAACCACAAACCAGAGTTGGTTTACGCACTTACTTTCTACAAGGCGATGAACGGATTTCGTCCGGTTGAAGACATCATCTCTTTGTTTGAGCAGGCGAGAATCACGGTTCTTAAACGAGCGTTGGAGCAGCTTAAAGCATCTGCTAATGAACAGGGATTAAAGTGCTTCTTTGCTCGGGTTATGAGTTTAGCGGGGGAGGAGAAATCACTTGCGTTAAAGCAATTAAACCAAGCCATAAGCGCACCTTGCCGAACACTGAAAGCTCGGGAAGCGTTTGAGCTAATTCGTGAGTTTGCTACTGAGTTTAGTGATGACGTTGGTCTGTTCTCTCCACTCATGTTGAATATTGTTGAGCTAGAGCCAGGTGAAGCGATGTTTCTTCATGCTGAAACGCCGCATGCTTACGTTCAGGGTGTTGGCTTAGAGCTGATGGCTAACTCTGATAATGTGCTTCGCGCGGGCCTCACACCAAAGCACATGGATTTACCTGAGCTGATGGACAACACTCGTTTTGAAGCCACCGAATTGGAAAAGATTCGTCTCTCTCCTATTGTGAAAGAGCACAAGGTGGGGTTCCCTATCCCTGTCGAAGATTTTAACTTTGAATTGCTTTCGTTATCCCATAAAGCACTGACGGAGTTCGTCCGTGGGCCAGAGATTCTTTTTTGTTTGCAGGGAGAGGTCTGCGTCATTAGCCAAGGGGAACACGTGACCTTGCAGGCTGGGGAGTCTATATTTGTTTGCTGCGCGGCACAGCAGTATCAAATATCTGGAAGCGGGCAGTTAGCGAGGGCTTTCAACTAATCGAAAAACATCGAGAACAACACTTAGTAGGATCTGTTCTCTTGCAGCAGATCCTACATAAACCACGCCTTAAGCCGTGTGACCTTCCTTCCATAACCTTCCTCTTTGCGCTTGATCACAAAAATACACCAACTGCGTCACCGAAATGCCGTTCATATCACCAAATAAACCGCCATCTTTTTGATAAAAAAGTCAGTATGGTTAGCAAATTAGATCATTTATCAAACTAAATTATGGATTTAGCCATCAAACCACCATTGTGAGTAATTGAAAACGAGTTGATATAGTCGTTAGAGTGAATACGAATGGGATGGCATTCGGCGAGCCATTGTTAATTTGTGTTATTAAATAAATATACCCCATCGTTTTTATTGAGAACATGTTATTAGGTACAGTTCTTATTTGGGGTGTTTATGTTTGCTTGGTCTATATTTTAAATATAAATGATTATAACGGAAGGTATATGCATGAGTACTGTGCAAGCAATTAGCGATAAGCGCGTTGTAAAGAAAGCAGAAAAATACCTTAAGCGTCATCATGACGAAGTTTATTGGCTGATATGGCGAATAGGCATTGAAACGGGATTACGAATTACCGATATCACCAAGCTGAGCTACGACAATATTAATTTTGAATCTGGTGAAGTGACAGTAATTGAGAGTAAAGGGACACTTGCTCGTCAAGCTAGAGCGCGTCATAAAGTACTGAAAAGCGTTAAAAATGAATTGCTCAACTATTACAAACGTGATCATGCGAAGCTGTTGTCTGTTTACGTTTGTGATTACCGGAACATCGTTGATCTGGTCCCTCGCAGCTGGAAGCACAGTATTGAAGTGAGATTGGAAGAAGCGACAAAGAGCGCACCGGTCAAAAAGCGAGTGGCTTATCTCAGTTCACGAACCTTGACCGCGCTGAAAAAGCGTCGAAAGTTATGGCAGGGCAAGGACAGCGGCCTGATTTTTTCACGGGCGACGTTAGCCAGTAACCGAGCCAAAAGGCAACGTGGCGTTATCTCAAGGCAAGCTTGTTGGCGCGTATTCTCGTGCTTATCTTGCTGCATTGAGGAGTTACGTCAGCACAAAATTGGGTGTCATAGCTTACGTAAAATCTTTGCTCGTCACCTTTATCATTCCAGTGATATGGACATCGGCTTGGTTGCCACCATCATTGGGCATCAATCGGTCTCAACCACACTGAGGTACATAGGAATATCCGATGAAGATACCAGGCGGGCGCAATTGCGGCTGTTTGACTACTTCTTTGCTTAGCTAATCGCAAAACCATTTACCCACCTTATACATTGAGGAAGCCAGAGCGACCTCAGGATTTCTAGTGCCTTGCACCTTAAACTCTCACAATTAGGGGGGATTTTTCACGCCCATTTATTGGGTATTTCTATGGCAATCCATTCGTTTTCTATAGAAAACTGATTGCTCTTAGCAAAACGCTTCCGCAATACGGTATTCGTTCTTTACCATTGAATCAAAATGCTTTTTTGAGTCTTTCCTTTTATTTTTCAGGAAGATGACCTCAACTAACTTGGGGCATATTCTATCTTTCGTGAACTTCAAACGTACAGAGCATGTCCATATTGCCTAACTTTTGCATGCCTATTTAACTGCTTGATTCATAAGTCAATTAAGGCATTTGGAGGTAAAGGTGGAGACGAACTTTTCTCAACACCTTCGAATCACACGAAAACGCAGAGGGTGGTCACAGAGAGAGTTAGTTGAACGGCTACGTCATTTCCCTTTCTCCTTGTTTGTCGGTTTGGATGTTAACGCATTATCTCGCTGGGAGAGCGAGAAGGTACAACCAACGGCAGAGCGTATGGTTCAAATTCTAAGAGTGCTTGAAAACAGTGTAGATGAACTCAAATCATGCTGCTTTCCTAACAAACCTCAGTTGATAAAAAGGTTTGAACGTTTTCGCTATGGAAACTATGGCTTGGTTCATCTTCCTGAGGGAAATGGAAAGTGGCGGCGTTTGAATGAAAAGGGCAGTGGGCGTCAGTTTTTAAAGCAACTTTGCGCTATCACCGAATATGAGCGGTTTTTAAGTGGCAGAGAGCTCACAGAGCAATGGTCAGTGGCTGGGTGTGCCTTGGCGTCCATCACCTATCGAGTGGAAGGGGATGCATTCATTCTCATGCATTCAGAGAGCCTTACCTACTTGGCTTTACTCTCTTCAATAGAGCGCTTAATTGAGCTTTTGTACGCGAGTCGAGCTCGGCTTTTTTTGATGGTGGCACCAGAGAAGAAGGCGCTCAAAAAAGCCAGGGTTCTTCAGTTGGAAGAGGTGAGTGCAAAGACAGGAGTGTTTTCTGCGGGGGCAGATTACGTCTTAGGCGAGCTATTAACACTCCGCTCTTGGAACCACTCAAACAACGCTTAATTTTCACGGAGTAGATACTGAGTAATAACTATCTTCGAGTAAACGTTTAATTGGATGAATGTGAAAGGGAACAGATAAATAAATTATAGGCTCATGACAAGAATACCTTAATTTCTTGATGAAAAGGAGCGATCAGCCTAGGGAGAAATTAATGGTTTAGATTTAAGTATATTTCACGCTAACCAAAAATAATCAAGTTTGTATCTTTATACAAATACATCGATTTGGAAATAATATTATTCCATCCGCATATTAATTAAAAACCAAATTGCACACATAGGAAATAGTGATTTCTTATCTGCATTTATTCGCTAAAAACACGGGATTTAAAAATGAAAGCTAAATTCATTCGCTCATCAATCGCAGCAACTTTTCTTTTTGGACTAATGTCTGCAACACCTGCTTTGGCAGAAAACACGACTAACGTTTACTTTAAAGGTGAAATCGTAGAATCAGCATGTGGTCTATCTCCAGACAGCATCGACCAGACGATCCAACTTGGTCAACAGCCTACACACATCTTTAAGGCGAAAGGCGATCGCTCTACGCCAGTGCCTTTCCAAGTGAAGTTGACGGATTGTGATACGAGTGTGGCAACAACAGCACAATTCACATTCGATTCTAACCCAGATACAACCGGTAACCTATTCAGCGTAGAAGGCGGCGCGACGGGCATTGGTGTGCGTATCCTTCACGATGGTAACCCAATCAACAACGGTGACGTAGCGGCAAGCAACGTACTGATCGACGGCACAAACATCGCGTCGTTCTCTGCGGCATATGAAGCGAACGTAGACGTGACAGCAACGCCTGTAACTGCTGGTGTTGCAGAATCATGGGCGCTATTACGCGTGACTTACCTATAAGCGGTTGCTGAGAGAGCTTTGGCGTTTTGCCAAAGCTCTCGTTCTAATAAAAAACACTGGTTGATAAAATGCGTCGTCATTTACTCGGTTTAATAATTGTACTTTCCTTTCCTTCTTTTTCTTACGCGACCAGCTTCAATAATTATTTTATAAGAAGTGAAAACAGTGTCGATTTAAGCAAGTTTTCGAATGCGAACTTTGTGGAAGACGGTAAATATGAGCTAGAGGTTTATATTAATGGAGAGTTCTTAACCAAAGAAAATATTGTCTTTAATAACAATAAACCCTGCATCTCAGATGCATTAATGAACAGTCTTCCTCTAAGCGAACGAGGATATAAAGTCTATAAAGAAAACGCGATATCCGTCGGTGACGCAGTATGCTACCAACTTGAAGAAGTTGGCTATACCAAGGTGGCATCGGATCTTGGTAAAGCTCGCTTAGAGATCACCACGCCTCAAGAATACATCGCCAATGAGTACAAATACGGCTTTGTCCCAGATCGTTTGTGGGATGATGGTATTGCCGCGCTCTATCTGGATTACAACGTTAACTACTTTTCTAGCCAACAAGACGATGAAAACGGTTGGAATGATGACCTATCCACCTATGGCATTGTGGGGCTAAATGCTGGAGCGTTTCGCTTCCGAGCAAACTATCAAGCTTCCAACAACTATTCGGGTGAATTCACCTCACTGTATGGCTATGCGCCGATCCGCAGCATTAAGTCGAAGTTGACGTTTGGTAATACTCAGTTTGGTTCGGACGTTTACGACTCGTTCCAGATGACGGGCGTGCGCCTGCAAAGCGATGATCAAATGTTGCCATCGAACTTGCGTGGCTACTCTCCGGTTGTTTCTGGCACGGTCAACACCAATGCGGTGATCACTATTCGTCAGCAAGGCAATGTGCTTAAAGTGGTGAACGTAAATGCAGGCCCGTATCTGATAGATGATCTCTCACAAGCCTCTCAAGGTACGTTGGATGTCGAAGTCAAACAGGCTGATGGTACGATTCAACGCTACCAAGTGAACGGTGCGGACGTCACGTATCTGACGCGACCAAATCACCTACGCTACAGCCTTTCTGCGGGTGTGCCGGACAGTGACTCTTACGAGATCACGCCAGAGTTCTTTTCTGCAGAAGCGTCCTATGGTGTGAACAACTACCTGTCGCTGTTCTCTGCGACACTGCTGTCTGAAGATTATCAATCTTACACTATCGGTAGTGGTATCAACCTAAATTACTTGGGCGCAGCTTCCTTCGATATCTCTACTGCGCAAGCCAAGTTGGGTGATGACAGTGATGCATCTGGCTTGTCTTATGGCTTTACCTACAACAACACCTTGACCGATTTCGGCTTGGGTTTGCGTGTGGCTGGTTACCGTTTTTCTGAAGAGCAGTACTACGAATTTGATGAATATTTAAGGTCCTATGATGACCACACTTCGTCCATCATCTATGCCGCGAACAACAACCGTAAAGATGAAAAGTACATCGCGCTGACTCAAAGTTTTGGCTCAACCAGTGCGTACGTCTCTTACTCCTCAAATAACTACTGGGACGATCGCCGTGACAGTTCTCGTTACGACATCAATATATCGCATCCGCTGAAGATCAACGGGATCGACTTGTACTTGACGATGAATCTCTACCAGTCGAACGACTCTTACCTGAGCTACGACTACGAGTCGGGTATTAATGAGTACTCGCCGAGTATCGATGAAAAAGGTTGGTCGCTGGGAATTTCTATCCCTATTGGTGGCAGTAACTCTGTCTCAGTACAAACCAACTCTCGAGGTGGAGACTACTCTCAAAGCCTTGCTTACTCGGGCTACAACAACGATGACGGTTCGAACTATCGCGTTGCTTACGATGTTTATGAAGGTGAATCCAACGGGGTAAGTGGTAACTACAATCGCGACTTCTCGTTCATGTCCACTTCTGTTGGTGGCAGCTACAAAACCAATTCATACAGCCAAGTGAATGCCAACGCGATGGGCACGGTGTTGCTTTCAAAACATGGTTTGGCGTATAGCGCACTTAACTCAGGCACATCGCGCATTCTCATCGATTCGAATGTACCAAACGTCACCATTAACGGCAGCAACAACGAAGAAACCAATGCGTTTGGCTTGGCGTTGATTAACGGTGTGACACCTTATCAAAAGAGCTACAACACCATCGATTACAAATCACTGCCTGATGATGTTGAGGTGCTTGGAAGCGTGAAAAGCATGGTGCTGACCGAAGGCGCGATTGGCTATCAAAAAATTAAAGCACGTCAGGGCAGTAACTTTATGGCGCGCTTGCTAAGCGAACAAGATATTCCATTTGGTGCCTTGGTTTTTGATGACGAACTTGATCAAGAGATTGGCATTGTTGGGCAAGACTCAACGGCTTATCTGGTCGGCGTCAATCTCGATTCACAGATCAGTGTGAGTTGGGGGGATAACCAAAGCTGTCACTTAGTCATTGATGACTCGATTCTGAATAGTCAAGAAGTCATCCGTTCCGTTCATTGTGATAACTAATTAGTAGTTGAGAAATTATGAAAAATTCAATTTTGGCCATCCTGTGTTGTTTGATGGTCTCAGCATCAGCGAATGCTGCATTGGCTCTAGACCGAACTCGTGTTGTTTATGAAGGCGACTCGAAGGTGGAAACGGTAAGAATTAAAAACCCCGCCGACATTCCATTCTTGGCGCAATCTTGGTTGACGGACATGGATGGTAAGGATGTAGAGGACAAATTCATCGTTGTCCCACCGGTGTTAAGGATTGAGAGTAAAGATTACGCCATGTTGCGCATCAAGTCGTTACCTACTGCCTCTCAATTACCTCAAGACAGAGAGACGGCTTACTTCTTACATGTTCGTGAGGTGCCACCTTCTGAGGATGAGAAAAGTGCTGATGAAAAAGCCGACACGGCCACTGGTTCTATCCAAATTGCGATTGAATCGGTGATCAAGTTCTTCTACCGACCAGCGAGCCTGAACAAGATTAAGCGTGTTGATAAAGCGGTAGCTAGCGCGACCAAAATTAAGCGAAAAGGCAGTAATAAAATCGTCTTAGAAAACGGCTCGCCATTTTATGTGACCTACTCGGAGTTACTGGTGGGCAAATCGAGCAAAGCCGCGGGATTTAAACCCGTGATGCTAGCGCCGTTTACCAGCAGAACGTTGAAAGTAGAAAAAAGCGACCGATACGAACTAAGCCATATCAATGATTATGGCGCTACAGTAACGAACACGTTCTATTGCAACTCGCAAGATATCTGTACAGCTAAAGACGAAAGTGAGGGGTAATGATGAGAGCGTTATTTCTAACACTTTGTTTGCTTGTTACGGGGCTCTCCGTTGCTCCCAATGCGTGGGCGTTAGCCTGCTATAGCACAGAAGCCGGTGGTAGTTTTGGTGGTAGTGGTCCTGGTGGTGTAAGTAGTTTCTACATTGACCCTTCTGCATCGGTACCCATTGATGCCCCTGATGGGCAAGTGGTATGGCGTGGCCCGTCTCAAACGGTGAATGTTACTTGCTATAAAGATGCGACGAATTTCCCTCACCTGAAGGATTTCCCCGAACAAGTGTTCTTTTGGCCTGGTAAAACGGGTGATACCGTCGTCCCGAATATTCCCGGTATTAAGGTGGGGTTTCGATATGAAGGCCGAGATATTTATGGCGTAAAAACGGCGGTCGATGGCTTTAGGGTTCCTGAGTGTGGTGCTAGCGAAGATAACAACGCCTGTGAATCGCGCACTAAAACTTCCAAAACCATTACATACCAGCCCATCATTGTTACGGGGCCGGGGGACTTCTCTGGATATAGCGCGCCGGTCAACATTTTCCAGTTAGATGGGGAGTTGGGCTACAACGGTGCGTATGCGAACTACCGCAGCGTGATTCAGAACATGGACATTCTTAAGCCTTCTAAATGTTTGGTTGAGCTGGAGATCAAGAACAATAACATCGACTACGGGCGCATTGGTGTAGACGATATTGTGCAAACCGAGCCTCGTCCTCTCACTATTATCGTTCGCAACTTAAAGTACGGAGCCGATTGCCCATCCGTTAAGCTGCGTGGCTATTTTGATAACGTTCGTGATCTGACCAACCGATCTTATGTCCCTGTCTTTGATGAAAGCGGCAAAGAAATCAAATCCTATGGCATCAAGCTGTACACCCCAAGTGGTGAAGAGGTGCAACTTAATGAGCCTGTCGGTGATGGCTATGAAGTAGAGCAAGTCGGCTATGACCGTTATCTTGCCAAATTGGTGCCTTTTGACTCTGACAATATCAAGAAAGGGAAGTTTGAAGGAATGGTGGTGTATACCGTTTCTTACTTATAGGGGGGAAGGCTTGTGAATTACAAAAATACGATTTTGTTCGCGCTGTCTGTATTCGCGCTTACTCCGGCTTTTGCCCAAGAGGCTCGGCAAGTCGAGGAACCTGAGAAAGGCGTAATCGATACCTTGGTATCAAATGGTTTGTACTTTCAAATAGGAGGTGGGCTTGCCCAGTTTCAGGACGAACAGTACAAACACGATAACGACATCACCAGTTTGAAATACAGTTTGGGTATCACGACAGAACCTTTAGATTATGAGATAGGTTATCGCAGCTTATCGGACGGCAATGGTTTTGACATGAAAGGCTTGGATATTCTCGCCAAACACAAATGGTCATTATGGCGCGATGGCGGGTTAATTGCTGGTGTGGGTGGCTACGTCTACAACGCAGACATGGATAAACCTCAGTTGGATTCACCGACAGAAACCAGTGGTGTGGCACCGTATCTATCGGTGGGCGGTTACTATGCTCTGAGTGAGTTTATTGATGTTTCTGTCCAATTCGACAATTTATTCAATGTGAGTGTGCTCGATCAGAACTATGACAAGAAAGATACCAAGCAGTTACGTCAGGTGAATTTGTCTCTGGTGTTGCATCCATGGTCAAGCAGCAGCTATGACCCTCAACCAATCGAGCACATAGAAGACGCACCTGAAGAGCAAACCGTGATTCTCGCTGAGAACAGTCCGGTTTACAGCTACGATGACGCATCATTGAATCTGCAAATGGAAACGCAACTGATGCAAATGGCAAGTCGCATTGCTGAACTGGAAAGTTATGAAGTGGTGGTAACTGGAGGAGCCGATAGTAAGCCTGCGTATTTGGAGCACAATACTCGTTTAGCAGAAGAGCGAGCGAAAGTGGTCGCTGACTTCTTGATTTTACATGGCGTGAAAGCGGAGAACATTCGTCTTGAGACGTCTGTCATCGAACAAGAGCGCAGTGAACAAGACGCGCGGAAAGTGGAAGTGATGGTGAACGGAACTGAATTGGTTTCACCGCAATAACGACAGTAAGAGCACTCTAACCACAAATAAAAATCCCTCACCAATCGGCGAGGGATTTTTTGTATTCGGTAAGGATGAGGTTGGTTTTCATCCCTTTTGAATCTCGTAACGATTAATCGTTCTTTTCTTTACCGTAAACGCGAACGCCCGCTTTAGAGCCTTCAGAGTTACCGTAAACTTCGATGTTTTTCACACAGCGGCGGTAACCAAAGTAACGCCAATCTGTCATCTTGTCTTTCTTCAAATCACGGTGGAAGCGAATGGTTTTCTCATCACCGTTTTGGAAGCGTACAACGACCTTTCTTAATTCTAGGTCTTTCTCTGCTTTTACTTTGATCGCGTTAGTGTTGCGGCAAATCACCATCGGGATTTTTGCAGCTAGGTTACCGTGCTCAAGCAAGATAGTACGACCTAAAGTAAATTTATCGTCTGCATGTGCAGGAGCGATAAGTGTTGTTGCAGCCAATGCTGCCGTGATAATAGCGGTATAAATTTTCATTCAAATAATCACAAAAACACAGGAGCGCGAATCATAGTCGAGAGGAATGAAAAACAGCTAGCAATATTTTTCCTTGTGAATGAAATTTCACACTCCGCTGACTTTGATTGCATAAATGTGAGAATTTTTCTTGTGAAGATTGTGCGGTAGAAGAATCACGAGTGTTAGCCGCAGGTGGTAGCATTCAATCGCCAAAGATGTCGATAGGGGATTATGGCTTTATCACATTGGCGTTTGATACTGAGGGCAACCTATTTGGCCTTCACTCCAATAAGTGATGATTGGGTAGTTAGGGGCATGATGCTGTCCTTTTAAATCGTCATAAATACATAAAATAATCTGCGCACATTCTCTATTTTGTCTCTAAGTTTCGGTATTTGGATTATATTGATAAGTAAAAGATGGTATAAATTACCCATTGTCGATAATAATTGAATGCTTATGAAGAAATACGAAGAATTGGTTCAAGATATCATCAGTAAAATTTGCCAGAACGTCATTGATGTGAAGTTACCGTCTGAGCGTGAATTGGCGGAAAAGTATGATATTTCTCGTTTTTCGGTACGAAAGGCGCTGTCCAAACTTGAAGCGATTGGCATTGTGAAATCCAAAGTGGGTTCAGGTTATTTCGTTAATACCTCAATTATTGGCTCGCCACTCATCTATAACTCTGTCACTGAAAATAAATTTGGTGAGATCTCATACAAGAAGATAAAACTGAATAAACGTTTACCCACTACGCATGAAATGCAGATGTTTTCTATCGAGGAAGATGAATACCTGTGGAATATTAAACGGCTGCGATTAATTCAGGGTAAAGTGACACAGATTGAGGAAACAAAATTACCCGTAAGTATGTTTCCTAAAATAACCGACGAGATTATTGAGAGTTCATTGCAAAAACACGTATTGTCTCTAGGCTTAGAAATCGACAGTTATTTAACGAGTTATCAAGCAATTAACGTGTCAAAAGAAGATGCATATTTACTCGATTGTAAACGCAATAGTTCAGCAATGAATATTACTAATCGAGGGTTTTTAAAAACAGGTGAAGTCTTTGTGGTGAGCGATATTATTGATATTAATTACCAGTGTACTTATCACACCAAGTTTAACCCCGAGAGTCTTAATTATCGAGATCAAAACGACCGCGAATAGCGGTCGTTTTTTTTAGGTCTGCATTTAAAGCCGTCGCTAGGACAAACGAAGCTTTAAGGGGTGTGAATACTGCCGTCTGGCAAGCGGCTTTGCGTCCACTCATGTGGGCGGTACTCAACAGGGAAGTCTTGCGCTGCTTCGCAGTCCATCTCCACACCGATACCTGCAATTTCAGATGCGTATAGATAGCCGTTGATTGGCTCCGCCGCATTCGGGAATACGCGTTGTGTATTGGCTTTGTATTCCACATGCTCTTGAATCGCAGCGTTGTGCAGATGCACATTTAAGTGAGTATTCACTGCGGCGCCAATCGGCGTCATATCTGGTGGGCAATGCCAAGCAATGCGAACGCCAAAGCTCTCGCAGAAGTGACCGAGTTTCAGTGCTGGCGTGATGCCACCGATTTGCGACACGTGGCAACGGATGAAGTCGACACGGCGATTGATGATCAATGCCTTCCACTCTTCAGGGTTGTTAAACAGCTCGCCCAGCGCCAGAGACACGCTCGATTGATTGCGAATATTATCCAACCATTCCGTTTGGCTTGGCGGCAAAATATCTTCAATAAAGAACGGGTTATACTGCTCGACTTGTTTTGCGAATTGAATCGCTTGGTTCGGGAACAAACGCTCGTGCACATCGTGAAGAATATGGAATTGCTTGCCATATTTCTCACGCAGGTTTTTGAACATTTCTACCGTGTTTTCAATATATTGGTCTTGGTCGTAGTAAGAGCCTTGGGTTGGGTTTTGTGCCGTCTGAATATTTTCTGGCACACCACCGTAAAAGCCTAATTGACAACGAATATGTTGATAACCTTGCTCTAAGTATTTATCGACTTGCTCATACAAACCTTCCATCGTGTCGCTGGTAGCATGAGTATATACTTGAATAGCATCACGAGACTTACCACCAAATAATTGATGAAGCGGCATATTAGCTAATTTCGCTTTAATATCCCAAAGTGCCATATCAACACCAGAAATAGCATTGTTGATCACAGGACCATTGCGCCAATATGCATTGACCATCATCATTTGCCACAGATCTTCAATATTATTTGCATCTTTGCCGATTAATAATGGCTTAAGGTATTCATCAACCATGGTTTTTACGGCCAATGGTCGTTGTTGGAATGTCGCACAACCATAGCCCGTTACACCAGATTCTGTTTCTACAATAACAGTAATCAGGTTATGTCTGTCCGGTTTGGTAATCACGCACTCAATATTTGATATGGTATTTTTGTTCACTTCAAACTATCTCTGGTTAACAGGATTTATTTTATATAAGCGTGAAAAAATACAAATTACAAGCGGTAAATTATGCTTAAATTTAACTGGTTCGTTCCTGTTTTGAATTCGGCAAGAAAAACGAACCAATTGGCTAAAAATGCCGAAAATTTAATTTTTAGTCTTTTTAGTGTGAGTTTTATCACTAATTTGTCGATTGGATAAATATGACCAGTAGCTAAGATGAGCGCAGTGAATGAGCAGACAAAGCACATAGGAAAGTATGATGCAATTGACACAAACAAACATGGCAACTGGCGACGCGTCGTCAGGCAAGGCAGACAGCTTTAGCATGAAACTACAAGAATTGGTCGCAGCACTTGGCGGCAACGAGAACATTGCTAACATCACCCACTGCATGACCCGCTTGCGTTTCAAGCTGGTGGACGAATCGAAAGCCGACAAAGCAAAACTGGAAGCCATTCAAGGCGTAAAAGGCGTGGTGCTTGGTCAAGGTCAAACCCAGGTGATCATCGGTGTTGACGTTGAAAAGTGGTACTTAGCGCTGTCTGGCGCGAGCGCTGCACCGGAAGATGCAGAAATCGAGCAAGAGAAAGGTAAGCTATTCCAAAACGCAATGCGCGTGGTGGCGGGTATCTTTGGTCCTGTCGTGCCTGCGATTGCGGGTTCGGGCATGTTGATGGGGCTGCTATCGGGCTTGATTGCGACCAACGTGATTTCAGAAAGCTCGGATACGGTGTTCTTCTTCCGTTCGATTTCTCTCGCGGTATTTTTCTTCCTACCTATGTTAGTTTCTTTCTCTGCGGCGAAAGTGTTTAAAGTGAACGAATACATTGCGTTAGCAGTTGCTGCAGCAATGATGTCGCCTAAGTTATTGGAAAAAGCGACCATTCTTTCTGAAGCAGGAAACACCCCAGAGCTGAACGTATTTGGTGTGATTCCAATTGAGCTGCTTAACTACGGTGGCGCGATCGTGCCTGCGATTCTAGCGGTTTGGGTACTGTCCAAAATCACCCCTATGGTAGATAAGTTAGTTCCTGCTTCTGCCAAACCGGTATTCACGCCGCTACTTGCTTTCACAGTGACGTCAACGGTTGTGCTATCTGTTGTAGCCCCAGCGGGTATGTGGCTAAGTAACGGTGCAGGTTGGGTAGTGAGCTCACTATTAGAGGTCTCTCCAACACTGACGGGCTTCGTGTTTGGTTTGACTCGTCCAATCACCATCGTATTTGGTATTCACCACAGCATGACACCAATCAGCTTGAATAACTTCGCGCTGTACGGAAAAGATTTGCTGATGCCGATTATGTGTCTGGGTAACCTAGGTATTGCAGGCGCGACGATGGCGATTTGGTACAAGCAACGCAAATACGCAAGTAAAGAGCAGTCTTCAGTGACAGTGAGCTCAGGTGTCACCGCTATTCTTGGTATCACAGAGCCAGCGCTATTCGGCGTACTGACTAAGTACACCAAAGCACTATTCATGGCGAGCTTAGCAACAGGTATCGTTGGCGCGATTTCAGTGACTATCGATACTCACTTAACAAGCTACATCCTTTCTTCGGTATTCAGTCTGCCAGCTTACTTGGCAAGTGGTACTCAGAACTTTATTCAAGCGGTATTAGGCGTGATTGGTGTGTTTGCACTGTCGTTCGCAATGACCATGATGTTCGTACGCATCGATAACAAGTAATCCTTTCTTCTCTCTATGTAGACCTGTCTTGTCTCACATCGACAGGTCTGATCAGCATGCTTAAGAAACCGTTATGAAGACAATCGCAATACTTGGGGAATGCATGATCGAGCTGAACGGCAAGCCGTTTGGTGACATGCAACAGACGTTTGGTGGTGACACTCTTAACGCTGCGGTTTACCTCAGTCGTTCTTGCCAAGCCTTAGGTGCATCACAACCAGTGCAGGTGCAATACGTGACTGCCATGGGTACAGACCCACTGAGCAATGGCATGGTTGCACGCTGGCAGCAAGAAGGTGTTGGTACGGATTTCGTTTTGACAGACGAAACGCGTACCCCAGGTTTGTATCTGATCCAGTTAGATGACCAAGGCGAACGCACCTTCCTTTATTGGCGTAATCAATCGGCTGCACGTTACTTGCTCCAACACGCTCAGTTTGAACGTGTGGCGGAGTCACTCAAGCAGGTTGATATGGTGTTTGTGAGCGGCATTAGCCTAGCTATTTTGCCTGAGCAAGATCGTATCCAACTGGTTGAGCTTTTGAGTCGCTTACGAGAATCCGGCGTTGAGATTGCTTTTGACAGTAACTTCCGCCCGGCCCTTTGGCCGCAAGATAAATTGCAGACCGTGCAAGCATGTTATCAAGCCATGTATCAAACCACGGATATGGCGCTAGTGACTTTTGATGATGAGCAGCTTATTTGGGGAGATGTGACGGCTTATGGCACGATCAAGCGTTTGCAAGCCCAAGGGGTGAAGAATGTGGTGGTCAAGCTCGGTGCAGAAGGCTGTTTAGTTGCAGATACAGATCAACCTGCGCCTTATTCAGTGGCGACGACACCGGTAGAAAATGTCATCGATACCACATCGGCAGGCGATTCATTTAATGGTGGTTTTCTCGCGACGTACTTGTCTGATGGCAACATCAAACAAGCGTGTATGAATGGGAATACCCTCGCAGGCACCGTGATTCAACACAAAGGCGCCATCATTCCACGATTGGCAACCAATGCGGCCGTTGCTCAGTTCAAAAAATAGATATACAGGAAACCACATGTCGAATTTAAAAGCTCAATTGAAAGCGTTAAAAGTGATCCCAGTGATCGCCATTGATCGCGCAGAGGACATCATCCCACTGGGTAAAGTGTTGGCAGAAAACGGTCTGCCAGCAGCCGAAATTACGTTTCGCTCCGATGCCGCTGTCGAGGCCATCCGTCTATTGCGTGAAGCGCAGCCAGACATGCTAGTTGGTGCTGGCACGGTGCTTAATCGTGAGCAAGCCATCGCAGCCAAAGAGGCGGGTGCGACTTTTGTTGTCTCGCCGGGCTTTAACCCAAACACCGTTCAGGCTTGCCAAGAAATTGGTATTGATATCGTACCTGGTGTGAACAACCCAAGCGCAGTTGAAGCGGCGTTAGAAATGGGACTGACAACATTGAAGTTCTTCCCGGCAGAGGCTTCTGGTGGCGTCAATATGGTGAAAGCACTGTTGGCCCCTTATGGTGATGTAGAAATCATGCCGACTGGGGGTATCAACCCTTCGAATATTAAAGACTACCTAGCCGTGCCGCGCGTGCTGGCATGTGGCGGTACTTGGATGGTCGACAAAAAACTTATCGAAGCGGGTAAGTGGGAAGAGTTGGCTCAGCTGACGCGCGAAGCGGTCGCGCTGGTCGCCGAGTAACGATACCACTTGTCACGATATACAGTTGCGACTCTAAATTTGGTCTAGCCCCGGAGCTTGGGGCTAGCCACGAAATCTAACTTCTAAAAATAAACCAATTTCTCTAAGCCTTTCTTTTCAAGAAGAAGGGGCGGGGTTTGCTGTCTCTGAAATCAGCACTTTTACACAATAAAATCTAATACATATAGGGTTTAACATGAACAAAGCACTGAAACTATCTCTGAGCGCTATCGGCGTATTCTCAGCACTATCGGCAAATGCGGGCATCAGCATTGTCGACAACGAAGAAGGTAACTTTTCTATCGGCGGTGACGTTGAATTGAACTTCAACTATCAAGATCGCGAGTCGAACGATTCTGGTGATCAAGAATTCAACCAAGATGGTCGCGTACTGATCGAATTCGCGGGCGAGAAGTTCACCAGTAATGGTCACTACGTTGGCGTAAAAGCACAGCCTCTGTTTGAAAGCACGGGTGACGTAAACCTTGATGATGCATACTTCGAGTTTGGTAAAAAAGACAGTTGGGCAATCAAAGCAGGTCGTTTTGAAGCTTATGATATGTTCCCTGTTGGTTTGGATGTATTCCTAGAGTACTCAGGTGATACCTCTAACGAGCTTTACACAGATGGCTCGGCTTACACCTATCAAATGAAAGAAGCGCGTGGCCGTGGCTCTGATGGTCAGCTGATGTACAGCCAAAACTTTGGCAATCTATACTTGGAGCTGAGTACAATGATCGGTGATCGTTCAGATCTTTTCCATGAAGGTACCGATGGCGGAACATACCACGGTCAAGCCATTACAAGCAGCAAAGACTCCTTCTTAGTACGCCCTGTTGTTGCATACCAGATGGGTGATTTCAGCCTAGCGGCATCGATGGAAACCAACCTTGTTTCTGATGCTGTAGTGACAGACCAAGGCGTCGACATTTCTGATCGTACCGGCTACGGCTTAACGGGTAACTGGACTAGCGGTGATTGGTCTGTGAATGCAAACGTGGCTTACCTAGATGCGGTTGACGAAAACAACTTCTCAACAGGTGTTAACGCACTTTGGAAAGGGCTAGGTATTGGTTACGTTTACGCGATGAACGAATACGAAAACCAAGAGATTCAAGGCTGGGCAGAAGGCGATGTGAAGGTATCTACCCTTTACGCTTCTTACGAGTTTACGGACGTACTAGAGGTAGAGAACTTCTCAGTGCTACTGGGCTCTTACTACACAACCGTTACCAATAATCTTGATGCAACTTCGTCAAGTGAAGCGTTCAAAGAAGAAGACGATTTCGGCGCTCGTGTTCGCCTGTTCTACGAATTCTAATTTGGTCTAGCGCAAGCATAGCAACCACTCAAAAGGGCACATTCCGTGCCCTTTTTCTCGTCTATATTTAGCACTTTTATTTATGCAGTTTTGCGATCTGATGACTTGTCCGTTTTTGCTGTTGTCTCTCTCGCTTCAGTAGACTTATCTTTTAGCGTCACGACTTCTTTTTCTGGCAGTTCTGCGGCTTCTCCGAAGAACTTACCACCCGGCTCAATACTTAGATTGTTGCTCCAAATTTTGCCACTGACTCGGCCTTTTGCTAGCACTTGAATGTGTTCTGCATGGCAGTTTCCATCCAGCAAGCCATTGACGATCAGTTGTTTAGCGTAGATGTCGCCTTTAACACGGCCGCTTTCTGCTACGACCAATGTGCCTTCGACATGCAACTGACCTTCGATGATGCCATCAACCTGTATGTCACTTTCTACTTTGAGTTCTCCGCTAACAGAACAGCCTTTGGCGATGAGAGTTGAAGCTGATGAGCCACTCGTTGTTCCACGGTTTTGATTAAAGATTCCCATCGTATTCTTCGCTCCTTGGTAAAAATGTCTTCAAAATCATTGAGGTGCCAATCCACGAATGGCCTCGGATCTAAGGCTCGTCCAATAAATCTCACCTCGTAATGAAGGTGAGGACCGGAAGAGAGCCCGGTATTGCCTGAAATGGCGATGAGCTGCCCTTTTTTAACAAACTCACCCGTTTTAACCTTGAACTCTTTTAAGTGCGCGTAAGCGCTCGAAAAACCAAATGAATGCTGTAAACGCAACAAGTTACCGTAACCTTTGTTACTTCGACGGGCCGCTTCTACAACGCCGTCGGCAGAGGCATATACTTTGGTGCCAGTGTTAACTGCAAAGTCGAGTCCTCGGTGCAGCTTGGCCTGCTTGGTGACAGGGTGAATACGCTTGCCAAACCCCGATGAAAGGCGTGCTTTACCCACTGGAGAGCCGCTAGGGATTTGGTTTAGCATCACCATTCTGACATTGGACGTGATCGCGGCGGTATCAAAGCGCGCATCTAGACTTTCAGTGTTGGATTCGTTGGCGACACCGAGTACTTTCTCCAACTCGCCCAAACGTTCAGAAACAAGTTGGACGCGCTCTTCTCGTTCAGAGAGGTCGTTCTCAAGCTCTGACTTCAGTGTTTTTAGCTGACTTAACTCTTGTCCCATATTGCGTGAATGCTCGGATAACTTTGCTTGTTCAAGCACCGCCTCATCCACTTGAGAGTAGAGGTGATTCACCAACATCGCTGTCGCTGCTAACCCCAAGGCGAATACCGCCAAGCACGTTTTAAAGTTACGCTGCATGGCTTTGCTGAAGTACCAATGCTTAGAGCCATTGATGGTCGAGATAGAAATAGTCAGCTGGTCTTTCATGGCAATATATAGGGCAATAATGGTGCGATATTCGTTATTGATAGCTCTGACTGTAAGTAAAAGCACCGTCGTCTTCTAGAGGAGGAATAGACGGAAATGTCAGGTCGTGAGCTGTTTTCAGACAATAAAGAAAAGTTTGCAAATGGATTTAATAATGCACTGAATTTGGACGGTGGGGTATGGCATCTCATTATTTTTATTGAGCTACTTGCTAATAGTGTGGCCGCGGAATTTAACTTACTTCACGGTTCGTCTTATAAATGTTGGATATTTTAAGAAATTGATATTCAGCAAATTGATAACTTTGTTTGTGCGTTTATGATGGCGTTGCATGCAAATAAATACCTGAATACTGGAATGAAGTTTCTCATCCTTTCAAAGCGTTTATTTAAGGCTTAATGCTTACTCAAACCAGCAGGTTGGTTTGGGGAAATAAAACCAAGACAACGGAGTTGGTCGTGAAAAAATTATTATTAGCTACTGCAGTGGTCGCAGCAGCCGGTGGTGCCGCATATGTGTACCAAAACAATCTTGCCCAAGGTGAATCTTCAAGCTCGCTACTTGCTCAAGTGCCTGCTGATACCTTGTTGATTACCTACCAAACGGAACCTTTTAATCACTTCGAGTACATGAATGCGTTCGGTACATCACAGCAGCCACCAATGGGAGAGTTGTTTTCTGAAGAAGAGCTGACTCCTGGTTTAGAGTTTGCGGTTAATTTCTTGGATGCGTATATGGCAGCGGCGTCTTCTCCTGAGAGCTTAAAAGCCTTCTTGGGTACGGGCGATATGGTCAACCCAATCATGTACACCCTAGGCCTTGTTCCTGTTTATAAAGTGCAGTTGGAAAACCCTGCAGCGCTTTGGAAAACGCTGGATGATCAAGAGCAACTGGCGGGCATTCAACATGAACTTGTGAAGCTCGATACCGTGGAGTTCCGTCGCTATGAGCTAACGGATTCGCAAGATCCACAACTGGGTATTGGCCTTGCGGTGGCAGTGGTTAACAACGTACTGACCGTGACTTTCGACATTCCTGAACTTGGTGTTGAAAACCCACTTAAACTGGCATTTGGTCTAGAAGCTCCGAAGAGCAGCATCGTTGATTCTGGTCGCCTCGAAGCGGTGCAAACTAAGTACGGCACGAACAACAACTCATTCGGGATTTTCGACATTCGTGAGATCATTAAAGGTCTAACGACACTTGATGGCAACCGAATGGCGCGCCAACTTAAGAATGTCGATTCTGACCCAACTTTAGAGCAACTGCGTTCTCCAGCTTGTCATACCGAGTTTACTCAAATAGCAAACAACTGGCCGCAGATGGTGGCGTTTGGAGAGTACAGCTCTGGTGATGACAAAGCTCGCCTAAATGGTAGCTTTGTTGTTGAATCGAAGAACCAAGTGATCCTTGAGGCGCTGCAATCTATGCGTGGCGTATTGGCAGAATCCAACGGTGAACAGAGCATGTTTAGCGTGGCATTAGGCCTAGACGTTGCTACTCTGGCTCCTGCGATTGGTAAGATCTGGACAGATTTAACCACGCCTGAATACCAATGTTCGCTTCTGGCACAAGCGCAAAATGAAATGCGTGGTCAAAACCCAGCTCCGGCGATCAGCATGGGTGCTGGTATGGCAAATGGCCTGAAAGGCTTGAGCATGGAAATGTTCGGCCTAGATGTGAACATGAATGGCCAATACGGACCTGAGCTAGGTCAGGTGGATGCGATCTTGTCCATCTCAGCAGATGATCCAAACATGTTGCTGCAAACGGCACAAATGTTCATGCCTGAACTAGCGCAGATTCAGATCCAACCGGACAACCAACCGGTGAATATTGGCGGTCTGCTTGAACCATACGCAGGTAAACCAATGGACGTGTTTGCTCGTCTCAACGGCAGTCACTTAACGCTTTACAGTGGTGATGCGTCAGCAGCAGCGAGTGAGAAAGTTATGGCTCAGCCGCTAACAGCGAATGGCCTATTGAGCTTCACTATGGATTCGGACCGCGTATTAGAAGTGATTGAAACGGCATCTCAAGTGTCTGGCGAGCCAGTACCAGAAGACGTGAAGATGAGTCTACAAGGTGAACTTATCGGTGGTATGTCTTTGGATGTAACCAAAGATGGCATTGCGTTTGACTTTGACTACACAAGCTCAACCAAGCCACAAGTGAAAGTAGCGCAGCAATAAGCGTGATTCACTGGCTTCAAGCTCGAAGCATTTTTTCATAATCAAAAGGCGACCTCGGTGTCGCCTTTTTTGTTTATCTTGCTGATTATTGCTCTGAACGTTGCTCAGTGGCAAAGCCTCGCAAAACATTGGTTAGTGTAATGAGCGCGAAGACCACAATTACCAATGACAGATGCCACGCTTGGCTTAATCCGAGCTGCACCAATGCCATACTCACAATGGATGACACCACCATTTGGCCGCCGCCCGACATCGCTGCAGCTGCCCCCGCTTGTTTCTTGTATGGCTGCATGACCATGGCTTGAGCACAAGGTAGCGCGATAGCATTGCCTAAAATCATCAACAGCTGGCCAAGCATCAAATACAGCGGCTCAACAGGGCAGAAGAACAGCCATGCTGCGGAACTTACGTGCAGGATTGGCGTGACCAATAGCATCTTTTTTGTGCCGATGATTGGGCGCACACGGTTGCAGATACTGGTGCCGCAAATCATGCCGAACGCCGGAATCAATGCCCACATCGCGTATTGATCGGATGTCATGCCGATTTGGTTTTGCATGATGAAAGGCATCACCGAAACGGTCGTGATCATCAAGCTGAAGTTAAGCCAACCAATACTGGCAAAGCTCATAAAGTAACGAGAAGTCAGTAGGTCACGATATTGCAGCAGCATCTTTTTCGGTGATGGTAAGGC
Source organism: Vibrio sp. B1FIG11 (assembly GCF_905175335.1). Taxonomy (NCBI): domain Bacteria; kingdom Pseudomonadati; phylum Pseudomonadota; class Gammaproteobacteria; order Vibrionales; family Vibrionaceae; genus Vibrio; species Vibrio sp. B1FIG11. The sequence continues at coordinate 2,021,575 of NZ_HG992752.1, read as the reverse complement.
TGAGGTTTGTGTGATGGTTTCTTGGAAGCGAAATACGATCACAGTCCAAGCCAACAATACGTAACCCAACAGCGAGATAAACACCATAGTCCAGCCGAAGTGGGCGTTAATGAAACCACCAATAACAGGAGCAACTAACGGTGTAATAGAAGCAGCCATCGCAATGTAGGACAAAGCGACAGGGAGCTCAGGACCATTAAAACGATCACGAGTAGACGCTCGGGCTAACACCGCGCAACAGCCTGTGCCTAAACCTTGCAGAAAACGACCTGCTACCATGCCAGTGAAAGTGTGGCTTAGGAAGATGATCATCAATAGGCCGAGCATGGCAATCAACAAGCCAGCCAACAGCACCTTTTTTCGGCCCAATGCATCGGATACCGGGCCATAGATAAACTGTGAAGGCCCAAAACCTAGCAAGTAAACACTGACTAACAGCTGAGCTTGGTCGAGGGAAATATCGAAATCTTTCGCGATCCAAGGCAGGGAAGGGAACACCAAGCCCATGCTGAGCTGGCCAACACTGATGATAAGACACGCCAGCAAGATGGTTTTAAATTCGAATGGTCGACTCATGATTTTTCACCATCACCACGGCGACGCAAGCTTCCTTCTTCATCAAAATCATTCAGTTTGGCTTTCACACGTTTGACCGTCGATAGGCTGACTTCACATTGCTCAGCCACGCTCTGTAGTGTGTTTCCTTCCAGAAGCAAGGTCGCAATGTGCTGATGTTTTGCTTTGTCTGCCGGACGACCACGAAACTTCTGTTTCCACATCTCAGGGTTGTCTTTAATTGCTTTACGGCCTTGTGCTGCGGCAAATAGACGGTGTTGAGTTTGTACTTGCCCATAACCAGAAAGCAGAGAGAGTAATGTTTGGGTTTGAACTGAATCTGGCTCAAATGTTAGTGGCTCACAAACGGTTTTGAGGGTGACGCCTTTATCAAGCAGTGTCTGAATTGTGCTCAATGCTTGGCTGAAATCGCGGCCAAAGGCGGTTAGCCACCAAAGCACCACTGTGTCACCGGATTGAGTGGCGTTTAGGAGTTGTTGAAAGGCTTGTCGCTCGGCTGGTGGTGTGCAGCCGCGTACTTTGTCTTCAAGGATTGCCGCCTCTGGAGCACTGGATTTCAGGGCTTCAAGTTGCTCGGGATAAGCTTGGTTTTTGGGTGAGCGGCGCGTATAGATAAAGGTATTCATGGTCGTAAAGTGCCTCTTATGAATGGCTCATATACTGTAATGGTTCATAAATATATATTGGTTCATTAATTCTTACAACACCAAATGAACCATTGGTTCGAAATCTTAGAAGTAGAAGTAAAAGATGATGGGCAAGAGAAATAAGAAATGCGGAAATAAAAAAGCCAACCGCTTGGGTTGGCTTCTCTGGGATTAGGCTTTGGTGGTGCTGCGCTCTATCAATTTGACTGGCACCATCATCTTCACCAAGCTGCTGTTTTTATTGTTGATTTGATCAACGATAATTTTCACACTCTCACGCGCTAGACGACGGAAGTCTTGGCGGAAAGTAGTCAGTTGGTAGCTCAACCATTCCGTTTGTGGAATGTTGTCGAAGCCGATGACTTTCAGATCTTGAGGGATACGAATACCACACTCAATACGCGCAATGTCCATTACCGCCATTGCAAGGTTGTCGGTTGCACAGAACACGGCTTCAGGACGATTCTTATCGGCTAGCATCGCACGTACTTTATCCAGCGAACTTGCGTAGTCGTAGCTCGCTTCAATGATGCGTGGTGTTTTACCCGTTAAGTCTTCAAACTCAGAGCTGAAGCCACTTTGACGCTCGTCGTTGGTAAAGGTTGGCACTTCACCCGTCAGGTAAACCGCGTTTTTCACCCCACTTTCGTGCAGCAGTTGTGCCGCTTGTTGACCAGCTTCGTAGTTGTCACTGATTACGTAACTGCTCTTTGTGCCTTCTACGACTCGCGCGTACTGAACGATAGGGATATTGAACTCTTCACACTCTTCATACAGTGATTTGTTGAAGGTAGCGGAAGCGGCAATGACACCATCTACGCGGTATTGGAAGATGTTCGGGATTGAGTGGTTGTCTTCATCATCCACTTGCCATGGAATCAACACCGCTGAGTAGCCTTGCTTCTGCAATTCACTTGAAATCAATTGAAGTGTTTTCATGTGGATAGGGTAGTCCGCATCTGGGAATACCAAACCGATCAACTTAGATTCGTTGGTGGTCAAGCTACGTGCAAAAGCATTTGGACGGTAGTTTAGGGCTTTCGCGGCTTCGAAGACCTTTTGCTTGGTCTTTTCAGATACTGAGCTGCCCGGAACAAACACACGCGATACAGTAGATTGAGAAACGCCAGCCAGTTTGGCAACGTCCTTCGATGTTACGGTTTGTTTTGCAGGATTCATGTGAGTGGATTCATAAGTCAGTTTAACTGTGACTAGGTTAACACAAATAGGTACGTAGTCATAAAGAGAAATAAATAAGATTGAAGCAAATAAAGGGTTGGGTTGCCTTTGGTGGTGCAATTTGGGTAGTACCCAAGTCGCATTTCATGTTTTGCATATGAAAAAAGCCTTACCCAAAAAAGGTAAGGCTTGCTCTTATTTCCCATTTCCACTAAATCGAATAAGTTACGTAACCGGAATAACTTATCTCGTGGTTATCAGAAGTAGTAGCGAATACCTGCCGCGAATTGATCATCACGGTTTTCGAATTTGCTGCCATCGTACTGATCTTTACCTAGGTCGAACTGGTATTCAGTCCAAACTAGGAATTTGTTTTTCTGGAAGTGGTATTCAAGACCAGGGATCAGCAAGTTACGCTCGTAACCTTGCGTCTCGTCACCACGATCTTCCATGTAGTTGTAGTTCAACGTTGGGCGTAAGCCGTTGTCGAAGTGGTAGTAAGTGTAGATTTCGCCACCTAGGGTATCGAACATTACGTTTGTACCACCTTGGCTCACTGCTTCCCAGTTTTCGCCAACGTGGAAAGTCGCACCCGCGTAGAAGCCACCGTTGCTGTAGTTTGCGCCCAATAGCATGATGCGCATGTTGTCGCCGTTTTCTACGCCAACTACGCTTGCGTCTAGATCCGCAACTTCATTTTGATGGTAAGCCGCACCAAGTGTTACGCCATCAACCGGTTTGTAAGTGATCGACGCACCCATGCCGTTTTTCAGTGAGGCTGTCGCATTGCTTGCTAGAGCAACATCTTCACGTGTGGTTTGGTAAGTAAAGCCGTAGCTCACTTTTTCATTGATGGAATTGCGGTAGGTAATTGAGTTTTCCGCACGACCAGCACCGGATGCGATACCCCAGTCCGCTAGGTTGTAAACACCTGAGCCACGAGTACCGAATACACGACCTAAATCGGTGTACCATGCTACGTCGTAGAAGGTAGACCACTGCTTAGTACCTGCAGCAATCTTGCCGTATTTGTCATGTTCCACACCTGCGTATAGCAAGCGGTCGTAAATGTTGTCACCGTTCGCGCCAGAGTTGTAGCCCCATTCCGCGTGACCGAAACCAGTCCAGCCGTTATCTAAGCCCATTTGGCCTTTCAAACCGAAACGTGAGCTGCCGCTGTTCCATTCGCCGTTATCATCACCGCCACGGTCTTGGTAGCGAAGATCGAAACGGCCATCGATGGTTAGGCTGTCGCCAGCGTCATTAACAAAAGTGTGTGCAGCAAAGGCTGAGCTAGAAGTAAGCGCTGCTAAAATCACTGCTGAAAGGGTCGATTTTTTCATCATCAATCTCATTATTCAGGGCGCAGAAAGCCACCGTGCGTTCGTGCCCGTTGTGAATAAGGGTTCTATCTTGAGGTTGTGCCCCATCCTTGAGGCACGAGTTGGGAGCATGTTGCCTGAACCGAGAGGGGGATTCAGGCAACATAAAGGCGGGTTGACAATCCGCCCCTAGGACTTCTTATAGAGAAGGGTTTAGGATCTGCTGAGTACGCTCGAATACGTCTAGACCTTGCTGTTTTAGCCAGTAAGGAAGGTCGATCAGTACCCAGTTCTCAGATAGCTTGTCGCCGTCACGGTAGTAAACGTCAACCACTTGCATGTCTGCACGTACTTCACCACCTGTCATACCTAGGAAACCACCGATTGGTGTGTTAGATAGGTTTGGCCAGCCGAAGAAACAAGAGAAGTTACCTTCTGCGAAACGACATACGTGGCCGTTAAACTTCTTGTCTTTTAGGTTGTTACGGAACGGCAATTGGTGCTGCTGTTGGTAACGAGGGATTGTGTAAGACGCACCGATACCACATGGACCGTACCAGATCATGTCTTTAGACCAGCTCTTCTCAAGAACTTCTGGTGGGCAACCCATTGCGCCGCTGTCGTTTAGTGCGGATAGGTCATCAACCATCTTGTTCACTAGTGCTAGTGTTGCTACGCCTTCTTCTGGTGCTGCGTCTTCGAACAGTAGACCGTCGTGGTTACGAGGACCAGGGTATACAAAGTGCTTACCTGTTGATGGTGGTAGTGGGTAACAACCCGCTTGGTCCATCGCGCCTAGAAGGTCTAGGAATAGGCCAGTCTTAGTGATCTTACCGTTTTCAACACAGTTAAATTCTGCGTAACGGATGTTCATGATCTTGCCAGTTGGGCGCATGCCTAGGTATTCAGCGTCGAATAGACCCATGAAGTGACCCATGCTCATTACCCAGATTTCACCTGATGTTACTTCGTTCTCACCACCGATGAAGATGTCTTGACGACGCTGCATGCGAGTCATTGATTTCATCAAAGGAGCCCAGAAAACGTCAGCTGCTGCTTGAGCGCCTTGTTGCTCACGGAATGGGTAAACACCACGCCATAGGTAATCTTCTGAAGTGTGTGCTTTTAGTACTTCTGCCACGTTCTCGTGAGTTGCGTTTTCCATTGCGCTGAAGTATTCACGTACAACGCGTTTCGCTTCTTGATATTTAGACATAATAAACTCTCTTATTTGCTGTCGAGTCGGCTTTGGGAACAGGACTCGAAATTAAGTTTTTTCATCCGGCTGGGAGCCAGCCGGAGTTTTTGAAATTCAGTTACGCTTTTGCTGCTTCGGCTTTTTTGCTCTTATCGAACACGCCACCTTTTAGTGTCTCTGGCAGTGACAGCCACAGAAGACCAGCAAGGATCCATACGATTGGTGAACCCCACATCGCGGTTTGTAGATCGGTACGTTCTTGGATGAAGATAAGTACCATTGGTGCCCACATACCGAGGATACGACCGCCGTGGAATAGCGCTGCGCCGTAGCTACGTAGGTGTGCTGGGAACAGTTCTGAGAAGTAACCACCCCATACCGCTGAAGAAGACAGGCCGAAGTTGTAAATCAGGCCGAGTAGAGCCAGCATGTTTAGGCCGCCAATCACCATGTCGCCAGGTGCAACAAAGAAGATTGAAACCATGATGCCCGCGAGGATGAAGCCAAATGCGTTCACCTTACGACCGAATTTGTCAGCCGCCCAACCCCAGAACCACGCACCAAACAGTGAGCCAAACGCTGAGATAGAGAAGATGAGACCGATGGTTGCACCGTCGAACATACGTACATCACGTAGGTAAGTGGTTACGAAGCCACCAAAGAATTGGAAACCGTAGAAGTTAAGGCCAGCCAGCAATAGACACGTTAATGTGATCTTACGGTAAGGCTTGCTTAGCATTTCGCCCCAAGAGCCTGTTTTCGCTGGTGCGTCTGATTCTTCCGCTTTTGCTTGTTCTTCTTCACCGTAAGCGATCACTTTGCTGTCGCTAGGTAGCACAAAGATCATGACCACAGCGGCTGCCAATGGTGGGATACCACCAACAAGCATTAGGCTTTCCCATGGTGCATCGATGCTTGCAATAAATGCTGCATACGCACCCATTACCATCAGTGCTACAGAGAACATAGAAGACGCGAATGCCGTCAACTTACCACGTACCGTTGGCGTAAATAGGCCGATCATCAGGCTCACTGCTACGGTGAAGTAACCACCCAGTGACAAACCAATGATGAAACGCATTGCTGCCCATGTTGTGTAGTCGGTGAACATCATATTGATGATCGTTGCGCCACCGTTTAGGGCTGTGATGGTAATAAGAGTGGATTTCTTACCAAATTTTGTTGCGAACCAAGCACAGCTCAATGCACCGATAAGTGCACCAACCGACTGCCATGTATAGAACTGGGCAGTGTCTGACAGGCTAATACCATCATACGCTTCAACGATGTATGGGCGTACGTAGTCAATAATTACAAAGTTATAACAATAGAAAAAGTAACCAACCAGTATCGCTAGATAGGCAGCTACCCTTTGAATCATAGGAACTTCGCTCATGTGTCTTTTGGCATTCATGACCGATAAACCTCTATTTCACTTAGGATTTGTTGCTATTCAAACTTAATGAACACGATCTTATTTGGATCATCTTCGATTTCGTGTCGGTGTGAATCATAGTTTTTTTAAGGTTATTAGATCCGTGATCAAAATCAATTTTAAAATGAATGCGTACCCATTATTTGGTTTTTAGTGATAAGGATCTCACTAATTGGTGTTTTTGGCGATATTGAATACATTTTCGCCTATATTAGTGATAATAATCACACTTACAGTGGGTTTATCGTTTGAAAGTGCCTTTTTAAAGTAATATCTGGGCATAATAATTAGCTACCCAGAATTAGGAAAACCTCAAAATGGTTACGTACTCAAGTTTTGTGGTGATTGCTTTATATGTATCAATTACCATACTAATCAGCTATTTAGTGAATAAGCGCTACAGCAATGGTGGCGACTTTTCCACGGGTGGAAAGCAATTTGGCTGGTTTACGGCGGGTGTTTCGATACTTGCGACTTACATTAGTGCGATGACGTTTGTAGGGATGCCTGGTTGGGTTTATAGCTCTGGCATGGAAGCGATGAGTATTCACCTTAACTATCCCATCGTTATCTTTTTCACTGTTATCTTCTTTGTACCTGTCTTTTATAAGCTGGGTCTGACTTCGATTTATGAATACCTTGAGCATCGCTTTGGGGTGTATGCAAGAACCATCAACTCGATAGTGTTTATTGTGGTGCAATGCATTTCTGCGGGTGTGATTCTGTATGCCGTGGCGTTGATCTTAGTGCAAGTTCTGCCCATCAGTATTTCTGAAGCCATTATCTACATCAGCATTTTCACCGCTTGCTATACCTATGCGGGCGGGATTTCTACGGTGATCTGGACTGATATGTTGCAATCCGCAGTATTAGTTGCGGGCAGCATCGCCATCTTTGCTATGTTAGTGACAGAGATAAATGCGGCAGATTACCTTTCTCGTGATCACCTGAATATCATCAACTTAGACTTTGATTTAGGCGTGGATACCACACTCTGGGCAGGCGTGGTTGCAGTGAGCTTTTTGCATCTGAGTGTGTACGGCACCAACCAACTGATCATCCAACGCACGCTAGCGACGAAGTGTGAAAAGACGGCGCAGAAGTCGATGCTGTTGTGTGGTTATGGTGCGTTTTTTGTGTACTTATTCTTTGCGGTACTAGGTGTCCTTCTGAGTGTTTTCTATCAAGATCAATCGTTTGAAAACAGCAACGAAGTGATTTTGGATTTCGTCTTCAACCACACTAACCCAATTGTGGTTGGTTTGATCATTTCCGCATTGGCAGCGGCTGCAATGTCGACCTTGGATTCGACCTACAACTCAATGGCGACCGTCGCGACGTTTGATATCTACAAGCGTTTCGTTCGCAAAAGTGCCGATGATGAGCACTACGAAAAAGTCGCAAGAAAGATGAGTTTGCTTGCTGCGGCTATGGTGGTGGTGCCAGCTCTTCTAGCGGTATCGAATGAATCGGTACTCAAAACCATCGCTAGCCTGACTTCCATCTTTGTTGGTATCCGTCTTGGTTCATTCGTGCTTGGTTTATTCTGGGCGAAAGCCAATGAGAAAGGCGTGATCGTTGGCAGTATCATGAGTGTGATTGCGGTGTTTACTGCGATGTATCTCGACGTGGCTTGGCCGTGGTTCGCGCCAATTGGTACGTTCGTCTTCCTTTTGTTTGGTGTGTTAGTGAGCCGTCGTTGGGGCACTGTGACTGCCGAGCAACAAATCTTTATCAATAATCAAAAACATCTTTTTGCAAAGCCAACCGCAAGCCATTACGGGCTATTGGTGTTCGCTGTGGCGACCATCGCCGCTTGTATGGTTCTCCCTGATTGGCTTTATGCTGCATTGTCGTAATAGGTAAGTTTATGCTGTCCATCTTTGATATTTACAAGATTGGTGTGGGCCCTTCTAGCTCTCACACCAATGGTCCAATGATCGCGGGTTACCACTTCACTCGTTTGATTGAATCGAACTTGGCAAAAGTGGTTCGTATTCAAGTCGATTTATACGGCTCACTCTCGTTAACGGGGATTGGTCACCATACTGACCGTGCAACGATTTTAGGTCTATTGGGTAACAAACCAGATACCATCAAAATCGCTTCTGCGAACAAAGCGATGCGCAAGGCGATTGAAGAGGGCATGATGTCTGTCGATGGCCGTCATGAAATCGAATTCAGCTACAAAACGGATATGTTGTTTCATGAAGAGAACCTTCCTCTGCATGAGAATGGCATGACGATTACTGCGCTAGATGCGCACGGCAACCAGGTTGGTTTTGAGACTTACTACTCTATCGGTGGCGGTTTCATCGCAACGTCGGATGAACTGCAAAATGGCAGTGCGACTGTCCCCGTAGAAGTTGAGTTTCCATTCTCCAGTGCGGACGAAATGTTGGCACAAGCAGAGAAGAATGGCATGAGCCTCGGTGGCATGATTCTGAAAAACGAACAAGCGTTTCAGGATATGGAAGCCATTAATCAACGCGCAGAACAGATCTGGCGTGTGATGACGCGTTGCATGGAGCGTGGTTTCGAGACCGAAGGTATCTTGGACGGCGGCTTGAACGTGACCCGCCGTGCGCCAAACTTGCTGAAGAAACTTGAAGCAAATGCAGCAATCGAAAACGATCCAATGGAAATCATGGATTGGATTAACCTGTTTGCTTTTGCTGTAAGTGAAGAAAACGCCGCTGGTGGACAAGTCGTAACGTCTCCAACTAATGGTGCAGCAGGTGTGATTCCGGCGGTATTGATGTACTACCATCGCTTCATCAAAGAGCTGGATACCAAACAGCTTAAAGACTTCCTTGCTGTATCCGGTGCTATTGGCATTTTATACAAAACCAATGCGTCTATCTCAGGTGCCGAAGTGGGTTGTCAGGGCGAAGTTGGCGTGTCTTCCTCTATGGCGGCAGCTGGCTTGACCGCGCTACGTGGTGGCAGCAATGAGCAGATTTGTATTGCGGCCGAGATTGCCATGGAGCACTCACTAGGCATGACTTGTGACCCAATTGGTGGCTTAGTGCAAGTACCGTGTATTGAGCGTAATGCAATGGGCGCAATGAAAGCGATCAACGCTTCTCGCATGGCATTAAAGCGTAACAGTAAATGTTTGATCTCGTTGGATAAGGTGATTGAAACCATGTATCAAACGGGCAAAGACATGAACAAGAAATACCGCGAGACGTCACTGGGGGGATTGGCTTTGATTCACCTAGCGCCGCCTTGCGAATAATGAGTTAAGCAAGTCTAACCAACAAAAAAGCCGATGCACTGAGAAGCATCGGCTTTGTTTTTTGTCGTTGTGACCGTCATGGGTTTGGCGGGTTTATCGCAATAGGAAATAAGGCGTATTAACGTAAGCGTGTCCCGCTGATATCGCATAAGGCAGTACGACTTTGCCAATGGAGACTGCGGTATTGACCAGTGGTTGAACGTTGATATTGGCATTCATCAAAGTAGGACGAACGTTGGGTGCCAAGCGATAGTGACCGGGCGTTGAAACGCACCCAGGAAGTGTCGATATAAATAGTAGTGCGATGATGATTGATTTGATGACTTTCATAGTGCTGACTCTCAAAATGGTATCTTGGCTCTGGCTCTGGCTCTGGCTCTGGCTCTGGCTCTGGTATTGGTTGTTGGGATGAGCCTTGGTTGAGGGGAAGATTGCCTGAGCGTGCACAGTACGGCCATCAATGCTGAACAAGTCATAGCGCACAATACTAAAAGTAACACTAGGCGTTACTAAGTATTAGGTTTTGCGAGGGGAGTCCCTATAAAAGCCCCCTAATTGAGAATTTTCGGGCTTTGGAAGGGAGCGGAAAACAGTAAAAAAAGCCAGAACGAAACCGCCCATTCTGGCTTGGAGCCAAACGAAGGTGCTCAAAACACAATCTGGAGGCAGATTGCTTACATGGAACGTACGGTCAGTGGACGGCGGCGACCAATCTTAGTTAGGGCGAGCTGCCATAAACTCAAATCTCGTGAGCGAAAGGCGCCAGCACAGCTGAGTAAGTAGTACTTCCACATGCGGTAGAAATCTTCACTGTAATCGCCTTTGATCTGATTCCAAGAGTGTTGGAAGTTGGAGAACCAGCACATCAAGGTTTTGTCGTAGTCTTCACCGAAGTTGTGTACATCTTCGATATTGAATCGGTCTTCCATCGCCTCTGCGAGGTTTTTCATCGATGGAATAACGCCATTTGGGAAGATGTATTTCGAGATCCACGGGTCCGATGCGGTAGTGCTGTGGTGTGAACCAATGGTGTGTAGCAAGAACACGCCATCGTCTTTCATGAAGCGCTCTGCGCACTCGAAGTATTCCGCATAGTTCTTCGGTCCCACGTGTTCGATCATACCGATAGACACTAGGCGATCGTATTGCACGGTGGGCTTGAACTCGCGGTAGTCCTTCAAAATGAAGTTGGCGACGACGCCATTTTCTATCGCCAGTTTGCTGCCGAGCTTCTTCTGCTCTTTGGATAGAGTCAGACCATCACAAATTACGCCATACTTCTTCGCTGCGTAAATCATAAAGCTGCCCCAACCACAGCCAATATCGAGGATACGCATCCCCGGTTGCAGATCGAGCTTACGACAAATCAAATCCAGCTTGTGCTCTTGTGCTTCGTCCAGCGTTGCAGCTCGGTTCCAATACCCGCAGGTGTAGGTCATGCGTGAATCGAGCATCTTTTGGTAAAGCTTATTGCCGATGTCGTAATGGTGCGGTACATCGAATTTACAGCGCTCAATGCTCTGTGGGTTAACCCAGCTTTTCAGTTTTAATTTCGCAGCGGAAGAGGCGAACTTGAGCTTTTCAGCCAGTCCTAACTTGCCTTCAATATCGTTTAAAAGTACGCGCTCAAAGAACTGATCCAAGCGGCTGCAATCCCACATCTTGGACATGTACGCTTCCCCTAAACCCAAGGAGCCTGACTGCATCACAAGCTCATACACTTTTGGGTTAAACACTTGGATATCCCACGGTTTAGAACCATTGATGGTGATACCTGCTGGGGCTAACGCCTCTTTAAACATTTCTTCTAGTTTGTTCATACTATGCCTATTTCACGTGCATGTTCGCTACGTATTCATCTTCTGCCCAATACATACGTTCGGCGACTTTGGCTTCCGGATTTAGGCTAACGCCATCTAAGACGCGCTCTCTAAAACGCAAGTAGCCGCCTTTATCAATCAGATGTCCCATGTGGAGGTAAATCGGCTTACCGCCCAACATCTCTTTTTCAAATTCGAACAGATTGTCGATGACAGGGTGTAGGACGTCTTCCGTTACCCAATTGAGGAACATCTTGCCAACGCGAGGGGTCTTCTTCGAAGTTCGACCGCCCAGCTTGACCATATAGAATTGTTTTGGATCTCGACGCCAAGCCAATGTCGGACAAGCAAGCACACATTCGCCGCAGCCAATGCATTTGCTTTCTTCCTTCACCGCTTTACCGTCTTTGAGTGACAAGCAATCTACTGCGTGGTGCGCACAAGCTTTGACGCAGGCGCCGCAACCAATACAGCGATGACTTTCGAAATTAATCTTGGCGATACCTAAGATGCCAAAATCCGCCATATTGGCTTTGGCACAATCGTTCGGACAGCCTGCCATGACCATTTTTAAATGGTATTTACTTGGATAAACTGACGCTCCATTCGCTGCGCCAAGCCAGTGGTGTCGGTATTGGCTTTCTGGCAGATTCGACTGCCCTGACATGCGACGATATTGCGTCCACCAATCGACTGATAACCTGCTTGCGTGTCTTCGACATCAATGCCGCATGTATCAACGGTGATGTCTTTGATGAATGGCTCCAGTGCTTTGTTGACCTCTGGAATGTCTTCATAACGAATGCCGGGCATCGCCAGTTTTTGTCGTGTGGTGAGGTGAATGACACCATTGCCCCACTTCTCGGCGATCTCTTGCGCAGCACCGAGTAAGTATGCGGGCATAATGCCACCCGGAATGCGCACGCTGATCATGCACTCGCCACGCACTTTCGATAGGCGGTAATCGCCATGAGCGCGCATTTTGATGATATCTACGTCCATCGTCATTGTGATTCCCTCCTAGTCGATCATGGTTCTGGCGTGGTCATAACGGAAAACCGGACCATCCAAGCACACGTATTTGTCACCAATTCGGCAGTGACCGCATTTACCAACTGAGCAGGCCATTCTGCGTTCGTAGTCGACCCAAATCTGGTCTTCTTGAATGCCTCTGGATAAGAAGTCCTGCACGACGAACTTAATCATGATCGGTGGACCCACTACGATGACGCGGATGTTTTCCTTGTCTGAGAGGTCAAGTTTGCTGATGTGCTCGGTAACTAAGCCACTTTCATAGAAGTGTTCGTCGCCACCGTCATCCAAGGTGGTGATGACGTGATTGGAGTAAGACCAATTCAGCAAGTCGTTCTTGTACAACACGGCATCTTGGTTTTTGAATCCGAGGATCAAAGACATTTTCTTCACATCACTTGGGTTGTTGTGAAAGTAGTTAATCAGCCCTTTAACCGGAGCAACGCCAGTGCCGCCCGCGACCACAATGAGGTGTTTATCTTGGTATGCTTCCATCGGGTAGCCGTTGCCCATTGCGCCGCGCATCATCACGCGATCACTGGCGTTTAATTGGAACAGCTCGCTAGTTACCTTGCCGACATTACGTATCAGCAAGTCGACGTAACCTAAGCCGTAATCAGAGACGGAAATAGGAGCTTCACCCACAAGGGATAAACCTACTTCGACAAATTGTCCGTAGTGCACCGGAAAGTCGCACGCAACGCGAAAATTCCATTCCAGTTCGGTGTGCTTTTCGATATGAATAATCGGGTAGCTTTGCGGCAGCATTTTGTTTTCACAATCGCACATTAGAGCGCCTCCTCTACAATCGATGTCATCTTGTTGATGATATTGCTAAATGAGATGTAGTGAGGGCATCGGTCGTCGCAGCGTCCGCATCCAACACACATATGGTGTTCGCCTTGGCGAGACTTAAAGTCGTTGACCTTATGCAAGGCGCGATAACGTAAGCGCTCTCCGGTTTTATGACGGAAGTTGTGACCGCCAGCCATATCCGAGAAACCATCAATCATGCAGCTGGCGTGTTGACGGCGACGTTCACCCACTTTGGCTTCTTGGTTATAAACCACATCAAATACGTTGAAGCAGGCACAAGTCGGGCATGAGGAAGTGCAGCGACCGCAACCAATGCAGCGTGAATCGTATTCTGACCACACTGGATGACCGAGTAACACTTCGCGTACTTTACCCGGATCATCGCAAACCGAATCTGGCGTGCGGACTTTGACTGGATTGGACTTGACGAAGTTGACGCTGTGTTCAACGTCTTTGCCTTGTGAAAAGTAGGGCGCTAGCTCTGGATCTTTAATAGTGACAATGGCGCCGTGGTCACTAAATTGCACTGAAGCGGCGAAGTTGTCGGTTTTGTTGGTGCCCATAGAAACACAAAAGCAGTTTTCGAAACTTTCGCTGCACTCAATCAGTACTAGTTTGAGTTTCTGACGTAGACGTTTGTAGTAGAAGTCTTCGTGACCGCCGTTTTCTAAAAACATGTAGTCAAGGCTTTTGAGCGCATTGATGTCACAAGCTCTGAGAAACAGAAACACAGGGCGCGCATCGACACTGGATTCTCGCAACTCGTCGGCGTTAAACCAAAACAGGGTTTCGGTAATCGGAAAGACGATCTCTTTGGGTGAAAAGTGGCTTTTCTCTTTCCACTCCAGTTGGTCGTAACGTTCCAATTCTTGGTAATCCAAATTTGGGGTATGGGCAAAACGACCTGCGTATTCCTCATAGACGGGCGCCATCACCTTATAGCTCTGACGTAACGCCTCGATCGCCGAACCCATTTGCTGAGTAGTTAAAAACTTAGGCATTGTTCTATCTCGTTATTTTCAAAAACTAATGAATCGTGCGTTCTAAACAGGGCTCGGCGGTGGACTCAAACCATTCCAGTGACTGTGAAAGGGAAACCACGTCTCCGACCACTATGATCGCTGGCAGTGGTGGTTTTTGCGTTTTGCAGGTTTCATACAGTCCGGCTAAGGTAGTAACGATCTTGTTTTGATTTTCTCGTGTCCCATTGCTGACGATGGCGCAAGGTGTATCTGGCGCGAGACCGTGAGCAATGAGGTTGTCTGCGATCGCTTCTGCTTTGTGTAGTCCCATGTAGAAAATTAGGGTGTGGTCGATGGCGGCAAGTGCGCTCCAATTAGGTTCGCTAGCATCATTACAGTTTCGTCCCGTTACCAAGGTGACACCCCTCGAAACTTGTCTATGAGTGACCGGTATCCCCGCGTAAGCGCAGCATCCAAGTGCCGCAGTTACACCCGGTACAACCTCATAGTTGATGCCTTGCTGTGTTAAATAGGTCGCTTCCTCACCGCCTCGACCAAATACAAACGGGTCGCCCGCTTTTAAGCGACATACCGTAAGACCTGTGATTGCGTAGCCCTTCATCATTTCGTTGATTTCTGCCTGAGTTTGCGAACACTTACCGTAGTGTTTACCCACGCAGATCTTTAGGGTTTTTCGTGGGATGACCTCCAAGACTTCTTCCGAAACCAGATGGTCATAAAGCACGACATCAACGCGATTAAGCAGACGAAATGCTTTAATGGTAAGCAGCGACGCATCGCCTGTGCCTGCTCCAACCAAATAAACCTGACCATAAGATGGATTGGATGCCTTCATGAGAAAATACCCCAAATCATTACAACGAATAGGATGGCGGCAATAACCCAATAAAGAACTTGATGGACGTTATCGCTGACCCAACCTAGCTCTTCTAACATCTCGCTAGTCAGGTCTAAATTTATCTGCTCTACGTAATCGTCCAGTTCTTTCATTTTCAATTGGCTTCGTGCAATCCCCTGATGCATTTAAGGTTATTGATGAGAGCCGTTAAGTTAAATCAAAGAAAAATAAACACCTGTTCAGAACTGATTAACGAGAGGGTGTTTCGGGGCAGAATTTGAGTCGGTTAAAAGACGGCGGAAAGAGAGAAGTGTCGTGTCAGATCTTGTGACTTAACTGACTGTAATAGAAATAAAAAAAGCCAGAGTGATATCTGCTCTGGCTTTGTCTTTTTTCGTAAGAAATTCGCTATGCTGCTTTGAGGTGGCAGACGCGATTCTTACCCAATCTTTTTGCTTGATAAAGTGCTTTGTCAGCTTGCTCCACTACATGGTGATAGCTGCTTTCTAATGGCGTAAACCCAACACTTGCCGTAAATCGCACATCGCCACAACCCAATGTGAGATGGCTTCTTTGCAACGCGGTTAGGAAGTTATCAAGCTGATGTTTGGCATCAAACTCGTCATTGGCTTGGAACACGATGGCAAACTCTTCACCGCCATAGCGCGCTAAACAAATCCCTTTTGGTTTAGGGAAGCAATCGCGCATCACTTCTGCGGTCTTTTGGATGACTAAATCACCGACTGGATGGCCGAATTTATCGTTGATGTATTTGAAGTTATCAATATCGACCATCGCGATAAAACGGTTCTCTGAATCAAGCTCTCTCGACACTTTTGCTGCTAAGCACGCTTTGTTTTCGAGTTGCGTCATTGGATCTTGATGGCGCAAACGGTCATGTAATTTCAGGTTTGCCAACGCAACTTGGGCGTAGTTCTGAATCAAACTGAGCACGCATTTGTAGGTTGGGAATCGGCAACTGACGTAAGTCACGCCAAGCAGCTCTCGCCCATCAAATAAAGGAATGCAGTAGTGATTACTGTTGATCTTGAGCTTTTTCGTCAGCTCGTCGCCGTACTTCTTACTGCGGTATGTCAAAGCAATTGGGGAGAAACGCGCCGCAAGTTTAGCGTCGGTTAAAACGAGCTTCTTGTTGCCATGGTAATCAAGGGTGTAGAAGCTGTAATTTAAGCTGTCGTAGACACAGAACTGTATGCCTTTGTGGAAGCAGAAACGATCTAATACACGCTTAAGTTGGGTTTTAAAGTCGCCCACGTTGTCTGTGCCATTTAAGCGCGCGAGTGACAAATGCAGTTGATAGGTTAGATAGTTAATGCCAATTGCGAGTGCCAACAGGGAAGCAATCACGCCTGCGGTAAGGGTAAATGGATAGCTGCTGTTGAGGATATCGGCACGGTCTGTCCCTGCAACAAACACCCAGTTCAAGCCGTTGTCTGCATCGAAGACCGAGATCTTAAAGTTATCTTGGTAATAGTACTCGTGTTTACCAAACAGCAGCCCCGTTGCAACTTTGTCACTGATACCGCCATGATAGCTGACGGAAGGGTCACCAATTCGACTTGGGTCAGGATGAAATACTAAGCGCTCGGTGTCTCTGTCTACCACGAACACATAACCTTTGTTCAAAGTTTTAAGGCCACGTAATTGCTGAGTGGTGTGGAGAAGATCGAACTCCAGCCAAAGTTGGTATTTAAGGTCTGGGTTATCGTGCTTTATCGCGAAGACCCAGCGCTGCTGCGGGTTTTGATATAACGAAGAGATAGAGAATTTGTCGCTGACGGTATCCAGCTTGTGCCATAAGATCTTGCTGGTATCTGCTTGTTTTATTTGACCAGAAAGACCATAAGCCATGTTGCTATCTTTCGTGGTATAGAGAATGTTGGAGTACTGCGGCGAGTAGTCGATGATGCCTTGGCTTAGCTCACGGAAGTCAGGATCATTGAGATCTTGTTTGCTGGCTTTTAGCGCGGTTTCTAATAGGTAAAATTTGCTGAAAGCGGCTTCGATTTGAGAGTGGATCAGCCGCTCTGCGGTGATGATATTGGTTTGAGATTGCCGATAAACCATCGACTCAGAATCGACTAACTGAGCATAGGCCAGATAGACCATAAAACCTGCGAGGAGTAACAGGTAAGGCCGCAGAATGCGGATTAAGAATTTAGGTAAAGCCATGATGCCAAATTACGTTGTAGATATTATAAATGTGATTTGGATAGCAATATTAGATTAGTTTCATTTGCGTATCAATGCGTATGGTGTGCTATTTGGCCTAGTTGATGGATCTCTACTCGAAATGTCGATAAAACAAACCCAGCGTGTTGCTGGGTTTATCAGAGTTTGTAGGAATAAGCTGCGGTTTGGGTCAGCTAAGCTTTTTTAGTTGGCTGATAATGTAAAATGGCCATCGAAGTCGGAGAAAGCAGTACCTCGCCCTCTGCATGACCTGGGTTTAGGTTGCGTACATTGGTATCGCACACCGTTACCCACTCTTGACCACGCTCACTTGGCAGCTTGAAACGCGCTGGCGCGTTGGTTTGGTTGATCAAGTACACCAACTCTTGCCCTTCTTTGCCAATGCCTAGATGCAGCGCTACCGAGCTTAAACGGTTCCAATCGTCGTGTTCCATCAAGCTACCATCAATGCGACGCCAGAAGATGCGGTTGTTATTACGATTTTCACCACTAAAAGCACGAATGAATGGCACCATATATTGATTACGGTTTGCCACCATTTGTGAAATCCACGCTTTGAAATCTTGCTTGCGCTCAGATGTTGTCCAGTTCAACCAGCTGGTTTCGTTATCCTGACAGTAAGCATTATTGTTACCACCTTGAGTATGAGATAGCACGTCCGCGGTCAGGATATGAGGTATACCGAACGCGAATAGCAAGCTAGCAATCAAGTTGCGCTTTTGCTTTTCGCGTGTGGCGATGATCATAAGGTTCTCTGTTTCACCTTCAACGCCATAGTTTTCCGAGCGGTTGTCACCGTGGCCGTCGCGGTTCTCTTCACCGTTCGCCTCGTTGTGCTTCTGTTTGTAAGACACCAAGTCTTGCAAGGTGAAGCCGTCATGATACGTGATGTAGTTGACTGTGAGTTTATAAGGCCAGTTCGCTGCGCTGTAGATATCACGAGAGCCCATCAAGCGAGTCGCAAACTCTTTCAGATAGCCTTGATCACCTCGCCAGAAGCTGCGAGAGATGTCGCGCAGTTTGTCATTACATTCGTTCCAACCAAATGGGAAGTTACCCACTTGGTAGCCGTTAGGGCCAATGTCCCAAGGCTCAGCGATCAGTTTGGTTTCGCGAAGAATGGGGTCTTGCGCGACGGCTTTAAAGAAAGCTGCTTCTGGGTTGTAATCATCGCCTTGACGACCCAACGTCGCTGCTAAGTCGAAACGGAAGCCATCGACTTTAAATTCGCTGACCCAGTAACGCAGCGTATCCATAACGAGGTTAAGTGCAGGTTGGTAGGTCATATCAACCGTGTTGCCGCAACCAGTGAAGTTAGCAAAGTGTTGACCGTGCTTGATATAGAAGCGTGGATCGAGCGCTTTCAAGTTAAATATGGTTGGGCCTTCTCCGCTCTCGGCTGTATGGTTGTAAACAACATCAAGAATCACCTCAATGCCGTGTTTATGTAGCTCGCGGATGGTGGTTTTAAGTTCGGTGACGGCGTCTTTCTTTGCGTAACGTGGATCGGGCACCATGAACAAGTATGGGTTGTAACCCCAATAGTTCACTTTATCCATCTTGAGCAAGTGAGGCTCATGCATACACGCTGCCACGGGTAGCAATTGCAGCGTATTGATGTTTTGCTGTTTGTAGAACGCCAGCATTTCTGGCGAAGACAACCCTAAGTAACGGCCTTTGCTATCACTGGCGACTTCTGGGTGCTGTTGAGTTAACCCTTTCACATGGGTTTCGAATAGCACCATCTCT
Source organism: Vibrio sp. B1FIG11 (assembly GCF_905175335.1). NCBI lineage: Bacteria > Pseudomonadati > Pseudomonadota > Gammaproteobacteria > Vibrionales > Vibrionaceae > Vibrio > Vibrio sp. B1FIG11. The sequence continues at coordinate 2,002,525 of NZ_HG992752.1, read as the reverse complement.
TCGCGTGGTATGCGAGGATGATCGGTGTCTTGCCAATCGAAGTTATCTTCAATCACGACACACTTGGGCATATCAAAGCTTTTTGCAGGGGAGAAGGGAGGTTGGTAGTGAAGGGCTTTATCAATCGACTTTGCGTAAGGATCGGAGATCAGCAAAGGTTGGTCTTGATGCGTCACTACATAGCCATACTTTTGCCCCGGTTTAATGTCTGGGATGAAAGTATGACGAATGCCTGCATATTCGCTTGGCAAGTCGTGCAGCTCATAGCTACCGTCTTCCGCAAATAGCGCAAGTTGAATATCTTTACTACTCGGAGCGTGAATAGAGAAGTTACAACCTTCTTTACTCACAGTTGCGCCGAGTGGGTATGGGCGAGAGTGAAGTTGTGTCATCAGCGAATCTTTTTTTAATTTTATTGCTACCTTTAAGAAACTATAAGTAAAAAACTTTGTCTTACTAAGGTCAACCACCTTACATCGAAAATTATCACTGTAATTAAATTACTTTCTACGACCCATTTTTTACGAAAATATGAAATGGCTATCACTTTGTAGCGACCATAAACTGAAGAAACTTACTAATTCCTCCCTAGATTGGTGATCTGACTCGTAAAAACACCATTCGGTAAATTTTCTCATCCCTTCTCATCCCCCCTAAATTAGTTTGGGGTGGAGGACGTCATCCTTGTACGCCTTGGGTAATCTTAAGACTGTTGAAACAAACGGGGACTTGTTCCCATCTTACCTCTCTTTCTTTAGGTGCATTTTTACTGCCTATATCCGTCTAAAGAGTGGGAAGGGAAGACAGAATTATAAATACCCTTAATGGAGTTAAGAATGAAAAAAGTAAGTGTAATTGCTGCTGCTGTTGCTGCAACTTTAGCTGCCGGTTCTGCTTTCGCAGTGGACTTTAATGGTTACTTCCGTGCTGGTACTGGTATCAGTGGTAACGGTGATGCTGATGTATCATTCATGAAGAATGGTATTGGTCGTCTAGGTAACGAAAACGACAACTACTACGAGATTGGTCTGGCTGAAGATCTAAAAACAGGCGACCAAACTTGGCGCATCGAATCTATGGTTGCTCAAGGCAATGACGGCGCAGTTGGCTGGGAAGATGGTGACTTCAACGTTGCACAATTTGCAGTTAAAGCTAAAGGCCTAATCGCTTCTGATAAAGACGCAACACTATGGGCTGGTAAAACTTACTACCAACGTAAAGATATCCACATCACTGACTTCTACTTCCTAAACACTTCTGGTACTGGTGGTGGTATCGAAAACCTTTCTGTAGGTAACCAAAAGCTTTCTCTAGCTCTTATCCAAGACGGTGAAGATGACAACGGTAGCGGCTACATCTTTGATGCTCGTCTAGCAAACATCGGTCTATGGGAAGACGCGACTCTTGAACTTGCAGCTGCGTACAACTTCTCTACAGAGAAAGATGATAAAACTATTGATGGTGATGACGGTATCCTAGCTACTGCTATCGTACACCAAGGTCTAAGCATCGGTTTCAACCAAACTGTTCTTCAATACGGTACTGCTGGTTACGGTGTTCAAGCTGCTAACTTCTGGGGCGCAGGTACATACTACGATCGCTCTGGCCTTCAAAATGACGCAACAGGTTACCGCCTACTTAACTGGGGTGTAATTAACCTAGGCGAAAGCTGGGAAATGGGTCACCAACTTGCTTACCTAGCAGGTTCTGACATTGGCTACGCTGGTGGTCAAGGTGATTCAGATCAGTTTTCTGTTGTAGTTCGTCCAATGTACAAGTGGAACGACACAATGCGCACTGTTTTCGAAGCGGGTTACAACGCTGGTGAAAACGAAAAAGGCGAAGACTTTGGTGCTCACAAATTCACAGTTGCACAAGCTTGGGCAATGGGTGACAGCTTCTGGGCTCGTCCTGAACTACGCGTATACGGTTCATACATCACTGATGAAGAAGGTACAACCTTCGGTGATAAAGGTGACTCAGATTTCGTATTCGGTATCCAAGCTGAAGCTTGGTGGTAATCGAGTAATCTCTTAGTTATCTAGCTGTCCTATTTAAATAGCCGACATCTGTCGGCTATTTTTCTAAGGGGTTTTGAAAAGTTAGACGTTTCAGCAAAGTCACTCTAAGATGCTTTAGTGCAAAAACCTTTAGAAAAATAACTAGAAGGAAAAAGTATGTACTTCCGTGCCCTCATGTTAAGTGGATGCGTCGCGCTTGCTGGCTGCCAATCCACTGAAGTTATCGAACAAGTTCAAGTTGCTCAAGCACAGCAAGTTGATGCTCTATCTGAGCTTCAATCGGTGAAAATGAAGCTTCCAAGCTCTGCCATTGTAGACATCACTTCTCAGAGCCAAGTGTTGAAATATCAGGGTATCGACAGCCGCGTAGCGGTATTCGAGCTGCCTGCAGACCGTGGTGAGTTCGCGATTAAAATTACCAGTTTGATTGAAGATACGGCTTTTGTACCACGTGCGATAATCGTTGATAAAAACGGTAAAGAGATCGAGAACTATGGCAAAGCGGAATTTGAGTACACAAAACCTCGCCTTCACCTTGGAAACCGTTTAGTCGCTGAAAAAGACTTCTTCCCACCTGTGGGTTTAGATTCTGTCTACCTAATTGTTTACACTGACCAGTCTGACCTTGGCGGTTTTACTGATGTTATTCACCCAGCGCGATTGGACGCTGAAGCTCGAGGCAACTACTTGCCAGAAGTGAAAGACATTCCAGTGCCAAACGGTGACACAGGTAAGATTGAAGTGTCGATTGACCGCGTAAGCTTCTTCTCAATTGGCTCCTCGAATAGTGAACCAGTCGCTGCTCCAGTTGTGGCCAAGTCGGTCGACTCAGTGCAACCTGAAACCCAAACTTACTACCACAATGCGATTAAAGCAGCAGTGAAAGCAGATGATATTCCTAAAGCGTTGAGCTTACTTGATGAAGCAAAAGCGTTAGGCATTGAGGGTGCGCAAGAAGTATTTGTTAAAGCAGTAAATACAAAATAATTAAATTAGAAAAGCCGACCAATAGGGTCTAATGCCGATCGGTTTAGAGACTTGAATGATCTTGGGATCGTATGATAATCCCCACTAACAACGTTAGTGGAGATTTTTTATGTTTGCTCAAGAGTTGGTTTTGGCTCATGAAACGATAGAGGATGGTAAAAACTATGAGTCTGTAGTTAATGCCATTCAACTTGAATGGATAGAGCAAGCTTTGCTTGATACATCTAAAGCAAGTATTAGGAGACGACGTTTACCAGCGCAACAAGCGGTTTGGCTTGTTATTTGGATGGGACTGCAGCGGAACAAATCAATTAAGGAAGTGTGTAGTTCTCTTGACTTAGCTCTTCAACCCGAACCTCAGAATACATGGTCTCGTGTTGCACCTAGTGTGCTAACTGACTCTAGGCGACGTTTAGATGAGGCGCCTCTTGCCGCTTTATTTAAAACCTCTGTGGCGGCTTGGGAGAGCGACGCACTAGTAAAAGATAAGGTGCTAGGGCTAAGCATCATGGCCGTGGATGGTACAACTTTTCGTTGTCAAGATTCAGAAGACAATGCGCAAGCATTTGGATTCATTTCTCAAAAACATAAACCTTACCCTCAACTTCGCTTGGTCGGCCTGATGGCGACCGAGACACGCTTTATGGTGGGGGCTGCATTCGATGCTTGTCAGGTTGGCGAGGTAACGTTAGCACACAGATTATTAACAGACGTGCCAGCCAACTCGCTTACATTGTTTGATCGTTGCTACTTTTCCGCCGACTTGTTGATATCGTGGAATGCAGCAGCCTCCAATAGTCACTGGCTAACTCCCGTAAAACGGAAATTAAGATATGAAGTTGTAGAGCACTTTGCTGAAAACGACATGCTTATTTCTATGCCTATCTCACCACAAGCTCAGCGTAATAACCCTAATTTACCGACTCATTGGCAGGCACGTCTCATCCTCTATAAAGACCCAAAAGGTGAAATTGAAGGCTTTATAACTTCCCTTGTTGACCCTAAGAAATACTCATTAGAAGATTTATTAGCTGTCTATTGGCAACGCTGGGAAATAGAAGAAGGTTACGGTGAGATAAAGCAAACTCAGCTACAAAGCGAGGTTACCTTGAGAAGTCGTTTTGCTGTTGGTGTTAGACAAGAGCTCTGGGGAATACTGCTAGCGTACAATTTGGTGCGCTTAGAGATGATTCATATTGCTAAAGACGCTGATGTAAGCCCAACTAGAGTTAGCTTTACAGCGGCAATAAACTTAATAGATACCCAGTTACGTTGGTTGGCACTTAGTCCTGATGGAACTCTACCGAGCAAACTCAAGCAAATGAGGGAAAGCATAAGTCACTTCATTTTACCGGATAAAAGAAAGGACCGAACGTATCCACGTTCAGTCCTTTTTGTCCCTACAAAATATCCATTTAGATATAAGCATTAATGCTTATCCGAACGGCATTAGACCAATAGGGTCGGCTTTTTATTGTACATTTAGTTATCCTTTTCACAGATTATATTATTAACATTTAAAATTTAATTAATTTCACTTCATAATATATCCAGTGCTAATTCAATTAGCACATTGTCGAATAAAAATAAGGATATAACGTGAAACAATTAATTATAAATACAGCATGCACCCTGGCTGCTGTTTCTATCTTATCTGCTTGCTCGTCAACATCATCAGAAAATACTGCTCAAGATGAAGTAAATAATGCGGCGGCATTAACAAGCGTAAACCTTGATATGATGACAAACTGTGCTCTGCCGGATTCTGCAGAATTAGGCCCATTGTCTAAAGATATCTTTGTTGTTGGTAGCTTCCCCAATGCCGATTGGAAGCATGTTGTACAGCGTAAGTTAACCTATAAAGGAAACAACGTTTATCAAGTGGTTACCGATGAAGTCGCTGGCAAATATAAAATGCAGTACGCCGCTGAACAATGGAAGCCACAATTTACAGCTAAGGGCAAAAAGTTAACGGTTGGTCAATTAAATGAGTTGACATATGGTGGCTACGGTACGGATACGAAATTAGAGATTAAAGAACCAGGGAAATATGTGTGGAGCTTGGAGTTTAAAGATAATGGCTCTCCTTACTCTATCATGATTTCTAAATGCCAATAATATTCCATTCAGTTATTTAAAATTTATTTTTATTTATTAACCCTTGCATGGGAAACATGTTGGGGTTAATTTTATTTGGGAGAGTTTAATGCGCAACGTAAGATATAAAAAACTATTTGGCCAATCACTTTTAGCCTTGAGTGTGGTTGGTGCTTTATCCGCATGTAACTCCTCTGGCGGAAGCGACAATGGCAGCACGCCACTTCCTGATACAAGTTATGCTTGCCAAGCGAATGTAATGGAGCAAAGCAATCAGCTTCGCACTTATCAAATCATGGTTGAGAGCTTTGTTGATGGCGATTCGAATATCGGCCATGGCACAGGTTACGGCACCAGCCATCATAACGGTGATCTTCAAGGGATTATTGATTCGCTTGATTACATCCAAGACTTGGGCATGAATGCGATTTGGTTGACGCCAGTTTTTGAATCGGAAGCCATTGATGGGCAAGATCATTGGGCCGATCGTTTGGATGCAACGGGCTACTTTGCCACGGATTATTTTAAGATTGATCCTCGCTTTGGCGATTTAGAAACGGCGAGAACCTTAGTTGATGAAGCACACAAACGCGGCTTGTATGTTTTCTTTGATGGCGTGTTTGGTCATCACAAAGAAGGGTTGATTAAGCCGTCTCCATCGGGTTTGTTACCTTCTGGTTCGAGCAATCCGGTGGACTACCCAGCAAGTTTGGATTTCTACAGAGAAGTCGCGATTTACTGGGTCAAAGAGCTAAAAATTGATGGTTGGCGTTTAGACCAAGCGTACCAAGTCCCAACCGACGCATGGACAAAAATCCGCAAAGCGGTGGATGAAGCCTCACAGAGTGTGACTTACACCAACGCGGAAGGTGATCAAGTGAATCCTCTGGGTTACATAGTCGCTGAGATCTGGAAAGGCGAGTCAGAAATCGCGAGTGACGCATATGGCGCGGCTGACGATCCTGCATTGTGCTCGGCATTTGATTTCCCAATGCGCTATCGCGTGGTGGAAACACTGGCTGTCAATGAGAGCGGTGTCGGCGGTCGTGGTGTGGATTGGCTAGACAATGGCTACCAAACACACAACCAATATCCGTCTCATGCTCAGCCAAACTTGATGATTGGCAATCACGATTTGGTTCGCTTTGGTGACTTGTTGCAACGAGGCAGATTAGCGGATGTGAACGATGCTGAATATTGGCAACGTCACAAAGCTGCGTTTGCATTCCAAGCGGCTTACACCGGACCAATCACTCTCTATTATGGAGATGAAATCGGTGACCAAGTTGATGGTTTTGACGCAAAAGAAGACAACAATACATGTGCGGTTCGTGGCGTGTGTGATGACCATGTCGCACGCAGCAGTGCCAAGATCGAAGGCGTAACGGCAACCCTAGATGCTAATCAAGTTGATCTGAAAAACTACGTTAAGTCATTGATGACGATGCGTGCTGAACATCCTGCTTTGTATCAAGGCAGCCGCACTAACTTGGTAGCAAGCAATGGCAGTTATGTGGACTTGAAAGTATCTGGCGATGACCAAGTGTTATTTGCTTTGAATACCTTTGAGAGTGCCCGCAATATTGTGCTGACAGAAGCACAAATCGGGAGTAATCAAGCGCTGGTGGATTTAATCACTAACCAACAAATCACACCAAGTAACGGGCAATACCAGATCCCGATGTCATCATTACAAGGTCGCTTCTTCAAAGTGACGGCAAACACTCAATAAGTCATTCTCAATCAAGATAACCCATACCAAGCCAAGTGTTGTTTTCTACCCCAATAGAAACGCACTTGGCTTTTTTTATCGCTTTGTCTAAGATGCCGCTCTTTTTAGTCATCGATGGCGATATTCCACTTTGAGGTCCCGCCTTGTTTCTTTACATCCCTTTGTTTTTTATCGCACAACCGACGTTGAACAAGTGAAAGAAACAGTACGCAGTTTGTGAGATGTGCTGCACGATAATGAGAATATTCACATTCATGCAACGTCAAACTGTGATTCAAAGCTTACCCATGTGTAATTGTTATGTTTATCTTCTGGGGATTTATATAACTAATGGAAAATTATAATGAAATCCATAACGAAAACCCTCTACCTCTTACCTCTCATTTGCTCTCCAATCGCCTATGCTGAGGTATTGAATGGAGACTTTGAACAATGGAATGGGAATGCGCCAGCGCAGTGGTCTGTGATTGATTCTGGTATTGCCGTTTCACCAACCAGCAATCCGCATAACTCAGGTGGCCTTGCGGCTCAAGTGATTGTAAATACAGGTACCCAAAGCAACACCGACTTTTTGCAAACCATTAATGTGGAGCAGGGGAAAACCTACCCATTTTCAGTCTCGGTTTACCACACTGAAGGTAATGTTAAAGCGCGTTTGGTGGTTGATGGATACCACGGTTACTCTAACCCTCAGCAAACCAATCAGTGGCAACAACTCACGCACAGTTACACTGCATCATCTAACAAAACGATCAATGTCGGGTTACGCTTTTACGATGAATCTGGCTTTGATGGTTCCGAAGTTGTTTATGTCGATAACTTTCAGCCAAACCAAAATGGTGGCACTCAGCCGCCAGTAGAAAGCTGTAATGACAACGAAGTTTTACTGACATTGAACACCGACAGTTATGGCTCAGAAACCAGCTGGGAACTGAAAGATAGCCAGTCACAAGTTCTGTTTACAGGCCAAGGTTTTGAATCTTCGAAAACCTACGAAAAAACCATGTGCTTAACGAATGGTGACTACCAATTTACGATCAGTGATAGCTATGGTGATGGCATTTGTTGTAGTAACGGTAATGGTTCATACACCTTAATGTTCGGTCAAACCACGTTAGCATCTGGTGGTGAATTCACGAAATCTCAAACCACAAGCTTTACTCTTGGTGGTTCAACGACGCCTCCGCCTGTTGTGGGGGAATACTATAAAGCCGCAGAAGGCAAAACAGGTTTTGAGTTGAAAACAGCGCTGTTTAACATCATCAAGGATCACACAGGACGCGGTTACTCTGCCATTTGGACCTTAGTGAAAGAAGCGGACATAGACAACTACTACGAGAAAGACGGCTCTATTCTCGATATGTATTCTGAAAAACCATCTGGCAGCGATACAGTAAGTTTTACCAAAGTCACAGACCAATGTGGTCAATACAGAACTGAAGGCGATTGCTACAACCGTGAACACTCATTCCCTAAGAGCTGGTTTGGTGGCAAGGTTGAACCGATGAACTCTGATGGTCACCACTTGTTTGCAACCGATGGCTATGTGAATGCGAAGCGCAGCAACTGGCCATTTGGTGAAGTGGGTAACAGCACCTACGTATCAAGCAATGGCTCAAAAGTTGGTTCAGCAAGCTCTACTTTGGGCTATTCAGGAACGGTATTTGAGCCTATTGATGAGTTCAAAGGTGATTTTGCTCGTGCGTATTTCTACATGGCGACGCGCTATGAAAACGTCATTGGCAATTGGGAAAGCAACTCTAGCAACTCTGACGCGGTATTGAACGGCACGAAAACGACCGTTTTTGAACCATGGATGCTGAACATGTTGAAACGTTGGCACAAAAACGATCCTGTTAGCGCGAAAGAGATCAGCCGTAACCAAGCGGTGTTTGAATTCCAAGGTAACCGCAACCCGTTTGTGGATCACCCTGAGTTTATAGAGATGATTTGGGGTAATTAATCCTAAACCATCAAAAACACGAAAGCCGCCTAAGTTAAACACGTTAACTTGGCGGCTTTTTCATGTCTGTTAAAGCACAAAAAATGGGGAGGTATTACCCTCCCCAAGCTAGCACATGATTGCGCCTACTGTTTTTAGTTCTGAGTCACCGTCACGATTGGCGCGTCAAAAAATTTAGGAAGTGCTGGAATTACGCTGCATTGTTTTTTACTTACTTCCGGTAAACAGGGACTCATTGACAACATTCTGGATCCTACATCTTGGAGTTATGTGAACTCGGGTTTGTTTTTCTGTGGATTTGATGGTTAGGAGAGTCTAACAAAGTATGAGGGAACAAGTTAAGAAACGGTACCGTTTAAACCTAAGCTTTGGATAGTTATTCTAATTTAGCTCAATCCTCGATAAGAAAACAGTTAAAGCACCAACGCTCATTTTTTGATTAGCAGGTGATGTCATTAACTTGGATGAGGCCACTTTCTGTGGCTATGCTTTATAGTTGAAACGATGCGTGGGGTTGCGGTTGGCAAAAAAAGGTTTGCACAATCAACAGTGCAAACCAGTTGTTAACATTACTGTACTTATACTATCTTATTTCTTGATATTCAATTCTACAGGGACTCCGAAAAGTGGACTGAAGGAGAATATTGTAGTCGTATGCGAGACAAGGTTTATAGTGATAATTTCAAGTCAGTTATTGGCCAGGTTGTAAGACAATAGGGTTCGATGATAGAACAGTACTTGTACCATCAGTGTAATATACTGTCGTGTCAATTCTGATTTCATGGCCAATAGATGCATAAGCGTTTTTATAGCAGGTGTACTCCTGACCGTAAGAAAGGTTATTACCGAAACCACAATCTGTAGTATACCTAGCCGGCCCTAAGTTGTCCGCGTCACTTTTTAAAACAAACTCTCGAGTTTCGACATAATCGATCTTTGCCTTACTCATGGGCTCATTAAAGTTTAATCTCAACGTGAAACCATAATTTCCAAAGTCAGGGTTTCCGTTTGTTAGTGTCGCAGTTCCAGAACCAGATACCTTAGGTGTGACTATCAGAGATGAAATTGTGTCATTAAACTCATCTCCAATCCAATCTTTGGATTCGTCGAGAATGAGCTTTTTTCCCTGAAAGTTAATGTTTTGAAATGCCTCGACTTTATATCCCTCAGGAATTTCGATAGACGAAATCATATTGTTAAAATTGAATTGTCTTAAATCTAGAATCTTATCGTTAGTTTGGAGCTCTCTACCTTCATAGCCAGCATTTTGGTGTAAAACAACGTAACCGCCGTTCGCGGGAACTTCGGCCAAAGAAGCGAAAGAGCATGACACTAGTGCCATAGATAGAATACTTTTTTTCATAAAAAAACCACTTTTGTTGATCTTGAATGTAACTAAATAAGTTCTCATGTGCAGTCACAATTGATATATTAATGAACTGCCATTTTTAGTGTTGGATATTGTTCGTAGCTAAGCATTCCTAAAGATTAATACATTTAAATATTAACGCATAAAGAATGAAATAGCTTAAATCAAGTCTTGTTCTAGACGAGAAAAAAACTACCATGAGCAAATATTAATGGCAATAATTTTTAGTGTATAACTTATAAAAAAAATCTATTTCTTATTAAACTAGTTGATTTGTTATTTATTTCTTTCCAAAATAAAGGTTTAAATGAACAAAAAAAACGACATTATACACTTATTTGTTTTCTGGCGTTTAAATGCACAAATAATCAGGGTGAATGATCACTTGTCGCTATTTTAGCTTGGTTGCTTTTAGATAGAGGGCTATAGTGTTTCTATCGTTTTTACTCTTACTTAAATTATATTGTTTAGACTAATTAAGTGAGAGCAAGACATGTAAGAAAAAGTGAACTTTTAGTATCTGCTATATCATATGATGGACAATATTCTGTAAATTTTTAATATACAAAACTATAGTCCAAAATAAAATGTAAAGTTGGACCCAGTGCTCACTTAAAAATGGAATTTGGCTAGGAACTAAGAAGCATAAAATAGGAGTAAGGTATCAATATCATACATTAGAAATTTGATATCTGCAGCAAACTCTAGAAATTGCTTTCTCGGACTCTTTAACTACAAAACTTTAAATAGGTTTTTTATGAAAAAAAGTATTTTAGCTATGGTTCTGATGTCATGTTCTTTCGCCTCTCTTGCTCAAAGTTATTACATGAGTTACGCTTACATTGAACTACACCAAGACGCACATGAAGAAGGGCGATCTCTTCGAGTTAATACAGCTCAGCCTGATTTGAGAGATTTCGACTTTAACGATATTACATCATCAGTAACAATTCCAGATGGGTATATGGTTCAAGTATTTAAAGATGTAAACTACCAAGGAGAAAGTCTAGTTCTTCGAGACTCTGATGATTGGTTAGAAGGGTTCAATGACCAGATCTCTTCCTTAATTATTTACCCAAGCGACGCTCTAATTCTAGAAAACAGAAACTAAAGTCTCTAATTTATATAAAGTCGGCTTATTGAAGTTGTAGATAAGCCGACTTTCATCACGTGTACCTTTTTATGAAGAGATGCCGATAGGCATAAAAGCTCTCCCGCAGAGTTCAAAGAATACCGGACGCAGATTACAGCCGATTTAATAGATCGACTGGCGGTACCTATCGTGGAGCTGATGAAGCCACTACTGAGTGTAATAAAACATCAGGTAACAAGTGGTATTTCTTGCTGCTTAAGTTTGAGTAAGATCTTTGATTGTGGGTATCCATTTGTTTTTACTCCTAAATAGACATTCCATTCGTGCATTATACCTCATACCTCGTGGTTTCCACGTCGATATATACTCTGACCGACTCGGTAGTACAACCTCAAACTGACCATACGTAAGTAATGTTGCCACTGCAGCTAACGTTCACTTCAACAAAATAAGGAATACCTAGCCGCTCTAATTTTGCATGCTCATATTTGAGGGAGCTCGGTTGTTTGTTCATTATGCATTGTTTTGTGCACTTTAAATCGACTTGTGTCGACATTTTCATAGCGCACGCCAATACAAAGTTAGGCTACTTGTTGATCTTCGGTTCGTGTTGAAAAGCTGTTTACTTGGCTAATTTGTTGAAGCTTGTAAGCATTTGGCTTATGTTATTTAGACGCGTGGATTATTTTGACCGATTTATGCTCTTTCTATTGGTCGATTAATGAGAGCGTTTGAGTTCGTTCGACATTAAAAGAATTGTCGCCTTTTTAATATGGTTTTTTCTCTTTATAAGCGATTAATTCGAGCTCTTAGGTTTTCTTTGCTCAGGAATCAATACAAGTTTCATGGTGTATCGGATCCTGTTTCTATGAGAAAGCAAACATCGTCAATGATCTCGGGTAGAGGTTAATATTTATTAGCCAATGGAAGATTTGATTCGATGTGCGGAGAATCATTCCTATGATTCTAACTGTTGATGGTGATGGTTTTTCCCAAACAGAATCGGGAAAGTAGGCAGAAAAAAGGACTGAACGTTCCATGCTCAGTCCTTTTTAGCACTACAAGATATCGCCTTCAAATAGGGTTACTTCAGTGAACTTAGGGACGTTAATGACCTGGCACTTATTCGCTTGTGATCGAGACTGTTGACTTCCACAATCTCCCCCCATGAAACAGGCACTAACCGTCTCGGAAGGTGAACTTACTGAGGAAGAGGCCATGGTAGCATTGATGCTCGACGGAGGTATAGATGAAAGGATGGCACTTTCTGGGAGTGGACTAGGTGATGCGTTGGTCCCTCTAACATAATTCGGGTTCTCCCTTCTTTCCTCCGTTCCATCATCTAGGTTGAATATGGTTACGGAAATTATGTTTCTAGATGGAATTAAGGTTCGTACCACTAGCTCTGCTTCTGAAAACGCTTGAAGCATGTAATTCTGTAACCTTATTCGTTGTGCAGAGCTATAAGCGGGTTGATGCCTCGCTAATTCTAATGTCTCCAAAACATCGATAAAGTACTCATTGGTTTCAACTTCGTAGACATAAGCCAAGTTGCGGCCCGTCTCTTGAGCAGTTCCTTCCGCAAAGTGAAAAGCTCTGAGGCGATTGCGAGAAGTACTAACGAAACCAGAATTTCTGTCGCCTCCGAAACAACTTGCGCCGGAGATATGCCTCATTAGATCCTGTGAACTTCCAATGCTTTGAAATCCGTTTTGGAATATATCGTCGGGGCCTCTTGTATCACCTCTATATACAGTTATTGCTTGTGAAAACGGAGCAATAACTAGAGAAATAAGAAAAAGAATAATTAGTATTTTGTCTTTTGAAAAAATCAATGATTTCATTGGGTAATGTCCTTTTGAGCTTTACAAAATGTCGCCTTCGAACAGAGCCATTTGAGTAATCTTCGGAATACTAAACAAGTAGCATTTCCCGGAGTTTCTATTTGTATAAGCACTTCCGCATGCCTCATCCATAAAGCAGGCACTAACTATTGAGGGGTTATTACCTGGTGTAGGAGAGTGCAGGACAGCAGCAGTGTCGGAACCATTTACGCTGTTTGGCGGTAAATATGGAATTATTAAGTGCTCTGGTAGTGGGGCAGGCAAAGTATTTGGTCCACCGAGATAGTTAGGGTTAATTCTTACTTCGGTAGTCTGTTGAGATAAATCATAAATAGTTACTCTAATTATAGATGATGGCGGAATGCTATACTGTGCGAGGATTTCGGTTTCAGATTCTGCATTCTCAAGCAGAGCGTTTTGTAGTATAATACGTTGTTCTGCATTATATCCGGGGGTGGCTACCGCTCTTCTCAGTGTTTCTGCAACATCAATGTAGCTATTGTTTGTTTGAATCTCATAGACATAATAAATATCTTGCTCTACTTGGTCAGCAGCTGCACGAGCAGCCCAATCCGCTGTTGTATGATAACGAGACGTACTTATAAAACTTGATTCTGATGTTCCTAGGAAGCAACTGACTCCGGAGATATGGTTTATTAGATTCGTCGAACCACCGGCACTTTTAAAGCCTTCTTGAAAGATTTCTTCGGGCCCTCTTGTATCACCTCTATATACGCTAATAGCTTGTGATAATGGGCTGAAGAGTAAAAGTAAAAAGATGGTACTTCTAGATAAAAGCGATTTAATGGTATAATCCTCCCTTTAAATAAAACTTAAAATAAAAATATTTAGTTTAAATTGCGCGATACGCTGAAACCGATGCTCTCGTACTAGCTTGCTCATAAAAATAGTATTTCTAGCTTGAAATGTAGGAGAAAGGTCTTTCTCCTACATTTATTCTTTTCCCTTCTTGTATACTTAATCTTTATAGTTACAGTACGTCCCCTTCAAAAAGGCTGATTTGAATCACTGGAGGAACCTCTGCTTGAAAACACTTTGCTGATTTCTTGTCTGATGAACTACTACATGCTCCTCCCATAAAGCATGCGGTTACAGAAGATGAGTCACTCTCTGAACCAGATTCGGACTCATACCATGCCATGGTCGCGTTGCTAACACTACTAGGAGGAAGAAATTGCATATAAAACTCGTCCGCTAGTGGTTGAGGAGGTTCATTGGAGCCTCTTACGAAGTTGGGGTTTTCCCTCGTTTCGATTAATTGCTCAGTATCTGTTCGATAAATTTGTACCCTTATTACAGAAGAGGCAAGGATTAAGAACTGTGATAAGACTTCATCTTCTCCGTCGGCTTGTCCTGCAAGGTTTCCTAAAATTACACGCTGTGGTGCTGTATAACCAGGAATTTCGTGAGCTCTCCTTAATGTTGCTACTACATCGATATAGGAGCTATCACTTTCGATTTCGTAGATGTAAAAGAATTCATGTCCTTCAGCGCTTGCTCCTTCAGAGGCGAAATCGTAAGCACTAACAGAACTAGCAGAAGTACTGACATAGTTACTGTTTGCAGTACCAGCATGGCAGCTAGCCCCGGATATATGCCGAATTAAATCGGTTGAACTCCCAAGGCTTTGGAAGCCATTCTGAAATATCTCTTCAGGAGGCCTTGTATCTCCTCTATATAAAGTAATAGCGCTTGAGACGGGTGATACCGTTATCAGCAGAACGAAGTATAATAGGTTACTTTTTATTGACTTAATTATTATCATCGTCTTACCTCTATTGCCCATACTCGACGAGGGACAAAAAATCGACCCCCACATATATTCACCTCAAGCCCTAAACGTTGGGCCATACGAGCCACCCGAATCTGCTCCCTAAAGATATCGCTATTCCCAAACTCGTCAGCTATACGCCATTCTTGACCCGTTGTAGATTTCAAGATAACTCCTGTATCCTGCTGTGCAGTGTTTGCAGAAATATCACTTAGTGTCACATCTGTGAAAAAGAACCCTCCATTATCAACGCATGTATCGTTAAAGTTAATTGCATGAGATAATGGTGAAATAAAGGCAAAAACACAGGTTATAATGGTTACTCTTTTATTCATACTATCGCCCTCTAAAACTATAAGTAGACTATCTTTTTATTTCTAAAGCCTTCTCGGTCCTGGGGAATAAGGGCATTATTTTGTTATCTCTAACGCCCATACTCGTCTAGGGGAGAAATCACTCTTCCCTTCGCATATGTTAACTCGAAGGTCAAAAAGCCTTGCCATATCAGCGACACGAACCTGTTCCGTATAAATATCGTGGTTACCAAATTCGTTCGCTATACGCCATTCTCTTCCCTCGAAAGATCTAATTATGACTCCTGGACTTTGTTGAGCTGTATTTGCAGTAACATCGTTTAATCTTATATTGGTATGAATGGTTCCTCCGTTATCAGAGCATGTGCCAGAAAAAGTGACTGCATGAGATAAAGGAGATATAAAAATAGAAGCCAAGATTAAATTCATAATTCTCTTATTCATTTGATAATTCCTCTTTCATTCCTATGTTATTAGGCGGTCTTGCGATATAATCATAACTAAAAAAGGAACGTTTATTGTGTTAGCTCTAATGCCCAAACCCGTCTAGGAGAATAAGTGTCAAACCCTGCGCATATATTCAATTTTGTGCCTACTATCATTGAAGATCTTACTATACGTAATTGCTCTTCAAAGATAATGCTGTGACCAAATTCATTTGCTATTCGCCATTGGTATCCCGAATTAGACTGAATATAAATACCATTGTTCTTATTTGCAGACGTAATTAAAAAGTTAGAGATGGATTGCTGTTTGTATAGAGTCCCGCCCCCTTGAGTGCAAAGACTATCGAATTCACTAGCATTAGCTAAAGGAATAAGTCCAAAACATAAAAACAATGAAATATAAGTTTTTCTTAACATGTGATTTTCCTTTAAAAGGTTGGTTAGTTATATAGTCAATTATCCTAATAATATATTCGAGACTTAATACTGTCTTGGTATGATTACGTTAGATTCAGTAAACTCGATTGACCAAACCCGAGAAGGGGAAAAATAAGGACCGGAGCATATATTGACGTTTAATCCAAGTAATATAGACGCTTTAGCTATTCTGAGTTGCTCTTCTACAGTCCCTCGTGGTTGAAATCCTGGGTCTATTCTCCATATTTCACCTTTCGCTGTTGTTATATAAACTCCAGGGGTCGAGCTTCCTACCGCTACGGATGCATGACTCCCTGTCAATGACTTGTTATAGTGTTTATACCCACCCCCGTCGTCACAGAGCTTATTAAAGCTAGTTGCATTGGAAAATGGTGTAATGCTAAGAGATATGACCACTCCAATAATTAATTTTCTAATCATAAAAATCACCATTTGATTATTTTAGTATCTGGGGCTTTGAGAACCCAATGAAGTTTAATGTGTTATAAATTCAGTATCCCTCCCTCTACTGTATAATAATTTCGTTAAATAAAAGTCCTACGTGGAGATTTAGGTAAGTATAGAAATAAATTTCACCCAATCTAACTTACCTATCAAATGAAAATATAAAACCTTAAACCTATAAATACTTCATGATTTGATGAAGTAAATCATGAACTTTAGAGTGCATATATGCTGATGGTTATCTCGTCATGTTTGTATATAAATAGGTCCGTTATACGAAAGTAAAATTATTTATGCTTTATTTTTTAGTTCTAAATAGCCTATCATTTGGATTAAACCATACTCGCTAACTAGTCTGATATTTATATCAGACTAGTTGGTATTGACGTAGAAAAAACTCAAGAGTAATTTATTGCCAATCTTCAACTATATTTCCGGTCGTGTTGATATTTTAGGCATGCTGATCTTACGCTCATTCTTTTTGGTGTTCTCTTGAAACATGTAACACCAAAGACTATAAGTCACTCTAATCGATAAGCACCTCTTTCTTGCACAACTCATAACCTGAGAGTCAATTCTATACCCTTAAAATAACAGGACTTCTTGAGGTAGTAATTCTACCCAGGTTGTTTTTGAACTGCTCGATAAAGTAAGCTCCGTCCTAAAATGAAAGCTCTTTGTTATTTACAATTATGTTTTTTTCTTGCTCTACTAACAGGAAACTATCAAAAAAAGCTCTATTTAGGCCATCGTCTACGGCAATAGTGAAGTAATTAATACCAAGATTACTTTCTTTAGGGGTGCCGGAAAGAATGCCGCTTTCTTTATCAATTTTCATCCAATTAGGCCCCGTCACTATTGCATACACCAATCGGTCGCCATCTTTATCGGTGGCCTTTACTTGATATTCTAAGTTCGAACCAATATATAGCGATGAGGGGGTTATGTCGCTAATCTCAGGCTTTTGGTTAGATATTAGAATCCGTTCTCGTGTTTTACTGCCGCCTTCAAGCTGCTCGTCAAAATAAAAATTGTCTACATAGACCTTAGGTTTCATTATATATTCAGGACTCTGTATTTTATAGTACACACCAGAGATATTAGTTGATTCTGACGTTATGGACTTATTTTCACACCAAGGCGTTTCGATATTGAATATGATTTCTTCATTGTAACAGGCACTAAGAGCTAAAGTACACATAGTAAAAGCAAGGTTTCTCATGTAAAATTAAATGTCCATGCATATAATATTTTATCTGCATTCTAGTGGAAGATTGACTTTTCAGTTTCAGAACGAACAATTTTTCTGTATTTGGCGAGTGAGAGCCCCTTTTCCTTTTTAAACACCTTATCTGCACTGGAGACACTTTTATATCCGCTATCTGATACAGCTGCCTCGAGAGACTCATATGGGTTATTTTGTATGTTCATACATAATCTCCGCATCCTCAGTTTTCTTAACTCATGTCGAAATGTAGTGTTGTTTTCAAAAAATATCTTCTGAGCTTTGCTTCGTGAGCAATACATTTTAGAAGCTAGAAATTCTAGAGACATGCTTTCATTTTCTATATTGTTTTTTAATATTTCCAATGCTGTATAAAAGCCATGACTATCTGCTTTTTTATGTAGCCCCTTCTTTAAACGCGTTACCTCGCTAGATATTATTGATATAGCAGTTATTATCCGACATCCCGATGTGTCGTTATCCATTAAGTAGTGGGTTGATAAAAGTTCGGCTGCAAGCGGTACACTCAATGCCGGAAGGGACTTTATATCTCCATATCCTTTCGCTTTAAATGTCGGCAAAGCAGAATCTGGGAGCAGAAATGCAACAACTAGGCAATCTTCACTTAAAAACTTGATTGTTGCATCTTCTCGGGCATCGAAGGCGAAAAAACCACCAAATTGCAGCTTTTCTCTGTTATTCCCAACAATTAATTCAGCGCCGGATCTTAGAAACAGAAAGCAAATTAGCTCTTCTTCACTAATATAAGAGCTTATTGACAAACTATTCATATAGTTGTTACTCGTGAAGACGGGATACTCATCCTTAATATACAGAATACTGTCAATATCTGTATCTTGCGTAAATGTAAGTCTGTCGTCTGCATTTCGCACAACCTTTATTACTGACATAACTATAATCCTTTTTATATTTTTTTTTAGATTTATAAATTTTCATATCAATTGTCAATAGGATCTCTAGTGAAATAGGATTATTACCAATTGTTTTAATCAAACAGATGTAAAATTTGATTGTTTGGACGTGTTTTTTTTGGGGGACATTGAATCTATAGAGAAGAATCTTGTGATGTTAGAATGTTCATTGTTATTGTCCAATTGAACATAGTTGTGGTTTTGACGTTGTTAGATCAATTTATGAATGTATTATCTATTAACAGAGGCGGAGAATTAATAGAATCGATTGGTTTTAAAGGTAATTACATTATCCTTTTTAATGTATTTTATTAATTGAATTATTTTAGGGTGCTAATAATAAGTTTCTTATTTACATGTGCCTGAGTAGTCTGCCTCTAAGTAATAAGTAAAATTAACCCATAAAGGAAAAAATATGAACTTCAAGCACTCAACGCTCCTTATTGCTGCAACTCTTTTTGGTTCTTCTGCGTTTGCAGATACAGATCTTGTTCAAGGCGGCCAAGGCCAAGTTCAGCTTATTGGTGAGATCACAGCGACGACTTGTGTTGTTTCTATTGATGACACCTCTCTTCGTTTTTCTGTACCGCCAATCGCGTGGAATGCAGCAAGTGCCGGTGTTACAAAACAAGTTTCGTCAAAGATAAGTTTGTCTTCGTGTCAAGGAAAAGATTTGAGCGTGAAGATTACCCCGAAAGCGAGCGTTGGTTCGCATGGTAAGTTTGACAACGTTGAAACTACCAAAGCTGGTTACCAGCTATTTTTGACAGATGACGTAGGCGCGGGCATTACTGTTACTGATGGTCGAGCTGGTGGAGACGGTAAAACGAAATTCGTTGACTTTACTACTGCTGCCGGTTCGACATTCAACGTGGACCCTACTGCTGATTCTGCATCTTTCAACGTTCAAGCTAACATTCTCAAAACTGCAACTGATTCAACTGGCGATCTAACTGAAGGAACGAAGCTTAACTCATCGTACACATACACGGTAACTTACCGCTAATCGAAATGTTAGGTATTTGTTCCTAATTTCAATTACCCCCTTTCCCTCTGGAAAGGGGGCTATGAGGTCGAAATGAAAAAACCAATCAGTAAGTTTTTCTTCTTAGCTTCCCTTGCTATGAGTAGTTTAGTAACAGCTGCACAAGGGGTTTACCTTGGGTCAACGAGGGTAGTTTACGATTCGGGTTACAAAAGCACATCTCTCACAGTCGCAAGTCTAGAAAAAAAGCGAAGCTGGTTGATGAGAAGTTGGGTAAATGATGGTGAATCTAAAAACAAGTCAAATCGCTTTATAATCACGCCTCCGCTACATCTCTTAAGACCTGGAGGTGAATTTTCCCTAAGAATCAACCTTATTGATAAAGAAGGGCTTCCGTCCGATAGAGAGTCTATTTTCTATATCAACGTCATGCAAATACCTAGGCAGAGCACACTCGGCGATGGTAACAAACTTCATGGTGGGGTGGACTTTTCTATCACCCACACAATAAAAATGTTTTTCAGGCCAAGTGGACTAAATAACGAATTTGATGTGGAAAAAGCACAAAAGGGACTAGATATAGTCAGACAAAACGGCACTAATTATTTATACAACACCTCTCCTTACTATATTTCCTTGAAATTTATTAAGATAGGAGGAAAAGATATTCCTATAGAAAATACAATGCTAAAGCCTTTTACCGGAAAAACACCCCTGCCGAAAGAACATAACCTTGATACATCTGAACTGAACTACGGGGTTATCGATGATTTAGGTGGGGTTTTGGAAAGCACAATAATAAGGATATAAAAGGAACTAATTTTGGTAAAAATAGCAATTTTTAGTTTGCTCTTCATGATATCTACACGATTAATGGCCAGCGATATTTCATCAAGTTTTTTTAACGTCAATAGTGACTTTTTGGGAGGAGCCGCAGTAAATTCTAGTATCCTCGCTGAAAATAGTTATCTATCGGAAGGTGAATACTTTGTCGATGTTGTACTAAATAACAATCTACTTGAACAGAAGTTATTGAACTTTCATTTCGATGAAAAAAAAGAGTTAGTTGCATGTGTTAGCCCATACGATTTAGTGTACTGGGGGATATCTTATGACTCTACTTCAAAGGATGTGTGTGTTGATTTAAATCAGGACTTTCCACTGGCCACATCACACTTTTTGGTTGACGAACATCAATATATTCTCGATGTGCCCCAAGTTTATCTCGAAAAAGATAGTCCTTTCATAACGAACCCCAAGCTTTGGGATGTAGGCAAAAATAGTTTTATCGCAAATTATTATCTTTCTGGAAGTAAATATTTCGGCACCGGCAAAGATAGTCTGTTTTCGAGTTTCCAGTCTGGTCTCAATATTGGAGAGTGGCGTTTTAGGAATTCAAGTACTTGGAGTTATGTAAATGATGATAGTGAATTCGAATCTATAGGCACGTATATCGATAGAGCTTATTCTTTTGGTCAGGGAGGAATCTTAACTATTGGGCAAACTTCAACTGCAAATACTATCTTCCAAAGTTACGGCTTCGAAGGGATCAAGCTTTCTTCCGATACACAGATGCTGGCTTATGATAAAAGAAACTTCTCACCTTCTATTAAAGGCATCGCTTCCACCCCAGCTATCGTTTATTTAAAGCAAAATGGGAGAATTCTATACCAGAAAAGTGTTCCAGCCGGCCCATTTGAGCTTGAGGATTTGGATATTGGATATAACCAAGGAGATATGCTTGTCGAGGTCGTAGAAAGTAGCGGCAAAACTACCTCTTACACATTTTCTCCTGCTAGCCTACCAGTACTGCAAAAGGAAGGCACATATAGTTATAGTGTTTCTGCAGGTAGACTTAGGAATACAGAATCAAGATCCAAACCATTATTTCTGGATAGTACCATCTCATACGGCTTTACGGACAACTCTACTGTTTATGGCGGAGGACAAATAAGTCAGGATTTCTACGCTTTGGCCCTTGGCTTTGGACATTATCATCCAATACTTGGTGCAATGTCACTTGATTTGACACATTCTATATCTGAATTTGACCCTAGAACAGCTTTAGGGAGTCAAATCAAAGCTGCATACGCAAAAAACTTTGGAAGTTCAGGAACTTCTTTAACCGCAAATATTCGACATAATTTATCTAGAGATTTTTTTACTTTTGGAGAGATCCCAGACAACAGTTCTGGTTTAGATGTTAATTCTCAGAACTTTAAATCTAGATATATGCTCTCTATATCTCAGAGATTAGGCCTTGATAACAGATATGGGAGCTTATCGCTAAGTGGAACTTTCGACAAATATTTCGATCTCGATCATAGCTACTTTATAAATTCATCATATTCAAAAACGATAGAACGCTTTACCTTAAATATGGGATTACAATATAACAGATCCAAAGATGATAACAATTTGGTTTCTCTTTTAAGCATATCTTTTCCTATTGATTATAAAGAACATGAAGCATATGTTTTCTCGAATACTCGATTTAACGAAGATGACCTTTATACTGATCTAGGCGTAACAGGGCAACTACTAGATGACAAGGCAAATTACTCTTTAGCTTTGGGGAAAA
Source organism: Vibrio sp. B1FIG11 (assembly GCF_905175335.1). Classification (NCBI taxonomy): domain Bacteria; kingdom Pseudomonadati; phylum Pseudomonadota; class Gammaproteobacteria; order Vibrionales; family Vibrionaceae; genus Vibrio; species Vibrio sp. B1FIG11. Next base: position 1,980,262 of record NZ_HG992752.1, on the reverse strand, counting down.
ATACTAAGGGGAACGAGTCATATAGAGGCGCAGTTTCTTATCAGTCATCTGTCGTAAAACTCGATGCTTCCATAAATAGGAGCGACAATATTGATTGGGCTAACCTTACTTTGGAGGGAGGCTTGGTAGCATTCGACAAAGGCGTAACGTTATCCCAAACTCTATCGATGGAACAAGGTAATGCTTTAATAGATGCTAACGATACACAAGGCGTCTCATTTAAAACACATAGAGGTATTACTACTAACAGTCAAGGCTACGCTGTAGTGCCTAACTTACGTGCTTTTTCGGAAAACAAAATAGATATAGACGTTGATAAGTTGCCGGTTGATACCGACATTATAGACTCCTCTCAAAAAGTTATACCTAGTAAAGGGGCCTTATCTGTTATCAAATTTGATGTAAAAAAGGGCCATCGTGTTTTGTTTAAGGTAGCTAATGTCAAAGACATTCCTACAGGCGCAGAGGCAGTCATAGAGCAAGATGGAAAGCTAGTCTCGAAGGGTATGATTGATGGAGGAAACTTATATTTGAGTGGAGTTCCGGATAGTGGAAAAATTAAGGTTTTTTGGTTGTCTAAAAAACTAAAGAACGAATCTTGTGAAGCTGATTTTCTTATAAATAAAGAAAGCGATGGGTTAATAATGACCGACGTATTGTGTAATTAAAGGAGTAATTAATATGAAATGGAAATGGTTGATGCTATTCGGCTTTTTTTCGGCATCCTTTTTTTCCTATGCGAAAGTAGTATCTATAGAGACTCTAAACTTTGGTAATATAAAATCTTCAACATCTGATATATTGGCTACCAAGATTATTGATATATCTAGATATTGTAGTAATCAATGTTCTATATCTAACGATGAAAATACGACTGTTCTCGAAAAAGGGAACTCAATTATACTAAACAGAGAATCGGAGATTGCGATTAAGTTATCGTTGTCCGATGCTAACGAACATAATCTTGAGGTTTCACTACTGAACAACTTTAAAAAATCATATTACGATCTTTCTAAGATAGATTTTCAATTTAGTCTGAATATATATAACAATTTAAGCCGGAGTGTTGTCGAACCGGACAAGTTGTTATTCACTTTATCAGGAAATCTTGAGTCTTCTTCCTGTTCTGTAACTCAAAGTTCGTTAAATATACAGCTACCTCCAATTTCTAAGGCTGAAATTAAATCAGTAGAAATCGGCACAAGACTTTTGAGCAGCTCCGCTCGAGAATACATCGAAATCGACTGTCAAGGAGCCGTTGGTCGACCATTGTACGTTACTTTTTCCTCCGAAAAGGTAACAGACGATGCAAGAGTTCTTCAAACAGGCAATAACGGTGTCGGTTTCACGGTTATTAATGAAAGCACAGACAAACCAATTAACTGGAGTGGTAACGAGATTACTAATTACAACTCTTCTGAGTCAGGTAAGGTAATAATACCCTTAAGAGCATATTACACTAGATTATCTGGCGATGTTTCTCTCGGTGTTGTTAAAACTATCGGTAATTTCACTGTAAGCTATAATTAGTTGGAGGTAAGGTGACACGGTTAACTATTCTATTTTTCCTTATTTCTTCTCCGGCATTAGCTAATTTTTATGTTGGGCAGAGTGTCTCTTACAACATTTTATCTGAAACATACGTAAACGGTGATTATATAAATAGCGAGAATTTCGGTGTTGGTTTGTTTGTCGGAAAAAATATTAATGACCAAATTGGGATCGAATACAACATTGAACATTTACAAAGTGACTCAAACAAGAGAGGACATAACCTGCATTCACTAAAGTTAAAGCTTGGTTTAGATGGTCATTACAGGTTCACCCCAGAATTAGGTCTAGGACTTTCTAGTTTAAAAGGAAACTTATCTTCTATGACATCAATAGGTTTTAAATACCAGCACGTCGAAAATGTTCATTTGAGATTGTCATTAAATAATATTTCCAACTTAAAAAATGAATCTTCTGAGTTTGACATTTACAAGTTAGAGTTTGGTTTCATATACAGTTTTATGTAAAAGTATTTGGTTAATCACTTATGAATGAAAAGATTATGATTTTTCACCATGATAAATGGTTTTTATTAGACACTGTTTTTCAACCAATTTTCAAAAACGTTCAAGTCTCGATCGTTGCTTACGAGGCTTTGGCCAGGATCTATGATCTTTCCGGAGAAAGAGTAAGTAACGAAATAATCAGATCATTCTCCGATGCAACCTTGAAAAGGATTTTTCTTTATCAATTGGATCTCGTGAAGTCTTTGAATTTCGAAAAAGTAGTCTCTCTAAATATTGGTTTCGCTCAGCTCGAAGATAAATATTTTGTTGACGAAATAATCAAGAGGAAATATTCCAGCATTGCTTTGGAGATTAACGAAGAAGATAATGACATGAAAACAGTAAGGTTAATGGATAATGTCTGCTTACTAAGAGAAAGGGGTATGGAGTTCTGGATGGACGACTACGACCCGTATATAGAATTATGTAATGCCGCGCTCGTTAGCTTTCCCTGGGACCGAGTAAAGATAGATAAGCGAATTGTCCATGATTACTTTAACAGAGACGATGTTGTTTTTTTGTTGGCAATATTATCCAAATTTTGTGAGAAAGGTGTAATATTTGAAGGAGTCGAAACTAACCGGCACGATCACTTGCTAATGGACTTAAGTTGTTATGTACAAGGTTACTATTATTCATCTCCTTTGAGTATCGCATCCCTCAGTTTATAGGAAGCAGGCACAGCCTATTCGAGTATATTGCGTAATTAAAGGGGAGGTTTACCCTCCCCAAACTAGCACGTAATTGTGCCTACTGTTTTTAGTTCTGAGTCACCGTCACGATTGGCGCGGCTTTATCCGCTGCGTTGAAGTGGAAGTTGTAGTTTCCATCTTCTGCTAGCGTGATGCTGATGTTGCCACTTGAGCCACCCGCTTCCATAGTCAGTGGTGTGCCAAATTCAATCGCGCCTTGACCACCAAAGTTGGTTGCATCTGCCCAGTCTGAGCTCGCTACTTTCATATCGAATATGCCCGCTTTTAGATCGATGTCTAAAGAGTAAACATCATTCGCAACGTAGCTGAATTTTGCTGTCTCTAGTGCTGCCCAGTTTGCATCGGTTACATCACCACGTAGGTAAAGTGCTGTTTCGCCGAACGTTGGTGCATCCGCTGATTTAGTCACAGATACAACAGGCTTTTCTACGCTTTCATCTTGAGCGTGTAGTGCGTTCAGAGTGAAGTTGTACTTACCTGTTTCAGCAACTGACAACTTACAGTTACCTTCTGAGCCTAAATCTAGTGAACCAGACGCTTGCTCTGCCGCATCACAACCAATGTTTGGATTTGCCCAGCCAGAGTCCGCAAATTTGAACTCGTGCTCACCAGCTTCAAGAACGCCAGTTACAGAGTACATGCCATTGCCGATGAAGGTCATTACCCAATCGCTGTTGTCCGACCAATCGTTCATTGTGCCTTTAACGTAAACGACTGTTTCACCGTAAGGAGGAATGCTCGATACGTCTTTGTTGTCAGTGTTTACTGGTAGACCTGCACCTTGAGCGCCGTTTTGTGGTTGAACAAATACCGCTGTTGTTAGTGCTGGAACCGTAAAGGTTTCGCCTGAGAAGCTTGCGCCTTGCACACGGCTATCTGCAGAGTCTTTTTGAACTTCATGCAGTTCGAAGCCAGTTGCACCTTCAACTTTGAACGATTTCGTTTCTGATGTTGAGTTCACTACAGCTACGATTGCATCGTAGTTCGCGTCGAGATCTTTACCTGCTGATACACCGTCATCAATAGACATGACGATCAAGCCTTCCACTTGGTCTTTGCCTACGTTGCGGAAGTCAACGCGGTTCATGACTTCTTGAGCGGTATCTAAACGGAACAGTTCGCTTGAGCTACGAATAGTCAGTAGTTCTAGGAATTGTTGCTTAGTTAGCTCGATATCGTCAGTGTTTGGCATCGCAGTGCTGTCAGCAACGATAGTTTTGATCAGCTCCCAGTTTGCGCCGTCTTTGTCTTCACGAGGTAGACCGACGTTCCAGTTGTTGTCGCTACCGTCGAAGTAAACGCGGTTGAACCAGTCACCTGAATCGTAAGAGTCACGCTGCATTGATTTCGAACGCAGTAGCTCAGAACCCATGTGGATGAACGGGATACCTTGACCAAGCATTACCGTAGATAGAGACACAGTTTGCATACGTGCGCGGTCAGCAGATGAAGTGCCAGTCGCGATCTTGTACGCGTTGTTGTCCCACAGCGTTTGGTTATCGTGCTTAGATACGTAAGAGATGTTCTCAGAAGGTATCTTAGTGTAACCCGCTGGCGCACCGTTGTAGTCTACGTTCTTACCAAGTTTAGTTTCACCTTCAAAGTCTAGAAGAACGAATTCTGCGAGGTTACCTGCCATACCTAGACGTACTAAGTCTTGGTTGTGTAGACGACCGTTTACCGCTTCTGCATCTGTCTTCGTTTCTTCGTTCGGGTAACCTGCGTTACCAAAACCTTGGTTAAAGCGAAGTGGGTGCTTACCTTCAGAGTCCACACCGCCATCGAATGGGCTACCACCTCGAACCGCGTCACGTAGACGGTCAGAGAAGGTACCGATGCCAGTGCCAGCCATGTTGATTTGTGTTGCTTGGTCGAAGCGAGCGTTGTTTGCTACTTCACCGAAGTCCCAACCTTCACCGTAGAATAGTGTGTTTTCATCGACTTGTTTAACGCGCTTCAGAGCGTATTCCATTAAGTCTTTAGGTTGGTGTGCCATCAAGTCAAAACGGAAGCCGTCAACTTTGTAGTCGTCCGCCCACACAAGCAATGAGTCAACCATCAGTTTACCCATCATCAAGTTCTCAGTTGCTGTGTTGTCACAACAAGTTGAGTTCTCAACGCCACCCGTGTTCACATTTAGACGGTGGTAGTATCCAGGGACGATCTTATCTAGGACAGATTTTTCGTTTATGCCCGATGCGTTAGTGTGGTTGTACACCACGTCCATAACCAGCTTCAGATCCATTTTGTGTGTCGCTTGAACCATTTCACGGAATTCAAGGATACGTTTAGAACCGTTTGGATCGGTCGCGTAGCTGCCTTCTGGCACAGTGTAGTGGAATGGGTCGTAACCCCAGTTGAAGCTGTCTAGCATGCGTAGATCGTTCATCAGTGCTTGTGCAGCGCCCGTTGCTGGATCGTAGCTGTTTAGTACATCTTCAATGATTTTAGCGTTGTCTTCTGTTTCACAGATTGAAGCCGCTGGTTTGATGCCACATAGCTTGCCTACGGTATCTGTGATATCAACGCGTTTTTCTGCGTTTTCGTCAACCGTTGCAATATCGAACGCTGGCAGAATGTGAAGTGTCGTTAGACCTGCGTCTTTCAGTGCTTGCAGGTGAGTAACCGACTCACGCTCAGGCTCTGTCAGTGCAAGGTACTTACCGTTTAGAGATTGTGTGCCTTTAGTATCACTAAAGCTGAAGTCACGAAGGTGTGATTCGTAAAGAACGTGGTCTTCATCTTTTTCAACCGTTGGGCGATCGTAATCATTCCAGCCTTGTGGTTGCAGGCTTGCACTGTCTAGATCGACAACTTGTGAGTACATTGAGTTTTGCGACAAGCTTAGCGAGTAAGGGTCAGTCACTAGACGAGTTTCAACAACACCAGTCGTCGGGTGGTAAACCTTCACTTGGTAACGGTAGAACTTGTTCAGTACGTTGCCTTGCGCTTCCGATTCCCAGATACCTGTTTCTGGGTTCTCAGTCATTGCAACTGTCGCTTCTTCCGCAAAGTTCGCATCGTAGATGATTAGGTCAACGTCTTGCGCGGTTGGTGCCCAAAGTTTGAATGTTGCCGCGCTACCTTCAACAATTGCGCCCAACTCTTCACTGATTGCATTACCTGCATCTTCATCTGCAAATACGGCATCAAGCACGCCTGGTTTTTGTACTTCAGTAGCTGAAGTCACATCGCCATCGGCATTGTAAGCGACCATCACGATTTGAGATTTCAAAATCGTACGTAGTGTCTCGGCATCCACGTCGATGCCCGCAGCTTGCAGGCTAGCAAGGTGACGGAAGCGCTCTTTTAGTTCATCAGACAAGTCGCCAGCTTTTGTCAGCTCAACCGCTGTACCGCCAGTGATTTGCTTGTCTTCATCCATCTTGATGTCATTGGTCAAGCTGTAGTAAAGCTTCATGGAGTCAGCGCTACCTGCCGCTTCCCAAGCGATGGTTTCAGCGTCTAACCAATGGGCTTTTTGGCCATCGATGTCTACAGGGCGTTCTTCGATTGGCTCGTAGTAAAGCTCGCTGCTGCCGTGGAAGCCGAATAGGCCTTGTGATTCACCTAGCTTGGTCAGGTCCACTTTTGAATTGCCACTGCCGAAGGCTTTTTCGTCGCCTTTGTGCAGGATGAAGTTCATACAGTTATGTGGGTCAGACGCATCTGGATCGACTTTAAGCACGTAGTACGCACCGTAAGTGTCGCTGATGCCATCGAATGGAAGTGGTGATGCCCAGTCTGTACCGCCATCAGCAATCCCCATTGCTTCTAGGTCAGTACTGGTACAGCCTTCACCATTCCAAAGGTGCAGACCCCAACCATCGTAGTCGTTTGCTGTTGAAGCTGATGCTACGTCACGTTTGTAATAGATGACAACTTCGTTCTCTCCCGCAGGGTGTAGGCCAGAGCCCGGGTTCGTTGTGTCATCGCTAGAGCTATCACTGCCACAACCGCTGATAACCGCTACGGAAATCAAAGGCAGAACGGTTTTGGCGATCGCTGATAATTTAAATGTTTTATTGTCCACGTTTACAAATCCATTGTTATTGAATTGATAATAGATTGGCAAAATGCCGAAAAGGAAATGTTCAACTAGATGCTAATACACTGAACTATCAGCAAAATGTGAGAGCAGGCCGTTAAGTTTTTTACAAGTGAAAATTTTCTATCACAGTAGATTTTGTTCACAAATTAAATAATAAATCGGTCGCATAGTGAGATATCGAGCACAGCCTAATGATGTAAATTTTTATAGGAGGAGAAAGGGGGGATGATAGGGGATGAGAATATCTAAGCCCCAAAACTGTGACTCATTTCTATAAAATTTGGGGTGTTATTTTTTGCTTAAAAATAAGTGGCGGTGATATTAACGAAAAAGCCACCATTCGGGACCAGTAAACTTCAGATTTTATTCGATTGGTCGTTATATAATAGAGCGTGCGTGCTGTGGTTAATGCAGTCGTACAATCACTAAGAATTTTGAAGGTTTCCCAAAGCGGGAAGCCATGATGGGCTCTGACCTAAAGAGGCGGTTTATGAGTAGTATGGGCATTGCTATTGCAGCAACTGGCCTTTCACTCATCCTGATATTTGTTTGGATGATCTCGCTGTCGATGCGTAAACAACGCCTCGAAGCTGAGAGGAAAGCGCGCGAGGCGGCGTATCGAAAGGCGATGCAAAAAGCGCGAGAGCAAGAACGTAAAGAACGTGCGTTTAAGGCGGAAACGGGCCATGTGCCGACCATTCTCTATTTAGCAAAAGAAGCGGAACGAGAAAACATCAAGCAAGCTCTGTATTGGTACGACAAAGCCGCCAAACTGGATAACGTTACCGGCATGTACGGTGTCGTTCGTTTGGCAGAGCGCATGCGTGAAGACGTGATCTTAAGAGAGCAAGCCAACTTTTGGCGAACGGCGATTGCGGGCTTAGAAGGGGATGTTGAGGCAAAGTTTGCCACAGGTAAAGCGCTCGTATTTGGGCGTGGCACAGAGAAAAACATTCCTAAAGGTCACCAATTAATCGAAGAAGCTGCTGATGAAGGCTGCATTCCAGCCATGCTGTATATGGGTGAGTGGCAGTTGTCACCAGAAAATACATCAGGTCAGCGAGCAGACGCCTTATTTTGGTTTATGAAAGCCGCAGAACAAGACAGTGCGGATGGCAAAATCCAAGTTGGCCTTTGTTACCTCAATGGCATTGGTACTGAAAAGAGCATGGTAAAAGGCTGCTACTGGTTAGAACGAGCAGCAGAGTGTGGTAGTGCGGAGGCCATGTATCATGCAGGTGAAGCTTGGAAAGACACAGGCAAAACAGGTAACGCGATTGCTTACGTTTGGTTGTTCTTGTCTGCGAACATGGGTTATGAGCCTGCGAGAGTTGTGCGCGATGAGGTTGCCAGCAACATCGGTGTGGATGTGGTGGTTGGCTTACAATCAATTGCTAAGCCGCTACAAAGAAAGTTAGCGTCTGGTGTTGTGAAGAAGCATTCCATCATTCGTGCATTGAACAAGGTCTATAAGCGTGAGCCGTACTTCCCTGGTGAAGAGGAGCTAAACGAGCTGCTCAGTGAGGAACATCATGATGAAGCAAGCCTCCTCGGTGACACACCAGAGTTGAACTTTGAAACGGAGATGCCTGTTCAACAAGAGTTTGCACCTCCACCAAAACAACCTTCCAAAGAAGTGCTCGATTTTACGCAAAACTTTTTACAGCCACAGAATCTCAACAAGCCTCATTCGTGAGGCTTTTTTATCACTCAAATTCTTCTTTACTCTATCGTTTGCATAGTTGTTGGGTGATCTTTATGCAAAGCTTCAACAGAATTTTACCTACCACCAACCTATTCTTATATAAATCGATAAATAGAGGGAAATCCCCCCTTGCTGCAAATACATGATTTAAGCTCCAATCCGTTATTATTGATTAGCTCGTACTATAGCTATGAAAATAATTTGTTAGCTTAAATTGTGTTTTTCTAATGACACTCATTACTTTAACTAATATTTGGTATTAAGTTTTATATTATTAAATCTTAATTTCTATTTTTGGTTTCAATTAGTGTCTGTTGATCTTTAACTAAATTAAGCGCAATATACCCAAAAATAAAAATAGCGCACACTCTGCGTATAAATACAGTAAGAAGCAACCTGTTATTATCCTTTTCAACATAAAGGGGCAACGTCATGCTCTTTTTATGTCCATTAGAGATTTGTGTATGTTGAGAATCATTAGTGCAGATAAGTTCATCTCTTCAAGGTTTATCTTGGAATACAGCAAAGTGGAATTTGCATCTTTGTTGGGTGTTTCCGTTGCTAAGATAACCAATATAGAGAACGGCAAAACATCGATTCCCCCGGTGTACGATTACGCCATCAATCACTTGCTCAGTGAGCACCCGTTTAAAGACAGTGCGATGGATGCCTTGTGTTCCCATGAAACGCTTAACTTCGCTCGCCGTGTCGATGTAAACAGTAAGGTGCAACGCTTGTCGTGTAAGCGCTGTGACAGCCGAAGGTTACATGTCATGGCTGGCATGAGTGGCCTGTACTTTGTCGAATGTATGGACTGTAAGCACACCATGTACTCGTCTGGAATCGCGGTGAAACGGTATCAATTGTGGTCGAATAATGGCGTTAAACTCGATAGCCATTTGTTTGATTAGATTGGCTCTCTACGTTTATCGAAGAAAGCACCAAAGAAAAAACAATAACGTGAAAAGCCATCAGCAGAAATGTTGATGGCTTTTTATTTATGGTTTATAAATTGTTAAATATAAGCGTAATTATTGTTTGTATTTAATCTATTAAATCAAAGTGATTAAATATAGAGTGATGAAAATCGCAAAATTTTATTTTCTTTTGATTCCTTTTTTAATAACAACTGGTGAGGTCACATAATTCTTCACCTGAATTCAATTTAAGCCAGAATCTAATATCATTGGCTTATCGAAAGGAAAGTGATAAAGATCGCGAAATTTTATTTCGAGAAAATAAGAGTTTTAATTATGAACGAATAATCACGAAATTTGTTTTTTGAATTTTAAATATTAATTTCACTTGTAATATCTGTGCTTGTCGTCTTTACAGAACAAATAAGAGATATTTCAAATGAAACGTTTAATTATCGGTGTTAGTAATTACATGCCAGAAGACTTCAGTTTATTATCTGAATCTTTGGATGAGCAATTTAACCGAACTTTAAAACCACTTGAGCACGTCGAATTAACTGACGTTGGCGCTGCAATTATTACTTCTGCAGATATTAAGGCTGGTCTACACAAAATTATTTCTGAAACGGGTTATGGCATTCCGGTTTTCTTAGTAACAGATGAAAACCCAGTTTCAGCAGAAGATTACGTATGGTTAACCGGCGTTATCGATTTGGAAAGACAGTCAATTGAATACTACGGTCGCCAAATCAATGAGGCTGTCACCAAATACGAATGTCGTCTACTTCCACCTTTCTTCAAACAATTGACTCACTACGTGGAAATGGGCAACTCTGCATTCGACTGTCCAGGACATCAAGGCGGTCAGTTCTTCAAAAAACACCCAGCGGGTAAACAGTTCTACGATTTCTTCGGTGAAAACCTATTCCGTAGTGACTTGTGTAACGCGGACGTTGATTTAGGTGACTTGCTGATCCACGAAGGTTCTGCTCACCAAGCTCAAGCGCACGCAGCAAAAGTGTTCAACTCAGACAAAACCTACTTCGTACTTAACGGTACTTCGGCTTCAAACAAAGTGGTATGTAACGCGTTAGTGACCGAAGGTGACTTGGTGATGTTTGACCGTAACAACCACAAATCAAACCACCACGGTGCATTGATCCAAGCGGGCGGTATGCCAGTTTACCTAGAAACGGCACGTAACCCTTGGGGCTTTATCGGTGGTATGGATGAGCACTGTTTTGATGAAGAATACATCCGTGCTCAAATCGCGAAAGTGTCACCAGAGCGTGCTCGTGATGAACGTCCATTCCGTCTTGCGATCATCCAATTAGGTACTTACGACGGCACAATCTACAACGCACGCTACGTGATGGATAAGATTGGTCATCTCTGTGACTACATCCTATTTGACTCGGCATGGGTAGGCTACGAGCAGTTCATTCCTATGATGAAAGACTGCTCTCCACTGCTACTGGATCTGAAACCAGAAGATGCGGGTGTGATCGTGACTCAGTCTGTTCACAAGCAACAAGCAGGCTTCTCTCAAACCTCGCAAATCCACAAAAAAGACCACCACATCAAAGGTCAGGCTCGCTACTGTAACCACAAACGCTTCAACAACGCGTTTATGATGCACGCGTCCACTTCACCATTCTACGCGCTGTTCTCAGCATTGGATGTGAACGCGAAGATCCACGATGGTGAAGCGGGTCTGCGCTTATGGCGTGATGCGGTTAAGACAGGTATCGAAGCACGTAAAGAAATCCTGAAAAGCTGTGAGCTGATTCGTCCGTTCATTCCAGACCAAGTTGATGGTCAACCATGGGGCAGCTACGACACCGATCTTATCGCAACCAATAAGAAATTCTTCATGTTCGAGCCAGATGCAAGCTGGCATAAATTTGAAGGCTACGGCGAAGGCCAGTACTTCGTTGACCCATGTAAATTGCTACTCACTACCGCAGGTATTGCTGAAGATGGTAGCTACGCAGACTTTGGTATTCCTGCAACGTTATTGGCTAACTTCCTACGTGAGAACGGCATCATCCCTGAGAAGTGTGACTTGAACTCTATCTTGTTCTTGCTAACTCCAGCAGAGGATATGGGTAAGATCCGTCATCTTGTGGCGCAAATTAACCGCTTCGAGAAATTCATTCGTGATGATGCGCCGCTAAACATCGTGCTTCCTCGTGTTTACGAAGCGAACAAAGAACGCTACCGCGGTTACACCATCCGTCAGCTATGTCAGGAAATGCATGACATGTACAAAGAGCTGAACGTGAAACAGCTACAAAAAGCGATGTTCCGTAGCGAATACTTCCCAACCATGGTGCACAAACCCGATGTGGCAACACGCAAATACTTCCGCGGCGAGTGTGATTACTTGCCTCTGAAAGAAGCGGTAGGTCGTGTCGCAGCAGAAGGTGCGCTTCCTTACCCTCCAGGCATTATCTGTGTGATCACGGGCGAAATCTGGACTCAACAAGTGGTCGATTACTTCTTATCTCTAGAAGAAGGTATCAACCGATTCCCAGGCTTCGCACCAGAGATTCAAGGTGTGTACCTAGAAGACGTCAATGGCCGCACCACCGCCCATTGCTACGCCCTTAAAGATTAATCTACCCCGTTCGCATCGTGACTTGATTGTCGCGGTGCGAACCGTTTATTCGTGGAGAATAATTTATGAGTACTGAAACCAAAAAAATGTCGGTGGTGCAGCTAACCATCCTGACATTCATTAACATGGCTGGCTCGGGCATCATTATGCTGCCAAGTAAGTTGGCGCAAGTGGGCACGATTTCGATTCTATCTTGGCTGATTACTGCGGCGGGTTCATTGGCATTGGCTTATGTGTTCGCAAAATGTGGTCGCTTTAGTAAACGTGACGGTGGTATGAACGGTTATGCGTCATACGCGTTTGGTAAATCGGGTGCGTTTATGGCGGGTTGGACCTATGGCTTGTCATTGTTGATTGCCAACATTGCGATTGCGATTACCTGTGTCGGTTATGGCTCGGCTTTCTTCGAAGTGACCTTGTCGCCAGTCGAAACCTGTCTGTACACCATCGCTATCCTTTGGATTTGTACCTTCGCTAACTTTGGTGGTGCGAAGATCACTGGTCAAATCGGCTCGTTTACGGTCTGGGGCGTTATCCTTCCTGTGTGTTCTTTGGGTATTGTTGGTTGGTTCTACTTCAGCCCAACCATGTACGTAGAAGCGTGGAACCCACACCACCTACCATTTGGTGAAGCGGTAAGTGCGTCGATCGCGATGACACTTTGGGCATTCCTAGGTCTTGAATCGGCTTGTGCGAACTCAGAAGCGGTAGAAAACCCAGAGAAGAACGTACCAATCGCAGTATTGGGCGGTACGCTGATTGCGGCAGTGGTTTACATTGTTTCAACCAACATCTGTTCTGGTATCGTAGCGAACTCTGAACTTGCTGCCTCTACAGCGCCATTCTCAACAGTATGGACAGTGATGCTAGGTTCTACGGCGGGTAAAGTAGTTGCGGGCATGGCGGTTCTTGCTTGTGCAGGTTCACTACTGGGTTGGCAGTTCACTATCGCGTCCGTATTCAAATCATCTTCAGACGCAGGCTTCTTCCCGAAACTCTTCTCACAAGTAGATAAACGCGGCACACCAATCAAAGGTATGGTGGCCATCACGGTTATCCAATCGGTGCTTTCTTTAATGACTATCTCGCCAACATTGAACGAGCAATTTGAAGCGCTGGTTAACCTAGCGGTAGTGACGAACGTTATTCCTTACATCCTATGTATGGGCGCAATCTTCATCATGCAGCAAGTGGCGCACGTGCCTGAGCGCGAAATGAAGACCACGAATATCATTGCGCTAGTCGGTTCTCTATACAGCTTCTACGCATTGTACGGCTCTGGCTACGAAGCCATGATGTGGGGTTCAATCGTTACCTTCCTAGGTTGGAGTGCGTACGGTCTGATTGCTTCTAAGCATGAACCTCTCGTGAACTAGTTTTTTCAATCGAGCCTTCCCATACGCGGTGTGGAAGGCTCTTTTGCTTTTATCCATCCGGTAAATTGAGGACACAAGAAAAGCCACTTACGATGTGAAAACTCATTTTCGACAATTGGGGGACGAAAGATGATTAGCCAACCTGTTAAACTCGGTGACGATACCGTCGTAGTCATTCCAAGCGTGATCCTGAATGAACTCGGGATAAGGGAAGGGGACACCCTCGAAATTGCGCTCAATAAAGACAAAATGGAAATTAAGAAAATGGTACTGAAAACCAGCTCTCCAATCGATTCCAGCGAAGAAGGCTAGAATTGAGTTAGCGAATCTTGGTTTGTCGGATACACTACTGGTTTCGCAAATCTGGCGCTCGCCGCTGTCTTTGAACTATTGATAACAACAAGAAGAGGTCTGGTACTATGCAAGGTATCCTCTCTATACAATCTCATGTTTCTTTTGGTCACGCTGGTAACAGCAGTGCCGTTTTCCCAATGCAACGCATGGGTTTCGAAGTGTGGCCTATTCACACGGTTCAATTTTCTAACCACACCCAGTATCAAGAAGGCTGGACGGGTCGTGCGTTTTCGGCTGATGACATCAGCGAATTAGTTCGTGGTCTTGGCAATATTGGCGCACTAGAAAAGTGCCAAGCCGTTCTGACCGGCTACCAAGGCAGTGCTGAGCAATGTCTGGCAGTAGAAGATACCGTCACTAAAGTTAAACAAGCGAATCCAGAAGCGCTTTACGTGTGTGACCCAGTGATGGGCGCGCCAGACAAAGGCTGTATTGTTGCGCCGGGTATCGCAGAAAACTTGTTGAATCGTCTCATGCCAATGGCGGATGTGATCGTGCCTAACCAGTTCGAGCTAAGCCAATTTGCAGAGATGGAAATTCACACCTTGGATGACGCGATTAACGCGTGTCAGCGTGCGCTAGCAAAAGGCCCTAAAGTGGTGTTGGTGAAGCACCTTTACTGCCTGTCAGATGACAGCTTCAATATGCTACTTGCGACACCAGAAGGCACTTACCTAGCGAAGCGTCCTCATTTTGAATTTGCTAAAGCACCCGTAGGCGCTGGTGATTTAATTTCGGCGATTTTCACCGCTGGTCTATTGAAAGGTTGGACGCCAAAACAAGCGTTCCAACACTGCCACGATGCTTGCTACGGTGTACTTAACGCGACTTACCAAGCGGGCGAATGGGAACTGCAAACCATCGCAGCACAACAAGAGTTCGTTGAACCTAGCGCGCATTTCCCATTGGAAGAAGTAACACTCAGCCAAGCGTAAATTCAGGCTGGAAACAGTAAAAAGGGAGCATTGAGCTCCCTTTTTGATTTCTATAGCCCGGTCTACACAGCGTTAAGTCTGCCCTAACAGCGAGAGGTATCAACTTTAAAGCTGTGTCCATCCGCGCCTTTGCCATCCATTCGGTAGTAGGCGTAGCATTTGCCTGCCATCAGCGCTTCTGGTGATTCGTCACTGCCATACCCAACCATGGAGTATTGGTTGTTCTCGATGAAGACTAAATCTGTCTGTCTCATCTCATCGGTGATGGTTAGGTTATCGAAGAAGCTGACCTGCCCACCGCACTCACTTTGGGTTTCTGGGTAGCCATTGTAAAACTCTTGATACCCAGCGGCGGTTAAAACGCACTGATCGGCTCCGTGGTCTTGCTTAAAGGCTTTCGCATTCTGATTCAGAATAGAAACGTGATACTGCATGTCAGCGAAGATCACTTGGATGGCGGCTGTGCGAGCATCAGAAGTACGTTGCTTGGAGTGATAAACGGCATAAGCGGTTAAACCACCGAGCACCACGGCTGTTAAAAGCCACTCTTTTGACGAGAATCCAGACAACAATCTCATTGGTTTTTACCCTATGTACAACTCAACCATACGCATAACAGGGCGGGATTCTACGTATCGATTTTCGAAAATTTAAGGGCAAATTGTGTGTTTCAGAAAATCCTGACGCAAAGTTGAAGTATGATCAAAGTATGAGGAGAGGAGCATATTGCTCCTCTTGCATTTTGAATTCGTTTGGTGTGGCGGTATTAATTGACGTTTACACAAAAAAGGGGAGCCGCGTTGGCTCCCCTTTCTATTATTGAGATCTTAAAGATGTTTAAGTCTTACTGAGCTTTTTGCTGTTCTGATTTGCAAACAGCGGCAGTGAAGATAACGTCTGTTGAGCTGTTTAGCGCTGTTTCAGCCGAGTCTTGAATCACACCGATGATGAAGCCAACCGCTACAACCTGCATTGCTACGTCGTTTGAGATACCAAACAGACCACACGCAAGTGGGATAAGTAGTAGAGAACCACCTGCAACACCAGACGCGCCGCACGCTGATACCGCTGCAACAACACTTAGTAGTACTGCCGTCATTAGGTCAACTTCGATACCCATAGTGTGTACCGCTGCTAGCGTTAGGGTAGTGATAGTGATTGCTGCACCTGCCATGTTGATAGTTGCGCCTAGCGGGATAGACACTGAGTACGTATCTTCGTCTAAGTCTAGCTTCTTACATAGGTTCATGTTCACAGGAATGTTCGCAGCACTTGAACGAGTGAAGAATGCTGTTACGCCACTTTCACGTAGACATTGGAACACCAATGGGTATGGGTTTTCTTTGGTTTTGAAGTACACGATCGCTGGGTTAACCACTAGCGCAATGATAAACATTGAGCCCAGTAGTACCGCTAGAAGGTGAGCGTAGCTTGCTAGTGCGCCGAAGCCTGTTGTAGCAAACGTTGATGCAACCAAACCAAAGATACCGAAAGGCGCAAGACGAATGATGAAGCGAACAATGTGAGAAACACTGTGGCTTAGATCTTCGAATACCGCTTTTGTCGTTGCTGATGCGTGGTGAAGTGCAAGACCCAGACCCACGCCCCAAGCAAGAATACCGATGTAGTTAGCTTCTACTAGCGCGTTTACTGGGTTATCAACCAGTTTGAACAGCAAGGTTTGTAGAACTTCTGCGATACCTTGTGGTGGCGTTGCACCTTCAGCGCCTGTTACTAGCGTTAGATTGGTCGGGAAAAGGAAGCTTAGTAACACTGCGGTTAATGCTGCAAAGAAAGTGCCCGCTAAGTAAAGAACTACGATTGGACGCATGTAAGTGTGTTGGTTTTTCTTTTGGTTCGCGATAGACGCAGCAACCAAGATGAATACCAATATTGGAGCAATCGCTTTTAGCGCACCTACAAATAGACTACCCAGCATACCAACGCTTTCAGCGTGGCTTGGTGAGATCGTTGCAAGCAAGATACCAAAGACGATACCGACAAGGATTTGGAGAACGAGGTTACCGCGAGCGTATCGGGCAACGAGACTGTTGTGTTGCATTTGCATACATCATTCCTGCAATTTTTTGCCTCAGCAACAGCGCAAATTCAGTCATCACACGGCGTAATATTCCCTTGCGTTAAGGGGGCTGAATCTTGTTATTGCGTTGCTAAGACGTCCTGATTATCAATTATCCTGTATTTATAAATTCAGCTATTTTCTTGCTGAATATCACATATCTTAGCTTGGTAATATTTTGTGTCTAGTTTTAGTTTGTTCTTAGTTTAAATGTTTGCTCAATGTTATCGTTATTGGTCTTTTGTGTTGCTTTGTATGGCAAAGTATGAATGATGGTTTTTCACTAAGTTATTAAAAAAGGAGGCGTTAGCCTCCTTTGTTCTATTGATTACGCAAATGCAACAAGTTAATAACCTCGTTGGTGTTTGCGCTTTTCGCCAACGATACTGCGTACCATTTTTCCGAACTGTTTACTCTGTGCTCGTTGTTCTGCGAGAGTCGCGCCGTTGTGGGCTTGTTCTCGCAGTAACTTCTGGTAGTTAGTAAAGCGGCGCATCTCTAATGTGCCATCTTCAATTGCGGCTTGAACCGCGCAACCCGGCTCTGTTTGATGCTGACAATCGCTGAATCGACAGTTTTCTGCTAAGGCTTCAACATCAGCGAACGTTTCACTCACACCTGCTTCGCAATCTGCCAATTGGATCTCTCGCATTCCCGGCGTGTCCATTAAGATCCCACCAGAAGGCAATAGGTGGATTGAGCGTGAGGTCGTCGTATGTCGACCTTTGCTGTCATCTTCACGAATTCCGCCAGTCGCTTGTTCTTGCTCGCCAAGTAGGGTGTTGACTAAGGTCGATTTTCCTACCCCAGAAGAACCGATGAAGGCGACGGTTTGACCTTCACCACACCAACCCATCAACTTAGTAACGTCTGATTCGTCCAAGCCGTTAACACTTTCTACCATAAGCAGTGGATCTAGCTTTTGTACCTGAGCTTTGAGCTCGTCAGCGTCGTCACATAAGTCGGCTTTCGTCAGCACAATCACAGGTTCTACATCGGCTTCATTGATGAGTGCCAAGTAGCGCTCAATGCGGCTGAGATTAAAGTCGTGATTGAGTGAACAAACGATAAAGACCGTATCCACGTTGGCGGCAATAAGTTGCTCAGCGACCTTGCTGCCAGCGGCTTTACGGCTGAATAAGCTGCGGCGCTCAAGTAAACGAGAAAACTGCTGCTGGTGGTTGAGTATCACCCAGTCACCAACGGTCATGCTGGGTAACGAGGTATGGATAGGTAAGTGAGTTTCACCTTGTTCGCTAACCACAACGTAACCACTACGATGGTGAGCAATCACTCGCGCGAAAAGCGTGTTCTCGTAATCGTCTAACGTCAGTTGTTGTTGAAAAAACGGTTTCCAACCTAATAGCTTTAATGGGTGAGGTTGAGTTAGTAGTGTTTCACAAAAAGAAAGTGTTTTATTCATTGTTGAATTATCCCAGACGCAACAAAGCGCCTTAATACAAATCGCATTAGGGTCTAATTCGCATAGAGCTGACCCCGGTGAAAACCGGGCAAGGAAGGGAGGAGTTGTGGCTTAGCCACGAGAAAAAAGTTGGACGTTTACCCTTTCATTGCCCAGTTAGTGTTATTCATTACAATCATCATATTTCCTCTTAGTTGGTGAATTAACGGCCGGAGTATAGCGGCTGTGATTCGATTCTTACAACTCCTTTGCACTTTTTTAGAGCGATACGTGCTTTATTCGACGTTCTTCCATCTCTTGTGAATAGGTATTGGCTTTTACGCCGTAGATGATTTGGATATGTCGCTCATCGATGATCACCACGCCATGTGCTCCGTGTGCTTTCAATGCTTTTTGATTCACGATTGCAGTGTCTTTTAGTGTGAGGCGTAGCCTTGTCGCACAAGCTCCGGTTTCCACCAAATTATCCATGCCACCGATACCGTCAATGATGGTGTCAACATCTTGTTCCAGATTTGGATTTACGTGCGTCAGCATTTTAAATACGCGAGCAAGGGCTTTTAACATGGCGAGAAACTCGTTTACAACAAAGCCTTGTTTATATCTCAGTTGCGGCTGTTTCGCTCTGATTTAGGACACAAAATCATGCATTGATAGTTTGGCGAATACGGCTTAGAGAAAAGAGAGAGGAATAAAAAAGCTCCTCACGTTGGAGGAGCTTTGAATCGATGAAGTGAAGAAGCACTAATGATGATGTTCGTGCTTTTTCATTCCTGCCATGACTTTTTTAACTGGTGCAGTAAAGCTTTGCTTTTGGCCGTTGTCGTAAGTCACTGTCACTTCGATTTCGTCGCCTTCATTAAGCGGCTTTTTAAGGTCAAATAGCATGATATGCAGGCTGCCCGGTTTTAGCTCGGTGGTCTCTTTTGCAGCGAGTGTGATGTGGTCTACTTGGCGCATCTTCATTACATCGCCTTCTTTAATCACATCGTGCAACTCGACTTTACCTGCTGCAGGGGTTTCTGCTGCGACAATATTGATGTCTTCTTGGCTTCGGTTAGCAAAGGTCACAAACACAGCGCTAGTGACAGCACCTGGCGCCATTGCTCGTGCATAGGGGTCATGTGGCATCACGTTGAGATTTGCTTGTGCCAAAGGGCTTAGAAGTAGGGCGGAGAGTGCCAATGTTTTGATTGCATGCTTAGCTTTCATTGGTTTTTCCTTCTGCAGTCAGTTTGGTTATTGCCTCGACAATTGGCGCAGGCGTTAAGGTATGCGGCACTTTGGTGATGAGTGTGCCGTCAGGCTTCAAGAAATAGAAGTAAGAGCTGTGGTCGAGTGTGTATTTGAGCTCCGAGCCTTCAAGCTCTGTTTTACGGAAAATGACACCGTACTTATGAGCAAGTGGGGTGGTCACATCAAGTGGCGCTGACAGACCTTCAATCATTGGGTGGAAGTAATGGGCGTACTTAGCGGATGCATCTGCTTCGTCGCGTTCCGGATCAAGTGAGATGAACATCGGACGCAACTGTGCTTTTTGTGCATCGTCGATTTGGTTGAGAGCACCGGCTAGCATGGCTAATGAGGTTGGGCACACATCTGGGCAGCGCGTAAAGCCAAAGTAAACAATACGAATTCGATCATCACTAGTGTCGAAAATATCGACAGGTTTATCGCCTTCGCCAAACAACACGCTTTGTTCGGTAGCGACTTGTTGCGGTTTTTTCTCTACCTCTTTTTGGCCGTCTAGATACGTTTTAGTACCAAAGCCGAGAACGAAAGCAACCACGAGAAAAAGAGACCAATTACGGCTCATAGTTATTCCTTATCTTTGCATTTTGAGGGCTGGGTAGATGGTGTCTTTACCGTCGGAAAGCTCACCAACCCACGTCATTGAATCTTGTGTACAAACGGGCAATGTCACATCGCCCACAAATTTACCCGGCGCCACTTTCTTCAGCATGAATTTTGGCTCGCCCATTTCCATTTCTTGACCAACCAAACTTAATACGAGCTGATCCGCTTCGCTGTCTTGCCATTCGACTTCGAGCTGAGCTGGGATCAGAGGTTGAGCAGTATCGACGCTAAGCGTCATCGCAACATCATGTTGGATGCAAGGTTCAGTAGAGAGGAAACAGTATTCATCGAGCGACTTAGGCTCGGGCGCTGAAGAGAAGTTTTTGAACAGGGTAGGCGCGTAAAAGCCAGCAACCAGTGCAACGGCTATCCCTGCGATTTGTAACACTTTCATTAAGATTCAGTATTTATCACTTAACATTGCCAGCATCCTAGCACAGATGGGATGTAGGAAAACTCGTAACTTCAACAAATTGTGCACTATACCCAAGTAACCTCGAGATGCTGGTTCAGCGAGAATGACTTGGTTTGTAGACGCGGCGACGATTTAAAGGTTTGGTGGGTCTAAATCAAGAATCGACAACAAAGTATACAAGCCAAGACAACTCGCCCTTTGGGAGCGTGTCATTGACTCGATTGCTGCGTCAAACAACTTGGAAATAGCTGGCTATTACGCTGCGTTGTCTTCCTTGCCCTCGAATCAATGACAACGCTCTGAATCCTGCATCTTGAAGTCACTTGGGTATATCTATCTATTTGAAACTTATCGTTTGTGAAGCGTAAACAAAAAAAGCGGAGCCAATGGCTCCGCTTCCTAAATGATTAAACAGTGATTTTGCTCTACTTGTTTGAATCTGCAAACTTCTCTAAACCAAGCACCAGCGCGATAGCAGCTAGCATCATGATAACGGCTAACACCAGTTGTGATGGTTGAGACGTGATGTGCTCAAACTCAAACGGTGACAGGTTTTGCTCTAGCAATGGTACTTGTTCACCTTTCGAGTTTGTACGCCATGTTAGCGTCTCTTTCCAAGGCCAGATCTTTGGTAGCGTACCGATCATCAAGCCTGTAAGGAACATCAGAGTGACATCGCGGAACTTGCGGAGTAACCAAGATAACAGATGAGAGAAAGACAACAGACCGACCACACAGCCAACAAGGAACAGCGCAAGGATATCAATTTGGAAACCTTTCACTGCGCCTAAAACAGGTGCGTACATGCCAATCAACAGCAGAATAAAGCTACCTGAGATGCCCGGTAGAATCATCGCACAGATTGCGATGGCACCAGCAAGAATGGTGTTGATCGCCGTTGGTTCCATAT
This sequence comes from Vibrio sp. B1FIG11, assembly GCF_905175335.1. Classification (NCBI taxonomy): domain Bacteria; kingdom Pseudomonadati; phylum Pseudomonadota; class Gammaproteobacteria; order Vibrionales; family Vibrionaceae; genus Vibrio; species Vibrio sp. B1FIG11. The sequence continues at coordinate 1,958,849 of NZ_HG992752.1, read as the reverse complement.
GAAGTGGTTTTAGCACCGTGATGCTGTAAGCAAAGCCAACACCAATTAATAGTGCGACAAAGCGAATCGCATCGCGCTTTTCTACTTGGCGAATGATGTGGTAAACCGACACCAAAATCAGACCAAAGAAGAATGACCAAATTGGAATTGGATGGGTCTCTAGTAACCAACTGATCAGTTTGGCCAGAGTTGCGATGCTGGTGAAGATGCCTGCAAACAATGAAATCAGGAAGAAGCCGTTAATGTGGCTAAATGCGGCTTTGAAGCCATCTTTTTTCCAAATCGAGAAAAGTGATGGGTTAATACGTCGAATGCTTTCTAGCAGCGTGTCGTAAATGCCGGTAATGAATGCGATGGTGCCGCCTGATACGCCAGGGACAACATCAGCTGCACCCATAGCCATTCCTTTAAAGTAGGTGATTAGATAGTTCATTTCTCAAGTACTAAGTCATGTTGATGGCAGTGAGTATACAAACATTGATGTCAAAAAAGTATGAAATAGTGCTGCTGAAGATATCGAAATGATTGCTTATCAGAACATCTCGGGTGAAGTTGCGAGTTTCAACAAACCAAAACAGGCAGATAAGCGATATTGGACGACAAAGACGTTGAAATATAAAAATCGACAAATAGTATAAATTGCCTAGGACAAACGATAATTTTGGTGAATTTGGCTAATTGATGATTTATTTATCACTTATGTGACCAGTTTGCGTCTTGCAATTGCGCTTTGCATTTTGGGTTTGCATAATGCAAAGGTGGAGGGTGTAACAAGATTTGATATGAGATCTTGTGCCCAGAAATAGTGCTTTTCAAATTGGCATGATTAATGCATAATTCTTTTCGACCCTTCTTAAGCCGAGGGTCACCTAGCCAACTGACGTTGTTAGTGAATACACATTGTTCACAAAATACATAAGCCAATCGCCCTAATTGCGGTTGGCTATTTTTTTGTTTGGAATATATGTACAACGTTTCCTACGTGCTTTGCAATTTGCACTTTTCAAAGATTATTGAGTAATAAAAAAGGGCTGACGCATAACGCCAACCCTTGTGTTCACCACTTATATTTACTCAATCCAATCAGTAACCCATTAGCTGCAATAAGTTTTCCGCTGTCACGATCGCTTCCTTACGGTTGGCAATGTTAAGCTTCTGGTACAAGTTACGAATGTGAGTCTTAATCGTTGTGCCTGCCACATCCAGCTCTTGTGCGATTTGCTCGTTGCTAAAGCCAGAGTAAATCAGGCCAAGTACTTGCCATTCGCGTTGAGTCAGTGGGCTAGTACGAACCAATTCCGGTACATTCGGGTGATTGACTAGCTTCTCGATAAAGTCTTCATCGAAGTGAATAGAACGGCTGCGTTGGTTAGATGAAATGTCTTTCATCAACTGTTGCGCACGATGGCGTTCTAGATCGCCCAATTCATGACGCAAGCTCAGCTTCTCTAGCAGACCACCAATGGTTGCGCCGTCAGTTAAGAAGTTACCTACCATGCCTGTCTGATTTGTCATCACTAGTGCTTCTTTCAGCAGTGTTTTGGCTTGCTCTTCGTCTTTCTGGCGTGCTGCCAAGATGGCTTCGACAACCAAGTTACGGTTCGTATCCGTCACCAAATTCGTACGGCGAGCTTCGCTTTGTAAAAAGTCCAGTGCTTCGCGCGCTTCATCATACTGACCAAGGTTGATATGAGCACGAGCAATATTACGCCATTGCAACTGTTGGAAGTGGTTACATGCCGATTCAGGACGGACGGCGGTGTTCAACCATTCTTGAATCGCTTCTGTATTGCCGCGCGCTTGCCAGAATAAGATCAGAGAAAGTGAGGCATTTGCTGTCCAGTCAACGTGGTAAGTGGATTGCTTCATTAAGTGCTGGATGTGCTCGATGAACTTGCCAGCTTTATCCAACTCACCACGGCCAATGGCAATGCGAGCCAACATTGAGTAGCTGTGTAAGTGTTTACTTGGTGAGTGGTTTTCTAGAATTTGCAGGCCTTTGTACGCACATTCTTCCGCTTCATCCAAACGGTTCCAGCACCACAATACCTGCGCACGAATACGTAGCAAGAACTCATGAAGAGGAACGTGTTGAAGTTGCTGATCTTCAATCAGACGGAAGCCTGAATCTTGCAGTTCAAATGCGGCTTGAACGTAGCCTTGGGCGATCATGATTTCGCTTTGCTGCAAGATTGCCCACAACGCTTGGTGGTAAACCTGATACTGGCGCGCCAGTTTTTCGGTTTGCTGCATCATTGGCAATGCGCGATCCAGTTTGCCTAATACGTGGTTAACTTCGCCGACGACCGAGGTAGCCACAATACGGCTGCGGTATACGGTTGGGTCAAGCTGGCTTAAGGCAAGCTCGGCAAGCTCTAATGCGTGCTCTGGTTGGTTGCTGTTGATCGCGACCTGAGCGAGTAGGGCATTCGCTTGGCCTTGATAGCCAGAATCGATTTCAATATTACGCTTCTTGTGCTCTTCTTCTGCTTCCGCTAGCAATTTGCCTACTTGGTTATAGCGGTGTTGACTCTGCGCTAGCCAAGCTCGCAACATCGATAATTTCGGATGGCTGAACAGCAGATCTTTATCAAGTTGATTGATGGCAGACTCTAGGGTTGTCAACTCGCCTTGGTTGAACATCTTCCAGCCGAACTCATTCAAAATTTCTACGATCAGATCGGTGTCGTTGGACTTTTGGGCGTGATGAATCGCTTGATGAGGGGCTTTTTGCTTAAGCCAAGCAACCGCGGCATTTCGGTGTAGGTCTTTTTCTTGTTGAGGAATGCGAGCAAGGCGCTCATGAGATAAGAACTCACCAAATAGGTTATGGAAGCGGAACCAGTTTTGCTCACCTTCTAATGGATAGATAAACAAGCCGAAGCGGTTGAGTGATTCAATCATGCCTAGCGCGTCTTCACGCTGAGTCAGGGCAAACACGAGCTCGTCGTTAAAGTGGTCAAGCACCGACACTTGCATTAAGAAATGACGGGTTTCTTGGTCGAGAAGGTCAAAGACTTCTTCTACGAGGTAATCCCACAGATGCGCGTGGTTAAACTGAGACACCGATTCTACGGTTTGTGCCAGTGTGCGGTTCTGGTGCTGCGCCTGAAGTGCGATTAGCTGTAGCGCGGATGGCCAGCCCTCTACGTAAGTGCGCAGGTTATTGGCCATATCTTCATCGATGCCATCGGCAATGCGTTGGTTAAAGAAACGAGTGGTTTCTTCGGTATCGAACGCCAACATCTCGTTGCCGATTTCAATCATCAGATCACGGACGCGAAGGTTCGCAGTACCCAATGGTGGCGCCGCACGGCTAGTGACCACCACAGTCAGGTTGTCTGGCATGTGCTTTAAGAAGAAGCGCATTGACTCGTGAATTTCGTCGTTAGTGATCAAATGGTAGTCATCTAAAACGACATAGCACTCGTGCTGAAAATCCGCCATCTCAGCGAAAACTTCGCTGAATAAAGAGCGTAAAGAAGAGAACTGACGTTTCTCAGCCAATTTTTGTGCGTTGGAACAGTTGTAGTTGGTCGCTTTGTTTAAAGCTTGCAGTAAATAGTTGACGAAGCGAAACCCATCGTTGTCACTGTCATCGATGCTGTACCAACCCACATTCGGTTTATCTGATAGCCACTGTGCTGCCATGGTGGTTTTCCCGTAACCAGCTGGCGAGCGAAACAGTACCAGTTTGTAGTAAGGCGCTTGTTGTAGTAAGTCCAATACTCGCGGGCGGACGATCGCATTATGCAAGCGGCCAGGGCGAGTAAGTTTTGATGGAATCCACATTATTAATTCTGTCCTTAAATTTTTTAAGCTAGCGAAACTAGAAATTGACTCACACCACTAAATTCTAGTTTGTATAAAAAGTGTACAAGCTTGCGAGTCGTTGTGGATGTTACGACATCAGAAATGCCTCTTACTTTGATCCACTTCCTAATTCTCGAGAGTTGATGTAAATGCCATCAACTACGCCCTTTATTTGTGATTTTTGTCACTTAAAAGCCGGTGGTATTGATCCCATGTAGAAAGAGTTGCACATCTATTAAGGAGAAATTATCAATGTTAAAAGAAGTAATGTGATCGATAAGACAGTTTTTACAATGGAGTGAGAAGGGTGAATAAAAAACGTCATGAACAAATTTTAATCTTTCCATTAGGTGGCTGTGATCCGAATCACTAAGAATCGGACGATAGGCTGCTGTGTTGCGATTTAGATCACTAAGTTTGCAAGCTTACGCCCTCTACGCCCTACCCCCTCCTCCTTGTGGGGAGGACAAATGGGAGGATGTTTATTCACAGAGGGAAATGCACGATGTATGGCAGATGAATTACTAAAAGACGTGAGAATTTCTTAATGAAACCTACTCAACAGAAACAATTTGACAAGAAGTCGTTCCAAGAAAGCGTGAAGAAACATCTATCTGTAACTTACGCTCACACGATTGAAAATGCAGATAGCCGCGCATGGTACCTAGCAATGGGTCGCGCACTGGCTGAATTTACGACTTGTGATTTGCTTGCTACTGAAGCGGACGCTCGCATCCAAGAAGCGAAAAGCGTTAACTACCTTTCACTAGAATTCCTTATCGGTCGTTTGACTGGTAACAACCTAATCAGCATGGGTCTTTACGAAGAGATCACTGAAGCAATGGCTGAGCTAGGTCACAACCTAACAGACCTTCTAGAAGAAGAACGCGACCCGTCATTGGGTAACGGTGGTCTAGGTCGTCTAGCGGCATGTTTCATGGATTCATGTGCGGCTCAAGAATTCCCAACTGTAGGTTACGGCCTGCATTACGAATACGGTCTATTTAAGCAGTCGTTCAAAGACGGCCGTCAACAAGAAGCACCAGACGCATGGCGTGGTGTAGAAGGTTACCCTTGGGAAGTGGCTCGCCCTGAGCTTGCGCAAGAAATCGGCTTCTACGGTCACGTTGAAGTGGTAAACGAGAACGGTAAAGAAGTTCGTAAATGGGTTCCTGGCATGTCTGTAAAAGCAATGCCTTGGGATCTACCTATCGTAGGTTACGAATCAGACACGGTTTACCCTCTACGTCTTTGGGAATGTCAGGCAATTGCACCATTCTCACTAGAAAGCTTTAACAACGGTGATTACTTCGAAGCTCAGCACGCGCTGATCGACGCAGGTAACATCACTAAAGTGCTTTACCCGAACGACAACCACGAAAAAGGTAAAACACTGCGTCTAATGCAACAGTACTTCCACTCAGCAGCGTCTGTACGCGACATCCTACGTCGCCACGAAGCCGCAGGTTACTCGCTAGCGGATCTACCTAAGCAAGAGACTATCCAGCTTAACGATACGCACCCAACAATTGCTATCCCTGAGCTAATGCGCATCCTAGTGGACGAGAAAGGTCTTTCTTGGGAAGCGGCTTGGGAAATCAGTTCTCAGACATTCGCGTACACTAACCACACGCTACTTCCAGAAGCACTAGAGACATGGCCAGAGTCGCTAATCCAGCGTCTACTTCCACGTCACATGGAAATCATTTTTGAAATCAACCACCGCTTCCTACAAGAAGTTCGTAAGATGTGGCCTGGTGACGGTGAGAAGCAAGCGAAGCTTTCTATCATCCAAGAAGGTTTCAACCGCATGGTTCGCATGGCTAACCTATGTGTGATTGGTTCTTACGCGGTAAACGGCGTAGCAGCACTTCACTCTGAATTGGTTAAGAAAGACCTATTCCCAGAGTTCCACGAGATGTACCCAACTCGTCTACACAACGTAACGAACGGCATCACGCCACGTCGTTGGTTGAAGTTCTGTAACCCAGGTCTTTCTAAGCTAATCACTGAGAAAATTGGTCCAGAATGGCCAGCGAAACTAGAGCAGCTAGAAGGTATTGCTAAGTACGCAACAGACGCGAAATTCCAAAAAGAATTCATGGCTGTTAAGAAAGAGAACAAAGAGCGCCTAGCTAACTGGGTGAAAGAGAACATGGGTATCGAACTAGATACTAATGCTATCTTCGATGTTCAAATCAAGCGTCTACACGAGTACAAGCGTCAGCACCTAGATCTGCTGCACATTCTGTCTCTATACCACCGTATCCTGAACGAACCAGGTTTCGAGTGTGAGCCACGCGTATGTTTCTTCGCAGCGAAAGCAGCACCGGGCTACCACCTAGCGAAAGAAATTATGTTCGCAGTGAACAAGGTTGCAGAGAAGATCAACAACGATCCTCGCATCGGTAACAAACTGAAAGTGGTATTCATCCCTGACTACCGCGTGAGCATGGCTGAGATCATCATCCCTGCGGCAGACGTTTCACAACAAATCTCGCTAGCGGGTAAAGAAGCATCTGGTACAGGTAACATGAAGATGGCTCTTAACGGTGCCCTAACTATCGGTACGATGGATGGTGCTAACGTTGAGATTCGTGAAGAAGTGGGCGACGAGAATATCTACATCTTCGGTCTTGATGTTGAAGGCGTGAAAGCGGTTAAAGCTGCTGGCTACAACCCTTACGACTACTACAACGCCGATCACCTATTGAAAGCGTCTCTAGACCTACTAACAGGTGACGAGTTTACGCCAGGTCAACCAGGCCTACTACGCGCGACATTCGATAGCCTACTAGATGGCGGTGACCCATACCTATGTCTTGCTGACTTCGCATCTTATGTGAAAGCGCATGAAGAAATGGGCAAACAATACAAAGACCAAGCAGGCTGGGCTAAGAAAGCGATTCTTAACACTGCCCTAGTTGGTAAGTTCACATCAGATCGCTCTATCCGCGACTACGTGAACAACATCTGGAAACTTGAAGCGGTGAAACGCTAATAGAACCCAGTTAAGACCAAGGTAGCCGAGTGCTACCTTTGGTCATTTTCAAGAATTAGTTATTGATAACAATAAAACCCTACATGGAAGGTGTTGGTATTACCTTCGGAGAAAGCGATGAAAGAACAAACAGCATTAAAGAAAGTCGCAGACATGGCGCGATTAGCTGATAGCTACGTCAGCGCGTGGGGAGACGAGGCAAAAGTTTCTGAAGAAACACTGCGCCGCTTGCTCACTTCACTTGGCTACGATACTAGCAGCGATGAGAAGCTATTGGCTTCTGCTGAGAAAAAACATAAGAAAGACGTACTAGCCCCTGTTCTTGTTTTACGCGACGGCGACCCAGTCGAAGTGGAACTAAACCTAGGTACGAGTGCTCGCGAGAGCGAATTTAGCTGGCGTTTAGAAACAGAACAAGGAGAGGTACTTGAAGGCTATCTTCAGTCGCAAATTGTTCGTGATGAACGAGCTGAGGGTGGCCCTCTAGTGTTTGCATTGCCACAGAACTTGGCATGGGGTTACCACAAACTGATCATCAGCCGTAAGCGTCGCAAGACCCCTTACGAAATGTCGCTGATCATCACACCTAAAGCGTGTTTCAAACAAGAAGACCTAAACCAACACAAAAAGCTATGGGGCCCAAGCATCCAGCTTTATACACTGCGTACTCAGCACAACTGGGGTATCGGTGACTTCGGTGACCTGAAGCAGTTGGTGAGTGACATCGCATCTCGTGGCGGTGACTTCATTGGTTTGAACCCAATTCATTCATTGTTCCCAGCGAACCCAGAAGGTGCGAGCCCATACAGCCCGTCTTCTCGTCGTTGGTTGAACATCATGTACATCGACGTAAGTTCAGTGCCTGAATTTGCGTTAAGTGCAGAAGCTCAGCAACGTGTTGGCAGCGCAGAGTTCCAGCAACGTCTACAAAAAGCTCGTGACTCACACTGGGTGAACTACACCGAAGTGTCTGAACTCAAGATGAGTGTTTTACCGCTGCTGTTTAGCGAGTTCAAAGCACGTCATCTAGACAAGAACACTGATCGCGCGCGCGCATTCCTAGAGTTTGTAGAACTTGGCGGCGAAAGCCTACTTCACCAAGCAGCATTCGATGCGCTACACGGTGAACTGCATGCTGAAGATTCAAGTGTGTGGGGCTGGCCGGTATTCCCTGAGAAGTTCCGCACATTTGATTCTGCAGCCACTCAGAAGTACATCAAAGACAACGCAGAACGTGTTCACCTGTACATGTACTTGCAGTGGATCGCTGACGATCAAATTAAAGAAGCACAAGCGCTAGCTGAAGAAAAAGGTATGACGGTTGGTCTGTACCGTGATCTGGCTGTTGGTGTTGCGGATTCAGGCAGCGAAACTTGGGCTGATGATGGCAACCTAGTTCTGGACGCTAGTATTGGTGCTCCACCAGATATCCTTGGCCCTCTTGGTCAAAACTGGGGTCTACCACCGCTTAACCCACAAGTGTTGGAAGCGACCGGTTACGATGCGTACATCAAGTTACTACGTGCGAACATGAAACACTGTGGTGCACTTCGTATTGACCACGTACTTGGTCTACTTCGTCTGTGGTGGATTCCAAAAGGTGAGAAGGCAACTGAAGGTGCTTACCTGTACTACCCAGTTGAAGACATGCTAGCAATCCTAGCACTTGAGTCACATCGTCATCAGTGTTCAGTTATCGGTGAAGATTTGGGTACAGTGCCTGATGAAATCGTGGATATCCTTCGTGACGCAGGTGTTCACTCGTACAAAGTGTTCTTCTTCGAAACATCAAAAGACGACGGCGGCTTTATTTCTCCGAAGCATTACGCTGAACAGTCTATGTCAGCACTGTGTACGCACGATATGCCAACCCTACGTGGCTTCTGGCATTGTGATGACTTGAAGATGGGGCGTGAGATCGGTCTATACCCTGACGAAGAGCAACTAGAAGGCTTGTTTGATGACCGTCTGAAGTGCAAACAAGGCATCCTAGACAGCGTTCGTTGGCATGGTTACCTACCAGAAGGTATTGGTCATGACGCACAATATGTGCCGATGGATACTTACCTAAGTGAAGCGTTGCAGTTGCACGTGGCTGCGGGTGATTCTGCACTGTTGAGTGTTCAACTTGAAGACTGGCTAGAAATGGATCAACCGGTCAACATTCCTGGTACGGTAAATGAGTACCCGAACTGGCGTCGTAAACTGTCGATGAACCTAGATGAAATCTTCAGCCGTGAAGACGTAAATCGTATTTCTAAGCGCCTAACTGAAGTGCGCGCGAAAGCGAGCAAATAAGGTGAAATGAGTGATGTAGCAATTACTTAAATTAATTGTACCGAGGTACGAAAGTAAAGCCTAGGTCACTCATTGAACCGGCACAATCCGTTAGGATGAAGTACCGTTATTATGCCCGCAAAAATAGCGGGCATTTTTGCTTTTTGACGCTGTTAAATTCGATAGCAGAGTCTTTTATGTGAATTCACAACGTTTGGCTGTGGAAACCGATGTTCGAAAATATATGGAGAATATCGGGGCTAGGGAGAAAGATTTGAAAACTAAGGTAAAGAAAAACCACGAACGTGCTTACGAACTATTATCTCAGGCGGCTTACTCAGATCCATTTGCGTCGCTTGGTCCATTCATTGATGACGGCGAAGGGTCATTACGTGTGTGGATGCCAGGTGCAAATAACGTCGAGCTAGTTGTCACTGGTGAACCCCGCGTTGCACTTGAGCGCGAAGGCGAAAGTGGTTTTATTTTAAAAGAAAAGCACGATTTAAACCTGACTCATTACCAACTTGCCGTGGATTGGAATGGCGTTGAACAATTGATCGACGATCCTTACCAGTACCACAACATTTACCAAGAATATGAACACCTGCATACACCAAAAGACATGTACCGCTATATGGGCTCGCAATTTGTGACCCTAGAGCGTGGTGGTGAAAACATCTCTGGTGTTCGCTTCTTGGTTTACGCACCTCACGCATCGGCAATTAGCTTAGTGGGCAGCTTCAACCAATGGGATGGCCGTCGTCATCCAATGCAACGCCTAGACTACGGTATCTGGGGCTTGTTTATTCCTGGTTTGGAAGAGGGCGTACAATACAAATTTGAACTCAAAGGTCCGAATGGAGAAGGGCTTCCTCACAAACAAGATCCTTGGGGCTTCTACTCAGAGCAATACCCATCTTTCGCATCGATCACTTACGATCACAACCGTTACCAATGGCAAGACGCGAAATGGCAGAACCGTGCAGTGACGCAAAAGCGTGATGAAGCACTGTCTTTCTACGAGTTGCACGCAGGTTCTTGGAAACGTAATGAAGATGGTGATTTCTTAAACTATCGTGAACTGGCTGCTGAGCTTGTGCCATACCTAGTAGATATGGGCTACACCCACGTTGAGCTAATGCCAGTTTCTGAACACCCGTTCTTTGGCTCTTGGGGTTACCAACCAGTCGGTCTGTTTGCGCCAACGAGTCGTTACGGCTCACCTGATGACTTCAAGTTCTTTGTTGATGCGTGTCACCAAGCGGGTCTTGGTGTAGTACTGGATTGGGTTCCAGCACACTTCCCATCGGATGATCATGGCTTAGCAAACTTTGATGGTACGCCACTGTTCCACGACCCAGATCCGCGTCGTGGCTGGCATCAAGATTGGAACTCATACATTTACGATTTAGGTCGTGAGCATGTGCGCCGTTTCCTTGTGTCTAACGCGCTGTACTGGTTCGAGCAATTCCATATTGATGGCATTCGCGTAGACGCAGTGGCTTCGATGCTCTACCTTGATTACTCACGCAGCCATGATCAATGGATCCCGAATGCGGATGGCGGCAATGAGAACTATGATGCGATCGCAACTCTGAAGTGGATGAACGAAGAGGTCTACAAACACTTCCCGAATGCGATGACCATTGCGGAAGAATCGACGGCATTCCCGGGTGTATCTGCACCAACCTTTATGGGGGGCTTAGGCTTCGGTTTTAAGTGGAATATGGGGTGGATGCACGACAGTCTTTCTTACATCCAAGAAGATCCTATTCATCGTAAATACCACCACAATACCATCACGTTCCCGCTTGTTTACGCACACAGTGAGAACTACGTACTGTCGCTGTCTCATGATGAGGTGGTGTACGGCAAGGGCTCGATCCACAACAAGATGCCAGGTGATGAGTGGCAACAAACCGCGAACCTACGTGCTTACTATGGCTACATGTATGGCCAACCGGGTAAGAAGCTAAACTTCATGGGTGCAGAGCTTGGTCAAACCGCAGAATGGAACCACGATGACCAGCTACAGTGGTTCTTGCTGGAGTTTGGTCGCCACCAAGGCGTGCAAGCACTGATTCGAGACTTGAACCACTTGTACCGCAACGAAGCGGCGATGCATGATCAAGATTGTGTGCCAGCTGGCTTTGAATGGCGTCTACAGGATGAGGCGGAAGCAAGCATTCTTGCGCACGAGCGTATCAGCCAAGATGGCGAACGCGTATTAGTGATCAGCAACTTCACGCCAGTGCCGCATGAGCGTTTCCGTTTGGGCGTACCAATGGAAGGTACATACGAGCTTCTTCTAAACACAGACGATGCGAAATACGACGGCAGCGGTTTTGAAGTGGTAAGCCGAGTAGAAACAGAAGAAGTAGAAAGCGAGTCGCTACCTCAGTCTCTTGAGTTACGTTTGCCACCGCTATCGACGGTATTCTACAAACTGATTAAATAGCTATTATTAATCAAACAGTAAGCCCGGTTTACATTGTAAATCGGGCTTTTTTTAACCAATTTTTGACCTTGCAAACTTGTTGTTCTACCTTGAATCAGGCAATCTTCGCTCCCATTTAATTAAACAGCCACAAATAGAGATTCATCAGTGGCGTACCCCTTACTCTGGTTAGGCAAATAAAGCATGCTGAAAAGACTGAAGTTGTTTCTATTCAAAATTTCATTGGTTTTGTTACTGACTCCCGTTTTGCTGGTGGGCTTCGTCAAATACGTGAATCCGCCTCTATGGGGATGGAAGATCAGCCGCATGATCTTGCCACCATCAGGGTACCCAGAAAGTAGCCAACAAGAGTGGGTGCCATTGTCTGAGATTTCAAAAAACATCCAACTGGCAGTGATGGCAACGGAAGATCAGAAGTTTCCTCATCATAATGGGGTGGACTTTGATTCGTTGTTCAAAGTTATTTCACAAGCCGGTGAGAATGGACCTTCTCGTGGGGCTAGCACGATTACTCAACAAACAGCGAAGAACGTATTTCTATTCCCTTCTCACTCTTATGTACGTAAAGCGTATGAGCTCTACTTTGCCCTGTTGATGGAAGCGATGTGGAGTAAAGAACGCATTCTCGAAGTGTATTTAAATGTGGTGGAGTTCGGTCCCGGTATCTACGGTATCGAAGCGGCAGCGCAAAACTATTACGGCATTCATGCAAGCCAACTGACCCAATGGCAAGCGGCAAGATTGGCAGTGGTCCTGCCTAATCCTTACAAAATTAAAGTGTATCCGCACACTAACTACACCCAACACCGCACCAATTGGGCGCTGACCCAAATGCGCAATCTGGGCAATGTGCAGCTGTAGATATTTGGGGCTTAATGTCTTGGCAAAACTCGGATAAATAGAACTACGCCCCGATAAAAGCAAAATGTGAAGCGTCACAAGCTTTAGGGCGTAGCCTTTCAGAATGATGTGCTCAGTTTTTCATCCATTTACTATTAGTGTGAATAAAACTACAACACGAATACTGCGCCTATGCGCAACCAATGGACTGAACGATGAAACTGAATCTGATTACGACTACCTTATTGCTTGCATCGGCAAGTGCCATCGCCGAGCCAAACATCACCATTTCTACCACGACCAACAGCCGTGACTTTCCTTTAAGTGCTGAGCAACCTCTGGTTGTGCCCTTAACCAAAGATGGCTACACGCTCAAAATCACGGGCGTTGAGGGCGACTGCGTTGCACCTGATGGTCAAAAGGTAAAGTTTAACAAGCCTATCGCGTTGAACTGCGGTAAGCCTACGGAACTGCCATTAAAAATCCGCTTTACGGGTGATTACTCTTTCGCTTTTGATGCAGAAGCGAAAACACTGCGTTTTAAGCGTGAACCTAAGAAAGCCGCGAAGACAGAATTCAAACGCCCAATCCCACAAGTGCAATGTGAGGTTTACCAAGGCGGCAAGGTCACCATCGCGCTGGGTGACAGTTTCCCCGATGGCACCAAGTTGCGTGATGCTTACTCTGGGCAGATGGTGGAAGTGAAAGATCAACAAGTATCGCTGACGCCAAGCAAAGACTCTGGCGGTTTGGTGCTACTAGAGCCAGTGAAGAAAACCAAAGAAGCAGTGCCGTTCGACTACCGTAATGCCAACATTTACTTCGTGATGGTCGACCGTTTTAACAACGCCGATACGAGCAATGACAACAGCTATGGACGCAAGAAAGACGGCAAAGAGGAAATCGGCACTTTCCACGGTGGTGATCTAAAAGGTGTGATCGAGAAACTGGATTACATCAAGAGTCTAGGTACCGATGCTATTTGGCTATCGCCAATCGTCGAGCAAGTGCATGGCTTTGTTGGTGGTGGCGATAGCGGCTCATTCCCATTCTACGCTTATCACGGTTACTGGACGCGTGATTTCACCAAGATTGATGAGAACTTTGGTAACGAAGATGACCTTAAAGTGCTGGTGGAAGAGGCGCATAAACGTGGCCTCAAAGTCTTGATGGACGCAGTAATCAACCACACTGGCTACTCAACGTTAGCCGATTTGCAATTTGACGGTATTGAGGTGTTAAAACCAAACGCTGACCTACCTAAGAAGTGGGGTGATTGGCAACCAAAAGCGGGTGAAAATTGGCATAGCTACCACCAGAATATTGATTACCAGAGTCCAAACTGGGCGAAATGGTGGGGCGGCGACTGGGTAAGAACGGGTTTACCGGGCTACCCTGCACCGGGCAGCAGCGATATCACTATGTCATTGGCGGGTTTACCTGACTTTATCACTGAATCAGATAAAGCCGTGAAGCCTGCGCAGTGGCTATTGGATAACCCTGGCACTCGCGTTAAAGCGCGTGACAATTACACCGTCTCGGATTACTTGATTGAGTGGCAAACTGATTGGGTGAAACGCTTTGGTATTGATGGCTACCGTGTCGATACGGTGAAGCACGTTGAAGGCGATGTGTGGAAACGCTTGAAAGAAGAGGCTTCAAGCAGTCTTGAGCAGTGGCGTAAAGAGAACGGAAAATCGGGTCAGCCATTCTGGATGATGGGCGAAGTATGGGGACATACCGCTTATCGCAGCCCATATTTTGACGATGGCTTTGATGCGTTGATTAACTTTGATATGCAGAAGAAGTTAGACAAAGGCGCGGCGTGTTTCAGCCAAATGGCAGACACCTACCAAAGTTATGCAAACACAATCGCTAACGAGAAAGACTTTAACCCAGTGAGTTACATGTCTTCTCACGATACTGAGTTGTTCTTCTCTCGCTTCAAAGATTACGGCATGCAGCGTAATGCCGCGAATGCACTGCTTCTAAGCCCAGGAGCTGTTCAGGTTTACTATGGTGATGAAGTGGGTCGTAACATTGGTCCTTACGCGGATGATTTCCACCAAGGCACACGCTCTGACATGGTATGGAAGCTATCTGATGAGAAGCAAGCGCTACTCAAACATTGGCAAACCCTTGGTCAGTTCCGTAAAGCGCATCCAGCGATTGGTGCGGGCCAGCATCAAGTAATTGAACAAGAAGGCGCGTACGTGTTCTCTCGCTCGCTTGGCAATGACAAAGTCGTTGTGGCGTTTGTGGGGCGCGACAAGTAGTTAGAACTTCGTTTTAAGCCTAGATAGAAAAAGCCCTTCCTTGAGTTCTCAGGGAAGGGCTTTGTTGTTTTTGATGTTTACTTATCTATTTCAATAGCTATCTATTTCGATAGTTATTTCTTTAGCTCTTGGTCGATGACTTTCTCAAGCTCCTCGAAAGGTACATAACCCGGAATGACTTGGTCATTGATGATGATCGCTGGTGTGCCTCGTAGACCTAAGCGAGTGAAGTACTCGTAGTTTTTATCCAACAACGCTTTAGTCTCTTTGTCGTCGACAAGCTGCGCTTCTGTGCCAGTCTTCTTAGCGATTTTTTGTAGTGAACTTGCATCATGTGGACCCGGCTTCTTCACCAACAAGTCGTGCACTTGTTTGTACTTGTCATGTTGGTTCTGCCAAACATTTAATGCGTAACTTGCCGAGTTGTAACCGTTCTTTTCATACTGTTCTTTGAACGATACCGTCATGTTCAGCACTTTTACCTGCGGGTATTCTTTCTCGACTTTCACTAACTCACCTTCAAGACGCTTACAGAAAGGACAGCTGTAATCGGTCACGTTGATGATGGTTAATTCAGGATTATCAGCACCAAAATACGAATGCTTGCCATCGTTCAAGTAAGTGCGTACTTCATCCAACGTCGAGCTAAATGTTTTTTGGTAAGCCACGTAGTCTTGCAGGTTTTGATGCAGTGAATCGAGGATCTGCGGGTTTTCTTTCAGCAGTTGAGTAATTTCTTGTAGCTTCTCTTCTGACGTTTTTTCTGCTGCGTGTGAAAATAGAGGTACCAGCGCGATAGCCACAGTTAATAGTGTGCGTGTGAATTTCATGATATTTCCTAAAACTCTTTTTCTTCGCGGTTTTTGTCGCGAAGTGATTAAAAATAAAACAATTGATTTGGGGATGAATAGCAATCGGGTTTTATTCTCTAAACACACATAGCTTAAGGTGCACCCGAACTTTTTCGGGTATCGGTTCGGTATGATGACGGAAAGCGTTACGTTCACCGCCACTGATGGAGAGCAAGACCAACGTGAACAGGAATAAAGGCACGATAAAGCTGTCGAGATGGTTTTGTGAAACCTGAATCAGCTTTTCAGACAGCTCACACTGTTTCGTTAGTCCTTTTTCGCTCTTTTGTTGCTGCGCAGTAGCATGCTCAGTCGTCACTTGATCGGCAATGAGAGGGCAAGATTGATAGAGGCCCGCATTTTTACTTAAACAGATCACGATAACCCAAGCCACAAGGGCAAGTGTCCATCGAGCGATGTTGGATTGTGATCGAAGCAAAAGGCAAACCCTAGATAATTCTCTTAGTTATGACCGAACCACCCTAAATTAAATTGCACAGAAAATTTGTTAGTTTTTGGTCAAGAAATCTCAAATAAGCAACAAACCATGAAGCACGTCGAGAATGTGGCTAATCACAGAATTGTTCCAAACTTTAGCTTGCTTTGTTAATGGATTGGATAAGCGGATAATTAGATAAATCTACCTTATCTTGGTCATAAATATTTATTATCTTTTAAGTGTGATTAAAATCATAAAATAAAACTTCATAATTGACCGGCATGATTGTTCGGTAATTGGATTGATTTTGATCATCTCTCTAGCACACCTTTCAAGGGATCATCTATGTGTTCTGTTCCACATATATAGGTGAATTTATGACAAGTCCTGTTCATGCTGAACGCAAGGTGACGATCGGGTGTTACATTGCACTCGCGTTTGCGGTTGTGTTCTTTTCTGGTCTGATGCAATCCAACGAATGGTACGGTGTATTCGACTTTACAACGCTTAATGGTTCTTTCGGTAAAGTGGCTTACGGCGTAACGGAAGGTGCAGACGGCGCGGTACAAGCTGCGACTACCTCTTTCCGTGGTACTGGCGGTAGCGGTGCTCGTGACGGTTTCATTTTCGCTCTTACTTTGATTCCAACTGTTATGTTCGCATTAGGTATGATCAACGTACTTGAGCACTACGGTGCACTTGAAGCCGCTCGTAAGCTTCTTACCCCTCTTCTACGTCCTCTAATGGGCATCCCTGGTAACTCTGGTTTGGCTTTGATTGCTTCTCTACAAAGTACCGATGCAGGTGCGGCGATGACGCGTCAGCTAAAAGATGAAGGTCACCTAACTAAGCGTGAAACGGACGTATTTACCATGTTCCAGTTCACTGCGGGTGCAACCATTGTGAACTTCTTCTCATCGGGTGCGGTATTGTTCACGTTGACGATGGCAGATGGCTCTCTGGCAGTAACGTCTTCTATTGGTTTAGCGGTTGTGGTGATGTTCGCATTCAAGATCATCGGCGCGAACCTATTCCGCATCTACCTAAACATGACGGAAGGCAAAGAAGATAAGCAAGACCAAAACAAATCAGAGAACCTAAAAGAGGAGACGGCATAATGGGTGACGTTAAAGCGAAAAAACCAATGGTGACGGATATCTTCGTCGAAGGTGCTAAGAAAGGTTGGGTGATTGCGACTACCTCTACGGTTCCTAACGTATTGATGGCGTTCGTTATCATCAAAGCGCTGCAAATCACTGGCGCGTTGGATCTGATGGGTACGGTGTTTTCTCCAATCATGGCGGTGTTTGGTCTTCCGGGTGAAGCGGCAGCGGTATTGATCGGTGCGTGGATGTCGATGGGCGGTGCGGTTGGCGTAGTGATCACGCTGTTTGACCAAGGCATCCTGAACGGCACGCACATTGCGATTCTTGCGCCTGCTATCTACTTAATGGGCTCTCAAGTTCAGTACATGGGTCGTATCATGGGCCCAATCGGTACTGAAGGTCGTTACATCCCAGTTATGATTGCAATCTCAGTATTGAACGCGTTTGGCGCAATGCTGGTGATGAATCTGTTTGTCTAGGAGTGAGTCATGCAATTCTCTCTCAATGAATATCTAGAAGAGCTACGTCCGCTAATCAATGTGGATTGTGGCACTTACACGACTGATGGTATCGAGTTCATCGCTTCTCAATTTGAAGAGAAGTACCAAGCGATGTCAGGTTGGAGCGTAAAACGCATCGACTGTGGCAGAGCGGGTGTTGGTCTTGAAGTTCGAAACAAGCCGGAAGCTGAACAAATCGACGTGATGCTGATTGGTCACATGGATACCGTGTTCCCTGTGGGTACTGCTGAGCTTCGTCCAATGTCTCAAGATGCAGAGAAAGCCTACGGTCCGGGCGTCTCGGACATGAAATCTGGGTTACTGAACATCGTATACGCGATGCGCAATCTAGACCAAGCGGTGTTGGATAAGCTGTCTATCGCTATCTGCATGAACCCAGATGAAGAGACGGGCTCTCTGGACTCTGTGGATTGGATTCAATCAGTTGCGAAAAACGCTAAGAATGTACTGGTTGCAGAAGCCGCACGTGCAGACGGTGGTTTAGTGAAAGCGCGTAAAGGCATGGCTCGCTACAAAATGACCTTTAATGGCGTTGCAGCTCACGCTGGTAACGAGCCAGAGAATGGCCGCAGCGCAATCACTGAGATGGCGAATTGGATTCTGGCTGTCAATGCAATGACCAACTTTGAATCTGGTACCACGTTGAACGTCGGTATTGTTTCTGGCGGTAACGGTGCGAACATCGTCCCTGAGCACGCTGAAGCGATCGTGGATGTGCGCTTCTGGAGCAATGAAGAATACGATGATGTCGACAGCAAGCTAAACGGCATGCTGGAAACACCATTCATTGATGGCGTGAGCATTGAGTTGGTTCGTGAAGCGTATAAGCCTTCTATGGTGCCAAGTGCGCAAACGGAAAGCCTGATGGCATTGGTTGAAGAAGCCGCAAGTGAACTGGCTATCGACATCAACTGGAAAGAAGTGGGTGGCGGCTCTGATGCAAACAACACGGCGATTCTAGGTGTTCCAACTTTGGATGGTCTAGGGCCTATCGGTGCGGGCTTCCACAGCGATCAAGAGTATTTGTTGCTTGAGTCTATCGAACCACGTATCAAAATGCTGATGCGTGTCCTGGAGAAGATTGCTCAATAAGGTATTCTGCTTCTAAAGCTCGGTTCGTAAAGCTTTTGGTTTCAAAACTTCTGATTCCCAAGACTTTTTGCTTCCAAGGCAATAATCCCCGGACTTCGGTTTGGGGATTTTTTTATCTAGCCAATTGGCTTCTTTTCTTCATTATCATTACTCGCTATTAATCCTACGTTCAGGTTCATCGCCTTAATATCTATGCCACAGTCATAAATTTAGGAGGCACGATGACCACAAGCATGTCTGTAAATTCGGCGTCCGATGACGCTTCAGATCAAACGATGCAAGCGCCAGATGAGAAAACCTTCTGGCGTAAAATGAAAAATTCCGTCAAGAAAGCAGGCGAAGAGATTGCGGTTATGGGCATTAAATCATGGCTCGCGATGGCAGATTCCAATACCTCTGTTCGCCACAAAGCGATCCTTGGTGGCGCGTTAGCTTACTTTGTTCTCCCCACTGATATGGTGCCAGACGTACTAGCAGGCGTCGGCTTTACCGATGACATGGCAGCATTGACTCTAGCGGCGAATTCTGTCGGCAATGCCATTACCGACGAGCATGAAGCGCAAGCGAGAGAAAAGCTGAGTTTGATGACGGAGTAAGGCAGCTATGACCTATTCTTTAGATTGCAGATAAAACAAAAGCCCCGATGTTTCCATCGGGGCTTTCATTTAGACAGGATAGTTTAATCGTAGAACGATTTAGGCGTCAGCACGTTTCAGATGCACTTCTTCTTCGGCTACGCCGGCCATTGGATCATTGAAGCGAGCTTCATCCAATGCACCTTCCGATTTAGCAACAATGATCGTCACTGCGCTGTCACCGGTGATGTTAACTGCGGTACGAATCATATCAAGTAGACGGTCAACACCCATGATAAGTGCAATGCCCTCTAGCGGCAGGCCTACTTGGTTCAATACCATTGCCAACATTACTAGACCAACACCAGGAACGCCTGCGGTACCGATAGACGCCAATGTTGCCGTCATGATAACCATTAGGTAGTCACCCATAGTTAGGTCGATGTTGAATGCCTGTGCGATGAACGCTGTCGCCACACCTTGCATGATCGCCGTGCCGTCCATGTTCACGGTTGCGCCTAGTGGCACTGTGAACGATGATACGCGGTTCTCAACACCCATGCGGTGCTTAGCTGTCTCCATTGTCACCGGAATGGTCGCATTCGATGATGCTGTAGAGAAAGCAAACATGATTGCGTCTTCCATCTTACGTAGGAACGTAATTGGGTTTAGACCAGTGAAGCCTTTTAGCATCAAGCTGTAAGTCACCAGACCGTGCAGCAATAGCGTACCTGCTAGTACAACAAAGTATTCAGCAAGGTTGAAGATTGCGCTTAGACCAAGACCTGTAAACAGCTTCGCCATTAGGAAGAACACACCGTAAGGCGCTAGGTTCATCAGAATCGCAACCAATTTCATGATCACTTCATTCAGATCAGAGAAGAAAGCGGCGATACGCTCACCAGGCTTACCTGCTGCACTGATTGCGATACCGAATAGTACGGCGAACACGATCACTTGCAGAGTTTTACCTTCTGCCATTGCGCTGATTGGGTTAGTCGGGAACATATCAATGATCACTTGACCCAAAGATGGCGCTTCTGCTGATTTGAATGAACTTGCTGCGGTTAGGTCTGCACCAGCGCCCGGCTGGAATAGCGTACCCATGGTTAGAGCAAGTGTGATTGCGATAGCAGTCGTTGCTACGTAGAAAGCAAGGGTTTTACCACCCATGCGACCTAATGTTGATAGGTCTTTTAGAGAGCTTGTACCACAAACTAGTGAAACGAACACCAGTGGTACTACAAGCATTTTTAAGCTGGCAACGAAGATCTGTCCACCAACTTCGAATAATCCATTAACAATGTATGCGTCGACAAATCCGTTGTCGGCGAAAAGTGTGCGAATTGCAAATCCTGTCAAGATACCCGCTACCATACCCAAAATTACGCGGCTGGTGAGCGACATCGGTTTCTTGGTATTCATGAGAACACTCCTTATAGTTATGCACCTTGAGTTCACTTCAAGGCGGCGAGCAGATTAGCAGTGGAGTGTGAAAATACGAAAGAATAATCGTCTAAATGGTTAATAGATGTGAAGCTAATCACTTTAAAAAATAGAATTTTAACCAAATGATAACTATATGGGCGGGTAAAAAGTTTGCCATTTAACAAATTTATCGAATTTACAACCGATAGAAAAGATTTCTTACATTCTCAAATGGTGGGAAACTGCATGCATAAAAGAGTGGTTTTAAGTGCCTAGTGCATAACTAGGCAGTACCTATTCATTTTATATAATGAGTCTTTAGTTGAGTGGTGGGCGTGTCTTGTTGTCGACAGAACGAGCGAAATCTGAAATCTGTTGGTAATCTACAGGTGTCCAAATTGATTTTGAGGTCAATGATTTAGGTAGCTCAGAGAAGGACTTTTCCTTGTCGTTTGCTCTAAACTCAACGCTCATCCATTGGTTGAGCGGCTGTTGGTTTGCAAAGGTTGCAGATAGTGAAAGTTCATGGCTCGCAGTAGGGTAGTTGGGTGTTAAACTCAAAGCCATATGGTAATCACGGAATCGAACCACCCACTTATCCGGTAGGCGTCTTGAGCTGTCCCACCAATCTCCATCAAGCTGCTGAATTTTCTCTTTAGTAATCGCTTTGGACTGGGCTTTGAGATCCTTAAGTGCTTGTTTAAAAGCGCTGTCCATTGCTTTCGAAAAGCCTTTTTGATCGAGTTCAGGGTTGTCCAGCAGGACTTGCTTGGCTAACTTTGCTCCAAGCATGTTGGAGTAAAGATCTTCAGATGAAAAGGCAGATGCCAACTCTTTAAATCCACTGACGGATACCATACCGAACCACTGAGCAATCTCATGCCATTGAGCAAGACGAAACGCGGTTAGCGCCGCAGCCTGAGCACTGCGATCGAGCTTTTCCTGTTCGCTGAGTTTCTCTTTTTTGTTCATACCAACGAATACGACGAACACGAAGTTCTTCAGGCAAGTCAAGATGCGCTGCGCGGCCGAGGTAATGTTGGTTGAGAGTAAACAGATAGTAGGTGTAATCGGCCGTATCACGAACGTGTGCCGTATCAATAAAGCCGCCTAGTTCGGTAAAGATAATGCCGTTAGCTTCTTCATTTAGGCCCAGCAAGCTGCCAGAGATTGACTCGCTGCCATCATTATAGTGGTGAGTACCCACTTCGTTACTGGATAAGACATTCTCGAGAGAGAAGAAAGGAACAGGCACACTTCCTAATTGCGCTTTGAGATCGACACCAAATGCACAACACGGCCTGACACCCACTGGTGCTTTCAATTCTTGTGCTTGGACAAACCCACTACAAAGGCTCAGTAGTAATAGTGCTGCTTTCTTCAAACCCTACTCCTAGAATGCTTCATTAATTTGGAAATAAAAACCGGTACTGTCTTTGCCTACGCCTAAATCGACGCGCACGTTAATACGTGCCTTAAAGGCAAATCGATAGCCAACTCCGACAGTCGGTAGCCAGCTACTTTCAAATAAGTCGTGATAAGTTGGTGCGATATTGCCGGCGCCTAGCCAACCAACCACACCATGGCGGCCAGCAATGGTATGGCGGATCTCTACTTGCGTTGAAAGCTGATGTTTATCGCGATATTGACCTTGGTAGTAACCACGCATGCGCTGGTCATCACCCAGCTGGGCGTAATCAAACCAAGGGGCGTCACCGAAAATCGATTGTGAATATACCTCCATTGCAACAATCGTCGTGTCAGACCATTGTTGGTAAAGGCGATAGTTGGCAACTAGGTTATCGTAATCTTCATCGCTACCGAGTGAATCGCGGTTGGCAATCCATTCAATATCGAGAAACTGCCCTTGCATTGGGTTTGGCTCGAAATCGCGCGTATCGTATTCCATCCCAAGTAACACGCCGCTGCTGGTGGCATTGGTGACTTCTGAAGGAAGAATATCGCCATCTACACCGTCTACTTTGTTGAATGATTGCCACTGCCAGCCGAGTTTAGCGTAAGTATTTGGTGCAATTTCTACGGCGACTTTTGGGCTCAGCTGTAACCGTTGGCCTTCGTATTGCACTTTATTACTATCGTTTTCAGCAGCTTGGCTGCCGATACCCCAATAGTATCCGGGAGTATGGCTGATCCACGCTTCACCCAGTAGACGTACTTTGTCACCCTTCAAATAGGTGCGGTTGTTTAACCCCAAGCCGTAAGAGCCAGAAGTTGAACCGTAAGATGTGACGGTGATGGTTGAGTACGGGTCGCCTTTCTGCCAGTCATAAGGGGTATACAAGCCCACCGCGGCAACGCCGATGCCAAATCCTTGCTCTGGATTGACGAATGGTCCCGGTAAGATGCCCCAGTCGATCAATTTCGACTCATCCACGGTTTCGCTAGAGCCTAGTTTGGTTAGGATGTCATCCACCAAACTGCTTTCGTCTTGCTGCATAGCAAAAACGTGTGGTGTGCAAAACAGTGCTGCAATGACTAGGGAATAAGAAGCTTTCATCTTCTCTTTACCTTAGAAACGGCGATCGAGAGAGAAGAAGATACTTTGACGGTCGCCAAAGCCAGCTTCGCCCAACAAATACCAGTCGTCATTAATCTGGTATTGCATGCCGGCAAGGGTGTTCCACTCAGATTCCAAGCGCTGCTTAACGTCAAAGCGACCAGACAGGTTGATGCCAGCTTGTTTTAATGTTCCGGATAATTCTTGCTCAACGTTTTGGTACATCGCACCGACCCAGAAACGCAGAGGTACGCCATTTTTATGGAAGTCGTAACCGACTCGTGGAGACACGACTATTGCATCGATAGCGCCATCGATAACATTCAAATTTGTTTGGGTGTAGCTGGCATCAACAAGAGCAAACAGTTGGTCGTAGCCTCCCGCTAATACGAAGCCACCACCATAGGTGTAACCATCGAGATCGAGACGAAAAGGGAATTCGCCCAACTGCTTGCCAAGCAGGTTGACTTTGACATTGGTTTCTGAATAGCCATCTAGCGTGCCCACTAAGCCATACACATTTAAGAATGGGAACAACCAAACGTCACCACGAAGTGTCATGACATCGCTGGCTTGTTTCCCCCCGCTGGCTTCCATTTTTAATAGTTTTTCTAAGCCATGTAATCCACTCAGAGAAATGGAGTCGACGTTGATGCCTTGTTCCATACTCATGTAGCTCAGGTTGACGCCAAAGGGCTTTGGTAAGTCATAACCGAGTGCTTCTGCTTTATCTTTCCAGATTGGCAGAGAAATCGAATCAGCGTTTGCCGTACCAGTAAGGAGGCAGGAAACGGCAACGAGCAAGGAGCGTAATTTCATAAGTTACTTCATTAAACGTGACGATCACAACAACACCAGGGGCCTTGTAATAAGGGCATCGACTCTGGAGTTTGTGTCACGGAAAAATCACAGCTTTATCTGACAGACAAAGCGCCACAGCGTGAGTTAAGAGTGATTCTATTTTGATATTTTTCTTAGGATCTTAACTTCGGCGAGCGCATCTTACTCCTAAAATTAAAAAAGTAAACTTCAAAGTATACTTTTGATTATTGTGCGCTATACTCTGCGTCCACTTACATGAGGTTGGTGAATCTAGAGCGATGAAACTGTCAGAAAAAAAAACGCTTAGCGCTGATTGAAGCGGCTCAACAGGAGTTTATTGAGCACGGTTTCAGTTGTGCCAATATGGACAGAGTATGTGAGCGAGCAGGGACGTCAAAGCGGACCTTATACCGTCATTTTGAAAGCAAAGATGTACTGTTTATTGAGTCGATTCAAAGTGTGCTCGAAACTCAGCGTGCGCGTTTGCAACTCAAGTATGCATCAGAGGTTAATGTCGAAACTCAGCTTAGAACTTATTTGCACGCCAAATTAGATTCGATGTATGAAGACTTTGGCTTACCACTGGCTAAAATGGTGATCAGTGAGTTTATGCGAACCCCAGAACTGGCAGAGAACTATTTGCATCAACTTCAACGCCAAGACGAATTGCTGGAGAATTGGTTTGCAGAGGCTATTGCAGATACCAAGGTTAAAGCGTACGACCCTGCAATGATGAGCAGCATGCTGATGTGCTTGTTAAAAGGAAACTGCTTGTGGCCTCAGTTGGTGGCCAATCAAGCGGTGCCAAGCGTCGAGCAGCGTAAGAAAATCGTCGAAGATATCCTTACGCTGTTTCTAGATGGCTACCGTTACTAGCTTGTAATCACTCTCATCTAATTAATAGATAAGTGGCGTAAGGTAGAAAGCTGGGTGTGATTCCATATCCAGCGGTTTTGTGCGTGGTTGTGGATCCCTCCGCTCCAGTAGTCCTGAATGAAAGCACCTTTCCCAATCAAACAAGTTTTGCCTCGCGAGCCTATACTGACTTCTTGCTCCCACCAATTCTTATCCAATGAATCAAAAGTGACCAGGGGATTGTCTGCTTGTGCCAGTGGCAACATCAAAGCATAAAACATCACGTCACCGAGAGTAGGAAGTGGTTCTCGTTGTTGGCTCTTCTGAAACCATTCTTTCACGGAAATTGGTGCGCTTTGCTCGTTCAATATCTGCAAAGCCAACTGTTGGGTGAAGCTCAACCCTGACTCTGAGTGTGGCAGTTCTTGAAGATGTCGAGTGATGACAGCTTTGATGTTCGGTAAACAATTCAGTTTATGATGCTCTAGCAAGTTAACGAGTGGCTGGGGTGTTGGAGAGAGTAAGGCATTCCAGCAGAGTTTAGCTTGGCTGAATAACTTGGCCGTCACAGGCTTTCGATACTGCCAACACGATCGAATCGCCTCTGCAGGAAGTTGCCCAAAGCCAATAAACCGCTCGGTTCCCGGAAACTGGTTGAATTCGATGATCTCAATGATTTTGCCTTCGGTTTCCTCTAGCAGAGAGAGCCCTCGAAGTAGCATGAATTGATCGTAGGCATCATGTTCAACCCAAAACACGATGCGCTCGAACTGATCATCAAGCAGGGTATTGATGTTGTTCTGCTCTGATTCGGCGATGTCTTGCACCGAGTCTTTTCGTCCCATCACGGGTAATAACGTATCAACGACATATTGTGCACGGATTGCGATAAAGGCCTTTTCATCATTTGGAATGGGGCCGATGCACAACGGATCAATCATGGGTAAGAAGTCACCCTCGAACCCACATGTCTTTAGTTGCTGTTGAATATCGTGCCCACAGCGGACGTGCAGTGTTGTTAGTTCGGCATCAAGTGGATTTGCTTGGTTGTTGATGGCGAGCTTGTGACTTTCTAGCTCTTCTACATGAGCTTTTAACTTGTTCCAACTGGGTAAGCCAAGCTCTCTAGCTAGGGCGTGTTGAACATCTGCAAGCTGGATAGACTCTGGCGTAAGGTTTTCTGGTTGGGAATGAAACAGTTTAACCTGCTCAAGTGCGTTGGCATCATTTTGGCGGATCGCTTTTAGACGCTTTTTCGCTACGGACTTTTGCTGGTTAAGATTAATAGAGAAGCTATTGTGAGATTGCATTTTTCACCTTTCTTATCTCTTCCACACTCGCCTTATTAGAAGTTTAAAAGAAGGTAAAAACAGATTGTTCCTGCTAACGAAAGCAGGGAAGTTGAGTTGCCATGAACCGAGTTCTTTCCGCGAGTGTTGGGTGCTTTAGGCTTGAGCTGTTTCAATGGTATGTAATCGAAAAGGGGTTCGCAACTTAGAATCATATAAACAAGCAAAACTGCTTTGGAACTCACATAAAAGTTCAAGTTTCCAAGCTGATAAGAAGCCCCGTGATACGCACGGGGCTTCATTGTTAATGAGGCATAAACTCGCCACCATCTTTCATTATCTTTTTCGCTATACGGTTCATGACACTAATGAAGAAGCGCCGAGCCAAACCATATTTAACGTTCGTTACCACGATACGACATAAGTTGTCTTTCTCATCAAAACCATAAAACACCTTCGCTCCACACTTATCGAGATAAATTGCAGCAACATTGTTGGCTTTTGTTTCATCTGGTTGAATGAGTGCTACGGGGGAGCTCTGTTTGACCGCATTTTTCCATAGCGATTTTTTTGATTGAGTCTCGGTTATGGTGTTTGTACTGCCAACGAGAAGCACTCGGCTTTTCACGCGCTGTTCCATAAAAGCGTAGGTTGGGTTTGAAGCATAGAACCACTGTGTCGGCTCGGCAGGAGTGACGTGTATTTCAGCGATTTCCAATTGGTTGTCTTTTGTATGACAGTGAACGGGCATCGGCTTTTCTGGCAACTTACAACCAAAGATCATTCCGTACGGCTTCGTTTTCGCATCCACAAAATCGAGAAGCCCCTGATTAAGGCAGATCGAACCAATATGAGAGCTTTCAAATGGTGCTTTTTGTTGAGCTTCTTCCAGTAGCGCCATTTGCCTAGGGCTATCATCGACGACATGGAACACTTTGTCCGCAAGCAAGTCGCCATTTGGATGATAAATTCGATATCGATAGACGCCGGTTGAGTTAGAACTTTTTTCGCCTAGGTTCCAAGTCAAACAGTTGGAGTGATTCAGCTGGATCGAAGACTCATATTCATGTGAGTAACCTCCAATTGAAGCTCTGTATGGGTGATCGATGCGAACTGTCAGGGCGACTTCAGGTTCATAACCGTCCTCGTCATCATCTTCTGGGAAATAGCCGATACGAAGTCCAAAACAACGTTGATCTTTCGCACGGACTAGGGTGGTTTGTTTTATTAATTCGCTTGGGTCATCATCTTCTGGAATATGGTAAATGCCCCAATCTAGCAACTCAAAAGGAGAAAGCGCGGCATGACGATACTTTCCAGCCTGTATATCTGCTACAAGCTGTTGGACTTTCAACGACGCGTGCTGCGCATATTCACTGATGAGTGTTGTGAACTCTGGGAGGTTAGCGACTAACTCAATAAACTTAAGTAGTTGGCTTATCTCCAATTGGTCTGTATAGCGCTTTAGATTGGTTTGTTTGGCAAACCAAGGCATCGCATCAACCCAATGCTGCTTAATTGCATACTTGAGTAAGACGATCAGTTGCGCATCGCGTTCATACAGTTGTTGACATAATTCAGGTAGAGAAAGCACTCGTTCATTCTCAAGCTGCTTCAACCCTAGACTAGGATTAAGAGCAAATAATCGCAAGAGGTTATCTTGGATGTGCGGTGAGGCTTTCCAATACAGTTCATCAATACCAGGAATTCCGTAACTGGTATCAAAATCACTGATGAAGTTAGTTGTTAGTGTATCCAGTAACGTTTGTAATTGCTCTGAGTTGAGCAATGTCGTTTGGGCGATCTGAGCAGTGATCCACTCTACTGTTTTGGATTGCTCTTTGGTGATGGCGTAACCATTAGGGTTACGACGTCCCATTTGTTCACTTCCGGTGTAGCGAATAGAGTCTAAGAGCGCTTCATGTAGTAACTGGTTTTGATATTTGGTCTTCGTTGCTCCAGCAGCTCGAAGAAGCGCAGCTCAGCATCCGGACGGAGTCGTTTAAGTGCTGATCGAACGTGCTGTTTGTTTTGTTCTGTTTGTTGCTGCGCTTCGAACTGATCGAAATATATGTCCATCAAACTGATTTCATCATCGTCTCTGCGATCGATTTGAGACAATAGTAATTCCAAGCGCCCAGTCAGTTTATCGATCTCTGAATGGTATTCTAAGTCATCGACAAATGAGTGTGATTGATCGCTTAACTCTCCATAACGATCGCAATAAAAATAAGACAGCATGCGAGTTACTTTCGCCGGAGCTGATGTCAACCAGAGTAAAAGTAAGCGATGGCAATAGATTTGCTCAGGAGTATTTTGTAGTGAGCCCCAAACATGAGCAGCGACTAATAGTTTCTGGGCTTTGTCGTCAAAGTCACGCAGAAACTCATAGTAAGGCTGATTTTTGTTGATTTGTCTGCTGTCACTGAGTTGTTCGATATTGCCTTTAAAAGATTTTAGCGTGACATCGAAATCATCGCTTTCATTGCTTAGAAATGCATCGACGATCTTCCAATCTTGTTTTGCTTGGGATTCCTCTTCCTCTGTGAGAGGAACGTATCGCCAACGTTTCTCAGCAGTCTCGATACAATGGAATCGACTGTTTTCACTCAAAGCGAGAAGAAGCTCTGACTTTAGGCTTGAGGCAAGTTTGCCCTCAAATGCTTCTGTCGCCCTGTCGTTGATACCGTGCTTTGTATCGTGGTAAAGCATGCCAGCACAGAAGGCCAGTTGACTGGCTAAGCTAAACTCGTCATCAAACGCGTCAGCCAATTGTTCGAGAAGATCAGTTGCCTCTTCACGATGTTTGTTCAATAACTCATGGGCAAGCTGGGTCTCTTTCTGGCGAATATTGTCTCGGTATGCACCACATTCTTTGACATAGTTTAGAAATTGCGCCTTCCAATCACCGTTATAACGTTGGGTGAAATCCTCATCACTTATGAGCTCAAAGTCGTGGACAAGCCCATGAGCCACATCGGCATGAAAAGACGCTTTGTTGTTCCAACAATGTAATACGTCAAACAAGCGCAAGATCTTTTGATTGTTTTCCGCTATCGCTGCGTCATCCAAGTCTTTATTGTGCCAATCGTATAAGATGTCACCGGCAATGGTCATCATCTCTTCGTGATAAGAGTCATAGCGGCCGAGGTAATATTCGAATTTCTCGGAGATATCGAAGTTACCTTTTCTCGCAGCGATTTGAATGTTACACGGTTCAATCACATCTAGGACTTGTGCACCTTCCCCACTCTCGATGTAATGCCAAATTGTTTTCCCTTCATCAAAACCTTCGGTAATGAATGACTTCCATTGCGCAATACCAGTGCCTCGATAATAGTAGTGATCACGGTAGTAGTCGTCTTCATTTTCGATGACTTTGGGTGGAACAATTGGACGACCCAGATATGCTTCGATCTCACTGGTAAGTGCCACCGCTGCTTGTTCTGCTGATGAGTCAATAAAGTTGCTCATCATCACCGCGTGGTAATCTACTTCATGATCATCGATATCAATGCCATGAATGGGCGACATGATGGAATAGATGAATCGGTCTACCGGGCGTTCAACATAGTAGCGAGAGTCATCTGTATATTGTAGGTAGTCTTGATCAGCAAAGCGCTGCTTCATTAAAGATCGAAATACTTCGAACTCGTGTGGCTTTTCGCGGAAGATTTTAAGTAATCCAGTGACTTGGCTACGAGTCGTTAGGTCGCTTGCACTCTCATGTTTAGAATCATCAAACATGTATCCTCGAGCAGCACTGTTATCACAGTAGCAAAATGCTTTCAGTGTATCGTGGGTATAACCCAAATGGTTTGTAAGAACCCCCAATGCAAACTCACCGTGGGGAGCGTGCTCACTGTCCCAATATGGGATGGTGTAACCGCCAAGATAAAAAGCCAAGCGAGGGAAGGTGAGCCCTACAATCAAAAGTGGTAACAACCCAAATACTTGTTCTTCAGATACCCACATCTCACTAGAGTCATTAAATTGTCTCGCGAGGTGGCAAATCAATTTAGCCGTTTCCTCTAATTCAGACTCTAGTGCTTGATGTTGACATGCTCGAAGAAAAAAACGCGCCTTCACTGGTTAAATAGGTGCTGTTTAATAACTGAGTTGGTTGAATATCGCTTTTGTACGAGTAGCCAACGTAAGCAAACATTTCTTGAGCAATTTTATTTTCAACCAATGAACCAATTTGATCGTCACACCCGTTATTTACTTGGAAGCGAACATGACAATGATCGTTATCAAAGGCATTTTCTTTCAGGAGGGCTTCTCGATAGTGTCTTAGGGCTTGGCGTAAAGATTCAAGAGATTGAGGGTCGTATTCCACGACCAGAGATTGGGTATCTAAAGCAACTGACATAATACTTGCACTACAACTGTTTACATAATGAGTGTGAGAATAATGAGGCATGGTATTGATGTCACTGAAAAGATGAAGATATTACTAAAGGTGACCGCTTAGATTTCTAATAGTGTGATAATTATTGAAAAAGCCCCGCGATAATTGCGGGGCTTGGCTTTTCACTTCAACGGGGAGTTAGATTATTCACTTTTGTAAGCGTAGTTGTAATAACCATAACCGTATGAGCTTGCGGCTTTCTTCTCTATTGCATTAAGAATGACGCCTTTTACTTCGACACCCGATTGTTCAAATCGGCTACGAGCGACTTCTAGTTCTTTCGATGTCGTTTGGTCAAATCGAGCAACCATAAGAGTGGTACCTGCAATCGCACCAACGATACTAGGATCAGTCACTGCTAATACTGGCGGTGTATCAATGATCACTAGGTCATACTCTTGTGATGCTTTTTCTACAAACTCAGCAAATCGTGGGTGCATCAAAAGCTCAGAAGGGTTTGGTGGTACTTGACCACGAGTAATTACATCTAAGTTCTCAACTTTAGTCGGCTTGATCACCATATCTTGACTAATCTTACCGCTTAAAAAGTCAGAAAGGCCGTTATCTGCCGCTAGGCCAAAACACTGTTGCAGATAACCTTTACGCATATCTGCGTCAACCAATAGTACCTTCTGGCCTGTCTTCGCCGCAACTGCTGCAAAGTTAGTTGAAACGAATGTTTTACCAATTGAGGGAGCAGGTCCAGAGATCATTAGAACGTTGTTTTTCGCTTCCATCATCGCAAAATGAAGGCTGGTACGAAGTCCACGTAATGATTCAATCGAGAGATCTGCAGGGTTCTCTTCTGCGAGTAGTAGTAAATCTTTATTGCTCTTACGCTTAAGTTTGTTCGCTACTTCTAGTTGTTGAACAGATTTGGGCACACTGGCATAAACAGAAATACCAGTTTGTTCAATCTCATCTGGAGAATTGACGCCGCGGTGGAATGCAGTTTTAACTAGAACGAAAGCTACGGCTACCATTCCGCCTAATAGCGTTGCTAGAACAACAATTAGAGGCTTCTTAGGTTTGACTGGAATTGCGTAAGACTGCGCACTATCGATAATACGTACGTTACCAACGGTACCTGCTTTAATAATGTTCAACTCTTGAACTTTGTTTAGAAGCTGGATGTAGATCTGTTGGTTCACTTCAACGTCACGTGTCATACGTAACACTTCACGTTGTGTCTTCGGCAACTTCTGTACTTGTCGGTTTAAACGAGCTTTTTCTTGCAGTAATGTCTGACGTTTATCCAATAGTGATTTGTATGCTGGGTGGTCTTGAGTGAACTTCTGACTGATTTCACTCTCTTTAAAGGTCAGTTCATTTAGCTGTGCTTCAAGAGCAACCATCACTTTGAGTGTTGATTGTGCTTCAAGGTTTAAGTCGATCGATTCGTTTTCTTGTCTAAAACGATTCAATACGTCCTCTGAGCCGTTAAGCTTATCTTTAATTTCTGGCAGGTGATCTTTCAAGAATTTTAAGCTTTGTTCTGCTTCTGCTGAATTTCTTCGCACATTTTGTAGGAAATAGTTTTGTACGACATCATTCAAGATTTGTTGGTTACGCTCAGGGTATTCGCCTTCAATACTCAGTGACACAATACCTGTTTTCGCACCACGTTCTGAAATAGACAGTTGTGAAGCTAATCGGTTGATCGCATCAAGCTTGCTAATTTTTCCGATAGAAAAACTGTCTTCATTTTGCGCAACCAGTTCACGTACTTTGATGTGGTAGCCATTCATTTCGATCGTTTGACCAACAACGCCAGATAGCACAATTTTATCTTCAATCATCAGATCAAAAGTACCTTTCTCTGCATCGCTCACTACAAGGTGATGCCTGAAGCCTTGCGCGGTGCGAGGTATCTCGAAACTTGATACTGAAATGTAATTTTGAGTGCCATTGATTCGAGCCAAACCTTTGCCAACAAAAGGAAAGTATTCCGGAGTGGCAATTGTTGTTAGGTTAAATTTATCGACGGTATCACCGAGGATCATACGTGACTTGATGATCTCAATTTCAGTCGTTGCTGAAGACTCAGCAGCAAAAAGGTCGCCCATATCGCCGACCATCGCCGAAATACCGCCGGAGCTTTTCTGTTCGATCTGAATTAGGGCATCAGCTTTGTAAATTGGTGTCGATAGCAACGCAACGGCAATACCGATTGTTGCAAAGAGAAGTGTAATGCCAACGATGAACCATTTCGCATCTATTAGTATGCCAAACAGTTTACCGAGATCGATTTCATCATCGGTGGGTGCAGATGAACTTATAGTGTGGTTAGCCATTATTTTTATGTTTCGCCAAGTAGTCTGAAGTTATATTTTTTTTGCCCATGCATGAGCGGACTTTTCAATCAGTGAGAACGCATGGTCGAATGCTTCTCTGCTCTGTCTGTATGGGTCTGGAATGTCGACAGAGTTCATCCAATGTCCAAATAGCATGGTTTTGCCTCTTGCTTCGGGAACGATTTCAGTCAGCGCATCAATATGCCCTTGTTCCATCACAAGGATGAGATCTTGCTTCGAGCATAGTTGTGCAGTCAGCTGCTGAGCCTTGTGGTCTTCTAAAGATAAACCTTTCTCTGATGCAATCAGCGTTGCAGTTTCATCTGCAGATCGTCCTATCAAGCGACTTTTTTCCACTGCAATCCCAGCTGACGCAATGGTTTTATTAGGAAGCAGTTGTTGAAGCATTCGTTCTGCTGTTGGGGAGCGGCAAATGTTACCAACGCAAACGACGAGAATGTTTGAAAACATAGATTGTTCCTTATCTATCACTATTGGAAAGAGCTTCTGTTTATAAAGCCCTTTCCAAATCACTCGAATTACGGCCAGTTTCTAACGCGTAGAACACCTTCTGTAAGCTCATTGAATCCTGAAATTGTTGGCACTAGCTGTGCGATCACACGGTTCCAACGACTGACTGGTGCAGCAGTAACATACACAATGTCGTAAGGTTCCAAATCAAATTCAGTACCAATCACTAACGCCGCTGCGTCAGAGACATCAAGTTGATAAATGTCGCCTAATGCTTGATTGTCTTGAGATTTTCTGATGACAAAAACGCCAGTTGCATCCGCAGAAAGTTGGTTGATACCACCAACATTGCTTAGAGCCTCGGTTAAGCTCATGCCTGCGCGATCCATTTTCAGTAGCTTAGGATCGTTAACTTCACCCATAACAAACACTTTTTGGGTGTCATTTCTTGGCACATGTACGATGTCGCCAGGTTGAAGTAATCGGTTCTCAGTAAGGTCACCCTCTTGCATTAGCGCATAGAGAGAAATGTTTTCGACTTTGCCTTGGCGTGTCAGTGTGACGTTACGCCAATCCGCATCTTCTGCTAGACCGCCAGCGCGGTTAACTGCATCAAGAAGCGTAAGTGGGATATTGGTGATAGGTTGTTGCCCTGGCTTGTTAACTTCGCCAGTGATGTAAGATTTCTTGGAACGAAATGCCGCAACACTCACATCCACTTGTGGGCTCTCAATGTACTTCGCCAATTTGTTAGCAATAATGGTACGAATTTGGCGAACATTTTT
Organism: Vibrio sp. B1FIG11; assembly: GCF_905175335.1. Lineage (NCBI taxonomy): Bacteria > Pseudomonadati > Pseudomonadota > Gammaproteobacteria > Vibrionales > Vibrionaceae > Vibrio > Vibrio sp. B1FIG11. The sequence continues at coordinate 1,924,727 of NZ_HG992752.1, read as the reverse complement.
ACCCGCAACTTCAACAATACCGATGTATGGATAGAAAATGGTGCCATCAGAATGCACCCAGTTACCCGCTTCTTCAGAGCTACGGTAAGAGCCTGCTGGAATAGTAAGTTCAGGGTGATCCCAAATAGTGATATTTAGAATATCGCCAGGACCTACTTCATACTCGTAAGCCGCGAGTTGTAGGTCAAGATTTGGGTTGGCTTTGGTCTCTACATCTGAACTTTTTAGCTGCGAGACTTTATCAAGAGTCAGTGGAAAGACGTTAAAATCTGCCGCCGTATTGGCGCTATTGTCTTCAACGATGTGTTTTCCACCCGTGGATAAGTGACTGCCCGGAACTGTACACCCGGCGAGAAGTACAGAGGAAAGGAGTAAACTACCTAGCTTTGTATAGTTGAAATTCATGCGTTTTCATTCATCTGACGTAAAGAGCGAGTTGCTAATAGCAACATTATTTAGCAACGCGCCATAATTTAATTGGGCATTATTATTAGGTTTAATTTATAGAATGCTCAATAGTAAACGGGTTGCATCTTGCGATGCGCACTCTAAAGAAATTTTTTTGGCGGGGCAATAGATGATAAATTAATGAAAATCCAGTTATATATGCAATTTTTCTATTTTATGCGAAGTATTCTGTGTTTGATTGATAAAACTATTTGGTAATTGGCTCTTATTTTTCGTATTGGCTCACGAAAACGTTTTTTTCTATAAATTACGCATTGCTATAAATTTGGTGAATTCACGGAATGAATTTATTTAATTTATCTTAAATTGTGACTTAGATCTTGTTGTATTCCATTAGTCAATACTAATTTGTTATGGTTTTGACAAGTTGATGGTGGTGTAGTGTCAAAAGTGGATTTTCATTCAAATAATTTGTGCAGAAATGCTAAAGGCCTCATTCGAGGCCTTTTTTGATCTTTCTTGATTAGCGAAATATTTTATTAGCGTTTAGCCAACCCCTTGCTATTCAAATAAGGCAGAATATGAGGTCGCGACTCACCAGCAAGCTTCCCAGTGACTTCTTGTGACCATGCACTCTGTTTTTGATTACTTGTACGGCTTGCGTAGTATTCTTGCATGGTTTTATCGTAGGTTTGTACATCGTCAACGTTAAGTGCTTGGTATTGATTTTCATGAACAATCACATGTGCTGGCAGACGTGGCTTTGTTTCTGGACTTTGGTCCGGGTGGCCCAAGCACATACCAAACAGAATGGCGGTATTTTTAGGTAAACCGAGCAGTTCATCCACTTGTGCGGCGCTGTTCCTTAACCCACCAATGTATACACCACCTAGTCCCATAGACTCGGCAGTAAGCAAACAATTTTGCGCCATGATGCCAGAGTCCACTGCGCCAATCAGAGTTAATTCAGTAAAGTCGGCTTGAACGTCTGGATTGATAGTGGTGTGACGCTGGTAATCAATACAAAACACCAAAAATTCTGCGGCACTTTCAACGTAAGCTTGGTTGCCAGCGTATTGCGCTAACAGTTTGCGCTTTTCTGTATCTGTTACTCGAATGATCGACACGACTTGCAGCATGCTCGAAGAAGAGGCAGCTAGCCCCGATTGGAGAATCGTTTGTAGTTGCTCATTTTCAATTGGCTCAGAGGTGAACTTACGAATAGAGCGATGACCGAGAATGGTTTCAATCGTACTGTTCATGATGAATCAACTTCCTTAGCTTGTTGTTGGTATTGGCTGAATCTTCACCATAACGCTATTTATATTAGGCGTAAACCAATAGGGCTCTCAAGTTCGCGCTAGTGGGTAACAGATAACAATCATGGATAATGATGCGAACATAAAGTGACGTTATTTATAAAGTTGGGTATATAATGATTTTTAATAATCAATAAGTTACCGAATGTGGAGAACATGAAAGAGCTGATACTTCATACGGTCACAGTGTTTATGGGCTTTTTTGCCATCATGAACCCGATCGCCAATATCCCTATCTTTTTGAGCTTAACGGCGGATGAAGATAAACAAACGGTTCGATCAATTGCGTTTCGTTCTGTTTTCATCGCCTTTGTTATCGTGGCTGTGTTTGCTGTTGCAGGCAAAGTGATTTTCGACTTGTTCGGCATTACGTTATACGCACTGCGTATTACCGGTGGTATTTTGGTGTTTTTGATTGGTTTCCATATGCTTCAGGGGGAATCAACGCATCAAAAAACCAAAGAAAAGGCTTATTCACCAGAGCAAGAGCGAGCAGCACTTAGCATTGCCGTTTCGCCATTAGCAATGCCTATCTTGGCAGGGCCCGGTACGATTGCTACCGCAATGAACTTTGCTACTGCTGGTGGGTTCGACCAAACCATCATTACAATTGCGTCGTTCGCCGTATTGTGTGCGATCACTTATGTGCTGTTTTTATTTGGTGACAAGCTGGTTAAAGCCGTTGGTCCAAGTGCATTGAATGTGATCACCAAAATGATGGGTTTGATCCTAGCCGTGATTGGTACCCAAATGTTTATTGATGGCGCAGCAGAGGCGTATAAAACCGTTTTTTCTTAACCCCCGTTTCTACTGCTTAGAATCCACATTGACTACTCAGTTGATGTGGATTTTTTGATCCTAAGTTTCCACTTAAAAAGCAAGAAACACATAGACTTCGCCTATCTCAATAATAAGAATAACCAATTGTTGCTGTAGCACGAATTTCAGTAACCTTTTCAGAGCAACTATTGGGGGGAAACATGGCAACAAAAGCAATCGTAGTCGAAGGTGGTGCAATGCGTGGTGTCTTTGCTAGCGGCGTATTAGATGCATTCTTAGAACAAGACTACAAACCATTTGATTTTGCGATTGGCGTATCGGCAGGGGCTTCAAATTTGATCGGTTATTTGACCGATTACCCGCACCGTAGCATCAACGTCATTACTAAATTAGCAACCAGCAAACGCTTTTTCGATCCTACTCGTTTTTTAAAAGGCGGTGATTTGATCGATGTGAAATGGTTGTTTGAAGAATCAAATCGTTTGTACCCAGTCGATGAAGCGAAACTGTTTGAAGGCATTCCTTTCTTAGCGGCGACAACGAACGTAAATACGGGTAAGGCGGATTATTACCGTGTGAACCGCCATAACTTTCATAAAGCGATGGAAGCGACGACGGCACTGCCTATTGCTTACAAACACACTCCTTGTTTCTCTGGTGGTTGTTATACCGATGGTGGTGTGGCGGACTCTATTCCTGTTCGAGAAGCATACCGCCGTGGTGCTCGTGACATAACAGTGGTTCTCTCACACCCGTTGGCTTACGAGAAAAAGCCGGTGAAAACGCCTTGGTTAATGAAGAAGTTGTTCGCTGAGCATCCACAGATGGCAGAGGCAATGCTGCACCGTTCAGAGAACTACAATGAATCGCTAGATTTCATTCGTAACCCTCCAAAAGACACGCACATTCGCGTTATCGCACCGCCGGATGAATTCAGTGTACAGCGTCTATCAATGCGCCAGTCGGTATTGCTAGAAGGTTACGAAATGGGATTGGAAGCAGGGCGCGCTCACCTTACCAACCGGACCGGTGAACACGGCTTAGACAGAGAAAACTGCCGCTTCTGTATTTAGCTTTTGATATCTAAAGAAGTTAGTCCATATCGACTTCAAGTGCTCCCCAAGATGAAGGCTCTCCTTCTCTCGTTAGAGGGAATAGGCGAGAGTCTGGTTTGGCGTAACTTAACCTATGCAGACGTTGCGTGACGTGGTAGCTGTCCAGCCCGGAAATGGTCACTAAGTCGAGCAGTTCCAAATCGAGATAACCATCGGGCATGATGGCTCTTTCAGGTGCGTGCACCGTCAACACTTCACCAATCAACATCTCTGTCTGATTGCTTTCGATCTTGATGTGCTCTCTCAACACCAACCCCATTTTGAGATTGCTCTCCAGGACGAATGGCGCAGGAAACGCATCATCGTAGTAAGGAGTAAGTCCTACCGCTTCAAACTCAGATATCTGTTTTGGATAGCGGGCGGAGGTCTGATGTGCTTTTTGGACGAAATCGACGCCGATGGCATTAATGGTGAAGTGCTTGGTATCGAGGATGTTTTCTAATGTATGACGACGGCTTTTGCGTGGACGAACAATAAAACCAAACAGTGGTGGATGTGAGCCTAAGTGGATCACAGAGCTTACGATAGCCAGGTTCTCTTGTCCTTGCCTGTCTCTTGTTCCGATGAGGTTCGCGCTTTTGTATCCCGCAAGGGAGTTGACCAATCGAGTTCTTTGGCGCTGCTCCATCGTTTGTATATCGTGCTTTGAGAGTTTGATGTTTTCCATGTCCTAAAAAGGGGCGAGAAACCTCGCCCTTCCATGTTGTGTCGCTATTTCGGCATGATGACGGTGTCGATCACGTGTATCACACCATTCTTGGCTTTAACGTCAGTCGCAATGACAGTTGCGTTGTTTACCATGACTTTGTCGCCCATGGTTTTTATCATCACGTCTTGTCCTTGCACTGTCGTCGCTTTATTCATTTTGACCACGTCTGCGGCCATCACTTTTCCCGGAACTACATGGTAAGTGAGAATCGCAACCAGCTTATCTTTGTTCTCGGGCATGAGTAGCATTTCGACTGTTCCATCTGGAAGCTTAGCAAATGCTTCATCCGTGGGAGCAAACACAGTGAATGGACCTTTACCTTTCAGCGTATCCACTAAGCCTGCGGCTTTGACTGCTGCGACCAACGTATTGAACGAGCCATTTGCTGCAGCCACATCAACGATGTCTTCTTTCATCATTCCATGTTCATGTGCTTTCGCTGGCAGTAAAAAAGTTAGGGTTGCGAACAAAACCGTGGTCGTAACCAAGATGCGTTTCAACATAATGCGTTCCTTTTGTTGTTTGGGTACTGCTCTCTCCCTGATAAAGTCCCTGTTTGTACGCACGCCTTTTTCTTGGCGATCAACTGGCTTTCTTTTTATTAGAAGGACGGACGTGCTGAGCTAAAATGCGTGTGCCTTCCACTTTTACGTCGACACGTTTTCGCCAAGCCCATAAGCGTTCTCTGGCTGCTTTCGCACTCGCTTCTAAATCGATTGTTGGAGCGAGGTATTTTGAATCCGGTTCTAACTGGTACATCACGACTTCCATTGCGTTCATTTTCCAAGGTTCAAACAACAGTGGGGTGGGTACCTTAGCGAGCTCCGGAATCCATTTATGAATGAATTCACCATCTGTATCGTGTTCTTGTGCTTGTTTCGTCGGATTGTAGATACGGATGGTATTGGTGCCAGTCACGCCAGCCTGCATTTGAAATTGTGGATAATGGATACCCGGCTCAAAGTCGAGAAATAGCTGCGCTAGATGAGTTACGCCATCGCGCCAGTCCATGTTCATATGATGTGTTAAAAAGCTCACTAACATCGCACGCATGCGAAAGTTGATGTATCCGGTGTGATGAAGGCAGCGCATACAGGCATCGACGAGAGGTATGCCAGTGATTCCCTCCTTCCAAGCATCTAGTCGGATTGGGTCGTTGTTGCTCGCTTGGCGAAGCAAAGGGTCATAGGCTTGGTTCACACAGCGAAATTCCATCTCACATTCAGATTCAAACTTCTGCATAAAATGACAATGCCAATGAAGCCTTGAAGACAACGCAATTAGGCTGCGACGAAACCCCGTCACTTGCCAATGTTGCAAGAGGTACTGATACACTTCTCGAAGCGAAATATTACCCCATGCAAGATAGGGAGAGAGGCGAGTACAGGCTGTCCGAGATGCAGTCGGGCTAGAAATACTTCGGTAGTAATCTCGTCCTCGGCGTTGAAAAAAGTCTTCCAATGTTTGCCAAGCGAGTGAGCTCCCGCCAGTTTGCATGCCTTTTACTTTTTCTAACCAAGAAGGGGGAGGAGTAAAGGTGAAACCTAGCGCTTCGACATCGAGAGTAATAAGAGAAGCGCTTTCAAGTTCAACCTCTTCTATCGGAGAACGCATAACGGTATCCCAATGTTTGTCCCAGCCGAATCGATCTTTTGCGCCTCGCACAACTGCGCCATGTTCAAACTCATGCCATAGAATGCCTTGTGCTTGAAGCCATACAGATACTTGTTTGTCTCGCTCAAACGTACAATTCAATCCAATTTCTTGATGGGAGAAAACGGCATTGATGCTGAATTGGTTTTGAATCGCACTCAAACAATCCCGAGCATTGCCAAACATTACTGAGACTTTTTGATCATGTTGGGCAAGCTGTGCGTTCATGTCTTGAATTGATTGCCAAACAAAGCGCCAATGACGTTCGGAGTAATGTGGGTCATCCAGCAGCATGGGCTCAAAAATATAGAGCAGCACTGTTGGATTCTCAGAAGACAGAGCATGCTGCAAAGGGAGGTGGTCGGTCAGGCGTAAGTCGCGTTTTAGCCATACTAAGTTGATTGTGTGCATCGGAGCCCTCACTGGTTTTCCGATTTCTACGCATGAGGAGGCAAATTTCTCACTCGGTGATCGATTTTATTGCAGCTGACGTAGAGGCACGGAGCAAGGAGGTGCTTTATGTCTATGCCACTCAGTAAACTGGAAAATTTTTCTATATCGACAAGCTTGTCATCCACTCTCTCGAGCTCGCTTTGTATCAAGTCTCGGTTCTAGTCGACGGGGAGGAACACTTTGTTACTGATGATAAAGGGAAGTTTTTAAGGGCGCATTCGATATTGGAGTTGCAAAAGCAATGTCGTAACTTGAAAGTGAACAAACAGGTGCTTCGCCAGCAAAGTGCCTATGATGAAATGGTTGGGCAGCCAAGTAGGATTGGTACGAATGAGCTGGAAGTGTTGCTGAAAGACAACGAGCTCTATTGAAATTAGATTGAAAGATGGGAAAGTGCGAGCTCAGTTTGTTAGCTCGCACCTCACTAATTACGCTTGTTTACGCTGAGCGTCTTTCTTCGCCAGTTTTTCTGCGCGTCGTTGCTCACGTTGTTTAGCACTCTCACCGCCGACGTGCTGCTCGCCACGAACCGCAGCTAACGACACTTGCTTTTCACGTTCGCGGAAGCGCGCTACCTGTTCTTCGCTGTGTTTACCGAAACATTTTGGGCAGCTTACGCCTTGCTCAAACTGCTCAGATTGTTTGTCCTCTTCCGTGATTGGCAATCGGCAAGCGTTACACAAGTCGTAGTCTGCTTTTTCCAGCTGGTGGTTAACTGCAACGCGACCGTCGAATACGTAGCAGTCGCCTTCCCACATGCTTTCTTCTTCTGGCACATCCTCAAGGTATTTCAGAATACCGCCTTCTAGGTGGTATACCTCATCAAAGCCCTGCTCTTTCATGTAAGCGGTCGACTTTTCGCAACGAATACCACCAGTACAGAACATCGCGACTTTTTTGTGTTTCTCTGGGTCCATGTTTTGTTTTACATAGTCAGGAAATCCACGGAATGTGTCAGTATTTGGGTTAACTGCACCTTTAAATGTTCCGATCTCGATTTCATAGTCGTTACGAGTATCAACCACAAATACCTCTGGATCAGCAATCAGATCGTTCCAATCTTGAGGCTTCACATAGGTGCCAACGACATGGCGAGGATCGATGCCTTCAACGCCCAATGTCACGATCTCTTTCTTGAGTTTTACCTTGGTGCGGTTAAACGGTTGAGTATCTGAGTATGACTCTTTGTAAACAATGCCATTAAGGCGAGGCTCGTCATTTAGCCATGCAAGCAGTGTATCAATACCTTCACGTTTCGCTGCAACCGTACCGTTAATACCTTCACTCGCCAGTAGCAACGTTCCATGTACACCGTGGGCTTCCATTAGGGCAAGCAATGGCTCGCGTAACTCTTGGTAGTTTTCCAGTTCCACAAACTTATACAGGGCGCAGACAACATACTGACTCATGATTATTCCTTACTTTAAGGTTCGATGGTTCGACACGTCGCTAGTTTGACGACTCGATACCTAACAATTTTAGCGGCTCGGAGTATACCTGAGTAATTTAGTCGGAAATACGGACAAACTATGCGGATATTTCTTCCATCAATACAGCACCGTGCTATTGAGGGTTATTGGATTGAATCACCCTAAATTCTTTGTGGGTGTTCAAATTATCAGTAAAAACCCAGAAAAGTGTAGAAAACGTACTCGACATGCATGGTCGAAATTTGTACTGTTGATTTGCTTCACATTCCTAAAACTTCTTATCCGATAACCAGTTGAAGCAAAGATCTGTGCTTGATGCAGATCGGTTGGCAAAGGAATTCAATATGCAACAGTTCCATATCAGAAGAGTAAGAGAAGAAGACGTACCACTGTTGAAAACGCTCTTAGTTGAACTCGACACTTCCCACTATGAGGCCGAGCCAGACTTCTACCGCTCACCGGAGGAAATGGCAAAGCTCAGAGAGGAACGTAATACCTTCGATAAATACTTTGATGGCAGCATCACGGCTTTTATTGCTTGTTCACACCGAGAAGTGGTTGGTTTTATCTCTGGTACCGTTCGAGAGGTCAACTCGATGCTTTCTCCGGAAAAACGCGTTGGTTATATCAACGAGTTGGTGGTGTCTGAAAGCCACCGAAACTTAGGTATTGGTTTGTCTTTGATGGATAAAATCGAGAGCGATTTATGCAGCCAAGACATTGAAGAGATTGGTTTAACTGTGGCTTCATTTAACCACGAAGGCGAAGATTTCTATCATAAGATGGGTTACCGCGTGATCACCAAAATGATGACCAAGCGGGTCAAAGATTAATCGTAATAAGTACTCAAACCAGAATAAAAAGCGCCTCTCTATCTCGTGATAAAGAGGCGTTTTTCTATCTACGTTATTAGCGGATATCTGAACGTTAGCAGCTTATTTCAGTGTCGCTTCGGTTTGTTTTCCCATTGCAATTAACTTGTCGAGAATGCGCTCGCCATCCGCGCGAAGACCGTTGTGCTCATATTCATTGGTGATCCATGCTTTCGAGTTCGGCATTGCAGCAAGTGTTTCACGGCTAATGTCCATTTCTACAAACATATCGTCGGCATAGACGGCGCAGCTTACCGGCACCTTATTGTTTACCAGTTGCTGCGCATCGTATAGTGGCGTCCAATCGGCTTTTTCTGCCAGTAATTCTGCTGCCTCTTTTAATGGCTTTAGATTTACGTATTGGTCGAACATCCAAGGGAAGACCATTTCTCCGGTGAAGTAGAACGGCTTTCCTTGTTCGTAGTTGAACGCATCGTGCTCTTGACGTACTCGGTGCGCGCTCCAGCGAGAAGCAAATCCTTGGCAGTAAATCGACTCGTGCAGAATCGCGTAAATCGGATTGGTCTGGAAGTTTTGTTGCGCCAGCATGTCGTTGAGGAACTCATAACGAAGCTGAGGCTTACCATTCACCTCAATCAATGCACTTTCTAGCCAGTAGTAAGTTGGCAAGAAGGTATCACTGACACCAAAGTTAATCCCGATTTGTTGGAACTGTTCGACAGTAAAACGCTGACCATTAGGCAGAAACTCTTCATTCTCCAACAGATGATTAGCAATGTTCTGGCACAGCTGCTGCGCTTGTGGGAATTGCTGGAAGAAGGCTTGGTTCTTCTCCATCGTACGTTTGAAGGTTGCGTGATAGACATCATCCGCATGACGAGAAACCGAGGGTACGCCACCCGTGATATAGCTATGCAGCAAGCTGCCTGGGAATAGCGATAGGTAAGTTAATGAACAGAAACCACCAAAGCTCTGACCCAAAATCGCCCACTGCTCAACACCAAATTGTTCACGGATAAATTCCGCATCGCGAACAATGTTGTCGGCGCGGAAGTGGCTTAAGTAGTCTGCTTGTTGCTCCGGCGTGAGGTGCGCAAGCGTCTGGTGGTTAATCACGCTGCTGTTGCCTGTGCCACGTTGGTCGAGCAGCAGTACACGATACTCACTCAGTGCGCGTTTGATCCAGCCGTTGTTTCCGTTTGGACGAGGAGAAGGGAAGCCCGGACCGCCTTGAAAATACACTAACCACGGTTTGTCTGAGTCTTCATCGCCGATTAAACAAACGGAGCGAGCGAAGACGCTTATCGTGCCTTTGCTTAGATCTTGGTAATCCAGTGGCACGGTGAACGAGTGGGGCGTGTAATGCAATCCTGCGTCGATAAATGATTGAGCGTTCATTGTTATGGTCTGTCCTTGTTTATAGTCGCTTTACGATATCGAATTCCTTATTAGAAACAACCGATTTGTTGTAAGAACTCGCTTTTTGACTCCTGAAAGGCAATCAAAACTGAAACTCTTCGATCTTTCCGTGTTGGTATGCACTGAGTGAACTATGATCTGTTAGGTGAAGTTTGGAAATCACTGTCTTATCACCATCTTGAACAGTTTTTATGAAACGAGACATTTGGCGGTCATTGACCATGGAGGATGCTTGATGAACACGTCACTAACCCGAATTACGCTTGCTTGTTTATTACTACAGACTTTTAGCGCACCCGCACTGGCGGTCGTAACGCCGAATCCGCCTCAGTTGCAGGCGAAAGGTTATGTGCTCATGGACTTTCAGTCCGGCGCTATTATTGCGGAGCAAAACGCGCGTGCTGGATTAGCCCCTGCCAGTTTAACTAAGCTGATGACGGCCTATGTGGTAGGTACAGAGATCAAAGCTGGGCGACTCAATTGGGACGACAAAGTGACGGTGAGTGAAAACGCGTGGTCGGCCAAATTCCCGGATTCATCAAAAATGTTTATCCAACCCAAAGATGAAATCACCGTTGCTAACCTAATGCGCGGCGTGATCATCCAGTCCGGTAATGATGCCTGTGTGGCGCTCGCCGAGCACGTTGCAGGTAGCGAAGGAGCATTTGTCGCGCTCATGAACGGTTGGGCGGACAAGCTCAGTTTGAATGATACCTACTTTGTTAACTCACATGGACTGGACAGTGAGGGCATTCAGACTTCCCCCAATGATATGGCAACACTAATGCAAGCCATCATCAATGACGTGCCTGATGTTTACGCCCTCTACAGTGAGAAGGTGTTCAAGTGGAACAAAATCACCCAATACAACCGCAATAAGTTGCTATGGGATAAATCGATGGATGTCGATGGAGGTAAAACGGGCTACACCAGTAATGCGGGGTACAGTTTGGTGAGCTCTGCTAAACAAGGAAAGATGCGATTGATCTCTGTCGTCATGGGGACGCCAAGTAAACAATCGCGAATCACCCAGTCTAAGAACTTACTCAGTTACGGCTTCCGTTTTTATGACACCAAACAAGTGGCAAAACAGGGAGAAGTTCAGGCGAGTGCAAAAGTGTGGAAAGGCGATGTCAGTGAGATTGATTTGGGCTTTGCTCAAGATGCGTACCTGACGTTGCCTCGTTCTCTAACCGCTGGTTTAGACAAGAGCGTGGTCGTGAATGAACCGTTGATAGCACCCATCGCGAAAGGCGATGTGGTTGGTAAAGTCGTGTGGAAGAGTGACGATCAAACAGTAGCAAGCTATCCGTTGGTAAGTAACCAAGCGGTGGAAGAGGGCTCATGGATTGGTAAGTTATGGGACAGTTTGGTGCTGTGGGTGAAATCGTTGTTTAATTAGCGTCAGATAAATTTTCAAATTTATTTTGAAAAAGTTATTCGCTTAGGTCGATTTTTCTCTTGGGTGGAAAGGAGTAGATTGTTGGAATATAGAAACACACTCAAAGAGATAAAAAATGATCCATCTAGTCGCAGAAATTAAAGCTTTTCCTGACCATATTGAACAGGTGACTCAGTTACTTACTGAACTACTCGCTCCCACTCGTGAAGAAGAGGGATGTTGCCAATACGAGCTGTATTTGGATGAAAAAATCGAAGGCCTGTTTATGTTCCAAGAAATGTGGGCATCGCAAGAAGCTTTAGACAAGCACTTACAAAGCCCTCACATTGCCCAATGTTTTTCTACATTAGAAAAGAACGGCCTACTTGAGTACACCCATATCCGACCGATGACGTTCGTTGGTTAACGCTCTGAACAGAATGTTGTCAGTACAGACTTTCTTTGCTGGCAACATTTCTCTTGGATAAAATCTCGGAAAGTACGAATCGTTGGTGTTAGCAATCGACGATCAGCGCACACCATGTAAAGCGGTACGGGACCACAATCCCACTCAGGCAGTACGCGTACCAATCTTCCTTCAATCAAATCTTGGCTGATGTCCATCAGTGATTTATTGGCAATGCCTTTGCCTTTAATTGCTAAGCGATGGGATAAGTCGCTGTCGTTACTGAGTAGCTTGCCACTTACGACAACCTGTTCTGTTTCACCTTCGCGAGTCAGTGTCCATTTGTTGTAAACCGAGTCCGCTACCATGTAACACAAGCAGTTGTGCTGGTGGAGATCTTCTGGTTTGGTCAATTTTGGATTGCTCGCAACGTATTCTGGGGAGGCACATAAGATCCGCTCGTTCGCACCGCATAATGCCAGCACAACTAAGTTAGAATCTGCGGGTTCACCGTATCGAATCGCAATATCGACGGGTTTGGTGTACATATCCGTCAAGCTGTCAGACAGCTCTAACTTGATGGAGACGTTCGGGTAGAGCTCGATAAACTCATCGACCCAATCAAGCAGCATGTTACGACCAAAGTCAGATGGTGCCGTGATGTGCAATTGACCTGATAGCTCACCACGCGCGCTTGAGATCTGATCCAAACCTTCTTGCAATGTTGCCAATGCTTGGGTGGTTTTGTCTAAGAACAGCTCACCTTCCGATGTTAAGCGAAGGCTGCGAGTAGAGCGCACAAACAGCGGAAAGCCAATCTGTCCTTCAAGACGTTTGATCGATGCACTTATGGCAGCTGGTGTCATGTCCATGCTGTTGGCGGCTTTCGAAAAACTGCCTTGGCGTGCGGTTTCGACAAAGATATTCAGATCGTTGAGCGCTTTCATAATGAAAAGGGGCTTTTAAGAAGTTTGAGCTACTATAGGGGAGAGTCGCAGGGCAATTCAAGGCTAAAACATTAGGTTGCACGGCGAGTTTGAGTTAGATTAGCGCGCAACTTCACTTTACTGGATCGATAGCATGAGCCAACAGCAGCCGAATAACCCACTTCACGGGTTGAGTTTAGAAAAAATCCTTACCCGTTTAGTTGAGCACTTTGGGTGGAAGGGAATGCATGAGCGCGTTCGTGTTAATTGCTTTCAGAAAGATCCTTCGATTAAATCGTCGTTGAAGTTCCTGCGTAAGACGCAGTGGGCAAGAGATAAAGTAGAAGCGCTGTACATCGAGACGTTCTGTTAATTGGATTTGGAGCACGTCTAAAAGAGAGATTCCGGATGGCTCGCTTAGGCTTGTCCGGAATGACGTCTGAGCTCGTATTGTAGGGGCCAACACCCAAGCGAAAACCTAGCGTGATGCATAGTATTTCGAGGTAATTCATCGCTCTATGGTTTGCAGCAAGCGGTAAGTAGATTCTTAGTCTCGCCTTGGCTCGCTAGAATGACACAGCTTTTCTTATAACGTAGGCTGGAAGAGTTCCTCTGCGTCATTCCCGATAGCGACGAAGGAGCGCAGTCGGAAATCTCGATTCTAATCTCTCGCATCTCGCCTCTTTATTATTCCAAATGATGCGTACTGCCCACGGTGCTTTCCAGTTCTAAAATCGACTGGCGAACATGGTCTGGAATTGCGGCTTTCACGTTGTTCTTAAAATCAAACATCACACCAGTGGCGGTGGCGACAGTCACAATCTTGCCCCACTTCTTGCTAAGTACTTGATATTCCATTGTCATGCGATCGTCTTGCATGTCGATAACGCGTGAGCCAATCAAAAGCGTATCTGGAAAAGTAACGGGCAGCTTGTAACGGCATTGGGTTTCACTTAAAACCGGACCGATGTGAGACGTCTGCAAATCTACCAATAGATTAATCTTGTTGAAGTAGTCCAAACGTGCGGTCTCGAAGTAACGAAAATACACCGCATTGTTGACGTGTTGCAGGGCGTCCATCTCTCCCCAAGCGACTTTGATTTCCGTAATCACCGGGAATTCTTTTAATAACGTATCCATTACTCATGTTCCTTTTTCATCGACGTTGCCGCAATTTGCTAAGCGACTTATCACTTTGAGTATTTATTCTAGATGGAACTGATTAAATTGTAATAAAATTGTATGTAAATTGTGAAATGGAATGGTTGCTTATTTTTGTAAACTAAAAACTTTACATAGTCAGTTGTGAGGCGTAGGTTTAAGTAAGTGCAACCAAAAGGAGATGTCCGATGACAGAGCTGAAAGGTTTCAATCTTGCCAGAGTAGAAAAACGAATCGACTGGACAGGTGAGCTGTTCAGTTTAAGGGTGTCCGGTGCGCCTCTCTCCTTCAAAGCCGGACAGTTTACCAAACTCGCTCTGCTCGACGAACAGGGCAACTCAATCAGCCGTGCGTACTCGGTGGTAAATGCACCTAGTGAGCAGTTTGAATGGCTTGAATTCTTAATTGTCGCGAATCCAGAAGGGCAACTAACTCCAAGGCTGCAGCAGCTTCAAACAGGCGACAGCATCTATGTGGGTGAAACCGCTCATGGCGATCTGGTCCACGACACCATTCCAAAACACGCCAATGATCTCTGGCTACTTTCTACGGGGACGGGGATTGGTCCTTTCCTTTCTTTACTCGATGACATCAACTTGTTGCCGCACAGCGACCATATTGTGTTGGTACATGGCGTGCGTTATGAAAGGGACTTGGTGTACAAATACTTGATAGAACAGCTTCAGCAGCGTTATGACGGTCGCCTACGTTACGTGCCGATTGTTAGCCGAGAAAATGCTCCGAATAAGTTACAAGGTCGTATTCCAGCCTTGATCGCTTCAGGGGAGCTGGCTAATCGTGCTGACCTACCTTTTTCTAAAGAAAACAGTTTTGTGATGATGTGCGGTAATCCAGAGATGATCAAAGATACCTCGCCTGTTTTGCAAGAGTTGGGGTTAGAAAAATATCGAGCTCGTACGGGCGGTAATATCATTTATGAGAGATATTGGTAAGCACTGAGTCATTTTTAGATCATCTCACTTCTGAGAGAGCGTCACAATTATAACGTCTCTTAATTGAGCATGCTCAATCTCGTCCCTAGAATGCATCAGCTTGCATTTGAGGGGATTAGGTATGAGTCGTTCTATTGCCAATGGAAAGCAAAGGATTATTGGTGGTTTCATCGATCTTATGATCGTAACGGGATTCGTGTTGCTGATCGCGTTGACCATCAATTCATTTGTGAATGGCTTCGAACTCTCCTTGAGTGAAAACCTTCAGTTAGTAAAAGATACGAAGGCTAGCTATGTGCTAACCATACCTATGTTGATGCTAGTGAACTGGAATATGCTTAGGGAAGGGCAAACCATAGGTATGCGGCTCGTTGGTATTAAAGTCGTGATGAAGAACGGTCACGATACGACGAAAGTCACTGCTTCACTTCGATTGTGTTTAAGCTATTTGATTGAGATGCTTATACCATTTACTTCACTAGTGAACATCGTTTTGCTTTTTTGCCATCCAGAGCGACGTTTGTTGCACGACATGCTTTCGGGCACCAAAGTCGTCAATTGCTAAGCCTCTCGCTTATCCTGCATTACAATCTTTATTTCATTCAGAGTTGCGACCGAGTCAACTTTTCATATCTCCCTTCCTACAACTACACTTACTTCAGACATAAATTCAATCGCTTAGGATTCAAGGATGATGAAAAAAGCAGGTTGGGCAGTGTGCCTTGCGGCGCTCACTTCTTTTGCTACGATGGCTGGCGAGTGGGAGATGGAAGTGGGTGGCTTTTTCTCTCGCACTGATACAAAACTCAACGCTTACGACCCTTACCTCGACAAAATTCGCACCATTGATTTCGAATCGGATCTCGATTTGAAAGAGCTCACCGTGCTGCCTTATGTCGAGGTGGAGTATTACTTCAACAAAAAGCACAGCGTGTACGTAGATTGGCGTAGTTTGCACCGGGAGGCAACTCGCACGGCGGTGACTAAGCCTTTTGAGGTCACTATAAATGGAACAACTTATGCGGTTCAGGCTGGTTCAAAACTGACCACAGAGCTGAATATCGATATCGCTCGCCTAGGCTATGGTTACCAGTTTTATACTAGCGATAAATGGGCCGTGGACGTGTTGGCAGGCTTGCACGTGATGTGGTTGTCGTTAGGCTTGGACGGCAAGCTTGGCGCAAAGGTGAGTGGCGTTGATGAGATCCCAGTGATGTTCGTCGATGACGCGGTGTTGAGCGATGTTACGGCGCCTTTGCCCGATCTAGGAATCCGAGCCGAATACTCACTGAATGAAGATTGGATCTTGAAAAGTCATGCGCAGATTTTCTATCTCGCAGTGGATGATATCGAGGGCTATTTATTAGAGCTCGATGTCGGTGCGAAATACTTCTTTACCGATCAGTTCAGTATGACGGGGTCATTCAACTATTACGAAGTCGGCGTGGATTATGAAAGTGATAAGTCCGCGCTCGATGTTACCTACCGATTCTATGGTCCAATGCTGACCTTGGCGTATAAATTCTGAATTAAAAAAGCCACACTCGAGTGTGGCTTTTTGCATTGAATCTTTCGTTAACTACACAACGGGCTTATTGCTGGTTGATGTAGTCTTTAAAGCGCGCTTGTGTCTCAGCGTCCGCTTTTTGGTACCAGAAATGCAGCATTTCTTCAGCCGTAGAATCTGCTTTCATTGTCGCAGGCTTAGTTTGCTTCATGTCTGCTGGAATTTTTGCAGGAAGTGTTACAGGTTGAACCGCTGCTGTTGCAACACCGATTGCCGCTACGCCACCAGTCTTGTTGTAATCTTCCACTTCGCGCACGTAATCACGACCGATTTGCATGCCAGGTTTGATTAGCTTGTCTTGCTCTACCGCAATTGCGCTACCTGACGCATCAACCAGTTTCCAATCTAGGTTTTTGATTTTGTCTTCCGCTTGGCGAAGGTCACGGTATTCAGGAACTTGTAGGCTTAGTTCTGCGTCCGCTGCGTCGAAACGAGTTACGATAACGTCACTTTCCACGCTTAGGCGATCATTGCCTTGGCTGAAGTATGGTGAGTAACGGAATACAACTTGGTTAACGCCATCTGGTAGAGTTAGTGAACGTTCAGAAGCAAAGAAGCCACCCGATAATTTCACTTTCTCGCCGTTAGCCGCCAAAATAGAAACGTCGTCAGGAACGGTTACTGTCACATCCGCGAAAGCCATGCCACTCATTGCCAGAGCAAGCGCGCAAGTTAAAGGCTTGATCAATTTCATTGTTTTTATCCTAAGCACTGTATTAGTGGTCATCGAGAGTGCATCGTTCATTGTCTGATTGCAACTCCCTAATGTAAGAAGATTGAAAATTTAACAAGAACGTCATTTTAATCGGATAGCAAACAATGAAAATGTGAGCTTAGTTGCGCAAACCGCTGCAAAGGCAGCGGTTTGTTTCAATTGATGAGGTGATTAATAAAGATTAGATGCCCGCACCGTGTCCTGATTCGGCTTGTGCTTCATCCTTCTCTTCTCGCAAGCTCTCTTCTTGCTGTTGCGCTTTCTCAATGCTCAACCACCAAACGAACAGTTCGTACCAAATTGCTAGGATAACGGCACCCAAGAACAGACCAACGATGCCGTAGAAGAGCATACCGCCGATAGCACCAAGCAGAATCACTGGCATTGGAACATCAACCCCGCGGCCCATCAACATTGGTTTAAACAAGTTCTCAGACAGCGCAGCGACCACAACCCAAACCGTAAACATGGTTGCTGTGCTCGTGTCGTTGGTCATATACATGTAGCCAACCACCGGCAGTACAGCAAGCAGTGCAGGGAGCTGAGCGATACAAAGAATCATCAGAATCAGAGTCAGTAGGCCTGCTGCCGGAACGCCAAAGATAAAGAAGCCCGCACCAATCAGTAGCGCTTGGATTGCAGCGACACCCACTACGCCAAGCAATACACTTTTAATGGTTGCGGCAATAAGCGTTGTCCAACTCTTCGCGTTATCACCTGCCGTACGCACAGCAACGGTTCGCAAGCCAGAGGCAATTGACTCCGAGTAAGTCATAAAGCCAGCAGCAATCGCTAGTGAAATGATAGAAAGTAGCAAGCTACCTAGAGCACCACCGACCATACCAAGTAGAGACGTTAGACCCGACTTGATTTGTGGCATGAAGGTTTGAATTGCTTTTTCTAAGTTAGTCGCAAACAGTGTCCATACTTCATAAAGCTTATCACCGACAAGAGGCCATTCAGCAACAGAAGGTTTTGGACCAGGGATTTTGATGTCGCCGTTTTGCAGTACTTCAAGTGCGTGAGTTGCACCATCAACAATAGAGCCCGAAACCATGACAAGAGGCGCTACCAGAAGGGCGATACCCAACAATGCAATTGTCGTTGCGGCTAGACCACGTTTGCCACCGTACACTCTTTCCAGCTTCTTACAGATTGGCATCAATGCTACCGCGATGATGGCACCCCAAATCACAGGAAGAATGAAAGGTTTGATGATGTCGTACGTAAACATCAGCAAGATTAAAATCAAGCCGATTCGTATAGCAGATTCCACCATGTTACTGATGAAAATCTTACTCTCATTTTTTTCCGATTGTTTATCCATTTTTGTTTACCTGATGTTCAATGTTGGAACTGACGAGACTTGAAACAACAATCGCCATATAAAACACGCCTACAATGGCCTCTAAATACACAACGACTTGTGCCAATGGTGTTAGAGGGCTGATGTCGCCGTAACCTAGAGTGGTTAAGGTGACGAAACTGAAATACGCTGCATTAGAGAAGTTCTGACCCCAAGAGATGGCTTCCATCCCTGTGAAGGAGTTTGGAGAGAACTCAAGAAGAATGAGGTAAGCAATTGCCCACATCAGACCCAGCAGCAAAAACAGGGCAACTGAGCCAATCACTTTGTTGGTGTTCACATGCCCAGTGAAAAGAATTTGTCGCGCAATAGATTTGAACGTACCAAAGAAGAACGCGAAGGTGAGGGCAAGCATCACCACATCCATCTCTTTAATGCCAAGTACGGCCTTGATGACGATCACTACGACCCAGGTGCCAAGCAAGGTGTAGAGAAAGCGCGACCAGTTTTTGTCAAAGCGCAAGCTCGCCATGCAGACGATAAAGGTGATGATGGTGAAACCTTGCAATAGATGCTCCATTGCCCCTTCTCCAACAACCTGAACAAACGCACCGCCAATCAATAGTCCGATAAGCGCTAGGGTCAGATAGAAGAAGTTGTTTTCTTCATTGATATTTTTGAGTTTTTTTCCAATAACCATGGTTATGCCCTTTTAACTCCTACTCTTGTTCTTGTGATGAGTCTTTCATCACCATGATGGAAGCAGAAAGGCCAAAGCGAAGGTCAACGCCTTCTGGCAATTCATGTAGAGAAACGCGAACGGGAATACGTTGCGCTAAGCGAATCCATTGGAATACCGGATTCACGTTTGGTAGCAGGTTGTAACCCACCGTGCCGTCTTTAGGTGCGATACCCCAGCCAATCGAGTCCACAGTAGCGTCGATTGGTGTGTCTGGGTGAGACATCAAGGTCACACGAGCATCGCTACCCGGAGCGATTTGCGCCAATTGACTCTCACGGAAGAAACCAAATACCCAGAAGCTATGTTTGTCGATAAGTGCCACTAACGGTTGGTTTGCCACGGCTTGTGTACCGTTACGGATATCAAGGTTAGAAACAAAGCCATCGACCGATGCGTAAACTTTGGTGTAGCCAAGATTTAGGCGTGCAGATTTAAGCTGTTCTTCTGCTGATTTGATTTGCAGTAGGGACTCTTCATAAGTGATCTCACGACGAATGAGGTCTTTGTGAGAAACAGCGCCGCGGTCTTTGGCACGAATGTCTTTTAAACGATCGTACTCGATCTTTTTACCGCGAGAGCTGACGATTGCTTTTTCCAACGCCACTTCCGCTTGTGATAGGGCAACTTCGTAAGTGGTCGGGTCGATCTCAAATAGCAGGTCGCCTTGCTTTACTTCTTGGTTGTCCAGAACGGCAACATTAACGATAGGACCAGACACACGAGGTGCGACCTTGATAACGTTCGCGCGTACTTGACCATCACGGGTCCACGGGTTGTTAAAATACTCTTCGAATTTCTGATAGCCCAGCCATGCCGCGCCACCAAGAATGACAAGATTGAGTGCAATAACGAGTAGTTTTTTCATCTTGTTGGGCACCTAAAACTGTATATAAAAACTGTCGATGGCCACCACGTAGAACACCATGATGGCAATGAATGTCAAAGACGGAAACGCAATGAAACGAGACAAGCGCGTCTTGTTCAAAATGATCACCGTTATCCACGTGGCGGTGACGGCAAGAATCAACACCAGCAAAAACGGAGAAAAATAAACATCACCCCAAGAGAGTTCGTGTGGCATTACTGCACCTCCTCATCTTGCTCGGCACTATTTTTCTGGGCATCGTCCGCTTGCGCTTTGTCTGATGGTTGGTCAAGGCGAAGTGGTGGGAGAACACGTTCTTCCTCATCCAACAGACCATCCCAATCGCTGCGATCTTGCATCTGTTTAGCGGTGGTTTCGGATAGGAAAGGTTGGCCTGTTTGAGCCTCCCAACCTCCTCCGAGTGATTTGTAGAGTGCGACGACTTGGTTGGCAACGTTGCCTTTGATGGTGGCATAGCTGTCTTCTGCGCGGGTCATTTTCTCTACTGAGTTAAGCAGACGTTCAAAAGAAATCTGACCATTTTCGTACTGCGTCATCGAGATGTTGAAGGCGCGAATCGATGAGTTGACTGATTGCAGACGCAGTGATTTTTGCTCGAGATACAAGTCGTAGGCTTCCAGTGCGTTGGTCACTTCATTAACCGCTTGCAGCACCTTTTTGTTGTAGTTGGTGAGTGTTTCTTGGAAGCGTGCGTCTTCGAAGCGGATGTTGTTCTTCACTCGGCCGTATTGGAAGATGTTCCAACTGAATGTAGGGCCAACGACCATGGTCAGTGAGTCACTGAAACTGAAGCTGCGACCGTCTGGTACTGTGCTGTCGATACCGATTGAACCAAACAGTGAAAAGCTCGGATAAAGTGCGGTTTCTGCGACCCCAATCTTGGCGCTTTGTGCGCGAGCCTGCATCTCTGATACTTGAAGATCAGGTCGGCGCATCACTAAGCTCGCATCCACTTTGTCATCGAGTCGAGGTGGGCGAGGTACGATGGAGCGCTCGTCACTGCCTGATAAAGCAGGCTTTCTGCCGGATGATTTGAACTGGTTTTCATAATCCGCCATGCGCTGAGCGAAGCCTTCTGATTGCAGCAGTTTCTCCATCTCTTCCGGTAGCACGCCTAAAAGCAGTGCTAATGCCGTGCGGGATTGTTTCATCGCGATTTCAAGAGAAGGCTGTGCCGCTTTGGTGTTGAAGAGCTGGTTCTTCGCTTGTTGAACGTCGAGCTCAGTTACGTTACCCGAATCAAACTGCACCTGAGTAATATTCACCACGCGCTCTTGGATCTCGATGTTTCGACGAGAGAGCAAAATACGCTCTTGGAAAGTGCGGTAGTTGATGTAGTTACGCGCGACTTCGGCAGTGATGGTCACCATGATGTCGTGGTAAGACGCAATCGATGCATAGTATCCCGCTTCGGCAGATTCAATGCCGCGTGCGTATTTGCCCCAGATGTCCATTTCCCAGCCTGCGTCAAACGACAAGGCAGCGTTATTCACACCTTGGTCGTTCACATAAGCTCTGGCTAGGTTACCGGAGACGGTTTGCACTTGTGGATATTGCAATCCGGTTGAGATGCTCAATAGTGAGCGTGCTTGGACGATACGTAGCCCCGCCGCCTCAAGATCGAGGTTTTGTTGGCTCGCCATCTCAACCAGCTGGTTCAGTGTTGGATCGTTGAACTGCTGCCACCACTGCTGCAGTTTTTGCTCGGATTGCTGTGTGTCTTGCGCCGCTTTTTCTACCGACCAATCACTTGGCAAGGCGGTTTGCTCTGGGTGGACGTAATCCGGACCCAAAGTTGTACACGCACTCAATCCGAGAACAGAGAGTATGGCGAGGCTTGGTTTAGTTAGTTTTAGAAGCATCATATCCTCACCTTTAAAACCGCTTCTGACGTAAGTTCACCCAATCG
This sequence comes from Vibrio sp. B1FIG11, assembly GCF_905175335.1. Lineage (NCBI taxonomy): Bacteria > Pseudomonadati > Pseudomonadota > Gammaproteobacteria > Vibrionales > Vibrionaceae > Vibrio > Vibrio sp. B1FIG11. The sequence goes on along the minus strand of NZ_HG992752.1, from coordinate 1,902,656 downwards.
ATATCCTCGTAGGTTTGCTTGCATTGATTTATCGCTTCGAACACGTTCCGTTTTAAATTCAGCAAGATATAAAAACCAGCTATCTCTGAATAAGCGTAGTCAGATAAATCCAACTCACTAAAGAAATCTTCCAGTTTATTTTCAAAGGATTGGTAATCCTGGCTGTATTTTTCGAACACAGAATCGAGTTCGTCGGTCGCCTGATGGCTTGCGAGTGCGCCTGCCATCAGAGGTAATATGGAATCGGTATGTTTGCTACGTAACTGTTTGATAAGTGGGTTACTTAATAGCTTTTGCTCGGCGGCAATCAAGATGTTTACGTGGTTGCTTAAGGCGTCACAAGACTTGCTGAATGCACCAATTGCTTCTGGCGGTGTCTTGTCGAACAGCTTGTGGTTGATCTTCGACCCCCACACTTTGAGCTTTTTAGAGGAAACGTTCAGCGTCACCAAGTGCAGTGAGCGTTTCATCTTATTAAATGTGGATTCAGACTGTTCATGGTAGCTGGTAAATAGGTCGCCAACGTGCCTGAAATAGCGCTCTTTCAGTGTTAAGAACAAGTGTTCTGGACGAGAACTGAAAGGGAAGTAGTGCGCGAAGATGATCATGAACACCACCATGTAGAACAAAGTCATGATCGTCATCAGAATACCAAAGTGATAGGTCATGTTGTTGTCCAGACCGAGGACAAACAAGCCAATCATGTAGAAGATGGTCACTGGCCCTTTAAACAGGTAGAAACCGATAAAGGTGTAGATGAAGATGAACAAGCCGAGTTCGCCTCCGAGTTCCAATCCCGGCAGTATGAAGACGTATGAAGGCACCGCAAACAAGAAGCCAAACGTAAACAAGATCAGCAACATAAATGGGTGAACCGGAACAAACGACAGCAGTGACATGAAGATGGTGGAGAAGGTAACAAACGAGTAGCCACCGGGTGGATTGAAGTAAATCCAAATCAATCCTGCTACCCAATAGGTGGTGAAGGTTTTTACTGCGGTTTTGAAGTTCTCTGCATCCCACCAAAGGAACTTACTCTTCTGCTTCGGCAGATCTTGTTTGAACGAGACATTATTGGTGACCGAATCAATACAGCTGATGCTCTCCGCAAGGCGAGATAAGCTCTGATGCATTAGCTTGAGTAAGTGACCCAGTGTCAGGGCAGAGCCTTTGACTAGATGGGGAGCGTCTGACAAAGCTTGTTGGTTGTAATCAACCTTAAATTCCTGAGCACGGTAAGCTGGCCCTTCGTTGTCCCACATTTCTTGGCAGGTTTTGAATAGCGCTTGAATTTCTTCGATGGCTTGATCGAAGTTATTGATGCAGCCTCGGTCTTGCTGGTGGCTAAAGTGGCTGTGTGCTGCCACGCTGAGTTCTTGGGTAATTTGCTTGTTGAAGTGAACAGCGAGTTGCCATTCTTTCATGTAGGCCGACACGTCACTGCACTCGACACTTACGGCTGCGAAGCGTTGCTCTAACGCGTTTTGTGCGGCGAATACTTTGTCTAATAGGTCTTCTATGGTGGGTTGAGGCTCTTCATCCTCCTCTTCAGTATCTTGTTTACCTGAAGCTGGGACTAACCCTTGTTGCTGAGCTTGCCTCTCTTCGAAGTTCTGTAAGATTGCCGCGAACAGCGCTTGCTGAGCTTGGTTGAGCTGTTCAATTAGCTGACGAAGATTTTGTTCTGTCTTCGTCGGCCATAAGAAAGTACCCACCAAAGTGTAAAGCACTACGCCAAAGATGGTCATGTAAGCGCGGTCAACCCCATACATGAAGGCACCTTCTGCATCGCCACCGTTTGACATCATCAAGGTCATCACACCGGTTAGCGCCAGCAAGGTTGGGTCTTTTTGATAGGCGTTACGGAAATAAAAGATAAAGGACACGACCACAGAAACGCTGAGCATGTACATAATGCGGTCTTGAGCGAACATGCCCACGAGCAATAAACCAATAACAGCCCCAACCAGGGTGCCAAGCACACGCAAAGTACCTTTAGCTAAAGACTCACGTCGGCTGCCTGTTGAAGCGATCAGCATAACAGTGGTCGCCGCCGTAGACGCTTGTGGCCAACCCATTGAAAACGGGATAAGATAAGCCAGAGTCAGGCTAAGCGCTACTTTTGTGGCGAATTTGCTTTTATCGTTCATAGTGTCACAGTTAGCTCAGGCTTATGGTTATAAGTCGATGAATTTATTCAATCAATAATCAGAATTTCGTTCTGAATAAATCGCGGAGGCGGAATATAGCGATTGAAAAGAAGTGGTTTGTAAATCCTTTGTCAAAACCAAATGAGGTAAAAGTGCCCAAATCACCGTTCACTCCCCACCGCTTATGGCATGAGGGAAAAATGAGCAAGAAAACGTTTAACTAGAAAATCTCATTACTGATACATATTTGCAGGAATTACCACACCAAATTTCAAATCAATATAAGTCGCCAGCGTCTTAGGTATTGAACACTTCCAACATTTTGTGAAAACAAATACCTAATAAAAGCATAGATGATGCTCTTGAAGTTTAGAGGAAAGTTTCGATTTTTTATTGGCTTGTCTGAGTGTTAAGCACTTTTTTGAGAGCGAGATAAAAATACCAAACTGATACCGCCAAGAATGACTGAGCTGGTAGTGATGGAATGTACAGTCAGCACTTCACCCAACAGAAAGCTTCCTAGCACTAAAGCAATAACTGGCACGGAAAGTTGGCTTACCGCCGCTTGCAATAATGTTAGTTTCTTCATCACTTGATACCAAAGCACGTAACCGCAACCAGAAGCGATGGCTCCTGATGCCACTGCTAACAGTATGCCTTTCGGCGTAAATTGCATCGTTCCAAGTAAGAAAGGTGAGAGCAAAAGCCCTAAGATAGAAGCAGTAATGAATCCCCAAGTAATGCCGCTGGTTGGTGTTGGCGCTTGCTTACCTAAGGCGGTAAACCCTGCCCAACAGATACCAGAAACCACCATTAATAGGGCAGACCAAACATCTGGGCGTGTTGCAGATGGCAACATTAGCCACGCAAACCCAATCAAAGAAACGGCAATACCGATCACTTCGAGGGGTTTAAAGCGCTCTCCTTGCCACCAGTAAATCACGAGTAGAGTCAGTTGTACGGCACCAAAAAGTAGCAGTGCGCCCGTTCCGGCTGCTAGTTTTACATAAGCAAAAGAGAACAGTGCAGCATAGCCAAATAAGGTCATCCCAGCGAATAAACTGAATCGACGAGAAGGGATCTGGCTGCGCCAGTTTCCGCGCAGAAGTATGATGACCATTAAAGTGACTGCGCCAGAGAACAAACGGATAAGAGTGAAACTGCCCGCGTCAATCAAATCGGCTGCCAGTGCCAAACGGCAGAGCAACGAGTTAGCAGCAAACGCCAACATAGCAATTGCGGTCAGTAAAAATGTCGACATTCCTTATCCTCACGTTCGGTCAGAGCTGCAGTGTAGCGTTAAACAGAAAGCGTTAATTAGTTGATAAAGCGATTAGTTATAGCTGAAAACATAGTGCAGCATTGAGTCAAAAAGTCATCATTTTGCGAAATTGAGTAACAACGGCAAGTGTTATAGTATAACAATTTGATTTTAATGCTCGATATAGAATGAGGAATTCAGATTGAATCTATTTGTTAACGATCTCACGGTTATTGATGCTTCATACCTGTGTCAAACACGAGGCATGGTGGGTGAGAGTTGGATTCTGGACGTAGTAATGCATGGTGATCTCAATGAGATGAGCATGGTGCTGGATTTCTCTAAAGTGAAAAAACAAATCAAGCAATTGGTGGATCAATATGTTGATCACCGTTTGCTTATACCCGTAAAGAACGAGGCGGTGGAGATTACCAATGCCAAAGTGGGCTATTCTCAAGTCGATCTCATGCGCGGAGAAAAGAGTATTCACCTGAATTGCCCAGATGAAGCGTTTTGTTTTGTGAACGCGGAAGACATCTCAATAGAGAGCGTAACGCAACACATCCACGACATCCTGCAAGGTCATCTGCCAAGTAATGTCGCATCGATTGATCTGACCTTGCGTCATGAAAAATTTGATGGTGCGTATTATCACTACACCCACGGTTTGAAAAAACACGACGGTAACTGCCAGCGCATTGCGCACGGGCATCGTTCACCGATCCACATTCTGGTTGATGGTCAGCGAGATACCGCTCGTGAGCACGCTTTTGCACAGCGTTGGCAAGATATCTACCTCGCATCCATCGAAGACCTAGTCGAGATTGGCCACCTGGAGCTAAGCGAACATGCAAGCCTCATCAACTGTGACACGCATTTTGGCTTCCGATACACCACTTCACAAGGTGACTTCCAACTTGCTATCGCGCACAGCGAAACCGAGGTATTGAACACCGATACGACGGTAGAGTTGTTGGCTGTGTTTATCGCCAATGAAATCGCTCCTTCATTGGATGAAGGACAGTCGTTACAAATCATTGCTTATGAAGGCGTAGGGAAAGGAGCAATGGCGTTTCGCTAAGAAGGCGCCGCCGAATCTCAATCTAGACTCACTTTTACTCAATATTTGGAATATCACTTTTATGGACAAACTTAATCGTGTTCTGCTCGTAGCAGGTACGCATGGTAATGAGCTTTCTGGCATTTATCTTCAAAAGCTCATCAAAGATCGTCTTTACGATGCTGAACGCTCAACGTTCAGCACTCACTGTGTGCTTGGCAACCCGGAAGCGGTAAAGCAAAACGTTCGTTATGTTGAGACGGATTTAAACCGCGAGTTTGCGCTTGCGAATTCATCAGCCTCTTCTCATGGTGAAGGCGGGAGCCTGCAAGAGACAGAATTGGCAAAGCAATTTACCCAAACTCATGCCGCTGAAGAAAAGCAACTTATTGTCGACCTACATAACACCACCAGTAACATGGGCGCGACCTTGATTTTGGTTTCTAACGACGTGTTCTATCGCAAGATGGGGGCTTATGTGAAGCAACGCATGCCAGAAGCCAACATCTTGTTTGAAGACAGAAAAGCGTGGGATGACCAACCTTACTTGTGCACCACAGGGCAGCATGGCGTGATGATCGAAGTTGGAGCTCAAGCGCATGGCTCACTGAAGTACGACACTCTAGAGTTAATGAAGAAGATGCTGACCATGGTATTGGATTACTTTGAGCAGCATAACCTTGGTCAAGTTGGTGAGTTGAACGACTACGACGCGTATTTTTACACCGAAGAAGTGATGATCCCTGTCGACCACGATGGTATGCGTGCCGCGATAGTGCACCCTATGATCTGTGGACGAGATTTCGAAGTGGTGAAACCCGGAGAGCCCTTGCTTGCGACTTTCTTTGGTTACGACATTTTTTGGGAAGGCAAACAGGATATCTATCCGCATTTCATTAACGAGAGTGCGTACAGCAAAGCCAATATCGCTATGGCACTTGCTGAGAAAAAATGCGTTCGTACGAGTGATTGAAACCGAGCTTAGCTTGAATGTTCGCCCTCAATTCTGAACTGTTTATAGTGCTCTTCGAATCGTTCGCTTATCCAGTCCATAAGCATTTTGACTCTTGGTAGTTGATATTTGACTGGCGGACAGACGAGCGAAAGTAAGGTTTTTTCTGACCATTCAGGGAGTACTTCGATAAGTCTCCCTGATGCCAAATCAGCATGGCAGTACACATCGGTTAGTCGCGTTACCCCTAGTCCAGAAACCGCCGCATGCCGCATGGTTCTGCCAGTTGCCGCTTTAATGCCTTGCCCTACGTTGATGATGCGCTGCTCATTGTGATTCTTCATGATCCAATGTTCCACACTGCCATGAATCAAAGGTAAGGCTTTAAGATCTTCTGGCACGAGGGGGGGCGGGTGTCGTTCAAGAAAATCTGGGCTTGCGACATAGTGCGTGCGAAGTGTGGTGAGTCGGCGCGCGATGAGAGTGGAGTCTGGCATTTCACCAACTCGGAGGACTAAGTCGTAGCTATCTTCAATAAGATCAACGCGATGTTTTGAGAAATCGAGCTCTACTTCTACGTTCGGGTAGGCGGATTGAAAACTCATTACCAATGGTGCAATGAGCTCTTCGCCAATCGGACCTCCGACAGAATTCATGTGGATCCGACCCTTAATTTCGCTGGTGGTTTGCTGTGCCCACTCTGCGGCGGCATCCAGTTGTAGCATTGCTTCTTTGCACTTGCGAAAGTAACCATCGCCAATTTCAGTAAGGCGAAGCTGACGTGTGGTTCTATAAAGCAATTGAACACCTAGCGAGGACTCTAATTCACTCACGAGCTGACTCACGTTTGCCTTTGATGCGCCCATCGCTTCGGCTGCGGAGGTAAAGCTTCCACATTCCGCCACATAAATAAACGCTCGAATACCTCGCCAAGATAGATTGTTCATGTAAACCTAACAGTGTTTTCATAATGCCTATATATATCCGAATAATAGCGCTCCTTATACTGGTTTTAAAGAGAGGAGCAGAGTCCAAATGTTTGTGAATGCTCGTCTCTATTGTCTAAAAAACCGTTAACCATAGAGAGTGAATCGAGTGACAGTAACAAGATATGAGGCTTCATTTTTCAGCAATGGCAACCGACTTGCAGCGGAAATTCATCGTCCATCCGTAGTGGAGAATCCTTTACCCGCGGTTTTGATTGCAGCGCCACAGGCGGGTGTGAAAGAGCAGACGGTAAGAATCTACGCCGAGAAAATTGCGGCCAAGGGATTTGTGGTATTAACGTTTGATCATGCCAGTTTTGGCGCGAGTGAAGGTGCACCAAGATTTCATGAGAATCCATACAATAAAGCGGAAGATTGCCGCAATGGGGTCACTTATTTACGTTCTTTAACGTATGTGAACAACGAGCAAATCCATGGGTTAGGTGTTTGTTCTGGCGGCGGGTATTTAGCTCATGCCGTTGCGACAGATAGACGCGTAAAATCACTTGCGACCGTGAGTGCTTACTTTGACCACCGAGGTTTTTATCATAGCGTGATTGGTCGAGAGGGGTTGTTAGATATACTGCTTAAAGGTAATGAAGCGAGAGAACGTTATCTTGCTACTGGGCAGATTGATTTTCTGCCTCATGCACCAACTGAAGACAGTGAGGGAATGCCGCGTCTGTTTAGAGAGTTCTACCAGTACTACATGACAGAGCGCGGAGCAAAAGGCTTATACGAAAGCAAGTTTTTGCCTTGGTCTTATGAGACGTTGGCTAACTTTTCTGCGTTGGATATTGCTGCAAACCTGACACCGACACCACTGCTGATGATTGTCGGTACAGAAGCGGATTCCGCATACGAAAGTGAGCAAATGTTTGATGCGGCTTCGCAGCCTAAACAATTGATTAGAATTGAAGGTGCGAATCACATTGGGCTCTATGACGAAGACGAATACGTTGATCAAGCTGTTGAGCAGATCATCGAGTTTTTTAGCTCATCACACCATTAGAAGAAAAAAGGGGCGAGAATATCGCCCCTTTTGCTATTAATCGATGTCACAGGAACAACCATAAAGTGACTTAATGGTATTTCGTAACCACACCAGCTTTGGGTTGTAAGCATTACGTTTGTGCCAAATCATGGTGAATGGGATCAGCAGTTTATCTTGTTGAGTTTGTTCCAATGGAATGGGTAAGCACACCAAATCTGGATGTAGCTTCTTGGTGTAACTCTCGCAGTACTGCGGCGCTGTGGTCAGCATATTGTGGTGTGGTTGCGCGGCCATAAACAGAGACTGCTCGAAGCTCGACATGGTTAAGCCAATAGAGCGCTGTAGGCCAAGTTCACTCAACACTTCATCCAGTGCCCACGTTTCACTCTTTTCCCAAACAATGTTGATGTGTTGATAGCTCAAAAAGGTCTCAAGATTCCATTCCTGCTCCAAAGCAGGGTGATTCTTGTGCAAGTAGACCATAGGTAGGTCTGAGAACAGCACTTCAAAATCAAGGAAGTAAGGGAGCAGGTCGAGTGACTCTTTCGAGCGAGGATGGCTCTCTCTTCCGGTAAAGCCGATATCAGCCTCTCCACGCACAATCGCATCGAGTGAATCGTAATCCCAGTTACTGGTTTTGACTTTGGCGTCTGGGTAACGCTGGTGGATTGCAACAAGAAGATCATCAAGAATCGTCAGCACTAACGGGGATTCAATGGTCAGATCAAAGCGCACGCCTTTTGGTGCGATATCGCTGCGCTTCTCAACAATTTGGCTGCCAATTTGTAGCCATTCCGCCAGATCTTGCTCCATGCTTTGCGCTAATGGAGTGGGTGCTAATCCCTTTGGTGTTTTGACGAACAGAGGATCATCAAACCAGTCACGAAGCTTATTAAGCGATTTACTCACCGTTGACGGCGTGACGTTTAATTTCTTCGACGCTTTAGAAACACTCTGCTCTTGCAGCAGCAATTGCAGAGTGAACAACAAGTTGAGATCAAGACGGGCTAGAGATTTCTTCATAGTGGCTTTCATAAGCATGCTTAGGAGTAAATAGTATTAGAGCCAGGCTGATTGCGCCACCTGTAGCTAACACAAACACCAACATATTCAGCGCATTAACGCCGATAAAACCCATAAACCAGATGTAGAGGGCAGAGCAACATACTTGAGCGATGCCCAGCAGTGAGCTTGCTAAACCAGCACGCAGAGAGAAAGGGTTGAGCGCTTGACTCATGGCCACGCCAAAGCCAATCGAGAAGCCAGCGCAAATTAGCCCAAATCCGAATAAGTAAAATGGGATCCCCATTGGTTTAGATGTGCAAAACCAATCACCATCGCAGCACTGACAAGCAAGGTTTGCGAAATCAGCATCAGAGTACGTTGCTTAAAGTAAGACAAAGCCAATGGCGCAGAGAAAGAAGTGATCATACTGACTAATGCCGTGCCTGCCATGATCGAAGAGTAGCCACCACGATCAAAACCAAGTTCGCCCATCACCAGCATTGGAGAGACATTCACGTAGGTAAGAATGGTGGTCACGCCAATAGCAGTAATGATGAGTCGGCTGATAAAAAAGCGTTCACAGAAGGTTTCTTGGTTAGAAGCTGAAGCGGTGTTTTGTTGTGGGATGACGCTAGGTTTTGATTCTTTCAGCACCAAGACTGAAAGCAAACAAACCACCACACCCATGCCTGCCATAGTGGTAAACAGACTTTGCCAAGGGAATTTAAGCATGATCAAGTGCCCAATCACTGGCGCGATGACCGGAATGATGCAGGTAATGCCGTTGAGCATAGATAGCACTTTAGCGCGGCGTTTGTCATCCAACGTGTCTCGTAGAATGGCAAAAGCAACCACATAGCAAGAGCCTGCTCCAATACCCTGGGCAAAACGTGCGATTAAAAATGCAGTGGATTGCTCAGCCATGCTACCAAGCAGTGATGCCGCAATGAAGATCGCAGCGCCAGCCATAGCCACGGGTTTGCGGCCAATGGAATCGGCGATCTTGCCTGCAAATAGCATAGTGGCTGCCATTCCCGCGAGATAGATAGAGAACGCGATATGTAATTGTGACTCGTTGGCGTGTAAATCGGCTGCAATTTGTGGCAAACCTACAAGGTAAAGATCAATCGCGGTAGGATAGAGTAATACAAGGGAAAAACTACAAAGCAGAAAACGGAACATAATAACCTCACTGACAATTGGCGAGGATAATAAAATGTGAAACGTTTGCCTGCGAGTGGGAATTACGACCGTAGGTATTTCCATTTACGACATACCCTGTATGAATCGAATGTAAATTAAACAAGGATGACCATGATTACTGTTGAAAAGTATACGCCATGTCGACACGCCCAAACCATTGAGCTGCAAGTCTTAGAAGATCAAGCTCAGTTTACGGTTGAGAATATTGGTAAGCGGTTGGAAAGTCTTAAACCGACAGAGCTGCCTCATTTGATCCTTGAAGATGCTCGTGTGGTCGGGTTCTTTTTATTTGATGCTGCGTACAGTGAAGATTATGACTTTTGCCCTCAAAGAAGTTTAGGTGTTCGCTCATTACTGGTGGATCATCGCCATCAAGGCAAAGGTATTGCGAAGCAAGCAATCGGACTGTTTGGGGATTTTGTTAAGTTGCATTATCCAACGTTTGAATTTCTCTACCTAACGGTTAATTGTCGAAACGTCCCCGCCTATCAGTGTTACCTCAAAGCTGGTTTTGAAGATACTAACGAGCTGTATCATGGGGGGCCAGTTGGCCCCCAACACATCATGCGACAAGCCTTGTAATTATTTTTCCAGATACTAAAAAGCCGCCAGTTCCACACTGTGCGGCTTTGCTTTAGGCATATTGTTGGATTAGCGAATGAAGGCTTTGCGGCCAGCAAACATCGCCATTGAGCCTAACTCGTCTTCAATGCGCATGAGCTGGTTGTATTTTTCGACACGTTCACCACGGCATGGTGCGCCTGTTTTGAGGTGACCTGTGCGAAGAGCAACGGTCATATCAGCAATGAAGCTGTCTGTGGTTTCGCCCGAGCGGTGAGATACAAACGCGCCCCATGCAGCGTGGTGACACATTTGAATCGCTTCAATGGTTTCGGTTAAAGAGCCAATCTGATTCAGTTTGATCAATGCTGAGTTGGCTGCATTCATCTCAATCGCTTTCTGTATGTACTTGGTATTAGTAACGAGAAGATCGTCACCGACGATTTCGATCTTACCGCCAAGCTTCTCATTTAGTAGTGGCCAGTTGTCCCAATCGTCTTCTGCCAAGCCATCTTCAAGAAGGACGACCGGAAAATCTTCAACCAATTTCTCGTAGTATTCAATCATCTCTGTGGAGGTCAGTTCACGGTTCTCTGAGCGCAACATGTATTTACCATTCTCATAGAATTCACTAGAGGCTGGGTCCATACAGATACCGACATCGACACCTGGTTTCAGTCCAGCTCTCTCGATGCCTTTGACAATCAGCTCCAATGGCTCGCGGTTTGATTTCACTGCAGGAGCAAAGCCACCTTCATCACCGACACCAACAGAGTAATCTGACTCAAGCAGAACCTGACGTAGGGCATGATAGACTTCGCTGCCCCATTGCACAGCTTGTCTGAAGTTTTTAGCTCCATATGGCGCGATCATGTATTCCTGAAAATCCGGGCCTTGCCAGCGAGCATGTACACCACCGTTGAGGATGTTCATGCAAGGCACGGGTAGAAGGTTAGCGCCTACACCACCGAGATACTGGTAGAGTGGAATGTCTGCTGTCATCGCGGATGCGCGAGCTACGGCCAAAGAAACCCCAAGAATGCCGTTTGCGCCCAGACGAGACTTATTTTCGGTGCCGTCTAACTCGATCATAATGCGATCAATCAGTGCTTGATCTCGAGAGTCTAAACCAACAATAGCCTCAAGCACTTCAGTGTTGATCAGTTGAACGGCATTAAGTACACCTTTGCCACCAAAGCGGGCATCGTCACCATCACGTAACTCAACGGCCTCTCGTGAACCTGTACTTGCACCAGACGGAACAGAAGCTCTCGCGGTAATACCGCAACCTAGTGTTACTTCTACTTCAACTGTAGGATTTCCGCGTGAATCCAAAATCTCGCGCGCCAGAATATCCTCAATCAAGAAATCCATATTTTGTCCTTAATGATCATTTAGATGGAGAAACGATTTTAGAGTGTAGACTCCGATTTATAATGTGGGCGGCTTTTGATAGCTTTGATGTTCAAGGATGTTGTTTATGTGGCTGTTTTCACATAAATTTCATAAAGATTTACCCCTCGTCATCAAGGAAGACATGTGAAAATTGAAGTCGATAATTTAGAAAGAGCAGAGGTCATTGCGCTGCTAGAAGAGCATTTGCAAGATATGTATGCCACGTCGCCACCAGAGAGCGTACATGCGCTAGATTTGGATAAACTGAAAGCGCCAGAAGTGACATTTTGGACTGGATGGAAAGAGGAACAGCTACTTGGTTGTGCTGCGATTAAGGAATTGGACGAGCAACACGCAGAGCTGAAATCAATGCGCACTACGCCATCGGCAAGAGGCCAAGGTGTGGCGTCTCAATTATTGATTCATGTGATTGAGCAAGCGAAGCAAAAAGGGCTACGACGATTAAGTCTGGAAACGGGGTCGATGGAATTTTTTGAGCCTGCCCGTCTGCTGTATGAGAAACATGGCTTTGTCTACTGCGAGCCTTTCGGGGATTACGAACTCGATCCGAACAGCCAATTTATGACCCTAGAGCTGAGCTAGGGCCATGGATTTTTAGCAAACTAAATGCAGCGGTTTTAGAAGTTCAAATTGAAATTAATGGTTGGTGTGAGCAGTTGTGAGCGCTCATCTGCTAGCCTTTTTCTCTTTTCTTTTAATCGCTTAGCATTTTCTTTATCAGGATTGTTGTCTAGCTGATTGTCGATAACCGAGATTTCGGTATCGATTTTTTGGATACGCTGTTGGCGTTGATATTCCTGACGACCTAATTGGTAATTTTCAAGAAATTGCTTGTTGCTGCATACGCCATAATATTCTCTGCCCTCACTTCCCACGGTGTAACCGTTGTCTGGAGAGCAATAGATGATAGTGCCTTTATCGAAGCCTTCTTTCCACTGAGCGCGATTTGGAGTCACCCCGGCCTCGTTACAATCTTCGGTATAACTATTAATAATGCTTGGCGCGTTGCCGTTTAAGCCATTTTGGTAGCCGACGTTGTACCAGTCCGCGGTTTTACATTCTTCGGGAGACATGCTGGCACAGCCAGAGAGCAAAGTGATTAACGTTAAGGGGAGTAGTGCTCTTTTCATCCGTTATTGTCCTTTAAACTGATTCCAGCCAAAGAGTGTAAAATGAACACTGTTCATATCAATGGGTGAAATCATTGTATTCGCAAATGTAGTGAGTCATCAGTGCGGGTGATAAGTTCCATTATTTGAATGAATTTTGTTTTATTAATATCTCTCGCGGATTTTGCCATTGCTGTATCAATCCGATAGCCTTTGCATCAAAGTAAGGGATAACCCCAACACAAAAATAAATATCGTCAACGAGGTTAAGACAATGAGCGACCAATCAACCGTCGTTATTATTGAGGATGAATCTGCCATTGCAGAAAACCTCATTCATGTATTAGAGATGGATGGCTATCATGCAGTGTGGTTTGCAACGGCTGGCGAGGGTTTAGCCTTTTTGCAGCAAAACCCAGCAGCGTTACTTGTGTTGGATGTTGGTTTACCTGACGGTAACGGCTTTGAGCTTTGCAAAACCATCCGTGAGTTTTCTGATATTCCCATTATCTTTCTCACCGCAAGAAGTGATGAAATTGACCGTGTAGTGGGCTTAGAGATTGGTGCGGATGATTACGTGACTAAGCCTTTTAGTCCGCGCGAAATGTTGGCTCGCATTAAACTTAGAATCAAAGCCAAAGCGCCGATGATGGAGCACAAACCGGAGTCTGTGGCTGTTCCAGAACAACCTCAATTGAACCATGATTTGGTTGCGCAAAACTTCGACTATGGTATTGGCGGGCAAATGCTTGGGTTAACTGCGGTGGAGTTCAAGATCCTCAATAAACTGATTTCTGTCTCTTCCAATGTATTGAGTCGAGAGCAGCTTATGATCGCTGCTGATATGGCGCCAGAGGCTGCATATGAGCGTAATATCGATACCCATATCAAAGCGATTCGCCACAAGTTGAAGCCGTTTGAGATGTCTGAACGCATCTGTACCAAGCGTGGCTTTGGTTACTTTTATTGCATTAAAGGTGAATGATGAATCGCTGGCCGAAGATCCCACTTGGACTCAGACTGTTTTTTCTCTACTTCCTCTTAGTCGGAATGACGGCTTACATGGTGAGCAAAACTGTCGTCCAAGAACTCAAGCCAACTGTGCGTCAAACCACCGAAGAGACGCTGGTGGATATGGCGAACTTACTCGCGGTATTGGCTGAAGAAGACGTCGCGAACGACAAGTTATCTGAGAGTCGCTTTTCCAAACTGCTAGCGGCTTATGGGCAGCGAGAACCTCAAGCGCGCATTTGGGAAATCGGCAAAAAAGCGATTAACCATCGAATTTACATAACCGATAAACAAGGCATTGTGATTGCAGATTCTTGGCAGCAAGATGTAGGCAAAGACTACTCGCAATGGAATGATGTGTATCTCACGTTGCGTGGTCAATACGGCGCGCGCAGTACCATTGAAGACCCGAAAGATCCACTCTCAACCGTTATGCACGTTGCTGCGCCCATTTACCACAAAGGCGAAATCATTGGCAGCGTAACGGTGGCAAAATCCAATCGCTCAGTACAACCTTTCATCGATCTTTCTAAACGCAATGTGTTGTTTTGGATGGTGTGGATGAGTGGCTTAGTGCTACTGGCAGGGGCATTGTTTGCTTGGCGAATTCACTCGGCACTGAACAAGCTAGAAGACTACGCGACCAAAATGGGTGAGGGCGAAAAGGTCTCTAAGCCGACATTTCGTATCTTCTATGAGTACGGCACGCTAAGCGACGCATTGGAGAAAATGCGCAACCAACTCGACGGCAAACAATATGTGGAAGAGTACGTACAGACGCTGACTCATGAGCTGAAAAGTCCGTTATCAGCGATTAAAGGCGCGAGTGAAATATTGCAAATGCCGTTGCCTGAAGAAAAGGTCACGCGCTTTGCTGGCAACATTGAGCGAGAAAGCGACCGCATGCAGTCATTGATTGATAAGTTGCTCGAACTGGCTCGTCTTGAAAAGCGCCCCGAGTTAGAACAAGTCGACGCTATTTCGCTAAAACAAATGGTGAATGAAGTGGTTGAATCGGCGGATGCGCGCTTGAGTGCAAAATCGGTGACTGCCAACATCCAAATTGATGACCATCTCTCCATACTTGGTGATGCCTTCTTACTGAAACAAGCCGTTTTTAACTTGATGGACAACGCGCTGGATTTTGTCCACTCTGAGGGATGCATTGAATGGAAAGCGGAGGTTACGAAAGAGAAAGTGTGCCTGTCGATTGTCAACTCAGGTCCTCACATTCCCGACTACGCGATGTCGCGTTTGACGGAACGCTTCTACTCCCTCGCTCGGGAAAATGGCGTTAAGAGCACTGGGCTCGGGCTGAATTTTGTTGAGCAAGTGATCAAGCTGCACAAAGGTAAGTTGCAAGTAGAAAACGTCGATTCTGGCGTGAAAGTGACCTTGATTTTACCAACTCCATAGAAACTCCATATTAGCTCCATTCGTTCTCCAAATTGCTGATTTAGATTACTCCCATCAGCAAATGGAGAATGAAATATGAAAAAGATCCTCAATAACCAACTCGGCACGAAGTTCGCATTCGTGCTGTTTTTGTTTGTTTTACTGCAAATCCCACTTTCAATGGTCACAGGGCTGATCTCAGAACGCTCATATCGCCAAGATGAAGTCAGAAATGACATCGCACGCAGCAGCAGTGGCGAACAGCGCATCATTGGTCCATTCATCATGGTTAACTACACTGAAACCAGTTACCGAGATGACAAAGTACAGATTAAAGAGCGTCGTAAATTCCTCCTACCTAGCACTTTTGATATGAGCGCAAATCTGGACAGTTTTGAAAAGTACCGAGGTATTTACCGTGCGCGTTTATACAAAGCGCAAGTGTCGCTGAAAGGCGCTTTTGATGCAGACGATCTCGCGGCGTTGCAGGGACTTGATATTGAAAACATGAGCCTTGTCGTTGGCATTGAAGACAGCCGCGGATTGATTCGTTTGGATGACATGACCATGGCGAGTGCTGATATCGAAGTCGCACCGGGAACAGGGCTAGACCAGTTACCACAAGGCTTCCACAGTGCCCTGAGACTCGCAGAACTAAATGCAGAGCAACCTTTGGCTTTCGATCTTAACTTCTTACTGCAAGGGATGGGGCAGCTTCAAGTCACACCAATCGGCAGTCAAACAACGGTTGAGCTCTCTTCAACATGGGCGCATCCAAGCTTTATTGGTGATTACTTACCGGTGTCGTCCGAGGTATCTGAAGATGGATTTAACGCACAATGGGCGAGCAACAATTTCTCAACCAATATCGCGCAGCTGTTCCAAAGCTGTTTGTCATCGCATCACGCTTGTCACGAGCTTGAACAGCGACAAATGGGCGTAGATTTGATTGATCCCGTGGACCACTATTTGAAATCTCACCGGGCTGTGAACTATTCACTGTTGGTTATCACATTAGTATTTGCGAGTTTCTTCTTACTGGAGCTGTTCCAAGCGCGTCCGGTTCACCCGGTGCAATACGGCTTTATTGGTCTGGCTTTAGCGCTTTTTTATCTATTGCTGATTTCGATGAGTGAACATCTGGGCTTTAACTGGGCGTATGTGGTGTCGGCAGTCGCATCGACAGGCCTTTTAAGTGTGTACGTGAGCGGTATGTTGAGCAACACCAAACACGGCGCGATATTCGGAGCGTGTTTACTTACTCTCTACGGATTACTGTTTGGATTGCTACAAGCAGAAAGCTACGCATTGGTTATGGGGACATTGCTGTGTTTCGCGATTTTGAGCTTCACTATGGTTATTACACGCAACATCGACTGGTACGCACGAAATAAGAAAGCAGAAGAAAGTTCAAAGGCGAATCATGAAGATGTTTAAGCGAGCAATTCTCACTGCTAAGCCAAGTGATATGGTGGAAGAGACGTCCGCTATCCACCTGCGATTTTCGGTAAAAAATGGACTGAAAAGCTTGGTGTGTTTTATCGCATTGGTCGTTATTGCGCTCTATGTTTGAGACAGCTTTATTCGTCCGACAGTTGGTGATGTTCTCGTTGTGGTTTGGCTCTACTACTTTCTCGCAAGCTTGTTTTCCATGCCCGTTAACTGGCTGGTTTCATTGGTGGTGTTGATTGCGTTTGCCGTCGAGTTGGGGCAATTGTTACAGGTTGCTGCTTGGCTTGGTATCGAACCTTCATCGCCTCTGGCTGTAATTTTGGGCGCCACATTTGATTGGAAAGATCTGCTAGCTTACTGCATCGGAGGTTTACTGTGTTGGTGGATGGAAAAGAAATGAAAACCGAGCTGAAAGCCATTACTTTGCCAAGCCGACTCCGCTATTCCAAACGAGG
This sequence comes from Vibrio sp. B1FIG11, assembly GCF_905175335.1. Lineage (NCBI taxonomy): Bacteria > Pseudomonadati > Pseudomonadota > Gammaproteobacteria > Vibrionales > Vibrionaceae > Vibrio > Vibrio sp. B1FIG11. The sequence goes on along the minus strand of NZ_HG992752.1, from coordinate 1,885,646 downwards.
TATTCGTAAGAGGTTCAAAATCAGTTTACTCAAGCGCGTGTACCTTTGGTCACTGACCAATAGAGAGCTGCTGTAGCGCTACTTCTTTATCTGAAACACAAAAGGGAATCTTAAACTCACCGGCGCACAGGGTGAGTTAAGATTCCCTTATTAATAGACCCTAACTAAGACGTCTAGCTGCTACTTTTAATTAGCTTTCAAATGAAAGCTTCTCGCCGAACGTCCCTTTCCAGTCTTTATCGAACTGCTCAACCGCAGGTTTGACTGCTGGATGGGCGAACATTTGTGCCGCCACATCGGTTGGTAATGTAATGGCTTCGATACCAAGTTTCATCACTTCCATCGCTTGTTGAGTGTTCTTGAAGCTGGCTGCCAAAATCTTCGCTGGTAGTTGGTTTTGATCGAGCAACAATTGAAGATCCGCAACCACTTCAATACCGTTGCCGTTCATCGTATCAATGCGGTTTACGTAAGGTGCTAGGTAGTCTGCACCGCACAGTGCCGCTAGGAAACCTTGTTGAGCTGAATAGATAGCAGTAGCAAGAACCTGAATTCCCTCTTTTTTCATTAGCTTAATTGCCGATAAGCCGGTTTCTGTTGCTGGCACTTTTACCACCATATCGTAAGGCAATTCATTCAGTTGGCGCGCTTCTGCCACCATGCCTTCGACGGTTGAACTCACGACTTGAGCGTGAAAGCGAGGTTTACCGCCAAGTGCTTCTTGCATGCCTGCTAGGGTTTCATTCAGTCCCTGTTTTGACTTCGCCAAAATGCTTGGGTTTGTCGTCACGCCTTTTAGCGGTAGGCATTGGTTAAAGCGTTTTACTTCTGCCACATCAGCAGTATCTAAATAAAGTTCAATCATGGTTTCTACCTTAAACAAAATCTTCGCTTTGATGATGGGATCACTATAGATCTGACAATCGAACGAGATCTTGATTTTGATCAATTGAAATTTCATTTGAAACTATAATAATTTCATTAAATGAAAGTTAAGTGAAACTTGTAAACGCTCAAATGAAGCTTTCAGTTAGAAAACAGAAAAGCTGTTCATAAGACTTAACAAGCAAAAGAAACGAATCAGGTACACAGCGGTAGCACAGACCAAGAGGCAAGCAGAGATGTATTTCAATATCCAACGATTCTCTACCCATGATGGCGATGGCATTCGTTCCATTCTTTTTCTTAAAGGATGCAGCTTGTCTTGCCTTTGGTGTCAAAATCCAGAAAGCCGCAGCGAAAAACATTCACTGTTGTTTGATCAGCGAAGCTGCATGGAAGATTGCCAGCTGTGCGTTTCTGCTTATCAAGCCACAACTCAATCTACTGCGGGTAGTGAAACGGTGGGTGATGGTATTCAACGCATCGACAACCAGATCATCATCAATCGAAAAGCAATCAAAGAAGACCAACTGATCGCGCTGCGCAATGTCTGTCCGACGCAAGCACTGACCGTCTGCGGTGAAGAAGCGAAATCAGACATGTTGTTCGACACCTTAATGAAGGACAAACCTTTCTACGACCAAAGCCAAGGTGGTGTGACCTTCTCCGGTGGTGAGCCACTCATGCAAGCGGATTTGGTGGCAGAACTCGCACAGCGTCTGCATGACAACCAAGTCTCTACCGCTATTGAATCGTGCATGCATGTGCCGTGGAAGAACGTCGAAAAAGCCGCGCCGCATATTGATTGTTGGTTGGCGGATTTAAAACACACTGATGAAGAAAAGTTTCTTAGTTGGGCGAAAGGTTCACTAAAACGCATCAAAGACAATTTCCGAAAACTGGCACCTATCGCGAAACGCATTGTGATTCGCGTTCCCGTTGTGCCGGGGTTCAATGACACCATCGAAGAGTTGAAAGACATCATCGATTTTGCGGCTTCACTAGAAAGCTGCCAAGAACTTCACTTGCTGCCGTACCACACGCTCGGCATCAATAAATACCGTTTGCTCGATATGCCTTACGAGTGTTCTGACAAGCCACTAAACAAACCAGAACTGCTAGAAAGCGCCATGCAATACGCAAGCGAAAACACCCAACTTAACGTGATTGTAAGAGGTTAACTATGGATCTGAATTACCTTCCTGAGCGTATCAAAGCGCACAAATCGGCACTGGTAAACATCGTAACGCCACCTGTCTGCACCGAGCGTGCAGAGGCATACACTCGTGCTTATCAAGCAAACGAAGACAAACCTGTGATTGTGCAACGTGCGCTAGCACTGCAAGAGCACTTACGCACTCGTACGATTTGGATTAAACATGATGAGTTGATCGTCGGTAACCAAGCGAGCAAAGTGCGCGCTGCGCCTATTTTCCCAGAATATACAGTGCGTTGGATTGAAGCGGAAATTGATGAGCTAGCCGACCGTCCTGGTGCAGGCTTTGCTGTTACTGAAGAAGATAAGCAAAGCATCCACAGCATCACACCGTATTGGCGTGGTAAAACCGTTCAAGACCGTTGTTATGGCTTGTTTACTGATGAGCAGCAAGAAATCTTAGCCAGCACCATCATTAAAGCCGAAGGCAACATGACTTCGGGTGACGCGCACCTTGCGGTGGATAACGAGAAAATCTTGAAGCTAGGCATGAACAGCTTGCTAGAGGATGTTCGTCAGCACCGTGCTAACAATGATGTTTCGACCTTTGAAGGCTTGAAGAAAGAGCAGTTCTACAAATCGGTCGAAATCGTACTGCTTGCGATTCAAGATCACATGGTGAGCTACGCTGAATTGGCGGCAAAAATGGCGTTAGAAGAGACACGCCCGCTGCGCAAAGCTGAGTTAGAAAGTATTGCGGCAAACTGTCGTCATGTAGCAAGCCACGCACCAGAAAACTTCTGGCAAGCACTGCAATTGAGCTACTTCGTTCAGTTGATGTTACAAATCGAATCGAACGGTCACTCGGTTTCTTTCGGTCGTATGGACCAATTCCTCAACGAGTTTTATGTTCGTGATATCGAAAACGGCACGCTTGAAAAAGGCTTCGCACTTGAGCTTTTACAAAGCTGCTGGTTGAAGCTGCTTGAAGTAAACAAGATTCGCTCTGGTGCGCACTCTAAAGCCTCCGCAGGTTCTCCGCTGTATCAAAACGTGTGTATCGGCGGTCAGAGGTTGAATGAAAAGGGTGAGCCAGAAGACGCAGTAAATCCACTTTCTTGGGCGATTCTGGAATCTTGTGGTCAGTTACGTTCGACGCAACCTAACTTGAGTGTGCGTTACCATGAAGGTTTGAACCAAGAGTTCTTAATGGGCTGTATCGAAGTGATTAAATGCGGCTTCGGTATGCCTGCGTTTAACAACGATGAGATTGTTATTCCTGAATTCATCAAACTTGGCGTAGAGAAAGAAGACGCGTACAACTACGCATCTATCGGCTGTATCGAAACAGCGGTTCCCGGCAAATGGGGTTACCGTTGTACGGGCATGAGCTTCATTAACTTCGCTCGTATCTTGCTTGCTTCATTGAACGAAGGTGTGGATGCAACAACGGGTAAAGCTTTCTTGCCGCACGATAAGTCATTAGCAAAAGGCAACTTTGAGAACTTTGAGCAAGTGACGGCTTCTTGGGCAGAGCAAATCCGCTACTACACTCGTAAATCGATTGAGATTGATACGGTAGTCGACAGCGTGCTTGAGCAGCAGGCACAAGACATCTTCTGTTCAACGCTGGTGGATGACTGTTTGGCTCGCGGTAAAACCGTGAAAGAAGGTGGCGCGAAATACGACTGGGTGTCTGGCTTGCAAGTCGGTATCGCAAACTTGGGTAACAGCCTAGCTGCAATCAAACACCTTGTTTTCGATGACGCGCAGATCACCCAGCCTCTTATCTCACAACAACAGCTGGCAAAAGCACTAGCAGAAGATTTCGACGGCATGGAGAACGAGCAGCTTCGCCAACGTCTTATCAACTTTGCACCAAAATACGGTAATGATGATGACGCAGTAGACCAACTACTGGCAGACGCTTACCAAGTGTACATTGATGAGCTAGAGCAGTTCGTTAATACGCGTCATGGGCGTGGTCCAATTGGTGGCGGTTACTACGCAGGTACATCAAGTATCTCGGCAAACGTCCCATTTGGCGCCTCAACTATGGCAACGCCGGACGGTCGTAAAGCGAAAACGCCATTGGCAGAAGGTGCAAGCCCGTCATCTGGCTCAGACCGTTTAGGCCCAACGGCAGTGTACAACTCGGTCGGTAAGATCCAAGCGAATAAAATCCTTGGTGGCGTGCTGCTTAACCAGAAGTTAAGCCCGGCCGCGGTTGAGTCTGAAGGGGACAAGCTCAAGCTATCTATGTTGATTCGTACCTTCTTCAACCACCATAAAGGTTGGCACGTGCAGTACAACATCGTTTCTCGTGAGACCTTGCTAGCTGCGAAGAAGAACCCTGAACAATATCGTGATCTTGTCGTGCGAGTTGCAGGCTACTCGGCCTTCTTCACTGCGCTATCACCAGATGCGCAAGACGACATCATCGCACGTACTGAGCACGAGTTGTAAGTACACTCATTAAGTAAAACAAAAGGCACCGACTGGTGCCTTTTTTCATTGTTAAATTAGTCATTTAGTATGAAATTGACTCAAGTGGAATCTAAACAACAGTTTGTGTTTATAAAATATGGTGACGGTCGCATCGTGAGTGATTAATTTCATATAAATTAGTGTGATATCACCAGTCAGATAAATATTGTGATCGCGATAACTTGTTGATAGGTCTCCAATAACTAAAAGGGCACCTTGATGTGAGAAGCGAACGGAAAAATACCAACAGAGAATCATGATGGAACTTGTACAAAAGAAAGGATCGAACAAACATACGTTTACTTTCCATGACGATTATTTTAACTATGCCGTTAAAGATAAAAACGGTTCTTTAGACGAAAACTTTCGATACATCGACTTTCCTAACAAATCATCGGTCGTTATTGAACGTAATGAATGGCTCAGGAATGTCGGTGCGCTATGGATTGTTATTGGCCTTTTTCAGCTTGGGAGCGCTATGTATGCTGGCGACCCTTTAAGCGGTAAAGGTTTTTGGATGGTGATCGGTATTCTGTGTATTGGTTGGTCGTATTTCTCCACGATAAAATACAGCGTGTTTGCAATGGACCCAGTTAAAGTTTACGTCATTCAAGAAAGATATCACGACGTTATCGTTGAGGAGATTAAGGGCAGACGCATTCAACAACTGCGCAAGTATTATGGTGACGTAGACCCGGAAAATGACCCAGAAAATGAGATCGAAAAATTCCGTTGGTTACAAAAGGAAGGCGTAATCAGCGAAGAAGAACTGAAGCAAAAAATAGCTGAAATTGAGTTTCTTAAGCATGATGTGCAAGCCCAGTATGTCAATTAATACCGCATGCATTTGAGTGTAAATGGCGAATAGGCTCAAATCTAAATCGAAACAAAAGGCACCAGGTGGTGCCTTTGTTACTTGTTACGTATGAAACTACAGTACCTACAATGGACGAGGAGTTCCGACGATAGATTGTGCGTGATTGAATAGGTTTTGTGGATCCCAATCGTTTTTGATGTATTGCATTTTGATAAATGAATCTCTTGTGGCATCTGGTGCGATATCATTGATAGCACCACCATACACGACGGGTGATATCCATATGTATTCCTCTAGTTGTTAGTGGTAAAACCGTAATTAACATAGAGGGTTATTTATGTGCTTCTTATGATGCATGTATCACCGTGTGTTGTTGTGTATATTTTTGTTTGGAAAGTGGCATTCTTATTCTCACCAACAGAATAATCGTGTTCTTTGTTTCAATTATTATGAGAGTCTCTGTCCGGTACCTTTGTTAACTGACCCATTTTGAAATCATGTTGAGTAAATCGGTCTTTTGAACAGGTTTGGTTAAATAATCATTCATTCCTACTTCAGTGCTTCTGCCTTGTTCTTCCTCTAGTGCATGAGCTGAGAACGCGATGATGGGGCACCAAGGGTAGTCCTGACTTTGTTGCAGATTGCGAATGTCTTCCGTCACGCTGAAGCCATCTTTATTCGGCATCGATATATCGGTAATCACCATGTCAGGTTTGATCTTTTGGTAGTGTTCTACGGCGATGACTCCATCTTCGGCAATGGTCAGATCGATCCCAGTCTTTGACAGCATTTTAGAGATAAGAATTCGATTGACGGAACTGTCTTCAGCCACAAGTAATTTCACGCCACGTAAATCTTTTTGTGGCTTTGACTGGTTGGCACTGCTACTCAAAGGATCTGAATACAAAAGATTAAATAGCTTCCGGTGTGTAATGGGTTGATGGAGTACCTCGCTTTTTTCATCTCGGTTGCTCTCAGTACCATCGAGTAGATATGGAGCCATAAAGAGAATATGCATTTCACTGCTCGTAAGGCTAGGCTTAAGTTTGAAAATGAGTGCTCTGTCTTCTTCTGTTTGAATATTTGCAATAATGCGCTCGAAGTTAGTTTCCTGAAAGTTCGCCTCTTCCAGTGCTTTCACATTTGGAACATGTGTGACATTGAAATGCATGGCTTGTGCGATGGACTTGAAAAGCGTAACGCGTGGCAAATAACTATCAATGAGTAAGACGTTGATGCCAGCCAGATCGTAATCGGTGTCATGATCTGGTGTTTGTTGACAAAGTTTCAAAGAGAAACTGAAACATGAACCACTGCCTAAAGTAGAGGTGACGCTCAGGTCGCCACCATACATTTGAACTAAGCGCTTAGATATTGCTAATCCAAGTCCGGTGCCTTCGTACTTACGCGTGATTGAATTATCGACCTGTTCGAACTTGTCCATTATGTGCGGTAAGCGCTCTTCGGGAATACCAATGCCTGTATCAATAACATCAAAACAGTATACATTGCCTTGTGGGGTTCGTTTTTCTGTTATCTTGATTAAAATGTGCCCTCCTTCGGTGAATTTGACGGCATTTCCTATCAAGTTCAGCAAAATTTGATTTATTCGTCCACGATCTCCAATGACGTGAGCATGAATATCCAAAGGCATATCCACCAATAACTTTAGGTCTTTTTTGTTTGCTTGATAGGCACACAAAGCGGTACTACTTTCCACAAGCTCCCTTAAGTCGAAAGGCTCTTCAATCAAAGTCAGCTTGCCTGCTTCTACTTTACTGTAATCAAGAATGTCGTTGATGAGCGTGATGAGGTTACCGGCCGACTTGTGCAGTAAATGAAGTAAGCTTCTTTGTTCATTTCTCTTCTCACTTTCCAGAAGGATTTCACTAAATCCCATAATGGCATTCATCGGCGTCCTGATTTCATGACTCATGTTGGCCAAAAATTCAGATTTTGCTTTGGTTGCTCTGGCTGATTTTTTGACCTCATCTGATAATTTTTTTTTCAATCTCGATGCGTTCTGAAATATCTCGCTCAACCACAATAAAGCGCTGGACTTGGCCATGCTCGTTCATTACCGGGGAGAGGTCTCTTTCCCCCCAATAAGGCTGATTAGATTTGGTATAGTTAAGGACTTCGGTGCGCACAGGCTGGTGGTTTTGAATACTGTCAGAAAATTTTTGCAGTTGAACGTTTTGAGTATTGGGTCCCTGTAATAATTCACTTAGTGTTTTATCTCTTGCTTCAGCAAGGCTGTATTCTGTCAGTGTTTCAAAGGCGGGGTTAACCCATGTAATTTTACCCACAGGGTCGGTGATGATAATGGCATCTCTCGCATGTTCTGCAACTTGAGCAAGCTGAGATACTTTCTCTGATAGTGCTTTTTGTGATTGGTATTGTTCTTTAATACTGTTCTGCGCTTTAGCAAGCGAAGAGGACATTCGATTAAAGGCTTCTCCTACACGAGTCACTTCATCATTGCCGGATATTTCGATTTGCGATCCGGGACCTTGCTGAGTAACTTTAACGACGCCTTGCCTCAGTAAGTCGAGGCGCTTCATCAAATAGCTACCTAACGCAAATGAGAACAATGCCACAAGCGTCATCTCCAATATGGCAATCATGATGCTTGCCTGTGTGGCTAAGTCTAAAATTTGATGAATACTATCGACTCTGACGCCCATTTCGACAGAGCCAAAAGATTGAGAGTTAAGCGTGATCGGGCTTATGACGTCATAAACCCCGTCGGGTGAGTCAAAGGGTTTTAACGAGGCATCCACATTCGTGTATTCGCCTTGTTTGGTAAGTTCAGTGCCATCGCGGTCCACAATGCGTATATAAGCGAGGTTGTGTTCACTGACAACAGATTGCGCAAAGCTATCTAAATAGGCCAAATCGGTGGCGATAACCGCATCTCTTGAGGCTTTGGCAAACACACTCACTAGCTGTTTACTGCCCACCTCTAGGCTCTTTTCATTGGAGCTTTTTAACCAATTCAGACCACTGACAATCAATATGCCGAGAGCAAGTGCTTCAATGAGGGCAATAGCGATTATCGTCTTCGTTCTAAGAGTCATCGCGCTTCTCTCATAACGAAATGCCTAATTGAACAACGTCATTCCAATCTTTGTCTTCGGCGTGCTGAAGGCCTTTGATGTTCAATAGATGGAAACTACCTTGTGCCTTTGCATCTCGATTAAGAGTCTCAATGCTATTCTGCAATGCTTCGCGAGTTTCTGTCACGACGGAGTGTGAAACCGCGATAGCATGGGGTGTATAGGGAGCTGTCTTGTAAAGTATCTTAAGCTGATTTCTTACGCTCTCATCTAAACTATGAAATGTTCTCGAAACCCCTCCTCCTGCTTGATATAAACCTTTGGCTACACCTAGATAGACGGAGTCATGCGAACCGACGTATTTGGTATCGAAGACAATGCCTTTTTGGGTCAATTCAGACTGATTAATGATAGAGGCAGCAAAGGCACGCGGAGCGGGGAAGGCTATGGTTTGTTGTTGCAGATCTTGTAAGTCACCTTTCCAGTCGGCTTTGGTGACCAAAATACCAGTTATCTTTTTGTCTTTGGCATGCGCAATTGCGGTGTATCCCGGCGTTTGATTCACCAAAGTAAAATGATAAGGATTCATGTAAGCCACATCATACTCACCCGCGGCTAAACGTTTTTCAAAAGTAGGGATATCGCGTGCAGTAGCAAATTTGAGTTCAACACCCGCCAATTCCCCCCATCGGTCAAGCAAGGGTTGCCATTGCTCGGCGAGTTTGGCTGCTGATTGTTGTGGCACGACACCAAATATTAGCTGCGGTTTAGCCATCAGCTTAGGTGGCAACATGAGCACAAGTAGACAGATAACCATTGGAAAAACGCTCAAAACTCTACACATTTTGTGGCGATAGATATTTGATACCATCAAGCCCCCTAAAAATAATGCCAGTCATTAAGCCTGTACTTTTTGTTATTTAATAAGGATAGGCAACAATGCGATTAGTGACTCATTTTCTTGTTAGAGAAAGGCCGGTGGAGCGGCAAACCACCCTTTATCTTCTATTTGAACTCTCTGTTCATATGTGTGATTTATATCGAGTTTAGATTTATAACTAATTGAATAAGTTGGTTATTTGAATAGTCTTGCAAGACTTAAATTGCATAGTAGAAGAACGGATGTTTTTACTTATCTCAATATTGGCTGGGTTAGCAGCACTGGTTTGGTTTTACCGAGAAGGGCAGGTTATCGGTTTAAACCGAATTCTCGGTATGCTTTATTTCATTGCGTACACTGTGGTGTATTTGTACGTCCCACCATTCCTTGAGGCTGGTCATCAATATATAGGTAAAACCTACGAGCTTGTCCCAATCGTTTGCTTTTACTTTATTTTGCAACCTGATCCTGAAGAGGCATCGGTAGAGCAAAAGGCCATGACCTTCTTCGCATGGTGTGGATTGCTATTCATCACCTGCTTCTTGTTGTATTTCAAAATGAATGTTTGGTAAAAAGTATATTCAAGGATGAAAGATGAGTGCCAGTCACTATGTAAAAGAGCTACGCAGCAAAGTTGGGAATCAAGTATTAATGATTCCGGGCGTTGCAGCCGTGATCCTTAATGAAAGTAATAAACTGCTTTTGCAAAAGAAAGCGGATGGCAGTTGGAGTTTACCTGCAGGCATGATTGAGCCAGCCGAATCACCTTCGCAAGCCGTGATTCGAGAAGTCAGAGAAGAGACCGGACTCAAGATTAAAGTTGAACGTGTGCTCGGTGTTTTCGGTGGAGAGGGGTTTGGTTTTACTTATCCAAACGGCGACCAAGTTGAATACACAGTTATCTTGTTAAAGTGTCTGCAAACGGGACACTTTGACGAACAGCTAGATGACGAGACTATCGAGCTGGCTTGGTTCTCTAAAACAGATATGCCGACACTTGCTTTGCCTTATCCCCTTGAGTGCTTATTTGCAGAAAACATCGAACCATTGGTTTCGTAGCGAATGCTCACTCAAACTAAACAAGGAAGAAAATGCAAATAGTTAAAGCCAACCTCAGTCATTTAGAAGCGTTTGAGCAGTATGTAGAAAAGTGTGCTCAGGCGGGAATGGAAATGTACGTCGCCGCCCAAAGCGATAGTGAAGCGCTTTTGAAAAAACGAATTAGATACTCAAAGGGCGAAGGTTTACCGGAAGGTTGGACGCCGTCTTCGACATACTTCTGTATCGAAGAAGGGGTGATACTTGGTTCGATTCGAGTTCGTGAAGGGAACAACGATTACCTTGAAAATGTGATAGGGCATATTGGTTACGAAACTGCGCCAGATGCTCAAGGTAAAGGCATCGCCACATTGATGTTGAATTGGGTGAAAACCGAGGTCGTTGAGGAATCTGCAATCGTAACTTGTGATGTGGGCAATATCGCATCAAGACGCGTGATCGAAAAAGCGGGTGGCGAGTTCCTCAATACGTTTTATTCAGAACAAGATAAATACGAAGTGCGCCGCTATCGATTGTCGGCAGAGTAAATCATTGAGATGAACAAACGCCCTCGTGATTGAGGGCGTTTGTTATTGAGAATGTTCCATTCTGAAGTGAGAACCTAGAACTCTTCCTCTTCAAAGCGTCCTTTGTTCTCTAGCCATAAACCATTGATGACACCAAAGGCGCAGGCGAGTAATACGCCAAGTACCCAACACATGTACCACATACTTGCCTCCTTAATAGAGCGATGAACTGTTGCTGCGGATGTAGTTGTTATCCAAACGTCCGAACATTTTGTAGTAACACCATGCGGTGTAGCCCAGAATCACAGGTACAACGATGATGGCAACGATAGAGATAATGCCGAGCGTTTTCTCACTCGATGTCGCATCCCATAATGTTAAGCTGTGCGATGGGTTGATGCTTGATGGCATGATCATCGGGAACAAGGTGACGCCTGCAGTTAAGATGATGCAAGCAATCGCGATGCTCGACATAGTGAACGCCACCCCAGCACGGCGAGAGACTGTTGCCCAAAAGCACACCAGTAAACTCGTTACCGCAGTGAATGGAATCAACCAAAGTTGCGGCATTTCGCTGAAGTTATGCAATAAATCACCCGCGATGCTCACCACTTGTTTGTTGAGTGGATTAGAAACACCATCTTTTAGCATTGAGCCGATGATGATGTAACCCGATTGCGATGCCGCGAACAAACCGCCAAACATAAACAACAACATGGTTGCCCCCGCGCCCCACAGCGTGATGTTTTGTGCTCGTGTGCGTAGCTCATGTTTAGTTTTCATTTGAAGGAAAGCAGCACCTTGTGTCACGACCATGGTCAAACTCACTAAGCCACACAGAATTGGGAATGGAGTGAGCAAGTCAAAGAACCCACCTTGATAATCGAGCATTAGCAAGTTGTTTAACTCGAACGGTACGCCGACCAACAAGTTACCGAAACCAACCCCAAAGATAATCGGTGGAATCACACCGCTGATGAACAAGGCGATATCACATGCGTTGCGCCATTGCGGATTATCGATTTTAGCTCGGTAATCCATACCGATAGGACGCAACCAAAGGGATGCGAGCACCAATAGCATGGCAATGTAAAAGCCGGAGAACGCTGCGGCGTATACCAAGGGCCATATTGCGAAGATGGCACCGCCAGCGGTAATTAGCCAAACTTGGTTGCCGTCCCAGTGTGGCGCGATAGCGTTAAGCATTACGCGACGTTCTAGGTTCTTTTTCCCCATTACCGGGAGCAGCGCGGCCACCCCCATATCGAATCCGTCAGTGATGGTGAAACCGATCAACAGCACACCAACGATCGCCCAAGTAAATAGGCGTAGGTTTTCGTAATCAAACATAGTGCCTCCTTAGTGCTGATCAATCAGTTTGAATGTGTCGGATTGTTTGTCTTTTTCGTTGTTTCCTTCATGGTGATAGCGACCCGTTTTGAGTACGCTTGGTCCACATTTGGCAAACTTCACCATCAAGAACATTTCTACAATCAAGAACGCTGTGTAGAGCACATAAACAAAGCCGAGCGAAATCCAAATGTCACTTGGTGCGAGGTTAGATACTGCCATATTGACCGGAAGGACCTCGCCAATTGCCCATGGCTGACGTCCATATTCGGCAACGAACCAACCCGCTTCACAAGCTATGAAAGGCAATGGAATCGCCCATAGTGCTGCTCTCAATAGCCAAGGGCTCGAACCCAACTTTCTGCGGCAGACTTGGACGAAAGACAAACCGATAATGGCGAACATTAATACCCCACACGCCACCATGATTCGGAAGCTCCAGAACAGTGGTGCCACTTGAGGAATCGTGTCTTGCGCCGCTTGCTTGATTTGGCTTTCGGTCGCGTCGGTGACGTTCTCGGTGTATTTCTTCAAGAGCAGACCGTAGCCGAGATCTTTCTTCATCTCATCGAATTGAGCGATGTTTTCAGGACTGTCGTTACCTGCGCGAAGTTCCTCTAGCATGTCGTAAGCTTGGATACCATCGCGGATACGATCTTCGTTCTGCGCCATGAGATCGCGTAAGCCCATCACTGGTTCATCCAGCGAGCGAGTCGCGATGATCCCCATTAGATATGGAATCTTAATGGCGTAGTCAGTTTCCATGGTTTCTTGGTTTGGTAAGCCAAATAGCGTGAACGAGGCGGGCGCTTCTTCGGTGTGCCACTCGGACTCAATCGCCGCCAGTTTTACCTGTTGCACGTCACCAAGCTCGTAACCCGATTCATCACCCAGCATCAATGTCGACACAATCGCCGCCATGCCAAATGCAGACGCCACCGCAAACGAACGGCGAGCGAAAGAGATATCTCTGCCTTTGAGTAAGTAGTAAGCACTGATGCCCATTACAAACAAAGCACCTGTGGTGTAACCGGCAGCCACGGTATGAACAAACTTCACTTGCGTGACGGGGTTAAACACCACATCAGCAAAGTTGATCATTTCCATTCTCATGGTTTGGTAATTGAATTCTGCGCCGACAGGGTTTTGCATCCAGCCGTTTGCCATCAAAATCCACAACCCAGAGAAGTTAGAACCCAGAGCCGTCAGCCAAGTGACCGACAAGTGTTGGCGTTTTGACAATCGATCCCAACCGAAGAAGAACATACCGACTAAGGTGGATTCGAGGAAGAAGGCAATTAAGGCTTCGATGGCGAGCGGCGCTCCGAAAATATCGCCCACATAGTGAGAGTAATACGCCCAGTTGGTACCAAATTGAAACTCCATGGTAAGACCGGTCGCCACGCCCACGGCGAAGTTAATCCCAAATAACTTACCCCAGAACTTGGTCATGTCTTTGTAGATGGTTTTTCCCGTCATGACGTACAAAGACTCCATAACGGCCAGCAAGAAAGACAAACCTATGGTCAGTGGGACGAATATAAAGTGGTAGAGTGCGGTACTAGCGAACTGAAACCGCGACAGATCAACGACATCTGCAAACATAAGGACTCCTTCCCGCTACCAGAGTAGCGGGTTAGATAAGGTTATTATTAGTCTGTTTAATTAAGCGTTAAAGCTTGGGCGCTTGAGTTACGCTTTTGCTGGTGTGCGAGAGAAAGGTTTTCTCAACCAGTAATCCAAGCTTACGTAGCGACCACCGCCGTAGAAGAGCAGCACCAGCAACATCACAAAGTAGGTGGCTGCGAACTCCATACCGTTGTTGAGCATCACTGGGTCACCCAATTCGGTGATGTAGTTGTATCGACCTGGGAAGTTGGTTGCTAACCATTCAATAAAGCCGTTTAAACGTACCGTTGCTTCCATGCCGCTGGTGGCGATGGCATCCCAACCGTGTTTCCAGTGCACCATCGCGCTCGCAACACTCATCAAGAAAATCATCGGAATCGACATCACTCGGGTAAACAACCCCAAAGCGATACAAATACAGCCAAGAACTTCCGTACCTGCGGCAAGAAACGCTAACAACTCGGGAAATGGTAAGTTCAAACCACCATCTGCGGTGGACGCGCCAAACCACGCGACGGTGCCAGAGAAGCCCAGCACCTTAGAGCGAGCGCCAACAAAAATGACCGGAATGAGGTAGAGACGAATCGCAAGTAACGCTAAGTAATCGTATCTTTTGCATTTCTCGACGAGACCGTCGAACCAATTGAGGGCTGACTTAATCATAATTTTTCTCCTGAAGGGCGGACGTTGACGAGTCCTAGTTCACTGAAGTGTTGAGCCCACTCCATGAAACTGAATCTGGCGAGTTGCTGAGCAATCATTTGTTGTAGTTGAGCCAGAGTCAGGTTTGGTTGCTGTTGTAATAGCTGAATCAATGCGACATCCACTTCTCTGAGCTTTTGCGATATCACATGATGCTGTGAGTTCCGAAACACGCCATAAAACACAGGGTGACGCCTGTCAGTTAAGAAGGTCACGGAGTCTTGATGCAGCAAGAAAGGCACTTCGACCAGCTTTAATGTTGGGTTGAGTTGCAGCACTTGATTCTCTTCGAATATCGGATTCGAGGGTGAATTGAATGCCGCTACTAAGGTGTCAATTTCTACATTGAACGCCACCCATTCATATTCCAATAACGCCTTCTGATCGGCAGAGATGGAGCTGGAATCTTGATGCGCTTTCTGCTGCAAAAACTGAACAAACTCGGTGGCAATATGATGAAACTCAGGTTCGGACGCGCCATGCATCACCACAAAGTCATCCACCATGCGTTCAAGTTGTTCATCAGCGAACTGCGAAGAAAATAGAGGGAACGTATTCGCAACGACACCCAAGATGTTGTCGCGGATAAATTCGCTATATCGACACAGCGCATGCTGATTCATAGGCGTGCGAATCAGAGCCGTTAGGGACTCGATTTGCGCGCGCATTTTGCTCGGAGGATTAAGCATTGAGCACCTCCTTACACAACACTTCGAGTGTTTGACTGAAATCCAAGATCTCGCCATGAATGCTGCGAAGCTCTTCAGCCAGAACAAGCAACGACGGCACATTGTGGTCGCGCTCAAGCAGTAAAGGTTTGCTGCCATGCACCGAGTAGGTGTAACGAGCCAGATCAATCACTTCATCAGGTACTGGCTTTCCATGGGTATCGAGCAAGAAGTCATCACGCTCTTTCAAGTGACCCGCAATGTGGTAATAACGAATCGCGTCGCTTGGTAAAGTACTCAGCATGTCGTAAGGGCAGAAATGATGATTTCGGCTGTTGACGAACACATTGTTGATGTCGATAAGCAGCTCACATCCACTGCGGTCACTCACTTCAGCGATGAACTCGCCCTCTGGCATTTCATGTCCGTAATCGTGGTAGTAAGAGATATTCTCTAACGCCAATGGACGCTGAATAATGTCTTGCACGCGTTGAATGCGTTCGACCAAATACGGAATGTTCTCTTTATGTCGAGGGATCGGAAGCAGTTCATACAAATAGCCCTGATTGTCTCTAGAGAAACTCAGATGTTCGCTATAGATGTCGATATTAAATTCATCGAGAAAGCGTGCGACGTCTCGTACAAAAGACTCGTTTAACGGTTGGCAATCACCAATCGATAAGCTCAAGCCATGAGCGACAAGTGGATAATATTGAGCAATGTCTTGCAGTTGTTCACGTTTCAAGCCGCCAATATTCATCCAGTTTTCCGGTGCCAATTCGAGGAAATCGATATCTGGGTGCTCGGGCAACTGACACAGCAAATCAACGTGTTCGCTGCGCAGCCCAATCCCTTTTGATGTATCGGTTATTGTCCGCATACCCCACCTGTGATTTTGCTTTTGGTTAATTTGATGGTTTCAGCCGAAGGGTTAATACCTTCACCTGTCACGCCACATTTACCGTCTCGGGCGCGTACCAAACGGCCTTGCGGATCATCTTTTAACTCTTGTTTCTCGAAGCGTTTCTCTGTTCCACATTTACCAGCCGCACACTTACCGCCATGTTGAGAGCTGGATTGAGCCTCTACGGGAGCTTCGGAGGGTGCATCGGCAAACGCCATGCCTGAGTTCAAAGTAATGACAGACGTCATCGCGATAGATAGAGCGAGTTTATTGTTCATGAGACATCTCCTTCGCTGCGCTCATTGGGTAGCTAGATAAGTCGTGACCAGCGATAACTTGACCGTGGTAGTACTCTTTAACGATCTTGATGGAAGCGGGTTTGAGTTTTAGACCTAAGCCCATCCAGTGGTTAAGCACCAAGAGTTTTGGATTCACTTCTGCGGCGATCTTGCCGACAACCGATGGCTTAGCGTGCATAAATGACGAGACTTCGTCGGCTTCTTCATGAATAGCTAATGGCATCAATAAAATGTCTGCACCTTTAGCGAAGTCGATGAAGTCAGGGTTACTGCCGTTTTGGTCGGCGGAAATCACCATCACGCCTTCGGCACTTTCGATTCGGAAAGCGAGACAAGGTACGTCACCGTGTGGAATGCCGAGAGCGTAAATGGTCAACCCATCTTGCTCGTACACCTTGGTGCCTTGGGAAGTTTTGTATGGCACATCAGTAATGGTGACTGGGAACAAGCCATCGCTGCCATCAAATAAACCGTTCAGATATGCGTAAGCACCTTCATCACCGTCGAAAAGCGCTTTCATGTAACCGGTTAAGCTAGGAAATGCAGAGCCTGCTTCAGGGCCTGCGATATCAAGGGGATCTTGACGGTCAAAGAAGTAGCCACCTTTTAATAAGGCAGGAACGTCGGCGACGTGGTCGGTGTGAAAGTGGCTTAAACCAAGGAAGTCTAAGTCTTCCAGTTTGCCACCCGCTTGGCCAAAACGCAGATAAACACCACCACCGGCATCGATCATCACGCGCGATTTTCCTTTCCACCAAATCAGTTCACCAGACGATGCACGAAGGTCATCAGAGATAGGTCCACCGGATCCGAGTAGCTGCAAAGTAAAATCTTTTTCGAGCGGTTCGACAGTTAATGCGTAACAGTTGGCTGCGCCTAAGGATAACCCTAGAGCCAGCACTAACGCTTTTAAAGGCTGTTTCATATTGAATACCTATGAGTTTGAATTTTCTTATTTATTTTCTTTGGGTGAGCATCCAAAGAAGTGTTGAAGAGGCAGGAAAAACGATTTGTTTTTGATGTCCGTCAAAGCACGGGAATAAGATATCCAATATGAATGGTTAATTATATCTAGTAATTTTAAAGTTTCGTTCAGGTAAATTGAACGTTATTGGTTTGAGCTGAACAAGCATCAGAATGTAAAAAGGCACCGCGAAGGGTGCCTTTTGTTTGTGTTTTGCAAGAACAATCAGAGCATGCATTGTCGCTTTACCATGAAACCGATAAGCTGTTTGGCATCTTGCCAAAATAGCAGTATTAGGAAGCGCATCATGGATCTCGATATCTACCAAGTGGACTCTTTCACCACCGAACCTTTCAAAGGAAACCCTGCAGGAGTCTGCCTCTCACAAGAACCGTTACCAGAGGCATTGATGTTCTCTATCGCTGAAGAAATGGCGGTATCAGAAACCGCTTTTCTCTGTTTGAAAGACATGCGACTACGTTGGTTTACACCTAAGGTAGAAGTGGCGCTATGTGGTCATGGCACATTAGCCACAGCGCAAATCTTAAAAGAACAAGGATTAGCGAAGGTTGGCGATACCATTGCATTTCAAACCCTCTCTGGTGAGCTTCACGCAAAAGTGAACGAGTCGACGATTGAGCTCGACTTTCCTTCGACTCAGCTTGAAATGGATGTTGAACAAGACGCTGTGTTGCTAGCGGCGCTTGGATTGAAAGCGGAGCAAGTGCTTTCTTACGTTCAGTTTGACAGCAAAGGCTTTATTGAAGTCGACAATGAACAAACCGTGTTGGAACTCGCGCCTAACTTTGACGCATTAAAGAATATTCAAGGCCGCGGCGTGGTGGTAACTGCTCAATCGAATTCCCCGGATCTCGACTTCATCTCACGTTACTTCGCTCCTTGGGTGGGCGTGAATGAAGATCCTGTTACAGGCTCGGCCCATTGCGCACTGACTCAGTTTTGGTCGCAAAAACTCGGTCAAAATAAGTTCCGCGCTTATCAAGCATCAGCCCGCGGTGGTCATTTACAAACCGAACTGCTTGAAAACGGACGCATTAAACTGATTGGCTCCGCAAAGACGGTAATCAGCGGAAAACTAAAGGTATAACGCGATGAAACAATCCATTATCCATATTGCTTTGGTCGTAAGAGATTACGATGAAGCGATAGACTTTTATGTGAATAAGCTGAAGTTTGAGCTGGTGGAAGATACTTACCAACCAGAGCAAGATAAGCGCTGGGTTGTGGTTTCTCCGCAGGGTTCTAATGGTGTGACACTATTGCTAGCCAAAGCATCTAAGCCAGAGCAGCATGATTTTATCGGTAACCAAACCGGTGGACGTGTGTTCCTATTTTTAAACACGGATGATTTCTGGCGTGACTACAACCGAATGGTAGAGCTGGGCATTAAGTTTGTTCGCCCGCCAGCGGAGCAAGACTACGGCACAGTCGCTGTATTTGAAGATCTCTATGGCAACCTGTGGGACTTGCTAGAGATGAGTCCAAGCCACCCAATGGCTTCGCGTTCATAGATTCATACTAATTGATATTAACAGCGTCTTTCGGGGCGCTTTTTTTTGATAAAAATCCTTCGCAACATTAGCGTGATCTATATCACCTATTGAGCGAATCAGATAGAATGGCGGCCACTTTCAATATGCCCTTGTCTCACCGTATCTCGAAAGTGAATTAACAAACTGTTATTAAAAGAAATTTCCTTCGAGGACGCCGCTATCATTAGTACAAACAATATCACCATGCAATTTGGTGCCGAGCCACTGTTCGAAAATATCTCTGCTAAATTTGGCAACGGTAACCGTTATGGTCTGATTGGCGCAAACGGCTGTGGTAAGTCGACATTTATGAAAATCCTGAGCGGAGCACTAACGCCAAGCTCGGGCAATGTGTCTATTACTCCAGGGCTGAAACTGGGCGTATTGAGCCAAGATCAGTTTGCGTTCGAGCAATACAGCGTGATTGACGCTGTGATCATGGGCGACCGCAAGCTTTGGGAAGTGAAGCAGGAACGTGACCGCATCTACTCATTGCCTGAAATGAGCGAAGAAGATGGTATGAAAGTCGCTGAGCTTGAGAGTGAGTTCGCAGAAATGGATGGCTACACAGCAGAAAGCCGTGCTGGCGATATTTTGCTTCAAGCGGGTATTGAAGAAGAACTGCATTTTGGTTTGATGCAACAAGTTGCTCCGGGCTGGAAACTGCGTGTGCTTTTGGCGCAAGCCCTGTTTGCAAACCCTGATATCTTGTTGCTCGACGAACCAACCAACAACTTGGACATTCACACCATCAACTGGTTGGCAGAAGAGTTGAACCAACGTAAATGTACGATGATCATCATCTCGCACGACCGTCACTTCTTAAACTCTGTGTGTACTCACATGGCAGATATCGATTACGGCGAACTGCGCATTTACCCTGGCAACTATGAATACTTCCTTGAGGCATCTGGTCTTCGTCGTGAGCAGTTACTGGCTTCTAACGCGAAGAAAACCGCTGAAATCAATGAACTTCAAGAATTCGTAAACCGTTTTGGTGCGAATGCATCGAAAGCAAAACAAGCCAGTTCTCGCGCGAAGAAGATGGAAAAAATCCAACTCGATGAAGTGAAAGCAAGTAGCCGTGTTAGCCCATCGATTGATTTCGGTGAGGGTAAAAAACTGCATCGCTTAGCGTTGGAACTGCAAGACCTTGGTCACTCGTTTGGTGATGAATTGTTGTTTGAAAAAGGCAATTTGTTACTTGAAGCGGGCACTCGCCTTGCGATCATTGGTGAAAACGGTGTGGGTAAAACGACCTTGCTGCGTTGTCTAGTGAACGAACTCGAGCAAACTCAAGGCGTAGTAAAATGGTCTGAAAACGCTTCGATTGGTTACTGCCCACAGGACAGCAGTGCAGATTTTGATAATGATCTGACCATCTTTGAGTGGATCTCGCAGTGGCGTACCGTGAAGCACAATGACCTAATGGTGCGTGGCATTCTAGGTCGCTTGCTTTTTACTGCTGACGATGCCAACAAAAAGGCGAAAAACTGCTCGGGTGGTGAGAAGAACCGCCTGCTGTTTGGTAAGCTAATGATGCAAGACATCAACGTGCTGATTATGGATGAGCCAACCAACCACATGGATATGGAAGCTATCGAAGCACTTAACAGCGCATTAAAAGACTTCACTGGTACTTTGATCTTCGTTAGTCATGACCGTGAGTTCGTATCGTCTTTGGCGACGTCGATCATTGATGTGAAAGACAAACAGTTAGTGAGTTTCCAAGGTACGTTCGAAGAGTACATGGCACATCAGCAAAAAATGTTGAGTGCCGCGTAACCAACGTAGCTAAGCCATATAATTGTGAACAAGCCAAGAAGGTATACCTGTTAAACAGAACTTTGATGGCTTGTTCACTATGATGAATTAATCTAAACCTAATAGAGGTAAGGTAGTGAGTACCATGCTCGCTACCCATAATTAAGGAGCCGTTCATGAGCCATGAATTTATGACCGACGAAGAACGTATTGAACTGCAGAAGAACAACCCGCTACACGGTCTTAAATTAGAAGACATGTTGCAACAGCTTGTTGACCATTACGGTTGGGAAATCCTCGACACAGCAATGCGTATGAACTGTTTCAACACCAAGCCAAGCATCGCAAGCAGTGTTAAATACCTGAAGAAAACTGAATGGGCTCGTGAGCGTGTAGAAAACTTCTACCTATACCGTTACAAGCGCATGCCAAAGGCGTCTGAATACGAGTACAACCTGCCACCACGTGCACGTACTTTCCGTCATGGATTGGAGCCGCGTGAACCAATGGAACTGACGGTTGAGTCAATTCTGGCTTCACAAGCGAAGGCAGCATCTGCCCACAAAGAGCGTTCAGCAAAGCAACGCTCAGATCGTGCTCGCTTTAACAACCGCCGTCGATAAACTTTCAGCTCTCTTGTTCTGTAGGCTTGATGCCTAGGTACAAGAATGATTTTGATGAAAAGCCAAACTACCCAGTTTGGCTTTTTTGTTGTGTCTCTGAGGCGACATTGCTAGCTCGATTTCCTATTAAGAACCATTTGGTTAGGGAACAAGGAAGCTGAGCTCTATGTGTTAGCGATACAAGCTGAACTTCTTGGTCAATTCTCGAAGGGTTTCAGTCTCGCTGAACAAACAAATACCCAAGTATTCTAATTCAGCTTCCAGCGTGTTTTTGGTAGTTTGCTGTTGAACCTCAGAGCCGCCTTCTACCATTGTGTGAGTAAAATCGGAGAAGGGGATACTTTTGTCGAGTGCTTCTTGGCGAAGTTTTCTGATTTTGTTGGAGTTATCCGATCTCAAGACGATAAACGGATAGTGCGAGATATTTGGATGAACATTGCCGTCGAGGTCGTGGTAGTCGGTGTAGACTGCGTCGCCATCAGAAAGTTGATTCGCAAGGCTTACACTCAAGTGTCCTACTACGTTAACGGCGCGTCCCACTTCGACTTTTTTACTGATTACGGCAACAAATCGTTTTTGGTTTTCGTCGGGAAGTTGATTCATGGAGGACCTCGTTTCTCTAATGATCTGGCTATTGTTTAACTGTCTCCATTGTATTTCTTCGCGCGCGCAATTTTGTTTCTAACATTGCTGTCGAAAAGCCAAGTTTGCAATAAACGAATGATTTAATCGTTTTTCATGCAATAAGATTTCCCGAGTTTGCAAATAGACAAGGCACCAACGGAGTGTCGGTGCCTTAGGTCGAGGATGAACCAAGTTCTATTGTTTGTTTAGCTCAGCCGCGGTATCCACAAAGATGCCTTGGATGTCTTTCGCTTCACGTTCTGTTTGACCACCGTGTTTTAGGAGCGCGTCGATGATCGCCGCGGTTTTTTGCGCTTTTACGGCGACTTAGTCGTTACTTCGATTTTTGCATCTCAACTAAGCCACCCGCGTTATGAAGGTTGGTAAACCCTTGTGATTGTAGGTACTGATACGCTTGCCCTGAGCGATTACCACTTCGGCAGTAAAGCACGATTTGCGTATCTTTATCGACATTAGCAAAGTGTTTATCTAACTCTGAAAGCGGAAAGTTAACCGCATTGTCTAAGTGACCATCGGCAAACTCTTGTGGTGTGCGTACATCGACAATCATTGCGCCTTGCTCAATCCATTGCCAACCCTGCTCAGCACGTTCAGAAGCCAATACCGATGGTGCGGTGAAAGCTAAGCTCAAACAAGTGAATACAATCGGAAGTAGTTTTTTCATTGAGTTCCTTTCCTCAAGGTCAATTGCCCTTAATCGTTCTGATGAAGATTATACGTGCGATTATCAAACTTCGATGTGGCATCAGTCGAAATGTCGTAACTCAGCGTGTTATGACTTTAACCCTAACATGGCACCAAACACCAGTAAGCCAGCGCCACAAGCTTGATTCAACTTATGTTTCACGCGCAGTAATAAACTCTGCAATCGCGGTGAAGTAAACAAGATGGCAACCATAGAAAACCAAATCCCGTGTAGCGCAATCATGTAGACACCGTAACCTAAAGCTAGGTGCTGCGATTCTGTATTCGGATCGATGACTTGGCTAAAGATACTCAAGAAGAACAACATGGTTTTTGGGTTAAGTACATTGCACAAAAAGCCTTGGAAAAAGAACTGCCAAATGGAGATGCTTTCTTGTGTTTCCCCCTCTATTTTCTGTTGAGAATCAGCCCCAAAAATCCCTTTCAATCCGAGATAGATCAGATAAGCCGCGCCTAGGTAGCGAATCAA
Organism: Vibrio sp. B1FIG11; assembly: GCF_905175335.1. Taxonomy (NCBI): domain Bacteria; kingdom Pseudomonadati; phylum Pseudomonadota; class Gammaproteobacteria; order Vibrionales; family Vibrionaceae; genus Vibrio; species Vibrio sp. B1FIG11. The sequence goes on along the minus strand of NZ_HG992752.1, from coordinate 1,862,525 downwards.
ACTGAACAACCATTCGTTCTGTGAGATTAAGTAACTGATACCAAGCAATGAATAGGTAATGTGCACCGAAATCGCAAGACTAATGCCCACGGCACTCCAAATTCCCGCTTGTCTGCCATTGTTGAGGCTGTTTCTAAGAACCAATACAAAATCAGCTCCAGGACTGATGACAATGAGTATGCCTAATAAGGCAAGGCTGAAAAGCTCCATGGTGTTTCCTGTTTCTTCGTTGTTATGAATGGGGCAATTGTAGGTCGAGAGTTCGGAGACTATAACCGAAACAAATTTCGCTAAGTGTGAGAAAAAGTCACAGATGAGGCATCTTAAATCCTTTCATGTTTTCCATGTCGCAGCATCGTCTGCGAGTTTTAGTGAGGCAGCAAATAAGCTCAATATTACGCATGGCGCAGTGAGTAAGCAGATCAAAGTGTTGGAGACCTATCTGGCTCAGCCTCTGTTCTACAAACAGGGGCGTAATATGCTGCTCACTAAAGAGGGTGAGATGCTGAAAAGCTATACCGAGCAAGCATTCCAAGCGTTGGAGACTGGCGTGAACAAGCTGGTGCAGGAAAAGCATCAATACCTTGAAGTCTCTTGTGAGCCAACGTTAACCATGCGTTGGTTGATGCCGAGGCTTTCCACGTTTAATGATGGTTGTGACGCAGACGTTCGGCTTTCGACTGCGGGAGGACCTGTAACGCTCGGCTCGACAGGGCTTGCTATGGCAATTCGTCGAGATGACTTTGAGCCTTTGTATCACTACCCCAAAACCAAGCTGGTGGAAGAGTGGGTGGGTCCAGTGTTTTCACCAGACTACTGGCAGCAAGTGAAAAGTGATTTGAACTCCGTGAAGCTATTACACAGCCAAACCAGACCTGAAGCTTGGCACGAATGGATGCAGCGATCTGGTAAAGCGTCGATAAACGGAAAAGCAGAACAGTCTTTCGCGCATTTCTATTTCTGCATTCAAGCTGCAGTCGACGGTTTAGGTGCGGCGATGGGCTCTTATCCTCTGGTGATGGACGATCTCAAACGTGGCAACCTTGTCGCGCCATTTGGTTTTGTGCCGTCAGGGCATGATTATGTCTTATTGACTCAAGACAAAGCACGTTCTGAACTGGAACAAAAATTTGTGCTTTGGCTGCAAACCCAAATGGCGGAGTGTGTGCCCAATAACTAAGCATTTTTTTGAAAACAAAAGGCCAGCTCTCGCGAACTGACCTTTGAAGAGGGAAGAGTGATAGAGGTTTATTGAGGCGCTTTCATTGCTTCAGATTGATCGCCTGTCATCACGAAGTGCAACTCGCCACCCGGTTTGAACTCGGAATGGTCGAAGAAGAAACCATTATCTAAAGCTTTGCCATTGATGGTGACAGACTTGATGTACATGTTGTCATCGGCGTTGTTCTCTGTGGTGATGGTGAACGTGCCGCCTTTCACCGGAATCACCGCTTTGTCGAATAGTGGACGACCCACAGTGTAGATAGGTTCTGCCGCATTCACTTGGTAGAAGCCTAATGCAGACATCACATACCAAGCGGACATTGCGCCAACGTCTTCGTTACCAATGACGCCTTCTGGCGCAGCGAAATACATGTCATCCAGAATGTGGTCGACGACTTGTTGTGTCTTCCATGGTTCTGCGGTCCAGTTGAATAGATAAGGAATGTGGTGTGAAGGCTCATTACCAAACGCAACTTGACCAATCAAACCAGACATATCCGGTGTTTCTGTGCCTTGGCTTTCTGCGGTGAAGGTTGTTTCTAGGTTTTTCTGGAACTCAGCATCGCCACCCATAATGGTCTTCAAGCCTGCGATGTCATGCGGTACAAACCAAGTCCACTGCCACGCGTTACCTTCGGTGTAGTTGCCTGTCTCGTGTTCCGTACCGTATGGGTCGAATGGGGTCATGAAGGTTTCATCAATCATCACTGGGCGCATAAAGCCCGTCACGCCGTGTTCTGCGTATTCTGTTGGGTTGTAATCGAAGTATTTTTTGTAGTCTTTTGAGCGTTCAAGGTATTGCTCTTCCGCTTGAGTATCACCGGCTGCTTTGGCGATTTGCGCGATAGCCCAATCATAGAACGCATTTTCCAGACCGTAAGAAACAGACTCAACCGTGTAGTCTTCAAATACTGGCTCACCATCGACACGTTGGATAGCTGGCGTGAAGCCGTTTTTCTCAATGTAATCGATGTGCTTGGTTAAAGTACGATCCAATACGCCTTGATCCCAATCGGCTTGCAGTGCTGGGTAGTTCTCATAAGTTGAAGAGTCGATCGCGGCTTTCAGCGCCAGCTCTTTCTCTTGTTGAGTAAACTCTTCTGGGAACTTGGTCATCGCATCCGCAATCACTGCTACCGCTGGGTAACCGACCATGGTGCCTGTCTCGTCACCTAAGTGCTCCCATTTCGGCAGCAAGCCGCTTTCAGTGTACTTCTGAACTAGGTTCTTCGCGTATTGCACCGCGCGAGTTGGCTCTGTGATGGTTTTTAGTGGGTGTAATGCACGTTGGGTATCCCATAGAGAGTAAACCGAGAAGTTTGGCTGTTCTTCCGTTGCTTGACCGTAAGCGATGGAGTATTCCCCTTCGCCTTCACGAATCGAGCCTTTGCCCATGCCACGGAATCGACCGTCTACATCTTGATGCACCATAGGTGCAATTTTGGTGTGGTAAAGCGCAGTGTAGAAGATCTCTTTCTGATCTTCTGTGCCCCCTTCAATTGAGAAGTTGAGTGCTTTTGCCCATTTCTCACGCGCGTTGTTGCGCGCAGTATCGAAAGAGACATTCGCTTCGGCATCGTAGTTGTTTTCTGCACCTTGAGGGTCAACCGCAGATAACGCCACTTGCGCATTCAACTCTTGTGAGCCTTCCTCTTCAAATTCGATGTAGGCAGTGACGTCCGCTTTGACACGCTTAACTGGATTACCTTGGTCATCGTAAATCAATTCAGAAACGTGCTCTGCCGTTAGGCCGTCAACAGGCTTACCATTAGCAAGGATGTAGACGTCTTTGATCTTCTTATCGAAAGTCGCATAGAAGAAGATTTTTTGGTTTTTCGCCCAACCAGAGAAGTGCGCTGCATCGCGCTCGCCCGTGATGGTATGACCGTCTTCGCTCACCGTCAGTTTGTTGCGTAGAGAGGTCGAACCCCAGTCGCTGTTAAGGATGGAGTTGAGGTCTATCTTCAGACGTTGTGGTTGACCTTGCGGGTAGGTGTAACGATGGAACCCGACACGTTCAGAAGCCGTAAGCTCAGCTTTGATACCGTTCTCTGCAATTTTCACCGAGTAGTAACCCGCTTCTGCCACTTCTGAGGTTTTGTCCATCTTGACCGAAATCGCTTCGCGGTAATCGTCGCTGTCTTCGATGTATTTGGCTTTGTCTTCGGTAAACGGCAGGAACAGAATGTCACCTAAGCCGCCCATACCCGTGCCAGATAGGTGAGTGTGGGAGAAGCCAAATAGGGTCTTTTTATCGAAGTGGTAACCTGATGAAGAGTGCCAGCCGATCAGCTCGGTATCTGGAGAAAGTTGCACCATGCCTTCTGGCACAACAGGACCCGGGAAGGTGTGTCCGTTAAAGCCGGTACCAATGAATGGGTCGACGTATTTTAGGTTGGAAGTATCGACGCTTGGTGAGGTGTTATCGTCGTCATCGTTGCAGCCAGCCAAACCAATAACACTTGCAATTACTGCGGTGGCGATAGCGGTTTTCGTAAAGTTCATAATCTTGATTCCTTAGGCAGGAAGCGCGTCACTTCCTGCCACTGAGTTAATCTATCTGTGTATTCTTTAAACACGAATTACATAAAACGTTACTGAGCTTGAAGCGCTTCTTGCTTGTCACCCGTCATGACGAAGTGAAGCTCGCCACCCGCTTTGATTTCGCTGTGTTTGAAGGTGAAGTTGGCATCCAGCGGTTTGCCGTTGATGGTTACGGACTTCACGTACTTGTTGTGTGGACTGTTGTTGTCTGCGATGACGGTGAACTTGCCGCCTTCCACTGGAATGGTGATTTCATCAAACATAGGGCGACCGATGGTGTACACCGGATCTGCAGGCGTCACTTGGTAGAAGCCCATTGCCGACATCAAGTACCAAGAGCTCATCTGACCTACGTCTTCGTTACCAATCAAACCAGTTGGCTCGCTGGTGTACATCTCTGACATGATGCGGTCTAGGTACTCTTGCGCTTTCCATGGCTCATCCGTTAGCGCGTATAGGTAAGGAATGTGGTGCGATGGCTCGTTACCGTGCATGTACTGACCGATGTAACCCGTTAGGTCTGGCAGCTCTTCACCTGTGTTTGAAGAACGCGCATTGAATAGCTCGTCCAAGTCTTCACGGAAGGCTTTCTCTGGCGTGGTGTCTTTGCCTTGTGCCAAGTCTGCTTGGTAGATTTCTTGTTTCAGACGGTTGAAATCGTGCATTGGTTGGAACTTCCATTGCCACGCGTTCCCTTCGGTGTAGGCAAACTCGTCCACATAATAAGGGTCGAATGGTAGCAGTGGGCATTTCTCTTTCATCACGCCTGAGCCTTCTGGCCACTCAACCATTTCACACTCATCCAAACGTTCTTCATCAATTGGTTGGTTGAACTCCAAAGGCGGTTTGTTTGGTGATGAGCTCAGCGGGTGGTTTTTTGGACGTAAGAAGCCCGTCTCGGCATCCCAATGGTTAAGCCAGTTGTCGGCACGAGTCATAAACTCTTCTTGTAGTTTTACATCGCCAGCCATGCGCGCGATTTCTGCCATTGCCCAGTCGCCGTAAGCAAACTCAAGCGTGTAAGACGCACTGTTCCAGTAGCCGTGGTGAACAAAGCCGTTTTCTTCGTACACCTTCACTTGCACAACGTTTGCTGCGCCGATGTTGTTGTCTTCTGTCCAATCTGGGAATTCAGACGCCTCGTGGTAACGCACCGTAAACTCAGCCGCTTCTTTAGCCAGTTGTGGGTCGATGTCTAAACCTTTCGCCATCGCGTCAGCAATGATAGAAACCGCAGGGAAGCCGATCATAGTGCCCGTGTAATGGCTGTGCAGTTCCCATTTCGGCAAGATGCCACCGTCTTCGTATTTACGAATCAGGTCGTTGGCAAACTCTTCGGCACGTTCTGGGTCGATGATGGTTTTCAGTGGGTGCGCTGCACGGAAGGTATCCCACATGGAGTACACAGAGTAGTTTGGTGTGTCGCCCGCGTCTTTTTGAATGCGAGTACGCATCGCAGGGTATTGACCGTCGACATCTTGGAAGATCATTGGCGCGATAGAAGCGTGGTAAAGCGCGGTGTAGAAGATCTCTTTCTGATCTTCCGTGCCGCCAGATACCATCATTCGGCTAAGCTCTTGGTGCCATGCGTCGTTGGCTTGAGCGCGCGCAGTATCAAATGACACATCTTTCGCTTCTGCTTCTAGGTTTTTCTCCGCCCCTTCTGTGCCTGTTGGTGACAAGCCTACTTGGATTTCTAGCGGTGTTGATGATGGTGCGAATTCTAGGTAAGCGATGGTTTTCACTGCGTCGATGTTGTCGTTGTTTACATCGATTTCCGTTTCTGCGCCGTCAACTAAAGCAATGGCTTTGACGATAGGTTGGTTGAAGGTGGCGTAGAAGTACACGTGCTGGTTGTTCGCCCATCCGTTTGAGCTACGTAAACCGCGAATGGTGTAAGCGTCGATGAACTCTAAATCCCCCTTCATGGTGCGGTTGTTGAAGTGACCTTTGTTGAGAGTGTGGTCTAAATCGAACTTGATGTGTGGCGTAGTGCCTTCTTTGAAGGTGTAGCGGTGGAAGCCAACACGTTGCGTGGTGGTTAGCTCGGCTTTGATTTCGCCTTTGTTCAGTTCAACCGCGTAGTAGCCCGCTTCTGCGGTTTCGTTGTCTTTATCGAAGGTGTTGAAAACGGCGTTTTCTTTTTTGGTAAAAGGCAGAACTAAGATATCACCAAGGTCGGTAATGCCTGTGCCAGAAAGGTGAGTGTGGGAGAAACCATACACTGGGATTTCAGTCAGCTTGCCGTGGTCGAAGTAACCGGCGGCAGAGCCCCAACCTTCCATTTCGGTATCAGGAGAAAGTTGTACCAAACCGTAAGGCACAACCGCCCCAGGGAAGGTGTGACCATCTGCGCCTGTACCAATCAATGGATTGACGTATTGGGTTAGCGTGGTGTCGAGGGATGGTGTTCCAGATTTGCTGTTGTCGTCATCACTGTTACAACCAGCAAGACCAAACATGGCAGCGAGTATAGCGGTAGAGATAAGGGTTCTTTTTAGTTTCATTTTTATGGTTCCACTGAAGTGAAGTTTTTTAGGGGGCTAGATGCCCCCTTTCGTTATTTGGATAGGTATCGGTTATTGCGCTTTCATCGCTTCAGATTTGTCTGAAGTCATCACGAAATGCAGCTCACCACCGTCTTTCAAATCGCTGTGCGCGAAGCTGAAGTTGTCACTCAATTGTTTGCCATTGATGGTCACCGACTTCACGTAGATGCTCTCTTGGCTGTTGTTTTCTGAGGTGATGGTGAATTTACCGTCCGCGACTGGAATCACGGCTTTGTCGAACAGAGGACGACCGATGGTGTAACTTGCTTCGCCCGGTGTGACTTGGTAGAAGCCCAATGCAGACATCACGTACCACGCAGACATTTGACCGACGTCTTCGTTACCAATCAGACCTTCATGTGTTGGGTGGTAGAACTCGTTCATCGCTTGGTCGACAATTTCTTGTGTCTTCCAAGGTTCCGCCGTCCAGTTGTAGAGGTAAGGAACGTGGTGATCAGGCTCGTTACCCATCACGAACTGACCGATGTAACCCGACATGTCGTGTGATTGGCTCGTATCGGCGTTGGAGTCCGCATTAAACAGCGCATTTAAGTTAGCGAGGAATGCCGCTTTGCCTTGTTCGGTTACGTCTTCAGGAAGAGAGAAGTCAGTACGGTCGATGTGCTCGCCACCCATCACGTTAGCCAGACCGTTCAAGTTGTGCGGTGCAAACCATGTCCATTGCCATGTATTGCCTTCGGTGAAGTCTTCACCACGGTGCTCGGCGCGGTAAGGCCAGAACACGTCACTTTCGTTGAGTGCTTTGCGGTCTTTACACGCGTTGTAGTCCATACCGTCTGGGATAGACAGCGCCATGTTCTCGTCCAAACATTCGGCTTTCAGGTTGTTTGCCCAAATCTTGCTGCCGCTGTTCATGTAAGCCGGACGCATAAAGCCCGTCGCACCCAATGCGTTGCCTTTGGTGTCTTGCAGTTTGCCGTATTGCTCTGGGTTGTAATCGAAGTAGCTCTTGAACGATTCAGAACGTGCCATGTAGCGGTCGTACTGTTGGTCGTTGCCCGCAAGTTTAGCGATCTGAGCGATACACCAGTCGTAGTAAGCATTCTCAAGGCCGTAAGACACCGACTCGTTCACGAGCTCGTCGTATTTATCGACTTTTAAGCCTTCTACGTAACCCGGCTTATCACCAGAATCCGGCGCCCATTTGGTGTTAGCTGGAATAAAGCCGACGTCTTCTTGGTAGTCGTTATGACGCGTCATTACTGTGAAGCGTTTGTCACCGTTCCAGGCATCTTGGTAAGGCACCCAGCTTTCGGTTTTATCAAGGTTGAAGTTGACCGTTTCGTCAGCCGCTTTCAGTGCCAAATCAAACTCGGCAGCAGTAAAGGCTTCTGGGTGTTTAACCATGATATCGGCGATAACCGAAACCGCAGGATGACCGACCATTTCACCAGTGTAATCCGAGTGCAGTTCCCATTTTGGCAGCACGCCGCCCGTTTGGTATTTGTTCAATAGATCGCGTGCGTGTTCAATCGCGCGGTCTTTATCGATGATGGTTTTCAGTGGGTGTGCGGCGCGGAAAGTATCCCACATTGAGTACACTGAGTAGTTCACTAAGCCATCTTCTGCTTGGTGCACTTTGCCATCCATGCCACGGTATTTGCCATCCACGTCTTGGTATAGGAATGGGGCAACAAACGTACGGTAGAGCGAGGTGTAGAACATGGTCTTGTCAGCTTTGTTACCGCCTTCTAGTTCAAACTCGCCAAGGATGTTTTCCCAAGCCACGCGGTTTTGTTGTACGACGTTGTCGAAATCCCAGCCGTTGGTGTCTGCTTCTAGGTTTTTCAGTGCGCCGTCAACGCCAGTGCCAGAAATCGCTACTTTGACCACCAATGGCTCATCGCTCTTACCAAAGTTCAAGTGAGTCAGGACATCGTTTGCGCGTTTTGCCAAACGTTCAGGGTCAGGTTCTGGTTCGCCCGGCATTGGTTTGTGCTCTGCGTAACCACGGTAATCTTCTAAGCCGACTTCAGTAGCGTCAGTTGGAGTGAGTTTGCTTTCAGAAGCCAGCTTGGTGTACAGATTCTCTTCAATGATTGGATCAGAGAACTCTGCCGCGAAGAACACGGTTTGCCATTGACCCCATTCATTTGAGGTACGCGCGCCTACAACTGTGGTGTCATTAACGCGTTTGTAGTAGATGCTGCGAGAGTGGTTGCCGTATTGTTCTAACAGTTCGTGTTGCAGGTCGATACGCACTTTGCGATCTTCACCCGGCTTAAAGGTGTAACGTTGGAATGCCACGCGGTCGGTCGCCGACAGCTCAGCTTTTACGCCGGTTTCTACAAGATCAACCGAGTAGTAACCAACCTCCGCTACTTCCGAGCTTTTATCCATGGTCACGGCATCAGTATTGAAACCTGTGTATGGCAAGAAAGCGAAGTCGTTTAGGTCGCCTTTACCTGCGCCAGAAATGTGGGTCATTGAGAAGCCAGAAAGCAGGCTGTGCACAGGATCGTATTCAACAGGTGAGCCTTTGCCATTCCAACCGTTTGGATCGAAGTTATCTGGTGAAGGTTGAATCATACCTTCTGGCATGACTGGAGAAGGGTTAACGTTGCCAAGACCTTTAGTGCCGATCAAGGTATCAACGAATTCCAAAGTAGGGGGAGAGATAACTGGAGTTTCTGGATCAGAGTCGCTGCCACAACCAGCAAGACCAAGCATGGCTGTTAACACTGCGGTAGAGAGTAGGGTTCTTTTTAGTTTCATTGTTTTTATTCCACGAGAAAAGGGGACACGAGGTCCCCTCAAAATCATTATTCGCCTAGGTTGGCTTGCATTGCTTCAGACTTGTCAGCCGTCATCACGAAGTGCAGTTCGCCGCCTGCTTTGAATTCGCTGTGCTGGAAGGTGTTGTACACATCCAGAGGCTTACCGTTGATGGTCACTTCTTTGATGTACATGTTGTCTGGACCGTTGTTCTCAGCCGTTACCGTGAAGGTGCCAGAGCCAATGTCTACCGTCGCTTTGTCGAAGATTGGACGACCGATGCTGTAGGTTGGATCGGTTGGCGAGATTTGGTAGAAGCCCAGTGCTGACATCAAGTACCACGCCGACATTTGACCTACGTCTTCGTTACCGATGATGCCGTCTGGCGTCGGTTTGTAGAACTGGTCGTAAACTTGGTCTAGGTATTCCTGCGCCTTGTAAGACTCTTCAGTACGGTTGTACAAATAGATGACGTGGTGCGAAGGCTCGTTACCGTGAATGTACTGACCGATGTAGCCTGTCATGTCTTGGTGTGCTTCGCCGCCATTTGGATCGGCAGTAAATAGGTTGTTCAGCTTGTCGTTCAGACCTTGCGTGCCGCCCATGATTTCAGTCAGCTTGTCTAAGTCTTGCATGAACGCCCATTGCCACTGCCACGCGTTGCCTTCTGTGTAGTAGAACGCGTCAGACTTGTAAGGGTCGAAGTCAGTTGAAGCGTATTTCAGTGCACATGGGTCGCCTTCTTTCAGTTCTGTCGGAACGAAGAAGCCTGTGCCGTCTGCGTTACCTGCTTTCGCATCCCAGTGTTTCAAAGAGTTGTAAGAGCGTGCTTTGAACTCTTCATACGCGTCCATATCGCCAGCAGCTTTCGCCATTTCTGCGATCGTCCAGTCGTAGAATGAGAATTCCAACGAGTACGACACTGAGTTCCAGTTAGGGTAACGAACACACTGTTCTTTCTCGTGGTAGTTCAACTGACCAGCCATGAGTGAGCTTAGGATGTCGTCATGAATCTGTGGGTACTCATGCGGTGTGTAGCGAGCTGATTTTACTGATGCGGTGTAAGCCTGCTCGGCATCAATCAAGCCTTTGGTCACTGCATCGCCCAGAATCGCTGCCGATGGGTAGCCGATCATGGTGCCGGTTTCTGAGCCGTGACCTTCCCATTTCGGCAATAGACCAAACTCGTCGCTAGATTTACGAATCAAGTCTTTCACGTAAAGCGTTGCTTGGTCTGGGTCGATGATGGTCCACATTGGGTGAACGGCGCGGAACGTATCCCACGTTGAGTAAATCGAGTAGTTTGGTGTGTCGCCATCTTTCAGTGTGCGCACCGTGCCAAGCATATCGACGTATTGACCATCCACATCGTAGAACTCGATTGGTGCGATCATCATGTGGTACATGCCAGTGTAGAAGTTGGTTTTCTCTGCGTCTGTGCCGCCTTCGACTTTGATTTTTGCTAGTTTCTCAGCCCACGCGTATTCCGCATCTTCTTTCACTTTTGCTAGGTCGAAACTTGGTGCTTCCGCTTCTAAGTTTTTCTGTGCACCTTGCCAGTTAACTGGAGAGATACCGACGCGGATTTCAATTGGCTCTTCGCCTGAGCCGAAGTTTAGGTAAGCGGTCAGATCATCGCCTGAGTAAACCGCACCATTACGCATTTCGCGCGTTGGTTCTAGATCTTGTTCGCCCAACAGTGCTTTGGCGATTGGTTGGTTGAATTTCGCGTAGAAGAAGATGTCCTGACCTTGGTGATCTTGCCCTTGGAACCAGCCTGTTGAGGTTTTACGACCGCGAATGGTGTATTCGTCCACCACTTCTACTTTGTTCTTCAAAGACTTGCCGTTGTTGTTCATTAGGGTATGACCCAAATCGAACTTCACGTTGCGGTCTGCGCCATTAGCAAAGGTGTATTTGTGCAAGCCAACGCGTTTGGTTGCACTCAGTTCTACTTCGATTTGACCTTGGTTCAGCTTGGTTTTGTAGTAGCCTGCGCTTGCTTCTTCATTGGCTTTGTCGAAAGAGTTCAGTTGTGTGTTCGCCATGTCTGCGTATGGCAGAACCAAGATGTCGCCTAAGTCCGTTGCGCCTGTACCTGAAAGGTGAGTATGGGAGAAGCCGTACAGCGGAACGTCAGTGTTAACTACTTCGCCAGTTTCGTAGTTGGATGAATCCCAGTAGCCAGATGCCGAGTGCCAAGGGTTAAGTCCTGATTCATGGTCTGTGTTAGAACCGATGAAAGTATCTGGAGACAGTTGAACCATACCTGCCGGTACCGTCGCGCCCGGGAATGTATGACCAGAAGCTGCTGTGCCGATCATAGGATCGACGTATTTCAACACCGCGAGATCAACAATTGGATCGCCCGGCAGTGAAGAGGAAGAATCGTTGTCGCTGTTACAGCCAGCCAAGCCACCCGTCAGACCAACCAGGATAGCCAAAGAGATAAGATTACGTTTAAACATGTGCATACCGTTTTGTCGTTATTCGTATATAAAAAGTGTTTATAAGAGACAGTTTATAAAGGACTGCTTATAAAATTTGCTTGTAGGGGTAGCCGGGAGATGCGCTCTCCCGGCTGAGTTGTCACTATTGAGATTAACGAGAACCTGCTGGCATCTCGTCTTCATGCAAGAACTCACCGATGCCTTGTGCTGGTGGAAGATCTTGCTCTAGAGAGCCCCAACGTTGATTTGGTTTGTCGCCCATCACGAACTCCAGCTCACCGCCGTACATGATTTCGTCATGAGTCAGGTAAGTGCGGTTGAAGTCTTTGCCGTTGTAGCGAGCCGATTGAATGAAGATGTTTTCGCGGCTAACGTTCTTCGCGGTAACCGTGAACTTCTGGTTGTTGCCAACATCGATAGACGCACTTTCAAACAGCGGAGTACCGATTTCGTAGATGCCAGAAGAAGCGTTCACTGGGTAGAAGCCAAGCGCACGGAACACAAACCACGCAGAGAGCGTGCCGAAGTCGTCGTTACCACAAATGCCGTCAGCGGTGTTCTTGTAGCAAATGTTGGTGGCCGCGGCGATGGCTGCCTGACCTTTCCAAGGTTGACCTACGTAGTTGTACAAGTACGGCACGTGGATATCTGGTTCGTTACCTTGAACGTGCTGACCAACGTTACCTGTGTTGAACACTGGGAATTGGTTGTCGCCTGCGTTGCGGTCTGGGTAGGTTGACCAGTACTCATCCAAGCGCGCTGCGAACAAGTCACCGCGTTCTGCTTCAGGGTTTTGTGTCTTGTCGAAGCGTGTCATCAGGTCAATCAAGCCATGAATGTCGTGCTGAACACTGAACGAGTATTGCCAGCCGTTCGATTCAGAGAATGCCCAGTTAAACATGTCTGGACGCCAGTCTTTACCAACCGCACGACCGGTGATTGGGTCTACCCAACCTGCATCGATAAACTCGCCATCATAGTCACGTGCTTTAAACCAACCTTGGTATTGCTTACCGCCGAAGTCGAATTGCGCTTGCCAATTTTTAGAACGGTTAGCGAACTCGGTGTAGCGTGGATCTTCTTCACCAAATACTTCTTTGATCGATTGCGCGATTGCCCAGTCGTTCATTGAGTATTCAAGCGAGTAAGATGCTGTCCAAGAGTCTTTAAATGGTGAGTGACCGCCGTAAGAATCTGGTGGAGTGTCGTGCAATTGCGCTGGCACGTAACCTTGTTCTTCGTACTCTTTGATCCATGCTACGCCTTGGCTCGTTGCGGCGCGCGCGTCAGTGATCATTGCTTCAACTAAACGTTCTTTTACGTCTTTGCGCTCTGCTTCTGTGAAGCCAAGATCGATCATGCGTTTTTCTAGTGAGCCTTTCGACAACACATCATGAATCACAGGCGTTGAGTGCATGCCCATCATCATGCCGGTTTCGTTGCCTTTGAATGTCCACTCAGGCAGGCGACCTTTGCGCACGTTGCCTTTGTCATCCACCCATTCTTCTTCGGCGTAAGACAGCATAGACAGCACTACGTCGGCTAGACGGTCTGGCTCAAGAATCGAAGACAGCGGTTGAACTGCGCGGTAGGTATCCCACAACGAGAAAGTGTCGTAACGCGTGAAGTCTGCTTTGCCATCTTTGTTGGCATCGGCAGTGCGGATCGACTCTTTCAGCGTATCAATCTTATCGCCCCAAGGTGTGTTGCCATCAGGGTATGCGTTACGACCTTGGTGAACTTGGCGGTAGCGACCATCTAAGTCAGAGTGAATGGTTTGACCTAGGTACGAGTGGTACATCGCGGTGTAGAACGTCTGTTTGTAATCTTCGTCGCCAGAGACTTGGATCTTGCCGAGTTCGTCTTCCCATTTCTTCGTTGCCGCTTCGCGTACTTGGTCGAAGTTCATGCCCGCAACTTCTGTCATGTTAAGAGAAGCACCAGACTTGCCATTCTCGCCGATCTCAACGTTTGATAGCGCCAATTTCGCTTCAACCGTTAAGCCGTCTTTGGATGTGTCGAACTCAACGTAAGCGCGTGCGTACTGATACTTGCCGCGAGTCTCGTTACCGATTTCCGTAATGCCTTCTGGCACGTCCATGTAACGACCTTGCTCTTTATCGTAGTAAGCAAAGCGAACGTTTTTGATTGGTTGGTCGAATTCCATCACGAAGAATTCTTTTTGGCTTGGTGCCCAGCCGTCAGAGAAACGGTGACCTTCAAGACGGTTATTGTCTTTGTCCCATTTCAAGTAAGAATCTGAGGTGTAGTCCCAGTTAATTTTGAAGCCAGTGTTCACGATGATTTCTGACTTCTCATCACGAGGGAAGGTGTAGCGGTGCACACCAACGCGATCCGACGCCGTCAACTCGGCTTTGATGTCGTAATCCAATAGATCGACTTTGTAGTAGCCTGCCGTAGCTTGCTCGTCACGATGTTGGAAGCGAGACGCTTCTAGGTTTAGCGTTGCCGAACCTTCATCAATCATGTAATCCGAACGCGAGTTGATTGGCATGACGAGAATGTCGTTCAAGTCGCCAGCACCAGCTCCGGAAAGGTGGGTATGAGAGAAACCGGAAGTACGTGCGTCGTGGTAGTAGTAGCCTGAAATGTATTCCCAGCCGTTAGAACCGTTGTTTGGAGAAAGCTGCACCATGCCGTGTGGTGTGGTTGCACCAGGGTAGGTGTTGCCTAGGTTACCTGTGCCGATGAATGGGTTGACGTAGCGTGTTACGTCCATATCGGCGAAATCTACCGGGATGTGAACGCCCATGTCGATTTCAGGTGTTTCTGGGTTTGGCTTGTCATCACAGTCGCCATCGCCAACTGGAGGACATACTGGCTTGCCGCCGTCAGGAACATCCGGCAGTGCAGGGTTGGTGTCACCACCTTCATAAATGTTGGTTGTGTCGTCGTTACAGCCAGTCAGACCGACTAGACCACTGAGAACTGCGCAAGCGAGTAGGGAAGGTTTGAATTTCATTTTTAAAGCCTTGTAAATTGTAGGGTTATATAATTAAAAAAATCAGGGGTATTACTAAAACTTAAAAACTTGAAATAGAGCCCTTTGGGGGAAAGGGCTCTTAGGGGGAGGAGCTTAAGGTTTAAGCTTTCACAAGAGTCGCTGCGTTACGCATCGCTTCTTTCGTTGAACACTCAACAACGTTTGCTTTTGCAAAGCGGTGAGCGTCTTTTACTTGGATATCGTGAGCTAGAATAACCAGCTTCGCGTTTGCTACATCTAGGTCAGTGATGCGGTTCTGGATACCGTTTTGACCTTGAGTTTCTACTTTGATTTTCAGCCCCGCTGCCGCACCTGCTTTCTCTAGTGCTTTTGCTGCCATGAATGTGTGTGCTACGCCAGATGGGCAACATGTTACTGCTACGATGTCGTACTCGCCTTCGCCTGCTGCTGGAGCCGCTTGAGCTTGTGCAGGTGCTGCTTCAACGATTTCGTCTTCTGCTTCTTCTTCAGCAACAGGTTTCCAGAAGCCAACGATAACTGCTGTTGTTAGTGAGCCTAGTGCGATACCCACAACGTACATTGGGATGTTGCTTGATACAGGTGCTGTGATTAGACCGCCCCACGGTGCGTGTAGTAGTACGTCTGTTAGGAAGCCGAACACACAGCCAACGATACCACCAGCAACGATTGAAGGAAGAACGCGTACAGGGTCGTTTGCAGCGAATGGGATAGCACCTTCAGAGATACCGATAGAACCCATGATTGCTGCTGCTTTACCTGCTTCTTGTTCTTGCTTAGTGAACTTCTTCTTGAATAGGAATGTTGCTAGTGCCATACCTAGAGGAGGCGTACAGATTGCGATACCAACACCACCCATTAGCCATGGTTGAGTATCAACTTGAGTTTGAGCGAATAGCGTTGCTACTTTGTTGATTGGACCGCCCATATCGAATGCAGTCATACCACCAAGAATCGTACCTAGAACCACTTTAGAAGCGCCAGCCATAGAAGCTAGGAATTCGTTCATAGACGCCATGAAGATCTTGATTGGCTCACCGATACCCCATAGAACGATACCTGCAGAGATAAGCGTACCTAGTAGAGGGTAGATGAAGTAAGCGCCCAACGCAGTCATGTTAGCAGAAAGAGGGATCTTCTTAAGTTGGAATACCACACCACCTGCGATGAAACCCGCTACGATACAACCAAGGAAGCCGCCGCCCATGTCAGCCATGATGCCAGAAGAGATCATCGCTGGTGCTAGAGCAGGTTTGTCTGCAATTGAGTAACCGATGAAGCCACCAAGAATAATTGGGAACAGCACCAGACCTTTAATACCGATATTAGAAATATCAGCCAATAAACCGTCCGCAGGAACCGCACCTTTACCTGATGCCATTACCGCTAGCGCTAGTAGTACACCACCCGCAACGATAAATGGAAGCATGTGAGAAGTACCGAATAAAAGGTGACCTTTCATGGTACTTAGGATTTTTTTGAAATCGCTATTATTACTAGCTTGAGCTGTGATTGTACTCATAATTTCACGCCTTATGAATTAATTAAAATATTTAGTATTTGGTTTTCGTCTTTTGCGTTATGAATATCTTCAATAAACTCTTCGCTAAATTTACCGAACAACTCTTGAAGAACATAAATATGGTGGTCGGCACCGTTATCTGGTGAAGCAATCATGAAGAATACGGTCGGTTTGACTCCCTCTTCGTCGCCATACTCGATGCCTTCGCGCTTTACGCCAACAGCGATTGCAGGCTCTGTCACCGCTTTGCTTTTTGCGTGTGGGTAAGCGATGCCGTCCATTGAAGTTACGCTTAATGCTTCACGTGCTTCGATGTCGGGTAAAAAAGCCTCTTTGCTGCTGATTCGATTATTTTCGAATAGCATTTGTGCTAGCTCTTCAAAGACTTCTTTTTTATTATTTGCTTGAAGGTTGTCTTTAATTAAATTGACGTTTGTTAGTTCTGTAATCATTTTTTGACTCATTGGTACTGAAGTAATGAGGCAAATTTAATTAATGTTACGATTTTCTGAAATAGTAAAAAAAATCCAATAACTATACTTTTGTATCACTGAGAGCTAAGTGTGATAGAAGTCATTAATATCAATGAGCTAGGAGGGGATTAGTATTGTGACTTATATTCCATTTATTTTGAAATTAATAATGAAGCTTAAAAATAAACGAGAAGGGAATCAAATATGGTTCAATTTTGCTATAAAAAAGAGGCTTTGTGCTAAAGGCACTCTAATAACCCTTTTAATAGCTTCATTTTCTATCTCTATGAGAAAAGACATAAAGCGAGCAGGAGAGCGGATAGTGGACTGAGCTAGTTCCTCCCCTTGATACGCATTGGCCAATGTGAGCTCTGAATTTGAAGCCAAGGGGAAGTTAGGAGAGGTTGTTACGCTGGATTTGAATAGCCTATTAAGACTGATTCTTGTACTTGTGCAGCAAACCTAACGGGATATGGCAGTAGTCGTTTGGAAAGCGCGTGAGTCTGTCTTGGTGCTCATCATCACTTGGTACATAGTTTGTAAGCGGCAGCACTTCTACGGCGATCTTTTCGGCATCTGGTCTTGCTGCGATAAATGCTTTGGCGATGGCTAGGTGTTGTTCGTTTTGGCTGTAGACACCAGTACGATACTTCTCACCTACGTCTTCACCTTGCTTGTTAACGCTGTGCGGGTCGATGATCTCAAACAGATACCCCATTAAAGTTTCAACCGAAACTTGTTCAGGATCGAACTGGGTTTTCACGCATTCGGCGTAGCCATCGTATTCGGATTGAGTGTTGTCCGTCGTGCCATTTGCTCGTCCTGCTTGGGTGCTGATTACGCCCGGAAGGTGGCGCATAAATTCTTGAACGCCCCAAAGGCAGCCGCCTGCGAAGTAAATTTCTTCCATCATTCTGTCCTGAAAAACTTTGCGTCATTATGGGCATCACTTTCACTCAAACACAACTCCAACCATAAAACAGGAACAACTCGGTGGTGATTTGCTCTCTTTTTTGTGCTGCTTTTCCTCGTTAGATTGAATGCAGTTAAGAGCTAGGGGGAATCCTAATGAAAATTGAACATATCGCGATTTGGACTGAACATTTGGAAGAGCTAAAAGCCTTCTATGAGAAATACTTTAACGCGGCGTCTAACGATAAATACCACAATCCAACTAAGCAGTTTTCATCTTACTTTCTTTCGTTTGAAAGTGGTGCACGACTGGAGTTAATGTCGATGGAAGGTGTGACCGCATGTGAAAAATCTCATGCAATGCAGGTAACAGGGTTGGCACACTTTGCCTTCGCTCTAGGATCAGAACAGGCAGTGGATCAATTAACCAAAACCTTAGTAGATGATGGCTACCAATGGGGCGACGGTCCGAGACAAACAGGTGACGGTTACTACGAAAGCTGCATCTTAGATCCGGATGGCAACCGTCTTGAGCTTACGGTGTAACGCAGCTTAGCTTATTTCTATCGTTCACAGGCTGCTTTCATATGAAAGTGTTCGGGCGTATACTGCAAGCTCATCAAAAAGGAGCGAGCCTGTGAACTCAAGACAAAATGAAATCCTGCAATTGGTTAATGACCGCAAACGCGTTCAAGTGACGGAGCTTTCTGACATCATTGGCGTGTCGGGCGTGACCATCAGGCAGGATTTGAACTTCCTTGAGCAACAAGGCTACTTAAAGCGTGTACACGGCGCTGCGACCGCGCTACAAAGTGACGATATTGATACGCGACTTGAAGTGCGCTTCGACATCAAACAGGCGTTAGCCAACAAAGCGGCAGACTTGGTATCACCAAACGAAACCGTATTGATCGAAGGCGGAAGTGCTAATGCGTTATTAGCCCGCACGTTAGCTGAACGTGGTGATGTCACCATCATTACCCCATCGGCGTACATCGCCCACCTCATCCGTAATACCTCAGCGAACATCATCTTGCTTGGTGGTGTGTATCAGCATCAAGGCGAGAGCTTAGTTGGGCCGTTAACCAAGCTGTGTATTGAGAACATTCACTTCAGCACGGCTTTTTTGGGTATTGACGGTTTCCATCAAGACACTGGCTTTACTAGCCGAGACATGATGCGTGCAGAAATCGCTGAAACCATTATTGCGAAAAAGCGTCGTAACATCGTACTGACGGATTCAAGCAAGTTTGGGCAAATCTACCCATCTTCGATTGGTAAAACGAGTGAAATCTCGGTGCTGTTAACTGACGAAGCCGCTCCGAAAAGCGACCTCGAACAGTTGAGAAAGCAAGGTGTAGAAGTGGTGTTGGGCTAACTAATCTACTTTGCCCTTCTCTTAGCAAGCACGGCGGCAGGGGAGAAGCCCGTCACCAACATCGTTCCACTAAGCACCAGAATGGTACCTATGATGGTATTGAAGCCGATCGGCTCGCCCAGAATTAAATAGCCCCATAGGATGCCAAAGACAGGGACAAGGAACGTGACCGTGAGGGCTGAAGTCGGGCCAATTTCAGAGACTAAGTGGAAGTAAAGTAAGTAGGCTAAGCCAGTACATAGCACACCGAGTGTAATCACAGAGCCCCATTCAAAGGTGCTTGGTTCTGCCCGCATTGGCAAGAATGGCAGCAAAGGAAGTACCCAAATCACGGCTGCCCACATACTGCCGTGAGCATTATCAAAGGCAGGGACTTGTCGCGCATTCTTGGTGTAGTTGGTTGCAATACCATAGCTGAATGAAGCCATTAAACTCGCCCCGATAGGGAATATTGCTTCATTGCCAATGGTTGAAGAATCCAAGCCAACAAGAACGGCGACACCGCCAATACCTATCATCATGCCAAGAATCGCTTTTGCGCTTAACGGGCTGCGATACCAAACAAAGCCAATTAAAGCCCCCCATATCGGTGCCGTTGAGTTGAGAATAGCTAACGTTGATGCATTCAGTGTTTGTGCTGCATACGCGAAAAGCAGAAAGGGTACGGCACTATTAAACAAGCCAATAATGAAAAAGTGTTTAATGTGTTTGAAGAAGACAACTCTCTTTCTGAGGTAGAGGGCAATCAACAATAATGCCACTGCTGCGAAGGCTACTCGAAACTCAATTAAGTAAGCGGGTCCAAATGTATTGGCGGCGACTCGCATAAATAGAAACGAACCTCCCCAAATAGCAGCGAGACAAAGTAAGCGAAAAAAACTGGCTGCACTCATGTTACATCCTTGGTCGAGGTCTAGCGCCTCATTGATTAATTGTTGCGCTAACAGTGACTTAAACCAAAGGTGAGATCAACCAGTAATCCAATGTCAGTTCCGATTCTGGCTTATAAATTAATGACTCTCAGACCAGACCGCGAACTCATTGCCACTCGGTTCGGTGAAATGGAAACGACAACCTCCGGGGAATTCAAAGATCGGGCGGATGACTTGCCCTCCGAACAGCTCAACTTTTGCTAACGTGGCGTGAATATCTGAGCTGTAGAACACCAAAAGCGCAGCCCCATTTGTTGTTTGGCTGACTTGCTCCGCTACATAAAAGCCACCGTCTAAACCTTGACCTGTAAATGCGCTGTACTCGGGGCCGTAATCAACGAAGCTCCACTCAAAGGCTTGCTCGAAAAACCGCTTTGTTGCGCGGATGTCTGGTGTACCAAACTCAACGTAATTTAACTTTTCATGTTGGGGCATCATGGTGTCCTTTTCATCGATGTGTTTTTCTGTCAGTGTACTGGTTCATTCCTCGAGAAACTTATCACTTCCTCGAATTTTATTGCTAAACCTGATGTTCTGAGAAAAATTTCATAGATTATCCCTATTAAATCTATCGTTATTTCCCATTAAACAAATGTAATCATTGAAGATATATTCTCGGTGGGCAGAAAAGAGCTTTTGAATACCCATTTGCCATATGAATGGCTAAATGGTTAGCACGCATTGGAGAGCAACCATGCAGATGTCAAAAAGCTTTTTATTAATTACAGTTGGCTTAGCCAGCACATCTCTACAGGCGCAAACCCTGACAAGAGACAATGGTGCACCAGTTGGTGATAACCAAAACTCTATAACGGCAGGTGAAAACGGCAGTGTATTACTGCAAGACGTTCATCTGATCCAAAAATTGCAGCGTTTTGCTCGTGAGCGTATTCCTGAGCGTGTCGTGCATGCTCGTGGTACGGGGGCTCACGGTGAATTCGTTGCATCTGGTGATTTTAGTGATCTAACGGTTTCCGCTCCTTTTACTAACAAAGGAAAGGTAACTCCTGTTTTCGTTCGATTTTCGACCGTTATTCACTCGAAAGGCTCACCAGAGACACTTCGTGATCCACGAGGTTTCGCAACCAAATTTTATACTGAGCAAGGAAACTGGGACTTAGTAGGTAACAACCTACCTGTGTTCTTTATCCGTGATTCGATTAAGTTTCCAGATATGGTGCATTCGCTAAAACCATCACCGGTAACGAATGTACAAGACCCAAATCGCTTTTTTGATTTCTTCAGTCATGAGCCGAGTGTGACCAACATGTTGACTTGGGTTTACAGCAACCTAGGGACACCTGCGAGCTACCGTACAATGGATGGATTTGGCGTTCATGCTTACAAGTGGATCAATAAGCAAGGCGATGTGAACTATGTGAAGTTCCAATGGAAGAGCCAACAGGGTATTGAAAGTCTTCGTCCTGATGAGGTCACCGCTATGCAGGGTAAGGACTTTAACCATTTGACCAATGATCTGTACGAGGAAATTGGGCGTGGTAATTACCCTAAATGGGATCTTTACGTGAAGGTGTTATCACCAGAAGCGTTGAGCAAGCTCGACTACAACGGCTTGGATGCGACCAAAGTATGGTTGAACGTACCAGATAAAAAAGTCGGTACTATGACGTTGAATCGACTGCCTGAAAGTTTCTTTTTAGACACCGAACAGTCGGCATTTGCGCCTTCAAACCTGATTCCTGGCATCGAGCCTTCTGAAGATCGCTTGCTGCAAGGTCGCTTGTTTGCGTACGCGGATACACAGCTATATCGCTTGGGTGCGAATTTATTCCAACTGCCAGTGAACCGTCCGTTAGCTCCGGTAAATAACCACAATCAAAATGGTGTGAGCAACAATGCTCAGGCAGCAAATGGGGACGTAAACTACGAGCCAAGCCGTCAGCTTGAATTGGTAGAAGACACGCAGTTTAAAGCGGTTGAAACCAAGTTGGCTGGTACTGTTCAACAAAAAGCGATCAGCAACCCACGTAATTTCTACCAAGCGGGTGTGTTGTACCGCAGCATGAACGAGCAAGACAAGAAAGACTTGATTGCTAACCTTGCTGGTGATCTGAACAAGGTAATGGATAAAGACGTCAAGGCAACGATGGTGAGCTATTTCTATCGTGCAGACAAAGAGTACGGTACGCGCCTAGCAAAAGCGACCGACACAAATCTCTCGCAAGTTAAAAACAAAGCGATGATGTAGGCGTAAAGTTTTGGCCTACGGGAGATAAATCTGCTCTTTTCTGCCCGGAAAACAGGGCTCCTGTAGGCCATTCTTGATTTGATGAGGGTGAGTCGATGAAAACACTATTTTTGCTCAGTTCTATTTTGTTTTCTCTGAGCTTGTCTTTCAGTTTGTACGCTTCTGAAGAAAAGCTAGAAACGGAATATCAATCTTTAGTAACGCTGTTCTTTGATGCTGCCCGAATTGGCAATAATGAAGTGGTTGAAGCCTTTGTTTCACAGGGCTTTCCAATTGATCAACGCAATAACCAAAGTTATACGGCATTGATGGTTGCCGCATACCAAGGGAATAGAGAAACCGTCCGTTACCTACTGGACGCTGGTGCTAATGCTTGCTTGCAAGACAAGCGTGGTAACACCGCATTAATGGGGGCGCTCATTAAGCGTGAAGTCGGTATTGCTAAGGACCTCTATCAAGCTGGCTGCTCTCCAGAGCTACGTAATAAATCGGGTCTAAATCTAAAAGAATTTGCCGAAGTTTTTGGGCAGAGTGATGTTCTGAAATCTTTGGCAAAATAACATCACGCTTAGTTCTCCTATGGGAAACTCGCGATGAAATAAGTAAAGAGCCAAGCATATGCTTGAGTTCAAAAACAATACTAACAATAAGGATCTTATTTTATGAAACTAAGTGCTTTAATGGCGGCTTGCGTTTTGCTATCAGGTTCGGCTCTTGCCGATGAGTTAACGGTGGAAATGACCGATCTTGCAACAGGTAAGTCTGTTGGCGAAGTTGCGATTACAACTAGCGATTATGGTACGGTTTTCACTCCAAACTTAAGCGGTCTTCCATCTGGTGCTCATGGTTTCCATATCCACGCTAATGGCTCTTGTGATAGCAGCATTAAAGATGGAAAAACAGTGTTAGGTGGTGCTGCTGGTGGTCACTATGACCCTAAAGGTACTGGTCAGCATGGATTTCCTTGGACTGATGGCAACCACTTAGGTGATCTACCTGCAATGTACGTAGATGCAAACGGCATGGCGAATCAACCTGTGCTTGCACCACGAGTTAAGCTAGCGGATGTAAAAGGTCGAGCGCTTATGGTTCACTTTGGCGGTGACAACCACTCAGATCATCCAGCGAAACTTGGCGGTGGTGGTGCGCGCATGGTTTGTGGCGTAATTAAGTAATCCCCCCAAGCTTAGTACACGCAAAAACGAAAAACGGTCCAGTTTTGCTGGACCGTTTTTTGTTATTCAGAGGGGGGATTAAGCGAAGTTTTCTACGATGATGTCATCTGCATTTTTAACAAACACCGCGCCTTTCTCTTCCATTTCAGCAATGACCGCATCAATAGTATCTGGCAATACCGCGCGGCTAGATGCTAGGTTTACAATCACTTTGAAACCTAACTCTAGAGCTTGAGTGACGGACTTTTTCACACAAAAATCGAGTGCCAAGCCACCAACAACCACGGTGTCGATGTGGTTGAATTTTAAGAACTCATTCGCACCGGTGGTTTTGGTATCCGCCACGTCATGGAAAAAGATGCCGTAAGGGTGGGCGTCTGGATCCATACCTTTGTTGACTTGGAAATCGTATTCCAGAACAGGTGGCAGACCGTCTAGCAGTTCCACCCCAGTAGTACCAAGCACACAGTGGCGGTTCCACTTAATATCCACATTGGGCAGGCCAACTGGCTCAAGCATATTTGCTGGCGTTTCTGCATCCCAAGCCGCTTTTGGTGGGTGCAAGTCACGGCTGACTAATTTCAAACGACCTTTCGTGTGGTTCTTAAGCAGCTCTGGAACGATTTCTAATGCGCCAGTAACTGGCAGTTCGTCAGGGCAAAGTTCGGTGAAACCTTTCTCTGGATCGACATCGATCACAGCAGTGGTTTGATAATTAACTCGAACGGTCATGGCAGACTCCTTGTCTGTCTCTATGCTTGCGTTAGCCACGCAAGCAGTTTTGGAAAAAGGTGACTTCGTCGCTTGCTAGGGTGTACACCATAGCTGGCTTACCGCCTTTGCCTTTGTTGGTAGAAGCGACTTTGTTGGTCGGCTTAAGTACGCCGGAATCAATCAAACGGCGTTTGATCGTCATTCGGCTGATGTCGATGCCGAACTCTTGATAGGCGGAAATAATATCGGCAACCAAAAACTCTTTATCAAGTGCGAACAGCAGGACAGAGGTGTATTCGATAGAGGCGCGCAGCTTTTGCCATGCTTTTTCAATCATCTTTTGGTGATCAAAAGCGAGGGTTTCTTCACCATCAAGGATTGCTTGGAGCGGAAACCACTTCAGATGACATTCTGGTACGCCAGCGTTATCGATTTGCTCTTTGTTGTTACGGTCAACCAAGGCGTAGTGAGTGATGTTCAGGCTCCAATCCTCAGGATCGCGCTTTGGGTCACCATCGACAAAGGCTTCACTAAAGTGACGCGGATAGGTGTGGATTTTTTCACGGCAAATACGACGTCGTGCCGCTTCGAAGTTCTCGTCTGCTGGTCGTCCACCTTCGTCGGTCATGTCTTTATCAAACACGAACCCGCCGGGAAGAGCCCATACACCGTGGTACGGACGTTCCGGATTCGAACGTTTGATCAGCAACACTTCCAACCCTTTATCGGCGCAGCCAGATAGCCTGAATGGAATGATGTCGACGGTTACGATCATGATTTGGTCCTGAGAATAATTTGTAAGTAATCTAGCGCATAACAAGTAGTCAATCAATGGGTAAGTAACCGATTGTTAGAAACGTACTCATCGCTGCCTAGCGTTTCTCTTTAAGCAAGGGTGTGCTTATCTGCTTAGGTTATCCACAATAACTGTCGGATTTTTGTGCGTAAAAACCTTATAGAAATGAGTGGTTAGTAACAAAAGTTGACAAACCCTAAGTGGGTGTTTATTGTTTACGCAATTAAGTTAGTAACAACAAGTTATATACCCAAGTTTGCCTTGTTGAGAACTTTCCACCAACTTGGTTGGGAAAACAATAAGATGCGGTTTGTACCGTGCTGAGGGAATTTGGGTATAAACGAAAAAGGGCGTGTAGAAGGGCTCCGAATGACCACCAATTTATTTTCGTCTCGCATCATCCAAAGTGCGTTAGATTTTGACGTATACAAAGTGAATATGATGAGTGCTGTTGCAGCGCTCTATCCCGATGCGATGGTGTCTTATAAATTCATCGTACGCAGTGAAGAAGACCTGTCTGAATTACTGCCAGAGGTGAAAGCTGAAGTACTTAAACTGCAAGACATCACTTTCTCCACTGAAGAAATCGAGTACATCAAAGGTGTTGCACCTTATCTAAACCCTGAGTTTGTTGATGCGCTGCACGCGTTTCGTTTTAATCCTCAACGTGACGTTTCTTTCAACATTAAAACCATGGCAGATGGTACCAGCCAATTGCGCATTACCATCAATGGTCTTTGGAAAGAAACCATTCTCTACGAAACCATCATCATGAGTATTGTGTCCGAAGTGCGTAGCCGTGCACGTTGGGCAGAGATTCCAGTCGAGCAATTCCAATCTGTTTTAGAGGAGAAGGTCCGTCACCTTAAAGCAGAACTGAAACGTCGCAATATCACCAACTTTAAGTTTGCTGATATGTCGACTCGTCGTCGTTTCTCGTTTCAAGCTCAGCGATCAATGTTGCAGTATCTGAGCGAAGAGTTGCCTGACAGCCTCACTGGAACCAGTAACTACCATTTGGCGAAAGAGCTAGGTCTAACACCGATTGGTACTGTGGCACATGAATGGTTTATGGGTCATCAAGCATTGGTGAATGTTCGTGATTCACAAAAGGTGGCTTTGCAACGTTGGCAAAAGATGTTTAACGGCGCGTTAGGTATCGCGTTAACGGACACTATTGGCATTGATGCGTTCTTAAAAGACTTTGATGAAGAACTCAGTAACGCGTACGTGGGAGTGCGCCATGATAGTGGCTGCCCTTACACATGGGGCGAGAAGATGATCGAGCATTACCAATCGCTTGGCATCGACCCAATGACGAAAACCTTAGTGTTTACCGATGGTTTGAACTTTGAGCAAGCACTGGATATTTGTGAGCACTTCCAAGATCGTGTTCAAGTGAGTTTTGGTATTGGAACGTCACTAGCGAACGACATGGGTGATTACGCAAACGCACAAGGTATCGCATACAAGCCGCTGTCTATTGTGATTAAGATGGTGTCATGCAATGGCTCACCAGTTGCTAAAATCAGCGATGAGCCAGAGAAAGCGATGTGCGAAGACATCTTCTTTTTAATGAACTTGAAGCGTCGTTTTGAGCAGCCACTTGATCTTGACGAGTGCCGTGTACTGATCGACCGTCTAGAGGATGAAGGAGATAATTACCTCATCGACGCCTGATAATAGAAGTGAATGATTGATAAAAAGAGTGGTGCAAATGCATCACTCTTTTTGTGCCTCACAAACTTCGTTATATTTGATCTCGCACAGTGCCCCACACTTTGTGCGATAAGGGAGACGTTTACTGCCTGTATTGGCACGAACCCTCTTTACAATAAGCCCCTCTAGGTCGGCACTCTTTAGGTGTTTTTCTCGAACCTTCTTCCAATAATCATCAAAAGCCATACGTCACCGTGTTGTCATTTTTATTTTTATAAATTTGTTATTATTCTATGCAACACATTCCAGTTTCTAATGTCAGAAAAATCCTAAAAATCGTTAAGTAAAAGGCGATTTGTTGTAATGCTCTCGTTTCTTGATTTTTAACTTCTATGGTTTCGACAAATTTATATCGGCAAACCTAGAAGGCGATTTG
Source organism: Vibrio sp. B1FIG11 (assembly GCF_905175335.1). Taxonomy (NCBI): domain Bacteria; kingdom Pseudomonadati; phylum Pseudomonadota; class Gammaproteobacteria; order Vibrionales; family Vibrionaceae; genus Vibrio; species Vibrio sp. B1FIG11. The sequence goes on along the minus strand of NZ_HG992752.1, from coordinate 1,835,833 downwards.
GTTATAGTACAAACAAAGATCAGGTCGGGAACTTACGATGAATTTGGTTGTGCATCTACAGAAGAAAGTGATTAACAAACACGGTTATGAGTGGGCGACGCGCCAAGCGTGGAAGTGTGGCATCAAAGCGAACCTTGTTAAGCGTGTGATTGGTATTTACAAGGGGCAAATCGTGTGTGTTGTTGAAGGTTGCCGCGCTGAACTGACGACACCAATTAACAACCCTCTGCATGACGATGAAAAACAAGGCCGTTACGTATTTGTTGGCGGAATTTTCTGGGAGCCAAACAATATCATTGCTCCGGGTTTTCCTGACTTTATGTTTATGCACTTACGTAGCCTCAGCCATCGTCATAAATATCTAACGGACGATGAATTGTTTTTAAGTTTGGCTTAAGCATTCTGGAAAAATCGGATGACGAGTCTCTTTCTTAAATCTTTACTCGGTGCGGGCGCAGTGTTGATCATTGCTATGCTGTCGAAGTCGAAAAGTTTCTACATCGCGGGTTTGGTGCCATTGTTTCCAACTTTTGCGTTGATCGCTCATTTTATTGTGGGCAGTGAACGAGATATGGAAGCCTTGCGGCAAACGGCACTGTTCGGTATCTATTCTCTTATTCCTTATGCCGCGTATCTGATTTCAGTCTTCTATTTTAGCTATCGCTTGAGCTTGGTTGGCACGTTAACAGCGGCGACACTTGTTTGGGTTATGTTTGCTTCGATGTTGCTTGCATTTTGGACGCGATGGATGGTGCCTGCGTAATTATTACCCATCCTTACAATGTAGTTAGCCGAATACTCATAGCTCACCCTGATGTGATCTAGCTCTGATTTACCGTGGCTTGCCTTTTTGCTGACGTTATCTTAATAAAACAATGTTTTTTAACCTGCTAATGACAGAAGGCTTAATTTGGCCTGATGTGAATTTCAGCCCGCGATTTACTATACCGCCAAGCAAAGATAACTGTACTGGGAAGTAATCCATGAATATGAAATCTATCGCAATCGCTGCAGCCGTTGTTGCTGTACTAGCAGGCTGTAAAGATAAGACGCCACCGGCACCAACAGAAGCGAACATTACGCTTGTTGAAGCGGTAACTGAAACAGTGAAGAACCCACACCAAGTGTGTAAAGACGTGGTTGTGACTCACCAAGTAGAGCCAAAAGATAATAACAAGATCCTTGGCACGGTTGGTGGTGCCGCGGCAGGTGCTGCATTAGGTAACCAAATTGGTGGTGGTTCTGGTAAAGTGATTGCAACGGCGGCAGGTACTATCGCGGGTGCAATGGCGGGTCGTGAAATCCAAGACAATGTTCAGAAGGGTGATGTTGTGACATCAACTGAGAAGCAGTGCCATACAGAGTATACGACTTCTGAAAAAGTAGTCGGTTATGATGTCACTTACGAAGTTGCTGGTGCACCAACCACGGTTCGTATGAAGAGCAAGCCTGCTGGCAAGACATTCCCAATTCAAGATGGCAAAGTGGTTCTACCGCAATAATCGCCAACAAACTTGAATATAAAAGCCCTTTGCTTAAACGAGCAAAGGGCTTTTTTGATCATGCAGTAATTACTTCTCGACAAAATAGTCGACTAAGGTTTTGCGCCACTCTCTCGACTCTCTAATCTGCAATAATGCGCGATTGATCTCTTCCTCATATTGGTTGTTTTCGGTCATGATGAAACCGTAGTTTTGCTTTTCCAATTGGTAAGGTAACACTTCAAGGTTTTCAAATTGTCCGTTCTGTCTGCCGTTACCAATCATGTACTTTAGGACGACATCATCGGCGACAATTGCTTCAACTTCCCCATTTTCCAATGCTTCCAGCAAGGTTGTCATGTCGTCGTAGCTTTTGTGTCGAATACCAAAACTGGTGAGCATGAGCGAAGAGGTCGTTGCTCCTTTGGCGCCAACTTGAACTTTGGCAAGGTCATTGACGCCTTTGATTTGAGAATATCCTTGGCTGAGCGTGAGCTTACTGGCTAAAACAGCGGTAATACTTGCGATGAAGAGCATGCTAAGTACACCGATTAGTACAGTGACGATACGCCCTGTCAGGCTCTTAAACTCAAAATAATTGAACGGGCCGCGAGTGATGAACAGTAAGCCAAGTATAAAGCTCTCAACCCAGCGACCGGTTCGAGTGTTCATTGAATACAGCTTTTCATTCTTTCCTTTCTCTATGATGTAGAAAAAAGCGCCTACTAAACTTGCTATCAATACAATTGCCCCAATGATCAGCCATAACGCAGGGTTCAAGAATATCGACTTTAAGGTATGTAGGTAGCCTTGACGCTTAACCGCGATGGCGAGGTGTGTTTCATAAAAGGAGTGAGAAAAATCGGCAAATAACTCTCGCTCTGGTGTGATCGATATACAGGAGACGCCAATATCGACTTGGCCAGTTTCAATCGCACTGAGGAGATCGTCGAGAGGATGATTTTCAAGCTGAAACTCTACTCCCATGTTTTTGGCAATTCGCTCCCATAGCTCAACGCTCAGGCCGTTAAGTTCTTCACCAGTCGAATGAATAACAAAGGGAGGACAGGGATAAGTGCCGACTTTGAGAGGGGTAGCGAAGGATGCTGAGCTAAATAAGAAAATAACGAAAAGTGCGGAAGTGACAAAGTGTTGAAGTGTCAATTTGAATACGTTTTGCATGCACAAGACCTCAAATAAGAGGCAGCTGTGAATTGTATCGAGAGCGAGAGTCACCCTAAAAATGTAAGAATGTTCAGAAACAGAGGGGGTGATGACGAATTCAGTACTGCCCTAGTTTTATTATTTACGCTTTTAACTATAGCAGTTGTTACCAAACAACAAGGGACAGTGAATTGCCCCTTGTTTCGGTGCCGTCTACGCCACAGGTGCTTGGTGGTGCTGTTGCTCTTCCGCGAGTTTTGCGGCTTGGGCTTGTTTTTGTTTGCGGCGTTCGCGCTTAGATAGCCAAACCAGAGGCACCACAATCATCACTGTGCCAATTGCCATAAAGATATCTGGCACTTCACCAAACCAAATCAAACCAACGATTACCGCGCCAATCAAGCCGCTATATTCTGCGCTGGCAATTTTGTTGCTATCGATAGAGCGATAAGCCAATACACAGGTTGCTGCATAAATCATGATGAACAAGCTCGAACCTGCCGCAATAGGGAAGGAACTCCAATCCCATGCTTCACCTTCAATAAACACCAACAACAATGATACCGGGATGCCGGCTAGGTTAGTCATCAACAGTGTGTGTGGGACAGATTGGTTTTTTGGCAGTTTGCGGATCAGCAGGTTGTTGATCGCCAATGTGACTGCGACAACCAATGCCGATAGTGCCGCCCAATCAATCTGATCGGGACGAATAATCACAAGCACGCCTGCAAAGCCCATCACTGCCGCCGCAATGGATTGACCGGAAAGCTTTTCTCCAAAGAAGATGGCCGCCAGTGGCAGCATGATCAAAGGCGCGGCATAGAAGATCGCGTTCGCGGTGGCGAGTGGCATCGACGAGATGGCAAACACCATGAAAATCGCGCCAGTTAACCAAACGTGCGCACGAACTACATGCCACTTGAAGCCTTCCATTAATGGGGCTTGTTTAGTGAGCAAATACACGGGTAGTAACATCATTACAGCTGACAATTGTCGGTAAAACACAAACTGAAAAACCGGCACTTCATTACCGACACTTTTGATCAAAGCGTCTGAGAGCACCGCAACTAGGTTACCAACGATTAATAGCAGCATGGCTGCACCGACAGATGTGACTTTCACTTTATTCCTCTCCTCATTCTTTGCCAAAGAGTAGGTGATGTCATAGGATGAAGTGAAATGATATTTATTAGTTTAAGTATGAGATTTTTAGATAATGAAACTACCACCTCTTAGAGCGGTCCACTGTTTCGAATCTGTTGCGCGCAATTTGAGCTTTTCCCTTGCAGCAGAAGAGCTCAACGTGACCCAAAGTGCGGTGAGCCATCAGATCCGTATATTAGAAGACTACCTTGGTGAAGCCTTGTTTATCCGTCAGGGGCGTAAGTTGTCACTCTCGGATACCGGCTTTCGTTATCTTGAAGATATCAGCCCTGCCATTAGTGCGATTGCGATGGCGAGTCAAAAGGTGCGTGAAGGAGAAAAGGGCAGTCTTCGGTTAGCGATTTACAGCTCGCTGGCGGTGAAATGGCTGATCCCAAGATTGGCAGACTTTAAGCGTCAGTACCCAGAAATCGATCTCTCGCTCAATATGGTCGCCGGAGATCCCGAACAAACCGACAGTGTTGGTGATTGCTTTATCACAGTGCAAAAGCCGAAGCGTAATTATATGGCAGTGCGCTTATATGATGAGGTTTTGTATCCAGTATGCAGCCTCAATATCTGGAAAGAAATCCAAGACCAACCTATGCCGAATGCGCTCTGGCACTATCCGATCCTTTCTACTGACTCTATCTATCGCGAACGAGGTAAAGATTGGGCAGAGTGGTGCAAAGCCGGTGGGTTTGAACTGCCAAAAGACATTGATATGCAGCACTTCAGTCACATGTTGCTTGCTATCGAAGCTGCTCGTTACGACCAAGGCATTACGTTTGCCAATGATTTCATGTTGAATGAACGAGATAAAGCTCAGGATTTGGTCTATATCCCTTCGCATGGACTGGAAACGGGAGACAGCTTCTACTTCGTACACAAGAAGAATCGTGCTCGTCAGCCTGAAATCATCAAGTTGACTAACTGGCTTAAACAACAGTGCTTGTAGTGTAATTGGAGTGATTGCTTCGCTGCTCTCCTTGTGGTGCTAGACTTAACTTAGGCAGGTCAGTTGGGAGAATATCATGAGCTACGCACACATTTTGGTGGCAGTAGATTTATCAGATTCGAGCCGAGCGGTAATCGAAAAAGCGATTGCGATGGCAAGAGATGCAAACAGTAAGGTGTCCTTTGTTTTCGTCGATCACGATAGAGTCGCGCTGGAATCGAAAGACGAGCAGAAGCTAATGCAAGAACTGCAAGTGCTAGCGGAACAGAGTGATTATCCAATTAGCGAAACCATGGTGGTCGTTGGGGATTTGCATATTAAGCTGGCTGGTGTTGCAAAGGAAAACGACATCGATTTGGTGGTTTGTGGACACCATCATAAGTTTATGAGTCGTCTGTTCTCTTCCATTCCTAAGCTCGCGAATGCTATTGAGGCAGACTTGCTCGTCGTATATTTGGACTGAGCCTTCACTCAAGAGCACAAACGATAAGGGAGGCTCTGTGAAGCCTCCCTTTGCGATCATAAAAAGCGATTATTGCTTTTTGATCAGCGTTTTAATCACATCAATCGTGTATAGCTGGCAATCGACAGCGGTTTGCGGATCGAAGTCTTGCTTATGTTGATCGGTGTTCGACAGGATACGGATGCCAACGAAAGGTACTTGGTAAGCTTGAGCAACCAATGCCGCTGATGACGTTTCCATCTCTTCAACAGACGTACCGTAGGTTTTATGGAACCAGTTGATGCGGTCTACTTCGCGGTTCCATTCGTCCGCTGAACCAATCAAGCCTTTCACAACTTTGCCTTTTTTGTATTCTTCAGACAAAGAAAGAGCAGTTTCAACCAATGCTGGATTCGCCTTGAATTGTTTGTGTTCAACAAACTCGCCGTTTTCACGTAGACGCATGGTTACGTCGAAGTTCTGCCACTTCGTTGGGTCGATGCCTTTGCCTTTTTCAGTAAACTCAGACTTGTAAGAGCCCATGTTGAAGCTGGCTTCACCCACGACAATGTCACCACGGTATAGCTCAGGATCGTGACCGCCCGATGTGCCTTGGTTGATGATGTACTTAGGATTGAAGTGTTCAATCGCAATCGTGGTAGAAGCGGCAGCGTTCGCTAAGCCAACCTCGGTACGAGACACGACAACTGGGTAGCCATCGATTTTACCTTGCCAGAAAGTCCAAGAACCAACGGTGGTTTCTTTCGCATCATCCAATGCTTCAACCAATGTACTGGTTTCAATATCCATTGCACCCTGAACAAGGATAGGTTGAGTTTGAGCGAAAACAGAGAAGGAAAGTACTGCAGGAACAAGTGCAGCGAAACGTTTAAAGATTTGCATACGACATACTTACAAATGAAAAAGATGGCGCAATCTATCAATGGCAATCGTTTGCGTCAATTGGTGCCGTTGTTATTTTTCTCAATAAGTGAAAATTCTTGATTGTCGTTCTAATTAACGAGAATGAAAAAATCCGAGCGGGGGAGGCTCGGATTGGGTCTTTATCAGGATGAGATGCAATCGCTATTCAGCATTAAGGCATTTTGCTTAGGTTGTAGAATGACGCTAGCTCGCCTGTTGCTTTTTCGCCGTTCATATCTAGCTTCATTAGCATGTTTTCACCAACGAAGTACTGGTTTGGACCAGACTCATCAACTAATGTGATGGTGTTGCCTGATTCGTTCCAAGTGAACTTACCTTCCGATTTGATTGGGTCGCCTTCTTTACCCTCGTACAGCTCTACCAATGAGTAAGTGCCGTCTTCGTTCAGGGTTAGCGTGGTATCGATACCCGCGCAATCAGCACAAGGAAGTTTGCCTTTGTAAATGCCGTTCCAATCCAGTGCATTTTGCGCGTTGTGACCAGAATCAACAAAAGTATCTGTGGTGATCACTTGCTCTTCTTCAATCGGTGTTGCATCAACGGTGGTTTCAACTTCTGTTGCTTGAGGAACCTCAACCGCAGTTGTCTCCGCGGGTTTCTCATCCTGACAGCCTGCTAAGATAACGACTGCACCAGTTAGTGCCAATAGTGTCTTTTTCATAATATTCCTCTCTAAATCAACGAGTTGATATACCAAAATAATCTCGTTGCTTGTATGCTAAGGTCACTTGGGTATACCGTGATAATAATAGACCTGTTTCCTAAACCTGCGTCAGAACAAAGCAAACCATTGAACAGCCTTTGTAAGAAAAACTCTTTAACGTCAGTGGTTTGAAAATAAAAAGGAATAGGAAAAGAAAATGGAAGAATTAGTCATAGGTGCGCTTAGGATATTGGGAGCACTTATTCGTTGGTTGTTGATCGAACTTTGTTTAGACAGGGTTGCTTATAGTATCGGTTACGCGGGATTGTATATTCTGACGTTAGGTAAAAGGCCGCACCGTCCCGTCTCGACAGAAATGCAGGGACGGATTGTTCTGCTTGGTATCGTGTTGAGTCTGCTAATCTTTGCACTGCTTATATGGCTGTAGCGATAGCGATAACACCAATAGTAAAGAGACAACAAAGCAAACAAAAAGGCTCATCCGACGATGAGCCTTTACTGTATTAAGATGCCTTATCCATTACTGGAGGCGTTTTGACCTCCTTTGGCGGCGACGCCTCTTCGGTATTATCAGTAAAGATTTCAGCCACGGCGCTACGTTCTAGTTCACCTTGCAGATTACCTTCGTCATCCACAACCGGCAGTGAGTAGTCACAAGACATGGTGTCTGGTAGCACTTCTTCAATTACGGAATCAGGAGAGACAACAGGCACTTCTTCGTAGATTTCTTCTGCCAGCTCTTGCGCGGCATCCGTCTTCGCGGCGTCTAGCAAGCTTTCTTTGGTAACGACTCCTTGATAGCCTTCATCGGTCACGTGGTACGCGTAGTCTTGTTTCACGCGTTTCATCTCGACAAGGGCTTCTTCGATAGTCGTAGCTGCAATACGATATGCTGGTGGCTGCATTACGGTTTCTACCGTAAGCGCTCTAGCTCGGTTTACGTCCTTAACGAAGGCTTCTACATATTCATCGGCAGGGTGGAGCAGAATCTCGTCTGGAGAACCTTGCTGTACTAACTCGCCATCTTTCAAAATAGCGATACGGTCACCTAAGCGAAGCGCTTCGTCCAAATCGTGAGTGATAAAGATAATGGTCTTATGTAGCTTCTCTTGCAGTTCAATCAGCTGATCTTGCATCTCGCTCCGGATCAGTGGGTCGAGTGCCGAGAATGCTTCATCCATCAATAGGATCTCAGCGTCAGTCGCCAGCGCGCGAGCTAAACCAACGCGTTGTTGTTGGCCGCCAGAAAGCTGAGCAGGGTATTGGTTCTCGTAACCTTTAAGGCCGACTGTCTCCAACCATTCGTTGGCTTTCGCAATGCGTGCTTCTTTCTTGATGCCTTGGATTTCCAGGCCGTAAGCGACGTTGTCAACCACAGTGCGATGAGGCAAAAGGCCAAAGCGTTGAAATACCATCGACATTTTATGGCGACGAAACTCTTCCAACTCTTTTGAAGACAGCTGCATCACGTCGACGCCTTCAACCAAAATTTGTCCCATGGTCGGGTCAATTAAACGGTTAAAGTGACGAATCATGGTCGACTTACCAGAGCCAGATAGACCCATGATAACGAAGATCTCACCTTTGTTAATTTGCAGGTTGATGTCTTTTAAACCGACGGTATGACCTGTATCAGCCAGAATTTGGTCTTTGCTCTGACCTTGTTTTACTCGCTCAATCACTGTTTTTGGCTTTGGTCCGAAGATCTTGTACAGCCCGCTGATTTCAATAAGTGGCTTAGTCATGTTTCAGATCTCCTAAGTGTGCTTGGGTTCGCTTCGCGTAAGCTTGCGACGCACGGTCAAACAAAATCGCCAGTGCCACAATCGCTAGGCCATTAAGCAGACCAAGAGTGAAGTACTGGTTGGTGATTGATTTCAATACTGGCTGACCTAAGCCTTTAACCCCAATCATAGAAGCGATAACAACCATAGAAAGCGCCATCATGATGGTTTGGTTGATACCAGCCATAATAGTTGGCATTGCCAAAGGTAATTGTACGCCGACTAAGCGTTGCTTGTTACTTGCACCAAAGGCGGTGGCGGCTTCAAGTACTTCTTTGTCTACGAGTCGGATGCCTAAGTTGGTCAAACGAATCACTGGTGGGATTGCGTAGATCACAACCGCAATCAAGCCAGGGATCTTACCGATACCAAGGAGCATCACGACAGGAATCAGATAAACGAATGCGGGCATGGTTTGCATCACATCGAGCAGTGGTGTTACGACAGATTGCACGCGATTGGAGCGCGCCATGGCAATACCAATTGGAATGCCGAGCGCAATAGCGAGCATGGTACAAACCGTGATGATGCTGAGCGTCCGCATCGTGTCTTCCCACATGCCAAAGTACCCAATCAGTATCAATGACACGAAGCACGCGACAGCCAGTTTCCATGAGCGACTAGCGGCATAAACCAATGCAGTACACACACCAAGAATGATCATCCATGGTGTAGAAATGAGGAGTTTTTCGAACCAAACGAGAAATGAGAGAAGAGGGTCGAAGAATGATTCAATAAGGTCGCCATATTCGCGAGAGAAATCGCGGTAGGCTCCATCTAAGGTTTTGCGGATGGCTCTGAGATCTGAGCGATCCATTTCTGGGAATTCGCTAAGCCAATTCGAGTCAGACATGTTTACTTCCTTTTCTTGCCGAGACTCAAGCGAGCCTCGGCATACAACAATTTTGGTATTCCTATACCATTTACGAAACGTCTAAGTCTTACAGTGCACCTTGCACTTTTTTAGCTATGTCTTGTGGAACCCATGCGTTCCAGATCTGCGGGTAATTTTCTAGGAAATGGAACATGGTTTCTTCACCGTCTGCTTGGTTGTCTTCCATCCAAGCTAATAGCTGGTTCATGTCCGCATTGGTGAAGCCACGCTTAGTGAAGTAGTCGTAAGCAGCTGGAGAGCGTGAAGCAAACTCCTCAGTCGTAATGGTATGAACTGGTGAAGGTGGGTACATGGTTGCTTTTGGATTTTCACAGTCTGTTTGTGTTGTACAGCTGACGAACTCTTTCTCATCAACGCCGCTACCAAAATCCACTTTTACCATGTCGTATTTACCAAGAACCGCAGTAGGTGCCCAGTAGTAACCGAACCACGCTTCTTCACGCTCGTAGGCTTTTGCAATTGAGCCAGACAGACCAGCACTTGAACCTGGGTCGATGATGTCGAAGCCTGCGTCAGCAAGATTCATCGCTTTGAAAAGATTGCCGGCGCTAATTTGACAGTTCCAACCGGCAGGACAGCTGTAAAATGCTGATTTTGCTTTGTCTTCAGGATGAGAGAATAACTTCGCGTGCTTTTTCACACCTTCGATGGTTTTCATTTCAGGGTATTGCTTAACAAGGTAGGCAGGGATCCAGAATCCTTCTTCACCACCATCGACGAGCGCTTTACCTGCATAGCGTAGGCGTTTTTCTTCGACACCTTTGTCTAGCGCGTCTTTAAGGCTGTTACTCCACAGTTCAGGTGCCACATCAGGCTGTCCTTTTTCAATCATTGATGTGCCTGTCGGCATGGTGTCGCCAGGGATGAGTTCGGCATCACAGCCGTAGCCGTGCTCAAGAATAAAACGGTCCACATTGGCAATCAGTGTTGCAGAGTTCCAGTTCATATCTGCAATGGTAACCGTTCCACACTCACTTGCGTTTGCGTTGGTTGCTGCTAGCGCACCAATCGCTAGTAGTAAGGGAGTTTTGTACGTCATATTGAGTTTCCTTTCTCTAAATAGCTCACTTAGGGTAACGAATTAATCATTAGTGTTCAAACCAATGTGTTGGGTGAATTATAGCTTTATTTGTTAACAATCGTGAAAACGAAGGCGAATTTTTGATGAAAATAGCCTCATAAATGAGAGGTTTTTTATCGACTCATGTCAATGAATCGTATGGTAGTTTGTATGCGCCATTGCATTATTGTTAGATGTCTAACGAATATTCGCTGTTGATGAGATTTTTGCAAACTAAGATATTGGCATATGCTAGAAACTTTAATTGGCATATGCCATTAACGGGCGTAAGGTGAAGGTGTTTTGTAGAGAGGATGTGATGGCGAGACCAAAAATAGAAAGACGTATATGTGGACGTGCAGCGCACCATTGTTTTAAGCCCAATGGCGTACCGTTTTATGATCTAGAGAAGGTCAACATATTGCCAGAAGAATTAGAAGCATTGCGATTGGCCGATCTGGAAGGATTGAGCCAGCAGCAAGCTGCCGACCAAATGGGAGTCTCTCGCCAGACCTTTGGTAATACGGTTAAAAGCGCGCGTTTTAAAGTCGCGAAAAGCCTAGTTGAGGGTCATGCACTTGTTTTTCCTGACCAGGAGTCAAACTCATGATTTACGCTATTCCGAATGACGGCGAACGCGTCGCCAATCATTTTGTTAAAGCCCCATACATTGCGATTTATTCCGATACGGAAGGGCTGTTGAAAAACCTAGCTAATATTGCTTCTATGCCACAAGCTGGCTGTAAAGCAAAATCTCAACTTATTCAATCTTTGCAAGAATATCAGGTGGATGCGGTGCTGGTTCGTAATATTGGTGAACGTGCGCTTGGTAAGCTTTTGAGCAGTGGTAAGCAAGTCTTCAAGCTATCAACTCGCAGCTCACTGGATGATGTGATGGGTGTACCTCGCTCACCATTAACAGTTGCGACGCAAGGTCGCCCTTCGACCAATCATGCCAAAAAAGGTGGTTGCGGTGGCTGTGTTAGCAAAAAAGCGCCGTCGCTATTGATCAATCCTCAATCTCAATCAAAAAACACACTCATGACGTTGCGCCCGACTAAACTTAAAGCATTGGTTTCTTCTTACGTGAAAGAGGTGAAGTAATGGTTTGGTTGTTCACTTTTCTGGGGTTCTTAGCCATCATTTTGTTGATGTCACTGGGCGTGATCTTTCACAATAAACGCATTCAAGGCAGTTGCGGTGGCTTGAATAACGTTGGCGTTGACAAAGTGTGTAACTGCGAGACCACTTGTACAGAGAACGAACGCCGCCTTTATCAGATCCAAGAGCCAAGTTCGAAAGTTCAATAGACCCTAATATTGTCTAGAAGATCAAATTTTTAATGGTGAGTTTTTGCGCATTTTTTGTTCGCTTCTACGCTTAAGATTCGTCTTAATAAAGGAGAACCAAAATGGCATTTATGAAGCAGGATATCCCAAACCGTGTAACGGTGTACCATGACAATGTCGATCAGGAACAAGAACTAAAGAATGCGATGTTGCCAGAGAAGCCACGCTATTTTAACGGTTCTCCTACCTATAAAGCCGACAGTGTAGAGCAGTTCCAAACCAAACTGGACCAGATTGGTATGTCGTTAGACAAATAGACCTCAACTGAATACAACAACGCCCTCAAGTTTCGAGGGCGTTTTTTTGTTGGTGAAGTTAATTGTGTTAAGTCTTAGCTTTACTGTGTCGCTTCGTTGCAGACCTGTTTTTGTACTGCTGGTGGCGCTGGTTCGTAATGGCTGAGCGTCATGTTAAAACTGCCTTCACCGCCAGTAATTGAGCGCAGACGACGAGCATAATCTTGCAACTCGTTGACCGGAGACTTGGCTCTTAACATAGTGAAGTTCGCGTCGATAGGCTCAGTACCTTCAATCAGCCCGCGATTACCGGATAAGTCGCCGGATACATCACCCACATTCGCGGTTGGAATATGAAGCTCCATTTGCACAATCGGTTCGAGCACAATCGGGTCTGCATTGTTGATCGCATCTAAGAAGGCTTTCTTACCTGCGATGACAAACGCGATTTCTTTCGAGTCAACCGAGTGGTATTTACCATCGTAAACGGTCACTTCGACATCTTTGATTGGGTTACCAGAAATCGCTCCTTCTTCTAGTGCTTGAACAATGCCTTTTTCCACCGCTGGGATGAGCGCGGTAGGAATGGCACCGCCGACCACTTTATTGATGAACTTGAAGCCCGCGCCGCGTTCGAGTGGGCGTACTTTTAGTTGCACCTCACCAAATTGACCCGCGCCGCCGCTCTGTTTCTTATGACGATAATGACCTTCTGCTGGCTTGGTTATGGTCTCAAAGTATTCGACGCTTGGTTGGCTGGTTTCCACTTCCAATTTGTAAACAGAAGACATTTTCTCAAGCGCTACTTTGAGGTGGAATTCACCCTGACCACTGATGATGGTTTCATTAGTGCGCGCGCGATGTTCGATTCGAAGAGAAGGGTCTTCACTGGCGATTTTATTCAGCACATCCCCAAGCTTTTGTTCGTCGCCACGTTTAACAGGTTTGAGGCACAGTGAGTACATCGAGTCAGGGAAGTTGAGGGTTTTGAGTTGCACGCCATCTTCTTCATGAGAGTCATGGACAATGGAATCAAATTCCAACTCATCCACTTTGGCGAGCACGCAGAAATCGCCGGCAAGCGCCCTTGGGATCTCCGTTCTGTCTTTGCCTTGTAACTGGTAAAGATGACCGACTTTAAATGCTTTGTTGCTTTCGCCAATGTAGAGTTGACTGCCTGCGTTGATTTCACCTTGGTAAACACGCAAGTAGGCAAGTTTGCCCATGTAAGGATCAACGCTGATCTTGTACACATGCGCTACGCTGTGCTCAAGTGCTTCACAGTTTACTTTGACCTTTTTACCGTTTTTCTCCAGCAGCGGTGGGTTGCCCTCATTTGGCATCGGCATGATTTCCGCAAGAGTTCTCAGCAGCAGTTCTACCCCTGCGCCCGTTTCGGATGACACAAAGCAGATTGGAATCACGTGTCCGGTTCTCAATGCTTCTTCAAATGGATCATGCAGTTGTTCCGCTGTCAGTTCTGAGCCTTGTTCGAGATACAGTTCCATCAACTCTTCATCGACTTCAATCACTTGGTCTATCAAGGTTTCATGGGCTTCTTCGACTTTGGCGAGCAGGGTCTCGCGTTCGATCTCTGGTTCGAAATAGCAATCCACGACCGATTGAGCATCGGCTGAAGGTAAGTTGATTGGTAAGCAGTTGTCACCGAAGTGTTCGATGATGTTTTCCATCACTGCTTCAAGTTGGTTACCGTGATTGTCGAGCTTGTTGATGATGATCATCTGGCACTTTTGCTGCTCTTTAGCAAAGGCGAACAAGCGGTCAGACGTTTGGTTGATGGGCATTTGTGGGTCGATGATCAACGCGGAAGTTTCAACGGCAGGGAACACGCTGAGTGTGCGTCCGAGTAATTCACTTTGTCCGGGAGTGTCGATGATATTGAGGCGGTGTTTGTTCCAACTTAGGGCGACTGGTGTGGCTTCGATACTGTGTTGATATTGGATGGATTGTTGGTCGAAATCGGTCACCGTATCGCCTTTTTCCACACAACCTAAATGGTTGGTAGCTTGGCAGGTGTAGAGCAGTTTTTCTATCAGTGTGGTTTTGCCGGTACCCGTTTGACCGACAAAGGCGACGTTGCGGATCTTATTGATAGGCATAGAGCCTCCTTGCAAATGACGTGCGAAACCGAGTGAGCCTTTAGCGGCCAATCAACGGTTCCAAAGCAAACCTGATATCAGGCACGAACTGCATTGGAGTAGGGCGGGTTTACCGCCTTTTCGTCTTCCATGTCATTTTTCGGATGACTCTATACATACAACCACCACCTTGCTGAAAAAGCGCATTAGAGGTTACTACGGTATTAGCATGCCGTAATAACCCCGTAATTTATGTGACTTATTTCATCCTGACGGTGATTGTTTTTTAATCTAGGTCATGAAATGGGTGATGGGGTGATCACTGATCCTTTACAGGACGATTTCACCTTCTCGATATACCAAAGCAGGCTCAACATCCTGACCCAGTAAAACCGGACCATCTAAGTCGACCACTTTCGATTGGACAGCGATAGGTAGCGCTGCACGCATCGCCAGTGAAGTGCCTAACATGCAACCAGACATCAAGGTAAAGCCAAGGCGTTTCGCTTCTTCTGCAAGCAGAAGGGCTTCGGTTAGACCACCTGTCTTGTCGAGCTTGATATTAACCATTTCGTATTTGCCTACCAATTCATGCAATTGTTGGCGCGTATGGCAACTTTCATCGGCACAAAGTGGAATAGGGTGCGAAATGTCTTTTAGCTTGTCATCGTCATTCGATGGCAAAGGCTGCTCAATCATCGCAATATTCAGCGGCGCTAGCGCGGCAAAGGTGGCGTCTAAATCCAGTTCTTGCCATGCTTCGTTCGCATCCAGCACGATCATCGCATCGCCTGCCGTTTCACGAACTGCGCGAACACGTTCAATCACTTGTTCGCCATCGAGCTTCACTTTAAGTAGTTTTGCGCCTTGTTCGATGTAACTACGGGTCTGGTTTGCCATCGCCTCTGGTGTGTTAATCGACACAGTCATCGCAGTGACAATCGATGCAGGCAGTTCAAATAAATCTTGAGTGTGTTGCTTGCCCGCTAGCTTCGCTTGTAAGTTCCACATCGCGCAGTCGAGTGCATTACGTGCCGCGCCGCCAGGGAGAAGGGTTTGCAGCTTTTCTCTGAGGGAGACTATGTTTGCGTCACCTTTGGCAAACAAACTTTGCAGTTCATGAGCGGCTTGAGAAATGGCTTTGATCACCGATTCCACCGACTCGCCGTAACGGGGATAAGGCGTACATTCACCTTGGGCACTGATGCCACTCTGCTCTATGGTTACTCGCACCACGTGGCATTCGGTTCTGCTGCCACGGGAGATACGGAAAGGTGTCGCCATCGCAATGGTGACGGGCTCTACATGAATTTTCATCGCGTCTACAATCCTTAAATCGCAACTTAAATCGCAATAATCTTTTGAGTAATTTGCTCTACGCCAAAACGCACAGGATCGGTGACAGGTACTTGGTATTTCTCCGTCCAGTCTTGGCAAAGCTGTGCGGCATCATCTTCACTGATTGCAGAAGTATTCAAGCAGATTCCGACAAGACGTGTGTCAGAGTTTGTTAAACGTGCTGCTTGTAAATTCGCTTCGATGGTTTGCTCAATCGTTGGCAACCTAGCATGAGGAAGGTTGCGAATGTGTGGGCGACCGATCTCGTGACACAATACCAAAGCGTCTGCTTGTGCACCGTGAAGCAAGCCTAAACTCACGCCAGCAAAAGAGGGATTGAACAGTGAACCTTGCCCTTCAATGATGTCCCATTCGTGGTCAGTAAACTCAGGGCTAATGGCTTCCACTGCACCAGAGATAAAGTCCGCGACAACCGCATCAATCGAAATACCACTGCCCGCGACTAAGATGCCCGTTTGACCTGTGGCTTTGAACTCAGCTTTACAACCAGCTTGCTGCAAGGCTTTCTCAATCGCGAGGGCCGAGAACATTTTTCCAACCGAGCAATCGGTGCCAACCGTTAGCAAGCGTTTACCCGAGCGCGTTTTACCATTGCCCACTTTCAGTGATTCATCGTAATGGCGTACATCGTGCAACTTGGTTAAGCCACGTTGCTGTAAGTCGTTCAAAGGCGCAAATTCAGAAAGACGTTGATGCATACCCGAGGCAATTTCAAAACCCATTTCCGCCGCTTCCAGTAACGTCGCCTGCCATGATTCAGGAATAACACCACCAGGGTTTGCGGTACCGATGACAAGCGTTTTTGCGCCTTGCTGCTGAGCTTGTTGCAGCGTCATGTCGGTTAAACCTAATGAAACGGTTTCTGACGTAAGACGAAGCTGACCTAAACAAATCTCTGCGCGCCATTGATGGATACCGCGTGCAGTTTTTGCGGCTAATGGATCGGTGACGTCGCCAAGAAAAAGTAGGTATGGTTGAGCAATTTTCATGATGGTTCCCTCTGTCATTCGTACGTTTTCAGACAATGTAGTCAGTTTGAAGAGGGAAGCCGAATGCCTATTTGTTGTGCGCCTATAACTTGAGGTTATAGGTGAGTATGAGTGCTAACTTACTGATTAACATGCTGCTTTAACGACTCAATAAAAAGCTTGGTCGATATAGATTGCGGCGAGTGTTCTGCAAACATGATAGAGATAGAAAATGACAGCGCCGGAGAAAGTGAGCGCACGCTTACTGATTCGTCATCTTGATACTGTTTTGCTGTCCATGGGTCGACAATCGCAAACCCGGCATGATGCTTGACTAGCTCGGCGGCAGCGGCGTAACTGCGTACTGTGATCGCATGGTGATAATGTTCATCACGCGCAGAGAGTGTTTGATGAAGCAATAAACCGAGTGGGTCACGGCTGTCCAAGCCGATGATTGGCAATTCGTGCTGAATCAAATCATCAAACGATACCGAGTCGTCAGTTGAACTGAGCGCTTTTTTTGGTGCAATCAGAACAAGTTGTTGCTTGAGTAACACCTCACTCAAAATCGCGGGTGGCGCTTCTTCACCAAAGGCAATCGCCACATCTAGTTCGTGTTTAAGTAAGCCTGAACACAGCTCATCACGGTTTGCGGTTAATAGCTCAAATGAGATGCCTTGTTGCTTCGACAGCGCAGCAACCGTTGGAGCAAGCAGTTGGGAAGCTAAGACAGGCGGCGCTCCGACTCTCAAGTGCTGAGTGCCTTGCTTCACCTTATTGGTGAGGGAGCGAAATTGCCCAAGCTGTTGGTAGACTTTCTCGGCTTCTGGCAGTAGGGCTTTGGCTTCTTGGGTCGGTACTAAGCGGCCTTTAACACGCTCAAACAGGGCAAAGCTAAGTTGTTGTTCCGTGTGGGCAAGTACCCGAGTGACATTAGGCTGAGATACATGCAATAGGCGCGCGGCACCAGACACGGTTCCGGTTTGCATGATGGCGTAAAAGACTTCCAATTGTCTTAAATTCACTGCGGTTTCCTTTGCGGTTATCGAGCAAGATAAGTTTCCCTAATTTACTTCATTCCTGTCTCTAACTCTATGTTGTCGTTTTGATGGAGTTTTCACTGTGCATTATTTTCATCGTTTTTGCGTTCCTGATTTGTTAACGTAGTGTTGCTTTTAAACCTCAAGTAAACTTGAGGTGAGACGTTTATTGAACAAGAGGATAGAGATGGAAATCAGCGTAGGCGAAGTGGCGAAGCGTTCAGGGGTCAAGGTGTCCGCATTGCATTTTTACGAGCAAAAGGGATTGATTTCGAGCTGGCGAAATCAAGGTAATCAGCGTCGTTATCATCGCAGCGTGCTTCGTCGCGTGGCGGTCATCAAAGCTGCGCAGCAAGTTGGATTGTCATTAGAAGAGATAAAACAGGCACTGGAAGAGTTGCCCAAGCACCAAGCCCCAAATAAGGAACAGTGGGAAACCATGGCTAGTCATTGGCATGAGCAGTTAGAGCAGAAAATTCAGAAACTCAAAGCATTACAAAGTGATTTGGGGGGCTGTATTGGTTGCGGCTGCTTGTCGCTAGAAACCTGTGCATTAAGAAACCCAGAAGATGTACTGGGTAAAGAGCACGCAGGGTCAAACCTAACACTAGACGAAGAAGGTTGAGTCCTTCTTCATCGACGTGTTTGAAGAGTTAGTGTGGCAGGTTATTGTTCTGAAATAGAATACATCAAGCGTTCAAATCGCTCATGGCCATGGAGTAGCTCGAGATCGGGTTCTTCCGCTAATAGATCGCGAATGGATGGGCTGGTATCAATCGCACGCTCCAAGTCCTCAATCGCTTGCTCTTCAATCCCTAAACGAGAGTATGCACAAGCTCGTTGATACAAGGCTGGACCGTTGGTGTCATCTACTTCGAGTACTCGGTTACACAAGCTCAGTGCCCAGTGATACTCTTTGATCTCCATTGCTGCGTCAGCTTTGTAAGTCAATGCTTCCAAATCCCCCGGGCGAACAAGCAAAATTTCATCGTAGATATCGATACGTTGCTCAGGTGTCTGTGAACTTTGTGCGCGAAGCCATAAGTTATGGATCTCGTTGATCTTTTCTATTTCTTTGTTGTTCTCACTGATAATACGAGTCTTGCGTTTTAAGTCGCGCTCTAATGCTAAAAATTTCTTTTCGTACTCTTGGGCTATTTTTTCTAAGCGTTTGTCTGCCATTTCTTTGGTGTTGTGCTTGAACTCGCGCAGGGATTGCCAACCAACAAAAGCAATGAGCGAGGCGACACCAGCAATGATGTAGAAGAAGTACGTGACGGTGACATTGGCATAGTTCAGTGACTTATCGGCCACCGTTAACTCACGGTCAGTGATTTCAACAATCATTCTACGCTCTAGGTCTTGTTGCTCCTGACGAAGTGATTTCAACTCATCAAGGATATAACGCTCCATTAATGGTCGGTCTAAAAGGTCGGATTCTGAATGTTTTTCTTCTGATGCTAGGGTTGGAAAAGAGAGGAGAGCAGCGAAGAAGATGCTAATGAATAAGCGCATAGAACGTCCTTTTGCGTCGTGTGTGGTGTAATCCCTGAAACCATAGCAAATAGAGGCTGGTTTTAGCAAAGAACTGATAAAAAATGCTTGTTTTATAAAGTTTTCTAATGAGCTTGATGCTTGTCCTTTTTATGGTGAATGGATATCCTTTCTTTTTATTGGAAATGTATGGCAAGCAGTATGGACGCAAAATCACAAGCCTATCTTGAGCAATATCTTCAAACATTATCTCAGCAAGAAAAAGACGCAATCCCATCGGTGAGTACGGATTACTACTGCGCTGATGAACATAATGCGAATGCTTGCGCTGAATTGGTAAGAATTGGTCAGAAAACCGCCTCTTGCAGCATGGAGCTTTGGTATAGCGAACAGGGAGAAATGATGCCTCAAGTTGGACACTTACAAGTTGTGACCAACTGGGATGGTGAACCGGTATGCGTCATTCGAATCACTGATGTTAGTACTTGTCGATATGCAGACGTGAGTGAGGAATTTGCTCACGCAGAAGGGGAAGGTGATCGCACAATGGCTTGGTGGCGAAAAGCGCACACCAGATTTTTCAAAGCGGAATGCGAAGAGCTGGGTATCAAATGGCATGAGCAGCGATTATTGCTTCTAGAGCGGTTTGAAGTGGTTTATCCGCAATTGAAATGAACCTGATAGAAAAAGGCTTGGTGAAATACGAAGCCTTTCACTAATAAGATTATTTACGCCAATTGTTCTTGGCTATAGAGCTGTTGGATCAGCGTTTGCCACTCTTCTCTTAATACGCCATATTTTACTGAGTCGTAGTACTCGCCTTGGTAATAACGTACTTTGCGAATGCGTGCTTCTTGCTGCATGCCAAGTTTTTCTGCACAACGCATCATTCTTGGGTTACCTGACCATGTTGTTAAGCCCACTCGTTCTATGTCTTGGGTATCAAAGATGTGGCTTATCCAAGGCACGAGTGCGGAAAAGCCCAGCCCTCTATCCCAGTAGTTCGAATCGTAAATGACGATGCCAGCTTCCAACCAACGAGTGCTCTCACATTCCCAATACCAGCTCACTGAACCGACAGGTTTGCCCTCGAACTCAATCAACAACATGTCTTTGCCTTTCAGTAGGCGTTGAAAGGTGTGGTTCCGAAAGCCTTCTAATGTTGGTGTTTGATAAGGGAAGTAAGGACCATTAAATTGCGCCCAGCGTTCATCCTCAGTGATGAGCTTATAGAGCGCTTTGGCTTCTTCCGGAACGGCTCTTCTTAGTGTGATGCCTTGGAAATGGTACATAACACTCCTTTTAGTAACGGATTTTTAGTAACGAGTTAACGTTTGATGGCAGTGATGCTGAACGTATGCCAATGTTTAGCGTTCCCAACAGCAGTGGTGCCGTCTTCATCCCTCTCATAAAAGTGGATGATTTCGTAATCGTCAAATAATGCTTCGACTTCTTCCCTAGTAAACGCACTGATATTTGAGTGTATGTCTGTACCAACCCAGGAATCGCGAATTCCCAGTAAATCGCCGCAGAATATACCACCCGGTTGTAATGTTTCGTTAATTCTCTGCCAAACGCTTTCGAAGCTTTCACTAGGGCAAAAGAACAAGCTTGCACTGGCAATAAATAAACTGCACGGTGGGTAATCAAAGTCACTAAAGCAAGATTGCGATATGGAAAAGTTAGGATTGCCTTCGAAACGCGTCAAGCAAGTTTCCACCGCATCTTGATGAGTGTCAAACGCGTAAACGGTAAAGCCTTGATTAAGAAGGTAGTTGGAATCTCGACCAGTACCGCATCCTGCATCAATGGCGATTTTGCTGTCGAGCATAAGGAGATTGGCGGCACGTTCTACGTTTGGTCGGTGAGGTTGGCTCGCAACCTTTTGATAGTATTCGTTCCATGTTACTGACATTGAGATTCCTTTCTTCTGTGTAAAAAACGCTAATCAGTGCTGAATAGCGTTTTGATTTAGATTTGTTGATTTTATCCTTACAGGGAAGCTAGAGCTGATCCTCTATTGGCAGGATGCCCGAGAACCAAGCGCCCATTTTCCGCCATACGCTGGCTTCTGGTTCTGAATCGAATGTTTCGCCTGTCGCTTGATCAAGCCAGATGATATCACCGTCTTTGATGGCAACCTGGTAGGCACTTTCTTTGAGTTGTTCAGGCAACATGGCGAGTGACTTCTGCACGTATTCTGGTTGTTCTATGACCACACCCATCTCTGTATTGAGCTCAGCTGAACGTGGATCCCAGTTCATTGAACCGACAAATAAGGTTTTACCATCGATCATCATGGCTTTGGCGTGGAGGCTGGCTCTGCTGCTGCCCGTTAAGCTCCATTTGCTTTTGATTTTGGCGCTGGCTTTTACTTCCCAAAGTTTAATCCCTGCTTTAACCAAATCTTCACGGTATTTGGCGTACCAGCCATGAACGGCAAACACATCGTTTGATGCCAAGCTGTTAGTGACTATCGTGATATCTACCCCACGTTGGGCGGCTTCTGCCAGTGCTTTGGTTCCAGAATCCGTTGGCACGAAGTAGGGAGAGATCAAAACAAAGGACTCTTCTACATTAGCTAAAAGCTCTCCCAAGTTCGCGACCAGTTGGCTTTCTTGAGTGGCAATCTTATCGGGCATGTCGAACCAGACATCACCTTGGCCCCAATACAAATGAAGCTTGCCCTGCTGGAGCTCTTCATAAAGATCTAATTCTTTAAAGTTGTATTGGCCGGTGGAGAATTTTTCTTCTAGCTGCAGCTTTTTGACTTGAGCCTGAATCGCATCGTCTGCCACTTTTTCAGACTCAGGCACAATCCACTCCATTGGAATGGCATAAAGGCTATTCCAATAAAGATCGAATTGATCCGCAGTTTGCGTCACCGCTTCACCGTAAAGCATCAAATCGAAATCACCAAATTCGACGTTAGATTCAAAAGAGAAGTATTCATTACCAATATTTCTACCACCAACGATGGCGGAAACACTGTCAGAAATCAGAGACTTGTTATGCATACGTCGATTTAGGCGTTCAAAATCGCTTGCCAATGCAAATACACGAGCATCTCTATAATGGTGCGGATTAAAAAGTCGAATTTGGATGTTTGGGTGAGCATTCAATTCCGCCATTCCCGCATCGTTTCGCTTTTGCATATCATCCAATAGTAAGCGTACTCGCACACCACGCTGAGCTGCTTCATACAAACGCCACGTGATCAGTTGGCTGGTTTCGTCACTGCGATAAATGTAGTACTGCAAATCAAGACTTTTTTCTGCGGATTCAATTAATGCAATTCGGGCAAGGAGGGCATCGTTGCCTTGATTAAGCGGGTAGAAGCCCGTGTCTGAGTTAGGATCTTTGTCGTAGCTTTCAAAGAATTCTGCCAACGCAGAGTCACTTTGGTAGCCGAACTGAAAGCTGGTCGACTTCTCACTAGGGTCCCTTGGCTGAATTGAGGAACAGGCCGAGATAAGTACAAGCATTGAACCGAGTAAGGTTTTAGAGAGAGAACGTAGCAATGCACACTTCCTTGTTAATACATAACGTAACTCTTTGATTATATATCAAGCGTTGAAAGTAGGTAATGCGAGCGATTGTAGTCAAGTCGCAGTTTTCTTAATCAAGCAATCGAATCTAAATGAGTCGGTATGGCTTTTGAGGGCATATTATTCGGGCGGACAATATCATGTTTTTTACTTATCTTTTACTCAAGAATGGTCAATATCACTAATATCTGGTGGTAATTACCAACACTACACTGATAGAAATAACCATTTGAAGTTAACTTATTGATATTTAAGGTTTAAATATTTGGCATGCCGATTGCGTATAAACAGTGAGCGTAAGAGGCCGTAACTTGCGAAGTTGGTTAAGTTTTTGTTAATTTTATTAACTTGCCATGGATAGTTCTTTTGCGATTGATAATTGCGAAACACAGCGGAAGCGCGGCTCTCTTATAAAGTTGTCTATTTCAGATGCAAAAACTCACTGTTTGTCTGCGGGGAGTAGGATGCTAGGTTGCCGAATGTTCAGTTCGTTAACTCAGCGCCGAGGCGCAAGCCTGATGGGGACAAGCAGGAGAATACAAAAATAAAAAAGGAATTTTGATGTTAGCAAAACCAGTATTACGTTGGCTTTTACCCTTCGTTGTGGTGGGTAGTTCTTATGCGGGCTATGCCGCAATTGCTGCTACTGCACCCGAGAAAGAGTCAACCAAAGACACCGTTACTGAACCGACGGTACAAACCTCTTCACTCTTTCCTACTGATCACAAAGTGGTTATCACCAGCCATGGTGAGATGGTCCCTTTCGAGAAAACACACTTAGCGGCGCAAGTTAGCGGCGAAGTAGTCAGTTGGCACCCCAACTTTGTGACAGGTGGCATCGTTAAGCGTGGAGAGGTGTTATTCACGATTGAGAGTGATAACTACGAAGCGGCCGTTTTACAGGCAGAAGCTGGCTTGGCAAGCGCACGTGCTGCGTTGATCGAAGAGCAAGCCAAAGCGGAAGTCGCAAAACGCCAAGCGAAAAAGTTAAGCGACAAACAAGTCACAGACCTTTACCTACGCAAGCCACATGTGTTGAGTGCTCAGGCTCAAGTGAAGTCAGCTCAAGCTGCGCTGAAGCGAGCGAAGCGTGACCTAGAAAATTGCAAAGTAGTAGCGCCATATGATGCGCTCGTTGTTGAGCGTGATATCGGTGTGGGTCAGTTTGTTTCTTCTGGTTCTCGTGTGGCAACACTGAACAATATCGAAGTGGCGGAAATCCACGTACCTATCGCTGGCTTTGACAGTGCTTTTCTTCCTGAATCACTGAAAGAGCTGCGTGCAACGGTTACGCAACAAGGCATTCTATCGACGACTCGTGAAGGTAAAGTCGTTCGAGATCTTGGCATGATCGACAGCGCGACGCGCATGATCAACATGGTCATCCAAGTAAGAGACCCATATGGTCTCGACAATAATCAGCCGCCAATTAAGTTTGGCTCGTATGTTGAAGTTAGCTTTACTGGTAAGGAACTTAAGCATATCTACCGTCTTCCTCAAGAGCTGGTGAGAAACCGCACTGTATGGGTTGTGAATGGTGAAAATGAGCTTCAACCAAGAACGGTAAATGTCCTTCGTGCTGAGGGGGAATTCCTCCTCGTGGGCGAGGGTCTTGAGCAATCAGACAAGTTGGTACTGACGTTGCCTGAGTACCCGCAAAAAGGCATGGCTGTCCAAGTCGCAAAAAAGAATGACGACTCCGAAACCGTCGTACAGTAAGTAGGAGTCAATCATGGAAGAGAATCAACAAAAGGGCATCATTGCCTATTTTGCGAATAACTCTGTCGCTGCGAACCTAATGATGGTGTTCATCATCGTGATTGGTATCGTCAGCTTCATGTTCATTCAACGACAAATGTTTCCAAACGTTGAAGTAAACTACATTAATATTCACGCGGCATACCCAGGAGCCTCTCCTCAAGAGATTGAAGAGAGTATTTTGGTTAAAGTCGAAGAGTCGATCAAAGACGTTACTGGGATCAAAAAGACCGTAGCACGTGCTTCTCGAGGTAGCGCTCATGTATCGATAGAAGTGGATGTGAATGCCGACATCAAACGTGTATTGGACGATGTAAAACAGCGGGTAGACACCTTATCTAATCTGCCTGCAGGCATGGAACCCATCAACGTTTATCAGGTGGAGTGGCGACAAGAGGTGATAGAGATGGGCTTGGTGGGTGATAGGCCACTGGAAGAGCTCAAACCTATCGCTAAGCAAGTTGAAGACGAATTACTGCAACTGAAAAACGTTATGCTGGTGGATATAAATGCACCAGAAGAAGAGATTGCGATTGAAGTCGATCCGCTTGTTTTGCGTAAATACGACCTGACTTTGAACGATGTGAGTAATGCGATTCGTCGTTATTCTGCAAACTATTCTGCTGGTGAAGTAAAAACCAATGCAGGCATGATCGCAGTACGTATTGAGAACCAATACTACCGTGGTGATGAGTTCCGTAATATCCCAGTTAAGCTTGGCGCAAACGGTGCAAAAGTTCTGCTACAAGACATCGCAACAATTAAAGACGGCTTTACTGAGGAAGATCGTTACTTCGAATACTCGGGTCAAAATGCGATCTACATGGCGGTTCAAGCCACGCGTGATCAAAACATTATCCCAGTTGCTGAATCCGTTCGTAACTACATCGAAGCAAAGAACAAAACCTTACCTGACGACATTCAACTGAAAGTTCTCGTTGATATGACCTACTACCTAAATGGTCGTCTCGACATGATGTTGAAGAACCTTCTTCAAGGTGCCGCGTTGGTGGCCATCATGCTCTCGGTATTCCTTCGTTTCCGCTTAGCAATGTGGGTAATGTTGGGGCTACCTGTGTGTTTCTTAGGCGCAGTAATGATGATGCCAATGCTGGGTATCACCGTGAACATTGTGTCTTTGTTCGCCTTTATCATGGTGCTCGGTATCGTGGTGGATGACGCCATAGTAACCGGGGAAAGTGCCTACAGTGAGATCGAAGAGAAAGGCGGTGGTGTTGAGAACGTTGTGACGGGTGTTAAGCGTGTCGCGACTCCTGCTACCTTTGGTGTGTTAACCACGATAGCGGTGTTTGCCCCATTCCTACTCTCAAGTGGGATTGATAGTGCCTTCTTCTACGGCATTGCGGGTGTGGTGATCCTGTGCCTTATCTTTAGTTTGATTGAGTCTAAGTTGATCTTACCGGCTCACTTGGCGCACACGAACTTTACCCCAATTAAAGCAGGTGGTTGGCGGGATAATTTCAACAAGCGTTTCTTCGGCTTTGTTAATGGTCCTTACCGCAGCTTTGTTAAAGCTTGTACCCATTGGCGTTGGACCGTGTTTGCCTTCTTCTGTGGTCTGTTACTGATTAGTGCTGCTTTAGTTAGCTCGAACTACGTGCGTGTGATTCCAAACCCGAAAGTGCCAACGGATTATCCGGCGATTACGATTGAGATGAATGACACGGTATCGAGCGAGCAAACCATCAATGCGTTAAAAACCATTGAAGGCGTGATGCAGAAAATCGAAAACCAGATCATTGATGAGCATGGTCAGGGGATGATTCGGGATGTGCTTTCTTACAACCGCAGCCGTACTGAAGGTCGTATTCTTGTACCGCTTGTGGATGAAGAGCTGCGTCCATTCAATACCTTTGAACTTGCACGTCGCTGGCGTGAGGCAATGCCAGTTATTCCGGGCATGAAGAGCTTTAAGATCCGTGAGCAAAGTGCAGGTGGCGGTGACCGTGATGAATTTGGTTACTTGCTGTTTGGTTCGGACATTAACGAGCTAAACGAAGCGGGTCGCTACCTGATTAGTCGACTTCAGCAAGAGGAAGGCCTGTACGATATCTCTTCCTCTATCGATTCTGGTAGTAAAGAGGTACTGCTATCACTTGCCCCGGTTGCTTATGATTTGGGCTTGGATCTGACTATGATCGCAGAACAAGTAGGCGGCAGTTTCTACGGTGGTGAAGCGCAGCGCATTATTCGTGATGGAGAAGAAATTAAGGTCATGGTGCGTTACCCGCAACTGACGCGTGAAGCCTTCTCATCACTACGTTACGCTGTGATTACCACGCCAGCAGGCAAGAAGGTCATGCTTGGTGATGTGGTGAAGATCAACGAACAACCGGGCGTGAGTACCATTCGACGAGAAGGTGGTTACCAAACCGTTTACGTTTATGGTTCTATTGATGAAGAGCTGGTTGAACCTCAAGAAGTTGTGAAGGTAATTGACGACAACATCTTGCCGGACATGAAGCAAGCCTTCCCAAGTGTGAAAACGGAATTGGGTGGTGATATCGAAGAGCAAGCCGCGCAACGTAACGAGCAAATCATGTTCTTTATTGCAGGCATGATCATCGTGTATATCTTGCTGGCTGTGCCACTTAAGAGTTACACCCAACCGCTTATCGTCATGTCGGTGATTCCGTTTAGCTTAACGGGGGCGATTTGGGGACACTTCTGGCTGGATATGGACATCAGCATGATGTCGACATTTGGTTTAATTGCGGCAGCGGGTGTGGTTATCAACGATTCCTTGGTGATGACAGATTACGTTAACCAAGTGCGAGAAAAAGGCATGAGCATTAAGCAAGCGGTTGTTGAAGCTGGCTGTGCACGTTTTCGAGCGATCACGCTGACGTCTATTACCACCTTCGCTGGTGTGCTTCCTATCATGTTTGAAACCAGCTTGCAGGCGCGTTTTGTTATTCCGATGGCGGTCGCGCTTGGTTTTGCCGTTCTGTTTGCAACTGTCCTTACCTTGATTCTGGTGCCTTGTTTGTACCTGATGCTAGAGGATATTAAAAACATCTTCCGCATTATTAAACGATTCTTTGGTCGCTTGATAGGTAAGTTCAAATCACAGTCATCAAACACTGTCGGCAACGAAAGCACGCAAAGCTAGTTTCACCTAAAGCGAAAATCTAAAGCAGCCTTCGGGCTGCTTTTTTTGTGCCTTAAGCGAACTGAAATGGACTATCTATAATATAAATTGAGTGAATGGTTAAATATTCATAAATATCGTTGGTTAATTTAACACAGTGTGTGTGAAATTCGCCATTGAGCAGATGGTAGAAAAATAAACTTTTGTTTAACTTATTGATATTAAAGGTTTAAAAAGTTGGCATCCTATGTGCAATGTATAGAGCGCAACCCAATGAACTGCTAATCCCTAAGGAGCTTATTATGCAAAGCGTATTTCTATCTACTCTAGGTCTTATTGCTGTAATGTCATCACCAATCGCTGCTGCTAACACTCTAGACAAAGAAGAGTGGAGTGCGGATTTACGTCAAGAATTTACAACAATGAAGCATGAGGCGGTTGCGGACATCCAACAAATGAACATGGACGCTATTGATGAACGCGATGAACGCATTGTTAAACACATCAAAGAACAACAAGCTCAACTGGTAAAGGTCAAATGCCAGAAGACAGAGGCAACCAAGTCATAACCTCTGACGACAAAGATTCCGTGTTAGTCACAAGGACGAGTGATTAACCAGAGTGCATCCGATACAAGCACGACGTTAGTGAGCAGTCAGCGTCAACCTTGTTGCTCTATTTGCCAACCTATTAATGGGTTGGCTTTTTTATGCCTGTTGATTGAGGAGGGGCGCCAAAACGGGGAGTTGAGTAGGAGAAATACGGCAGATAGAAAAAAGCCCGCGAAGAATACCTTCACGGGGCGAAAAAAGGGCACCAAATTGGGTGTCTATTCATTTTGGAGATGGTCGAACGTCCATATCATACTGACAATAGGCTTGGTGAGAGGCTTACCACCAGTGCGACCAACGAGGCTAAAGTTAACATTGTTGTAATGATTGTTAAAATGTTAATTCTTCAATCAATGATTTCATTATCGTTAGTTCAGGATGTGAATGTGTTGTTGGTGTGTGTCATAAGTGTGCCAAATATCGTTTTTGATAATAAAACTTATCATAAATCCTACGGTGATCATTTGGGTTGGTTATATAAAACTCGACATACTGCATTCTTAATTGTTCATATTTGCACTTAATGCCACATAACAACCCTGCATTTGTTAAGCGTTTGTATTGCTTTTAACGCTATTTTCCGAAAACAAAAAGAGCGACCTAAGCCGCTCTCGTTCATTTTGATAATTAAACTTATCAGTCGTTTTAGATTTCTTCGTGCCTATGGACTAGGCCGAAGTCAGCTAAAATGGCATACGCAGCAGGGATCATAAACAACACCAATAGAGTGGATGCAAAAATACCAAACACGATGGAGATAACCAGTGGTTGGATAACCTGTGCTTGCAGGCTGGTTTCAGTCAGTAACGGAAGCAAACCTGCTGCAGTGGTCATTGATGTTAGGAATACTGCTCTAAAGCGCTCCCGACTGGCTTTGACTACCGAGTCGTGCACATTATCACCTTCATCTACATGATGGCGTATGTACTGAACTAACAGAATCGAGTCATTCACCACAATCCCTGCTAATGAGACGAAGCCCATCATACTTGGCATACTTAATGAGTGACCGAGTAGGATGTGTCCCCATACGACGCCGATAAAGGCAAGCGGTATCGCGAGCATTACCACGAAAGGTTCTAAATAACTGCGGAATTGGTAACTCAGAATCGCAAACACGCCAAACAAACCAAGCAAGAAGCCTTTACCCATTGATGCGCCAGTTTCGGCGGTATCTTTGGCTTCGCCTTCAAAATCGAAGCGAAGGCCAGGATACTTTTGCATCAGCTTTGGCGCTTCATCTTGTTGGAACTGACGAATTATGGCAGTTGAGTTGGCTTTCGTATTGT
Source organism: Vibrio sp. B1FIG11 (assembly GCF_905175335.1). Taxonomy (NCBI): domain Bacteria; kingdom Pseudomonadati; phylum Pseudomonadota; class Gammaproteobacteria; order Vibrionales; family Vibrionaceae; genus Vibrio; species Vibrio sp. B1FIG11. Next base: position 1,806,434 of record NZ_HG992752.1, on the reverse strand, counting down.
CGATATCGCCGAATACGCTCACAGTGCGCAAGCCATCAATGCGCTGGATTCTTACGTAATTACGCTGGAAATCCAAAGTCGCAATGGTCGCGAGTGGAATTTGACTGCCATCGGACAAGATAATCGGGAAGTTTGCCAATTGCTGTAAGTCACCCGCTTGTGCTTTATCGAGGCGAACTTCGATGGAAATGTTTTCTACCCCAACTTGGATCTCGTCTGCGGTTTGTCCAAAGAAAGCCGCACGCAATTGATTGGCGATGAGCTGGCCGTTAATCCCATAAGCTTCCGCCCCCGGACGCAGTTTAACCAAGACTTCTTCTTTACCCATACGCATGTCATCCAACACGCCATGCACACCGTCAAACTCATTCAAGTATTGCTGAATGTCGATAGAGGCTGCTTTGAGCGCATCCAGATCATCATGCTTCGCTCGAATTTCAATAGCTCGTCCACCCGGGCCCATGGTCGGTTGTTTAAATACCAACGAGATAGGATCGGCAAGTTCACCAATGTCTTCGCGCCATGCATCGATAAATTCATCGATGAGTGTGTTACGACTCTCTGCACCAAGCAAATCCAAACGTACCGTCGCAATATGAGGGCCAGATTCATTCGCGTCAGCGTTAGCGTTGAATTGACTGGTGATGTGCAGGACCAATGGATTGCCGTCTTCCACTTTCTCTGTCCATTCTTTATCTAGCTTTTGAGCGGAAGCGACGATCTTATCGACGACAGCTTCCGTTTGAGACAGAGAAGAACCCGGAGGAAGAATAATGCGCGCTTCTGCAATGTCGCCATCCAATTCAGGGAAGGGTTGGAACTTGAGTAAACCACCTACTAACGTGGCTGCGGAGATAAGAAGCAAGGCAACCACGCCCCCCATAAAGGCATAGCGATATTCAACCACTTTATCTACCGAATTGACCAATGTGGTGTTGCGGAAGTTTTCAAAAGAAGCGAGCAGCTTTTGTTTGAACTTCGGTGTTTTTCGCTCTTGCTTTTGTTTGTGTAGTGAGTGAGAAAGGTGGTTAGGTAAGATCAAGAAGGCTTCCACCAAACTCAAACTCAAAACGAGGATCAGAACTTGAGGAACCGCTTTAAGTACCGCACCCATTTCACCTTGCAAGAATAACAAGCTACCGAAAATACACACCGTAGTTAAAAAGGAAGATATGACCCCCGGTAGTACCTTTTTTACCCCTTTAATTACGGCATCATCGATCTCTTCTCCTCTGTCGAGGTGAGCGGCAATCGATTCAGCAATAACGATGGCGTCATCCATCATGATACCTATGGCCATGAGTAACCCAACCAAAGACATGATGTTGATAGACAAGCCAAGTTGCGCCATCAAAAATAACCCACCTAAGAAGGCTACGGGCAAACCAGCTGCGACCCAAAAAGAGTAGCGAAAACTAAAGAACAACCACATGGTGGCGAAAACCAGAATGATACCTTGCCAACCGTTTTTGACCATCATGGTCAGGCGATCCCAAAGCACGGATGAAAGGTCATTGGTCATTTGTAGCATCACACCGTCTGGCGCGATGGCTTGTTGTTCTTCGACAAATTGAGCAACACGTTCCTTGATACGCAGTGCATCGTCTTCTTTGTTTTTGCTGACTTTTAGTAGGGCAGAAGGGTGGCCATCGAAGAGGACTTTCTGTTCGTCCAATTCAAACCGATCGGTAATCGTCGCAATGTCTCTTAGACGGATGATTGATCCATTTGGTCCAGAGCCCACGACGATAGTCTCAAGCTCTTCTGGCGTCACGCGTCGTTCGTCAAAGCGGATCAGAAAGTTCTTATCTGGCGTTTCGACATTACCACTTGGCAACTTGACGTTTTGACGACCAATCTGCTCAGCAATATCACCAACACTCAAGCCGAGTTGGCGAATAGCTTGAGTGTCTAGCTCTACTCTGAATTGGTGATCTGAGAAGCCGGCCACGTCAACTAAAGATACGTCATAGTCGAGCTTTAACGTGCGCTTAAGTTGTTCTGCGTAAGCTTTTAATTCTGGCCATGTGGTATCTGCAGTGATCGCGACATCCACAACTGGCTCATTCCAATCTAGTTCTTGGACTACAGGAGATTCAATCTCTTGTGGGAAATCATTAATCGAGTTGATCTGAGTCTGAACATCAACCAGCATGCGGCTGATGTCGGCTTCTTCATTCAGTTTTAAGATAAGACGCGCAGAGCCTTCAATCGCTTCACATTGCGTTTCTTCAATGTTAGCAAGACCATCAACAGCATCTTCCATTCGGACACAGATACTCTCTTCGACTTCTTGCGGGGAAGCGCCAGGGTAAACTACACCTGCTAGGATGTAAGGTGGATCAAACTCAGGAAAGGTTTCCCGCTTAATCGTGGAAAGTGAAGAAATACCCAATATCAGCAGCGTTAGCATCAGCAAGTTGGCTGCTGTTGGGTGCTTGGCGAAGAATCGGATCATGAATCAGACTCCTCAATAGTGGCTTCTGACTGTTCAGGTGATTCTTTCAATAGCATGCCGTTAATAGCAGGCAGCAAATCGTTGATGATCAGCTTCTGACCTTGCTCAAGTTCACCATCAATCACCACTTGGTTATTGCGGCGGTATAGCACTTCAACCGTCACGAGTTGCAGACGATTATCATCGCCCATCAGGTAAATCTTATCGCCATGAAGCGCACGCTCCGGTATGACCCAACTCGGATTCTCTTGCCCCTCAATCAAGGCACGCACAAACATGCCGTTAACCAGTGGGGGAACAGAGGTTGGGTTCAATGCTCGGTAGTCTTGTTCAATTTCCAGAATCACACCGGCCGTCGCTTGGCTTGGATCAACCGTTTCACTGATGCGTGCAACTTTCGCAGGCCAGCTTGCAGAGAGGTTACCGCTGCTGAGTTCAATGTTGGCATGAATCGAATTCATATCAGGTTGTGGAATACCAGATTCATCACGGACAAACTCACCGATGCTCGCTGCCAAAGTTTGCATGTCATGAATGGAAAGCTGAGCTTCAACCTCCATGACATCAATGCCATGCCCGGTCACCATGGTCTGTTGTAGGTTAACTACTTGGTTTTGCTCAATTTCGACTTCTGCAATACGCAGATCGTAAGGTAAAGTAATGATGGTTTTATCAAGTGAACGTTTCGCTTCATCGACTTTTGATGCATTGACCTTAACTAGGGCTTCTGCGACACGCTTTTCATCCGGCATTAAACCGATTTGGTTTTCGATATCTAGCACTACCTTACGTTGAGAGAGCGCGCTTTGTTCTTGTTGGTCTACATCTGATTGGGAAGTTAGGCCTTTCTTGCGTAGGTTTTGTTTACGGTCTAACTCTTTGTTGGCGATAACCAGGCGGTTGGCTTCTATCTTGAGGGTGCTTTTGAGGTTCGCTTCTTCTTGGTTCAGCTTAGCCAGAGAGGTTTGGGCAGACTTGAGGTCAGCTTGAGCTTGAACCAGTTTTAACTCGTAATCGAGAGGATCGATACGCAAGATTTCCGTCCCTGCTTGCAGCACTTGTCCTTTTTCCAGTTGCGGGTGGCGGTAAACTACTTTGCCGGATACTTCGGCTATCGCTTTCCATTCAACTTTCGGAGCTATTTTACCAAAGCCAATAGCAACAGGTGCGATGGCTTTGAGTTCCAGAGGAATTGTTTCAACCAATCTTGCACGATCACTTGCGGGCTTGACGGGCAAATCTGGTTTAAGGCTCATCGCCAAAAATAGAATGACGACCCCAACAGCAAGGGCAGGAAAGAACAGCAGCTTTTTATTCATTTTCATATTGGTCGCCCGAGTCTAAAAATCCATGTTTCATCAGTTGTATGTTGTGTTCGAATAATCGGTTCAAGAAGGCTTCTGAGAGCTCGATACCGTGAATAGCCAGAAGTGCTGGTGGTGCCATAAAAGGAAACACCATTAAGCTGATGTAAGAGACGCGACAAAGTTGAGGGTCAGCGTCTTTTCGCAAAACGCCACCATCGACTAACTTATCAAAGATCACGCCTTGCATTGGCTTGCTGATATCAGCGAAAACTTTTTCGAGCAACTTACGTTGGGTCTCTGAAGGAGGCATATGCATGACTTGGGCAATCAAACGCGGGAACTGTGGCACCTTAATCATCTCGCGGTAGTAGGTTCGCATTAAATCGAGGAAGTTTTGCTCATTGCTGTCTGACATCAATGCCTGCATCTGCTTTTGCATTGGTGACAGTGTTTCGCGCAACATGGTCTCGAACAAGCCCTCTTTGTTGCCAAAGTAGTATCGAATCATCGCCACGTTCACGCCTGCTTTCTGCGCGATCAGGCGAGTAGATACCTTGTCGTAAGCCATAATGGTGAAGAGTTCGCGCGCATGGAAAATCAGCTTCTCCCGTGCGTCGATTTTATCTGTGGGTCTTCCCGCCCTTCGATGAGCTTCCGTCACAATCGTCTCTCAAAATATTAAACATTTGATTAATTATAAGACGCTGATTTCTCATGCGACATACGAAAAATTAATCAGTATTTAATCAAGTGATTAATTTGTGAGGGAGAAGGTAATCATCAGGAACAAGAGTACGACGGTTGGTAGGTGGAAAGTTAAAAAGGGAGCCATATAGGCTCCCTTGCTTAGACAGGATGGTAATCAAGAGCTACCAAGGATGTTGTCAGCTTTGTTGATGTTCTTCTCCATAGTGTTCCAAGCGTCTTCAAGTGACTCAAGGAAACCGCCTTCATCGAAGATGTAAAAGAGTGCAGAAGACATAGCGACACCAATGATTGCGTATTCGATCGCAGTGATACCATCTTCGTTATTTAGAAAGTGTTTAAATACGTTCATTTGTTTATCTTTTGAAAGCTGTTTAATTTGATTGATTAGCTGCTGCCTAGTACTTTGCCCGATTGTTTAATGTTCTTTTCCATCGTCTCCCAAGCATCTTCTAGAGACTCTAGGAAGCCGCCTTCATCAAAGATGTAAAAGAGTGCAGAAGACATAGCGACACCGATAATTGCGTATTCGATTGCAGTAATACCATCTTCATTAGAAAGGAAATTCTTTAGTGTTTTGTTCATTGTGTTTCTCATTGCATAAGTTATTTAAAGTTTCTCGCTGTGCTTTTAAGTAGCTACAGCTCGTTAAGACCATTTCAATATGACTATTATCGAATCAATACACCACGTTATTAACAAAATTTAGTTTCTAATAAGAAAACTTCGTCTAAATCTAGAATAAATAATCTACCTAAAGTAAATGAATAGTGTGATTTGCACTCATATGTCGGTGCGGAGATGTATCAGGTAAAAACATGGAACTCAGTTTGGTTTTTTTAGCCTTTTTTATAAAAAAACGCATCATTAATTCGATTTGTTAATCATTGTTAATTTATATTTATCCGTTTCTTGGTTGGATATCACGAAAATCTTATGTAGCATCCTTTCTAAAATTTAAGGCAATGACAATTAATTAATCCTTTTGCTTTGGTAATCATTAATGGTTAACACTGAACCGTGGTACTTGTCTCAAGTTACATTGAGAGGAGGACAGACATGATTAACGTTGTGATTGTTGGGGTTTCAACCGGTTTAGGTGATGAAACCCAGTAATGACTGGGCATGAGAGTGTGGAGTGTAACGGCTTCTTCTACTCAGCCTTCATGGTTTATACATGTGAGGTTTGAGATTAATAGTTAGAAGTGAGGAAGGGGACAAACTTATCGGATATCTCTGATTTCAACTAGAACACGAGTGATGGATGCCCAGTATTTAAGCAAATCTAATAAATGTATTACGACGGCATAAGCAAAAAAGCTAACAAAGAGTACGAGTATGTACTCATATAGTTTATTTCGAAACAAAATAGACCCCAGTTATTGGTTTTTAATTTTTGTGCCTGCTTAAGTTAACATCAAAAAAAGATTATTTGAATGTTGATAACATGAATAATTAACAATTAATGTTATTAGTGTAAGTCTGATCTTGGTTTGAGGCTAATATATGAAGCAGTAATTTCGAACTGAGTTCTGGTTAAGGAACGATATGAAAAAAAAATCACCAGTCTTGCATTTTCGTGTGATGGTATTACTTCAGTGGAATACGCCATTATTGGCGTTTGTATGTCGGTATCACTGTTATATATATTAGATAGCTCGAGCTTTCTACAAACATTGAACGAAACTTGGATTGATATGGCAAGAAGTGTTAATAGCTCTCTGAATGGATAAGAAATGAATAATGGTTATTATAAATTCATTAATACTCACATTGCTTTTAGTCATCTCATATGAAGATGTAAAACACAGAAAAATATACAATAAAAGAGTTGTTCTTTTGTTGTTGTTACTGTCTGTTAAGTATCTTTACGAGCTTTTTTTTGGTGGCGCAGAATTCCAAATCTCTGGGTATGAGTTTTCTATCTATATAGCGATATCTTTATTTTTCTTCGCTTTAGGTGCATTTAGGTTGCTAGGCATGGGTGACGTAAAACTGATAATGATTATGCTCATTTTTATTGAGTTTAGTGATTATAAATTGTTTTTATTTCACATGACGCTTATTGGCGGCGGGCTTGCCGTGCTTCAGTTAAAAATCCTTAATCACTATTTTGATAGATTTGGCTTTTCTTCGAATGGAGTTCCTTACGCGATTCCGATCATTGCATCTTACGTCATACATTCAAATACACTTTTTTTATAAAGGCAAAGCATGAGATTTCAAACTATTGGTTTACTTGCCCTCTTTATCATCGGGATGGGGGCTGTTGGTATCTACAAATCAGAAGATTTAAGCAGGATATCAAATCATGAAGAAACCGAAAACGCAGAACCACAAAACGTCCAGAAAACGGTGCTTGCTTTAGCCGTTAGGAATGCTTCTAAGGCGGGAACATTGGTGTCACGTGATTCTTTCGAGCTTCTACCTGCGACCTTTAGCCCAGAAGATGAAGGCTTATACATCACTGAAGGTGAAGAAGAGCTGCTTGATCCGGCGATTTTTATCTTAAAGCACAAGATGGACGCTGGACAGCTTATCTCCTTGGATGACCTTGAAAGTCTAAAAAGTAAAAACTTCACCGATATGGTGCTGAGAGTGGATAGAAGCTCAATCGAAAACTTCACTTCAGATTTCTATGACGTTTACTGGCACTTTAATAACTCTGGTCGAGATAAAAACTCCAGAAAAGTGAAATTATTCTCGAAGAATGTATTTATTCGACCACTAAACCAATCGCAAGAAGGGGAGCAAAACGCAGTGCCTCATAACAGCGATCATGAAAATCTTAGCCCGGTTGTATTTTCGGTCAATGACGATGTGGTAGAGCGTTATTTGCAAGCCGATCAGTTGGGCTACTTCAAGATAGTCAACGTGACACAAAAGAGTATCAATCTAGAAAACTATTCAACATTAGAAGTTGATTCATCTAAGGAAATTCAAGCAAATGATATTAGTTCGAGCTACAAATACGATGTCAACTTTATTAAATAGAAAAATCGTTCTCGGCTTTGTTTTGTGCTTAGCATCTTTATATGTACAGGCCGACACGTTTATTACTATGTCTGTCAATGAAACTAGGCATCTGTCCCTTTCGTATGTCCCTAAAGATATCGTTGTTGGATCGGACAAGATCGTTGATGTCACTCTGACAGATAGTAATAACTTGTATCTTATTGCACATGAAGCGGGGAAGACCAAGGTCATTGTAAAAGGAGAAGAAGAAACGACTGAGTATGTCATTCAGGTACGTGACACTGACCAGGATACCGAAAACCTCAATAAATATCTTAATTCCGCAGGCTTCAAGGACATAGAAGCGGTCAAAGTCGCGGAGAAAATTTATATCAATGGCGCTGTTAAAGACAAAGTCGAAAAGCGAGAGCTTAATGAACTGATCAGGAGTGCAATTTCAAGCTATTACGTTGATAACACGACGATCACTGAAAACCGCCAAGTGCGAATTAAACTCACCATGGCCGAAGTGTCAAAGAGTATTGATGATGATCTTGGCATCCAGTGGAGTGCTGGCTGGAGTAAAATAGATGGTGTGACGAGTGAAATGCTCAACGCCACGATAGGAATTTTATCTCGCAATAACTTAGCCACGGTACTTACAAGGCCTTCAATCATCGTCACGAACGATTCAACTGCAACATTCGAAGCAGGGGGCGAAATCCCCGTCTTGACTTACGATGATGAAAACGTTGACGTTGAATTTAAAGAGTACGGAATCAAGTTAGAGTTTAAACCAGAGATCAAACGAGATCAGAGTATTGACCTAAGAGCGAATATCTCATCATCACAAATTGCTGGTTTTATCAACTTAGCAGGTAATGACACTCCACAGCTCAACACTCGGAGTGTGAATACAGAGCTCAACGTTAATGACGGGGATATTTTCGTTCTTGCAGGATTGATTGATAACAGTCAGACGCAAGCCGTGTCAAAAGTTCCATTCTTAGGTTACTTACCCGTTATTGGTGCGCTATTTACGTCTGAGAACTTTCAATCTAATAAAACTGAGTTAATGGTCTTTGCAGAAGTTAACTTTGTAGAAAACAGTATAGAACAGCCAAAACTACCAAAGGTAAATATAAAGTCCTCCCTTTCTATATTCACTAATATAGATGGTGGTGATGACGTGCCTGAAGTAAAGGATATTATTAAACATGCTCAATATCATTATGAAAACTAAATTTAAATACATCTTTTTGATAGGGATGGTGACACTCTTTTCTGGGTGTAGCAGTGCACTAAAAGATGATTACGTTTATATCGTCCATGAAATATCTGAAGGAAATAATATTCAATATATTCTTCCTTTTTCAAAGGCGATCAACCAAGAAATAAAGAACGAAAGTGTTTCTTGGATTCATGGAATTAACGTCTATCATACAGATAATTTGTCTAGGGAGCGCCTATATCAATTAAAAATTGATATGGAAAACATCTACGACTTCTCGCCGAACTTTATTGATATCGGAAACTACGATGATAAGCAACTTCTGTTGTGGGAAGTACATGTAAGTGATACGCGACTGGTGAATTGTCAAGTCTGGGAAGTCCCTACATATGGACATTTCTCAATGTCTGATAGTGAACTCGATAACTTTGCCAATGAAACGGCCTGTTCTTCATTAGAGCTGTGGTAATTTAAATGATTTTAGAGAAATTAAAACGAGCAAGTAAAAGCCAGACTAGCGCAAAAGGTAAAGCTTTTTCACCTTACATGATTATTGTTATCTCTAACAACAATGAGATCATGCAACGTGTTCAGAACTATTTTTCTGCTTACAATGTGGAAATCATCGATTATCAAGACGATATCGAGTCATTAGAGAACGTATTCAACCTACACTTTAAATCAAAGATTTACGTCATTAGTGATGAAGATACGTTAAGAGAAAAGGAAGGGCTTGCTAAGTTTGTAGAAGTCACTAAAGGCCGAGTGGGGACACTCATTTATGGTGATCGTGAAGATCTGGATTATTACTGGTTCATCAAATCAGAAGGTATCAGTGAATACACCAGTTATTCTGATATGTCCAAGCAAGTGTTTAATATGATTTTGTGGTTTTTCGGAATTGTAAAATCAAACAGCAGCCACTGGTTTTTGCTTTCTGACACGACCCAACTTCATGGTGATAAGGTCTTACACTACGTATACGATAATTTACGTGACTACGTAAGAAAAAGACCAAGCTTGAATACCTTATTTATCAACTTGGATGTTTTCAGCATCTCTTTAGACGCGCGTATTGGTAAAAAAGCAGACCCTAAGATCATTAATATGTTGATCAATGGAGAGAACGTCGATTCGAAAGCGGCCGAAGAATACATCATTAAGGTTGATGAAAATTTTTCATATTTCTCGATTGATGTTTTGCATCACACCACATTGCATTCGATCGACAAAATTGCTGAACAGTTGATGAGTTTTTTCAATATTTTTGACGGTGAGTTTTCTTACATATTTATTTATGTTCCTTTTTACTTTACCAAAATTGAGCTCTATCAACAGCTGATTAATAAATCTGACAACGTAACTATGGTGACAGATGCCTCTCTAGAATCGGTATATATGCTTAAGTATCTTATTGAACAAGAAATAAAAGGAAAAGATGCGAATGTTAAAACATTCCAGATCAAGTCGAATAAAGAAAGTCGTTATTTATTAGATAAGAGTAGTATTTATAAAAAAACAGGCCAAAGAATTACTTATAAGTTTAACCCTGACAGTAAGAGCCGATTTTTTAAGAATAAAGATAGTAAGAACGAAATTATCACTAGGTTGGTGAAGAATGATTGATTCAAAAATATTTATGCTCTGCCGAAAGTTTGTTTTAGATAATATCGATATTACAGATATTCAACATGAAGACGATGGCATTAAAAGTAGCACCATCTACAACACAGTGAATGAATTTCTTTCAAGTTCTTCATTCATTCTAACTGAGTCAGATCGTCAGAAGCTAACAAAAGAAGTCAAAGATGACATATTTGGCTATGGACCTTTAGAAGATCTGCTTGGTGACAACACCATCAGTGACATTATGGTTAACAGCTTAACGGAGACGTTTGTAGAACGTAACGGCAAAATTAGTCGTGCTTACGATGTAGTTTTTCAGAATGAAGATCAGGTCTTACGTATAGCGAAAAAAAATCGTATCTCCCATTGGTCGACGTATTGATGAAAGTTCACCCATGGTGGACGCACGTTTGCCGGATGGGAGCCGTGTAAACATCATTGTTCCACCCATTGCTCTAGATGGCTGTAGTATCTCGATTCGTAAGTTTCGTGAAGATAAGCTCGATATTGTTGACTTAGTTCGATACGAGTCGATGACAGAGGAGATGGCGCTTTATTTGAGTGTAATGGTTCGCTCTGCGGCAAACATCATCATTTCTGGTGGTACTGGCTCGGGTAAAACGACATTGCTTAACGCTTGTTCCAACGAAATCAACGAGGGTCATCGTGTCGTGACCATTGAAGATGCTGCAGAGCTCCAATTACAACATGAGCACGTTGTTCGTCTTGAATCTCGTCCTGCGAGTAGTGAAGAGTCAGGGGAGGTTTCAATACGTTCTCTTGTTATTAACTCTCTACGTATGCGCCCAGACCGAATTATCGTAGGTGAGTGTCGTGGTGACGAGGCTTTCGAGATGCTTCAAGCGATGAACACTGGTCACGATGGCTCGATGTCGACCATTCACTCGAATAACCCCAAAGATGCGCTAATTCGTTTGGAAAGCATGATTATGATGACGGCAAGTAACTTGTCTCCAGAATCTATCAAAAAGCAAATAAGCCAAGCGGTAGACATCATCATTCAAACCAGTCGTCTTATCGATGGTCGACGGAAAATCACTCATATTACGGAAGTAGGTAACTTTGATGGCGGTGTTATCGCAACGCAAGACCTATTCGTTTATGACCACAAAAAAGATGATCACGTAAACGAGGTCAAATCCACTTTGCTAGAGCGAAAAGTTAAGGCTGCGGGCTTGGAAAATGAACTCGCGTTGGTATTTACTGATGTTTAATCGAAGCAACAAGATAGACGAGTATATTGAAGACGCTGAGCTTCCTGAGCTAGAGGAAGCCAGTAAGTTTGATGAAGTCAAAAAAGAGATCAACGATTTCTATATTAAGTACTTGAGTCAGAACATCCTGGTTATCTTCTTTGAAATCTATGGGCTAGGTGCTTTCGTTTTGCATTGTGGCGTTATCTTGTTTTACGTCGCTTTTATGATCTTCGTAAGTGAGACGTTTGATTTATCTTATTTCATCACACTGATTCTCGTGGGTGTTGTGATAACGATTGGTAGTTTGCTGATTTTGAAAGAGTACCATTTGAAGCTTAGTAACTACTTCGAAGATAAGTTTGCCTTTTCACTCCGGATGATCAGCAGGAACTTGTTGTCTGGTAAGACAATTATTTCAGCAATTGAATCAGCGTCACGCCACACGGTTGGTAAGATTCGAATCGAGTTTGAACGAATCATCAAACAGGTGCATGCAGGAAACACACTGGAAGAAGCGTTGATTGCAGGTGAAAAAATCTATCCCTACAAAGGGTATGCGGTATTCAGTGCAAACGTTCAAATGAGCCTAAAACGTGGTGGCAGCATTAAAGACTCTTTAAACGAACTTGCCCAAGATCTTGTTGCTTCTCAGGTTATTCGTAAGAAGACATTGGCGTTGACATCTGAGTCACGAGGGGCAGCAAAGATATTGGTTGTGTTACCTTTTTTGATGCTCTTTGTTCTCAAGAGCTTTGCAGTTGAAAACTATGAGTATTTGATTAGCGAACAATACGGTAAGTACATACTTATCTATGTGGTTACAAGTGTAAGTATTGGCTTTGTTTTAATTAAACGAATGATTGACAGTGTAGCGCTATGATTATTGCCATCAGTATTCTACTTTTCTTACTTGGTTCAATTGTTTTTATACTTAATAGTAAAAGTATGAAAGAAGAACAAGAATATGTAGATAACTTTAAGTTTATGATTTCTGACCATGATAGTAAACAAGAATACTATAATATATTTAACCAAATCTCTGAGCAGAAAAAGATTTTAGATGATTTTTTATATTCATTGATTACAAAGTACCTATCTGAAAATGAACTTTATACAATGCTACCTTCAGGTGGTTTGGTTAATAAAAAAGATAAAACTAATTTTTTTCTTATTTATTTTATAGAAGCAATACTAGGTTTGGCTATTGTTTACTACCTGAATGAAGACAAAATGAAAATGTTGGCTTTTATGGTAGTTTTTATAATAGTTAATAATATTATGATAAAGATGATCTTTAGGACATTTTTTATTAACGAAGAACGACGTCGAATTAAGACTAACTTCACTTACTTCTTGGATCTATTAGCAACAGCTACAAAATCTGGTATGACGGTGGAGTTGGGTCTCATTGCTGTGTCTGAGTATATCGGAAACATGTCATCTTCACTGGCAAACTACATCAAGATCTACTCGAATGATATTTCTAACAATGGCTTTAGCATTGCGGGGGAAAACCTACGTAAAAACTTGGATTTACAAGAGGTTAAAGACTTTACTGCGGTACTCGAAAACGCGGTAGAAAGCGGTGCGGCAGTGACTGACGCTTTACGCGTTTTGTCAAAGGAGACCCGAGATTTTCACTTTATTGAAACCGAAGAAAAGATAGGTAAGGTAAACGCGAAAATGGGTATCCCGCTTATTGTTTTCATCATGTTCCCTATTATCGTCGAAATCATCGCCCCAGGCGTCCTGAACCTAGTGAGTAAGATGTAATGAAAAAACGATTATCTACTTCAATGCTTTGTCTCGCTTTATTTGGGTGTCAGTCGACAGGCCAAGACTATGAAAGTGCAGAGCTTGCATTCAACTTAGAAAGCTATGACAAAGTGATCGCACAACTATCGGAGAAGAAGAAGCTCAGTGATAGAGAGAACTTCCTGTTGGCTTACTCATTCTATAAAAATGGCAATGGAGACAGAGCTATTTATGTCTTGAGTACCAAAGAAATACTTAATTATGACGATTTATATTTGTTATCAGTGATTTACCTAGAAAACGGTGATACCGAACGCTCTAGAAGTTATCTTGATGACATAAAAAAGACTCAGGGATACTCAGGAAACAATAAGCTAGCAGCGAAAGTCGACAATTTATATGCGGTCTCACAGTGTGAAGAACTTGGAAAAAAACAATGTAGTGAGCGCTTTAATACATTGAGTAAAAAATACCCGACGTCGGAAAGTATCTACAACAACATGCTGCTTTCTAGATTCGCTTACAAACCTGACGATAAAGCCAACTTTTTGAAGATCTATAACTCGTATGAAACTGGTACTAATGACATTGAGTATGTTGTCTTAGCTGGCATAGTTGCAGGCCAAGACGAAATGGTCATTGACCTTCTCAATAAGAAATATAAAGACAAAGAAAAGGCCTTGTTAATTTATGAAGATATTAAATATACCTCACTTAAATGACGAGGATGGTATAGCTGCAATTGAGGCTGTATTCACAATACCAATCATTATATATATTCTTATTGTTACAGTTGGATTTTTTCAGTATGTTGGGAATGAGAGTCTACTAAATTATAATATTACTCGTTCAGTTCAGTTATTCGATTACAAGTCCATAGAGAAAGAAGACAACGTAGAACTATCAAAGTCGAACTTTCTTAAAGAGTTGAATCATAAAGTGAACACAAATGTTATTAATATTAACTCTAACTCTCTTAAATTCATATGCTTCCAAAGTGTTGATGATTTAGTTGTCCGTAAAAACGAGTTGGAATGTAATCAAAGCAACATTAAGAAAACGAATTTAATTCTTATCTCTTTTGACTTTGACTACAAGAGGTTTTCATGGCTGTTTTCAACGATATATCCATCAGCCTTCTTAGACATGAAAAGAGAACTGGTTATTGTCAATGAAATTTATTAACTCAGAATATGGTGGGATGGCAGTCGAAACAACAATTCTTGCGCCTGTTTTGTTTCTCGCACTGTTGTTAACCATGCAATATGCCGCTTCAACGTCCTTGAAATTTGAAATGTCTGACATGGCTTACCAAGCCGGTGAAGTGATATCTAATCGCCGCGATATATTTGAAGGCAACTTGAAAGAGGCGGAGGTAAAAGATCTTTCGGAGATATTCCACTTAGAAGACCGAAATATTTCAATCATTGTTGAAGAACTGGCATATGGGGAAACAGTAACCCGTCAACAATATAAAAAAGTACGATTGAACCATGATCTTGAAGGGAAAGCCTGCGATATAGATACATCACTCTCTGACATCAGTCCTGTCATCAACGCTTATAAGAAGTATCACTCAGTCTATAGGGTGACTCTGTGTCGTGAAATTGCCGCGTTCAACACCATTGAGTTGCCAGAAGAAATTTATCAGTGGTTTGAAGTTAAGTTTTCTTCCACTCATTACGGGAAACACCACTAATGCGAAATCAAAGAGGGTCGGCTACGCCAATCGTTTTGTTGGTTATGCTGTCTGCAATTGTATTTGCTTACTACTCATACGATATGAGCCGAAGCTATTTAGCTGCAAAAGTCCAGATTAACACAGCTAGCGAACTTAACGATCTTACCGCTATAACGGGTGACTCGGAGTGGAATGTAGAAAAGCAGGTGGCTGAATCAAACGGTCTTGATGTGAATGGCTCCAACGATGATTGGACCTTTGAAGAGCATGACGATGATGAAGTCGTGTATATGACGACCTCTTTGCCTATGCAGCAGCACCGCAAATTAACCCCGGGCTTGAGCAGTGTGGGCAATGATTCATTCACCGTGAGTGCAAAAACGATTAGAGCAAAACACTATGAAGATTTGAATGTCATCATCGCTATTTCGAACGACCCTAGAACTCGTTCAATTGCGAGTGAAGTCAAATATGAAATTAACGATGCTCTCAAATCATTATTTGATAAAACCAATTCAACGCTAACGGTGATTCCTTATGGGTATCGTATCAACATAAGTGGCAAGTGTTGGAGCACCTTCCCACGTGGAGATAACTTCCCATTTCAATGGTGGGAGAGGTATTTTGGTGAGCTTGATGTGCTCAAGACCCTTGAGAATCAAAAATCTTCGATAGAAAACAATATATCTAACGCTAACTCTCAGATTGCCGCGAAACAAAGACGCATTAACGAGATCAATGAACTGCTTGCTGAAACAGAGGACCCAGAAGAGAAAGATCAACTAGAGGCGGAAAGAGAACGCTTAGAGAGGGAGATTGACGATCTTTATGAAGATATTGAGGAGTATGAGTCTGACCTCGAGGACAAAGAAGAACAGATCGAAGACCAAGAGGAGGTGATTGCAGAGCTCGAATCTAGCCCTATTTATGAGGAATACAAAGACCTTGCCTATCACTATGCTAAGCCAAACTATGGAGGCGCCAACTACCTCTACTTAGACAACTACTTTGACGAATTTCTCGAGTCTAATGGGTACAGCTATACAGATGGTGACGCTATTTCCGATTCGAAGCGAACGAACATGGCTAGTGTAGACGAGTTGAAAGTCACTAGAAATAAATACTTCGGAAACTCTAAGACCTGCCCGAGTCAGCAAGCTCTAACTAATTCGAGTGATTATAGTAAGTTTCTCTCCATAGTTAATAGTATGGATTTCAGTGATAGCTTTGTTTCTCCAATTCAGGGCTTTAACTATTCACTGAAAAAAGCATTTAACTTAGATAATAAAAGAACGGTTGTGATTAATATTACTTCCTTAGACGATACTTATCTTTCTGAACAGGACCAAAAAGACGAAGACAAAGACATACTCTCGGATTTTTGCAGCACGGTGCAGAACAAATACGTTAATGATGTGTCAGCTAAGTCGATATTTATAATCGATACCAATTCTAATCTTGATGATATTGAAGCGTTAGATTGTACCAACGCTTGGAATAAATCAACGGGAATTATTGATATCGATGAAATTGATGAAGATGAAAAGCTTACAGACAGAATCTCCTACGAACTTTTACAAGAATCTAGCTCTACTTATATTGGAAATGAAGACGATGAAGAATAAATCATATTTTGTGAAATTTGCTTTGACGCTGATGTTTACTTTCAGCCATACAGCCATCGCTCAAGGGTTAGTTGAGAGTTGTGATACCTACTTGATCCCTAAGAACACAATGAAAGATGGCAACTATTATTCTTTTATGGGACGCACTATCGAATCTCATTCAGTTCACAGTTATGTCCTGAAACAGAAGCTAAGCGAGCTGAAGGCATCCTCCTATGATATCTGCGAACGAAACGACTTTTCTGCTTTGCACAGGACATTGAATGCTAATAATTTTAAGCATTTAACTACGGTTTACTTTGATACCGCATTGTATGAAGCGAGAGAGGCGGATTTATCTCATATATCTTCAACGAACGAGTTCATCGATGCTGATGCCTTGCTTGTCGTAGGATCTTCCTCAATTGTGGGAGATTCGATTTATAACCTAAACCTATCATTAAAACGTGGCAATGAAGTTGTCGAAAAACTGAAAGGTCGTAAAGATATTTTCTTAATGAATTTAGGTGCCTATGGGCAAGATAGCTCGAAAGCGAACGAGGAGTTCTACAAGTCAAAACGACGAAGTGTGTCGATATATGGATTAACCTATGAATAAAGAGACATTTTGGACTATCGATAAAAAGAAAAGAAGCTTATATGGTGAAAATGGAATTGATATTCATTTTACCAAATATGAATTCAACCTTTTCTATTATCTCATACACAGTCAAGGCGAAGTACGGTCAAGCGATTCGATTATTGATGAAGTTTGGGGAAACGCAAATGAGGGGAATTATCGGCCAGATAGTTCCAATCTTATTCAGTTGATATCGAAAACAAGGAGACAGCTCAAGCCTCTTGAGCAAATAATGGAAATTAAAAGCCAACGTGGGGTTGGCTATTATTTAACATTGAATGATGGTTACGAGTTTAATGATGATGAGATCACTTATGCAGCGAATACCATTTACGATCGTGATCCAGAATCTGAGAAGAGGTACCGCTTTTTCCAATCTCAGTTCCTTAAAGAGCTCTTCAGTATTAACGAGAACCGTGAATTTAGGATAAGAGATTTAGGCTTTGTTTTTCTTCTTTCTGTGTTTTTCGTTGGGATCATGTTGAGTCGTAATGCTCTGCATTACCCCAAACTGCCATTGGAAATCGATTCATCACAACTGTTGTTAGATAAGTGCAACATTGATGCGAATGTGATTTTTACGAGCGAAGAAATAGCGTGTACTGAGATTTCAAATTTTGATTTCGATAAGAAAGGTTCGTACATCATAAGTAAGGTCGAGGGTGACATCTATGTTGCTTCGTTGTAAGAAGAAGGACTTACTGGTTGTTTTGATTTTTTCTTGTTTAGGCATCTTTATGCTGAAGAAGCCTGCGTATCACGATATCTCTCATCGCTTCTCGGCAAATGTTTCGACCAATGAGGGTATTGAGTTTGACTATATTATTGATGCTTTGAGTGGAGGAAAACTGCTCTTACAGTCAACACTTAAGGTCGATGATAAAAGTTATACCTATACAAGATTGTTTGAGTTAGTGAAACTTGAAGAGAATGTCTTTGTTATCAATGAAACAGGTATCGGAGACAAGCTAGACAAGGCCGTCGAGCAAGCATCTAAATATGATTTCTTTCACTCGGTTCAGAGGCTAGAAGTTTACACGCTTTCCCCAAAAGTATTGGTGGTGCATTCAGAAGGCAAGTTCATTTTACTGCAAAAGGCCAGTGACGACTTGGACGCATGATATTAGAAGCCCTACGATCGTGTAGGGCTTACTGTTTAAGCCCGTTTTACCCCCAACTTAACACAGTCCAATTTGGTCTATTGGCGTGCTCTTTTAGGCGAGGGCATGGATTGACCAGATAGGCGTAATCTGCGTATTCACACAGTGGTAAGTCGTTGACCGAATCCGTGTAGAAATGGATTTCTGAGTAGTTGTCAGGCTGAGTTTCTAACCACTGTTTTAAGCGCGTTACTTTGCCTTCTCGGTAACTAGGGATTCCGTCAATTTCTGCGCTATAACGGTTATCAGCCACCACTAAGTCAATCCCGAGAGCGTTAGGAATACCGATGCGTTGACCAACCGTTTCAACCAAAAAAGTGACGCTGGCCGAGATGATGACCATATCAATCTCATCACGAGACAGTTGTTCAATCAGTGTTTTGGCTTGAAGGAACTGTTTAGCAAGAATATGGTTTTCAACGCACTCTTCTACCAAGGCGTTTACCTGTTCAATAGGCATGTTTTCTAGCGGCTTGATGGAGAACGTTAGGTAATCTTCCATGTCCATTTTGCCTTCTGTGTACAAGCCCATTAGACGCTTATCTTCCTCAATAAAGTTAGGCGCAGTGGCGATGCCTTTCTCAACCATAAATTCATTCCAAATCATTGCGCAGTCAGCGTTGATTAAGGTTTCATCCAGATCAAAAACATACAAAGGCTTGGACATAGTTGGCTTCTCACAGTTTGAATCGAGGTCGACGGAATGTGTCGCTCAGTATAGAGCGAGGTTTACGAGTATGGGACGTATGCTAACGATAAACTGTGACGATTTCGTGGCACTTTTTCTGGCTTTTGTAAAACAGAATATCAATGTCATGGGTTGAATCATGTCTGAGTTGGCGATAGACAACTACAATACAGTGATACTTATACGAACTGCGTGCTTTAGATGCATTTGTACGTTACGTAAATTGGTACGCTAGGTCTACAGATGCTCTAGATACAAGGCTGTTTTAGATATAAGGCCTCTTTAGTGCCTGATCTCATTATTGTGTACTGAATACAGTCTTGTTTTTGAGTGATAATAGCGCCACTCGCGTACAGCGAACGTTAAGAAAAGTACAAAAAGAATCCCCGATATGAACCAGTATGTAAATGATCCATCCAATTATCAGTTGTTAATTAAAAACTTGCTGTTTTCCCCAGTTGCTTTCAACCCCGAGCAAGAAATCGTCTACGCGAACCACCGTCGTCACAGCTACAAAACGTTCCATGACCGAGTGAGACAGTTTGCAAACGCACTCACCAAAATGGGTGTGAAGAAAGGTGATACGGTAGCGGTCATGGATTATGACTCTCACCGTTATCTTGAATGCTACTTTGCCATCCCGATGATTGGTGCAAAACTGCACATGATCAACGTGCGCTTGTCTCCAGAGCAGATCCTCTACACCATCGACCATGCGGAAGATGACATTCTCCTTATTAACGAAGAGTTTCTGCCAATTCTGGATCAGATCAAAGGCCGTATTGATACGGTCACGCGTTACGTGGTTTTGCGCGATAACGATGAATGTGAATACGAGCGTCTGCTTGAGCAAGAAAGCACCGAATACAACTTCCCTGATTTCGATGAAAATACCATCGCGACCACCTTCTACACCACGGGTACGACGGGCTTCCCGAAAGGGGTGTTCTTTACTCACCGCCAACTGGTTCTCCACACCATGGGCATATTGAGCACCATCGGCACCAATGCGTCGCAAGGTCGACTGCATCAAGGTGATATCTACATGCCGATTACGCCAATGTTCCACGTCCACGCCTGGGGACTTCCGTACATGGCAACCATGCTTGGTGTTAAACAGGTTTACCCGGGCAAATATGTTCCAGATGTTCTGCTTAACTTGATTGAGCAGGAAAAGGTGACATTCTCACATTGTGTACCGACTATCTTGCATCTGCTATTAAGCTCGCCAAAATCCAAGTCTATTGATTTCTCGGGTTGGAAAGTTGTGATTGGTGGTGCAGCACTGCCAAAAGCATTGTGTAAAGCAGCACTCGAACGTGATATCGATGTTTTCGCCGGTTATGGCATGAGCGAGACAGGCCCAATCCTGTCTATTGTTCAGTTGACTCCAGAGCAGCTTGAACTCGACCTCGATCAGCAAGCGGAATATCGTTCTAAAACCGGTAAGAAAGTCGCGATGGTGGAAGCTCATATTGTCGATGATGAAATGAACAAACTTCCTCACGATGGTGAAACTGCAGGGGAAATTGTCGTACGTGCACCTTGGCTAACGCCGAACTATTACAAGGACAACAAGAACTCTAAAGCGCTTTGGCGTGGGGGCTATCTGCATACGGGCGATGTCGCGCATATCGACGATGAAGGTTTTATCAAGATCACTGACCGTGTAAAAGACATGATTAAGATTTCTGGTGAGTGGGTAAGCTCTCTAGAACTAGAAGACATTCTGCATCAACACCAAGCGGTTTCCGAAGTTGCAGTGATAGGTATGCCACACGATAAATGGGGCGAGGTGCCACTAGCGTTGGTGACGTTGAAAGAAGATGCTGAAGTGACAGAGAAAGAGTTGTTAGGCTTTGCGAAAGACTTTATCACGAAAGGCATTCTTGCCAGAGAAGCACTACTACTCAAAGTGAAGCTGGTGGACGAGATTGCCAAGACCAGTGTAGGTAAAGTGGATAAGAAAGAGCTGCGTAAACTTCATCTGTAAAGTAGTGACGCTGTTTGAGTCCAACCCATAATATTCGGCCCCGACACAGGTTATGTGTCGGGGCCGTTTTCTTATCTAATTGAGAGAAAGACTTGGGTTACGTAGTTAAACCAAACCTTGCTCTTTTGCCATGTGGCTGGCGATGCTTGGTGCTTTCCAGATGCTTGGTAGCAAAATGAAAGACACGGGCACGGCCGTAATTACGATGAAAGATTGCAGAGCAGAGATGCCGCCAGAGCCCATCGAAATAAGTGCGATAGCCACGACACCCATCATTAAGCCCCAGAACGAGCGGATCACAGCGTTTGGCTCTGCTGAACCTGTCATTACCACACTGATGGTGTAAGTCATTGAGTCACCTGTGGTCACGATAAACGTCGTGGTCAGGATCAAGAACAATACCGAAATCACCATTGGGAATGGCAGTTCAGAGGTAATCGCAAGCAGAACCGCTGGTAGGTTAAAGCCTTCAAATGCGGATGAAATCAAACCTGGGTTTTCTAGCTCGAATGCCAGACCACTACCGCCAACAATACTGAACCAGAAGCAGGTAATCAAAGGCGCAGCGATGCTGATAGACAGGATCAACTGACGAATAGTACGGCCGCGTGAGATACGCGCGATGAAGATTGCCATCATCGGGCCGTAACCAATAAACCAGCCCCAGAAGAACACGGTCCACCAACTTAGCCATTCTGTGTCGCCACGGTAAAGCGCCATCGGGAAGAAGTTGTCCACCATGCGGCCAATACCCTGTACATAACCATCAACAATAAAGCTGGTTGGGCCGAAGAACAGGATGTAACCGATCAGAGCTACAGACAAAATGATGTTGTAACGGCTCACAAGTTGAATGCCTTTACTCACACCACTTAGTGCTGACAAGGTGTACATTAGAATTGCAGCCACAATCACCATGCTTTGAGTGATGAAGGTATCTGGCAAGCCGAATAGCGAGTTCAACGCGTAACTGATCTGCAGACCTAAGAAACCAATTGGACCAATAGTACCTGCCGCGACGGCGATAATGCTGCAGGCATCTGCTACATCACCAATCCAACCGTTAATGGCCTTGTCGCCAAATACAGGGTAAAGCAGAGTGCGTGGTTTAAGTGGTAAGCCCTTATCGTAGTGAAGGTGCATCAAAACCACAGAAGAAAGACAACCTAAGATTGCCCAAGCAAGGAAGCCCCAGTGCATGAAAGACTGAGAAAGTGCATTGATTGCAGAAGCTTTTGGTGAAGCTTCACCATATAGCGGTGGCGCAGAAACAAAGTGAGCGATAGGCTCAGCTGCAGCCCAGAAAACACCGCCACCCGCGAGTAGGGTACAAAGTACGATCGACAACCATTGAAAGGTATCGATATCCGGTCTCGCTAAACCACCCAAGCGCACGTAACCCGTACGACCAAGCGCAATAGCCAAACCAATAAGGAAATTCAGAAGGAGCAATACTTGCCAGAAGGCACCGAAGTATTGAGTCGCAAACCCAAAGCCTGCGTTAACCATTGCGGTCAGAGAGTCTGTATTCGTCAGAGCAAGCAATACAAACACGGTGAGGAAGCTACCACTTAGCCAGAATACTGGGTTAGTGAGTTCAAGGCGCTTTAGAACGGAAGGAGGATGGATCGCAGAATAGTCTGCCTCCTGAATAGGAGCATGAGAGGCGGCGTTCGTCATATTTGACATAATTACTTCGCTTTTTAGGGCTCGGAAGCCGTGCATTTCCCTCACACCAATAGCTCGAAAAGTGTGAGGATGATCAAAAAGCCGCTGATACTAGCACGTTGAGAAGCTCAATATAACCGCAGAGTGCGATTAATTGTCGATCTCTAAAGTAAATAACTGATTTATGGAATGAGATTATTTGCGTGAAGTGCGCCGCATTTCATACGTAAATGACATTTCCATTATTTTTGTAAGGACACCTCAGGATTACATTGAGCCAACCTGTTCTAATAAAAATTAAAGGTCTTACCCTATGGCTCAAATTGAACTCAACGGGACGTGGCAGCTTACCTCGCCACATCGTCCAGATATCGATATTCCTATAACTTTACCCGGTGACAATGTATCCGCATTATTGCAAGCAGAGCTCATCCCGAATCCTTATTTTGCTGATAATGAAGCGAAAGTTCGTTGGATTGAAACTTGCGATTGGCACATTTCACGCGAGTTTGATGTCGATGGTTCTGTGCTCTCTGCCAAACAAGTGTGGATGACGCTCACACGTGTAGACACCTTAGCGACCTTTTATATCAATGGTGAGCAAGCACTAATTTGCAGCAATATGTTCACCCAGCAACGTATTGATATCAAACCTTACTTAAAACAAGGCAATAACACGATTCGAGTTGAGTTTGCCCGTGTGGATATAGAAGGGCTAGAACGTGCTAAGCGATTGCCATTCCCTATCCCTTCGGCGATGGGGAACAACCAGATCCCGCACATGAACTTGATTCGCAAAACCCAATGTCACTCGGGGTGGGACTGGGGTATTTGTTTGATGGTGTCTGGCATTTATGACCCGATTCAAATTGATGTAGTGAACGATTTGTGGCTCAAAGGATTCTCGACAGAGCAACAATGGCAAGCTGACGGCGGTGTGCTGGTTGATGTATTAGCTGAAGTAGAAACCGATACTCAACCTCGTGAAATCACGATCGAATTTGATGGTCAGCGCCAATCGATTCAAACCGAAGGAAGTGGTCACTATCACAGCCAGTTCCATATTACTGAGCCAAAACGCTGGTGGCCTGCGGGCTATGGTGAAGCTTACCTTTACTCAATGACAGTATCTTGTGGTGATCAATCGCTATCACGCAAGATTGGTCTGAGAGAGTTGAGCTTAAACAACCAAGTTGATGAACATGGCTCGGCGATGGAGTTTGTTGTCAACGGCACACCAATCAATGCCAAAGGCGCAAACTGGATTCCGGTGGATGCAATGCCGGGTCGTGAGTGTGAAAGCCGCTATCGTGCGTTATTGCAAAGTGCTGTCGACGCCAATATGAACATGATTCGAGTCTGGGGTGGCGGCCAGTATGAAAGCGAAACTTTCTACAACCTTTGTGATGAATTGGGTCTGTTGGTTTGGCAAGACATGATGTTCGCTTGCTCGCTGTATCCATCTGATGATGATTTCTTAAAAGATGTGGAACGGGAGTTGCGATTCCAAATCCCGCGTTTGAAAGAGCACCCGTCGATTGCACTGTGGTGTGGTGATAACGAAGTGATTGGTGCAATCGGTTGGTACGACGAATCCAAGCACAACAAAGTCAAATACACAGTGAACTACGATCGTCTCAATCGAATGATCGAACAAGTTATTGGTCAGCAAGACGATTCACGTCGATTTTGGCCAAGCTCGCCTTGCAATGGCGAGCTGGATTTTGGCGATGCGTGGCACGATGACAGTAAAGGTGACATGCATTTCTGGGACGTTTGGCACTCAGGAAAATCGTTTAATGCTTATCTAAACATCAACCCACGATTCTGTTCCGAGTTTGGTTTCCAATCTTGGCCTTCGTTTGCTGAAGCAAAACAGTTCGTACCAGAGCAGGACTGGAACGTTACCTCTCCAACGTTTGAACAGCACCAAAAGAACCCGCGCGGTAACAGTATCATCACGGAGATGTTTACTCGCTATTTCCGTTTCCCTTCCGGCTTTGAACAAATGCTGTACCTCAGCCAAGTGCAACAGGCGATGGCAATCAAAACAGCTTGCGACCATTGGCGCGCGATCTCCCCAGTATGTCGTGGCATGCTGTATTGGCAACTTAACGACAACTGGCCAGTGAGTTCATGGTCTAGCTTGGAGTACAGCGGCCGTTGGAAGCAATTGCATTACCATGCGAAACGCTTCTTTGCGCCGCAGTACTTGGTGTTCTCTGAGCATACTGGCAAGTTGAGTCTTCACTTGTTAAATGACGCCAAAGAATCAGTTGGTGTGAGTGCGAAATTGCATTGGGTGAGTTGGAAAGGTGAAGTGAAACAAACTTGGTCGTTAGAGAGCACCGTGTCCAATGACAGCAACACCGTGGTTTGGCAGTTGGATGAGGCATTTGATTCATCTGAATTGAAATCGGGTTTCTTCTACGTAGAAGCACAAGTAGGAAACGAGAGAATCACCAACACTTGGTTTAGCTCTCATGAACTAAAAACACTACCGATGGAAAGAGCAAATATTGAAGTAACGATTGAAGCCAACAAAGTCACACTTATTGCCGATAAGCCGGCGTTCTTTGTTCATCTGGAATGTGATACCGCAGGACGCTTTGACGATTCAAGCATCACGCTATTGGCAAACCAACCTGTTACGGTTGAGTTCTTGGGTGAAGACTTAGCAACGATGGCGGAATCGCTACGCGTCTACCATTGATGCAATAAAAATGACTGTCATAGACTAATGTTGACATAGATAGCGGCAACATCATGAAAGGGGGCCTCCGTGCTCCCTTTGTGTTTTAGAGTTAAGGTGTCAAAACAGATTACGCTTTGCCCACGCAATCGCCTGCATGCGATTCTTCACTTCCAGTTTGCGGAAAATGCTATAGAGATGGGATTTCACCGTGTGCTCGCTGACAAACAGTGAGTCTGCAATGTCAAGATTTGAGCCCCCTTGGCAAAGGGCTGTCAGAACCTGCATTTCTCGGCGAGTAAGCTCAATTTCTAGTTTCGTATCCAGCTCAGTAACGGTGTGATTTAAGTTAACGAGATAGCCAACTAATCGGTTGAGGATGTCTCGAGAGAGCCAATTCTCTCCGCTCAATATCCCTTTTAAACCTCTGATTACCTTGTCGAAGTCATCTTCAAAATAGAATAAGCCTTTCAGATTTGACCAAGTGAGCAGGCTTTCTACGCCTAAGTTGGGGTCGGCGTTTACTAATATGGTCGCATCGACATGTTCCAATTCACTGAGTGTCATCTTGACTTCAGAAAGATCAGGTAACGAGCTATCGACGATTGCGACATAGTGCTCATCTTGGTGAGGAGGTAAGTCAACTTCAGCGCCTTTGGCCAATAACACCGGCTGCCCAAGTTGTTGTTCAATGGCGGTTTGTAAACCTCGACCTTGAATATTATTGAAGGTAAACAATAAGATGGTGTTTTTGATTGTGTTGTTGTTCAGCATTAGTGGGCCTCCTGTCGAGACTGCATAAATTCATTTCCTACTTGATGGAAGCGATAGAGCACCAGATCCAAAAGCCCATCAAAGCAATGCTTTACCATGGGGTTTTCGAATATTTGTGTGGCGGATGCTTTAAAAAACGTGACTCGTCTATGGTGGTAGAAATCCCGTATGAAAATGTCGAATAAAAGTTGTTTAATCACGGGCTCATGAACCGGAAAATGGATGATGGCATTGCCCATTACGTGAAGGATATCTGAGACCAAAAACTTCAAAATCGACCGTCCTAAATGCCATAAGCTGAGAATCCTAAATTCAGACCTCAGCTCTTGGTAAATGAGATGACCAACTAACATACCTTTGCAGTAATAAAGGCGCGCCTTACTGGGGGATTCACCAAATTGGTTCAGCGTGTCTTCCACACCGCCTGGTGTGATTAACTGCTTGTGAACTGCGTCGATCTGTTCGTATTCGGACAAGCTGATTTGGCTGAGGGAGCAACTTTTGACATCGGTAACCTGATACTGGTAAACAATGTCTTTAAAGCTCAAGTAAATGCTTTTACTTTGCGAGGTTTTGACACGTTTGTACTCGCTGGAAGTGTATTGGTATTGTTCGCCTATATAGTGAGAGAAGGCGAGTCGTTTTAATAAACTTGGTGTGACTTTACCGCTTTCCCATTGACTTAACGTCGGTTGGTTTAAACTCTCAAAAGCGCTGTAACTCCTTGCTAACTCATCGGCTAATTGGCCTTGAGTTAAACCCCTCTCCTTTCGAATTGCAGCAACTGCGTGCGAAAATTCTAACTTGTTAACCATATATCTACGTCCTGAACTCATTATATTTTTAATTGCTTCGAAGCGGCTCAGAATGAGCCAAAACTCTATGTTCTTGATCTTTTAGTGAGGTACATCATTTGGTCTGCATGTTGGATTAAGGTGTCACTAGAGCTTCCCTCATAAGGGAAGCGAGCAACGCCAACACTCAAACCGATGTGAACGTTTTGAAAATGGATAAAAATAGGTGCACTGCATGCTTGATGTAGCAAAGACTGAAACTGTTCTAAATCCTTTGTATTTTCGAGCTCAGGTAAGCAAAGAATGAATTCGTCACCGCCAATTCTTGTGGCGAATTGGTCGTTGTGCAGCATGTTCAAAATACGTTGCGCAGTGATACGCAGTACTTTGTCTCCAGCGTCGTGACCAAATTCGTCATTCACGGCTTTAAAGCCATCTAAGTCGATATATAGCAAAGTGAACGGTTGAGCTCGTTGAATCTGTTGCTCTATCAACTGATTGCCTTTGAAGCGAGAGTAGCAGCCTGTTAGCTCATCTATCTCGAGCAGTCTTTCTAGTTTTTCAACTTGTTCATATTGCGTTTGCCAAGCGCTGTGCCAATAACTTTCAATTGAGCGCAAGCCCTTGTAAATAAATAGGTTGAACAAGTACAGAAACGTACTCCGAATGGAAAACTCACTTAAACCTTGTAGTTTAAACGGGTCGTTACCCGCGGTTATCAAATCAATGTTAAAGCAAATAGCCATTGATAGGACATATGTGATTGACGACCAAAGTACGCCAAACTCAATCAAAGTGAGAAGAATATTGACTGTAACCAAGGAAGAAAAAAGAAAGTGTCCGCCTAAGAAGTAGTACAAATAAAATGTGAGGGTATATCCGAGGATCAGCGCGATAACAACTGAGCGCTGTTTTTGTTCGAGTGCGAATGCTTTGCCCACCCAGAGGTAGGTAAAACAAATTCCCGCGGATAATGCATAAGGAAGGTATACAACATAATCAACCCCTCTGATTGCACAAGCGAATAGGGTAATAAGAATCCCCAAACTTGTTGAGCGCATGTAGTAGCGCGTAAAAATTCTGGTGAACTGCGTTCTGTCCATAGTTATGTCTCAAAGGAACAGCAAATAATGGGCAGTTAGCGAGAGGAGTCCGTATGGGGTGAGTGTGAATGGAGAACGTGAGAAACAAATAAATGGCATCGCATGAAGTTAGAAGTGCGATGCGCATATGCTTTTTTCGGGCGTTTTTCTCGTCTGCAAGCGACACTGCATTTCATAAAGTTGCTCGATACCTACTGCCGTTTTTATAAACTATTCTATGAGGCGATGTTGCATAAAACTATACGGTTTTCGGGAAAATGCCCCGATCTCAATATGTCCGCATAAAAAGTGGGATATCGGCAGATTTATCTAGGAAATACTAATACTTAAGTGCTAAGGTTCATCAGTAAAATCAGTCTTAAGTTTGAGATGTCTACTTGAGTTTTTGGTGGATACGGTAACCCATTGCATAACCAAGATAAAACAGAGCAGCAAGCGTCACAAAGGCAGAAATGTAGGCAAAAAAGTGATTCAGTCCCAAGCCAAAAGACAAGGTAAACGCGATGCCGTTTACGGCTTCCATCGGCATCTTGTACCACGACGCATGGACCGTCGAGCCAAAGAGAAAGAGTGTGCCAATTAAAAAGAGTGTGCCGATTGATAGGCCAACCCATCTGCTGCTGTTCATGTTCATCTCAAGAGTTACAGAGTTCGTAACAAAATATTTCTGGATGAGTATTATACAACTGAGTGAGGGGGAGGGTGTTAGCAATATTTACGCGAATACAGCAAGAGGCCACCGGAGTGACCTCTTTTTAATCGGATGGCGTATTAATTATCCAATCCAGGTGATGAAGTACGGGATGATCAGTGCATTGGCTAAATCGATGAAAAATGCGCAGACCAAAGGCACGATGATAAAGGCTTGGTGTGAATTACCATACTTTTGCGCGACCGCCGACATGTTTGCCATTGCCGTTGGTGTTGAGCCTAGTGAAATACCGCCAAACCCCGAGCAAACTACCGCTGCATCGTAGCTTTTACCCATTAATGGGAACACCACAAATATCGCGATACAAATGGCAACGATGAACTGAGCACCAAGAATAATGAAAATAGGTCCAGCTAAATCGACCAGTGCCCATAGTTGCATGCTCATCAACGACATTGCTAAAAATGCGCCCAAGGCCATATCTGCAATCAGCGCAACGGCTGGTTTTCTTGCCGGCCAACGTGTCCCCGTAAGGCGAGGATAAGAGGCTGGAATAAGATTAGAAATCAATATGCCGGCGAACAAACAAGTCACAAACAACGGCAGTTCTAGACCCAAGCTGCTGACCCCTTCATTTAAAATTGCACCTAAGATAATACAAACATGAATGGCAAGCATCGCATCTAAAAAATCATAAGCATTGATGGATGGTTGGGGCTCATCTTGCGCCGTACCCACGTCCATTTCTTCCACTTTAGCTGGCTTCAGGTTATGTTTGTTGATCAGGTATTTTGCAATCGGGCCGCCCATCAAGCTTGCTAAGATTAAGCCAAACGTTGCACTTGCGATGCCGATTTCCATTGCAGTGTTAAGGTCGAAGATCTCAGCAATTCGAGGTGACCAAGCAATCGCAGTGCCGTGCCCGCCAATAAGAGAAACTGTGCCGCTCAACAGGCCAACGGCTTCTGGTTGATCTAACATCGTCGCAATTCCAATGCCCGTGAGGTTTTGAATTAGCATATAACCGATAGTGACAGAGAGCAGGATCAATAATGGCTTGCCGCCTTTGAACAGATCTTGAAGGCTGGCGTTAATGCCGATGGTGGTAAAGAAATACACTAAAAGCAGATCACGGGTAGCAAGGTCGAATTGAACATCGATATGCGTGACGTAATGAATTATTGCGAACAACACCGAAACTAGAATGCCCCCAGAAACGGGCTCTGGGATGCTGAATTCTTTTAAGAAGCTGCTGGCTTGGGTTAGGCGTCTACCTAAAAACAGTACGACGATCCCAAGGGTCACCGCGAGAAAAGATTCGACTTGTAATACACCGTCGACAAAGTTCATAACCACTCCTGTTATGGCAAAAACATGTGAGAGAATTAATCGGTACGTTTATCTCTAAACATACTGACATGTTTGTATGACATCCAATTGCATACTGACGAATTTGAACTAGGTCGGATTGTGTTGAGAACCGTATTTTTGTGACCAATAGAAAAGAGGAGTGATACAAGGTTAGATGAACCTTTGTATGACTCCTCTTGGTTCGTTCAAAAGACTTGTTAATTAAACAGCCAGTAGCTCTCTGGATTATCTGGACATTGATAAGGACCACACTCCGCGAACGTGCCAATCACATTAAGTGCCACGACAGAGATCGCGAGTAGGCACGTGATACGTCCCAGATTACTCATTTCATAAGGCTCTGATGACTCTTCTTTATTGATCAGCATGAGGATGACTGCGACCGCAAATATTGTGGCAACAAACAAGACAAACGCCCAAGTGTAATAGTGCATCCCAAAGATTGGGCTACCGTAACCCGGCGTACCAGGAATCACGTGCAACGAAACTTGTCTCAGTGATGTTGCCACACCGTATAGCGCACCGATCAGTACTACACCATAGTGTCGTGATTGTGGGCCATAGACCACGTTCAATAAGAAACCAAACATGATCATAATGAAGCCGATACGTTGCAATAAGCACAGTGGACAAGGCAGCTCATTCAGAACAAATTGCAGCACAAAGCCAATCAATAGCACGGCAGTCATGCCAAGCAGACCAAGGGTGTTGAGTAAAGCTAGATTGTTTCTATTCATGTGCAGTCCCCTTTACAGCAAGATTGAAAGAGGATCGGTGGCGTGATGATTGAACCAATACAAACCAATGATCACTGAGGAAGCAAAGAAGGCGTAGCCCACTGCTTTCTTACCTAAAAACGCGCTTAGCATTGCGATTAACAACAGCAAAAAGATTAATGTCATCATGAGGAGTTCCTTCCTTACTCTCTGATTTCAATCCTTTTAACTATAGATAATGCGAGCTAATGCGCGACTTTATGCACTAATAAAAAAGAGGAGAGGTTAGGTTCGAGGTCCCCTGTGAACCTAGCCCCTCCCCAAAACCGTGACTTAATTTACTGACTTTCACCCAGCGATGATTGCTCTAATGTCCAATCACCACCCAGCGACTTGTAGAGCGCAACCGTGACTTGAGCCGTTTGTAACTTGGCCGCGACTTGTCTGTCTTGCATCATGCGTTGTTGGCGCTGAGCATCGAGCACTGACAAGTGGTCAATCAACCCAGCACGGTAGAGCGACTTGGCTTTACTCACGGCTTTGTCTGTTGCTACGAGTGCATCATCAATTCGACGCTGGTTTTCTTGGCTTCTGCCATAAGCAAACAAGGTTGAATCCACTTCAGCAAAGGCGGAATCTACGGCATGTTGGTAAGTCAGCGTTGCTGCATCAAAACGAGCTTGGTTGATCTCTTCAAGCGCATCGCCGCGACCACCATCGAAGATATTCCAACTGATACCAGCCGCACCAACCCAACCGAAAGAATCACTGCTGAATAGATCATCAAAGCTAGAAGCAGACACGCCCGGCGCTCCCGTTAGGAAGAACTTTGGATATTGATTGGCGATACTTGCCGCAAGTTCTTCATTGATGGCTGCCATTTCACGTTCTGCAAGACGAATATCAGGACGACGTTGTAACAAGTCAGAAGGTAAGCCCACTGGTACCATGTTCTGCATCGCTGGCACTCCCTGAGTGTCTGCAAGTCTGGTCTCGACTTTCGACAGCGGCTCACCAATCAGTACCGCGATGCGATGTTTATGAACTTGCTGTGCGATTTCCAGTTGCGGGATAATCGATTCCATCGCTGCCAACGTTGCCTTAGCTTGGGCTAAATCGAGCTCTGAGCCATAACCACTGCGAACCACCTTCTCGACCAACGCCAAGGTTTTCTGTTGGTCTTCAAGGTTCGATTTGGCCAAGTCGAGACGCTCGGCTGCCCCTTGATACTGCAAGTAGTTATGAATCAAATCCGCAGTAAGCAAAGTCGTTAGCCCGCTTTGATAAATCTCTGCTTGCTCAACTCGAATTTTTGCAGCGTTGGACTGACGGTCAATACGGCCAAATAAGTCCAACTCCCATGCGATGCTCGCCCCTGCGAATACGCCGTCATGCTGGTTATCCAACAGTGTCGTGTTACCAATTTGTGGTGGTAAGCCTGCTGCTGAATCGCCAATAGGATTGAGCGCAGGACCAAGCAGTGAATCGTTCTTACTCAGTTGGTAATTGAAGTAACCTGCACCTACATTGACGGTAGGTACTTTGAATGACTCTACAACGGTTTTGTAGCTGTCAGCCACCTTGATACGCTCTGCCGCTACCTTGAGCGGGATGTTTTGGCTTTGCATATCGAGAACTAAGTCATTCAGTGTTGGGTCATTAAACTCTGTCCACCAAAAGGCTTCGTTCTCACGATTTTGGCTAGCGCCATCTTGCTCAACATGCAGATAGGTTTCTGCCATGCTGGTGGTTGGTGCTTGATAATCTGGGCCAACCGCACAACCAGATAAACTCATTGCCAATACTAGTGGCGCAATAACGAATTTTTTCATGATTACGCCTCCTTCAATTCAGCGTCTGTTTGGGTCGTTTGTGGTTTATCTTTGTATGCCAAGCGATACAGCGCAGGCATGATGAACAGTGACAATACGGTTGCCGCTGCTAATCCACCGATAATAGTTGCGGCCATTTGGTCGAACAGTAGGTCCGACAGCAAAGGGATCATGCCAAGAGCCGTTGTCAAAGCACCCATCGATATCGCCATGGTGCGGTTAACGGTTGCTTCTTTGATGGCATCTGCCAACGGGCGCCCATTTGCTCGTTCAAGCTCGATTTGATCCATCAGTACAATACCGTTTTTAATGATCATCCCCGTTAGTGTTACTGCACCAATTAACGCCATGAAACCAAATGGTTTATCAAAACCAAGTAGCGCAAAGGTGGCGCCCGTCGCGGCTAATGGCAAAGTCGCAAAGATGATGATTGGCTGTTTAAAGCCGTTAAACATCGCCACCAAAATGATCACCATGATCAACATTGCTTTCGGTAGCTGCTTGAAGATATCTGTGACCGCTTTGTGCTCGTCGTAGAACTCGCCACCCCATTCCATGCTGTAACCCGCAGGAAGGTGCATAGCTTCAATCTGTTCTTTAACAGCATTTCTTACTGTTGCCGGCGTCGAGTGACGCGCTACACCCGCTTGTGCAGTGATGGTTTTAACTCGGTCTCGACGCCAAATCATGCTCTCTTCCGGTACGAGTTCAAAGCCATCAACCACTTGCCCGAGAGGCACACTGTGCATGCCAAGTAGCGAACGCACGGGTAATGTTTCTAGTGACGCCATGTTTTGAGACGTGCCACGCAGCTGAATTGGAATCAACTCATCATTAAGGTTCATCTGACCTAGCGGCATGCCATCAGAAGCGCGTTTTAAAGCAAAGGCGATGTCCGCACGGTTGATACCAGCTTGGCGCATCTTGTCTTGGTTGATGATGGGTTTCAGCACCTTGCTTTCTTGGCGCCAGTCATCACGAACGTATTTGGCATCGGGATGCGTGGCAAAAATCGCTTTCGCTTGATCCGCCAGTTGGTGCAACACTGCTTCATCAGGGCCAGAGAAGCGAGCTTCTACCGCGTACTTGTCTGACGTCGCCAGTTTTAGTGCTCTAAAGCGTGGCTCTGCATCTGGGAACTGGTTTTGCAGCCATTTGTCTCCACGTTCAACGAGCTTATTGATGCCTGCGTAATCTTTGGTATTAATCAAGATCTGGCCATATGCAGGATCAAACGGTTCTGGCTCTACGGTGACTGAGAATCGAGGTGCACTTGCGCCCATGTAACTAGAAATACTTTCTACTTCAGGTTGCTTTATCAGCCACTCTTCAACTTTGCGCATGTCAGCCGAGGTCTGTTCAATCTTGGCGCCATTCGGTAGCCAGTAATCAAGGAATACAATAGGGCGGTCCGATTGTGGGATAAAGTTCACCGCCACATAAGGCACGGCAAACGCAGTCACTAAAATCAGTGGAATCAGTGTTGTTAGTGCTTTGATTGGGTTATCGACCGTCCAAAATACCAATTGCTTATAACGACTTGGTTTAGCTTCTTCATCGACAGGCGTTGGTTTAATGAACATCCAACACATCAAAACAGTAAAGGTCATGGCTACTAGCCAAGACAATAGTAGCGATGAAGCAACAATGTAGAATACTGAACCCGCAAACTCGGCGGAGTCTGTTTTGGAGAACAATACAGGGCTTGCACCCATGATGGCGATGACAGTTGCACCAAGCAGTGGCACTGCGGTTTCTTTCACTGAATCAATAGCGACGCGTGTGCGCTCGATGCCTTTGCTCAGCTTTACAATCATCATGTCAGTGATCACGATGGCATTGTCTACCAGCATGCCCAGAGCAAGGATGAAGGTTCCTAATGAGACGCGGTGTAAGTCGATGCCTGCGATGTTCATGTAAATCAGCGTGAGTAAGATAGTTAGCAGCAAGCTAGAACCAACAATCGTTGCACTCTTAAAGCCCATGAAGACCAATAGCACTACAAATACAATAGCGACACTTTCCAGCAGGTTGCCGACAAAGTTATCAATCGCTTTTTGTACTTCTTCAGGCTGATAAGCCACGGTAGAAATATCTACACCAAGGGGCAGCGTCTGCTCGTAGTTGTGGATAATGTCACGAATGGTATCGCCCAATGACACTACGTTAATGCCTTCTACTGGACTTACAGCTAGCGTCACCGCAGCTTCACCGTTAAATCGGCTTTCTGTCAGCGCCGGCGTTTGGTAACCCATGGTGACGTCAGCAATATCACCTAAGCGAATCAAACCAGTTCCTAGTTCACTTACGCCACCTTTGATGACCAAGTTACGAATATCGTCTAATGATTGAAATTCACTGGTTTGTGTGACGCGAATACGCTCTGTCCCAGCATCGAATTTGCCCGCTTCAAAGGTCATGTTTTGTGTGCTGAGCTGGTTCCACACCTGCGCAACAGATAGGCCGTACTGTGCTAAACGCTCATCGGGCATATCGATATGTACGACACGTGGCTGTACACCGTGAAGTTCGATCTTTTTGATGCCTTTTACCGCTTTAATTTGGCGTTGAAGCTCTTCTGCATAGCGGCGCAGTTCTTCTGGAGCAGCATCGTTACTGTGGATAGAGAAAAGCATGCCGTACACTTCAGAGAATTCATCTTGCACAATACTGATTTGTGCAGTGGAAGGTAGCTGTAGCTTCACGTCGTCTACTTTGCGGCGCAGCAAGTCCCACTGCTGAGGCAATGCCTTGGAGTTGAGGCTTTCCTTTAAGTCGACAAATACCATCGACATGCCTGGGCGAGACAATGAACGCAGGCGGTTAAGCTCGGCCATTTCTTGCAGCTTGGTTTCAATGGTATCCGTAACTTGGTGTTCAACCTCTTGGGCTGACGCCCCCGGATACAAGGTGACGACTACTGCTGTTTTTACGGTGAAACTTGGATCTTCTAACTTACCCAAATCGAAGTAAGAGTAGATACCCGCCACCACACTTAAGGCGATGAAAAACAGCACGAAAGTACGCTGTCTTATCGCGAATTCAGCTAAATTGAGCATGGTTAAGACCTATAGCGTTTTGATGGTAAGGTTTGGCGTGTTGTCGCCAGGTTTGAGGTAATGCGTTCCGCTGATCACGACATAGTCACCTTGGCGGAAATTGCCAGACACGCAAGCTTGATTAGCATCGATAGATTTCAAACTCACTGGCTCGGTATGAACAACCGCATCGCGCACGACGTTGACGTGAAGCGTTTTCTTCTCGCCCAAAATCGCAGAGTACGGGAAGCAATGGCTAGATTGGCTAGGCTGGAATGAAGTTGTCACTGTCACTGCTTTACCATTGAATAACTCAGTAGATAGTGAGTCGATCGCTAAGGTGACAGGATATGTTTGTTTGAGTAGGTGCTTTTTCGGCGCAATTTCAGTCACTTTCGCATCATAAGCGTGTTCCGATGCATACCAAGAAAGTGCTGCAGATTGACCAAGACTGAACTGGCGAATCATGTTTTCAGGTACGTCGATATCGACTTCCCATTGACCATCTTGTTGAATGGTAGCAACACTCACTCCTGGCAGAGTTTGCTCAAATGCGTCAATGCGAATTTCACCTATGTTACCAGTGAATGGTGCTCGTAGTGTGGTGTATACCAGGGCGTCTTCCGCGCGTTGGATATTTTTCTCAACCACTTTCACTGCGGATAAGCTGCGTTCATAACCGCTGATGGCACGATCTAAATTAACGCTGGCAATCGCGTCGTCTGCCGTCGCTTGCTTCACGCGTTTTAGCTCAGCCTTTGCGAGTTTATGCGCGGACTTTGCTTCTAACATACGTGCTTGGAGTTCTTCCAAAGAAACTTGGTAATCGTGAGGATCAAGCGTTGCAATGATCTCTCCCTTCTCGACATGATCGCCTTTCTTTACCAAAACACTCTCAACGGTGCCAGGGACACGGAAAGAAAGAGCTGCGCTTTCTTTAGCCTGAACAATGCCGCTAAAAGACTTGTTCAATGCAGTGTTTTCAGCAGAAACTTCGATCACTTGAATCGGACGTGAGGATTTCGGTTCTTCCAGAGTGGCTTGGCTCTGATTACAGCCAAATAGGGTAAGTGTCGCAGCACTCAAGGCAGTGGTTTTGAATAGACGATTCATACAATGGCTCCATAAATTTGGTGCCATCATACAATTGTACACTGTTCAGATAATTACCCAGTAGCGTGACTCACTGTCTCAAAATTCGAGACAATATATTCATCTAAATAAGTTTTGGGATTTCATTAGTTAGGTGGTCAATAAGTAGACGACTCGCTTGGCTTAGCGTTTTAGGTTGTGGGTAAAGCAACCAGCCCGATTCTTCCGTGACAGAATAGTGTGACAATAACTGTACTAAATCGCCGGATTCCAGCTCTCGTCTCACCAACACTTTGGGCATAAAGGTAATGCCGCGATTTAAGATGGTCGCGTTCTTAATAAAGCCGATGTTATTGGAGATAAGTTTTGGACTAAGCTGCACACTTTGCTCTTGGAAGTGCCAAACATTGTCTACTTCGCCATTTGGCCAACGAAAACAAACACACTGATGTTCCTTTAGTTGCTCTAAGTTCTCTGGCATGCCATGTGTTTCAAGGTAATTGGGAGAAGCGACTAAACAACGGTCGAGCGTTAAAAGCTTACGGGCAACAATGTCGGAATCAAACAGTGCACCACCATGAAAAGCGATGTCTAAGCCTTGTTGAAACATGTCTCTGAAGCCATTGTTGATGTTGCGAATATCCAATTCAACGTGCGGGTACTTATCATGGAAATCGAACAAAATAGGACGCACCAGTTCGTCGGTCTCTGGCAGCAATCCAAGCTTGATTCGACCGCGGACCTCATTGGTGTCGTTGCTGACTTGTTCGTTCGCCGAGTCGAGCATCGTCAGCGCTTTTTGTAGGTTCTCATAATAGGCTTCGCCGTTGTTGGTCAGCGATAAACTGCGCGTGGTGCGATGGAAAAGCTGAGCGCCAAGGGATTGCTCTAAATCGCCGATTCGTCGGCTGACATTCGCACGAGGTAAATCCAACGCATTGGCAGCGGCGGTAAAGCTACCTAACTCCACAACCTTGATGAACAGTTTGAGATCGTCGATTTTCACTCTGGCGCTCCATGCTTATTGAACACTGTACTAAACCGTGACACTCTAAAGCATCACAACGTTATGCACAAAATATAACGTCAATTTTGCTATAAGAAGAATAGGGTATTAATGTGCTTAGAGTCATTCAACGTCGTCGAATTAAGAAAGTCATCAAGCTGCTCTCTGCCCGATTGATTAAGGGCTATGGCAGCCGCGAGTATTTCTCTATTGGGCAAGTAAAAAGCAGCACAAGCGAGTTGAGCAAGCGCCAACAACAAATCGCTTTAGCGCTTTATGTAAACCCGCAGGAACTGAGTTCAGAGGCGAAAGCGGAAGTCTTGTCGTTGCGTGACGATGTTTCGAATGACTTTTTCGATGGTGGTGATTACACCGCACAAGATGTACTGAATTTGTTTGGTTCGGGTGGTTGGAAAGGTGGTCGTATGGACGACGATATGTCCCACCGATTCGGAATGAACAGTCGATACTAAACAAGGTTGTATTAGGGAAACGAACCGCAATGAAACAACTGGATCTCAACTTACTTCGTATCTTTCTGGTGTTACTTGAAACTAAGAACACGCGTATTGCTGGGGATCGACTGGCACTTAGCCAACCTGCAGTCAGTAAAGCGTTGGGAAGGTTGCGTGATTACTTTGGTGATGAGCTGTTTACTCGCGTTCACTCGGGCCTGAAGCCAACGCCACGTGCGCTTGAACTGGGAGAGAAGCTTCCCGTGATCATGGAAAGCTTGGATGAGGTCATTCTGGATTCCCCAAGCTTTAACCCTTCTGATTATCAAGGCAATATCACCATTGCAATCAACGGCTTTATTTCTAACTGGCTCGGTGCACGTTTGTGTCTCGCGGTGATTGAAGAGGCACCAAGCGCACAAGTAAACATCGTGAATTGGGATTCTCAAACACTCAAAAAGCTACTCGATGGTGAGATTCAAGCAGCCATCAACTATTCGCCAATTGAAACCAATAAGCAGTTTACCCACCAAGTCATTGGTGAAGATGATTTTGTTGGTTTAGTGAAAACTAACCATTCATTGGCAGGAAAGACTCTGTCTCAGTCTGAAATCAATCAAGCAGAATACGCCAGTTTGGTGGTGCCGGGGTGGAACGATACCCAGCCCTTTATTGCCAAGCACCTTTCAAGTGAAGTGTTGAAAGTAAAAGCACGTAGCTCCTATCTGCATACCTTGCTCGATGTGATCAAGCAGAGCGATATTATTTTACCTTGCTCTAAACAACTTGCTCGTTATCTTAGCGGTGAGTTTGACTATGTCACGTTCCCAAACCGCGCACCGGATGAACTAAAAAATATTGTGTTGGTGGAATCGCACAATAAGCGTATGCACCCTATGCACCAGTGGCTCAAGCGAAAAATCATCACAACTTCTCAAGCCATCATCAAAGAAAAAAATAAGCCTCTCGGTTGAGAGGCTTGGTTTGTTAGTTTTTCGTTTAGTGATATTAACTAGTCAACACAGTTGATCTTTTCAAACTCACCAGGTCTCCATGTTTTGTCAAACAGTGGCTTAGTTGGACCATAAAAACGAATTAGAGAGAACCAGCTTGGATTTTTGAATTGAAGCCAGTTTTTAGCTGCTAACGATGCATCTTTTGGTGCTGTAGGACCGAAGAATAACGTTACAGAACCATCTTTGTTTGCAATTGGGTGGTCACGGTCACCTAATGAAGGCCATTCATGGTTTTCTACATCAACGCCACTAGCGGTTGCACCATCATAAGCTGTAACCGACCAGAATAAATCAACTGGAACATTTGCTGGGATATTCAGAGAGTAGTTACATGTGCCGACTAAAGGATTGTGATCGCTGTCTTTATAAGCTCCGGCGTATTTGGCACCAA
The DNA here is from genome assembly GCF_905175335.1 of Vibrio sp. B1FIG11. Classification (NCBI taxonomy): domain Bacteria; kingdom Pseudomonadati; phylum Pseudomonadota; class Gammaproteobacteria; order Vibrionales; family Vibrionaceae; genus Vibrio; species Vibrio sp. B1FIG11. Next base: position 1,766,814 of record NZ_HG992752.1, on the reverse strand, counting down.
GCCCTACCTTAGCGTTGATCATACCAGTCGATATTGAATAATGGTTAGTATACATGTGAGCTAATGCGTCAACATTTGTATATCCAGTTTTCACGTTTCGGTAGTATGCATCTGACACTGCGAAATTTTGGTTACCATTTTCTGTAAGAGCATGAGCAACCCATGTAGGACGATCTTTCCAGAACCATGTATCACCAATTTTTGAATTGGACAGCTCATCAAAATTCAAAGCGATATTTTTAGTGATTTTCCAACCTGTTTGAGCGGCTGCATCGAGAAGCTTTTTCTGTTCTGGTGTAGGGGCAAACTTGCTACCTTTTTTAATGCCTACAGCATTCATTACGCCATTCATGTAAGGGTCAAAAGTTGCCAACTCCATATTTTGAACAGCGCGGTCAAGCATTTCATAATAGGTGTGATCGTTCTTCCAAAGAGCGTTAGCTGGCACGTCGGATACTTCAAAGAACTTCATGTCTTTACCGTGGCCTTTAAGCGGGTAAATCTTAATTTCTTTTATACGGTCTACCGCTGGCTGAAGCTTATTCATGTCCATAAAGAATGAACGCAAGAATAAGAACACTTCTGATGTGTTGGATTCGTAAATGAAATACTTATCAGATACGTCTTTAAATTGATCGCGAGTGTAACCAGGAGGAAGAATAAGGAACTTAGCTGCTTTACCTTTGTCTGGGCCTGCTTTACCAATATCACCGAGGTATTGACCATGAACTTGATCTTTATCTAGAGGCCCACGCAGAGGCTGCTGATACATATCATCCATCAGTGATTGCAACCCAGCTGGGTGCTCAATTACTAATGGGCCAGTATCCTTCATATCTAGCCAACCCATAGCATAAATTACATCTGAGTTAGGTGTGGTGATTTTTGTGTTTGGTTTTAATCGATCTTGATAGATTGCAATTTTGTTGTAGGCAGTAGTGCCATCCATCAGTCTAGCATGGCCTTCCTGCATTGCTTTCATATTAACGATTGGCAACGCCCATTCATAGAGTGTGGTAGCGCGCTGAAAATAAGATTCAGTAAATAGGGCTCTTTGACTATCAGGAGTTGGTTGACCACCGTTCATTTCTAAGTTCGCAAGAGTAGAGTAGCGGTCTTGTAAAAGTTCTGCCGGAGTTGAGTTCGCAAATACCGAAGTACTTCCTAGGGCTAGAGCGGAAATTGATAAAGCAATAAGAGTCTTATTCATCATCGGTTCCTTGTTATCGGGTTTATGAATGTTTCATTTATTCAGAAAGAGAACTGCAATCACTATCAGTTATAGATAATGATGATTTCATCACTTGTTTGCGTTTTGCTCACAAGTTTTAATTGATGGTACAGGCATAAATGCTATCTATTCGTTTTCAATAACAGAAATGAATTGATGTAATTCAGGTAATAATTAAAAGGAATTAAAGGATGGGTTGTTAACCGTCACACGCGATGCTGTTTTCTATATTGCAAAGGGGTGATGCCATTGGTGCGTTTGAACTGGCGGATAAAAGAATCGGCAGAAGCGTAGCAAAGCATGTCAGCAATGGTGCCGATTGGATATTCGCTGCTGGTGAGCTGCTTTTTGCTCTCGGTGTCGCGGACTGAATTCACGATATCTCGGTAGGTGAGGTCATTTTTGTTCAACAAGTTCTGCAACGTTCTCGGGTGGATGCCGAGCATTTTGCTGACCAAGGTTTTGCTGATATCACCGAGAGGAAGCAATAACAGAATCGAGTTGGTGGTGATTTCCAATAGCGTGTTGTGATGTTGAAGACCGTGAGAGACTTTGCGTCGCATTTGATTGGTAATGGTCATCTCCAAATAGGGCTTTTCTGCGAGTAGGGCTTTGGGGAACTCAAAACCATCGAACTGACTACCCAATATCACTTTGCATCCAAAGAAACGTTCAAGACGTTCTATCTGTTTTTGCTGCTGTGCTCCTGATTCACCTTGGTAGCGCGCTTTAAAATGCACTTGATGCAACTTCAACCGTTCTCCCAATACCATCTTGAACGTCGTAATAATGCCTCCGATGGAAAGTAAAGAGTGTTGGCTTGTATCGACATTGGGTTCGAATAAGAACTGAGTAAAGTGGCGAGCAATGTCGTCACGAATATCAAGTTGATGGCGAGAAGCACGTTGCTGATAGCTGTACAGACCAAACAAAACCGGATAGATGTTTGCGAGAGATTCCTGACTGGCAATCAGCAACATAGCGATGTCCAAAGACTGGTAGTCAGTCAAGGTACTGAGCTCTAGGGCGAACAGCGGGTCTTTAGTCTCTTTGGCGGCCAAGTTCAGCAGTTCTGCAAATTGCTGATGGCTAAGCTCTTGGTTTTCATTGTGTAAGGTTGAGATTTGAATATTGAGCTTTGAGGTTAAGGTTTGAGGCTCCACACCATATCGTCTGCACAATCTAGGAAAAGCAGAGAGGTATAACGCACTCAATCGATATTCGTTTTTCACTCAAATATTCTCAAAATGTCAATTTTTAGTCTTGGCTTGTTTTTAAACTGCGCCACATTGAGTTGGTCAAGAAATGACTGATTTCAACTTCATCCTCCCGATACCGCCTGAAATGACGAGTAGAGAATAGACATGAAAAAAGTAACGAAAACCCTTATCTCTGGTTTGATATTTGCCGCTTTAACCAGTAGCGCATACGCAGACAACAACATCAAGATTGAGAACATGCACACCCGCTCTGGTGATTTTGCTTTTGAAACCAGCGTGCTCAATGGCATTCCAACAGAGGAAAGCTCAAAGAAATTGTTTAATCTGATGGATTTTCAGCGTGCGACACAAGCTTACATTTGGTCTATTCCGCTGACGTCTAACTACGCGTGGAAGGCGGCGTATGAAAAAATGGGCTCAGAAGATGGACAAATCACTTATGTGGCATCGCATCAGTCTAAATTGGGCGGCCTAACTTACAACACCTCAACGCCTTACGCGATTACATGGTTTAACGTAGAGAAAGAGCCCGTAGTGGTGAACATCCCGACCGACGAACTGCGTGGTGCGGTGCATACCATGTGGCAGATTGGCATTGCACAAATGACCAAGCCAGGCACATACGTGATAAAAGCTAAGGGCAGCGAAACACCAAAGAACCTACCAAAAGATGCGGTGGTACTTGAATCGGATACCAACTATGTCTTTTTTGGTGTGCGCTTAATGGCGAAAACCGAGAAACAACGCATGACGGACTTGGAGTCGATGTCAATCACGCATTTGGATGGCAAACCACTCAGCGATCGAGGTGTTAACTTCCCGAAAAAAGGTCTCGATGCGAAACACCCACGTGGTATGGAGTTTTGGCAAGTGCTCAACGAAGCCATTCAAACAGAACCTGTTGCAGAACGCGATCGCATGATGCACGACATGTTGCGTCCATTGGGTATTGAGAAGGGTAAACCATTCGAACCAAATGCTGAGCAAGTGAAGATCATGAAAGAAGCGGTCGTGCTTGGTGAGGCCATGACTAAGAATATCGACTTCAACAAAACGGGTCGTTTACATCAATCGGAATATGGGCCTGAAGGGAACCGTTGGGAAGTTGCAACAGCATCAACACCAAACCAAGATCGCGCTTATGGTATGGATCTCGATGGTCGCGCGGCATGGTTTTATGAAGCGGTGACGAACGATATTGCGATGCATGGTTTTGAAAACGGTGGCTGGGGTCAGATATACCTTGATAACTATCGTGACGGCGAAGGCTATGGCCTAAATGGTAGCAATCATTACACACTGACTTTAGATGGCGATGTGAACTATGCCGACTTGTTCTGGACCATTACGGTGTACAACGTGGAAAACCGCGCCATCATCGATAATGATATTCAACGTGCGGATGTCGGCTCAAACGTTCTGGGCACAGTGAAAGACGCAGACGGGAACTACACGTTCCATTTCTCACCCACTAAGCCAGAAGGTGTGAATGAAGCAAACTGGGTACAAACTCGACCGGATGAAAACTGGTTTGTGTATTTTCGCGCTTACTCACCAAGCAAAGCGTTTGTTGAGCAGAAACCAGAAACGATTCTGCCAAACTTTAAACACGTGAAGTAACCTCAAAAGCCACCATGATGCAAATTGTCGTGGTGGCTTTTTATTTGTCCGGAAACTTACCTGAGAGATTCAGATTTCGTAATCAAACACGATGATGTCTTCAAGCAGTGGCCTAAATACTTCTTTCAATGCATCGTGCTCTGGGTGTGGTAGGTAGTTCTGACGACCCGCTTCATCGGTAAACGTCATCATCACAGCGTGTGTGTAGTCTTTGTTCTTTCCTTCTGGGCTATTATTTAAGCCCCATTCAACGTCGGTTACGCCTTCCACTTTCGTTGGCATGGCTTCGAATAGCTCTCGCAGTTGTTGGATTTTGTCGCTGGTGGCAGAAGCTTGAAATTTGATGAGTAGAATGTGTCTGATCATAGCTTTGTGTTGTTATATTTTGTTGTGTTTGAAGAACAACACTATAACGGGCATCTACTCTAAAATTAGCTTTTGGCTTCACAAAATAGGGAAACAAAAACGCGAGCACTTTGGCTCGCATTTTAGTTGATCTAGCTAGATCGTAGGTCGTTAGATGGGAGCAGTTAACCCTCGATGCGTTTCACTAAGTAGAAATGCTTTTTACCGCGTTGAAGCAACCAGTACTGATCGAACAGCGGGAAGTTCAAGCTTGGGTTTTGTGCATCCACTTTCTCGCCGTTCACACTGATGGCGTTGTTACCAATAAGCTCACGAGCAATGCGCTTGGAGTTGGCTAATCCTGATTCAACCAGAAGTTCGACCAAGTCTTGCTCGGCACTTTGCATGCTTGGTAAGCCATCGAGTTCCAACTGCTTTAGCTCGCTCAAACTTAGTTGTTGCACATTGCCACTAAATAGCGCTTGAGTGATTCTCTCTGCACTTGCTAAGCCTTCCTCACCATGGACAAAGCGCGTCATTTGCTCTGCTAGGATACGCTGTGCTTGCGGTTTGCCTTTACTCTCTTTGTCTTGTGCCTCAATCGCAGCAATCTCATCGCAGCTCAAGAAGGTGTAGTAGCGCAGGAAGTGGTAAACATCGGCATCTTCAGCAGATAACCAGAATTGGTAGAAAGTGTAAGGTGAGGTCTTACTTGGATCTAGCCACACTGCGCCACCTTCGGTTTTACCAAATTTAGTGCCGTCAGATTTGGTGATCAAAGGTAGGGTTAGACCGAAGACCTGCTCACCATTTTGGCGGCGAGTAAGGTCAATGCCGCTAACAATGTTGCCCCACTGGTCATTACCACCGATTTGCAAACGACAGCCGTACTGACGGTTTAATTCTGCGAAGTCGTAAGATTGCAGCAGTGCGTAACTGAACTCGGTAAATGAGATGCCTTGATCTGGGCGCTGCAAGCGTTGCTTCACCGACTCTCGGCTGATCATGGTATTCACGGAGAAATGCTTACCTACGTCGCGGAAGAAGTCGATCACGTTAATCTGCTTCACCCAATCCGCATTGTTTACCATGATCATTGGCTTGCTGACTTGGTTATTCATCAACTGTTGAATTTGATTCGACAGATCTTGTACCCAACCCGTTACGGTCTCTTCTGAGTTTAAGCTTCGCTCTGTGGCTTTAAAGCTCGGGTCACCAATCATACCGGTCGCACCGCCTATCAGGGCGATGGCTTGGTGTCCTGCATCTTGAAAACGTTTGAGCATAATCAGTGGCACAAGGTGGCCAATGTGCAAGCTACCTGCGGTTGGATCGAAACCGCAGTACAAGGTTTGTGGCTCAGATAGCAGTTGTTGAACTTGGTCTAAATCGCTCGCTTGGGCAATTAAACCGCGAGCTTGTAAATCTTCAATCAGTGTCATCGTCTTATCTTTATCTGGTTTGGTTGTATTCAGATTAAAAGGCGATGCGGAATCGAGGTATATCCCTAAAGGGACAGTTTGTTATCTTGATTGAGTGATCAGGTGGTTGAGGAACAACTGAAAGAACTCGCTTAGCGATGCCACATTCAACTGCGCGTAAATGCGTTTACGGTGGTTCTTAACTGTGCCTTCCGTAACATCTAGGTGTGTTGCAATCTCTTTGCTGTCATAGCCTTGCGCGATCAATGCCGCGATTTCTTGTTCTCGTTTAGTGAGGACGGTTTGGCCAAACGATGCCAGTGCGGATTCAATCGCCGTACGCATTTGCCCTGAATATGCGTTAGGGCTAAACACTGGCTCGGCAAGTGTAAACTCGGTCTGTTTCCAGTGCTGTTGGCACAAAGACTGAATAATCGCGAAGTTAGATTTAAGCTTGGTGACTTGAGGCTTGGTGAAGCGTTTATCATCTTGCATAAATCCAAAGTAGAGCATCACCCAACGCTTCGGTTCGATTTCGATCAGCATGCTGAGTTCATCCTTCCAGCCCGTTTGATGGTAAAACTGCTCACAGTAGGCTTGGTAATCGAGATCGTTACGCGCGACGTCTTTGCCTACGACATCTTTGAGCGTAAAAATGCCTTGCTCTTTGTTGGTGTTAAGCTTCTGGTAAAACGGGTCGTTTTGAAAAGAGGTGGTGAGATAACGCTGGAACAAAAGCTCGCGTTCATTCTCAATCGAATCATACAGATAGATAGGGTGTTTGCCTTCGCGGTAGCCGAGGATCACCGCGCAATCAAAACTCAATAAAGAAGCAATAACACGCATCAGTTTAGGCGTAAAGCTTGGTGAGTTAAGGGCAGAAATTGTCAATGCAAGTTGAGTGTTGAATGCGTCGTTAGGCATGGGAATTCGAGCGTGCGATAAAGGTTGAGATAAGCATAACGCAACAGACAGATATCCCAAAGTGATCAAAAAGGGGAGCGTTGTGCTCCCCTCAAAAAATTGTAGTACAAGCGCGATTACTGCGAATCGGTCAGCTCTTTGTTGACCCAGTATTTCGAGCCAGAAATGTTCGCATCAACCAACAATCCCGTGGTGTTTAGCTGATATACCGCTACGCCACTGTTGAATTGCGCTGTCATCTCTTCGCCATCCTCGCCTGCAACTAAAGAAGCTTCGCTCGATGCTTCCCAGCCTTCCTCGACAAAGGTGTTGAAGTTTTTTTTCTTTCTCAAACAGCACGACTTGTTGGTAGAACTTACCGCCAACACCAAGGGCGACGCCAGCTCCAAACATGTTCATGTAAGTGCGCTTGTCGGTCGATTTGTTGACCGCAACACCGGAGCCTGAGTTGGTGTGGAACATCAACGACAGTTTGCGTGAATCAAACACTGCGTAACCGTAAGCTTTGTCGTAGAGTATTTTGGCTTCAGGTTTCTCATTAAACAGTTTGAGCAAGGTGCTATCCGCCATCAAATCAATCGCTTGGCGAGCTTCTTCTGGCGTATCACCTTCCATCAGCTCATCAATTTTCTTGTCGGCTTCGTCGATCCACTCTTTACTGGTTTCAATACTTGCATCCGTCCATTCGCCAGCGGTGTTAATCGCATCTTCTGACCAATTAGTAAAATCTTCCCATGCTTGTTTTGAGAATTCTTTGGTGCTGTCCCACGTCTCCTTCGCCGTATCCGAAACTGCCTCCCCTAGGTCTGAAAGGCTGTTAGAAATGTCGTCCCAGTCGGCATAAGCCGGAGAAGTGAGCATGACTAAGGCAGTGATAAGAGCAAGAGGCTTTTTCATATATCCATTCTTCTATGAAATAGGTGTGCTTTAATTTTAGGTGAAAAAGGGAAGGGGGAGAATATAAGGAAGACATAGCGTGGGATTGCGGTCACGAACTCACATAGCTTTTACATGGCAGGTAAAGAAAAAACCCTCAAACTCAGGAGTTTGAGGGCTTCGTATTACAAGTTAGAGAGGCTCGTTTTACTTGCTGACTTTACCTAGCTTCAACCATGTATCGATAACCGTATCTGGGTTGAGTGAAACAGAGCTGATGCCTTGTTCCATCAACCATTCCGCAAGGTCATCGTGGTCTGATGGACCTTGGCCACAGATACCGACGTATTTGCCCGCTTTGGTTGCCGCATCGATGGCCATTTGCAGCATGGCTTTCACTGCTGGGTTACGTTCATCGAATAGGTGTGCAACATCACCAGAGTCACGGTCAAGGCCAAGCGTAAGCTGAGTCATGTCGTTTGAACCGATAGAGAAGCCATCGAAGTACTTCAAGAACTCTTCAGCAAGTACTGCGTTTGACGGTAGTTCACACATCATGATGACTTTCAAACCTTGGTCGCCGCGGCGTAGGTCGAACTTAGCCAGTAGGTCGATAACCGATGCCGCTTCGCTTGGTGTACGTACGAATGGGATCATGATTTCAACGTTCTTCAGACCCATCTCGTTACGAACGCGTTTGATTGCTTGAGTTTCTAGCTCGAAACAGTCTTCAAACACCGGAGAAATATAGCGAGACGCACCACGGAAGCCGAGCATTGGGTTCTCTTCATGCGGTTCGTAACCTTTACCGCCCACCAAGTTGCTGTACTCGTTCGATTTGAAATCAGACATACGAACGATCACGCGTTTTGGCCAGAATGCAGACGCGATAGTCGCGATGCCTTCGGTTAGCTTGCTAACGTAGAAATCGATTGGATCTTTGTAGCCACGGATACGCTCAGTGATTTCAGCTTTTAGCTCATCGCTTTGCGCATCGAAGTTCAGCAACGCTTTCGGGTGAATACCAATCATCTTGTTGATGATGAATTCAAGACGCGCAAGACCGACACCTTCGTTTGGAATTTGAGCGAAGTCGAATGCACGGTCTGGGTTACCCACATTCATCATGACTTTGGTTGGAAGCAGCGGAAGCTCATCGACCGCTGAGCGCTTGATTTCAAACTCCAGCTCGCCTTGGTAAACGTAGCCCGTTTCACCTTCTGCACAAGACACAGTCACTGTCTCGCCGTCGGTTAGCTTGCTGGTGGCATCACCACAACCAACGATAGCCGGAATACCAAGCTCACGTGCGATGATCGCTGCGTGACAAGTACGGCCGCCACGGTTCGTGACAATCGCAGACGCCTTCTTCATTACTGGTTCCCAGTCTGGGTCAGTCATGTCAGTAACCAGTACATCGCCTTCTTGTACCAATGACATTTGGTCTAGAGAGTCCACCAAACGCACTGGGCCTTTACCGATACGTTGACCAATTGCACGACCTTCAACCAAAACGTCTGCTTTGTTGCTTAGCTCGTAACGCTCAATCACGTTTTGCTCGCTTTGAGAACATACGGTCTCTGGGCGTGCCTGTACGATGTAAAGTTTGCCGTCGATGCCATCTTTTGCCCACTCAATATCCATAGGACGTTTGTAGTGCTTTTCGATGATCATCGCTTGTTTTGCTAGCTCTTTGATCTCTTCATCATTCAGAGAGAAGGCGTTGCGCTCTTCTACTGACGTGTCGATGATCTCAACTTGCTTACCGATCTCTTGACGGTCTGAGTAGATCATTTTGATCTGCTTAGAGCCAAATGTCTTCTTAACGATAGGGTGTTGACCTGCTTCTAGCATTGGCTTGTGAACGTAGAATTCATCAGGGTTAACCGCCCCCTGAACCACCATTTCACCCAAGCCCCAAGAAGAGGTGATGAATACGACTTGGTCGAAGCCAGATTCCGTATCTAGGGTAAACATAACGCCAGAAGAGGCTTTGTCCGAGCGCACCATGCGTTGGATACCTGCCGACAGCGAAATGCCGCGGTGGTTAAAGCCTTGGTGTACACGGTATGAAATTGCGCGGTCATTGAACAGAGATGCGTAAACGTGCTTGGTCGCTTCTAGTACTGCATCAATGCCTTTTACGTTTAGGAACGTCTCTTGCTGACCTGCAAATGACGCATCCGGTAGATCCTCTGCAGTTGCAGAAGAGCGAACGGCAACAGAAATCTCAGGATGATTGTCTGTCAGTTCTTTGTAGTTATCACGGATGTCTTGTTCAAGATCCGTAGGGAACGGGGCTTCTAATACCCATTGACGAATGGTGGCACCTGTCTTACGCAGAGCTTCTACATCCTCAACGTCTAGTTCATCAAGTAGTTGGTGAATACGCTCATCCAAACCTTCGTGGTCAAGGAATTGGTTAAACGCATACGAGGTTGTCGCAAAACCGTTTGGTACTGATACACCAACATTGGCTAGGTTAGAAACCATTTCGCCAAGTGAAGCATTTTTACCGCCGACCTTGTCGACATCATCCATGGATAGTCCATTGAACCAGAGGGTGTTCTTTTGCATGTCTTTCTCCAGAAACATTGCAGCTTTGTAGGGGATTAATACCAACCTCGAACAGCGGTGGTTCATCCTTGCAGGTCAATGTCATCGAAGACACAGTTTCGGGCTGACAACAGCCATTGCAGCTAAGGGGCGTTAACTACAACTTCCCAACTAGGGCTTAAACGAATTTTCCGACGCAAACATGTATCAACACTTTTCTTGGCTGATATGAAAGGCAAACGATTACGTGTTTACTTAAAAAAACTCCGAAGAATTTTCAAAGCTGTGGGGCACGCAATTGCAAGCCAAACTCATTTATTAATATTATGTAAACCATCCTACTCAAATGAATTTGAAAAAATAAACAAAAATGCAAATAAATAGCCAAAGTCGTGATGTATTCTATGTTTCTGACGGAACGGCCATAACATGTGAGACATTAGGCCATGTTGTTTTGGGTCAGTTTTCCTTCATTCCTAATGAAAAAACCTTTCCTTTTGTCGAAAGTGAAGACAAAGTTGCCGATGTTATTAAGGAAATCGAGATTTCCTACCAGCGTGATGGGGTTAAGCCCTTGGTATTCTTCTCGATTGTTGTGCCAGAAATTCGTGAAATGTTACTCAAAGCGCCAGCTCACGGTTATGACGTGCTAGAAAGCATTGTGCAGAAGGTGCAAGATGACATTCAGATGGAGCCACAGCCGAAGATGCAGCGCTCACGTAGCGTAAGCAAAGATTCGGATACCTATTTCGACCGTATCGCTGCGATTGAATACACGCTTGCTCACGATGATGGCATCACACTTAAAGGCTTGGATGAGGCCGATATTATCCTCCTTGGCGTGTCACGCAGTGGCAAAACACCGACCAGCCTGTACATGGCGATGCAATTTGGCTTACGTGTGGTGAACTACCCGTTTATTGCAGAAGACGTCAAGATGATGCGCTTATTGCCGGAGTTTGAGATTCATCGCCACAAGTTATTTGGTTTAACCATCAACCCAGAACGTTTGAATGAGATCCGCGAGAATCGCTTGTCAGGCAGTGAATACGCAAGCACTGAACAATGTAAGTTGGAGCTTGATACGGTAGAAGCGCTGTTTAGACGGGAGGCAATTCCTTACATCAACACTTCGTCTTTGTCGGTGGAAGAGATCACCACGCGCATTCTCGAAAGAGCAGGAATGAAGCGTCGCTTGTTTGGCTAGGTTGCCCTTGTTTGGCTAAGTTGCTAGTGAAAAATAACAAAAGAGGAGGCATCCGAACCTCCTCTTTTGTTATTAGCGGTTAGCTTTAACTCATCGAAAAGCTTGTGAACTGTTCGATTAGTAATGTTGGAACATTTTCTGGATGTCTTGGTAATTTTTGGTCTGTGTTAGCGATAGCATCAACAAAATACGAGCTTTCTGAGGGTTCAACGTACCAGATGCCACGAAACCGTATTTATCGTCGTCAATCTCAGCATCTAGGGTAGTAGAGCCGGTAGGCGTGCGAGAGCTGCGAACAACCATGATGCCATCTTTACTCGCCTTTTCTAACTCATCAAATACCGTGTGGTACAAGTTACCATTGCCCACACCTGCGCTGACGATGCCATCAAACTTTGCATCGACGAATGCTTTCACAGGTAAGCTCGACGCATTGGCGTAGTTATAAACGATTCCGACTTGTGGCAGCTTATCGAGCTTGGAAACATCGAAGGTTGTTTCAGTGGTGTGTTTGCGCTCTGGGCTGCGTTGGTACTTCGCATCGCTGTTGTGAATGTAACCGAGTGGACCAAAGTTCGGTGATTGGAAGGTGCTGACTGATGTTGTGTTGGTTTTCGTTACGTCACGCGCATCAAAAATGGTGTCGTTCATTGCGACTAGCACGCCTCGACCTTGAGAATCTTCATCCGTTGCGGTCACCACTGCGTTGTAGAGGTTAACTGGGCCGTCAGCACTCATTGCCGTAGAAGGGCGCATTGCACCTACGATCACAACAGGCTTGTCACTCTTCACCGTTAAATCTAGGAAGTAGGCGGTCTCTTCTAAGGTGTCGGTACCATGAGTAATCACAATGCCATCTACGTCGTCCTGAGCGAGCAGTTCATTCACACGCTTGGCTAACGTTAGCCAGACTTCATCGTTCATGTCCTGAGAGCCGATGCTGACCACCTGTTCACCGGAAATGTCGGCAATTTTGGTCATACTGGGTACGGCGGCGATCAACGAATCAACACCGACTTTACCTGCGGTGTAATTTGATTCTGTCGCAGATTGACCTGCGCCAGCGATAGTGCCGCCAGTCGCCAGAATTTTGATGTTTGGTAAATCGGCATTGGCAAAAGCAAATGAGCTCATGCACAAACCAAGCGTGATCGAACTGAGGCGGAGAAACTTTTTGGTCATAGGAATCACCTGTTTTTGGGTTAGATGTTGGGGGAAACGTTATCTATCCTAAAAACAGAACAGTAGATCTTTTGAGTACAACTTCACCAATTTACAGATGAAAATCGTGATCAACTAATCACTTAAAGAACATTAAATCAAGTGTTTAACCTAATTGGCGTGCTTCATTAACAAGTGAGATCTTTCAGCAGTCTGTTTAACAATTGGTTAATTGCTATTCATGCATTTGTAATTAACGACTGAATTTGACGATGTATTGAGGGAGAAAGCTTTGGCTGAGCACCGCTTGCTCAGCCAAAAATTGGGTTGATTAATCTTAGCTAAGCGCAGGCGCGAGAGTTTGAAGATCGGCTGGTTGGTGCAATGCCAAATAGTCTAGAAACTCAGGCTTTGGAATAGGTTTTGAAAAGTAGAAGCCCTGTATGTTGTAGAAGCCGAGGTCATGTAGAGCCCACAATTGCGCCTCCTCTTCGACACCTTCCACAATGACAGACATATTCAGTGTCTGGGAAAGAGTGTGTATCGCCTCGAGTAAAGGCTGCGTTGTTTTTCCGTTACCTAAACTGGTTACGAAGACGCGATCAATCTTGATGATGTCGAATGGGTATTGCCCAATAAAATCCAGACCAGAATAGCCTGTACCAAAATCATCAACGGCAATACGAATGCCCAGTGAGGCCAGTCGGTCCAAGTGTTGACGCAATATTGAAAACTCATCTTTGTTAAAAATCGCTTCTTCGGTAATTTCAAATACCAAACGTTCACTAATGAAATAACTGAACATCAAGCGAGACTCGACTTCTTTAATGAAGTCATCTCTGAGAATCAAAGAGCGACTGACGTTAACGCTAATGTAGCGATCATGAAAGGCTTTCTTATTTGTTGAGATCATCTTGATCGCTTTGTCCAACACTAGATAAGTGATCTGATCGATCATCCCAACTTTCTCGGCAAGAGGGATAAAGATACCAGGAGAAATGAACCCTTGAACCGGGTCGTTCCAGCGCACTAAAGACTCGCCACCGATGACACTGCCATCACGTTGGTCAACGATAGGCTGATAATGCACACTCAAGTTGCGCCCTTTGATAGCTTGAGCCAGAGAGAACTCCAAACTGTTTCTGGCCACCTTTTTTGAATTAAAAAACAGATGGACGACCAGAGCACAGGCCATTCCTAGCAGCCCAATCCATAACTTGCTTGCCAAGAATTGCCAATAGAATGCATAACCAATTGTCGAGTAGACCGTGAAAGGGAGGATTTCTGAAGTGATTTGTTCGCTGCGCAGTGCGTTGCCATCAGTCAGATCAACAGCGGTTCGATTAATAATATCGACTCGATACTTCATGTCACCGAAGCTAAAAATATCCTTCACCAGCATTTCCAGTACTTGTTTTGGAAATACCACACTGATGCCTCGCCCTTTATCCGAACTAAAAAATAGGATCAATGCTTGGTTATTGGTCAACGCTCGCTGCGTGTAAGACAGCGTGGCGTGTACATCGCTATCACCCAAGCGTTTTAGTATTGTCGAGTAAATCCGAAAGGACGGATGACGTTCGCTACTGGTGCACTGTACCTTGCCATTTTGATCAAATGTAGCGATGTCTTTTGCCATCCCTAAACCAAAGATGTTGGTGCGTAAGTCGTGGATCAGTTCGCTACACGGTTTGAGATAAAACTCATCATCGAGTAAATGAGCTAACTGTTGAACATTGCTGTGAAACTCAGATTCAATTGCCTCTACTGCCTGTTGTGTGAGCTTTTTATGATATTGATGGGCAAAAGGGATAAATGCCACCATAGTGATCGAAAAAGAGAGTAGGCCGACAACACACAGTGTGAGGTTGTTACTCCACTTTTTAGATGGATTGGAGAAGAATCGATTTGCCACAGATATAAGTACAGCAGGTAAGTAATGACATAAAACTATATTAAGCATGTCAATTTTAGGAATTGTTCAATGTAAAGTGTGATGAGAGTCTTATAAAATTTACGCAAGTTACTATTTTTTAATAAAAAATAAGATTCTCTTTCTCATAAGTTTGGTAAATACCCCTTTCGGTAATATTTGTTATGTAATGGTTTGCACTTCAATTTTTCTTCAAGGTTTTGTCTGAAAAAAGTTGTTCAAAGTGTCGTTGAAACACGCATTTTCCATCGTTTACTCTGACATTTTCTTAACGAAGTGTTTCAAAACTTGGTTTAGTTTATCTACAGCAAACGATTTCGTTGTACGTCTGCAATTAACAAGAGGTTAGGGATATGATTGCCAAGGTTTTCTCTGTAGAAGTGACTTGTCCAAGTTGTGGTGAGCTTCATACTAAAAAGTCTAGGGACTGGTTTATCGATAAAAGTACGCCGTTTTTAACCGGTGAAGGTTACGACTTTTACTGCGGATGTGGGCAAGAAGTTGAGTTCTCTTTGCTGTCTCAGCAACACGGCTCTGTGGTGAGGCCGTTGGAAGAACTAGCGTTCTGACGCTCGTTAAAACATAGAACAGTATTTGTTTTAGCAAAGTATAAAGTGCATAAAAAAAGCGGCTTTACCCCGGAAAAGATAAAAGCCGCTTGCTAATATAACCAAGCACTTACTGTAACTTGGATATAGACGTGTTATTCCACGTCTTAGCGCATAATCATTTGTTCACGACCAGGGCCAACCGATACCATTTTCACTGGTACGCCCATTAGCTCTTCAATACGTAGAACGTATTTTTGTGCCGCGACTGGTAGCTCTTCGAATTTACGGCAACCAGTAATGTCTTCACTCCAGCTTTCCATCTTCTCGTAGATTGGTGCTAGTGCAGCCGTTTGAGGCCAAATTGGGTTCTCACTGTGCTCGCCTTCGTAACCAACACAGATTTTTAGATCTTTAAGACCTGTCAGACAGTCTACTTTTGTCAGTGCGATTTCAGTCGCTGCCTGAAGCTCAACGCCGTTCTTAGTCGCAACTGCATCAAAGTAACCCATGTCACGTGGGCGACCTGTTGTTGCGCCGAACTCACCCGCTAGTTCACGGAATGCATCTTGCTCTTCCATTGCAGTGATTAGCGTACCAGTACCTACTGATGAGCTGAACGCTTTTGCGACTGCAATAACACGCTCTGGACGCAGAGCAGGAAGACCACTACCGATGCCAGCGTACATAGACACAACGTTTGAAGAGGTTGTCCATGGGTACTCACCGTAAACAAGGTCACGGCCCGCACCTAGTTGTGCTTCGAACAGTAGAGTTTGGTCTTTTGCTTGTAGCTCTTTTAGCGGCAGCGTTACGTTGCAAATAGCATCACGCCAAGGGGCAGACACTTCCAGCAACCAGTTCGCCATTTCTTCAGCGGTTTGCTCGAATTCAAACGTTGGGTAAAGGGCACGTAGTTGTGGAAGTTTCCAGTCCATCCAGAACTTGATGCGTTCTACTAGAACTTCTGGTTGTTTTAACCAACCAACTAGGATGCCTTTTTTCATCACACGGTCGCCGTATGCAGGTGCAATACCTTGACGAGTAGAACCGTATGCTTTGTCGCCTAAGCGTTGTTCTTCTAGCGTATCTTCTAGTGCGTGTAGAGGTAGACACAGTGTTGCACGATCAGAGATGCACATGTTCACTTTAACGCCCGCTTCCGCGACTTCCGCAATCTCCTGAGACAGCGACGCAGGGCTGATAACCATACCCGGACCTAAAACTGCCAAACAGTCAGGGTTGAAAACGCCACTTGGTAGCTGGTGCAGCTTGAACGTACCTAGGTCGTTAACTACGGTGTGACCCGCGTTGTTACCACCTTGGAAACGAATGCTTGCAGAAGCTTGCTCTGCCAAAAAGTCAACGATGCGGCCTTTGCCTTCATCACCCCAGTTTGCACCCACAACAACGATAGACGACATAATTCATTCTCCAAAAACAGACCGGAAAATCTTAGGATGCTCGCATGAATAAGAGAAATTAATTATACTCATTAACTTGATAAGAAAATCATATCGGGTAATTTTCTATGTTGGATTTGAACTGGTTACGTACCTTTGTCACCTTGGCAGAAGTGAAACATTTCGGAAAAACAGCGATTGAACTGCACATGACGCAGCCAAATGTCAGCCTTCACATCAAGCAACTAGAACAAGCTACTCGTACCAAGTTGATTGAACGCAACCCAGTACAGCTGACTCAGGCTGGTAAGCGATTATTAGACACTGCCGAGCACATGCTGAATGAGCTGCAAATCTGCCAATCCGATCTCAATGCCATTAATGACTTAACGCAAGGGACGCTCTCGATTGCGGCGAGTGATATTGTCTCGCGCCTGTTACTTATCAAGCCATTCCAACAATTTAAAAACGAATATCCTGGTATCGATTTAGCGCTGTTCAACACCACTTCATCACAAGCGGTAGATTTAGTAAAAAGTGCCCGCGCAGACATTGGCTTTGTTATTGCGCAGAAAGAGAGTCAACCACTGCACTTTACTCCTCTGACGCAAATACACTGGTGTGCTTTCGGCGATAATATTTTCAAATGGAAAGAGAACACGGAAGAGAACCAAACCTTGATTCTACTGGGGCACGATACCCGAACGCGTGAACTGATTGATGCCTCTCTGCCAGAGCTAAACCTGCCAAAACACAGAGTTATGGAAGTGGGTAGTGTAGAGGCGCAAATCGACTGGGCCGAAGCCGGCTTTGGAACGGCGATTGTGCCTGATTTCTCACTAGATCCAAGATTAAAACTCTCACGAGAAGTGACGCCCTTACCTAGCTTCCCCAACACCGATTTTGGCTACATCGTGCGCCAGAATCAGGTGCTATCCAAAGCCGCCAAACAGTTATTGAAGTGGGTGGGTGAGAATGTATCTGTTGTAGAGGTTTAACGGTTTGAAAGACACAACGATTACCATCTCTTTACCATCCTTGATTCACCGAATTGGTGGTGACCATGCCAAACGAGCCAAAGCTATCGCTGCAGAGAACAAGTGCGAACTGAAGCGCATTCGACGTTCTCGCAATTGGCAAATTACGGGTGAGGCTTTGGATTTAAAAGCGTTTCTCGACCGTATCAAGGCAGAAGAAGCTGAGCCGATGCGATTTATGGTTAACAAAATGGAAGCTGGTCTAGCCAAACATAGCGATAAGCTTGAGCCTTTGGAAGCTAAGCTCATTCGATTGGTAATGGAGAACCCAAACATTACTTTGGCAGAATTGATGTCGGAGACCAACTGTACTATCGCGCAAGCGCGAACGGCGCGCTTTGAGGCCGAGACGCTTTAAATTCATCTCGATTTGAGTTGTTTCCTGTTTCAGCAAGAACTCCAAAAATAGCCCACACTATGAAAGTGTAAAAGCAGAATACTTGGAGGAAAACATGCGATGGCGCAATAGTAAAAGAAGCTCAAACGTAGAAGACCGTCGAGGACAATCAGGGGCAAGAAGCTCTGCCTCAACAGGCTTACTCGTTGCGCAATTGTTCCGTTTTCTGCCTTTCCTCTTAAAAAGCAAGGTAGGGCGAGTGGTGTTACTTGGTGGCGTTCTGTTCTTTGGGTATCAAGCTCTTATGGGAGATGGTGACCTGATGGGACAAATTGCAGGCACGCCAGCGGTGACGCAACAGTCAAACAACTCAGCAAATAGCCAAGCGTTAACGGATGAGAATGCCCAATTTGTTGCGGCCATACTAGGGACGACCGAAACGGTTTGGGGTGAACTGCTGCCTAATGGTTATTCGGAGCCGACTTTAGTGCTGTACAGTGGTTCTACAATGACAGGGTGCGGCGTGGGTAGGGCGGTGACAGGGCCGTTTTATTGCCCAGCAGATCGGAAAATATATCTAGATTTGAGTTTTATGGATGAGCTCAAAAGACTCGGAGCACCAGGAGACTTTGCTTTCGCTTACGTAATTGCTCATGAAGTTGGCCACCACGTACAAACACTGCTTGGCACCAGCAATCAAGTTCGCCAATTGCAACAGCAATCCTCTAGAGTTGAAGCGAATGAATTGAGTGTCAAACTTGAACTGCAAGCTGACTGCTACGCTGGCGTATGGGGATTCTACGTCAATAATGAGATGAAACTGCTTGAGCCTGGAGATATGGAAGAGGGTATTGCTGCGGCAAGTGCTGTGGGCGATGACCGATTACAATCTATGGCAGGGCAAAGTGTACAGCCCGATAGTTTTACTCATGGATCTTCAGAGCAGCGGGTCGAGTGGTTTCAAAAAGGCTTTCAATCGGGTGATCCAAACCAATGCCAAACATTCGAAACTAACTGAGCAATGATGAGAGAGAATTATACAGTTTGAAGGTCAAGCAACCGTGATCTTGGTTTTGCTGTTTACAAAGAGTGAAACCAGACGGGAGCTTGACCTTACTTATCGAGTTTTGTTGCGAACTCGCTTTACCACATCAAATCGTCTGGCACGACGAAATCTGCGTATGGGTCATCTTCTGCTGGGATATCTGATTCAGGCTCTTTCTGTTCAATGATCACAGACTCGTCACGCTGAGCAATCTTGTTTGCAACAGGGCGAGGAATAACTACATAGCTCTCACCGACGATGGCAATTGCCAGGATACCTTTGATCAATTGATCACGGATGATTGAATCGACGTAAAGCGACTTCACAAGTGTACCGTGTGTGAAGTTGTATTTGATGTCGCCATCTTTCAAATCAACCTTGTTCATTTCAATCAGCTGGTTGATTTGCGCTTTGATTTCTTTGTTCAAGCGTTCTGCATTTTGTTGCTCGCTCAATTGCTTGTCACGCTCTAACTGCTGACGTTTGTTCTCTTCAACCGCCGCTTTTACTTCGCGAGCTTGAACGCGTGATTTTTTAGAGCCTTTTTTCGCTTTTTTCAGTTTTTTCTCGTTAACCAAGCCTGCTTTTAGCATCTGCTCTTGAAGGGTAAGTTTTGCCATGTTCTATCCAGTAAGTGCGCAATTTTGTGCATTTTAACCAGTCATTCGTCGCAAAGAAAGGGGCTGGTGCCTTTCTCATCTACATTGGATTGCTTGAAACAAGGGTAGCAATAGCATTGAGAAGTGGTTCAAATAAAGAACTTTATGCGATAAAAATAAATAATATTAAATAGGATGGCGTGTTAAATATATTTAGCCATACCTAGAGTTCTTATCTCTAATGTTTGTTTTGTAATTTAAATCTGAATTTATTGTGATGCTGTTAATATTAGTAACTATTAAATAAAGTACATTTTATTTGGTTGGTTTTAAATTTGTCGATATCAGTCACAAAAGAAAAGGTAAGGAAATAAACTTAATTAATGATCCTTTACCATAACGCGATGACACTCATCATTTAATATTGTTGCTAGTAATGACCGATATATTGCTGTCTTTCCCGACGAATGTTTTCTTTGTACCTTTTGTTTTTCTTCTTCTTATTATGTGCATCGATCTCATCTTCAACGTGGTAGATGTAGCCGTTGCAGATATAGAATTATTCGAGTCAGGCAGTCTATTTAGCGGTGGGCTTTTATTACCACCTATATTATCCAAAGTACCCTTGGCGGTAGGTTTGTGTGTTAGTTTCTTTTTCGCCACTATTCTATCGTTTTACTCATCATCTTTTCTAAATCAACACCTTAGTTCTGTTTTTTTGACGGTTGCGGAACTTGTCTCTATTCCAGTTAACTTCTACCTATCCTTGTATATCAGCGCGAAGCTATTAAGCCCTTTAGCGCCACTTTTTGATAAGAGCAAAGCTTTTGCAAAGGTCGACTTTATTGGAATGAAGGCAAAAGTTCACAGCAGTGAGGTGAACAGTCAACGTGGTGAAATTATTGTTCATCATAATGGCAGCGAATTTTTACTGGATGCACGGATTTTGGATTCTGATGCACCCATTGAATATGGGAACGATGTTGTGATCGTTTCTCTCAATAAACAAAAAAAATATTACATTATTAATCAGTAGCTAGAAAATTAAGGAGCAGCTATGCAGATTTCTCCAAGTCTGATATTCCTTGGGATTGGTATCGGGATTTTTTTGATTATTCTTATCTTTCTCACCACCCGATATAAAAAGGTTCGAGGTGAAGGCGACGCACTAATTGTCAATGGACTGCATGCCACGCGCGCTTCTCTAACTGGTACTTTTGTATGGCCAGTGATCAACAAATTTGAGTTTATGGATATTACTCGTAAAAAGATCTCTGTTGTTCGAAGTGGTCGCAAAGATCAAGAAGGTGAAGAATACGAAGGCCTTCATTGCCGAGACAATATTCGTGCGGACCTTAAAGTTGATTTTTACATCGGTGTGAATCACGAAGAAGAAGACATTGTTCGTGTTGCTAAACTTTTTACTGCCCATGATGCTTCTAACCTAGAGCGACTAAAAGAGCACTTCCAACCAAAGTTCTCTGAAGCACTGAAAACGGCAGTAAAACAGTTTGAATTTGAAGAGCTGTTAACGAATCGCCGTGCTTTCCGTGATGCCGTTGTTGAAGTCATCGGTAGTGAAATGGATGGCTTTAAGATCTACGACGTTGTTATCGATAAAGTTGACCAAACCGCGCTAGACGCTCATAGCCCAGGCAACATTCTTGACGTAGAAGGTATCCGTAAGATCTCTGCCATCACAGCGCAAAAGAATACGGAAACCAACGCGATTCGTCAGGATGAACGTACAACGATCAAGAAGAAAAACGTTGAAGCTGAGGCAAACCGCTTACAGCTTGATAAGCAAGAAAAAGAGAGTATTGCCCGCACTCAGCGTGAAATCGATATTATCAAAGCGCAAGAAGAAGCGTTGGCCGCTGAAAAACGTGAAGAATATGAGCGAATCACTAAGCTAGCAGAGCTAGAAACTGAAGAAGAAGTGGCTAAGAAGCGCGAAAGTGTTGAGATGGAAGTCGAGATGACGCGTATCGCAAACCAACGCCAAGTGGCAATTCAACAAGAAGAATTGAACCGTTCAGTAGAGACTGAGCGAGTTCGTACTGCTACGGAAGTTGCTGAGCGAGAAATGCAGAAAGAGACGACGGTAGAAGAAGCGATGAAGTCTGTCGCGGAAACTCGTTCTCAGCGTGTAGAAATCGAACGTAAGATTGCTCGCGAAGAAGAAGAGACGGAAAACCTACGCGTTAATGAGCGTGTTAACCGTGAAAAACGCATCAAACTGACCGAAGCAGAAGCGGTTGCTGAATCTGCACAGATTGAACTGCTGGTTGCCGCTCGTGCAGAAAAAGATGCCGCTCGCGAACGTTCTGAACGTATTTTGATTGAGAACGAAGCTGAGCTGAAAGTGAAAACGCGTGATGCGGAAAACGAGCTAGCGGTGAAGACACGTCAAGCCGAAGCGGAACAAGTAGTGACGACCAAGCGTGCAGAAGCTGAGTTTGTGGCGAAAGACCGTGAAGCAGCAGCAAAAGAGCGTATGGCACAAGCAGAGAAAGAACTGATCAGTGCTACGGGTCTTGCTGAAGTGGAAGTTGAGCGCGAGCGTGCACTTGCGATCAAAGAGACGGGTGAAGCAGAAGCTTACACCTTACAAAGTGCCGGTGAAGCGGAAGCGCAAGCTCTACGTGCTAAAGGCCTGGCAGAAGCAGAAGCTCAGACAGCTCGCTTTGAGGCGGCTCAGCAATACGATGATCACACCCGTGAACACGACAAGTGGGTGATGCAGTTGCAACAAGAGAAAGACCTTGAATTGGCGCGCATTGATGCTCAGAAAACCGTGGTTGGGGCGAACGCTCAAGCCTTGGGTGAGGCGCTATCGAAAGCCGATATCCGTTTGTTTGGTGGTGAAGGAATGGAGCAAATCCGTCGCACTATCATGGATGCCGCTGTCGTCGATGCGAAGTTTAATGAATCAGAGGTTCTTAACCCACTGGTCTCAGATTATGTGAATGGCAACCGTAGCCTGCCGCAAGACATCAAAGACGTGTTAGAGAGTACAGAACTGAAAAGCAGTGACTTGAGTAATGTCGCGCTCGCAAGTTTACTGAATTCACAAGGTGGCGCTGCGGAGCTAATGAAGAAAATCCAAAGCTCCCTAGATACGACAACCAGCGATAAATCATAATTTTCACTCTCTCTAAAAAATCCCGCTTCTTCGTAAGCGGGATTTATAGGTATTAGCATGTCAGATATGACTCAAAAAGCGGTGAGTGATGCTGGTGCATACGATGTTTTAAAGACGCGTTTGTTGCAGCAAGGCAGCCAGCTAAAGTCTCTCTCCCAATCCTTCAATCAGCAACGCCAAGAAACGTTTGGCGGCCAAGATTTTAAATTGATCGGTAAGGTCAATGTTCAAACCGATGCTAAGTGCATTCCAATCGATATGGCTCAGGTAAACCAGCATTTATTGTTCGGTTATCATGTGCAAGTTGGGATGAAAGCGACGCCTTCATTAGACGATGTGTTTGGGCTTTATCACCTCCACGAAAATGAAGGGACATTTCGTGTTGAGCCGCTTCCACTTGAATCCAGTTTTTTATCCGATTCCCGTTTTAGCCATGAATTGACGGAACTGTTTACTTACTACCGAGACGCAAAGCTTTCACAAATCTCTCGCCAAGAAAGCACGCTTTATATCGCCTTCCAAATTGGCATGCGTCCAGAAGACAGAAAAGTCTTCCGTTTTCAGATCAACGCTCATTCTATCGAGTACATTGATTCCTTAGGTCAGAACGCCTTAACCAGTGTTCCTCAACATGATTTTGATTGGATCCCAACAACGCGAGATGACCACGTGCTTGGCGATCATCCGCATGTGTCTATTCAAGATAAGTTGTTTGTTGAATGTGTTGGCGGGGACTTAACCATCAAGGTGGAAGACAATACCAAAGATGGTAAAGGTATCTATAGAGAAGACGTTGAAGACCCACACCAAAGCGTGGCTGACGCACATATCGATTACGCGTTTGTCGGAGACTTAATTGCACTACGAGTAAAGCCAAACCGAGAAAAACACGCTCGATACTTCCTCTACAATTCAGTGACTCAGTCCGTCGTAAGGGCTGATGCATTAGGGGCAAGCGCAAAAACGCTACCTGAAGATCATGGCGTGCTATACGCCAATGGCTATGTTTTATCAAATGGTGAAGACAAACAGTTCGCCTTTGACGCTGACCAGCTCAAGTTCTTCCAGCAGATCACGTCACCGAATGGTGAAGATATTCTTTATATCTTTTTCAACGCCGTTGAAGGTTATTACATCGCGTACACCTACAACTTGATTGAGAAGAAATTTGAAGCGCCAATGGAGAGCCACGGTTACAGCTTATACCCAGATGGCCGCTGGTTAGTGTTTCAATTGTCTGAGAATGAAGAGGCGTCGACCATCCACCCGATGAGGATTTGGGATACGCCATTTTCTACCCCAGAGCACTATGCGAAAGTCAACGCGCAAACCCAAGGCAGCAGTCCACTGTTCAATCTTGGTAATACGGAGTTGGTTCGAGCGCTGTCTTCTGTTCTTTCGATTTGCCAATTAGCGCAGAGTGAAGAAGTAACTCAAGCGGCCTATGAAGTACTTATCAAGCAGTGTCGCTCGACCCTCGATCACTACACTTGGCTCAATCATGATTACGCTTGCGGAATAGGCAGTGCGATCAATGAACTCATGGGGACTACCGATAAGATCATCGATGAGTTTGCCAAAGTTCAGCAGTTACAAAAACATGCTTCAAGCAGCCTTGATGAGCAAAAATCGGCAGTTTCCGAGCTCATCGGCAAAATCAAACTGGCCCCAAAAGAGCAAGCGAACACATTACTGAGTTTGCTTAGTGAAGTAAAAGGGCAAGTCGGTGTGACTATGTCGCTCCGTCAGCAACATTACATTGATGAAGTTCAAGTTGACCGTTTGCTTGAAGAGTTACAGGCACAGCGCGAGTCACTTAACCTGCATTTGCTCACCCTTCTTCAAGACGAAAAAGCGTACGTCCCTTTCAAGAAGCAAATTCAAAAAATTGAATTACAGCTCGAAGAAGTAACCAAAACGGCGGAGATTCAGAAGCTTAATGAAGAAGTGGAAACGCTTCGTCATGAGCTCCAGATAGTGACGGAAGAAGTCACGGACATCGAAACAGAAGATCCGACACAAGCTACTCGGATCTTAGACCTCACCACAGAAGTAACGTCGCTGCTTAACACGGTTTCAGCTAAGCTAAGAGCAAAGTCTCAAGGCTTACAAAGTGAAGAAGCTCAAGCGGAATTTAGTGCTCAATTTAAGCTGCTCAGCCAGTCTGTGAGCAGTGCAATGGAGCAAGCGTTAACGCCAGACGATTGTGATACCCAGCTTGCTAAGCTTGTTGGGCAATTGGATAAGTTAGAGTCGCGCTTCGCGGATTTCGACCAGTTTCTAAGTGAGATTTATTCAAAGCGTGATGAGATCCAATCAACGTTGGATAACCACAAGCAACAGCTCATTGCAGGTCAGCAACGTCGAGTACAAAACTTACTTCAAGCTGCTAACGTTACCATGAGCAGCATAGAAAAACGAGTTGAGCGATTCGATGATGTTGCAGGACTGAACAGCTACTTTGCCACCGACGCAATGGTTCTCAAGCTACAACAGTTGTCTCAGACTATTCGTGAGCTTGGCGACAGTGTCAAAGCAGACAGCGTTGACTCAAAATTGAAGTCGCTTCAAGACCAATCGCTACGCGCATTACGAGATAACCAAGACATCTTCGAGAAAGGTGGTACGGTTCTACGCTTGGGCAAGCATCGATTTAGTGTGAATCAGCAACCACTTGACCTCAGTTTGGTCGATCAAAGTGGTGAGTTGGCGCTGCACATCTCCGGTACGGATTTTTACCAAGCAGTAGAAGACAAAGCATTTCTCGACCTGCAAACCGTTTCTCGTTTAGACGTTGCCTCAGAGAGTGAGGACGTCTATCGAGCGGAGTATCTTGCGTACTTAATCTTGCATCAAGCGTCTATCAATCAAGATGGGCAGAGCCTAGATAGGCTTTATGAAGCTTTGAGAGAAGATAAGTTGAACGAGCTTGTTCAACGCTTTGCAGCACCACGATATCGAGAAGGGTACGTCAAAGGTATCCACGACCATGATGCGGTTAACATTTTACGTAAGGTGCTGCCTGTTTATCAGCAAGCGGGGTTATTGTGTTACAGCCAAACCGCGCGCTCGAAGGCCATCTTGTGGCTATTAGAGCAAGATGCTGACCAAATAGGTCACTATCAACAACAGGCGCAAAACGCGAAGTTATTGCGAGAGCATTTAAATGCATCGCAAGCGTATCAAGAGCTGCAAAAACAACTGGTTGATTCCCTAAATGATGATCAACATGAAGCCGCTGACTACCTTGCGCAGCTATTTAGTGAGCAAGATTGGCAAATCGAAGTGAGTCAGGATTCCCTTTCTCTCTGCGAAGATTATTTGCAATTTAGACGCAGTTTGGGCTGGCAACCTCAACCGCTCAGCTTTACCGAATCATTTAACGATCATCATCAGTGGTTAAGTGCGTACACTGCGAAAAAGCAATACGGTCAGGCATTCGTATGCGAAGCGGCGACGGTGGCTGTGGTGAATACCTTGTCTGAGAAAAGGCTAGCCAGTGTCGACTTTTCATTAGTGTGTCATGTCGAAGGGTTACTGGGAGAGCACACTCGAATTAGCAAAGGCAGTTTAGAGCTCGTATTGGATGACTTTATTCAAAGAAATGAACATCACCGAAGCTCGGTCGTTCCGAATTTTGAAGCTTATCTATCCCAGCGCACCCAGTTGTTGAGTTCTGCTAAGGAAGATTTCCGTCTTAGTGAGTTTAAACCTCGCCCATTAACGTCATTTGTGCGCAACAAGCTGATCAGTGAGAGCTACTTACCTCTTATTGGCGACAACTTTGCTAAGCAAATGGGTACGTTAGGCGATAAAAAGCGTACTGACTTGATGGGGATGCTACTTCTTATCTCTCCGCCTGGTTACGGTAAAACGACGTTAATTGAGTATGTTGCACACAAATTGGGTTTGGTGTTCATGAAGATCAATGGCCCATCCATCGGTCATCAAGCGACATCCCTCGACCCCGCCGACGCCCCCGATCAAAATGCGGCGCGTGAAATTGAGAAAATTAACCTTGCTTTCGAGATGGGCAACAACGTGTTGCTGTACTTGGATGATATTCAACATACCCATCCCGAATTCTTACAGAAATTCATCTCACTCTGTGATGGTACGCGTCGCGTAGAAGGCACTTGGAAAGGGAAAACGAAAACCTATGACATGCGCGGCAAAAAGTTTGCTGTCGTGATGGCGGGTAACCCGTACACCGAGAGTGGCGAAGCATTCCGAATCCCAGACATGTTGGCTAACCGTGCGGACATCTACAACCTCGGTGATATGCTCTCTGACCAGAAATCGATCTTCGATTTAAGCTTTATCGAAAACTCGCTCACGTCCAACAGCGTGCTTGCGCCTTTAGCAACGCGAGACCTGAATGATTTGTACCGCTTTGTCAGAATGGCAGAGGGAGAAAGCATCGCGCTGAGTGAGATGAGCCATTCTTATTCTGCGATCGAATCTGGCGAGATCGTGACAACCTTGCAAAAACTGATCATGGCGCAGCAAATTGTCTTGAAGGTGAATCAGCAGTACATCAAGTCAGCCGCAACAGCAGATCAGTATCGTGTCGAACCTCCCTTCAAGCTGCAAGGTTCGTATCGAAACATGAATAAACTGGCGGAGAAAATCTCGTCAGTGATGACTGACCAAGAGATGAGCACGCTGCTTCAAGATCACTATCAGGGTGAAGCACAAACACTGGCCGCGGGCACTGAGGAAAACCTACTCAAGCTTGCAGAGCTGCGTGGTGATATGACGGATGAACAGCAAGCTCGTTGGTCTGAAATCAAAGAAGGGTATCTGCGTCAGCAAATGATGGGTGATTCCGAAGACCGAGCAGGGCAGGTTGTGCAGCAACTTGCTATGTTGAATCAACATGTTGCTCGATTTGGTCGTCATGATCAGGAGGGAAGCTAAATGAATCGACAGAAATGGTCAGCGTGGCTAGAGGCTTCGATACAAGATTATCGCCTAGATGATAGTGAGCGAAGAGAGCTCCAATCAGAGCTGCAGGACTCGGTATTAAGTCATGAAGACCGCGCCTACCTGCGTAATATGAGCTTTAAGCTCGTGCAGCAAGAAATCCAAAATCAAGGTGATGCAGCCGCTTTAGTTCGTTGGTTGGAGCGCGTGGTCAAGGTTTTAGACAATGTTATGAGTGAGAACTCGGCAGACACCGCGTCGAGTTGGTTTTCTCCGGGTAGAGCGTGTGCGTCCGGCATCATTGAACAGCTGAAGCTGGCTCGTCACTCGGTGGACATTTGTGTTTTCACTATCGCGGATAACGACTTAACCGATCAGATCCTCGCCGCGCATAAAAGAGGCGTGGCGGTCCGAATCGTGACCGACAACGACAAAATGTACGATAAAGGCAGTGATGTTGAATACCTTGCAGCACAGGGCGTGGCGGTCAAAATTGATACGACTCGATACCATATGCACCATAAGTTCGCGATCTTCGACCAACAGAGGTTGATCAATGGCAGCTTTAACTGGACACGCAGCGCTTCTAAATACAATCAGGAAGATATCACGCTTACCGACGACCGCAGGTTTGTTTCTGCGTTCTTAAGACAATTTGAAACGCTATGGCAGAAGTTTCCTTGCCATAAGCCGTCATAAATATAGGGAGATCCCATGACCGAATTGATGAATTCTGAACATCAGGTACTTGAGGTGGACGCTACTCCTCAAATCGTCGCACTCGCAGAGCAATTTGATGCGTTTGATAGCGTAGCGACGATCACTTTTGGTAAAGAGGCGCTGGAAAAAATCACGGCTTTCTCTGACGAAGTGTTAGAGCAAGTTCGTGTTCGCGACAGCGGTGAAGCGGGCGATATTTTGCATGCAATGGTATCGTCCATGGACAGCGCTGAATTCTCAAATTTAGGCAAAACCAGTTTGTTATCAAAACTTCCTCTGGTAGGTGAGCTTTTTGATTCATTCAAAAAATTCTCGGCAAGTTTTGATTCAGTGAAAAGCCAACTGGAGCAGCTTTCAGGGCGTTTAGAAGCACAAGAAATGAAGCTGGCTCATGATATTACCCAGCTCGATACGCTCTATGACCATAATTTAGAGTTGCTCGGCGGATTAGAGCAGTACATCGCCGCTGGTAAGTATAAGTTAAACCAGCTTACGCAAAATGTGTTACCAAGCTTACTGGCACAATCTGAGCAAAGTGGTGACGCGTTGGATGCCCAGAAATACCGTGATGCGACCCAAGCCGTTGCGCGTTTAGAAAAGCGCGTGCATAACCTTGAGCTCACTCGCCTTGCTGCTATCCAAACCGCACCTCAGATTCGATTGTCTCAAGAAGGCAATAAAATGCTGATGGAAGACATTCAAGATATCGTGCACAACACATTTCCATTGTGGAAGCGCCAATTCTTGATTGCGATTTCCAATTACGAAAAAGAAAAAGCGTTGAAGGTAACGCGTGCGGTGAAGGATTACACCAATAAGCAATATGTGCAAAACGCAGAGAAACTGAAGGCGTTAGAAGAACAAATTGCAGAAAACTACCAGCGTGGCATTCTCGATCTCGATTCTCTAGAGACCGTGAATCAACTGACGATAGAAACGTTGAACAATACGCTATCGCGAGTGAAGGAAGGCAGAGCGCAACGCGAGCAGGCTCAACAAGTGATTGAGCGAGCAGAGGCAGAACTTAAACAAGCGCTTGAGCAAACCTTGTAAGGTGAACCATCGAGAAATCACTCCCTCACTCATTTTTTATCTACTTTTAACGAGTGATAGAAAATAGGGAGTGATTTTTTTGGTAAAAGAGACAGTGTGGCTTTATCCCGAACTTAAGCGAGACCACACTGCGGTGATTGCACTTACATGTGACCAGAACCGTGGAACATGCCACCGAACATTCCGCCAAATATCATCCCTAAAATGCTGAAGATGATCCCTAGAATGATCATCGCAGGAATTGAAGCGATAGCGAACTTGACCATAAAGATCACCATCGACATAAATGGCATTTTAATATCAACAACCGTCACTTCTTGTTTTGAATTTTCATCAGACACGAGCGTTCTCCTAAATTTGCATTCTGAATATGCAGCCAGTTTATTACACCTAAACACAAGAAAACGTTGAACTACTTTGCGCTTTTCTCTTTATGGGATAACAACTGATTAATTTGAGAAATACGGCACGCTATGAATCGCTATCACAAGCGGGTAAAGCCTCTCAACCAAGCGCTGGGTAATCTGTATAGCCGTGTTCATTACCACCAAAGAGTGTTGAGCCATCCAGGTCTGCCAGAGGTTGTTGGTGCTGTAAGCGCGCCACCAAATCTGGGTTAGACACAAACGGGCGTCCAAACGCGACTAAATCCGCATAACCTTTTTCAAGTACCTCGTCAGCACGCTCTTGTGTGTAACTGCCAGCCACGATAATCGTATTGGTGAAGTATTCGCGCAGCTCGATGCGGAAGCTTTCTGGAATCACTGGTGCGTCGTCCCAATCCGCTTCTGACAGGTGTAAGTACGCAATATCACGAGCTTGAAGTTGTTTCGATGCATCGAGGATGGTTGGCACAATGTCTGGGCAGTTCATGTCCTTGAAAGTGATGAAAGGTGCGAGTCGTACTCCTACTTTGTTGGCTCCAATGGCTTCGCTCACCACATCGACCACTTCTAACAAAAAGCGAAGTCGGTTTTCGCGAGTACCGCCGTAGTTGTCGGTTCTGTGATTTGAGTTGGTACGTATAAACTGGTCAATCAGGTAACCATTACCGCCGTGGATTTCGACGCCATCGAAGCCTGCTTCAATCGCACGTTTCGCGGCATGGGCAAAATCTCTTACCACACGGTCAATATCCGCTTGAGTCATGGCTCGAGGCTCTACACAATCGACCATGTTGCCATTGCCTTGTTCGTCGGCAATCCAAACTTGAGTTTCTACTGGTTTTAGTGCTGATGGGGCAATAGGCTGTTCGCCTTTTTGAAATGTCGGGTGTGATACACGGCCAACATGCCATAACTGACAAAACATCGCTGCGCCTTGCTCTTTTGCTGCTTGAGTGACGGTTTTCCAGCCAACCACTTGTTCATCAGTGTAGACGCCTGGTGTGAATGAGTACCCCTGCGAATCGTCTGAAATCTGGGTGGCTTCAGAGATGATTAAGCCTGCGGTAGCGCGCTGCTTGTAGTAAGTCGCCATCATTTGGTTTGGGATATTCCCCGGTTGGCTGGTGCGCGCTCGGGTCATTGGTGCCATGACTACGCGGTTTTGTAGATCCAGTTGTTTTAGCTGTGCTGGTTCAAATAGCTTGCTCATGATTGGTTCCTTACTTAAGTAGTGGTACTTGGGTTTTGTTGCTTACCGATTCCATCCAATCTTTCACGGTGTTGTCCCATTGGATTTCTATGGCACTGAAGAACCCGCGCAAAATAGAAAATAGGATCGCTTCGTCTACCAAAGCCACATGCTGATAAGAGTCGAGATTCAACACACTTTTCACACGTTCAATGAGCGCTTCGACCTCTTTGGCAATGTTTGGAGTGTCCTGCAGGAGTGCATCAAAATTGAGTGCGTCAGTTTCCTTTTTTGCGCGCCAAGCTTGCTGTGCAGACTGAGTGGCAAACTCTGGTAAATCCATGTTTGACCAACGTGGGTAACCCACTTTTTGTAATGGAAGGAACGCGATTTTTTGCCAATCCAACACCGCTTGCGATGGTTGGCTTGTTTCACTTGATGTTTCCAGTTCAAGGAAGTAAGCGATGATATCGAGACTTTCTGCCATCGCTTCACCGTTGTCTTTGATAAGAAGTGGCACTTGCTTGGTTCCAATCAGGTCTGTTGTGGTTTTGTCATCGTTATAAGCAATATTGATGACGTCGAGTTGGATATTCAGCATGCCAGCAACATAGCGGACGCGAGCACTGAATGGGCAATGTTCGTAAATGTAGAGTTTCATAGTGTTTTCCTAGTGATTTAATTGGGCAGCCCCGCTTGTTCGGGAGACGTTAAGTCAGGGCTACCAGTAGGGATGAAATTAGTTGTTGAAGCTCGGAGCTAACTCAGCCTGTTTGCTTTCTTTGCGGTTTGCTAAGCGTATGTTGTTAGCCAAGCAGTGCGCCACCATCAACATCAATCACGGCGCCAGTCATGTAGCTGTTTTCAATCAGAAGTAAGTAAGCTCTTGCAACGTCACCGGCTTCGCCTACTTTGCCAACAGGTAAGCTATTTTGCGTGCGTTGGTACATGGCATTTCTGTCGTCTTCGTTCATGCCTTCATACGCCTTAGTTCTAGTCAAACCTGGGCTGACCGCATTTACTCGGATAGGAGCCAATTCTTTCGCCAGTACTTTCGTGGTCGCTTCAATGGCCGCGTTGATGGCAGTTTTGACGTAGGTGTTAGCAACAACTTTGCGCGATAACATGCCAGACGTTAGCGTGATTGAGCCGCCTTTCTTGATGTAGCGTGCGCCATGTTTCGCCGCGTTGATTGCGCCCCAAAACTTGGTATCAAAAGCGTATTTTGCTTGGGAAACTTCCACGTCTACGACTTTTCCTGCCGGAGCATAAGAACCTGCTGTGACGATCAGGTGGTCAAAAGCACCAATGGTTTCGAAGTAGTGGTAAACCGACTGTTCATCGCTGATGTCTAGCCCTGTTTTTCGGCTTGCTACGTGGACAACCGCATTGTCGCTTGCAAGTTGTTGGCTAAGTTCAGCACCAATACCTGATGTGCCACCTAGTACGACGTAAACAGTTTTTTCTGTTTTCATGATTTGCTTCTCCAATCTTGTTTCGTTGGAGCCAGTATATTGACTGGAAGAAATTTGATAATTGGGTAATATTTGAATTGATTATTCAGCTCAGGTGAATAATGAAGTTTAAGGAGAGAATGTGGACAAGTTTTCGGATATGACGCTGTTTGTCAGCATAGTGAAGAACCAAGGGCTGGCGGCGGCTGGTAGAGAGCTCGGCTTATCGCCAGCAACAGTAACGGCAAGATTGCAGTCGCTGGAAGACCGTTATGGGGTGAAATTACTTAATCGCAGTACAAGGCATATTTCACTGACGGACTCTGGTGCTATGTACCATCAGGCATGCTTGGAAATCATCGACAGCGTTAAAGAGACGGAAAACTTACTCCAAACTGGCACCAAAGAAGTGCGCGGCACACTTAAAATCTCGGCTCCTCGTGATATTGGTAAGCAATACATTTCGCCAATACTGTCGGAATTTAGTCAGCTCTATCCCGATGTGATTCCTTATCTGTATTTGAACGATAACTTATCCAACTTAGCTGAGTCCGGTTTGGACATCGTTATCCGATATGGTGAGTTAGCCGACAGCAACCTTATCTCTCGCAAACTGGCGTCCAGTCGCCGAGTGCTTTGCGCTTCTCCTCAGTATTTGGCAAAGAAAGGCACGCCGATCACGCCACAAGATTTAGCACAGCATGATTGCTTAGCCATGGTTCGCAGCAATGAAGAGTTGAAAACATGGCACTTTCAAGATGAAGAGCAGCACAATGTTGTTACTGTCGTACCGAAGCGTTTTTCTGATGATGGTGAAGTGATTCGTCAGTGGGCGTTAGATGGAGCGGGTATTGCGTTGAAATCGATTCTCGATGTACAAGAGGACATCAAACAGCAGCGTTTAGTGACGGTATTAAATGGCTATATGAAGAACTTCAACGCATCGACCTCTTCTGCAGGCGCGGATTTGAACGTGATTTACCTGAGCCGCCAGTATCAACCCAAGCGACTTCGCTTGTTTTTGGACTTCTTGATTGAGCGTTTTCATAGCCAGTTCCCGGAATAAGCAAGGCTTAGACGGCAACCTGTAATTGAGGCCATGTGATTAGCCAGTTTTTGGATTCTACCCGAGATTGAAACAGCGCTAATTTTCGCTTGGTATTGTAAGTAATCTGGCCTTCAAACAAAGACTCAAATCCGAACGCAGAAATGCACTCTATCTGGTTCTTTTCGTTCAATCTGGCCGCAACCGCCGTCTCTTTTTCTGGCCAGTAACTCATCGCATCTAAGGTACTTTGGTAAGGTGTATCACCATTTCTTAGGTGCATGTTTGCTTGATTGCGCACTTGCCAGTTGAACTCTGGCATCAAGGCGTTTAGCTGCGTTTCGTATTTGAGGTAGGTTTGTTCGTCCAACTCATTCGGATCGAAATAAACAACATCAAGATCATTTAATGGTGTTGGAATTGGCTTTTGATGAAGGCGGTCCCAAACTAGGTTTCGTACAAAGCCAGCGGCAATGTAGCAATCTGGTAAAGCAAGTGAGCGAACACACTCTAATGCATGAGTGCGAAGTGGATCTCCTGCCAACAACTGAGCAAGTTTATCTTCAAGCATCGGCATTACTTCGCTGATGGCAGCTCGATGCCCAATTCATCGCGTTTTCGCTTACTCAAGCCAAGTGCAACTAATCGATAAGATTCTGATAAATAGTACCTTAGCTCTTCGTCTAGGCGTCCTGAGGTTTCCGTTTGCTGAATCCACTTCATACCTCGGTTAGCGAAATAAGGGGCCGGAATATAGCCTTCATAATCACTTAAAAAATCGAAGTTTAAAGGTGAAGTCTTAAACGTAAATGCAGGCTGTTTGTCTTTACTCCAGCCACCAATAGCAAATACCTTTCCACCGACTTTCCAAACGTGTGCATCCCCCCATTGAACAACATGGGAAGTGGCAGCGAATGAGCCGCAGAATTGATTAAATTCATCGTATGTCATGATGACGTCTCAACCTATCTTGGTCACGGATTTCGCTAGACTAACACAGGTTGAGAGTAAGGTTAGGACCTTTACGGAAAAGTGCTCACCAACGCTTAGATTCCGACATGCTGGTGGAGAGATGGTCGATAAAGGCTCTTAATAACGGTGTGACTTGTTTACGTGTGCCGTAGATGGCATGAACGCCTAACGTTTTTGGGTGCCATTCTGGTAACAGCTGAATCAACTTACCCTCAGTGAGCAAATCCTTCACGGTTGGGAAAGGCTGTAAGCTGATTCCGTTACCATTTAAAGCGGCAGCAAGCAGTACTTCCGGGCTATTCGCGCTGATATTGCCTTTGATGGAGACTGATTCATCACCGTTTGGTCCAGAGAATATCCACTCAGAACGACCAAAATAGCTAAACGAAAGACAATTGTGGTGTCCTAGGTCTTGGGCGTTTAACGGTGCACCTTTTTGTTCGATATATTTGGGGGACGCACATATCACCGAGCGGCATTCACCTAATTGCTTTGCTACGACATTAGCAGGCAACTCATTGGTGGTGCGTATGGCAAGATCAATGCGTGATTCCACAAGGTTTACGGTTTCATCTGTCGACACAATGTCAATCGCCACATCAGGCCACTGTTCAACAAAGCTTGTGATAGCATCAATGAGGAAGCTACTCACAATGGAATAGCTTGCGGTAATACGCATTTGACCTTTTAGATTCACTCGATTTTGGTTTCGGATTCCGCTTAGGGATTCTTCAAGTGCAAGTAGCTCTCGTGCGATCTCAAGCGTCTCTTTCCCTGCACTGGTTAAGCTGAGGCTTCGAGTTGTGCGGTGGAGTAAACGAGTATCCATCCACTTTTCGAGCTCACTTAAATAACGTGTCACTTTGGTTCGTGAAAGATCGAGATGCTCTGCTGCTGCACTCAAGCTTCCTCGCTCTACGATCGTGACAAAGACATTCATTGCCTCAAGTCTGTCCATTCTGTTGCTTCACCTCAAGAAAATCGCCGTCACAGTATATGTCCGGATTTCGCAACAGTGAAAGTTAATTTGCTGTCTATTTCATCTAAAACCAATCAAATAAGATGACCTCAACATTAAACGAGCCGCATGAGATGGTTCTCTAATACGGAATAAGATGATGAATAAGCGTTCAATTACTCTACTGATCACAGCACTAGCGGCATCGAACTATGTGTCGGCTGCAGACTTAACGATTAACCACTACAACCCCGGTGAAAATGCGATCTTTCCTGCAAGCTCTGTTCTTGTTTCTGGTGAAAAAGAGCTGATGTTGTTTGACGCACAATTTAGTGTCAAAGATGGAAAAAAGTTGGTGGAACAGATTAAAAAGAGTGGCAAAGAGCTGTCGATGATTTACATCAGCAGCGGTGACCCAGACTATTATTTTGGCCTAGAGCCTATTGTTGCGGCCTTCCCTGATGTGAAAGTGGTTGCGAGCGAAGCGGTTGTTAAACATATCGAGCGAACAAAAGACGCGAAGCTGGCGTACTGGGGACCGATTTTGAAAGAGGGGGCACCATCAAAAATTGTTGTGCCTACTGTACTCAATGACACCTCTCTGACGCTTGAAGGTAAGCGCATTGAAGTAAAAGAAATCAATACTCATGATGCTTACCTATGGGTGCCTTCAGAGAAAACGGTATTTGGTGGAGTATCGGTTTACAGTGGCGTTCATGTTTGGATGGCGGACACTCAGTCAAAACAAGAGCGTGCTCAATGGTCTCAATCGTTGGAGCGTATGAAAGCACTGAAACCAAAAACCGTGATTCCGGGACACTACCTTGGTGATATGCCGAAAGGTGTGGAAGGTGTTCAATTCACCATGAATTACATCGCAGATATTGAGCAGACATTAGAAAAATTAAGCAAGCCATCATCAAGCGAGATTTCGGCAGCGATGAAGGCTAAGTACCCACAATTTGCTGCTACAGAAGGCGATCTTGAACTGGGCGCGAAAGTGCTAAGTGGTGAAATGGAGTGGCATTAATCTAAGCCTGTTATTCGCCATACTGCCCAAAAAACAGCCCTCATTGTGAGGAGCTGTTTTTTATTACTTAGCAGTTTGCGGACGAGGCTTATAAATCTACCACTGATGACCGTTAAGTTAATAAGTGTCAATTTGAAAACTTCTGTTCATTTTTTGTTGGGTTAAATCACATACTGACACATTCAAAATCGGTACATGACCGATTAAATAACCATACAAAAAGTCATATTTTGGGTGTCACAGATGATTGGCGTATTTTTCCCCAATAAATGCCTAGTCTAACGTGCAAATTATCTGTTAATTCATCACGGTGATGGACGTCATATAACTTGATACAGTTTGGCCAATTTAGCGTCTGTGGGGGTGTGTACACACTTCTTCATTGTCATAAGAGTCGAACAGTATGGTTAATGATGTAGATTTCACCTTTGATGTGTCTGGGTTCTCCGGTGCATTTAAAGTCGAAAGCTTCCGGATTACGGAAACAGTCTCTTCTCCCTTTGAAATAAACTTGACGGTGTTGTCCGACGACGATGCCATCACGTTTGAAGCCTTAAGTCGAAAAATGGGCGTCCTAAGCCTGTTTGGTCAAGGTGTAGGAACGGCTCGCCAGTTTAACGGCAGTATCTCTGAACTTCGTTACTTAGGCTCTGGCCGCCGCTTCTCGCGTTATCATATTACTTTGGTTCCACACCTCTGGTTTCTCACTCAGCGTCAGGACTGTCGCATCTTTCAGATGCAAGCGGCTCCCAACATCATTCGTCAGGTCTTTGATGATGCAGGCATGAGCGATTACCGCTTTGAACTATCAGCGCAATACGAAGCGAAAGAGTACGTTCTTCAATACCGTGAGAACGACCAGCATTTTGTACAGCGACTAATGGCAGAGCACGGCCTTTGGTATTATTTCGAGCATAACGAGGCTGGACATACCATGGTCATCGTCGATAGCAACGATGCGATACCTGAGCTCATCAGTTCACCTACTAATGCTTCTTACCTAGGACCTGTGATTTATCATGCCCAAGGTGGTGGCACGCCAGATCGAGAACACATCTTCGACCTCGAACAAACGCATCGTACTCGCACTGGCATCGTCAGCTATGGCGATTACAACTATCTCACGCCGAAAATCCCACAAGGAAAAAGCGCCGATGAAGGCCCGAACTTTGATTTGCAGCGCTACGACTATCTTGGCCGTTATACTTCACCAGACTTAGGGCAGCAGCGTGTAACGGAGTGGATGTCCGAATACACGGTGGACAGCCATCAGATTGAAGCTGCGAGCGATATCATGCGTCTCACCGCAGGCTACAGCTTCGATATCAGCCAGCACCCTCGTTCAGGCATCAACCGTGATTACCTCATGTTGACGGTGATGCACACTGGCTTTAACCCTCGTGTACACGAAGAAGAATCGAGCGATGAGCCTACAACTTATCACAATCAGTTTGTCTGCTTACCACGAGACGTCACATTCCGTGCACCTAAAATGGCGTCACCTGTCGTTGATGGTCCTCAAACCGCGGTTGTAGTTGGTCCTGCGGGTGAAGAAATCTACACCGATGAATATGGACGCATCAAAGTTCAGTTCCATTGGGACCGCTATGCGCAAAGTGATGAACATAGTTCATGTTGGTTACGTGTTAGTCAATCAATGGCAGCCCCGAACTGGGGAGCAGTCTATCTATCTCGCATTGGGCATGAAGTGATTGTGACCTTCCTAGAAGGCGACCCAGACCGCCCGTTAGTGACGGGCGCAGTGTACAACGGTCTACACACGCCGCCATACCCATTACCAGAAAATAAAACTCGCACCGTATTTAGAACCCAAAGCCATAAGGCTGAAGGTTACAACGAAATGTACTTTGAGGATGAGAGTGACCAAGAAGAGGTTCACTTCCGCGCTCAAAAAGACATGAAGACCAAAGTACTTAATAACCGTTATCGAGACATCGGTAATGATGAAGAGTTAAAAGTCGGCAACAACCAAGAAAACAACATCTTAGGCGACCGTAAAGAAGTCATTGATGGGCATAAAACCTCCAGTACTAAGCAAACCTTTATGGAGCAAGTTGAGGAAGATGTTCACGTCACTTACAACGCGAATGAGAAAAAGCAAATCGCGAATAATCAAACACTATCCATTGATGAAAACCGCCAAACAATGATTGGCAAAAGCACGTCTCTAGACATTGAAGGAAATGCGACACTCGCTATTCTAGATAGTCGTTCTGTAGATGTCGGAAGTGACGATTTACAAAGCATTGGTGCAAACCTCACAGTGGATGTTCAAGGTAATACGTCTATACGCTCAGATGGAGAGACGACCTATATTTCTGGAGAGGAAATCAAAGTTCAGGTTGGCTATGCGGGATTAATACTAAAAAGCAGTGGTAAGATTCAGCTCTATGGCTCTTCGATTACGATAGATGGTGGGTCTGAGAGCATCATCAAAGGTGGTAAAGTCGCTATTAATCCGGGTAAAGGTAAATCTCGCTTTATAGAAGCTCCGCCATATGAGTCTTTTATGCGTTATAACCAACGCATTGTATTGAAAGACCAGTCCACAGGTGTTGTACATGCAAACAAGCAATACAAGATAGTGTTTGAGGATGGAAAGGAAATTTTTGGTAAAACTAACGACAAAGGTCAAACATCGTTAATAAATACCAAAGATTTAGAGGCTTCGTTTGATATTTACTGGAGAGAAATCTAATGAAAGATGACCTATGGATTTATGCAGGCAGCTCAAAAACAACAGATGCGAACGATAAAGAACCAGTAGAGCTCAATGTTGCTGCAGGCAATATGTTTTGGGCCGATGACCAAAGTGGTCAGGATTTAGATATACAATTTGCTGTAAATGGTAAACGTAGTCCCTCGTTACCTAAAGAATTCACCCCTAAGGCGACGCTGATTCCAAATACAGTGGAGGGTACGTGTAACTCTCTTGAGGTGTATGTGAATGGGCAAGGCTACACGATATTAGAAAATAGGTCGATGGAAGGAATTCAGTCTCCAGGTGACCTAAGAGCTGCGATACTGACTTGTCGTGCTCAGTCTAAGAGTCAAAAAACGTTTTTAAAGCCGAATGAAACTGATAATGATAGCGAAGTTATTACTTTTCTGAAGTCAAGTTCTAGTTTAGTACTTCCGGAGAACCTTATCGGTAAGGTTTTTAATATTGACCAAGTATCTGAGGAGGTTATCTCTGCACTTTATGATACCCTAGCTGAGAACTCTTTATTATTCTACGATTATCTCTCAGACAGTAATATAAGCCAAAATGCCGTTGCCACAACGTTGGTTCAAACAGTCGATCACGGGAAAGCGTACTCTTACTACAAAGAAAAGTATGGCATTGATGCTGCGAAGGCATATCTAAAAGAGTTTATAGTCAATGGGCGTTTTACAGTCAAAAGAATGGCGCAGTGGAATGGAAAACTGGGGGTGGTGTTTAAAGGTGACCGCCGAAATCGTTCGTTCCTTACCGGTATCAACTATGGTATTGATGGTGATAAGGTTCAAATGGTCAGTTCTATTGTTCAAGTAGCAGATGACTTAAAATCAAAAACAAAGTTGAATCGTTTCAAAAGTACTATTAGTAATGCAAACCCAATCAAAGGCACAAATATCATTTCTTTTGTTTTCGCAACTTCCTTCGATGTTTATGAGTTTTTCACAAAAGATATCGGTGAACAAAATATTGCGGAGTTTTTGGGAGCACTAGGGATAACTACGCTAAAGTTGTTTTTATCGGGCGCTATCGCTATTTCATTATTAGCCTTTCTAGTCAATGCCTTTGCTGTAACGTTAAGTGCTGGGGTTTTACTTGTTGGCATCGCAGGGCTGTCTTTTTTAGTTGGATGGGGCATCGATTCTATTGACTCTGAGTTGGGTATTAAGGACAAAGTGAAGCTATTTTTACATGAAGCGTTTCCTGA
Source organism: Vibrio sp. B1FIG11 (assembly GCF_905175335.1). NCBI lineage: Bacteria > Pseudomonadati > Pseudomonadota > Gammaproteobacteria > Vibrionales > Vibrionaceae > Vibrio > Vibrio sp. B1FIG11. Next base: position 1,726,526 of record NZ_HG992752.1, on the reverse strand, counting down.
ATTAACGATTGAGAATATGATAAATAAAGATATTGATAGAAATAAAAGTGAAATTGATGGTTACATTGGCTCAGGGGCCATGCATGGAACAGGTTTTTTTGGGTTTTTAGAGGCTAGTATGGAAATTTACTCGGACGATAACTATAGTCCTGAAAATATGAAATTTAGCATTTCTGGTATTTCTTTTATAATGGCTATGTTTCAACTTGTATACACTTTTTTTTGATGCTCCATATTATTCAAAGGTGTTTTGTTGGGCATCTTTATTTATTATTTTATTTTTTCAGATATATCTTTTACAAAAAAAGGGAAAGATTTTTTAAATAAAAGAGTAGAAGTTGGTGTTATTTTTCCAGTATATGCACTATTAGTTTTAACTTTGTATGTATTAAGCTCAGTTATAGTGGGTTCTAATTCAATATTTGACCCTGTTTTTTTAATGTTTATTTTATTGGTTTTGATTTTTTTTATTTGGTTTTATCTCAGGTGCCTATTTTAGCGACAAGAGTAAAGCTCTTAAAAATAGTGTAATTGTTAGAGGAAATGAAGTTGAAATTAGAAAACTAGATATCTTTGGTATACTTAGTCTTCAGAGAATGCCTTTCCTCAGAGCTCCATTAAAAAAGATGCGAAACGCGCTGTATGTTGTTGTCTTTTTTATCGGTACTGGTGGTGCTGGTATTGGTATGGGGGTTGCGGAACTGCTAAAACGTTCTGATATTATTAGTCCTGAAATCGGAGTTCATTCAGTTCTGTTTTTCAGCCTAGGTGTGCCTGTATTGTTCACATTCGGAGTGTTGATTTATTCGATGGTGGCTTATCTGCTGGAGTGGCGGAAGCTGATTGCTGGTATCGAAAAAGAGTTTGGTGAGCATAAAATCATCTTCAACTCTAAAAAAAATTCTTATAAGAAGATTAGAGAGATATTAGATTCCAGAGAGTAATTCAAAAAATGTATTTTCAGTAACCAGCTATAACATAGTTTTCACTGTTAGAAAAAACAAAGCCGCTGAGATTGTCAGCGGCTTTGTCGTTTTAACTCGGTACTAATTATTTAGCTACTTGCGGACGTGGCTTACGACGTTGTCCTGATGGCTTGTTGCCTGACGGTTTACCATTTGAAGGCTTTGCGCCTGCAGGCTTGTTGTTGGGCTTGCGGTTACCTGATGGCTTGCCACCGTTACCGTTTTTATTTGCGCCCGGTTTGTTCGCACCAGACTGGTTGTTATTCGGTTTGTTACTACTTGGCTTGCCGTTTGAGCGAGCTTGACCGTCACGGTTGCCTTTTGGCTTACCAGCGCCGGCTTTGCCTGATTTGTTTTCGCCTTTACCGTTTTTGTTGTCACTGTTGAAACGACGCTTTGGTTTGTTGTTACCGCCGCTGTTTTTCTTCTCAGCGGTTTGACCGTTTTCACCTTCTGCTTTTGGCTTCTTAGGCTTTTTCGGTTTCTTTGGCTTGATAGGGCGAGTATCAAGCTTCGACTCTGGCAATACGTTAGTTGGTGCGTAGCCTTCCAGTTCTTTACGAGGAAGCAACTGTTGAATCAAACGTTCAATCGCAAATAGCTCTGATGCTTCAAGTGCGCACACTAAAGAAATCGCTTTACCCACTTCACCAGCACGACCAGTACGACCGATACGGTGAACGTAATCCTCAGCCACTTTTGGCAGCTCAAAGTTAACCACTTGAGGAAGCTGAGGAATATCGATACCGCGTGCAGCAATGTCTGTTGCAACTAATACACGAACTTCGCCAGATTTAAAGTCAGCCAGTGCTTTAGTACGTGCGCCTTGGCTCTTGTTACCGTGAATCGCCGCTGCCGTGATCTTTTGGTCGATTAGGAACTTGGCTAAGCGGTTCGCGCCATGCTTGGTTTTGGTAAATACCAATACTTGTTTCCAGTCACCGTCTTTGATCAGTTTGACCAGCATTGGCGCTTTCTTCTTCACGTCTGCTGGGTAGATGCATTGTTCTACGGTGCGTGCTGTCGAGTTTGCAGGGTTAACTGAAATCTCAACTGGGTTGTTTACCAAGCCTTTTGCAAGGTCGCGGATCTCGTTTGAGAACGTTGCTGAGAACAATAGGTTCTGGCGCTGTTTTGGAAGCAACTCTAGAATTTTACGAATGTCACGGATGAAGCCCATATCTAGCATACGGTCTGCTTCGTCCAGTACTAGCATCTCTAGTTGGTCGAACTTCACTGCGTTTTGGTTGTATAGGTCCATTAGACGACCTGGTGTTGCAACCAATACGTCTGCACCTTTACGTAGGCGAAGCATTTGTGGGTTGATCTTCACACCACCAAATACCACTGCACTCGTTAGAGGTAGGTGACGGCTGTACATGAACACGTTTTCTTGTACCTGCGCAGCAAGCTCACGTGTTGGGGTTAGCACCAATGCGCGGATGTGGTTGCCGCGTACACGTGGGCCGTTCGACAGACGTTCAAGAATCGGAAGCGTAAAGCCTGCCGTTTTACCTGTACCAGTCTGTGCTGCTGCCATTACGTCTTTCCCTTCCAAAACAGCTGGAATTGCTTTTGCCTGAATTGGCGAAGGGGTGTCGTAGCCTTTTTCCTGAATAGCTTTAAGGATTGGAGCAGATAGACCTAACGAGGTAAAACCCATATGTATGATTCTCAATTGTCGAGTTGGATAAAAAGTCGTCGATTTTATGTTCGACGCGAAAAGTGCGACATTCTGAGGCTTTTAGGCGTTGGCTTCAACTATTTCCGTCATGGATAAATATTTGAGCTAGATCTCATTTTCAAATTGCTCAATGGAGGTAGGGTTCGGCACGCCGCTTTTTCATTCAAAAAGAGGAGGGAGCTTTGCTGATGTGCACTGCATATTTATCTTTTAAATCAGCAGTATCCGTATTTATTAGACCTTCAATAGAAGTCGGAAACTTGGTAGTTAAGTCCGCTTATCCAAAACTCATTGTCGAGATGCGCTTGCATCATTCTTTTTTGTTGGCCGTTTTCTAAAGTTATGAGATAGAGCCCAGACGTTAGCCCTTCCACCATATAAAAGCCATCCTCCTCAATCTTGCTTGAGAACTCCATATCATTGGCTATGTGTTTAAAGTGCAGGTAGCTGTTGCTTTCGAGTTGGCCTTCTATCACGCCATCAACGCCAAAAGAGGCGATCAAAACCACGGATATTTGTGTTATCCCTGCTTGGCGTGTATTGACGAGAATGGGGTTGTGCTGCGTGGTTAAGTTAAGGTCTAGTGCACTTTCATCAACATAGATGGAGAGATTATCGTGGGCAGGAACTTGGTGAAAAACAAACTTGCCGTTTTCATCGCTCATGGCGAACTGATCGAGCACGCGCAAACTCACATTCGGGATTGCATTGCCTTGTTGGTCGACGACGGTACCAACGAGTTTTGCGAAACTGTATTTGCTCCAATCTAATAGCTCGGCAATGTTGTCGTCGAAATGGCTGCGAGCTGCGGCTTCCGTCGTAAGCTCGACACCGTATTGTTCATGATTGCCAAACAGTTTGATTTTGAAGTTTGAGTTCACCCGAGCTTCGACCGTTGCGGACAATTCGAGATCAGTATTGTTATAGCTGGCAGACAGGTTCGACATAACTTCCTCGAAGTACTGCCCGTGGTTGAGCCAGCAATCGGTACAAATATTTCGTAATGAAGCTTCAGTCTGCTCGAGAGAGCCGGATTTATCCCATGACCCTTTCACACGCCATGAGGTATCTGAAAAGCCATTTTTGGCGAGTTCGATAGTGTGTAAGAAGTCGTCGACATTATCTTTCTTATCGTGGGTATAATTAGATTCATAGCGGAGAAAAAGATTACGAGCGACTTTCATACTGACTTGAGGCGAGATTTTATAGCCACCGTCTTCATGCCTTAGATCCAGATAGGCATTATAGTAAGCGCCTGAATAGCTGTATTTTAAGGCGTCGTACAAGTCGGAATTCCGTGTGAAATTCACAGATTTGTTGAGCTCCAAGCTTAACGATTGGGCGCGGCCAAACTGCATATCTAGCTCAATAGGGAAGCGCTGTAATTCAGGAATCCAACCTACTTGCATTGCTAACCAGTGGCTCGGAAGATACCGTGTTTGGAAAGCCAGCAGCGTGTCGTGCTCCGCGATCAACGCGGTGGTTCCAAAGGTTAGGTAGTCATCTATGCCATACTCGATGATACCCGCTCCAACTTTGGCGCCTTCAAAGTCGACGATGGCATCTACTCCCCACTTTCCTTTCGGAAGGAAACCGCCATCCAAGCCTGCGATAACGACTTCCTCTTGCTGCCAAACGCCTTTCGCCAAGTAATAGCGAAACGTGAGTGTGTCACCTGGCGCGATATTGTTTTCTTCGATGACAAAGCGCCCAAAATCATCAGAGCGATAGGAGCTTTGATAAATCCCGTTGACCAACACATCGATGTTGATGTTTGGCTGCGTTGTTCGTTCAAGTTGCAGATCGCCAAATTTAGGTGTTGTTTCATGATTGGTGTAGTGAAACCCATTTTCTAGAATCACAGGGTTGGAGTAGAGGCCGCCATCTAGTAACACATGCCCGAGTTCAACTTGATTACTATTGTTTGGTGGGGCGAGCGTGAAGTTGTAGTAAGCCACAGGTTGATCTTCCCGTGAGTCAATAGACAGCTGACCTATCCAGTTCTCAGTGCTCATCAGCGAGTCAGAGAGAAGGTATCCTCCTTCCTTGTTATCGCTCTCATATGACGCGGTTGCAGAAAGGCGTGTGGAGAACCCCAACGTTGATAGCGGCCTGACCGCAGGTTGTCTTGCTAGCTTTTCAAGTTGTTTGGCTTTTTCGCGAGAGTCGCGTTTTAGCTTTTGAATTTCCTCTTCCAGCTCTGAGGGAGACTTATAGCCCTTGTCGATGATGAGTTGATAGTCTTCGATGTACCAACGAGCTTTAACGGGCAAGCAATCGTTAAGGCTGCGCCAGTGGATGAGCCATTCCTGTTCATAATTGAGGACCTGAATGGGCTGTTGTGGCGAGTTAGACCGGTAACACACACTGTGGGCCAGATCGATAATGAAGGCCGGAGTCTCTCGTGCCATGTCCTGTGGCAAGTGAATTTCACATCGCTGTTGAACACAATCTCCATGCATTTCTAATAAGTAGGCAATACTACTCTCGATTGGCAGGTAGGGTTCTTCCTCATCGTCCATCATGACACGATAAAAACTGTCTCCTACATTGCCTAACCGAACTTCAATGTGCGCAGGATACAAGGATAACTGCGATGGTTCGTTGGCGAATAATGGAAAAGAGAGGGCGACGAGCATCGACAAACACAGCCCAATGTAACGTAGTCTCATTCTGGTTAGATTGGGCTCGGTGCGTGAATCGATGTAAGGCAGATTACAAGGTACATTCGTGTAGTGATTGTTCGTCTTGTGTGATCAGAACTTTAGTCTTAGCCGGTAGCGATCTCACAAGCTCTGATTGTCTAAGTAGTACCAACTTTTCTTGAAGGTTTTCAGCGTTTAGCATGGCGTTAAACTGATATTTACCTTTATTTTGAATGCGTAACTCGCCGCTTTCGCACTGGAAGAACACATCTTGTTTTATCTCGCCGCGTTGTGCATATACAGGGATATAGCTGTTCACTCTGAAGTCGAGATTAAAAGAGGGGCCCGTGCTTTGTGAGTCTGTGGTTTGGCCTTGGGCCAACGTGATCGGAGAGAACCACAAATACGCTCTATATTCACCATTGTCTTTATCTGCTGGTAAGGCGCTGAATCTCAGGCGAATGGTGCGTCGTTGGTTTGGCTTTAATTCACGAATGACAGGTGGAGAGACTTTAATCCACTCCGCAATATCTTCTGTTTGCGCGATGTTTTTATCGGTGCGGGTGACACCTCTCAAAGTGATAGGGCGATAAACCGGTTTGATTTCAAGTCGAATGGGTTTGTCCGAGCTGTTTTCAACGATAATCTTCTCGGTCACTGACTGATCTGCATTCAGCACCAAGCGGGTCGGAGCAATCAACAGTTGCGCATGAATAGGTAGCGAGATGATCACTGTTGTCAGCAGTAGAATTAGGTGCTTCATCGATAATTAACCTCAAAAGGAATGGTGCCAGAGTAGTTGCCAGCTGGAATTTTTGCGCCTATCCGAATCTTTGCGCCGATACATAACAATTTGCTTCTTCCATTGCTGTTTATTTTTGTGCGCCCGCGTTTAGATAAACCGCACCCGTAAAAAATTCGACGTATCTTAATTTTTCGAGATGTCTTGTCATGATTAAGATATTGGTTATTAGGTACAGTGACGGTAATTTTTTTCCCTGGTTCACCTTCAACATAAAAGCGGACAACATACAGTTGATTGTGGGCAGGGCTAGAAACCGCATTTTGTCCTCGTCCAGATAAATATGTTCCTGGAAAAGAGATTCCCATATTTTCTGGTACGATCGTTAATGCCAAGCAACTTTGGGGGGTAAATAAAAATAACCCTAAATAAAAAGCGACTTTTAATGGCATGATATTCTTATACTAATAATGGCGGCACTATATTATTGCCGCCATTTCATTAAACGATACTATTGATTACTGGTAAGTAACATCAACTGGAACGCTTGCAGAGTACGTACCAGCAACAAGTGTCGCTGTTGATACTTCTGCTGTACCGCCAATTTTAAGCTCTGCTGTACCGCCTGTTAGCGTCAGTGTAGGAGAGAAATCAAAGGTCGCTGCAACGTTGTTTGCACCATTTACAAGGTTAGTACCAGCGATAGCAACATCAACGACTTCACCAGCACCGCCGTCGATAGTGAAGGTCGCAGCGCCAGCGTCGCCTTGAGCAATCACAACATCTGTCGTACGGTCTGAAGTGATAATACCGAAGTCAAGATTCGACGTTCTGGTCATAGTGATCGCTTGTTTTACTTCTAGAGTCGCGTCAAAAGTATCGCTCACGGCAAAAGCGTTCATTGATGAAAGGGTGAGAGCAGATAGCGCAGTAATTTTTACAAATGTATTCATTTATTTACCTGTTATGTTTTAGTGTGAGTAAAATATTTCTTATATATGAGACAAATAACATTGGGGTTGGAATATTTGCCAGGTAAATAAAATACATAGAAACCATAATTTGTAAAAATGTTTCTCTGATTAAATAGTTTATATATAAATAACTTGAACAATGGTCACATAAACTATTAGTGGTTACTAATTAAGCTAATCTTATATTGTGGTTAAAAGTGATTTTTACGAATTAACCATATAAATACTGTGCAGTTATTGGTTGCATAAAAATAAGGTGAATATTATTCAATATAAATATTACCAACCTTTAATGAAGAGGATGTTAATGTAGGTTTTAATAATTAAGAGATAGCAATTGAGAAATAATTAAATTTGATCTCTGTTATAACATTACATACTTATAATATGATGCTGGTGGCAAATAGGGCTCAGCCCGTATGGTGATATAAGGAAAATCGCTAGTCGATAAGCAGTGTGGGAGAGACTTATCCGCGCGCTGTGGTTAGCTCCCAAAAGAGATGGGAGCTTGTGAAGACTGGTTAGTCTTACTTAGCATGATCTAAGAAAGCTTGAGTGATGAGTTGGAACAAGGCATCCACACTCGGTCTTTGCTCAATGTGGTTAAATAGGGGAGTGTGGACATCACCGCGAATATGATCGGCATGGCCACACAATTGATTGCACAGTTTTACCGGCTCAACGATTTTCTCGACATCAGCATCAATAAGAATGCAGGCTTGAGAAAGCACAACTTGTCCGCCGCCTTTCTTCAGTAATACGCGCTGCGCTGTCCCCACTACTTTTTGTCCACCGATATTTAGGTTGTAGTCGCCATCACAGTAGGAATTTGGTGTTGCATGTACGTCGACATTTACATCAAGCTGCTCAAAGAAGACAGTGAGCACGGAACACAGATCAAGGTATGCTTTCTTAATGTCGTATGGCTGCTCTTCTGGCCAATGGTAAATATGTGAGAGATTAATGATCCCCGGGACTTGCGGGACTGGTGCGCCCCCTGTTTTTCTTGAGAAGAGCTTCCAGTTTGTGTCTTCAAGGCCTTGTTCAAGTTCATCCGAAATAGGCCACTTCTTGCCTGCCGGAAGAACCAGTGTTGGGCTTTTCACCTGCCATAACAACAGCACTTGAGAGAGTTGATCCGTTTGCACGAGTTTGATCAACTCATCTTCCTTGCTGAAGACATCCTCGACTTCAATGGATTGATAACGGATCAGTTTATTTTTGGAAGCCAAATTCAGTCCCTCTTTTTCATCTACTCTTCAGTTTTACTCCAATTTTCTCACAAAATCCAATGGCGCTCTCATTTTTGTGCATTTATTAATTGTGTTTTAAAACATGAGGTTAATAGAGGTTTTTGCTATTTCTCTGATAATTGAGATGATTTATTTTAATTGCAATTGTTGCGTGCGCAATGATTGTTGTGTAATCTTTGTCTCGTACCGTTACTACTACATCTAAAAAAGAGAATATCGCTATGAAAAAGACACTCAGCCTCGTTCACCGAATCAGCTCTATGACTGCATATATGTTAATCATGAGCTTTTTCACCAGTACCGTATTTGTTGAACTTTTTGGTGATCAGCAGGCGATTGTTGCGGTGAAAACCTATATTTCGTATGCGATTTGGGCGGTAGTACCTTTGATGGCAGCGGCAGGAATCACAGGTGCTAAGATGGCGCCTAAAGTGAAAAAAGGCCCTATCGCAGCTAAGAAAAAACGCATGCCTTTTGTCGCCATGAACGGTGTTTTAATTCTTGTGCCTGCGGCGATTTACCTTCAGCATCTTGCTCAGCTTGGGCAGTTTGATACCACTTTCTATGTGATACAAATCGTTGAGCTGCTTGCAGGCTTTACCAACTTGACCTTAATGACACTGAACATTCGTGATGCAAGAGCATTAAAACAACCAAGAAAAACTGTGAAATCAACGGTTATGTAAAGCATAAAAAATTTTTGTTGTTCATTGCTTAAACGATAAATAGAATCCGCAGTCTATTTAATTCTAAGGCGATGAAATTATGAAAAAGTTAATGACTGCTGCAGCATTAGCAACGTTATTAACTGGCTGCGTGACCTTCCCAACACAAGAGTCCGAGCAAGTGAAAGTGATTTGGGATGATGTAAACGCAATCGCAAACTGCCAGCACCTCGGCACCGTACTGGGCTCAGAAGGCCATTTTTACGACTACTGGCTGCACGCAGATAAAGACATGGTTTGGGGAACACTCAACCAAATGCGCATCAAAGCAGCAGAGCTGGGCGCGGATACGCTTTACTTGTATCAACCGCTAGGATTCTCTAGCTCAGTGACTATGTTCGCTAACGCATACCAGTGTAAAAACTAAAGGAAAAGCAGACGTGATAGTCTGCTTTTTTGTTTTGATATCTAATGTTTTCTCTATCTGACGCAGTTGTTGCATAGTGCAATTACGGCTTAATGTAGCTACTGTCTAATTTAGCCCTGCGGTCGCCATAGCAACAGAATCCGTAAAGGATAGGGTGAAGGCTTCATCGGTGTTAAGCACTTTTGCAGGGAACTTTAGGCTTAGCTTCGCTTCTGGTGCGACTTCTGATTCGATACTGGTAATGAACTGACGAGTTTCTCCTGGAGAGATGGTCAAATCTTTGCCCGCTTGTGGGCCAAGCTCGGCAATACCGATGGTCGTCAGTCCTTTCCCTTCGCTATCGACGAGGCTGAGTAGCGACTCCGATTTATAAATCAACTCACCTTTATCGGTCTGATACGCTCTAAACGTATTGAAGTTCGGCTGTAATTCACCGTCAGCAGCGAGGTTAGTCACAGAGAAGGTGACGTTAGAGCCATCAAACTTCTCGACTCTTACCAGTACGTTAGCATCTTGATAGCGTGCGGCTGCCGCTGCGGCTGCCATTTCTCGTTGTTTTTCTTTCTCACGTTCGATTTCTGCCGCGTGCGCTTTTTCGGCTTCAATCCTCGCTTCTGCCATCGCGTACGACTTATCAACCATGGCCAATAGAGCAGGAATAGAGTAGGCGGATAGACCTTCTAAGTGGTCAAAATCAATCTTGGCGTTGGTCGTTAGCTTGTTGGTCGAGAACTGACAATGTCCGTCGATAAGGCTAACAAACGCGACTTCAAACGTGTTTTGTAACTTGCTTACCTCTACGCCGGCTTTCTCGATGTTTTCGCGCACTTGCTGGATTTCTTCTAATGACTTCTTCGGCAGCAAGCCGTTTGGAGAAACATCGTTAGAAACAGAAACCAGCGCTTCTGTGACGAATGGGTTGTTCTTTGCTGGAACAACGGTCGTGACTAGGTTGGATTGCGTGATGTCTTCACCCAACAGCACGGTCATTTTTTGAGACACGGCGGTTTTGTTACCTGCTAGTACGTCGCTACAGTTTGGTGAATTGCTCGCGTGTGCTACTTGCATGGCAGCGAGTGAAAGTACGGTGGACAAGCCTGTGACAACAAGTCCTTTCGATGGTCGAATGTTCATCCTGATAAACCCCTCTGTAATATGATGCGCTAAGCCGACGTGTATAAATCCAATCACGGATTGGTGTAGCGACATTCAGAATGGTTGTAGTTGCGTCCTTGCGGCGTTCATCTTCACAGACTGCTTTGCTGATGGTTTCAGCGCAACTTTTGATAGTGATAAGCCCTCATGATCAAAAGTGTTTGAATTCGCAGATGATGCGACAAGGTCGATGCCTTTTTTCTGAAAGATAGACGTAACTTTTCAAGGCTTCAAATGCGTGATCAAGATCTCTTTTTTGCGATCGTTAGAGGATCAAGCGAAAACAGACACTTAACGTAGAGAGTTGATTTTGAGAGAAAAAAATAAATTTTTTGGGGAACTTTTTTGAAACGCTGCCTTCGAGACTTAATTCGCATCTCAAAGGCAGGTATTTGGATTCTAAGGTGTAATTTATATTACAGCGCGTTCAGTACGTCGGCTAAACGAGTTACGGCAACTTTGAGCTCATCAGGCGTTGCGTTGGTGAAGTTGAGGCGCAGCGCTGCTTTTACTTCTGATCCTTCTGGATAGAACACTGGGCTAGGTACAACAGCCACACCGTTCGCAAGCAATGATTTTGCTAGTTCAAAGGTATCGCATTCTGGAATTTCCACCCATACGAACATGCCACCATCAACAGGCTTCAATACACAATTGCTAGGAAGCTGTTTTTCTAGCTCTGTGTACATGACATCGTAACGCGACTTGTAGAGTTCACAAATGGTGCTGATGTGGGTTTCAAAGTTATCGTGTTGAAGCAGACCGTGCAGCAGTGCTTGCATTGGTACGCTGGAATGCAGATCCGCACCCTGTTTGATTTTAATTAACGGTTCTAGGTAACTGCTTTTACCCGTCACCACACCAATGCGAAGACCCGGAGAAGCGATCTTAGAGAATGAACGCAGTACGATAGAATGCTGAGGACAGAAATCGGAGACAAGCGGCAGTGCTTCACCAGAGAAACGCAACTCACGGTAAGGTGCGTCTTCAATAAAAGCGACGTTGTATTGAATACAAAGCTCTGCAACTTTCTGACGCGTTTCTAGCGCCCAGCAAACCCCTGTTGGGTTATGGAAATCGGGTACAGCGTAGAACATCTTCGGCTTTTGTTCTGCAAAGCATTGCTCTAGCTCTTCAAGGTTTGGACCAAATTCTGTTTGAGAGACAGTCACGATGTCCGCCTGAACCAAACCAAACACCTGCATTGCACCAAGGTAGCTTGGCGCCTCCATCACGACTTTATCACCCGGGTTTACATAAGCACGTGCAATCAGATCTAAGCCTTGCTGAGAGCCTGTGGTGATCATTGCGGCGTGTGTTTCAGGCAGTTTGAAGTAGCCGTTTAGGAACTCTAGCAGTGGCGCGTAGCCTGCCGTTGAGCCGTATTGAAAAACTTCAGGCATGTTTGCCAAGTTTTCTAGCGTCGGCTTCATTAAGTCGATAGGGAAGGTCTTTTCATCGGGCAAACCGCCAGCAAGCGAGATGACGTTTTTATCGCTAGCGGCAGCGAGGATCTCTCGAATGTACGATGACTTTACTTGTTGTAGTGACTGTGCGATTTCCATGCGTTGTGCTTCTCGTATTTTTTTAATTTTGGTTTTAGTTGAAAGATATTATATGGGAATTGCTAAACTTGGTGTGTCCATTTATGCTGTTAAACATGTCCATTTATGCTATTTAAGTAAAACGCCCACTTATGAGCCAGCAACAGGTTTCCAGAATCAATGATGTGTTGTTCTACATTCATCAAGACATCGGTAGAGAATTATCCGCCAAAGAGCTGGCTGATGTAGCAGCGTATTCTGAGCAGCACTTCCACCGTATTTTTAAAGACGTCGTTGGCGAGTCAATTCACCAATACGTTCGTCGCACCCGAATGGAATACGCCGCAAACCAGTTGATGTTTGATACCAAATCATCGGTATTGGAGATTGCCAATAAGTGTGGTTTCAGCTCGGTGTCTTCGTTCAGCCGTGCGTTCAAAGCCACGTTTGATATGTCACCCGGCGCTTGGCGTAAGCACGATTTGCAAGTTGCTGAGAAGCCATACCTCAAAGACCCAGAAGTGGCGGCGGGTTACCATCGAGTCGCGAAGCGTACCTTACCGGAGCCAAAGATAGTTGAAGTGCCACAACGCTTTGCTGCTTACGTTCGTCATGAAGGCTACAACCGTTCTATTCGCAATGCTTGGTTGGTGCTCAAAGCTTGGGCGAACTCAGAGCATCGTGACTTTTCCACCCAATACGGTTTGCATCATTCTAATCCTGCTTGGGTTGAGTTAGATAAATGCCGCTACGTTGCTTGTATGGAAATTGATAAGCCGCTTAAGTATCGGGGCGTTGTGAATCAAATGACCATTCCGGGTGGCTTACATGCGGTATTTCGACTTACTGGGGTTTATGGTGAATTGCTGCCGCAGATCAGTATGGTATTAGAGAAATGGCTGCCTAACTCGGGCTTCAAACAACGCTCGACGCCAGCCTACGTGCACTACCATAAAAATCATTTCCTCAATCATGAAGAGGCGTTCGAGTTAGATTTCTATTTACCGATCAGCTTCTTTTAACGAAAACAGCAAAGCCATAAAGTAGGCTTTGCTGTTTTAAGTTGGGAAGGAGTTATAAATCAGCGTTGGTATCGCTGCCTGCAGAAACACTCAATCCACTTGTGGACGTGTAGATACTGAATGTTTCACCATCAACAATGCCCTCTTCCGAGTCATCGTTAGCGGTACAGGTGTAACCAACCGAGTAAGTGCCTGGTTCTACATAGCCAAACTCATATTGGTAAGTCGCCCCTTCATCTTCGGTAACGACATTAGCCGAAGCGATAGGCGATTGAGCTTCGCTCGTTGCGAAGGTTCCCATGTCGGATTCTGCAATGTCACCTTCATAGAGATACACTGCATGAGCATAACCGTTGCCTGATGGGGTGTCGGTTTCACAGCCTTGGTAGGTTGTGAGTGCAACGTTACCCTCGATTTCACCAGTCGTGACAGTATTGATCAAGGTGACCGACGTGCGCTGAATGGTGTAGCCTTCATCTTTGCCTGTTGCGTCTTTCAAACCTCGGCGTAAGTCAAACTCGACCACGTAGTCATTGTTGTCCGAGTTAACTGCGAATGCGTTATTAAAGAACAATACGCCAGCATTTGGTTCAGATCCGACACCTTGAGGGCATCTACCTTCGCCTTTCACGGTCAGTGGCACTTCGTTTCCTGTGGCTTCTTCAACGACGTAAGATGGGTAATCAGGGTGGTCACCGTCATTTGCAAAAACACACAGTTGATAGTCACCAGTTGGAATGACTTCATCTTCAACCAGTTCTTGTGCATCACTACCTTGGAAATCCAACAGGTTTACACTCAGTGGCAGTGGCTCTTCACCATCTGGCAAAAGGTCACCATTTTCATCCACGTAGTTACCGTCTTCATCCGTTTTGTAAACTTCGAAGATTTGAGGTTCACCTTCACCGTCCCCGACAGGAAGAAAGGCAACTTTGCTGTAAGTGACAACAACTTCAGAAACATCATCAATCGGGGCATCAGAAACAGAAAGCGTGACTGGTGTTGTGGTGCTGACTGTATCGCTATCAGAGTTACACCCGGCAAGAGCAAAAACAACGGCAGCGCCTACCAAGCTGTATTTCAGAGAGTTCATTGTTATTTCCTTTGTGATAGAAAGCTCTATAAATGTAGCTTAAAACCGCTGAATGAAATGAACATCACGTTAACATCAAGCTAACAATGGTCAATTTGAGTACGAGAGTCTTAAGTTTCTAAAGTGTCGGTCAAAATGTGCTCAAATCGACAATTTCCCTTTGGCTGAAATGCTATGGTGGCTTTAAGCGTTGCTTAGGAATCAAGCAGCTTATTTAACTAAAATGTACTCAGCCAAAGAGGTCTCTATGTTAGGTGAAAATCACTCATTAACTCATGAATTCCCAGAACATTTGGATACCATCACTCAACTGACGGCAAACGACAGCGCGTTTGCTGAAAATGCAAAAAACTACAACCAGCTCGACAAAGAAATCCGCGAACTCGAATTGCAAGGAAATCCAATCGACGACCATGAAATGAACACACTCAAACACAACAGAGCGGAGCTAAAAGACTGGCTCTCCTCAAAAATTATGAGCGCATAATTTAACGGTTATGTTTCATGGATAGCGGCTCGGTGATTCGAGCCGTTCTTGTGTTTCGCCTCGATTACTTGATAGGAACGGCTTAGTTAACTTATAGGTAAGTGACCAGTCTTCACCCAAATCACCGTTTCTTCGTCGACAAAAGGGAAATGCTCACTCCTATGAGGGCTACGCAGCCAAGTGTAAGTGGGGTATTCGCCAAACTCGTCTTTGAACTCTCCAGATAACACAAAGATCTCTTCACCACCAAAGTGGCGGTGTGGCTGAAACTTTTCGCCCTTCGGCCATTTTACTAATGCGACATGCTCGTGCCCGAACTTGTGCAGTGGCATCACTTTTAGCCCGCCAATACCCGCTAACCACTCTGCTTGGTTCGTATTGATACGTACGGTCTCTAGATCATTGGGAGCAAATTGATTGAGTTTCACTAAGATAACGCAACCCCCTTTGCTGAACGGAGCATGGTGACTGCCGGGTGGGTTACGAAGGTAAGTCCCCGCTGGGTAATCACCATCTTCGTCAGAAAATACGCCTTCTAGCACCAGTATTTCCTCGCCATATGGGTGAGGGTGTGTTGCGAACTGTGAATTGGGCTCGTACTTGACCACGCTGGTGGTATGCCCGGACTCTTTCGCCTCTCTTTCCAATGGTTTACGCCAAACACCAGCGGCTGGGCTAGCAATCCAATTTTGTTGATGGGTTTTAATCACTAAACGTTGTGAGAAGTCCATGTTGAGCATTTTGTGTTTCCAGTCCTGCCGCCGTATTGATTAAGTATATGCCGTTTCATCGATGCCAGCTTTTACCCCTTCAAGCGGGGGAGTATCCCTTGTTTAGCAACATCGAGCCGCCAAAAAGAGAGCGGGGCAATGATGATCATACAGAGCTTAAATTGTGGCGAAATATCATTAACCTTATGATTGCTATTGATAATTTGCATAGAATTTAAATTTACAAATTGTTACATAACTCGCTTTTTTTAGGTTTTGTTATGTTATAACATCTGCGAAATATTAAGTGGTGTTATAACATAACAAAATAAGGAAAAACGTAGTGAATAAGAAATTGGTCTCTTTAGCGGTTGGTAGCTTGTTTGTTTCCCCAGTTTTTGCCGATACGCTGTCGAACCCTCAGATCGGCGTGGTACTAGACGGTTACTATCAAGATGGCCAGCGTAACAACTCAGAGCGTGAAGAAGGTTTCGGCCTTGGTCACACTGAGGTGAACATGTCTGCAAACATCGATGATAAATTCCACGGCTCACTGACGGCGGTTCTTGAAAGCCACGGTGATGAAACCGAACTGATGCTTGAAGAAGCGTTCATCGAGACTCTAGCTCTTCCATACGGTTTAAATGTGCGTGCAGGTCGATTCCTTTCTGATTTTGGTTACCTAAACAACCAGCATATGCATACCGACAGTTTCGTAGAGCGTCCAATCGCTTATCGTACTTTCCTTGGTTCGCATTACTACGATGATGGTGTACGCGCAAACATCGTGCTACCCACAGATCTTTACGTGAAGTTTGGTGTAGAAGCGCTAAGCGGCAGCAAGATGTCTTCTGTTGAAGATGGCTCTGAGGTGGGTGTTTACACGACAACGTTGAAACTGGGTGACGACTTCTCTGAGTCTTCAAGCTGGCAGTTTGGCCTAAGTTACCTACGTAACGAAAACGGCAAAGTGACGGAGTTTGAAGATCACGACCACGGTCATGCAGACGAGCATGGACACGATCATAGTCACGGTGCAGCGGTAACTGGCGCTAACCTTTACGGCGCAGACTTTGTATGGAAGTGGGCACCAGACGGCAACTACAAATACAGCAACTTCACACTATCTGCTGAATACATGCTGCTAGACGGTGTGGTAGACAGTAAGTTCAAAGACGATGCAGAATCACCAGATAACCTAAGCGCTTACTACGTGTCAGGTGTTTACCGTTTCAACCCAAGCTGGTCTGCAGGTCTACGTTACGGTGAGGCAGAAAGCTACGATGGCCACGCACACGGTGACCACATGCACTTCACGGCTCTAAAAGACAAAGAAATGGATGCGATGATCGCGTGGGATTCTTCTCACTTCGGTACAATCCGAGCGCAATACTCTCGTATCGACAACCAAGACAGCGAGACAGACAACGTATTCACTCTGCAATATGTGATGACATTTGGAGCGCACGGTGCACATGCGTTCTAAGCTTACGCTCAGTAAATGCAGTGTAGCGATGATGGCGGCGGGGGCTGCCATCATCTCTTCGCCTGCTTTGGCGCTGAACATCTTCGTCTGCGAGCCAGAATGGAAAGCCTTTCTTGAAAGCCATGCACCAGACGCCACCATCTATTCTGCGACGACCGCTAAGCAAGATCCCCATTACGTGCAAGCGCGTCCTTCTTTAATTGCCAAAATGCGCCAAGCGGACATGGCGATGTGTTCTGGTGCGGAGTTAGAAGTCGGGTGGCTGCCGATGCTGCAAGTTCGCAGTAGTAATAGCGCGGTGCAAAATGGCGCATCAAGCATGGTTTATGCGACCGATTTCGTGCGCATGTTAGACACTCATGATCATGTCGACCGCAGCATGGGGGACATACATGCGCACGGAAACCCACATGTGCAGTTTGCGGCGAATGACATGATTCCCTTGTCACGGGCGATCACTGAACGCTTGAAAACCATCGATCCAGATAACGCGCCAGCCTACCAACTTAACGGCATGAAGTTCCGAGCTCATTGGCGTAAAAAGCTGAATGAGTGGCACGAGAAAGCGGCACCGTTAAAAGGCAAACAAGTTGTCGGCTATCACGCTACCTATCGTTATCTTTACGATTGGCTTGGTATGGAGCAAATCGCTGACCTTGAACCGAAACCGGGAATCTCGCCAACCACTTCTCATCTGCAATCATTAACCAAGTTAGAGGCCAATAGCTTTGATGCGATTGTATTCTCATCGCACCAAGATAAACGCCCCGCGAACTGGTTACAGCAGCAGACAGATAAGCCTCTGATCCAGTTACCGCTCACGGTTTCTAACGGACAACGTCTTGATGAAATGTACGACCAAGTCATCGACGAATTGCTAGGTGTGCTGGTGCAGCCCGATCCGGTGAAGAGCTAAACCATGACAGAGTACGCATGGTTATTGCCCGCGGTGCTGTGTGGCCTGATCGCGTTAGTCGGTAACGTGGTGCTTGGTCAACAAGTGCTAAAACGGCAAATCATCTTCATTGATTTGGCGGTGGCACAAGTTGCCGCATTGGGGGCTGCACTCAGTCATTATTGGCTGAACCAATACGCGCTCTTCTCGGGTTCCTTCTTCGGCGAGATGGTAGGCCCTTGGGTGATGTCGTTATTGCTGTGTGGTTTGATTGCTTTAATGGAGAAGCGTTACCAACAGCATTTGGAGCCGATGATCGGCAGCTTGTTTGTGGTCTCCGCCTCACTGGCAATCTTACTCGTAAGTAAAGATCCGCATGGTGCAGACTTTATCCAAGGCATTCTTAACGGGCAGTTATTGTGGTCGACATGGGATGATGTGTGGCCTTTGGCATTAATCACCGCGGCGATGTTGCTGTTGGTTTGGCTAAAACCTGAATTTATGCAGGGCAGTGGCTTTTACCTGATCTTTGCTATCTTGATGCCAATAACGGTCAAGCTCACGGGCATCTATTTAGAGTTTGCTCTGTTAGTGATTCCGGCTTTGTGTGCCGCGGCGTTAAAAGGAACAAGATTCTTCATTGCGAGCATCAGTATCGGTTTTGTGGGGATCTTGTCTGGCATTGCAGCGTCTGCTCGGTACGACTTACCAAGCGGAGCGAGCATTGTGATTACTCTATTTATCGCGGGTACGCTGTTTAATTTCTTGGTTCAGCCTTGGCTGCATAAATCGCCCTCCATTAATGAAGAGACGGCGTGACCATTCTCCAAATGATAAAAAGGCTCCGCGTGAACGGAGCCTTTTGTTTAGCACTGCTTTTTCTTATTAGTAACCATGTAGACTATTAATAGATTACTTAGTTACTTATATATCTCCCTCTATATTAGCAAGATTTGAACAGAGGGAGAGTCTGAGGTTGGATTGAATCTGTCAAAGTGTTATCCAGCGCAGGGAATAATTGATTAATTCCCGTTTCAGATAGCCCCAACCATGCCATTAAACTCGCATGAAGCTGATCGGAAGAGATGGTTGGAATCACACGCCCACGCGAGAGCAAGTAAGGGCTTGTCTCAGATAAGTCTGGATATTCACCCACGATCGCTTTTCCTGCTACACCGCCGCCCATCACCAATGCGTGGCTTGCCCAGCCGTGGTCCGTACCATCCGTACCGTTTGGAATCAAAGTACGACCAAATTCCGAATGGGTGAACGTCGTTACCTGATCAAACAAGCCATTGTTTTCCAAAGCCAATTGGAACGCGGCCATCGCTTCTGCCAACTCTTGCAGCAAACCCGTTTGGCGGCTAATTTGAGCAGAGTGCGTATCGAACCCACCTAATTTACAACTAAAGTACTGCGCAGGATGCTGGAACTGATCTTTATGCAGCAGCAGTTTAAATACCGCTTTTAGTTGATTACCGATGCGTGTTTCTGGGAACACCTCAGTAATCTCGGCATTCAAAATCGCGCTGAACTCCTGATACATTTTGGTTGAATCCACCGCAACACCAGCATAATGAGACTGAAATACATTGCCGTAACTGCCCGTGTTTTGCAGTTGATCAAACAGATCTCGCGAACGTTGATCATTAAAAATATCGCTCGGTGGTTGAGAGCCGACCGAGTTAGATTGCGCATCGATACAGTTGGTCCACACTTGCGTGCCGCCAATATCAAACATTGGTGATAGCTCATTTAGACTGCGCAGCATAGTGCCGAGCTCAGTGGAAGTCTTCGCGCCAAAGCCCTCTTTTGACAGAGACTTAGTCGCGTGAGACTGAACCATAGTGGATTGATGAGAGTGGCTGAACAAATGAGCAGGGCGAGTACTCTCACCATAAATCACATTGTTTACGCGTTGTGTCAGTGGACCTAGGTTTACAACAGGTACAAGGTTAGCATTATCCCAATAGGTCTTGAGCGCAGCCATGGCAGGGTTTAATGCCAGTTTTGCGTCATCATTGACCGCATCTAAATGAATACAGCTCGCCTCATCCAAAGCTAAGCTGCCACGCAGTGCTCGATATTGGCTGTTCGCCGGTGCGGCCGTTGGGATCAGCATATTGTAGCCATCGTTACCGCCCGCAAGGTCGATACCCACTACGGCGCGATAACCGTTTTTGCATTGATTGAAAGAGTCTGCAAAGGCAGGAAAAGCAGCAAGGTTAAGTGCAGAAACCCCAACACCAGCGGAACCTGCTTGTAAAAAACGACGTCGTGTTAAGTTCATGATGATTACCCCTGTGTGATGAATTCTGGTGAAAGCAGTGCGTTCATAACGAGATTCTTAATCTCTTTGCGCCATTTAGATTGGCGACTTGGGCACTGGGCGAGGTAATCGAGATAGCATTGACGAGCTTGCTCACTCATTTGATAAGCAAACAAATGTTCGTTGAGGTAATCCACTACGCCTTCGTCATCAAAAGCAAGGTATCGGGTGAACAGTACTTCATCCATGTACCAATCTTTGGCCTCTTCCTCGAAACGAGCGACAAGCTCACGGAACTGAATCCCATATTGGTAGATGTCATGCCATTGGTACACATTGAATTCTGGTGCCACTAGACCATTAAAATCAGGGTGGTTTGGTGCATCATCTGGTTGGTAATAATAAAACACAGAAGGTGCCGACAGTGGCAACGTTCGGTTATACCAATTGAACTGTTTTGGCCACATCAATACGCCGTCACGTCGCTTCACTTGTAGCGCGCGCATCGCATGGGTAAACACAGAAAGCGGGTCACGCAATTTACCCACTGTACTGCCAGAGCGAAGCGCGTCTTTATCCGTTAGAATCGCGATGATTAAGGCTTGCATGTCGCCATCAGAACGTTTGAACGCACGGCGCACGCGGCGAATATAACCTGCTCTTGGATTGCTGGTCACAAGTTTGTTGATGAAGAACTTAGTCACAAAGGTGTAGAGCGTATTTTGGTTCATCAAATGCTCGATCACCGCTTCCAGCTCTTCTTCTGCACCGACACCGCCAGGGAAGGTTTTACCAAGAATGGGCTTCTCACCCATATCGTGCTCGCCACGCGGTTCCATTGGCTGGCTGTACTTATCGTCACCGCGAATATCGATGAACTTCCAACCCGTAAACACACGCGCAAGTTGCTCGATGTCTTCTTGAGTGTAAGACGCCACTTCGTTACCTTCGGCATCCAAACGCACTTCACCGTTGTTACGAAGTTTAACTGGGCCAAGCGTGAACAGTTGCAACAGTTCACGTGCGTAGTTTTCATCTGGGGCAGTGAGCTCGTTAGAAACGTTATTCACAAAAGTCAGGTACTCACCCATGATTGGCGATTTCGACACAAAGCGAATCACATCGCGGAAGTTTCCAAAGGCATTGTCGAGCAACCCGTCGAAGTAATTACACATGTAGCGACGCTTAGAAGCTGCTTTAAACGCCGGATCTTTCACACTGACCACGAACAGTTGAGACAGGGTATAAGCAATACGCTGACGCAAGATATCATCGCCTTCGACCGTCATGCGTGTCCAGCTGCTGGCGTAATACAAGCCTTGCCCTAAATCCGGTACGTTGAGCTCATCTTGCTCAAAATGCTTCAGCCAAGAAGACGGTGTAATAAGTGTTTGTTGAGCGACCCAGTTTTCAATGCTTCCCGATTGAACAAGATCATTAATGTCACGTTGGGATGGCCCGAACGTGCACTGTTGCAGCGTTCTTGCTGCATCTATGTAAGCCTGATTCATTTTATCTCCCGTAGGTTTTGTTATCTTTCTCAGGTAAGGCGTCCTTTGCTACGTCCATATTTAAAAGCACGCCGTATCTTTAAATCGTAATCGAGAATTTTGATAACAAGAATGTAATACCCACAGGTTTATTGTGACTTTGCTGCATAATCTAAGAATTAGTTTCATGAGCTCTAAATGAAAGGCGAGTTATTCAACAAACAGCGCACTTTTTACACCACCATATCGACAGAACGGTGACGGAAACCCGTTATTTTGCAAACCATCATCAAGTTGTCTTGATTAGTTCACATCCGCCTCCCAGACTGTTCCTATAGTTTGAAGTAAATATGAAAGACCCTGCGTATGAGAAGCGCAGCTGTAACGCGGCTAGGCATAAAAACAAAAAACGCTAGGGAAAAAGCGAATTTGTAATCTCAACATTTAAGGAAGACCAAGATGAAAGCGGAAAAAGTAGCAGTTGTTACTGGTGCGGCTCGTGGTATTGGCCAAGCGATTTGTGAGCAATTACTGGAGGATGGATTCCACGTAGTCGGGCTAGACATATCGCCTGTGGAATGGAGCCAGTCGGCGCAGCTAAGCAATTATCAAGTCAACTTGTGCGATGCAGCAGCCGTCAGCGAAGTGGTAGACAGTATCGTAAAGCAGCATGGTAGAATCGATGCGCTGGTTAACAACGCCGGTATCACGCGTGATGCCTTGCTGCCAGACATGCTAGAGCAAGATTGGGACAGTGTTATCGACGTAAACCTAAAAGCGGTGTTCTTGCTCACTCAACGCGTCGCGCCTGTGATGCTAGAGCAGGGCGCAGGCAGTATTGTCAGCATCTCTTCTATTGTGGGTACGGATGGCAACATCGGCCAGAGTAATTACGGCGCAAGTAAAGGCGGTGTTATCTCGATGAGCAAAGGCTGGGCGAAAGAGTTATCAAGAAAGGGCGCGCAGATCCGCGTCAATTGCGTTGCTCCGGGCTTTATCGCTACCGATATGACCAAGAACCTACCAGAAAAAGTGATTCAAATGATGGAGGGCAAAACCCCATTAGGTCGAATGGGCTCAGTACAAGACATCGCCAATGGCGTCTCCTTCTTAACCTCCGACAAGAGCGCCTACATCACAGGCCAAGTACTCAAGATTGACGGTGGGTTAGTGCTTTAACCTTCAACACTCAGCCTCAAATAACAAACGCCCTTTACTTGTGTGAAGGGCGTTTTTGTTGGGGGGAGTTAATTGAGTTGCTGGCTAATATTTGCCCCTTTATTGTTTTCGAGCATGACGACACGTGTGGCTATTGTCTATACACGCCATACATGTCCATAATGTTAATCGTGACTTTATATTTAGGCATTGTGAATATATATTCTGGAAGGTAAGTTAGTCCTGCCGCACCAACTTACCTTAACGAGATTACTCTCAAACCTCAAATCGCATGACCTCTCACTCGGTTCGTTTGGTAGTGGGAAACAAGATCATCTTGAGCTGCGAGGGCTGCTTCAACACGCTGTTCAAAGTTATCCGGCTTTTTATCCTTGCGTAAGAAGTATTTTGCTGGCTCCCTTGTAAATGACTCACCTGTAATCACTGCTTCTTTGCCATGTTCCATAAACGCTAAGATTTGAGCTAATGGGTAAGTCATATCACTCTCTCGATGAAAAGAAAGCTTTCCGATATCAATGCCCACGATCCCCATCGGTCTATAGCCCGTTTGTTTTTTGTTTTCAAACTGCAACACGATATTTAAGCCAAGGTGATTTTCTAATATCCCCATTTTGTCAAATGACGCTGCGCCAACCCTTCCATGCCGCCACGAGTAGACAATCTGCCGGTTTCTATCAAAGTAAACTTCCGCGTCTTGAGGTTTCAACAAGAAAAGCAACCACAAGCCTAAAGATAAAGCGCCCATGAAAGAAAAAAGGCCGATACCGAAAAGGAAATGATCTAGCTTTCCAAGTTGCTTAAGCGCTCTCATGTGTGTAAACAATGACACATCACCGTCTTGCTCAAAATAGACACTGTAGGCTTGAATTTGTTGTTCTTCCTCTATAATCCAGTGTTTAAACTTAATCGCTTTTTCTTTATTTCCTTCTTTTTCAGCTCTCTGAGCCCACTTATCGTAATCTGTTCTCCTTTCTTGATGAAAATCAATCATACGAGCTGCCCCAGCTTTGTGAGACTCAAAATCATATTGGTAGCGAGAATCGTAGATAAAATACAGGGTCAACACGGTTAGCATCAGCATCCATGGGACGATAATGGTATTGCGGCGAGTATGGTAGCCAGTCCTTAACGTCAACAGATTATCATTGACCCTCATAAAAGGTTCGAGTGGGTCTTTCATCGGAACAACGATCACTTCTGCTCGAAATTGCGCCCACCACTTTGAAAAAGGTTGCGCTTTTGTTGTGAATATTCCTCTAGAGCCGCGGTTCATTATTTTCCCCAAGGTGTAGTGTTTGGTTTTTCATCAAGCATGCCTATTTGACTCGTGCTTATGTAGCCGCTGTTAGTTAAATAGCGTTTTGGCACCACAGTGTTTGGTGTCGGTTCGTAACACCAGATCAGACGAGCCGGATGCGAAAACTCGACATTAACCGTGACATGCAGACCGTCCTCTTTGGCGATACATAACGTCCTATCTTCAAATGCCGCCGCCAACGCACTCCTGAACTTTTCGGTCATGGCCTTATCGGGCTCAGGTACTGAATAAGCCGCGTATTTGGCATCATCCAGTTCACGATAAATCGAGCCATGCAGTTGAGATACGTTCATTTTAAAATCCGGCAAGACGAATACGTAACTGAGATTGTATCGATACGGCTCTGAGCCATAAGGACGAATACTGCTGTCCACGATAGTGAGTTTGGGTGCGTAAAAATAGTTTAAAAACTCCTGAGACTCGATGTTCAATGCCACATCAAAGTACTTAATGTTATCAGATGTCACAGCCTTGTTGTTATTAGATGTCACAGCGGTGATAACATCCAGCCTCTCTTGAACAGTATCAATGTCTTCTTGCTTTTTAAAATCATTCCAAAACGGGTAATACTCACTTG
Source organism: Vibrio sp. B1FIG11 (assembly GCF_905175335.1). Classification (NCBI taxonomy): domain Bacteria; kingdom Pseudomonadati; phylum Pseudomonadota; class Gammaproteobacteria; order Vibrionales; family Vibrionaceae; genus Vibrio; species Vibrio sp. B1FIG11. The sequence continues at coordinate 1,701,946 of NZ_HG992752.1, read as the reverse complement.
TTCCCCAGAAAGAGCTGTAGAGCAAGTTTTCAAAACTATTTTTGCCAAATCGGTCTATCTGATATGCGCTAAATAAAAGCCCTGTAAGACCAACGAAGAGCAATACGGCTCCAACAGGCCCCCCGACGGCCGAAAATGCAACCAATAGACTGGAGACGCCACCGGTCAGATAGCCTAGAGAAGCTTGTTTATTGCCTGACCTATAACTAGTAAAAACATCCCAGAAGTAAACAAATGACATTGCCACGTTTGCACCGACAACAAGTCCTTTTATCGGCGCTGCCGATAGACGCGTATCTAAACGCTGACTGTAAGCTTGTAAACTGCGCACTCCGAGCTTTTCAGCTAACTGCTTACTCATATTCGGTAACTGCTTTTGAAGAGCAAGAAGCGCCCTCTCAGCTTCACGTGCTGCAATATTTACTCCCTTAGCACTGTACTGACTGAGAGTAATACTGTCTGCGGTGATCGCCGCGAGCGTGGACAACATTTTCACCGTACGATACGCATATTCTTTGTCATCATTGACGGGGTCGAGTGTATCGAATTGTGTTTGAGCCAAAAGATCATTGATGGTACTCACATTTGCTTGATACGACCAATAAGTCAGCCCTAAACCTGCACTTTCTTTTGCGAAATGGAGAAGTGTTTTGGTAGGGAGCCTATCGGCCAGCTTTTTGAGCCATTCAGGTGCTGATGCTGTTGGCTCTGCTTCCAGTAATTCAAAAATACGTTGCTCTGATTGGTTTGCTTTCATTTCAGACCAATTGAGAAGCTTTTCGCCAAAGTGCACGTTTGATTTGATTGAGCTTTTTTGACCTGTTTGTTTATCGATTAAGTTTTCGATGTCATCGAGCGCCATGTTGAGTCGATTCCCCGTAAACCGAACCCCTAATAAGGCATCAAATAATGATGGTAAGGTTGCTCTATAAAAGCACTCTAACCCAGAATTTCCCAGTAACTTAGTGCCATGAGTGAACTCAGCTTGTATACGAGCCAAGTAATTACCTATCGAAGTTAATACTGGAGGTACAGCATGATGCCAATTTATTTGATCTTGGGGCTGAAGAAATACGATCTGAATGGCCTTCAGAGAAACTCCCCACACCTTATCTAATGGGGTGAGCTCTTCTGTATGAAAGGCTTCACCAACCCATCTATCCATGTTTTCAATGCCTTCTTCACTTGCGGTCACGCCTTCAAAAAGCGAACCAAGAAGGAGCAGCAATTTACCCATCTCAGCTGCAGGGTCGATAATGCCTTGCTGACGAATATCAAAGTAGTGTCTTAGATAACAAGTAAGCGAACCAACCTCATCTTCAGCGCCTTTACCCGCTACAAAGTAGTCCATTATAGTAAGTAGTTTTTTACGTTGATTTCTTTGAGTAATTGTTTTTTCTTCATAACCTGTGAAAAACTTCTCAAGGGCTCCTAATTCAAGGTTTTCCTCTGCTGCTTTCTTAACTTCTGGAATATCGCTTTCAAGACATGACTGTGCGTACTGTCCAATCGTCAAAGGGTATTGGTTGACATTGACATAGGCTTGTTGCTCAGCGACATTTTTCGAGATAACTTTGGAGATATCGCGCTGACGACCAACTGGGTCAAACAAAGCCACCAATGTGCCGTCTTTATGCTCGCTATGGCTTTTTTGCATGGTTTCGACAATGCCTTCAGCCGCAAGGTGATAACTTACTGTAGAGGTCGCTAAATCAAGGCCATGGGGCATCGGCTTCGCGCTGTCTTTGTCTGCCAACCACTTTTCATCGTTATTGCGGTAATCTTCCACCAAGGCGCTGAGGTTGTCTTGTGTTGCCGCTTGACTAAACTCGGTTTGCGGCGCAGTTAAATCCACCTGCTGCATCGCTTTTTTACGCAACTCTTCATCGCTGTTCATGTTATCAATGATGGCGGCAGACCATTCGTGCTCAGAGTAAACGATGGAAATCTTTTTCGCTTTTGGCGTCACAAACGCAAAAGGATAGAACGTGGAGCCCGATGAGGTATCGAGCGTTAAACCCTCTTGAGCGTTTTCTTCATTGGTGAAATAGTATTTCTCAAACTTTTCAATCACACCGGTCGGCGTTTGGGTTTGCGCATATTTGAAGATGTGAAAAGGCGCGGTCTCTTCTTCGCTCTCTTCTTTGATGTACAACCAGCCCTCACGTAGAAGGCGAAGTAGGTAGCCACCGGTGTCTTTCAGCCCGGTAGCTCCGCTCATTTCTGTCATGCTCGGCGGAGCTTGCGCTGGCATCAATTCGTCAAAGAAATTCGCGTAGCCATAGCGCACCGGATAAATCGGAATGACATTCTCAATCACGCCAGCCACTTCGTTCATGAATGGCTCGACCGTGTCGATGGTTTTCGTGGTGTTGACAACGGCTTCAATCGATTCACTCTCAATCGAGTGTAAGTCGTCTGCCGCTTTGATGACCTTTACGTTATCTGTGCTCGCCAGAAGCTCGCTGGCTTTGGTTTGCATTTTATTGAACACACCAGAAATGAGGTCGGGTAGTAGCTTCATGTACGAGCTTAACGTATCGATGTGCTTATCGAACACATCCTCAGACAGGTATGCGTATTGCAGTTTGCTGGCTTCATCACGTAAGAAGGTTAACCGGCTTTTCAGCTTGTTAAGCAGCGCGTCGAGTTCACTATTGATGCTCTTTTCTGCTGCTTGCCAATCGTAGTCAGCCAAATAGGTTTGTGGGTTGCCTTTACCTCGCGCACGCATGTACGCCAGCATTCGATCAGTGGTCTCATGCGGTGCTAACCTCAGCAGTACCGACAGTAGTTCTCCTTCTTCTAGAACTTGAGGCAGGGTGTAAGCGAGCAGCGATTCAGTGGTATGCGGCAAGGGTTGATCAAGGTTGCCAATGAGTGCATCACAGGTCTTTGATACATCGAATGTTGTATCTGGGTGATAATGGGTAAAGTGCTGAATGACCTCGGCACTGACCATGTCTTGGAAATAGCGATCGCTACTCAACGTTTGCCCAATACTGCCCCAAGCCGTGCCAACAGTCTCAATTCTGGTTGGCTGCCAAAAGCCGCGTTGACCTTTGGAAGCGATATTGAAAAAATCATCATCCGATTGGCTGTCTACATGGCGAGGGTTCTCGCGACGAATCGGAGCCACCACAAACGGGTCTTGACTCTCTTCGACCAGCAGCTTGACTTTCCCCCCTTTGAGCGGGTCGGCATCACTGCGCCCTTTATCATCCAAAGTGGCTTCATATACCGTCGAACCTTGCTCATCACTGAGTTTAAATGGCGCATTCACCAGCCGTTGACCGTTTGGGTGACGCACACAAACGTCCATGATAAAGGTCTCTTCAAGATCTTCTTCGACCGAGAAAGATGGGTTCTGCACGCCGAAGCACATGGTATTGCCATTGTTCATGGTCATTTGATCACTTTGGCGTGCCACTCCTTTTCCTTCGATAAGGACATTCGAAGAAGACGTCACAAACTCCGCTTCTCCTTCAATGGTTCCTGAACTCACGCCTTTTTTATCGCCAGCGGCATCACCAGTACTTTTTGAGAACTGACTGCCTTGCAAGGCAATACTGTTGCCACCATCGGCTGTGACACTGGTTGAGCCGTCCACCAAATCGGCGGATTTAGCGTTATTGCCGTACGGAATAGGAACGACAGGCTTTCCGACTTTGGTTAAACAAACGTCCGGCACAGACGCATTCGCTTCACCGCCTGAGCCTTTATGAACGATACTCAGCCCATTAGCGCCGATGGTTGATGCCATAATTTTTTCCTTTTCAATCAGTTTAAACGCACTTTGGTCGCTTGAATTTTTTGTAATTTATCTGCCGAAGTATTGATGTTTTGGGCGGTGGTTTTAACCGTGCCACTTTTCGCCGTCATTGATACTTGAGTCTCCCCTGAGCGTAGGACGACACTTTCATCTCCTTGAACAACCATGTTTTTGGCTCGGAGTATCAATAGGTCTTCCTCTAGTAGAGAGGTGAAGATGTCAACAAGGATAGGAAGGCTAAGATCGCCATCCATAAAGTTGATTTGGCAGTTCAATTGGTTATCAATAGCGAGATCTATGTCAGGAGCTTTAAACGCTCGACCTATGACTGCCCATATAGGCTGACCGATTGGATTCCCGTGAAAATTGACTTTAACGCGAGATTTATCTGAGTGAACTTCATAGACTTTACCGATCCGTGGGTAGACCTCTTTTGAAGCATCAGGTTGCGACGATTTCATTGCTGTTTCCATAAACCAAATAACTTTGGATTCTAACAATCGAAATGAATCAAGGCGCTTATTCTTTATGCGGGGAAAAAGTGATTCGCGGTAGTGAATTGCACGATATTTCCTTTTCAAAGCACTTTTCGCGCTTTTAAAGCAAAGGAAGGGGTCGTTATTTTGTGATTTTAACCTTGCACGTCAGACCTTGTAAAAGTGTGACTCAGGTAACAATTAGAGTGTTGGCTATCGCGGTAAGAGAAATCATCTTAATCTATGGCACGGATGAGCACTCTGTCTACAAAGGCTGTGATCTTACTCTCAACCCAATTAACAAAAGATTTAGGGAACTTTCTTGTTAATTCGGACTCCGAGCTTATTCATTTTCTATACAGCTGCGCTTAATTCATGAGCTTTGACGGATACTTCGAAAAAATACAGCGAAAAATGAACGCTACGAGCTCATTAGAGGCACTGGTAGTCTGGCGAAAAAGGATCAACATTGGTAATTCTGGTTTGCCCTACAAAACTCAACAAGGGCGCTTAATCGCACATTGCTATACATCGTTCAAAGAAGAAAAAAGTAAGAGGAAAAAAGTATGACGACTTTGATAACGCGGGATGAGGTAGTTCAATGTGTGAAACAAGAGCTTGAATTGACAGGCATTGCAGATAAAAAGCATGCAGCGCCCGATCTCAGCCAATTACTACCAGAAGTGAAGTGCACGATTGTCGAAGTGCTCTTGCTGCATACCCGAGGCAATCAGGCACAGGCCGCACGAATGCTTGGAATGAATCGTGCTACATTGCGAAAGATATATAAACAAAGCCTTAAACGATGAATGCTACCTATTAGCAAGAAGCGGCTTTTGCAAAACCTGCCAATCGCTACATTAGAATGGTACAAAAGCCGCCAAAGAGAACAAAACGTCCTTTATTCTTCCTCAAGATGCCTCATCGAAAGTCTTGGACGGATTTAAAAAGGCACCAAGAAGGAAAGCGAGACTAGAGTAGCCACAACCAACCGTCAAGCATCTTCTTAATTACCAGCACCACTTCTTCTGTATACCATCCACTAACCTTACTAAGGCCACTTCTAAACTTAGACTGGAGGTCAATTATGTGGACGAAGAAAGGTCATCTAACTGGGCAGAAAAAGCCTTTCAAGCTTGAAGACATATGGCGAATTCGTACTCGGCTCGAAATCGAAGAAAACATCATGGAACTCGCCTTGCTGAATCTCGCCATAGATTGCAAGTTACGATCATGCGATTTACTTAGAATGAAAGTGAGAGACATATCTTCTGGTGGTGTTATTCAAGACCGTGTGCTCTACAGTCAAAGTAAAACGGGGCGAGAGGTGCAGTTTGAGATCACTTCCCGTACAGCACAATCGTTAGCACAGTGGATCATGAAAAGCCAAATTACCGCGTCAGATTACGTGTTTCCTAGTTCTAGAAAGCAGGGTAAATCCATGAGCTATAGCCGTTATCTAAAAATCATTCGTCGTTGGGCAACAAAACTTGGCTACGACTCATATCAGTATGGTACTCACTCAATGCGCCGAACGAAAGCAACACTCATTTATGCACGGACAAAGAACATCCGTGCGGTTCAATTATTGCTCGGACACGTAAAACTCGACAATACCATTCGCTATCTTGGTGTTGAAATAGAAGATGCATTAAAGATCTCTGAGAATACCGACTCTTGAACTAGGTCAGCATTTGCTATTGGTAATGGCTGAATTAGAAGCGCTTTACTTAAAGTTATTTATTTACAGTGACTTACTTTATTTTAGGTGTATGGCGATGCCGTTTTTCTTCATTCTGTCATGCCGTATCTATTCCTTGAATGTACACGGTCAGTTATACTGCTGTTATTGTACGTAAGGAGGTTCAAATGACAGCAGCAGACCGCATTTATCAAAAGATAAAGCGTTCAAGACGTTATGTATTTGAACGCAAAGACTTTGATGGATTTGCAAGTTACGACCAAATAGGTCGGGCCCTGAGGCAGCTTGTGCAGCAAGGTGAGTTAATGAAGCTTGGCTATGGCTTGTATACCAAAGCAAGAATCAATAGCCTCACTGGCAAGCCCATGCCGACTAATCCGGGAGGGACCGATGCCCTTATGCGAGAAATTCTTAAAATGAAAGGCGTTGATTTTGAGATGGATAGTCTATCGCTGCAAAGTCTTTCAGGCACGAGTACCCAAATTCCATCTTCTATTCAGTATTCATGGGACCCAAAACAGTTTAATCGCAAACTGGTGGTCGGTAGCCGTGTGCTGAACTTACCAAGTTAGTATGAATACACTAAAACAACAATTCCTTGAGGTTTCCGATGCGCTTGAGCTCGGAAACCCAGCCATCATTGAAAAAGATTACTGGGTCGTGACTTTACTGGCTGAGCTAGCGAAAGTTTGTCCTGAGCATCATCAAATGGTGTTTTCTGGCGGCACTGCGTTGGCGAAATCAAACGTTAAAATTCTAAGAATGTCGGAAGATGTGGATATAAAACTCATCCCCAACCCAGCATTTGATGAACTGAGTCGAGCGAAAAAGAAAGCCGCGAGAAAGGCATGTGTTAACGAGATTGAACAGGCGCTCACCCAGTCAGGGCGATTTAACGTTGAAACGCGTTCTGTGCGAGATGAGTACCGCTACGTCGAGTTTGAACTTAAATACCCGCAGCAGTTTAGTCAAGCGCCCTGCCTGCGCCCCATCATCAAGTTAGAGTTAATCGAAACCATTCCATTACTGGATGTGGAGTCGCGCAGCATTCAATCTCTGGTAGCAGAGTTGTACCAACAACCACAAGAAGTGAGTGCATTTGATTGCGTCTCTATCCATGCCACATTGGTTGAAAAAATTATTTCAATGCTGCGCCGTACCATGTCGGTAAAACGCAATACGGAGCGAAGCGATGATGTTGCTTTAGTTCGCCATATTTACGATGTTCACTGCATAACAAAGCTCTCAATGCCAGAACTCGACTCGATTGACGGCCTATTCAAAGCGGTATTGGCAGAAGATATTGCCCGCTTTGGCAATCAACATGCCGAGTTTGTTGCCAACCCCAAACAAGAGCTACAACTTGGCCTTAAAGAGCTTGAGGAAAATGCAATATTCCGCCAACGCTTTCAGGACTTTGTCACGCCAATGGTGTTTAACACCGAACCCCATGATTTTGATACCTGCTTTGCCTCATTTAAACGCATTGCAGCATCGCTAATTGAAAAAATTTAACGCTATTCGAGATAACTTAATGCCAAACTCTACTATCAACCAAGATGAAATCAACAAAGCCGTCTGGTCGGCGTGCGATACCTTCCGTGGCACCGTAGACCCATCTATCTACAAAGACTTCATCTTGACCATGCTGTTTTTAAAATACATCTCAGATGTACGCCAAGACAAAGTGGAAGAACTCACCACCCAGTTCGGTGGCAACGCCGATATGGTTGAAGCCATGCTTGCCAGCCAATCATTCAAAATTCCAGCAGGTTCAACCTTCTGGGATTTGTATGATGCACGTAATACCGCAGGTAACGGTACTCGTATTGACCAAGCATTGCATGCGATTGAAGAAGAAAATGGCACCAAGCTAAAAGGCGTGTTCCAAGACATCAGCTTTAACACCGATAAACTGGGTGATGAAAAGCAAAAGAACGACATCCTACGCCACCTATTGGAAGACTTTGGTAAGCCAACGCTAAACCTACGTCCAAGCCGTGTTGGTTCGTTGGATGTAATTGGTAACGCCTACGAATACCTGATCAAACACTTTGCCGCTGGCAGCGGTAAATCGGCAGGTGAATTCTATACCCCACCAGAGGTATCGGATCTGCTTTCTATCATCCTAGAGCCACAACAAGGTGACAACATTTGTGACCCAGCGTGTGGTTCAGGCTCATTGTTGATGAAGTGTGGTAAGCAAGTTCAAAAGAACTTTGGCGGTTCTAAGCAGTATGCCTTGTTTGGTCAAGAAGCGATTGGCTCAACATGGTCATTAGCAAAAATGAACATGTTCCTGCATGGCGAAGACAACCACCGCATTGAATGGGGCGACACCATTCGTAACCCTAAGTTGCAAGATGCTAATGGTGGCTTACTGCACTTTGACGTAGTAACCGCAAACCCGCCATTCTCGCTAGATAAATGGGGGCATGAAGATGCAGAAAGCGATCACTTTGGTCGTTTCCGCCGTGGCGTGCCACCAAAAACCAAAGGCGACTACGCATTCATCTCACACATGATTGAAACCCTGAAACCAGAGACAGGTCGTATGGGCGTGGTTGTGCCTCACGGTGTGCTATTCCGTGCATCTTCTGAGGGTAAAATCCGTAAACAGTTGATCGAAGAAAACCTGCTAGATGCGGTGATTGGCTTACCTGAAAAATTGTTCTTTGGTACGGGCATTCCAGCGGCAATCTTGATCTTCAAGAAGAAGAAAGACACCAACGATGTAATGTTCATTGATGCGTCGCGTGAGTTTAAATCTGGCAAAAACCAGAACGTTCTGACGGCAGAAAACATCGACAAGATCGTGAAAACCTACCGCAGCGGCGACAACGTGGATAAATACGCATACGTGGCAACGCTCGATGAGATCCGTGAGAACGACTACAACCTGAATATTCCTCGTTACGTCGATACCTTTGAAGAAGAAGCGGAAATCGATTTGATGGCTGTGCGCAGTGAGCGTTTGGCGCTACAAACTGAACTAGCCGATCTAGAAGCGGAAATGGCGGGCTACCTAGAGGAGTTGGGTTATGGTGCCTGATATTGAACTAAAGCCATTAGGTGACATTACCCATATAACAAAACTAGCAGGTTTTGAATATACAAAGCACTTTGATTACTCCGTCGGTGGAGAAATAATTGCATTGCGAAGTATGAACATTAGGAATGGTCAAATCGACTTATCTGAAATTCACACTATACCGAGAGAGGTTTCAGATGCCTTACCTCGTTCAAAGCTAAAAAAAGGAGATATTGTTCTAGGGTATGTTGGCTCAAAGCTAGGTAATTTAGCAAAAGTTGAAGAAGATGAACGATTTCATCTAGCTCCTAACGTGGCCTTGATACGCCCGAATAGTAATATTGACAGTGACTTTTTATTGCAATACATGCAGGCTCCATATTTTCAATCTCGACTGTGGGCTTTTGCAAGCTCTACAGGACAGCCAGCGTTAAGTATGACGAACGTTCGAAAGTTACCTGTAATTTTATGTTCAGTAAAAGAACAACGCAAAATCGCCCAAATCCTCTCGACATGGGATAAGGCGATTGCAAGCACTGAAAAACTAATTGATGCCAGCAAGCAGCAGAAAAAAGCCTTAATGCAGCAGTTGTTGACGGGTAAAAAGCGTTTGATTGATCCTGAAACGGGTAAAGCGTTTGAGGGGGAGTGGGAAGAGGTTAAATTAAAGCAGATTGGTAAATGTATAACTGGTCTTACATACTCTCCGAATGATGTAGTTGACGAAGGTACTCTAGTTCTTCGTTCTTCCAACATTCAAGGTGGTAAATTATCATTTTTAGATAATGTATATGTTTCATCGCATATTAAAGAAGAGTCTAAAACTAGAGTTGGTGACATCTTAATTTGTGTACGAAATGGCAGCCGTAACCTTATAGGTAAGAGTGCTTATATTACTGATAAAGCAAGTGGTCAAGCACATGGTGCGTTCATGACAGTGTTCCGTGGTAAATATGCTGAGTTTGTTTTTCAGTTGTTTCAAACGGTTCAGTTCCATCGCCAAGTGAATAAAAACTTGGGTGCAACAATTAACTCAATCAACACAAGCGATTTACACAAGTTTAAGTTTGATTTTCCAAAAGATAAAAATGAAATAGAAAAAATCGCCTCAGTTCTCACCGCTGCCGATAAAGATATCGAATTGTTAGAAGCTAAGCTCTCGCACTTTAAGCAAGAGAAAAAAGCATTGATGCAGCAGTTGTTGACGGGTAAGCGTCGTGTGAAAGTTGCTGAAACCGAAGCCGCCTGACGATCGCATCTTTTGACTACCGATACAGGGCTTGTTTAACAAGCCCTGATAAACAATAAGAACAATGTCATAGGCTGAGTATGGAACCATTATCTCCCAGTGTACCTAAGCATCACGCACCGAATTTCAAAGAAGAACAAAGCGCAAAAATCCCCGCGTTAACTTTGCTCACTAACCTTGGCTACCAATTTATTCCGCCAAGTGAATGCATGGCAATGCGAGGCAACAAAACTACGGTAATCTTGCCGAAAATCTTACGCAAGGTACTAAGCTTCAAAACCTATTCATTTATGGGTAAAGAGCGCCATTTATCGCAGGCTGCGATTGATAAAATCGTGCAAGAGCTGGCTAACCCTGCGATGAATGAAGGGCTAAAAGCGGCCAATGAAAAACTCTATAACGCGTTAACTTATGGTATTAGCGTCACTGAGTTTGTAGATGGTAAAAAAGCTAACCCAACCATTCAAATCATCGATTGGGACACGCCTGAAAACAACCAATTTCATTTCACCGAAGAGATGGAAGTCGAGAATGCTCGTGGGACAGGTAAACGCATTCCTGATGTGGTCTGTTTCGTTAATGGCTTGCCGTGGGTCGTGATAGAGGCCAAACGCCCTGATAGCAGCATCAATGGCAAACCCACCATCACCGAAGGTATCTCACAAAACATCCGTAACCAAAAAGTGGATGAAATTCCTCACCTGTTTGCTTACAGCCAACTGTTGTTGTCCATCAATGGTCATGATGGCTTATACGGTACATGCGGCACACCTGAGAAGTTCTGGGCGAAATGGAAAGAAGAAGAAATCACCGAAAGCACCTTTGAACGCCTTAAGAACACGCCACTGAATGACGCGCAACTGAATGCGATTTTCAGCCATCGCACGGCTGCAATCAAAGACGAATATCTATCACTGATTGCTGGCGGTGATTTGGTGGTGACAGACCAAGATCGCTTATTGGTAACCTTACTGCGCCATGACCGCCTACTAGAGCTAACCCGTTTATTTACCCTGTTTGATAAAAAAGCGGGCAAGATTGTTGCGCGTTATCAGCAAGTGTTTGGCATCAAAGCCTTAGTGGAACGCATCATCTCTTTTGATGACAAAGGCGCACGTAATGGCGGTGTGATTTGGCATACCACAGGTTCGGGTAAGTCTTTCACTATGGTGTTTTTGTCAAAAGCTCTGATTTGGCTTAAAGAGTTAGCGAAATGCCGTGTGGTGGTGGTAACCGACCGTGTGGATTTAGAAGATCAGCTTGCTCGTACCTTTGCCTCTGGCGGCGCACTGTCAGATAAAGACAAAAAAGAGGCAATGGCAACCACTGGCAAACGCCTTGCAGAACAAATCGGTAAAGGCAATGAGCGTATTATCTTCTCGATCATCAACAAGTTTGGTACGGCGATTAACCTACCTGAATGCTACAACGATAGCCCAGACATTATCGTATTGGTGGATGAGGGACACCGTAGCCAAAACGGTGAGAATAACATCCGTATGCAACAAGCCTTGCCGAAAGCCGCTTATATCGGTTTCACAGGTACACCTCTGCTGCAAGACGATAAAACCGAGAACAAATTCGGTAAGATCATTCACTCTTACACTATGCAGCAAGCCGTAGAAGATGGCACCGTTACGCCGCTGTTGTACGAAGAACGTATTCCCGATCTGAGCACCAACGACAAAGCCATTGATGCCTGGTTTGATCGCATTACTGATTCGCTATCTGAAAAGCAACGCAGCGATCTAAAACGCAAGTTCGCGCAAAAAGGTCAGATCTACCAAACCGAAGGACGATTAGAGTTAATCGCGCACGATATTTCTGATCACTTCCAGAACTTCAAGCAGCAAGGTTTGAAGGGACAACTGGCGTGTGATTCTAAAGCCTCTGCGATCCGCTATAAGAAGCTGCTCGATCAAATCGGTAAAGTTACTTCAGTGGTAGCGATGTCGCCACCTGATACCCGTGAGGGACACGATAGCGTCGATAGTGAAAGCACCGATTTCGTACAAAATTGGTGGAAAGCCAATGTCATCGATCAAGGCTGGTCAGATGAAAAAGCCTATACCAAGCATATCATCCAAGAATTTGAAAAGGACGAAGGTCCCGACATTATGATCGTGGTCGATAAGCTGTTAACGGGCTTTGATGAGCCTAAAAACACGGTGCTCTATATCGACAAGCCATTAAAGCAGCACAACCTTATTCAAGCCATTGCGCGAGTTAACCGCTTACATGCGAAAAAGCAATTTGGTTATTTGATTGATTATCGAGGCATCCTTCGTGAATTGGATACCACTATTGAGAAATACCAAGATTTAGCTGAGCGTACCCAAGGTGGCTTTGATATCGATGATCTCAAAGGTTTATATAACCGCATGGATACCGAATACAAGAAGTTACCAGGTTTGTATGATGACCTTTGGGCAATTTTTTCTGGAGTGAAGAACAAGCAAGACGGTCAAGCATTGCGTCAGGCTTTGGCACCTAAAATTGATACCATTTACACTAACGACAGCGATGGTCAGCTAACTGATACCAACTTAAAGCTGCGTAATGATTTTTATGATGCGCTGACAGCGTTTGCTAACTGCCTAAAAGTAGCGCTTCAATCAGCTACTTACTTTGAAGATAAGAGCTTTGATGATAAGCGTCAGCTTTATAAAAACACGTTGAAATCCATGAGCCAACTGCGCCAACAAGTACGTGCTGATGCAGAGGAAACCGTGGACTACGACGAGTATTCAGAAAATATTCGCGCCATGTTAGACAAGCACATTGCAGGTGTGTCGATTGAAGAGCCAGAAGGCGCTTATCTGGTTGGTAACATGGGTAAAGATGCCAAACCAGAGCAAATGACCGATGATGAAGCCAAAAACAAAAAGGATGTCATCACAGGTCGTGTAACCAAGATGATTGAGCAAGATTTGGCGGATGATCCGTATGCGCAAGAGTATTTCTCTAACTTGTTAAAGCAAGCCATCGAAAAAACCAAGGAGATGTTTGACAGCCCTGTAAAACAGTACCTTCTGTTTGCGGACTTCGAGCAGCAGGTTAAAGATCGAGAGGTAGCTGGAATGCCGACTGATCGCTTTGCAGAACTTGATCCTAAAATCAAACGTCATGTTCAAGCTTACTATGGTCTGTTCTTAAAACATGGGTTGCTAAAAGAAAATGGGGGAGATCCGTTACCTCTAACCGAAGAGCAGTGCTTTCAGTATGCGTTAGACATTGATGGCATTGTGCGTAAAGCGGTTGCCGAGTTTTCAATTAACCCATCGGAGATTGAAAACCAGATCCGTTTAGGGCTGCTGCCACTGCTGTTCGCGGATGTGGGTATCGACAAAGCGCAAACTATTATTACAGATGTCATTCAAATCACCCGTCTTGGCCTGTCTGGTAACAATACGTCAGGTCACTAAGTATGACTTCTGTTAACCATAAAGAAGGCAATATCGAGGAATACAGCTTCATCTACGGTGATGAAGCGGTTACCTATGAAGTGATCCGCAAGGTATTTGCTGAAGGCAAGAAAAAGAAAATCACCATCCGAGTGCATCCAGATTGTCGAGTGGCTGTCACAGCGCCTCAAGACGCGGAGAAATCCGCAATCCATGAGGCGGTCATGCAACGCGCTCAATGGATTTGGAATGCATTGGTAGAGTTTCGAACTCATTTAGAATATGTGCAAACCAAGCACTACGTGAGTGGTGAGATGCAATTCTATCTAGGGCGTCGCTATGTGTTAAAGGTGGTTGAAGACCAAGATGCCATTTCTAACGTGAAGATGGAACGAGGCAAACTGTTAGTCACGCTCAACCGCTTCAATGAAGATAAGCCCAAGCTCGTTAAAGCACTGGTATCTGGTTGGTATGGTGTGCGTGCCGAGCGTGTATTCCACGAACGTTTGGCTGAACTTCTACCGCAAGCAACGTGGGTAGAGGGCATCCCTTCATTTCGCATTATGCCGATGCAAAAACAATGGGGAAGCTGCTCAGCCAAAGGAACCTTGATGCTCAACCCTCACCTAATCAAAGCCCCCAAAGAGTGCATTGATTACGTGATCCTACATGAGCTTTGCCACATCGCGGAATACAACCATAGTGAACGCTTCTGGCGCTTATTAACCAGCGTGATGCCGAGCTGGAAAGAAGTGAAGAGCCGTTTAGATGGGATGGCGGAGTTGTATTTGAATGAATAAGGATGACTGAATGAGATGTCCTACTTGTGAAAAACAAATTGGCTGGGATTGGCTCGAAGATGAGTGTATTGAACCCAATGAAGAATTTGAGTGTCCTCACTGTAATGAAACTTTGCGTTACGAGGTTGATGAAGGCACATATCTTGGTGCCCAACATATAACGATTGAAGTTGTGGATGATTAAAAGTGCGCTACTAACTATTCTGAGTATTAAGCAACCTACAGAGTGAATAGCTATTCATCTTCATAAGTGGCTTCTGTATTGGTTCGAGTAAAAAACTTCAGGGAATAGGTGCTTTACTCTAAGTAAAATTTGTCCAAAAACGTGTCCCATCAAACACTGAAATCGATGATAAAAAGCCCTTCCTACTTCTAGAAAGGGCTTTTTCTTTCATTCTACCTATCTGGCTAGGCGCCATTCGATACAGAATAGCGAGTCCTACTGGCCAAAGTAATGAACCTAAAGTTACTCAGTAGGCAATATGGTGACTGGGGTGAAAGATGCCACCGCGTTGCCACCTGCGCCAGGGCGGTCAACATAAGGGGTCTTCTGTAGTAGCGTGTAGTACACGTCTACAAAGTCATCATCGTTAACCAAGATATTGTTTGGAATCAACTCAATGATTTTGCTGGTGATCTGCGGGATGATCACATAACCCTGTACCTCTGGATCAGGGATCATCTTCAGTACTTCTTCTGCGGCTTTGACCAGCAGTTTTGCAAGCTCTTTATAGTTCGTGCCGTCATCGTGCTCCATCAGAATAATGTCTGCTGCGCCCCAGCGGTAACGAGGCCAAAAAATGATGGTTTGATTTGGGTAATAGGTTTGCTTGTCGTAATCCAGATAAGGCATTTCAACTAGGTCAATCTGCGGTTCTAAACGGCTGGCATCAACGCCCGTTACGATCGCGTAGATTTCGGCTTTACCTGAGATCCAAGGCTCTCTATCCACCGCTAAACGAATCTTCGTAAGCTGAGTCGTGTTGAGTTCTTCCGGTTCTGATTCGGATATAGAGTGACGAGCCTTGCCGATTAGAGGTTGTTTTTGAGTGTTGTCGGCACTGTTTTTACCTTCGGCATTAATTTGGGTAGTCATGCCTAGCTGGTTCAGCTCAGCTTGCATCGCCATCAGGCCCGCTTTGAGCTCTTTGGCGCCATCACTGTCAATCACGAAGACAGGGACGTCCGGCATTTGGTAGACGTCTAACTCATGAACTTGCCCGTACACGTCATACGCTTCAATGTATTGCCAATCGGCATCGTCACCGGATGGTTCGAATGCGAACAGCGGGCTCTTACCATCCTTCCAAGCGTCAATCATGGTTTCATCAGCCATGCGGATTTCAAGAACGGAATCACTGAAGTTATTGATACCTTTCATCTTGCGATAGCTAAGATCGGCTTTTTGCATCTCGCTTGAGAAGGTCGAGTAGGGCTGAGCTGAATTTAGCTTGTCTATCGGCATCGATAAACTCTTTTCGGTGATCTGAGCTTTCAAAGAAGACTCAAGATCGGCGTAGCTGGCACTTATCTGCAATGCTAACGATTGTTTTTGCTCAGCGACGTTGGTTGAGGTTAATGATGAGGTAGTTGTGTTGATGCTGTCTGCATAGGAATGGAAGCCAACCACCGTGGTAGCAAGCGCCATACTGATCGAGAATGATGGTCTCATAAAAAGTCCTTATTTTAATTTTTATCACTAATAGAGTATTTACCCTACAAGGATCAACCTATCAATTTCGTGAATGTGTGAAAAACTTCGCTTGGATTTTTTGTTTCAGTGTGCAGCACAAGATCTCAATTTGATTAAATTTTATAAAATTTATTGAGTGCTAGCTTGATATTTCATAGTTTATAAATTGGTAAATAAGGGATTTGTGGCGTTATTAACTGCTGAATCTGTCTGTGTATCAGTTATCGGAATCGTTTTATGAAACTGCTAGACAATAAGAACCATTGTGGTTTTTGATCACCGTTAGGTGCCCAAAGCCTTGCACGATAAGGTCCGCATCTTTTAGTTCATTTCTCTATGGCTAGTGAGTAGCGCGACCGTAAAGCATCCAGCTCTTTTCGTTGATAATACGCCGAGGGGGAATGTTTGAATGCTAATTCAAGATGGGAGAAGGTAGCATTCATACCATGGCTCAAAGTTGCTCGCTGAACTCCCCACACTGATTGCATTTGTAGCCTTGTTTATAGAAAAACAGTGGAAACCCTAACAATATGAACACCAGAAATGCAGGTCGCTTTCCTTTTGTGTGGGCGGATAGATCACTACTTCCACAATGAGGGCAAAGGTCTTTTTTCTCTCCAGCGACTACGGAGAGAGTTTCAAGGCTTTCAGAAAAGTCACAACTCAGGATCTCGGTTGCTTCCTCAAAGTCCTCTTCCGAAACCATTAAGCGAACACCACCAATAGCGTTGGAGTAGAGCCATTGTGTATTCACGGTATGCTCATCGGCGATAAAGCTCTGAATACCAGCACTTTCAAGGTTTGCTTTGGCGATATGTGCTTCATGGGGAAAAGAAAACCTCGCTACGACAATCATGAACTTCTCCTTGTTGTATGACGTTGACTGGACAACTTTTTGTCTTATTTTGGATGGGCATTGTGCCGTGTTAGGTTATCCATCTCAATGGTAAATGAATAATATTTTCAATAATTTAAACTTATTGCATATTGATTAAGTTGCTACTAGGTTTTAATCCCTGACCATAGTACCTTGTGGGGATGCCGGAAGCGTGGTAGACGCTGTTTATTACCTGTTTAGTTAGGCGTTATATTTGATTTAGGAAAAAGGTAAGTATGGAAATTACTTTTCGACAGATAAACATGGATGACGATTTCGAGCTATGTGTTGCATCTAGGAAGGATGCGTACTTTTGCAGCTTCGGACACTATGATGGCTTCGAGGACTTCATCAGCGGCTATCGTGAACGAGTCTCGGAACGATTAGCGACATCAGGTTGGTTCTACATTCATATATTTGTGGATGGCGAGTTTGCAGGGCAACTCGAGTTTCGTAGCTTTTCGCCCGAGCCGGACACGGGCTATGTGCACCTTATTTATTTAAAACCGAATTTTCGTGGATTAGGGCTTGCCCCTAAAGTGCAAGAGTATATCGTCAGAACGTTAAGCCAGGCGGGGTGCTTGCGTGCGGTACTTTCTGTAAGCCGAACGAACACGAGAGCACTCACTTTTTATAAGCGCAATGGTTGGGAGTTCGCGCGTCGGAACCCGAAACATGATGAAACCGACTTCTATCAACTTTGGATAGGTCACACGGGTTACGTTGAGTCTGGATCAAATGGACTATCTGGCGCAAAGCGGTAACAGCAGGATAGGTTCGAACATTGGAAAGGCGCTTTTCATCTATCAGGAAGGGCGCCTTTCTTTTGTTCTAGCTATCGCGGCAAACTACCTTTCACGTACGTAAGTGGTTTTAACCAAGGTATCTAGCACCACCTCGCTTTTCGTGAATTTAAAGTTTAGTGGCTGTGCTAAGTCACCAAACAACGGTGCGCCGCCGCCAAGTAGAATAGGGAAGCGAGTGATCACCATTTCATCAATAAGATCTTCTTTGAGGAAGTTCTGAATTGTCACACCGCCGTCGATGTAAAGCTCGTTAAAGCCTTTCGCATTCAAATCAGCGAGTACATCTTTGAGCTCACCTTTTACTAGAAATACTTTGTCTTCGTAGCCTTGTGGTACTTCCGTCATGGTATTGCTGAGTACGAAAACGGGTTTGCTGTATGGCCAATCGCAATCAAAGCTCAGTACCACATCTAAGGTATTACGCCCCATCACCAAGCCATCAATACGCTCCATCAGTGAGAAGAAGCCAGTATCAATGTTGTCTGGATTTGGTACGGATTGTAGCCAGTCGAGTTTGCCTTGTTTATCTGCGATGTAACCGTCCAGACTGGTTGCAATAAATACGATATTTGCCATGAGTACCTCATCTAAGTGGTGATGCTTGAGCCAAGCTAAAGGTTGGGTTAAAATTAATTCTACAATGTAGAATAATGTTGAGTTTATCGGGAAGATCAAATGTCTGTCAACGAAAAGAAACGCGGAAGACCGACCGCAAAGCAGTCGCAGCTAAGTGCAGAAAGCATCTTAGAGTCGGCTAAGCTATTGATGAAAAAAGACGGAAAGGTACCAAGCATTCGTTCTTTAGCGACTCAACTGAATGTGGATCCGATGGCGATCTATTACTACTTCAAAAATAAGAATGCCTTGCTTGAAGCGCTCACCACATCGCTGGTGGAGGAAATTTATCAACCACTGAGTAATGAAGATTGGCAAGGTGAGCTCAAAAGCCTGTGTGTTAGTTATATCGATCTCTTGCGTGAGTACAACGGGTTGTTGCAAACCATGTTGAGCATGACATCTCATGGCCCTGCGCAAGTATTCACCGAGCGCTATCAATTGATCGTTCAGCCTTTGGGCTTATCCCAGCAAGTAGAAAAAGACAGCTTAGATCTATTGGCGGATTACCTGCACGGTTTTGCGCTATCGATAAGCTGCTGCCACGATGCTAGCTTGATCAAAACCGAGATGATGGATGGGCCGCTGGCTCTGATCTGTTCTTCATTATTGGCATCTCGAACCTAGCTCACATTAACGCGCTGTTTTTGCTTATATCGTGAAAGAAATTCCCATAACCAAAGGTTCTAACTAAAAGAGATGGCAGGACTTTTATTTGGCGAATTCGACCTAATATCTTGGGTATGTCCAAAGCCGATGGCGAAGGGACGATTTTAATGATGCTTGCTGGCGCGCTAGAGCCGTCAGTTTGAAGATGCATTCAAACGCAATAAGGGATAACAATGACTAACGAATACATTCCACCAAAAGTTTGGACAAACGATAACGAAAACGGCGGTCAGTGGGCGAGTATCAACCGTCCGGATTCTGGTGCTCGTCATGAGCAAGAACTTCCAGTTGGTGAGCACCCATTCCAGCTTTACTCAATGGGTACACCAAATGGTCAGAAAGTGACGATCATGTTTGAGGAGCTTTTGGCGGCAGGCGTAACAGAAGCAGAATACGACGCATACCTGATTAAGATTGGTGACGGCGACCAATTTGGCTCTGGCTTTGTGTCCGTCAACCCGAACTCTAAAATTCCGGCTTTGGTAGACCGTTCAGGCGCTGAGCCAGTGAACGTTTTTGAATCGGGTAACATCTTGTTCTATCTAGCCGAGAAGTTTGGTCACTTCCTACCAACAGAAGGTGCAAAGCGTGCTGAGGTAATGAACTGGTTATTCTGGTTGCAAGGTTCTGCACCATACCTAGGTGGTGGTTTTGGTCACTTCTACGCATACGCGCCAGAGAAGTTTGAATACCCAATTAACCGTTTCACGATGGAAACAAAACGTCAGCTAGACGTACTAGACAAGCGCCTTGCGAATAATGAATTCCTAGGCGGTGACGAGTACAGCATCGCTGATATTGCAACGTGGCCTTGGTACGGCAACCTTGTGCTGGGTCGTGCTTACGATGCGGCTGAATTTTTAGACGTAGCAAGCTACAAAAACGTTGTGCGTTGGGCGAAAGCGATTGATGAGCGTGAAGCCGTGCAGCGTGGTCGTATCGTTAACCGTGCATGGGGTGAAGAGTGGGAGCAAGTGGCAGAGCGTCACAGCGCAGCAGACATTGATGCGGCACTGGCGAAAAAGCCAGAATAATCTCGCTTTCTCAGTAAACAAAAAGGAATGCTTCGGCATTCCTTTTTTGATCGTTTCAAAGTGAAACCACGTAATAATTGGTGTCATAGACCTGACGTTGTTCCAGTGGTGAGTTAGTATCCCTTAACCAATAACTCATTGCTTTATTTGCCCCGACTCTTTTTTTGTTTGGGGCTTTTTTATGGTTCATCGCGGCTTTCCGGGGAAAGCCGCTTTTATCTTTAAGAAGAAGTAATCAGTATCTCGATAGCCATACCCCATCCGCTTGATTAACTTTATCTTGTTATTTATCCCTTCAAGCGTACAGGTATTCAGCGGGTAGCTTGCTGAAGCAGTGATCCCATGAAGGTATGGACGAAGCTTTCGAGCGAACTCTTTGAGTGGCTTAATTCCACTCTCATTCACTTGCTCCCACCATACCTGCCATAAGTTTCTAGCCTGAAGTTCAGAGCCACAACGCCACAGTTCCTTTAATTGCGCACCCAGTAAGTAGGTTGTCATCAAGTCCTGATTCATATTCAATATTTCTGTGAGGTAGCTTTCCTGTTGTGTATTTAAATTATCCTTATTTTTCAATAACAACCAGCGAGAACGCTTGACCCATTGTCTTGCTTTTTTATCCTGTTTTAGCTTATTGGCTTGGTCGACTCTCACTCTATCCATCACTTCTCGACCGAACTTAGCTACAACGTGGAACAAGTCATAAACAATACGGGCATTTGGGCAATGCGCTTGGACTTCAAGGTCAAAAGCCGTATTCATATCCATTGCTACTGCTTCGATATTTTTGCCATGCTCACCTAGTTGTTCAAAGAACGGTCGAATATCCTTGCGGCTACGACCCAGTCCTATCCAGATAACCTGATGACTTTTCGCATCAGCAATGACCGTCGCATAGCGGTGTCCTTTAAAAATGGCAAACTCGTCCATGACGAGTTGCCTTAATTCACCCCATTTAACTTGCGGCACTACCTGTTGAAGCCGACGCTTATCTATCTCTTTGATTGTGTGCCAATGAACGCCTGCCACTTGGGCTATATGTTTAATGGGTAGCAGAGGTAACAACTGTTCTATATAGCTTCGTAGGCGGTTAGTGATACGAGCATAAGGTTCCAACCAAGATAGCCGTTCTGTTTTAATGCCGCAGTGACTGCACTTGATGCGTCGGGTTTGAATGGATAGTTCAACGGGAGTTCCTAACAGTGTAGCTTCCTTCACGTTACGCCATTGATACTCATGTATGGCTTGAGCTTTAAGTCCGCACGGACACTTAGCGATAGAGTTAGGTTTGAGAGTGAGCTTTATTAACGAAGCAGTCTGATGAGACTTTACTATATGAAAGCCTTCCCAGAATGAAGATAGGAAAGTATGATTCGACATGAAAACGGTAGTTTGTGTAGGTTTTGTTTGGCGATAAAACTCTATCACTTACTACCGTTTTTGTTTTTAGTTCCCGCTTATCCGCGATGAACCTTTTTTATGTCCTAAGTTCTGGCCTTAAGTGTTGGTTGAGTACCTGCTGAGCGTGGTTAGCAAGATACAAAAAAACGAGCGCCAAATAGACGCTCGTTTGTTATCTCAACCTTCGATGAGCCGTATTGTTATACGTTTCTGCTCAAGGATGAATTAGGCGACAGACGCCTTCTGCGCTGCGTTTTGATAGGCAGGTAACTCAGACCTTAACCCTTTAATCAGGCTCACACACATCACTAACAGCACCAAAGTGAATGGCAAACCTGTCGCGACAACGCCAGATTGCAACGCTTGCAGTGCCTCTTTACCACCAATCCAGAGCATAACGGCAGCGATAGAGCCTTCAATACATGCCCAGAAAATACGTTGTGGTACTGGTGCATCAATCTTACCGCCGGCAGTGATGCTATCGATAACCAATGAGCCAGAATCTGATGAGGTGATGAAGAACACCAAAATCAGGACGATAGAAAGTACTGAGATGATCGAGCTAAACGGCATCGCGTCATAAACGTGGAATAGAGTAAGCGAGATATCCGTTAATCCATTGGCACCCAGTTCGCCGACTTTGTTCACGACTTGATCAAGGGCGATACCACCAAAGACTGCCATCCAAACCAGTGTAACGGTAGTTGGAATGACGATAACCGCGAAGATGAATTCGCGAACGGTACGACCTTTCGATACGCGCGCGATGAACATTCCCACAAATGGTGACCAAGATACCCACCATGCCCAGTAGAATACTGTCCAGCCATGCATCCATTCTGTGTCTTCACGACCGGCAGGGTTACTTAGCGGTAAAATATTCTGTGCGTACGCGACAGCGGTATCCCAAATGGATGTTGTCGCAATATCGAAGCTAATAAACATCACAAAAGCCAGCAGCGCGAACGCAACCGCCATATTGATGTTACTTAGTAGTTTGACCCCTCCATCGATACCTCGAATCACAGACAGCACTGCAATAAAAGTAACGAAGGCGATAACAATCATTTGCGTACCAATGCCACCTTCTAAACCAAATACATGGTTAATACCGCTGGTGGCTTGTTGCGCACCTAAGCCCAGAGAAGTCGCGAGACCAAATAGCGTTGCGAGTACCGCTAGAATATCGATAACGTGGCCTAACCAACCCCACGCGCGATCGCCAAAGATAGGATAAAACGCAGAACGCAGAGAAAGCGGTAAACCTTTATTGAATGCGAAGAAGGCCAGCGAGAGTGCAACAATGGCGTAAATCGCCCAACCGTGGATGCCCCAGTGGAACATGGTGGCGGCCATCGCGAGTGATTTCGCTTCTTCCGTGTAAGGTTCTACATTGAGAGGGGTACCAAACCAATTGGTAAAGTATGCCGTTGGTTCTGAAACACTCCAGAACAACAAGCCGATACCCATACCCGCAGCGAAAAGCATCGACAACCAAGAGACGGTTGAATGTTCCGAAACGGCGTCTTTACCGCCGATTCTGATCTTACCCAGAGGAGATAAAAGAATCGCGATAGCGAATAAGATAAAGAAGTTTGCTGACCACATAAAGAACGAGTCGAAGTCTGAAATGATGCTGTTCTTTAAACCATTTAAGGCGTCACGAGCAGTAGCAGGGTCAACAATGAGAAGAGAAGCAAGACAGAGAAGAACAAGACCAGCACTAATTCCGAATACTGGATTGTGGATATCAAATCCCCATTTTTGAACGTTATCTTGACCAACCTGATAGTCGGTAGTGTCGATACTATATTTTTTTAGTGCATTATCCATAAATACAACATATACGCTTTTTTAAATGTGCTCTTCTTGAACAAGAAAAACACTAAAACCGCCCTCCAATTATTTTGAGTTCAAATTAAAAAATGCGACGCGATCATAGTGTTTTGTGTAAAACAATGCAACTCAAAGGGTTTTTTAGGCGTTATTTCGATATTTGGCAGGCTTTTATATGAAAAATGCAACGATGTGTAATGTTTTGATGTGTAAGTATTGCTGGGGTGTTGTCTGTGCATGGCTTGCTCAAGAGGAAGTGTCTTAGTCAGCTCGGCAATGAGTGAACAATGGAAGCGAGTCACAAGTCATGATTTCACCGAATTGGCGAACGAATAAGCATAAACTTCAACCGACTTCGCATTCTTTTCGACAAATATCGAGTAAACGTAACCAATCGTAACAGAGGTGCTGTAACTGAACAGCGTTTCCATATACTCGACTTAGTTTGTAAGTTGTAAGCCACAGAATGCTGCTATGAGAAAAAACACTTTATTCAATGCTACGTTAGCGACCACCTTGACTGCTGTTTCTGCGTTTAGTTTTGCTGCTCCTACCGTTGTTCCTAATGCCCCAGAGCTGAGCTCTCGTGGCTATGTTTTAATGGATTACCACACTGGCACTGTGCTGGTGGAACGTGATGCCGACAAGCGTCTCAACCCGGCAAGTCTGACTAAGCTAATGACGGCTTATGTTGCGGGCCAAGAGGTTAAGTCAGGTAACATCAGCCTAGACGATGAAGTGGTGATAAGCCGCAACGCCTGGGCGAAAAACTTCCCAGATTCGTCAAAGATGTTTATCGAGGTAGGGACGTCAGTTTCACTTTCTGATCTTTACCGAGGTCTGATTGTTCAATCGGGGAATGATGCCAGTGTCGCCATCGCAGAACATGTTGCGGGTAGTGAAGCTGGCTTTGTTGGTTTGATGAACAGTTGGGTGAACCAACTTGGTTTGTCTAACTCTGCCTTTACCAACCCACATGGTTTGGACAGTGATGGTCTGTATTCAACCCCGCGTGACATCGCAACGCTAGGCCGTGCGATCATTCGTGACCTGCCAGATATCTACCCGTTATACAGCGAAACGTCGTTTACCTATAACGGCATTACCCAATACAACCGTAACGGCTTGCTACGTGATCGCAGCATGAGTGTCGATGGCATGAAGACGGGTTACACCAGCGGCGCGGGCTACAGCTTAGCGACTTCTGCAACCAACGGAGACATGCGTTTAGTCGCGGTTGTGATGGGCGCGAAAAGCCCGAGCGTACGTGAATCAGAGAGTAAACAGCTTCTGAGCTACGGTTTCCGTTTCTTCGATACGGTTGTTCCGACACAAGCGGGTAAAGAAGTGGCAACGGCGCGTGTTTGGATGGGTAACCAAGACGAATTAAAAGTGGGTGTTGACCGCGATATCTACCTAACACTACCAAAAGGTGACGTGAACAAGCTGGAAGCGGAAGTGGAATACAACGGCGACCTGATGGCACCGATTCAACAAAATCAAGTGGTTGGTAAGGTGCTGTACAAAGTTGACGGTGACGTGGTGAAAGAAGCGGAACTGGTTGCGCTAGAGCCTGTTGACGAGGGCGGTATCTTTAAGCGCTTGATGGACTGGTTCAAACGTCTTGTGGCAAGCTGGTTCTAACCAATACTCCCAATATTAAATTTACTAAGGCGGCCGAAATGGTCGCCTTTTTGTTTTGAGCACTCATCAAGAGAACCATTCAGAACAAAAAAACGGAGTTACGCGTGCGAAAGATTCTATCTTTGACTTTGGCTATGTCACTTACTGGCTGTGTCATGCCACAGCATCAACCTGCCGATACTGGGCAGTGTGTGGGGGTGATGTCATCGCAAGACGCTTATGGCTACCTCAACCCTAACCACTACACCATGCAGGTGTTGGCGTTGAAGAAAGAGAAGGATGTGAAAGAGTACATTCGTTACATCGACCCGAAACATCCGGTTTGGGTGAACTGGAAGAATAGCCGTGGTACTCGCTGGTATACCGTAACCGTCGGGGATTTTAAGACTAAGCAGGATGCCTACAATGCACTGTCTTCATTGCCAAGCCGTGTTAAACAATCTTCTCCCTTCGTCATGACATTTGCAGAAATGCAGCGCAAGCAAGAAACCAGCGTAGTACGAATGCGCTAGAGCAGTTTCTTATCGTTTCTATAAGCGCTTTATTGTTATGTATCGAGCCTTTGCAATCAGTTGGAAAGGCTCAACCTAACCACTAGTCACTAATCTTCTTCAATGTACGCGCAAGATCACTCATCTGACGTGCTTTTTACTTTACTTGTTTTCGAGTATTTTCTAGTCTTCGCATCCCACTTTTCCTGTCGGAGTCACCATGAAGCAAGAGATGTACACCACCTACGCAAAGCAATACGATTTAGCGGCGCAAGATAACTTGTACAATGCGCACTTTGAGCGCCCAAATACCCTTGAACTTGTCGGTGATGTGGCTGGCAAAAAGGTGCTGGACTTAGGCTGTGGCTCAGGTATTTACGCGCAAATTCTTTTGGAGCGCGGCGCCACTTCCGTGACTTGTATCGACGCTGCGCAAGAGATGATTGATATCGTTAAAGACAAGCTTGGTGACTCGGTCAACGCTTATGCTCAGAACTTGGCACTTGGTTTGCCTGAAGAGGCGAATGCTCAGTATGACTTGGTGATTTGTCCATTGATGGTGCATTACATTGAAGACCTTCGTCCCTTGTTCAATGACATTCAGCGCGTGTTGAAGCCTGGAGGTCAGTTTGTATTCTCAACTCATCATCCATTCGCCGATTTTGAATGCTCTGCATCGGATAATTACTTTGAGAAAGAGCGAATCGAAGATGTGTGGGACACGATTGGAAAGCCAGTTGCTGTCGCATTCTACCGCCGCTCATTGCAAGACATTACGGATGCAATTACGGGCAGTAACATGGCGATGCTGGCTGTCTCTGAGGGTAAAGTGAATGAGAAGATTCGTGAAATCTCGCAGGAGCACTACCAACGCTTGGCGACGTACCCTAACTTTATCTTTATCAAGTGTGTCGCGTTGAGCTAATACCGCTCGGGACTCTCACCGTATTCAGATAGAAAAAACGGAAGCACATCGGCTTCCGTTTTGTGATCTTAGCTTTGCGCTTAAAGTGCAGCGAGGATGGTTTCTGCTTTGCTCGCTTCAAACGTTTTTGGTTCTTCAACGTTCAATGTAGTCACGACACCGTTGTCGATGATCATTGCGTAACGTTGTGAACGAACGCCACCAAAACCGCCAGTATCCATTTCTAGACCCAGTGCTTTGGTAAAGCTTGCGTCGCCGTCGCCCAGCATGAGCAGCTCAGACGCGTTCTGTGCCTCGCCCCAAGCTTGCATGACGAATGCATCGTTAACAGATACACAAGCAATCAGGTCCACGCCTTTCGCCTTTAGTTGGTCTGCCAGTACAACATAACCCGGAAGGTGCGCTTCTGAACACGTCGGAGTAAATGCACCTGGTACTGCAAATAGAACCACTTTCTTGTCTGCAAACAGCTCTGTTACTTGATGATTTACCATACCATCGGCAGTCAGTTCGCTTAGCGTCGCAGCAGGCAATGCTTGACCTTGTTGAATCATGATTTTCTTCCTTTTGTGTATGCGTTATTTCGCTCACTCAGTCTAGCGCCAAAACGACCACCTAACCACAGACGAAATGTAAGGGCTTAATAGGCTTCATAAAAACAAACCGCCTGAGTCGGCGGTTTGTATGTTGGTTATATGGCGTTTAGGTAAGACTTATAAGAATGAAGTCGAACTGTTGCCGCGCCAATCACGTCGATAAAGCCAAACAAGCTGTGGGGCTTATTCGCGGCAATCCAAGCCGAACCTGTTGCGCCGATAGGAATGGATTTCCCTTCTGGCTCGAAGATCTCTAGGATCACGGTTCGTCCATGGCTGCTGGTGTTCGCGCCTACGTGCTGGCGAACACTTTGCGGGCCTTGTAATGGCGATACCGATGATTCTCCGGTACCAGCGGTGATACTGTGGACACGAGCGCGGAACACTTCGCCCGGGAAAGCATCAACATAGAACTCAGCGAACTGTCCTTTTTCTACATAACGATAGGTTTGGTCTGGAATGCGCATCTCCAAGAACTTACGCGAGGTATCGTAGATGTGCATGTTACCCACACGGCTACCATCGGCGACGTTCACCACCGCGACTTGACCATCGTAAGGAGCTCTAACTGTCTTGCGGCTTTGCTCGAATTCGGTCTTTTTTAAATCTGCATGCAAAGATTTTAGTGACGCCTGTGCGACGCGCAGCTGTGATTCGTAGTATTCGATATCACGGCCTTTGAAGATCTCTGGCGACGTTTTCCCGCGCACGATATCGCGCTTTAACTGAGCTACGTTCTCTTCTTGTTGCACGATGCTCGCTTTGATTTTTTCTACATCGGCCAAGGAAGTGGTATCGACGAGGGTGTAAATCACATCGCCTTTTTTCACTTCTTGGTTATGGTCAACATAGATATGGTCAATCTGCTCGCGAAGCAACGGAGAAAGAACCGAGTGCGGCGCTTTAACGGTTGATGAGTAAGTGAGATCAACAGGGGCCCAAAGGCGCGAGAGAATACCTAGAACCACAAGGATGAAAACACCGCCTGAGATAATCCAAAACGCACTTTTGAACGTCCACTTTATCGCACCAGTCGAGACCAAAATCCACATGATCAGAATGTACGGAATCATTACCTCTTTCATGGCTTACTCCTCCGTCGCTTTGGTTGGTTTCTGAGGCTCAAAAGAGCGATGACTATTGCGAATGATGTTACTTAGTGAGTTACCGATGTGCTCCCAGTTGGCAAACGCAATGATTAACGCCAGAACCCACCATGCTTTATGGATGAACAAGCCACAAAGGGAGAGGGCAAAGACCAATTGGATGTGAGAGCTTTTCTTCTCTTGAGCTCGATGTACCGCCACTTCGTGGATCTGCCATAGCAAATAGATGACAAAAATGGCAAGCGCTATGGTAACGGAGAACAGATAACCGCTGAAGTATTCAGAATTGAAGATCACCATCATGGTGTCGTTGGGCGTGTTGGTAAATAAGCTCATATCAATGTCTTTCGAATTGATCGTGCCCATGGGTGCAAGCAAGTAAGCGCCACCGAGCATGAGAGCCATGAAAAGTGAGAACTTTAATAGCACCATAAAAATCGCAAAGATGACGCGACCTATGGCTTTTATGACGTTCATAGTTATACCTTTTGTCGATGTGTGAGGGTAAAACGTTGAGCGTGTGATTGTTGTTTTGTCTTTTGTAATCACATGCGCGGAATTGTATGAAAAAAACGTCATAAGTTGAGTTATATATGATATAAGTTAATCTCATATCATTATAAAATTTCTCGAGAACACATAATCTATGAAGCACTCAGATTACAGTTTTATTCCAACCTTTGTGGCGATTGTCGAAGAGAAGAGTTACACCAAAGCGGCGCAACGACTGGGTATAAGCCAATCTGCGGTCAGCCAAGCGGTAGTAAGGCTCCGTGAGGTGTTTAAGGATGCGTTATTTGTCCGTGAAAGTCATGGTGTATCCCCAACTGCGTTTGCCATTGATATCTATCCTACTTTGGCGAGTGCGGTAGAAAGCATTGCTTATATGTTGCCTGAGCATTCTCGATTTAACCCTGCCGAGTGCGATAAGCGTTTTGTGATCTCTTCCCTTAGTGTATTCAGTTTTACCCTGTTGCCTGAACTCGCTGCACTGCTGAGCGAAAAGGCGCCAAAGACCAATACGAGAATAGAGCCGCTTTTCACCATGGATTTAACCAGCCTATTAAGAACACAACAGTGTGATTTGGTGATTGAAGCGCAAACCAATTTGCATCCGCATTTGCGTTCTAAAGTGTTGATGTCAGATAAGTTAACGGTTGTGTGTCGTAAAGAGCATCCACGTTTAAAAGGGAAAACCATCAGCGTTGAAGAGTACCTCAATGAGAAACACGTCACCCTATCTCAGTTTGATCAAAAAAATGGTTATTTGCTTGGTCGAGGTATTAAGAATGAGCAGATCTTAGGACAACGCCATGTGGCTTGGCAGGCAGGAAGCATTATCGAGATACTTCCTCTGATTCAACGTTGTGATTATCTCGCACTCATGCCACAAACGCTCTTGGAGCAATACCGAAAACTTTATAACTTGAGAGAGCTAGAGGCGGAATTTATGAAAGATCCGATTGATGTCGCGATGTATTGGCATCCGTCTCGTACTAATGACCCAAGCCATCAGTGGTTACGCGAACAATGTTTATTAGCTGCAGAGAATTTTACTAAGAATCATTAGATTACAGTAATTATTCTGTCGATACCGTATGGAATGACCTTAAATTACAAACTAAACTGTACGCATATCCCCTAAAGTCATAAGGGCATTTGTGCGGAACGGTTGGTTTTTCTTTACCAGTATCAGAACCAAGTTTGTTGTCATCTATTCTTTGATGACGATATGTTTCGTATTGATTTTATTTAGCGTCCTGTACTTTAAAGAGCAACAACGTGTTTTTGATGTTGCACTACAAAACTCACTTCAGGTTTCTAACCTCCATTCAGATGTGATTAGCCAAGAGCTACAAAGAAGTATTGCCTCTTTACGAACCATCAGTGGCCATGAAAGAGTCAGACAAGGGGACGTGCCTTTTATTATTGAAGAGCTGAAATGGCTTCAAAGCATACTAGGGCAGGCGGTGATTAATACGAGCTTTGTCGACCAAGATTGGAATCTTACTGACTATCAAGGCCGTAAAACCCAAATCACCCAGCCAGATATTAAGGATGATGTGCAATGGAAACTGGCTAGCCATCACGTGACTAAGCCACATATTGGTTTGGTTACCGGAGAGCCATTGATTGCGCTTGGTGTTCCTGTTTTTAATACGAAGCAAGATTGGCGCGGTATTGTTGCGGTGTCGATATCAATAAACCATCTCAGAAACAGACTTTCAGAAGTCAAACTTGGCAATAGCAGTTATGCATGGATTGCCGACAACTTTGGCAATGTGGTCTCTCACCCCGATAAGTCACTTATTCTTGATGCGAACATTTTCGATGTCGACCATATTGGTTTTAAGGGGTTTGGTGACATTGCCTTGCAAACAAAACAACACGATGTGGGGTATGGCCACTACTTTGATGAAAACCTCGGTGAATCTAAGATTGTCACTTTTGCAGAGATAGATTGTTTGCCCGGTTGGACGCTGTTTGTCACCACCAAAGAGTCGGACATTTTCCTTGATATTAAAGCGTTAGTCGAGGATGTGACCATAACTTCATCGCTGGTATTAATTGTCTTCTTTCCTATCATCATCTATCTGACTAACTCTGTAACGCGGCCGATTTTGCAGCTTACGGACGAGGTGAGAAACTCGGTGAACAATCACTACACTCAGTTTGTGGAGCAAAGCTCGAAAGATGAAATAGGGCAGCTATCGAAGGCATTTAAAAACACCATTGATGAGATTCAACAGCATAATCGAAATCTGGAAGTGGTGGTTGCGCAAAGAACGAATGAGCTCAACGATGCCAACCATGATCTGGAGCTGTCGGTGAAGTTATTAAATGAAAACAATCAGAAGCTAACATGGCTTGCGATGTATGACCCTCTGACGAACTTATTCAACAGGCGGGCTTTAATTAGCCAAGTGCATCAAGAGTTGGCCAATAAGACGATGCTTTTTGATACCACTTGCTTGATTCTGATCGATCTTGATTTCTTTAAAGCGGTGAATGATACATTTGGGCATGATGTGGGTGATCAAGTGTTGATACATATAGCGGATTTCCTGAGTAAAAACTTGAGAAAGCAAGATCTTATTGCCAGATGGGGTGGGGAAGAGTTTGTTATTCTGTTGAGAGAAACATCGATTGAACAGAGCGAACAAATTGCCATCAATTTGCAAGAGAAGATGAAGCAGGAAAACTTTTCGCCCGTAACAAGCATGACGTTTAGTGCTGGTGTCGCGACATTAGAAGCAGGGCAAAGCTTTGATGAACTGGTTGCCAATGCCGATAAGGCACTTTACGAAGCAAAGAAATCGGGAAGAAACTGCGTGAAAAGTTGGTATTAGCATAAAAGCTGTGTTGATATAAAGCTCATATATCCGTGCAGATCTACGCTCTTTCTTGAAGACGAATATCATGCTCTACGGGAGAGAAAAAGGGCTGATAACCAGCCCTAGTTTACTATGCCACTTCACTTATCAATCAGTGATTTGCTAAGTAATCAGCGACTTGTGCACGGTATTTGGCTTTCATTGCCTCGCTAATGAAGCTCGCGTTAATCGCATTGATCGTGAACTGAGCGAGTTCTGACTTTGTCATTGGGTGAGCATTACTGACCGCCATGAAGTTATCCGTCATGTAACCGCCAAAATACGCAGGATCGTCCGAGTTAATCGTCACCGCGACGCCTTTACGCAACAAGTCGACAATGTTGTGCTGTTCCATTTCATCAAATACACACAGCTTAATGTTCGATAATGGGCAAACCGTCAGGGGCATTTTGCTTTCGATCAGGGCATCCATTAATGATTCATCCTCAACGCAGCGAACTCCATGGTCAATACGGCTGACACTGAGCATCTCGACAGAGTCGACAATGTTTTGTGCCGGGCCTTCTTCACCAGCGTGTGCAACGGTCAGTAAGCCAGCGTCTTTGGCTTGTTGGAAAGCACGTTTGAACTTCTCTGGTGGGTGACCAAGCTCTGAAGAATCCAAACCGACACCGATGATTTTGTCTTGATGCTTGATGATTGATTGCAGCGTTTCAATCGCGCTCTCTTCCGATAGGTGACGTAAGAAGCAGGCAATGATTTGAGACGTAATACCTAGCTGTTCGTTACCATCTTGCATAGCACGGTGAATACCATTGATGACCGTCTCAAACTCAATGCCGCGATCGGTATGGGTCTGTGGGTCAAAGAAGATCTCAGTATGGATGACGTTGTCGGCTTTGCAGCGCTCTAGGTATGCCCACGTCAAATCATAGAAATCTTGTTCCGTACGCAGCGCGTTGGCGCCTTGATAATAGATATCTAGGAAAGACTGCAAATCTTCGAACTCGTATGCTTTGCGCAGTTCCTGTGGTGACTCGAAAGGAATGTCGATATTGTTGCGTTGTGCCAGTTCGAACAACAGCTCTGGCTCTAGCGAACCTTCGATATGTAAGTGTAACTCTACCTTTGGAAGACCTTGAATAAATGCGTTCATAATAAACTCCCACTTTTTCTTATGGTTGTTGTGGATGCAATTACTCTAAGGATAGGTATAGATTGAGAAAAATCGAACGCTATTACAAAGAGTAAGATCCACAGTGATCTCAACTCTTCGTAATCAGCACTTTGCGGGAGCTGGTAGAGACCCCCAAACCATATCATTGGGGTTATACGAAGCAAACGGCGCGATTATACGCAAAAATTGAAGGTTGACCAGAGCCGTTGATGAAATTGTACTATCTAAGGGATAAGGGATAAGGGATAAGGGATAAGGGATAAGGGATAAGGGATAAGGGATAAGGGATAAGGGATAAGGGATAAGGGATAAGGGATAAATAACGTTGCAGTGATTTCATCGCATGATGGTTTCGTTGTCAGCACACACCTTGCTGATTTTCGAACGTTCAGTGGCTAAAACTGAATATCATCACGCGAGAAACATTTGGAGTCATATCGAGTTTATTGTGCGTTGCTCATTGTGAGCTCTCATTGTGAACTGAGAGAAGGGGTGGCGATACCTTGCACATCGATACTTTAGATTGAGAGGAGTAAAGAAAAGGAATTGGAAGGAAATGTAATTATAGCTCGAACATTTTATCAAATTCTCTTTGCTCCATAATGTCCTCAATTCGGCGGCGCGTTCTTTGTTTAATCGCAGCTGCGTTTTGTTCGGACTCTTTCTTTTCTTGCTCAATCTGCTTCTTGCTTTTGTTTGCCATGTTTTTCACCTTGGGAATTTCTTCCTAAATTTCCGCATCATTCATTAATGCACGAAAATTGATTTATTTAATAATAAAACTTCCTAGCTTTGAACCTGAGTCACACAGAATGTCACCGGAGTAGGTTTTCTCACAGTATTTAAAATCAATGAGATAGCAAGCGGATTGGAGTTTTGGCAATATATGGCGCCTCAAAATATCACTGTTAAGTTGATGAATTTTGGCGTTCCAAGAGATGTCGGGTTGTTTTAAACGGAATTCAATCTCTATCATTTATTCTCCTGTTTTTTAGTGATCTTTTCTTTATTCAATAATTGGTACCAGTGTCTTTGGCGACCTGTTCTTTTAGACATAATTTTTCCTAATTTTAAGTAAGTGAAATACCAACGATGGCTATCGTATTTGATAGATATAACGTTCCAACGATAGATATCGTGTCCGCAGCCCATTTATTTTAGGCAGCAGAAAACCGAGCAAGAATACTTGCGGGTTGTTAAGTGTGAGGAATTTTTGAAGGGGGAGAGAGTTTGGTGCAGCGAGGAAATGCTGCACCAAGAAAAGCTATCTTATAGAGGAGTAACTTCAGTCGCTTGAGGACCTTTTTTACCGTCTTCTACATTGAAGCTTACTTTCTGACCTTCAGTCAAAGTTTTGAAACCGTCAGCAACGATAGCGTTGAAGTGTACGAATACATCTTGGCCGCCGTTGTCTTGAGTTAGGAAACCAAAACCTTTAGTTTCGTTGAACCATTTTACTGAACCAGTTACTTTACCAGACATAAAAACCTCTGAAATTAAACAATAATATACGAATTGTGGTGGATCTTTTTTAAGCTATTGAATGTGCAATCAAGAGGAAGTTTTACGCAGGAGTCTGAACCGAGAGTTCAGGGTGTTACTGAGAGGGAACTTAAACTAAATGTAGCATTAACAGCTCTTTTCTAGAGCCAGCCGCCACTATACAGGGTGTTTAAAAAAATAGCTACATTTATTTTTCAATTTTTTTTCGTTCGAAAAAAACTGATGGAGTAGAACAATTTCATCCCCTCATGATTTTTATCCGTCTTCCTACAATGAATCCATACCAATAAGGGAGGCAATATTATGAGTACAGTGAGAGAGATTCGTCAGATCATTCCATCGCACGCAACAGCAGATGGGGATGGAGTGAAAATTCGTCGCGTAGCCGGATTCAACAATACGAGCTTTTCACCATTCTTGATGGTGGATGAATTGAAATCAGACCAACGAGCAGACTATGTTGGCGGTTTTCCTCCGCATCCACATCGTGGTATTGAAACACTGACCTATATGCTGACTGGGCACTTCCAGCATCGTGATCACATGAACAACGTTGGTGAGCTCCGTTCCGGCGGCGCGCAATGGATGGCGGCAGGCCGTGGTGTGATTCACAGTGAAATGCCAATCATGGAAGACGGCGAACTACATGGTTTCCAAATTTGGATTAACCAACCAGCGCGAGACAAGATGTCTCCGGCGCAGTATCACGACTTCCAGCCGGAAACCATTACCGAGCATCGTGCAGAGGCTCATGGTTTAGTCCGCGTTATCTCTGGTGAGTTGAACATTGGTGATGAGGTAATTCAAGGCCCATTGAGCCGAACGGGTGTGCCGGTGACGGTTGCCGATTGGCGAGCTCATTCAGGCGCCTCGCTCAATCTTATGACGCCTAAACATCATAATATGATGGTCTATGTTTACAAAGGCAGCATCAAAGCGGGTGAACGTGTTGTCACGCAAGGCGAGATGGCATTGCTTTCTCAAGGAGAATGGGTGGCGCTACAAGCCAATGACACCAGTGGCGTTTTGCTATTTATTGGCGAACCGATTAATGAACCTGTCGTGCACTATGGCCCGTTTGTGATGAACAGCATCGACGAGATTGAACAAGCGATTCAAGACTACAATTCTGGCGTGTTTGAAACCTACTAAGGCGTTTAATGCCTGATAGCCAGTACCGAGTCTTGAAAATGATGCTCTAGGTTTGAGTACGAGAGGAAAACTCGAAGTGATTTGGAGCCCGTTAATTGGGCTTATACGCAAGCAAAGACGATATCCACTGCCATCGAATTTGCATTAGCCACACCGACATGGTGTGGCTTTTTTTGTTGTTCAGGTTTTATGACCGAGAATCGGTGATTGAGTGAAGCTCGCTTTTTGGGTTGGGCGAGCGTTTAGCTTTGTTCCCAGCGTTCGATGGCGTGCTGACCATATGCCACACCCAGTTCATAAGCTTCACGCAAAGGCTCAGGGGATCGGCTTAAACGCTTTAACTTAAAGCCTTCTGGTGGGCAGATTTGAATGATCTCAACGCCTGCTGGTGGATTGTTTATTAATTCCAAACTCTGGTTGTATCGGACATGACGCGTAAGCATTGGCTCGATCAATGCCTAATTCTTTGAGCGTGACGTCCCACATCCAATCTAAATCCATCATATCGCCACCGCGCACGAGTTGCGTGGGGGAGATAAACTCTTTGCGTAAGCTGTAATCGAGGTAGATCTTGAGGTTTCTGCCCGGCATTTTTGCAAGGTAAGCCGCTAAGTTACTAGCGCCTGCCGAGACGCCCCAAAAGCTGTCAAAAGGGGAGAAGTCTTGTTCCATAAAGTGATCGAGTATGCCGCAGGAGAATACTCCGCGCATCGCGCCGCCTTCTACAATCAGCGCTCGAGAGCCAACTTGTTCCATCCTAGCCATCCGTTTTGATTATTTTGATTTGGGATACGAGTTAATTAGAGTAACGGATCTAATGCCCATACCCAAGTTGTGTTCGCTTGATCGTCACCTTGATGAATTTTTGATTTATGTTATAACATAACAATTGTTAAAGAATTAAACGGTAGCGTGTGTCTTGTGTGGGGGGAGAATGAGCGATATTGACGCCATTATTAAGCATGTAGAGGTCAGCTTTAGAGCTCAAGGAAAGCAGTTAACATTGCAGAGGAAGCTGGTGTTGCAAGCGTTGGTTCATGCCGATAAAGCGCTTTCTGCTTATGAGCTAGTGGATTACTGCAAAGCTCACTTCGATAAGAATATTCAGGCGATGTCAGTTTATCGGATTCTGGATTTTCTTGAAGGCGAGCATTTAGCCCACAAGCTTAAAGTTTCCAATAAATACATCGTCTGCTCCCATATCCTCTGCGAGCACGAACACGGCGTTCCTCAATTTCTCATCTGTTCCAAATGCAACAAAATCAGCGAGCAAGCCATCGATCCAACCTTAATTCACGGTCTGCAATCCCATGCAAAAGAAGAAGGTTTCACCGTTGTCAGCCCTCAATTAGAGATCAATTGTGTTTGTGATGACTGCGCTAAATCCAAGTAAATATAGCTGTTTTTGAATGTCCTCTATCTGCGTATTCATCACCACTCAATGACGTTTATCCCTTCCCACTACTAGCATCATCAGCAAGGAGTTCTGAACCGCTATGTCTGTAACATTGATTAAAAACGCCCTTGTCGTCAACGAAGGAACCATTATCGAGACCGATTTACGAATTGTCGGTCAGCGAATTGACACTATCTCAGCCAACATCGCGGCGAAACCGGAAGATACGGTGATTGATGCGAAAGGGTGCTATTTGATTCCCGGTATGATTGATGATCAAGTGCACTTTCGTGAGCCGGGGTTGACGCACAAAGGTTCGATAGCAACAGAATCCCGGGCTGCAGTTGCTGGGGGTATCACAAGCTATATGGAAATGCCGAACGTTAGTCCTGCAACGACAACCATTGAGGCGCTAGAACGTAAATTCTCTATTGCCGAGCAGAGCTCCCTCGCGAACTACTCTTTCTACCTTGGTGCGACCGAAGACAACCTTGAGCAAATCAAACAGCTTGATCCGAAGAAGCACTGCGGCGTGAAAGTGTTTATGGGTGCTTCGACGGGCGATTTGTTGGTCGAAGCGCCTCAAGCCTTAGATGACATTTTCCGTGATTCACCAGTGTTGATTGTGACGCACTGTGAGAGTGGCCCTGTGATTGCGCAAAACAAACAGCGACTACTCAAAGAGAAGTCGGTATTCACCATTGAAGATCATCCGTTACTGCGTGATGACGAGGCGTGTTATGCGTCTTCCTCTTATGCGGTAGAACTGGCTAAGAAGCACAACAGTCAGTTGCATGTTCTGCACATCACGACAGCAAAAGAACTGGCTTTGTTTGAAGCGGGCCCGATTCAAGGTAAGAGCATCACTGCAGAAGCGTGTGTTCACCACCTCTGGTTTAGCAATGAAGACTATGCAGAGCGTGGTAACCAAATTAAATGTAACCCAGCGGTGAAATACCCAAGCGACCGCGAAGCCATTCTAAAAGCGTTGAGTACTGGCCAAATTGACATTATCGCCACTGATCACGCACCTCACACATGGGAAGAAAAACAGGTGCCTTATGAGCAAGCGCCAGCGGGCTTACCTTTGGTGCAGCACGCACTGCTGTCTTTGTTTGATCAAGTTGCTCGCGGGTACATGACGATGGAGCAAGTGGTAGAGAAAACGGCTCACAACCCAGCGATTCGTTATGGCGTTCATGAGCGCGGTTTTATCCGTGAAGGCTACTTTGCTGATTTGGTTCTTGTTGATGCCGCAGCACCAACGCCAGTGACGAACGAGAACAGCTTGTACCATTGTGGTTGGTCGCCATTTGCTGGCCATCAGTTCTCGGCTCAAATTAAGAATACATGGGTCAATGGCGGCCTAGTGTATGCCAACCAACAAGTGAATGAGCGCGCTGCACACGCCATGCGATTGGTATTTGATCGCTAGGATTCACGTTTTTTAAAAACTTAGATTATTTGAAAGCTCAGTTTATTTTCGAAAGCTTACATTTATCCGCTTTCTTTGGGCTTTATTTGTAGAAGTATAGTTGCCGTAGCTTGGGTGTCTTTATGGCACCGAATAAAGAGAAATCAATATGTTAAGAAGAAACCCTACTGGTCACATGCCGGAAGTATCGGAAACGGCGTTCATCGATCCGACGGCGATCATCTGTGGCAAAGTGATCATTGAAGATAACGTTTTTATTGGCCCTTATGCGGTGATTCGTGCTGATGAAGTGAATGAGCAAGGCGATATGGAAGCCATCGTCATCAAGCGCGATACTAACATTCAAGATGGTGTGGTCATCCACTCAAAAGCAGGTGCAGCTGTGACCATTGGAGAGCGTTCGTCGATTGCGCACCGTTCTATTATTCATGGCCCATGTGAAGTCAGTGATGACGTGTTTATCGGTTTTAACTCAGTGGTGTTTAATGCTGTGATTGGCACAGGTTGTGTGATTCGCCATAACTGCGTGGTGGATGGACTAGACTTGCCAGAGAACTTCCATGTTCCGCCGATGACCAATATCGGCGCCGACTTTGATTTGAACAGCATCTCCAAAGTGCCGCCAGAATACTCGGCGTTTTCGGAGTCTGTGGTTTCGGCAAACCACGAGCTGGTGCAAGGCTATAGGAGAATTGCCAATGAGCTCTGAGAACCAACCCATACTTGGTGTTCCTACTAACATCATTACTGGGTTTCTGGGCGTAGGAAAGACCTCTGCGATTTTGAATTTGATGGCGAACAAGCCAGAGAACGAGCGCTGGGCGGTATTAGTGAATGAGTTTGGTGAAATTGGCGTTGATGGCAGTTTAGTTCATGGGCAAAAAAGCAAAGAGCAGCAAGTGTTTATTCGTGAAGTACCCGGCGGCTGCATGTGCTGTGCTGCGGGGTTGCCAATGCAAATCGCCTTAAACCAACTACTTAATGAAGCGAAGCCAGACCGTCTGCTGATTGAACCTACTGGGCTTGGCCACCCGAAAGAAGTACTGCAAGTGTTGTCGACAGATCACTATCGCCAAGTGCTTTCGCTACAAAAGAACATCACTTTGGTCGACGCGCGTAAGCTTGCGGATGTGCGCTATACACAGCATGACACGTTCAACCAACAGATTGCGATTGCCGATACAGTGGTGGGTAACAAGCTCGATCTCTATCAAGAGGGTGATACCCAGAAGCTCGAAGCTTACGTGGCGGAAGTTGGTCGTCCGAATACAAAGGTGATTTTCGCGGAGCATGGTGTGATTCATTTTCATGAATTTGAAGGTGAGACCACCATTCATGAGCATCCGCCGCACCATCACCACCATCATGCGAGTGAAAAGCCGTTGGCTTCAGATATGCCAATGCCTGAGACTGGCGTTATTAAAGCGACCAATGAAGGCGAAGGTTTCCAGAGTGTCGGTTGGCGTTTTGCTCCAGAGAAAGTGTTCGATCGCCGGAAGTTGCTCCCTCTTCTGGTCGAGCTGGAAGTAGAGCGCATGAAAGCGGTGTTTATTACTGGCGATGGCATTTATGGCTACAACCTAACGCCTGATGGGCTACAGGAAGTGGAGTTGGATGACTGCGCGGAAAGCCGAATTGAACTGATTGCAGACAGCATCGATGAGCAATTTGAGGCAAAGCTTCTGTCTTGTGAATTGGTTTAAGGCTAATAACAGCGGGCATTATCCTCATTAATGCCCGTGTTTCTTTCTCATCTCCCTCTGCGTTTTTTTCCTATTCCTATTCTTCATTAACACCACGATCATGATCTTTTGGTGATGTTGACTTTCCATATTGACATTGTTTGATTGTCAAATTAAATTAAAATCAAATAATTTGATAATCAAACTAAAATTGGAAGGTAAGTGTCTCAATGGCTGTATCGCAACACTCACATGATTTCGTTTCTCATAACCAGAAGGGTGAAAAACGCACGCTCTACGTATTGATCCTAACCGTGACCACCATGGTGGTGGAGATTGCTGCCGGAACCATGTTTGGCTCAATGGCATTGCTAGCAGATGGTTGGCATATGGGGACACACGCAGCGGCATTTTGTATCACCTTGTTTGCTTACCGCTACGCGAAACAAAACGCCCATAATGACCGCTTCTCATTTGGTACGGGTAAGGTGAGTGTGCTCGGCGGTTTTACCAGTGCGATTGCGTTAGGGATTGTGGCATTGATGATGATGGTCGAGTCGATTCATCGTCTCTTCAACCCAGAAAGCATTCAGTTTAACGAAGCCATTATGGTGGCGGTGATTGGTTTAGTGGTAAACCTTGCAAGCATGCTGCTTCTGCAAGATCACCATCATCATGGGCATGACCATCATGATCACCACGGACACGATCACGAACATCATCACGACCACAACTTAACCGCAGCGTATTTCCACGTACTGGCGGATACGTTGACGTCTCTGTTGGCGATTGTCGCGTTGATTGTCGGTAAGTTTTACGGTTGGATTTGGTTGGATGCCATGATGGGGATCGTTGGTGCCGTTGTGATTGGTAAATGGACTTTGGGTTTAATGAAGCAAACAGCGCCAGTGTTGTTGGATGAGAGCATCAACAAGTCTTACCGAGATGAGATTACAGAGACGCTTGCACCTTATGCTGAGATTGTTGATTTGCACATCTGGAAGGTGAGTGGTCACCATTACTCTGCGGCAATTGCGCTAAAAAATCACAGCGACAAAACGCTGGATGAATTTAAGCAATTATTGAGTAAATTTGATAAGATTCACCACCTAACTTTGGAAGTTCAAACGACTGAGTGATGCGCGAATTAGAAAAGCTGAATCAAACGCTTACCGAGTTCTATGACAAAATGTCTTCTTGGGAGCAATCTGTAGTAAAAGGCACGGGTTATTCACTGGCTCAAATCCACACGATTGAAGTGTTAGGTGGGCATGGTGCGTTGCGTATGAAAGAACTGGCGGAGAAGCTCGGTATTACAACAGGCACGTTAACGGTTCAAATTGAGAAACTGGTAAAAGCGGAGCTTATTGAGCGTTGTCCGCATCCAGAAGATCGCCGCGCAATTGTAGTGAAGCTCACTCCTGCTGGTGAGGAGATTCACCGTCATCACAATCAGCTGCATTTAGATTTGGTGCAAGACTTAACGCGTAATATCGACCCGGATCATCAGGCGATTTTGTTTGCTTGCTTACAGAAGATGAACAGAGAATTTTGATTGCGCTTTTCGTTTCTACACTCAGATATTGAGTCTCGAATAGCAAAAAAGTAGAGCACCGAAATGCTCTACTTTTTTATAAGCTCGATA
The DNA here is from genome assembly GCF_905175335.1 of Vibrio sp. B1FIG11. Lineage (NCBI taxonomy): Bacteria > Pseudomonadati > Pseudomonadota > Gammaproteobacteria > Vibrionales > Vibrionaceae > Vibrio > Vibrio sp. B1FIG11. The sequence goes on along the minus strand of NZ_HG992752.1, from coordinate 1,660,494 downwards.
GAATCTGTTCGATTGGCAGCTGTGTAAACGCATACGTAATGCCAACACAGAATGCAGCGCCGGTAACGCCCATGGCGACAGTCGTTGCGAGTAGCAGAAGGGTAATCTTAGGCATTAGAGATTAAACTCCTTCTTAAAGGTTGGGTAAATGACACCATTTGCTTCTTGGTAGGATTTAAAGCCATAACCAAACGCAAATGCTGCCACCACAATGGCAAATGCCGCAATGTTTCTTCCTTTCATCCTTAAACTCTCTACCAATCGTTTTTCTATTGCTTAATGAATTCGGGTTCTTCAATTACTGGGTAAAACACACAAACAGTACCCATGCTGTTGTTAGCACAAGTAGCGGTGTGAATACTTTCTGAATTGAAGCGCCATCGGTTAGGTCATAAATCACGATCGATTCTTTATAGAATGCGCGTTTGAATGAACCAAAGCTGATTTCATTTTTAACGTCAGATTGCTCATAGTGATGACGTGCTGAGTCTGCCATTTGAGACTCTAGATCTTGCATCTCGTATTCTTTGTTAAAAAATGCATCCCACGCCGAAATACGTGCAACAGCTTTTGGTGAACGATTGCACTTCAGTTTTTCTAGACGCTTAGCGTATGCAGCTTGATATTTATCCACGATGATTTCCTACATGAATAGACTGTAATGTTGAACACAGCGTTAAATGCTCTGCTCAGTGGTTGTAAAAATTAGAAAATGAGAATCAAAAGGGAATTTTTACATGAGTAGGAAAGTGGCCAGATGAGGAAGTACGGCATTTGATTGTTAAAGAGCTCAAGGAAGGTTATCCCTTGTGTTGCGGATAATATGGGCTGCTTCTGGATGCGACAAACAAAAATAATTAGTGAGGACAACAAGCAATTTTTGTTGCGGACTTGGCCATTCTGAGCATCGAGACTCGTTTAACATGAATAAATACTAGGTATAGCAAGGGCTTGAGAGGTATTTAGATATGGGAGTTTTTTAAGCACTTACGGTGAATAAAGTTCATAACTGCTAATTATAAATACATCAAAAAGCGATATTATTTTTCTCGTTGGAGTGCTTAATAAAGATTGAGAGTTTGATTTTCTCGTGCAATCCGCCGCAGTCTTTACTCCTTCTTTGCACTCAATCCGAATATATTTCCCCCCCTCCATGGTGATATTTGGATTGAGTGTCTTTTTTTTAGTTATTTAGCGTCTTCTTTAGCTTGTTACTGTCTTTTCGCTTTGACGATAAGATTTGCTAACTGTGCAAACCCAAAGCCACCATTTTCCTCAGTCAAAAAGCTTGGTTGATGGTTCAGTTTCGCCAGTAAAGGGCGAATGTTGTTCACGCCAAAGGTTGTTGGCAACCATTCAAACATGCCTTCATCATTCAATGAATCACCCACATACGTGATGTGCCCTAAGCTCGGCAACTCGCCATTATTGAGCTGCCTAATGTAGGCTTCACCACTAGTGCGCTTACTATGATTGCCCACCCACGCATTTATGTGAATTGAACTCAATGTTGCATTGACGGGGTGAGATTCCACATTCAAATTCACGATGCGATTGAGGATTTCCATTGTTGTAGAAGGAGGGACCGGCGCTCTATCTTGTGTGATGTTCACCGCCACGTCGCAGTAACGAAAGCTCTGATCGTGGCTGAACTCGACATCAGGATACTCTGCCAAAATGCCCGCAATGCTTTCTTGCAATGCATACTGTTCTTTGCGCATCACTTCTGCCGGACGGGCAAAGGTGGTGTTGAATCCTGTCGCGTCTTTTCTCATCCAAAACGCGCCATTTTCACCAATTACACCATGCAGTGACCACATCTTTGCCATTTGGTCACACCAACCAGCGCAGGCGCCTGTGACTGCGACCACTTTTACGCCCACACGCTCTAGCTCGGCTAGCGCAACTAATGTCTCTGGTGGCAGTTTACCTTGCCAAGTCAACGTGTCGTCCACGTCGGTCAGCAGCCATTCGATCTGTTTCAGACTCTCCAAGTTGAGCTCTGATAACGGGTTAGGCATTCACCACTCCTTGCTTGTTTACTTGAGGATTGATTGCTTGGTTTTCGTCACTGACATCTTGCAATGATTTCGCTGGGGCCAGTGTACACTCGATGCGTTTTTCTGTGTTGGCCTCAAAAAGGTGAACATGCTTTGGTTTGATATCCAGACCAAGTTTATCGCCAATTTGAATTGGCGTATGTCCCTCAACACGAACAACCAGTTTTTGTGAATTACCGCCTTCTGTGCGGCAGTAAAGCAACAGATCGGCACCGAGCGATTCAATCAATTCGACTTCTACCTGCAACCATGGGTTATCTCGGCTGATTTGTAAATGCTCCGGGCGAAGACCTAGCTTCACTCCCCCTAAATCCAAGTTTGTTGTGGATGTAGGAAGCAGTGCATCGCCAATCGTAATGCCGTCAACGCTAACATTGCCATCTAAGATGTTCATGGATGGTGAGCCAATAAAGGTCGCGACGAACAGAGAAGCAGGGTTATCGTAAATCTCTAGCGGTGTACCAACTTGTTCGACATTGCCTTTGTTCAAGACAACAAGCTTGTCTGCAAGCGTCATTGCTTCCACTTGGTCGTGAGTAACGTAAACTGACGTGGTACCAAGGCGACGTTGCAGCTTCTTAATTTCTAAACGCATTTGCACACGCAGTTTGGCGTCTAGGTTAGACAGAGGCTCGTCAAACAAGAACACCTTTGGTTCACGCACAATTGCGCGTCCCATCGCGACACGTTGACGTTGTCCGCCAGAAAGCTGTCCCGGTTTACGGTCGAGTAGGTGATCCAACTCCAGCATCTTTGCTGCTTCGTGAACCAATCGTTCGATTTCTGCTTTCGGTGTTTTGCGGTTGCGCAGACCATAGGCCATGTTGTTGTACACCGTCATATGTGGGTACAAGGCGTAGTTCTGGAAAACCATGGCAATGTCGCGCTCGCCAGGTTCGAGATCGTTGACGATTGTGGTGTCGATCTTGAGCTCACCAGAGCTGATTTCTTCTAAACCTGCAATCATGCGAAGTAGGGTGGATTTACCGCAGCCACTTGGGCCAACCAGCACGACCATTTCACCGTCGCAGATATCAAGATTGAGTTTTTGGATCGCCTGATAGCCGTTCGGATAACATTTAGCGATATTTGAAAGAGTTAACGTGGACATTTATTTCTCCGAATCTACCAGACCTTTAACAAAGGCTTTTTGCATTGCAATTACCACAATTACTGGTGGCAACATGGCGATAATGGTGGTGGCCATAATTTTGTTCCATTCGATCACACCATCAACCACTCCGAGCATCTGTTTAATGCCCATCACGATGGTGTAGTACTGCACGTCGGTGGTGATCAAAAGCGGCCACAAATATTGGTTCCAGCCGTAAATGAAGGTGATGACGAACAGTGCCGCGATGTTGGTACGCGACAGAGGCAACAAGATATCGAAGAAGAACTTGATCGGTCCTGCGCCATCAATTCGTGCTGCTTCCACTAACTCATTCGGTACCGTTAAGAAGAACTGACGGAACAAGAAAGTGGCTGTCGCACTGGCAATCAGCGGAATGGTTAAGCCGTAAAATGAGTTGAGCATGTTGAGGTTCGTAATCACCTCAAACGTCGGCATGATGCGAACTTCAACGGGTAACATCAGCGTGAAGAAGATCATCCAGAACGCCAGCATTCGCCCCGGAAAACGGAAGAACACCACCGCATACGCGGATAGGTTGGAGATGCTCAACTTACCGATGGTAATGCACATCGCCATAATGAAAGAGTTCAGCAGCATACTGCCAATCGGCAAAGTATTGTTGTTGTACTGAGTGTCGTTACTCAACAAGTCAGTAAATACGCTAAAACCCAAGTCCCCAAACCACAATGGAGTGCCAGTAGCGAATGCGCTGTTCTCATGGGTAGTTGCTACGATTGCAATCCAAACCGGAAGCGCAATCGAAATGATGCCAAGAATCAAAATGACATGGCAAAACAGATTAAAAAACGGTCTTCTTTCTACCATCAGTACGCTACCTTCTTCTCAACATACTTAAATTGAATCACTGTCAGGGAAGCGACCAAGATCATCAGAATCACGGATTGAGCGGCCGATGAGCCTAAATCCAGCCCGATGAAACCATCGTTGTAGACTTTGTAAACTAAGGTGGAAGTGCTGTTACTCGGGCCGCCTTGCGTCATCGCGTGAATGATGGCGAACGTATCAAAGAACGCATAGACAAAGTTCACGACCAACAAGAAGAAGCTGGTTGGCGAAATTAGTGGGAAGCTAATAGTGATAAAGCGTTTGATTGGACCACTTCCGTCAATGGCAGCGGCTTCGTGCAGAGACTTGGGTACCGATTGAAGCGCCGCAAGGAAGAACAGGAAGTTGTAGCTGATTTGCTTCCAAGTCGAGGTGATGATCACCATCCACATTGCATGGGTGCCATTGAGCGTTGGGTTCCAGTCAACGCCAAACAGATGCAATAACTCAGTCATCACACCGATGGTTGGGTCGAATAGGAATAACCACAGCGAACCCGCGACAACCGGAGCGACCGCATAAGGCCAAATCAAGAATGTGCGGTACATGGTTGCACCGCGGATGATTTGCTCGGCAAAAGCGGAAAGGATAAGCGCACTGACCAACGCGAGCACCGCAACGCTGATGCTAAATTGCAGCGTGGTCATTAACGAATCTAGGTACAGTGGATCATGGAAGAGCTTTTCAAAGTTCTCTAAACCCACAAACTCACGGCTCATACCGAAAGCATCTTCAAGTTGTGAAGATTGGAAAATGGCTTGTCCTGCCGGCCAGATGAAGAACACCAAGGTGATCAACAACTGAGGTGCAATCAACGCAACCGGAAGCCATTTGTGTTTAAAAACAACAGGTGAGGACATACAAATACCAAAGTAAAACAGGCAAGGTGTGTGAACGAATTCCCCACCCAAAGGGGGCGGGGAGAGTGCGTACCTGAGTGGTTATGTGAATAAGACTCAGCGCACTATTGTTCGTTATTAATGTTCGTTACTTCTGCGTGCGCTCAAAGCGACGTAATTGCTCGTCACCGCGACGAACCGCATTGTTTAGCGCAGCTTGTGCCGTTGCTTTGCCTGCCCAGACTGCTTCTAGCTCTTCATTGATGATGTCACGTGTTTGCAGGAAGTTACCGAAGCGAATGCCTTTTGAGTTTTCTGTAGGCTCTGTCGAGGTCATTTGCAGAACGGCTGTGTCGGTGCCAGGATTCTTAGCGTAGAAGCCTTGCTCTTTCGTTAGCTCGTAAGCCGCTTTAGTGATTGGTAGGTAACCAGTGAACTGGTGCCAATCCGCTTGAACTTCTGCACTAGAAAGGTAAGAGAAGAACTTTGCCACACCTTTGTATTCCTCGTTTGAATGACCACGCAGAACCCAAAGTGATGCGCCACCGATGATGGTGTTTTGTGGCTTAGCTACCAACTCGGAGTCGTAAGGCAGTTGCGCTACACCGATATCAACGTCTTTCATGTTCTCTTGGATGCCAGCCAGACCAGCGGAAGACCCCATAGTCATCGCACACTCTTGGGTGTAGAACAGTGGCATACCATCAGATTGGCGACCGCCGTATTTGAAGATGCCTTCTTTCGACCACTTGCCCATTTGGTCAATGTGTCGAACGAAGGCTGAATCATTGAACTTGAATTCTGTGTTTAGGCCAGCAAAGCCGTTGTTGTTATTGGCCACAGGAACGTTGTTACGCGCACCGAAGTTCTCGATTTGCGTCCATGATTGCCACGTTGTGCTGAAACCACACTTTGCGCCAGACGCCAGTAGTTTGCGAGACACTTCTTCCATCTCTTTCCACGTTTTAGGCGGGTTTGTGATGCCTGCTTTCTCGAACATATTTTTGTTGTAGTAAAGCACTGGTGTAGAGCTGTTAAATGGCAGTGAAAGCATGTTGCCGTCGTTGGTGGTGTAGTAACCCGTTACTGCCGCAAGGTAATCATCTGGATTGAACGGTTCTTTGGTGTCGTTCATCAATTGGTAAACTGGATAAATCGCTTTTTCTGCACCCATCATGGTGGCTGTACCGACTTCGAACACTTGCACGATTGCAGGTTGTTCTTTTGCACGAAACGCAGCGATAGCACTTGTCATGGTTTCTGCGTAACTGCCTTTGTAAACTGGCTTGATCTCGTATTCTGATTGGCTTGCGTTAAAGTCTGCGGCAATTTCATTGACCTTTTTACCTAGCGCGCCACCCATTGCATGCCACCACTCAACCTCAGTTTTTGCTTGTGCTTGTGTGCTGATCAATGCCGCTGCGACAGCAAGTCCGGCGAGGTGTTTCATAGCCATAATGATTCCTTTTCATAGATGATTTGAACAGGTTGATTCCTTGCGGATGTTCACTTTGATAATGAATCCGCTTCAAAAAAATTCAAATGAACATTAAATGAGTCAAATGACGATCTAGTTACAGAAAAATGAACTTATTTGAGCATTATTTTCGTCACGATTTTGTAATCAAATCGTCATTGAGGGCTGAGATAGTTCATTTGAAAACAAATGAAAAAGACGGAATAAAAAATGACACTAACGGCACACCGTGGCTTATCCAGTTTGGCTCCAGAAAACACCTTATCGGCAATACAACGCGCCATTGAATTCGGCTGCGAATGGATTGAAATCGACGTTCAGCTCAGTGCTGACAACATTCCTGTGGTTATTCATGACAACACCGTAAACCGCTGCACTAACGGCCGAGGCAAAGTCAAAGAGCTGACTTGGCACGAATTAAGATTGTTGGACGCTGGTTTATGGTTTGGCGATGACTTCGCAGGCGAACATATTCCTAGTTTAGAAGAGACGCTTGAGCTCACTTCGAGAGCGGGCGTGAAGCTCAATATTGAATTGAAGATCTACTCAGGCGATGAAATTGATCTGCTGTGCGAAAAGGTTGCACAGGTCATTGAGCGTTTGGACGTCGAGGCGGATGCCATTCTCTTTTCTAGCTTCAACACTGAAGCCTTGATGACGATGAGAAACTACCTGCCAGAAGTGAGAAGAGGGCAGTTATGGCAAGAGATTCCAGACGATTTTTCTATCGTGTTGCAACACATCGATGCTTACAGTGTGCATTGTGATTACCGCTTTTTAACTGAGTCACAAGCGAAGCAGATCAAGCAGTTTGGCTACCAGCTGTTTTGCTATACACCGAACTTTCCCCAATTAGTTGAAGCACATTGGCAGTGGGGAGTGGATATGATGATTACCGACATCCCGCAACGTTACAAAGTAGAAGTGCCTTCAGCCAAACGAGAACCCGCACTGAATGAATAACCTAAATGTCCGCCAGCAAAGCATCATTGAACTGGTTCATCAGCAAGAATATTGTTCGATAGAAGAGCTTGCTCAACGCTTTGAAGTCACGACGCAAACCATTCGACGTGACATCAATCAGCTTTGCCAATTAGGACTGACCCGACGCCATCATGGTGGTGTCGGATTGCCTGCTACCTTAAGCAACCGCAGTTATGCCTCTCGCCAAGTGACCAATCAACAAGAAAAGCAGACCATCGCCGATGAAGTGGTCAAAGCTATCCCGAACGGGGCGACTTTATTTTTGGGTATCGGCACGACTATCGCGTTGATTGCCGAGCGTTTGGCGAACCACAGCGAGCTTCGTGTGGTGACGAATAACTTCGAAGCGGCACACATTCTTTCTCACTTTGAGAATATTGAAACTTGGATTCCCGGTGGGCGTATTCGTACTAACGATCGCGACGTGGTAGATGGCTCTGCAGAGCAGTTTTATGGCCAGTTTTCGGCGGATATTGGCATTATTGGTTGTGCAGGCGTGACCGACATCGCGCAGTCGCATTCCGACATGATCAACCTTGGCAGCACAACGATGGATACTCAGCCGTTCGCAATGGAACATGAATTGCGAGAAGCCAAAGTGAGCCAAGCGATTTTGGCTAACTCGGAGCAAAAGTGGCTAGTGGCGAACAACAGTAAATGGCAGCGCAGAGCCAATACTAAGGTGGCTCCGCTTAGTTATTTCGATCGCGTTTTCAGTAACTAATAAAAGAACACAAAAAAGCCGCCATCACAGGCGGCTTTCGATTATCTTTTGGCTATCTCTCGCGTCGCTACTTTCCGCTGTCTGTTCAGCCTAGTCGTGGATAGGCACAACCAAAATATCAACCGGAGACTTGTTGATCAGATGTCTTGAGTAAGAAATGATCTTGCTCCAGAAATCTTGGTGGTGACCACAAATCAGTAGGTCTACTTCTTGTTCTTTAATGGTCACTTCTAGTTTGTCTGCCAAGTCACCGGTGCCGACAAAGAAGTGCTTCAACGGTTGCTCCATGTAATCGCTGAAGGATCTCAAACACTCCATAGAGTGCTCATTCAGCGGTCTTTGATCTGGGTCCGCTTTGATATCAACAAGCTCACGATAAATCTCACCATGAGTACCGTCGATATGGATAAATGATATCTCGGAGCCGAGATAACTCGCCATAGATGCAGCGCGGTCAATCAACACAGTACTCTCATCAGACAGTTCCAGTGCGACTAGGATATGTTTGTATTTCATAACCATGCCCTTTTGTGGAATACGTTACTAATAGCATAGTATGTCTTGGCGAAAAAATGTGTTGCTAAGATCCCGAAATTGCTCAAAAAAGTTTTGGCAAATTATCATCAGCAGAGCAAGTGGAAGGCATTGATAAAAATAAAAAAAAGAGCCAGTATTAGTACCAGCTCAATTCAATCTCTAAAGGCATGTCACAGCGTATTTTCTCGCCGCACATTTCATCTGAAGCATTGAGGTGAACCAGTTTTGCTGATGAGTAGCTGCTGCCACGAAAATGATCCCTTGCTTCACAAAGGCTCGCGAACGTTAGCGGGCTTTTGTTTTCATTTAATATCAGTGATCTTGTCTGGTTTTCTACGTTGTAAGCGAGGTAGATACCACCCTCGACTGATTCAATCAAAAGATTCATAGCCGTTTCCCTTGGTGTGTCACTCTCTGGCTATTACGGCGAGTGATAGAATTTAGTTCACTTCCTGTGTTTGAATTCGTTTTTCTTAGACCTCGCTAGTGACAGAAGTCGCTTGCTTTTTATACAAGAAAACCTTTAGACTTCGCCCATCACTTCTTTAGGAGATTACGCCAACATGAACAACTAAACCTGTCATCCAACTCTCATTTTATTTTTTGGATTTACAGGGTTAGTAGGCGTAGCTCACTTTCCGATATTTCTTTGCAATCATCTCGCTTCTGTTTGAATCGTTTTTATGGGCGAGTGTCATTGCATCGATCTCATCTCTAGATTTATCTCAAGCTACGGCTGTTGTCCCTGTTATACAGGAGGCAAATTATGCCAGTTTTACAGGCTTACAATATCAGTCATCAATTTGGTAACGGCGAAACACTGTTTCAGCAAATCTCATGTTCTATGACCAAACGTCGTGTTGGGTTCGTCGGACGCAACGGTGTTGGAAAATCGGTGTTTGCATCGATACTCAGCGGTGAGCAAACCCCGACCAGTGGCACGGTGAACGTACCAAGGTCATTTGCAGTATATCGTCAGCAACCATCGCACTTGTTAGGTGGCGACCTTTCGATTGCCCAGTTTTTAGCAAAGGACAAGGTACTGAGCGCTATCAAGCAGATCGAAATGGGCGATTGCTCTGAACATTTGTTTGAGGTAGTGGGCGAACAATGGGATTTGCCGATTCAACTTGCTAAGCAGCTTACAGATATGGGCTTACCGCCACAGCCAGACTTTCCTTGCTCGCAATTGAGTGGTGGACAGTTAACGCGTTTGCAACTGTGGCAGTTGTTCGACAGCGAAGTGGAATTGCTGATCCTTGATGAACCGTCGAACCACCTCGATAAGCACGCCAAGCAGTGGTTGATTGACTCGATGCGCAGTTTCTCAGGCGCGATTTTGCTCATCAGTCACGACCGAGAATTGCTGCGCGAGATGGAAGAAACCTGGGAGCTATCCGGTTTAGGTTTGCAAGTGTTTGGGGGTAATTACGATGTGTATGCCGAGCAAAAGCGAACAGAACTGCAAGCGGTGGAACGCCAATTAGCCAGTGTCGAAAAGCAAAAGAAACATTTGGAAGAACAAGCTCAGCGCAATCGCGAGAAAGCGGAGCAAAGAGCGGCTCAAGGTAACAAGTTGAGAAAGGATGGCAGTCAGCCAAAGATCTTACTTGATGGAATGAAAGACAAAGCCACAGCCCGAGCTGCCAGTCGCAATAAGAATGAGCAACTTCGCCAAGCGCATCTACAAGAGAAAGAGCAAAGCTTACGAGCGCGTAAAGAGCAAATCAAAGGGCAAAAACTGTATTTGGCAGACAGTCAAAGTCGCTCACGAAAAGTCGTATCGTTATTAGAAGCCGTGTTGCCATTTGGGGCTGCTCAACCTATTACTGCGCAAGTTCATGCGGATGATAAGGTACATTTGCTGGGCAAAAATGGATGCGGTAAATCGACCTTACTGAAAACCCTGTTGGGCGAGTTCTCATTGCAAAGTGGTGAGCAGCAAGTCAATACGCCGCTTTATTACCTCGACCAGCACTTTGGTGCGATACAACCTGAACTCTCCATGTTGGAAAACTTGACGCAACATTGTGAGGGGATGAAAGAAAGCGATGCCAGAACATTACTAGCAGGTATTGGCTTTCGTCGAGACAGTGTATTTCGTTTGGGGAATGTATTAAGCGGCGGGGAGAAAATGAAGCTCGCGATGCTGATTGTCAGTCATCAACCAACTCAGCCTTTATTGCTCTTGGATGAGCCGGATAATCATCTCGACCTAGATTCGAAAATCATGCTCGCTCAGGCATTAAATGCTTACCGAGGCGGTTTTATTCTTATCAGTCATGACCAAGACTTTGCCGCGGAGTCGGGTGTGTCTCGCTGCATTGAACTGAGCTAACACCAATCAGCGATAAACGAGGAGTGTCTATCTCACGGGGCAAAGTAATTCACTTTATCTCCGTGGATTCACAGCTTTATTCAGACGATTAGAATCATTTCTCCGATATAGGTAAGATGCTTGATGCATTACACAAAACAAAAACAGAAAAGGAAGTCTATGAAAAAGAAAACCTTAGCATTGGTGACCGCGTTCGCGATGACGGGCATATTGCCGAGTGCTTATGCCGAAGACTCAACAAAGGAATTGGTTGAACACGTGCACAAAATGGCGGTGAAGTACCCAACGACAAAGAAAGTCGATGTAGTGGACGAGTATTTTGGTACCAAGGTCAGTGACCCGTACCGCTGGTTAGAAGATGACCGCAGCAAAGAAACCGCAGATTGGGTCAAAGCACAGAACCAAGTCACGTTCGATTACTTGGCGCAAATTCCTTATCGTCACCAGATTGAAGAACGCTTAACTCAGTTGATGGATTACGAGAAGTTAGGGCGTCCATTCAAAGAAGGGAAATACACCTATTTCTACAAAAACGACGGTTTGCAAAACCAAGATGTGCTTTACCGCCAACTCGATGATGGCAAGCCAGAAATTTTCCTCGATCCAAATACTTTTAGTGAAGATGGCACAACTTCGCTGGCGAACGTGAGTTTCACCAAAGATGGTTCTTTAGTCGCTTACAGCATTTCAGAAGGCGGTAGCGACTGGCGCAAAGTGATTGTGCTTGATGCCGAGACCAAAAAGCCTGTCGGTGAGACGCTGGTGGATATTAAGTTCAGCGGCGTAAATTGGCTGGGGAATGAAGGTTTCTACTACTCAAGTTACGACAAGCCAGAAGGCAGCGAGCTTTCGGCAAAAACCGACCAACATAAGCTTTACTATCACGAGCTAGGCACTAAGCAGAGTGAAGACAAGCTAGTCTTCGGCGGTACAGAGACTGAGAAGCACCGATACGTTCGCGGTTACACTTCGGACGACCAACGTTACCTATTTATCTCAGCAAGTACGTCAACGTCGGGCAACAAACTGTTCTTGAAAGACTTGACCAAGCCTGACAGTCCGCTGCAAACCATTTTGGATGACACCAATTCTGATACTTGGGTGATTGATAGCAAAGGCACCAAGCTGTATTTGGTCACTAACTTAGATGCGCCAAACAAACGTGTAGTGACGGTGGACGCGAGCAACCCTGAGCCAAAGAATTGGAAAGATTTAATTCCTGAAACTGATAACGTGCTTAGCCCATCAACAGCGGGCGGTTACCTGTTCGCAAGCTACATTGTTGACGCGCTTTCGATGGTCAAACAATACGACATGGACGGCAAGTTCATTCGTGAAATCAAGCTACCAGACATCGGCAGTGCTTACGGCTTTTGGGGTAAGAAAGAAGACGCTGAAGTCTACTACTCTTTCACCAACTACAAGACGCCAAGCACGACCTATCGCTTAGACATCAAAGAGGGTGACAGCGAGGTTTACCACAAATCGAACGCGCCATTCGATCCGGCACAATTTGAATCTCGTCAGGTGTTCTACAAGTCGAAAGATGGCACCAAGATTCCGATGATCATTACCTACAAGAAAGGCACACCGATGGACGGCACAGCGCCAACGATCTTGTATGGTTATGGTGGTTTCAATATCAGTCTGACGCCTTACTTCAGTCCAAGCAGAGCGGCATGGTTGGAAATGGGTGGAATCTACGCTGTTGCGAACATCCGTGGTGGTGGTGAGTACGGTAAAGAGTGGCACAATGCTGGCACCAAGTTAGAGAAGCAAAACTCGTTTGATGACTTTATTGCCGGAGCTGAGTTCCTTATCGATAAAGACTACACCTCATCAGACAAGCTTGCGATTAATGGTGGCTCGAACGGCGGCTTGCTCGTTGGGGCAGTGATGACGCAGCGCCCAGAGCTGTTTAAAGTGGCACTGCCGGCAGTTGGTGTATTGGATATGCTTCGCTACCACACCTTCACGGCAGGAGCGGGCTGGGCTTATGACTACGGTACCGCAGAGCAAAGTAAAGAGATGTTCGATTACCTCAAAGGTTACTCGCCAGTACACAACGTCAAAGCGGGTGTTAAGTATCCAGCAACCATGGTCACTACAGGCGATCATGATGATCGGGTGGTGCCAGCGCACTCCTACAAATTTGCGGCCGAGCTGCAGTCGAAACAAGCAGGTACAAACCCAACGTTGATTCGAATCGAAACCAATGCAGGTCATGGTGCAGGTACACCGACTAGTAAAATTATCGAGAAAACCGCGGATGTTTACAGCTTCACTTTGTTCAATATGGGCGTCGAAAAATTGTAAGTGAGAGGTTAGCTTCAAGCTTGGGCTTAAGTTCATTTGTCAATGAATCACAACGCAGTCTTCGGGCTGCGTTTTTTGTTTTATCTCAGCCAGTTAATAACAAGGTTATAACGCATATAACCATAGGTGATAGAGCTTCCTATTATTCTTCCTCTTAGTTTTCTACAGCGTTTAATCGACTATCCCTAACTTATCCAACGTTTGTTTGCAGACCTTTATTTGATGGGGATTGGATAACGCATTCAGTTAGTTCAAGTGGAATAAATATAATATGAAAAATCTTACCAAAATCGTTGTTGCGGGGTCCCTCCTCTCGTGTGCAGCAGCGCAAGCAGGAGGTCTGTACTTGTACGAGACTTCCACTACTGATATCGGTTTGGCTTCTGCGGGCATGGCCGCAAGGGCGCAGGATGCTTCGGTCATGGCGGCGAACCCCGCGGGTTTGTCTAACGTGGCAGGCCAGTCATTTTCCGGCCATCTGATCAGCTTGTATGGCGATACCACGCTGGACACGGTTGGTGGCGGTGATGCTGGGAATATCATTGGCTACGTCCCGCTTGGTTCTGCATTTTATAGCCAACAGGTGAACGATAAGTGGACGCTTGGTATCGGTATGTATGGTAACTATGGATTAGGGTTGGAGTACGACAAGTTGTTTAATCGTATCGATATACCTAATGCGATCACTCAACCTTGACCGTTCAGCCTTCTGCTTCTTACCGTATTAACGATCAATGGTCTGTAGGTGCGGCATTGGGCATCCATTACGGCATTTTAGATATGGATGTGAAAGTTGACGGTACGACCATCGCTGGTGGTGTTGAAGATACAGACACCCAAGTTAATGGCCGCGTTGGTGTGCTGTATGAGTTGAATTCCGGCACTCGCTTAGGTCTGTCTTACTCGAATGAAACTGAGTTCGAATTCGACGATAAAGACTTCTCGACCAGTGCCGTTGCGCCTCAGCAGTTGGTGTTCAGCGCTTACCATGAGCTCAACGACAAACTGGCGGTGATGGGTAACTTGAACTGGCAAGATTGGAGCGCGTACCAAACGCTGATGGATGTTGAGACGCAAGACACTTACCAAATTGCACTTGGTACTCAATACAAGGTGAACAGCAAAGTCATGTGGAATGCTGGTTTTGCTTTTGACTCTAGTATGTTTGCAGATCAATCCAATGGTGATCTCACCATTCCTTCAGGCAATGCTTACCGTTTAGGTACAGGTATTGACTACAAGATTGATGAAGCAAGTACGGTGTCAGTTGCCTTCGAAGCGACCTTGATTGAATCGTCTGAAGTGAAAGGTCGAGCGGGTAACACGATTGCAAGCTTTGACGATCCAGCGTTGTACTTCCTGAGCATTGGCTACAGCTGGAAAAACCAATAAATCAGTTTAAAACAACGGTAAGCAGGCTTTCGCTTACCGTTGTTTTATTGTTATTGATTGTTCTCGAGTTTTTCGCGGTATTGGTCTTGCAGAATGTACATGCGTTTTACATCGCGGTAGCTACCGTTAATGAAGTACTCTTGCACGAGATGACCTTCCTCAATAAAACCGCACTTCTGGTAGAGGTGAATTGCTTTTTCGTTGTCTAAGGCAACTAACAAATAGATTTTGTGTAGGTTAAGAATTGAGAACGAATAATCCAAAGCTCGATTGATCACCTCTTCGGCATAACCTCGCCCTTGATGATCTGGTGCGATGATGATCTGGTGCGATGATGATTTGGAATTCAGCACTACGGTGAATGTAGTTAATCTCAATCAGCTCTACCAGACCAATTAATACGCCGTGTTCATCTTCCACTACAAAGCGGCGCTCGGCGTCGTCGTGAATATGTTTGCGGTAAAGCTCTTCTAATTCATCGTGGGATTCGTACGGTTCTTCAAACCAATACGTCATGATA
Organism: Vibrio sp. B1FIG11; assembly: GCF_905175335.1. Taxonomy (NCBI): domain Bacteria; kingdom Pseudomonadati; phylum Pseudomonadota; class Gammaproteobacteria; order Vibrionales; family Vibrionaceae; genus Vibrio; species Vibrio sp. B1FIG11. The sequence goes on along the minus strand of NZ_HG992752.1, from coordinate 1,645,326 downwards.
TTACGGTTATTGTTGAGGTCGTGAATAAAGCGCAGGTCTGAACGTTCTAAAGCACGAATTGTGAGACCATTTTTCATCGTCTATCTCCGGATAGAAAAAGCATAATTAAATGCGACTATAACCATGCCATCTTAGCCTATTAGGGGGAAATCTCCCCTTTACTTCTGCGAGTTTATGCTTGTAAAAGCGATCTTCGTCATAGCCCTGTAACGCCTTTAAATATAAGGCTTATCGCAACAACAAAAGTTAATCATAACGACAAAAAACCTGATTAGGTTAAGGGTGCGATTTCAGATTAAATACCGCCAACGACTTAAGGTCATAATCTACATAAACAAGGTATTAAATATGTTTTCAATCGGTGACGTAGTAGTAGCTACTAAAGGTATCGATCTAGGTGAAATGGTTGTTACAGGTCTAAGCAGCGGCGGTTTCTACGTACGCGTTCAGGCTGGCGAAGCAACACTAACTTACCCAGCGAAAGATGTTAAGAAAGCATAATTTAATTTGCTGACTTGCAAAAAAGGTAGCTCACGAGCTGCCTTTTTTTATGCCTATTATTCCTTCCTAAATTCCTACTTTATTTCGTTCTGAATTATTTTTAATCGAATTTAATATGTTTGATTAATATATTGGTGCTCTCGTCATTTTTGACTCATATCAATAAAAGTTGTGGTTTTAAGTTGTTGTTTTTATGTTGTATTTTTTACTTATTGCCCCAAGTGTCTGTTTTTACGAAAGTTAGATGTTAAATTCGTTGCTCATCTAAATATTCGATTAATATCAATTCCTTTTTCCCATTTTTAAAAATATGGTCATTTCAATAACTTTCGCCCCAACTGATTTAGGGGAACAGTGATGAATAAAAAGAAAATAACGCTAGGGATTGTAGGAGTTGGCTTGGTGGCGTACTTCGGTACAGTCTATATGGTGAACCAAGACGATAAAAAAGTGGCTCAACAAAATCTGACGCAATTTAGTTCGTTAGATCAATCGACACTGGATTATCAAGCGATGAAGGTATTGGCGGATAAAGGTTGTGGCTATTGTCATACGCCGAGCAGTGAAATGCCTTTCTATTCTGAAATGCCAGTGGCAAAACAAATTATGGAAGCGGATGTAAAAGTGGCCATGCGTCACTTTGACATGACAAACTTGCTGGATGACGTGAAGCAGAACGATCCAGTTTCTGAAGTGGCTTTGGCTCGTCTTGAGAAGGTGCTCTACGACGATTCTATGCCGCCAGCGATTTACCTGACCATGCACTGGTCTGCAAGTATGTCGAAAGATGAAAAACACACGCTACTGAAATGGATTCGTGAAAAGCGTGCTGAGCGCCACGCACAATCACCGGTATCTGAAGAACGTAAAACCAAAGTTCTACAACCAATTTACACTACGTTTGAAACCGACGCAGACAAGGCTGAACTGGGTAAGGTGCTTTACCACGACACACGACTTTCAGGCGACAATACGGTCTCATGTGCATCATGCCACAGCCTTGATACAGGCGGCGTGGACCGACTCGTAACGTCTGTTGGTATTCATGGCCAAGTGGGTGGCATCAACGCGCCAACCGTTTTTAATGCTGTGTACAACAAGCTGCAATTCTGGGATGGTCGCGCTGCGGATCTGCAAGATCAAGCGGGTGGTCCTCCGTTTAACCCGATTGAAATGGGCTCTATGGATTGGGATGAAATCGTCGATAAGTTAAGCCAAGACCCAGACATGGTGGCGATGTTCCAAAAGGTTTACTCAGGTGAGATTAATGGCAACAACATTACGGATGCGATTGCCGAATTTGAGAAAACCCTAACCACACCAAACAGCCGCTTCGACCAATACATGATGGGTGATACAAAGGCGCTGGACTCGCACGAGAAATACGGTTTGATGCTGTTCAAGAAGTACGATTGTCAAACCTGTCACGCGGGTGAAGCGATGGGTGGTGAAACGTTTGAAACCATGGGCATGAAAGCGGATTACTTTGCGGACCGTGGTACCGACATGACGGATGCAGACCTTGGTCGTTACAACTTCACTGGTAACAAAGAAGACAAACATAAGTTCAAAGTGCCAACCTTGCGCAACATTGAACTGACAGCACCATACTTCCATGATGGCCATGCCGATACGCTAGAAAAAGCCATCTACGACATGGGTAAATACCAAGTCGGAGTAGAAATGTCGGATGAAGAAGTGGATGCCATCAAAGCGTTCTTGAAAACACTGACGGGCGATTATGAAGGCCGTCCTTTAAGTTAAGCTGAGGCATCACCGACAAGTTTGTTATCGCTAAAACGATAGACGTCGTAATCAAGACCACCTTTGACTAAGGTGGTCTTTTTTATGGAACAAATTCAATCAAATAGGGATTGGTATGATTGATCATTTTGAAATTAAGGTAGTGGATTTTAACGCCTGTGTCGCGTTTTACTCCAAGGTGCTTACCCCTTTGGGCATAGAGTTAAAATGGTCGGACGAAGCAGCGGCAGGCTTTGGATTAGTTGGTGAACCCAATACGCGCTTCCTGATAGAAAAGGGGGCTCGAAGTGCCCCTTGCCACATTGCGTTTAAAGCGAATGACAAAGCGTCCGTCGAGGCCTTTCATAAAGCAGGTATTGAGGCTGGTTTTACTTGTCATGGTGAGCCAGGCTTGCGTGAACACTATGCGCCAAATTACTACGCAGCTTTTCTTTATGATCCTGATGGCAACAACATCGAAGCGGTGGTTTATTTATAGGGCGTTAATTATAGGATTATCCAGTGGGTATTTACTGATCGAACGATCGTTAGATCATTGGTTTTACGATCAAGATAGAAGATAATCGAGCTCCTATTTCATCCCTATAAAAAGAACGAAAAACACTATGAAAGTTGTCGTCACAAAGGCACAAAAACAGCACGCTCAAGGCATTACCGAAGTTCTCAATCCCATCATAGAAGAGGGCTTATACACGATTCTCGATACGACCTTTACCCCAGAAGAGGAAGAAGGCTTCATTGAAAGCTTTCCTGAAACGGGTGTGTTCAATGTAGCATTGAATGTAAAAGAAGCGGATGAGGAAGACAGTGCCGTGCTCGGTTTCCAAAACGTAGAGCCTTTCGCCAGTTATACCAAGGCATTCGCACATGTGGGTATTATCGGTACGTTCGTCGATGCCAAGTGCCGTCGACAAGGTGTCGCGTCAGCGTTGTTTACCGCTACCTTTGCTGATGCGAAGTCCAAAGGCTATGAAAAGTTGTTTGCTTATGTACGAGAGGACAACCCTAACGCGCTCGCAACGTATCTGAAACATGGCTTTGAAGTGGTCGGTACTGCTAAGAAGCACGCCAAGGTTAACGGCCACTACATCAATGAAGTCATGATCGAGAAGTTTCTCTAACGCTTAGAAGGAAAGCAAGATGCACAAGTCAGCAGGTATCATCATTAAAGACGGCTCACTGTTGGTGCTGCGCTCAAAAGGCAAAGACACCTTCTATGCGCCGGGCGGAAAACTGGATAGTGGTGAAACATCAGAGCAAGCGTTATGTCGCGAACTGCAAGAAGAAGTAAGCATTGTCGTGGCGGAAAATGCCTTAACGTTGTTTGGCCGCTTTGAGGCGCCTGCACACGATAAAGACGGCATTACTTTGGTTATGGATGTGTTCTTCGTAAATGATTATTTGGGCGAGGTGGTTGCCAGCAACGAAATTGAAGAATGCCAATGGGTAGATTCTTCAAACGTGGATGACATTGCGATAAGCACAATTTTCCGCAATGAGGTTTTCCCGCGCTTGGCTGAGCAAGGATTAGTGAAGTAGCCGCCTAATCACGAACAGAATACAAAAACAAATGCCCACAATGCGAACGTATTGTGGGCGTTTTACTTTTTGAATCTTTTTCTACAATTCATGTTGACCTGTCTATAACTCTACAGTTTAAGATGCTTTCATCAGCGCTGAGGAAAATTACATGTATCGGATATCGGAACTGGCAGAGATGCTGGGTTTGTCTCGCACCACATTGCTCTATTACGAGAAGATTGAGCTCATCAAAGGGCAGCGGTTAAGCAACGGCTACCGCGCGTATAGCGATGCGGATCTGCAACGCTTGCGTTTGATCCAGCAATTGCAGAGCGGTGGACTGACGCTCAAAGAATGTAAAGCCTGTCTAGAAGCCAAAGTGGATCGCCAGTTGATGTTGGAAAGACTCAAACAGCTCGATGAAGAGATTGAGCAAAAGCAGAAATCGCGACAGCTGTTGGCGGCATTGCTTGGTGAAACACCGTTAACCGATTGGCATGAATCGTTGGATGAAGTCGCGCCGGATGCGCACTTGAAATGGCTGATGACGCAAGGTTTTAGCGAGAAAGAAGCCCTTCACTTACGTTGGTTATCAAAAGACATGAATACTCACGACGACTACATGGCGGAGTTCTTCCGCGTATATGAAGCCCTGGAGTTTTGGGGGCCGGGTTCAGAGCAAGATACGTTGAAAGCGTTGAGCCTATTACCAACTCAACCTGATGAAATCTTGGAAATCGGCTGTGGTCAGGGCATTGCGACTCGTACTTTGGCAAAACACGCACATGTTACCGCGGTCGATAATGACGAGCCGTCTTTGCAACGCTTGCAAGGCGAAGCTCAGGCTCTTGACCTAAGTGCCAATATCACCACGGTGTGTGCCAGCATGACTGAACTGCCATTCGCCGACGGGACGAGCAACCTAATTTGGGCGGAAGGCAGTGCTTACATCATGGGTGTGGAAAACGCATTCAAAGCATGGCGACCATTGCTTAAAGACGGCGGTATCTTAGTGGTGAGCGATTTGGTTTGGAATACAGACACGCCAAGCGAAGATACAGTGGCATTCTGGCAAAAAGAGTACCCAGATATGGGCAGCGTTGAGAAGCGCATTGCGCAAGCGAAAGCAGCAGGCTACCGAGTGTTAGAGACGTTCCCAATTAGCCAACAGGCATGGGATAACTATTACGTTCCTTTAGATGAGCGTGTGCAAAGTTTGGAAGCTGAGATGCCAGCATCACAAGCATTGAAAGACATACAAGTTGAATTAGATATCGTTAAACGCCGTGGTAATGAAGTGGCGTATCAGATGTATATCTTACAAAAAGATTGATAGAAAAATGAACGAAACAACAAATCAAAACACTCAAAAAGCAAACTACACACTTTCTCCTTACGAGGGAGTAATGAGCAGCGAGATGATCGCTTTGTTTACTCAAACCTTTTCTGATTCTGAAGGCGAACTAGAAGGCAAAACCATCGGCTCGCTCGTCGGCGATTTATTGAGTACGACACCTGAGCGAGAGCTTAAAGGCTTTGTTGCGAAACAAGATGAACGCTTGATTTCAGGCGTGTTGTTTACACCGTTACGCTTTGAGAATGGTGAAGTGGGCTACTTGTTGTCGCCAATGGCAACACTAACAGAGTGCCAAGGTAAAGGCGTAGGACAAGCCCTAATCAACTTTGGCCTTGAGCAACTGAAACAACAAGGCATCGAATTGGTATTTACCTATGGCGACCCTAACTTTTACTCGCGTGTTGGTTTCCAACAAGTGACAGAAGCGCAATTCAAAGCGCCTCATACTTTAAGCTTTCCACATGGTTGGTTAGCACAATCACTTGTTGGTGAGCTGACGCCAATCCAAGGGACATCCTCTTGCGTGAAAGGTTTGGATAGTCCTGCTTACTGGTAAGGTTACCTGCAATAAAAAACGGAGCTCGAAAGCTCCGTTTTTTAGTATTTAGCGAGCGCTAAATAGTATTGTACTCATCCAGTATTAACTGGCTCACTTGAGCGATAACCTGATCGCGCGCTTGCAAGGATAAATCGGTTTCAGTAATGTAAATGCTGATGTAAACCGGTTTATGATTCTCTTTCCAGATCATTGCTGTGATACCGCGTGATCCAAAGCCACCTGCGCCAGAACGATCGGCAATCGACCAACCCTTTGGTAACACAGAGCGCATCAAAGAATCAGAGACTTTGTTATCCTGCATCCAGATTTTTAATTGAATGCGTGATTCGTAGGACAGCGCATCACCTTCTAATAACGTATGCAGCGTATTTACCATGGCATTAGGTGTTGTGGTGTCTCGCTTGTCGCCCGGGTTCGCCTCGTTCAGTCTTGGTTCAAAACGGTCAAGACGCGTTGCTTTATCACCGATAGAACGCAAGAACGTAGTGACACCGCGTGGACCCCCAATGCTACGCAAAACAATGTTGGCTGCGGTATTGTCGCTCATCAGCATTGCGGCTTCACAAGCATGCTCAATACGCGTTGTTTGACCTGCCATACGATCCATTACTGGTGACCAAACCACCATATTGCGCTCTTCTACTTTGGCTGTGGCGTTTTTATCGAGCTTTTCATTATCCATGTCACTAAGCATCGTTGCACATGCAAGCGTTTTGAATGTGCTCATCATCGGGAAGCGCTCGTCGCCTCTATAGTCCCAATGCTCATCGGTTTGAGTATCCCAGACAGACACACCGATTCGACCCGAAATATGCTCTTCAATTGCGGAGATGTCTTCATTAAGTTTGGCGGCGTACGTTGCACTCGAACAGGCTAGCAATCCAAGTAGCAGAAATAGCTTTTTCATTATTGATTTTCTTAGTGTTATTTATTTTGGTTCACACTCAGGCGAATATAGTCGAACTATAGCGAGTTAATACTCTAATGACTGTTAGATTATTGTCTTTTTTCTGTAGGAATCTTTTCATACACCAAGCTTTACCCGTTTTTACGCTGATTGACGTTGCTTTACACATGGATAGCTAAAGTAAAGTTGTCGAATAACCGAGTAACCAATCATGAAAACAGTCCGCAATATCATCTGGGTAATGGTCGTCGCGATGTCCATATTATGGTTTGCGATGGAACCGCAGATTTTCTCTTCAACCAATGTCTTTGAATGGCGATCGGCCATGATCCAATATTCAGGGATTCTGTCTCTGATGCTGATGTCAATCACCATGGTTTTGGCGATGCGCCTTACTGTGGTCGAAAACTGGCTACATGGCATGGACAAGGCGTATCGCGTTCATAAATGGTTGGGTATTGGGGGCGTTGCTTTTGGGGTGGCGCATTGGCTTTGGTATCAAATACCTAAGTGGTTGGTGATGTCGGGTATTTTGGCAAAACCGATAAAACACTCAGGTGCAGGGCCTGCAAGTAACCTCTCTGATATTGAAATTTGGATTAACGGTTTGCGCGATTTTGCTCAAGGTATTGGTGAATGGGGCTTCTATTTGCTATTGGTTTTGCTGGTGGTTTCTTTATGGAGCGCAGTGAAATATAAGCCATTCAAACTCTCTCATCGGTTCATGTGCGTCGCGTACCTATTGATCGCGATACATTCTGTTTTGCTACTGAAACGTGCGTATTGGGGTGAGCCTGTTTACTATCTTACTGTTGGGTTTGCAGCCGTCGGTTCGATTGCCGCGCTTTATAGTCTGTTTGGTTTTGTGGGGCGTCGCAACAAACACACGGCGGTGGTGAGCGAGACACGTTATTTCCCACACGCAGAAGTAATGGAGTTGGTCATCACACCAGATGCGTCTTGGCAAGGCCATAAGGCGGGGCAATTTGCTTACCTACGATTTGGTGATGAGGATGCCCATCCGTTTACGATTGTATCAAGCACTGAAAGTAGCGAGTTACGCTTCTTAATCAAGGAGCTAGGGGACTTCACCACCGGGCTTTATGAGCGAGTACAACCGGGCGATACGGTGACAGTAGAAGGCCCTTATGGTCGCTTAGCATTTGATATAGATAAACCTCAAATATGGATCGCGGGGGGCGTGGGGATTGCTTCTTTCTTTGCGGCTTTGGAAGCATTAAAAGCGCAAACGAGTCATCAGAATGTTCATCTATTCTATTGTGATCGCGGTGTAGATGGTCAGTTGGTTGATGAGTTATGGCACCTTGCCCATGAAGCGAAGGTTAAATTACACGTAATTGATACACTAAAATCGCCACGTTTGAATGCGCAACGTGTGGCTTTACAGTGTGGTAATTTGAATCAATATGAAATGTACTTTTGTGGACCAGAAGTTTTTTCAAAAGCGCTGAAAAAAGAGTTAGATGCGCATCAATTTAACATTGATCAGAGTTATCATGAAGAGTTATTTATTATGCGCTAAGTGTCAGGATTGTTAGTCATAAGTTAGCTCAGTGATGAGTTTTTTAAGCCTCAATTTCGATATTCAGAAATGGTTAGGGTAATAAGCAAATCCAAACCGAGAGAGTAAAGATGACTATCACATCAAAACGCATTCTAGCGCTGACGACTTTAGCGACACTAGCGGCTTCTGGCCAAGCTCTAGCCGAAGGGCGTAATAATTCGATTGAAGCCGGTGCAACATTTGTGGGTGACCACGAGATGTTTGCACTGGGCTACAGCCGTGACGTGGGCAATAACATTGTGACTGGCGGTGGCTTCTTTATTGGTAACGACACTATCGATATGTCTGCAAGTAGCGATCAAGATGCATGGGGTATGTACGCGAATGTTGGTTACCGTTTCGAGATCGCTGAATTCGATATCATTCCTAAAATCGGCTTGAACTACTTCAATGCTGATGTAGACATCAAGAGTGGCGATCACGCTGGCAAAAGCATGAACATCGACAATGTTTACGCATCAATCGGCGGCACGGTTAACTGGCGTATGATTGGTCTAACGGTTGACTACGGTAAGATCAACGATTCAACAGTTAACCCAATTACGAATAAAGAATTTGAAGAAGATGTAGTGCGCGCTACGGTAAGCTTCAACTTCTAACCTTTTTCATCGACCTTTATCTTTTTGTCGTTTTATTGCACACACTGCTTGTTTGCCGCCTGTACCGGGCGGCTTTTTTACTTCTGGTTGTTTTTACACATAGATGGGGCGACGAGCAGGTGGTTTAGCGAATAGACCGCTTGAGACGTTATAAGTCGCGCAGAATATCAGACAGGTACTTTTCTAATTTCACAATGGTTGGATGTTGATAATAGCCCCTGTGGAATTGAAGGCCGATATCGAAGAACATTTGCTTCTTATCCTGAGTCAACGGGACTTTTTTGATCCCTTGCGGCAAAACGGATTCGGGCAGCGCAAAGCAAATCAAAACATAGTTGGTGTTCGTAAGCCAATCTAATGCAGCGTGCACAGAAGGAACCGTTAATCGCCTCGTAAGAGCAAAACCGAGTTGTCGTTTAACCCTTTCATAGTAAATTGCATCATCAAGCGCTCCCATCGAAACGCGTACTAACTTCTCACTTTGTAAAGCTTGAATGTCCACTTGGTCTTGGTGCGATAAAGGGTTACTTTCTGAGGTGTAGAGGTACAAGCCCAGCTCGCCAATTTTTCGTTCAACAACACGCTCGTTCATTACTGACGGGTAGCCGGAAATGCCCACAGCGAGTGAGCCTGCTTTTGGAAACTCGATGCCTTCCAAATTCCAATCCACCATAGAAAAGTCCGCAATATTGTTGTTGTGATCGAGAAGTTCGAGTAGTGGGGTAGTAAGGATTGCACTGAGTGGGTTGGGAACAAAAAAGCGGAATTGAGTGGGTTGAGTTGCTGCTTCTAACACATTGACCTGAGTTTGTGCAGACTCCAGCTGTTCGAGTGGCTCTTCAATAATACTCATCAGTTGGCTGCAAAATAGGGTTGGAACATACAGCCCTTTGTTGGCAATGAATAGCTCGTTGCCAAATAGTTCGCGGCAATCGGCTAACTGACGGTTAAACGTTGCTCGACTAATGTCTAGCGTATGGCACACCTTGGGCAACGATTTTTGTTCAAAAACCAGGTGTAAAAAGCGGTACAGGTTGAGATCTATCGAGTGTTTCACAAGGTGCCTTAAATTATAAAATTTCGTCGTTGAGTACGACATTGTGTGGCGTTCAAAGGTTCAAATTTGAGCTTCTTAACCTTCAAAAATGCGCATGTAATCCACGTATTCTGATAGTGGTAAATTAACGTATTCACTATCCGGAGGTGTCATGCTTAAAGATCTATTTGGCTTATTCATTTTGGTGCTATTAGTCAGTGCGCCTGTTTTTGCGAAAGAGCAGGACCCATTTGTCGCGGGTGGCGTCACCTTTATGGATGACCATGAGGTCTTGAGTGTGGAAATCGGTGCTGAGGTGTTACCTAACCTTAACTGGTCAATCGGATTTAATGCGCCCTTAGACAGTGGAGAAAAAGAGGAAAATGGAATTTACTCGGCTGAAAAGCAAGTATGGGGGCTGCATACTGCACTGGGGTATGAAATCCGTTTGAGCGACATGCTCGCGATTACGCCGCGTATTGGTGTGAACTACAACGATGTCGAGATCGAGTACTTTAATGAAGAAACCAGCGAACATGTGGAATCTTTAAATCAGAACAACATCACTCCAACGCTGGGAGTCAAAGTCGATATTGCTCGCGTTGGTTTGATTGTGGAAGGATACAAAATAGATGAAGATCTGAGCCTTTCAGAAGAAGAGGAAACCGCAATTCGCGTGATGGCGGCTTATAACTTCTGAGTTTCCCCTCACTGTTATTGACTCAAATAGAAAAAAAGGAGCTGCATTATCAGCTCCTTTTTCTATTTAGATACTTATTTACAGTTCAATCTTTTTAACCATTCCCGCTTCTGCGTGACCTGGAATGTTACAAGCGAACTCAACCTTGTTGTCTCCGTGGAAGTGCCACAGTAATTGCTTGGCTTTACCCGGCTCAACCGTGACTGCGTTGCCTGAATCGTGCATGTGGTCACCACTCATGTTCTTCATCATTTCACGATGTTCTAGCTGCTCTTTGGCAGAACCGATAGTGAACTCGTGGTTGATTTTACCTGTGTTCATGACTACAAACTGCACCACATCGTTTGGCTCAATCTTGACATCTTTCTTGAACTTGATCGTCATGTCATCACTCAAGAGTACGTGTACCACTTTATCTGGCTTTGCGCCTTTTGCTGGCATACCTACCGCAGACATGCCTGGCATATCCATCATGTTGGAGTGGTCCATTTTGCTGTGATCCATCTTCATGCTGCCGTGGTCCATGTTTTCATGCTTCATATTGCTATGATCCATATCGCCATGATCCATGTTTGAATGATCCATTTGTGCAAAAGCAGTCGTTGTTGTTAAAGCTAGAGCAAGAGTGATTAGTGTCTTTTTCATCTGTTATATCCTTGTTTTAATTCATTAATAATTTGGTTGTTTCCCCTCAAAACTGAACGTTTGAGGGGAAAGTAGGGATTAAGCGTTGTTGTTTACATCACTAGCTTGTGCGCTAGCTTGGTGATTAGTCGCATTGCTTTGGCGCAACTCACGTTGTTTCCACAGCTTGAAGATGGCTGGCAGTACTAATAGCGTCAGTAGTAGTGCTGATGCCATACCACCAATCATTGGTGCGGCGATACGTTGCATTACTTCTGACCCTGTACCTTCGCCGTACATGATTGGAATAAGGCCAATAATGACCGTCAGTACCGTCATCATTACTGGGCGAACACGTAAGCCTGCACCTTCACGAATGGCATCGGTTAGGTCTTTCGCCTCAAGCTTTTGCTTGCTCTCTTCTGCATCCAGCTTTTTGTAGTGCCAAGCTTGGTTGAGATACACGAGCATGATGACCCCAATTTCAACCGCGACGCCTGCTAGGGCAATAAAGCCGACCCCAACGGCAATCGAGAAGTTGTAGTTGAGGATATGCATGAGCCACAAACCACCGACCATAGCGAGCGGTAGGGTAAGCATGATGATCATCACTTCGCCGACACGGCGGAAGCTGAAGTAAAGCAGCAGCATAATGATGGCTATAGTGATTGGTACCACGACACTCAAGCGGTCCTTTGCGCGCTCCATGTATTCGTATTGACCAGACCAAGCTAACGAGTAACCCGCAGGAAGCTCAAGTTGGTCTGCTACGATTTGTTGCACTTCCACGACGTACGAGCCAAGGTCTCGACCATCGATATCGACAAATACCCAGCCGTTCGGGCGTGCGTTTTCTGTCTTAATCATTGGAGGGCCGTCTTCGTAACGGATATCCGCGACATCAGCTAGGGCGATGCGAGCGCCATTTGGAGTCACTAACGGCAGGTTTTGCAGTTTTACCACCGAGTCACGGTAGTCTTGTGGGTAACGAACATTGATTGGGTAACGCTCCAAGCCTTCGATGGTTTCACCCACATTCATGCCGCCCACCGCGGTCGAGATCACCTGCTGAACGTCTTTGATGCTTAAGCCGTAACGCGCTGCGGCACGACGTTTGATGTCGATCGTGACATAACGACCGCCTGCTACACGTTCTGCGTAAACCGATGCTGTACCCTGAACGCCATTAAGAATTGGTTCCAACTGAGAACCGATCTTCTCAATCACTTTCAGATCAGGCCCCGCGATCTTGATGCCGATAGGGGTTTTGATGCCCGTTGCTAGCATGTCGATACGCGTTTTGATTGGCATTACCCAAGCGTTGGTTAATCCCGGGAATTGCACTAGATCATCGAACTCTTTACGCAGTGATTCTGTCGTTACCCCTTCACGCCATTGATCGCGTGGCTTCAACTGGATCACGGTTTCAATCATGGTGAGTGGCGCTGGATCGGTTGCGGTCTCAGCTCGACCAATCTTGCCCCATACCGTCTGTACTTCAGGGACGGTTTTGATCAGCTTATTGGTTTGCTGTAGCAGCTCACGAGCCTTACCAATCGAGATGCCCGGATAGGTTGTTGGCATGTACATCAAGTCACCTTCATCCAGCGGCGGGATGAACTCGCTACCCAGCTTACTGGTTGGGTAATAAGCCGACGCCATTAGACCTAATGCAATAATAATCATGGTCTTAGGGTACTTTAAGCTGGTATTCAATAGCGGACGGTACAACGCGACCAAGCCGCGGTTAACCGGGTTTTTGTGCTCCGGTAGCACCTTACCGCGAATGAAGTAACCCATAAGTACAGGGACGAGTGTGATTGCCAAACCTGCTGCCGCTGCCATGGCGTACGTCTTAGTGAAGGCAAGTGGCGAGAACATCTTGCCTTCCTGACCTTCTAAGGCGAACACAGGCACGAAGCTTAGAGTAATGATCAGCAATGAGAAGAACAGCGGAGCGCCGACTTCTTCGGCCGCCTTACTGATGACTTGCCATCGGTTTTTATCGGTCAGTGGCGTTCGTTCAATGTGCTTGTGAACGTTTTCGATCATAACGATTGCACCATCCACCATGGCGCCGATGGCAATCGCGATACCACCAAGGGACATAATGTTGGCATTAATACCTTGCCAATGCATCACGATAAACGCAGTGAGAATGCCGACCGGTAGGCTCAGAGCGATAACCAACGAAGAACGAATGTGGAATAAGAACAACGCACACACAATCGCAACGACGATGAACTCTTCTGCGAGCTTCTTCCATAGGTTTTCTACTGCTGCATCAATTAGAGTCGAACGGTCGTAAGTCGCAACAATTTCAACACCTTCTGGTAGGCCGCGCTGTAGGTCTGCAAGCTTGTCTTTTACTTTTGCAATGACTTCACTCGCGTTCTCGCCAAAGCGCATTACGATAACGCCACCAACGGCTTCTCCTTCGCCATTCAGCTCTGAGATACCACGGCGCATTTGTGGACCAAGGTTAATGTCTGCGATATCACCTAATAGCAACGGCGTGCCTTTCTCGGTGACTTTTAGAGGCAATGATTTGATGTCTTCAATACTGGTTAGGTAACCCGTGGTACGAACCATGTGTTCGGCTTCCGCAACTTCGATAACGGACGCGCCGGTTTCTTGGTTACCGTTTTGGATCGCCATGTTCACTTGTTGCAGAGTGAGGTTGTATGCACGCAGCTTGGCAGGATCAATTTGTACTTGGTACTGCTTAACCATGCCGCCAACGGTCGCGACTTCAGAAACGCCATCAACCGTCTGCAGTTCGTACTTCAAGAACCAGTCTTGCAGGCTACGAAGTTCGGCCAAATCGTGCTTACCGGTTTTGTCTTGTAATACGTAGCTGTAAACCCAGCCCACACCCGTTGCATCAGGACCTAGGGTTGGTTTTGCGTTTGGTGGCAGCTTTGGTGCTACTTGGCTTAAGTACTCCAACACGCGTGAACGTGCCCAGTACATGTCGGTATCATCGTTGAAAATGATATAAACGTAAGAGTCACCAAAGAAAGAGTAGCCACGAACTGTCTCAGCACCCGGCACGGCAAGCATGGCGGTGGTGAGCGGGTAAGTGACTTGATCCTCGACAACTTGAGGAGCTTGGCCCGGATAGCTTGTTTTGATGATCACTTGCACATCAGAAAGATCCGGAATGGCGTCAACAGGCGTATTCTTTACACTGTAAAGTCCACCCAGCACGAGCGCTAGAGTGGCGATCAACACTAAGAAGCGGTTGTTGAGCGACCAACGAATAATTGCACTGATCATAATTACCCCTCAACGGCCTCTAGCTGTTTAAGAACATAGTCAGACCCTTGTTTTTCAACTAGAAATCGAACCTTTTGTCCTTCTTCAAAACCGGATAAATCCACCTCTTCACCGACAGAGAAGTTCATCTCGCCTGCATCCCAGTTCCATTCAGCTACTGGCAGGTGATTTAAAGTGATCATGCCAAAATCAGCCATCAGCATCGTGATGTCACCAGTTAGCCAAACTTCTGCTGCAATGACGCTTTCATCTGCCTTGTAGTCGATGATTTGGTACTGGCCAGATTCTGTCTTTTGCATTTCAAATTCAATGGCTTGGCCTTTTTTCAAGTCACCCATATCAACGCCATCAGCGAAAGTGAAGTTCATCACCATGCCAGGCCAATCCCACTCTGGTACCGGCTGGTGGTTGATGGTCAGCATGCGGTGATCTTTCATTACATCGGTGATTTCACCTTTTGCCCATGCCGTTTCTGCTTCTGGTTCGACACCGTTAATACGAGATAGATCTGCAGATTGGCTAGATTCAGAATCGAGCATGAAGTGCGCAGAGGTGACTATCTTGTCATCTTGTTTCAGACCTTGTAATACCTCGATTTGCTCTCCGGCTTCACGACCAACTTCAATTCGAGCTGAGCGGTATTTACCATCGCCTTCTGCCAGAACCACACGAGTCATACCACCGGAACGAATGACGGAGGACTTAGGAATGGTCAATACGGCATCGTCGGTCACTGGTTGCAGCGCGATGTTGGCAAACATGTTTGGTTTTAATTCGCCATTTGGGTTAGGAAATTTAAGGCGTACACGTAATGTACGTGTTGTTGGATCAAGGATTGGGTACACGTAATCTACGACCCCTTGCCATTCAATGCCCGGAATCGCGTCAAGGGTCATGGTGGCTTGAGAGCCTGCTTTCATCCAGTGCGCTTGACGCTCAAAGACTTCCGCATCAACCCAAACATTGTCCAGTGGGCCAGCACTGATTACCGCTTGTGCAGGGGACAAATAGCCACCTTCACGCACGTTTAGGCTTGCAATGACACCGTCAGCCGGTGCTTTGATTTCAATGGTTTGCGATGCTTTACCACGACGAGTAATGGATTTGATTTGAGCACGGTCAACCCCAAGCGTTACCAAGCGTTCGGTCGCGCCTTTCACTAGACCTTGGCGGCCTGTACGGTAAGCATTCAGCAATTCTTCTTGTGCTTTAACCAGTTCTGGAGAGTAGAGAGTGAAAAGAACATCGCCTTTCTTCACTTTTTCACCGACGGCGTTGATGTAGAGTTTCTCAACCCAACCCGCGACACGTACGTTGGTCTGCCACAACAGACTTTCATCGAAGGCGATATAGCCGACGGTCTCGATACGTGGGGACAGTTTTTCCAAGGTGACTCTTGCTGTCTTTACACCCAGGTTGTTTTCAACGGAAGGGTCGATAGTGATAGTACCCGGTGCACTTTTCTCACCAGATAGATCTTCCGCGTAAACCGGAATTAAATCCATGCCCATTGGGGATTTACCCGGCTTATCGCGTTTGTAGTTCGGATCCATTGGGGCAACCCAGTAAAGCGGATCGTTAGAGCTTGCAGCAGATTCGCCACCCATCGCACTCATGTCATGAGCCGAGCCCGTAAGAAAATGATTAGCACCAAACCCTAAAGCACCACCAACAATCAGCGCGATGGTTGCAATTTTTAATGTTTTCATTGTTTTACCTTATTATTTTTTAAATTCAGACAGTTCTGGCTGCTCGACTTGATAGTCGAAACCACCGAGCAGGGTGGCTAAATTGCTGTTTGCGATGTTGAGATCGGTCAGCAGACGTTGTTGCTCTAATTGCAGAGCCAACTCGTCAGTCGTGGCAGAAATCACATCGTTAAACTGCGCTGTGTTGTTTTGATAACCCCGCTCAACGGCTTGAATGCGCGCTTTCGCTTGAGGCAATAAGGTGGATTGATAACGTTCTAAACGCTGGGTTAAGTTGCCGCGATCAACCAGCAAAGTGTTCACCTTGGCATTCATCTGCGTTAGTAAGGTGTCCTTTTGTGATTGCGCAGCACCAACTTGGTACTGGGCGGCAGCAAGGTTGCGGTCTTGGCGGTCCCCTGTGAACAACGGAATGTCCATGGTGAGGTAAGCGCTGACCAAATCGGAAGCGGGCTCTCCCATCATGTTGTCGGCTTGGCGGTAGGCGTACATTACTTCGACGCCAAACTGCGGGTTGTAGGCTTGCTCAGCAATTTCCACCTGAGTTTTATTGGCAGAGATGCTGACGTCGGCCATCTTAACCATCGGGTGTTGGCTGAGTTGCTGGTAGTGCTTGGTGGAGTCGATGCTGGAAGCAAGTTTGTTGTTCAGCGTGTCCCAGTTCAATTGATTGCTCGCGTGCAGAGCCTGTTCGTTTGCCAACCAATCTGACCCCAGCCATTCGGAGAGTTGAGAGATAAGACGACGTTGCATTTGTGCGTTGGCTTGCAGTTTCTCATCTAACTTGCTGACTTGAAGTTGGGCGTTGAGCAGGTCTTGCGCTTCACTCTTACCAATCGAATAGTTGGTTTGAATAAAGTTTTCCATCTCCTTCATCAACTTGCGGTTCTCAAGCATGATTTGCTCCGCACGTTGCTGATAACCTAGCTCTAACCACAGTTGAGTCATGCTGTTAGCCACCTCAAGTTCACGAGCGTGAACTTGAAGTCCAAGGCCGTCGGCTTGTTGATTGGCTTTCTTCTGCTGTAAATCAAGCGTAGAGCCACGCTCAAACTGTTGCATTAAACCAACGGAGATGTTGGTCATTGGGTCTTCGTCGAATTTGAAGCTGTCGACAGGCAAGCCACCAAAACCCACTTTCAGTTTTGGGTCCATCAAGGTAGAGCTTGCAACGCCCGTTTCACGCATGGCAGCAGATTGCGCTGAGTATTGCTTACGATTGCCATCATTACTCAAAGCGATGTTGATCAGTTGGGCAAGCTTGGTCGTTGAAGCTCGCTCACTTGATGCGGAATTTTGCGCTGCGTGCGTCTCGTTACCTGCGGCGTTAACCAAGGTTGGCGCAGCGACCAGAGCCACTATAAAAATAGGTGCAGCTAAGCGGTATGGTTTGATATCCATAATCTAAATCCAGTGTTCGCCGGATCGATGGAGGTGCGGATTTTATTGCGGGAACAGTAAAGCCTTGTAACCTCATCGTTCAGGCGCATTAAAACAACCTGCGATACACACGCAGGGTCGAATGCTTGACTGACTTAAACTATAGGAGGTCGGTACAGGTCGCGGCTGACGTGTACTACTGGGGAAGCAACTTCAGGAGTAATGGTTGCGCGATAAACGACAGGCATTGGGCTATTGATAGGATTCGGTAGGGGGACGAAAACTATCGTACACGCGGCAGTACAGCAGGTATGAACCATGCCTGAGCCTCCGCCACAGTTCATGCTGGTTTCTCTTGCATCGCTATTTTCTGCTACGGACGCTTCGGACATAGAAACGTCTGTCATGGAGACGTCCATCATGCCAGGCATACCGCAGTGTTCACTTTCACTCATCATAGACGAATGATGTGCCATGCCTTTTGACATCATTTGAATGTTCATCAACGGCTCACTATTCGCCACACTCGATACCAAAAGTACCAGTGTTGTGAAGAGAGTTAACCAGATTGTATGCAGCGATTTTAAGTGCATACCCTTTCCCATGTGTTTGATGAAAATGATGAAAACCCTTCGATTCTAAAGGTTAACCTTAGGGGAAGGTCAATATTTTATTGCCCTTCTTATCAAAATAGTAGCGTTCACCAGTTTCTGCACAATCGAGGGAGTAAAACGTTTGTTGAGTTCTTACTTGTGATACTTCGTGACAGAAGTGCTTTCTTTTTATGACACGAAAAAAATGTGGTTTATAAGTTTTGTATCACACCGCCTTGTCTTGCAAATGTTTATCCTTATAGAATGCATGGTTTTATTTGTGCAGATGTGGATTTGCTTTGCTGCGGAGGTTGTATGATAGAAATTGTCATCGATGGAAAATATAGAATTGTAGAAGAGGGGCTGACCCTTCTAGAAGCAGCAAAAGTGTGTGGAGTTGAGATTCCATCACTGTGCGGAATGAACAAAAGTAATGAAAAAGTACCGTGTGACTTGTGTGTGGTTGAAGTTGAAAGCGGCGGTACTAAGCGCGCGTGTGAACTTGAAGTTTACCGTGGCCTTAATGTGGTCACGCAATCAGAACAATTAAGCGAGCATCGCAAAAAAGCCTTAAACCGCATCATGACGGACCATTACGCCGACTGTGAAGCACCATGCAAAACCGCGTGTCCTGCGGGTGTGGATATCCAATCGTACCTTTATCACATCGCACAAAACGATCATCAAAAAGCGATTGAAGTGATTAAGCGTACGCTTCCTATGCCGTTATCGATTGGTCGTGTGTGCCCTGCATTCTGTGAGAGCGAATGTCGCCGCTCGTTAGTCGATGAGCCTATCGCTATTCGTCAGCTAAAACGTCATGCCGCGGATGCGGATTTGTCTGCGCATGAAGCCTATGTACCAGAAAAGAAACCAAGCAAAGGTTTGAACATTGCCGTCGTCGGCAGTGGTCCTGGTGGTCTAACGGCTGGTTACTACTTATCGAATGAAGGCTACGACGTTACTGTATTTGAATCCATGCCCAAAGCGGGTGGTTGGCTTCGTTATGGTATTCCTGAATACCGTTTGCCAAAAGACATTCTCGATAAAGAAATCGAATTAATGTGCCGTAATGGCATGCAAGTTCATACCAATCAAAAGCTGGGTGTCGATTTCACGCTTTCTCAATTGAGCGAAGAATACGACGCAGTGTGTTTGGCTGTCGGTGCGTCTCAAGCGGTTGAAATGCATTATACAGGCAGCGACCTTGAAGGTTGTTACCTGGGCGTTGATTACCTGAAAGATTACGTGACTGAGCAAAACTACGTCACGGGTCAGAAAGTCGCGGTGATCGGTGGTGGTAACACAGCAATTGACTGTGCTCGTACTGCGCGTCGCGCTGGTGCAGACACCACGTTGATTTACCGTCGTACTCGTGACGAAATGCCAGCAGAAGACTACGAGATTGTCGAAGCTGAACACGAAGGGGTGAAATTCCACTTCTTGACCAACCCTGCAGAAAACCTTGCCGATGAAAACGGACGCGTGAATGCGATTCGTCTAGAGCGCATGGCGTTGGGTGAGCCGGATGCATCTGGTCGTCGAAGCCCTAAACCAACTGGCGAGTTCTTTACCGAAGAGTTCGACACCGTGATTGCAGCAGTATCGCAAAAGCCAGATCTGAGCTTCCTCGAAGGCGAAGACTTGTCGATTCCACTTACGCGCTGGAACACCTCTGATGCAGATGAAAAGACCATGCACACCGGCACGGGCAACATCTTCAGTATTGGTGATTTCCGCCGTGGTCCAGCAACGGCAGTTGAAGCGGTGGGTGATGGTCGCGTTGCGGCAAAAGCCATTGACCTATTTTTGAATGGCGATATGGCCGATATGCCAAAGGCGGCGTTCAACTCGCGCAAAGAGAAGAAACTCTCTCAAGTCGATCCGCTTCACTTCGAGAACATCCAGAAAGTCGCTCGCTCTATCATGCCTGAATTGACTCCAGCACAACGTGAGCAAAGCTTCGCTGAAGTGGAGTTGGGCTTTGATAACGAAGAAGCAATGAAGGAAGCGGCGCGCTGCCTTGAATGTGGCTGTCAGGCCAATACTGATTGTGCGCTGCGTGATTACTCCACCGAATATGAAGCTGAGCAAAGCTTTGACTTTTCCTTGCAGGTTAAATCACATCAAGATTGGTTAGATCTTCGTGCGAAAGACCTGCGTCATAAGTACGAAGTTGACCGCAGCTCTGAGTTTATTGAGTTTGATGCCAACCGCTGTATTAGCTGTGGTCAGTGTATCCAAGCGTGTCGCGACAAAGCCGTGCACGGTGTACTGAACTTTGTGTGCGATAAACGAGGTCGTCCGGCATTACGTCCTGACGATCGTCCACACTTTGGAAGTAACAAGAATGGCTTAACTCTGATGGGCGATTCGAACTGTGTGCAATGTGGCGCATGTGTTCAAGTGTGTCCAACAGGCGCGATGGTCGATAGTCGTGACCGCTCGCAAGGTCGTACCGAAGATCTGAAAGCGGTCGACACCATTTGTACATACTGCGGTGTGGGTTGTAAGTTGACCATGTTCGTGGACGAAGCAACCAACACGATTCGCTACGTGAAGGGCGGTGACTCGCCGGTTAACCAAGGCATGCTGTGTGTGAAAGGGCGCTTTGGTTTTGATTTCATCGGCAGTGAAGAGCGTCTTACCACGCCATTGATTCGTAAAGACGGTTGGTTGCAGCCTGCAAGTTGGGAAGAGGCGATTCAACTGATTGCGAGCAAGTTCTCTGGCATCAAGCAAGATTTTGGCAGTAACGCATTGGCGGGTTTCTCTTCAGCGAAAACCACTAACGAAGACAACTACGCATTCCAAAAATTTGTCCGCCGTGAACTGGGCACCAATAACGTCGACCACTGTGCGCGTTTGTGTCACGCATCGAGTGTAACCGGACTTGAAGCGTCACTGGGTAGTGGTGCAATGACCAATGACATCCCAAGTATTAAGCACTCGGATGTGATCTTTATTATTGGTTCGGATACCACATCGGCGCACCCGATAATCGCTTCACACATCAAACAAGCAATTCGTCATCACGGCGCTCGCTTGATTGTGGCTGACCCGAAACGTGTCGATATGGCAGAGCATGCTGAGCTGTATATGGCGCACCGTCCGGGTACGGATGTGATGCTCCTTAATGGCGTCATGCAGCAGATCATCAAGAACGGTTGGTACGATCAAGAGTACATCGAAGAACGTGTCGACGGCTTTGATACCTTACTGCAAGAAGTGATGTCACCAGCTTATAACCTCGATAAAGTGGAGTTGGTTACGGGCGTAAAAGCCGAAGACATTCAAGCAATGGCGCGCATGATCGGTACAGCAGATCGTACGGCTGTTTACTACTCGATGGGGATTACTCAGCATACGACAGGTCATGACAACGTGCGTTCTATCGCTAACCTGCAATTGCTGTGTGGCAACATCGGTATTGAAGGTGGTGGTATTAACCCGCTGCGTGGTCAATCAAACGTGCAAGGCGCGTGTGATATGGGCGCTTTGCCAAACAGCTTCCCGGGCTACCAAAAGGTATACAACCCAATTGTGCGTCAGAAGTTTGCGATTGAATGGAACGCGCCAAATCTGCCTTCTGAGCAAGGTCTAACCCTGACAGAAATCATTGATGCGGCTTGCCATCGTGATGTTCGTGGTATGTACATCATGGGTGAGAACCCAGTATTGAGTGACCCGAACCAAGCGCACGTGATTGAGGGCTTAGAAGCGCTCGATTTCTTAGTGGTTCAAGACATCTTCCTAACAGAAACTGCGCAATACGCGGACGTGGTTCTGCCTTCTTGCTCATTTGCAGAGAAAGCGGGTCACTTTACCAATACGGAGCGTCGTGTTCAGCGTGTGAATCCGGTTGTCACGGCACCGGGTGAGGCAAAAGAAGATTGGTGGATTATTCAAGAAATCGCTAATGCGATGGGAAGTGATTGGGACTACCACTGCGTGTCTGATATCACTAACGAAATTGCACGAGTGACACCTCAATACGCAGGTCTTCGTTGGGAGGCGATCACGCCAAACGGTGTGCAATGGCCGAGCAACAAGAACAACCCGGCAGGTACTCGCATCATGCACCAAACCCAGTTTACTCGTGGTAAAGGACAAATGGTGGGCGTACCGTTCCGTTATGCGGCTGAGCTGCCAGATGAAGAGTATCCACTGGTGCTTACTACAGGTCGTGTGCTTGAGCAGTTCCATACCGGTACCATGACGCGCAAAACCAAAGGGTTGGATAACCTTGCTGGCCCTCGCGCGATGGTGAGCGTGGAAGACGCAGAAGCACTTGGCATCAGTAATGGTCAGCGTCTGACGGTGTCTACACGTCGCGGCAGCATTGAGATTGATGCCTTTGTGACTAAGCGGATTCAAAAAGGTGTGGTGTTCATTCCTTTCCACTTTGTTGAATCGCCAGTCAACCGCCTAACGACAACGGCAACTGACCCGCATGCGAAGATCCCTGAGTTCAAGGTCGCTGCGGTTAAAGTGGAAGTGAGCGAAAAAGCGCGCAACGAAGAGCCTGCAACGGAAGCGGTTCATCCCATTTAAGCCAATCTGTTTAGATACAGTTCAGCAGCGCACTGGCGAGTTGGGCGATTACATATAAGCTTATGATATGTAATCGCTAAACGAGCAGTGCGTGTGCTGAGAGTCATTAAATGGATTGTGTTGTTTCTACCTGCATTAATTTGGCTGCTAGCAAGGCAATATCATGATATCTGGTGGGCGGAGAATCTAACCTCGATTCCCGCTCTCCTTTTATTCGCCTACCTAGGCTTTGCTTTGGTACTTTTGGTTTGCCGTCACTGGGTGAAAGCCATTGCTGCCACTTCGATTGGTTTCGCTTCGATTGCGTTTCTCTTACCCACTCAAATCACGAACAACCAAACCTGCGAAAACCCGCTGACGATCATCCAATTCAACCTGTTCTACGAAAATCCGGACATCAATCAGTTCATCAATTACTTGCTTAAACATCCTGCAGATTTGGTGGTGGTGCAAGAGCTCTCGCCTCAAGTGGGGGAGAAACTCCATCTTCTCGACGATATTTATCCTTTCTATTATGGCGGCCAGCGCGGTGTTGGTTACCCGTCAAATCAGATGATTTTGAGCCGTTATCCTTTGGAGCCAGTTTCGATTTATCACACCCCAGATGGTCAAGAGGTGATTCGAGCAACATGGCAAGTGGACAACCCTATTACCTTGATGACAGCGCATCCTCCTTCGCCAAGAACTGAGCCGTTATGGCAACGTCGCAATGCCCTGATTCGAACCATAGAAACCCTTACTGATTTGTATCCAACACCGGAAATGATCGTGATAGGGGATTTCAATCTTTCTGCTGCAAGCCCAAGGTTTAATGGGCTGTTTTCTCGTTTCCAAACTCAACCTGTTGCCAGTTGGCCAACATCAGTGAAAGGCTTGCCGGTTCCTGCTTTCGCCATGATAGGGATTGATCACCTTTGGCTTAAATCAGAAAAAACGGACAGACAAATCTGTACTCGCCTATCGACAAGTCAACCAAATGGTTCTGATCACCGCTTGGTCACCACGGTGATAGGTAACGTTCTGAATTAATTCCTGTTTCATTCTCAAGATTGTGAGCGAAATCGGTTCACACCTGACAAAAGCGGTCTTTACTTTATACACCATGCTCCCCTTTCTTTTTTGGAACGGGATTCCATAACTAAAGCAGTAAATAAACTGGTGATACAAGGGTTAAAAATGAAACCATTCAAACGAACGTTAGTGGCAGGTGCCATCCTAGGGTTAATTGGCGCTGTGGCAGGATGCAGCCCAGCAGAAGAAGCGAAACAACAAGAACCAAAACCTGAGGCTCAGGTAGAAGAACAAGCTCAAGCAACTGCGCCTGCGGAAAGCGGTGAAACGATCTATTTGGCAGACACCATCATCACAATGGATGAAGACCAGCCTCGTGTAGAGGCGGTGGTAGCGGACGATGACGGCAAGATTGTTTTTGTTGGACAAGAAGCGCAGGCGCTGAAGCAGTTCCCAAATGCGGATAAAGTCGATTTAGAAGACAAGGTGATCATGCCTGGCTTTATTGAGCAGCACCTGCATCCGTTTCTCGGTGCACTCACGTTGAGTATGCCGGTCATTGCTCCTGAAGAGTGGCAGTTACCAAGTCGTACTTGGCCAGCGGTGAATGGACATGAAGAGTATCTGGCCGCGTTGACTGCCGTTGAGAAAGAGATGAAGGATCCAAATGAAGTATTGTGGACATGGGGCTACAACAACTTCTTCCATGGTGAATTGACACGCGCTGATCTTGATAAGATCTCGAAAACACGTCCAATCGGTGTATGGCATCGTTCGGCACATGAGTTCTATGTAAACACGGCATTTGTTGAGAAGTTTGGTCTTAACCAAGCTGACATCGATAAACAAGGTAAAGAGGTAGCAGCTCAGTCAGATCTGGAAAATGGTCATTTCTGGGAAGGTGGTGCGTTGATTTACCTGTTACCACGTATCTACAAAGATCTTGGCAGTGAAGCAAGATTCCGTGCCGGACTAGAGCAAATGGTGGAAATGCTGCACGAGAAAGGGGTGACGGCTTACAACGAACCTGGCGCGTTTATACCAGAGGATATGGTGGGTCTGTATAAAGAGATCTTGGGCGCAGATGAAACACCAATGTATTCCTTCTTTACACCAGAAAGTAAGTCACCGTACTTCCTGAAAGGCAAAGAGGGTGTGGTTCAAGCGGTTGAAGAGATCACCAAAACCTTCCCTGATGAAGGCAAAGTTCGCTTCTTTAAAAACCAAGTTAAGCTACTGTTCGATGGCGCAATCATCTCTCAGTTAATGATGATGAAGGACGGTTATCTGGATGGTCACCATGGCGAGTGGATTCAAACCCCTCAAGAAGTCGAAGACATCACCAAGCTCTTCTGGGAGAAGGATTACCAAATCCTCGTTCATGTAAACGGTGATGAAGGCGTTGAAAAGCTGATTGAAATTTTGAAACGCCGTCAAGCTGAATACCCACGTGAGAACCACCGTTTTACGATTGTTCATTTTGCCAATTCGACCGACGAACAAGTCAAGGAACTGAAGGAGCTAGGTGCGATTATTAGTGTTAATCCATATTACGTAACGGGCTTTGGTGATCGCTTTGGTGAAGTCGGGTTAGGTGAAGAGTGTGCGCACGCGATGGTTCGACTAGCCACGATTGAAAAAGAGCAGATTCCTGTTTCTTTGCATTCGGATATGCCAATGGCTCCGGCTGATCCGCTGTTGCTGGCGTGGAGTGCTGCTACTCGCCAAACCAACAATGGAAATGTGCTGCGTAAAGATCTCGCGCTCTCTCGTGAGGCCGCACTAAAAGGCATTACCATTGAAGCGGCATATTCGTGGGGGATGGAAGATACGCTCGGTAGTATTGAGGTAGGTAAAGTAGCCAACTTCACGGTGCTGGAAGAAGACCCTTACAAAATCGACATCAACAAGCTGAAAGATGTGCCGATTTATGCAACCGTCTTTGAAAGCAAGTTGTTCCCTATCGATAAATAGCACCAAAATCCAGTACTTAAGAACTGCAAAGTGTCTAGTTATTTAGAATTAGGTTAAACCAAGCGACGGCTTGTCATGGAATTGACTGACTCTGACCGTCGCTTGTTATTTGTGTGAATTCTTTAACCTAAACTTCATCCGCTTTCTATACTGAAAAAGAAGCAAAGAAAAAAAATTCATAACGATAAGAGGCAACTTGCATGACAAGAACTACCTCAGCAGTGTTAATACTAATCTTAATGAGCGCCTATTTTGCCTATAACCGTTTTTACGTTTATCCGCAAAAGTTACAAACACAGGCGGAATCGATGCTGATCCAAATGGCCAACCGTGAAGAGTGGCTTGACGTACATGAGATGATGGAACGTGTAGAAGCGCACAAGGCGCATCTGGAGTTGAACGCAGACATTACCTCAACCAGCGGCAAACGCGCATACAGCGAAGGGTATATTACCTACAGCGACCGCAGTCGAAACGTTTGTAAACAGGTGGTGTTCAACTTCAAAATCAATTCGCTAAGAAGCTATAGCATTTCAGATCTGCATGACTGCTCTTTGGGTGAGTATTACTGATTTCGCTATGATGATTGAATGATTCAATAAAAACGCTCCAATTCTGGAGGCGTTTTTAGTTCTAGAACCTTGTAGGTTAATCGAGTGACTTCTTGAAGCGAAGTGAAGCAACAAAGAGACCGATAACGGTAAACCCAAGCAGCCAAAGCGTATCTCGCCAAAGCTCCATCAAATCTGCACCACGTAACACCACACCACGAATAATACGCATGAAATGTGTGGCTGGCAGGGCTTCTGATATCCATTGTGCCGCAACGGGCATCCCTTCATAAGGGAACATAAACCCTGATAATAAGATTGATGGCAGAAGAATAAACACCGTCATCTGCATCGCCTGTAGCTGAGTCGTCGCAATGGTGGATATCACCAAACCTAAAGTTAAACTCGCGGCGATAAATAACAGCGTGCCAAACAATATCTGACTAATGGCACCGTTTATCGGTACATTAAATATCCAGTGACCCAAACCGAGAATGATGAAGACTTGAATCAAACCTACGAAGATGTAGGGAATGATCTTCGCCACCATCAGCTCGATAGAGTGGATTGGTGTGGTAATCAGTAACTCTAGATTGCCACGCTCCCGTTCTCGAACAATGGCTGCACTGGTGAACAAGATCATCGTCATGGTTAGAATCACGCCCAACAAACCGGGGACAATGTTCACCGCCGAGCGCCGACTCGGGTTGTAATACAGCGCAACTTCAAAGGTTTTGGTTGGGGCAGGGCGTATCTCAAAATCAAAATCCGTTAACGGCATGGTTTGTAGTGAGAGAATCGCTGAGCTGATCATTGTGTCGGAACCATCCACAATCCACTGACCAAGCTCTCTACTTTGCACCATACGTTGGGTTAGATCGCTAGGCAGAATCAAAGCCGCACGAACGATACCATCTTGAATGGCTTGTTCTGCTTGCTCCGCGGTAGCGAAGGTTTCGACCACATCGACCACTTGCGTGACTTTGACGGATTCGGTAATCACGCGTCCGGCGGTACTGCCACTTTGATCGACGACACCAACGGGAATATTGCGAATATCGGTATTAATGGCGAAGCCGAACAGCAAAAGCTGAATCAACGGGATCATCACGACCATACCAAAGGTAATGCGGTCACGTGAAAGCTGACGGATCTCTTTGATCATCACCGCTTTCATACGGGCGATAGATTTCATCATTGGCGACCTTCCCCCGTAACGCTTACAAACACATCTTCCAAGCTAGGACGAGCAATGTTCATCTCGCAGCCCTCAAGCTCAGGAAAGGTTTGGGTTAACCATTCGATTGGTTCTTCGATGTGCTGGTGGATCAAAATACGTAAGCGAATGCCTAGCTGTGCGGCCGAGCGCACCTCTTCACGCTGAATGACTTTCTCTTTTAGCTCGCGTAAGTTATCCGCTTTGACTTCAACGATGTTAACGCCCATTTGCGCCATGAGCTCTTCTGGTTCACCATCGGCGCGGATTTCCCCCGCTTCCATAATCGCTAGACGATGACAGCGTTCTGCTTCGTCCATGTAGTGCGTGGTGACCAAAATCGTGGTGCCTTGGTCAGAGAGATCAAACAATTGCTCCCAGAAATCACGTCGGTTCTCTGGGTCAACCGCAGACGTGGGTTCATCGAGAAACAACAGTTCTGGTTTGTGCATGGTCGCAGCGGCGAGAGACAAGCGCTGCTTCTGACCGCCACTCATTCCGCCGACGCGCTGTTTACGTAGTTGGTCGAGACCGTAGGTGGATAGTTGTTCTTCGATGCGAGCTTTTAGGGCCTTGGTTTCCATTCCAAAGATTTGTCCAATAAACTCAAGGTTCTCTTGAACCGTCAGATCATCATAGAGGGAGAACTTTTGTGTCATGTAGCCAATCTTAAGGCGCAGCAATTCCGATTGTTTTGGGATCTCTAGCCCGAGTACATCAACATTGCCCTCACTTGGGCTGAGTAGGCCTGTTAACACACGAATGGTTGTCGATTTACCGCAGCCGTTGGGGCCAAGAAAACCATAAATACTGCCTTTGGGCACATTAAGCGTGATGTTGTTGATGGCGGTGAAGTCACCAAACTTTTTCACTACATTTTCAGCTTGAATCGCGTATTCGGTCATTGGCTTACTCCACCAAATCCACTTGCGCTGGAATACCCGAAGGCAAGGATTGTGCGGAGTCTTGAAGGTCGACTTCTGCAAGGTACATCAAACGTGAGCGTTCTTCCTCGGTAAGCGCGAAATAAGGTGTAAATGAAGGCTCAGTCGCAACCCAACGAACGGTGCCGCTATATGGTTGCTCAACGCCATCTACATGCACGTTAACCGTTTTACCTGGCACAAAGTCGACTCGATAGTTAGCAGGAACATAAACGCGAGCGTATGGGACGCGGCTAGCTTGAATCACAGCAACCACGCCATTGACAGGGACGCGTTCGCCAAGGTTAAACGGTAGGCTATCTAACAAGCCATCTCGCGTGGCCGTGATGGTGAGTTCTGCCAGTTTCTGCTCTTGCAGTGCCACATCGGCTTTTGCTGCCATGAGTGCGGCTTTCGCTTGTTCAATATCTTCAGGGCGAGAGCCAGCCGTCAGTTTGCTGAACTCTTCCTGTGAGGAGTCTAGCTCTGCACGGGCAGAATCTCTGGCTGCTAAAGCGGTGTCTTTTTCTGATTGGCTGATGAGTTTCTTACGAACTAACTCTGCTTTACGTTGGTAGTTCTTTTGCGCTTCAACCAATTGAGCTTCCGCTCTGGCAACACGTGCTTGCGCTGCAGCAATGTCTTCTGGTCGCTCACCATTGGTCAATTTCAAAAGATAGGCGTCAGCCTTGGCTTGTTCGGCTACGGCGTGAGCTAAAACGGCTTCTTGGTTCTTTGTATCGAGCTGAACCAGCACTTCTCCTTCGGTGACTTGGCTGCCTTCCTTGATGGGTAGGGCACGAATTATCTCGCTAGAGGTTGCAGTAAAGGTTACACGGTCACGTTCTAATGTGCCAAGGGCTTGCTGCCCGTCATCTTTGGAACAGGCAGTTAAAAGAGTCAGGGCTAGGGTGCCAAGAATGATTCGCTTCATCATGCGACGCTTCCTCTAAGAAGGTGAGCTCGAATTCGTATCAAGCTATAGAAGAGTGTGGGACTGCATTCAGTGTAACGTGAGTCGTTTTTGTCCGGCTAGGAAGTTAATTCCTTCAATATTCATCAATTGATTAATTATTGAAACTGGCCTCACTCTTGAATGAGTCTCTAAGAATATTCTCATTCAAATATAGTGGGTTACCGTGATGTTGGTGGGATTAGAAAAGATAAATTGAAGAATCGAGACAAGGATCAGGTTTACTGTACACACGTAAAGAAACGGCTGGATAAAGTAAAGCCCGATGGTTGAGCATCGGGCTTTACAGAGCGCGCTAGGACAAAGTTAACGCAACCTTTAATGGCTGTTTAAGCCGTTTTAAACTGACTGACGATTTCTTGTAGACCAACCGCCAGTTCACTCAAGTCTCGGCATGCAATCGCGGTTTGACGAGAGCCTGTTGCGACTTCGCTAGAGAACTGGTTGATGTGTTCGACATTGCGGTGCAGCTCTTCAGTCACAGAGCTTTGCTCACTGCAGGCACTCGCGATTTGGATGCTCTTTTCAGCGATGTTGTCAGCGCTTTGTTCGATGTGACCAATCGTCGTTCCCGCTCGCTGAGCTTGTTCAACGCACACTTGAATCAAATCGTTGCTGTTGTTTGTAGCCGATACCGCGGTTTTCGAGCAATTCTGAAGTTTACTGATGATAGCAATGATCTCTTCTGTCGATGCTTGTGTGCGACTCGCTAGCGTACGAACTTCATCAGCTACAACTGCAAATCCGCGGCCTTGTTCACCCGCGCGGGCAGCCTCAATTGCGGCATTGAGAGCAAGCAGGTTAGTTTGCTCTGCGATGTCTTGAATCACGTCAACCACCACGCTGATGTTCGATGCGTCTTGCTCTAGCTCGCTTACCATGGTGCCAACAGATTGAATCGCGATTGAGGCTTCGTTGATCTGCTCAATACATTCTTGAACCACTTCTAAGCCTTCTTTGGCTTCTTGAGAGGCGCTGTTTGCAGTTTCTGAAGCGGCTTCTGTGTTACTTGCTACATCATGTACTGTTGCTTGCATTTCGTTCATGGCGGTCGCAATCAGGTTAAGTTGTTGCTGTTGCTCATCCATGCCAGAAGAGGTTTGCTCTGAAATGGCGCTCACTTCCTCGGTAGCGGTGCTCACTTGGGCGGTAGTAGAAGAGATGCTGTCGACCAGACTCAGCAGCTTGGCTTGCATATCTTCACAGGCGTCTGCCAATAATCCGAGCTCATCGTTACCAATTTTATTGCGCGGAAGTTTGTAGGTTAGATCGCCAGAAGCAATCTTTGAGGCCATTTCAACCACATATTGCAGCGGAGAACAGATTTGTTTTGTAAGGAATAAGCCGAGCACGAAGCTCAATGCCAATAAAGCAACAATCGCGATAATGCTATAAGTGATGGCGTCTGCAACTACATCGTGAGTGCTGTTGATGTCTTCTTTGATGAAGGTTTGGTTTAACTCAACCAGATCTTTAATCGAGCTAGAAAGTGCTTGGAACGTTGAAAAACCATCCAGCAGCATGGCGTTGGCTTCGTCAATACGTTTCGTGGTTAATAGCTCTGAATATTTGTCGTTGAAGCTACGGTACTTTGACCATGCACTCGATACTTCATTATAAGTATCACGGTCGCGCTGATCCCAAAGTGATTTACCGTATTGTTCAATATAGTTGTCGATTTTATTTTCTGATTCATCCAAACCTTTAAGCCAAGTGTTAAATTCAGCATGGTTTACATTAGTCAGCAAAGAGAATTCGTCTTTTCTTAAGGTGCCAATTTCGATTTCAATATTTTTTACTAGCAAAATACTTGGCACTGTGGTGTCAGAAAATTCTGTCATCTTGCCATCAATAAGTTTTATTTGAGAGGTAAAGAAGAAAGATAACGCAATGACGGCAGCGGAGATAACAAGTATCAACGCACTGATTTTACTCTTAATACTTAGGTTAGAAAGTTTCATAGACTCACTGCAAATTGGGGGGCTTGAAAGGCTCGGAGTCTATTCCTGAGATTTGAAATTTAGTGTGATGAAAGTCTCAAATAGTTTTATCGGAAACGAAAATAAAATGGAAACTTAATGTTCATATTTCGTTTGAAAATAAGTTAATAGTTAATCAATATTGATGGGGAAAATAATTAATTAACTTATAAATTATTTTGAGTACGAATTGGTATTAATCTTGATAACCTTACATTCAATCAGAATTTTCTTATTGATGAATTTCGTTATTTATGTGTTAGCAAGTTTTCCTAAATATTAAAACAAGACATCGTACCGAATTGAAGTCTTATCTCGGTAAAATAAAAGCCCGATGCTGAACATCGGGCTTCATTGTTTGAGTTTTATCAGCGAGATTTTGGGTATCTAGACTACGTTGGTTTAATCACCAAGAGGCTGTCTTTCCAAACCGCCACGATAAGAGTCGAGGGCAACTTTGAGTCGGCGAAGTTTATCGCGCGAGCGTCGCTTATGATTAACGGCTAATGCCATCGAAAGTACATCAACCAAAGCCAACATCGCGTAGCGAGAAGCCGATGGCTTGTAGATGAAGTCCGTCTCTTGGTGCTCAATAGGCAGAACCAAGTCGGCTTGTTCAGTCAAAGGTGTGTCTTTCGGAGTAATCACAATAACTTTCACGCCGTACTGCTTAGCTAATTGTGCGGTTTCTATGATGGCAGGGGTATAGCCAGTGGCTGAGATCATCACTAACACATCGTTCGCGTCTGCCGTCGCCGCAATCATGCGCGATAACAAGCCATCGTTGTACGCCACAACAGGGTAGCCTAGACGGAATAAACGATGCTGCATCTCCTGTGCTGCAATGGTTGAGCCGCCACCCATACCAATACAGATCACTTGTCTTGCGTTATGCAGCCAGTTCACAGCAGTGTCGATATCTTCTTCAACAATCAAACTGCGGTTTACATCAAGGGATTGCTTGATCGACTCATAAATGCCTTGATAGCCACTTTGATCAGGCGGTTCAAGGATGAATCGTTGTCCAACCGTTAAGGTTTGTGCCAGTTTGATCTTCATATCACGCACGTTTTTGCAGCCAACAGCTTTAGCAAAACGGGTAATGGTGGCTTCACTCACTTCTGCACTTTCTGCCAGTTCAGTAATGCTGGCGTTGGCGGCAGTTTGAATGTCGTCCATGATCAACTTTGCGACCTTCTTTTCGGCATCGCGCAGCGCACTGAAACGTTCAGTGATTTGAGAGATAATATCGACTTCTAAACTCAAGCTGTGTTCCTATCTTTTGCATGGAGGCGATTGTGCCGCCTCCACTGGTTTGGCATGAAGTATAACGAAAAGCCTCACTAAGCTCATCATCAGAAACGGGTTTTCACCCAATGAGTGACTTGATACTCATCATCACAAACCGCCACTGCACGCCACTTATCAAACGTTAAACATGGATGAGAGGTTGAGAAGGCAATCATATCACCCACTTGAAGGTCGCTGTTTGCGTCTACTTCGATGAACGCATGCTGATCCATCACTGCGGTCGTTACCGCACTTTCAATAGAGATTGACTCACCATCGCGGTAAGCACGCTCGGGGATTGGCAATCCAGCATCAAACGCCACGTCACGTTTGCCAAAGCCGGCAACTAGCTTGGTTGGCTCAGGACGAGAAATCACATAAGCCCAAAGCTCTAGTGCCGATTCTAAATCACCACCTAGATCACACGCCGCACCTTGGTTGTTTTCAGCGCGCTGCATGACTTTGTTTTGTGCGTCTAGGTAAATGCCTGTGTCATGAATCGCGTAGCAACCTGGGCGAATGACGGCATCAAAATCTTCTAGGTTGGCGAAGCATTCAGAAACCACGTCATACCAAGCAGAGCCTGCGCCAGTAACAAGAGGTTTGGACTCAATCAACTTGTCGCTTTGTAGTTGGGCTGCGATTTCTAATGTGGTGTTGAGGAAGTCACGGATGTTCTGCTCAGCATTGTCACCATGAATGACACCTTCGTAAACCTCGATACCTTTGAGCGTAAGGTGAGGTTGCTGGTGGATGAGTGTGGCGAGCTCAACCACATCTTGTTGGTTTCGGCATCCACAGCGACCGCCTTCGACACCAAACTCAATCAGTACATTAAGCGGCAACTGATATTCAGCGAAGGCACGCTCTAGCGCTTTGACGTTTCGGTTTGAATCCACACAGCAATAGAAGTTGATTCCATGGGTTTCAATCAAGTTGGCGATGATGGTCATGTTAGCGCGCCCGACTAGTTGGTTCGCCATGATGATGTTTTTCGCTCCGCCTAGCGCCGCAATCTCTGCCTGAGCTGGCGTTGCGACGGTAATGCCCCAAGCGCCGTTTTCTAATTGCTGCTGAAAGAAAGCGGGAGTCATGGTGGTTTTACCGTGCGGTGACAGTTTCACTTTGTGCTGATTGGCAAAACGCTGCATCCAATCGAGGTTGTTCTTCAATGAAGAAGATTTGATCACCGCAGCGGGCAAGGTGATCTCTTCATGGATCAAACTGTGTAACCCATCGGAATTACACGCAACAGGTTGAGCTTTCTCTCCGTAACCTGGCGTGGTAACACACTCATTATGATAGTTTTTATCACACTTTTGGCGATTGTCTTTCATGGCGTACCTACTTCTAACATGGTCTAAGTAATTGATATTAAGTGTTTGTTGCTAACTACCATAAATAACATGTTAGAAAGTATCAAACAAATCTGAGTTTTTTGTGTGTTTCTTCACTGTTTAAATTTCAAGAATTATTAAGATGGAATCATGTTAACGACGGACGAAGAGAGTGAAGTATGTTGTTCGATACCATTATCAAAAGCGTAGAGGTATTTGACGGTACGGGTGCAGCACCATTCATTGCTGATGTTGCGATTCGTCAAGATCGTATTGAGCAAGTAGGGCAGCTAGACGAGCTTTCTGCAAAGAAGGTTATCAACGGTCAGGGTCTTGCGTTGGCTCCGGGATTTATTGATGTGCACACGCACGATGACACCAATGTGATTCGTTACCCTGACTGCTTGCCAAAGATCAGCCAAGGTGTGACGACAGTAATCGTAGGCAATTGCGGAATTAGCGCGAGCCCTGCGGTACTCAGTGATACTCCGCCAGACCCAATGAACCTATTGGGCAAGCAGGAAGACTTCAAATACCCAACCTTTGCGGAGTATGCGAAGGCGGTGCAAGCGGCGAACCCTGCAGTCAACGTTGCTGCGTTAGTCGGTCACACAACTTTACGTAACAACGTGATGGACGACTTACTGCGCACGGCAACCGATGAAGAAATCGACCAAATGCGCCAAACATTGGCACAAGCGATGAAAGAGGGCGCATTGGGTTTGAGCTCGGGTCTTGCTTATGCGAGTGCCAAGCAAGCCAACGCGGATGAAGTCATGCGTCTAGCGGAAATTCTCGGTCATCACGGTGGTATCTACACCACACACATGCGCACCGAGTTTGAAGAAATCATCAGCGCAATGGAAGAAGCCTTTGAAACTGGGCAGTACGCCAAAGTGCCCGTGGTGATTTCTCACCTTAAATGCGCAGGTGCAGGCAACTGGGGACGCACGGTAGAAGTGCTGGATTTGATGGATAAGGTTTCTGAGCATCAAGACGTGTCTTGCGATTGCTACCCATATTCGGCGAGTTCTTCAACACTGGATTTAAAACAGGTGACGGATGAAATCGACATCTTCATTACCTGGTCAGAAAGCAAGCCAGAACACGCTGGCAAGATGCTAAAAGACATTGCTGACGAGATGCAACTGCCTCTTATGGAAGCAGCAAAAGCGTTGCAACCTGCGGGCGCGGTTTATCACTGCATGGATGAAAACGACGTCAAACGTGTCCTCAAATATAAGTTGACCATGGTGGGCTCGGATGGATTACCAAACGACCCGCACCCACATCCACGTTTGTGGGGAACATTCCCGAAAGTCTTGGGGCATTACTGTCGTGAAGAGCAGCTTTTCCCATTGGCAGAAGCGATTCACAAGATGACAGGAATGTCAGCAGCACGCTACCAACTAAAAGATCGTGGTGAAATAAAAGCAGGCGCATATGCTGACTTGGTTTTATTTAACCCAAATACAATTAAAGATACTGCAACGTTTGAAAATCCAATTTCCGTCGCGCAAGGTATTGAATCTGTATTTGTAAATGGCGAGTTATCTTATTTAAAAGATAACGTCACCGAAAATAGAAATGGCGTATTTATTTATAGAAATAATACCCATCAATAACTTATTAAATTAATTAATTTTATAGATTAAGCATTATCACTGGAGAATATTATGTCAATTAAACGTTATGGTGTAGAAGGCGGCGTAGGTACTGGCGGTCAACATTTACCATTTGCACGCGCAACAGAAGCAGGCGGCTTCTTATACGTATCGGGTCAAACACCAATGACTGATGGCGAAGTGGTAGAAGGCGGTATCGTTGACCAATCTCGTCTAGCGATTCAAAACTGTGTCGATATCATGGAAGAAGCAGGCTATACGTTAGCTGACGTGGTACACGTGAAAGTGGTGCTAACGGATTCTCGTTACTTCCAATCGTTCAATAAAGTGTTCAGAGAGTTCTTCGGTGACCACCCACCGGCACGTATTTGCATGGTGTGTGACCTAGTCGTTGACGTGAAAGTCGAGGTCGATGTGACTTGCTACCGCGAAGATCGCCGATAGAAATCACATTTTACCTAATTAAATAAAATTGAGTGCCGGAAATAATTACTTTTCTGTTATTATCTTTTGGGCACTCTCACTCCCTACATAAATATAATTTCATAAAGCAGCAGTGTCTAATATATTTAGCAAAAGCTATAAAAATAAAATTAGATAATTTCTGGAATAAAATCTAATACTTGCTGCTGGAATTATATCAATCTGAAAGATGGATTTTGATATGAGAGGTGTTCAATGAACAGTACACTTTTTCTTACCGGCTTCGGTGCGTATGTCTTATTTTTAATTTGGTTGGGATGGTTTGTCTCTCGCAATCAAAAATCAGGTGAAGACTTTCTACTCGGTGGTCGAGGCTTACCTCTGTTCCTCGTATTAGGTACCACGGTAGCAACCATGGTTGGCACGGGCTCCAGTATGGGCGCGGTGGGCTTTGGTTACTCAAACGGTTGGGCTGGTGCGCTTTACGGCATTGGTGGCGCAATTGGTATCTTGTTATTGGCGCTGTGGTTTGCGCCAGTTCGTAAACTCAACTTTATGACCATGAGTGAAGAGCTCGCATACTACGTAGGTGCAAACCGCATCGTGAAGAACGTGGTTGGTCTGCTTATCTTTATCGCTTCTATCGGCTGGTTGGGCGCACACATCCTTGGTGGTGGTATGTACCTAGCGTGGATTGCCGATATTGAGCTGAGCACTGCGAAGATGATCATCGCAGCAGCGTTTACCATTTACGTTGTTATTGGCGGCTACACTGCGGTGGTTTGGACGGACACCATTCAAGCTATCATCTTATTCGTTGGCTTCATTCTAATGGCGGTACTGTCAGTGCAGCACATTGGCGGCTTGGATAACCTCTACTCTGCCATGGACCCAGAAGCGGTTAGCTTCCTTGCGATTGATAAGCTTGGTTTAATCCCAGCGGTTTCTCTTGCTGTTGTGATTGGTGTGGGTGTACTTGCAACGCCTTCATTCCGCCAACGCATCTACTCAGGCAAAGATGTATCAACCATCCGCCGTTCGTTCGTTGCTTCTGGTGTGCTGTACTTGTTCTTCTCTATCATTCCAGCAGTCATTGGTATGGCGGCGCATGCGATTGACCCTGAACTAAACAACGCGAACTTTGCTTTCCCATACATCGCGGCAACGGTATTGCCAGTAGGTGTTGGTCTTATCGTTCTGATTGCAGGTCTATCGGCAACCATGTCGAGTGCAAGTTCCGATGCGATTGCGGGCGTGTCTATCTTACTGCGTGATGTTTACGTCATGTTCACCGGTCGTGTGCCAAACAAAGAATCCATGTTGAATTACTCTCGCTTGGCTTTGGTTGTAGTGATCGGTTGTGCATTGCTGTTCGCGCTAACTTCGAACGACATCATTAGCTACATCACTAAGATGATCTCGACAGTTATGTCTGGCATGTTCGTGTGCGGTATGTTGGGTCGCTTCTGGAAGCGTTACAACTGGCAAGGTGCATTGGCAACATTGGCAGGTGCGTCTATCGCTTCATTTGCTGTCATGATGAGCCCTGACCTGACCGCTTTCTGGGGTAACCCAGTGATTCCATCTTGCTTATTTGCCCTAACCGCAGGTGTGGTAGTAAGCCTAGTGACTCCAGCTAACCAAGTTTCACCAGAAATGGCACGAGCAATCCTAGATGATGAGCGTGCTCTGATGGAAATGGAACTGTCTGACAAAGGTGTTCTGGAAGAAGACGCGTCTCTGCAAAACCGCGCAACGGCGGCAAATCAAAACGCTTAACAGCAAAGAGTTTCCGGCTCGAACAGAAACTCGCTCATAAGCTCCTGACAAACTGGTGACTCCCCCGAGCCACCATTCTAAATTTATCCAAAGTAGGTGAACGATGACCGATTCATCCCAGACTAAAATTGCTTTCTTTGGCGAATGCATGATTGAACTGAGCGGCGACCCAATTCGCAAAGGCTTTGGTGGCGACACGCTCAATACCGCACTTTACCTCTCTCGACTAACGGCTCAGCAGCCTGTCCAAGTGTCCTACGCGACCGCTCTTGGGGAAGACGTACTTTCTCAAGAGCTTCTGGAAAAGTGGCAACAAGAGGGCATTGCGACTGATCTTGTCGAAATCTTCCCAACTCAGCTTCCGGGTTTGTACATAGTACAGACCGACCAGGAAGGCGAACGCAGCTTTCTTTACTGGCGTGATAGTGCAGCCGTTAAAAGTTACTTCTCTACCTCTTCACTCAACAAATTAGAAGCCGCGATTGCGAACCGAGAGCTGGACTACCTCTACCTAAGTGGCATCAGCATTGCGATTCTAAATGACGATAGCAAAGTAAGGCTTAAAAAGGCGTTAAGTCAGTTCTCACAAGCTGGAGGCAAGGTTATCTTCGATAACAACTTCCGTCCTCAACTTTGGTCTGCAACAGAGGCAAAGCATTGGTACAGCCAAATTCTGCCTTTAGTCGACATTGCGCTTATCACAGAAGACGATGATGTCTTGGTATGGGGTGAAGAGGAAAGTGCCGAGCAGCGCTGCCTCCGCTTTGGTTGCCAAGAAATCGTGATTAAACGTGGCTGTGAGCCCTGCAAACTGGTTTGGTCGCAAGGTGACGACAAGCAAAGTGCTTACGTAGCCGCCGAGAAGGTTGTCAAAGTAATCGACACCTGTGCCGCCGGCGATTCATTTGCTGCTGGTTACCTTGCAGGACGATTGACCGGACAAAGCTGTGAGCAATCTGCCCAACTCGGTCACGCACTAGCAGCAACCGTTATTCAATATCCTGGCGCGATTATTCCAAACGACGCCATGACTCATCTAATTCGATAACTTCCGAGAACGTATTATGTCCCAAGCAATGATTCAGCAACTTCAGCAATTCAAAGTTATTCCTGTTATTCAAATCAATAAGGTTGAGCACGCGATTCCATTGGCAAAAGTGCTAGTAGAAAACGGTCTTCCAGTCGCGGAAGTGACGTTTCGAACAGAAGCCGCTGCCGATGCGATTAAAGCCATGCGTGATGCTTATCCGCAAATGTGCATCGGTGCTGGCACGGTACTGACGCCAGAGCAGATTACCCAAGCGAAAGACGCGGGTGCAGAGTTTATTGTCGCGCCGGGGTTGAACCCAAATACCGTGCGTCGCTGCCAAGAAATCAACATGCCAATCGTACCGGGCGTCAATAACCCAAGTCAGGTTGAGCAAGCACTAGAGCTGGGTTTGAACTTCCTCAAATTCTTCCCGGCGGAAGCGAGCGGTGGTATCGCGATGGTGAAGTCACTACTTGCACCTTATGTTGATGTGAGCCTGATGCCGACAGGCGGTATCGGTAAGAACAACGTTAATGATTACCTAGCCATCGACCGTGTGGTTTGTTGCGGTGGTACTTGGATGGTGGCACCGAGCTTAATTGAAAACGAGCAGTGGGAAGAAATTGGCAAGCTGGTTCGTGAAGCAGTAGAGCTGGTTGCGTAACTCAAATAGAGCTCTTTTACCCCAAGTTGCGGACCCCATTAAATAGCGTGACTTGGGTTGAACAATTATAAGGATGACGCGGATGAACAAAGGTACATTAGCACTACTCATTTCAGGCTTAATTTCAATTCCAACGGCAGCGATGGCGATGACTCCCAACACTGATCTTAACCTAATGCCTTACCCACAAAATGTAGAGTTGGGGCAGGGTAAAATCACATTGGATAAATCCTTCAGCATTTACATCAAAGGCTACGATTCACCGCGCGTGCAGTTCAACGCAAAGCGCACTATGGACCGTCTATATCGCCAAACCGGCTTACCAATGTTGAACTGGCATGCTGAGTCGGAAAAAGACGCGACCTTGGTGATTGATATTCGTAATGCACCCAAGTCAGAGGTGCAAGACATTAACAGTGATGAATCGTATCAGCTTGAATCGCGTAACGGTCAGATCATCATTCGCTCTGAACGCCCTTACGGAGCTTTCCATGGTTTAGAAACCTTCTTGCAGTTGGTGACTACGGACGCGGCTGGCTATTTTGTGCCTGCGGTGTCGATTCAAGATGAACCTCGCTTTCCTTGGCGTGGCGTTTCTTACGACACTTCTCGTCACTTCATTGAACTCAATGTGATTCTTCGCCAACTCGATGCGATGGCATCAGCAAAAATGAACGTCTTCCATTGGCATATTTGGGATGACCAAGCGATTCGTATCCAGCTCGAAAATTACCAAAAACTGTGGCAAGACACCGCAGATGGTGATTACTACACCAAAGATGAAATTCGCTACGTAGTGAATTACGCGCGTAACCTTGGCATTCGAGTTATCCCTGAAATTTCTTTGCCGGGACATGCGTCGGCAGTAGCCCGCGCATACCCTGAATTAATGTCTGGTATGGGGGAGCAATCTTATCCGCATCAACGTGGCTGGGGTGTGTTTGAGCCACTAATGGACCCGACCAATCCCGAACTTTACAAGATGCTGGCGAGCGTGTTTGACGAAGTGATTGAGCTCTTCCCAGATGAGTACTTCCATATCGGCGGCGATGAACCAAATTACCAACAGTGGAAAGACAACCCGAAGATTCAGCAATTCATCAAAGACAACAATCTGGATGGTGAGCGTGGCCTGCAATCGTATTTGAACACCAAGGTTGAACAGATGCTGGAACAGCGCGGTAAGAAGATGACTGGCTGGGATGAAATCTGGCACAAAGACCTTCCAACCTCGATTGTGATTCAAAGCTGGCAAGGGCACGACAGTATCGGTCGAGCAGCAAAAGAGGGCTACCAAGGCATTCTCTCAACAGGCTATTACCTAGACCAGCCGCAGCCAACCAGTTACCACTATCGCAATGATCCAATGCCGAAAGGCATCACGGTTGATGATCAACTTCATCAAGGTGAGAAATTCGCGACTTACGATTGGGTGAAACCGCGTAACAAAGGCGGTCCGCGCACTGGCAATCTAACCATTATTGAAGCAACAGACGGCAGCTACCGTGCGTTTACCGATTACAACGGCAAGTCCCGCGAAGAGGTGTTCATCATCGAGTATGTGCCAGGTGTGAAGTTTAAAGGTCACTTCGATAACTTTATGTCTTACACCGAATTCAACTATGACTTTGCAGACGGCAAGTTGAAAGACACCAGTTACCAGTTGATAGGCAATGTTCGTTGGCCTGCGACTGGAGAATTGGTCGCGAGCAGTTATATGGCAGGGAGTGTCATTCCTGAGCCGAATGGCGGGTATCCGGCTGAGCTGACCGAGAAAGAACAGCAGTTAATCTTAGGTGGAGAAATCACGATCTGGGGTGAGAACCTCGATTCAATGACCATCGAGCAACGCCTATGGCCACGAAGCTACGCGATTGCTGAGCGTCTATGGTCGAGTCAAGAACTGACCGATGAGCGCAGCATGTACAAGCGCATGAAGGTGATGGATACATGGTCTGAGATTTCGCTTGGCCTGCGTCATCACGCCGATGCCAATATGATGCTAAAACGTCTTGCTAATGGTGCGGACGAAACACCGCTACAAACGTTAGCGAAGTACATCGAGCCGGCTCAATACTACGCTCGTCATTGGGAGAAGTGGATTTCTACGCCAAACGAAGGCGATTTGTACAACCAGTATGAGCGACTAAACCGCTTCGCAGATGCATTACCAGTAGAAAGCCTAGCAGTGTACGAGATGAAAGATTTGGTCGCAGCTTATTCTCAAGGTGATACAGCTGAGTTGGATACGTTAGCGATGCATTATCAAAGCGTTAAGTTAGCAGCGCAGCAAGCCAAACCTATTTTCGCGGCCAACGTGGCGTCGGTAGAAACGGTGCCAGTTGCAGAAGCAGTAATCAAAGTTGCCGATTTAGGTTTAACCTTGATTGAGCTTGCTAAGCAGGGCAGTGATATTAGCCAATCTGACGCTGAAGTGTATCAACGCATCATCAATGAAAATGCGATAATTTTTGATGAAACCATTGTCGCCATAGTCTCACCAACTGAGTTGTTGCTTCACACTTTAACCGATTGATAACTAAAAGGGATTGCCGTCTGGTAACGCAGGCGGCATCTTATCGGTTAAGCACTCTTTTATTTCCTAAAGGTTTCCCATGATAGTAAATGGTCACTTACATTTTTATGTAGGCACCTATACCGATTCACCAAGTCAAAGTCAGGGCATTGCATGTATTTCTCTCGATACCGCTAATGGCGCATTGACGCTCACCAATGAACTTGTTCCTGGAGCGGTGAAAACGGTTCGTAACCCTTCTTACCTTGCGCTCAGAGGAGAGGGTTTATATACCTTTAATGAAGTCGAACGCCTGGAAGGTGCAAAGCTGATATTTGCTGAAAAAATAGACAGCTATGCATTGCCAATTGAAGGTGATTACCCTTGCCATATCGACATTAAAGAACCGTTACTCGCTGTTGCAAACTATGGTTCCGGCAATGTGAGTGTTTACCAACTTGATGAGCAAGGTAAGCCGTTGAAATCCATTGCAGAATTGTGTGTAGAAGGCAATGGGCCAAATATTGACCGTCAAACTTCACCTCATGCCCATCAAGTCTCTTTTCTAAAACACTCCGCTCAATTGGCTGTGGTCGATTTAGGTACAGACAGTGTTCACTTCTATGACTACGGCAATGATGGTGAGGCAGTTAAGTTTTCACTTTCTCAAAGCGTCGCTATGCCTGCTGGCTCTGGACCTCGTCATTTGATCTTCAATCGTGATGAGTCTGTCGCGTACGTTGTTTGCGAACTGTCCGAAACGCTTGTGGTACTTCGCAAGCAAAACGGACAATGGAATCTGACTCAGCAAGTTAAACTGCTAGCCGATGAAGAGAACAAAGAAGCGGCGTCTGCGATTCGTCTCTCTGCGGATGAGTGTTTTGTCTATGCCTCTTGCCGTGCACAGAACCTGATCAGCACATTTGATGTAACGAGTGATATTCCGGTTCAAATTGCCGCGTCCGATTGTGGTGGCGCGTTCCCAAGAGATTTTGTTTTATCCCGTGACGGGCAGTGGATGCTCGTTGCTAATCAACATTCACATAATGTCGCTAGTTTTCATAGGAATCCGGAAACTGGCGTTATCACTCCAACCGGATACTCATGCGATATCGGTGCGCCTGTGTGTTTGGTTGAGAAGTAGTAATTAAGAGAAATAACATGACAATTCATCGTATTAATCCATGTAAACGTTGGTCTGATGTAACGGTGTTCAACGGCATTGCCAACTTTGTTGAGGTGGCAGAAGCAGATACAACTGCGGATATGAAAGGGCAAGTGCAGCAGATCTTCGACCAAGCCGAGCAAATGCTAGCCAGTGTTGATAGCGATAAGTCGCGCATTCTGTCTGTGACGATTTACGTGACGGATTTCGCTAACTTCGATGCCCTTAATGAAGTGTGGGATGCGTGGTTCCCTGAGGGATGCGCACCGAGCCGTGCTTGCGTCAAAGTTGAATTGGCGAATCCTGAACTGTTGGTAGAAATGGCGTTTGTTGCTGCTGTGGGTGAGAAGTTCCAATAGTTCGCTATCACTCTACTTGAACCATTAAGCCCAGCGTTATCCTCAAGCCCAGCGTTATGATAGTCCAATAACGCTGGGCTTTGTTCTTTTGGGCTGATCAGCATAAACGAAATAGGTTGCTGATAAGCACGAAATTGAAAATATTACTCAAAGTGTCACTTATTGGCTTAAAATGACTTTTATTGATACTTAATGAATGGCCGCTATTTCTTTTGGGGCATACACTTATCCCGAACTTAAGAAATAGGAGCATCATCATGAAAGCAATCACTACATCGGTTTTGGCATTAAGCTTATTGGCAGTGGGTTCAGCTCAAGCATTTGAGTTAACCAGTAATGACATTCAAGAAGGCCACCCAATGGCCAAAACGTTTGAATACAACAGCTGGGGCTGTGATGGTGGCAACCAGTCTCCACAGCTGATGTGGAAAGATGCGCCTGCAGGCACAAAAAGCTTTGCAATTACCGCGTACGATCCGGACGCACCAACAGGCAGTGGTTTCTGGCACTGGGTTGCGTTTAATATTCCTGCTAACGTGAATGAACTTCCACGCGGTGTGAACATTGAGAAATTGGGTGGTAAAGAGTCTCGTATCGATTACGGCACCGTAGGCTTTGGTGGTGTTTGTCCTCCAAAAGCGGATGGTATGCACCGTTACCAGTTCACAGTATGGGCGTTGCCAACGGCTAAACTAACTCTTGATGAGAATACACCTGCGGCGGTGGTTGGCTTTACACTGAATAGCATGGCGCTAGACAAAGCAAAACTGACGGCAACTTACACGCGCTAAGGTACTACAAAGGCGAAAGCAAGGGGAAACAATGGGTCATCAATATCAAATTACGATATTTCGTGCAGAGCAGTTACAGAAGCTGCGCAATGTGAGGATTCATTCCCCAAGCATTATTCAGATCATTACGGGTAGTAAGCGCCTTTTCTGGAAGGAATCGGCGCTGGATATTTCCCATTCTGAATTACTACTTTGCGAATCTTCTGCATCACTGAGCTTTGAGAACTTGCCACAGAAAGGGAAGTTTCTCTCCAGAATGTTTAGCTTCCATTACTTACCGACAGACGCAATGCTTGAATTGAGCATGCGTCTCGGAACAGGGGATGAATCGCCGAGATTAGCCGCAGA
Organism: Vibrio sp. B1FIG11; assembly: GCF_905175335.1. Classification (NCBI taxonomy): domain Bacteria; kingdom Pseudomonadati; phylum Pseudomonadota; class Gammaproteobacteria; order Vibrionales; family Vibrionaceae; genus Vibrio; species Vibrio sp. B1FIG11. The sequence goes on along the minus strand of NZ_HG992752.1, from coordinate 1,600,705 downwards.
TAACGCGTTACATGAGACGTTAAACGCGCTGTATGCTTTTGAACAACATGGTATGAGCAAAGAGACACAAACTTTTTGGGTCATGGGTTTATATCAGCAGCTTGCGGAGCGTGGAGCGTTACACCACCTGTTTGTTAGCTCAAACATCACATTCAGCCAAAAATTGAGTCGTTACTTATCCTTCTCTCCCGGTGAAGAACATTCGTTGGAAGAGGCTGCTGAACGATTTGCCATGAGCCGGGCAACCATGATCCGTAAACTCAAGCAAGAAGGGACTCAATATCGAGAGGTGTTGGCAGAAGTACGTTTAAATCATGCATTGTATTTAATGCAAAATGGCCACTATAACGTTGCGATGTTGGCTCAACTTTGTGGCTATCAATCGGAAGGTCGTTTTAGTCAGCGTTTTAAAGGTAAATTCGGTCTTACCCCGAGTGATTACATCAAAACGGTGGTGATAAATTAAGCCGAGCCTTGGAAAGTGGCCTATGCGCGCTTGACCGGACGCAATGATGGTGAAGCGGAAGAATCTGCGACAGCTAAATCCGATAGAAGCTGTTGTAGCAACTCAGAAGCATGAACATTCGCCTTTACTTTGTCGACATCACTCCAGCTCTTGCTGTTCTCTTCTTCAAGGTATTTGATGGTCTGTTGTGAAAGCTTCAGGACAGCGTGCCACTTCAGTTTTTTATATTCCAAATTCATATTTGAACTCCTATATGAATTCTTAATTTAAAACATTGTTCAAAACTTTGAGTTAGCATATTGGATTTTGTAAAGGTCTGTATGCCTAGCACCAAAATGAAAAAGCGCCCATCGCGTTAACGATAGGCGCTCTTAGAGATTATACTCTTAAGGGTTATAACCTTTGGTTATTTATAGTATTTCTGCTTCATTTTGAGTGCTACGTTCACTAAAGCAATCAATACAGGTACTTCGATCAGTGGGCCAATGACACCAGCAAAAGCTTGGTCTGAGTTTAGGCCAAACACCGCGATGGAAACCGCAATTGCCAGTTCAAAGTTGTTGCCTGTTGCCGTGAAAGCAATCGACGCATTTTTGTCGTAGTCGATGCCCATTTTCTTACCAACGAAGAAGCTGACAAAGAACATCAATACGAAGTAGATAGCCAGTGGAATTGCTACACGGAATACATCCATTGGCAGTTCAAGAATCATTTCACCTTTCAAGCTGAACATCAGTACGATGGTCGCAAGTAGGGCGATAAGCGTAATTGGTGAAATGCGTGGGATGAATACTTCGCTGTACCATTGTTCACCTTTCGCTGCGACTAGCCATTTACGACTTAGGAAGCCCGCTAGGAATGGGATACCAAGGTAAATCAGAACGCTTTCCGCGATGTCCATCATCGAGATATCTACCACGAAACCTTCGTAACCAAAGACCGGTGGCAACACAGTGATGAACAACCATGCCATCACACTGTAAGTCACGATTTGGAAAGCACTGTTTAGCGCAACTAGAGCTGCGCCATATTCTTTGTTACCGCCACCGATATCGTTCCATACAAGCACCATCGCAATACAACGAGCAAGACTGATCAGGATGATACCGACCATGTAACCCGGATGATCACCTAGGAAAGTCAATGCAAGGATGAACATCAAAATAGGGCCGACAACCCAGTTCATGACCAAAGACAGTGTGATCGCTTTTTTATCTTTCGTCACTGTACCTAGCAGGTTGTAGTTCACCTTTGCTAGCGGCGGGTACATCATCAAAATCAAACCAATCGCGAGCGGTACGTTCGTGCTGCCGACTGACATTGACTCATTCCACTCAGCAACTTGAGGGAATGCTGCGCCAATACCTACACCGATTGCCATTGCCACAAAAATCCACACCGTTAGGTATCGGTCCAAGAAGCTCATTTTGTCGCTGGCACTATTTAAAACTTGAGTAGTCATAGTGTTCTCTCATTCGTTTATCGTCGAAAGGCGATAATTAAAGGTATAGTTTATCTCTGCACGCCTGACCAGCGTGCAAAGGGAATTAATCAAATAACTTGGAAAATCCTAGATTGAACTGATCAAACGCGTCGCGCTGAATGCGGTAACACACCTTAGGTGGGTTTGGCTCGGCGCTGATAAAGCCAGCTTGCTTTAGAATACGCAAGTGCTCGGAAACAGTAGATTGCGCAAGACCCAGCTCAGAAACCAAATCACTGTTCAAACAACCGCCCATGGTATCGAGAGTGTGCAGGATATGCAGAATGCGCAAACGTGCTGGATGGGATAAAGCTTTCGCTTGTGCTGCTAGAGTTTGTTCTTTCTCTAGTTGTTGTTGCGTTGTCTGAAAAGCAACTTCGCACTTGTCGTTGCATTTATCACTCATTCGTTGGCCTTAATAGTTAATCGTCGAATTGCGATAAAGTGTACGCCTGCTCTGTGGAAGATGCAACAATTCGATGAAAAAACTAATCGGGAAATAACGATGAATAAAAAGTTGAAAAAATATCTCTATTAAAAACAGTTATATAATCAAAAGATCGGTAGGTTACTAAAAGTTAACTAATTGCATTGTATTTCTAGGTTACCATAATAAACCACATCCGACGCACAATGGTTATCGCGTCATCTTGTGAACTTATTTAAGGGTAATTCTATGAGCAACATACTGATCATCAATGCACACGAACCATCACCATATTCAGAAGGTCGTCTAAATGCTTCTCTTGTTGATAAAGCGCAGACGCTTCTGCAAGCAAAAGACCATGACGTTCGCGTTGTGACAATGCAAGATGAGATCAACGTAGATGAGCAACTCGCACACTTTGAATGGGCTGATCGCGTGATCATCCAAAGCCCAATCAACTGGATGTCTGTGCCTTGGTCATTCAAAAAATACATGGACGATGTTTTTACTGCGGGTATGGGCGGCGCTCTGTGTGCTTTCGACGGTCGTAGCGCAGAAGAACCAAAGAAAAACTACGGTACAGGTGGTACGCGAACCAACACTAAGTACATGCTTTCACTGACATTCAACGCGCCAAAAGAATCGTTTGATGATGAGAACGAATACCTGTTCCAAGGTAAAGGTGTCGATGATTTGATGTTCCACATGCACGCTAACTTCCGCTTCTTTGGTATGTCAGCACTGCCGACATTCGCTAGCTACGATGTGATGAAGAATGCGGATATCGAAAATGATTTTACACGTTTCGAAGCGCACATTAACGAAAACTTCTAATCCTTTTAGAAACATAGTGTGAACTGAATGATGAATTGAGATGGACTGCTGCATGCGGTCCATTTTTATTTGTTTGCGGCGCCGTGACGTTTTTATTACTCTAAAGCACTAAATGTATCTAGCTTACTTTTCGTTACCTAGATTAGGTGCGTATCTTGAGGTGTATTGTGGAAAGCAAAATCAGTGTAGATAGCAAAGGTCGTAAGTCAGTGACGAACGTATGTGCGGAGCCATGTGCTATCGAGAAAGGGATGCGTCTAATTGGTGGTAAATGGAAAGGCTCTTTGATTTTTCATTTGAAAGATGGCCCAGTTCGTTTCAATGACCTAGCACGCATGCTAGGCGGCGCAAGCAAAAAGATGATTGATCAGCGTCTGAAAGAGCTAGAAGCGGAAGGTATGGTGGTGCGCAAAGTGATTAGCGACCGACCAATTGCTGTCAGCTATGAGCTCACTGAGTTTGGCCGTACCGCACTTAAGATTCTTGATGATTTGCGAATCTGGTCTGAGACTCACCAGATTGAGTTGCGTAAATAACGCGGCCTGTTGTATCTCATCATCGCTTAACGGTTTAAGCCAATAAAAATGCCAGCATATCGCTGGCATTTTTTATGTTTGATTGTTGTCTGGGACTGATTGGGCGTAATCCGCTTAGTAGTCCAACGTACCACGAATAGGGTAGTTGTTGTCTGGATTACGAATCCAAGCCAAACCACGTGATAGCGCACCAAGCTCAGGGCGAACAAACGGGTTGTTTGAAATATCCACCACGTGCAAGTTGCCGTGTTCATTCACTACAAACAGACCTGGTTCTGCGAAGTTATGGTCAGTCTCTTGCTCTGAACGAGGCAGTGAAATGTACAGACCTAGTGTTTTCATTTGTTCTTCGGTTAGGCCGTAAGCAATCGGGAAGCTGATTTCGAGTTTTTCTAGATGCCCCTCAAGCTGCTCTTTTGAATCGCCTGAAACCGCAAGAATATCAACGCCTGCTTCTGCGAACGCTTGCTTGTAGCCCTCTAACTCATTGAGGTATTTGGTACAAAGAGGACAGTGTTTACCACGATAAACGAATACGGCTTGCCAAGTCGCATCACCTTTCGGCTGACCTAACGTCACGCTTGAACCATCTAGCAAGGTTGCTTGAATAGAAGGGAAGCTGTCGCCCGCTTTAAGTTTCACTGAAGTTGCCATAATGACTCCCGAATTGGTGGTATATATCCATGGATTCCCCTTCTCAATAAAAGCGATTGTGTAGGGGGTGAGACTTCAATGTAGACCCAGTTTTATGGCATTTCAACTAGTTAACTTTTGGTAACCTAGATAATGAATGGCAAGAAAAAGAAACAGTTAGAAGAGGAAAGCAGAACTTAAAGATACAACGAAGTGGGGGTGTAGTATCAGGAGTTAAGTTCTGCTTGGAGTTGTAAGTTATGTTATGACCAATTCAATAACTCTTTCATGTTTAGTAGCGCGATCACTTCCAACTTGTTTTTTGATTGAGCGATACGCTGTTGGAAATAAGCAGCCATCTTAGGCCACGCTTTTGCAGGTCTTTTATGGATTCGCATGATATTTCCTCCTTCGTGTTGACAGGGTCAGTATGCGAAGAAAAGGGGAGCTGAAAAAGAGAGCAGATTTCTGTGGTTTATTCCTAATAAGCTCGAAAGGGGGGCTAACTCTTCGATTTTTGGCTTTGTTTAGACAAAAAGGGGAACAAAGTGAACGGAAGTTTTCTTATTTTCTCTTGGATAAGTTGAGTAAAATAAACCTATCTCCACTTTTTGAGGATGCGCAGTGTCTGATCTCAACTTGTTCCGCTACTACCAACGACTGACACCATTAGGTGTTGGTAGTGAAGTCAAAACCACGTTGCAGGAAGTTGCTGATTTGCTGTTCACTTCTCCTCGTCATGCGCGCAGCTTGTTGTCACAAATGCAGACGCTCATGTGGTTAAGTTGGCAGCCAAAAGCGGGCCGCAATCAGCGTTCGACATTGCTCCTAAACATAGAGTTAAGCGCGCTAAAAGAGAGCCTAGCTCTGGAGCGCATTAAGCTGGGTAAGTACGAAAAAGCACTGGCGATTCTCGATGAAGACGAAACTGCATTTGGACGTTTGCTCAAAACCACTTCAGGTGCATCGGTTCAAGAAGGTCGACTGAATATCCAGCTGACTTATAAGCGTATGTTTGAACGTATCGTCCCTCACCAACTTCACCGCAGCAGTGAGCGCTTCTTTCTGCGTCAAATCTATTGTTGCTTGGTATCGAGTGACTACAACGGTGTGGTAAAGCCAGAGTTGGCCCACCATTGGCGCTACGATGAGGATAACTTTGAGTGGACATTTTACCTTCGCCCCGGTCTAACGTTTCATAATGGGGCGCCGATTGATGCTGATACCGTGGTGAGTCTATTTGCCAAACTGAGTTCGTTGGAGTATTACCAGAAAGAGCTGGCTCACGTTACCGATATCACTGCGCCAAACCCTCTTAAAGTAGTGTTTACCCTGAGCAAGCCAGACTTGGGTTTTGCAGGGCTTATATCTGGGGTGAAATATGGCATTCAACCCGTTAGCCAAGTAAACGTGGCTAACAACAACTTGGTGATTGGTAGTGGCCCGTTTTCGGTGATTGAGCACAATGCGAATCGACTAAAGCTGAAAGCTTTCGATGCTTATTACGCTTGCCGTGTACTTACAGACATAGTGACGATTTGGATCGTCAACGATGAGAAAATGGAGAACCCTTCACTCACTGGTAGTGTGCCTATCAACGTTAGCGAGACTTTGTGTGGTCATTATGTTTCGACTCAAGATGACAAAGCCCCTCATGATGGTCAACACACTCGAACTGAAGATGGTTGCTTGTTTGCTCTGTTCAACCATCATGCTAAACAGCCTTTGTCTCGTGCTCAGCGCCGTTATATTGCAGAGTTGATTCAACCTGAGCGTTTGGCAGAAGCGATGCGAAAAGAAAATACAGTGTTTCGCAGCGTTCCTGCTTCCAACTTACTACCTAGTTGGAAGCCCGTTTACGTCCTTTTGGGGACAGAACCAAGTTACCGAAGACCATCACTATCGCGGGTTACAACTACACTGCGCTTCGTCGCTGTGCTCGTGCTATTTCTTCTCTCCTGGCATTGGAAGGCTGTAAAGTTGAGACGATCATGTATTCCTACAGAGAGCTAAATGAAAAAGCGGAAAATGGAACGCTAGACGAGACGCTGGTGGTGACTAACACCACTTCTGATGACAGCCGTCATGTCTCTGCTTTTACTAACTTCTTTAGCAATGATGTTTTGTACCATACATTGGGTGAAGAAAATGCGCAGTGGCTTGATGAGCAGTTGGAAAAGGTGAGGTCGTTGGTTCCCCTTGAAGATTACTTAGTTGCGCTTGAGCCTATTGCTTCAACACTGGTCAGTGAATACTGGATCGCACCAATGTTCCACCATACTCAGACACTGCGTTTCCAAGGTGTTTTAGAAGACGTCGCTCTCACTAACTGGGGTTGGCCGGATATTCGATCAGTATGGTCAGCAGATTAATCAAACCCGCCACTCGGCGGGTTTTTTGTGTCTTTTCTCTTCCGACCTTCTGCTCGCCATATGTTGAAACTAAGCAACGTTTCGATTTCTTTTAGCAAACAAGTGTGATGATTATCCCTGTTTGAAACTCACTAGCGCCAAATTAGTGAAAAATGAAGTTTGAATTTAATCACGATAAATAGCGAGTCAAGAGTCGTAATGTGATCGAGGTAAATTATCGCGAATTTCTAGAAATGTTTGGATAGGTGCGGAGGTTCAAATTATGTCTATTGACATGTTGCTGAAAGAAAATTTGTTGCTAACTTTCTTTGTCTATTTTTGAGCTACGTTCATTAAAACAAATTGACAGCCATTTAATTGTGATTTGTTGCACAAAAGAGGCGTGCTTGCGCGGCTCTACGACTCTTATTGATAATTAACCCATCGAAACCGAACTGTTGATAGGGTTTAAAAATGCTGTATGAATTAATCGACCACGAACTAGTAGATGTTATTAATGACCGCGCTTACCAATGGCAAGACGCAGTTAAAAAGACAACGCAATACCTAGAAGACAAAGGTTACGTTTCTCAGCAATACGCGGATGCCATCATCCAATCGACCGAAGAAAATGGTCCTTACTATGTGTTGTGCCCTGGACTGGCGATGCCACATGCTCGCCCAGAAACCGGTGTCCTAAAAACGGGCTTGGGCATTCATATTTTCCCTTCACCAGTTGATTTTGGTTCGGACCTTGGTCCTGCCAACATTCTTATTACCCTAGCTGCAAAAGACTCTGATACCCACATTGAGGTGATTCAAGCGCTGAGCGAGATGTTTGTGGACGAAGAGAACATTGCAAAACTGGCACAAGCTTCATCTAAGGAACAAGTGCTAGACATAATAAAAGCATACTAAAAGGAACATAACGTGAAAGCAAACATGCGAGCCAATGTGCAAGCCTTCGGGGGTCATTTGACCGCCATGGTGCTGCCAAATATCGGAGCCTTCATCGCTTGGGGCTTTATTACTGCACTCTTTATCCCAACAGGTTGGATGCCAAACGAAGCGTTTGGGGAGCTTGTTGGTCCAATGATCACTTATTTATTACCACTGTTGATCGGTTATACCGGCGGTCAGATTGTTGGTGATAAACGCGGCGCGGTCGCCGGTGCCATCGGTACCATGGGTGTTATCGTTGGTGCGGACATCCCAATGTTCGTCGGCGCAATGATCATGGGCCCACTCAGTGCTTGGGTTGTGGTGCAAATGGATAAGCGAATCCAACACCGTATTCCTTCTGGTTTTGAGATGGTGGTGAACAACTTCTCACTAGGTATTGTGGGCATGATCCTGTGTCTGTTCGCCTACGAGATTGTTGGTCCTGCAGTAACAGCGGCAAACTTGTTTGTGAAATCAGGCATCGAAGCCTTGGTGGCGACGGGATTCCTTCCTCTACTAGCAATCATTAACGAGCCTGCGAAAGTGCTGTTCCTTAACAACGCTATCGACCAAGGTATTTATTACCCATTGGGTCTGCAGGCGGCCGCTGAAACAGGTAAGTCTATCTTCTTTATGGTGGCATCTAACCCAGGTCCGGGCCTTGGTATGTTGCTGGCGTACGCGAAGTTTGGTCAAGGTCTGTCGAAGCGCTCTGCGCCAAGTGCCATCATTATTCACTTCTTCGGCGGTATTCATGAATTGTACTTCCCGTACGTGTTGATGAAGCCAATCATGATCTTGGCGATGATTGCGGGTGCAGCGACAGGTATCGCAACCTTCAACCTACTTGATGCAGGTTTGGTAGCAGGTCCAAGTCCAGGCTCAATCTTCTCTTACCTAGCATTGACTCCGAAAGGCAGCTTCTTAGCGACCATCGCAGGTGTCACAACTGCAACGATTGTTTCCTTCCTTGTCGCAAGTGCGATTCTGAAGATGAGCAAGGCAGAAGACAAAGAAGATGAGTTTGAACAGTCAGTCTCTGATATGAAAGACATGAAAGCGGAAGGCGCAATCAAACCTGCTACTGCTGCAACACAAGAAGTCAACAAACCAATTTCATTCGTCGCATTCGCTTGTGATGCGGGTATGGGCTCAAGCGCGATGGGGGCTTCAACCTTCAAACGCAAGTTAGTTCAAGCCGGGATTGATATTGAAGTGAAAAACTTCGCCATCGAAAAAGTCCCAAGTGACGCTGACATCGTCGTGACGCACGAAAGCTTAGAAAGCCGAGCGATTAAAGCAACAGGCTTGCCAGTAATAACGATTAAGAACTTCCTCAATGATCCAGCGCTCGATGAGCTGATGGACAAGATTAAGCAACAAACGGTCGCAACTGAGCAACCAGCCTAACAATGCAGTATGGGGCGGAACCTACCGCCCCATTTAGGAGAGAAATCATGGTACAAACAACGGCAGCGGTTATCTGTGGCGAGAAAGACGTTCAACTAAGAACCTTTGATTTGCCAAGCATTTCAGCCGATGAACTTCTGGTTAAAAACATTTCAAACAGCATCTGCTTGTCCACTTACAAAGCGGCATTGTTAGGTAGCAAACACAAACGCGTACCTGAGAACATCGATGAAGTGCCAGTGATGACGGGCCACGAATACGCAGGTGTGATTGTTGAAGTCGGTGAGAACCTAAAAGACCAATACAAAGCAGGCGATTACTTTGTACTGCAACCAGCAATGGGGTTGCCTACTGGTTACTCGGCGGGTTACAGCTACGAAACCTTTGGTGGCAACGCAACGTATTCCATCATTCCGAAAATCGCTATCGATTTAGGTTGTGTGCTGCCTTACCACGGTGATTACTTTGCAGATGCGTCTTTGGCTGAACCAATGTCATGCATCATTGGTGCTTATCACGCGAGTTACCACACTACGCAATACGTGTATGAGCACGATATGGGCATCAAAGAGGGTGGAGCGTTAGCGCTACTTGCGTGTGCTGGCCCTATGGGCATTGGCGCGATTGACTACGCGATTAACGGCCCGGTTAAGCCAAAACTGATTGTGGTGACAGACATCGACGCTGCACGCTTAGACCGCGCAGAGTGCTTAATTCCGGTTGAGAAAGCAAAAGAGCAAGGCGTTGAACTGCATTACGTCAACACCGCTCAAGTCGATGACCCTGTGACTTATCTGAAAGCGCTGAACGATGGCAAAGGATACGATGATGTGATGGTGTATGCAGCGGTATCGCAAGTGCTAGAACAAGCCGATGAGCTGTTGGGTAACGATGGCTGCTTGAACTTCTTCGCAGGCCCTACCGATAAAAAATTCAAAGTACCGTTTAACTTCTACAACGTGCATTACGAATCAACGCACATTGTGGGCACGTCTGGTGGCTCGACCGGCGACATGGTGGAATCTATCGAGTTGTCTTCACAAGGTAAGATCAATCCATCGTTCATGATCACCCACGTTGGTGGCTTGCAAGCTGCACCGCATACGATTTTGAATCAGTTGGATATCCCGGGTGGTAAGAAGTTGATTTACCCGCATATTGACCTGCCATTGACCGCGATTGATGATTTCTTATCGTTGGCAGACCAAGACCCGTTCTTCGCCGAATTAGACGCAATTTTGAACGCGAATAACTATGTGTGGAACGCACAGGCAGAAAAAGCGTTACTTGAGTTTTATGACGTGAGCTTAACGGTTTAGTTGCAACGAATTTGTGTGGTAGCCTTTGCGCTGCCACATAATGGAGAGGTCATAATACGTTGTCACGTGAAGACGAATTACTGGAGAAACTGGACGAGTGCGAAAATGCGACTGCGTTTCTTCAGGTTTCTAACAAAATAATTAACCTCAAGTTAAAAGCATTACTTCCGAGCGTGTTCGTCCAAGACGACCTAGTGAAGGAGTATGCTGTGGATCCTTTATTGAAAGAAGATGGTCCGTTGGTGACGACTGATGTGGTATCAAAGCTGATGTTTGCGATGGGCAAAATCTCTTTGGAAACTTACGCCGATATCGGATTGTACGATCAGGTGTTGGAGTACGTGGTTGGCCAACCGGAGAAAGTCGAATTCGCGGATGACGTGATTTATGACTTCATCAAAAACCAAGCGGTTCTCTCTTCTCAGCAAGACAGCTTTTATCTTGAGTCGATCAATCAGCTTAAGTTCTCTTCGTTTGAGTCCTTTTCGCAAATGAGATACGAATCTCTCATCAAAACAGTGTTGAAGCTGTCATGTGAAATGTTGATAGAAAGAATCGAAGGGGAGATCAATCAATAAGGGTTCACCATGAAAGTGAATTTAAACGTCAGTGGTTTTGAAACCGAAGCTACCTTTCCCGATGCCGACGTAAAGCGAATCCATCAACCTCTTATCGAAAAATTTATCCGTCTTTATCATGAGAAGCAGGAACGTATTATTGTGTTCTTGTGTGCCCCTCCGGGCAGCGGTAAGTCGACCCTAGCTGCGTTCTGGGAACACCTCTCTGAACAAGATGAAAACCAAGAGCCACTTCAGGTTCTGCCTTTTGATGGTTTTCACTACCCGAACGAAATCCTCGACAGCAACACCATTGAACGTAATGGTGAAATTGTTCCTCTGCGCAGCATTAAAGGCTCTTACGAGACGTTCAATCTCACCGAGCTTATCGACAAGCTGAAACAGCTTAAAGTGAAAGACAGCAAATGGCCTTACTACGATCGCAACTTACATGATCCTGTGGATGATGCCATTCAGGTTAACCGCAATATTGTCGTCGTCGAGGGCAACTGGCTGTTGCTTGATGAACCAGTATGGAAAGAGCTGCATCGCTTGGCCGATTTTACGGTGTTTATTGATACTCAAGCGGAGTTTCTACAAGAGCGTTTAGTCAATCGTAAGATTCGTGGTGGCACAGACCCAGAAGCCGCCTTGGAGTTCTACTTATGCTCTGATGCTGTCAACGTTGATAAAGTGTTGAATCATTCGATTCCTGCTGACTTATCGTTGTTTCTCAATCAAAACGGTTCGTTCGAAATTCGATAGTTCGTCCACAATCTCAGGAGGTCACCATGGATATCGTGATTGATAGCCACACCCATACTATTGCCAGTGGACACGCTTACAGCACCATTCTAGAGAACGCATTGTCTGCCAAGAATAAGGGGCTAAAACTTCTTTGTACCACCGATCATGCTCCCGAGATGCCAGGAGCCCCTCACTACTGGCATTTCAACAATCAAAGAATTTTGCCCCGCTTTTTACATGAGATCGGCATTCTCCGTGGCGTCGAAGCCAACATGCTGAATGTGAAAGGGGAGATAGACTTACCACCTTCCTCTGACCAACATCTCGACTGGGTGATTGCGAGCTTCCATGAACCCGTATTCAAGCCAGCAACGGAAACTGAGCATACCGCTGCCCTGATAAATGCCATTAAAAGTGGCAGAGTGGATGTTCTTGGCCACTTAGGTAACCCAAATTACCCATTCGATATGGAACAGGTTTTGCTCTGTGCCAAAGAGCACAATGTTGCAATTGAAGTTAACAATACGTCTTTGACGGGCAAAAGCCGTAAGGGCAGTGATTCTCGTTGTGATCGCATTGTCGAATTGGGCAAAGAGATTGGCGTTTACTTCAGTACAGGGTCGGATGCCCATTTCAGTGAAGAGATTTCCAAGTTAGATTTGGCGATTGCTTTGCTGGAAAAACACGGGGTGGATGAAGAGAAGATACTCACTACATCGACGAGTCGATTCTTGAACTTCTTACTGCTGAGAGGTAAGGCGAGGATCCCTGAGTTCGAAGCACTCTATTGAAAAACGAGTGACTCAAACGGCTATCTACAAGAAAGCATAAACCCGCAATCTGCGGGTTTTTGTTCGTTCAGGATAATCCAGTACAGCACTACAGCGGTGACTCCACCACAACAAACTTGCGTTCGGCCCTAAGTGGTGCAAACCAAGTATTCTTGTATTTGAAATAGCTCTGTCCGTTGACGACCACAGTTTCTTTAGTGTGAGGCAAGGAGTCTACGATTTCACCGAGTTTGTAAGGGCTTGGCTCTGGTTTCGGCGCTGGTGGTTTTTGATGCACTCTTGCGGTGTTTGATCTTATTGATGGTGCGACGGTTTGTTTCGACGCCGAAGCATCATTTACCGCCGAAGAAGTCCCTATACGGTCATCACGTAAAATGGTGTAGTTACCGCTTGGTGGATAACGAACATACACATAGCGGACACCATCACGACGGTAATAGGAATCATGAACGATGGCATAGGTGACGCCAGCGAAAACGGCGAAGGTCGCAATGCCCACTAAATCACTGTGGTAATAATAGTAACGCCCGCGATAAGGCGGATACCAGTACCCTGGACTCACATAGATGAATGACGAATGATAACGCGGAGGTCTCACGCTATACGGCGGTCGATGATAGTAGGGTGGTCGGTAATAGGGCGGACGATAATATGGCCGATGGTGATAGTAGGGCGGCTTGATTGGCCTATAAGGGCGATTGACGGAATGTAAATCGTTTTTATCTCCCGGTTGGGTGATCGGTTTTACGGCTGGCTTCATTTGTTGTTGCGCAGACACGACTGTAGGCGCACACAGCCAGAGAATAGCGGTTGTTATGACCCAGATGCTTCTCATAGTGCCTTCCTCCACCGTTTGGAGTCTCGAAGCGGTAATAAGTAAGTTCAGCTCACCATAACGTTGTTTGAGATGGGAGTCTAGGTCACGATTTTATGTTTTTTTGAGGCTTTTGCCTTCGTTGGTTTTCTGCTCTAGCACCAAGAATATGAGTTTTGTCAGCATGGATTGCGCCTCTGGTGATAGCAGTCTTGCTGCTGAAGCAACATCATTTGCGGAGATATTCCCGACGCCTCTGGCATCAAGGGCAATATCTAAATCGGTCAGGTTGAGAGCACGTAATATGGAACGATATTGCGAAAGCTTTAAATCCGACTCGCCTCTCTCAATTCTTTGATAAGTCTTTTCGCTCATCCCTGCGACTTTAGCCATTTGCTCGCGTGAGACGCCTTTCATTTTGCGTCGCTTTATAAGGACTTCAATTAATGGGTCTACTTGCATTGGCACTCCTTAGAGGACAGTTTTGTCCTTAACCACGCAATAACCGGACCAGTTTAGCCACCTCGTATTTACCCAAATTGATATAGCGATAAGAATGACGTTCCACAAAAAATTTACGTAATTTCAGTTAGTTTCAGAAAATGGAAAAATATCAGATTTATAAATCAATTTCTGGCGAGGTAGATATTCGCAAAATGCAACGCGTTTTAGAACAACTGCTTGCTGAAATTCGTAATCGCAGTCGCGATATTCGGCTGGACGTCACTTGGTTAACTCGTGAATCACAGAAACGATTAATGAAGTACAAAGAGCTGTTTTTACATCGAGGTTATATTGATCAAGCAGAGTTGGATCAAACCTATGAGAACCTAAGTTCGATGGAGCGTTTAGTTTCAGACATGGGCATAGCGGCATTAACTTACATCATCGACGCACTAGACAAAGAGCTATGATGCTTTGAAACATGGGCTTATTGAAGCAAACCTTACTGAAACAAACGTTGAACAAAATTACAGACGAACGAAATCCCGCAATATCAATTGCGCTAAATCCAAGTGCTAGAAATCAATGAAAGGAAGGATTCAAATGCTGGGGAACCACACCCAGCATTCGGAACACTCATTTACCTAAGTTTTCGAACCGTAAATCAGTGTTTAGAGGTATGTGAACCGAAACGTGTCGGTACGGAGCGAATAATAACGATATTGATGAATCTAGGCTATGCTCCAGGTTTCTAACACCTTTCGATAGAGTGTACATTTTCATGTACACCTCAAAAAACTGAGCACCAAAGCTCACTTCTTATACTTTATAACAACAAAAGGCTAAATAATCGGCTGTTTTGCAACATATCTGTTGCATTAGCTTACTTTTGTTAAAATATATGGCTATAAGAAAGAGCTTTTGCTTTTCAATCGTCCTATTTATGCCTTACAATCCCTTCGAACCAAATCCATTCAGCAGAGAATGGGATTGACGAAAAAGGATGCGCTGATTTTGCTTCGAACCCAAAATGAGACGTTCCGTTAATCGAACTCTGCCCGGAAATGATTCCCTACATCCTTAAAATGCTCAGACAGGATAGATCCATCTTGAGCTTAGGCTTCATGCATCCTGAATTGCGGTATCACACCGAATTCATTGGCAGCAAGGTAGGGCATTTCCGTTGATCGTGCTTCGAACCAAAAGCACGATAAGTCACAACAAAACGGATTAAATTTTAGAGGTATTAACCGTGAACCTAAAACTTGTCGGCAGTTCCCTGATCGTTGCAGGCACTGCTCTTGGCGCTGGTATGCTTGCTATACCAATGGTGCTTGCTCAATTCGGCCTCCTGTGGGGCACTCTTCTTATGCTGTTCATCTGGGCGGGTACCACTTATGCTGCACTGCTTTTATTGGAAGCAAGCTGCAAAGTAGGTGGTGGCGTCAGCATGAACGCAATCGCTCGTGAAACTCTCGGTAAAGGCGGTCAGCTTGTTACTAACGGTTTGTTGTACGCACTGCTTGTTTGTCTTCTGATGGCTTATATCATTGGCGCTGGCGACTTGGTACAAAAAGTGACCTCATCAGTTGGCCTACCACTTTCTACCATTTCTAGCCAAGTTGGCTTTACCGTTTTGGTTGGTCTTATCGTATCTGCGGGTACCGGTGTGGTTGATAAACTAAACCGTGGCTTATTCATCGGTATGATTGTCGCACTTGTTCTGACGTTATTCTCTCTTGCGCCAAATGTCTCGTTTGAAGGCCTAAGTGAAGTCGTGAACGCAGACAAAATGGCACTGATCAAACAAAGCTCAGTTCTGTTCACAAGCTTTGGCTTTATGGTGGTGATCCCTTCTTTGGTAACTTACAACAAAGAAGCGAGTAAGAACCAACTGCGCAATATGATTATCGTTGGCTCGACCATTCCTCTTGTTTGCTACCTACTGTGGCTTTTCGCGGTAGTAGGTAACCTGCCACCGCACGAGCTTATTCAGTTCTCAAACGTGTCTGAGTTGATCTCTGTTCTTGGTCAGCAGTACTCCGGCCTTGAGTTCATTCTGTCTATGTTTACTGGCTTAGCACTTCTGACATCTTTCTTGGGTGTGGCAATGGCGTTGTACGATCAAAACGCGGATCTTCTGAAAGCAAGTAAGCCTGTTGTATTCGTGGCAACGTTTATTCTGCCGTTACTTGGCGCGGTGTTTGCTCCAGAACACTTCCTAGCTATTCTTAGCTACGCTGGCATCATCCTTGTGTTCCTAGCGGTATTCGTTCCGCTATCGATGACAATGAAAGTGCGTCGCGTGCCAGTGGAAGACAACAACGTGTACGAAGCTGGTGGTGGCGCAATGGGCATGAGCATGATCTTCCTATTCGGTTGCTTCTTGCTGTTTGCTCAAGCGGTGTAAACCGTCTCGACCAATACACAATCACTGACTTGTAGAAAGCCGCTTGTCCTAAACTGGACAAGCGGTTTTTTTGTGCCGAATTGTTAGCACTGTATCAGCGGTGTGTATGGTCTGACTATGGCCTGATAAACCTTGATGATATTTTACTTGGCGGTGAAACAGCCTCGCGAGCATCTGACATGGCTAGCGAGTTCTCTCTTTATGATAAGCAATAAGTTATAGAGTAAAGGGGAACCGAGTGTCGAAGCGATTTTCTTTAACGATCGTTGGGATGATGTTTTCTTTGGGGATGTTTAGCGCTGAAGTCGCTGCACATCCAAAACATCACCACAAACACGGACATCATCACGGGCATCACCACCATCATCACAAACACAAGCATAAACACAAAAAGGTGGTGGTGGTTAAGCACAAGCGGCCAAAACATCATTACTACCATTACAAACACATTCCACCACGCGGTACCTACATTCAGATAGGTAATTTTACTTACCTAAAAGTGGATGACTTCTACTATAAGCGTTCGAAAGATCGTTACATACACGTGGCTTTGTAAACAAAAAACAGCGAGCACTTTGGCTCGCTGTTTTGCTTGTTGTTTGATGAAGTTTGTTCTGGGTTAAAAAGGAGAAGTTAAACCGTAAAGCGGTTTAGGATCTCATCTTGCTTACGAACGTCTTCATGCTGTGCTTGCATTGCATCGTTGGTGCGGTTCGCTGAATCAGCAACTTGGGTCGACAGGTCTTTAATGTTAACCGTGTTGTTGTTGATTTCTTCTGCTACTAAGCTTTGTTCTTCTGCTGCCGACGCAATTTGCAGGTTCATATCAGAGATACGTTGAATCGCATCGCGGATACGTTGTAGAGCGTCATTGGCGTGTTCTGCTTTCTCTACCGCTTCGACTGCACTGCCTTTGCTCTGGTGCATAGCACTTGCAACAGAGGAAGCGCCAGATTGAAGCTGCTCAATCATGCTACGGATTTCTGTAGTAGATTCTTGAGTACGTTGCGCCAGTGTACGAACTTCATCCGCTACAACGGCAAAGCCACGACCAGATTCTCCCGCACGGGCAGCCTCGATTGCTGCGTTCAGTGCCAGTAGGTTAGTTTGGTCTGCGATATCGTTGATCACTTTTAGGATCGTCTCGATATTTGCTGTTGCTGACTCAAGGCCTTGTACTTCCTCTACCGCTTGATCGATGCTGTCTGACAGTAGGTTAATCGTCTCAGTCGACTCATTCACGATAGAAGAACCTTGCACTGTCGCTTCGTCCGCTTCTTTCGCTGCACTTGCTGCGCCTTGTGCGTTGTTGGCAACCTCTGTTGCCGTTACCGACATCTCGTGCATTGCTGTCGCCAACTGTTCAAGCTCTTGCAGCTGAGTTTGAATTGCAGAAGCAGAATCACGAGCGCCTTCAGCGGTAATTTGCGTACCACTTAGGATCTGATCAGAAATGCTCTTCGATTCGATGATTTGGTGCTGCAAGTTCTCCATAAAGGTGTTGAAACCTTTTGCTAGTTCAGAGAATTCTTGATCGGTATTGGTATCCAAACGCTGCGTCAAATCGCCTTTGCCTGATGCTACAGCTTGGATTGCGGTGTTTAGCTCATCAAGAGGGCGCATCAAGGTACGGATAAGGATAGTCAGTGCGATGATAGAGGCAATCACAGCAATCAATGAGTAGATGATTGCGCTATTACGCAGTGTGTCGATCGCTGAGTAAGCAATGCTCTCATCAACAACTGCACCTACATACCAGTTTTCACTTGGGATGTGGGTTAGGCTGACCATGAATTTGTCGCCGTTCATCTCGATGTGCTGAGCTCCTGATGCTAGCTCTACTTGTGGTAGGTAGCTTGAGAGCTTCTCGCCGTTGTATTTGGCTTCTGGGTGCGCGATCGTCGTGCCATCTGCCGTTACTAGGAAAAGATAACCCGCATCAAATAGGTTTACTTGGTTAACCAAGTCAGAAAGGGTGGTTAGCTCCATATCGTAAAACATGGCTGCTAAAAACTGGCCAGCTTCGCGCACTGGAGTACCGATAGAGATGATCACTTTCTTAGAAGAAACATCCACGTAAGGATCGGTGACAACAAGCTTGTTTTCTGCTTTTGCTGATACAAACCAAGGGCGAACACGAGGATCGTAATCAGGGCCCGCTTCCCAACCATCATCGTTTTCAATCACGAATCCGTTGCTGTCGTAAGCATAACCAATGGCCAAGAAGCTTGATTTTGGCATTGGCTTTTCTAGCACTTCTTTCACGTAATCGTGGTCGCTTGGGTTAATTTCAAGAATCTCAGTCATGGATTGAGCGAGTTCTTTCTTAGCGTTCATTTCCGATTCTACCGTGTTCCCCACACTGGATAGGATCTCACTCACGCTGGTATCGATGTTTTCTTCGATCTGTGAACGGATGGTCATAACTTGTTGTGTCGACAGCAACGCCACAGTCACAAGCAATAAAATAGAAGAGGCGGTGACAACCTTATGTCTAAATTTCATATTTTTTCCTCTCGAGTCTCCCGGCTGGTTTACTCTGCTTGTACCTCTTATTTTGTTGGGTACATTCGGCAGAAGTGAACACACTATTGTGTTTGTTATTTTTGTTATCGACAGATTAATCAGAAACCTGAAGGTTAATTTCGACTTTCGTTATCAAAATGCGAACAAAAGGCGAGTTGTTTTATAAAGTTGTGAGATTGATCTGATTTGTTGAACTTCGTCATCAAACTGTTAAAAACATAAGAATAGTATCATTGAGCCTTATATAAACAAGTCTGAGTTGTCGCTTTTCTTCAATTTAAACTAATGAATTTAAAGTTATATTTATAAGTTATGCGTTAAAAGTAAGGCTATTAGAAAGCTGAATAGATAACGAGAGGTGTGATAAAAATGGCGTGAAATGTAACAGAAAGTCTTTAGATACAAAAAAGGCCCCGACAGAGCGGAGCCTTCTAAAATTGATCGATTTTAGAAAATCAAATGAGCTACACCAGCAATAACTGGAAGCGTAATCAGCGTACGTAGAATGAAGATAACGAACAGCTCTACGATGTTAACTGGAATCTTACTACCAAGAAGCAGTGCGCCCACTTCTGACATGTAAATTAGCTGTGTTACAGACATTGCTGCAATCACAAAGCGAGTCATTTCGTTATCGATAGAAGCCGCTAGGATTGCTGGGATGAACATATCAGCAAAGCCCACAACGATAGTTTGAGACGCTGCAGCAGCTTCAGGGATTTGTAGCAATTCTAGGTAAGGGATAAATGGTTGACCTAGGATTTCGAATACTGAGGTGTATTCTGCAATCACTAGTGCCACTGTACCCAAGCCCATAACGACAGGTAGTACACCAAACACCATGTCGATAGCGTTATGTACGCCTTCTTTAAATACTGACTGTACAGAAGTTACTTGGCCAGCGCGTTTTAGAGCAAGGTCCATACCCCATGAGAAAGTCGTGTGACCTGCAGGTACTGCGTCTGCATCTTTCTTAGGTGCGCTGCCATCGATGTAGCGGTCTTTCTTCAGGCTTAGCGGTGGTAAGCGAGGAATAATGATCGCCGCAACAATACCCGCTAGACAGATAGCGCCGTAGAAAGGTAGGAATAGGTGTTCTAATTGAACTTGTGCGATGACAACTAAGCTAAAGGTAATAGATACAGCAGAGAAAGTTGTACCGACGACAGCCGCTTCACGTTGAGTGTAGAAGTTATTTTCGTACTGCTTGCTGGTAAGCAGAATACCCACGCTGCCATCACCTAACCAAGAAGCCATACAGTCGATCGCACTACGACCTGGTAGGTTAAATACCGGGCGCATCACCTTACTTAGCAGCGCACCAAACAATTCTAGTAGACCGAAGTTAAGCAGTAGCGGCAGCAATAGACCAGCAAAAATGAATACCGCAAACAGCGTTGGTAGAAGACCAGTAAGCACTAGGCCACCAGTGTTTTCTTCCCAAATGGCTTTTGGACCAACTTGGAAGAAAGTCATCAGTACTGCAGCACCACCGATTAAGCGAACCATAAGCCACAATGGTGATGGATTAAATAGGCCGTTCAGGAAACCGTTACGCAGAATTGCTGCTGGCTTAAAAATTTTGCAAAGAACAGAAGCAACGGCCATGAAAGCAATAATAGCGGTAACGATAGCAATTAAAGTATCGCCAAGAACTGCAGGAATGACTTTTGCCATAACCGCAACAGGAATGGTCAGGTCACCATCGTAAGAGATAGGTGCCATGAAGAGTAGAAGACCAATCAGGGATGGGATGAAGAACATCCAAAAGTTGCCCTTAGGCGCTTCAGCAGCATTAGTGTTGTTATGCATTGTTTGTCTCGTGTTACTACTAGTCAATACTCGCCATATTCCATGACATAAATATTCACTAAACATCCGTATTTAATCACAGTGTGCGGAGATTACCCGCAAACTGCATCCTTTGCAATACTATTCATTAAATACATCTAGTTATTCAGCTGTTTTTTCGGTTAATTGAATCAAAACTAGAATCTTGTATATGAAATTGTTGCTCGTGTTAGAAAATTGTAGCACGCAGGCCTCTCTGAGCATCCTGTTAAGCGACACAGTGTGACCAAAGCAATAAAAAGCCTAGCAAATGTGATTCGGATCTCAAGCTAAAAGCGGGCTTTTCTGCCAGTAGTTCCACTGTTTATAGGGGAATAAAGAACAAAAAGCTAAATCAGCCCATTTGATGGCGTTCGTTTAATGGATATGAAGAGTGAAGAAAGCGAAGAGAGTGACGGCTTAAGTAAAATGCTTAAACCGTCAGATAAAAGCTAGACTGGTTGATGGCGGCTCTGTAGGTAGAGGTAGCCCCAGTATGCGATAGCGATAACGAAAGCGAGAAGCGCAGGGAAGGCTAACGCATACAGTTCAAAAACGTTAAACAAACCAGCACCAACCGAACCACCGAGTAAGAAGCCAAAGAAAATGAAGATAAACAGTTTGGCTTTACGTCGGTCGAATTGGCGTCCACGTAAGCTTTCTCCAATCATGATACCTAGGTCGGTAATGATGCCGGTCATGTGTGTCGTCCTTACAACGGCACCGCTGAAGGTGGTGATCATCGCATTCTGCAAACCACAGGCTGCAGAAGCAAGGTACTGACCATACACGTTACCTTGTACTAAAAAGCCCAAGCTCAAAAGTAGTAAGCTACCTTCGATACATAGTGCCACACCATAGCGGCGGCCGAGCTTTAGAGCGCTACTTTCGATAAAGAATCCGCTAAACGCAGAGCCAATCAAAAAGCTGAATACAATAAAAAGCAGGTGGATGGTTGAGTCCACACCTGTTAGTAAGCTATTCCCTAGCTGAGTTACGGTTCCGGAAAGATGCGTTATCGCTTGATGTTGAAAGCCGAGAAGACCTACGGCATTGACGCAGCCTGCTAGGAGAGCAAGCAGAAAGGCGCCATATTCCACCCAACGAGGAAGTCTGGAAATCACAATAAAACCTCACCAAATGTTAGGAGCAGATTATAACGCTCGTGGCGCGGAACGAAAGTCTTTCTCCCAGTACTCGGTTGATCATTCTCAATAAAATCTCAACTTTTGTTGAATGATGTTCTCAAACTTTGAGCAGGAGAGACATGTCGCATGTTTGTATTCTGAATATGGCGTTGTCACTCAACCTGCGTGTTCCATCGTACAATCAAAGCTTACCCAGCCATGCTTCCTTTGTTCATAGATAGAAACCGTGGGTTCTGGAAACTCTTTGTTATTAAACAGTCCCATTGGAATGATTGCGTAATCGGGAGCGTCCGATAGCTGTAAGCGCATGGTTGTGCCGCATGCCGGGCAGAAGTCATATTGAACGTGATTACCTGAATCAGCAATACGAGTGTAACTGGTGATGTCACCATCTAGGATGACTTGGTTTTTGTTAAATCGAGCTTGAACGCCGAATACGCTTCCGGTTCGCTTTTGGCATTCAAAACAGTGGCAAATGGAGGTGCGAATGGGCTCCGCCGTGCAACGCAGTTGGACCAAGCCACAGGCACATTCACATGTGTGGGTGATTTTTGTCATCGTTATTACCTATTGGTTGCCCAACAAATAGTTTAGTTTAATTTTGAAACACTTGAGTCAAAATGAGCGGTCAGGTGTTGAGGTCTTGGTCGGTGAATTGGTATATACTCCGAACATAGACAAGAGAACAAGAACACAAGGAAGTCTTCATGGCTCGTAAGAGAATCCTACCCATCCCCCTCATTCTTTTGATCCCAATCGTTCTATTAGTGGTGGTGATCATCGCGGGCATTTACCGTTTTAGCCTTTCTGACGATGAGATCATGGCGAAATTTCCTCAAGTGCAAGCACAATCAAATCCAATCGTAGCGGAAGTACTAGGTATTCAGTCACGCAACCCGTGGACGGTTCAGGTTCCTGAGCAGAGTGCTGTTACGTTTCTTGAACAATGGGATAAAGAGCACGGCTTCTTGAAAGGTCACTACGATGCAGGTGCTACCAAAGGTGAAGTTCTGGTTCCAATCGAGTTTATCGCTCAACGTGATATCAATGAAACCCCATGGATTTTGGCTCCGGTTATCGTAACTACACAGGGCTCAGGCGCGTTTTACTATATCGGTTTGTTTAAATTTGATGCGGTTCCAAGCCGAGTTGTTTTATTGAACAGTGTTTTCATCGGTGACCGAATTAAACTGTCTTCTTTGAAGTGGGAAAGTGACACGCAAATTTCGCTGTCTTATCTTCAACATGGCGAAAATCAAGCGATGGCAGAACAACCAAATCAATTGAATTCGACGACACTTAAGCGTGTAGGCAATAACCTACATATGCAACAGTAATGAATTTTTTTGTCTTCTGTAAAAAATAAGTGTTTTCTGCGCTAGATCTCGTAATTTACTAGTGATTTCTTATGCGGGAATGCATAAGCTATGAGCCTTGTTATAAAGGAGATAGTAATTCCCGTGTCTACAAATGAAATTACAACAAGACGGTTGCCGAATCTGACAAGTCGTAAAGCGCTACTGTTGTACTCCTTGCCAGTATTAGTTGCGATTGGTGTTTCCAACTCTCTCAAAGAGTCTTCCCTTACTAAAACCATCGCATTGAACCTGCCTGAAACGCAGGTTGTCGAAAATATTCTTGATGCGACAACAGCAGAAGTTGTCACTCCACCAAATTTTGAATACCAAATCCAAGCAGGTGATAACCTGAGTACCATTTTCAGCCAACTAGGCTTAGGCTACAGCTCGTTGATGAAAGTGATGGAAACGGATTTGAACTTCCTTGCTCTTGATACCTTGAAACCTGGTAACACACTGCGTTTTTGGCGCAATGAATCTACGGGCGAACTTGAAAAGATGGAACTGCAATTCTCTATTGCAGATAAAGTGGTTTACCATCGTAACGACGATGGCAGCTACGATTTCTCAGACATCTCAATTCCAGGTGTTTGGAAGCAAGAGCCTTTGGTCGGTGTTATTCGAGGTAGCTTCTCGTCATCCGCAAATCGTTTGGGCTTGAGCTCAGCAGAAATCAGCCAAGTGGTTAACTTACTTAAAGAGCAAGTGAACTTCGGCAAAGATTTACGCGCTGGTGACCGATTTGAAGTGGTTCGCCGCTCTCAAAGTATTGATGGTGTGCCAACTGGCAAGAACGAAATAGAAGCAATCAAAATTTATAACCGTGGTCGTGAAGTCACCGCTTACCTTCACACTGACGGTCAATTCTACAATGCGAAAGGTGAGAGCCTTCAGCGTGCTTTCCAACGTTACCCTGTTAGCCGAGGCTGGCGCATCAGTTCTGGATTCAACCCTAAACGTCTTCACCCTGTAACGGGCCGTGTAGCACCACATAACGGCACAGACTGGGCGGTACCGACAGGAACACCTGTAGAGGCAACGGGTGATGGTACCGTGATCATGACTCGCAAACACCCGTACGCAGGTAACTATGTGGTGATTGAGCATGGTAGTAAGTACAAAACTCGTTACTTACACTTAAGTAAGATCTTAGTGAAGAAAGGACAGAAGGTCTCTCGTGGTCAACGCATTGGCTTGTCAGGTAAAACTGGTCGTGTAACTGGTCCGCACCTTCACTACGAGTTGATCGAATACGGCCGTCCGGTGAACGCAATGCGCGCGAAGATCCCAATGGCAAGCTCAGTGCCTAAGAAAGAAATGGCGAGTTTCATTGCGAACCGTAACGAAATGGACAAGCTGTTAAAAGATAAAGAAAAAGCCGTTCTATAAAATACGAAAAAGACCAAACACTGTTTGGTCTTTTTTTATGCGCTCTTCATTTGTTTTTCATTAATGATGCCAACCAGCTCATTGACGCTATGAGGTCTTGAATAGAAATAGCCTTGTATGTGATGGCAGCCCATTTCGATTAGCTTTTGCAAAGCTCTATCGTCCTCGACCCCCTCTGCGATTAAATCGACTTCTAGCAGTTGCGCGAGTTGAGCGATAAGCAGCACAACTTGCTCTGAAGTTTTATTCGCGAGCATGTTGCGCACAAAAGTGGCGTCGATTTTAATGCTGTCAATTGGGTAGTTGTGAATGTAGTTCAAACTAGAGTAACCCGTACCGAAATCATCGAGTGCGACTTTGAACCCGAGATAGCGGAGTGAATTCAGAACCATCTGTTCGCGCCCGCTTTGTGACAACAATACGGTTTCGGTGAGCTCGATAACAAAGTCTGTTGCTTGGTGATCGTATTTCTCTAGTGTACGAGTTAAGAAGTTCATATAACGGTTAGAGTCGACCAGTTCATGTGCTGAGCAGTTAATTGACAGTTTGACGTTATAGCCCAACTGTCGCTCTAGCGCTTGTTTTGCACGACACGCTAGCTCAACAATGCGTTCACCCAACTCAATGATCAATCCAGATTGCTCTGCGGCTTCAATAAATTCAACAGGTGAAATGTTTCCGTATACGTTGCTATTCCAACGAGCCAATATTTCAAAGTAATCCCAGCGGTCGCTGGTAATATCGACTATGGGTTGTACCACGACGTACAGTTCTTCGTTCTCATCAATACTTAAGCGAAGTTGCTCTCGTAGTGCCTCAATCAGCTGCGTTTGGCGGTGGTATAGCGCACTTAAGTGCGTGTCATAATGCTGAATGCGTGTGTCACGGTGTTTTTTGCAATCCTTAAGAGCCAAACTTGCATTTAGTATCAAGTCATCGCTATTGAGCATATGAACTGGGGCTCGCGCGATACCAATGCTAACGGTAAACGAAATACGGTTGGACTTGTCTGAGTACCCAGCTTCGATTTTATCCAGAATTTCCTGACATACCGCGACAGGGTCTTCGTCATAAGTAATAAAGGCGAACTCGTCCCCTGCGACACGAAAGGCGTTATTTGGTGATGTTAAGCTTTGTTGAATGGCATCCGCGGTAAACTTGATGATTTGGTCACCAATGTAGTTACCGTTGATGTCGTTAATCGATTTGAAATTATCAATATCTAGATATGCGAGGCTAAAAGGACGAGTAGCCTGCTGTGTTAAGGTTTCTAACGTATCAGCTAAACAACTGCGATTGAGCAGACCGGTTAGATTGTCATGAGAAACTTCATAACTGAGTTGGTTGAGAAGTTTGTCAGAGCGTTCGCTGATCCATTTCTCTCGCAAACTATGAATGATGACGTTGGCGTAGAAACGGTGATGGAAGATAATCTCTTCGGCTTCAATTTCACTGATGGAGTGGGTAAATGTTGAGACTAAGATTCCCAGTACTTCTCCTGTATGTGTTTTTAAAGGGAGCCCAATATAAGCTTGAATGCCGAGGTCTTGAAACATTTGGTCTTCAGGAAAGAGCTTGTAAACTTCATCTTGATAGAAGATGAGTTCACCAATGTCTTGTGCGACTTGCTCACAAGGTGTGCCTGCTAAGCCATAGCACATACTGTCTGCAATGGTTCCGCCGCTAGAGTTAGAAAGCGTCACCGCACAATGTTGTAGGTGGGCTATCTCAACTACGCAAGTACAGTAGCTTTGAAATTGCTGATGAAGCTCAAGTGTTACTCTGTCGAGTAATGCGCTGCCATTGAGTTTCAGAATTTCATCAAGTAACTGGATACTTTTTTGTTCATGAGCCATCAAATACTTTACCCGACGTTGTGTTCATCCGAACCGTGTTATTGTGAATCTCTTACACGATCTTTTTTCATTTAATAGATATGCATCACGTTAACTATTGTTTACTTCGTGTGATTTTTCAAACTCTAGATGAGCTTTGAGGACGATTTTCAACCATAGGGTGAGAGGGCACAAAGGGGCTTTCTCATTAAAGTGGCAGCTTTGTGGATTGTGACTAGTTACTCTCTAGTACTTATTGCACTAGAAAGTCTTTCGTTAGGCTCGCTTCTCTTCTTCTAATCGGCTCTTTAAGTAGTCGAGGAATAATTGGGTTCGAGTATGCTGATAGTCCAGCTTTGGATAGTAAGCATAGACAGTCGCCTCATCTGCTGTGATATCAGGAAGGATCGGAACTAAGGCGCCGGATTTCAGGTCTTCTTTGATCACGACGTTATTGGAAAGCAAGATTCCCATTCCGCGTTTTGCACCATGAAAGAGTGCTTCGGGGTTTGTTGTAGCAAAGTTGCCGGACAAACTGATGCGTTTACCTCGGTTGGTTTTTATTTCTCTTATTGGATTTTCGCCCCATATCAGAACGTTATGTTGTGATAACTCTTCAACGGTTTGTGGAGCACCATGTTTTTCAAGGTAGCTTGGAGCGGCATAAAACTGAGCTTTGTGTTCGAACAATGGGCTGGCTTTAAAGCTCAGTGAGTTGAGTTGTTCCAATTCTCTGCTGATGAACAAATCCAAACTGAGCTCAGGAATTTGACCAGGTAGGGTCGTGATCAGCTGGAGTTTGATGTCTGGGTATTTTTCCAGAAAGTCATCGAGGTAATGTACTAAGAACTTAGAACCAACCGCCAATGTCGCCCCAATTTTGAGTAACCCCGCTGGAGATTGGTTTACGGAACGAGTTTCGTCCAAGACAGATTGCCAAGAGTCGAGTTGCACTTTGGCTCGCTCGTAAAAGAGTGCACCAGCTTCCGTTTGGCTGATAGAGCGAGTAGTTCGCTTGAGAAGCTGAACACCAATCTTATCTTCCAACCATTGGATACGCTTGCTGATGGCCGAGCTGGTGGTATTGAGCTTTCGCGCCGCGGCGTTGAAGCTACCTTCTTCGACGACTCGTATGTAACTGTTAACACTCTGAATCCAGTCCATCTTATTCCATCCTCAGGGGAAATAATCCCTTTCCATTTTGGCTTATTATCATCTTTGAGTAACAAATATACACTGTCTGTCGTAAAACTGTCATGTTGTAAGGAGGATATATTGCGTAAAACACCATTATTGTTGGCGATGATGATCATCGCGACCGGTCAAGTGGGCGTCAGTATTTATCTCCCTTCTTTGCCTCTGATCGGTCATGATCTTGCTTTGCCACAACACACGGTTCAAAACCTCGTGACTCTGTTTCTTGTTGGTTTTGGCGTCTCACAGCTGTTTTATGGACCTCTGTCGGATGCCATTGGCCGAAGACCTGTGTTTCTGCTGGGACAGAGTGTCTATTTGGTTGGTACGGTTATCTGTATTGGGTTTGCTGATCATATTGTTGCCCTTGAAGCGGGGCGTCTCCTACAGGGGCTCGGTGCGGGTAGCGCTTCTGTACTTGGACGCTCGGTATTGCGAGATAGCTATGACGGAGCACAACTTACCAAAGCCTTGTCTTATATCTCGGTGACAGCTTCTGTGATGCCGATTGTGGCGCCTTTGTTTGGTGGATGGATTGCTTATCACATCAGCTGGCATGCGGTTTTCGTGTTCGTTCTCATTTATCTTGCGGCGATTTTTACCCTTGGTTTTGTCGTTTTGCATGAAACACTGCCATATCCAAAGCGTCGTTTCGAACCAAAGCGGGTGTTACTGAATTACTTTGAGTTGTTGACCAATAAGCAAGTCATTGGCAGTGCAAGCTATAACTGGCTTAGCTACTTATCCGCATTGGTGACCCTGTCTCTCTACCCGTTCCTCATGCAGCAAGAACTTGGGCTGACTGCGGCAGATTACGGAACCTTGATGATCGTGCCTTCGGCTGGGCTGTTGATGGGGAGTTTGGTCCTTAACTTCATTAATGCTCGATATAAAGAGCAGCAAATATTATTCATCAGCTTTGTTATTGTGGCGTGCTCAGGGGCAATGCTCCTCATACTGCCGTTCACGGTGGCGTCATTATTGGTTGCGTTTACCTGCTTGAGTTTCGCGCAAGGGATGTCTTTTCCTGTTTCTATCAGTCTGTTGTTGTCGCCGCACAAGCAGCAAGCGGGTGCCGTATCGGCTTTATCAGGTTCGATTCAAATGTGTTTAGCTGGCTTATTTGGCGGCTACTTAGTCGAAAGCTGGGTAACAAGCCAACATCAATTGGGGTTCTTTTATATTTCGATTGCGGTGATCTCCTGCTTAGTTCTCGTGTTTGGGCAGTTCCGAACGCCTTCAGGAGGTCTAGTGCAGCCAGAACGAACATAGTTGAATCTGGTTGCAAGGGCAGAAGCTCCTCTCTAAAATGCGCCAACTATTGTGTCGTTATCTACACTTGGCTAGTAAAGTGGCATATCGGCAACACCCGTTAATTGTTAGGTGAAATCATGCAACAAAACGAATTCGAAGCACTACTGAAAGAAATTGGTCAGAAAGAAAACCTACCTCAAGCGCTAGAGCTACTAAAAGCATCAGAGGAAGAGGAAGTTGCACTAGCAGCTGAATCACTCACAGGTCAATTCGGTCTTGCTGAAGTCGAAGGTGAAAAACGTATTTATCACATCACTGTCCAAGCGGACGAGTCTGGTGAAGAGAAAGAGTTTGTCGAACACGTTATGAACGAAGGCGATCACTTGATCAAATTTGCGGCATGGTTCTTCGAGACTTTCTTTGAAATTAAGCCAAAAGATACTTACAAAGCGGCGGGTAAAACATACCAACAGCCTAAGCGTTAATTACGAATCTGATTCGCTAGGATAAAAAATACTGTAAGTAAATTACGAAATAAATGTGATCCATGTCTTGTTTTGTGGTTTTTATGGTGTAAAATTACAACATAAGCCAGTCAATTACTTCTTAGGAGAAGGTCATGGGTTACGAACTTGGTGGTGTTTACTTTGGCCAAATGTTGGCGAAAGATGCGATGCACAAAGCGCTTTACGGTAAAGCGAAGAAGAAAAAGCCTTCTATGTTTGCTCGTATTATGAAAAAACTAGCGAATTAATAAGAAAAGCCCCGATATGCATCGGGGCTTTTTGCATTCTTGCGGTCGTCTTTTTCGTTTAGAAGAGCTAAGCCGTTTGGCTTGGGATTTCAACCACATTATCTGGCACGTTATCTAACCCTCTCTCTGCTAACCACTTTTCCAAGTTATCAGCGCCTCCTATGTATTGACCATCCAGCCATATCTGAGGAACGGTCACCGGTGTTTTTTCACCGATAATGGCTTTCACTTCAGGGATCATTCGATAAAGTGCTGCGCTGTCTTTTACTACGTCGTGGTATTTGTACTTAATACCCGCGTCGTCAAGCAGCTTCTTGGCTTTTACACAGTAGGGGCAAGTTGCCTTACCATAAACGATGTTGCCTTTCAGTTGATCTCGTTTGGTCCACTCTGCAATGACAGATTGAACGAGCACGCCTCGATTTAGCGCTTCCCCTTGGCTGACAACTTTACCTTCAACAACTAGGATAGGGGCGTGCCAAGCTCCAAGCTTTAGTGGCTCCCACCAGTGAGACAACCAATCTTTCACTTCTAGCTCGACTGGCACATCCGCGAGCTCATTTTCAAATGTGTCAGCGAGAATATCTTTGGTTAATGTGCATTCGCCACATGGGATGTTGACTTTAAATGGTCCCCAGCTGCCTGCCCAACGATACAATGTAATTTTGATTGGCTGTGTCATAAGATGCTCCTCATTTCCTTTCCTGAAAATATAGAACCCAAAACCCCAACATTTCTTTCAAATTACTTTCTTTTTTTGGCTTCCCAATGAGTAATGAAAGCAATTGAGCCGATAATGATTGCTGCACCAAGCCATAGTCGACCTGGTGGCACCCAGCTAAATACTAACCAGCCAGCAAAGACGTTAAGTGGTAACTTTGCATGGTCGAAGGGTTGCACAAATGATGCATCTGCTACCGAGTACGCTTTTACAACGGCCCATTGAGCGAGGGCTGTCAGTACCCCAGCTGCGACCAGGATTCCCCAAATATTCCAACCCTGAGGCATAACAAAGGTTGGTGCGGCCAGCAAAATATTAAATGGGGTGATCAGTAGAAGCAGGTACACCACCATGGTTGACGGTGGATCATTGACGGAAAGCTTCTTAACCATAATGGCGTAAGCAGCCCAAAAGAATGCTGCCCCAACTGGTAAAAGAGTGGCCCAAGTAAACGAGTCTGACCATGGCTCCAAGATGATCATTGCGCCAATAAAACCAGTTAGTGTCGCCACCCAACGGGCTGCCCCCACTTTTTCTTTGAGAATAATACCGGATCCGATTGTTGCGAATAAAGGAGAGGTCATTAACAGCGCGATACCTTGCCAAATTGGCACTGGGTAAGCGAGCGCCCACAACCAGAGTTGGATACCGATAACCGCCAAGAAGATTCGCAATGCGTGCCACCCAAAGTGGTTAGTACGTAGAGACTGACGAATTCCTAATGTTCGTAGATACGGCAAGATAGCAAAGAAAGCTATTGCGTATTGAAACAGTGCAAATGTTGTGGATGACACACCAAAGTGAATGCTTGCGACTTGAGCAAAACTATTGACGATGGTGAATGCCAAACCTGCGGTAAGCATCCAAGATGCGCCTTTAATAGGGTTATGATTCAATTGGATATTTCCGATTTTTAACAATGGCCAGAATCATACGTTCTATTTATGGGGGAGCCAATAAAAAAATGCCTCCCAGAGGGAGGCGACATTACCAATTCAAAGGACGTGCCTACCGAAGTAGGTACAAAGAACGAGAAGCACAAACGCTGCCATGCATTTGCTCGAACTAAGTATTGCAGCTAGTGTGCCAACTTTTAATTTATTGATTTTAAAGGTAGTGAGGCGTCTGGCCTTGGGTAAGCTAGATAAAATGCACTAACTTCGGGATTTGGTGCATTAAAGAGGGCAGTTCCTCTGCAATGAATACGATCAAAAAGGCCGACACAATAGTGCCGGCCGAAAGACTCGCTATTAGGACAAGTTTTTATTAGAAGTCGTAACGTACGCCTAGACGCAGTGTGTCTTCACCTTCTGTTACTTTACCTTCTGCATTCTTTTCTTCATCCAGTTGGTTCATGTAGTAAGAAAGGTAAGTACGGAAGTTGCTGTTCAGCTTGTAATAACCCACTAGCTCAAAGCCATCAACAGCGTCGTATTTCGCCCCGCCATTTGGATCATTTTCTTGGAAAGTGTAAAGACCAGCAACTGTGAACTTGCTTGCTAGTTTGTAGCTTGCCACCAGCTCGTAAGCAGTAAAGTCTTCTGAGTCATCCAGAGAGCCTTGTGAGTAGGTGCCTGCTAGATATAGGTTCTCAAGAGAGTAGGCGATACCGCCTAGAATTTGATCTTCTGAGTTATCTTTATCTACATCGCCACCAGAGTAAGCAAGGCCTAGGTCTAGACCCATTGGCAGAGAGTAAAGGCCAGAGATGCCGTATTTGTCTTGGCTGTCACCAGAGTTTGCTTGGTAAGTTGCTTGAACTTGCAGAGCGTCAAATTCACCGCGGTAAGCAAAAACACTGTCTTGCTTGTCAGAAGATGAATCAATGACTTGCTGAACACCTGAGAACTCAGTGATATCCGTCATGTCTGAAATGATTACCGCAGCCATGTCTTGGCGGCCAACTGAGAAGTCGCCTGCATCAGCACTTACACCTGCGTACATGTAACGGTTTTTGAATTCGCTTTTACCTGTTTTTTGTTCTGCTTCGTAAACACCGAAAGCTGAAAGGCCGTTGCCGATATCTGTTTTACCTTTTAGGTTTAGACGTGCACGTGACTTGTCTTCCATAGTACCGTCAACTTCAGCGCCGTCTGAACCGATGAAGTCACCACGAAATTCAACACGACCACCAACTTTTAATTCAGTGCCGTCGTCTTTGTAAACTGTTGCTGCGAAAGATGGTGATGATACCAATGCTGTTAGAACTGCAGTAGTGAGTGCTGCCTTTTTCATTTTCTTATTACCCTAGTTGTAATCGATGAGCTTACTTGCTCGATTTGTGTCGATGACGCTTAAGGTAAACCGCGAAAATGAAAGATAGATTTCTGTTAAGTTATGATTTAATTGCATTTTTATTTCAAATGCATGACTACTCTCATATTCATGAAAGTGAAAGGAAGGGGGTTTTTATCTTTTTTGATGTTTCTGTCTCATCTAGTTGACACTGTGTTTTTAAAAAAGTTCCTAATCATATTTCTTTATCCGAAATGTAACGTTTTACTTCTTGAATATTTTTCTATCCCCATAATTAACAATAGCTTAAGGTTTTGCGCATCCTTAGTGTGTAACAAAATGTTTCGTTTTTTAGGTATTGTTTTCCGAATTTGTTTATTGATTTGAGCTAAACGTTTGCCATTTTTCTTTTTTCTTACATCTTTTCACTCTGCTCTGGGGAACTTCTGAAATACATTGATTGGTAGTTGTTAAGCAAAAGTGACGCGACATTGGTGGAAGAGATGCCCCAGCCCACTTTTGTATAAGACTGACTTATAAACTAATGAATAAATACATGGATTTTATAATGAACAAAAAATTCCTAGCAGCAGCGATCGCAGCAGCAACATTCGGTACACAAGCAGTAGCAGTGGAGCTTTACAACAACGACGGCACTACTTTCTCTATCGGTGGTCACGTTTCAGTTAACCTAAACGGTTCTGAGCAAGGTGATACAGATGTTGGCACTAACTCTCCACGTATCAACTTCACAGCAACTCAAGATCTAGGCAACGGCTTCACAGCTGACGCTCGTGGTGAGTGGTCTCTTAACTACCTAGACGGTGGCGACAACTCTTTCACTACTCGTCTTGGCTACCTAGGCCTAACTCACGACGTATACGGTCGTGCAGTTGGTGGTACTCAATGGGCACCTTACTACGACGTAGCTGGTGTTGCTGATATGCCAATCGCGTTTGCGAACGACTTTATCTACGATGACCATGGTGCTCTAGGTACTGGTCGTGCGGACAAGATGCTTTCTTACCGCAACGCAATCGAGCTAGGTGAAGCGGGTGCAATCAACTTCGGTCTAGGTTGGCAAGGTGCTAAAGAAGATGGCGCTGAATACGATGACCGTATGCAAGTTGCACTTTCTTACGCAATCATGGGCGCGAAAATTGGCTACACTTACAACGGTGGTGATATCCAACAAGCTAACTTTGTAGGCAAGCAATCTGCTGAATCTCACCTAGTATCTGCATCTTACGGTTCATACGGTCAAGGCCTATACGTAGCAGCAGTTTACGGTTCAAACGAGAACATGAACTTCAATGGCAGCCAACGTCTAGTTGAAAGCGATGCGTACGAAGCGCTTCTAGCATACGCTCTACCAAGCAGCCTAAACCTAAGCATCAACTACGAGATGGTTGAAGGCAAAGCGTTCAACAACTCTAAGACTGAAACTGCACGTGAAGAAATGGCTGTTCAAGCTGAATACAACTTCACTTCTAAGTTTGTTGGTTACGCTGGTTACCAGTTCGACCTAAACGATGCTAACGATCGTAAAACAGATGACAAATGGGCACTTGGTGCTCGTTACTACCTATAATAGTAACCTGTCCTAGTTACTATGAAAGCCAGCTTCGTGCTGGCTTTTTTCGTTTTAACCGTTTAAAGCATCTCGAGAGTTAATGGTCTGTTTGCTCACTCAAAACGGGCTGAAGGTCTTGTTTTTAACATTCTGAATCCAGAACTAGTGTCTACAACTCAAACGGTTAGACTATGATATGGGTTTTGTTTTGCAGGGAAGAGCAATGAGCGTCGTTCAGGTTGAAGAGAAGAAAGTCAAAGTTGGTAAAGTTCTTTGTGTAGGGCGTAACTACGTAGAGCATATTCAAGAGCTTAATAATGCCATGCCAGAGCAAATGGTTGTTTTCAATAAACCTGCGACTTCCGTTTCAACCAAACTCACCTCATTTCATCAAGAGCCTTTGCATTACGAAGCAGAGATCTGCTTTGTGATCAAAAATGGTCAATACAGTGCGGTAGGGCTCGGCTTAGATCTGACCAAACGTGGCTTACAATCGACCCTAAAAGAAAAAGGACTACCTTGGGAGCGCGCCAAAGCATTTGATGGATCAGCGGTATTCAGTCGTTTCCATTCTCTTCAAGGTGTCGATATTGACGATCTCAACTTAGAGCTTTTGATTAACTGTGTTCATGTTCAAAAAGGGCACGTTAAACAGATGCTTTACCCACCTATGAATATTCTCGATGAACTGAAAAGTTATACAACGCTAGAAGATGGCGATGTTGTGATGACAGGCACACCAAAGGGCGTGGGAGAAGTGCATCAAGGCGATGTCTTCCTTGGGCGTTTGAAGTGTGGAGACATCACCTTATTAGAGATTGAATGGTTAGCGGCTTAGTCGCGAACTTACAACCAAATTCGAAGCAGTAAAAACGCTACCATACTTACAATGGTGGTGAGCAATACATTCTTAGTGAGGTATGCAATCACAGCAGCTAATAAAGCAGCCAATAGAAATGGATTTTGCCACGTGACGCTAAGTTCACCCTCTGGCATAAACACAATTGGAGCCCAGATTGCAGTGAGCACGGCAGGGCTTGCGTAGCTCAAGACTTTCTGAGTTCTTACTCCCAACCTAAGCGGCAGTTTCGGTTCTAAGAACAGATAACGGCTGGTGAATACCAACGCTGTCATGGCTAAGATAGACAAAAAAATCATTGGCGTTTCTCCTGCGTGCTTTCAAGGTTTAGTGTCTTCGTCGTAAATTGTTCCACAAAATAGCCCGTCAACATGGCGAGAATACTGGCTATCATTAAGCCTCCTTCCACTTGGTAATAGTTCAGGGTCACAGAGCTAACTAATGCCACCAACACACTGCATAACACGGGAATACTTTTTATCGTTGGGACCACAATCGCGATGAAGGTGGCAGCAACGGCAAATTCCAATCGAGCTCATTTAATTCAGGTATCAAACTGCCTGCGACGATGCCAGTAAGCGTTGCGAAGTTCCAAAACAGATAGAAGCTTAACCCAGCGCCAAGGGCGTACCATCGATCGAATTGCTTATCGGATTGGTGCCCAGCAATGGCAAACAGCTCATCGGTAAGTAAGAACCCTAACGAAAGTCGCCACTTTAGAGGCAGAGGTGATATTTTACTGCGCATCGAAACACCGTAGAGAAAGTGGCGACAGGTAATGAAATACGTGGCGAGCAGCATGCTGGTTAGGCCAGCGCCTGCTTTAATCATGCCCATCGCGACAAGTTGCACTGAGCCAGCAAACAGAATGGCGGAGAGCGCCTGGCCTTCCAAAGGGTGTAAGCCAGTATCGATGGCAAATGACCCTGCGAGTAACCCCCAAGGCAATACGGCGATGCTCAATGGCATCATTGCGAGCGTACCTTGTAAAAAGAGTGAAGACTTTGAGTCTTGATGAGTAGGCAAAATAGTATCCATAACTTCAACTTGAATAGAAAAACATACTGTTAAGGTAGGCTGACCTCAGCATGTTGCCTTGTACAATATTGCTAACAATGCTTGATGTACTGCCCAGGTGTTACGCCCATGGCTTTTTTAAAGTGACGATGCAAATGGCTCTGATCATGAAAGCCACATTCTTGAGCAACATCAGAAATCTTTTGCCCCAGTTTGAGCAGTTTTTTCGCCATTCTCAGTCTTTGTTGAATCTGAAATGCGTGCGGCGGAAAGCCGAACTGTTTTTGAAACTCACGCAACAAATGGAAAGGGCTCAATCCTGCCAGCTTTGCTAGCTCTTCCAAAGAAACATCGGTTTGAGGAAAGTCTTCAAGAAACTCTTTGACCAGATGCACCTGCCTTTGTGCTTTGGTCACGTCTTGAAGCGGGGCTCGATGTGTACTGTGTTTGCTTGCTAGTTTGATCAGTGTGCCGTAGACAAGCGTTTCTCGCAGTAAGCGGTTATCTGACTTCTCCAGCGTATCGAACACCAACCGTAATTGGTTAGCGAG
The DNA here is from genome assembly GCF_905175335.1 of Vibrio sp. B1FIG11. NCBI lineage: Bacteria > Pseudomonadati > Pseudomonadota > Gammaproteobacteria > Vibrionales > Vibrionaceae > Vibrio > Vibrio sp. B1FIG11. Next base: position 1,564,297 of record NZ_HG992752.1, on the reverse strand, counting down.
TTCCGGATCGTAAACGACGGGCTGCGGGAAGTAGGGCAAAGCGACATTGGATGCACCAAGTTCCTCCCCGAGCGTTTGAAACTGCTCTGGCACGGGGTACATGGCTTTATATTCCCAGCCTCCTTCTGATGCTGAGTGACCATTATGTACCTCGTCGGCGTTGACAAGAATGATGCTGTCTTGCGGCGCAATATGGTTGCCGCCAGTACGAAAGAATTGTTGTGCGCCTTTTTCAATCACACCAATGGTATAGCCCTCATGACTATGGCGAGAGAAGTTTTGCTTTTCATATTTAGCCTCGAGCAGCTCTAACCCCCCCAGCTCTTGGGCAATTTTAAACGTCGCAACTTCCTTATTCTTTTCTTTCATCTCTTTCTGTTTTGCCAAGTGTCGCCCAGTGGCTTTGGAGTCTACCGGATCCATCCTGCTTATTTTTGTACAAAATTGCTATCGGTATTAAAAATAAACACCAAAAAGGTTAATTGTTTTTAAATTGAGCATTAAACATTTTGTATTTTCTGAATTTTACTTATTGGGAAGACATTTGGTCTGGTTGTTATCTATTCATTGGTATAAGATCCGCCGCCTGTTTTTGAAAGCCAGTTCCACCATGATCGATTTATCTGTACTCCCTGTTTATCTCACCGCCGTTGTTGCACTTCTCTTGTTACCTGGACCTGACATGTTGCTGATTGCCAGCTCTAGCATGAGCTATGGTAAGAAAGTCGGTTTGTTTGCGAGCTTGGGCAATGCGACGTCGGGTGTGATTTTGACCCTATTGGCAGCAATGGGTGTCTCGACCTTGATTGCGATGAGCCCAATCGCGTTAAAAGTGCTTCATCTACTGGGTGGTGCGTACTTACTAAAAATGGGCTGGGACTGTTTAAGAGCGGATGTTTCTGCTGCACCAGAGCTTGATCAGAAAAACAAAATGGCATCGACTTACTATCAACGTGCTTTGATGAGTAACCTGTTGAACCCGAAGGCATTGGTGTTCTTCGTGATGTTTTTACCTCAGTTTGTCTCTAGCAACATTACTGCATCTTCGGGTGAGCAAATGCTTGCGCTTGGTTTGCTGTTAAACGTACTCGGTTTGCTATTCAACATCTTGTTGGTTGCTCTGGCGGGTACACTGGGTAAAGGGTTGTTGGAAAATGACAAATTCCGTATGTACCAAGGCAAACTGATGGGCTTGGTGTTCATTATCCTTGCGATATGGATGCTCAGTAGCTTTGCGATGTAAAGTGTAGGAACAATCAGATTTCTAAACAAAAGCCAGCACTCGCTGGCTTTTTGTTTTAGTATCATACCGATTTCCAAGGAGTGGCGGTATGAAACTTGAATTTAAACTCAATCCAGAACAAAACGATCTCGACTTTATCCGTGATGGCATCCGCGCTTATAACAACATGCACCTTCCGGATGGGGATGTAGACGCCATTGGCTGTTTTGCTCGGAATGACGAGGGCAAGATTGTTGGCGGGCTCACGGGTGAAATGTTCAATAACACTGTGTTCGTTGAATACCTTTGGGTTGATGCCGGGGCGCGCACGTCGGGGGTAGGAAGCAAGCTGATTGCTTTACTAGAAGAGCAAGTAAAGCAACACGGGGTGACGCATTTGTATCTCGATACTTATAGCTTCCAAGCGCTCGACTTTTACTTGAAACTGGGCTTTGAAAAGGTTGGTCAGTATTCGGGTTACCCTGCCGCGGGTATTGATAAACACTTCTTGCAAAAGCAGATTGTTTGATTCGTTTTGAATTAAAGAAAAAGAGGCGCTCGATGCGCCTCTTTTGCTATCTACTGTTGTCACAGAGTCTATGCTTCAAGCTTGGATTACAAACTTTGTTGATGCGCTTCGATCAATGCATTCATCTTCGCTTCCGCTGCTTGGTTAGCTTGTGCGTAATCCATCTCTGCAGGGAAGTCGCTGATCACTTCGTAGTAACACTTCAACTTAGGCTCAGTACCAGAAGGACGAACAATTACACGTGATTTATCTTCTAGGTGGTAAACCAGCACGTCACTCGCTGGTAAGTTGATGGCTTCTGTTGGACCATCGGTTACGAAGCGAAGTGATGACTTTAGATCCTCAATGACTTCAATACGCTTACCCGCGATCTCTTTCGGTGGGTTTGCGCGCAGTTTGTCACCGATTGGTGGTGATTTAGGATCAAGAGCAATGCTGCGCTGTGCGTTAAAGTAGAAACCGTGTTGGCGGTATAACTCTTCTAACTTATCCCAAAGCGTTTTGCCTTGTGCTTTTAGCTTACCTGTCAATTGAGAGAAAGCGACCAGTGCTGACAAACCATCTTTATCCCATACCTTATTACCTACGGTGTAGCCAAGCGCTTCTTCGTAAGCGAATAGGAATGGATTTGCTTCGGTCTCTTGCGTCATTGCTACGTTGGTTAGCCATTTAAAGCCCGTTAGCGTTTGGTAGTATTCTGCTCCGTGTGCTTTAGCAATACTGCTCAATAGACGAGAAGACACAATGGTATTACCAACAAGTGCGTCTGGTTGATCTTGCAGTAAGTAATCACCAAACAACGAACCCACTTGGTCACCCGTCAGCATTTGGTATTCGCCATCTGGGCGTTTTACTGCCACCGCAAAGCGGTCTGCGTCAGGGTCGTTTGCGCAGGCAATATCGGCATCAACAGATTTACCTAGCGCCATCACCATGTCCATCGCGCCTGCTTCTTCAGGGTTCGGGAAGTTTACGGTAGGGAACGTGCCGTCTGGTTCACGCTGTTCTGGAACACTTGCCACTTTTTCAAAGCCAGCATCTGCGAGCAACGTTTCTGCCATTTCCGCTCCGACACCGTGCATAGCTGTGTAAACAATCGAGATATCTGTGTTGCTGTCCGGTGTTAGCAGGGCATTGTCGTTCATTGTTTTGCGGTAGGTTTGGTAGTACTCGTCTTCAAGCCAAACTAACAAACCTTTTTGTTTTGCATCGTCTAGTGACATCAGAGGAAGCGGTTTTGTTGTTGCCTCATCAATTCTTGCAGCAATTCCGGAATCGTGTGGTGGAATGATTTGTGCGCCATTTTCCCAGTAGACTTTAAAGCCATTGTACTCTGGTGGGTTATGGCTTGCTGTCACGACGACAGCCGCAGCCGCATTTAACTCACGAACACCGAAGGCAACAATTGGTGTTGCCGCTACCTTGTAGGTTAGGTAAACCTTGATGCCTAGGGCGGTCAGTACTGAAGCAGTATCGTGTGCAAACTGTTTGGAGTCAGGGCGACCATCGTAACCGATAACCACGCCACGAGATGAAGCATCTTTCACCTGTTCAATCAGATAGTGACCGAGACCAGTAGCTGTTTCTTGAATCACTAAGCGGTTCATTCGGTTTGGGCCCGCGCCCACTTTGCCACGCAAACCAGCGGTACCAAAAGCCAAACGTGAGCCGAATCGATCTGTCAGTTCTTGTTCATTATTTGCATCGACTAGGTGCTGGAGCTCTTCGCGGGTTTTAGGGTCTGGGTCTCGTGCTAGCCACTGAGTAATTTGTGTTGTCATATTCATCTTTCCTTAGCAGGGGAAGCCTACTTGTTTAGACACTTTAATTCGGAAAGTGTCCCAATGTTTTCTTTTTTACAATGTAAATGGTTCTCAATTACATTTCAAAGAGGGCAATCGATAAACCAAATTTATTTTTCAGTCTGTACAGAATTTATTCACAGTTAATTTCTTGAAGAACTATTGAACTATAACTAGCCTTTTAACATAAATATAACAAAGAGTGCTGAAATCGTAGTTTTTATGATTTTTTGTAAATTTGTTCGATATTTGCATCGGGAAGCAAGGAAGCTGGCGCAAGCGCAGCGGCTGAGCAGAGGAGAGATCTTTTGAAAAGATTAGCAACTACTCTAGCCTTATTAATGAATGTGATTTTTATCACATTTTCTTCGTCAAGTTGGTCAGAGCAAAATGATTACAACATGACGCGGGGTGTTACGGGGATCAGTGAGCAAGTGTATGAATTACATATGCTGATCTTCTATATATGCTGCGCCATTGCCTTTGTTGTATTCGGTGTGATGTTCTATTCCATCTTCCGACACCGCAAGTCAAAAGGGGCAGTTGCGGCTAATTTCCACGAAAGCACCAAAGTGGAGATTATCTGGACCGTCATCCCCGTCATTATTCTTATCGCGATGGCGATTCCAGCAACCAAAACACTGGTGGCAATGGAAGATACTAGCCAATCTGACCTCACTATTAAGATCACTGGCTCTCAATGGAAGTGGCATTACAGCTACTTTGGTGAGGATGTCGAATTTTTTAGTCTGCTCGCAACCAGTCAAAAAGAAATTGATGGCATTGAAGCAAAAGGGGCGCACTACTTACTTGAAGTGGATAACCCGCTCGTTCTGCCTATCAATCGTAAAGTTCGCTTCTTAATGACCTCAGATGACGTGATTCATTCATGGTGGGTGCCTGACTTCGCGGTCAAGAAAGACACCATCCCGGGGTTTATCAATGAAGCGTGGACCAAGATTGATGAGCCGGGCGTCTATCGCGGTCAGTGTGCCGAGCTTTGTGGTCGAGCACATGGTTTTATGCCAGTAGTTGTTCATGCAATGGCAGAAGACGACTTTGACCAGTGGATGTCAGACAAGAAGCAAGAGCTTGCTTTACAAAAAGCGGCCGCACAAGAAGCGTTGACGCTAGACCTGTCGATGGAAGACTTGATGGGGCAAGGCGAGTCGATTTACACCGCGCGTTGTGCCGTGTGCCATCAAGCAAATGGTGAAGGTATTCCGGGCGCATTCCCAGCAATTAAAGGTAGCAAGATCGCCAAAGGTCCAGTTGTTGCCCACATTGACGTATTGGTAAATGGTCGCGCTGGCACTGCGATGCAGGCCTTTGCTAACCAACTCAGCGATCAGGAGATTGCCGCTGTTATTACTTACCAACGCAACGCTTGGGGGAATGATACCGGCGATACTGTTCAAGCATCCGATGTTAACGCCTTTAAGGCACAAGACAGTGCCAAGGAGGAAATATGAGTAAGCCAATTGAAAAAGCGGTGAAGTCTGCTCCTGCAGAAGCGCAAACGACCGCAAATACCACCATTGCGATTGAAGACGATCACGACCATCATCACGCGCCGAAAGGACTAACGCGTTGGCTCTACTCCACCAGCCATAAAGACATCGGTACGCTTTACTTGTGGTTTAGCTTTGCCATGTTCCTTACAGGCGGAGCAATGGCGATGATCATTCGCGCAGAGCTATTCCAACCGGGTTTGCAATTGGTTGATCCTCAGTTCTTTAACCAGATGACAACCGTGCATGGGCTAGTAATGGTATTTGGTGCCGTCATGCCTGCGTTTACTGGCTTAGCCAACTGGATGATTCCAATGATGATTGGCGCGCCGGATATGGCGTTACCACGAATGAACAACTTGAGTTTTTGGATCTTACCTTTTGCGTTCCTCATTTTGATCGGCTCTTTGTTCTTACCGGGTGGTGGCCCAGATTTTGGCTGGACCTTCTACGCGCCGCTGTCTACAACTTATGGCCCTGACAGCACGGCATTGTTTGTATTCTCAGTTCACATTATGGGTATCAGTTCCATTATGGGGGCCATCAACGTCATCGTGACGATTGTAAATATGCGTGCACCGGGCATGACTTGGTTTAAGATACCTATGTTTGTCTGGACTTGGCTGATTACTGCGTTCTTACTGATTGCGGTGATGCCGGTATTAGCCGGTGCGGTGACCATGGTTTTAACCGACAAGTACTTTGGCACTAGCTTCTTTGATGCTGCTGGTGGCGGTGACCCAGTGATGTTCCAACACATCTTCTGGTTCTTCGGTCACCCAGAGGTATACATCATGATCTTACCGTCGTTCGGGATTATCTCGGCAATCATTCCGGCTTTCAGTGGTAAAAAATTGTTTGGTTACCATTCGATGGTTTACGCGACTTGTAGTATTGCGTTGCTTTCATTCCTAGTCTGGGCACACCATATGTTTACTACCGGGATGCCGGTATTCGCCGAACTCTTCTTTATGTACTGTACCATGCTGATTGCAGTACCAACTGGGGTGAAAGTGTTTAACTGGGTGGCGACCATGTGGCGTGGAGCCATGACGTTTGAGACGCCGATGTTATTTGCTATCGCCTTTATTGTCCTATTCACGATAGGTGGTTTCTCCGGCTTGATGTTGGCCATTGTGCCAGCAGACTTCCAATACCACGACACGTACTTTGTTGTCGCTCACTTCCATTATGTCTTGGTATCCGGTGCGGTGTTCTCGATTATGGCAGCGGCGTATTACTGGCTACCGAAGTGGACGGGCAATATGTACGACCAAAAGCTCAGTCTGTGGCATTTCTGGTGTTCCATCATCTCGGTCAACGTATTGTTCTTCCCAATGCACTTCTTGGGTTTAGCGGGGATGCCAAGACGTATTCCTGATTACGCCATCCAGTTTGCGGACATTAACCAAATCGTATCGATAGGGGGGGTCGCCTTTGGCTTGTCTCAACTTATCTTCCTGTGGCTAGTCATCAAATGTATTCGTGGTGGTGAAAAAGCAACAGCCAAACCGTGGGAACGTGCAGAAGGTTTGGAGTGGACGGTGCCAAGTCCTGCTCCGCATCATACGTTCACAACACCGCCAAAAGTTGATTAAGAAAGCGTGAGGTGAGTGAGATGCAAGGTAATTCATCTAATAAGAAACTCACTATCAAGTTGCTGTTAGCGACAGCAATGATGTTCGGCTTCGGTTTTGCCTTGGTACCACTCTACGACATTATGTGCGATGCATTGGGTATTAACGGTAAAACCAGTGAGGTTGCAGCGATTCAGCCAACAGGCATGCAAGCGGACATCAGTAGAACGATTCGTGTGGAATTTATGGTTCACGTAAGCCCAGATATGCCTTGGGAATTCAAACCCAAGGTTGTATCCATGGATGTTCACCCGGGCGAAGTGATTCAAACTGAATATCTTGCAGTTAATCAAAGTGGCGAAGACTTGATAGGGCAAGCTGTACCTTCCGTATCGCCGGGCACAGGTGCGGCTTACTTCAATAAAATCGAGTGTTTTTGCTTTAATCAACAACCATTGGAAGGTAAGCAACAAGCGAGTATGCCTCTGATTTTCTACATTGAACCGGATGTGCCGGATTCAATCCATACATTGACCTTGTCTTACACACTCTACAAATTTCCTCCTCAATCGGGCGAGTCGTCGGTAGTTAGCCTCTCAAGGAGTGAGCAACAGGCGGGTGAGCGTCTGTAAGGAGAGAACTTATGAGTAACAAGCCTGAGACCTATTATGTTCCTGCACAGAGCAGCTGGCCTATTGTTGGGGCATTTGCGTTATTCCTGGTTGCGGTCGGTGCTGGGATGACGGTACAAGGTACCCAAAGTGATGGTGCGGTTGGCACACTTGGCGGCATTATTCTCGCGGTTGGTATGCTGTTTCTGCTTTACATGCTAGCAGGGTGGTTCAGTAACGTTATCACGGAGTCCCTTACCGGAAAATATAGTGCGCAAATCACGCGTTCATTTAGACAAGGGATGAGTTGGTTCATCTTTTCAGAAGTGATGTTCTTTGGCGCGTTCTTTGGTGCCCTGTTTTACGCGAGAATGATTTCGGTACCTTGGTTAGGCGGTGCCGACAACAACTTCATGACCCATGAAGTGTTGTGGCCAAGTTTTGAGGCGATATGGCCGCTCACCACGACGCCTGGTGGGGAAACAACGCAAGCTATGCCATGGCAAGGGATTCCATTAACCAACACTATCTTGCTGTTATTGTCTTCGATTACCTTACATATGGCACACATCAGCTTAGAACAAGATAAACGAACCGCACTGATTGTTTGGTTGGAAATCACTATCGTCTTGGCGGGCTTCTTCCTTTATTACCAAGCCGTTGAGTATGCGCACGCTTATCAAGACATTGGACTAACGCTGCAATCCGGTATTTACGGAAACACTTTCTTTATGCTCACGGGCTTTCATGGATTGCACGTTTGTCTTGGCACCATTTTTCTCATTGTATTGCTGTTCCGCATCGCCAAAGACCATTTCTCGCCGAAAGACCATTTTGCATTCCAAGCGGGCAGTTGGTATTGGCACTTCGTTGATGTGGTTTGGCTATGCTTGTTTGTTTTCGTTTATGTGCTGTAAAGCTAGTAAGGGCGAGGGTTAGGGGCTATCCATCCAGCCCCTAGAGCAATCAGGAGGAGTATCACGACTAACGCAGAAAACATGACACGACGACCGAGATAGTGGCTCATTGGTTTGCCTTTCTTCGATGAATCCTCAGGGTCTTCGCGAACCATTTCGATAAGCGCTTTTGCGAGGTTAAAGATGATGAAAAGCAGCAAAAGGACAAGCGTTAACTTAAACAGAAATACGGTGGACATGGCACCTCCGGTTTCGTCGTCGATATTATCGAAATGGGTTTGGGTTGCTGTCTTTTTAACTGTGGCTGTGTTTTCTCTATTGGTCAAACTGGGCTTTTGGCAATTGGAACGTGGCAATGAAAAGCAGCTTTTGGAGCAAGCCATTTTAGCAAGGGCAAATACCTCATATAAGGACATGTCTGAAGTATTGGAAATGAACGATTGGCGAGAAGAGAGTGTTATAGGGATTAAAGTAAAAGCGAATGTGACACCTGAACCACTACCAATTATTTTATTAGATAACCAGACGTATCAGAGCGAAGTGGGTTACCTTGCGTTTCAAATCGTGTCGATGTCTCATGATCCTGCGACTCTGACGTTGCTTGAACTTGGGTTTGTGAAGGGAGAACGCTCCAGAGCCGTGTTACCGAAGGTTGAACATCTGCTTGCACCATATGACATCACTGGGCGTTTGTATCGTAAATCGACTAATCCGTTAAGTTCAGATCTGATGGCCGAAGTCGGCGATACGATCAGAGTGCAAAACCTCAACATCAATCAACTTAGCCAACTACTTAACATTGAGTTAATGCCAACGGTCCTTCAACCCGACAATTTAACGCAGTGGCCATATTCATTTCCTTGGAATCCATTACCTTTAACCAGTGCAAAGCACTTTGGTTATGCTTTTCAATGGTTTGCTATGGCTGGTGTATTTTTGCTTATCACAATCCTGATTTTTATTCGTTGGATTCGACAACCACGCTCACAAGGAGGTGAGAAATGACAAATGCAGTCACGAAAGGACGAATTGTATTGGTGTCTCTGGTTTGTCTATTTGCGCTCCCCGCGATTATTGCCAAGGTTGTATTGAGTCAAGGTTGGTACGAAACGGGAGTAACCAATCGAGGTGAACTGGTAGAGCCATATGTCACGCTCGAACAATTAGGTCAGCCATCCCCGCTAGACGAAAAAGGTTGGCAACTAGCGTATGTATTGCCCTCAGATTGCCAAAAACAATGTCAGCAGCAAATACACTTGATGCAGCAAAGCCATATTGCATTAGGTAAATATCAGGAGCGTGTTGTGCCTGTTATATGGACTTCGGAAGAGGCGAATGACGTTGACCAGAGCATTGTCGTGATGCAAATGAATGGCGCGCTTTCATCGAGAGTAAAAGCAGGCCAGATGTTGATCGTCGATCCGCTCGGGCAGCTTGTGATGTCCTATACACCTGAAGCCAATGAGGATTTGGTGCGGTTAAGTAAGGACGTCTTGGCGGACTTACGAAAACTATTGAAGTTGTCACGCGTAGGCTAGGGAGGGGGGCAATATGACGTTAAATGGTTTGGTTAGGTTCAGCCTGTGTCTTACTCTTGTGGTCATCATGTTAGGCGCATATACGCGACTGGCTGATGCAGGTTTGGGGTGTCCAGATTGGCCGGGTTGTTATGGTCAGTTATTCGTTCCTCAAACCGAAGCCGAAGTCACGAAGGCAAATACGTTGTTTCCGGAACGAGCAGTTGAGCAAGGGAAAGCATGGTTAGAGATGATTCATCGTTACTTTGCTGGCACTTTAGGCTTGGTTATTCTGATGATGGCAATCATGGCGGTGAGAGCCGAGCGTGTCGATCCGACGATTCCGGTTTTGCTGTGCATTCTTGTCCTTGGGCAAGCGGCATTAGGAATGTGGACAGTGACATTAAAGTTGATGCCAGTGATTGTGATGCTGCACCTACTGGGTGGTTTTACGCTACTTGCACTTCAAGCGGTATTCTATTGTCAAATACAATCTCAACGTAGTCTCTATTTCTCTCCCTCTTCGAAGAGCGTGAGAACCTTCTCTTTTATCGCTTTTGGCGTGGTGTTGTTGCAGGTACTGCTTGGTGGTTGGACATCATCTAACTACGCCGCCCTTATGTGCACGGCTTTACCGATTTGTGAGGGAAACTGGACCAGTTACTTATCTTGGAAAGAGGCGTTTTCTTTCTGGCAAACAGGGTTTGATAACTATGAGTTCGGTGTTCTAGATTACCCAGCACGAATGACAATTCATGTCAGTCATCGTATCGGTGCCATCATTACTGCATGTGTTGTGCTGAGTTACTGCGTATTACTATTAAAACAAGACTCACATCATTCTCAGCGCTTAGGTGTTTGGATTGGCTTAGCTTTGGTTTGCCAAATCCTATTAGGCGTTAGTAATGTTGTGTTCCAACTACCTATCTATGTAGCGGTTGCGCACAATCTCGGTGCAGCCATCATGCTTACACTTATCTGCGTTAGTCAGTTTTATCTATGGCAAGGTAAGGCTCATTGGAGTCATCAAGCGAAAGGAGTTCGCTATGAGTAAAGAAATCGCGTTACCTCTAGAAAATGGTAAGAAAAAGATTGGTTCAACCTATTTAAAACTGACAAAGCCTAAAGTGGTCGCCCTAATGCTTATCACAGCAGTCGTTGGTATGAGCTTGGCCCCGGTCGTTAACTTCCCGTGGCTACAAGCTACGATCGGCCTTATCGGTATTGGTTTGATGGCGGGGTCGGCGGCAGCGTTTAATCATCTCATCGACCGCCGTATTGATGCGCGTATGGCTCGAACGCACAAACGACCATTACCTTCGGGCGATACCAATCCTATGTCTGTCGCGATTTTTGCTACTGCTTTGGGTGTGATTGGTTTTGTGTTGCTTTATGCCTTGGTTAATCCACTGACAGCATGGATGACTTTCTTAAGTTTGCTAGGCTATGCGGTGGTTTATACCATGTACCTAAAGCGCGCAACGCCGCAAAACATCGTGATTGCGGGAATTGCAGGTGCAATGCCACCACTACTTGGTTGGACGGCTGTAACCGGAGAACTGCACGCCCATGCTTGGTTACTGGTGATGATTATCTTTATTTGGACACCACCACATTTTTGGGCGCTCGCGATTCATCGCGTCGAAGACTATCGAAAAGTGGATATTCCAATGCTCCCTGTGACTCATGGCATTGAATACACCAAAACTTCGATTCTTCTGTACACGATACTACTCACACTTGTTTGTATTCTTCCTGTGCTGGTGGGTATGGTTGGCTCGGTTTATCTTTTTTCTTCGCTGCTTCTCAATGCAGGCTTTATGTATCACGCTTGGAAATTGAAGTTTTCTCCTGAGCAGAGCAGCGCTATGGAAACCTTTAAATTCTCCATTTATCACTTACTCGCTTTGTTTGTTGCTTTATTAGCGGATCATTATCTTGGTCTGTTCTTCACGCCATAAAAGCCGTTTAGCTGTTGCTTCAAACCGCACTGATTAGGTGCGGTTTTTTGTTGGCGTATATATCGAAAATTACTTTGCTGGGTAACTCTTAGCTGTGCGCTCTAAACCGTTTATTCATTCCATATTTATCCCTTGTTCTAGTAGCGGCGAGTCTATCAAGCACTCTTTCTTTAGTGATGGAAACAGGAGGGGAAGTTTCCATTGGGTAGAGCAACACGGTTTCCGTTTGAGCCAGTCGAGTGTTGCTAAACAAAAACTTAACGTGTGAGTTAAACTGTCTGTCGCGTTTGGGAAAACAGCCCGAACCAGAAGCGTGTGGGTGCGCAAGTACAAGGTTTGATTTAAGCAGGAAGCGAGTTGAGGGAGTCTCAGCTGTAAATGGTGCTGACGTGAACAAATACGAAGCAAACAAAAAGGGATGCCGAAGCACCCCTTAGACTATAGAAAAGAGTAGAAACTCTTATTCTGGTTGTACAAGTTCTTCGTACTGGAACTCAGGTACTACAACTTCAACACGACGGTTTTGTTCACGACCTTCGTGAGTGCTGTTGTCAGCAACTGGGTTTTCTTCACCCATACCTGTAACCGTGAAACGGTCTGCATCGATACCTGCTGCGATTAGGTAATCTGCAACAGCTTGTGCACGGCGCTCAGACAGTTTTTGGTTGTAAGCAGCTGGACCAGAGCTATCTGTGTAACCTGTGATTTCAACTTGAGCTTGTGGGTACTCGTTCAAGAAGTTAACGAAGTTGTCTAGACGCTCAGATACTGAGTCAGTTAGTTTCGCACTGTCGAATTCAAACGTACCTGAACCGTACTCTTCTTTGTGCGTCTTCGTCATCATTACTGGTTCTTCTTCAAGAACTTCTTCTGTTACTACTGCCGCGACAACAGGCGCTGCTGCGAACTTGTAGTTAAAGCCGATACCGAAGAAGTTAGCATCCATATCATCTAGCACATCGTCAGAGATGTCTTGGTAACGTTGGTATTCCGCACGAACGCTCCAGTTTTTGTCGATAGTGTACTCGGCACCCAATGAACCCGTTGGTACAAAGTCTTTCTCATCACCAGACATCATGTAAGCACCACCGATTTTCGCGAATAGGTTCCACGTATCGTTTAGATGCCAGTTGAATTTAGGTGCAAGAGTTAGAGCCCAAAGGTCGCCGTCAATCGTATCAACTGTATTAGCCCCTGACTTGAAGTTAGCTTTGTAGTCACCTAAGTAATCAACGCCATACTCAAGACCAATGATATCGGTAAAATCGTAACCGATGTGCATTCCGGCACCGAAAGCATCATCATCACAAGGGCTGTTTAAATAGCAAGCATCATCTAAAGTAGTCATGCCCACTTTGCCCCCGATATACATTTCAGCTTGAGCAGAGTTAATTAAACCACCAGCTACCACTGCTGCTACTGCAATTGCTACTTTTTTCATAGTGTTTCCTTGTATTGATTGCATATTAATTTCTACTTTGTTTTAACAATTAGAGTAAAACTAGGTAGTTATAAGAAATTAGTTTAATATTCATTTAATTTAACATCAAGCAACATTATCTTAGAACTTGCTACAATTTTCGTCGCGAACTTCCTCACAAACTTCTGATATTTCTTACATTGTAGACAAGATTTTTAAACTTTTAAGAAAATAACTAATTTTATTGAACTTTTTTTGTAAACTTAAATGTACGCCGTGTTTTGAAATGAACGTTAGTTGTTAATTTGCATTTTTTTGGAAAAAGTGATTGCAAGTCTACTGTTAAGTCGATAAGTTACTTCCATCGACACAATTAAATGAGCCTACAGCCCTTGTTATTGCTTGCTTTGTGAACAATGTTGCACTGAGTAAAGTTGGGGCAAAATAGTGGGTCAGGGATAGTAATTAGGAAGTAGAAGTAATGTTTCAAACTGATGATGTAAGAATTAATAAAGTAAAAGAGCTATTGCCACCTGTTGCAGTGCTTGAGAAATTTCCGGCAACCGAAACTGCTTCCACAACAACGTTTGAATGTCGCAACGCCATCCACAATATTCTTGAAGGTAAAGATGACCGTTTGCTGGTGATTGTTGGCCCGTGTTCTATTCACGATCCAGAAGCCGCGGTTGAGTATGGTAAGAAATTGAAAGTACTTCGCGACGAACTCGGTGAGCAACTAGAAGTAGTGATGCGCGTTTACTTTGAAAAACCGCGCACAACGGTAGGTTGGAAAGGCCTAATTAACGACCCGTACCTAAATGACACTTACAAGCTAAACGACGGTCTTCGTATTGGTCGTAAGCTGTTGCTTGACTTAACAGACATGGGCCTTCCTACTGCAAGTGAATTCCTAGATATGATCACGCCACAGTACGTAGCGGACCTTATTAGCTGGGGTGCTATCGGTGCACGTACGACTGAATCTCAGGTACACCGTGAGCTAGCGTCAGGTTTGTCTTGCCCAGTTGGCTTCAAAAACGGTACAGACGGCAACATCAAAATCGCGAGTGATGCAATCCGTTCAGCAAGCGCATCTCACCACTTCTTATCAGTTACTAAGTACGGTCACTCTGCGATTGTTGAAACGGCGGGTAACCCTGATTGTCATATCATCCTTCGTGGTGGTAAAGAGCCTAACTACAGTGCGTCTCATGTCGCGCAAATCAAAGACGAGCTAGACGCGGCGGGTCTACCGAAGAAAGTGATGATCGATTTTAGTCACGCAAACAGCTCTAAGCAGTTCAAGCGTCAGATGTTGGTTTCTGATGACGTATCAGAGCAGATCTCTGGCGGCGAAGATGCTATTTTTGGCGTGATGATCGAATCTCATCTTGTTGAAGATCGTCAGGACTTAGTTGACGGTAAGGCAGCAACTTACGGGCAATCCATTACTGATGCATGTATCGGTTGGGAAGATACTGAAACGGTTCTACGTCAGCTATCGGATGCAGTAAAAGCACGTCGCGCTAAGTAAACATAAGCGTTTCTAATCTTTCAAAAGCCAGCAGTTCGCTGGCTTTTTTAATATCCCAGCAATATGAAAATTCACCTGTTGCACATATTCGATGTGTTTTAGTTTTAAATCCGTTATGGTGTCTAAATAGGTTAAAAAAGACTCAAGGAATGAGATGAATCGAAACGTCTGGCTACTATCGCTTTGCCAAGCTTTATTGATGACAGGGAACATACTGCTGATTTCCGTCATTGCGTTGATCGGCAAACAAATTGCGCCCTCATCCAGTATGATCACTCTCCCTGTGGCGCTGCAGTTTCTTGGTTTGATGTCAGCGACCATTCCTGCCTCTCTAATAATGGGGAAGCTAGGCCGTCGTTTGGGTTTTAGCTTGGGCAACGTTATTGGAATCCTAGGCGCCTCATTAGCAACTTATGCGCTGTCACTAGAGAACTTCACGTTGTTTTGTACTTCTACTTTTTTATTAGGAGTAGGGATTGGCTTTGGTACGCTCTATCGATTTGCTGCGATTGAAGTTTGTGATGAATCTGCGAGGCACCGCGCAATTTCTATCTCTATGGCGGGGGGAGTATTGGCGGCAGTACTGGGACCAAACCTCGCTGTCTACTCACAGAAGTGGTCAAGTGATGGTTTATATATTAGCGCCTTTGCCGTCTTAATTGTCTTGTATGTTGTTGCGCTCATTCTACTCCAAACTATTCGATTTCCCGCAGCGCATACTCAGAGCCCTCGTGCAAAAGTAGACTCGATCAATGTGATTGTGCGTCGTCCAAATTTTATGATCGCAGTTCTAGCTGCGATGGTTGCTTATGCCGTAATGAATATCTTAATGACCGCAACTCCGTTAGCGATGATTGGCTGTGGCTTTGACTTCACCAGAGCGGCTGGTGTGATTGAATGGCATGTCTTGGGCATGTTTGTTCCTGCTTTCTTTACTGGCAGCTTGATTGAGAAGTTTGGCGCGAAGAGGATGATATTGGCTGGTGGAGTTCTATTTATTGCGTGTATCGCCATTAACATTCATGGGCTTTCTATTTGGCATTTCAGTACCGCGTTGATCTTACTCGGGGTTGGATGGAATTTCATGTTTATCGCCGCCACAAGCTTGTTTAGTCAGAGTTATGAAGCAAAGAACAAGAGTAAAGCACAGGCGTTTAATGAGTTTTTCGTTTTTAGCTGCGTCACCGTTACTGCGCTTTTGTCTGGTTGGTTGGAATCTACCGTAGGATGGCAGAACTTGAATTTGTATGTCCTGCCTTTTGTACTATTGGTAATGGGAATATTTTTTATCAAAGCAAATAGTAACTCTGAATCTCAAGTTGCATAAATCAACTTCAAGATTTTATAAGACCCAGTTATGTACGCTGGGTCTTTTTTGTCTATCGGCTCACAACCCACAAAATAATTGGTTAATTATTGTTATCTAAGTAAGTTTTTCGAGCTCGAAATGTCGCATTAGTAAGGTTTTTTCTCTAGCATTTTGTAATAAATATAACAATCGTGTATATATCCTGTCGCAATTTAATAATAACTATAGAAGCCTCATCTATGTCAGCCTTAACTTCCAATAAAGCTCAAGAAACTCTCGTAGGAGATTCTGACGAACTGGTCTCCACTACCGATCTCAAAGGTGTTATCACTTATTGCAATGATGCATTTTGCAGAATCGCTGAATACAGTCACGATGAACTGCTCGGACAAAACCACAATGTCGTACGCCATGGTGACATGCCTAAAGCGGCATTCGGTGATATGTGGGCTCGTCTAAAACAAGGCAAAGCGTGGCGCGGAATTGTAAAAAATAGCACGAAGTCTGGTGGATATTACTGGGTGGATGCTTATGTAACGCCCATTTATGAAGGCCACCAAATTGTGGGATATCAGTCGGTTCGTGTAAAGCCAAAGCGAGAGTGGGTGGACATTGCTTCTAAAGCATATCAGGGCTTATTGAAGTCTGAAAAATCTGGCCGTGCTTGGACCTTGAAACTGAGTGATACGTTGCGTTATGCGATTCTACTTGGTGCGCTTGCGGCACCAACAGCTGGCTACGCTTTTTCACTTGAAGGACCTTTGGCTTGGCTTGCGACATTGCTCCCAGCTGGGGTGCTCGCAATGTTGTTCCGCCAAGAGCTTATTGATACGCCACTGCAATTTAAAAAGCTGCAAGCCCATTACGATAGCGTGAGTCGTTTGGTGTATTCAGGTAATAAACCGTTCTCGATTGCAGATTTTCATATAAAGATGCTCTCTGCTCGTATTCGTACTGTTCTTGGACGTATGACAGATTCAGCTGTGCCATTACAAAACTGTGCTGAAGAGTTGAGTCACACAACGGCGGAAGTCTTGTCTGCACTGACTCAGCAAAACAACGATATTCACGAGGTTCGTGACGCGGCCGATTCAATGGAAGCATCTGCCAATTCAGTATCATCTAGTTCTCATGAAGCCCATGTATTGATTGATGACACTTTGAAATCTTGTTTGATGGCGAAAGACACGATTGATCAAACTCATACCAACCTAGCGCAGCTTAGTTTACAGGCGGAGAAAGCCACAGAGACGACTTATCAACTGAGTGATCAAGCGCAGAAGGTAAGTCAATTAATGGAAGAGATTGGTGGTATTGCCGATCAAACGAATCTGCTAGCGCTTAATGCAGCAATTGAAGCAGCACGAGCGGGTGAACAAGGTCGTGGCTTCGCTGTGGTTGCCGATGAAGTGAGAGCGCTATCTGGACGTACTTCGAATGCTACTGAGCAAATTAAAGCATCCATTGAAACCATGTTGATGACGATTCAGGGCTGGCAGAAAGACATTATCGCTAACAAAGATCAAACGGATACATGCTCACAAGTTGCAGAGCAAAGTGCGTTGCGTTTGTCGGAAGTAGAGCAGATGATGCAAACCATGAGTGGGTTGATGGTGAATGTCGCAGATTCTGCTAATAAGCAACTGCAACTGTCTAGCAATGTGAATCAACACATTCATTCGATTGCTTCTACCGCGGAGCAGAACTTGGCCGCGACATATTCTGTAGAGCAAAACAGTAAGCAGTTAAAAGAGCAGGTTCAAGACTTCTACCGACTTGCGAATCAGTTTGAAGAGAAGTGATACGAACTAGAACTAGATCGTTGAATCGTTGTTCAAAATGAACAGATAAAATAAAGCCCCGCTACAGAGAGCGGGGCTTTTCAGTTTTCAAATTCGCAATAGAGAAAACTGATAATTCTAAGTGATTAAGCTAGCAGTTCTTTTGCTGTGTTCACTACGTTTTCTACAGTGAAACCAAACATTTCGAACAGTTGGTCAGCTGGCGCAGACTCACCGAATGTTGTCATACCGATGATGCGACCGTCGAAGCCAACGTACTTGTACCAGAAGTCAGCAATGCCGGCTTCTACAGCGATACGTGCCGTTACGTCTGATGGCAGTACAGATTCACGGTAAGCCGCGTCTTGCTTGTCGAAAGTATCAGTAGCTGGCATTGAAACCACGCGTACTTTCTTACCTTCAGCAGTTAGTTGTTCTGCCGCTTTCACAGCTAGCTCAACTTCTGAACCAGTCGCGATTAGGATTAGCTCAGGTTTACCATCGCTGTCTTTCAGGATGTAGCCACCTTTTGCGATGTCTGCAACTTGCTCAGCAGTACGCTCTTGTTGTGCTAGGTTTTGACGAGAGAAGATAAGTGCAGATGGTGCATCTTTACGTTCAATCGCCAGTTTCCATGCTACTGCAGACTCAACTTGGTCACATGGACGCCATGTGCTCATGTTTGGAGTCAGACGTAGAGACGCAATTTGCTCAACTGGTTGGTGAGTTGGACCATCTTCGCCAAGACCGATAGAGTCGTGCGTGTAAACTTGGATGTTCTGAACTTTCATCAGAGCAGCCATACGCATAGCGTTACGAGCGTATTCCATGAACATTAGGAATGTTGCACCGTAAGGAACAAAACCGCCGTGTAGTGCGATACCGTTCATGATCGCTGTCATACCGAATTCACGTACACCGTAGTGGATGTAGTTACCAGAGAAGTCGTTCGCTTCTAGAGACTTAGAACCAGACCACATAGTTAGGTTAGAAGGCGCTAGGTCAGCAGAGCCGCCCATGAATTCTGGAAGCATTTGACCAAACGCTTCTAGTGCGTTTTGAGATGCTTTACGTGATGCGATGTTCGCAGGGTTTGCTTGAAGGTCTGCAATGATTTGGTTTGCTTTTGCTTCCCATTCAGCCGGTAGATCACCGTTTACGCGGCGTTTGAATTCAGCTGCCAGCTCAGGGTACGCTGCTTCATAAGCTGCAAATTTCTCGTCCCACGCTGCTTCCTTAGCTGCGCCTGCTTCTTTCGCTGACCATTCTGCGTAGACTTCCTGCGGAATTTCAAAAGGACCGTGCTCCCAACCTAGTTCTTTACGTGTCGCTGCAATTTCTTCAGCACCTAGTGGTGCACCGTGACAGTCGTGTGAACCAGATTTGTTTGGTGAACCAAAACCGATGATAGTTTTAGTACAGATAAGTGTAGGGCGTGGATCTGCTTTTGCCGCTTCGATTGCTGCGTTGATCGCTTCAGAGTCGTGACCATCTACAGCAGGGATTACGTGCCAGCCGTAAGATTCAAAACGCTTAGGCGTGTCATCAGAGAACCAACCTTCAACGTGACCGTCGATAGAGATGCCGTTGTCATCCCAGAATGCGATCAGTTTGCCAAGACCTAGCGTACCAGCAAGAGAACAAGCCTCGTGCGAGATACCTTCCATCAGACAGCCATCACCCATGAACACGTAAGTGAAGTGGTCAACGATGTCGTGGCCTTCTTTGTTGAACTGAGCCGCTAGCGCTTTCTCAGCCATTGCCATACCAACAGCGTTAGTGATACCTTGACCTAGAGGACCCGTTGTTGTCTCGATACCAGGTGCGTAGCCGTACTCTGGGTGACCAGGAGTCTTAGAGTGAAGCTGACGGAAGTTCTTAAGATCGTCGATAGATAGCTCGTAGCCTGCAAGGTGCAGTAGAGAGTAGATAAGCATAGAGCCGTGACCGTTAGACAGTACGAAACGGTCGCGGTCAGCCCACTCTGGGTTTGATGGGTTGTGGTTTAGGTGAGAGCGCCAAAGTACTTCAGCGATATCAGCCATACCCATAGGTGCACCTGGGTGACCAGAGTTAGCTTGTTGAACACCGTCCATGCTTAGTGCACGGATTGCATTTGCAAGGTATTTACGATCCATAGTAGTTACTTCTCGATATTTGATTTAAATAGAGGGAACTCGTCGGAACAAGTTCAAATAGAATTTTTTGAATAAAGCGCTGATGCTAAAAGCGAGTAGGCTGGCTACTCGCTTTTGGTAAGCAATTAAAGCTTAGCTGCGATCATGTCTTCTAGTTTGCCTTGGTCAACCGCGAAGTTACGGATACCTTCAGCTACTTTCTCAACAGCCATTGCGTCTAGGTTGTGCTCCCATAGGAACTCAGCGTGAGACATTGGAGCTGGACGTTCTTTAGAACCTTTAGAATCAACCAGTTTCTCTACAACTTCGCCTTCAGCCGCTTCTAGCTCAGCAAGAAGAGCAGGAGCGATAGTTAGACGGTCACAGCCAGCAAGTTCTAGGATCTCGCCGATGTTACGGAAGCTTGCGCCCATAACAACTGTGTTGTAACCGTAGTCTTTGTAGTAGTTGTAGATGTCTGTTACTGAGATTACACCTGGATCTTCTGAAGCTTCAAAGTCACGACCTTCTTTCGCTTTGTACCAGTCCATGATGCGGCCAACGAATGGCGAGATTAGGAAAACGCCTGCTTCAGCACATGCACGAGCTTGCGCGAAAGAGAATAGAAGCGTTAGGTTACAGTTGATGCCTTCTTTCTCTAGGATCTCTGCAGCGCGGATACCTTCCCAAGTAGAAGCCAGTTTGATTAGGATGCGGTCGTTAGTGATGCCTGCGTCGTTGTACATTTTTACAAGCTGGCGAGCTTTAGCAACGCTGCCTTCTGTATCGTAAGAAAGACGAGCATCTACTTCTGTAGAGATACGGCCAGGGATAGTTTTTAGGATCTCTTTACCGATGTTTACTGCAAGCATGTCACAAGTGTCTTGTACTTGTTGTGCTTTGTCGTTGCTTTGTGCTTTTGCGTATTCGATAGAAGCGTCGATTAGAGGTGCGTACTCTTCGATTTGAGCCGCTTTTAGGATAAGAGATGGGTTCGTTGTTGCATCTTCAGGTTGGTACTTTTTGATTGCGTCAATTTCACCAGTGTCCGCTACTACAGTTGTTAGTTTACGAAGTTGCTCTAACTTGTTGCTCATAATCGATCATCCTATATAAATGGGCTTAAGTGTGGTTTTGAGTACCACAGCTTGTGCATTTGCAAGCGTGTCGGCTAATCGTCTCATCATATTTAACGAGACATCTGCTCAGCCAACTACGGAAAATTTCGGTACCGAACATTTGCTATGAACATTTGATCGGTAGCTGAGTAAATGATGAATCCATATTTATCCTATCCATGCTGAAAGTCAATCGCCGAAACCGACTTTAAGTGATGTTCATCAACGTTTTTTTGCTGTGTGTTCAGAGCATGGCCGAAATAAACGTTTGCCCTTATTGTTCAAGGCTTGAGCAGTAATGATATTAATAAAATTACGCAGTGAGAAAATGTCATTGCAGTGAGCAAATGTCGCAGTAAAATTGGAGGGTAACATATGCTAAGTCAATGAGCGGATGCTCACTAATGCATACAATGTCGATCCTCTAAAAGGGCGAGAAAAACATGAGCAGTTCTAATCAAGACATTTCTATTGAAAGCACAGATTTACTAACGGAGATCTCCGTTGCCTATTATCAAGACGGTGCGACCCAAGAAGAGATCTCGAAAAAGTTTTCCATATCGCGGGCCAAAGTAGGGCGAATGCTGAAGCAGGCTCGTGATGAAGGCATTGTAGAGATTACCGTAAAATATCACCCTGTGTTTAGCGCCAAGATAGAGCAGCGCCTCATCGAACGCTTTGGTGTGAAACGAGCGTTGGTCGCTTTGGATCAACCTAATGAAGAAGCGCAGCGTCTCCAAGTGTCTGGTTTGGTCTCTAACTACCTGACGAGTACTTTAAAGAACGGCATGGTGGTGACGGTAGGGCAAGGGCGTAACGTTTCTTCTGTGGCTCACCACATTGGCGTTATCACGCCGCGCGATTGTAAGTTTGTGTGCGGTATTGGCGGGATTCACCCTCGTGGCGGTATGTACAATGCGGACCACATTTGCCGACAATTCGCCAAGAAATACGGCGGCACATCGGAAACGCTGTATGCCCCTGCCTACGCTGAAAACCGAGAGCAGAAGGTGGCCTTCATGCAAAACGCCACGGTTAAACAGACACTGGACTTGGCGCGCAAGGCGGATGTCGCTCTTGTTGGTATCGGTGATATGAGTGAAAACAGCTACATGGTTGACCTTGGCTGGTTTACTCCAGATGAAGTGGTGCAATCCCGTTTGATGCAAGGCGTCGTAGGGGACTTTGCCGGTTATGATTTCTTTGACATCCACGGCGATGTAGCAAACACAGTAATGAGTGACCGAGTCATCGGCTTAGGTATTGAAGAATTTCGTCCAATTGCAGAAGTGATTGCGATTGCGGCAGAAAACAGTAAACCATTGGCGCTACTTGGGGCTTTAAGAACCGGAGCCATTGATGTGATTGCAACCAGTGTAAGTAACGCATTAACGGTTCTTAACTTAGATGAGCAGATGCATGGCAACAGCACATCAGAGGTTTAGCACAAATAATATGCAACTAATGTAATTTGGCTGTGAGGATTTATAAATGACTCGCAGCCTGATTTCGTTTCCAAGTTAAAAATAATCCTCAGGGGTAATTTGTAGTTGATTACTCTGGAGGAAATTATGAAAAAGACACTTCTCGCAGCTGCATTATTTACGGGGCTTACAGGTATTGCACAAGCTGAGCAAAAAGTCGTGGCAGGCTATTTTGCCGATTGGCAGTACGCAAATGCAGACAACCCATACACGGTTAAAGACATTCCGGCTGATAACCTAACTCATATTATCTACGCATTTTTAAGTATGTGTGGTCCTCACACTGGTGCCTCGGAAAATATTCAAAAGCTGGTTGCAAAGCACTGTGAAGGCAAAGAACCGTATACGGCGATTTTGGTTGATACCGAGGCGGCCCTTGAAAAAGATTTTGGTCCGGTCTCTGTAGACGTTCCATATAAAGGGCACTTCGCCCAATTGGCCGAACTTAAGAAGCAACATCCTGATCTAAAAATTCTTCCTTCTTTTGGCGGCTGGACCATGTCTGAACCTTTCCACGCTATGGCTAAAAACCAGCAAGCAATGGATCAGTTCTCTAAAACGGCGGTCGAGTTGATTGCAAAGTACGATTTCTTTGATGGCATTGACTTGGACTGGGAATATCCAGGTGGTGGCGGTTTGACTACGTCTCCTTGGAATCCAGATACCAAGCTGACAGATGAGCAAAAAGCACTAGAGCGTGATGCCTTCACTTACCTAGTTAAAACCATGCGTGGTGATCTAGATGCGTTAGCGAAAAAGACCAAGCGCGATTACGAGCTTTCAACAGCGGTTGGTGTTGGTCCTAAAGCAGCAGGTATTGACTGGAAAGCGGCGCAGCCTTACCTAACCAACATGTTTGCAATGACTTACGACTTCCTTGGTGGTTGGGGGCAGCAAACAGGGCATACCACTAACCTACATGCGACTGACCGCAGTTGGTGGGGAATGGGCGCAGACGTGTTCATTAACCAAATGATTGAGCTGGGTATTCCTAGTGAGAAGTTGGTGATTGGTGCGGCGTTTTATGGTCGCGGTTGGCAAGGAACTAAAGATTTTACCGGTGGTTTGCCAACTCAAGACTTATTGTCAGAGAAAGGCGCGCAGTTTGGTACTGGTGAGAATGGCTACTTCATGTTCTGGGATCTGATGAAGAACTACAGTGCGAAACAAGGATATGAGTATAAATACGATGAGCAAGCTCAAGCGCCATACTTATGGAACCCAGACAAGAAGGTGTTTATCTCATTTGAGGATCAGCGCTCTATCAAAGCCAAAGCAGACTGGGCGAAACAATCTAACTTAGGTGGAATCTTTACATGGGAACTGTCAGGAGATCCGAAAGGAGAGTTAGTCGAAGTGATGTATAAGGAAATGCAGAACTAGTCTCTGTCCCTTACGCTATAGCTACGTAAATCAAGCCGTCGTTATTGTTCGACGGCTTTTTCGTTGTGGTTCTCTTCAGCAAAGCTAACCAACTGTTCGAAAGGGAGTGGTTTGGAATAGAAGTAGCCTTGAATCAAATCACACCCACAAGCAATAAGTTGATCACGTTGATGGCGAGTTTCTACACCTTCAGCAAGCACCTTCATCCCAAAGTTTTTACCAATCGCAATGATGTTTTGCACCATATTCAGTGCTTTTTCATCGTTCTCAATGTTATCGACAAAGCTCTTATCGATTTTGACTTCATCAATTGGCAACGCTTTAAGCATCGAAAGGGAAGAGTAGCCAGTACCGAAGTCATCCAGAGAGAGCTTAAAGCCTAGCGAATGTAGACGTTGGCAAATTGGCGCAAATTTTTCGAGGTCCTCGATGAACAGGTTCTCAGTAATTTCCAGTGTGATGCGACTGTGTTCCACCTTATGTCTATCAATCATGGCCACCAGATCCTCAATGAAGTTGACTTGGATAAATTGTTTGACCGATATATTAATCGACATCTGGATAGACTGTTTTACACGCCCTGTTAAACGTGCCATATCGACGAAACTTTTCTCTATGATTAACTCGCCGAGTCTTACCATCAAACCTGAGCTCTCGGCGACCGGAATGAACTCGTTTGGCGGTACAAATCCAAGCTCTTCATCCTGCCAGCGAACAAGCGCCTCAACGCCATAGATTTCACCATCTCTGTTCAACTGTGGCTGATACACCAAAAACAAACTTTGCCTTTCGATAGCGAGTCTTAAACGTTGCTCTATCTTCATCTTATGGAGGTGCTTCGCTTGCATTTGTTGGTCGAAAATACTGTAAGCGTTACGATCCTTTTTGGCTTGATACATGGCGATATCCGCTGAGCGAAGTAGCGCATCCAAACTTTTGCCATGCGAAGGATAGAGTGCAACACCGACGCTAGAACTTAGAAGGAACTGGTTTTCGTGAACGATGTAAGGTTCGGATAGGTAATGAATAAGATCGCTTGCTAGCGTCCTTACTACGCTGTCGTCTGTTTGATTGACAAGTAAGATGAATTCATCGCTCGCCTCTCTAACAATCAATCGGTCTTCACTGTCGAAACTCTTCAAGCGCAGCGCTATTTGCTTGAGCACTTCATCACCAAATTCATGGCCATGTGTGTCGTTTACTGATTTGAAGTTATCGATATCAATGAACATCAAGGCAAATGGATCTGAAGTTTCATTCAGCCATCTTGTGATGTGTGCTCTCAGATATTCACGGTTAGGCAGTAGTGTTAAATGATCATGATGCGCCTGATAAAGCAGCTTTTGACGCGTTGCGAGCTCGTTATTCGCAATTGAGCGAACCAATGCATAGAAACCTGCTTGGATAAAAAGGAAAACGATGGAGTAGAGAGCAAACTGATCGAAGAAGCCACGTTGGATGTAGCGTAGATCGGTTGAAGAGGAAGCCCAAAGTTTGTAATCAGGTAAATACTTAAGTGTCACCAGTTGATTGATTCTTGGGTCATCGGCAACAATGTTTACCGCACTCGATAAGCTCTTTACGGTATCGCGGCTCCAGCCGTACTTTTTCTCGACTTGCTCAAAGACAATCGCTTTTCTATGTCCATCTGCAGGGAGCGTATAGCTGAATAGATTAGATTGCTCCGCGGAGGTAAAAGTAAGGTAACCGTCTTCACGAACTAATGATACGCGATTGTGTTTATTGGCATGCACGTCGTTTCTGAACACTAAGGAGGAGCTCATGTTAAACCCCGCTGTCATTACTGCTATTACGTCCCCATTCTTATTTCGAATTGCCTTTCGGATAGGGATCACTAATGAATCGAGTGCGGGCATGAAATAGGTTCTGCCAACCACCATGTGTTGGGCTTGAAGTGCAGCTTCGAATGTCCCTTTGGTTTGAGGATCTTGCCTTAGGTTTTGTAGCTTTTGTAAATCCAGGTTAGAGCTGATGGCCAGATAATCCCCCTCAGGGTTAGTAAGGCCAAAAGCGGCGATAGCAGGGTGGATATCCATCAAATCATCAAGCAAGGGACGCATTTGTAGAGAAGCCGTTCGAGTGAAGTCGTTTTGCTCTATCAGTTGGTGCCCAACTACTTCTAACAGCGTTTCTTGTCCTTTGAACAAAGACTCGACGGAGGAGGCAAACAGCTCTAATTGTAAGAGCTGCTTATCTTTGTACTTATCGAGAGTTGCTTCGTAATGATAATGACCAAACAGAGAGAACAAACCCACACTTATCGCAAACAGCGTCATGTAGAGCGTCCAAATGTTCTTCTTTATGCCGATCATATCGTTTTACTGCTCCTGATCTTAACGCTCGATAGGTAGAGAATGGTCTGCACCCCATTCGGTCCAAGAACCGTCGTACACCGACAGGTTGTCCAGACCAATTTGATACGCCGCAAGTAACAAAATGCATGCGGTTACACCGGAGCCACAACTAAAAATGATTGAATTATCACTATCTATTGTTAGTGCGCTAAATATCTGTTGCAACTCTGAATTCGGTTTAATGTGACCGTTGGTTAAGAGTTCTTGAAACGGTAAGCAAACCGAATTTGGAATATGCCCACTGCGTAGCCCTTCTCGTGGTTCTGGCACTTCACCAAGGAAACGAGCTTTGGCTCTTGCATCGATGATGTTTGCACTTTGGTTATTCGAATGAGCAAGTACAGCTTGGGCGCTCAAAAACGCTTCTTGGTTGAGCTTGCCTGAAAAGTTACCTTTTCCGCTTGGTTGCGATAAAGCACTCGTAACAGGAAGCCCAGCTTTAATCCAAGCGGGAAGACCGCCGTTCAGAACTCGAACATTCTCATGACCCATTGCTCTGAACATCCACCATGCTCTTGGTGCGGCAAGTGTCCCTGAGTTGTCGTATACCACGATCAAATCTTCGTTGTTCAAACCGAGCTGTTGCGCGCTTTGGTTGAAGCCTTCTTCTGTTGGCATCATATGTGGCAGAGATGAATCAGGTAAGCAAAAGTCGTTGTCGTAATCAAAGCGGAGGGAATTAGGAAGCCACTTATCTTTAACTTTTTCGCCTTCTGAAGGGATTTGAAACGCAATACTCGCGTCGAGGAGTTTGACGTTAGGTTGGCCGAGTAGGCTATTAAGTTCTTCAGTACTGATCAGTGCTTGCATCGTCTTTTGTTTCCTCAAAGTAGTATGGCGCCTTAAATAACTGTGAAGAGTAAGCTTATTCACAGCTTAAAAACGTGAGCGGTTGCTCGAAGAGTGAATCTGTTGGTTGGCTGAATGTTGCCAATGCACCTTTAGGGCAATGGGTGGAAGTTGGTACAGCGACGCGTTTGATTCCTGATTCTTCCGATTCAATCGTTAGATAACGTCTTTGACCATCGAGTGATTGCGTTAACGTATTTGAAATGACGGTTGCGGTAATGGTCTGTGTTTCATCAGAAGATGTTAGCCACAGAGCCAGACATAATGCGACGATGGCAGCAACAAAGACCAAAATGAAGGTTTTCGGATTGTCCAACGCATTTTCCCGTCAAATGAGTAACCCTACTGTTTTACAACAAAAAAATCGCATGTTCAAAAGAACGATGCGATTTTGAAGTAAAAGAGTGAGGAATTATATTGGAAGGTCGTTTTCTAGACCTTACTCCTATTTGGCTACATGACCCAAGAACTGTCACCAGAACTAATGACTTTCTGGATTGGGTCGCTGCCATCATAGAACCAAATTTCAACAAGCAGGCTGCCTTGGCTATCAGAGACGTTAAAGTCAATGTTCGCTGTACCTTTATCTAGTGGAACAGAAGCAACTTTGCTTGGGTATCTTGCGTCGTAGCTCCCCAAGCTGTTTTCAACAAACTCTTTGTAAACGCTGAGGTGCGCACGTTGTGAAGAAAAACCACTGATGTCTACATTGAGGCTGCCTTCGGTTACAGGGTTGTAGCTGAAGTTATCTGGTACCTCGAGATCCTGCATTGTCACATCTTCTACCGGTACCGTTGTCTCTTCTTCCTCAACGGGTTCTTCATTTTCGTTGGTATCATCCTCTGGCACTGTAGTTTGTGTTGGTGGTGGCGCTGGGGTGCTGTTATCTCCACCACCACCGCCTCCACCACATGCGGTTAGTGCTAATCCCATAATGATTGTAATGAGTGCTTTCATAATGTTATCTCCTATGGAATGTAGCATTTGTTTGGTGCTGGAGCGGTGTGCCAGTCAGTGCTTCGTTCGCCAGCAGATTCTGCCCAAGTTTGGAATTGAGGATAAGCGTCCACCATATTGACACGCTCAAGAGGCCAGTTCCAATCCTCTACTATCAATAGCGCCCATGGTAAGTTGTTGGCGGTTTTGAAGTACTTACCTTGTGCAGGGTCACTTGCATCAACGCCGACGCCGAAGAGGTTTTGGTCGTCAAATTGTTCTGTTGGTGCCTGGTCAGCTAAGTGTACTTCCCACTTTCGACCTGGTTGGAACGTAATGCCATCGCCATGGTAGGTCCCCGGAGTTGCAAAGATGAACGGGTCGTATGGCATAGCTTGAATGGCTGAGCGGTCAGAATCTTCAGTGAAGTAGACATTCAGAGTAAAGGTAAGTGAAACGCTGTCATCACAACCAGACTCGGTTCTGAAATAGCTACAGCTGCTTGCGGCGTGCGTGCTCAAGTCTTCACTGATGATGAAAATCGCTTCGTTAGAAATACTTTCCAAACCGTTTGATGCTTGTTCCACACCATTGAAGGATAGGGTAGTGAGTCCATTTTCAATAGTGCTTCTTAAAACACCAGGTAGTCGGATTGCGAAGCCGTTTTTGTAACCCGCGCCGTAAGCGGCTAAGTCACCGGTAATTTGGATATTTTCAACGTGGCCTGCCAGGCTGGTTTCGGTAATACGGAACTTCACTACTACATCGTTCATGTCGTAGTCAGCAGTGTATGGCCAGTTATCTTCATAAGCGACGGTCGCGTAATTTTCTGCGCTTGGGAAGTATTCTACGGTGTATCCATTGCCAGTAATGGTAATTGGATGGTCTTCTACCTCACCAGATGTAGAGCCGCCAAAGTAATTCAACCCCGTTTGTTGGCTAAAGCGGAATCGGCTCCAGCTCGCCCCCTCAGTAGCGGCAGTGGAAACCACGAATGGCAGAGGATTATTACCCGCAGAGAGCAGCTCATCGGTAAAGACTTGTTCGCCGGCATCATCGAAGTCGCCATCGCGGTTCCAATCAAACCAAGCAGATAAGTACCCAGATGTGGATGCTGTGACATTGATGATGGAGCTTAAGCCCGGATCGAGTGCTGAAACAAAACCGACGCCATCTTCATCGGCCGTGCCCACAGAGTTGTCATTGGCTTGACCGTCAGCGTCACCATCTGGCGCGACAGCTCCTAACCAAGTGACATCATCGATTTCATGGCGTGGCCCGTTGGAAGCAAGTGTTGTGCTGTAGCTATCAGGAGCGTCACCAAAATCGATGGGGTCGTCTTCATCAATCACTGGAGCATTCGCGCAACGGGCACCATCGTTTTGGCTTGAGCTTGGACCGTTAGAGACAAATTCAACCGCTGGTACAATACCTGCGGCAATGTTTGCTGCGTTATCTTCAGATAAGTCCACTCGATAGATCTTACCGTCTTGGTTGCGTGAGACATAATAGTTGCCATTCACATCAAAATAGCCAGCACCAAATGTGCCTAACTCACCAGTATCGCCAATGGCAGTCGCGTTGCCATTGCTTAGGTCGAATTCGTATAGGATGCCTGAGTTGTTATCAATGCCGTAGAGTGAGCCGTCACCCGGGTGGAAAGCAAAGTCTGTCAGGTTAACGCTGGCTGTTGAGGTGATTCTAACTATGTTTAGTGTCGCGTTTGGATCAGAATCTAGCGGTGATAGGTCAATGGAAAATAGGCCTTTTCCTTTGCGATACAAGTAGTACACGTGATTGTAAACGTCACCTACGTAAAACGTGTGGTCGGTAGGCAGACCCGAAACACTGAGTGTTTCAGCTTGAAAGTCTTTACCTAATCGAACGATTTTCTTGTTTGTAGTGTCATAGCCGTAAATGTAACGGTCAGTGAAGTCAAAACCCACGCCGTTAATACCCGAAGCTAAGCCTGTGTCATCTTCTAATAGAGTAGTAGAACCCGTAACCAAGTTGACGCCATAGATTTGAACTGGGGTTGACTGAAATAGATATGCTTTGCTTGGGCAAGTATCGAATGGGGTGGCTTGAGCGTAAGTGCTCGCCATCAGAGTCCCAAGTAACAATGATATCCCTTTCATAATTCGCCCTCTCGTTGGTTGGTGATATATGCAATGAAAGGAGTGTGCCAACTGGTATCGTTAGGTATATCAATGTGTTAAATATGCGTTCACCATTATTCTTAATATGAATCTCAAAATGACACTCGGTTTAAGCGGTTTTCAAAACCGCTGTCTTGCCGAGAGCTTCGCACGTACACCGTCCCCTATCTAGCTCGCACGTATTTGGGATCGATCCCAATTGTGGTTTCTTATGAAGTCCATACTTTTTCACTGAAAGTGCTATCTAGGTGAGAGGATATTATTGAAGAATTACAATTAACTCTAGTAGCAGCAACCACTTAAATACCATTACTTATTTATAGTGTTACAAAGAACAATAATAATTTATGCAATATTTATGAGTATGGTTGCTTTAGTGTTTAATCGCACTGATAAAATAAAAAACTAAAGTGTTTGAAATTTAGGTGTTTGTTAAATGTTATGCCTAATTATAAATAAGGCAAACTATAATTAGATTAAATGATAATACTTCTCATTAGTTTGATCTATTTAATGCATTTGGTTAAAAGTTATTAATTAACTTTAAAAAAACAACCCAAGACATTAATGTTTTTTCAAATTCAAAGGAGAAGCTCTTGATATGGAAAAACACTTACCTTTAATAATAAATGGGCAAATAGTTTCTACTGAAGAAAATCGATTTGAGATCAGTTTTGAAGAAAAAAAAGTTAAGATTGATTCCTTTAATCATGTTCATTTAACTCAGATGGTGACTCATGATTATTTAAATGATCTAAATATAAATAACATCATCAATTTTCTTTATACAACGGGGCAGCGTTGGAAGAGCGAAGAGTATTCAAGAAGAAGGGCATATATTCGGTCTCTTATTACTTATTTGGGGTATTCACCACAAATGGCGAAACTCGAAGCAAATTGGATTGCAATGATCCTTTGCTCTAAGAGTGCGCTCTACGACATTATTGATACCGAACTTGGCTCTACGCATATACAAGATGAATGGTTACCGCAGGGTGAGTGTTATGTGAGGGCTTTTCCTAAAGGACGCACGATGCATTTGCTTGCGGGGAACGTTCCTCTCTCCGGTGTGACCTCAATACTACGAGGCATACTGACGAGAAACCAATGTATTGTGAGAATGTCAGCATCGGATCCATTTACTGCCCATGCGCTAGCGATGAGCTTTATTGACGTCGATCCCAACCATCCTATTTCTCGTTCTATTTCCGTATTGTATTGGCCTCATACATCGGATACGACACTCGCTGAAGAATTACTGAGTCATATGGATGCAGTGGTTGCTTGGGGGGGGGCGAGATGCCATTGATTGGGCGGTTAAGCATTCTCCTTCACACATCGATGTTTTGAAGTTTGGTCCAAAGAAGAGTTTTACCGTGTTAGACCATCCAGCCGATCTAGAAGAAGCCGCCTCGGGTGTTGCTCATGATATTTGCTTTTATGACCAAAATGCCTGCTTTTCGACTCAGAATATTTATTTTTCTGGAGATAAGTATGAAGAATTTAAATCAAAACTTGTTGAAAAACTGAATCTTTATCAAGAAGTTTTACCAAAATCAAAGCAAAGTTTTGATGATGAAGCTTTATTTTCTATGACTCGTCTTGAGTGTCAATTTTCTGGGTTGAAAGTTATATCAGAACCGGAAAATAACTGGATGATCATCGAGTCAGAGCCCGGGGTTGAATATAACCATCCATTAAGTCGTTGCGTTTATGTCCACAAAGTAAATAAGGTTGATGATGTTGTTCAATATATAGAAAAACATCAAACACAAACGATTTCTTTTTATCCATGGGAATCTTCCAAGAAATATCGAGATGCATTCGCCGCAAAAGGAGTAGAAAGAATCGTTGAATCTGGGATGAATAATATATTTAGAGCTGGTGGCGCACATGATGCAATGCGTCCACTTCAACGTTTAGTTCGATTTGTTTCTCATGAAAGACCATATAACTTCACCACTAAGGATGTATCTGTCGAAATAGAGCAAACCCGCTTTCTTGAAGAAGATAAATTCTTGGTTTTCGTCCCTTAAATAAGGAAATTTACAATGAATAATCAATGCAAGACTATTGCACACGTGTTGTGCGTGAACAATGGTCAGGAACTTCACGTCTGGGAAACGCCCCCAAAAGAAAATGTGCCTTCTAAAAATAGCACCATTTTAATTGCTTCTGGTTTTGCCAGAAGAATGGATCACTTTGCTGGGTTAGCTGAATATCTATCTGAAAACGGTTTCCATGTGTTCCGTTATGACTCTCTTCATCATGTGGGGCTCAGCTCGGGTTCGATTGATGAATTCACCATGACGACGGGCAAAAACAGTTTGTGCACTGTTTATCACTGGCTGCAGACCAAGGGTACACAAAACATTGGCTTGATTGCAGCAAGTCTCTCAGCTCGTGTCGCCTATGAAGTGGTTTCTGACCTTGAGCTGTCTTTTCTGATTACTGCGGTTGGTGTGGTGAACTTGCGTGACACACTAGAAAAAGCGCTTGGTTTTGATTACCTCAGTTTGCCTATCGATGAGTTACCAAACGATCTTGATTTTGAAGGCCATAAGCTTGGTTCTGAAGTGTTCGTTCGCGACTGCTTCGAGCACCACTGGGATACCTTAGATTCTACTCTCGACAAAGTAGCCAATACCTCGGTTCCTTTAATCGCGTTTACCGCTAACAACGATGATTGGGTTAAGCAAGAGGAAGTCTATGACATGTTAGCGCATATCCGCAGTGGGCATTGCAAGCTTTACTCCTTGCTTGGTAGCTCTCATGACTTGGGTGAGAACTTGGTCGTGTTACGTAATTTCTACCAATCCGTCACCAAAGCCGCCATCGCAATGGATGGAGGCAGCTTAGAAATCGACGTCGACTTTATTGAGCCTGATTTTGAACAACTCACCATCGCGACTGTGAATGAACGTCGCTTGAAAGCGGAAATTGAAAGCCGTGCGCCAGAAATGGCTTAGGTCTTATCGTAATACCAATAAATAAGGAAATGTTATGAAATTTGGAAACTTCCTTCTCACTTATCAGCCACCTGAGCTATCTCAGACCGAAGTGATGAAGCGATTGGTTAATCTGGGCAAAGCGTCTGAAGGTTGTGGTTTCGACACTGTTTGGTTACTAGAGCACCACTTCACTGAATTTGGGTTGTTAGGGAATCCTTATGTTGCTGCCGCACATCTATTAGGTGCGACAGAAAAGCTCAATGTTGGCACCGCAGCCATTGTATTGCCGACTGCCCATCCGGTTCGACAAGCAGAAGACGTAAACCTACTGGATCAAATGTCGAAAGGACGATTCCGTTTTGGTATTTGTCGCGGTTTGTACGACAAAGATTTCCGTGTCTTTGGTACAGACATGGATAACAGCCGAGCCTTAATGGACTGTTGGTATGACTTGATGAAAGAAGGCTTCAATGAAGGCTATATCGCGGCGGATAACGAACATATTAAGTTCCCGAAAATCCAACTGAATCCATCGGCTTACACACAAGGTGGCGCTCCTGTTTATGTCGTCGCGGAGTCAGCATCAACGACAGAATGGGCTGCAGAGCGTGGCCTACCAATGATTCTAAGCTGGATCATCAACACTCACGAGAAGAAAGCGCAGCTTGATCTTTACAATGAAGTCGCGACTGAGCATGGCTACGATGTGACTAAGATTGACCACTGTTTGTCTTACATCACCTCCGTCGATCATGACTCAAATAAAGCCAAAGATATTTGCCGCAACTTCTTGGGTCATTGGTACGACTCATACGTTAATGCCACCAAGATTTTTGACGACTCTGACCAAACAAAAGGCTACGACTTCAATAAAGGCCAATGGCGCGATTTTGTCTTGAAAGGCCACAAAGATACCAACCGCCGAATTGATTACAGCTACGAAATCAACCCAGTAGGGACGCCTGAAGAGTGTATCGCGATTATCCAGCAAGATATCGATGCGACGGGTATTAACAATATTTGTTGTGGTTTTGAAGCAAACGGTTCTGAAGAAGAAATTATCGCATCTATGAAGCTATTCCAGTCTGATGTGATGCCATATCTCAAAGAAAAACAGTAATTAATATTTTCTAAAAGGAAAGAGACATGAAATTTGGATTATTCTTCCTCAATTTTATGAATTCAAAGCGTTCTTCTGATCAAGTCATCGAAGAAATGTTAGATACCGCACATTACGTAGATCAGTTGAAGTTTGACACGTTGGCTGTTTACGAAAACCATTTCTCCAACAATGGTGTGGTTGGTGCCCCATTAACAGTGGCTGGTTTTTTACTTGGTATGACAAAGAACGCCAAAGTGGCTTCGTTGAATCACGTTATTACTACACATCATCCAGTACGTGTGGCGGAAGAAGCGTGTCTACTCGACCAAATGAGTGAAGGCCGTTTTGTCTTTGGCTTTAGTGATTGTGAAAAGAGTGCAGATATGCGCTTCTTTAATCGACCAACGGATTCTCAGTTTCAGTTGTTCAGTGAGTGTCACAAGATCATCAATGATGCATTCACTACTGGGTACTGCCATCCAAACAATGATTTTTATAGTTTTCCTAAAATCTCCGTTAACCCACACGCGTTCACTCAAGGCGGTCCTGCGCAATTTGTGAATGCGACGAGCAAAGAAGTGGTTGAATGGGCGGCTAAGTTAGGGCTTCCACTCGTGTTTAAATGGGACGACTCAAACGCGCAAAGAAAAGAATACGCCGGTTTTTACCACGAAGTTGCTCAGGCACATGGTGTCGATGTTAGTCAGGTTCGACACAAGCTAACGCTGTTGGTCAACCAAAATGTAGATGGTGAAGTAGCAAGGGCAGAAGCACGCGTGTATTTGGAAGAGTTTGTCCGTGAGTCTTACCCAAATACCGACTTTGAGCAAAAAATGGCAGAGCTGTTGTCAGAAAATGCCATCGGTACTTATGAAGAAAGTACTCAGGCAGCGCGAGTTGCGATTGAGTGTTGTGGTGCCGCGGACCTACTGATGTCTTTTGAGTCGATGGAAGATAAAGCGCAGCAAAGAGCGGTTATCGACGTGGTAAACGCCAACATCGTCAAATACCACTCGTAACGTTTAACTGATGCTGAAGGGGCAGCGATGCCCCTTATATCACCATTCTTTTCGCGCGATAGCGCTAACTAATAGAGGCATTTATATGGACGTACTTTCAGCGGTTAAGCAGGAAAATATCGCAGCGAGCACAGAAATCGATGACTTGATTTTCATGGGAACTCCTCAGCAATGGTCATTGCAGGAACAAAAACAGCTGACATCTCGCCTTGTTAAAGGGGCATATCAATACCATTACCACAATAATGACGACTATCGTCAGTTCTGCGAGAGGCTGGGAGTCGGAGAGGTGGTGGAAGATCTCAACGAGATCCCCGTTTTCCCTACTTCTATTTTTAAGTTGAAGACCCTATTAACACTTGACGATGACGAGGTTGAGAATCGCTTTACTAGCAGCGGTACTAGTGGCATCAAAAGTATTGTCGCACGAGATAGACTCAGTATTGAGCGGCTTCTTGGCTCAGTAAATTTCGGTATGAATTACGTTGGTGATTGGTTTGACCATCAGATGGAGTTGGTGAACTTGGGCCCAGATCGCTTTAATGCCAACAATATTTGGTTCAAGTACGTCATGAGCTTAGTCGAGCTCCTTTATCCGACCGCATTTACTGTCACTGAGGATGAGATCGACTTTGAGGCGACGCTAGCTAATATGAATCGTATTAAGCATTCTGGTAAAACCATTTGTCTTATCGGCCCTCCTTATTTTATCTATCTACTGTGCTGTTTCATGCGCGAGCAAGGTCAAACTTTCAATGGTGGTCGCGATCTTTACATCATCACTGGCGGCGGCTGGAAAAAACATCAGGATCAATCGCTCGATAGAGACGAGTTCAACCAACTTTTGTGTGAGACTTTTACCTTAGAAAGCGCAGAGCAGATTCGAGACACATTTAATCAAGTTGAACTGAACACCTGCTTTTTTGAAGATACAGAACACAAAAAGCGTGTACCTCCCTGGGTCTTTGCAAGAGCTCTGGATCCTAAAACATTAAAGCCGCTTCCGCATGGCCAACCAGGACTGATGAGCTATATGGATGCCTCGGCGGTTAGCTATCCATGTTTTCTAGTGACGGATGATATAGGCATCGTGCGAGAAGAAGAAGGCGATCGCCCGGGAACTACTATTGAGATCGTTAGAAGAGTTAAGACGCGAGGTATGAAGGGGTGTGCTCTCAGTATGTCTCAAGCGTTTACAGCTAAGAATGAAGGAGGCAACTGACATGTTATGTTCGATAGAAAAAATTGAGCCGCTAACTAGCTTCATATTCCGAGTGTTGCTCAAGCCGGATCAGCCTTTTGAATTTAGGGCAGGGCAGTACATTAACGTCAGTTTAAGCTTTGGTAGTTTACCGTTTTCTATAGCCTCATGTCCTTCTAATGGTGCGTTTTTAGAACTCCATATTGGTGGCTCAGATATCAGCAAGAAAAATACGCTTGTGATGGAAGAACTCACCAATTCGTGGATCTGCGGCAACATGGTTGAAGTCAGTGAGGCGCGAGGCGACGCTTGGCTGCGTGATGAGAGTGTCAAACCCTTGTTATTGGTCGCAGGCGGGACCGGAATGTCTTACACCCTAAGTATTTTGAAAAATAGCTTGGAGCAAGGGTTTACCCAGCCGATTTACGTCTATTGGGGTGCCAAGGATATGGATAACCTGTATGTGCATGACGAACTGGTGGATATTGCGCTTGAAAACAAAAACGTCAGTTACGTGCCAGTTACTGAAATATCAACCTGTCCCCAGTACGCTAAGCAAGGAAAGGTGTTGGAGTGTGTGATGAGTGATTTCCGTAATTTATCTGAGTTCGATATCTACTTGTGTGGTCCTTGCAAAATGGTTGAAGTGGCTCGTGATTGGTTCTGTGACAAAAGAGGGGCAGAACCAGAGCAACTTTACGCGGACGCGTTCGCTTATTTGTAATCAGTATCAAGGAGAAGAAACTATGAGCTCAACGTCACTACTAGATGAGTTTGGCACTCCAGTACAAAGGGTAGAAAGAGCGATTGAGGCTCTGAAAAATGGCCTTGGTGTTCTATTAATGGATGATGAGGATCGCGAGAACGAAGGCGACCTTATCTTCTCTGCACAGCATCTTACCGAAGCGCAAATGGCACTCATGATTCGTGAATGCAGTGGCATCGTGTGTTTGTGCTTAACGGAGGAACGCGCCAATTGGTTAGAGCTTCCTCCTATGGTGAAAGATAATCGCAGTAAAAACCAGACCGCTTTTACGGTTTCGATTGAAGCGAAAGAAGGGGTGACGACAGGGGTCTCTGCGAAAGATCGCGTTACAACGGTCAAAACGGCCACTTATTTTGATGCTCAACCAGAAGATTTAGCAAGACCAGGCCATGTTTTTCCACTGGTTGCGAAAACAAATGGCGTGTTGGCCCGTCGAGGTCATACCGAAGGTACGATCGATTTGATGTATCTAGCAAACTTAGTCCCATCAGGGATCCTTTGTGAACTGACTAACCCTGATGGAACCATGGCGAAACTGCCAGAGACCATTGAGTTTGCAAGGCGTCATGGAATGCCAGTACTCACTATTGAAGATATCGTCGATTATCGAGCGGGTATCGACCTGAGAAATGAATATGAGAGTGGCTTAGTGTGTGAAGTGAGTTGGTCTTAGTATTTAAAGTTCCTTTGTTTGTTCAGTCGCCTAGCTGACTTTCCGCCCTTATCGGGCGGTTTTTTTGTTTTGCAGAAGTCAAAAATAAACCCGCAAAAGCGGGCTTATTGATATAAGGTGGTTAGTTGCAAGCCGGTTAGTTGCAAACAAGCTAGTTGCAAACCGGGCAGGTTGGCATTTTCATCAGATTCATTTCTCGCCAAGACATACTGAGCGCATCCAAAATCAGAATTTTGCCTTTCTTTGGTTGGCCGTAATCAGCTATCACTTTAATCGCTTCCATCGCTTGTACTGCGCCAACAATACCAACAACAGGCGCCATGACTCCGGCTTCGACACAACTTAACGCACCACTGCCAAAAAGGGCACTCAAGCACTGGTAACATGGTTGCGCTGGGTCATCGTAAGTAAACACGCTCACTTGGCCTTCCATGCGAATGGCGGCGCCTGAAATTAGCGGTGTTTTGGTCGCAAAACATAGGCGGTTAAGTTGATTACGCGTATCTACGTTATCTGATGCATCAACAACAATTGTGTGCTGCTCGATCAAGCTTTTTAGCTCTGTATCATCAAGACGCTTTGCGATGGTATCTACAATGATGTGCGGGTTAAGTTCGCGTAGTGCATCTGCCGCTGATTCTACCTTCTTACGGCCAATATCCGCATCGTGATGCAGTACTTGGCGTTGAAGGTTAGACAACTCGACGATATCATCATCAATCAGCGTGATTTTACCGACACCGGCAGTGGCCAAATATTGGCTTGATGCACAACCTAAGCCGCCAGCACCAAGCATCAATACTGACGCTTGTTTGAGCGCCTCTTGCCCTTCAAAGTCAAATTGACGAAGAATGATTTGGCGGTTGTAACGCAGCATTTCCTGATCGGAAAGAATATCCACAACGATTTCCTAGTATAGGGTTGAGTTGAATAGTTGGATCTGAACCGTTTCACCCACTTCAACACGGCCGCGCTCACGCTCTAACACAACAAAACAGTTCGCTAGGCTCATGGAGCGGAATGCGCCAGAGCTTTGGTTACCGGTTGTTTCAACTACAAACTTGCCATCTTCCAATGTGTAGATACCACGTTGGTAATCGGTACGCCCCGGTGCTTTCTTAAAGGCGGTTTTGGTTGTTGCAGGAATAGACTCAGGTGCTTTCCATTCTGTATGGCCTGCAAGTTTTGCCAGCATCGGTTGAACAAGCACGTACATGGTAAGTACGGCAGAAACAGGGTTACCCGGCAGACCACAGAACCAAGCAGTACTTAGCTTGCCAAATGCGAAAGGTTTACCCGGCTTGATTGCTAGCTTCCAGAAGCCAATTTCACCAAGCTCTTCAAGAATGTCCTTGGTGTAATCCGCTTCGCCGACGCTAACACCACCAGAGGTAACAACGACATCAGCCAACGTTTGCGCTTGTTCAAAAGTTGCTTTCAGAGCCTCTGGGCAATCTGGAATGATGCCAAGATCAATCGCCTCACAACCGAAGTTCTCGATAAGCGGTTTAATACCGTAACGGTTGCTGTCGTAGATCTGACCTTCGTCTAATGGTTCGCCTAGTGATTTAAGTTCATCACCAGTAGAGAAGAAAGCAACTTTTGGTTTACGCGCTAGCGTCACATGGCTTACACCAAGAGACGCAATCATCGGAATATCGCGAGGTGTTAAACGCGCACCTTGTGCAAGCACGATGTCGCCCTGCTTGATGTCGTCACCTGTTGGGCGGATGTTGTTTTGCGGTTTCACATCAGTTTGGTTGAACTGAATGCCAGCATCCGTGACTTCTGTGTTTTCTTGCATGATAACGGCGTCGCAACCTTCAGGGATTTTGGCGCCAGTCATGATGCGAACACAGGTACCTTGTGGCCATTCACCTTCAAAAGGTTGTCCTGCAAATGATTTACCTGCTAGAGGCAATACAGAAGATGACTCAAGATCTTGAATGCGAATTGCGTAACCATCCATTGCTGAGTTATCGAATGGCGGTACGTGGATAGGAGACAAGATGTCTTCTGCCAGTACAAAACCGAGTGCTTCAGCAAGTGGAAGAGAAAGCGTAGTTTGGATAGGTTTGATTCGCGATAGCATTTTGTCCATCGCTTCTTCAATTGGCATCAAGCCAGGTGCGTCGCAGCAGCCCATTGAGAAAATCCTGTGTTCTTTTGTTTTGTGGCAACTTTACCATAAAAAGGGGACCGAGTAAGAATGTCCACCTATAAAATATGGGTGTAATTAATCAAAAATCCGAGTATCCTTGTCAGCCATCCGAAAGGGGTAAAAAACCTGCGGAGCTCAAGAAAATCAGCTCAGTACCTACATTTGATGTGCCTTGGTGTGAAGACACGAACTGAGCAGCTCAAAGCGAAAAGTATGAATGCAATTTTGATTGGGTTCGTATCAAAGCGGAAGTAACAAAAGAGGAAGTGGAATGTCAGGTCTTAGCGAGTCAGCGAAGTTAGTAAAAGAAGCGCTAGAGCAACGCGGTTTGGAAACGCCAATGCGTCCAAACAACGTAAGTCGTGAAGAGAAGAAAGAGAAGATCGAACACCACATGCGTGAGATCTTAGGTCTACTTCAACTTGACCTTACTGACGATAGTTTAGAGGAAACCCCTCACCGCATTGCTAAGATGTACGTTGATGAAATCTTCTCTGGTTTGGATTACTCCAACTTCCCGAAAATCACTGTGATTGAAAACAAGATGAACGTGAGCGAAATGGTTCGCGTGAAGGACATCACAGTGACCAGTACTTGTGAACACCACCTTGTGACCATCGATGGCAAAGCTGCAGTGGCTTACATTCCACGTGGCAAGATCATTGGTCTATCAAAGATCAACCGTATTGTCCGCTTCTTCGCGCAGCGTCCACAAGTTCAAGAGCGTATGACTCAGCAGATTCTTGTTGCACTTCAAACGTTGCTTGAGTCTGATGATGTGGCAGTGACGATTGACGCAACACACTACTGTGTGAAATCTCGCGGTGTGATGGATGCAACTAGCGAAACGACAACAACAGCATTGGGTGGCATCTTCAAAAGCAACCCAGCAACGCGTGCCGAGTTTCTGCACGGTTTACGCTAAGTAACAAAGCACTATTCTAAGAGGATGGCAAACGCCATCCTTTTTTGTATCTGTCTGAAATAAATAATGATTTGAGAATGAACACGACAAAAATCATTTATCGATTTCTGTGTTGACAGTCACAGGCGATAGACTTAATATCCGCGCCCAGCAAACGGTTGCGAAGGCTTCATTTCTCTATTCGTTCTGCCCAATTTGATTCTTCAAGCTCAGCTGATCTCGGTCAGTTGTCTTTCTGTTTTCTAATAGTAGAAAGGCAACAAAATTGAGATTTGGCATGACCACACAAACCACCATCAACTCGACTGCTCCAGCTTCTATTCAAGCATCGGAAAACAGTTGGCAAAAGAAAGCAATTCTTAGTGTCGCGTTCTTAATGGCGACCACATCTGTTGGACCTGGCTTTTTAACCCAAACGGCGGTCTTCACCAACATCTACAAAATCGACATGGCATTCCCTGTGTTTGCATCCATGTTTATCACTTTTGGTATTGTGATGAACTTGTGGCGCATCGTAGGTGTGTCTGGTATGCGCATTCAAGACATTGCCAACAAAGTCGCACCGGGTATGGGCTACGTGGTGGGCATTCTGCTGGCACTTGGCGCGGTTGCATTTAACTTCGGTAACGTAAGTGGTTCTGCGCTCGGTATTAATGTACTAACGGGTGTAGATACCATTTGGGGTGCGCTGTTCACTGGTGTGGTCGGTTGTTTGCTGTTTGTGGTGCACAACGCTTCTAAACGCATGGACCAAATGGCACGTTACCTTGGTTTGTTTATGATCATTCTGATCGCGTACGTTGCTATGACCAGTTTGCCGCCAATGGGGGAGACCTTGAGCGCAGCGGTAATGCCTACGGATGTTGGCAGCCTGTTATTACCAACGCTAACTATCGTTGGTGGCGCAGTCG
This sequence comes from Vibrio sp. B1FIG11, assembly GCF_905175335.1. Classification (NCBI taxonomy): domain Bacteria; kingdom Pseudomonadati; phylum Pseudomonadota; class Gammaproteobacteria; order Vibrionales; family Vibrionaceae; genus Vibrio; species Vibrio sp. B1FIG11. Next base: position 1,522,476 of record NZ_HG992752.1, on the reverse strand, counting down.
GTGGCTATTACACAGGCGCACAGCGTTTGGTTGATATCGGCTTGCAAGGTAAAGACAACGTACCCGCTATCAAAACCGCTGCTTGGGCCGGTATTTCCATTGCCGTGGTGATTCGCATTCTGTTGTTCTTGGCGGTGTTCGGTGTGATAGCGACAGGCGCCACGTTGGATTCTGCAAACCCAGCCGCAGACGCGTTCCGTCAAGGTGCAGGTGAAGTAGGTTACTTTATCTTTGGTTTGGTGTTGTTTGTTGCTTCGATTACCTCGGTTGTGGGTAACTCGTACATGGCGATTTCCCTTATCAAAACACTCTTCCCAATTGTGGCTCGCAACGAGAAAGCATGGTGTGTCGGCTTCATTATCATTACATCGCTTGGCACAGTGACGATGAACATGCCGATTCTGCTGCTCATGCTGGCTGGCCTTGTTAACAGTATTATTCTGCCAATCGTATTGGGTATGGTGCTAGTGGCGACACGCAGAAAAGACATCGTAGGTGACTACAAACACCCAGCCTATTTAACGCTGACGGGCGTTGCAATTGTCGTAGTGATGGCGGCATCAAGCGTGACTAATATAAGCAACTTTATGACAAAGTTCATCGGGTAACATTGCTCGCTCAAGACAAAAGAAAACGGCCTCACAAAGAGGCCGTTTTTTATATTTGCTTGGAAGGTGTTCTGATGAGTTCTGGCCAGTACATTTTTACATAGCCAGCGGAAACCCAAACCACGAGCACGGTGGCAACACTCAATTCAAGAAATCCAAAATCATGTAACCAATGCCACTGTGGGTAAGATTCTGCAAAAAAAGTGGTAAGACGATGCATCGCAATCGCGCTGATAACAGAAGGGAAGGTTACTGCAGCAATAGATGGCTGGAACTTCAAGCGCATCAAACGGAAATAACACAGGTAAATCAACAACGTCATAGTGATTGCGATGCCTGCTAATGCGCCTGTCAGTATCGGATCTGGCTCGCCAAAGTTGACCAAATAAGCCGCTAAAGACAAGTTCACCGGAGCTGCCATGATCGCCAATGTTGGGCGTGCGCGACGCGGAAGAGAACCAAAGAACACAAGGCGATAAAGGACTAATGGCAACATAAAGAAGTAAATGCCAATACACATCATTGCCAAGGTTTCAGAAAATACATTATGGCCGAATTGAGAACCTGCAAGGGAAGAGCTGATCAAACCAACAGGATATAAGAACCAACTTGGCACAATGTTCGACATCTTGAAGTTCATGATCTGGAAACCAAAGAACAACACCATCATCGTAAAGTGAAGTAACACCGCCATAAACCAAAGCGGATAAGCTACGATTGGTGCAACCGCAGCAAGGTAGTCACATAGCATGAGTAACGCCATACTCATCGGAGCCATTAAGCTGCCGCTCAGAGGGTGCTTGATGTCCGCCATAAATAGGCGAGGGCTGGTGGCGTATTTCAGCAGTACCGGGGTAAGAAGCAGTGCTCCGAGTGCAGCAAGGAATGGTCTGATTGGCTCACCAATCTCTGGGAGATATAAAGCCCAAGCTTGTCCAAGCCCTATCATGCCTAGTGCCAGCGCCGCTTGTGATGGCGGGACACTATAAAACTGCACAAGTCTTCTCCAGTTCAAAACTACTCCGAGATTGGGTGATTTACTCTAATTTGAGCCGCGAATACTAACAAGTTTAGCGGCTTCTTACCCTTAGTTATTATAGGTAAATATCAGAGAGTGGGAATTTTGTGAGTTTGATAGGTTATTTTTGTAGAGAGATGTAAAAATGCAAAATTACTGGCTCCAAATCATGGTTCTTTATGAAAGATAATTTGGAGCCTGTTTAGCCAAGCATCTCGAAGTTACTTGGGTATATCAACTTATGCTTGGTTTTCTGGTAGGTCTTGTTGACGTAGCTTGTCATTTTTAAGCGTACGATGTAGCAATTGGCTGTAAATCGGTTGTCCGCCAAGTAACTGCGCTACGATGACTGCGCCCAAACTGGTAATAATGAGTGGCAAGATTAGGTAGTAGTTATTCGTCATCTCGATAACTAGCAAGATACCAGTAATCGGTGCACGCACTGTTGCTGCAAATAGCGCACCCATGCCTGCAATTGCGAATACACCCGGCTCGATAGTCAGTGAAGGCAACAGCATGTCTGCACTGGCACCGAATGCGTAGCCAAAGAGAGTACCAAGCGCAAGCATTGGTGCAAAAATACCACCAGGCGCACCAGAGCCGAAACAAAGTAGGGTGGTAATCACGCGACCAACGAACAGCATGACTAAAATCGAGATCGAGTAATTACCATTGGTAATATCTGGGATCAAGCCAATACCACCACCGGTAAGCTGTGGCACGTAAAGCAGCAACAGACCAAATACGCCGCCTAAAATGGTACCTGTGATTAGGTAGCGTTTACGGTCGTTTTTATGCAATGCAACAAAGCTGTCTTGTGCAATGGTTATCAGTTTGTTGAATACAACACCAAACACGCCGAACAAAGAACCGAGAAGCAGGAACAACCACAACGATTGCAATTCAGGAGATTGGTATTGTGGCATGGTGATAACGGCTTCTTGACCGTTGATGGCTCGAAACACAATGTTCGCCATGATGGCTGAGATGATCACTGCGCGAATCGAAATCAAAGAGTAACGAAACTGAGGGCGCATCTCCTCAACCACAAACATGATGCCTGCCAACGGTGCGTTAAATGCCGCCGCCAAGCCACCGGCGGCACCGGATGCCAATAGAGAGTGACGGGTATCATCGTCCTTTACACGGAAGATGTCTGTAACCATACGGCCAACCGCACCGCCCATCTGTACTGTTGGACCTTCACGGCCTAAAACCATACCTGAGCCAAGTGCACCCATACCGCCGAAAAACTTCACAGGGATGACTCGCCACCAGCGTACTGGACGAATGTTATCCATTGCACCTTCGATCTCAGGAATGCCTGAGCCAGATGCTTCAGGAGCAAAACGGTGAACAAGGTAGTAACCGATGAACGCTAACGCACCACTGATCAAAATTGCAGCGAGCCACAAAGGCAGTACGCTACCGATCTCGCTCTTTAGCCATTCGGTACGAGTCTCGGATACAAAGTGAACCGCAATTTCAAAGTAGGTTCCAACAAGGCCTGCTAGCGTACCAACAATCGCCGCCATAAAGAGGACGGAAAATGATGTTGGCGTTGACCCTCGAGAGACAAACTGGTTAATCGCATCTTTAGGTACGTGCGCTAACACAGATTTCACAATTCTCTCGCGTTTGGTCATTAACAGATTCTCCTAGACTACTAATTGGAAGGGACGAAAGAAATTATACGCCTCGGAGAGTCTAGACCTAATCAATAAAGATGCAATTTAGCTTTCCACTATTGAGCGGTTCAAGTATCAATTGTCTAAATATTGACTAATATTGTGCTATTGGTCCCATATTTGGCGCTATTTTTTTATTGGTAAAACTTGTTTTCTGAGCGAAATGAACCATGCTTTAAATGTAAAGCAACATGACTGCTTCAGAAGGAGGGATGTGAGGTTTTACACACAATTTGGATGGATTCAAACCCTACAGAAATTCCTCGTCATTTGTTCGGGACGCACCAATAGTCTTCCCGATTCGCATACTCACGATTGAGTCACGAGGCAGAGGCGCACGCACTGTGCGCCTTTTTAATGCCTGCTTGATCCTGAACGTTCTATTCCCTACAAAAAACAGAATGCAATGTTGATAAATTTAAATGGTATGATATTCTGTTTGTCGTAATGGTTCTCAGCGTGATGGATTACGCAGTTTAGGCTTTGTACAAAGATTGATGCGGACTAGAAGGTCCGCTTTTTTGTACCTGAAATTCGACATCACACCTTGCTTCTCGCTCGACTTACAGCAAAGATAAAGCTCTTATTCATCTTCTTGAGTTAGCTTAATAGTAAGGCCATGCTGCGTTTTTCTTTTTGTTCGTTGCTCTCCCTCTGTTTATTGACGCAAACTGCTTATGCGCAGGGGGCATGGTGGCAAGTTATATTATCGGACGCATCTGTCGTTGAGGTTCAACAGACTTTGCAAGAGGGCGGAGAGTGGTATACCTGTGAGGGGCAAGAAAGTGCAGGTGCATTCTGTTTGGATGACTTTCACTACTATCAGCAACATCTCTATGGAGAAGCAACAACAGAGGCAAAAGCAATACGTCTAATCTTTCTCACGGACTACCAACCGCAAAATCTAAGTGAGCTGATACTGAACCTGAGAAAAGATGGATTGGTGATGAAGCGAATAGCAATACAAGGTGAGCAGTACGATGTTGCTGCGGCTTTAAAACACAATTCACCAGAAGCTGTCGACAAAGCACTGGTCCTATTTATCAACCGATACCCTCAGCAAGTACCACGTCGTATTGATTGGGTTTTAGCACAAGAGTTTGGTTCTCCAGCGCCAAGATTAAACGTCACCTTAAACAGTGATGGTGAGATGATTGAGCTAGAGGTGATTCGTTTCTAAAGTGCCATGCTTTAGCTCTCTGATGTTTCCGTTTTATTCTCATGGTGCAAGGCTAAAAATGTAGCCATTGCTGACTCGTCCAAAAATCCATCCGACTTTTTATGAGCACGCAGATACTGGTAACCCGCAATCAGTTTGCGATGTTGTGCTTCTTCAACTTGAGAGATCGTTCCACTCATGACGTGCTGGAAGGCAAGTTTGTAGGCTTCCATATCCACAACCTCTGCTTGACGGTATAAATAGCCACAGCCGGTGGCTAGCCACTCCAATGAGCAATTGGCCCGCATTGCGATTTGGTTGGCTTTGGTTAAGCTGGGTTCGCTTCCTTTGAGGTATTTGCGAATTAAAGCCTCGGAAACGTCGACGCGTCGGGCAAAACCGCTGATGCTTTCTTCGCCAATTAACGTGGCGAGTCGTTGGGCAAAAGACATATTTCGTACTCCAGTTCGAATTGCGAAAGTTTACCCGTTGAGCAAGCGGTAAAACAAGACTAGGATGAATGCAGATTAAGAAAAGGAGAGAAACCCATGGTTGCAAAAGTAGTGACTGCACCAAACGGTCCAGAGTTTTCTGAGCTGGTTCAAGGATATTGGCGTGCAGTAGATTGGGGCATGACAGCGCAAGAGCGTTTGTCGTTCCTAAAGCAACACATTGAGTTAGGTATTACCACCGTTGATCACGCTGACATTTACGGTAATTACGAGTGTGAAGCGTTGTTTGGTGAAGCATTAGCACTAGACAAGAGCATTCGTGAGCAAATTCAGGTCGTGACAAAGTGCGACATCAATTTATGTGGTGACAAAACGCCAGAGCGTAAGATTAACCACTATGACACCAGCGCTGCACACATCTATCAATCCGTGAACAACTCGCTTGAGAGACTCAAAGTCGACGAGATTGACGTTCTACTGATTCACCGTCCAGACGTGTTGATGGACGCAGATGAGGTTGCAGAAGCGTTCTCTGAGCTACATAAAGTGGGTAAAGTTAAGCACTTTGGTGTTTCTAACTTCACGCCGCGTCAATTCGAGCTTCTTCAATCTCGTTTAAGCAAACCTCTTGTGACTAACCAAGTGGAAATAAACCCACTGAACTTTGAAGTGGCACACGATGGTACGTTAGATCTACTTCAAACACATCGTGTTCGTCCAATGGCATGGTCATGTTTGGGTGGTGGTTCCATTTTCACTGGTGATACAGAGCAAGCGGTTCGTGTTCGTAACGAACTGGAAGCTATTCGAGAAGAAGTGGGTGCAAACAGCATTGATGAAGTCATTTACGCTTGGGTTCGTCGCTTACCTTCTAAACCAATGCCAATTATCGGTTCTGGTAAAATTGAGCGCGTTCAAGCAGCAGTGAATGCTTTGAACATTGAACTCACTCGTGAGCAATGGTACCGAGTTTGGGTAGCATCAAAAGGTCACGGTGTGCCATAGAAAGCACAATAATCAAACGAAAAGTAAGGCGCTCTCATCGGGTGCCTTTTTTATTTACTATTCAGCTAAAAGAGCAGGAGCCAATAAAGGCAACCCCTTGCGTATCAAGCTCTGTAGAAGTTTTAATCACTCCTGCGCAATGTCACTAAATGTATAGGGAATTCGGGATTTTCTCGTTTCACTGGTTCACTCATCTATTCATATTGCGTATGCTTACCCAGTAAACAACAAAGAAAAAACTCCTCGTCAGTTTCTTCGTATTATAGGCGGTATCAATCTGTTAGACTCCTGCGCAGATTGTTGAATATTAAAGGTGGTAGAATGTCTTTTCCTGTACTCATCTGTGATGATTCAGCGTTAGCACGCAAGCAGATGGCAAGATCACTGCCAGCAACATTGAATGCAGACGTGACATTTGCCATTCATGGTAAAAATGCGCTTGAAGAGTTGGCGCAAAAAGAATTCAAGCTGATGTTTCTCGACCTCACCATGCCAGAGATGGACGGTTTTGAAACATTAGAAAATATGAAACGCTTGGGGATCCAAACGCCCGTGGTGGTTGTGTCTGGTGATATTCAACCTAAAGCGAAAGAGCGTGTCTTTGCGCTCGGTGCGAAAGCATTTATTCAAAAGCCGATTGGTAAAGATGAGCTTAAGGCGACGTTAAAAGAGCTGATAGAGCCTAATGATCGTCCCCAAGTCATTACTCCTACCACGATTGAATTACCCATTCTGCGTCGCCGCGACATCTATATGGAAGTGGCCAACGTCTCTATTGGTCGTGCGGCCGACGCGTTAGCTCGCCATTTTGATGTGTTTGTCCAGCTCCCTCTTCCAAACGTGAATATCTTTGAAGTCAGTGAGCTGCACATGGCGCTGCGAGATTTAGCTTCTCACGATAACGTCTCCGGTGTTTGCCAAGGCTTTTGTGGTGAAGGCATCGCTGGCGAAGCGTTAGTGATCCTAAGCGACTCCAGTGTTTCTGATCTTAAGAAACTGATGAAGGTGCCAGCAGACAGTGAAGAGTTGGAAGAACTAGAACTGTTGATGGACATATCCAATATCTTGTCGGTTCATTCTTAAATGGTTTAGGTGAGCAATCTGAAGTCCGCTTTTTCCAGAGTTCACCAGTGCTGCTTGGTCAGCATATTTCCATCGATTCTATTATCGAGTCTACAACAGGTGCATTTAGCCGAACCATGACATTCGAGGTCAGCTACAACATTGAAGGCACCTCTATCCGTTGTGATCTACTGTTCATGTTTGTTGATGAGTCACTGCCGTTGCTAGATAACAAACTGTCGTACCTAATGGAAGATTTCTAATGCTGAATTTACCTGCAGAATTTGAACAATTCCATTGGATGGTCGACATGGTGCAGAATGTCGATATGGGTTTAGTTGTGATCGATAAAGATTACAACGTTCAAGTGTGGAACGGCTTTATGACGCACCACAGCGGCTTACAATCTCATGAAGCCATTGGCCGCTCGATCTTTGATATCTTCCCTGAGATCCCGCAAGAGTGGTTCAAGCTAAAAACCAAGCCTGTTTATGATTTAGGGTGTAGAAGCTTTATCACATGGCGTCAGCGTCCATATTTATTCCGTTGTCGTAACGTTCGACCAGTGACGCAACAAGCAGAGTTCATGTATCAAAACGTGACGCTTAACCCAATGCGCACCCCAACAGGGAAAATCAACTCACTGTTTTTGTCGATTCAAGATGCAACGGCAGAAGCTTTGATGTCTCAGCAGCAAACTTGATGTCGCAACAGCAAAAATAAAGCTTGAGAAAATAAACACAGCAAAAGCCGAGGTTCGCCTCGGCTTTTTCGTATACTTAAATCGTGTCTTTTGAACCGTAGAATATCGTTATGGATTTTAATCTCGCCCTCAAGCTCTATACCGCAGAGCAAGTCAGAAACGGAGAAGTGATCGCAGCTCAAATGGCTGGAGTCTCAATGTACAGTTTGATGCAGCGTGCTGGTATGGCGGTTTACGAGCGATTTCTCCACCTTTACCCAAAGGCGCGAACTGTGCTGGTGGTTTGCGGAAAAGGGAACAACGGTGGGGATGGGTATGTGTTTGCTACTCTCGCAAAACAGGCGCAGCTCAACGTCCGAGTCTTCCAGCTAGGGGACACCACAGCATTGAAAGGGGATGCGCTGCGAGCGTTTGAAGATTGGCAATCTGTGGATGGCGAGAATAGTTCTTGGGATGATTGGCACACTGCACTATTAGAGGTGGATGTGATCATCGATGCCATGCTTGGTACAGGGCTCTCTGGTGAAGTAAGGCATGAATATCGTCGCTACATTGATCAAGTTAATCAAATTCATTGTCCAGTCATCTCAATCGATATTCCTTCGGGGTTAAGTTCAGACACAGGTTCCGTGCTCGGAGATGCCATTCAAGCTAACCACACGGTGACCTTTATTGGTGTGAAGCAAGGCTTATGCACAGGGCAGGCGAGAGACTACGTCGGTAAGCTGCATTTTTCTGGCTTGGGTGTAAACGTCGAGTTTGAGTCGATTGAAGAAGAAAGTGCGTTAGGAATCGATCATCTAATTATCAGAAGGTTACTGCCAGAAAGAAAAGCCACAGCCCACAAAGGGCATAATGGCAAGCTCTTATGTATAGGTGGTAATCAAGGCATGTCTGGCGCCATTCGTTTGTGCGCCTCAGCCGCAGTAAGAACAGGCGCAGGACTTACGGCTGCTCTGACACACCCGAGCTCTTTATTGCCATTGCAAGTTGGCTCTCCAGAAGTCATGAGTCAGGCTATTACGTTTGATGAGCTAAAAGAGCAGGACAACGAACTGATTAAACGGACACGTTGGGCGGATGCCTTAGCTTTCGGTCCTGGTTTCGGTGAGGATGAATGGGCGCATCAGGCATACCAGCTCTTATCTCAGCAACACAAACCTAAGGTCGTGGATGCTGATGGACTCAATATTCTTGCGATGCTGAATCAGCGTAACGACGTCGTGGTTTTACGAGATGAGCAACGCGTTATGACGCCACACCCCGGAGAGGCAGCACGTTTACTTAATGTCTCAACTAAGGAAATAGAGCAAGACCGCTTTGCTGCCGCAAGACAACTCCATGAACGTTATGGTGGTGTTGTTGTTCTTAAGGGGGCGGGTACGCTTATCTTTGATGGGGGAAGAATGTACGTGTGTCTTGCTGGGAATCCGGGAATGGCAAGTGGTGGAATGGGTGATGTGCTCTCTGGTGTGATTGCCGCGCTGCTTGCCAAAGGGTTACCTATTGCTGTTGCTGCACGTTTGGGAGTGATGCTTCATAGTCACGCCGCGGACATTAATGTTCAACAAAAAGGCGAAATTGGGTTATTGGCAAGTGATGTTATTGAATCACTTCGAGATGCCATTAACTTAAAAAACGATTATTGAACGGAGAAAGCAGCGCTAAAAATGGCAAAAGAGTGATGTGAAGCGTGAAAAAATCAGGAAATATTTTTTGTTTGATCCAAGGATTAAAGACCGTTTGATGCAATTTTGAGCATTTATGAGAAGCTGAACGGTAAAAAGCTATCGGTTTCACGCAAAGGTTTGCGCAAAGGATTAAATGGTGGTGGGTTTTAACTATCTGATATTGTTAACAAAGTTATGATTTTGGGGAGAGGTGCGGTGTTTTTGATATGCGATTTCCAAGATGGTATCACAAAAAAAATCAAATATCAGACTTGTAGGAAAGAAATCACAGCCTATAATGCTGAAAACCGGAGCGTCTGCCAACGCTCCGGTTTTTTTGTGTCCGAAGAACAGTGAACTCGTCTGCCAACGATGCCACTACGCACTCTGAGATGACACATATACTTATGAATCAAGGAATTACACAATGCGTATCGAACAAGAACTTAAGTTAGGTTTTAAAGATGTACTGTTTCGCCCGAAACGTTCTACCCTTAAGAGCCGTTCTCAAGTAAATTTAACCCGCGATTTTACATTCAAGCACAGTGGTCGTCAATGGTCTGGTGTGCCTGTAATTGCGGCGAACATGGATTCGGTTGGTAGCTTCGCAATGGCGAAAGCACTAGCAGAGCATGGTGTAATGACTGCTGTTCACAAACACTACACAGTAGAAGACTGGGCTGAGTTTGCGAAAACAGCAGATAAAGCAACACTAAACAACGTTATGGTTTCTACGGGTACGTCTGAAGCAGACTTCCAAAAAACCAAAGACATCATGGCGATCTCTGATGAGTTTATCTTCATCTGTATCGATATCGCGAACGGTTACTCAGAGCACCTAGTCGAGTACGTACAACGTGTACGTGCAGCATTCCCAGACAAAGTTATCTCTGCAGGTAACGTAGTGACTGGCGACATGTGTGAAGAGCTAATCCTAGCGGGCGCAGACATCGTTAAAGTGGGTATCGGCCCAGGTTCTGTATGTACTACACGTGTTAAGACTGGTGTTGGTTACCCACAACTTTCTGCAATCATCGAGTGTGGTGACGCTGCACACGGCCTTGGCGGCATGATCATCGGTGACGGTGGTTGTTCATGTGCGGGTGACGTTGCAAAAGCATTCGGCGGCGGCGCTGACTTCGTAATGCTAGGCGGTATGCTAGCAGGTCACGAAGAGTCAGGCGGTGAAGTGATCGAACAAGACGGCAAGAAGTTCATGAAATTCTACGGCATGTCGTCGAAGAGCGCGATGGACAAGCACTCTGGTGGTGTTGCTGGCTACCGCGCAGCTGAGGGCAAAACCGTACTTCTACCATTCCGTGGCAGCGTTCACGGTACTATCCAAGACATCCTTGGCGGTGTTCGCTCAACATGTACTTACGTAGGTGCAGCAAAGCTTAAAGAGCTAACCAAGCGTACTACCTTCATCCGCGTACAAGAGCAAGAAAACAACGTATTCGGTAAAGAGTAAGTTTTGCTTAAATAGAAATAGATAAATTAAGAGCTGCATTTTGCGGCTCTTTTTTTTGATCAAAAAAACGAAATGCCAAAAGACTGATACGGTAAATAGCCGTTACTTAAGTAAACTTAGAAAAAATACACTGACGATATTCAGCACAATTAACGGAATATCTCACAAAGTGCTCGTTTTATAATTAATTCTGTTATTACTGTGAGGTATTTATTGGGCTAAGGAATGCATTTTTACTGATTTAGTCAATTTAAAGCCTCTATTAGTGAAACTGACAAAAGTGCTTTTTATATGATCGAGATTCGTTTTATAAGACTCGGATATCTTAATCATGAAGCTACGTTCGATTATTTCCGCCTGTGCGCTACTAAGTTGTAGCCAAGCCTTTGCTAGTGAGCCTGAAACAGTTACCTGTGAGTCCAACAAACCAGGAACCGTGATGGTTCTAGAAGATGAGTTGTTTGTGGTTGTCAATGACGCACTCATTCGCAACTCAGACTATTGGCAAAATTTTTTGGATGCCAACATTCAACTCTGCACCACTCACGTAACAAACATGAGTGACCTGTTCGCTAAAGACAAATACTTCAATCAAGACATCAGCCGCTGGGATACTTCCAGTGTTATCAACATGGATCGCATGTTCTCCGGCGCCAAGCGCTTTGACCAAGACTTAACCTACTGGAACGTCGAGCGCGTCTCTCGTCATACCGACTTCGCCAAAGGCAGTGGCCTGTCTGAAGATAACCTTCCAACTTTTACGCAATAACGTCTATTCAACCCTAGGAAAATACAATGAAAAGAACCATAGCCTCACTTCTTGTGGGCGCAATCGCGCTTGCCAGCCAAACCGCTTTTGCTGCTGATATCTCAGTAAAATGCCCTGACCAAGCCGTTAATTCCGTGATGATTGAAAACGGGCAAGTTTATGTAGTAGTGGATAACGCTCTAATCAAAGACAAGACGATGCTAGATACACTAGAGCAAGGGAAAATTCGATTTTGCACCACTCAGGTAACGGATATGAGCCGTGTATTTAGGGATCGTGAATCGTTTAATGCTGATATCAGTGATTGGGATACATCGAATGTAACGAATATGGGTTCAATGTTTTTTGGGGCATCTACGTTCAATCAAAATATCGGCTACTGGGATACGTCCAAGGTAAGGGATATGCAAGACATGTTCGCTTATGCACAAGCTTTTAACCAAGATATCGGTTATTGGGATACGTCTAATGTGTCACTAATGGACGAAATTTTTAGGGGGGCTTCTACGTTCAATCAAAATATCGGCTACTGGGATACGTCCAAGGTAAGTAGTATGCGCTATATGTTTTGGGAAGCCAGTGCCTTTAACCAAAATATCGGTTATTGGGATACATCGAACGTCAGGGATATGTCTAAGATGTTTCTTGGAGCTGAATCTTTTAACCAAGATATAGGCCACTGGGATACATCGAATGTGATGAATATGATTGCGATGTTCTCAAATGCAAAAGCTTTTAACCAAAATATTGGCCGTTGGGATACATCGAATGTGATGAATATGTCTTGGATGTTTGCTACTGCTCATGCCTTTAACCAAGATATAGGTGATTGGGATACATCGAATGTTGTGGATATGAGCTACATGTTTGGTTATACGAAGGCCTTTAACCAAGATATAGGAAATTGGGATACATCTAATGTTAAGGATATGAGCTGGATGTTTTCTTATACGGAGGTATTTAACAAAGATATAGGTGGTTGGGATACATCGAACGTGCTGAATATGGATCGCATGTTCGCTGAGGCTAAGGTATTTAACCAAGACTTATCTAACTGGAACGTGAGCAATGTAACTAAGCATACTGACTTTGCGAAAGACAGTGCTTTGACTGAAGAACACCAGCCATATTTTGTAGACTGATTCCCGTTTCGGTTTAACTAAACAAGGGCCAGTGTTGATTGATTCAATATTGGCTTTTTTGTTTAGAAGTGATGCTGGCGAGAGGATTCCGATTAGTTCAACCCAGGGCGCATGAAGTCGAATAAAAAAACGGCGACAGGCTATGGCTAGCCAGAATTGTCATGCTTTAAGTTATCTCTTCAAGCTATTAAGTCATACCTTACTTATGGATATCTGTGACTATTTCTATAAATGTACCTCTTAAATTGTTGTTTAATGGCAACAGTGAATTGATTTGAGTGCTATATATCAACACTTATGGTTTTCATAACATACATCTGTTGCAGCGGGGAACGTTGCAAACCTCAGAAATCTATGGAGTAAGATATGAAAACTACTAAATTAATCCCCCTTTCGTTAGTTGCTAGTGCCGTTTTAGGAACAACATCTGTTGCTGCGGAAGCCTTCTTAGGTGCTGACTATCACGATGGCAAAAATAAAGTTGCTTTTCTTAGTGAGAATGTTCGTATTGCTGGTAATGTGTTCTTGCCACCCAATTATGACGAAAGCAAAAACTATCCAGCGCTTGTAGTGATTACGCCAGCCAGTGGTGTTAAAGAGCAAACCGCAGGTATTTACGCCGAGAAAATGGCAAAAAAAGGCTATATTACCCTAGCTTTTGACCATCGTACTTACGGTGAAAGTGGTGGTTATCCTCGCGGTATGGAAAATGCGCCAATGAAGGTTGAAGATATTAAGAATGCCATTACATTCTTGAGTCATTTTCCAGGCGTTGACCCTCAGCGCATCGGTGAGCTAGGCATTTGTTCTGGTGCTGGTTACAGCTTACAAGTTGCAATGCAGGATACCCGTTTAGACTCTGTAGCAACAGTCAGTGGCTTTGTTGACTTTACTGACTATGGTATGGGTGGGGCAACTCAGTATATGGACCAACTTACGGGCGATCCGGTTGAGCAATATCGTCAGCAGATCCAAATGGCGAGCGAGGCACGTCAAAAGTATTACGAAACAGGTGAGGTCGTGCTTGTTGATGGCATTCCATCTGCAGAAAAAGCCAAATCCATGAATGAGTTTTGGGTTCGCGCTGCTGATTACTATCGTAACCCTGAGCGTGGTGGCGGTGCCGAAAACTATTCACCAATGCGCGCTGCTATGTCTCTAGATACACGCTACGCTTATAACCCATCAGAAAACATGGCGCTACTTGGCGACACTCCTTTCTTGGCTGTCGTTGGGACTGAAGCGCTATCGGCGTATTTTAGCGAAGTGGCGGTAAAACGAGGTAAAGACGCTGGCATTGACGCTGAGTTGTTTGAGATTAAAGGGGCGCAACATTTCGACCTTTACGATCAAAACAAGTATGTTGATCAAGCCGTAGTCAAACTTGATAAGTTCTTTTCGAAAACGTTGTTATAGTTTCTTTTGTATTTTTGAAGGTACGTTGAACCTGCACTCTAATCGTGCGGGGTAAAGAATCAGGTGTTTTTAAACACAATTGAATAAAGCAAGAGCCGCAAACTGCGGCTCTTTTACATTCTGGAAAGCAGGTTTAGAGAAAAGAGAAATAGAGTGGGTTATTGTGCTAAATCTGCCATGAACTTTGGTTGAGGGGCTACACTACTTCTTAGCTCCCCTTTTATCCATTGGTTGAACAAACTAAAATCAGAATGTGTAGGCCAGAATAGAGAAGCGGTCACTCGCTTACCAAATAAATCTGGGTGGTCGTTAATCCGTCTTAGCTTGCTCTCTTTTTCATTTTCCTCGATGAGAAATTCTGGCAAAAAAGCAATGCCCTTTTGGGCTTTACATAGGTCTAGGATGGTTCCCAAATCATCCAGACGCCATAAATTATAGGCTGCTATGTTAGATAAATTGAGTAACTCTTCGCTGCCATCCATTAAGAGGACTCGTTGCGACGGGTTACTGTCAATATTCGTCAAGGCCTCGTGTGCCACCCACCAACAGTTGACGTAAAACAACTCATCAATATTAAAGTCGTTCCCTGTTTTGTGGTAGGGGTTTCCCAAGGCTAGATCGATCTTCCCTTCGTTTATGTAGTTACCCAAAACAAAGCTTGGTTTGGTGACAACAAGCAAGTCTACATTAGGAAATGCTTCTGAAAAGTCTAGTAGTGTTTTCTTTACTTCTTTATTGAATACCAGTGGATCAATGCCTACACGATAAACGATTTGCTCTGATATATTCATTTGCTGTGCTGTTGTCATCAATTCTCGATACTTTGAAACAACAGGGGCAGACAAATGGAATAGACGTTTCCCTTTTTCGGTCAGCCAGACTTTAGAATATTGTCGATTAAATAAATTGAAGCCTAAGTCTGATTCCAGGTTCTGAACAGCAGTACTAACAGTAGATTGGGATTTGCCAAGCTTCCGAGCTGCGGAGCTAAATGAACCTTCCTCAACTACAGCTACGAACGAAACAATATTTTCGAATTGTAGTTTCATGATTCTACCAACCTTTTTAAAAGCAAGTAATTTATAGTTTTAGGTTTATTGTTCGTATATATAGCGTGATGATTCTCATATTTCAACAGGTTTTATAAACCACGGTTAATTATTTTTGCATTAAACCGTCGCCAACATATTCCTATATGGCATAATTGATTATCACCCGTATCAATTGGTTTGTATTGAATTATTAATTAATATGTAGAGCTATCACTCTATTGATGATCCTTGTTCCAATTTTTAAAACTATCAAATAGTCATTTTCACTGTCATTGTAATGTAAAAGATTAAGCTAAGGTATTGTATTTTAAGTTTTTGTTTAAAAAGTGTTCGATATTTATTTGGTAATTTTGAGTGTTATTTACACATCCTATCGATTTTATCAATAGGTGCTATTTTTTCTTGGTTAAAGGTATTAATTAGACTGGCGCCTCTTTTATAAATTTAACTCATAGGAACGATCATGATCACTAAACTATACGTACAAACAAGCCTGTTTTTATCAAAATTCAAGAACGACGAACGTGGCGTAACGGCGATTGAATATGGTCTAATTGGTGTTGCAATGGCAGTGCTAGTTAGCGTAGCGGTAGGTGATAACGGCTTCATTAAGGAGTTGGGTAAGGCGTTTAATACGATTGCTAATACGATCAAAACTGCTGGTACTAAACCAACGCCAACGCCATAATTAAACATATTACCCTTTGGTTGTATGTAGATAATATCGATAGATATTTATGCCAGACCTATGGTTTTCATTGGTCTGGCATCGTTAATTCAGATTATCTAATGAGTTTTTTTTGAAAATAAACCAGAAAAGTTAACCTGAGAGTCTTATTTTTGAGTCATGAATGGTATTTGTTAGTATTGGCAGTTGCGTGTGTTTATGTTTCATTTGTCGATTTTATTTGTCGAAGAATACATAATTACACCTTGCTCATACTCCTCTTGTTGCAAAGTTTTTTTTCACCGTTAGATATTCAAATAACAACCTTTTTGCTGGTGTTAGGGGTAGGGTTAATACTTTACGCTCTGATTTCGATTGGAGCTGGTGATATTAAGTATGCCGCTGTCTTATCTCTTTCAGTCCCTTTACATGATTTGCCGTGGGCCTATATTTTGACGGCTTTTGCTGGTGGTTTTTTAGCTGTTATTTATTTGATAGGTCAAAAGCTAATAAGCAACACATCGAATAATAAAGAGGGAATCCCATATGGAATAGCAATTAGCGTTGGATTTTACTTAGTAATTTTAACTCAAAATACGCCACATATATAAACCTCCAAAAATAGGCACGTTATGAGATCTCGACTGGTATTACTTGTTGCTATTGTTGCTTTGATAGTTGGCGCGCTAGGCGTTGTCGATTTGTTCAAAAGCGAACCTCAGTCAGCAACTACCGCTGAATTGGCAGATAACAAAGAAGAAAAGCATGTTGCTGTCTGGACGACCACAGAAGCGTATGAAAAAGGGCATGCGATCAGTGCTCAAGGCGTCATAAAACGACAGCTCCCACTTAGCGAGGCATTGACGCTTGGTGTGAGAGAAGACGCTGAAATCAGTTTTTCCCCTTCCGTTTTATTGAATCGAGGTTTGAATCCTGGCGAAGTTGTGTTGCCAGAATACCAAGTCGCGTCTGGTCAGCCTGGGTATATCGATCTTCTCGTCACGGAGGGAATGACGTTGTATCCACTCGAAGTGAGCAACAAGAATCTAATCAATGATTATATCCGACCAGGTTCATACATTGATGTCCTTACAGTGAGCTCTCCAAATGATAACTTAGCGGGAAATATGGATAAGCCAAAGCGCTTCAGAGGCGTGAAAGCATCAATGTTCCTCAAGCATATTAAAGTACTCAACATTGGTGATGGAGAAGGGGAAAACAGTTCTGTTACTGCACGAGCCCCGAGTAAAGAAGACGGTTTAACGACTGTCGTCATTGAAGTTAGACCTGATGACCTAGCCAAACTCGCGTTAGCCCAAAGAACTATGCACATCGAAATATACCGAAGCCAAACCTACAAGCAGCCTGAGTACGCAGAAGTGCGCAATATTATTGATAATTACACTGGTATTGACGAGTTGCGCGGTAACGTCAACAACCCAAGAGAGGCTCTGTAATGACAATACAACCTCAAATGAAGCAATCAGTTTACCGTTCTATTGTGCTCTTTTTTATGGGCTTAATGTGCGTAACGAATGTTTATGCGGCGAATCGCCCCATTACGCTCAATGATGGACAACATATTCAGCTTAAGACACCAATTGGAAAGGTCTTCATCAGTAATCCTGATATTGCGGATTATAAAATCATCAATGACAACACATTGGTGGTATTCGCTAATGGAATAGGGCAGTCACGATTGATTGTGTACGGGATTGATGATGATGTGCTGCTCTCTGATCGCATTATTGTTGATTTGGACTTAAGCGAAGTCAGACGCCAGCTTAAATTCCATTTTCCAGACGCTAAGGTCAAGGTTCAGTCTGTTGGTGAGCAAGTTGCCGTTAGTGGTGTTGTTGATTCCGAAGCAACGCGTGATGACATCTATCGATTGGTTGCAACACTACTTGGCCGAGAAAAGACAGAGCGATGGGACAAAGCCGATAAGTTGGAGTTCAGCTCTGAAAGTGCCGACTATGAAGAGCCGGAGGGGATGGTTTCGCGCGAAATATGACATGGGAAGGGATCGTCGAACGCATTGAAGTCGCGACGACTCAACAAGTGAACGTCAAAATTTCCGTTGCTCAAGTCACCGAATCATTGGAAAAACAGTAGGTGTTGACTGGAGCTCTGTGGGTTCTAGTGTCGGTGAGTTTGTTTTTGATCAGTTTGACGCCGCAAATTTAAGCACGTTGATTACAGCATTAGGCAATGACCAAATTGCTGAAGTTTTAGCTGAACCTAATTTAACCGTACTCTCCGGCGAATCGGCAAGTTTCCTCGTTGGTGGAGAGGTGCCGGTCATCGTATCGACGGACAGCAATGTCAATATCACTTTTAAAGAGTTTGGCATTAAGTTGGACCTTACTGCGAAGGTACTTAGCCAAGATAAGATCCGAATGCAATTAGCCCCAGAAGTCAGTGAAGTAGAAAGCTATGTAGAGGCGGCTGGTATAAAAGTGCCACAGCTGGCTTCGCGTCGAGCGTTAACGACGGTCGAGTTAGCAGACGGAGATAGCTTCATTCTAGGTGGGCTAATGAGCAGCACCGATTTAGAAAAAATGCAGAAGATTCCTTTTGTCGGCGATATCCCTGTACTTGGTGCGGCATTCCGTAAGGCAACGACAGACAGAAAACGCACTGAGTTGATCATCGTGGCGACGGTAAATCTGGTTGAGCCAATGAAACCAAAAGACATTCAACTCCCATATATCAAAAAAACATCAACATTGGCGCGTTGGTTGAATATTGATTCCGAGGGTAATTCCCAAGTGACATCGGATGCAACGATTCGCTTACTGTCTGAAGGAGGTTTCATTCAATGAAGAAACTCGTACTCATTACTTTATTGACTTCATCCCTCTTTGGTTGCGCTTCAGAGCGTTATTTTGGTGGTAACGGTGCTGAAGCTTTGGTGTACAAAGAACACCACAATTTCGAATTTGCGATCAAAAAACAAGCGGAAACCACCAAGCAGATTAAGCAACTGATTCACGATATTGAGTCGATGGATAAAGAGGCGACTTACGTGGTGGATTACAGATCAACGCGTGGCAAGACGATGTTAGAGCAGATATTTAGCCAATATCCGTCACACATTGTCGCGCCGCAAAGAGTGACGTTCCGCAATACACCTCATTTAACGAATGAGCTCAGCATTCAAGTGACGTTAACGCGCATGAAGACTCAGCAATGTACGCCTGCACAAATTCACGTCCAACTAGGTCAACCTGACTGCTTTGTAGAGTCGATGCGTCTAAAACAAGTGTCCTATAAGTCTAGATTGGTGGGAGAATAACATGTTTGATCTTACCAAAGCGTTAAGCACCAAGGCTAAGCCTACTCAGTCCACCGCGACTGGCGTTGCTGGTTGTACTTTGTTTTATCAATCACAAGAGTGTTTGAACCTAGTTCAAGAAGTGTTTCGCTTTGAAGGCTGGAACGATCCTGAGTGCGTAAAAGCCAACTCGGGCTCAACCAAGCTGACAGAGCAACAAAGCAGTCACATCGTCATACTTGAACTGAATGAATCCCGCAGTGTTGTCGAAGATGCTAAAGCGTTTGCCAGCAAAGTGCCAACTCATAAAGGGGTGGTAGTAATTGGCAAGGAAGACGCGATCTCGACGCTTCGTTCTCTCAAAGAGATGGGCTTTTATTACGTTTTTTGGCCAGTCAATAAACAAGAGTTTGCTGACTTCTTGAATCACGTGAACAAAAACCTCAAGACATTTTCTGGCGTAAGTCAGAAGCGTAAAGCAAAGCGTATCGCGGTTGTTGGTTCGAAAGGCGGGGTCGGAGCATCCTTCATTACTACCGAGTTGAGTTCACTACTCTCTACTCAAGGTAGCGATACGATTCTTGTCGACCATCAATATGCGGACACTAATATCGACGTTCTATTGGGACTAAAAGACTTTAAATCCCGTGCCATAGACGAGTTCACTGCGCCATTGCATGAGATGGATGAAGAAGGGGCATTGAGCTACCTGTTCAATGCACGAAAAAATCTACGTGTGTTGGCGATTGATGGGGATATGAGTCAGACCGATATCCTTAACTATAACCAAACGCTTTGTGACCTTTTGGCAAGAAATACCAATTTCATTATCGAAGATTTCTCTGGTGGCGTGGATTTCAAAGTTGAACCTCAACTCTTGGTAGAAAACTTCGACGTGGTTGTTTTGGTATTAGACGCATCTGTGTCTTCGGTAAGAAGCGCAAAGCGGTTATTTGAAAAAATGTCGAATTTGCAGCTCACACTCGCATCTCGCACTCGTGTTATTACGGTCGTGAACTACCATCGACCAGAAAATGCTTATGTATTGCAGAAGCCTGACTTAACCAAATACTTAGGGACGGATGTTGACTTAGAAGTGGCTTACTGCAAATCGCTTTCACACATCATCATTGATGGTAAGCGAGGCCATAAACATGATCGCCACGTCAGTCGCTCTATGGAGTTACTGGTGAAGCTGATCAATGGCCAACCTGTTGATCAAAAAGGCATGGGATCGTGGTTAAAGAAGGTGCGTGCTAAATGAGTTCTAACAAAGACTTATATGTCGCTTTTCGTGGCCAAATATTTGAAGCGTTAGATGCTGAAGCGGTTCAGAAAATGAGCCGTCGAGATCTTGAGGCCCAGATACAAGCTGCGGTAGACCTTCTTGCGAACAGCTACCAACGACCGATCACTTCCATGATGAAGTCTGGGTTGGTGAAAAGCCTGATTGATGAGCTGTTTGGTTTGGGGCCATTACAACCATTAGTGGAAGATCAGTCGATCTCAGACATCATGGTGAACGGGCCGAATAACATCTTCTTCGAACGACACGGTAAGGTACAAAAATCAGAAGTCTCGTTTGTCAATGAAGAGCAGTTATTGGCGATCGCAAAACGTATTGCATCGCGTGTTGGCAGACGTGTGGACGAATTATCCCCAACAGTTGATGCAAGGCTTGAAGACGGCAGTCGTGTAAACATCGTTATTCCACCGATTGCTCTGGACGGAACCTCAATTTCTATCCGTAAGTTCAGAGAGCAGAACATTGGCTTTGAAGATTTAATTGGCTTTGGTTCTATGTCTCCAGACATGGCAAGAGTACTGATGATCGCTTCTCGCTGTCGAATGAACGTTCTTATTTCTGGCGGTACTGGCTCGGGTAAAACCACGTTACTCAACGCGCTATCTCAATACATTGCAGAAGATGAACGTATTGTCACGATTGAGGATGCAGCCGAACTGCGTTTACAACAACCAAACTTGGTTCGATTAGAAACGCGAACTTCCAGCGTTGAACAAACTGGCGCGGTGAACCAGCGTGACTTGGTTATCAATGCGCTGCGTATGCGCCCGGACCGTATCATTCTTGGTGAGTGTCGTGGCTCTGAAGCATTTGAAATGCTGCAGGCGATGAACACCGGCCACGATGGTTCGATGTCGACGTTGCACGCCAATACTCCACGTGATGCGATTGCTCGTGTTGAATCCATGGTCATGATGGCGAACTTAAACCAACCTCTTGACGCGATTCGAAGAACAATTGTCAGTGCCGTTCAAATGGTCGTTCAAGTTAATAGGTTGCGTGATGGCTCCCGTAAAATTACCAGTATCTCTGAAATTGTTGGCCTAGAAGGCGATAGCGTCGTGATGGAAGAGATCTATCGTTTCCGTTACGACGATGCGCATTTCGGGGAAACGGTGAAAGGCGACTTTGTGACCAGTGGCATCATGCAACGATCTGAGCTTGTGAAAAAATCCCAATTCTTCGGCTTATATGACGAGCTGATGGCTGCATTTAAGGTGATATAACATGCTCTGGATCTCGCTTATCCTCTTTGCGGTTGTACTGCTTTTGATCAGGGATTCGAAGGTCAAAAAGGTTAACCAGTTTTTCAATATTGAAGAAGCTGAAGCGGAAAACTTCAATGCTATCAACGTTAAATCATTGGTACGAAAGCAAAGCTGGCAAAAGTTTAAAGAGTCGATCTCGCCAACTCTTAAAGTTTTGGGACCGCGTTCGTCTCTTTATATCGCTCTGTACATCACAGGTAGTCTTATTGTCTCTTGGTATTTTGTCGTTAAGTTGCTCTTGATGTCCAGCATCTGGCTAACGCTAGGGTTGTCAGTGTTACTAACCTTGTTTGGTTACCGGTATTTGGTGACAAGAAGACGCAGAGACTTTGAAAACACTTTTCCAGATGCTCTGAATATTCTCATGAGTGCGGTTACGGCTGGTGACAGTTTAATGCAAGCCATCAGCTACGTTGGCGACGTAATGGATAACTCGATTGGTCGTGAATTCAAGTTGATGGGAGACCGACTGAAATTGGGTGAGTCTCCTGAGGTTGTATTGCAGCGTTCGTGTAAAAACTACCCATATCCGGAATTTCTGTTCTTTACCGTAACACTTAGAGCAAACATTGCTCGAGGCGGCCAGTTAAAAGGCGTGTTAGCAAGGCTTATTCGCGTGCTCGTAGATGCAAGAACGCTAGAGAAGAAGAAAATGGCGATGACGTCGGAAGCAAGAATCTCGGCCAAGATTGTGGCAGCAATCCCATTGATTTTTATGGCTATTCTTAACTATGTAAATCCTGGCAATGTGGATTATGTCTTGTATGACCCTTCTGGCCGAATCGTGCTCTTTTATGTGCTTGGCAGCGAGTTGTTCGGGTTATTTATTGTTTGGCTGTTAGTCAAAGGAGTGCGCGCATGATGTTATTGGTTTCTCTTGTTGTGCTGTTTGTTTCGCTACTCTTTTTAATCGTTGATTCACTACGTACTGAGCAGCGACGCAAGAAAGTGGCATTTTACATCGGGGGAGATGTAGTGCGTGCCCCCTCTCGCGTTAACCGTTTTTTTGTCCGTTTCGGTAAAGAGTATCGACACGAATTAGAACAAAAAATGATTGAAGCTGGGTATTACAACACAGAGTGGGCGAAGTTTTACTTTCCTGCCAAGTTGTTGGTACTTGCTTTGGTTGCTGGTGGGGTTTTACTGTCGGATATGACAACGACCAGTCAGCTTATCGTGGTCATTTTTGCTCTTATTAGCGTGATAGTTGTACCTGATTCCTTGCTGCAGCTTCGACGTAAAGTCTTGATTAGTAAGACGTCATCTCAGTTACCGTATTTATTAGACATGATGTCGGTGTGTGTTCAAACCGGTATGACGATAGAAGCGGCTTTGGTGTACTTAGGGAAGGAGTTGGCAGAGTTTGATTCAGACCTTTGCTATCAAATTAAACGCACTTCCGATTCAGCCAAAATACACGGTGTAGAAAAGGCGCTTAATGATCTCAGTGACCGGATACCAACACCAGCAGTTCGAAGCTTTGTCCTGACTATTATTCAAAATTTGCAGTACGGAACCTCCGTGGCTCAAGTATTAAGTGATCTCGCAGAGGACATGCGAAAAGTTCAGATTCTTACGGTCGAGGAAAAGGTTGGCAAACTCTCGGCAAAGATGAGTGTGCCTTTGATCTTATTCATTATGTTTCCGATCGTCATTCTGATACTCGCTCCGAGTGTCATGCAAATGTCGATCAATATTGGGGGTAACTAATGGTTGCAAAACGTATTTCTGTCGTTTTGTTCGCGTTAAGCGTATTAGCTGGCTGTCAATCGACACCTTCACAGCAGAGCCAGCAACTAGATGATGTCACTAGCATGGAAAAAGTGAAGAATTACGACGGCTTAATCACGCATTATAAATCCAAGCTGGAGCAAGGTTCGCAAGATCCTGCGGTAAAAGAAAACCTCGCGTGGGCTTACTTCCATAAAGGGGATCTTGAATCAGCTAACTTCTACGTTCAACACCTCAGAAAAGAGGGTATTGAGAATCCTAGTCTGTATCAACTAGAAGGGCAGGTGTTTGATGCAAAAAACGACACTGAAAATGCCATTGCCGCTTATCTATCTTCAGTCAGTGCTGGTAATCAGGCAGGGCAAATTCATGTCTTGCTCGGCGTGTCCTACACCAAAGCGGGTAAGTATGAAGATGCTTATCAAGAGCTGAATAACGCCCGCTTACGTGGATACGACGATGTCGTGATCAAGAACAATATTGCGATGATACATATGGCAAACGGTGAGTACCAACAAGCAATTGAGACGCTAACTCCCGTGTTAAAAGACAATCCAGCAAATAAAGTGGTCAAAGCGAACCTTGCTATTGCACTTATGAAAGCACAACAAATGGACGCAGCGAAGAAATTGCTTAAAGGTGATTTTTCAGCTCAAGAGATCCACAGTATCGCGACTGAATTGACTCAGACTAGGAGTTAGTGATGAGAAGTCTTTGCAAGCAGAAGGGGGTGACGGCGATAGAGTTTGCTTTGGGTGCGCTCGTTTTGTTCTTTGCCACTTTTGCTATTTTCGAGTCCAGCTATCAAATCTATGTCGTAAACATGACGGAGTACTCTCTCAGAGAAACCATCAGAAACACAAAGATCTATGAGGGAAAAGGCATTAATCAACAGTATGAAGATAAGTTTCGAACGTTGATAGAAGCCGATAATAACCTGTGGCATTTCTTAATTGATAGTGCCCGATTCTCTATTCAAGGTCGGTACTACAAAACCTATGACGATTTTATTGCCAATAGAGGGCATTCTGATCAAGGTCTGAACTTCAATTATGACTTAGCCGAAATCACGGTTACGTATCACTACTCTCCAATGATAAAACTAACTGGTGCTGCTGATAAAGACATTGCTCGAACCATGGTTTTGAACTTAGAGCATGAAGGGTGGAAAGATGACACTCCGTAACCGATTTTTACCTTCTACCAAGCACCAAAAAGGCGCATTTACTATTGAGCTTGTGTTTGTTCTTGTCGCATTGTGGGGTGTTTACCTTTTTGCGGCGGATCTCAGTTATCAGCTACTTGTGCGCGCAAAGCTCGATCGTTCCAGCTTTGCCTTGGTCAATGTGATCAAAGAACGTACTCGTTACTTTGATGCTGATGTGTTGGCAGGGAAAAACTTATCCGTCACCAATACAGATTTAGAAGACCTGACTCAAGTGGCGAGCCGGATGTTGGATACAACGCCAGATAATGTGGCGATTAAAATCGAGTCGTTGACGAATAAGGCGAATGTGGCTGCTTTTACCAGTAGCAAATTCAATAAATTAGGTTGCGAAACGGACTCAATTCTTGCTCATGCAGATTTGGCTCCGGTTGAAAAAGGCATCGTATACCCACTGTATCGAGTCAGTGTATGTGAAGAGCAAAGCTCTTGGTTCAAACCTTTTTTCAATGGTGGCACAGGGACAACGGTCAAGATTGGCTCTTCTTCAATCATGCCAGGGAGATAATGAAATGAAAATGCAGCGATACCAGCATCAAAGTCTCCAACAACAAAAAGGCGTCGCCGCGATATGGATGGGTTTATTGCTTGTTCCTATCATGGGGTTCACTTTTTGGGCTGTTGAGGGAACACGTTATGTTCAAGAGTCCAGCCGATTAAGAGACTCAGCAGAGGCTGCTGCGATGGCGGTGACCATTGAAGACCAGCCCGGTGCAGCTCGTGAACTGGCAACGAAATATGTCGAAAACTATGTGCGAGATATTAAATCAGCCAGCCTTTCTGCCCAGCGATTTCATCAGACGGAAGATGAAGGGGCAGGGGGGCTCGAATACATTCAATATACGGTGAACGCAAGGACGACACACGACTCATGGTTTGCGAGTAGTTTTGTTCCTTCTTTTAATGAGCAACAGGATTTAGCGGGCCGTTCGTTAGCCAGAAAATACCCCGTTTACCTTGGAGATAACAACATCGATATTGTCTTCGTATCTGATTTTTCAGGTTCGATGGACGAAAGATGGGGATCAAGTCGACATAAAAAAATCGATGATTTGAAAACCGCGATCGATCAGATATCAAACAAGATTCTTTGTAAAAAAATCCGTCAAGATTTCGTCGACGGAGAGTGGAAAGACGTTTGTGATGAGCCTGGAGAAGACACAACAGGAGATAAACTGCTTAACCGAGTTGGTTTTGTGCCGTTTAACGTTCGCACCAGAGAAATTGTGGCAGGCAATAGAGCCAATGCGACAAGCCAACTAAGTTACAAGAACGGGTACAAGGCTTACTTGTCACCTTATAGCTACAACGATGTCGATTGGGACTACTGGCGCACGTATACAGCAAGCGAAGTGAATAATTGTGCTTATTGGCAGTCGAGCTGTCGAAGCCCTCGGGCAGAAAATCACAATTATGCCAAACGTATTCGTGATGTTCTCGACGCAGATCGCTATGCCGTAGCTGATGTCTACAACTATGTTGATTTACCGACTTCAGTATCGACCATGTTTACTGATAAATCAGGATTAAAGCCTAATTTCTATGGTGTGAGCGGCACGCGACTGTTTAATGCTCATGGTTCTTCAAATTCATCGCAATTTTATAACATTCAATTGTCGAACAAACTTTCAGATTTGGACTCGATTAAGTCGATGTGGGCAGACGGTGGTACTGCAGCGTTTCAAGGCATATTAAGAGGATCTCAGGTTCTTCATGATGGAGACCCAAACAGTACCGATGAAGAAGAGCAGCAAGCTTACAACAAGAAAATCAAGATGTTGCTGATTTTGAGTGACGGCCAGGAAACCCCTAACAACGGCATTCTGAAGGGGCTAGTAGACAACGGTATGTGTGACAAAGCCAGAGCAGAGGTTCCGGGCTTATACATCGGTGTTATTGGCATCGACTTTCGCGCCTCTCAACAAAGTGGTTTTCAAGACTGTGTTGTCAATCCAAGTGAAGACATCATCGATGTGTCTGACTTAGATGAATTGATTGAAAAGATAGAAGAACTCATCCGCAAAGGCTCAAAAACAAGCGGAATAACTAAGTTGTACTAGAGGAAAATATGAAAAAGTTAGTGATTGGCGCAATCGCGTTATCAATGATGCAGTTAAGCTTTGCAGTAAAGGCTGGAGAAGGGCTTAGTGTTTATTGCGACAATACCTTCAGCGAGTACCAACATAGTGTCTCTGTGGATGATGTTATCGGAATTGGTCAACATCGACAGGGCTTTTTGCAGATAGAGCAGAAATCCGACAGTCACGAGCTAAAACAAGTGTTGGCGGGTAAATCAAAGTTGGGGTTGGAACAATCTAGATGTTCGACTTGGATTGGCAATCAAAACAACTATCTACAAGGCAAGGGCTTAGTTGCGCGTCTGCATTTTGGCTTTGACCAATCCAACTTAACTCCGATGGGCAGTAAGGCTCTGAATCAACTCGCAGGTTCGCTTAAAAATAGCGATAGTGCTATTGCGGTAGATGGCCACACCGACAGCAAGGGTTCTGAAGGCTACAACCAATCGTTGGGCTTGCAGCGTGCGTTGACAACGTCTAACGGTTTGATTGCGCAAGGCGTGGATAAAAGCCGTATTGTCGTTCGTTCATTTGGTGAAACTCAGCCGATTGCGTCGAATTCAACCGCTGAGGGACGATCACAAAACAGACGCTCAGAAATATGGGCTTCTAAGAATGATCAGGCAAAACCAGATCAAATAAAACCAGACGAAGTAAAGCCAACGGAATAGGTTTTAATCGCAGAGCGTTCACCTTGCCTAAAACGCAAGGTGAAGCTTTAACAACAATGGTGTCGTGGTGGGTCAATTTGGAGTGGCAGTGGGTAAATCTAAAACAGTATTAGTCATATGGGTGGGTCTAGCATGGAGTGGTGTTACCGCTGCCTCAGAGCTAATTAACTTTAATGAGAAAGATAAACTAAACAGCATTAATGCTACGTACGAGCAAGAGTATAAAGCACTCAATATTGACGAAACTATCTCGCATTACAACAAGTTAAGTGCTGAGATTGAGTCGACCAAGATCAATTTGGCTAATAACGTCGAGATGATCAAATCGGATTCAAATCGTTTAAAAGATAAGTTAGTCGATGGCGTTTACGATGACTCGCTCATTCTCACTTTGCGTAATATGTCTGCCAAAGTGAACACCATGAAAAAGGAAATCGAAACGGCAGGGAAGTTGCTCGTTGAGACTAAACACCAGCTTTCAGAAGATCAACAAGCTGCCAGTCAGATCGAACGAGTGAAAAATGACGCACTTCTCGTCCTCTACGAGAAGATCAAAGCTCGTCATTTGGATGAATCGAAACGCATCCTTCATGACTCCTACGATGGTAATTTGCAATGTAACGTCGCTGAGAGTTTGTCGACCTGTGTAAACAGAAACCTCCCTTCCATTAAGAACGCCTTTGTATTGAGTAAAGGCGGTTTGTCACGCGTTCAACTTACGGGTTTTAGAGTGGTGGATGCAACCCAAAGATTAAATGGTGACTTGTCTTTTACTGCAGACGCGAGCTACAAATATGCCTACAGTGCAAATACAGAAGTGGAGCTTAGACAGGCGTTAAACTTAGATAGAGTGCGCTTTGTGTTTCGTTCAAACTCAAAAAATACGGTCTTCTACATCAACGATCAAGAAGTCGGTAGTGGTGAAAGCGTCGATGTAACGGGCAATTACGTTGGGATTTATAGTGTGCGTGCAGTGAATAAAGGCAAAACCCAGTCGCTTAAACTCAACCTTAAGAATGGCGGTGATTACTTCTTTCCATTTTCAAAAAAGGCGAATCCAGCGCAAACGGCCCCGGCCAATTTAATTGCCGAAGAATCGAAGAATACGCATAGCGGCCAGACTGATGCTCAAACCAATACAAAGTTTTCTGAGAGCCTGTTGCCTTCTCGAGCGGTGGCGGAGCTGAACACGACTAAAGCGCAAGATGTGAAACGTTATGCTAACAAGGTGCTCTACAAAGACGAAGCATTCACCTATTTATTGCCTAAATTCAAAGGAAACCAAAAGTCTCACGACATTTTCTTGAATCGTGAAGAGGCGTCGCAATACTGTGAGCGTTTGTCCTCAAGTTTGCCGAGTAAAGCGGCTTATGAGTATTTGGAACAGTATGCCAACCTCGCTGACGGAGATTATTGGACTGAACAAGGAAAAGTCTATTCATCGGTAAAACACCAAGAGCTAGATAAAGCGTTTGATAAGAACAAGCTCGTTTGTATGGTGAGTATGAACTAAACGAAACAGTCCATAGACGATCATTACCAAGAGCCACAGTTTGTGGCTCTTATCTATTTACCTCATCCAATACTCTACGAATGTGAATCTTAAACGGCGTGGTTTCTCTGCTGTTCCCCAATACGCTTCACCATAGGCAATGTGCTTATAGAGGCCATTTTTCGAATAATTAAAGATTCATCTTAATTGCATATGTCAAATTGAGAATAACATCGACAAATATTTTTAGTGTAATAAAAAACATATTGAACATATTTATATGGCCAATAAAGTTGCAATTCCAACGTGATAACCATTTAGGAGTGTAATCTTTATGAAATCAAAGTATCTTTTTTCTACCACACTAGGTCTACTATTTATTGTACCTACTGCAAATGCAAACATGTTAAGAAATGATAGTGCATTGCATAACTACACAATGACGTTTGAACTCGAGCCAAATACTTGTGTTGATATCTTTGGTGGGATGCTAGCTGAACCGTTTTACAACGGACAGAACGTAGGCGCTTGGGAGTGTAATGGCCAAAAAAACCAGCGATTCAATTATATTGATGGTCAGTTAAAAGCATCTGTCAACACCGTTTTAGATCAGCATTCAAGCAAAGACTTTTGTTTAGACATCAAGGATGCCGAAGATCGACTTTATTCTGAAGTTATTATGTGGAAATGTCATGGTGGAGATAATCAAAAGTTCAAACTACGTAATAATAATGCCGGTAAATACTATTTTCAGTCAAAGAATGGCTATTGTGTAAACTTCTCTCGTTCAGGGGCCTTCCTTGATACTTGTAATATACCGAATGACACTAATCAAGCATTTACACCACGTGATGTGAAAAAGATGATTCATGTTAAATATTATAATGATGGCGCTTACAACTTTACGCCGATGATCAAGAATGGCTCAGATATATACTATTCTAAGAAGCACTCTATTTCGGCTTTCCTTAGTTGGGATAAGTGGGTATCAGGAGATGTAACAAGCTTAACGATAGGTGGATGGCCAAAGACATTTGTAGGCCGAGGATTAAAAACTAAAACCGTTGAGGTAAAACCAGGAGATAAATGGTTACTTGAATCTAAAGGTTCGGCATTTAACCCTTGGATTGAGTTATACAAACCTTACTAACGACACCATAAAAAATATTCTAAGAATTTACTCTATATCTCGTTTTTATTATGTTGATGAAACACCATGACCTTAAGATTGGTGGCCTTGCCACCTTTCTTTCGCAAACTTCAATTGTTTACTATCAGGCTATCAGGCTATCAGGCTATCAGGCTATCAGGCTATCAGGCTATCAGGCTATCAGGAAAGCAGTAATAGGGGGCATATTGTCCTACTCGCAATAAAAGCATGGCTAGTTATAACCGACTCCTTTCCTTCAAACATCACCTTCAGAGATTTATCATCCACTCGTTTGTTCAAATGAATGGGGCTCTTCCAGAAATGAACTCTGACACCAGAAGTTGCTTCTTATGTCGAAATGTTTCAGTTTCATATGCTTCTTTATGTGACGTAAGAAAAATCTGAGAGTGCTGTGCACATATATCTAAAAAGTATCAAATTCAATAACCTCCCTTACAGTCGGCTGTATCGATTTCTAGAGGGTACCTATAGAAGTATCCATGGATCTCAATGCAATATTTAGCTTGGGTACCCTTATTAAAAGCTGGTGCTTAAGTGTGTTTTGGGAGGGGAAGTTATATGACTTATTGTTTTAAAGATGAGTTGAGTAGATGGGTATACATAAGGGGTATTTCTCGAAAAGACCTGATCGCACTATTACAAAATAACTATTATGAAGAGTTTAAAGGTTTAGACTCTATCACCCTAAGTCGGTGGTTCACGGGGAAAAGTATTCCTCCAACTTATAAGCAGCTCTATATTGCTAAATGCTTGGATATTGACTTGATAGAAGTCATCCTTCGCATGGACTTATCGCAAGTTCGATACAGTAACAAGCATGATGCTGTGATTAGCACTTTGGTTCGCGCGCTCGACTTTTCAATCTCAAACCTATCGTATCGCAAAGTCTCTGGACCCCCGAAAAGCGAAATTAGAAGCCTGACGCTTAATGAGTACAGCGATATGTTCAAAGAGTTTAACCATAATATTTCTCCACTGACTCGTTTCTACCAAGAGCTTAAAGAGAAAGCGAGCGAGGTAAAGTATCAATGCGTCCTTATCAAAAACGATCAGGATGCGATTGTCGGCCATTGGTACGGAATGGTGAACATCGACGGTATTAATGGACTCCCTTCGTTCATTACTCTTTCTAGAGAGGATGCTGAGCGAAGTTGCTTGATTGGTGTGGGGTACTATACAAGTTCAACGCACTATTTCGAATTAATTGTCCAAGCTCTGTGTTATTACCTAATTCGTTATTCAAGTAAGAAAGATTATGCCTACTTCTTTATTGTTGATTTCCAACCATTGGTCGCCTTCAGTAAGTTGGTCTTTAATGCTGAAGAAATAAAATACTATCCTCCAAAAGAAAAGGGGAGCATGGGTGTTTACTTGCTCAAACATAACATCATTAAATCCATCTCCAACCCGGTCATATTAAAGAAAGTGAGGGAAAAGCTTGAGTGCTTAGCTAACTGCGACCCGAACTGCAACTTATGTAACCTCCGAGATTTTAGAAGTGTGGCTAAGCCAATCGATGTACTGGTAAGTTAAATACTTTGTCCTCATCTGTCGTGAAATGGCAATTCTATTTCCGAGTCACTCGATATGATGCACCTGTATTGAGACAACTGACTCGGAGATAGAAACCATGAGTATCGTAATTAAAAATGCAAACGTGTTTAACGGTGTGGATGAGCAACTTCTGAAGAACGTGGACCTTCTGATTGAAAACAACTTAATCACACAAATCGGGAAAGTGGATGACTCGAAGGCTGAGCAAATCATTGATGCAGAGGGCAAAACGGTGATGCCAGGTCTGATTGATGCGCACGTACACATCACGCTTTCAGCTGGCTTTAATGAACTGGATGGCATGACTCGCGAAGAGATTGCGATTCGTTCTGCGAGAATTTCTGAAGAGATGTTGATGCGTGGCTTTACGACCATTCGTGATGTTGCTGGCAACACACTGGGCTTGAAAAACAGCATCGATAAAGGTTACGCCAAAGGTCCTCGAATTTTGCCTTGTATGGCGGCGATTTCGCAAACTTGTGGTCACTCAGACTACCGTCAAAACCAAGCGCAAGAACGTCTAACGAACGGTCATGAAGACTCCCCACTAATGAAGACGGGCGCATTTAAAGTCGCGGATGGCCGTGCAGAAGTGTTGAAAGCGGTTCGAGAGCAGTTGTTTATGGGCGCATCTCAAATCAAAGTGATGGCGGGGGGCGGTGCATCTTCGACATTTGACCCTTTGGACACGCTGCAATACACGTTAGATGAGATGAAAGCGGCGGTAGAAGCGGCAAGCGACTATGGTACCTATGTGGCGGCTCATATTCACACAGCACCAGCGATGAAACGAGCAGCAGAAGCGGGCGTCATGTCCTTTGAGCACGCTACTATTATGGACGATGAAATCGCCCAAATTGTAAAAGAGAAAGGCATCTGGCTGGTTCCTTCATACTTCACGTCATCATTGATTGCAGAACGTAAGATCCCGTTGCCAAACGAAGAGACTTACCGCAAGACAGAACGCGTTGGTAAGGCAATGTTTAAGTCTGCTGAGCTTATCAAGAAATACGATATTCAAAACCTAGCGTTTGGTACCGACTGTGTTGGTAAAGCAAACGTGCATGAAAGTCAGATGCAAGAGCTTGGTGCGATTGAAAAAACATTCGACACCATTACAGCGCTGCGCATGGCAACTTCAAACTGTGGTCGTCTATTTGAATTGTCGACTTACAAACACCCATATCAAGAGGGCAAATTAGGTCAAATTGTGGAAGGTGCGTATGCAGATTTACTTATCGTCGATGGGAATCCACTAGAAGGTGTCGATTGCGTGATGCAGGATGAGACCAAGAAAGTCATCATGAAAGACGGTGTTGTTTATAAGAACACACTATAAGCTAAATACCTCATTACTAAAGGCGCTCACTGAGCGCCTTTTTTGCGTCTTGGGATTAGAGTGGATATCACTTTTTAAAAACCTTATCGGCTAATCTATTGTTGGCTCCGTCCATTTGGATCTTACTGCCAAAATCTACTCGCGTTAAACCATCGTTGCTCTTTTAGACTCATTCGTATTGGCTATCGAGAGCGCCTTAATGGTCTTCTAGCATTGAGTTTAGTTGTGTTCTACCACGGTAATGTAGAAGGCAGAACACCTTAAATTAAACGGTATAGGAGAATAAAGAGGCACAGATTTCATCTTTTTAGAGCGAAGTCGTTACGGGCTGGTTATTAGATGGCAGGCGTAAACAAAAAGATAGGGGAACGAGAAGGAGATACCCAAGCATCTTAAGGTTACTAGGGTAAAGAATAGAAGGGTTGATTGAATGCAATACACGGCAAACAAAAAAACGCGCCTTAAATAAGGCGCGGTTCGGACTAAAAAGATTTTGGTGAAAGGGCTTACAGGTTTACTTCATCACATAGCGATAGGTTTTGATTACCAACCAGCTAAAGGCCTTGATTAGCGCCTTTACGGTTTTAAAAGCAGCTTTAACAACCGTTATCATCAATTCGCCAGCAACGGTAAGGCAGGTGTGTAAATCAGTTTGTTTGAACTCTGTGTAAGTCATTTGGTCTCTCATGTTTAAGTTGGGGGGGACTCCTGTCGCTCAATGCATACCCTGTAGCGATATAGTAGGAATAAGAGGGGATGAGGACTTACCATTTAGCGCCATCTTTAGTGTAAAGATAGCGAAATAATATTGATTGGGTTGGTCACTGATAGCTAGATTGAATCTGTGATGAGTGGGTTATAGATACAAAAAAACCACCACTAAACAGTGATGGCTTTGTAGTATTTTGGTGTTACTAGTATTTCACAAACAACATTTTTCTTAGGCTGTTGCAACGAGATTTATCCAACGGGTCACCTAGGTAATCTCCGTCTTCTGCAGCTTTCTTCATTACCAGCGCTCTTGCGCGGTCACCACTATCCAGATCTTGATACTCTTCCAAGGTTTTCAGCTTGAGCAAGCGATATTTTGATTTGTCTTTGCTAGATGCAATGTGATCGTAACAGTAACTCATTGCACCTGCGTTCGCACCAATCTTGCTAGCGTCTGTAATCGCGTATGCGTTAAAGCCAATCGTGCTCGTCAATAAAATTAAAAGGGCATTGCGTGCTTTCATTTCTCTTTCCTAATTCAAACAAGTTGATAAGTAAGATAAAGGGGAATGACTTTCAAAAATTGCCATTAAACGACATTGGCTCAGACAAATTACAATCCTAGTTTTGTCAGAGTGGTGTCAGTCTTGAGCCCATGGCGCGAATTGGTAAATCTCAACTGTTTGAATTTATTAACCTTAGCGTGATTCGATGATCTGGAGTGCTTGAATGAACGCCAAAAAATTTAGTAATGACACCAAGCGAAAGCTAATTTCCCTTATCTATTTGGCGATCATGGTTGCATGGGGTATCTACACCTTAACTCACGATTACAATTGGCAAGCGTTGTTATTGTTCTTAATGGGACTTTTATTGGTAATGCGAAATTACCATTAGAAAACAAGCACCTAGATTCAAAAATTGCAGGGATTGCCGCACACTCCGTCACCGGAATCGTTATTCTTAACAAGAACTTATGCATCGACTTTTCGAATAGAAACTTTTCTAAGTTAATCGGATATACGAGTGAGCAGTTAAAATCTCAGTCCATAGAGCGTTATGACCTGAATGGTTTTAAAGAAGCACTCTTGGCTTTGGAAACACAGGAATACTGGAAGGGTGAGATTAAAGTGACAAACCGCTTTGGTGATCACCTCACTCTGGATACTCAAATTACGCACTATCAGTTAGGGCTTGCCCTAGCGGACCGCTATGTCATCAGTTTCCGTGACATAAGCCATCGCGTGCGCTTGGAGCGTGAGTTAAAACAACTTGCAGAAAAAGACCCACTCACTAGTTGTTGGAACCGTCGTCGTTTTGATACGGAACTTAAACGGTTTGCAAATATCGCGGATCGTTACGGTGTATCCAATGCAACACTCGCGATTATCGATATCGATTATTTCAAACAAATCAATGATAGACATGGTCACGATGTTGGTGATGAAGTGCTTAAAGACCTCGGTGAGTTAATGAAATCAGAAAGCCGTGAAACCGATATAGTCGCCCGAGTTGGTGGGGAAGAGTTTGCCATCATCATGCCCGAAACCAATATTCAAAATGCGTTTGAAGCAATCCATCGACTGAGAGAAATCATTCAAGAGCGAAGTGCTCATAGCATTACGGTCAGTACCGGGCTTGCTACGATCAGTCGTTCAGTGGAGCAAAGCTACAGATTTGCAGATAGAGCACTATATCGAGCTAAAGATCAGGGACGAAACTGCGTTTGCTGCTTAGAAGATCTTGAAGAGCAAAAGGTGATGACTTGTCATTGCGAATAACAACACTTCCATTTTATTGAGTCGATTTGAGAGTTGCGAGCCTTAAACGAACAACCAACTTGGTGTTGGAGCCACATTCATCGCTCAATTGATAACTCTAAAAATAAAA
Source organism: Vibrio sp. B1FIG11 (assembly GCF_905175335.1). Lineage (NCBI taxonomy): Bacteria > Pseudomonadati > Pseudomonadota > Gammaproteobacteria > Vibrionales > Vibrionaceae > Vibrio > Vibrio sp. B1FIG11. Next base: position 1,486,881 of record NZ_HG992752.1, on the reverse strand, counting down.
CGTGCTGAAATTATTTGAGTTCATTGTATTTGTCTTTATTTGTACTTTTGATGCGCACGAATTGCTCATGAGTTGGTATCTCTATAACTTGCGTTAAAGGTGGTTTAGTTATTGATTATTATGGTTTTTGTTTTTCTGTTTTTACGTGTTAAATCTTCGTGAAATCTATCTTTTCTCAAGTTTTAGTAATGATTGTAGTCGAAATGATTCGGCTGTACCTGTCATTTTTTCTAGATAATTAGTTTGAGTTCAAACTAAATTTAAGGCATTTTATATTTAACTAACCGTTCAATTAAAAATAACAAGGATGCAAAATGCCCAAGGTTGGGATGCCTGAAATCAGAAAACCGCAGCTAGTCAAAGCGACGATGTCGGTCATTGACAGAGTAGGTTTGCACGCCGCGAGTATCTCGTTGATCAGCAAAGAAGCAGGAGTGTCAATGGGGATCATTAATCACTATTTCGGTGGTAAGCACGGTCTGTTAGAAGAGACCATGCGTGAGATCCTGCGCCAGCTTTCTGCCACCATCAAAGAGAACCTAAGCCAGCTGCCAGCTGATGCGCATCATCAACGTATTAATGCCATCATCGACGGCAACTTTGTGGGTTTCCAAGCCGAGAATCAAGTGGCAAAAACTTGGTTGGCATTCTGGTCTTACTCCATGCATGACGCACAGCTCAAACGTCTGCAACGAGTGAATGAACGACGACTCCTTTCTCATCTAAAAAAAGAATTAAAAGCTTTGTTGGATCAAGACCAAGCAGAGCTTGTAGCGCATGGTATTGCGTCACTGATTGATGGCATTTGGCTGCGCGGAACGCTCAACCCGCAAGGCATCGATGCCGAGAAAGCGCGCGTCATCATCAACGACTATCTCGATAAACAGCTCACGTTCTACTCAAAACTAAAATAAAGAGTCAAACCTTCAAATGGATATGAAAGCACACTACATCGATGGTGCCATGCACCTAGGATGCTCAGAAGAACACTTCACCACATATAATCCCGCCAATGGTGAACCGCTTGCAAATGTGAAGCAGGCTAACCAGCAAGACATGCAAGCGGCAATTGAATCTGCCAAACGTGGTTTTGCGATTTGGTCTGCAATGACGGCGACAGAACGAAGCCGCATTTTGCTTAAAGCGGTGGCGCTACTTCGTGAAAGAAACGACGAACTGGCAGCATTAGAAGTCGCGGATACGGGCAAACCGATTCAAGAAGCGAATTGCGTAGACATTGCAACGGGCGCAGATGTGATCGAGTACTACGCAGGCCTTGCGCCTTGCATGCATGGTGAACAGCAACCGCTGAATGAATCGCAGTTTTTCTACACTCGCCGCGAGCCTCTAGGCATTTGTGCAGGCATTGGTGCATGGAACTACCCAATTCAAATCGCGATGTGGAAGTCTGCTCCTGCGCTTGCTGCGGGTAATGCGATGATCTTTAAGCCATCAGAAGAAACACCGTTAACCGCGCTCAAACTGGCAGAAATTTACAGCGAAGCAGGGTTGCCAGATGGCGTGTTCAACGTCATTCAAGGTGATTACCGAGTAGGGCAGATGCTCACTGCACATCCAGACATCGCTAAAGTCTCTTTCACGGGTGAATCCGGTACGGGCAAAGTGGTGATGGGTGACAGTGCCAATACGCTGAAGCAAGTCACTATGGAGCTTGGCGGTAAATCACCAATGATCATTTTTGATGATGCCAAGCTAGACGACGCGGTTTCTGCTGCAATGGTTGCAAACTTCTACACCCAAGGTGAGGTTTGTACACACGGTACTCGCGTGTTCGTTCATGAAGGTATTTATGACGATTTCGTCGCTCAACTTAAGAAGCGTACTGAACTGCTGGTGGTTGGCGATCCGCTTGATGAGCACACCCAAATTGGCGCGCTAATTTCCAAAGAGCACGAATCAAAAGTTCTTTCCGCAATTGAACAAGCGAAAGCAAGCAAAGCAACGCTGCTGACTGGAGGCTACAAAGTCACAGAAAACGGCTTGGCGAGCGGTAATTTTGTTGTGCCAACGGTTTTCATTGATTGCGAAGACGACATGTCGCACGTGCAGCAAGAGATCTTTGGTCCCGTAATGTCAGTGCTTAAGTTCAGTGGCGAAGACGAAGTGATTGCACGCGCTAACAACACCGATTACGGACTTGCAGCTGGCGTGTTCACGCAAAATCTCTCTCGTGCACACCGCGTCATTCACCAAATCCAAGCAGGAATCTGTTGGATTAACACCTGGGGTGACTCTCCAGCTGAAATGCCCGTTGGCGGTTACAAACTGTCTGGCATTGGACGTGAAAACGGCGTGGAAACCCTCAAGCATTACACCCAAACCAAGAGCGTGTTAGTGCATTTGGGCGATTTCGACAGCCCTTACGCGTAATCAGTCAGGAGGATTTGTAATGCAACAACACTACGATTACATCATCGTCGGTGCGGGCTCGGCAGGCTGTGTCTTAGCGGATCGCCTGAGTGAAAGCGGTCAGCACCAAGTCTTACTGTTGGAAGCGGGTGGCTCAGACAAGAGCATCTTCATCCAAATGCCAACGGCGCTGTCTTACCCAATGAATACTGAAAAGTATGCATGGCAGTTCGAAACTGTTGCGGAAGATGGGTTAGACGGACGCCAACTGCATTGTCCACGCGGCAAAGTTTTGGGCGGTAGCTCTTCGATCAACGGCATGGTTTATGTTCGTGGTCATGCTTGTGACTTTGACGAATGGGAAGCAGAAGGCGCGAAAGGCTGGAACTACCAAGCGTGTCTGCCGTACTTCCGTAAAGCGGAAACTTGGACAGGCGGCGCTGACGAATACCGTGGCGACAGCGGTCCTGTAGGGACGTGCAACGGCAACGACATGAAGCTGAATCCACTTTACCAAGCGTTTATCGAAGCGGGTAAAGATGCAGGCTACCCAGAAACGCAAGACTACAACGGCTATCAGCAAGAGGGCTTCGGTCCAATGCACATGACGGTAGACAAAGGCGTGCGCGCTTCTACCTCTAACGCTTACTTAAGCCGTGCAAAAAAGCGCAGTAATTTCACCTTGATGAAAGGCGTTACCGCTCATCGCATTTTGCTTGAAGGCAAGAAAGCGGTCGGCATTGAGTTCGAGCAATCAGGTAAGATAAAACAGTGCTTTGCTAACAAAGAAGTGGTGTCGAGTGCAGGCTCTATCGGCTCGGTACAACTGCTGCAACTTTCGGGTATTGGTCCTAAGACTGTGCTTGAAAAAGCGGGCATTGAAGTGAAACACGCACTAGAAGGCGTGGGTAAGAACCTGCAAGATCACCTCGAAGTGTACTTCCAGTATCACTGCAAGCAGCCGATCACGCTTAACAGCAAGCTAGGTTTGATCAGCAAAGGTTTGATTGGTACGGAATGGATTTTGACGCGCAAAGGTCTGGGTGCAACCAACCACTTTGAATCGTGTGCGTTCATCCGTTCTCGTGAAGGATTGAAATCGCCAAACATTCAATATCATTTCCTACCAGCAGCAATGCGTTATGACGGTCGTGCGGCATTTGATGGTCACGGGTTCCAAGTGCATGTTGGTCCAAACAAGCCAGAGAGTCGCGGCAGTGTCGAAGTGGTTTCTGCTAACCCAAATGACAAACCAAAAATCGAGTTCAATTACATCTCGACGGAACAAGATAAGCAGGATTGGCGAGACTGTATTCGTTTAACGCGTGAAATCCTTAATCAACCAGCAATGGATGCGTTTCGCGGTGAAGAGATCCAACCGGGTCTTAACATCACCAGCGATGAGGCGATTGATGAATGGGTGAAGCAAAATGTAGAAAGTGCTTACCACCCATCGTGCAGCTGCAAAATGGGCTCAGAAGATGATCCAATGGCAGTTCTGAATGAAGCCTGCCAAGTGCGCGGCATTGAAGGCTTGCGTGTAGTGGATTCATCCATCTTCCCAACCATTCCGAATGGCAACTTAAACGCCCCAACCATCATGGTCGCAGAGCGTGCCGCGGACATGATCTTGGGGAACGTACTCGAACAATCGAATAACACACCGGTTTGGATTGCTCCGAACTGGCAAGAGACGCAAAGAATGCGTCCGCCAAAAAGAGACTTAAGCTCAATCTCATAAAGTCAGTAATCATTACAAGGAATTTAAACATGTCTACGATGACAAAAATCTTTTCATCTATCGCGCTGAGTGCAGTGGCGACAGGTGCTTACGCTAACCAATGTGAAACCGTTCGATTTGCCGATGTCGGCTGGACAGACATTACTGCAACTACTGCTGTTACCTCTGAACTGCTAAAAGGCTTGGGCTACAAAACCAAGACCGATCTTCTGTCTGTACCTGTGACTTACTCTTCAATGGCAAACGGCGACATTGACGTATTCCTAGGTAACTGGATGCCAACCATGGAAGGTGATATCGCCAAATACCGTGAAGCTGGCACAGTGGAAACCGTTCGCGCAAACCTAGAGGGCGCGAAATACACACTAGCTGTGCCAAAGTACGTATATGACGCAGGCGTGAAAAGCTTTGCTGACTTGGCAAAAAATGCCGACAAATTTAAAGACCGCATCTACGGCATTGAGCCGGGCAACGATGGCAACCGTTTGATCCAAGATATGATCGACAGCGATGCATTCGGCTTGAAAGACTTCAGCCTCGTGGAATCAAGCGAAGCGGGCATGGTGTCTCAGGTGTCTCGTGCAGTACGTCGTAACCAATGGATCGTTTACCTAGGTTGGGCTCCGCACCCAATGAACAGCAATGTTGAGATGGAATACCTATCTGGCGGTGACGATTTCTTTGGTCCTAACTACGGTGGTGCAAGTGTTTACACCAACGTACGCCAAGACTACCTATCTGAGTGTCAAAACGTGGGTCAACTGCTTAAGAACCTAGAGTTCAGCCTAGAGATGGAAAACCAGTTGATGGAAGCGATTCTAAACCAAAAACAGAAGCCAGCGAAAGCGGCGCAAGAATGGTTGAATGCCAACCCACAACAATTTGAAGCGTGGCTAGAAGGCGTGAAGACGCTAGACGGCAAAGACGCAAAACAAGCGATTACTTCTTACCTAAAAACAAACGCTTAATCATTCCTCTCTTTAGGAAAAGGTGGGCAGCGATGCCCGCCTTTTAACACAAAGGTTTTATTGTGAATTTTATTACGGACAACAAACTTCCGTTGGGCGAATGGATGGAAACAGGCGTGGATTGGTTAACCATGAACGCGTCGGGTTTCTTTGATGCTATCTCTATTTTTCTCGAAACCATCATTCTATTCGTGGTGGATATTTTTAAATGGATGCCACCGGCAGCACCTATCATCATGACCGCAGCGATTGCGTGGTTCCTACACCGCAGCATTCCTTTAGTTGTGTTTATTGTGATGGCGCTACTGACTATTCTTAACCTCGGCTACTGGCAAGAAATGCTGGAAACCTTTGTTCTCGTCTTCGCTGCGACAACGATTTCCGTATTAATTGGCGTGCCCCTTGGCATTATGGCGGCGCATCGCCCGTGGTTGTATACCTTATTGCGCCCGATACTCGATTTAATGCAGACCGTACCAACGTTTGTGTATCTGATCCCAACATTGGTTCTGTTTGGTTTAGGCATCGTTCCGGGGCTGATTTCTACCATTATCTTTGCCATCGCCGCGCCGATTCGTCTGACTTACCTTGGCATCACCAAAGTGCCAGAAGAGCTGATTGAAGCGGGTAAAGCATTTGGTGCCAGCCGCATGAAATTGCTATTCAAAGTCGAACTCCCAGCAGCATTGCCAAGCATTATGGCAGGTGTTACCCAGTGCATTATGTTGTCACTTTCTATGGTAGTGATTGCTGCGCTAGTCGGTGCCGATGGCTTGGGGAAACCAGTCGTACGAGCACTGAACACGGTGAACATTTCTCAAGGCTTTGAAGCCGGTTTAGCGATTGTTTTGGTCGCGATTATTCTCGACCGCTTGTGCAAAGCACCAAACCAAAAGGAGGCATAATATGGATGCAATTACGATTGAAAACCTCGACGTTGTGTTTGGTCAGCAGCAAGAGCAAGCATTGGCGCTTTTAGACCAAGGTAAGTCTCGCCAGGAGATCATTGATGAAACCGGACAAGTGGTTGGTGTTGATAAGGTCTCAATGAGCGTCAAACAAGGTGAGATCTGTGTATTAATGGGGCTTTCTGGTTCGGGTAAATCCAGTTTGCTTCGTGCCGTTAATGGTCTGAATGAGATCTCTCGTGGCTCACTCAAAATCAAAGATGGCGACGACATGGTAGAGCTTGCTAACTGTGACGAGCAGACTCTGCGTAACTTGCGTACTCATCGCGTGTCGATGGTGTTCCAAAAGTTTGCGCTTATGCCGTGGTTAACTGTATTGGATAACGTAGCATTTGGTCTTGAGATGCAGGGCATTGGCAAAGCGGAACGTCGTAAAAAAGCGCGTGAACAATTAGAAATGGTTGGGCTAAGCGAGTGGGAGAGCAAGTTCCCGCATGAGCTTTCTGGCGGTATGCAGCAGCGTGTTGGTTTAGCTCGCGCCTTTGCTATGGATACTGACATCTTGTTAATGGATGAACCGTTTTCTGCGCTCGATCCATTGATTCGCGCTCAGCTTCAAGATGAATTGATTCAACTGCAAGAGAAGCTCAACAAGACGATTTTGTTTGTGAGCCACGACCTAGACGAAGCACTGAAAATCGGCAACAACATCGCCATTATGGAATCGGGCAAACTGATTCAACACGGTAAGCCTGAACAAATCATCCTTGCGCCAGAAAACGAATATGTAGCAGATTTTGTGGCTCACACTAATCCGCTCAACGTTTTGAAAGGTCGTTCATTGATGCAAGCCAGTACCGAGCTTAAGCATCAGAATGAGCGCGTGTTGGTGTGTGCAGATAAGCAGATTTGGGTCGAGCAAGAGCCGAAAGGTGTCACGTTGGTGGATTCCGACAAGTCATTGGTGAATTGGGAAAGCGACTCAACCACACTCGATGACATCGGCGAAAGCACGGTCGTTCAAGCCAATCCAGATATCAGCATGCGTGAAGCGATTGAGCTGAAGCAACGCAGCAATCAACCTATCTTGCTAGTTGAAGAGAACAAGTTAGTGGGCGTACTGAGTGACAACGAATTGTACGATGCGCTGCTTGGTAACTTTAAGTCCAAGCAAGTGGCGTAGCTGCTTTTTATCTCAAAACGTTTGTTACCTTCTTAAAATAAAAAAGAGCCGCACTGATCAAGTGCGGCTCTTTCAATTTGAACAATGATTTAGATAGCTAGGCTCTAGGCTAGGAACCATGGAGCTAGGAGACGATACTCATTAAAGAGTAGTAATCACGTCATCCATGTGTAGACGCGCTTTAGGTAGACCGTGGTTGTAGTCTTCGCCGTCTTTGTGATAGCCGATTGCTAGTGCAACTTCACATACGTGACCATCTAGTTCTGCTTTGAACTCTTCGCCGATCAGTGTTGGGTCTACACCTTCCATTGGAGTCGAGTCGATACCTAGACGCGCTAGTGTGTGCATTAGGTTACCAAGAGCGATGTAAACTTGCGCTTTCGTCCAGCCACCGTTGTAGCCGTTCTCATCTGTGTTTGCCTCAGCAAATGCATAAGCACCCATGAAAGTGTCGTACATCTCGGCTGGCAGGTGGCCAGAAGTTACTTCAGCATCAACACGCTTCGCAAATTTCTCTTTAGTGAATTTTGGATCGTACGCTAGCAGAATAGTGTGAGACGCTGCTTTAGCGTGCGGTTGGTTGAACTGGTGCATGTTAGCAAACGTGTCGTGGAAACGCTGTTTCGCTTCGTCGCTCTCAATTACGATGAATTTCCAAGGCTGAGAGTTGATAGAAGACGCAGATAGGCGAATCGCTTCTTTGATGATTGCCATATCTTCTTGAGAGATGCGTTTCTCTTCGTCGTATTTTTTCGCTGTGTAACGGTTGTTTAGGTCTGTAATGATTTGATGAGACACGTTTATATCCTCTTAATATTATTAGACAAATGAGGATGCGCTTAGCATCGGTAACCATGCGTACCTCGAAAGTGAGTCCATCATATCGACTTTTCTCGAAATGATAATACGCGTTTCATTTAAATCACTTTCTATTTTTTATTGAAAATCAAAAGGGGCCTCGAGCGAAGTTAAAAAGAAAGGGAGCCATTTTGCTCCCTTTCATTTTGTCGCTCACGTTTACTCTTTTCCTTCCTCTTTTTCGTCTTGATTGTTCTTCACCGCCTTGGCGATATCGGAAACCGCTTCGACAAGGTTGATTGGCATCGGGAAGATGATGGTTGATGTCTTGTCTGTGGTGATTTCAGTGAGTGTTTGCATGTATCGAAGTTGCAACGCATTTGGCGCTTCATTGAGCATTTCTGCCGCTTCTTTCAATTTGCTAGACGCTTCTAACTCACCGGTTGCGTGGATGATCTTCGCTCGGCGGTTACGTTCTGCTTCGGCTTGGCGGGCAAGGGCGCGCACCATGCTGTCGTTAAGATCGACATGTTTCACTTCAACCGTTGCTATCTTAATTCCCCAATCGTCAGTTTGCTGATCAAGAATGGCTTGGAGGTCTTTATTGAGACGTTCACGTTCTGAAAGCAATTCATCCAGTTCGTGTTGGCCTAGCACGGAACGCAGCGTTGTTTGTGCTAGCTGGCTAGTGGCGTCGCTATAGCTTTCAATATTATTGATTGCCATTTGTGGGTCGACCACTCGGAAGTAAACTACGGCGTTGACTCTGACCGATACGTTGTCACGGGTGATTAAATCTTGAGTTGGAACATCCAAAACAATGGTACGTAAGTCGACGCGTACCATTTGTTGAATGAAGGGGATCAAGATGATCAAACCCGGTCCTTTCACTTCTTGGAAGCGACCGAGAAAGAACACCACGCCGCGCTCGTATTCACGCAGCACCTTGAACATTTGCGTTGCCAGTGCAAACAATAAAACGATGATAACTGCAACAGTGTAAAGCATCATAAGCGCCTCCTATTCCTTAGGGCGGTCACTGGGTTTAACGGTTAGGGTCAACCCTTTAATTTTCACCACAGTCACGTGGTCGCCTTGTTTCAATTTTTGTTCTGCTTTGGCTTGCCATAGCGCCCCGTCTAATTGCACTCGACCAGTACCATCAACAAAATCATCGCTCACAACGGCGAGTTTACCCGGGAAGTTTTCGAGCCCTGTGGTGGCTTTTTTACTGCGAATTTTCAGAAGCAAGCCAACCGTAATGACGATGAGCCCCACAGAGAAAATAGCGATACCGAAAATCAGTGGTAGGGCAATTTGGAAGCCGGGTATATCGCTGTCCATCAGGAAGATTGAGCCAAGCACAAATGCAACGACGCCGCCTAAACCGAGTATGCCAAAGCTCGGGTTAAAGGCTTCAGCAATCATCAGAGCAATACCAAGCAGCAGTAGTCCCAAACCAACGTAATTCACAGGCATCATTTGCAGGGCATACATGGCTAGCAACAGACAAATCCCACCGAGCACGCCGGGCAAGCCGATACCTGGGTTGTAGAACTCCAGAAGCAAGCCATAAATACCAATCAGCATGAGGATGTAAGCCACGTTGGGATTGGTGATCACTGCCAACATTTCTGCACGCCAGTCTGGAACGCGCTCCACCCAAGTTGGGTTATCTAACGCCAGCTTAAACGGTTTGCCGTTGAGTTTGACGTCGATGCCATTAATCGTTGAAACCAAGTCTTCCGGCGAGTTGGCTATGAAGTCGATGACGTTGAGTTCTAACGCTTCAGTTGCGTCTAAACTGGCCGCCATACTGACTGCTTTTTCTGCCCATTCGGCGTTTCTATCGTGTAATCGCGCTAAGCCTTTGATGTAGGCTCTGGCATCATTAATGACCTTCTTTTCCATTGCGGTTTTGGCAGGCACTTCGTCCGAGGCTTTTTCTGTGGATTCCGGTTGCGAATCTGTTGAGTCGTTACCTTCGTCTGAAGACGGCTGTTTTGGTGCTCCACCCAAGGCTACGGGAGTTGCGGCGCCCAAGTTAGTGGCTTCTGCCATAGCTGCGACATGGCTGGCGAGCAGAATGTATGTTCCAGCACTAGCAGCGCGAGAGCCTGAAGGACCAACCCAAGTCGCGATAGGGACAGTGGATGTGGTGATAGCGTGAATGATGTCCCTCATTGAGCTATCAAGCCCGCCGGGGGTATCCATTTTTAGAATGACAAGGTCAACGCCGTTTTGTTGAGCTTCTTCAATTTCTCGTGACAGATAATCACTCAGAGCGGGCCCAATTGCCCCTTTGACAGGCAATACCCAAACCGTGCTTGCTATCGCTTGGCTTGCAAACAAGAGTAGGGGAAGAAGCCACAATCGTATCTGTTTCATACAGCCCTCCTTGTGTAACCACTGGGACTTATTGAAAACACTATTTAAAGTATAGCTACGAGAGTGATGGCACTATGAATTAAAAATAGTTGCTTTGTAAATCGGCTTATACAAAGTGATGCGCGTGCTCCGCATCACTTTGCCGTTTGAGTCAGCACTAGATGTATGGCTGGCCAGAAAACTGGGTGAAAGCGTCGAGCTTTGATATCGGTTTATAGAAGTAAAAACCTTGTAGCTCATCGATATTCCAGACCTTTAGTTTTCTGACTTGGCTCATTGTCTCGACGCCTTCTGCGACGATGGTGAGGCCAAGCTCTTGAGCCATATTGGCGATGTTTCTGACCAACGTTTTAGCCCGGTCGTTGGTTTCAATTTGATCGATGTAGGACTTATCAAGTTTTACTATATCAATAGGGAAACTACATAGGCTGCTAAACGACGCGTATCCAGTACCAAAGTCATCCAGCGCAAGTTGGATTCCCAGTTGTTTGATTTCGTTAATTCGGTGGATCACTTCTTCCTCAATGCCCATCAGCATACTTTCTGTGATTTCTAGTACGAGCTGGCCTGAGGACAATTGATATTGGTCGAACATCAGTTCCAAAGAGGTCGTAAGACTAGAATGGTAAAAGTGCTGAGCGCTGAGGTTTACATGTACATTCAGATTTTTTAGACCATAGGCTTGGCGGCTTTCATTTAATTGGCTGATGAACTGGCAAGATTGCTTGAGAATGGATTCTCCCAATTCGACAATGAGTTGGTTCTGTTCTGCCATTGGAATAAATACGGCCGGTGAGATCATACCAAGGCTCGGATGTCGCCACCTTGCTAACGCTTCGAAGCCAACAATTTCTTCTGTCTGTGTGTTCAGAATAGGCTGGAAGTACGGAACGATGTTGTCATTCTCAATCGCGAGTTCTAAATCACGATGAATGGTCATTGATGTTTGGGCTTGTGTCGACAGTGCTTTACCTGTGATTTGCACCTTGTTACCGCTTTCTCTTTGCATGGTTTGAGAAGAGTAACGAGTGACCAGCAACAATTCATCCAAGGTTTGATGGGTAATCTCAGGGTCAACCATAACCGCATAGCTTTTTAATGAAAGCTGTAATCCGGCAACTTCAACTTTATGTGCCAGTTGGTTGAGCAGTTTGTTCGCTGAGTCCATAGCAAACTGACACTTATCCGATGAAGGGATCACGATAATAAACTCAGATTCACTGATGCGACCAATCTGATACCCTTCAAACTCTTGCCTAAACAGCATCGATATATACTGGATAGCCTCATCAAAAATAACGTGGCCGTAGACTTCGGAGATTTGCTTGAGTCCATTACTACTTAAGTAAATGAAGGAAAATTGATTTGGTCGATGGGCTATGAGTTCGGAGAGTGCACCAAGGATGACTGGTCGATTACAAAATCCTGAGATAGGATCATAGTCCGTAAGGTCTTGAATCAACTGCGCTTGTTGCTTTTTCTCACGTTGATCTTGGATCAGTAGCATGAGGGCATTTTGACCGTGGTGCTGTATGAGTGTGGCTTCTATTAGGCAATCAATTTGAGTTCCGTGGCTATTGAGCATTTGAGCTTCGAATAGGTTCCGCCCGCTTTGTAGCTGTTTAAACATAATGTCGACATGGCATTCTTCGTCCTCTGATGCGCATAAATCATCCAGCTGCTTTCCTAGAATGATGTCTTTGTCATAGCTTAATAAATCAAGTGCACGCTGGTTGGCATCAACAATTTGTCGTTCAATGACGATAAGCATCCCTAAAGACGTGCTTTCATACAATGCCGTAAACTTCTCGAGAGAATCTTTTAATTGAAGAGCGGTCATTGAGTTGTTTTCTGATAGCTTTTGGACGAGTTTTGCTGCGACGTCCAGCTCATCTGAACTGACTGACTTCAGTCCTTCGATTTGGTATTGAGAAGCAATCTGCTGGATGCCGTCTGCGAAATGGTTGAAACGCGTTGCAACGCGATTTCTAAATATCAAATACGTACCCGAAGCGATGATGGAAGCGACTATGCCAACAGTGGCAAAAAGATAGAGAAATAATGCGTTGCCTTTTTCATAGTGTGCGCGCTCCGTTTGGGTTTTTAATAATGCAATCGGATTTCCGGCAATATCTTTAATCACCGAATGCTTGGAAATTGTGTCGCTACTTTTCTCGATTAAATCACCTGTTAGAAAATCAGGGTCTAGCGTTGTCAGTTGGTTATTTGCTGAAAGAATAGATTGGAAATCGCCAGGGAAACGTTGAGTTAGATCTCGTCCCCACAGTAACCAGCCAGAGGAATCTTTGTCGCCTTCGCTGTTTCTCACCGGAGTTAAGCTTAATACCCAGAGACTTTGATTGATCTTAAATAGACCAGCCGCACTTTCTCGATAAACATCTAATCTGTGGTTCATCGAGCTAACATGTTGCTCTAAAGAAGGTTGTGACATTACTTCACTGACAAAAGCGCGAGATTTTTCCTGACTAGGCTCTCTGGTCAAGGCGTCTAATGTCTCACCTTTGAGTGTGATAAAGCCCATCATATCAAGTGCGAGAGTATCCATAGATTCGATGTACAAGTTTCGCTCCCTGTACGCTTCTATTTCACGATATTTGAGTAACTGATAGGTCTCATCCCAATAAGCCCAATCATAAGAGCTCTCTTGTTGCTGTTTGACCATCATTTCGATCACGGCTTGAGCTTGATGATTTGCCCGAGAGATCTCCATATTCTCCAATTCATCTAAGCTGTAGAGGAAAAAGTATCGGCTAATGAAAAGAAAACTGATGATCATGCCCAGTAAACCAAGAGCAAAATACAGTGCAGTTTTGTAGCGTAGGTTTAAGTTAAACAAGCGAATATTGTTCATATAATAGTTGTTATATATCTTTATTTAATGAAAGTTTACGGCATGTCTTCAGTCCGTTTATTGATGTATCTCTAATTTGAGACTCTGGAGTGGTGGGACCTCTAGCTCAACTGTGGTGGAGGTGATAGGGAAAAGCCGAGATGCCTTTGTAATGCCAACCTGACGTAGTAAACTGCAGGGAAGTTGAACAGGAAAGCTGAAAATTATGATGTTAATTGCGATTCGATTGGTGAAGCTTGCCGTTATCTGTGCGGTGTTCTTTACCATCTACGATTTGATTGCATTCGGTGAGGTGACTTGGATTAACCGTTTCTTCAACCTGTAATCCGAAATGAAAGGGGCATCGTGCCCCTTTTTGCTTGTCTAGTTTGGCAGTTCTGGTTCTGGAAGGTGACTGTTTACCACTGACATGTGTTGACAGCGATCTTGAGCGAGGAAAAGGAACTTGTCATAACCACTTTGCTCTAGTTCCTCACGAGAAACCAATTGTTTGACGATGTTATCGCATCGTTTGATCAACACTTCGACTTCCAACGATGACTTGTTGCTTGGAAAGGCTCGCGTCAGCACTTTAATGATGTTGATGCACACCGTGCGTAGTAATGGACAACGGGCCTGTAGCTCAATCAAAGCATCAATCAAGGCTTGATAGTCCTGTTCTGCCGCTCGGATTTTTCTGTATTGCTCTTGCATCCAAGTTTGGCGTTCTGCATTGTCCGTTTCTAGGGCGCGACCAAGGGTAATCTTACTCGAAAGAATCGTGTCGCTTGAGTCGGTTTGTAGATTCTCAAAACACCAAGTAATGGCGTTGGAAAACTCCGATTCAAAGTTCATCTCATGCAGCAACCACGCTAGGTGAAATTGCGCATAAAAGTGAGCGAAGGGCTTACGTCGATACAAATCACTGAGCACTTTAAACGCTGCAACGTACTGGTTTTCTTCAATGGCAATGTGCGCGGCGATCAAGTCGAGCTCGTCTTGAATTGCCCTGTTTTCTGGCCCGCTCGTGATCGACTTAAATAAATTTTTGGCTTGAACAAGAAGATCCTCTCGGCCTTCAAGTTTACGCACACAATAGAGCAAGATTCGAATCATGTTGAGCTTGGCAAAGGTATTGTTGCGGTAAGTGTCTTTGTTGATCTCCATGTATACATGGTAGTGCTTTAACGCAGAATGATAGTCATGTTCCGCCAAGCATAGATTGACGATCACCAGTTCACGCTCCGAATTGCCTTCAACCAAGCTGTTTGCCAATTCCAAATGCCTAATTGCACTTGGTACTTCTCGGTTAAGCATGCTGAAGTTAGCCGCGCACTCGCGTATCTCTACGTTGTTTGGTGACTCTTCTAACAAGGCGCGTACTAGGCGTTGTGCTTCGTCGTGTTCACCCAGTGTGACTAGCGTGTTTGCTAAGCCGATTTTTGCCCAGTTAACGTCTTTACGTTCAATGACTTGCTCGTAAACGACTTTGGCTTCTTGATGCAGTTTCAAACGCGTTAAGAAGTCGGCCCGAAACTTTTCGATAATGAAAAAATACTCAGAATGAAATGGTGTCAGCTCATCGCATGCTTCTAATCCTGCGTGCGCATCGTTGTTGAGCTCTGCTTGATAGATGGCCTGTAAGAGGCTCTTACGCTTCACTGCAGCTGAGATACGTTCTCGCAACGTGATGGAGTTGAAAGGTTTGAGCAGGTACTCGTCCGGCTTCAGCTCAATGATGGCACGTACGATGGTCGCAGAGTTCTCACCCGTTACAAGAATAAATACGGTGTCATGGTTGAGTAATTTGAGGTGCTTAAGCTCTTCAAACAGCTGTTTGCCGTTCATGCCTCGACCGAAGTTGTAGTCACAAATGATCAGGTCAATGCGCTCTTGCTGAGCAATAGAAACTGCCCCCTTTGCTAAGCGAGCTGTGAATATGCGTTTATCAGAAAAGCCAAGCTTGGTCAGCATGTTACGCAGTGTCAGCACCACGATAGGCGCATCATCGACAATTAACACATTGTACTGTGAGAAAGATTTGGTGTTCATTTAAAAAGGACTCAGAAAATGAGCGTTGCGGCTGATAGCAAACAGCCGCAACGTTCGAATTAGATCAACGTTTCCAATTGTTCAAAGGGGATAGGGCGGCAGCGAACAAATCCTTGGTAAAGTTCCACGCCAAGTTCGCGCAAATACGCCAATGTTTCATCATCTTCTACACCTTCTGCCACCGATTTAAGTCCTAGCGACTTTGCTAGGTGTAGGCTCGAAATAGTGAGTTGTTGGCTCTTGAAGTTGGTTAATGCATCTTTGATAAATTGGCGGTCAATCTTTAACTCTGTATAAGGCAGCGTTGCTAACTGGCTCAGGGACGAGTAACCGGTCCCAAAGTCGTCAATGGCTAAGCCAACGCCTTTTAAACGTAAGTTGGCGAGGTTGGCTAACGACGTGACGCTGCAGTCGTACACTTCGTCTTCGGTCAGTTCAAGCGTGATGCGTTCAGGTGCTATTTGGTATTGTTCGCACAACGCAAATAGTCGCTCACTCATAGGTTGCTTCAGCGTCTTTTGGTTCATGTTGACTGATAAGTTGATGGTTACTTTCAGTGTGGACATGTCTTGAAGCGCGTTCTCTAGTACAATCCAGAACAGTTTATCCAACTCGTTACGAACCTGAATCTCAGTAATAAACTGCGCAGGTGCAATAATGCCGTGCTTGGGGTGACGGCAACGTACTAATGCTTCGACTCCAATCAGTTGGTTATCCGACGTTGAGTATTGTGGTTGGTAGTAATTGATAAACCTGCCCTCATTGAAGGCAGTGTCAATTTCGTCGTCATTCATTAACACAGGCAAGCTCACGAATTGTTCTTGCGATAAGTATTGTTTGAACTCACCGAAGATCTGAGTGAGTTGCTGATTAGAAATGGGTTTAGTTAATGCGCGAACAAACCCGTAGCCCGCAGACAAGCACATGTTGTAGGTAATTTCGAGCACGTCTTGGGTCATCGCACTCAAAATCACCACGCCTTTTGGTCGTGAGCTTTCTGCAAGGGTTGAAAGTAGGTTCACCCCATTGATATCTGGTAAGTCAATATCGCAGAACATCACATCGATTGGTTGGGCCTCGCAAACGGTCGCGACTTCTGAGCCTCGATGGACGACGGTAATCGTGCCTTCAAATAGACGATTGAGCAAAATCTTAAGATTGGTTGCTTGTAATCGATCATCTTCTACAATCAAAACGTTCATTTAATTGCTCTCATTCATATTCAGCCACTGCTGTGTCGTGCTGACGATGGTTTCTAATTCGCTAATAAGTGCCGTGCGAGCCTGAACTTCTTGTTCGCTACCTACCAAAGATTCACATTGCATTGCCACATGCCCAAGTTGGGTTAAGTTGAGGGCGGCCGCTGATCCTTTGATTCGGTGTGCCACTGACTTAAGGCTTTCCTCTCCAGAGTGAATTAGTGCGATGTCATTGTTTAGTGCTTCACATATCACTTGTGCCATCTCGAGTCTTTCTTCATAGCTATAGGCTTCAAGCCAATCCTCTTGGGACTCTGCATTAATGACTCTTGATAAGTATTGCTCACACAAGGCTTGCAGTTCGCTCAGGGTGTATGGCTTAAACAACACGGTTTCAATGCCGCTTTGTTCTGCTTTTTCAATCACGTTTCGTGAATTCTCTGCCGTACAAGTCACGACAGGAATGGACGCGAGAACCTTATTTGCCTTGAGAGCTTGAGTCAGTTGGTAACCGTCCATATCCGGCATGTGACAGTCGGTAATCACCAAATTAAAGGGTGCCAGTACGTTGTCGCTTTGTGCTTGTTCTAGCGCCTCAATCGCTTCTAAGCCACTTGCAGCTAACTGGCAATTTACCCCCAGCTTTTCAAATTGACGCTTGAACAATAGTCGGTTGATCGCATCATCATCGACGACTAACACGCGTCCGTCCCACTGGTATTCTGCTGTCTGTGCTGAGTGGGTTTGCGCTATCACTTCACCGTTTAGCTTCTGCAAAATTAAATCGGGATACACGTTGGAGTAATGTGGTTCCAGCTCGATCACGTGATGCTTGCTTTCAAACTCATCCAGAGTGACTTGCCATGTGTTTAACCATCGCTGAACTTGTTTGTCTTCGGTATAGACCGGAATTAGCGCCGTCATATCGAGTGGTTGACTGATCATTGGCAAGCGTACTGTGATGGTTGTGCCTTGTTCTGTTTGGCTGTCAACCTCAATGGTGCCTTCCATTATGTCGACCAAGCTTTTGACGATAGACATGCCAAGGCCTGTGCCTCCGAAACGGCGACTGGTGCTTTTGTCCCCCTGAACAAAAGGCTGGAACAGGGTGGCTAGCTGGGCACTGTTCATCCCGCATCCCGTGTCTTGTACTTTGAATTCAAGTTGGCTTGGGCTGACATGCACACTCACGAGAACCTTACCTTCCTCAGTGAACTTCACCGCATTACTCAATAGGTTGTTGATGATTTGGCTGACGCGCAACCAATCCAGAACCACTAAAGCATGAGGTGTCGGAGTCCAGTTCAACTCAAACGCCAATGACTTTCGTTCGATGATTTTTTCAAAGCTTCTTAGTGTTGCCCCGAGCTCTTGATAAACATTGCCTTTGTGAACATCTAACTGAAGTTGGTTTGCATCAATTTTTGAGAAATCCAAAATGTCATTAACTTGCAACTGTAATCGCTCTGCTGATTGCATTGCGCTCTTCAACAACTCTTTGCTCTCTTTACGTTCTAAATCTTGCTCTAACAACTCCATTAATCCCATCATTGCTGCTATTGGGGTACGGAGCTCGTGGCTGACGACCGCTAGAAAGTGTTCGCGGGCCTCGATCGCTTGCATGGCTTTCAAGTTTGATGCTTTCAACGCCGTCTCTTTTTGTTTTAGTTCACTGATGTCATCAAACACCGTCATCCGGTATTGAGTCCCTTCCTCTGGATGGAGTAGGGTCTGCTGACGCACACGGTAGTGCTTGTCGCCCAAAGAGCATAAAGATGTTTCCGTACTTTCTGAGTCTGATCTCACACACTCTCTCGTAAGATCAAGCACTTGCTCTCGTTCTTGGTCTGTAATGCCTTTATCTACATTGCAGCGCGAAAGCATGTTGATGAACGGCTTATTGGCCAGAATCTGCTTATTATTTTCATCAGATATCAAGATCTTATTAGGCAGCTGATCCAGTACAGACGATAGCCACTTGTTCTGCTTTTGGCGAATCTGAGTTTCGTATTCTTTGCGTTTAATGGTACGAGTCAGATGGCCAGTTCTAACGATGTAAATCAGCACCGCAATTAACAAAATACAGACGCCAGCCAATGCTGAAATGACGACGATCTCTTTCTCAATACCGTAATTAACCGTTACTTTTTCATGTCGTTCTTTGAGCTGTTGAAGTTCTTCTTTGGTGGTGACTTGAAGTACGGTATCCAACACTCTGTGTAGAAACTCAGAGTCCTTCCTTAACTCCATACCCAATGCCACCCCCAATTCCATATCGTCCGGTGGTGCCACTGCTTTAAACTGCGTCCCTTGCCCTTTATAAAAATGGTGATCAATCAAATTTTGATTGACGAAGGCATGGGAGATTTTTCCATCTTCTAATGCCTTACTAAGGCTTTTAAAATCACGGTAAACAGGAGAAGAGGCATACGCAGGGTTATCTAAAAAGTGCGGATAGAAATTTCCCGCACGGTCTAAAATACCGACGCTTTTTTGTGCTTGTTTGTTCAGTGATTCGATATACCCATACTGAAGAACTCCGAACGAACGTGTCGCAATAAAACGCTTTTTGTCAGTGATTGCGATGTTTCGTGTTGGGAGCACATCAACAATATGCTCCTGAAGCATTAAATCCACATCTCTGCCGTTAGGATGAATGTACTCAAATTTGAGCATGCTCTTTTGTTCGAGCAGCTTCATCAAATCGTGCACATAACCTTTGACCTCTTTGGTTTTTGGGTCTGTGTAAGACAGTGGGTATACATTGTCTTTAATGGTGTAGCGAACGGTTTGTCGGCCATTTTGTTGCTCCAAAATCTCCAGCATTAACTCGTTGTGCAACACGTTGATGTTCGCTTCAATATGCATACGGCTGTGTTTGGAATCTTTAGAGTGTTTGATGTATTTGTTGATAATGCCCATCAATTGTTGAGATTCTTTCCCCGTGAAGATAGTGACAGCGCCAGGCGTGAGGGCTTTGTCATAGACCACTTTACCTGTGAGTTCGCCATGAGGGTTTTTAAAACCATAAGAACTAAGCGTAGACAGGCCTACAACTGCTGCATCAGCTGCCCCGGTATTTAACGACGTTGTCATCATGACGCTGTTGCGCACGGTATGAACATGCTCAAAGCCGAGAGTTTCAATCTGGTCACAGGCACTTGAATCCTTGACGCAAACCCACTTGAGTTCGCTTAGAGGAGTATTTTCCAAAGCAACGTCACGCAACCAAACTAAGCGTAACGTCTGAAAAATAGGCTCAGAGAACAGAAAACGCTCCGCTCTTTTTTGGGTTGCAACAAAGCCAACGGTGAGATCAATCTCGCCGTTTTCTAAGCCATTAAATAGGGTGTCGAGGCTGTAGTAGGGAACATACTCGGCGTCGATGTGCAGATCGTGCAACATGCTTTCTGCATACTCGATGTTGATGCCTTCTTTCGATTCTAAGTTTCCCCAATATGGGAGCCAATCACCTGCAAGAACGCCAACCTTTACGCTCTTTTGGTTGCCAAGAAACAATCGGTCATTCTTGCTTAGGAAATCTTCCGCTAAAGCACTGAAAGAGAAAGTGATAAGCAATGCTGCGATTGAGGCAAACAGTTTCAAGGTTTTATTTTTCCAAGTAGGGCGCGAGTCAAAAAGGGGGCGGAATCGTATAGCTTTTCACCGTTATTCGCCAATCAAGGATGTTTGTCTTGTCGACAAGTGACGTTTGATATTCAAGTGAGTGAATTAAACGAGATCGAGATCAGAGTAATCAATGACTTATGAGAGGGGACTCAATATCCAAATAGGAGGTAATGGAAAAAAGCCAGAAAGCAACTAAGTTCATATTAAGAGGTCGGGTAAGGAAACCCCAGCTATGAAGAGAAAGCTTACTACTAAAGTGTTATGTGGATGTTTGTTAATGAGTTTTAGCGCTTCAACTTTAGCAGGAGTACAAGATACAAAAATCAATATTAACTTAGTTCCCCCTCTCGAAGGCGATCCCAAGGTTGACTTTCAACTGGCCCGTGTTGGTTGGCATTTATTCAGGGACCCAAAACTGTCATCTAATGGCAAGATCAGTTGTGAAACTTGCCATAACCTATCTACTAATGGTGCAGAACAGACGCAAGTTTCTACTGGAGTACATGGCGTTGGCACTCGTAATTCAATCTCCGTTTTTAACGCGGCTTTAAATTATCGGTTCCTGTGGGATGGCACAGCAAATTCGTTGATGGCTCAAATCGACGGACCTGTCCAAAACCCTTTAGAAATGGATTCTAATTGGGAAGAGATAGAAAAGTATGTTCAAGCTAATTCGTTATATAAATCTCTATTTGAGCAAGCGGATAAACGCATTAATGTGACCAACATTAAGCGTGCAATTGTGGAGTTTGTTAAAGGGCTCCAGATGCCAAGCTCTCCATTTGATGCGTATTTACGTGGTGATACGGGAGCTATGAATGAACAGTCAATAAGAGGGTGGGAGGCCTTTCAGCAAGTGGGCTGTGTTCAGTGCCACCAGGGGCGGAATATTGGCGGGTCCATGATTCAGCAGTTTAGTTATTTTCAAACGCGAGAAAAAAATCTTGATACGGGGCGACATTTAAGAACCTCTGATGGAGAGGATAAATTCTATTTTCGTGTGGCAAGCTTGCGAAATGTGGGGCAAACCGGGCCTTATTTTCACAATGGGCAAGTTGATAAACTATCGGATGCTATTCAAATTATGTCGCAGGTCCAGTTGGGGGTAACGATGAGCGACGACAAAGTGGCAGATATCGAAGCCTTCCTCATGACGTTAAGCACCCCAAGGCCTGCAATTTTGGAGGTGTTTGAAAATGAATAAATTTCGCTTAACTAACGCCGCCTTGTTCGTCATTATTACCGTGATGGTGGTTCTGGCGTGCATGACTCATGTTAATTCAAGAAATACTCAAGCGGTACACACATCGCTTTCTGAGATTGGTCACCATTTGATAGAGGCTCGGGATAGCGTGGTTAATCCCTACTCGATCCGAGAGCGGAGGAATTATGAAATCACGCATAGTTTAGTTGAGCTAGAGCTTGCTTCTGAACAATTGATTTCTGATTTCAAACAGTCGATTTGGTTTGATATCACTTCCACTAGGTTACGTGCGCAAAGTATCGTTGTTCAATTTGATGGCAAAGTTAGAGATGCGACTCAATCGTTAGACATGCTAATTGGTGTCCAGGTTGCCAATCAATACGAATTACTCACACTACATAACATTTACAAAGACCAATTTAGCGCCCAAACCGATGATATATGGTTGGAAGAGCATTATTTTGATTTTTTAACCAATGCAGCGTTACAAGGCGATAACCCCCAGAGCCAGAGTATCTCATTATTTTTGAATAAACTGCGCCAAAGCGAGCGCAAGATAGAGTTGCTTACCAACAGGATTCTAGAAGGCCATTACTTTGAGTTTGTTGAGTATTCTGAGCATCAGTTACTTGAAATCGCGCAACGTGAATCCAGGCTGACGTGGCTGTTTGTTCTCCTGTCCATTATCTTATTAGTGACGGCGTTTGTGCTGCAAACTCAACATCGTGTGAATAAGCTCAAACATCTCAATGACGAGTTAATAGAAGCGACAGAGAAAGCGGAGCGCGCAGCCAAAGCGAAGTCACAATTCTTAGCGACCATGAGCCATGAGTTAAGAACACCAATGAATGGGGTATTGGGGATTTCACAAATCATTGCCAATGAAACTCAAGAAAAAACAACCAAAGAACATGTGAAAATAATCTTGGACTCCGGCCAGCACCTGATGACGATTCTCAATGACATATTGGATTTTTCTAAAGTGGAAGAGAATAGACTGGATTTAGAAGCGGCACCTTTTAATTTGTTGCAAGTGTTAACTCCCGTTTGTAGCGCGATTCAGCCGCTTGTTGAAGAGAAAAATATCCAGCTTTATGTCGAAAATGAAGTGTCTGACACTATCGAGTTTAAGGGGGATTGTGCCCGTGTCCGCCAGATCTTGTTTAATCTCGCAGGCAATGCGGTGAAGTTTACTGGCGATGGGCACGTATTGATTCGGACTGAGCTTGATGAGCAAAAGCGATGTCTTCTTATCTCTGTCAATGATACTGGTATCGGTATTCCGGGAGATAAGCAAGGTTGTATTTTTAACTCGTTTGAACAGGCTGATACTTCTACCACGCGTAAGTTTGGCGGAACCGGGCTTGGTCTTGCGATTGTCAAAAAGCTCACGGAATTGATGAGTGGAGAGATTAAACTCAAAAGTGTTGAGAGCATTGGGACTCAGTTTGTAGTGGAGCTTCCTATTCCTTGGATAGAGAAAGAAATGCCAACAACACAAAACACCCCAGTTAAACAACGACGGGAGAGTAAACGTAATCTTCACATTCTCCTTGCGGAAGACAATCGAGTGAACGCGATTGTGGCGAAAGGCTTTTGTGAGAAGTTAGGACACACGGTTGAGATTGCTGAGAATGGTTTGATTGCGATTAAGAAAGCACAAGAACACCAATATGACCTGATATTAATGGACAATCATATGCCAGAGATGAGCGGGGTTGAGGCGACGCGCTTTATTCGTGAAAGGCTTGGTATCAACACCGTTTTGTTTGCCTATACTGCCGATGTATTTAGAGAAGCGCACGACAACTTCATTGAAGCGGGCGCAGACCATGTCCTGACTAAGCCGCTGCAGCGTGAGAGTTTTTCTGATGCGCTCAAGCAGTTCTCTTCACGTTTACCTGTCCAGAATTATGAAGCATTAGAGCAGACTGAAAACGTGATTGAGTTGCACCGTGAACCGATTGAGAAGCTGAGGCTCACGGAAGAGGAGTTAACTCAATCAGAGATGTTAGAAGTGCTGAAAGAAGATCCTGATGCACGTTTAGATTTGCTTGAAACCATTGTGAACGACTTCGAAAAGTCGGTTGATGAATTGATTGAGTATTTCATGGCTGAAGACTTAGCGCCACTTTATAGCACCTTGCACACCACCAAAGGGATGGCGTTGAACCTTGGATTAGATACGCTAGCGAATCAGGCTCTAGAAATTGAAACTCAAGTGAAGAACAAACAGATACCTGATATTGAGCAACTGCAGAAACTGATTAACCGATTGCAAGTTAACGTTCACCAAGGGCAACGCTTGATTGACCGATGTCGGACGCGTCAAGCGGATTCAAATCAAGTGATTTAGTCGTGTGAGAGCTGTATTTTCTGCCTTGTGGGTGGGCGTAAGCGACGGACTGTGGTTTACTTAGTACTCTTTTGGCATCTTCTCCTATGGGGACGCGACGACAGGACAGGAAATTGCAATGAGTCAACACACTGCAGTGATTAAGTGGCAGCGTCAAACCGACGAAATCTTCAGTGATAATCAATACAGCCGAGCTCACGTTTGGCAGTTCGACGGCGGGCTTTGCGTTCCTGCTTCACCATCTCCTCATGTTGTCCCGCTGCCTTTATCAGTAGCAGAGAATGTGGACCCAGAAGAAGCGTTTGTTGCGGCGCTTTCAAGCTGTCATATGCTGGTCTTTCTCTCTATTGCTGCTAAGCGTCGTTATGTGATTGATTCCTACGTTGATGAAGCGGTGGGCGAGCTGACTGTAGGAGAAAATGGCAAAGAGTGGGTTTCAAAAGTAACGCTTAGGCCAAACATTGTCTTTTCTGGAGACAAACAACCGACGCGTGACCAGTTAGAAAAAATGCATCACATGGCACATGAAAACTGCTTTATTGCCAACTCCGTGAAGACTGATGTCGTGACAGAGTTATTGGATTAGAAGAGTGATTCATTAAAAGCGTTCCGAAGGCAGGCACTCTTGCCTGCTATTGAACCCAAGTTAAACCGTTTGATAGTTTGAATATGGGTGACTGGTCTCACGTTTCCTTTCATTTAACGCCGATATGTGGGCCAATCTTGTGCAGTGGCGCAAACTGTACGTTGTTAAATTAATGTTAATATCGAACGGTGTGTCATTGATTAATAGCGAGCATGGATGTGCAAACGCCTTTGAATCCCTTTATTCAAGCGAATGGATTACCCCAATTTGGTCATTTAGCATCGATTCCCGAATCGCTTCAGCTGGATGCGTTTCAGTATCTTAATGAGATGGATCAGCCTGCATCGAGTTGGCGTAAGCGATTCGACTATAAGCAGTTCCAGTTCGTCTCGATCGTGACAGAGAAATACATCATTGGCGTCGCGATTGCCGATATTCGCTATTTGGCGTCTGGCTTTTGCTATGTGTTCGATACGGAAACCCATGAACTTGTTGAGCAGCAGTGGCTAAAGCCGCTTAACATGGGCTATCAAACACAACCTTCTAGTTGGAACAGTCAAGCCTATCTCGCTAATGATGCCATTCAACTTAAGATTGAACATGGACTCTGGCACATACAGCTTTCAACAGACCTTATTCAAGCTGACTTAAGGTTAACGCCTGAGCCAGAAAGTTTGCCTTTGATGCTCTGCACGCCAACAGCTTATTCTGGCTGGACCTACACTCAAAAACACAACGCGCTCGCTATACAAGGTCAAATGAGTGTGAAAGGGCAGTCACAAGATCTAAGCAACGCAGTCGCTGGGTATGATTTCTCTGCTGGTTATATGCGCAGAGAGACCAGTTGGCGATGGGCGAGCATCAATCACCAAAGGGAAGGCAAACGGATAGGACTGAACCTTGCGGCTGGTGTGAATGAAACTGGGTACTGTGAAAACGTCATTTGGATTGATGGAGAACGCCACTTGATGCCGCCTGTGCAATTCGAGTTTTCTCGCATGCATCAAGAAGCGTCATGGCGAATTACCTCACAAGACAAGCGCATCGACTTGATCTTCAAGCCTAAAAATCAACGATCAGAGAAAAAGAACTTTTGGTTTTTGAAGAGTAACTTTCGTCAGTTTGTCGGTTACTTTTCGGGCTATTTGATTGATGACAATGGCATTAAACACGAACTCGATGAGGTGATGGGACTCACCGAAGATCATTACGCGAAATGGTAGGAACGGACTATGGAATGGTCACAGATTACGGAACATCCTGATTTATTGTTGATGTTGCTCGCGCCAATATTCTTTCTTTGTATTGCGGCAGAATATTGGTTTGGGCAGCGTGGTGGTCGATTACCTGAGAGTGCGCGATATTACTTACCCGAAGTCGTGTGTAACTTTGTGTTGGCTGGGCTTCATCAAGCGACAGATATCTTAACAGGGCTGTTGATCGCTAAACTGTATTTGTGGTGGTTTGGTTGGCGCTTGTTTGATATCGAGATGACGGTTTCTACTTTCCTGTTACTCATGGTCTTGCAAGATTTCTTCTATTATTGGTTCCATCGAGCAAGCCATCGTATCCGTTGGATGTGGGCAGCGCATGTGGTGCACCACAGTTCAGAGCGTATGAACTTCAGTACCGCATTTCGCCAAAGCCTGATGTACCCACTAGCGGGTATGTGGTTGTTCTGGTTGCCACTGGTCATTATTGGTTTTGATCCTAAGTGGGTGGTGTTTGTTGTGCTGCTCAACCTTGGTCTGCAATTCTTTGTTCATACTCAGTCAATTCGTTCCCTTGGACCTTTGGAGTGGGTCTTCAATACACCATCCCATCACCGCGTGCATCACGGCGTTAATCGTCAATACATTGATAAAAATTACGCTGGTGTATTGATTATCTGGGATCGCATGTTTGGAACATTCGAGCCAGAAGTAGAAACCGTCCGTTATGGCATCTCAAAACCCGTTAACAGCCTTAATCCTATTACTGTGACGTTCGCGGAATGGAAAGACATGTTCAAAGAGGTGATTCGTCCCAATTTGTCTTGGCGTCAGCGTTGGCGGTGCTTGTTTGCTCCACCGTCCGATACGATTGAGTAACGGTTCTGAATGATTAACTAAACGGCGCACCATTAATTCTTGACAGTGCTTGGTGATATTGTTTTAATGCGTACGGTGTTTTGTAAGTTTTAAGGAACGGACGATGACATTTAATCGAGTTTTCTCAATCATAACGATGACCGCCGCTATGCTCAGCTCTGGGTACGCAAACGCAACGCCTGCTTTTAATGCAGAGCAGCTGTGTAAAGCAGGGTTAGCACTGGCGATAGATAAGCAGCCCCGCGGGATTAAAACGGCGGGAACGTCAGGTCAACGTATTTTGCTGGCTTTGAAAAATGGCAAAAACGATTGGGATTACCGCTGCACGGTGAATCGTCAGAATCGTACGTTAAAGATTGATGCTAGAGACTTGAAGCGAAATGACAAATACTTCGCTCAAGCAATACGTTATCGCGTCAATGAAGGGAAGCGATCGGTTGAGGTCACCATGAAGAAACGCGCTGGTGGCGGGCTGAAAAACGACACGTTCACGACACTTCAGTTGGATTAACCCCAAAGATATGGGGAACATAATAACGAAGACGCGCCCCTGTACTCTGCAGGGGCTTTTTTATGCCTGCGGTTAGAGGTAGCAAATACAGAGATCAATTACAGCCACAGCATGATAGCAATGAAGTAAGATTTAAAGGATATTTTAGGGACTGATAAAGAAGTTAGCTTGAGGAGAAAGCTTGGAGCGGGCAGCGGGAATCGAACCCGCATCATCAGCTTGGAAGGCTGAGGTAATAGCCATTATACGATGCCCGCGCATCGATAGGACTCATTCAATATGCCAGATTGAGTGCAAAAGAAAAGTCTTTTTTGCTCAATAAGTTGCTTAGTGAGTAAATAAATACCGATTCGTTCAAAAAGCGCCCAGTGCTGTTGGCAATATGTCGCTCTGAATACGATTTCACTTTGTTTCTCAATCAGTGTTTTACTCTGTTCTTACTCTCTATTGCGTCTTGAATTTGAACACTTGGCATTCATGGTCAAGACTAAATGTTGAAATGATTCAATATTTTCTCAGGTTCGTAAGATTAAATACCACAACTTGCCGAGAGAGACCGGCGTGATAGAGAGGAGAAAGAGTATGTGGAAAGGTTTATTGGCAACGCTGTTTGCTATCTCGCTGGTCGCTTGTACCACGGTAACGACCGATGTCGACAAGCAAGCGGATTTCTCATCCTACAAGACGTTTGATTTCGGTGAACAATCAGACACCCCAACCAGTTTGGATGCTCGTCGCATTGAGCAAGGGTTGGCGGCTCAACTGGAATCCAAAGGATTGTCGCGCGTGAAAAGCGGGGGGGATCTGTACGTGCACCACGACATCATCAAGGAGTCGGAGATCGTATCTTCTGGTTCAAGCTTTAGTGTAGGTTACGGTTGGAACAGCTTTGGTGTGGTGACGTCCAGCCCAGAGCGTTATAAGGAGAAGAAGTACGGCAAATTGGTCGTTGAGCTTGTCGATACTAAAGCCAATCAAGTGGTGTGGAAGGGGGTTTCTAGTCGTAAACTCACCGAGTCTATGAGTACTGAAAAACGCGAAGAGTTGATTTCGGAAGAAGTCACGAAAATGTTTGAAAACTACCCTTACGGCAGAGAGTAAATTCAAGGTTAGATTATCGTCTAATTGCGCCAATAATCATTTGCAAAACGCTCTTTTTATTATCGATTAAGAATTTGAATTGCAAATTTGCACGCACGGAGTTACAACAGCGTATCGTTGTGGTTTAGGTGAATTCTGTGCGTGCTTACTTAGTCTGTGTATTAGGACTCTTTGTTACGCTGATGGCTTTTGGATTGAGTCAGGCTTCACCGTCACCAAAAATCTCCTACGCCGTCAGTTACACCTCTTCATTGATCGATGGTGAGGCACATCTAGAGAAAGCACCGTTTTCTCCTTCACGTAAAGTCGCTGCGAGTTTATTCAGCCGCAACGCACTCCGCGTTAACCATTCCAATACATCGCCAGAATCGGACGATTTCGATGTGCTGCCTGCACGTTGGTTAAATGACGTGCAGGATTTCAACAAACGCGAGTTTACTGACGTAGCGTTGCCTGTCATTCAAATTTTTTATTCGCACTCCAAATATCGGCTGGGGGCAGGGCAAGAGTCCAACCTGATCTATCGCTTTATTCATGCGCGGTAATTCCTATTCATTAATTTTCGAAATTTGATTGTGATGTTTAGGAGTTTGTTATGTTTGATTCAATTACGCAGGTGCTGTTTGCTTTGTGGCACCAAGACTTTACTGCATTGATGGCACCAGGTAGTGCAGGGCTTATCTACTTTGTAGTGGGTGCGCTTATTTTTCTCGAGAGTGGTTTTATTCCCGCGGCACCTTTCCCTTGTGACAGTGTTGTTGTGCTTTCTGGCACTTTAGCAGCGGTGGGCGTACTAGACCCAGTGATGATCATGTTGGTGATCGTGGTGAGTGCGGCAATGGGCAGCTGGGCTGCTTACCTACAAGGTAAATGGTTAAACCGCTTACCAAAGGTGCAGGGGTGGGTAAATGCAGTGCCAGCAAAACGCTTGGAGCAAGTTGACATGTTACTTGGTAAGCATGGCTTGATTGCATTGTTTTGTGCGCGCTTTATTCCGGTTGTGCGTTCTTTGCTGCCTTTAATGATGGGTTTGCGCGTTAATCGCGTGAGTAAGTTCCATTACTTCGCATGGTTGAGTGCAATTCTATGGACTCTGCTGCTTTGTGGTTTAGGTTTATTATTGCCTCTACTTCCAGAGAAGCTTAACAAGATTGTGACCATGGGATTGATGGCTGCACCGGTGATTACCCTGACTATTGCCATTATGAGCTTTGTATTGGTGAAGGTGCGTAAGGCTTGGGGTAAATCGAAAACCACGCCGCAATTGCCATAGTCGTATAAACCTGAAGCTCGAAAAGCAAAAAAGGCGCGATGATCGCGCCTTTTTCGTTCTCTACGTAAGTTGAATTGAGCGTGAATCAGTAGCCATTCTTGTAAAGGTATTCGCCTACTTCTTTACACTCAGTTTTGTAGAGCTGTTCCATCTTGGTCTCATCCATGCCTTTTGCTTTGAATTCGGTCTCTGCCGAAGATAGCTGGCTGAATGTGTAACCACGTTCTGCCATTAAGTAATGACGAAACATTGCACGGTGCTCAGGAACGGCAGTTCGGGTGTTAGATGCATTGGCACACTCCATCAGAGAGCTGTTGCTCATTTCTTCTGGTTTTGCTGCTTGCACTGTTGTTGTGAATAAAGTGATAAGCGCCAAAGTGGCAATAGTCGCGATTTTTTTCATAATCAGGATCTCGAGTTAATTCAGTTTTCAGATGAGATCATCCATGGCTGGTACTGACGGTTTCCATATTGTGTCAGTACAGTCAATGTGCGAACTAAGTGTCGCGACTGTGTGTAAACACGTACAGTAAATTAGCTTGCTTCCATCCTGCGAGGTGGTACGAGCGAGTCTGTGTGACTACATCGGTAGTATCGGGTAAAGGCGTCGCTTTGAGCGCAATATCCAATAATGATGGAGATAAGAATGCGACCAATAGGTGATAGTCGGGCGTAATATTTAGGGGTAACTCACCATCGTTACCGGATGTGCGGCGACAAGGGAGTAAACCAAGTAAATCACGTTTTAGGTGTCGAAAGTAGCCGTCTGGACTCCAAGATTCACGACTATTCCGAGCACGATAAGGCGCTTTTATTGCGTGATAATCGTGTTGGGTTAGCTTATGGAGCTTTTCTGAATATGAGTAATGGGCTATTGAGAATTGCTGATTTTGCGTTGCAAGTATTTGCCCTGAAAACAGGGTGAGTGATAACAAAAGCAAAAGGCGAAATACGTGAACCAAAACTAACCCTAAAACACTATGGAATCGATATTCGTTTGCTGCCTGAAGGTGGCGCTTGCGTATACTAACGACTTGCTGAAAGGATGAACAGTTTTTTGTCGCATTAAAAAAGGGAGCGTATCCGCTCCCTTTTCAACATTAGGTCAAGAAACCTTAAGCGCTAGCATAGATAACACTGCCACCTTTAATAGTGTCGATGATTTCTCGTGATAGCTTCTGTGGCAGAGCGGGGCAACCCCAACTGCGACCAAGATAACCATTCTTCTTAATAAAAGAAGGGTTCGCGTAGTCCGCACCATGAACCACGATGTAACGTTCTCGTGCTTTATCGTTCACCCCTGATGTCAGTCCATCCAAGCGAAGCGAATAACCGTTAGAACCATAGTATGTGGTATCGGTTAAAAATGTTCCCAGGGAAGTCTTACGAGAGTTCACAACATTAGAGAACTTCGTTGCAGTCTTCTTGCCGCTGTTTACGCCGTGAGAGACATAAGTGTTAAAAATGAGCTTCTTCTTGTCCAAATCGACCACATAAAAGCGTTTTTCAGTAGATGGTTTACTGTAATCGATGATGGTCAAAAGTGGCTTTTTGCGATCTGAGGTTTTCTTATAAGCTAAGAACGCATCATTGAATAAACTGAAGTCAATGACGCCTTCCAACTTGGCTTCTTTATATGTCTTTTCAACAAGTTGTTTAGTGGCTTTCGTTTCCGTCGCTTTACCTGAATGATGAGCAAAGGCAAAAGGAGAAACTGCCAACGATGTCCATATCAATAATAATAATAGCTTTTTCATTTGTACTAAATAAAACTCTTGGTGCAACAAATTTAGTGATTGCTTCGTGCAGTCACTAATACAGCATGTACATCAATTTAATTCTATTCTCAATGTTGCCTATTATGCGTAGTGACACCTATTACTCAAATATACTTTGTATTTAGTAAAGATAATCCAACTAACTGGCTGAATTTAATCAACATTGAGAGGTTAATCGATGACTTTAAAAATCTTCAGAACAAATACTAGCTGATTTGGCTAATTAATAAAACTGCGTTTACCAACATTTACTGAGCAGGATATTTAATAAAACATCGTTTAATTATAGTTTGAATAAAAATGTTGTTTTAATTCAATGGACTTATTTCTAACTGGGCATTCGACAAAAATTTTTTAGACTGTGATCCTAGTCGTAACAAATCATGACTGAATAAAGGTTAATGTATTGATAGCGACTATGGATTGCTGAGCATATTCAACCAAACGGCCAGCTAGATTGTTGTATATCGTCAAGTTATTCGTGTTCACCATTCACATCATCCAAACTTTTTGTGTTAGCGTGCTATAAAACCGTTAGCAGAAGGCATTGAAGATGGAAGTTCATGAGTGTGTATCATTTATCCTAGTTAAGGGTGATCAAGTGTTATTAGAAACACGATCGAAGGATAAGGACTCTGACCCAGGTATGATTGCAATACCTGGTGGGCATATGGAGAAAGGTGAAAGCCAACCAATGACATTGCTTAGAGAGCTAGACGAGGAGTTAAATATCAAACCGCAAAGGTTCGGGTATTTGTGTTCTTTATATCATCCAACCACAGAGCTTCAATTGCTTCATTACTATGTAGTCACTGATTGGGTGGGCGATATTCAGAGCTTAGAAGCAGAGTCTGTCAATTGGTATCCAATAATAAATGCGCCTGTTGCTACGGAAGTGGATCGCATCGCCTTAAGTGAATATCAAAGATTACAGAGTGTATTAAAATCGGTATTTAATAATGGGTGCTCAATAAATAATATTTGTGGATAGTTATAATATTTTTAATTTAAAAATAAAACGGAAGTCATATTAGAAATGAAACGTTGCTGAAGAAGAAATTAAGTAAATTATAAAATGTTGACCAGAATAAACTTTTCTTTCAGCAAGTTATGTTAGTTTCTGCAAAAGCTGAACAAAAGCTAAATAAACAAGGAAGAAAATGAAAACGATAGGCTTGATTGGCGGCATGTCATGGGAGTCCACCGCGCACTATTACCAAATCATAAACCGTGAAGTGAAAGCTCGCTTAGGCGGCTTACATTCCGGAAAAGTCTGTCTGTACAGTGTCGATTTCGCCGAAATTGAAACGTTGCAACACCAAGGTCGTTGGGATGATACTGCAATCATTCTCGCGCAGGCTGCAAAATCAGTGGAAGCGGGCGGTGCAGATTTTATTTTGATTTGTACGAATACGATGCACAAAGTCGCAGACCAAATTCAGCAGGCTGTCAATGTACCGCTTGTTCATATTGCCGACACGACCGCAGAGAAGCTGGTGGCGGATGGCATTAAGAAGGTTGGTTTGCTTGGTACGCGCTTTACCATGGAGCAAGACTTCTATAAGCAGCGACTTATCGATAAATTTGGTGTTGATGTTGTCGTTCCGGGGTCAGATGACCAGACGATTATTCATAACGTTATCTACAACGAACTGTGTAAAGGCGAAGTGCGCGATGATTCGCGCCAACACTACCTTGCGATTATTGAGAAACTGGTGGAACAGGGGGCTGAAGCCGTCATTCTAGGTTGTACTGAAATAGCGATGTTAGTTGAACCTCACCACACTGACGTCAAGCTTTATGACACAACGGAAATCCACGCGAAAGCAGCGGTAGAAAAAGCTCTCGACTCAAAGTGAGACTTCGCTTAACAGGCTTAATCAGATCAACGAGCTCAAGGAAGAGTGATGAACTATCGATGCGGGCAATGCCGCCAGTTTACTCGTCAAAAACATAGCGCTGATATTTGCGGTGCATGGGGGCATCCAACTGATGCAAAACGTCCAGCTTGTGACTATTTTATGCCAACCGTTAGCGCAAAAGAGCGTGTCGCTTCTTCAATGAAAACCAAAAATGGCTAAGTCTTTCTCATTAATTGAGAATTTCTTAGCCAATCAGTACGCTCTGGTTAATGCAAACGATTGCTCGATTTGGGATGTGTTGTATAATCTGCGTCGCGTCACACTTTGGTGACACGTATTACATTTCAGGATTCCTATGTTGAAGAAATCTCTTGCTCTAATGCTTGCTGCGTACTCACTGCCTTCCGTTGCAGGCTCGACCATCGGCATTGTCGGTGCGATGGATGTCGAAGTTGAAGCGCTATTGCCAAAAATCCAAAACCAACAAGTAAAAAAAATTGGTAGCCATCGCTTTTACACGGGTGAGTTAGAGGGTAAAACCGTTGTCGTGACAAAATCTGGCGTAGGTAAAGTCAATGCAGCGATGACGACAACCCTTCTGATTGAATCTTTCGGTGTGGACCAACTGATTTTCACGGGCATTGCTGGTGCAAGTGACCCGAAATTGGATCCGCTAGACGTGGTCGTTTCTACGCGTTTGGTGCAACACGATGTGGACCTGACAGCATTTAACATGCCGAAAGGCTTGCTGCCTGATTATGAAGAGCGCTACTTCTACGCTGATAAAACACTGCAAAAGTATGCGTTCGATGCCGCGGTTGACACACTTGGGAAAGAAAGTGTTTATCGAGGCATAATCGCATCAGGTGACCAGTTCATCGCGAGCAAAGTGAAGGTAACCGGCATTTACCAAGAATACAACGCGATGGCGGTAGAAATGGAAGGCGCAGCACTAGGCCAAGTCGCAGACGCTTTCAATGTACCTTACGTGGTGATTCGCACTATCTCTGATAAAGCGGATGGCTCAGCAGATGTTGTGTACTCAGATCTGAAGAAAGCTACCGCAGATAACTCTGCAAACATTACACTGAATATGCTGAAACGCATGTAATTGAAAATAGGTCAGGTAAGCTTTTACTAGCCGCAATAGGTCGAAAAGCAGCACTTAGCGCGCTGCTTTTCGTTTGCGGTATGTTTTACCTACTAAGCGATATGTGTGCTTTTAAATGGCTGATCATTAGCGGACTTCCACCAATGGCCGAGCTGTTGTTTGTTCATCGGCTTACCAAATAAATAACCCTGCATAAAGTCACAGCGGTAAGATGAAAGCCATTCGTGCATGACGTTATGCTCAATGCCTTCTGCCGTCACTTTCTTATTCTGTGCGTGGCACAGCTCTATAATTGGTTTAATGACATGACCATTATCGGTGTTCATTAAGGTCAACAAGAACTCTCGGTCAAATTTGATTTTCTGTACTGGGTACTGCACTAGTTGTGTCAAAGAAGTATAACCAGATCCAAAGTCGTCTATTGCCAGTTTGTAACCCAGCTTCGATAACTCATCGAGTAGGGCAGTACCTTGCTTGTCAGACGCGAAAGTTTCGGTAATTTCTAGCTCAATACAGCGCGTAGGCACACCATTCTGTGTGGCTTTTTCATGGATGAATTCTGCCATCGACAGCGAGTTCAGTTCCGCAGACGATAGGTTGATAGACAAAATAATGTCTTTCCCAAAGATGCTTTTCAGCTGATGGTATTCTGCCATAGCATTCGCGAATACCCAGCGGTCAATCTTTTCGAACAAACCAGTTTGTTCAGCAATAGGGATGAACTCGTTTGGTGGTACTGAGCCGATCCCTTCTGCTTCCCAACGTAATAGGACTTCCAAGCCTTCTATCTCGTTGGCATTACTATTCATGTATGGTTGGAAAACAAGATGAAACTCTTCTTCAACGTTGGCCTTGCGCAATGCGCGTTCAATTTGGCTACGACGTTGAGCCTCGATATTGAGCGCTGCAGAGTAGTAAGCGTATTGGTTTTTACCCGCGCGCTTAGCTTGGTACATTGCCGCGTCTGCACTAGACAAGAGCTTAGCGATATCACCACCATCTCTTGGATATTGAGCGATACCCACGCTGGCTGTCACCGGAAACGAGTTTTTTGCTGACTGAGTTAAGTTATTAATTGGCTTGAGCAACTCCGCGGCAAACAGATCGGGCAATTCGCTGTTTTCTTGATTTGAGCTGAGTAGGATTGCAAATTCATCACCGGATAAACGTGCCCCGAAACATGGGCTATTGTACTGCTGAGTGAACTTCTGGCACGCATTTCGGATGTGTTTGGAGAAGACCTGCAATAACTTGTCACCCAGTTCGTGACCGTATTTGTCGTTGACGTATTTAAAGTTATCTAGGTCGATATAAATCACCCAAAGCTGCTCTGAGGGTTCTGCCAGCTCTTGGCTTGCAAGCTCATGGAAGCGGTGGCGATTAGCCAGTTGAGTTAAGTGATCAGTTTCCGCTAAACGCTTAGTTTTGTGGTAGACGTTGTTCAGCTCTTCGTACATATCAAAGAAGCGGGAAGAAAGGCGCCCAATCTCATCATCAGTATCGAGCTTTTCAATATTAGTGCGTTTGTTGGCTTCGATTTCTCTCAGCTGTTTGTCTAGCCTAGAGACTGGACTCAGAACATAGCGGTACAGGACTAAGACAATCAAAGTAATGGTACAAAAAGATGCGATACCAAACGACAATGCCAGCTCTAACCAGACCTTATCGACCTTATTCCACATCAGATATTCTGCTGGCGATAAAATGGCATAGAAGTGAGGCAGAAACTGGATGGTTTGAGCAAGGGGAATATCTAAGATAATCGGCTTTTCTGAAAACGTAATCACGCTGTGCGTATCAAACTCAATCTCATGCTTGATGTCATTAAACGCTTCGAGTGAGACAGACACGATAACAAAGAAAACATTTTGTGGGTCGAAGCTTAAAGGGTGCTCTCCGGTACGTTTATCAAACAGCTCGTATTGCAATAGAATGCTCTGTCCGCTGCTGTTGTAAATAAAACCGGTATGGCTTACGTCTCCATTGGTTTT
Source organism: Vibrio sp. B1FIG11 (assembly GCF_905175335.1). NCBI lineage: Bacteria > Pseudomonadati > Pseudomonadota > Gammaproteobacteria > Vibrionales > Vibrionaceae > Vibrio > Vibrio sp. B1FIG11. The sequence goes on along the minus strand of NZ_HG992752.1, from coordinate 1,450,930 downwards.
AAAGCTTTTGTCGACATACTCAAGGATCTTGGGGTCGACTCGACCGTTTGATTCGTAATATTGATTTTCGGTGTAGTAGAGAAGGTCTTGCCTACCGTCGAGGATCGCCATGTTTGCATCCCCTCGATACCCGTGACTGAGTACCTCGACGGTTTCATCCAAACGTTTGAACAGTTGCCTCTCACGATAGCGGTTATCATGATTCACAAAATAATCTTGCAGCACCTCGCTTTTACTCAAGGTGTAGGCATAGCTGTTAAGAAAAATATTGGCTTGGCGAAACTGACCAGCTAGCTTTTCCATTTGTAGCTGGATATAGCTGTCTTCCCTTTTGATTAGCGTGACTTTTTGAATGCTATAGATGATGTAACTCGACACCAGCGCGCTAATTAGAATGACAGGGGCGACAAGCAAAACGACTCTGTTGCTTAATTTCATGTATTTCTTACTTTCCGTTTGTGTCCTTACAAACGCTTCTAACCTAATGGTTTTTACCAGTTGGTTCTCACCTAAGGTATCGAACGGATGATGATACTTTCCTTGTATTCGAGGAAATTGTAAGGGTGTGTTTTTCGAAAGTCAGTGAGGTTTCCGATATTTGTGATGTCGTGTGAGGTTTTTTCATGTTCATAGGTACCACCGTCTCATAATTTGAACAGATTGTTCCAGTTGAAAACACGCTAACTAATTTGTTCGGTTTATGAATTCAGATTGATAACGAACGGAAAGATAATTTTTCCTCGTGTAAAAATGCCATCGAAACGTTTCGATAGTGAAGTGTGACCTCAATATCTTTTTCTTAATCAGTTAGCACTCAATTACGGATCATTCTCACACCTTATCGATCTGTGACTGGTCAATTCTTTTTGGCGTTCTATTATTGCATCGAAACGTTTCGATGAGTGTTTTGTCAATATAGAAATCAATCCAAAAGACACACTCACTGTTGTATGAACGTGTAACCGAAAGGTCGATGAGATGAAAAAAAGTACCCTAATTAACTCAGAAATTTCTTACTTGGTGGCGACGTTGGGTCATACCGATGAAATCACCATTTGTGACGCGGGCTTGCCAATCCCTGACCATGTTCAACGCATTGATTTAGCGTTGACTCATGGCGTTCCTGGTTTCCTTGATACCGTTCGCGTGATTCTGTCTGAGTCCCAAATTGAAGGGGTCATCATTGCTGAAGAATTCGCAAAAGTTAGCCCTGTTCACCATGATGCGCTGATCACTGAGCTAGCAAAAGAAAGCGAGCTAACGGGTAAGCAGATCGCGATTAACTATGTGTCGCATGAAGCTTTTAAAGCTCGCACAGAACAAAGCCGCGCTGTCGTTAGAACAGGCGAGTGCACACCGTATGCGAACGTAATTTTCCAAGCTGGCGTGGTGTTTTAAGCCACAACTAATTGAGGACAAATTATGACTCAAGCCATTCTACAACTCAGCGACATCGAGAAAGCCTTCCCGGGCGTTAAGGCGCTGGATAAAGCCAGCCTTAATGTCTACCCGGGTCGTGTGATGGCGTTGATGGGCGAGAACGGGGCAGGTAAGTCGACCTTGATGAAAGTGCTAACGGGCATCTACCACATGGATGCAGGAAGCATTAAATATCAAGGTCAGCCAGCCGCGTTTAAAGGTCCGCGTGACTCTCAAGAAGCAGGCATCAGTATTATTCACCAAGAATTGAACTTGATCCCGGAGCTGACGATTGCTGAAAACATCTATTTGGGTCGTGAATTTACTGGCACGATGGGGCGTATTCAGTGGAGCAAGATGTACGAAGAAGCAGACAAATTGCTTCAGCGCCTTAATGTAAAGCACTCTTCAAAAACATTGCTTGGTGATTTAAGTCTTGGTGAGCAGCAAATGGTGGAGATTGCCAAAGCGCTGTCTTTCGAATCCAAAGTCATCATCATGGATGAGCCAACCGATGCACTAACCGACAAAGAGACGGAATCGCTGTTTAAAGTGATCAACGAGCTTCGCGACCAAGGTTGCGGCATCGTCTATATCTCACACCGCCTGAAAGAAATCTTCGAAATCTGTGATGACATTACTGTGCTACGTGATGGTAAGTTCATCGGCGAGTGCGAGGTTAAAGACACCAACGAAGACGGACTCATCGAGATGATGGTTGGTCGTAAGTTGGAAGAGCAATACCCGCGTATCGATGTGAAGCACGGCGATGTTTGCCTTGAAGTGATTGGCTTGACTGGTTCTGGTGTTCACGACATCAACTTCACCCTTCAACGCGGAGAAATCCTTGGTGTATCGGGCTTGATGGGCGCAGGTCGTACTGAGTTGATGAAAGTGATTTACGGCGCGCTACCAAGTGAGCGTGGCGTCATCAATTTAGACAACAAGACCATTAACCCGGTTAGCCCACAAGATGGCTTGGCAAACGGTATTGCTTATATCTCTGAAGACCGTAAAGGCGATGGCTTGGTGCTGGGGTTATCCGTGAAAGAGAACATGTCTTTGTGTGCGTTGGATAAGCTCACCAAAGGCTTCCAAATCCAACATGGCGAAGAAGTGGTAGCGGTGCAGGACTTCATCAAGCTTTTCAACATCAAAACGCCAACCCGAGACCAAATCATTGGCAACCTTTCTGGTGGTAACCAGCAGAAAGTGGCCATCGCAAAAGGGTTGATGACCAAACCTAAAGTTCTGATTCTAGATGAGCCAACTCGCGGCGTTGACGTAGGCGCGAAGAAAGAAATCTATCAGCTAATCAACAAATTTAAAGCCGACGGCATGAGCATCATCTTGGTTTCATCTGAGATGCCAGAAGTGCTAGGCATGAGTGACCGCATCATGGTAATGCATGAGGGTCGAATTACTGGCGAATTTGATGCGAAAGACGCCGACCAAGAAACACTACTCGCTTGTGCCGTAGGCAAGAAGATCAATGAGGAAGCAGCATGAGTACTAATACCATGAGCAAACCAAACGAAACGGGCAGCAAGAAGCTGTTCACCAAAGAATGGCTGATTGAGCAAAAGTCACTGATCGCATTGATTTTCTTGATTGTTGTTGTGTCATTTTTGAACCCGAACTTTTTTACGGTAGACAACATTCTTAATATTCTTCGTCAAACCTCAGTTAACGCGATCATTGCAGTTGGTATGACGCTGGTTATTTTAACTGCTGGCATCGACCTAAGCGTAGGTTCTGTACTTGCACTATGTGGTGCCTTCGCGGCGAGCATGATTGCACTAGAAGTGCCAGTGCTTATCGCGGTTCCAACAGCATTGTTCGCTGGTGCAGCTCTAGGAGCGATCAGCGGTATCATTATTGCCAAAGGTAAGGTTCAAGCCTTTATCGCAACGCTGGTTACCATGACGTTACTACGCGGCGTAACCATGGTTTACACAGACGGTCGTCCTATCTCTACGGGCTTTACTGACACAGCAGACGCATTTGCATGGTTCGGTACAGGTTACGCTCTTGGTATCCCAGTTCCTGTTTGGTTGATGGTGATTGTCTTTGCTGCAGCTTGGTATCTGCTGAACCATACTCGCTTTGGTCGCTACGTGTACGCACTTGGTGGCAACGAATCAGCAACGCGCCTTTCTGGTATCAATGTTGACCGTGTGAAAATCGGTGTATACGCCATCTGCGGTATGTTGGCAGCGCTTGCAGGCATCATCGTGACGTCTCGCCTGTCTTCGGCGCAGCCAACAGCAGGTATGGGCTACGAGCTAGATGCTATCGCGGCGGTTGTTCTTGGCGGTACCAGCTTGATGGGCGGTAAAGGTCGCATCATGGGTACCTTGATTGGTGCTCTGATCATCGGCTTCCTAAACAACGCGCTGAACCTACTCGATGTTTCTTCCTACTACCAAATGATTGCGAAAGCAGTGGTTATTTTGCTAGCAGTACTGGTAGACAACAAAAACAAGTAATCCATAACAACTAATACAATAAAGCTAAATCCTGAATACAAACCGAGCCAGAGGACGTGTGCTGGCTCACCCTACACAAAGGACTAGAACGATGAAAAAACTCGCAACTCTTATCTCTGCTGCTCTTCTTTCTTCAACCGTATCGGTAGCGGCGCAAGCTCAAGATACCATGGCGATTGTAGTTTCTACGCTAAATAACCCGTTCTTCGTAACGATGAAAGACGGCGCAGAAGCGAAAGCGAAAGAACTGGGATACGACTTGATTGTACTGGACTCGCAAAATGACCCGAGTAAAGAACTATCAAACATCGAAGACCTGACGATTCGTGGCGTAAAGGCGATTCTGATTAACCCAACAGATTCAGACGCTGTGTCAAACGCGATTCGCATGGCGAACCGTTCTAAGATCCCCGTGTTGACACTTGACCGTGGCGCGAGCCGTGGCGAAGTAGTGAGCCACATCGCTTCTGACAACGTAGTTGGTGGTGAAATGGCGGGTCACTACATCATGGAAAAAGTAGGCGAGAAAGCGAAAGTCATCCAACTAGAAGGTATCGCAGGTACGTCTGCAGCGCGTGAGCGTGGTGAAGGCTTCATGACAGCAGTGAAGGGCAGCAACATGGAGCTACTAGCAAGCCAACCTGCTGATTTTGACCGTACTAAAGGTCTGAACGTAATGGAAAACTTGCTTGCAGCGAACCCAGACGTACAAGCGGTATTTGCTCAAAATGATGAAATGGCATTGGGTGCGCTTCGTGCAGTACAAGCATCAGGTAAAGACGTACTTATCGTTGGCTTTGACGGTACTGACGACGGCATTGCTGCTGTTAACCGTGGCAAGCTCGCAGCAACTATCGCACAGCAACCAGATCTTATTGGTGCGTTGGGTGTAGAAACTGCAGCGAAAGTATTGAAAGGCGAGAAGGTTGAGGAGTACATTCCTGTTCCGCTTAAAGTCGTGACTAAGTAAGTTTAACGCCCGACTCAATGATTCTTCTTTGCTGAAGTAACGGAATGACCCAATGAATGTGTTGGGTCATTCCAAACAACGAAAGCGGTACGTTAGAAAATGAAATCTCGTTGAATCGTAATACGCTTACGCTTTTTCAAAGAGCGTAAACCTATTACTCCTGTTCAAATATAAAGGGTTCATTCAGAACCGAGGATAACCGTATGAATAAGTTAGTGGTGTTAGGTAGTGTAAACGCTGACCATGTTCTTCAAGTGCCTTCTTTCCCTCGTCCAGGCGAGACGCTGCATGGTCGCAACTATCAAGTTATCCCAGGTGGCAAGGGTGCCAACCAAGCTGTGGCGGCAGCTCGATTAAACGCAGACATCGGTTTTATTGCGTGTGTTGGTGATGATTCGTTCGGCATCAACATTCGTGAGAACTTCAAAATGGATGGCATCGATATCACTGGTGTGAAGATGCAGCCAAACTGCCCAACAGGCATTGCCATGATTCAGGTGGCGGACAGTGGTGAGAACAGCATTTGTATCTCCGCAGAAGCGAACGCAAAACTTACCGCAGAAGCGATTGAGCCTGACCTAGAGAGCATTCGTCAGGCAGATTACTTATTGATGCAACTAGAAACGCCAATGTGCGGCATCGAGAAAGCAGCGAGAATCGCGAAAGATGCCAAAACCAACGTGATTCTAAACCCAGCACCAGCTCGCGAACTGTCAGATGGATTACTGTCTTGCATCGATGTGATTACACCAAACGAAACAGAAGCGGAAGTACTCACAGGCGTGACGGTAACAGACGATGATAGCGCACAAGAAGCGGCAAACATCCTGCATTCGAAAGGCATTGAAATCGTCATGATCACGCTCGGTGCGAAAGGGGTGTGGTTGAGTCAAAATGGTCGCGGTGAAATCATTCCTGGCTTCCGCGTAGAAGCAACAGATACCACTGCGGCGGGCGATACGTTTAATGGGGCATTAGTCACTGGTTTATTGGAAGACTTACCTTTAGAATCAGCGATTAAGTTTGCCCACGCAGCAGCTGCGATCTCAGTAACTCGCTTTGGTGCGCAAACCTCCATTCCAACCCGTAAAGAGGTTGAGGAGTTCCTTGAACAACAATAATCAAAAGGAGAGATAGCATGGCAACGATGAAGGACATCGCAAAACTGGCAGGGGTTTCCACCTCAACTGTGAGCCATGTTATTAACAAAACTCGCTTTGTCAGTGAAGAGATCTCGGAACGAGTCAACAACGCTGCCAAAGAGCTCAATTACTACGCGCCGTCTGCTTTGGCACGTAGCCTCAAAGTAAATCGCACTAAAACCATTGGTATGCTGGTGACTACCTCAACCAACCCATTCTTTGGTGAAGTCGTAAAAGGTGTTGAGCGCAGTTGCTACCATAAAGGCTACAGCCTGATTCTGTGCAACACTGAAGGCGATAACGAGCGAATGCGTGAATCTATCAATACGTTGTTGCAAAAGCGCGTTGATGGCCTGATTTTGATGTGTTCATCGTTAGAAGGGGAGCGTATTGATGTCTTCGAACGTTACCCTGATATTCCGGTTGTAGTGATGGACTGGGGTCCTATGTTGTTCACCAGCGATAAGATTCAAGACAACTCACTTCGTGGTGGTTATCTGGCAGCGAAATACCTTATCGACTGCGGCCACAAAGAGGTAGGCTGTATCACCGGCCCATTAATTAAGCACCAAGCGCAGATGCGTTATGAAGGCTACAAACGCGCGATGCTCGAAGCAGAACTTGAGTTCAATGCAAACTGGATTGTTGAATCTGATTTCGAATGTGAGGGTGGTTATCAAGCCTTCAAGAAATGGTGGAACGTGGCCCGCTACCTAGCTCGATCTTTGTCTCAAATGACATGATGGCGATGGGCGTTATCAATGCAGCTAATGAACTCGGTATTCAAATTCCAGAACAGCTTTCTATCATAGGTTACGATGATATTCATATTGCGAAGTTTATGTCGCCTTCGCTTACCACGATTCATCAGCCCAAATACCGCCTTGGACAAGCCGCAGTAGAGACACTGTTACGCAAATTGGACGAGAAGTCTGATGAAGCTCAGGTTGTGCAATTAGAGCCGACATTGGTGGAGAGAAACAGCGTAAGGCTTTTAATTTAGTCAATAGACTACAGTTGCACATGTGATGTTTTGCTAGAAATTAGTAATCAATGATTTCTCTTTACCCATTAACACCTTAGTATCAACATTCATTATAAATACAAATGTTAATTATTTGATCGGTGGATTAGCAATATGTTGTCAAAGGGATACGCGAAGTTCTCGGTGAAGCACCCATGGTTTCATCGAATGAACGTCACTGTGGTTGCGTTTATTTTCTTGTTAAGTTGCTACCAGCTATTAGTGAATGAAGCTTTTGAATTCTCGATAGGTTTTGTTGTAACGCTACTCGCAACATTATTATTTGCTTCAGCATCTGCGTTCAAGAAACGTTACTCGGGGTTTGAGTCTTAAACCGCTAAAGCGTGGCGAATAAAACTGGGCACTTTAAAGCAAGTATTGATCTGATTTATGATCGGGTACATCGAAGGGAGGACAAATGTCCTCCTTTTTGTTTGCTGCGACACCATAAGATGAGCGCATCCCAAGCACAATAATAAAGGACATCTTCATGGACCTATTTGCCCTGTTAGACATCAACAATACCCTCGTAAACATTCCTATTGGTGATGGCTACGCAATGAGTTGGATCGAAGCCTTTGGTACGGTTTTCGGTCTGCTTTGTATTTGGTTTGCGAGCCAAGAAAAAACCATTAACTATTTGTTCGGTTTGCTGAATGTAACACTTTTCGCCGTTATCTTTTTCCAGATTCAGCTTTACGGATTGCTTCTGCTTCAATTGTTCTTCTTCTGCGCCAATATTTATGGTTGGTACGCTTGGACAAGACCAAATGCACAAGGTGAGACATTAGAGGTACGCTGGTTAAGCAAACAGAAGCTGATCGCGACAGGTTCTGTAAGCATTGTTGCGATTGCCCTATTAACCATCTATATCGATCCATTCTTTTTTGCGTTAGCTAACATTGCCGTTGATACGTTAAATGTGTTCGGTGCAGGTTTGTCTGAACCCGTGTTGGAGCCAGATGCTTTCCCATTCTGGGATGCAACCATGACCGTTTTATCTATCGTGGCGCAAATCTTGATGACACGTAAGTACGTTGAGAACTGGATTCTTTGGGTCGTAATCAACATCATCAGCGTTGGTATTTACGCAACACAAGGCGTGTACGCAATGTCGGTTCAATACGCGATTCTCATGTTCATCGCAGCAAATGGCACTAGAGAGTGGGCACGTAGTGCGAAACGCAATGGTGAGAAGACCCTAACTCAAGCGACAGCACAAGGTTAAGCCAATGATGAAACAACCTCATATTGGCGTAGACAGCACCCAAATAGCGCCTCGAGTGATCGTCTGTGGAGAACCAGATCGAGCAAACCGTATTGCCGCGTTGTTTGATAACGCAGAATTGGTCTCTGAGAACCGTGAGTATCGAGTGTTCACTGGCACATACCAAGGTCAGCAAATCTCAGTATGCAGTACAGGTATAGGCGCTCCTTCGATGATCATTGCGGTGGAAGAGCTAAAACAGTGTGGTGTGACAGACGTGATTCGTGTGGGATCGGCTGGTGCGATGCAAAAAGGCATTCAACTCGGTGAGTTGATAGTGGCTGAAGGCGCCGTCAGAGACGAAGGTGGCTCGAAAGCATACGTTCGCTCTTCGTATCCGGCTTACGCAAGCTTTTCGTTACTGAAAGCGCTGGACAGCTATTTAGCCGAAAAAGAAGCGCGCTATCATTTAGGTGTAGTTCGCTCCCACGACAGCTTCTATACCGACGACGAAGAGGCGATTTGCGAATACTGGAACAAGAAAGGCATCCTAGGCGCGGATATGGAAACCTCGGCGCTTTTTACCGTCGGTCGCCTGCGTGGTCTAAACGTTGCTTCTATCTTGAACAATGTCGTCCTGTATAAACAAGATGTTAAGGAAGGCGTAGGGCAGTACGTAGATGAAGCGCAAGTGATGATGGAAGGGGAGCGTTTAGCGTCTTACGCTGCTCTTGAAGCCTTAATTGCACAAAGTTAACTGGATCACAGCTTAGTTAATTTTTGAAGCGGCACTTTGGTGTCGCTTTTTTATTGGCTGTCATCAAACGATTCTAGCGAGTACAATCTATTTGAGATTGTTGTCATTAAAGAGAAACTCACGTGAAAATCAGCCCTTACCCAACCGGACGTTTCAAAAGCTTTTTAGAACAGAAAAGTGCTGAGTTTCGCGACTTAATCTATCAATGCCAAATCGGCAGCCGATACTTCGACTCTGGTGAAGAGGTCCTTCGCCAAGGTGAGCAGCTTCAATATCTGTATGTGGTGCCAGTAGGGCGAGTTTCGATGAGTATCATTGCAGCCAACGGTCGCCGGTTCCAGTTAGGTGAAGCCAATTGCGACTATCATATCTATGGTGAAATGGAGTACTTCACGCAAACGCCTTGCCAATGGAACGTGGTCGCAGATGAACATATGCAAGTGGATATTATCTGTATCCAAAAACTGACTGAGGCACTGCACCAGCAACCTGACATGATGTTTTTCTTTGCTTCTGCTTTGGCGGAGGATTATCAAGATTCAATGGATATCTATACCAATCGCTTGTTACACCCAATTACTTACAACATTGCTTATGACTTGCTCGTACAAAAGCAGACCAACACCTTGCTGGGTGGGTTTGACAAGGTAAACCAAGAAGCGGAAAGATTTGGCACGTCAGGACGCGTTTATCGTCGAGCGGTAAAAGATCTGATGGACAAAGGTTTGATCAGAAAAGGCGAGCAGGGGCTTGAGATTGTTGATGAAACGGTACTAAAAACATTTCTTGATGCCTACGAATAACCCACAACGTTTGAATTCCGAAATACAATGTTGTGGGTCATCATGAGCACTTTTTGCTTAGAGCGATAAGCGCTTACTTCTGAATTAGAAAACGCAGTGCTTAGCAAAGTCAGACGCTTCGTTTGCTGTCCATTCGCCTTTTGGCTTTTCTTTCATGTCGTTACACCATGCTTCACTACCAACTTCAGTACAAGCCATCAATTGTGCAGCGACAAATAAAACCAATGCTAACTTCTTCATTATCTAGTCCTTTCTAGTGAGTCATTTAAACCTAGTATAAACATTCACTGAGCTGATAAATATCAAAATGACAACTTTGCGCTTACCGTCTCAAATTCGATATCTGTATGGTGTAATTTGTTGATTTAATAAGCCTATTTAGAAGTGTAACGAATGTAAAGTTATTGAATAATTGGTTGAATGCCTGTTTGAGTAAGGATATATTGCGAATGCGTATGATAACGGATCTCATTAAGGCTTGAAAATGGAAAAACTCGTCAGTGCGGCAATTCTTTCGCTGCTTATAATTTCACCTTCTTTTGCTGCAACCGTCAAAATTGACCATTACATGGGAACGACAGAAGTTGAACAATCCCCCAAACGAGTGGTTGTGATTGGCTTTGGCCCACTCGATATGCTGGATAGCTTTGGCATCGATCCAGTAGCGGTATCGAACGCCTCCCATCTTCCAAAGTACTTATCTAAATACAGCAAGACCCATTACACATCGGCAGGTAGTCTTTTCGAACCAGACTTTGAAACCATCTACATGCAAAAGCCGGACTTGATTTTGGTTGGTCCTCGCGGTTCGTCTAAATACGATGAGTTAAGTGAAATAGCACCAACAGTTGTGCTCGCATCAGGTGAAAACGAAGGCTACTGGCAGGGCACAAAAGCGCAATGGCGCAACGTTGGCAAGATCTTCAATATGGAAGAAAAGGTTGAACAAAAAATTGAAAACCTGGATGCACAGTTCAAGGCGATTCGTGATTACAACCAAACCAACAATAATGATGCACTCACAATTCTAAGCATTGGTGACAACATCAGTGCATTTGGTGCGAAATCTCGTTTTGGCGCGATTTACTCAGATTTTGGCTTTTCAGAGACTGTGGAGAATCTCAAAACGGGCACACATGGTGACGTCATTTCTTATGAGTTTATTCGCGAAGCCAACCCGAAAAACATCCTCGTTATTGATAGAAACGCACTTCACGCAAAGTCTGACAATGACCTTGCTAAATCGCTTGATAACGATTTGGTTAAAGCGACTTCTGCATACAAGAACAAGAAAATTACCTTCCTAGATGTTGATGCTTGGTACTTAGCTATGTCGGGTGTGACTGCAACGGAAAAGATGGTGAGTGAAATTAAACACACGATCGAACTTTAAGCCAAGCTAGCAGAGGTTAACTTTGAAAAAGTTATTGCTTGTTCTTGTTGCTCTAAGCGTCGCGTCGTTGTTTGTTGGGGTGGGAAATATGACACCCCAACAGTTGTTTTCGGGTGATGCAAAAGCACTAGAACTCTTCTTCACTAGCCGGATTCCGCGTCTATTTGCCATTCTTCTTGCTGGAGCAGGGCTGAGCATCGCTGGATTAGTGATGCAGCAAATTAGCCAAAACCGATTTGCCGCGCCTTCAACAACGGGCACGATTGAGTGTGCCATGCTCGGTTACGTAATGAGTGTGGTGTTTTTTGGTAGTGGCGAACAGCTTTGGCTTGTCTTTGGTGTCTCTATTCTTGGCACTTTAATGTTCGTTCAGTTCATTCAGCGTATCCAATTTAAAAGCGTCGTATTTGTGCCGCTCGTGGGCATCATCTTTGGTAACGTTGTTGACGCTGTCACTACTTTCATTGCCTACAAATACGATGCACTACAAAGTCTGTCTGCGTGGAGCGTGGCAAACTTTGCCAACATTTTGCGCGGTGATTTTGAGCTGCTCTATATCGCTGTCCCCGTCGCCCTTTTAAGTTACTTGTTTGCGGCACGAATTTCTGCGGTTGGTATTGGTAAAGACTTTGCAGTAAACCTTGGTCTTAACTACCAACAAGTGGTGACATTAGGTGTACTTTTGGTGTCGGTAATGTCAGCCAGTGTGGTGATGATCGTTGGTCAACTGCCGTTTCTTGGACTTATCGTGCCAAACTTAGTCAGTTACTTCTACGGTGATAACCTCAAACGCAATATCCCACTTACCGCCATGTATGGAGCGATCATTGTTTTAGCGTGTGACCTGGTTAGCCGAGTGATCATTTTCCCCCATGAAATGCCGATTTCAATCGTGATCAGTATCTTGGGCGGAGTGGTGTTTATCGCGATGTTGTTGCGAGGTAAGCAAAGTGCGTGATTCCAAGAAACTGTTCTTATTGGCAGCCATTGCGCTGCTTTTTGCATTTTTGTTTATTGGCATTGGCTTAACGGCAGATAACTACCAGTACTTTTTGTCGCGACGTGTACCTAAAGTGTTAGCCATGGTATTGGCAGGTATTGCGATTGCTCAATCTTCATTGGTGTTCCAAACCATTACCCATAACCGGATCCTCACCCCTAGCATCATGGGATTTGATGCGTTGTATGTGTTGACGCAAGTTCTGATTGTTTTGTTGTTTGGTGGTTTAAGCGCTCTCGTTCTGAATGTTTACATCAACTTCTCGATTGCGGTATTGGTGATGGTAGGCTTTTCGCTATTGCTGTTTGGATTTTATTTTTCAAAAGGCGGGCGTAATCTCATCACTTTGCTGTTGGTTGGGCTGATCTTTGGGCAGTTGTTTAGCAATATTGCGGTGTTCTTCTCTCTTCTGATGGACCCAAATACCTTTGCGTTTGTGCAATCTAAACTGTATGCCAGTTTCAACAATGTGAAGGTGAACTTGGTGTATATAAGCTCGCCAATATTGTTCATCGCTTGTTGGTTGTTGTATCGCATGCATCACACCTTAGATGTGTTTTGGCTCGACCAGGACAATGCTAAGAGTCTAGGGGTTGATGTCCCTAAAGTGACGCGCAATGTCTTCATTCTCTCTGCGCTTCTCATTGCCATCTCAACCGCGCTTGTCGGCCCTATCATGTTTTTTGGATTGTTGGTGACCAACTTAAGTCGTGAGATGTTCCGCTCTTACCAGCATCGTACCCTGTTAATAGGCTGCTCATTGATGGCAATTTGTGCCTTATTGTCAGGGCAATGGATTATAGAAAACGTCTTTTCATTTGAAACGACGTTGAGCGTAGTGATTAACTTTATTGGCGGTATCTACTTCTTGTATCTATTGCTGAAAAACAAAGTCGTATAAACATGATTATTATAGATAAACTAACGAAAGCATTTGGTCCCAACAAAGTGGTTGATGAGGCCGATACTCAATTTGAAAAAGGGAAAGTAACGTCAATTATTGGCCCTAACGGAGCAGGGAAGAGTACGTTACTATCAATGGCGTCGCGATTGACTGAGCGTGATGGTGGTAGCGTTATGATCGACTGTAAAGAGATTACTGAATGGGACACCAAAGAGCTTGCAAAAAAGCTGGCGGTACTGCGCCAAGCAAACTCGATTACGATGCGTTTTACCGTAAAAGAGTTGGTCTCATTTGGACGCTTCCCCTATTCGAAAGGTAACCTAACCAAAGATGACCATGCGTTAATCGACCAAGCTATCGACTACTTAGATCTGAAAGAAATTCAAGATAAATTCTTAGATGAATTGAGTGGTGGTCAACGACAGCTGGCATTTATTGCAATGGTGATTGCCCAAGATACGGATTACGTTTTTCTCGATGAACCATTGAATAACCTTGATATCAAGCACTCACTACAGATCATGAAAGTCGTTCAGCGTCTTGCGCACGATATGAACAAAGCCATGGTGGTGGTGATTCATGATATTAACTTTGCTGCGTGTTATTCCGACGAGATCCTTGCCCTCAAGAAAGGGAAAGTAGTGGCCAGTGGTAAAGTCGAAGAGGTGATTCAGTCTTCAACGCTGGAGGATATCTACGAGACTCCGTTCAATATCATTGAGCTTAATGGCAAGCGTATGTGCACTTACCATTAAAGTTAGGTTCTATCGACCAAAATTCCGTTAAAGCAGAGCTCATCAAAACAATAGCCCAGCAAGGTAAAGTAGAAACAGTGACGGGTTTACTTGGTGAGCTCGTCCATGATCGGACAGCGGCTCTTTGCATCCCCAGGACATGAAGAAACCCAGCCCTCCAACTGCTTTTTAATCTCCAATAAGTGGGCAATTTTTTGCTCCACTTCATGAAGTTTGTCCATGGTTCGTGCTTTTACTTCGCTACTTTTGCGGTTTGGGTTGTGTGCTAATTGCACGAACTCTTTGCATTCTTGTAATGAGAAACCGGCGTTTTTGCTCTGGAAACAAGGTTTAGCTCTTGGATGTGTTTTTCAGAATATTCGCGATAGCCGGAGTCGCTGCGAGCTGGTGACGAAATGATGCCTTTGTCTTCGTACATACGAATCGATTTAGAAGACAATCCTGTGAGTTTTGCAACTGCACCAATATTCATGATGACCTCTGTGTTTCAGATAACCTTTCTCGCGAGTATAACGCTAAGTGTTGGTGTTCAAAAACGACTTTAATGCTGTTTTTCGTCTGTCGATTCGGTGGGTTAAAAATTTGGCAAACAAAAAAGCCCGTAAGCATAACACTTACGGGCTTTCTAAAATCGTTTTAACTAGGCTTCTTCAGGCGCTAGGCTTTTTTTTTCCTGCTGCATTTTTGCAAGGAAGTACACGTTAACACATGCAATAAAGCCGTTTGTTAGTACTACTGGCCATGAATCAATCATCAAACCGTACGCTGTGAAAAGTGCACAGCCGATAAAGTTAAGGATACGAAGCTTAACGATATCTTTCATAGTTAGTGAGATAGCAACCATGATAGAAGCCGCGTAGCCTAGAATCTCAACCATATTCATTTCCATTATTTGACCCTCTTAAATCTGCCGAATTTTGTCGGTACCACTTCTTCTCATCTTGAGATTAACGAGGAAGCTCCATGCCTCGAATGGTCTTTTTCGTTTTGATGGGTGCACTATAGCAATGGAAAAACCGTGATGAAAGCCTCAAATAAAGGTTAAGAGAAGGTTAGCGATTACGCAAACGTTTAGGAGAGAAATTATTGATAATTTTACTTATTGTGTTGATTGATATTAGTGATGGCAACAATAGATAAAACAAAGTTGAAGGAAGGTAAACAATAACATAATATTGCAAATGAGAATTATTATTAATTAAGTTGATTTATGCCAATTGCTATTAGTCTTATTTTTTCGTTTGCTCTTATCATGCGGACAAAACCGAATTCACTGGGAATTGGGGTACATATCCTAACTCACATACTACTGTTGATTTTTATCCCTTCTTCCTATGTTATTCAGTATCTTATCGTGATGTTCTTTACTTCTCCTTTGCTTATTAGGTTGGCAAAGCGTTCGTCTACATACGATGTTTTGTTTGCCTTTCTACCCTTACTCATTGGCACTGGTGGCTTGATTCTCACTTCTTAGGTTGTTCAACTTTTCTTCTCACTGGATTGAAACTAATCTTTGTCTAATAAGCCTTTTGTTTCATAAAATTAATGGATAGTTTACATTTGAATGTGTCGCATACTTGTGACTTGGTGAGGTTTTCATTTCATGTGGTTAACGAAAGAACAAAATTTGATTGTTTATTGACTCAATAGTTAGTTAAATCAGTCTGGTGAGACAATGTGAATCACATTTCTATAAACTAAAATAATTTATAAAGGTCTAACGAAGTGCGTTAGCCATTAGCGGGGGTCAGATGAGTACACAAGCTGTGCCGCAAGAAGTTGTAGTAGATGCTGTCAAAGGGGATGTTTACGCTCTAAGCCTTGAGGGGAAGGTGAGAGCGATAAACGTTGGGGATGTATTAGTTCCGGGTGATGTCATCATCACTGAAAACGGCGCTTCCATTGAAGTGATCGCGGAAGGCTCACTCTATCTCGTGGATGAGAATTGTGTAGCCTGCATACCGGCACCATCTTTAGAGCAACAACCGACAGACGCGGTTGTTCAAGCGCCCGTTGATGGCCAAATCAATGTCGATCCAACCGCGGCGGCTGACGCCGAATTTGGGGCTGAGGATGTGGCTGCAATCCAGCAAGCCATTTTAGAAGGCGCTGACCCTACGGCTATCCTTGAAGCCACGGCCGCGGGTCCGGCTGGTGGCGGCGGTGGTTCTGGGTCTGCAAACGCAGGCTTTGTTACTGTTGAATACAATAACCCTGAAGTATTGGCCTCAACGTTTTTTGAAACCTCAGCTCCGACAAGTAACACGGATACTGAAGATGATCCTGACGGCTTAAATGTCACTGTTTTTGCCGATGGTGGCCAGTCTCTCTCTTCTCAAGTAACAGAAGGCTCCATTTCTCTATCAAGCTACCCGCAAACCATTTCGTCTAGTGTGCTGGTTGAAGCAGGGGATCTCGCACTTGATACCGCTTCATTTGTACCCGAAACGTCTTCTTTAGAGTCTTTGTTAACTGAGCTTAACAGTGATATTACCTCTGGTGGTCAGCCAGTGGCGTTCGTTTATGACGAAGCGCAAAATGCCATTATCGGTACTCAAGAAGG
Organism: Vibrio sp. B1FIG11; assembly: GCF_905175335.1. Taxonomy (NCBI): domain Bacteria; kingdom Pseudomonadati; phylum Pseudomonadota; class Gammaproteobacteria; order Vibrionales; family Vibrionaceae; genus Vibrio; species Vibrio sp. B1FIG11. Next base: position 1,434,504 of record NZ_HG992752.1, on the reverse strand, counting down.
TAACGAAGTGCTTCGTATCGAGATCGAAGCGACATCTTTAGGCCGTGATTTAGAGTTAGAGGTCGTTACCACGATTAGCCAGGGTATTGACCATGTTGCGTCTGTTGCTGATGGTCAAGTATCGATCGTCGGTGATCAAATCAATATCGCTTTTGATATTACAGGCACAGATATTGGTGGTAACAGCATTCAAGCGCCTATTGATTTTACGACAACCGTTATTGATGGCGATGATCCTGCGCCGCAAAACGTTACTTTTGAAAACGTTGAATCTTCTTCTACACCAATCACTGGCACCTTTGTTGATATTGGTAGTGATCAATTAGCAACGGTCACGTTTAATCAAGAAGGACTTAGTCAGTTCGATGGCCTACTGAGTGATAATCAGGCGACAGAAGCGGTACTCTCTGAAGACGGCAGTACTATCACCTTGTCCATTGCTGGCTTGAGTGAAACCGTCTTAACTATCAGTCTGAACACCGATGGTACCTACCAATTTGAGCAATTTAAGCCGTTAGAACAAACAAATGGTGAAGATACGATTGAGCTTTCTTTACCAACCACAATCGTCGACTTTGACCAAGATACGGCAAGCAACACCTTTACGATGACCATCCTTGATGGCGATAACCCAGTGATTGAGAACGTGACGGGATTGTCTTTAGACGAGGCGGGTGTTGACCAAGGTTCACAGGAAGGCACGGTAGTAACAAGTGGCTCTGGGTCGATCACGACAGCGGTTGGTAGTGACATCATTGACCACTATGAGTTGGAACCTACAGAGTTTAATGTTGGTGGAGAACTCCAATCTCAAGGGCAGGTTGTTCAACTGGAACTAGCGTCCGAGAGTAATAGCGTGCGTACTTACGAAGGCTTCATTGAGCTGGATGGCGTGCGTATCACCGTATTTGATGTGGCGATTGATGCGCCTGCATTGGGCGAATACCAATTCAACTTGTATGAACAACTCGACCATACGGGCGCTAACGATGACTCACTTACTTTCTCACTGCCAGTTTACGCGGTAGATGCAGATGGTGACCGCTCCTCGATTACCGAAGGTTCGAATACACCAGAGGCGGCGCAAATTGTCATCCAAGTTCAAGATGACGTTCCTACTATTGATGGCGTTGAGGCGCTGGCCGTTGATGAAGATGATTTATCAAGCATCGGCTCCGATCAAAGCGACTCTGTGCTCGCGCAAGGCAACTTCACGACGACTCAGGGCTCAGACCGTGTCGTAAGTTATCAATTAGAGAGCGGCACTGATCCACTCAATGGGTTGGAATCACAGGGTCGCTCTATCTCTCTGACGGAAACAACCAATCCAGATGGCAGCTTCACCTATTCTGCAACAGCAGAAGGGGATGCTATCTTCACCTTACAAGTGAACCCTGACGGTTCATATTCATTTACCCTTGAAGGTCCAATCGATCATGCTGCGGGTAGCGATAGCTTAACTCTAGACTTCACTATTGTCGCAACGGACTTTGACGGTGACACCAGTTCACTTGTTCTACCTGTAACCATTGCTGATGATGTGCCAACCATTAACGACGTTGTCGCTCTTACCGTCGATGAAGATGACTTAAGTTCGGTAGGCTCTGACCAATCACAGCCGACATTGGTTGAAGGTCAGTTCACAACGACTCAGGGTTCTGATGCCGTCGTACAGTATCAGTTGGATGTAAACGCTGATCCTTTAAATGGCCTGCAATCTCAAGGGCAAACCGTCTCCATTGCCGAAACGCAAAATGCAGACGGCAGTTACACCTATAGCGCAACGGCAAATGGCAGTGCAGTTTTCACATTGATCTTGAATACCGACGGCTCGTACAGTTTTGAGCTGCAAGGTCCAATCGACCATGCGCCAAATCGCGACAGCTCAACCTTTGATTTTAGTGTTATTGCTACCGATTTCGATGGTGACACAAGCCAAATCGCATTGCCTGTTACCATCGTGGATGATAAGCCGACCATTACCGATGTCGATGCGATTACCGTTGATGAAGATGACCTAGGCACGATTGGCTCAGACCAAACTGACCCGATTTCAATCGATGGCAACTTCACTACCACACAAGGCTCTGACCGAGTGGTGAGCTATCAGCTTGATGCTTCTGCAACACCAGTTGACGGCCTTACATCACAAGGCGTGGCCGTCACACTGACTGAAACCGCAAACGGCGATGGTAGCTTTACTTACGAAGCGACAGCGGGGATTGAAGCGGTTTTTACGCTGACAGTGAACAGTGATGGCTCTTATAACTTCACGCTAGAAGGTCCAATCGACCACGCGGTAGATAGTGACGAGCTGACACTGAACTTCCCAATCATCGCAACAGACTTTGATGGTGATACCACAAACGCCACGATCCCTGTAACCATCGTGGACGATAAGCCAGTTATTACTGACGTCGACGCAATCACGGTTGATGAAGATGATCTAGCGTCAATCGGTTCAGACCAAAGCAATCCAATTTCTATTGATGGTAACTTCACCACCACACAAGGTTCAGACCGAGTGGTGAGCTACCAACTCGATGGCACATCAACACCAGTTGACGGTTTAACATCGCAAGGCGTGGCTGTCACATTAACTGAAACTGCAAACGGTGATGGCAGCTTCACCTACGAAGCAACAGCGGGCTCTGAAGCGGTCTTTACGCTAACAGTTAATACTGATGGCTCTTATAACTTCACGCTAGAAGGGCCAATTGATCACGCGGTGGATAGTGACGAGCTGATACTGAACTTCCCAATTATCGCAACCGACTTTGATGGCGACACCGTCATAGAAACGATTCCAGTCACAATTGTTGATGATGTACCGACCATCACAGCGGTGGATGCGTTAAGTGTCGATGAAGATGACCTTAGCGGTGTGGGTTCAGACCCAGGCGGCGATCTGTTCGTTGAAGGGGCGTTTACAACCACACAAGGCTCTGACCGAGTGGTGAGCTATCAACTGGATTCAACCGCTGATCCTGTTGTGGGGCTGACCTCTCAAGGTGAGGCGATTATCTTGGTGGAAACCGCTAACGGTGATGGCAGCTTTACTTATGTGGCGACCGCAGACGGCAATCCGGTATTCACGTTAAACGTAGCAACAGATGGCACTTACGATTTTACGCTGCAAGGCCCGATTGACCATGCAGCTAACAGTGACAGCCTGACGATTGATTTCCCAATTATTGCCACCGATTTTGATGGTGATACGACTTCGGCAACCATTCCAGTCACGATTACGGATGATGCACCAATCATTGATAATGTCGTGCCTCTGGCTGTGGATGAAGACGACCTCGCGTCTATCGGCTCAGACCAAACTGACGATGTGTTTGTTGAAGGCTCGTTCACGACTACTCAAGGTTCAGACCGAGTGGTGAGCTACCAACTTGATTCAACTTCTGATCCTGTTTCAGGTTTAACTTCTCAAGGTGAGCCTGTTACTTTGGTAGAGACTGCGAATGCCGATGGCAGCTTTACTTACGTGGCTACCGCGGATGGCAATCCTGTCTTCACCATGAATGTGAATGCAGACGGTACATATGACTTCCGTCTGGAAGGGCCAGTCGATCATGCGTTAAACAGCGATGAATTAGTTCTGAACTTCCCAATCATTGCGACAGACTTCGATGGCGATACGACGACCGCGACCATTCCAGTAACTATTACTGATGATGTGCCAACCATTGATAATGTTGTTCCGCTCACGGTGGACGAAGATGATCTTGCAACAATTGGCTCAGACCAAAACGATGATGCGTTTATGTCGGGTTCTTTCACCACAACGGAAGGCTCAGACAGCGTTGTTAAATATCAGCTTGATGCAACCGCAGATCCAGTAGCAGGGTTGACCTCTCATGGTGAGCCTGTTGTGCTTGCTGAGACAACAAATGGTGATGGCAGCTTTACTTACACTGCTACAGCACATGGCAATGCCGTATTTGAATTGGTTGTGAAGCCAGACGGCAGCTACACCTTTACTCTGCAAGGCCCACTAGACCATGCGGTGAATAGCGATAGCCTGCAAATCGACTTCCCGATTATCGCAACAGACTTTGATGGCGACACCTCATCGAAGACGTTACCTGTCACCATCGTTGATGATAAACCAACCATTACTGACGTTGATGCCATCACGGTTGATGAAGATGACTTAGCGACGATTGGCTCTGACGGCTCAGACCCAATTTCCATTGATGGCAACTTCACTACAACGCAAGGCTCTGACGGGGTAGTGAGCTATCAATTGGATGCTGCTGCAACGCCAGTTGATGGCCTAACATCGCAAGGTGTAGCTGTGACCTTGACGGAAACAGCAAACAGTGATGGCAGCTTTACCTATGAAGCAACAGCGGGAACTGATGCTGTGTTTACGTTGACAGTAAACACGGATGGCTCTTACAACTTCACGCTTCAAGGTCCAATCGACCACGCGACAGATAGTGATGAGCTGACGCTCAACTTCCCAATCATCGCGACGGATTTTGATGGTGATACCACCACAGAAACGATCCCAGTCACCATCGTGGATGATAAGCCAACTATTACCGATGTAGATGCGATTACCGTTGATGAAGATGATTTAGGCACGATTGGCTCAGACCAAACTGACCCGATTTCAATCGATGGCAACTTCACCACCACACAAGGCTCTGACCGAGTGGTGAGCTACCAGTTAGATGCTTCTGCAACACCAGTTGACGGTTTAACCTCGCAAGGTGTGGCGGTCACATTAACTGAAACTGCAAACGGTGATGGCAGCTTTACTTACGAGGCAACAGCGGGGACTGAAGCGGTCTTTACGCTAACAGTGAACACTGATGGCTCTTATAACTTCACGCTTGAAGGTCCAATCGACCATGCTGTTGATAGTGACGAGCTGACACTCAACTTCCCAATTATTGCGACCGACTTTGATGGCGATACCACAAACGCCACGATCCCTGTGACCATCGTGGACGACAAACCTGTTATTACCGACGTCGACGCCATTACCGTTGATGAAGATGATCTAGCGTCAATCGGTTCAGACCAAAGCAATCCAATTTCAATTGATGGTAACTTCACCACCAAACAAGGTTCAGACCGAGTGGTGAGCTACCAGTTAGATGCTTCTTCAACACCAGTTGACGGTTTAACGTCGCAGGGTGTAGCGGTAACGCTAACAGAAACCGCAAATGGTGATGGTAGCTTCACTTATGAAGCGACTGCGGGTGGCAACCCAGTATTTACTCTGACAGTAGATACTGATGGCACTTATAACTTCACGCTAGAAGGGCCGATTGATCACGCGGTTGATAGTGACGAGTTGACACTTTATTTCCCAATTATCGCAACCGACTTTGATGGCGACACCGTCACTGAATCCATTCCAGTCACAATTGTTGATGATGTACCGACCATCACAGCGGTGGATGCGTTGAGTGTCGATGAAGATGACCTTAGCGGCGTGGGTTCAGACCCAGGCGGCGATCTGTTCGTTGACGGTGCGTTTACCACCACTCAAGGCTCAGACCGAGTGGTGAGCTATCAACTGGATTCAACCGCTGATCCTGTTGCGGGGCTGACCTCTCAAGGTGAGGCGATTACCTTGGTGGAAACCGCCAACGGTGATGGCAGCTTTACTTATGTGGCGACCGCAGACGGCAATCCGGTATTCACGTTAAACGTAGCAACAGATGGCACTTACGATTTTACGCTGCAAGGCCCGATTGACCATGCAGCTAATAGCGACAGCCTAACGATTGATTTCCCTATTATTGCCACCGATTTTGATGGCGATACGACTTCGGCAACCATTCCAGTCACTATCACGGATGATGCACCAATCATCGATAATGTTGTGCCTCTGGCTGTAGACGAAGATGATTTATCAGGCATTGGCTCAGACCAATCTGACGCTGTTTATGTTGAAGGTGCATTCACGACGACTCAAGGTTCAGACCGTGTGGTGAGCTACCAACTTGATTCAACTTCTGACCCTGTCGCAGGTTTAACTTCTCAAGGTGAGCCTGTTACTTTGGTAGAGACTGCGAATGCCGATGGCAGCTTTACTTACGTGGCTACCGCGGATGGCAATCCTGTCTTCACCATGAATGTGAATGCAGACGGTACATACAACTTCCGTCTGGAAGGTCCGGTTGATCATGCGTTAAATAGCGATGAATTAGTTCTGAACTTCCCAATCATTGCAACTGACTTTGATGGCGATACGACAACCGCGACCATTCCAGTCACGATCACTGATGATGTGCCAACCATTGATAACGTTGTCCCACTGACTGTAGACGAAGATGATCTTGCCTCAATTGGCTCAGACCAAAACGATGATGCGTTTATGTCGGGCTCTTTCACCACAACGGAAGGCTCGGACAGCGTTGTTAAATACCAGCTTGATGCAACAGCAGATCCAGTATCAGGGTTAACCTCTCATGGTGATCCTGTCGTGCTTGCTGAGACGGCAAATGGTGATGGTAGCTTTACTTACACTGCTACAGCAGATGGCAATGCCGTATTTGAATTGGTTGTGAAGCCAGATGGCAGCTACACCTTTACTCTGCAAGGCCCACTAGACCATGCGGTGAATAGCGACAGCCTGCAAATCGACTTCCCGATTATCGCGACAGATTTTGATGGCGATACCTCAACTGAAACACTACCTGTCACCATCGTTGATGATAAACCGACCATCACTGACGTAGATGCCATCACGGTTGATGAAGATGACTTAGCGACGATTGGCTCTGACGGCTCAGATCCAACTTCAATCGATGGCAACTTCACTACAACACAAGGCTCTGATGGGGTGGTGAGTTACCAATTGGATGCTGCTGCAACGCCAGTTGATGGCCTAACATCGCAAGGTGTAGCTGTGACCTTGACGGAAACAGCAAACAGTGATGGCAGCTTTACCTATGAAGCAACAGCGGGAACTGATGCTGTGTTTACGTTGACAGTAAACACGGATGGCTCTTACAACTTCACGCTTCAAGGTCCAATCGATCATGCGGTAGGCAGTGATGAGCTGACGCTGAACTTCCCAATCATCGCGACGGATTTTGATGGTGATACCACCACAGAAACGATCCCAGTCACCATCGTGGATGATAAACCGACCATTACCGATGTCGATGCGATTACCGTTGATGAAGATGACTTAAGTACGATTGGCTCAGACCAAACTGACCCGATTTCAATCGATGGCAACTTCACTACCACACAAGGCTCTGACCGAGTGGTGAGCTATCAGCTTGACGCGTCTGCAACACCAGTGGCTGGTCTTACATCACAAGGCGTGGCAGTCACACTGACGGAAACTGCAAATGGTGATGGAAGCTTTACTTACGAGGCGACAGCGGGTACTGAAGCGGTCTTTACGCTAACAGTGAATACTGATGGCTCTTACAACTTCACGCTAGAAGGGCCAATTGATCATGCTGTTGATAGTGATGAGTTAACGCTTAACTTCCCAATCATCGCAACAGATTTTGATGGCGACACGTCTGCTGAGACAATTCCTGTCAAGATCGTTGATGACAAGCCGACACTTGGTGGCATCGAAGCAACAAGTGTGCAAACGGTTGATGAGGATGATATCCCAACAGTCGGATCTGATGGTACGCAGTCGAACAGCATTGCAGGTAACTTCATCGCGACTGATGGTTCTGATGGTATTGTCGAGTACGGTGTTTCTGACCTAACGACGCCAGTACAAGGCCTGACCTCTGGTGGTCAATCACTGGTTATGGTTGAAGTATCAAACGCAGGTGGCGTTTCAGTTTACGAAGCTCGTATTGATGGCACGGCGACACCAGTATTCCGTGTGACCCTTGATGCTTCTGATGATAGCTACACGTTCGATTTGCTTGCTCCTCTCGATCATCCAAATGCTGATGGCCAAAATGAACTGGTCATCAATTTACCGATAAACGCGACTGACTTTGATGGAGACGTGTCGAACAACATCACCTTACCAATTACGGTTGTGGATGATGTTCCGACCATTGATGGTTTACTAGCAGGCAGCGAACAAACCGTTGATGAAGATGACCTACCAGCAGGTACGGATGCTGCAAGTGCAGAAGATACTGTTATTTCAGGTACTTTTGATATCACCGAAGGTGCTGACCAAGTTGCTTCTATTCAGCTGAGTGACCTGACCACGCCTGTTGCGTCACTGACTTCAGATGGTGAAGCTATCAGCTTAGTTCTGTCTTCTAGCGTAAACGGCGTGAACGTCTACCAAGGTGTCGCTGGCAATCCTGCTGAAGTGGTGTTCGAACTGACGTTGGATGCAACGAACAACACCTACGAATTCGATTTACAGAAGCCACTTGATCACCCAGATGGTAATCAGCAAAACGAGATTGTTATCAACCTCCCTGTGACGGCGACAGATAATGATGGTGATACTTCACCAGCCTTCACATTGCCAATTACCGTTGTGGACGATGTTCCAGTTGTTACCAATATTGAAAGTCTACGTGTCGACGAAGATGACTTACCTCTTGGCTCTGATGTCACGAAAGAGCCATTAACGGTATCAGGTGAGTTCGAAGTTACTAGCGCAGATGGTATTGATGCTTTCGAATTGGATCTAAGCTCAAATCCTATCCCGAATCTGAAATCGGGTGGAGAAGAGGTAACAGTTTCTCAAGACGTTGGTGCTTCAACTGCTGACGCGCTTGTTTACGTGGGACAAACTCCGAGCGGAGTGACGGTCTTCACGTTGACACTTCATCAAGATGGTAAATACGACTTTGAGTTATCTGGTCAGTTAGATCACGCGGTTAACTCTGATGAGATTTTGCTGAATCTACCTGTGAAGATTACAGATGGCGACAACGATACCATCACTGCGACCTTGCCAGTGACCATCGTAGATGACAAGCCAACCATTGATGCTATTAGCTCTGGTAGTACCTTGTCTGTGGATGAAGATGATATTCCAAGCCAAGGTTCGGACGACACGCCAGAATCCAATATCATTGGTGGTAACTTTGACGTTACTGATGGTGCCGACTCTATCGTTAGCTTCCAGTTGGATAGCTTAACGTTGCCTGTTTCTGGCCTTACCTCAGGTGGTCAACCGCTTGAGTTGGTTGAGTTTTCAAATTCAAACGGTGTGATTGAGTACCGAGCTTATGTACAAGGTACGACGGATACCGTCTTTAAACTGACGCTAAATGGTTCAGCAGACAGCTATGAATTTGAACTGTTGGGCGCACTTGATCATCCTGCGGGTAACGATGAAAACTCGTTAGTCATCAACTTCCCAGTCAATGCGACCGACTTTGATGGCGATGTGTCAAATAACATCACCTTGCCGATCACCGTGGTGGACGATGTTCCAACGATTGTGAAAGTGACAGATTCTAGCCAACAAACTGTTGATGAAGATGACCTTGCTGGTGGCTCTGACACGACGAGTGGGGATTCAACGGTATTAACTGGTGGATTTGAAGTCGTTGATGGGGCGGATGAGATTGCCAGCTACCAAGTTTCTGACCTTAATTCTGTTGTGTCAGGGTTAACTTCCAACGGTCAAAACATTGAGCTTAACTTGGTGAGTACTGTTGGTGGCGTAACCAGTTACGAAGCCGTGATTACGGGCACCTCAACCAAGATCTTCACGCTGTCTCTCGATGCGAATAACGACAGTTACCAATTTGAACTGTTGGGACCAATCGACCATGATGCTGTTCAAGGTGAAAACAACCTTGTCATTGATATCCCAATTACAGTGACAGATTTTGATGGTGATACGTCATCATCATTGAACCTTCCAATCACCATTGTTGATGATATTCCTGAAATCACATCAGCCGACGCGCTTTCATTAGACGAGGATGACTTAGTTAACGGTTCGCAGTTGACCAATAAAGACAGCCTAGAAGCAACGGGTAATTTCGATACGGTGGAAGGAGCAGATACCGTTGTCTCTTACCAACTGGATCTGACTTCAAACCCTATTCCAGGAGTCACTTCCGGTGGGTTATCGGTGACACTTGTTCAAACTGCAGTAAGCAACAACAACTACACCTATCAAGGGCAGACTCCGGATGGAAACTCAGTATTCACCGTAGAACTGAATGCTGATGGCTCTTACAAATTTACCTTGGAAGGGATATTAGATCATTCTGTACAAGGTGAGGATGAGCTAACCCTCGACCTTCCTATATTTGCTACAGATGTTGATGGTGACACGGCTGGAATCACCCTGCCTGTTTCTATTACTGATGACGTTCCAACCATTTATGATGCATCAATCTCGCGCGTAGAAGGCCAGGGTGGTCAAACAGTACAACTGTTTACAGATCCGGTTGAAGGGGACCTAAATTACGGTGCTGATGGTGCAGAGATTACCTCATTTACCGCAGATAACTCAGGAATTTACTTCAAGCAAAACGGCGTAGACTCCGACACCATAGACCTAAATGGCAGTGATCAAACCGTCTTTGTCCATAAAGTCCTTGATGGCGTTGATACAGAAATTGGTCGCTTAGTCGTGCGTACGGATGGACGAGTGACTTTCCGTCCGAATGACGATATTGATCATACAGAAACAGACTCCATTGATTTCACTATTAACGTTGTCGCGACCGATGGCGACGGCGATACCAGCGACGCGGATGTCGATATTTCGGTCACGGACCGAAACGCTCAGATCGATACGTCTACGGTTCTCGCTTTTGAAGACCAAGGGCGAGGTGGTGTGGTTGCAGGTATTGATTCTGCAAACACTCAAGACAATTTATCAGCGTTGGATATCACCCCAGCGAAAGTCGACTTAGTTATTAATCTGCATGATATCGATCGAACAGAAAGTCTGGGTGATATTACGATCCGAGACGCAAGCACTCATAACGGTACTTTCTACTACAAAGACGGTAGCGGTAACTATATTGAATTAACGTCTGTGGGTAATACGGTCGTTCTTGATGCATCAAATGTAGAACAGTCCTTCAGTGGTGAGTTTGTTACCTTAGAAAACTTGTATTTTGTGCCGGACCGTCATTCATCAACGGATGCTTCAGGTATCAATCCTCGTATCCGTGTTGAAATTCTTAATAATGGCACGCCAGACCACACAATCAACGGTCGCTTGGATATCGAAGTGGATGCGGTCGCTGATATCGCGACATGGAATGCAAGCAGTATCTTCGATTATACCGTTGACGAAGATGGCAACAATGTTCAATTGGATATCGAAGCGAACACGCAAGACATCAGCAACCCAGAGGCTATTGTTTATGAGCTCGTCTTTACCGAGGGCGGAGCCAACGCGACGCTTGTCTACTCTGATGGTACCCCAATTCCAGAGGTCGGTGGTAAATACCTAGTAGACGCGAGCAGAATTGATGAGGTCGAAGTGGATCCATCGGAGCACTTCTCTGGTCAGATTAAGCTTGATGTGACGGCAATTACTACTGAGAGCACAAACCCACTCACGGGCAAAGAAACGGCGCGCTCTGAAACCGAAGAAATTGTGATTGACGTTAGCCCAGTGGCTGACCAAGCCGATTTTGTGGTGAATCGCATCAACATCTTTGAGGATAATGCGCGCACTCAAGATACCGTAGACCCTGTGACAGACCATGATCCACTTCAGTTGAGCGAAGTCATTACGATGACGCCATCTGTTGATATCGATGGTTCGGAAGAGTTGTTTGTTCGTATTTCAAACTTCTCTGAAAATGGCGTGACATTGGTGTGGTTGGACAATGCTAGCCCAAGCCAGATCAACACGGTTACGGATGGCGGTGGTAACGTATTGTACTACGAAATCCCAGAAGCTAACTTGGCTGACGTGGAAGTGTTACCTCCTCTGCATAGCAATAATGACTTTACCTTTGATGTTGAAGGGATAGTAAAAGATAACGCGTCATTGTCGTCTGGTTCTGCTCAGAATATCCTCTCGTTGGGCACACAAACCGTGAATGTCGCAGTAAAAGGTGTCGCTGATATTCCAGATGTTGTATTGATCAATCAAAGTAACAATAGTTGGTCCATATTTGATGATGGTACGACGTCAGGCATTGAGACGACGATTCCTGAAGATGGCGTCGCATTACTGAACTTCTCTGTTGTATCAGGTGAAGTGAAGGACAAGCCTCTGGATGCCTCTGAGTCCCTTACTGTCGTGCTTTCAAATATTCCAGATGGTGTTCAGCTGGTTGATTCTGACGGTGGTAGTGTTGACCTAACTTATGTTGGTACTGACATCAATGGTAACCCAATTTATGAAGCTAACATTACTGGTTTGAACTTCAATTCAGGGATCCAAATTATCCCCGAAAGTTCATCAACTGAGAACATCCACATTACTGGTAGCATCATCGTGACGGAAGATGATGGACATACTCGCATTGTCGAGCGAGAGATTCGTGTAAAAGTTGAACCTGTAATCGATGCACAAGATAACTATGTTGTGAGCTCCGAGGGTAACGAAGATACCCGTATCAATATTGATTGGGAGCCAACGCTGACTCAAAGTCCTGATGCCGACGAGTTTTACGCGGAATTGACTATTAGCGGCTTCCCTGCGGGAAGTACTGTCTACGTGGATGGTGTTGCTCAAACGGTAACAGGCGGTAGTATCACGCTGACCCCAGCGCCTAACGAGTCAGAACAAGATTTCTCAGCGCGAGTGACTCAAGATGGCTACATCCAAGTTCAACTCGAGCAAGATTCGAGTACTGATTTTAGCTTGAGTACCCAAGTGACGGTGAAAGAAATTGACGCTGAATATGTCGATGCGAGTAATCCGGGCGAAGGCATTGCTTCAGCTGTTATTAACGGTACGGTAAATGTGACTGTTAACCCAATTGTTGAAGCAGAAGATTTAACAGGGCCGATTTCTGATCAAACTCGTCTTCTCGTTGAAGATGCCGGAGGTACAACGACCGATGTCGTGAGCTCGGATGCGCTAGGTCATATAGACTTTACTATTAATACATCCGCAGGTGGCCAAGCGGGCGCCAATATCATCAAATATCAAGAATTTGATAACTCGTCAGATGAAGTTGTAACGCAGCTAGTTGTGCAGTTCAGCAATACCGACCCTGAAATTCTTGATCAATTAATCATTGTTGGTGCCTCTAATGAAGGTGATGGCCGTTGGACGATCACCGACGAGGAAAACTTTTCTATTATCGCACCTGCGGGGTTAGACCTAACGCCAAATGATGATTCTGATGATGCGGACAATGGTGGTATCTCATCGATTGGTTTGACGATTTATGCTGAAGTCAATGACTTAGGTGAAGATGCGGTAGAGAAAGACGCGACCGTTATTCGTCAAACCGATATCACTCTAGAGTTCCCAACTGATATCGCACCACAAACGAGTGTGGCGGCTGAGATTGATTTAGACAATACCGTCCAGATTGATGCTAATGAAGACAATCTGATTGATTTTGGCTCGCAGCTTGCGTCGAAACTTACCACGATTAACAGCGATGGTGTTGAAGACGTTCTTACGGTTGTGATTGACCCTTCTGCCCCTGGGGCTCCTCCGGGCCTAGTGGTTGTGGGTACAGACATTGACTTTGTCGATGGTAAATACGTTTTCCAAGCGAGTATTGATGCTAGTGGCAATATTACGGGCTTAGACAGTCTCACCTTACGTGTTGGTGAAGACTGGGCAGGCGACTTTGAGCTACCGGTTATCTTTGTGACTACCGATACATTGTCAGGTGATGAGAAGAGCACACTTGAATCTATCCCGGTACAAGTATTGCCGATTGCGGACGTGCCGAGTTCTTCTGGTGATCAACCGCTTGATACTGATGTGACGCCAGATATCACATTGGATATAACTGGCACGCTTGGCCTAGACGCAGATAAACAGCCAGTAAATGACCTGAGTGTTGATGTCCCTACCAATGATGGCGTCGGCTATGAAGATGGCCTGATTCAACTGAACTTGAATATCGACTTTGCGGACGATCGCAATGGCATATTGGCAGGGCGAGAAACGCTTACCAATGTGAAATTGACACTGGATGATACGACTCTAGGCGAATTTGTAGACGCGAGTGGCAACTCATTAGGCACAAGTGTTGAGTTCAGTGCTGCTGAGATTGCGGCGGGTGCTTTGGATGAAGTGTTATTCAAACCGAAAGAGAACTACCCAGTCGGTGGTGGACAAAATACGGTTCAAATTAACATTGAAGGAGAGATCTCCGATACCGCTCTTATCGATCAAACGACGCTTGCGAATCCTGGAGATAATGTGGATGTGCGTACATTCACCGATAGCGTATCGTTTGAAATTACGCCTGTTGTGGATGATATTACGATCAGCGGCGCCGATCCTACACAGCCAATTGAGATATCGGGTGATGAAGATACGCTCATATCACTCAGTCAGTCGGGCACTGGTCTCACCATTAGCCTAAATGATAATGATGGCTCTGAAGAATTTGTATCCTTGAAGCTCACGGGGCTACCAACAGATTTTCTTGTGGATTCAAACTCGTCTGATTACACGGTCAAAAATAATGGTGGAGGTGAGTGGAGTATTCAACTTGCCAACCCAGGTCAGACATCTATTGACCTAAGTGACATTGAAATTCAACCACCGAAAAACTTCAGTGGTGAGGTGGATATCGGTATCACGGTATTTACTCAAGAAGAGCTGTTGAAAGTACCGACTGAGCATACGGGTACTTTCAAGGTCACCATCGATCCAGTTGGTGATGATGTTGATGTAAACCCAGATTCCTTGGTGTCAGGTAACGAAGGCGAGGATATTGATATCAACATCAATGCGCTGGTGGTTGATAACAAAGAATCGATTGGTGATGGTGCGAACTATCAAGAAAACGATCCAGAAACGCTACGTGTCGAGATTACAAATGTGCCAGATGGTGCAAGTATTGAACTTGCAGACGGCACGGCGTTTGTTGACCAAGGCGGTGGTGTATTCGTCCTAGAGATTGACGCCCAAGATCTCGATAAAGTGGTGTTTAATTCGGGCGATCGCAACGATAACTCTTGGAATGGCACGCTAGGGTTTAAAGTTCAGGCTGTTGATACCGGTCTAGATGGAAGCCAAAGTCTAGGTGCGCCAAAAGAGTTTGATGTCAATGTCGAAGTCGAAGCGGTTAATGACCGTCCAGAGTTTGTTAACACGGTGGATGTGGAAACACCAGAGGATACGCCACTACTGTTAGATGGTTTTAGTATTACCGATGTTGATGCCGTGTTGGATGATCCGAGTGCTGAGTACGTGCTCGATGTTACCGTCGACAGTGGTATCTTGGCGCTAAATCCAACGCTCGTGACGAACTACAACCTAACAGTGAGTGGCGATGGTACGGACTCTGTTGAGCTTAAAGGCACCGTTGCTGATCTAAACAATGCTATTGCCAACGGGCTGATTGAGTTCAATCCAGACCTGAACTTCTTTGGTGATGTTCAAGTTGACGTGACTATCGATGACCAAGGTAATGAAGGTCTCGTAATTGGTGGCGTGGATGACACACTCAACACCAACAGCAGTAGCTTTACTATTGAAGTGACAGAAGTTAACGATACGCCAGAAACGACGCCCGTTACCTTACCAGATATTGCTGAAGACAGTGGCGTATTCTCTATCTCTGAAGCGGAGTTAATTGTAAACGCTACGGATATTGAAAACGACAACCTCACGGTCAGCAACGTGCAGGTAACGGATCCAAATTCTGGAAGTGTTAGCTTCAACAACGTGACGGGGGAGTGGGAGTTTACGCCTGCACCTGACTATAACGGCTCTGTCGAAATCACTTACACCATTACAGATGACGGTACGACAAATGGTGCATCCGATCCTAAATCGGTTAATGGCACGGCTTCATTCAATGTAACGGAAGTGAACGATGCACCAACAACGTCTGAAGTGACACTTTCTGATGTTGCGGAAGACAGTGCGGCGGTTGAGCTTACTCAAGCTGATTTGTTGGCGAATG
Source organism: Vibrio sp. B1FIG11 (assembly GCF_905175335.1). Classification (NCBI taxonomy): domain Bacteria; kingdom Pseudomonadati; phylum Pseudomonadota; class Gammaproteobacteria; order Vibrionales; family Vibrionaceae; genus Vibrio; species Vibrio sp. B1FIG11. Next base: position 1,418,542 of record NZ_HG992752.1, on the reverse strand, counting down.
CCTCTGATATCGAGAACGACACATTGACTGTGAGTAACGTTCAATTAGTCGACCCAAGTAGCGGTACATTGGATTTCAATAACGTCTCTGGCACTTGGTCATTTACACCAGCGCCGGGTTACAACGGCACAGTCGAGCTTACGTACGACATTACCGATGACGGCACGACGAATGGCGCATCCGATCCTCAAACGACGCCGGGAACAGCAACCTTCGAAGTCACAGAGGTCAATGACTCTCCTGTCACTTCAGAGGTAACGTTAACCAGTACCGAAGAGGATGGCGGGGCTGTAAGTATTACAGCAGCTGAGCTACTAAGTAACGCAAGTGACCCTGAATCAGATAACTTGACCATTAGTAATGTCGCTTTGGCGGATCCTTCGGCTGGTACGTTAACGCAAGTCAATGCGACAGAATGGACGTTTGAACCTGCTGCAGACTTCTTTGGAGACGTTAACTTCACTTACGAAATCACGGATGACGGCACCACTAACGGCGCGCCAGATCCAATCACGATAGCGGGAACGGCAGTACTGAATGTTGAAGCAACCAATGATGCTCCTGAAATTACAGCGACATCGGTGACAGATACGATCAACGAAGCAGATGGTCAGAAGATTACGGGCATTAGCGTGAGTGATATCGATTTTACTGGCGCACAAGCAAACGAGTTGATGACCGTTACCTTGAGTGTGACAGAGGGTGATGTGCGTGTTGAGCCTCCTGTAGGCAGTGGCGTTACGGTTGGAGCGGGTATGGCTGGTGAAGTTATTCTGATGGGTACCCCAGATAACATTAACGCGGTTCTTGGTGCGACTGACGCTTCAGAGGGCGTATTTGTCGATGCGGGAGATGTTGACGCCGCCTCTATCACCTTGTCGGTGAAAGTCGAAGATAATGGAGTGTACTTCGAGAACGCGGCGGGCACGGCGTTGGAAGCGAATCAAGACTTCACCATTAATGTGACGCCTGTGGCTGATGCTCCGACGCTGGGCATTGACCCTCAGTTTAACTACATTAGACAGATTGCTGCGAGCCAAACAGCAAGCGGCCAAGGTCTCGCGATCGTTGGCATCATGGCGGCCTTGACCGACATTGACGAGGTGCTTTCACTGGAACTAACGGGTGTACCTGCTAGTGCTGAGGTGACAAGCGGTGTTTCTCCATCAGGCATCAGCTTCGATGGTACCACTTGGACAGTACCAAGCGATGAAATTGATACGCTAGAAATAGTGGCGACGGACACCAACAGTGGTATTGATATAGGCTCTTACGATATTTCTATTACGGCGATATCAACAGAATCTAATGGTGATGAAGCACAGTCTGCGCCTGTTCAAATTAGCTTGGATGTCAGCGACGACAGTGACGATATTGATCAGTCAAGTGCGACCGATGACAGCTATCTTGTTGGTGGAGATGCCGACAATAACTTGACGGGCGGTGAGGGTGATGACCTTATCGTCGGTGGAGACGGTGATGATGTGCTTATTGGCGGCTTGGGGTCGGACATCTTAACGGGTGGAGACGGCAGTGATATCTTCAAGTGGACAGTTGATTCAGTGGATGAAGGGGCAGTTGATACCATTACTGATTTTACTGTGAACGAAGACAGTATTGATTTGCGAGAGGTTATCTCTGATCTAAACAACCCGATGATCGATATGGATGATCTGCTTGGCCACATCACAGCCGATTATGATGCGTCGACAGAAGCTGTGTCCTTGAGCATCACCACGGACGCAAATGTAAGCCAGACAATCGTCGTCGAACATCTGGGCGACTCGATAGACTTCAATGGGCTAACGTCGAATGAAATCGTTGAGTCATTGCTGAACAATAATGTTCTAAGTAATGGCTAACGAGAAGCAACAGAGTCGTTAGCTCAAAGAAGGGCAACTAACACGAAAGCAAAAGCGCGATAGCTCATGGAGTTATCGCGCTTTTTACTATTCAGTCCTTTTACTGTGTATGCAGTCGAGCACACTCTAGTGATACGTTTGATAGCTCAGCGGTACATCTACTAGCAATGATGGTTCACAAATCAACAGAAGAGGGTAGAAAGTGGCCGAATAAAGCTAAGAAATGGATAAACTTGTACAAATGACGAGACGTGAAGAAATGACTAAACGTGGATATCGAGCAGGCTGCCAATCACTTCGTTGTTCTTATCTACAACAGAGGCGCCGATACGGTTGTAGCTTGCCGCTTGAGTTAGGCTGACGAGAGGCTCTATTGGATTGGCTGGTAATTCAGAGGCAACCTTATTAAACGCTAGCTCGTTGTCTTTGACGAGATCCACTTTATTGAAGGTCAAATCGTTTTCTTTAACAAAGTCTTGTTGGATTTCATGCGCAGCACCTTCAGCCATCTTCTGCGACAGCTGAATCATATTATATCCGGACTGAATTCCCGATACTGGCATGTTAATCCTCTCACTTGTTATGCTTTTGTTAGCATAGGAAGTGTTGTTATTTCGTGCAAGTGCTTTTACTGAATGTTTGATTAAGCAAACAGTTTCGACAGCATCTCGCGTTCTTCACTTGATAGTAAAGGGCTTTCTTTTTTATGAAGAGAATGGTTAATGTCACCTTGTAGTGATTTCAGCTGAGCAGCAGTCAACTCATTAATCTTCTTTCGTAACTCATTAAATTGTTGAGTAGTCATCTCGACCTCCTCACGTTTCTTGGGCTTCTCCTTCATTAACCCACCTCAGCGACCTTCATGGTCACAATCAAACAGTGTTCTAATATGGTTAGAATAGGTTTTGGATGGTGATTTTTTGTCCGAGAAATGTCAGGTGGTATCAAGTGACGTGTAAGAATATTCTTATGAATAAGTCCCGTAATCATAAAGGGGTAGAATCATAGTCTACCCCTTTAATATGCGAAGCCAGCTCAATAGTCTTAGTTAGACCACAGGCTGAGTTAGTTCACGCGAACGGCAAACTTAGAGGCGAGCGAATGTAACTCCGGTAGCATGCGATAAATAAGATGCAATTGCTGAAGTACCATTCGAGCTGAATGATCGTCCTCGTCGCGCCATTCATTCAAGCGCTGCTCCAAGTTCGTATCGTTAATTGAGGATAAATCGCATTCTTCACAATGTTGATGCAATTGTTGGTGAAGCACATCTAAATGTTGGTGGATACAACGGTGTGCATCAAGCACCAATTGATGGATGGCCTCATCTTCTATTCTTGTGCGGTGTGCGCCAAGAGCAGAGATGTAGCTGAGCATGGCATGGTTAAGCGTTAAGAAGCGAAAACTCTCATCCACGGCGGTTCGATACTTGCCGGGCTCTGCCAACATCGTACTGATCGCGGAAGAAAGGTTTGCATCGTTATTGTGTGCTTGTCGACGGGCGATTCGGTAACTTAAGTTATCTTTCTTGCCAATTCGGTACTGGCCAATGATTTGACCCAGATACTGTTTGTTTGCATCTATCGCATCTGACATGACCTTGTGTAAGCGTTTTGATTGCCAATCGGGCAGGATGACCATGACCGCGCCAACGGCCAGCACACAGCCAATCAGTGTATCTGCAAGGCGAGGAAGTACTACCGCATAACCTTCGCCCAGTTGGTTGAACAGGAACAGCACTAATAGAGTGATAAAACCCGTCGCATAGCCGTAGTTGTTGATTCGGAAAGCAAAGAACATCACCCCAGAAACCACAATAAACACCAGTTGGCTTTCTTGTGAAGGGAAGAAGGTAAGAAGTGGCACGCCAATCAGTAAGCCCGCCAATGTGCCTATTACACGCGCTGTGAGTTTTTGTCTTGTCGCACTGTAGTTTGGTTGGCAAACAAATAACGTGGTAAGCAGAATCCAATAGCCACGATCAATGTCGAAGGCTTGGATGATCCCGTAGCCCGCGGTTAGTGCAATTGACATGCGTAATGCATGGCGAAACAGCATGGAATCTTTGTGTAAGTTCGCTGAGATACGTTGCCACATCGCTTTCAGCGTATGTGGGTTCGTATCATCTAGCACATCTTCTTCCAAGCGTTCTGCATCTGGGTTGTTAATGTTACTAAGCTGTTTCTCTACGGTCGCAAGGTTATTGAACAAGTAGGTCAACTGACTCAGAAGACGCTTCCAGTGTGCTTGTTCTTGCTCTTCCAGATAACCCAATGAGTTCTGTAATTCGGCTAACGCCAAAATCGACTGGTCAGTGTGGGTGTATTCGTTCCCTAATCGAATCGCATGAGCAATATCGCGACAAGCCTGAGCTTGGGACTCAAGTAAGTACTTAAAGCGGAATAAAACGTCTGAGCGCTCGAATTCGGTGGCCAAATCTTGGTAACGATAGTGGCTTGAGCTAACTCGTTCGTGGATATCTTGTGCGATAAAGTAGATATTCAAAAATCGGTCACTTGGGCCATCAATATGCCCACGCTTAGAGCGGCTTAATAGCGTTGCTTTACAAGCGTTGAGAGCGTTCACTGTAGCCGCATTTAACTTTGCTGCTTCGATACGCATTGGCTGAGGCGTTAAGTTTGTGACTGGGTGAAATAGCTTGGCCTTCGCGTCGAGATAATTGGCGATTTGGAGGAATACAGTTGCAAGACTTTGCTGAACAGGTTGAAGTGGCCAGAACATCTGCCAAATCATCGACATGAAATAGTACCAAGCCGCACCAGTGAGAAGCAGGAGCGGTTGAAACCAAATGTTGGTACTTTCATGGGCGCCGAGCATGGTGTAGATAGCGATCAGCAACGATCCAAACGCGATGCTGGCGTATTTCGGGCCGATAGCACCCAGCATGATAAAGCCAAAGGTTGAGACAAACAGCCCGACCGCAAAAGCCCATGGCGTATCAAAGAGAATCTCAATCGAGAAAGCGGCGACGGCGAAACAGATAAAGGTAAGAATCAGTGCTTTGACCCTTCCCGTGAAGCTGTCGTCACTCTCTGCCAATGCAGCCGCGATAACACCTAAGATGAGGGGCGTGATCAATGAGTTTTGTTGAAAGTACCATGCAGGAATCACGACGCCTAATAAGGTAATAAGGATCAGGATACTGTAGTTGATGGTTTTGTTTGCCCAATAGAGGCGAAATTTTAAAGCAGCTTGCACAATGCGCCTTTCGTTGCCGGTGGAAAACGAGAGAATTTTAACAAACTCACTATAGCGTGTTTATGACCTAATTTAATAAAAATCGTCATTTGCTCAGGAAATCAACAGAATTGTCATTGACTTAACGCATCGATAGCGAGCGATAGGGATAATCGTTGTTCACAAATTCAACAGTAATGTGATTTTTAATTAAGAATACCGACAGAAGGCGATTTGTGCCTCATCCATCGCTACAATTTAGCCGTCTAAAATGATATAAAACTGGAACTTCTATATCAAAAGGCGCACCTTTCATGCAGCTTACTGCCTCTAATAAAGCACAGTTTTTTATTCAAAATGAGTATTACCAAGTCGAAATAAAAGAGAACAGTGTTTTATTAAGTTCAGTGGGTAGTGAAGAACACATCCCATTTACTATTTGGAATGGCAAAGTGAGCGTTAAACGCGGTCTACTTTGGAGCTCTCTTCAGTTCTTTGCTCATGAGCAAGATGGCAAGCAACAAAGTTGGCTCGTTCAAGGTTTGCCTTGGCCGCATTGTCGTAAGTTTGCGGTTGAAGCGGTACGTCAATATCAAGATTGGCACAATACCCAGTGCCGCAAACTCGCGGAATACCTTCCTAAGTGGGAAGATGAGTTGTATCAACTTAAACACCTCCCGGCTTATCTATCGCATTCAAAAGTTCAAACCTGGGTCGACCAACTCAACAGTGAATTAGTCGAAATCAAAACCAGCTTGGTGGAAGCGAAAATGCGCATGCCCAAGCGAATGGCTGAGATTGAACCGTGGCTTTCTGATACTTCTCAAACACTGAGCGAGCGAAATCACGAGTGGCTTGAGAATGAACGCCCGAATTGGGAAGTGCTATTTAGCCGGATCGAATCTTCACCATTGAATCTCTCGCAGCAGCATGCTGTGCTTCTCAATGATGATCACAACCTTGTTTTAGCGGGGGCAGGTTCCGGTAAGACGAGTGTACTGACGGCGCGTGTGGCGTATTTACTGCAAAGTCACCAAGCACAAGCGGAAGAGCTTTTGATGCTGGCCTTTGGTCGTGACGCTGCGAAAGAGATGAAAGAACGCTTGGTCGATAAAGTGGGCTTGGCGGCAGAAGGCGTTCGCGTGAATACTTTTCACCAACTTGGTCTGCGCATTTTAAACCAAGTGGAACCTCAGCCGTTAGAAATCAGCCCACTTGCTTTAGATGACAATCAACGTACAGCATGGTGCATCGATTGGCTCAAGAAGCATTGGATGACACCGACTAACTTTAAGCGCTGGCAAAAGCACTTAGATAAGTGGCCGATTGCGTACTTGAAAGGTGATGATGAGCTAGGTAGTCACTCCGAAAACCCGAAATTGATCGCTTGGCTAGACAATCAACTGTCACAGCTTGCTGCGGTTGGCCTGACTAAAAAGCAAGTGCAAGAAAAGCTGGTAAATCACCAAGACTATACGCGCTTGAACAGTGAGCTTGCACTGTGTTGGCCATGCTTTAGTGCGTGGCAAAAGATGCTAAAAGAGACCAATCAGGTGGATTTCCCAACGATGATCAGTCGAGCGACGGATTACGTCAAGAAAGGGAAATACATTTCGCCTTGGCGCTTTATTATGGTGGATGAATACCAAGATATCTCTCCTGACCGTTTAGCGCTTATTGAAGCGCTATGTGAGTCAACAGAGAAGCAAGCGGGAGCAACCTTGTTTGCTGTAGGCGATGATTGGCAGGCAATTTATCAGTTTGCAGGGGCCGATGTGGATCTCACAACGGGCTTCCAAGATCGATTCACACACTCAACCGTGCATCATTTAGACACCACGTACCGCTTTAACAACCAAATCGGTGATGTGGCAAATACCTTCGTCCAAGAGAACCCATCTCAGTTGCCAAAGACTCTAAACAGTCATAAGCAACGTAAGCAGAAGAGCGTGCATACTGCACCAAGCAACCAAGTTGAGAAGATTCTTGATCAGCTCAACCAACAGGCGAAGAAAACCAAATCAGTGTTGCTACTGGGTCGTAACCATTACCACAAGCCTGATTTATATGATGACTGGTTGAAGCGATTCCCTAAACTTGAGATTCGCTTTATGACCTGCCACGCGAGTAAGGGCAGGGAAGCAGACTTTGTAATCATCCTATCGGTGGATGAAGGCCAGTTCCCAGCGAAGAAGAAGCAAGCGCATATCGATGGCGCGTTGAGTGAATCAAAAGACAAATATCCGTATGCCGAAGAGCGTCGTTTGTTCTATGTCGCTTTAACGCGTGCTAAAGAGAAAGTTTGGATTACCCATACCGGCGCAGGTTCTGCGTTTGTGCAAGAGTTGGTAAACGGCGATTATCCAATCGTAACTTCAAGATAAAATCTACCCGTTACTTAATTACAACAAAGGCGATACTCAGTATCGCCTTTGCTTTATTTGTGACTGACAGAGCCACTAATCGAAATTAAGTGCGTTCTGCTAGGTATGCATCGTAGTCTGGTACTTCAATTTCCACTTCTTGGTCGATCAGTGGAGAATTGAATAGGAACTTAGCGGTTGCACGGTTTGTTGCCACAGGGATGTTCCAAACACTCGCAATACGAAGTAGGGCTTTCACATCTGGATCATGTGGAACAGCATTAAGTGGATCCCAGAAGAAGACCAGTACGTCGATATTGCCTTCAGAAATTAACGCGCCAAGTTGTTGGTCGCCGCCCATTGGGCCACTGATCATGCTTTTGATCGCTAACCCAGTCTCTTTGCTTAGCATATGGCCCGTTGTGCCGGTCGCGTACAAGAAGTGGCTTTGTAGCTTTTCTTTATTCTCTTTTACCCAACGAAGCAGTTCTGGTTTGCAGTTATCGTGGGCAACCAATGCCACATGCTTGTGTGCTGGCATGGTACGAGTTGTTTTTTGCATTAAGTTATTTCCATCTTTAATGATCTTAAATTCACTACCATCAAATAGAACACATTTTTTGCCAATCAATCAACAGCCTTAACGCTGAAAGTCGGCCTATATTCTGACGGAGATAACGATTCTTCAATTGTGTCGTCATGAAGCGTCTTTGGTGTTAACGGTTTGATCACTGGGGATGCGTGTTCTTCATACGGTTCATGGCGCAAATAGTGCGTTGCTTGCATCACAGAAAGGCGTCCTTGCTCAACCATTTTGTCGGTTGGAGCGAACAGCACTTTATGACGAAGTAGGCCGCGATAAACACCGTGGCTGAGGTACACAGAAACCAGACCAATGTCTTTGGCCTTGCCCGCACTGCGCAGTTCACTGATGGCGGCCTCTATAGCAACGGCACTACCAACGATATAGTCGATGTTGCCCATATCAATCACGCGCTGAACAAGGTTACGCTGTAACTCCTTGTCGTTGTCGGCCCAGTAAGAGTCAACGATGTTAATGTCGCTGTCTTTGATGGCTTCATAAAACCCTGTCGTTACAGGTTTTGTACCGCCGCGAGTTCTTGGGCCAAGCAGTAGAGCAATATTGGTTTTACCTGAGCCCTTAGGGTGCTTTTCTGCTAGGTATTTGCCAGCTTCGTAGCCCATCCAGTACCAATCAACACCAACTACGCCTTTCAGCAGTTTGGTTTGTTCTTCATTGAGTTCAAGCTGGTTAACGGTAGCAAAAACTGGAGTATTGCCAACCCAGTTTTTAAGGTTGTGTTCGTAGGCTTGCGGATCGACCGTCCCGAGAATGATTGCATCGGCGCCCCATTGGGTACACAAAGCAAGCTGTTGCTCTTGACGGGTTTTGTTCGGATATCCCCCAGCTTCGAGAACGCGCAGGTCAACACCGAGTTTTTCCGCTTCGGAAACCATTCCATAGTTTACTGATAGCCAGTATGAATCCTTTAAATGAGGGTAAATGGCACAGATTTTTTCTGCAGCAGAGCTTGGCACTGAAGCGAAAAGTGACAATGCGAGTGTAGAATGTGCGAAAATTGTGCGATATGGACGCTGATTTATAACCATGAAATGAAGTTCGTTGGCATAGATTAAGTAAACACTGCAAAATATAACGTAATATGTCGCCGAACACGAATATTAAGGTCAGGAAAATATGTTGCTAGCTACCGCAAGCATCGGTCGTAAACTGTTGTTGTCCTTCATTGCTATGGCAATGTTGGTGATGTTATCAGCGTTAATCGGTGTATCAGGGTTCTCTCTGGTGGCAAAAACAGAAAGGAACGTCGTGGACTCTGCCATACCGGCAATGATAGAAGCTCGACAAGTATCAGAGCTCAGTACCCGTATTATTTCATCGGTGCAAATGTTGTCGAATGCGCAAAATGAACAAGAGCGTAAAGAGGCGGGACGCGTCCTGTTCGATCAACTTGAGTCATTGCTGACGCACATTAAAGAGTTGGGCGGCGAATCTTTTGATGCTCAGCTTCTTGAAGCGCTAGAAAATAACGTCCAGAACGTGATTAACAACCTAGCGGAGCTCGGCGTCACAGTAGAACGTAAATTGTGGCTAACCAAAGAGATCGACACTCGCGTTGAGGAAATGCGTTTGTTGAGCGAAGAGTTAGAACAGTTAACACGTACGCAAGTACAAAACACCAGTACGATTGCGGTTGCTAACGTTACCCATATTTATGACCTGTTGGAATCCAACAAGAAAGCCCAAGTGTATCAAGCACTGGATGCGTTAGTTGAAGTCGACCTAGACCTGACTGAGCGACTGCATGAACTGCATTTGTTGGCGTTCAAAATGCTCAACCAGATTGAAGAAGCCCGCACACTCACCAACGTCGATCGTATTCAACAAATCCAAACGGCGTTTGAAGATAATCTCAAGATCATGAAGCGTCGTGTGCTTGCGGTAGAAGACCCAACTCGCTCAGAACAAATGAGCCAGTTGCTCACTGATCTTGGTAAACGCCAAGTGGTGTTCACCATCTTGCTTCAACAGTATGAGAACAATGAACAGTCGCAAGAGTTAATGCAAAAAACGCTTGAGCTTTTCTCTGAGTTGAATGGCACGGTGAATAAGCTGGTGGATGACTCTAACCAGACCACGCGCGTTGCTGTTGACCAACTGACCAGCACCTTAAAGTTCGCGCAGTGGTCTCTGACGGTGATTTCTATCATTGGCCTTATCATCGTTGTAATCATTCTTTGGCGCGTTGTTTATGTCTCTGTAGTGAAGCGTTTAGCAGAGTACTCATCTGCGCTACTGTCTGTTGCTCAAGGTAACCTTGCGGTTGAGCTAGAAGTAAAAGGCAAAGATGAGCTGGCACATATGGGGCAAGCGATCATCACGGCACGTAACACGGCACAAGCACTAAAAGTTGTCGCTGAAGGCGAGGCGCAAGCCAAACGTGAGCTGGAAGAGCACAAGGAGCACTTGGAAGAGCTGGTTGAGCAACGTACATCCCAGTTGAAACAAGCAAACCGTCGTTTGAACGAAGAGGTGTTAAACCACGCCAAAGCGCGCAAACAAGCGGAACAAGCAAGCCGGGCGAAATCTGCTTTCCTTGCGACGATGAGCCACGAAATTCGTACGCCAATGAATGGGGTGTTGGGAACGGCCCGTCTACTGATTGACTCTGGTTTGAATCCAATGCAAAAACGCTACGCGGAAATCATCAACCGCAGTGGTAAAACCTTGTTAGCCATTTTGAATGACGTATTGGATTACTCGAAAATCGAAGCCGGACACTTGGAGATCCGCAGCTTAGGTTTCGACTTGCATCAGATGGTGGAAGATACCTTCCAATTGATGAACGGAAAGGCACAAGAGAAGAAGCTCTTGTTCTCTTACCATATTGAAAGTGATGTCGGCCGTTACTGGAAAGGAGATGTTACGCGAATCAACCAAGTCTTAAGCAATTTGGTTGGTAACGCGATTAAATTCACTGAAGAAGGTGAGATTGATATCTACGTTAGCCTCAACCCAGAAGACGAGTCACAAGTTCTGTTTGAAGTGTCTGACACAGGCATTGGCATTGCCAAGAAAGATCAGAAAACACTATTTGATGCCTTTACCCAAGCGGAAGGTGGGATGAACCAAACTGGTGGCACTGGCTTAGGTCTGGCAATCAGCCGTCGCATCATTCAGGCCATGGGTGGTTGTTTGGATGTGGATTCGGAAGAAGGCCACGGTAGCCGCTTCTGGTTCTCTATACCCCTAGAAGAAAGCGAGCCAGTAGAAACCGTAACGATTGCAAATGCCCGTTGTAAGGTTCGTGCAAAAGTCCTAGTTGTAGAGGATAACCCTGTTAACCGCGTGGTGGCGGAAGGCTTTTTAGAGAGCATGGGGCATGAAGTTACGATGGCAGAAAATGGCCTAGAAGCGGAGCAGATCATTGACAAGCATGATTTCGACATCGCTTTGGTTGATATCAACTTGCCAGATTGTAACGGTGCTGATTTAATCCACCGCCTCAAACGCATAGAGCGTAATAAGCCAGCCGACAAAGCATTGGCTCCAACGCCAATGGTCGCGGTTTCTGCTCATGTATTTGCTGAAGAAGTGGAAAGCTACTTAGCCGCAGGCTTTGACGGTTATTTACCGAAGCCAATGGAAAAAGAAGCACTTGCGGCGCTCATTCAAGACATGTTGGATGGCAAGCAGCTCTTACTACCTCAAGAGTGCGTTCTTCAAAATGAGACAACGACAACAACGAATAACAATGAAATGTTAGTCACAACAGACCCAATAGCAGAGGAGCCAGCGATGGTAATCATCAACCCGAATGTGATTCAATCAGACATGAAGTTTTTGGGCAGAGAGAAGATGCTGCACATCATCGATTTGTTCCGACAAACCAGTGCTGATGTATTAAGCCAAATGGAAGCTTCAGCGGAAAATGGTGAGAGCCGAGCGGTAAAAGATCTAGCCCATAAACTGAAAGGCAGCGCAGGTAGTTTAGGTTTAACGGCTTTAATGAACACATGTCAGAGTATTGAGGTTGCAGCGGAGTCGCTGGAGGCATACACAGAGCATCACAACGCGTTAAAAACACAAGTGAGTGAGTCAGTGATTGCTTTGGATAATTTGATGGCGCAATAAGCTCTTCACGGCCTTACTGCTTGAACCATAAACAAAAACCTCCGGTTTGCGCCGGAGGTTTTTTCTATTCGGTCATGTCGTCTTCCCACTCAAACCGAGTGTCTAGGGCATAAGGATCATCTTCAAATGGATGTTCAACTCTGCCACGCAAGTATTCGAGTTGGTGCTCTAACATGTTGACCGTGTCGTAATCCCCCTCTGAGCAAGCAACGTATATCTGTTGCTCGAGAGCGGCAATGTTGTCTCGGATACCCATGAGAACCCCCTTAAATCATCAACGATTCTCAAAACGATTATAGTCAAGTAAACCAAATTCGATCGGTTGTTTTGTACGATACCAAGCGTGGATTCGATCGCTAAATGGCCAGAACTTTTCTGAGCTTCGGCGAATCGCAAAATTATCCAGTAACTTAACGTAATCACTCTCTGATTTTAGGGCGCTAAATTGATCGACAAATTCTTTTACTTGATCTTCTTCGAGCGAGAAAAATGCCGCCGGATAGCTACCAACGACCCCTCGAACGATGGTCATATCATCGTTGGCAAAGTCACGGTTGCTCTCTTCATTGAATAGGCTCGAAATGTTGATGTGCGCATTATTGTGAAGAAGGGTAAACAGCTCATCTTTCCCAGATTCACTGCGAACCATCAGCATGGTGATTTGCGGAACGGTTTTTAATCCTTCTCCACGAACTTGGTTGATACTCGCCAATTGCTGTTCGCTTTCTACTGTCAGCGCTGTATCGATGATGTCGTAGCGTGGCAGCAGGATAGGTGAAACTTGCTTACGTAGAATATCCAATAGCTCTGACTTAGGATCGTCAGTATGGTAGACGACGCTAGTTGGCTGACTAAATGGAGCGACATTGCGTTGCAAGAAGTCACTTAACTGGCGAGGTTGATCTTGATACCAACTTGAATGTTCTTGGTGACGCATATCCGCAGGAAGTAGGGCGATGAAGTTACTTTCCCCTTCCAGACGTAAGAAGTCCATGAACATACGAGTGATCAGCTGGTGGCCAAAGTTACCGTAAACATCGAAACCAGCAACGAGCAGGTAATGAATACGCTCTAGGAGGGCATAGTCCAATACCCAAGCGGTTTTAGGTTGCTCACCAACTAAGCCTTGTACCACCGATGCGCTATCAAAGTGACGGAATACGGTAAGCGCAGCATTGGGGTTGGTGCCGTTGCCATCCCAAATCACATCCGTAGAAAGATGCTCGCCGTTTTTGAACCATTTGTTGATGAAGTCTGATTTAGCCTCTAGATAACGAGCTTGCTGGCGTGAGTACTTCACCCAGTTTGTTACTGGTACGGTATTGCTTTCTAACTCGCCCGGAAGCTTCAAATTGTCTGCTTGGGAGCGATAAAACTCGTTCACTTCGGGAATATCCGCTTTGTCTGGATCGAGGAAGAACACCCAGAAACGGTCGTTAATTACATTCAATGCCAATTGACCGCGACAGACCGGACCTTTGATGTAAGCCATAATGGTGTTTTGTGCATTATCCAGCATGAACTTGAAGCGAGATTTCACCGGCAAATCAATGAAAGCCGTCATTGGGTTAGCAGCGACTTCTGGCTCATAGCTCGGCAGTTGTGCTACTTCATAATCCGCATCGATGAACCATTTTTTCCAATTCTCGATACGCTGTTCATTGAGCGCAAATGGCATGTGCGTTTTATCGACGATAGTGCCTTGCTCTGGAATGATGCGGTAGTAGACACGCTCGACCTTCGGGTCATCATATGGGCGACGAGTCGTAATACGTTTCACTGGCTGACCCGGCGGTGTAGCAGAGCGAACTAAGGTAAAGAAACGCGGCTGTTCGCCATCCAACTCAGAGAAGAATAGGTGAGATAAGAAAAGGTGCTCGTAAATGTAGCGAGCAGCAAGTTGATTTTTACGAGAACTTTTGTTCAGTAATGCTTCGTACTTATCTATCTCTGTTTGTTGTTGCTCTGTCAGTGGTACATGCGCATTCATGATGGCGCCATTTTCCAACCACTGCATCAGGATTTTATATTCCGCCGCCGTTAAGTTAGGCATACCAAAAGGCATTCCCCATGTCGGGTTATCGCGCTCGTATTGATCATACTCTTCAATCGTTGGGCACGTTTGTTCGCGATCGATGGAGAAATCAAAACCTTCTAATTGAACTTGGTCTGGTAATGGATGGCGTTCTTTTTGTTGCAGCATACGTGCAATCAAACCTGCGTCCATATTAGCTGCCATGCTCTGCTCACGCTCGTTGAGCACAGGATGAAAGCCAGCATCACGCCACTCTTGAGTGGTTTGCGCATCTTCAAATAAGCGAGTTGGGGCAGCAGCGGTTAAGCGTGTACCTTCGTAAACCAAGGCCTTGCTAGCGCCGCGGTCTATGCCTTCTACGGAAGAGAGTTTTAACTGACAAGGGGCGTCGTAGCAGGCATGACAGACCACACAGCGGTTATCTACGATGGGTTTAACATCATGTTGAAAGAAATCGGCTTGCGGTGTGTCGATGGTTGCCGTTCGCTCACGTACTTGTTGTGAACCGAACAGTTGGTCGTAGTTCAGCCCTGCGTAAGTTGCACAGCCCGCGAATAAAGTGGCGATGCAGAGTATAAAAATCAAACGTAAATTCATTGAGTTATTTTGAGTAAATTGAATTTGCGTTAATTAAAGCAAAATACGCCGCTAAATACCAAAAAGACGCGGAATTAGTCGCGAAAAACAAAAAGAAAACCCACCAAGGCTGGTGGGTTTTTTCGGTAGTGGCAAAAGAAACTATTTCATTTTCTTAACTTCTTGCTGAAGTTGCTCTAGCTGCTTCATCTTGCCTTGTAGGCCAAGAGATTGGTAGCTGATAGATGCAGGGTTCATCATTTGACCTTGCTGCATTGGGTAATCTGGCAGTGTCTTGAAGAAGTCACCAAGTACGTCTTGGATTGGTACGAACAACCACATGTTGTCTGCCATCCAGCGTAGGTACATACCAGATTCGTGCGGTGCTTTCTCGAATGGGTCAGCACGCAGGTGGATGATCTTCGGCCAGTTTGGAGAGAAACGAACGGCATCGGTAATGTTACCTTCTAGGGTCGCGAAGTGCAGTTTCCAGTCGTTCCAACGAACTGCGTTTAGCTCGCCATTAGCAGTGAAGTAAAGCAGCGACTCACGAGGACCTTTCTCTTCTTTACCTTGGAAGTAAGGCATGAAGTTGTAACCATCAATGTGTACGCGCCAGTCTTTACCGTTCGCTTTGTAGCCTTTCGCTAGCTTCTCTTTCACGTCAGGAACGCCGGCTGCAGCCATTAGAGTTGGTAGCCAGTCTTGGTGTGCCATCATTTCATTGATCTTAGTGCCTGGTTCAATCACGCCTGGCCAACGAACAAGCTGAGGAACACGCATACCGCCTTCCCATGTTGTGCCTTTCTCACCGTGGAACGGTGTTGCACCGCCATCAGGCCAAGACACGGTTTCTGCACCGTTATCCGTTGAGTAGATTACGATGGTGTTGTCAGCCACACCAAGATCATCAAGTTTGTCCAGTAGAATACCCACTTGATCATCGTGTTCTAGCATACCGTCAGCGTAGATACTGATGCCTGATTTACCTTGGTACTTCTCTTGTAGACGAGTCCAAACGTGCATACGAGTGGTGTTGTGCCAGATGAAGAAAGGCTTGTCAGCTTTCACGGCTTTTTCCATGAACGCCAATGAGGTTTCTAGGAACTCTTCATCCGCGTGCTCCATACGCTTACGCGTCATTGGGCCTGTATCTTCAATCTTACCGTCAGCAAAAGACTTGATTACACCACGAGGACCGTAGTTTTTACGGAACTCAGGATCTTTCGGGTAGTAGTAAGTTTCTGGTTCTTCTTCAGCGTTGAGGTGATAAAGGTTACCGAAGAACTCGTCGAAACCGTGGTTAGTTGGCAAGTGTTGGTCTTGGTCACCCAAGTGGTTCTTACCAAATTGAGCCGTCATATAACCTTGCTCTTTCAGCAGGTCTGCAATAGTTGGCGCCCAATCCGGGATACCGTGCGTAGAGCCTGGCATACCGATTGTAAGCAAGCCAGTACGGAACGGTTCTTGGCCTGTGATAAATGCTGCACGGCCTGCAGTACAAGATTGCTGACCGTAGTGATCAGTAAACAGTGCACCCTCGTTTGCAATACGGTCGATATTCGGGGTTTCGTAACCCATCATACCTTGGTTGTATGCACTGATGTTCCAGTAACCAACATCATCACCAAAGATCGCTAGGATGTTTGGTTTGTCTGCCGCCACTGCTGCGCTTGAGGTTGCTAGTACGCCGAGACCGACAGCCAGCTTGCTCATTTGGTTAGCCATAAAAACTCCAAATTGGTTGTAAGTTGGAAAAGAAGCCTAGGTACAGCCCATGCTTCGTTGGCTAATAAGTTAATGATGCGATTGAAGAATGTCGCTTTATAGTGTTTATAACCATAAGTTATGCAGTGAAATAACTTGTTGTTTTATCAGTTAAATGCTTCAACCTTGAAATTTGTGTGGAAAACTGAAGCGGGACACAGGTCACGTAAACCCACTCTTTTGATGTCCTTATAAGACCTTAGTTTGAGTTGGCATCTAATTATGCTATCGGATTCGCAATAGTCTATTTTGTGAGCTATATGTTTGTGTGCAGGATGTACTTTTCTAATACGGACAGAGGTTTATATGACAGCGAATTATGGCGTTAAGCGCCGATTAGCGATTCTTGCCGCTGCTTTTATCGGCGCGACAAGTAGCAGTATCGCAGCAGAAAAACCGAATATTCTGGTCATCTGGGGTGATGATATCGGTCAATCTAATATCAGCGCTTATACATTTGGTTTGATGGGTTACAAAACTCCAAACATTGATAGGATTGCAAAAGAAGGCATGATGTTCACTGACTATTACGGTGAGCAATCTTGTACCGCGGGCCGTTCCACCTTTATTACTGGTCAAACAGTACTGCGAACGGGCTTGAGTAAGGTAGGCCTCCCAGGGGCGGATTTGGGCTTACAAGCAGAGGATGCGACGATTGCAGAAATGCTCAAACCACTCGGCTACATGACGGGGCAGTTTGGTAAAAATCACTTAGGCGATAAAGATGAACACTTGCCAACTAACCACGGCTTCGACGAATTTTTTGGCAACCTTTATCACTTGAACGCCGAGGAAGAACCAGAGAATGTGGATTATCCGAAAGATCCCGAGTTTCGTAAGAAATTTGGTCCTCGAGGTGTGATCAAGTCTTTTGCTGATGGCAAGATTGAAGATACCGGTCCGTTAACGCGTAAGCGTATGGAAACGGTAGACGAAGAAACGTTAGACGCGGCGCTTGATTTCATGGATCGTGCAGTGAAAGCAGACAAGCCGTTTTTCGTCTGGTGGAACGCAACTCGCATGCACTTCCGTACTCACGTCAAAGAAGGCAATCTAGGTAAAACGGGCATCAGCTTCTATGCCGACGGTATGGTTGAGCACGATAACCACGTGGGTCAGCTTTTGAAGAAAGTGGATGACCTAGGCATTCAAGACAACACCATCGTATTTTACTCTACCGATAACGGCCCACATATGAACTCGTGGCCAGATGCAGGTACAACCCCATTCCGTGGTGAGAAAAACACCAACTGGGAAGGGGCATTCCGTGTTCCAGCAATGGTTCGCTGGCCGGGTAAAATTGAACCGGGAAGTGTTTCTAATGAGATCATGCACCATATGGATTGGATGCCAACGTTCTTGGCAGCCGCGGGTGATGATCAAATCAAAGAGAAGCTCCTGAAAGGTTATACAGCGGGTGAAAAGACATTCAAAAACCACCTTGATGGCTACAACTTCTTGCCTTATCTAACTGGTAAGGAAGAGAAAGGGCCGCGTGAAGAAATTTTCTACTTCACAGATGATGGTGATTTGAGTTCATTGCGTTTCCGTAACTGGAAGATCGTATTCCTAGAGCAGCGCGCGAAAGGTACGTTACAAATTTGGGCTGAACCGTTTACTCCATTACGTGTGCCTAAGATCTTCAACCTACGTATGGACCCATACGAAGTGGCCGATATTACGTCGAACACTTACTACGATTGGTTGATCGACCATGCGTACATGCTTGTTCCTGCGCAGGCATACGTGGGCAAATTCTTAGAAACGTTCCAAGAATTCCCACCAAGACAGAAAGCAGCAAGCTTCTCACTTGATCAAGTGATGGAGAAACTGCAAGAAAGTCACAATAAATAGATTGATTGCAACTAAACGTGGGGCTCTTCGGAGCCTCTTTTTTTGCGCCTCGTTTCAGTTTTTCTTAAAACTCGTGTAATTGCTTGTCTAAAAAGAAAAAATACTCCTATCTTTGATCAGAGAATAAAAATAATCACACAAGGATAGCTATGACTCAGTGGGCAAGTTGGAAGCAGGCCTTAATCGGTCTTGCAGCGCTCGTCAGTTTTTCTCTGTTTGCACAGGAAACGCCGCAATCAAACCAATCTTCAACGTTAACTTACGTAGGCAGTGACGCTTGTGTAGATTGTCACCAAAAAGAAACCCAAGCGTGGCAAGGTTCTCATCACGATATGGCGATGAGACATGCTGATGCACAGTCCGTATTGGGTGACTTTAATGATCACACGTTTACATTCAACGGGAAGCCAAATCGCTTCTATCGAAAAGGGGAAGAGTATTGGGTCAATATTCAAGGGCCTGATGATGAGTGGCATGATTACAAAATCAGCTACACCTTTGCGTGGGATCCACTTCAACAATACATGGTGGAGTTCGAAGACGGACGTGTGCAGCTAATTCCATTCGCATGGGATTCAAGAACTAAAGAAGAGGGCGGGCAGCGCTGGTTCCATCTTTACCCAGATACCACCCCAACAGATGAATTCTACTGGACGAATACGGGGCAAAATTGGAACTTCATGTGTGCCGATTGCCATTCCACCAATTTAGAAAAGAACTACGATGCCAAAGCCAATACGTATTCAACCACGTGGTCAGAAATCAATGTCGGTTGCGAAGCATGCCATGGCCCAGCCAGTGAACACGTAGATCTTGCCAAACAAGCGGAAAAATCTGGAAATACCATCGCCTCAGCGAATCACTATGGTTTTGACCGGGATTTAGGTATGGCAGTAAAAGAGTGGGTCTACGAAGAAGGACACAGCACGCTCCAACCAAAAGAAATCGCGATGACCCATCAAGTTCAAACCTGTGCGCAGTGCCATAGTCGTCGTACACAGTTAAATGAGAGCGCCGACCACGTTAAAGGTTCGTTCCTAGATAAATATCGTCTTAGCTTAATCGCACCAGAGCTCTATTATCACGATGGTCAGATCTATGACGAAGATTACGTCTACGGTTCATTTTTGCAGTCTGCCATGGCAGAGAAAGGGGTAACCTGTACCAACTGTCATGACCCTCATACCGCAGAGCTAAAAATCCCTGAAGAAACGGTTTGTGCTCAGTGCCATATTGCGTCTGACTACATGCCGGAAAATCACACTTTCCATGAGGCAAATACCGAGGCGTCTCAATGCACCACTTGTCACATGCCAGAAACGACCTACATGCAAGTTGACCCGCGTCGTGACCACAGCTGGCATGTGCCACGTCCGGATCTAAGCCAACACATCAATACGCCAAACGTCTGTACATCATGCCATGAAGACGAAACCAACCAGTGGGCAGATAAGAAAATAGGCGAGTGGTTCCCGAATTCGAAATACCGTAACCAACAACACTTTGCGGTGGCATTCTACGCCGATTCTATTGGTCATCGCGGCGCGCCTGATGCGTTAGCGTACTCTGCTCAAGATTCATCATTAAGTGACATCATTCGTGCCTCTGCGTTAGAGCGAATGGGCGGCAATACCGGTCAAAATACCTTGGTATCTCTGGCTCGCGCGGTGAAGCATGAAAGCGACATGATTCGTCTTGGGGCTGTTGCTGGGTCGTCTGGGTATGAGTTCAGCGACCGCTGGCAAATTCTTGAACCATTACTAACAGACCCAGTGTTGTCCGTTCGTGCTGAAGCAGCGAGTGCTTTGGTTCGTCATTATCCAGAAATGAATCCACTGCAACGCGACAAGATCAAACAGCCGTTGGAAGACTATTTGGAAATCCAGCGTTTCAATGCGGATCGAGGCTTTGGACGAACCAACTTAGCGAATGTCTATCGAGACCTTGGTGAAACAGACAAAGCCATTGCGTCTTATCAAAAAGCCATTGAAATAGAGCCTTATTTTGAAAACAGTTACGCCAACTTAGCGGATTTGTACCGTGCACAAGGTAGCGACAAAAAAGCACTAGAAACCTTGATAGCAGGAATTGAAGCGCAGCCTAAATCGAGTGCATTGCCATACAGTGCGGGGTTAGCTTGGTTGCGAGTGGGTGACAGTGTTAAAGCCAACCAATACTTAAAACAAGCGGCGGAAACCGCAGAGCGAAACCCACAGTATTGGTATGTTTATGGATTGGCGTTAGAGAAGAGCGACATACTTGCGGCAAGTAAGGCACTGAACACAGCCTACCAAGTGGGTGGAAGTCCACAGCATTTGTACGCCGAGTGTGAAGTGTTAGCACGCAACTATAAACAAGGGGCCGTAGCTTTTGCTTTTGAGCAATGTATTAAGCAGCTTGCCGAGGTGGCTCCGCCGAAGGTGATTGAGCAATTACGAGCTACTATTTCAAACTAATATTTGCGATAAGCTATTGGCTATAAATGGTTACAAATTAGTTAGGTATTAAGTTTATAACCAATAGTTATAGGGCTAGTGAGTAGGATGTACACAGCAAAAACTATGCATTTTGAGGGCACACCATGAACCACGCACAACAAGCCATTAATGAATTAATCGAACAAACTGAAAAAAGCGTCATTGGACAAAGCCATGTGGTTCAGGCTTTGGTGATAGGGTTACTGACCAATGGTCACGTACTTTTAGAGGGCTTACCGGGAACGGCAAAAACCCGCTCGGTGAAGTCGCTTGCGAACCTTCTTAACACCAGCTTTGGTCGTATTCAGTTTACTCCCGACTTATTACCTTCAGACGTAACAGGTACCGAAGTGTACCAAGAGTTGGATGGTAAGCCTCAGTTGCACTTCCAACCGGGACCAATCTTCAACAGCATTGTGTTGGCGGATGAGGTGAACCGTGCGCCAGCAAAAGTACAAGCTGCGCTGCTAGAAGCCATGGCAGAAGGCACGATTACGGTGGGTGATAAGACGCACGTATTACCTGAGTTGTTTATGGTGCTTGCAACACAAAACCCCGTTGAACAAGAGGGTACTTACCCATTGCCAGAAGCGCAGATGGACCGCTTTATTATGAAAGTGACCGTCGACTATCCAGAAGATGAAGCTGAACGTGACATTATTCGTTTAGTGCGCAGTGAAGAGCTGGGTTCAGAAACCAGTAGTGAATTAGTGACGCCAAAACACATTGAGCCAGAGCTTGTGATTGAAGCGCGACGTCAGTTACCGAACATTACTGTTTCCGATTTGGTCGAGAATTACATTGTGGCACTTGTGATGGCGACGCGTAAACCAGAGCGCTACGCGGATTCCCAGCTACAAAAATGGATCGAAATCGGCTCAAGCCCTCGCGCATCAATTTCGTTGGACAAATGTGCGCGCGCTTACGCGTGGCTACAAGGGCGTGACCATGTAACGCCTGATGACGTACGTGCGATGGTGCCATCGGTACTTGGACACCGATTCTCACTTTCTTACGATGCACTTGCCGATGGTGTTGATCACCAGCGAGTGGTGCAAGAGCTGCTTGATTGTGTAGAAATCGGATAAGCAGGAGGGACTATGGCAAAGCCAACGCTTGCTCCTCAATCCCAAGGGCTCGACCCTCGCTTGTATTGCGATTACTCACGCTTGGTGCGTTTACAAGCGCAAGCCGAATCCTTCAGCTTACTGCCTCACTTAAAAGCGGGCAGTGTGCTTTCTGGTCGTCATAACTCATTATTTCGCGGACGTGGTTTGAACTTTGAAGAACTGCGCCATTACCAACTAGGGGACGACATCCGAAACCTAGATTGGAAAGTCACTATGCGCACAGGCAAGCCTCATGTGCGCAGTTACACCGAAGAAAAAGACCGCAATGTGATTGTCTGTGTAGATCAGCGCAGTGCGATGTTTTTCGCCTCTACCGAGGTCATGAAATCTGTAGTCGCTGCTGAAGTGGCGGCTATGTGTGGTTGGCGAGTATTGAAAGACGGTGACCGAGTTGGGTTTGTTATCGCCTCTGACTCTGCTCTATATCACAGCAAAGCTCAGCGTTCGCAAAACGATTTGCTCGCTCAACTGAAACGACTCTCTCAAGCCAACCAGCGCTTAAATGTGGACTCGTTAGATTCAGACAAAGTGACATTCAGTAAATGGATTGAGCTCATCAAACGGATGAAGCTAAAACAATCCACGCTGATTTTCATCAGTGATTGGCGCGATTGCGAAGAGCATCATCTTGATCATCTTAAGCAGCTCCAACAGCACAACGATGTCCTCGCGGTGATGGTAAGTGATCCTTTAGAGCAGTCGCTTCCGCAAGATTTGGCGAAAGTGAAATGGGTAATTGGTGATGGTCGTTACCAGCTCAATTTAGACAGTAAAGCCAAAGTCGATGCGGCCAGCGCCAGTCTGGTTGAGAAAGCCCAGTTACAAC
The DNA here is from genome assembly GCF_905175335.1 of Vibrio sp. B1FIG11. Taxonomy (NCBI): domain Bacteria; kingdom Pseudomonadati; phylum Pseudomonadota; class Gammaproteobacteria; order Vibrionales; family Vibrionaceae; genus Vibrio; species Vibrio sp. B1FIG11. The sequence continues at coordinate 1,395,776 of NZ_HG992752.1, read as the reverse complement.
GTCAATCACTGGCACAACTCATGGCAATCAAAAAGCTGCCTCATATCGAAATCGATACAACAGGTGACCACATTACTCAATTCCAAAAACTCGTTGGAGGCCGATAAATGACAGACTTACACACGCCTCTAAGCACGTATATTCTGCGTGAGCTGCATGACGTCGCGGTGCCAGAAAGCGTCAGCTGGGTGCCACAAACCATTGGTTGGAAGATCCTTGCAATTGTCGGTGCGATTGTACTCATGTATGTCGGCTACCGACTGGCACACCACTGGTGGGATAACCGTTACCGTAAAGAAGCCATTGAAGCGATTTCTCGTTTAACCCCAGATGATGCCAGCATGCCGAAAGCGCTGTTCTCGATTCTGAAAATCGTCTTGATTCATCTTGATAGCTCTCATGCTCGCTTGTTTGATACCGCGTTCCTGCGCAAGTTAGATGAGCTTAACCCTAAGCATAAAATGTTTGATGACGAAGTCTCGAAGCGATGGCTGCAAAGTATCGTTGACCCAAGTGTTGAACTGGAAAAAACAGAGCGTTTACAACTTCTTGAACGCGCAACTGAGTGGGTGAAAGAGCACGATGAGAACGCTCACAACATTGAAAAGCGCACGCTTGCCTACAAAGCGCGTGCACTAAAAGGAGGTCGCCATGGGTGATCTTCTTGCCTCATGGCTGGGCATGAGCAGTTTTGAATTTGAGCATCCGCTTTGGTTCATCATCCTGCCACTGCCTTTGGTGGTGTATTTCCTTGTCCCAGCTTACCGCACCAAACAAATGGCCATCAAAGTGCCGTTCTTTAGTCAGCTTGTGGACGCCATTGATGAAACGCCGTCAGAAGGCGCAAGCCAACTCACTCCTAGCTGGTGGCAGCGTGCAACGCTCATCATCTCTTGGCTTTTGGTCGTGACCGCAATGGCAAAGCCAACAGTGCTTGGCGAGCCACAGGTACGTGAAAGCTTAGGCCGAGATGTTATGGTCGTTGTCGATTTGTCTGGCTCAATGGCAGAGCAAGACTTCACGTCCAAAACTGGTGAAAAGATCTCTCGTCTCGATGCAGCCAAAGAAGTTTTGAGTGACTTTGCCAAAACGCGCAAAGGCGACCGCTTAGGTTTGATCTTGTTCGGCGATGCGGCATTTGTGCAAACCCCATTCACACCAGACCAAAAAGTATGGTTAGAGCTGCTTAACCAAACGGATGTGGCGATGGCAGGACAGAGCACCCACTTAGGTGATGCAATTGGTTTGGCGATTAAGATGTTTGAGCAAAGCGAAAAGTCGCGTACCGACGTAGAAGAGAGTAAAGAAAAAGTCGCCATTGTTCTAACGGATGGTAATGACACGGGAAGCTTCGTTGAGCCGATTGATGCGGCGAAAGTCGCGAAAGCCAAAGATGTACGCATCCACGTGATTGCAATGGGTGATCCACAAACCGTGGGTGAAACTGCACTGGATATGAATACGATCAAACGTATTGCGAAAGAGTCCGGTGGTGAGGCGTTTGAAGCGCTCAACCGTGACGAACTTGCTAAAGCCTATGATGAGATTGGTAAGTTAGAGCCACAGCTTTATGAAAGTACCACTTACCGTCCTAAGCAAAGTTTGCATCATTACTTAATGGCTTTGGTGGTTGCGATGTATTTAACCGCGTTCTCGTTGGCGACATTTAAGCGTCGTCGACTATCAGTGAACAGTGAAGCTTCTGCACAATCAGACAACGTAAAAGGAGAGCACCATGTTTGATTCTCCTTTCTCTAGCATGGGGCTAGAACAGTTTGTCACACAGTTCCATTTCATTCGTCCAATGTGGCTATTGGCGTTCATCCCGATGTTTCTTTTGCTTTGGTTAAGATGGCGAGAAGAATCCAAACCAAGCTGGAAAGACATTCTTCCTGAGCATTTACGTAAAGCCTTAACGATTGGCGACTATGGTTGGCGAAAACAACTGCCGCTCAAGCTGCTTATGGTGATAGTGGCAATTGCCATCATCATCTGTGCGGGACCTTCTTGGGAGCGCCAAGCTTCACCGTTTGGCGAAGATAAAGCCTCCATGCTGGTGGTGTTGGATAACAACGATTCGATGTTGCAAAAAGACCTTCCGCCAAGCCGTTTGGAACGTTCTAAGCAAAAGATCCGTGACCTCTTGGCCGCACGAAAAGGTGGTAGCACTGGGTTGGTTGTCTATGCGGGTTCTGCTCATGTCGCGATGCCTGTGACGCAAGACAGCAAAGTATTCGAACCGTTTCTAGCGGCGATAACACCAGAAATCATGCCAGTTGAAGGTAAACTGGCTGAAACGGCGTTGTCTTTAATTGACCAACAATTACAAGGCCAACCGGGTTCTACGGTTCTGTTGGTTACAGATGGGGTCAACCCGGCAACCATTACCGCTTACAAAAACTACTTTGCAGACAAGCCTTATCAATTGCTTATCTTGGCAGCGGGTAACTCGGACATTGTTTCTAACAACCCGGTCGATTTGGACTCGTTAAATAATCTTGCCAGCGCGACAGGTGGACGCCTTGTTGAAGTGACGGTCGACAACAGCGACGTAGAGAAGCTGAATCGCTTTGTTGAGCGAAACATGCAACTCAATGGCGAATCATCCATGCCTTGGAAAGACATGGGCTATCAACTGTTGTTCCCAATTGCAATCATCATGATGCTTTGGTTCCGTAAGGGCTGGTTAGTGCAGTGGTGTGTGGTCGCGATGGTATCAACGTCTTTGTTTATGACGCCAAAAGCCATGGCGGAAACCGTCTCGCTCAAAGCGGATAAGCCTGAAGTGGTGCAAGAGGTAACCGTTTTGGATAAAGCGTCTCAATGGTGGTGGGATTTATGGCTCACGCCAAATCAACAAGGGCAGCGCCTGTTCAACAAAAACGAATACCTAGAAGCAGCAAAGCACTTTACGGATCCGCTGCGTAAAGGGACGGCGTATTACTATGCAGGTGAATACAAACTGGCTCACACGGCGTTTTTGGAGATGCAAAACGATCCCTCAGATGCGGTAAAAGACTATGGTTTGTACAACGCTGCGAGTGCGTTGGCGCGTCAACGTGAGTACTTGGCCGCGCGTAATTTGTTGCAAACACTGGCAGACAAAGACACCTTGAGTGATCAATTGCGACCAGATGTTGAACACAACCTAAAAGTCATTGGTGGCATTGTCGAAGAGATTAACCGCACCAGTGAAAGCCAAGCGGGAACGACAGACGGCCCCGAAGAGTCGTTTGAACTGGGTGATAACCCGCAAACCGCGGATGGTGCGAATGAAGAAACCGCAGCAGAGTTAATGCTGAAAGAAAAACTCAATGCGAACGAAATCCTTGGTAGCCAAGAACTGGCGGATAAGTGGTTAAAACGCGTAGAGGCCGATCCTAAGTACTTCTTGCGCGCCAAATTCCAAATTCAACTGCGTGAGCCCGCTCAGACGGACCTGAAGTCACAACCAGAGGAGCAAGCTCAATAATGAATGTATTCAAACTTGGTGTGCACGCTTCTGTGACTCGGCTAAATGCTTTACTGCTGATTATCGCCTTGCTGGTTACAGGCACTGCCAGCGCACAAGATATCCAAGAGATGCAGCGTAGCAATAACGTAGAATTGCTTGCGTGGGTAGGTAAGCAAGGATCAGATGCTGAGAGTAAAGAAGCACCTAAGTTCAGCGTGAATGAGCAGGTGATTTTGTACATCGAAGTCGCAACGCCTCGTTGGTTCACCGGTGGTACACGCATTGGCAGCGTGGAAATCCCTAACGTGATTGCGAAACAGCGAAACCAATTAGCGACTAACTATACCGAGCGCAAAGGGGGGCAAACGTGGTCCCGCCAGCGTTGGGAAATAACGTTGTATCCACAAGCCTCGGGGCAATTCGTGATCCCACCTGTCGCCGTTGGTGTGCAAGTCTCTGCGCCTGATGGTTCGAAAGTGGCTGGTACGCTTTATACGCAGCCAATTAAGTTTGAAGCGTCTATGCCTTCTGGGTTGCTCAGTGATGACTCTGCATGGTTTACCGCGACTAAGGTGAGTGTGGATCAGAAATGGACAACGTCTAATGATGATCTGAAAGTCGGTGATGCAATCACTCGCACCATAACGATCAATGCACAAGACAGTTTGTCAGTGTTGCTTCCAGACTTGTTATCCAATGATTCTACTGCCAGTTATCAAGCATACCCTCAACCAAACCGCTTAGACGATAAGCAAACACGTGGCGATTACCAATCGAGTCGAATAGAAGAAAGCGTGTATGTGATCCAACAGGGCGGTGAGTTCACCTTGCCTGAACACAAGTTCCAATGGTGGAATAGCAAGAGTAAAGCGCTGGAAACGGTGGTGATTGAAGGTAAGACCTTCAAAGCCAAGCATACATTTAAATCGTTTGTGAGAGCTTATTCTGGCTGGTTGATTGGCAGCGCTGTGACGCTATTTGTTCTCGTTATCGCCGCCTTGAGCATTCACCGTTATTATCGTTCTCGTCCTACGCCGCCATGGTTGGTCTTCAGACGAATGGTGAAAGCGAATCGATGGGGTGCTGCTCGAGCAAGCTTGTATAAGCAGCTGAGAAGCAACACGGGTGGTCTTGAAATGAGTAAAGCCAGTGAAACTGACGTTTGGCAGAAGCGTTCACAGCGCCTACAAGAGGGGCAGGAGGACGCAAGCTTGATGAATGCTCTTTGGAAAGGGATACAAGCGTTGAAGCCAAAACGCTTCAAGTGGGTGATACCTAAAGCCTTGCCACAACTCGATAAGAAGGCAAGCAATAAGAAATAAAAACGAAAAGGACGCTAGTAAAGCGTCCTTTTTTATATCCTTTAATAAACGTCGTGTTGTTATTTTTGCGTGCTACAATGGGCATGACTAAATAATATATTCTACATATATTTAATTCTTGTCACTTCGACGTTCTGCTTTTGATCTATTTTATATTTATATTAAACAGGTTTATTAATCAGCTATATATTGAAAATAGTATCTTTAAGATTATATAACCAATAAATCACTTTAATTCCTTTCGTGATGGAGTGTCACTTCCATGTGACAAGCTTTTCGTCTTAACCCTGATAAAGACGGCTTATTCAATGTATATTTCATTTTTGATTTGTTCAAATAAAATAACACTTCAAAAATGGAATGATAATTTGCAAGTTTTTCGATTTAGATTATTAAAATTATCGGTGTATATTTCTTGGGAAACGGAAATACGGAGTGATTCCGTTTTGATTTTTAAATATGTGAATAATAATTATCAGATCAAATTTAATTCTGTGTATTAAATTCATCTTAATATGATTCGTCGTCACTAGGCAGCTTTATTTTGTGAAGTTTAATTGTCAGAAGTTTTAATTCGATATTATTTTAAAGGGTGATTTATGGAAGCTAATATTCACGACGACCCAATATTGGTGGCAGGCAAGAGGATTCTGATTGCTCAAGCAGCTTTGGGTCTGGTATTCATCGCGTATGAGTACATGCGAAGCGGGACTCTAAGCGCTGAATCAGCAATCACTGGGGTACTGATTGCGATTCTTCCATCTCTGTTTGGCATGGTATTCGCGTCCATTAAATCTAGGGTGAAACCAGAAGAGAGTTTGCGTGACCTCATGCATCTGAGTCGAAATATCAAAGTCATTTACACCATAGTGATGTTTGTTTTGACGTTTCGATTTATGGCTCTTCGCAACATCGTGGTCCTGATAGGCTTTTGTGTGACGATGTTTGGTCACTTCTTAACGCCGCTGTTCAGAGACCGCTTCGAAAGGAAGGCATAAATGGAGACTGTCCAGTCCGCTCATGAATATATTGAGCACCACTTGACCTTTCTCACCGCCGGCGACGGTTGGTTTGGAATTAACCTTGATTCCATGATCATGGTCTGGTTGACGGGGCTCGTTTTCATCCTTTCATTCCGTTATGCGGTGACGAAAGGAACGAAAGGAGTACCAGGACGATTCCAGTGTTTGATCGAGATAATATTTGAGTTCGTCGATGACATCGTAAAAGAAATATTTCAAGCGAAGGACAAGTTAATTGGTCCTTTGGCACTGACAATATTTGTTTGGGTGTTATTAATGAATGCCGTGGATTTGTTACCGATTGATTTAATTCCTGCACTTACTCGTGCTGTAGGGGTTGAACACTTCCGTGACTTACCATCCGCTGACGTCAATATTACGATGTCGATGGCATTAGGCGTATTTATTTTGGTGTTAGGTTATACGTTTAAAAACAAAGGCGTGAAAGGTTTTATTAAAGAGTTAACTACTCAACCATTTTCACATCCGTTGTTATATCCAGTGAACTTAGTTCTTGAATTGGTGACGTTAATTTCTAAACCAATATCTTTAGGTCTTCGATTATTTGGCAATATGTATGCAGGTGAAATGATCTTCATTCTAATTGCATTAATGCCATGGTGGATGCAATGGGCACTAAGTGTTCCTTGGGCACTGTTCCACATTCTTATTGTTGTTCTTCAAGCATTTATTTTTATGGTACTGACCGTGGTTTATCTCGGCATGGCTGTTGAAGAGCATTAATTTCAAAAATCTTGTTTATTAATTACAAAATTCAATTCTAGGAGTTGTTATGGATATCGTTAGCGCAGTTCTTTACGTGGCGGGTGCACTACTGATCGGTCTTGGTGCAGCGGGTGCCGCAGCAGGTATCGGTAACCTTGCAGGTAAATACCTTGAAGGTGTGGCTCGTCAACCTGATTTGACCCCAATGCTTCGTACTCAATTCTTCATCATGATGGGTCTTGTGGACGCGGTGCCAATGATCGGTGTTGGTATCGGCTTGTACATCATCTTCGCTGTAGCGTAATTCGAATTAATAATTTTCATAACGTTATAGAAGAGAGGGTGCTATGAACTTAAATGCCTCAATGTTTGGTCAGGCGATCTCCTTCGTGATTTTCGTTTGGCTGTGCATGAAATATGTCTGGCCACCACTTGTAAAACTGCTTGATGAGCGTCGTGCTGAAATTGCCCAAGGTCTTGAGCAAACAGAAAAAGCAGCACAAGAGTTAGAACTGGCAAAAGCGAACGGTGAAGCGCTGCTGACAGAAGCTCGCTCAAAAGCTCAAGCTATCATCAACCAAGGTAAGCAACGTCAAGAACAGATGGTTGCGGAAGCGGTTGATCTGGCAAATCAAGAGAAAGCGCGCATTGTCGCAGAAGGCAAAGCAGAAGTGGAAAGCGAACGCAGCAAAGTTCGCCAAGAGCTGAAAGATGAAATGGCGGATCTGGTGATTGAAAGTGCCAGCAAGCTGATTAATCGCAATCTGGATAGCTCGGCTAACCGCGACTTGGTGAACCGCTTCATCAACGAAATGTAGGAGGGCACATGTCCGAATTGACAGTGGTAGCTCAACCCTACGCAAAAGCGGCGTTTGATTACGCACGCGACGCAGAATGCTTGGACGATTGGCAACAAATGTTTGCGATTACCCAAGTGGTCTTGGAACAACCTAACACGCTTCTGGTCTTGAATGACCTTGATGAAGACGGTTCTGAACAACCATTGTTGGATCTGATTCTTCATGCTGGCGGTGAATGGTTGAATCAAAACTTCGAGAATTTTCTTCGCATTATGGAAGAGAACAAGCGTCTAAAAGCGCTCAGTGAAGTAAACGTTCAGTTCCAAGAGATGAAAGCGGATTACGAACGAACCATGACAGTAACAGTGCGTGTTTCAGAACCTCTGGATGAGGAACAGATGGCAAGGCTTAAACAAGCGTTAACCGAAAAGTACGGTAAAGCCATCACACTAGAAACACAACTGGATCCATCCCTTGTAGGTGGTGTGGTGATCATAGCAGGGCAGACCGTGTATGACGGCAGTGTCCTCACCAACCTAAGCCGATTGGCGACCAACCTACATGTGTAACGGGGTATAGAAATGCAATTAAATTCAAATGAAATCAGTGAATTAATCAGAGAGCGAATTGTTAACTTCAACCTCGAAAGTGAAGCGAGAAATGAAGGTACTATCGTCTCCGTTAGTGACGGCATCATCACAATTCACGGTCTTGCAGACGTTATGCAAGGCGAGATGCTAGAACTGCCAGATAACCGCTTTGCGTTGGCTCTGAACTTAGAGCGTCATTCAGTTGGTGCTGTTGTGATGGGCCCATATGCGGACTTGTCAGAAGGGATGAAAGTAAAAGGCACCGGTCGTATTCTCGAAGTGCCAGTTGGTAACGGTTTGCTAGGTCGTGTAGTGAACACGCTAGGTCAACCTATCGATGGTAAAGGCGCAGTGTCATTCAACCGTATGGACCCAGTTGAGGTGATTGCCCCTGGTGTTATCGACCGTAAGTCTGTCGACCAACCAATCCAAACCGGTTACAAAGCAGTAGACTCCATGGTGCCAATCGGCCGTGGTCAACGTGAGTTGATCATCGGTGACCGTCAGACAGGTAAAACCGCGATGGCGATTGATGCCATCATCAACCAAAAAGAACTGGGCGTTAAATGTATTTACGTCGCAATTGGTCAAAAAGCATCGACCATTGCCAACGTGGTTCGCAAGCTAGAAGAGCACGGCGCACTAGAAAACACCATTGTGGTGGTAGCGTCAGCATCAGAATCAGCAGCGCTGCAATACCTAGCGCCATACGCAGGTTGTACCATGGGTGAATACTTCCGTGACCGTGGTGAAGATGCGCTGATTGTCTACGATGACCTATCAAAACAGGCGGTGGCTTACCGTCAAATCTCACTACTGCTAAAGCGTCCACCAGGTCGTGAAGCCTTCCCGGGTGATGTTTTCTACCTCCACTCACGTCTTCTAGAGCGTGCAGCACGTGTTAACGAAGAATACGTTGAGCGATTCACTAACGGTGAAGTAAAAGGCAAAACAGGTTCTCTAACCGCACTGCCAATCATCGAAACCCAAGCGGGTGACGTATCGGCGTTCGTACCAACCAACGTAATCTCGATTACCGATGGTCAAATCTTCCTACAAACTCAGCTATTCAACTCAGGCTTACGTCCAGCGGTTGACCCAGGTATTTCGGTATCTCGTGTAGGTGGTGCAGCGCAAACCAAAGTGATCAAGAAACTGTCGGGTGGTATTCGTACCGCGTTGGCGCAATACCGTGAATTGGCCGCATTTGCTCAGTTCTCTTCTGATCTAGATGAAGCGACACGTCGTCAGCTTGACCACGGTGAGAAAGTAACGGAACTCATGAAGCAGAAACAGTACGCACCAATGACGGTTGCTGAGCAAGCACTGGCGATCTTTGCTGCAGAGAAGGGCTACCTCACTGAAGTGGCACTAAACCAAATCTCTCGTTTTGAAGAAGAGTTGATGGCATTTGGTCGTACAAACGCGCAGCCGCTACTGGACAAGATCAACCAATCCGGTGATTACAACGACGAGATCGAGAGTGAGCTACACAGCTTGCTGAAAGAGTTCACTGCGCTGCAATCGTAGGACCACTAACAGGAGTCCGTTATGGCAAATACCAAAGAGATTCGCACCAAAATTGCTAGCGTGAGTAGCACGCAAAAGATTACGAGTGCGATGCAAATGGTCGCCGCCAGCAAGATGCGCAAAGTGCAGGAGAACATGCAGGCGTCCCGTCCTTACGCAGAGAACATGCGTAAGGTTATCGGTCACGTCTCGTCCGGTACGCTGGAGTACAGCCATCCTTTCCTTCAAGAACGCGAAGTGAAGCGAGTGGCTTACATCATCATCTCATCCGATCGAGGTTTGTGTGGTGGCCTGAACAGTAACTTGTTCAAAAAAGTATTGGCAGAAATGCAGGACTGGCAAGAGAAGGGCGTTGAAGTAGATACGACGCTCATTGGTTCGAAGGCAATCAGCTTTTTCCAGTCCCTCGGGAAAGTAATGGCGCAGACTTCTGGCCTTGGTGATGCACCAAAACTGGAAGATATGTTAGGTGCGGTTAATGCCATGATGGAGCATTACTCCGAAGGCAAAATCGACCGCTTGTTCCTTGTTTACAACCAGTTTGTAAACACCATGGTGCAAAAACCAACGGTATTGCAGATGCTGCCGTTCCCGAAAGAAGACATTTCACGTGATAAAGAGGCTCGTTGGGATTACCTCTACGAGCAGTCTCCTCAAGACATTCTCAACCACCTGATTCAACGCTATGTGGAATCACTGGTTTATCAGGGTGTGGTTGAGAGTATCGCTTGTGAACAAGCCGCGCGGATGATGGCAATGTCTGCCGCGACGGATAACGCAGCGCAACTGATTGAAGACCTACAGTTGGTTTACAACAAAGCGCGTCAAGCGGCGATTACTCAAGAGTTGAGTGAAATTGTATCCGGCGCACAAGCGGTTTAGAGAGAGAATTTGAGGTTTAAATTATGAGTATTGGCAAAATCGTCAAAGTCATCGGTGCGGTGGTCGACGTCGAGTTCGAACAAGGCAAAGGCCCGAAAGTTTACGATGCACTGAAAATCAACGATGGCAGCGATGGCTCACTGATGCTGGAAGTTCAGCAACAGTTGGGCGGCGGTGTAGTTCGCTGTATCGCAATGGGTTCTTCGGATGGTCTTAAACGTGGTCTAGAAGTGGAATCTACGGGCAACCCAATCACGGTACCAGTGGGTGAAGAAACCCTAGGTCGTATCATGAACGTGTTGGGTCATCCAATCGATGAATGTGGTCCAATTGGTGAGCAAGTCTCTTACGAGATCCACCGTGATGCACCAAGCTACGAAGAGCAATCTAACAGCACTGCGCTATTAGAAACGGGCGTTAAAGTTATCGACTTGATTTGTCCGTTCGCGAAGGGCGGTAAGATCGGTTTGTTCGGTGGTGCGGGTGTAGGTAAGACGGTAAACATGATGGAGCTTATCAATAACATTGCTAAAGCTCACTCAGGTTTGTCGGTATTTACCGGTGTAGGTGAACGTACTCGTGAGGGTAACGATTTCTACTACGAAATGAAGGAAGCGGGCGTTCTCGACAAAGTAGCCATGGTTTACGGTCAGATGAACGAGCCACCGGGTAACCGTCTACGTGTTGCGCTAACAGGCTTGACCATCGCAGAACGTTTCCGTGATGAGGGTCGTGACGTACTGTTGTTCGTGGATAACATTTACCGTTACACATTGGCTGGTACTGAGGTATCGGCATTGCTTGGTCGTATGCCATCTGCGGTAGGTTACCAACCAACACTGGCAGAAGAGATGGGTGTGCTTCAAGAGCGTATCACGTCGACTAAAAATGGTTCTATCACGTCTATCCAAGCGGTTTACGTACCAGCGGATGACTTGACTGACCCATCGCCAGCAACCACGTTTGCGCACTTGGATGCGACGGTCGTTCTGTCTCGTAACATCGCTGCTTTGGGTCTGTACCCAGCGATTGACCCATTGGATTCGACATCACGTCAGCTTGACCCTCAAGTGGTTGGTCAAGAGCACTACGATGTGGCGCGTAAAGTTCAGCAAACGCTGCAACGTTACAAAGAGCTAAAAGACATCATTGCCATCCTAGGTATGGATGAACTGTCTGAAGAAGATAAGCGCTTGGTATCTCGTGCTCGTAAAGTCGAACGTTTCCTAACTCAGCCTTACCACGTAGCTGAAGTGTTTACGGGCCAACCGGGTGTATTTGTTCCACTAAAAGACACCATTGCAGGCTTTAAAGCGCTGCTTGATGGTCAGTACGATGACATCCCAGAGCAGGCATTTATGTACTGCGGCAACATCGACGAAGTGCTTGAAAAAGCGAAAAAACTGTAAAGCGCGGGAGGCAATATGGCCATAGCGGTTTCACAAAATACGTTTCAACTGAATGTGGTAAGTGCAGAGGGCACACTTTACTCAGGTCCGGCACACGCTATCGCGGTAGCAGGTGCGGATGGTGAGTTAGGTATTCGTCCTGGTCACTCACCGCTGATCAGTAAAATCAAGCCGGGTGTTGCTCGTATTACGGGTGACTTGTCGAAGCCTGAAGAGATTCTGTATGTCTCTGGTGGTTTGGTCGAAGTCCAACCTGATGTGGTTACTGTGCTAGCGGATACTGCGCTTCATGGTAAAGACATCGACAAAGCAAGGGCAGAAGAAGCTCGCAGAGCGGCGGAAGAAAACATTCGCGCGCATGTAGACGATATCAGCTTTGCACAGGCACACATGGAGTTGAACAAAGCATTGGCGCAACTTCGTGCAGTAGAACTAACGATGAGAATTCGTTAGTCACTTTTTCGGAATGCGGTCTGAAGAGTGGTAATCAACGGGGCAACTTCGGTTCGCCCCGTTTTATTTTTTATGAATATCAGACAGGGATTGATTTGTTTGGGGAGGCCAAACGTAAGAGCTTTGCAAACACTTTTATATAGCGAGGAAAGCATGCTGGCGTTAGAATCCATCACCCAAATTTTGAATAACGAGTATCAGATCCAAATGAGCCAACAATTTATGCTTCGTGCGTTGGAAGTGTCACGCAACGCGCTGCCTGCTTGTCAACCAAATCCACCTGTTGGTTGCGTGCTGGTCAAAGACGGTGAAATCGTATCAGAGGGGCATACACAGGCGATTGGTGGCAATCATGCAGAAGTTGAAGCTCTCAAGGCTTACAACGGCGATTTAAGTGACGTGACCGCGTATGTAACACTAGAGCCGTGTTCGTTTGTTGGACGTACACCTGCTTGCGCAAAAACCTTAGTGACTTGCGGCATCAAAAAAGTGGTGGTTGCCATGTTAGATCCTGACCCACGTAACGCTGGTCGTGGTATCGACATCCTAAAAGAAGGCGGCGTAGAAGTAGAAATTGGTTTGTGTGGAGAAGAGGTGAGTGCCTTTTTAACCCCTTACCTAGGAAAATCCTGAGCGATTTTCAGAATATTCTTCGTCAATGCAAGGTTAAAACTCGCGAAAACATGCATAGACGCTCAAATCCGGTGTTCTGAGTCGTTAACTATCATACTGTTAGCTAAAATAAGACCATGTCCTGTTTTATGTTTGCAAAATGAAGAGCACCGATTTAAACCTTATCCCAATTTTTGTGGCGATTTACGAAGAGCAAAATCTTTCTAAGGCCGCTGCTCGTCTTGATATTAGTCAGCCAGCCGTCAGTAAAGCGCTTGCACGCCTTCGCGATATCTACGACGAACCGCTATTTCATCGAAGTACTTCCGGCGTAGAGCCAACCAGCTTCGCGATGGATATCTATCCCGCAATGGTAGCGGCGTTAAAAAACTTCACCTCAACACTTTCCGCTTCGAGCAGCTTCGATCCTAAAGTTTCTAACCGCATTTTTTCGATCGCCTGTGTATCCGTCGCCAGTTATGAGTTAATGCCGCAACTTATGCGTCAGATTCGTAAAAACGCGCCTAATGTAGGCTTAGAAGTACACCCTTTGTTTACTGAAGACTACGAGAGCGATCTGCGTTTACAGCGATATGATTTGATCATCGATATGCCACCACGTGGGCGGACGGTTCTTAAGATGGAGCCAGTATTTTCCGAACGTTTGATGGTAGTGTGCAGTGCAGATCATCCGCGAATCCATGACTCATGTTCTGTCGAGCAATTCTTAGCAGAAGAGCACGTTGTGGTTTCCCGTTGGCATGCACGAAAAAGCTTGATGAGCGAAGAGGATATCGAAGATCTGGCGAAACGTAATATCGTTTATCGTGCATCTGGTGCGATGGAGATGTTGCCAGTCATTGATGGAACGGAATACATTGGGATGTTACCGCTATCAACGATAAACCACTTTTCTAAAACCTATAACATCAAAGCGATACCGCTTCCTTTTACCGACAAAATACATGATTTATGTGCGATTTGGCACTCTAGTCGCAACAATGAAAGTGCGCATCAGTGGTTGAGGGCACAGCTTAAACAAGCAGGTAAGACGATCGAATATTAAGTAGGGGACGACCATGACAGCAATACGTGCCGTTCTAAACGGTAAGAAAGCGGGAACACCGGAGCTTCGCAGTGAGATCATGCGAATGCGAGAGCAAGGTGTGGATCTGCAAGTTCGGGTCACTTGGGAATCTGCGGATATGGAACGCTTAGTTATAGAAGCGGTCAATGAAGGCATTAAACGTATCGTTGTCGCGGGTGGTGATGGCACCGTCAATGAAGCCGTCACAGCACTCAACCAGGTAGACTCAAATGCTAGACCTGAGTTGGCCATCATCCCTATGGGGACGGCGAATGATTTCGCTACTGCGACGAAAATCCCCACCACGATTCGGGAGTCCATAGAACTTGCCGTTAAAGGTGAGGCCGTTGCGGTAGATAGCGTTCAAGCCAACGACCGTTATTTTATGAACATTGCAGCAGCAGGTTTTGGCGCAGAAATTACTGCTGAGACGCCCGTGGAGCTGAAGAACTTTTTAGGTGGTGGCGCTTACACATTAACAGGACTAGTAAAAGCGCTAGGCTTTAAACCTTATGATGGCTCGTTGACGATAGAGCAGGGCAGCTATCAGGGAGAAATTCTCGTTGGCGCGTTTTGTAATAGTCGTTTAGCAGGTGGTGGACAAGAGCTTGCGCCAAACGCACTTATTGATGATGGCTTAATGGACATTACTTTGGTGCATCCATTCTTGCCCCATGAGCTACCTCAGGTGATTGATGAAATTCAAAACCCAACCGAAACAGGGCACTTCGTTAAGCATACTCAGGCAAGTTGGTTAGAGATTGATTTTCCTAAAACGCTACCACTGAATTTGGACGGTGAGCCTTACCGTTCTAATAAGATTCGATTTGATGTCAAACCACAAAGCATCCGCTTGGTGCTTCCGCCACATTGTCCTTGCTTGAGTGTTCACTAGAAAAACGAAAAGCCACCGCTGACGATGGCTTTTGCTTAATTGGAACAAGGGATAATCGCTAGTGCTTAAAGTTTCTGAATCGTATCGACTTCAATTTGAGTTTTAGTCCATTCCGAATCCACTTCACCACGGATAGCAACTTGATCTTTTGGTGACACGTCTTGCCCCATCCAATCTTCGTTGTCGATCTCCACTTGGATTTCACCCGTGTTGTCTTTAAATAGGTAAGTCTCATTGCCCAACGCTTGCACAATGTTACCCGTTAACAACACATAGCTGTCATCAGCCGCTTTTTGTGCTTCTTTGACGGTATTGATTGCAGAGGTTTCAGGACCGGTAAAGGCAGCCAATGCTGAGCCTGAAAGTAGGGCGAGCATTGACGCAAGAATCAGTTTTTTCATGCTAATAGCTTCCTAATTTAGAAATAGTAAGTAGAACCTACGTTGATTGATGCTGTGTTTGCGTAGCTATCAAGTTGGTACTTCGCGTTTGCACCGATGGTCAATTGAGGGAAGATTTTGTATTCTGCACCAACAGAGAACACGGCACCCAATTCGTTATTCTTTTCTGTGTTGTGGAAAAGTGTTTTGCTCATTTCCACATCGTCATTTGAAACCAGTTCATGCTCTTCATACTTACCTGCTTTAGATTCGTATTGTGTGTAGCTCAGGCCTGCTTTCACTTTAGTGGTCCATTTGTCGTTTAATGCGTAGCTAAACACAGGAGCAAGAGTGATTTGTTTTGCCTTGATGGATGAATCCCATTCCATTTCACGGTGGTAGTCTTTACCATCAACGTTCTCGATGCCTAAGTTTTTTGAACGACTATCGTCCAGTTCAAATTGGCTGTAACCCAGTTCTACTGCCCAAGAGTCGTTGATCGAGTAGCCAACAAATCCACCAAAAATACCGTCTTCCAGTTCAGGGTTGAGATTCACACCGTCAGCTTCAAAAGATGTTTCAAAATCGTGGTCGGTGGTGCCGAATCCATACTCCAAACCCACATATGGTGCGGCTGCTACCGAAAATGAGCTTGCTGCTAGAATCGTCAGGGCTGTTCTTTTCATTATGTTTTTACCTCTTCGTTTTGATGGGAGGTATTGTGTGTGAAGAGTCGTGAAGTGATCGTGAAGAAAAGGCTAACGATTGAAAATGAATAAAAAAACTCCCCAAGAAGGGGAGCTTTAAAGAAGTCGTCATGGTGTTAGTAGACGGTACACCATTCGTTTTTCATGTCGATAAGATGCCAGTTGTCGCGTTGGTTGGCTTCATCCATCGCTTTATCTAAGTGACCGACGCTGGATTTACGGTCGTATTTCCACTCACGCTCTTCATCGGTATGGTGAACGATCATCGCCATCGAGTTTGGCTGACTGGTTGCCCACTGCATCATCGCGTGGTCACCGTCTGAGTTACCAATTGCGAGAACGGGTTTCTTACCAATGATGTGTTGAATGTTCTCCACTTTCCCGGCTTTGTCATCAATCGTTAGGATTTCACCTAACTTAGTCACAGTTGGCTTACCGTCGTTGTAGTCGTACTTGTATTTTAGTGCGCTACCAATGATTTGTTCTTCAGGAATGCCATACACTTCTGGTGCCCAAACACGCATAAAGTCCACACCGCCACCAGAGACAATGTAGGTCTTAAAGCCATGCTCTTGCAGGTAGGTCACCATTTCACGCATTGGCTTGTAAGTCAGTTCGGTATAAGCCTTACCAAAACGTGGATCTTTTGCAGCTTTCAGCCACTGTGCGACTTTCTCTTGGTATTCTTCAACCGTCATGCCGCTGTGCGTGACTTTAACGATCTCAAGCAGTGCTTTTTCACCGCCCTTAAAAACGCCTTCGATATCATCGTTCAGTACTGATTTGAACGGCTCTTGCGTCTTCCACTCTGGGTGGTCTTTTGCCATGATTTTCACTTCGTCTAGCGCATAGGCCAGCTGGAAGTAGAAAGGCTTCTCTGACCATAACGTACCGTCGTTATCGAACACGGCAATACGGTCTTGCTCAGGGATGAATGTCGATTTTGTTGTATCCAAAGATTGGTCAACGTAGTTTACAATGGCGGTCTTACTCGCTCCATCTTTCCAAGACGGCAGCAAGCTTGGGTCGCAATCTAAAGCCATCGCTGAGAACGATAAACCAGATAAGACTGCAAGGGCACAGATGTGTTTCTTCATATTATTATTTACCTAAGTTTGAATGTATTGCTTGTATACATTTGAGGTGAAACGTAAATGAGAACAACGTGGTTTTAGCCTCTTTCCCTAACCATTTCCCTAACCAAGAGACGTGTTAATTGGTAAGAATGCCAAAGGGGCAGTAACGTCGCTTCTCATGCGTAATCGTGCTTAATCAGCATCTTTAGCAAGGCGAAGTCCCATGTCCGACATAATTATAGACTGGCTTGCGAAATCTCGACGGAAATTCTCTGATTCATCAGAATCATAGGCAAAGCTGCCACCTCGTACGGACTTGTGTGCTAGGCCTGCTTTTTCGTCTTTCGCGTTGTTCGGATTCTCGGTTGGGCCAAAGCGGTAGAAGGTGTCGTCATAAGCATCAATAACGAACTCACCAACGTTGCCTGTCATGTCATACAGACCAAGTTCATTAGGTTGTTTTTGACCAACGGGGTGAGCTTGGTTTTTAGAGTTATCGACGTACCACGCCACATCAGCAATGTTGTTTGAGCCTGCGTAAGTGAAACCTTGGCTCTTGTTACCACCTTTTGCAGCAAACTCCCATTCCGCTTCTGTCGGTAAGCGGTAGTTTTCACCGGTCAGCTCGTTCAATTTCTCGATGAAGTAATTAGCCTGCTGCCAGCTCAAGTTGTTAACTGGGATGTCTGCACCTTGGAAGTAGCTCATTGAAGAACCCATGACAGATTCGAATAATTCTTGAGTGACCTCGAATTTGGAAATGTAGAAGCCGTCTACCTTTACTTCGCGTGCTGGGGTTTCTGCCTTATTGGCGGAGTCGCTGTCCGATCCCATGACAAATGAACCGCCTTCAACTAACACCATGTCTTGATCAATGTTGAGCGCGATAGGGTGCGGTGATTGAGTTGCACAACCACTCATTAATACGCTGAATGATAGAATGGAAAGTGCGGTTAACGATTTGCTTTTAAATGATTTCATCAATAGTTTCTCGCCAAAAAAGTCACGATAAATATTAGCAATAAACGCTATGAAAAAAGGTTATAAACGGTATAACAAGCCTCTTGTATTAATGGGATTTATGATTAGGTCATTAAGGTGAGAATGGCACGCTTATGAGCGTTCTCAGCTGCATTTCATAACGAAAAAGGTGACGTATGCACATTACTCAAGGTCCTCAGTTCAACGGTAAAGCCTCTAAGCGTTTACATGTCATGGCGAAGCCTATTGGGGCGGCTTGTAACATTGATTGCACTTACTGCTATTACCTCAGCAAACAGGACTTACTTGAGTACAAAAAAGGCTGTACGCCTGTGATGGATGAAGAGACGTTAGAAACCTACATTCGTCAGTACATTGAAGGGCAGAACACGCCGGAAATCATCTTCTCTTGGCAGGGTGGTGAACCAACGATGTTGGGCTTGGATTACTTTAAAAAGATTGTTGAGTTTCAATCTAAGTACAAGCCTGAAGGCGTGGTCATTTCAAACGATTTGCAAACCAACGGTACGTTGCTCAACGATGATTGGTGTGCATTTTTAAAAGCAAATAACTTCTTGGTCGGTTTGAGTATCGACGGCCCAGAAATGATGCACAACGCTTACCGAACCAACCGTGCAGGTCGTGGTACCTTTAACCAAGTGATGAAGGCTGTTGAACTGCTGCACAAACACGAAGTGAAGTTCGCAACGCTGACTTGTGTAAACAATCTAACCAGCCGCAATCCTCTTGAGGTGTACCGATTCCTGCGTGATGAAGTACGTTCTCCGCAAATGCAGTTCATTCCCATCGTGGAACAAAAAACGTTCCGTACTACAGCTCCTCAAACATGGGAGCCGCAAGAGCAGCTGAAACAAGGCGACAAGCGTCTGATTCCTGGTCACAAAGACTCTGTGGTTGAGCCATGGTGTGTGGCAGATGAGGCGTGGGGTAACTTCCTTATCGCAATTTTTGATGAGTGGATTCAACACGACATTGGCAAGGTGTTTGTTCAGTACTTTGAAGCGAGTGTAGAGACTTGGATGGGGCGCAAAAACCCACTTTGTACACTGGGCGAGATTTGTGGCAAAGGTTTGGCAATGGAACCAAACGGCGATGTTTTCGCTTGTGACCACTACGTTTACCCAGAATACAAGATTGGCAACATCCACCACGAAAAATTAGACACGTTGGCGTATGGTCCTGAGCAGCAAAAGTTTGGCTTTGCCAAGACTCGCTCGCTAACTAAGCAGTGCCAACAGTGTGATTACCAATTCGCTTGCTATGGCGAGTGTCCGAAAAACCGTTTCATTCGCACCAAAGACGGTGAACCAGGGTTGAACTACCTGTGTGCAGGCTGGAAAAAGTTCTTCTCTCATGCTGATAAGGCAATGGCATACATTCTTCGCGCTACGGGTAACCCTGTGGCACATGGCAAATACAGTGATGCAGTGTTACGTCAACAAGCGGCGAAGCGTCCTGTATTCGAAACCAAATTTTAAGGGGATTGATATGACATTCTCAAAAACGTTATTAGCTGTCGCTTTAGGTGTCACCGCAAGCCAATCTGTTGTAGCGCAGGATGAAACCTTGCTCGCACCAGACCAAGTCTCTTCTGCCAGCGTGACAAGCTCTCAAAAAGCAAACTCGGCACAGATGTCGCCACAGCAAGTGGTTGCGAAGTGGTCTTATCAAGCTCAAGACGTGAAACAGCCAGCAGAAAAGCGTATTGAAGCGTTGCATGAGCTGGCTAAATACCCAAGTCAAAACGCGCTGGTGGCGGTTGCACGCAGTCTTCAAGATCAAGCCCCTGCGGTTCGTGAAGCTGCGATTGTCGGAGCAGAACCTTACACGATTGAACATCGCTGGCGCATGATTGAGCCACTGTTGAGTGATCCAGAGGCGATGGTTCGTATTACAGCTGCGACCAACTTAGTGCGTGATTTTTCTAACGTGAGCAGCGAGCAACAACAAACGCTTGAAGCCCCGGTTGCTGAACTGATCAGCTACTTAGAGCACAAGAAAGACGACGGCTCTAAACTGCTGTTAGCGGATGTCTATCGTTGGCACCATGAATGGGATAAAGCGGATAAAATCTATCAAGCTTTGGTGACCAATCAGTCGGAGAATCCACAAATCTGGTTAAGCTTGGCGGATAACTACCGAGCGCAGCAACGCGATGCTGATGCAGTGAAGACGTTGGATTCTGCGATCAAACTTCATCCTGATAATGCGTCTTTGCATTACTCGAAAGCGCTGACATTAGTGCGTCTGGATGAGAAGAAGAATGCAGCGACAGAAATCGAAAAAGCGGCCAAGATGGCGAAAGATAACAGCTACTACTGGTATCTCAATGGCGTACTGCAAGAAGACTACAACCTAGACAAATCGGTAAAGTCTTTTGAGCAAGCGTATTTGATCTCTGGTGCGCCAGAGCAACTTTATGCGGTTTGCGACATTTATGTTCGTTACGACAACCCGAAAACAGATGAGTGCTTGGGCGAACTAGAGAAAGTCGCACCAAGCTACGTGATTGATCAGTTGAAAGAGAAGAAAGGTCAGAAGAACGCCAAAGTAAGCAGCTAAGGCTATTTGGTTCTTTTCCTAACCTTGTGCCGTTACATAACAGACTGAGAACGGCACATTGAGGCGATTGAACTCCTTGATCCAACGCCATTGGTTATCTTGGAGTTTATCGCCCGGACCTTTCACTTCAATCCACTCAAACTTCCCATCTTTAAATGCAATCAAATCCGGCATGCCGTTTCGATAGAGTTTTAGGTCACTTAACTGCACGTTAAACAGTTCGACCAACAGGTCATTAGGGATATGTTCAAGTGCGAGGGATATCAGCTCTTCGTTCACATACGCCCAACTGACGAAGGGATTACTGATCCCAACTTTATCTCTGTATTTCCCAAACAACGCTTGTGTATTCCCTTGTTGAACTTGCTCAAGCGCATTGTCGATAAGCTGCTTTCTTTTATCGGCAAAATCGGCGTGATACAAATCCAATGGTCGATGTTGATAAGCGTTAATGAATGCGCCTTCTATCGGTGCAAAAACCGCATCCCACAAAGTTAATCCTAATAAGCTGTTGAGTAGGGTATTCTCGGAATAGAAGACGGTCCAACCTAAACTTTCGAAATGCGCTTTGGTTGCCAACTCCACACGTTGCTGGGATAGATCCAATTCGATGTGGTATTCGCTGCATTTTGGCTTGGTGGCTCTCGGGACTTTCAAGCCTTGTTTACGTTTAACGCGTTGTTCGAGCTTCTGTGCTACCTCAAACTCAGAGACATCGATAGGCTGGGTGAGTATCTCCGTGACAATGTCACTAAATAAATCGTTTTGTTCTAGCTTGTCGTAAATGCGAGCACGACGCTCTCGACTTGGGGCGAGTGTGGTAGTCTCAAACAGCGCAATTGCAATCTCAAGTTCGCTTATGCGTTCGTAATCACGGGCAATGTCGTTAATCATGTGCTCACGTTTACGGTCGACGTAGCGATGTTCAACCTGTTCTGGCATTGCTTCGATAAGAATATCGAGATTCGCTTTTTGTTTTCTGTCGCATTGCCAATAAAGGTTGGAGAGCTGGCTGAGTTCAATAAGACGATCGATTTGCTCTCTGCTCTCAAAGAATCGACGCGTTTTACTTAACTGGTATTGTTCGAATTGGTGCAAGCCTAAATCGTCGAGCACGAACTGGCTAAGGTCTTGATGGGTATTCGCAAAAAACAGCGTCAACAAAACATCAATCATGTGTGCGGAGTTAAGCTTAATCACTGTGAAATCCAGAGCCTCAAATAGCTCGAAACGCTCTTCACTCAGGCATGCCACTAATGCCTCTTTTTTGAGGGATTTGGGATGCTCAGGATAGAGCATGACAATCTCTGGCTTAGTCAGTAGATTTGCTGCTAACTCTTGCGTTGTTAGGTCAGGGGAGAGCGAGACAAAGTCATGAGCTGCCAGTTCATCCAAAGCAGACTGGATATTCTCGATTTCTTGATAGTTGAGTTTGTCGCTGCGAAACCAACACCCTTTACGGCTGTAAAGACGTACGAGAAGGCATTGTGCGGGTTTGTTTAAGCTACCAAACGCGGACAGCCATTGGTGTTCATCTTGGGTAAGTAAGTCGCTGTACCACTCGGTAGCGTGCTGTGTGAGCTTAAAGAAGTTGTCGAGATAGTAATCTGGCGCGAGTTCGACGGTGTTTTCCATAACCAACTAATAATAAAAAAGGCTTAACCCATAGGTTAAGCCTTTTTCGAATCAATTTCTGCAGATCTATTAGATAAATAGAACTGGACTGGCGATTAAGCGTTTTTCAGTTGCGCTACTTTCGCTTCAGTCAGTGGCTTAGTGATGAACGCTAGTACGATACACACAGCCATCATTACTGCTGAGATAGTGTACGCAAGACCGTAGCCGTCACCGTTAGTCATTGAGAAACCAACAACAGCAGCACCGATTGCACCACCGATACCCCATGCTGTGTATAGCACGCCGTAGTTAGTACCGTAGTTCTTCAGACCGTAGAATTCAGCCGTTAGAGTAGGGAATACTGCTAGAAGCGTACCGTAACCTACTGCTGCGATTGCTGTACCGATGATCAGCGTGAACTCAGTTTTGAACGTTGCGAACAGAACCATGTTGATGCCCTGTAGAACGAACGCTAGAAGAAGAGTACGTACGCCACCGATCTTGTCTGCAAGCATACCAGCTGCTACACGACCGCCTGAGTTAAATACCGCAAGGATAGACGCTAGGTAAACCGCGTTTGGTAGGTTCGCTTGAACGCTTGCGATAGTTGTGATGTTACCGATGATCATAAGACCAACAGAAGCTGCGAACGCGTACATGATCCATAAAGAGTAGAACTGTGGCGTTTTAAGCATTGCTTTCCAAGTTAGGTCGTCAGACTTCTTAACAACCTTAGGTGCTTGACCTTCTTTTACTTTAGGTTCAGCTGGCGTGTAATCCGCTGGTGGGTTGTTGATTGTTGCTGCTAGAGGAACAGCGATAGCAAGGATACCAACACCAAGAACTAGGAAGCTTGTTTGGATGCCCATGCTGTCGATCAGCGCAGAAGTCACAGGAGCTAGGTAGATAGCTGCTAGACCGAAACCTGCTGCGATGATCCCGTTAACCATACCTTTCTTAGATGCGTGGAACCACTTCATTGCTGAAGGAGAAAGACACGCGTAACCAAAACCGATACCTGCACCAGTGATCACACCGAAAGTGATGTTCAACATTAGTGGTGAGTTAACAAAACCAGACGCGATCATGCCTAGACCTGTTAGAACAGTACCTAGGATAAGGATCAAACGTGGACCCATACGGTCTTGAAGAATACCTGCAACAAGAAGACAGATAGAGAAAGTAATAGTTGCAGTCGCGTAAGGTGCAGATGCTTCTGCTGCGCTCCAGCCTGACTCAGTCACTAGTGCTTTGTTGAATACACTCCAAGCATACAGGATGCCAAGACAAAGGTTGATACAGAATCCTGCTAGCAGGATGCGCATAGCTTTATCAATCTTGCTCATTTTTGTTCTCAGTAATACCTCTTGGCGGATAGCAAAGAGGGGTCGGTTTAAAGATAGGTTTTACTCAAAATAAGTTTGCGTTTTTCAACGCATAACGTAATGAGCGCGGATTATAACCAATAAATGTGTGATTGGAATCTCTTTTTACCCCTATGACTAAAAATAATTTGAAACATTAAAAATGTTTGTAATGGGATGGTTTTATATATGAAGGAAATGTTGATCTAACGTAAAGAATCGTTGATTTGGTAGTGAGATCCTAAGTGAAACGAGATGGATAGCGTGAAGTTAAGTGTTTGGCTCACAGTTTAAGCAAAAAGTTTCAAAATATTTTAGTGTTAATGTTCTGTAACAAAAGTGGCCAAAATAGCGACTGTTTTCTGTAAGTGCAGGATCTAAAGGGTTTATAAATTAGAGAATGTTAACCACTTGTAATAACTTGATTTCAAGGAGGAGGGTGGACATAAAGTGAGCAAAAAAATGTGCTTGTAATTGCTAAATAGATAAGCAAAATAGGGCGCAAAATGAGTTTTCATTAATGAAAGGATGCTTTTCTCTACTCGTAGTGAGGTGACTTATGAAATTGTTCCTATTACTTATGGCTTCTGTTTCTGCAGGTGTCGCATCAGCAGATCACATCCATTCATTCATGCTAGGTCTTTCTATTGCATCGCTTGCAGTAGGTAGCTGCTACTTCTTCGCATTCCGTAGTTCGCGTTTCCCACAGCTTGCTTTGTTCCTACTGATCTGTGGCATGTTATCTAAATTGACGATTACAGTGATCGGCGTAATGTGGGGTATGTCAGCAGAGCTGATTACTTCTCCTATCGTGTTTGCTTTGTCTTACTTGTTCTTCTCACTAGCAGTAACCTACCTATGGTTCAGCTATCGTCAAAGCATTACCAAGATTCCAGAGCGCTTTAAAGCTGCTTAATCAGCGTCACATATAGCCGAATACAAAAACGCCAGCAATCATCGCTGGCGTTTTACTTTGTGCCGTTAAAGCGTCACGGTAAGCGGCGGTTCTGGAACTTCCAAGAAACACGCTACCACTCGGTACAGTTCGCCTTCTGCAACGGTGATCTTACCGTCAGACTCAATTGCTAAACGACACGCCTTAACGAACTGGCGTCGTTGAGCTGGCTTCAGTTGTAGCAACAGTTCTAATGCCGCGCGACTTAAACGCCAGTTGTTGTTTGGCGCTTCCAATGTCGTTTCTGCAAATCCTAGCGAGGTGAGCGAAGCGTTGAATGCGCGTTGTGCGCCTTCTCGTTCTGAATGCGTGACCCACGCCAATTCACGTAGCAACCAGTGTACGCTTTCTTGGAGTTGCTTGAAGGTCTTGTTTTGGCGAGTAGAGCCAAAAGGCGCAAGAAGCTGCTTTTCCAACAAGTTAACGACGCACCATTCACCCAGTGAGTAGTGATTATCCGTTTGAGACAATTCTCGCAGAACTTGGCAAAGTCTATTTTTCTGACCTTCACTCATTGATTTAAGTGCTGGGATAGCGAGCTCTAGCAGAGGAAGCCTTAAGTGCAGGGGCAAATCGTAATCCAGCCATGGTAACAGCTTTGCGTGCGAGACCATTGGAATATGACCTTTGATCATCTCACGTTGCACATCGCTGCCATCAAAGATCAGGAGCAATGCAATAAAGCGGGAGCTGTAGGGCTCACGTGCAATGTCTACCAAGTCTTGGGGCAATTGGCTGATCAGTTGTTTACCTGTATCACTTAGTTCTGAGGAAGTTGGCGTGGCACTTTGTGGTTCATGGTCTTGAGAATTGAAATCGGCATCCGACGCAAATCCACTGACTTGTTCACTTCCAAACGCTGAAGTGTTGCTCTGACTTCTGTGCGAAAAGCTGCCGTCCCAGTTGGGCTCGATACGACGGATTCGCTCTTCCAGAGGCGGGTGAGTAGCGAAGAAGCCGGTAAAGCCAGACAAGTTGCTTTGTCCAAACATCATGTGGCTCATTTGGCTGCTCGCTTGCGCATCCAAGCTAGAGCCAGATGCGTGACCGCCAATCTTTTTCAAAGCACCTGAAATACCTTGGTCATTACGAGTAAACTGAACCGCACTCGCGTCCGCCAAGAACTCACGTTGTCGTGAGATAGCTGCTTTGATCATTGATCCAAATAAAGTACCAACCCAGCCAAGCACCAAACATACAATCGCGATCAACATAATGACAGCGAAGCCTTTATCGGAATCCGAAGAGCTTCTTGATGCGCGGCTCGTGTAGTGTGTATTGTCGAGAACCAAGTGACCCAAGTGCGCAATACAAGTAATGCCGAACAATACGCCAATCAAGCGCGTGTTCATACGCATATCGCCATTTAATACGTGGCTGAACTCGTGAGCAATAACACCTTGCAGTTCATCACGGGAAAAGCTGTCTAGCGCGCCTTGTGTGACACCGATTACGGCATCATCAATACTCATGCCTGCAGCAAACGCGTTAATACCTCGTTCTTCCTGCATGACATAAACAGGAGGAACGGGAATGCCAGATGCGATTGCCATCTCTTCAACCACATTAAGCAATTGACGGTGTTTCGTGTCAGTTGTATTCGAGGAGATAAGCTTACCCCCAATACTTTCAGCAACGCCGCGACCGCCATTGGAAGAGAGCTCAGATAAGCGAAACATAGAGCTGATGGCGACAACCAGTGCCACGCCTCCAAAGCACAATAAGGTGTAGGTGATGGCGGTTCGTTGATCAAACGGCTCCCCAGTGACCCCGTAATAAATGGCAATCGACAGTACGCTGACCAAGGCAGTGATGATTAATACTGCTAAGGAAAACAGAAACACCAAAAGCCCGGTACGCTGACGTGCGGTATCTTGATGGTCAAAGAAATCCATTAGAATTCAACCTTTGGCGCTTCTTGGATTGCTTCACTGTCTGCAAACTCAAGCAGCTTACCGTCTTGGAAGCCAAACATATTGGCAAACAGAACTGGTGGGAAAGTCTGCTTGTAAGTATTGTAGCTGGTGACAGCATCGTTAAAGGCTTGGCGAGCAAAAGCAACTTTATTCTCTGTGCTAGTCAGCTCTTCTTGCAGTTGAGTCATTGTTTCGTTGGCTTTCAGTTCTGGGTAAGCTTCAACAACAACATTTAACTTACTTAGCGCATTTTGTAGCATGCCTTCTGCTTGTGCCAGTTGGTTAATGGCTGCATCGCTATCTGGCGCATCACTTGCTGCTTTCAAGCCAGAAATCGCTTGGTTACGTGCTTGGATGACACGCTCAAACGTTTCTTTCTCATGCTCCATGTAACCTTTCGCAGTGCTAACAAGGTTTGGGATCAGGTCGTAACGACGTTTTAGCTGAACCTCAATCTGAGCAAAGCTGTTTTTAAAGCGATTACGTAGCGTCACTAGTTTGTTGTAAATGCTGACCGCAAACACCGCGATAAGCAAAACGATGACGATAAAAACAATAAGTGAAGTCATAGTAAGTTCCATTTTGTGAATGTATTGGAACGTTATATAAGTACCTGAGATATTAAGCAAATTGGTCTTGCTTATAATGTGCAGTGTTTTGTAAATAAGAGACACATTGCGTATTCAATGCGGAGTATTAAGAGAGGGGATAGGTGGCGATAAGGTGTATTGAATGGATAAAAAAGCTCGACATAGAAGTCGAGCCTTTGTTGATTTGCGCGATGTAGCTGCAGTTTATGCCGTCATTGGTACAAGCACCATAGTACCGATGATCACAGTAATCAGACCTGCGAGAACAGGCACTGATGTACGTTTCACCACTTCGAATGGGCTGATGTTTGCCATACCAGAAGTCGCAACGATTACACCAGATACTGGCGAGATAGTACGGCCTAGGTTAGAAGCTTGTAGCATTGGGATGATTAGGAACGCAGGGTTTAAACCCATCTTCGCAGCCAGTGAAGGTGCAAGCTCTACGAACGCATAGAATGGAGCGTTACCAGAACCTGTCGCAATCGCAGCGGCAACAGTTAGGCCAGTTAGGATAAGCATTAGTGCAACACCGCCTGCACCTGCATTGTCTGCAAGATGAAGTAGGTTATCGATAGCACCAATTGACATTAGACCTTGTGCGAATACACCGGCCGCAACCAACAGCATTACTACGCCTTTAAACGCATCTGCCATGCCCGCGTAACAAGAATCAAGATCCTCAAGCGACTTCTTACCGTCAAATTTGTTCACCACATAGTGAATCACAGCGCCCAAGAAGATAGAACCTACCACAATAGTGTAAATGTCTAGAGTCAGACCAGGAATCGTGCGACCGTTGAATAGGAATACGCCGATGATTGGTAGGAAAGGAAGAACCGCATAGAACGCTGGTGCATCTGCTTTGATCTCAGATACGTCAATCTTTTCCATTGGCGTGTTGTCTTTCTTATCTAGGTATTTGTTCCAGAAGAAAGCCGCTGCAGCCATTACGATGATTGCACAGATAGAAACAGGCAGTACGGTTTGAACCGCGAACACGTCAAGTGCTAGGCCTGATTTTTCTGCTGCGATAACCACGTCACCAGAAGTTGGCGAAAGGATGATTGCCGCAGGTGAAGCACACACTGCTACCGCAGACGGGCGAGAGATACCCATTGCCGTCATCATTGGGAATAGGGTAGCCATCAATAGCACGCCTAGACCTGTTGCTGAACTCACTGCAAGAGACATCAAACATGCCACGATGTAAGCCGCTACCAAAAGGACGTATGGAGACTTGATGACAGAAAGCGGTTTAGAGAACTGTTTTACTACTACATTGTTTGCGCCGATGTGTGTCATGTAAGACGCGAAGCCACAAAGTAGCATGATTTGCATACCAAGGCCGCCGCCACGGTATTGAAGCATGTATTTTACGTACTCTAGTGCGTCCGTCACCATATTACCCGTTGAGGTTACTTTTGATGGCAGAACGTCATGGCCAAGGATGCCAGTCATTAGAAGCAAACTAATACCCGCGGTTAATAACACGCCAGCGGCTTTGTAGCCTTTGACAATGAAATAACCCACAGCAATGGTCACTACCAAGCCAATTAAGAGCTCTAACATAGGGTTGTCTCCAGATATTATGAAAAAAAGAAAGAAACTGTTTCAGTTTATGTCTGGGAATTTACAGAATTCTTTCCTGTGGCACGAGACTAAATTAGAGCTAGCATGATCTAAAACAAATAATAGATTAATAAATAATTGCCTTGGATTATATTGTTTAAATTACGTTTTTTAGGTGTTATGTACTGGTTTTATGAATTTTAATGAAACGAAAATATGAACAATTTATCGAATAAAAATCGTACGAAATGATTAAAAAGTGGGAAAAGTGATACTTCGAGCTAGATCACGTTAAAGGGGCTTGATTGTACAAAAAAGCTCCGAATGATCGGAGCTTTTGTTTTGAGGTCGTTATATTGAAGCGCAGATTAGGCGTAGCGACGTACTAAAAGGTTCCAACTGCGTTGTTGATGCTCAAATTCTTCTTTAATTTGTTGGTACTTCAACTTTGATACCGAGCGCTCGTATTTTTTCACTACTGTCGCTGTTTTCTCTCCGAGCACTTCTTTACGCACTTCGTAGTATTCCTGCATATGATGGACTAGAGCATCAAACTCTTGCTGGAGCTGGTCTCTGATCGATTGGCTGTTCGGCTTACTCTCAAGTTTCTCTTTCGCTTTTTTCAATAACTGAGTTGCACGCGCTTTCTCGATACGAAACGTCGATGTCGTGCGAAGCTTCGTTGTTAAGCCCAACCAAGAACAAGATTTGATCAGCCATTTGGTTGGATCGTAGTGCCACCAGTAAACGCCATTACGGTAATCGTTCTCAAAGATGTGATGGAAGTTGTGGTAGCCCTCACCAAAGGTAAAGAATGCCAAAATGCCATTGTCACGAGCAGTGTTTTTATCGGTGAAGGTTTGTTTACCCCAAACGTGCGCCAATGAGTTGATAAAGAAAGTCGTGTGATGGCTCAAAAACAGGCGAGCAGCACCAACGATCAGGAACATTCCCCAGATATCACCATAGATAAGACCCAGTAAAAGAGGGAAGCCGATATTAGTCACAATAGCTAAAGGAACGTAATACTTGTGCTGCCATGCAACGATTTTGTCTCGCTTCAAATCGCGACAGTTCGTGTACTCGTTCTCTCTTGATTTGTTGTAATCACGAAGCATCCAACCAATGTGCGAGTACCAAAAACCGCGTTTCACTGAATACGGGTCTTTGTCGTTATCGTCGACATGTTTGTGATGAACTCGATGATCAGAGGACCAATGCATCGCACTGTTTTGAAGAGAGAAGGCACCACCGATGGCAAAGATGAATCGTAAAACTGGGTGAGCTTCGTAGGTTTTGTGGCTCCATAGGCGGTGATAACCCGCGGTAATGGAGAGATTGGTAAAGCTAAAGGCGAGAATGCCCCAGATCAGATGTTCCCAACCTAATCCGTAATGGTATGCATACCAAGGCAATACAACGAAGGTCAGTATAAAGCTGGCAGAAAATATCAATATATTCAGCCAGATAAGAGGCGGTTTATTATGCGTCACGGTGTGTCCCTAACTTTGAGCTAACAACTGTACGCCAGAATATCAGCGTACACGTGTAAGTCAAACTAAAGTTAGATGACTTTGTTTCGAGTTGTGACAGTTCTATCGTTAAGGGCAAGCTCGCAATAAACAGCGGTTGTCGGTGGGATATTTTGCTTTTAAACGAATAATGAGTAGTATTAATCAATGAGCTGTGGCTATAGATTTGTAAAATCTGCCAATAATATGTAGTTAATGAGGTGGAAAATGCCAAAGCTCGTTAGAGAAGCAATAAAAGAACATAGGAATACGTAATGGAATTACGATTAGCGGAATATAAGGATTATGAACGCATCGCGCAGTTACATGCGGACAGCTGGAAGCGTCATTACCGCGGAGTGTTAAGTGATGCGTACTTGGATAGTGAAGCCATCGACGACAAGCTGTTGATATGGCAAACGCGCTTAACCAACCCACCATTCAACCAACACATTGTTTTAGCAGAAGAGGGGGGACTTCTTCTTGGTTTCATTTGCGTGTTTGGTAATCATGACTTTGAGCGTGGTAGCTTTATTGAGGCATTACACGTTGATGATAGCTACCGCGGAAGAGGCATTGGTAAACAGTTACTTCTTGCTGTAGCAGAATGGCACCAGCAATACTTTAAGGACAGTGGTTTATACCTTGAGGTGGTCTCCCAAAACGAACCTGCGGTTGAGTTTTATCAACACATTGGTGGACAAGAATGCCAAGAGCGAAACTGGAAAACGCCAGGTGGTAATGAAGTGCTAGAGAAAGTGTTTCGTTGGTCAAGTGCGCAATCACTCGTTAATGGCATCGAAGAAAACGTGGTTTACTCATAGCTCTTGTCGTTGATTTACACCCTGCAGAGCCTAAAAGAGCAGCCAAGTGCTGCTCTTTGTCGTTAGAACCAATCCTAAAAGCTCAACCCCATGGCTTTTAGTTCACACTCACATTGTTCTGCGTGCTTAAATTGAATCGCCTCAATGCCTACCTCGCGTGCGCCTTCAACGTTATAGGGCATATCGTCGAGGAACACGGTTTCTTTCGCTAAAAGTTGATGGGTTTCTAATAGGCTCTGATAAATCTCTGGTTGAGGCTTCAACAAGCCAAGTTCTGCAGATACTGTTGTGCCCTCAAATAACGGCCAAAAGTCATACGTAGCTTTTAGATATTCAACGATCTCTACTACATTGTCAGTCAGAGCGAACACACGATATCCTGCTGATTTTATGCGCTTTAGAAGGTCCACACTGCCATAAATCAGAAGTTGGGTATGCTTCACGTAGTAAAAGAAACGCTCTGCTTCGCTCTCAGACAACTGTTTTTCGAGTTGATACCGCTGTTTGGCTTGTGTTTCTGTAATCAGCCCTTTGTTCAAATCCAACCAAATCGCACTCGTGAAAAGATCTTTCGCTAACGCCTCGGCATCGACATCATTTCCGAAAGTCAGTCTCACGATTTCGATTGGTGACCACCTTACGAGTACATTACCTACATCGAATACGACATTTTTAATTTCTACTGGTTGCATAGGTGTCCTTGTTTGATAAGTTGAATAGGGAAGTGAGCACTGTGCTGGTGTTTGTATGTTGCATGGCATTCATGTACATGACGTTGCGCCACTTCTCAGTTTCTGATTAATTAACAATCAAAGTTACCTAGTGATTCTTTTTGTGAATATAAAGCTCTGAATTTAAAGAGGAGCGTCGCGAAATATTTGATTAATGTCTCACTGCTTATGTGCGATAACTAATATATAATTGAAAGGCAAATACAAAGAAAACAATGCTAAACATAAAATCAGTAAATGCTAGGCTCAGTAGATAAAGTAAATATGGACGCGATTCGCAAAGTATATCAGTACGCAGAACCCAACCTTACCCTCGTAGGATGGATGGGCTTCGTCGGCTTTCCTATTTACTACATCGTTTGGGAGTTCATGTTCCCGCAGCCTTACGAAAACCTACCGCTTCGTATTCTCTGCTCAGTCTTATTCTTCGGCATCATTTATCGTAATCGTACGCCATTTGAGTGGCGTAGGTTCTTACCCGCCTATTATCAAGTGGTCACAACGCTCTGCTTGCCTTGCTTCTTCTTTTACATGTTGCTGATGAACAACTGGTCGAATGTATGGGTGATGTCGTTTATGTCGGCGATTTTTCTGCACATTCTGCTCGTGCATATCACATCGGTGATGTTTGCCCAGACATTTGCGGGAATTGGTCTGGCGACGTTTTTTGCTTGGGTAGCACAGGGGTTTCACCTCGAACTCACCATGGATTGGACGCACGTACCGATCTTCTTGTTTATTTATCTCTTTGGTAACTTGTTCTATTTCCGAAACCAGGTAGAGCATGAAGCAAAAGTTTCAATCGCAAAGTCTTTTGGGGCAGGTATCGCCCACGAAATGCGAAACCCACTTAGTGGTTTATTAACTTCTATCGATGTCATTCAATCCGTGTTGCCAAATCCGAAAGAGGGCAAGAAAGAGCAGTACACGTTAAGTGATGAAGACGTGACACTGTTACGAGAAGTCAGCAGTGACGCAATGAAGATCATCCATTCAGGAAACGAAACCATTGATTTGCTTCTTACCTCAATTGACGAGAACCGTGTTTCTCGCTCGACATTTAAAAAGCACTCTGCACAATCTGTCGTTGAAAGTGCGATTGAAAGTTTCAGTTACAAACGATCGACAGACCGTTTTGCTATCTCCTTGGATGTAAGAAGTGAGTTCGATTTCTTGGGCAGCGATACGTTGCTTAAGTATGTGATGTACAACTTGTTTAAGAACGCCTTCCACCACCGTAGTTCAGAGGATTTCCATATTCATGTCACCATGTACAGTGATGAATTTGCCAACCAAATTGTGGTGACTGATAACGGTTCGGGCATTGCACCAGAAGTTCTTCAAAGTATTTTCCAAGATTTCTACACTACGGGTAAGTCAGGAAACTATGGCCTTGGATTGCCTTTCTGTAAGAAAGTGATGCGTTCATTTGGTGGTGATATTCGTTGCCAATCAGAAGTCGGCGAGTGGTCTCAGTTCACGATGACTTTCCCTACGATTGGCTCAAGCGCAGTCAAAGAGATTAAGAGTGAGCTAACCAAGCTAAAAACGATTTTGTTTGTGAGTGAGCAAAACATCTTAGTTTCGAAAGTGACGGACATTGCTCGTTTTATGGGATTCGAACTCACGGTTCTCGATGTTCCTGCGGTTCTTAAAAAGAAAGAATACGAGTTCGAGTTTGATTTGATCCTGATCGACATGGAGAGTTTAGACGCCCGTGGCAGCCATATAGATAAGGTTGAGTCGTTACTGTCGTTCACTGAAGCTCGCATTGTTTACATGTTTGAGCACCATCCAATCCAAAGAGCGAGAAGCGTTTCTTTTGAACCTATTTGGGTAGAGACACAAGCCTGGCTTCTGAATACTCGAGCGACCATCGACCGTTTACTGTATGACGCTAATTATGTTGTTCCATCGATGCCAGCGAAGCCGCTCGATTCAATAAACAAGCGAACCATTATGGTGGTTGACGATAATGAGTCTTTACGCAAGTTTACGGCCATGCTGCTTGAGAAGCAGGGTTTTGAAGTGATCCAAACCGAAGATGGGCTGCAGGCAATCAACGCATTGAATGAGAACAATGTTGACTTAATCCTAATGGACATCGAAATGCCGGTGATGGATGGTGTAGAAGCATCTCGTCAAATTAGAGGTTCAAATAAGGCCTACGCTTCGGTACCTATTATTGCGCATACTGGTGATAGCTCACCGATAACACTGGACAAGATTGGTTCATCTGGCATGTCGGATTTCATCGTTAAACCTGCGGATAAGAACAGGTTGTTCGACAAGATTGCGAACTGGATTTAGTTCTTGCTCAATAGGGTGACGAAAACGAATAGAGCTCAGCACTATGCTGAGCTCTTTGTATTCCGGCATTCACAAGCTTCCATTCAAATGTGCCGCTTTCGATTCGTTAGGCGAATTCTAGTTCTGGGTGGTTATACGCTTCCTGACAAGCCGTCAAGACATGGTCAATGTCACGAGATGTCATATCAGCATTGATCGAAAATCGAATAATGTTCTTATTCTTGCCCGTTGCAGGACGACAGAATACAGCGCCAAACACGTTTCGTTCTTCTAAGAAGTCACGTACTCGTTCCGTATTTCGCTCACTACCGCATTCTAACGCCACAATTTGCGATTCGCTGCGGATATGAAAGCCAATCTGCTTTAGGCCTGTTCTGAGCTCCTTAGCGCGATTGAACAGCATGGTTCGCTTATCATCTGCGCTTCTAATGACTTCGAGAGTCTTTTCAAGTCGAACGATCTCTTGTGGCAGGACCGTCGAACTAAAGATGGCTGGGAATGCGACAAAGGGTAGCGTTCTAGCCAACTTTTCTGGACCAAGAATCGCGCCAGCCCGATAAGCAAATGTTTTTGCCAAACTCACCGTAATGAAATCCACTTGATCAGTGAGTTCTAATGCTTTCACCAAGCCAGAACCATTTGGCCCATGCGTGCCTAATGAGTGGGACTCATCGACCACCAAAGCACAATCAAACTCACGCGCCATTTCGTAGATGTCGTGGAGTGGGGCGATCGTACCTATCGTGCTATAGACCGAATCCACAACGATAACGCCAGAGCCGTGACGCTGTATCTGCTTGCGCAAATGGTTCATGTTGTTATGCATGAATGGATGCGCTTGCGCTCCTGCCGCTCGAATCCCTTCCCACAAAGACATGTGTGCAAAGAAATCGATATAGACCGGT
Source organism: Vibrio sp. B1FIG11 (assembly GCF_905175335.1). Taxonomy (NCBI): domain Bacteria; kingdom Pseudomonadati; phylum Pseudomonadota; class Gammaproteobacteria; order Vibrionales; family Vibrionaceae; genus Vibrio; species Vibrio sp. B1FIG11. The sequence goes on along the minus strand of NZ_HG992752.1, from coordinate 1,360,972 downwards.
GTTTCTGGCGGACAAATCGTTTGTAACAAGCCAATATTGGCTGCCCATCCGGACTGGGATAATAGGCAACTGCCCATACCGACATAATCCGCGAGCTGCGTTTCAAATGCAGGTTTTGAGTCGTCATCTTGTAAGAAAATCGCAGACATGACAACGTTATCATCGTGCTCGTAGATAGCATCACGATGTGCCTGTTGAATTTGTAGATTGTGGGACAACGACAAGTAGTCGTTACTTTGCATGACCACCGCTCCTTGTTGTGGTCGCTTCCCTAATACCAAGTGCTTTTGGTTTTCGTTCTGCTCAATCAGATCTTGAATATAAAAGTCTAGGCGTTCCTCAACAAAGGAAGGAAGTGGTTTTGTTTTCGGTTTATCACTCATAATAAGTTCTCTTCGTAACACAGGAAAACGCCAGCGCTGACAGTTATATAGTTTGACCAATATGAGCTCGGTGTCATTAGTCAAGTTGCATAAGTTTGCGTGCGCCTGCAAACTCCGCATTTAAGGGTTGGGTGAGCTTTGTAACTCCTTACTGTTCGGGGGTCTAACTAAGATCGTGCTTAAAAAATAATCGTCAAATTACATAATAAATATTTATGAATTTGTTTGGTTTTTCCTACGAAACTTAGATGAAATGCAAATTGGAAGGTATTGAGTGGTGATCTACGTTTAGTGGTCTTCATTCCATAAGTAATGAGAAAAGCGTCGCGCTTTTGCACTGAGATGAAAAATTTAAGCACAAAAAAGGCACGTGTAACACGTGCCTTGAGAAGGGAGATAGGAGCGCTATTATCGTTTGTTGCGAAGGTAACGTTTACGACGTTCCTCTTTGCGTTTCGCTTTCTCTTCTTCTTTACGAGCGGTTTCGATTTCTACCTCAATTAGCTCTTGAGTAATCATCTCAGGAAGCTCTAGAGTAATCTGGCCCAAGGTGCCTTGGCGAAGTTCATGAAGTAGGATCTCTGATACTTTGTGAAGGTCTACACGACCGCCAGCACGAAGTGCACCACGACGACGACCAATCTCTTCCATGATCTCAATATCCGATTCTGGAAGCTCATCGATTTGGTAGCGCTCTTTCAACTTTTCAGGGTAGTGAGCGGCTAGATATTCGACGGTGTAAAATGCCACTTCATCGTATTCCATTGCCGTGTCTTTTACTGCGCCAGTCGCAGCAAGACGGAAGCCACTGTGTGGGTTTTCTACTTTTGGCCAAAGAATCCCAGGAGTATCTGAAAGCACAATGCCATTTTGAAGGTTAATGCGTTGCTGGCGACGTGTAACCGCTGGTTGGTTACCTGTCACTGCGATAGTTCGGCCCGCCAAAGCATTGATAATGGTGGATTTACCAACGTTTGGAATACCCATGATCATGGTACGAATGTTCTTGCCAATTTCTTCTCGATGCGGAGCAAGCTTACGTACTAACTCCATAATTTTTTGGACCTCCGGCTGTTGAGAAGTAGTAATGGCAATCGCTTTTACGTTGTGCTCTTTCTCGAAGTGGTCAATCCAAACTTGAGTCAACTCCGGATCCGCTAGATCACGTTTGTTAAGCACTTTTACTACTGGCTTATCGCCCTTGAGCTCCGCGATCATAGGGTTTTCACTACTAAAAGGGATACGAGCATCAAGCACTTCAATAATGACATCTATTTGAGGGATCGCTTCTGCAATCTCTTTTTGGGCTTTATGCATGTGGCCCGGAAACCACTGGATAGAGTTGTTAACCATCTGAAAAATCGCCTTATTGTTTCATGGTTATGCTGGTGGGTTATTCGTCTTACTTACATCATTGATGAGGATGTTAAGGGAGTGGGGCTAATTATCACCACTCGTTACCACTACAGCGAGTCATGTGATGATCTTAACACTTTATTGGGGGAGCGGAAATGTTAGAGCAAGAGCGATAGGAAGATATTTAAGGACTTAAGTACAGCTTTGGCCCCGATTTGGTCACTTTCGAATCGAAGCTCATTAACAGTGACGGGATCTCAGCTCATTATGCCCCAAAGTTTGTTTCGCGATGAGCTGAAAAGAAATCACCCCGGACACTAAGAGGCGTATTTATGCAGTTCTTTAATAAGCTCTGCACGCTCTGTTCTTGCCGCTAGCATCATCTGCGTGTTTGCAGGCGGCGCAGGGTTAGTTCGGATGTAACGTGCATAATCAACAGGGACGCCATCTACAATGAGTTCGACATGTAAGTGAGGGCCAGTAGTTCTTCCTGTATTACCTGTGCGGCCGATGGTCTGCCCTTTAGTTACGTGGTCACCTGCGCGAACATCGCTACGAGATAGATGCAAATAACGAGATAGGGAACCGTTGCTATGGCGGATGTTAATGTAGTTACCAGCGAAACGGTTGTAACGTGACTTAACAACAATACCATCTGCGATACTTTGTATTGGTGTTCCGATCGGCACTGCGTAGTCGGTACCTAAATGTGGAGTGAGTAGACCGGTAACTGGGTGCTTTCGCTTTAAATTAAAACCAGAACTCACTTTGTAATTTTTTGCTAGTGGAAATGCATAATAAGGCTGGCGGATTAACTTATTACCATATTCATCGTACGCGTTGTTATTGCCATCATTAATAACAAAGAAGTCTCTTTTACTACCAGAATAGTAAAAAGAACTAATGTACTTTTCATTATAACTATTGGTTTTGGTTTTTATAGAGAATTTGTCACCTTTTCGGACCGAGCCGATAATATCGAATTCATTCTCAATTAATTTTATCAAAGACTTTATCTCATGCTGAGACAGTCCAGCGTTAATTAAAGACGTCACGAAAGAGTAATCTACAACGCCGGTAGTGATCTTTTCCCGCTGAAAGTAGATTTCGTAGGTGTGTTCAATGTTGTTGTGGTTTACCTGTTTAAAAACAGTTGCTTGAAGCCTAGTGGTGACAGGTTGAACCTGTTCTTCCGGAGTGAGCAGGTAATGAGTGAAAGACACGCCAGCAATGATAACGAATGCAATGAATACGAGGGGTAACGCAATGTTTTGAGTATACTGTCTTAATATTAAACTTGTCATTAAATCGAAATTATGCTTATCGGCGAAAAATTGAGGGGAGTATAATATTTAAAATAAAATCTTACACGCCGTTAATGCCAATTCCTGTGTTTTTACTAAGTAAATAACGATAGATGTGAAGTAGCGCTGCCAAAGAGGTTGAAAACTGCCTGTTTGTTTAGCGTTTATGCTTAATTTTATGGTTATTTTGTCACGTTGAGAAAATTCCAGACAATAATATAATCGCGGCAAAATAGACTCTGCCAAATTACTATGTTCACTAAAAATACGATAAAACCAACGTTAGGTCTCATGGCTGCTTCACTTTTATTAAGTGCATGTGGCGGTGGGGATGGTGGTGATAACACTCCGCCAGCTAGGAATACCGGAAGCATATCGGGTAACGTTTTTGACGCTCCAGTTAACGGTGCCAAGATCGATGTGTTTGAATACAAGGATGGAAAGGTTGGTCGTAAGCTAGACAGCACAACTTCCGATGCCTTTGGTGACTACAAGCTAGAATTCGAATCTTCTTCGATGCCTTTGTATGTTGTCGCGCAACAGGGTAGCTATACCGATCCCCTTACAAAAGAGATTGTATCGTCGAGCGCGAATAAAACCCTGCGTTTAGAGGGGATCGTGAACTTTAGTGAAGGTAGTGACCAAAAATTAATGCTCACACCACTGACAAATATCGTCTCTGGGCTTGCGAAGTATAAAATCGCCAATGGTGAATCCGGTTCGGATGCGGTTTCTGAAGCCTTAGATAGTATCAATGGCATGTACGGGTTTAATGTTAACGAAACCAAGCCAATTGATATCACCAAAGGTGGCCAGAGCAGTTTTGCTACACCAGGACACCAATATGGTGCTTTGCTGACTGCCTATTCGTCTTACTCATATGACTTAATTCAAAAATACGGCCAGTCTGAGGACAAGGTCTATACCTCAATGCATTTCGCTGACATTCAATTTCGCGATGTCATCGCTGATGGTCTTTTAGATGGTTTAGAGATCAGTGAGTCTACTGGTGCGGTGACGCCGCTTACGTTTGGCCAGCAGAGAATTACCAGCGACGTTTACACTCAAGATCTTTCCCAGCACGTTTTGATTGTGGTGAACGATCCAGAGCTTAATATCTCAGGGACGGACGCTGATGATTACGTTGCATTTAGTCAAAAAATTAATGACTTGGGAAGCCATGGCGAAACTGATGGTGTTATTCCACCACGCGATGAAACTGAGATTGATACCGTTCCACCAACCATCACGCGCACCGATAATGATGTACTGACTAAAACAGATAATGTAGATATCCGGCTCAATGACGATATCGGTGTTCAATCTGTTTCTGCTTATGTGCAATACCAACTTAACGGTGTTTGGTCGGATGAATTCAAATGTAACGATCAGCAGACGTCTGGCAGTGAGTTTTGTACGGTAGATGCAAGCGGCTTTGAAGTCGGTGTTCGTGAAACAAACATCAAGGTAAGTGTCGATACAAAGGCGATTGATGCCGTTGAGGTCGACTCAGATACTGGCCTTTCGAATGTAACTGCAGCACGTTTGGTGTTTTACACGGCAGACGTTTTGGGCAATGAACTTATCCCTGGTAGCAATTCAGGCCACTACGTGAATTTCGAGTGGGATAATGACGCACCGGTTATCTCTGTCACTTCTGCAAGCGCTATCAACAACGAACTTCAAGAGTACGTATTAAAAGGCATAGTAAAAGAAGCGTCTCAAGACATTAAATCTGTCAGCGTTTCATTTAAAAGCGGGCTACCAGAAGATGTGGCTTGTACTCCTGTAACGGCAGAGTCGGGTAGTGCTTGTGAATTTAGTAAAGCCTATTCGACGGACGAATTCTTATCTACGACTACGTTCGATGTTAGGGCTACTGACACCAAAGACAACGTCGGTGAATACCAGCATGCAGTAAGCCGTGACGACCAAGCGCCTGCTCAGATCATTACATACCCTGAAGGGACATCGATGAACTACGTCAATGTGACCGTCGATGGAGAAAGGTCTACGTACGAAGGGGTCTACACGCAAGATACTTATACTTCAGATAACGTGCAGTCGAGCCGAGACTACTTGAAGATCGATTATGTCTATGCTGCTTCTGGCTTGAAATCAATTGATGGCGTTGATTTCGCCAATTTTCACGTCAACGTATTGAAAGAGAATAAGATCCCTTACGTGCGAGTTCGAGTTGCAGATGTGAACTCCGATACGGTTTTAGGCTCAAGTGCCGACAAGCTTAAACTCGTCGTGAAGTACTACGTAAGCCAAAACAACGACAACAACTACGCATTTCAAAACACAACACAAACCGTAGCATCGACGGACACTATCACCGCGAGTATCCCTCATGAAACTATTTTAGATAGCGAAGGCAGAGTTGATGAAGTTATTTACTACGTTCCCTTCGTAAAAGAGGTACTTGGTGATGGCTTTAAAAACGTTTCAGAAAACGCCAGTCAAAAACTAGTGATTCAAACTATCGATGAGTCCGACAATGAAAGTGCGACTCAAGAAGTTTACTTCCGAAGCAGTTTTGACCTACCTACGATGACAGTTGTGACCCCTTTCATTGGCGCACGTGTACAATTAGAAGGTTTGAACCCAAATGGTGAATTCACCTCTCTAGCAAGTTGTACCACCATTCAGCAGCCAGAAAGTGATCAAACTACCGCGCTTGATGTTGCTTCGTGTGAAACCACGACGGACGTTGTCAATTATGAATTCATGCGAGTACGTTTAATTGGTGTAGAAGGGACGGACCCTCACTACTATCAATGGAAAGATGATGCAGGCGCCAAAGCGAGCGTTAATCTAAACAATGCCAATATCGGCGCATATTTTGAACTTGATGGTTCGAATACGTATTACGTGACCGAGCTTGCCACTTACCAGACAGGACTGTTTGATTATCGTTGGAATCAGGTAGAAGCCGGTGACAAAACATCAGAACGCGCTTCGCAAATTCTTACGGAAGTGAAATATGCGCTAGCTGGCGGTAATGATTCATTTTTCGGATTCGACCCAACCGTGACGGCTTACGCTACAAATGAGATGCTTGAGGAGCCGATTCCTAGCGATCTCTCTAACGACTACCTGCACCGTTTCCTTGTCGAAGCGATTGATAAATTAGCGGAAAAGACGCCACGTAACAATTCTTCTGATTTCGCTTCCGCTATTTATGACGATCTTAGCTACGATGGTAAAGCAAACGGCATTGGTGCTGGTGGGAATCAAATCAAATTGGATGATTACGAATTCGACTCTGATACCTACCGCAAAGACCTTGCTCAGTCTTACTACGATATCATGACTGAAAAATACGGCATCCCAGATAATATTGCTCAGCTTTATGCCGATGATATTTCTACGGCTAATCCTAAACTTGGCGAAGACAATATCTTTGATAGTGGTGGCGGCAGTATTGATATTTATCCGCCGAAACAAACGTTAACAATAGAGACTGGCCGCGAAACAATGGTTGGTAACAAACGCTATGTCGCGGGTGAAGTGGTATCTAGAGTAGTGCTAGAAGATCCATCTGGGGTTGTAGAGGAAGGTGACCAAGCCCCGAAATTCCAAAGTATGTGGTATGCCATGGATGACCCCAATACTGCTATTCCATTAGAGCTTCAACCACAAGAATCTGGCGATAGTAATAAATTTAGAAAAGAGTACTTCTTTACCTTAAATACAGAATCAGCAGATCTTACCGATATCATCGAGTTTGCGCTGGAGACAACGGCATTCGATACCAAAGGTAATGGATATACTGAGGCCAAGCCTCTTGTAGAGCGTTTGTATGTAGATAATGACTATCCGGAGGCTAGTTACATACCGCCTAAAGATCCGGATAATCAACCTATTCGGGAAGATGTTTATCTGAGTATTAAAAATAACATCCACGATCTAACTTTTGAGTTGGATGATGTGGTTGATGACAAACTCGAGAAACGTAGCTTACTTTTCTATAAGACATCTGGCGAAAGGTACCCAGTTCCATATGAGCAGTTTTATGCCAACCAAAGCGATCGGTTTGTCGTACGCCTATGCAGTCAGGAAGATTGCTCGACTCAAGGAACAACAATTAACCCAGGTGATGGTGACTGGCTAGCGGTAGTTAGCGCCGAAGATAACTTGGGGAACGCGGTATCAGATGCCGACAATGGGGCCCCAAGGTTTCGTATTTATATCGACTCTGAGCCACCGGTTGTTAATGATGCGGAAATTACAGAGCGATTGGGTGGCAACGATGTTTGGACTCCAGTGATCGATTGGGGTGATCTTAGTCAAGGCAGCAATGTAAAAGTAGAGCTTAGGAAAGGTTCGAGCCAACCCCAGCCGTTGGAAGCTTGCGATCCTGAAACAAGCGTTTGTGATCAACCATACCTCATTGGCGAGCAGCCGGATGTTAAAGTTCAATTGGTTGCTGAAGCCTTTAATTATGATTCCAAAAATGAATTTTATGTAACGGCAACGGATAAAGCCTACCCAGCAAACGAGAGTAGGAAGGGGACGTTCAGCTTTCAAGTTGATAACAAGGGGCCAGTAATTCTACTTTCTACCCCTTGGGTTGAAGATGCTTTGAATAAAGAAAACACCGTAGTAGGACGTAAGTTCAATGTGCTTTTTGAATCTGTGACAGATGATTCAGGTATTGAGGAAGTGTCCTTGTTCCAGGTAGATAACCCTACAGTGTTAAAAACGTTTAAGCCTGCCGACCCAAGTCAAAAATTCGAAATGCCACTTGTAGATGCTGATACTGACAAAATCGACCTGACTGACGGAAATCGCATCAGTCTCTATGTAAAAGCAAAAGATGTTCATGGTTTTGAAAGTGAATCTAATACAAATAGCGTAATTTTTGACAGCAAAGGCCCAGAATTTAGCTTGATGGGGCACGATGTTAATAGTTACTACAATAGTGATTATGTCTTTGAACTGAGAGCTACAGATTTAGGCCCGAATGGTAACGTTTCTACTGAGGGGGTAGATCGAGAAAACTTAGAGTACTGGATATTTGAAGATGTTGAACCAACTCCGGGTACTCCGGGAACGAAAATAGTTAATGCTGACGCTCTTAAAATTCCTTTAGGTGGGCAAAGTGATGGTGAGCATACAATTAGAGTTAAAGGTTCAGATACTCGTGGCAATTCATCGACAAGTGACTTTTTAGTTAACGTGAGCAGTAAGCTTCCCCAATTGGATCTTACGATTGCTTACGCAGATAGTGGTGAACCAATTGACCGAGTTGTATATAACGAAGGTGACATTAAGCTAACTTTAAAAGTAACCGATGTGAGTGGTGTTAAAGAAATTAAATCTACTTATAAATACTCGGGTGAAAGTAAAGCGACAGACTTTCAGTTTTATAAAGTCGACGGTTCAGAGGACACTTGGGAAGCTACGTTAACCCAATTGCAACTAGGAACTGATGGGAACTATGAGCTGAGTATTAGTGTTGAAAATAATGTCCAACATAACGGTGATCCACTATTTAGCGACATTAACCGCACGTTAAGCGTCCAGCGTAATGGTGTCGCTATTGATATTGATGAGCCTAAAGATTTTCAGAACTATGTGTCTGATGGCGTGCTAGACGTCAAATTCGTAACTAAAAGTGAAGTAAAAGCACAAAGCATAGAGTGTTGGGTTCGTCAGGAACACAATGGCAACGATGCACCTCCTAGTGGAGAAAAGCCTACTTCTGGCGTGAAGAATATTTCTTCGGGGCAAGAGCCTAGTTGTAGCGTTGATTCGGAAAATATTTCGTATTCACCTGCTGTTTTGATTGTCCAAACTACGGGCACGAATGGAGCGGAAGCCGTTCAGAAGTTTGACTTTAAAATGATGGATGCAGATGTTCCAGTTCCCGTTTACCCTGAATCCGACACTTACCAATTTAAGGGCGGTGAGGTGACCTATGATTTAGATGATCCAACTAAATACCTTGCATTTGACCTTATATTTAAAGATGAGCTGTCAGGAGTAAATATTACTGACAACACGGATTTCCCTAAGTTAATTAGAACGGCTGGATCTATTCCGTTTAGTGCTGAGAGTTGTGTGCTGAATGCCAAGGGTGAAGCTGTTTGCCGTTACAAAGAAAAGTATGCCGATATCATTCAAAAGACGGCGGTTACTCATGCCTATAAAATTTCTAACATTACTGATAATGCAGGCAACTTAGCAGCAGAGCATGAGTTTGAATTTTTATTACCAACTGAAAAGCCGGTAGTTGAAATTACAAGCCCTGAAGGTAGTGATGTATTAAATGGTAAAATCCTCGATGTAGACTTTAGAGTTAAGCTTGCCGAATACTCGGACATAGAAAACGTTAGTGTTACTTTTGGTGGCCTGTCATACGACTTAAAAAATAACGCTGATAACTTCAGAAACTTCACCACCTGTAGTGATGATGACACATATCGCTGTTCAACATTTCATAGTGACGAGTTGGATGCGGGGCTAGAAAATAAAGCGTTATCAATCGAGGTTCTGGTCACTGACGTTTGGGAAAACCGTGGGTTAGATTTAGTTGAAGATATTCGATTTGATAATACTGCTCCTGTCATTGGAGATGTGATCGCTGTTACTGAGCAACCAGATGACAAAGTTAGGTTCACTTTTGTCGAGATGAAAGATGACGTCAGTGGTTTAGCGAGGGTTAAGTACACTGTTCGAGCGCTTGGCTTTGAAGAAGAAAAAACGGAAAACATGACTTATTTCGAGCTATCCAAAGATCAGCTCTTAGGTCGTGATCAAATAACGGTTGAGGTAATCGCGACTGATGCGGTGGATAACCAAAGTAGTGAAGACAAGATTATCGATTTGAGTGAGCCTGCCGTTGCTCTTTCTTTCGATGACATGACTAGCTTGCTGGGAGGCAAGCTAGCATTCACCAAAGAAAGTCAATCGTTCACGATTACGTCTACAGAGGGGGAGCATGTCAAGGCAACTCATTATACCATCGATATGGTTACAACTACCGGAGACCCGCTTAACTTCAATGGCAATATTGTGTCGTCAAGCGCGACTGGTACCATGGATTTTGCAATTGATGACCAAGCTGAATACACATACAAAGTGACAGTCACTGACTCAATGGGACGTGCTATTAAAGACTTTACGCTTTTTAATAACACTTATAATGCCGAGGGTATCGCATCAGTTGTCGATCGTGAAGACCCTGAAGTGTCGATTGTCGATACCACGCAGGATGACAAAGCGACAGATGATGGCAAATATAAGTTGGATGTAACTGCTCAGGTAACAGACAAAAACTTAAGTTCAGTAACATCAACAGCTGACAACGGTTCAGGTCTACCAGTGGGGGCACAATCAATCACGGAACCTACCAACGACGACGAACCTTATGTTTTTCACTACTTATTAACACCAGGAGATTACACGATAAAAGTAATCGCGACTGATGCAGTCAGCAATCAAACGGAAAAAACGACAACATACCAAGTAGAAGCAGCAACAGTCCCTGAGCTAACAATATCGACGACTGCGAGCACACCTTTGGCCGGTGGCGCCGAAGTCCCCCTTACGTTTACTTTTACTGAAGAAGTTACAGAATTCGATATTTCAGATGTAAAGTTAGATGAGAATAATGGCGGTGAGTTACAACCTTTATCTTGGAGTACCACTGACAACATAACTTGGACAGTTACATACGTAACACCAAAAGATGAAAATAAAAAAGTAACCATATCGGTTGAAGATAACAGTTACAAGAGTGTCAATAATATAGATGGTAGAGGATATAGTCTTCAATTGGACGTTGATGGGGTGTTGCCAACGCTTACTAAAGTAACGTTTGATCCACTGCATCAAGAAATCGGAAAGGCAGTAGACGTTAAGCTTGAGTTTGACAAAGAGTTACAAGAAGCAACGGCAACATTAGGCGCGAACAATGTTACTTCGCTAACGGCTACTGCAGATAAGAAAGTTTGGACCGGAACCGTGAATGTGCCAGACGTACCAGAGCTCGGTGTTGGCCTAGTGGTGAGCCAATATAAAGACTTAGTAGGAAATGTGGGCGAGGATAATACGTCATATGAATTGCCAATTACCCCAACCTTAACCGTTGAAAATATCAGTGATGTTAACGAAACGGGCGCTGCAAGCGTTGCAGTTAATGGCGATAGCACACGCTTCGAAACCACCGACACATTGACCATTAAAGCGGTCGATACGGACAATAAAGAAGTCACGCAAACCACGACAGTGACTGCATTGGGTAAATGGAACGCGACGTTAGACGTCTCTGGTCTTAAAGACGGCACCATTACGGTGACGGTGAATGGTACTAACGACTTGGGCGCACCAGCAAAAGAAGCGGGGACGACATTTACGCTGACGCAAACTAAGCCAACGGTGGATGACGGTCAAACATCGATTAACCCAACGTACGCAGCGGCGGGTGAGAGCGTGACCGTTACCGCCACGTTCGACAAAGGCGTTACCACACCGACGGGTTCAACGCTGGGTACAGCGGCGATCAACTGGACAGCACAAGCAGGTACTCAAACCCAATGGGTGGGCACAGCGGAAGTCGCGTCGGTTGCGGATTCGGTGAAGAGTGTGGCGTTAACGTTGCAAGGCTTTAGTGATGCAACGGGCAATGCCGGTGAGGCATTCACTTCTAGCAAAGCGCTAGCGATGACCCCAACCTTAACCGTTGAAAATATCGGTGATGTTAACGAAACGGGCGCTGCAATCGTTGCAGTTAATGGCGATAGCGCACGCTTTGAAACCACCGACACATTGACCATCAAAGCGGTCGATATGGACAATAAAGAAGTCACGCAAACCACGACAGTGACTGCATTGGGTAAATGGAACGCGACGTTAGACGTCTCTGGTCTTAAAGACGGCACCATTACGGTGACGGTGAATGGTACTAACGGCTTGGGCGCACCAGCAAAAGAAGCGGGTACGACATTTACGTTGACGCAAACCAAGCCAACGGTGGACGACGGTCAAACATCGATTAACCCAACGTACGCAGCGGCGGGTGAGAGCGTGACCGTTACCGCCACGTTCGACAAAGGCGTCACCACACCGACGGGTTCAACGCTGGGTACAGCGGCGATCAACTGGACAGCACAAGCAGGTACTCAAACCCAATGGGTGGGCACAGCGGAAGTCGCGTCGGTTGCGGATTCGGTGAAGAGTGTGGCGTTAACGTTGCAAGGCTTTAGTGATGCAACGGGCAATGCCGGTGAGGCATTCACTTCTAGCAAAGCGCTAGCGATGACCCCAACCTTAACCGTTGAAAATATCGGTGATGTTAACGAAACGGGCGCTGCAAGCGTTGCAGTTAATGGCGATAGCGCACGCTTTGAAACCACCGACACATTGACCATCAAAGCGGTGGATAAGGACAATAAAGAAGTCACGCAAACCACGACAGTGACTGCATTGGGTAAATGGAACGCGACGTTAGACGTCTCTGGTCTTAAAGACGGCACCATTACGGTGACGGTGAACGGGACTAATGACTTGGGCGCACCAGCAAAAGAAGCGGGGACGACATTTACGCTGACGCAAACTAAGCCAACGGTGGATGACGGTCAAACATCGATTAACCCAACGTACGCAGCGGCGGGTGAGAGCGTGACCGTTACCGCCACGTTCGACAAAGGCGTCACCACACCGACGGGTTCAACACTGGGTACAGCGGCGATCAACTGGACAGCACAAGCAGGTACTCAAACCCAATGGGTGGGTACAGCAGAAGTTGCGTCGGTTGCGGATTCGGTGAAGAGTGTGGCGTTAACGCTGCAAGGCTTTAGTGATGCAACGGGCAATACTGGTGAGGCATTCACTTCTAGCAAAGCGCTAGCGATGACCCCAACATTAACCGTTGAAGCTATTAGTGATGTTAACGGAGCGGGCGCTGCAAGCGTTGCAGTTAATGGTAATAGCACACGTTTTGAAACTTCTGACGAACTGACCATCAAAGCGGTGGATAAGGACAATAAAGAAGTCACGCAAACCACGACAGTGGCTGCATTGGGTAAATGGAATACGACGTTAGACGTCTCTGGTCTTAAAGACGGCACCATTACGGTGACGGTGAACGGGACTAATGACTTGGGCGCACCAGCAAAAGAAGCGGGTACGACATTTACGTTGACGCAAACCAAGCCAACGGTGGACGACGGTCAAACATCGATTAACCCAACGTACGCAGCGGCGGGTGAGAGCGTGACCGTTACCGCCACGTTCGACAAAGGCGTCACCACACCGACGGGTTCAACGCTGGGTACAGCGGCGATCAACTGGACAGCACAAGCAGGTACTCAAACCCAATGGGTGGGTACAGCAGAAGTTGCGTCGGTTGCGGATTCGGTGAAGAGTGTGGCGTTAACGCTGCAATGCTTTGAAGATGCAATGGGCAATGCCGGTGAATCATTCACTTCTAGCAAAGTGCTAGCGATGACCCCAACCTTAACCGTTGAAAGTATCGGTGATGTTAACGAAGCGGGCGCTGCAAGCGTTGCCGTCAGTGGGGATAGTACTCGTTTTGAGAGCACGGATAGCTTGACTATCAAGGCTACGGACAGCGAAGGGACCGAGGCGAGCGCAAACGTAAACCCAAATGCTGGCGGTGCTTGGAGTTCAACGCTCGATGTTTCGGGTCTTAAAGACGGTACCATCACAGTAACCGTAAATGGTACTAACGACTTGGGTGCACCAGCAAAAGAAGCGGGGACGACATTTACGTTGACGCAAACTAAGCCAACGGTGGACGACAGCCAAACGTCGATTAACCCAACGTACGCAGCGGCGGGTGATAGCGTGACCGTTACCGCCACGTTCGACAAAGGCGTCACCACGCCAACGGGTTCAACGCTGGGTACAGCGGCGATCAACTGGACAGCACAATCGGGTACTCATACCCAATGGGTGGGTACAGCAGAAGTCGCGCCGGTTGCGGATTCGGTGAAGAGTGTGGCGTTAACGTTGCAAGGCTTTAATGATGCAACGGGCAATGCTGGTGAGGCATTCACTTCTAGCAAAGAGCTGGTGATGACCCCAACCTTAACCGTTGAAAATATCGGTGATGTTAACGAAGCGAGCGCTGCAAGCGTTGCCGTCAGTGGCGATAGCACACGCTTCGAAACCTCCGATACATTGACCATCAAAGCGGTCGATACGGACAATAAAGAAGTCACGCAAACCACGACAGTGACTGCATTGGGTAAATGGAACGCGGCGTTAGACGTCTCAGGTCTTAAAGACGGCACCATTACGGTGACGGTGAACGGGAGTAACGACTTGGGCGCACCAGCAAAAGAAGCGGGGACGACATTTACGTTGACGCAAACTAAGCCAACGGTGGACGACAGCCAAACGTCGATTAACCCAACGTACGCAGCGGCGGGTGATAGCGTGACCGTCACAGCCACGTTCGACAAAGGCGTTACCACACCGACAGGTTCGACGCTGGGTACCGCGGCGATCAACTGGACAGCACAATCGGGTACTCAGACCCAATGGGTGGGTACAGCAGAAGTCGCGTCGGTTGCGGATTCGGTGAAGAGTGTGGCGTTAACGTTGCAAGGCTTTAATGATGCAACGGGCAATGCCGGTGAGGCATTCACTTCTAGCAAAGTGTTAGCTATGACTCCTACTATCGCTTTTGAAGCAGTAAACGATGTCACAGGTGCAACAACAGTAACTATCAATGGCACAACTACTCGTTTTGAGGCGGGGGACACAATAGCACTCAAAGCTGTTGATACCGATAGCTTGGAGGTTCTTGGCAGCGCAACAGTGCTAGATGATGGTACATGGACCGTTGACCTTGATTTGTCTACTTTGAAAGACGGAGAAATAACCGTTTATGCAAATGGTACCAATTCACTATCTGCGATCGCTGATGAGGTGAGTACAACATTCAATTACTCTAGTACTACAGCGCTTGTTGTTCCAAACTATTTGGAAAGATATTCCGCGGAATTACCCTCCCTGAAAGCAGCCTAAAAGGAAGCGAGCATTAAGCTCGCTTTCTTTTTGCTCGTATTTAAGTGATCTAAGTCAAATGATTCGCATTTTCTCATAATTGAGCCAGATGATTCGACGGTCTTTCTACAAGGTCAAACATCTAGAATGCCTAGAGCAATTTTGCTTTTAGTTGTTATTAAAGTGATTGTGCGGGTCAATACAGGTATGTGGTGGTGAATGTGCCACGTTGAGAATATAGCGCAATATTATATAGTTACACGCAATGCTATACCCCAAGTATAGAGTTCTGCATAAGGTAGGGTACTACCTATCAGTTGTGTAATTGTAATGAAGTGGCACCAGCCTAGCATCACATCAAAGCGATTACGCGTTTTTGTGAGTGTGACACGCACTCACCTTTTTTATTCAGACTTCCTCAGTAGCGATAAGCTATGTATTGCTACTGAGGAGTGCATATCCCTTCAAAATCTCAACTTGTGGCAATCAGCGCTTAAACTGAATTTGTTAACTTCTGCTCAAATGTAAAAAAAACTGTTTTTCTTAAAGCCTTCTTTTTGAATAAGCACAGTAGGCAATGTGTCCAAATTGCTAGTTAAAATGACTTTGTGGGCTGTTGATTTGTCGGTTTGCGGCGTTTTGGGTTTTTCTGCAGGTTTTTCTATGTGATTGAATGTTATGAATTAAATTAGTAGCATTAACGCACCAAATCGTACCAGTAAGCCTTATCAGCTTAAACGTCACCGCAACCATATTTACGATGTTGGTTGTGGAGAATTCAAATGCATTTAGTTTGCAAATTTATACCTAGCTCGAAGCTTTCCTCCAACGAGCTATCCTACGTCCTTACACCTGATGAGTGTATAGGGCAGCTTTCGCGTGTGCGAAATTCAGAAGATATTCTCAGAAACCTGCCTAAAGAGCTTGCTCAGAAGATCTCAATCTCTGCTAAAAAGTCTAGCGCCGGCTTGCTAACGGCTATTCGAAATGAGTTAGGAAGTGGGAACTGGGTGGCGTTGTCTTCCTTCTCTCGTCGAACACCGTTAACAGATACCCAATTACAAAGTTTCCCAAGACTAAAAGCACAGCTTGAATCTGTCTCATCGACTGGTGAGAGCAAAGTCTATAAAGCGGGCTATAAGCAAGTAACGGACGATGTTACTTTGGTTCGCAGTTACGCGCATGTGCCTTATGAGCCGAGTCCAGAACACAAAATTGTTGTCGAGTTTGCTGGGCAGTGGTCTAGTAATGCAGCCTGTTTGATGTTGGGAAAAACCGACGCTCAAAAAGAAAAAGTGACTGTAGGCAAGGCTGATACCGAGAACAAACATCGCAGCCTCGCGATGTTTAAAGATCTCGAAGCCGAGGGCAAAACGCTCTATATCAAAATTCCTTGTTCCGACCAGCCTCAGCCAATCTTGCTTAAACTCGCCGAAGATCTGCAACCCGTTGATAAAGAGACTCAGATGGATGAGTGGGATAACGTGTTGGTGCCTGTACTGCCTATGCTAGAGGGCATAAATGGACATGAGTTGGTTGTAGAAGGTTATTTCTATGTAATTTGGAATAACAACGTTTGGCGAGAGGTTGAAGTTACACCAAAAGGCTACTTTGCTGATGTCGATTTAGAGTACTACAGAAATAATGATCCTGAATCCTCGATGAAAACACGACATGTCAACATTGATGGGGCAAACCTTGTACCAGACTACTACATTGGCGAAGAAGCATTTGAGATTTATCAATCCGGTCAGAAAGTGTATTCGGGACATCTAAGCCTTGATCAAGGTGCTAGGGTATTTCGCCTTGTAGATGAGGAAGTAGATGTTATTTTTCCTGAATTAGATATTGATCCTATCACTGTTAAAACGGTGCTAAGCCCTTATAAAGCTGGCAAAGATGGTTTGCGTATTGCACAAGGTGTTCCTCTTCCGCATATTTGGGTGCCATATAAAGTCGCGGGAGAAGCACAAGAATGTTATATCCATTATTCTGAGTTGGCTTTGACAAACACGGAACTGTCTGAGCTAGAGAGTGATCCTGCTTCAATTGCTAAGTCTCTTTCAGAGCTGCAAATATACTCCTCTTCCCAAAGCTTTAATAATGCGGGTGAGAATATTACTCCAGTTTCTGGTACCGCATCGACAGGCATCGGCAGTGGAATCATCAACGAACACAAAGAAAGCAATATCGCGGGGCTTAAATTGGCTCCAAGAGGCGCTTTGCCTTCTATACGTTACCTTCACGAGCCTTTGACAGATCAGCCGGACGATTTCTTTGGGCTTCGTAACATAGAACACGATTGGATTCACAAATCGTACTTTCGTTCAGCGATGAAAGACGACGATGGTTATATGACGCTGCGTTTTGCATTCCCGCCTGAAGAGGTCAAGAACGTCGATATTGTTCGAGGTGTCCACTCGAGCCTCTCCACCGGTAGCCAACGTCTTGTCGTTGTAGAAGAAAATGTACCCATTTCAGAATTGCTAGGTTAAACCATGAAAAAAATACTATTACTGTTACTTACTGCTTTATCGATAGCGGGTTGTAAAGATGACGGCCGCACTTACGTGGGTGAACACAACTATTACACCATGGAACAGAGCGAGATCCGTAAAGCTGACTTTGCTACTTTTCAACAACGTGACTTTCCTCGTTACTTTATTCACCGTGCTAAAGAATGGCCAAGGGAAGATTTAAATGACGCGAGCTCTTACGATTTGCCCCGTGTTCAATTCACTTGGGCAAACTTGTCAAACAACCAAGGGTATGGGCCAGACCCTATGTACGATGAGTACGAAGGGCGTAAAAAGATTTGGAGTATGAAGACTGATGGTACAGACCTCCGCTTGGTTACCGATTTGCCTTGGTTGGGTAAGGATGATTCAAGTGTTGGTAAAACTAGTCGCTCGCCAAACAATCGTTATGTTGCAGTAGGTTATGGAAGTTTTAACAAACTTTTCGACATAAAAACTCAAAAAATGATCGAACTACCGCATGAGAGAGAAGGGCCTGCCGGTTTCCTGTGGGCTGAAGACAGTAGCTACGTTTATTACCGTACGGGTATGGTTGGTCGTGTGGTTTATAAGTGGGATATCGCTAAAAGTGAGGCGGAAAAGACCGATCTGCACATAACTGATACAGGTATGATTAAAGATGGGAAGCGTTACAAGGTCACGGATGTATTTACTGTTGTTTATGATGAGAAAACAGGTAAAAAGTTACAGAGTGCTCGATGGGGAGAAAACTTAAAGCCTCAGGATGCGCGAGCTGATGTGACTGCGATAAGCCCTGAAGGTGACGTATCTTGGGGAGCGAATATGAGCGCAGGTGTTTTCAAAATGGATGTTATAGCTAATCGTGAAGTACCTGCTTCCCCCCCCGATGCAATTTGCTATTGGTTTAAACAGTCGTTTCGCATTAATTAATAAACATATGACACGAATGAGTGTACTAGATAACAAAACCAAACAAGCGTGGGATTGGGATCCGCTAGCTTATAGTCGCACTTTAGACCCTGTCATCGTTTATAACCTCAGAGCAAACCATGGTAACTGGTTTAAGGAGGCCAAATAATGGCCAGAACCTACGATGATGAGATCTACTTATTTGGTGCTTTATTCCACGGCTACGATACAGACGAAGGACGAATATTTGATTGGCATACAAAATCGGACTTAACGCAAGTTGATGAGTTAACAGGTAAGATTCGTCCCATTCCTTCGACTCCAGTGATGGTCAATGCCTTGTCGGGAGGCGAACCCGCACTGTGGGGCACCACCAAAGAGGGAAAATTGGTGGAGTTAGGTTTAGGCGAGCCACCACAAGCAACGGGTAAGCAACCTTTATCAGGAGAAAAAGTCGGCTCTGAAACTTCTGCACCAAGCGATGTCGACAATTTTGAAGTGCTCAAGTTGGGCAACCGACCGGAAGGGATCCGCAAAGGGAAAAGCTATGAATTAAGCTTTCCGCCTTTGCGTTTGTTGGCGCAGATGATTGCGCCGCAGAATGATTCAGAAAGTATGGGGGGGGGCAAAAGATCTGGCAAGCCTTGCTGAAAACATTAAGCATTTTGCTCAGTATATTGATGATGGGACTAACAAAACAAAACAAACTGGTGTGCAGTTCCAACTTACTGAAATTGCCCTGAGTCAACTTGCACCTGCTTATGTTGGGGGTGATCTTACGCAAGAGGAAGAGCGCTACAATAATTGGTTGGAACGCCAGAAAAAAAGAAATCTACCCCTGAAAGGTTTTGTCGTGCCAAGAATGCACAGTTGTGCGGTACTGTTCACAGACAAGCTTTATGGTGGCGCTGAGGTTTCGTTGATTCGCCCAGTTAAAGATATTAAAGCTGGCGATTTAGAGAACGCATCAGAGAGAAAACTAGGTTATCTAACCATACAAAAACAGACTCCTATTTGGTGTGAAGATCTTGAAGCGAACGATGTATTACCAAGCGTCCTGTTTCACCTTGACCCTAGCCAAGTTGAAGATGGTTTTTACTTGTTGCGCATCCAGTTTTGGGAAACTGAATGGAAAGCATTTGATAACACACGTAAAAAGTTACCTGAAAGTGTGTTGAAGGCCAATGTCACAAAGCAGTTCATGAAACACCCTCAAACAGGTAGGGAGCAGAATGTATATACCTATGAACTGCATGAAAAGCTGATGTTTATTGAGACAGCAGGTATTGGCAAAATGGCGTGTGTGTGTGGTGACATGATCACCTTAGAGGAAGCGCTTATCCAACAATTTCCTAATCAGCTGCCATCTTATTCAGACTACGCGACGAAGGGGTTAACCTATCAAACTAAGCAAAAACCGGGCGTCGCACCGTTATCTTTGCATGCTGCGATCAACAAAACCTACGAAACGTTGAGCAGTGACTTTCTCTCTATTGAGGGCGCAAAGCTTTATGGCCCACCTGCAGAAATGGCGAAAACCATTGGGCAGGCGCTATGGGAAAACAGTGAATCGGGGGCCTTACCTCCATTTCTGATGAGTGGTATCGCGTTACATTCGGCACTTGCCGCAACCAGTGGTGTTAAAAAGAGCGTCAGCCTTGCAAAGATTTTTGCGCGTAAAGAGCTAACGCTGAAACAAGCACAAGCGTTAGTGTTTAGAAAGCATGTCATCGATATCCCTTATATCAAACGTGCTTTTAAAGCGGCAGGCCCAGAGTCAAAAATCATGCGTGGCGTCGGACGTTTAAGCAGTGATTTTTTGAGCGGAACAAATCGCGCGCTACCAGCTATTGGAGTTATCGCAAGTGGCAAGGAAGCGTTCGATCAATATTCGGCGTTCTCTGAACAAATTGAAAATGCGAAAGAAGCGCAAGAAACTTTAAGCAAATACGCTGAAAACTATCTTTCTTCTTTAACGTTTGTTCGTCGCTTTGATAATCCAGAACATTGGCAAAAAAAGGCAGAAACGGTGCAGGAAGCACTTGGTAAAGAAGGGAATGCTCAGATCTTTGCTGATGGTCAAGGGGTCGTTGTTCGAATGAACTTCAAGTTTAACTCTGCTGAGTTTGAGAACGAAGTTCAAGTACTGCATATCGACTATGTAGAAGTATGTAAAAAATTATGCCAGCTTTTATCCCAAAACCCTGATTACCAAGTTGCCATTATTGGCCATGCAGGGCCAATAGGAACGCATGAAAATAACTTAAAGATATCTAAAATGCGTGCGGATGTCGTTAAAGAGGCCATCCTTGCCAAAGCAAGCGGAGAAGAACGAGCGAACCTAGAATCAAGGTTGTTTATTGAGTTTAAGGGTAAGTCGCAACTGATTGATGATATCGACGGTTATGCCGACGTTAACGATCGATCAGATAATGCGGATATTGCTGTGAACCGACGTGTAGAGGTAAGGTTGATCATCCCTGACTTCGCGGTTTCTCTACCACCGAGTCGGTCTGGGACGATGGAATTAAATCGCGCGCATCAAATTTGGGAAGGGCATCAGCTTGCGGCAAAGGAAGCTGAAGATAAGATGATTCTTGCCGCCGTTGACGCAATGGCAAGCGTTGCAATCTGGACGCCTGCTGCACCAGTGGCTGCCTATTATTTTGCCGGTAAAGTGGGTGTGGATCTTTTGGGTGCTGCAACTGATTTCTATGGCGACCTTTTTGGTGATGCCACGTTTAAGGAGATCAAAGCTCAGTACAACAACAAAAGCATGCTAAAAACGCTCAGCAGTATCAATAAAGAGCTTGTCTCACTGTATAAGGGGATCAGTCAAGATCTTCAACCTCAGGTCATTGATGCCGTTGGCTTAGCCGACTTTCTTAAAAAACAGGCGAATCATGATGAGTTGTTGAAGCGCTTTTTGTTGCGCTCCTATGCTTTGAATTCTTTGATTGAGTTATTAACGCTTCTCCGCGCTAAGTGGAGCCTTACGGGTGACTTTGATGATTTCATTGAGGATTATCGAGTTGACGAGTTTATTCAGCTGTATGTCATGAGTGATAACTGGGAAATTCCAGTCAATGATGGCAATACGCTTGCCCTGAACTGGGTAAACCGTTTTAACAAATCTGGTTTGTTCTCTAACTCTGGCATCAATAGCTCGCTACAATGGAATTACGGTGAAAAAATAGGTGGTGCATTTAATACGGGATTCCCTGTACAAACACGTCTATTTTTGGACCGAAAATCAGATGAGTCCTTGCAAGAAAGTGCTTCTATCCGAGAAGGCCTAAAGGCATTTTGTCACGACTTCAATTTAGCCAAAGAAGAACTTGGACGTGATGATATAGAGTTCAGTCGCTTGCTGGTCCAAGAGGATGGGATATGGAAGCCATATATCGAATGGATATTTGAGAAGAATGGACGAAAGCTACGCCCACAAACGCGTGTGAAACTACAGGTGGTTTTAAAAGATGGTTTCTCGTCTAAGACACTGTTTTTACAGGAGGTCGCTTATCGCGCCGCTGTTGTTGGTTTGGACTCTCATGGGCCAACCTTTGATGTGTTGTTTACAAAAATGGATGCTTCTCAATTCGAAGACCCTGATAAAGCGATTCAAAAACACTTTGAGAGTAAAGGTGTCGAGCAATTGTATGGTCTTGAATTTGAGCCGACATATGGCTTTGGAGAGTTTTTAATCCATGGCATCAAGCCGCTATGCCCAAATGTTAAAGTCATAGATGAGGTGAAAGCCTTCTTTACAGGTCAAAGCGTGTTTGAATATGTTCGAGACTCTGGTGCTTTTGAACAGATGAAATATGTCTTCTCACTAGGAGGACATGATTTGCTAGCGGGTAAGTTAGAGGGCTTGGGTACATATAAAAATTACACTCTAGATATTACTGAAGTTAACTTTGGTATCGATGGTCAAAGCCCTGCACAAGAAGCGAAAAACTTTAACGGTCGAACATTGGAAAAGACGAAACTCACAGACACTGACTTTTTAATCGAAGAGTTTGTCATGAGTGAGTCTGCATCATCTCGAGACAGTACACCGAAGGTGATCGATGGCAACCTTATTATTTTGCCTGGTGTTGAAATTGACGGTGACCTTGCTTGGGGTGAAAGCAATGCGAATAAACTGATAAGCAACAAGTTTGATTGGTCGAAAGAGCAACGGTTCTCACTTTGTTTTGCGGTGTTAGGGGATGATCGTGCGAGTGACGATTACGATACAATGTTACTCAACGCCATTGAATGTGGGGTGAAACTGCAGATCAAAGATGGTCCAGTTAAACATGACGTGATGCATTATGCTGGAGTGGTCAACATTCGTTCTCGTCTTGTTACCGAGAAGTCAAATACTGGGTATAACGGAATAGAAACAAGAACCGTTTTTGATCTAGAGCTTGATGATAGCGACGCTACTAAGCGTACAGGTCTGGAGCAAAGCGCCGTTCAATTTATTGATCAGAATGACGCTAATTTTTCCGGTTTATTAACTTCAAGCGAGAAAAAGCACCTTTATATGATTCGCTTTGATTACTCTTATGTGTCGCCTACAGGCAAATTAGTTAATGGTTTAAGACCTTTTGGTGATGTTTTAGATGGTAATGATCTAAAACCTATCAGACTCGAGTTGGCTTCATTTGAACAAATGGATACGAGTGAAGGTTATGAACTACCGAAGTTTGAGCTTCGAGTTCCCGCGGTGAAAGACTTCATGACGGGTAAGCCATGGATAGAAACGGTTGAAAAGGAAAAGGTGACAAGTGAGGCGAATCACTTGCACTGGAAAAACCTAGAGGTACAGAACGAGCAGAAACGATATGTTGAGAACTGGATAACGAAACAAGCGTCTTCGCTTAATGCTCCGGAAATCGCTCTTTTACAGGCAAAATAACAAATAAAAAAACCGCCTTCGGGCGGTTTTTCTTTTCTTACCAATGGGAACTGAAGTAAGATTTCTCGCTTCTCGCTTCTCGCTTCTCGCTTCTCGCTTCTCGCTTCTCGCTTAACCCGCAGCGGAAATATCGTACTTCTTCATTTTGTGGTTAAGTGTGCTCATTGGGAGCGCCAATTGCTCGGCGGCTTTCTTGGTGTGCCAATTACAAGCATTTAAGCAATCGATGATCACTGTGCGTTCGTATTGGCTAACAACGTCCTTTAGGCCGATTGCCGCGTCTTCTAAATCCGCTTGTGCTGGCTCGTAGGCAGGTTGTTCTGGAGCAGGTGATGCCGCTTTTACTTCAACACTTGGCGTGTCTTCTGGGATTTGTTCACCAAACTCGATGTGAGTAATGGTTTCAAAATCGGACAGCAGGACCGAGCGTTCGATGATGTTTTTGAGCTCACGCACGTTACCCGGATAAGAGTATGCAAGAAGCTGTTTACGCACGTTGGCACTTAACCCTGGCGCTTGCGGTAAGCCTAGGGTCTTGGTTGTGTGCTGCACGAAATGTTCTGCGAGAGGAATAATGTCTGACTCACGCTCTCTCAAGGGAGGCAGCGTAATCGGGAATACATTCAAGCGATAGAACAAGTCAGCACGGAACCCGCCGTCTTTGATCTGCTTCATAAGATTGCAGTGGGTGGCTGCGATAACGCGAACGTCTACCTCAATCTCTTTGCTGGCACCGATAGGACGAACCTTACGCTCTTGCAGTACTCGAAGTAGCTTAGCTTGAAGTAGCATTGGCATATCACCAATCTCATCTAGGAATAGCGTGCCACCGTTGGCTGCTTCAAACAGGCCCACTTTATCTTTGTCTGCGCCAGTGAATGAGCCTTTCTTATGCCCAAAAAGCTCCGATTCCAATAACTGCTCTGGAATAGCCGCACAGTTTTGAACGATCAAAGGCTGGTCTGCTCGGTTAGAGTTCTCGTGAATGTATTTCGCGATCACTTCTTTACCTGCACCAGTTTCACCACGCAACAGAACGTCGACAGGAAGAGATAGCACCTTATCAAGACGATTTAAAACATTGAGCATTTCTTCGCTCTCTGCAATCGGGCCTTGATAGGTTTTCTTGGTACGCTTTTTAAGCTGAGTGTTCTCACGGAGCAGTGCTTGGTTATCGGCACTGAGGCTTTTGATCACTTGCCCATATTGCTCTAACCAAACCGCTTGGCGAATATTGCTCGCGGCCATACGACAGAACTCAGTGAGTGCGGCTTCGTTGTCGATAACGCTTAAATCGAGCAATACTAACAGGCCGATGGTTTTACCTTCGTTGTCGATAAGTGGCCAAGCCAATAAGTTTTCGCTCTTTAGTCCAAGTATCTGCTCGCTTTGATAAATGCTTTCACAGTCGTAACCGTTGTACTTATACAGCTCGTTGATCAACACCACTTCACCATTGCGAATCGCAAAGTTAAATGGGTCGTTCTCACTGGCAGAATCTATCTGCAATGCTTCCCAAGGGTGGGAAACAATCGTTTTATCGTTATGGTGAGCGGTACTTGGGATCAACGCTTGACCAGTCTGGTCTAAAACGTAAATGATGCCATGCTTTGCGAGTGTCATTTGTCTCGCAGCGGTCAACACGGCATCTAACGTTTGGGTCAGCTGGCTGCGATCAGCCAAAGATTGGCTGATCGCAAGTAGGGCGTTGCTAAGTTCGCTATGATTAGCTGAACGCATAGGTTAGTGTTCCTTGCTCATCGACAGAAACTGCGATTTGCGTATGTGAATCATCCTTGTCATGCACCAGTAGCTGTGTCGATAGCTGCGGCAGTAACTGACGGTTGATGACCGCGTCAATGTTACGTGCGCCTGTTTCAGCAAGGCGACAGTTACCCAGTACGAATTCAACCAAGCTTTCTTCGTAGCTCAGAGACAATTTGTGATGGCTCTGTAGACGCTGAGAAACTTTGTTTAGCTTGTGATGAATGATTTCTGTCATTGCTTCATCAGATAGCGGAACAAACGGAAGCACAGACATACGTGCCAACAGCGCCGGTTTGAAGTGTTGGTTCAACGTCGGGCGGATGGCTTCTGCGATGATGTTGGCATCGATGTCTTTTGATTGATGAACCAAAGATTCAATCTCGTGCGTCGCAAGGTTGCTGGTCATGATGATCAGCGTATTCTTGAAGTCGATGGTGCGGCCTTCGCCGTCGTTTAACGTACCTTTGTCGAACACTTGGTAGAACAGGTTCAATACTTCTGGGTCGGCTTTTTCCACTTCATCTAGCAGTACAACAGAATATGGGCGTTGACGTACCGCTTCTGTCAGCATGCCGCCTTCACCGTAACCTACGTAACCCGGAGGTGAACCAATTAGGCGAGATACCGTGTGCTTCTCTTGGAACTCAGACATGTTGATGGTCGTCATAAAGCGCTCGCCACCAAACATTTGATCAGCGATCGCACGAGCCGTTTCGGTTTTACCCACACCACTTGGGCCAACTAGCAGGAATACGCCTGTCGGTGCGTCTGGGTTGCCTAAGCCTGCTTTTGCTGTTTGGATGCCTTCAGACAGTGCATCGATAGCGTATTCTTGGCCTTTGATGCTCTGTGTTAGGCTTTCTTTCAGTTTTAGTGTGGTTTCTGCTTCGTCTTGAAGCATCTTACCCATTGGAATACCAGTCCAGTCTGAGATCACGTGGCTGACTTCATCTGGACCAACTTCAAAATGAACCAGTGGGTTGCCATTGCGGATTGCGTCTAGCTGTTCTTGGCAGGCTGAAATTGCAATGCGAACGGCTTCTTCATCCATTTCTGCATATGGAGAAACGTCTTGCTCTTGTTCTGAATCTTCGTCTGCAGCAAGTTCTTCTTCATTTGCTTCGCCCAAGACCAGTTCATGCAAGCGAGAGCGTAGAGCAATCATCTCTTGGATCTGCTCTTTTTCTTTATGCCATTGGGCTTCTTGCTCTGCCAGCTCTTCTTTCGTTGTTTCCATTGCCAGTTTTAGGCCTGGAATGTTAGCAAGGCTGTGCTTGTCGCCAGTTTGCTGCAGGGCATCACGCTCAAGTGCTTCAAGTTCGCGCTGTTGAGCTGCAAGTTCTTGCTGCAGAGTTTCAACAGAAGCAGGAATGGCATTAAGGCTGATGTTCACTCGTGCACACGCTGTATCTAGTACATCGATCGCTTTATCCGGCAGTTGACGGCCAGAGATGTAACGAGCAGAAAGCGCTGCAGCTGCGGTGATCGCGTCGTCACGTACGTATACATTATGTGACTTCTCGTAAGCTGGGCGCAGACCACGAATGATCAATGCCGCTTGCTCTGGAGAAGGCTCATCAAGTTTTACCAGCTGAAAGCGACGTGCAAGCGCTGGATCTTTCTCGAAGTACTTTTTGTATTCCGACCAGGTTGTTGCAGCAATTGTTTTCACTTCGCCACGTGCTAGGGCAGGTTTTAACAAGTTGGCTGCATCACTGCCGCCCGCTTGGTTACCGCCGCCGACTAGAGTGTGTGCTTCATCGATGAATAGGATGATTGGCGTTGGCGAGTTTTTCACTTCATCCAATACCGCGTTTAGGCGTTTTTCGAATTCACCTTTTACGCTTGCACCTGCC
Organism: Vibrio sp. B1FIG11; assembly: GCF_905175335.1. Taxonomy (NCBI): domain Bacteria; kingdom Pseudomonadati; phylum Pseudomonadota; class Gammaproteobacteria; order Vibrionales; family Vibrionaceae; genus Vibrio; species Vibrio sp. B1FIG11. The sequence goes on along the minus strand of NZ_HG992752.1, from coordinate 1,334,002 downwards.
TGTAGAAGACCCATGTCCAGACCGTAAAGCTCTACGCCTTTGAGATTGTCTGGTACGTCACCTTGTACAATCTTAAGTGCCAAGCCTTCTACGACTGCGGTTTTACCAACGCCCGGCTCACCGACAGCGATAGGGTTGTTTTTACGGCGACGGGCAAGAATGTCCACGATTTGGCGGATTTCTTGGTCGCGGCAGAAAACAGGATCGATTTCGCCTTTGCGTGCTTTACCAGTGAAGTCGGTCGTGAACTTGCTCAATGCCGAGCCATCTTCGCGAGCTTGTGTTTTTTCGGAAGTCGCGACTTGCGCCTCAATAGAGTGGCTTGTTAGCTCTGCAAAGTTACGCTTAAGGCTGTCAGGGTTTACCGCTTCAAGGATAGAGGCGTAACCATGTTGGCCGTAACGTAGAGGGTTGCCAACAAGAGTAAGGAGTAGGGCGCCAGAGCGGATTTGTGTTTCGGATAGATCTAAAGAAGAAACCAGCCAGCTTTCTTGTAACCATTCGATTAATAAAGCAGAAAAAACAGGTTTGCTGCCATTTCCTTTGGCGTTGGTATCGAGTGTGGATCGAACCGATTGTCTTAATAAGTTCTCAGAACAATCAAAATGACTTAATAAGACGTCAAAATCACTATTTGGCCTTTCTAAAAGACTCAGTAAATAATGCTCAATTTGAACTTCGTTTGCTTTTTCAGAGACTGCAAGTGCAGCTGCGTCTTCTAATGCGACTTTTGCAATTGGGTGTAGACGCTGAATTAATGAAGAAAGGTTTATATTTATCATAGCCATTTTATTCTTTAGAGGAAAAGAGGTAGCCGCTATTATACTAAAAGTGATAACGCTCTTTTTTTATCAAGATATTTTGACTATCGTTTGTTGGTGATTTTAATGACAATATTAGTGCGAATATTTATCTTGGACAACGCTTCCTTGTTATTTTAAATTAATTGTTGGTTAATATAACTAAATGGCTAGTGTTAATAACTTTATTCTCCCTTTGATATATGGTTATTTTCACTTTTTATCAGCGAAACAATTTATTATTATCTGTTTCCAACTTTTTGGTTTTTTATCCAATAAATTGTACTTAATAAATTGATAAATAAAGCTGCTTTTGAGCTAAGTTATTGTATTGTAAGGTTTATAAAAGTTGGCACGGAGTTTGATTATACCAAGTGGTCGCGGTGATAAGCGATTTGGTGATTAAACAAATACAGATTTAAAAAAGGAAATAACGATGCCAACTCCAGCATATATGTCTATCAAAGGTGAAACTCAAGGTCACATCACTAAAGATACTTACTCTGCAGATTCTGTAGGTAACACATGGCAAGAAGCTCACGTTGATGAGTTCCTAGTTCAAGAACTAGACCACGTACTAACAGTACCGCGTGACCCACAAAGTGGTCAGCCTACTGGTCAACGTGTTCACCGTCCACTTGTTGTAACTAAAGTTCAAGACCGTTGTTCTCCACTACTATTCAACGCACTAGTATCTGGCGAAAAACTTCCTGAGTGTGTGATCCGTTTCTACCGTACTTCAGTTCAAGGTAAGCAAGAGCACTACTACTCAATCAAACTGATTGATGCACTACTAGTAGACATACAAACTCGCATGAACCACTGTCAAGACGCTGCAACAGCAGACCGCGTGACAGAAGAAGTTCTTAAGCTGACTTACCGTGCAATCGAAGTAACTCACGAAAACTGTGGTACAGCTGGTAACGACGACTGGCGTGCTCCACGCGAAGCATAATTGCTTTTTGCGTAAAGATTCAGGGCCAACAATTGTTGGCCCTAATTCGATTATTTGTATCAGGTAAAAGATATGGTGAATGACGTAGAATTTAAATTTGAAGTGCCAGGGTGTGGGCACGACTTTCGAGTAGAAAGCTTTCAAGTGAATGAAGAGCTTTCGAAGCCTTTTCACATCAGTCTCTCATTACTTTCACTTGATCCAGATATCTCTTTTGATGCGTTAATTCGCAAAGCGGGAACGCTGACTCTTTATGGACAAGGGGTAGGGGCTGCGCGCGTTTTTAATGGCGTGGTAAACGAAGTTCGTTACCTTGGAACGGGTCGTCGCTTTTCTCGCTACCAGTTAGTTCTTGTGCCTCAAGCTTGGTTCTTATCTCAGCGTCAAGACTGTCGTATATTCCAGCAAAAATCAGCGCAAGACATCATCACCGAAGTACTTGATGATGGGGGCGTGACGGATTACCGCTTCGAAGTCTCTGGGACGTATCCGCCAAAAGAGTATGTACTGCAATATCGTGAATCTGACCTTCAGTTTGTTCAACGAATGATGGCTGAGCACGGTATGTGGTATTACTTTGACCATACCGAAGCCAATCACACCATGGTGATTGTAGATAGCAACGACGCGATTGCGCCACTGGTGAGTTCTCCACTTAACGCTTCTTACATCGGTCCGATTGTTTTCCATGCTGACGGTGGCGGTGTTGCTGATCGTGAACATATCTCAGATCTTGAGCTTGTAAACCGTGTGAGAACAGGCCAAGTTACATACACCGATTACAACTACGAACAGCCTAAAATCCCTCAAGAGATGACCCACGCGGGCGATCTTGACCAAGATTTAAAGCAGTTTGATTACCCTGGCCGTTATGTTGACCCTGCAATGGGGCAGGTGAGAACAACAGAGTGGATGTCTGAGCACATCGTCGACAATCAACAAGTCGAAGCAAGCAGTGATGTGATGCGTTTAGCGTCCGGCTACAGCTTCAGCATTAGCGATCACCCTCGTTCTGAAATCAACCGTGATTACATCATGTTATCGGTCATGCACACTGGCCAAGATCCGCAAGTGCATGAAGACGAAACAAACGGTATGCCAACCACGTATTACAACCAGTTTTCTTGTATCTCACGTGATGTGGTGTTCAAAGCGCCAAAGCTTGCACCTCCGGTTGTTGATGGTCCACAAACGGCGGTAGTTGTCGGTCCTGCAGGTGAAGAGATTTACACCGATAAACTTGGGCGAATCAAAGTTCAGTTCCATTGGGATCGTTACGGTGATAACGATGAACACGCAAGCTGCTGGATCCGTGTAAGCCAATCTATGGCAGCGCCAACATGGGGTGCGGTTTACTTGCCACGTATTGGTCATGAAGTTGTTGTCACCTTCCTTGAGGGCGACCCAGATCGCCCATTAGTGACTGGCGCGGTTTATAACGGTCTTCACTTCCCTCCGTACTCGTTACCGGAGAACAAAACTCGTACTACGTTCCGTACCCAAACGCATAAAGGCACTGGCTACAACGAACTGAGTTTTGAAGACGAAGCGAACCAAGAAGAAGTCTACATTCATGCTCAAAAAGACATGTCGACGAAGGTACTTAACAACCGTTACCGCGATATCGGTCAAGACGAGTTCCTAAAAGTTGCGCGTCATCAGACGAACGAGGTCCATGGTGATCACAAGGAAACTATTGATGGACACAAGACAACCCAAGTAAACAGCACCTTTACTGAAACCGTAGAGCAAGACGTCACTGTTACTTACAACGCCAACGAAACTCAGTATGTGAAGAACAATTCTGATCTAGAGATTGGTGATAACCGCACAACCAAGATCGGTAAGAACGATGACTTGGATGTGGGCGAGAACAGCAACTTAACGGTTGGTGCGTCGAAAAGCTCAGACATTGGCGCGGACGATAACCAAACTGTGGGTGGTAACTTAACCGTATCAGTAAAAGGCAATACCTCTTACAAAGCCGATGGTGCAACGCAAATCATCAGTGGTGACAAGATTGTGCTGAAAACTGGTGGTTCTTCCTTAGTGATGAACAGTGACGGTTCAATCAAGCTTTCAGGATCTTCAATCACCATTGAAGGCAGCGATAAAGTCGTCGTGAAGGGTGGTAACGTAGCGATTAACTAATGATGGAAAAACAACCTCTTATTACAGAAACCATCACGAAACAGCAAGCCGAGACACCGGCTTGCTTTTCGCGTTTTGGAACCATAGTCGCCATTAATGAATCAACAGGCAGTGTTCGCGTTGATTTTGATGGTAATCCATTTAACCAACCGCTAACGGCAAGGCTAGGGCGAGGCTTTCGCCGTTCTGAACTGCAAATGGCTATCGATAATTCATTAAGTTGTCGAATCGAATTCTTGAACGACGATTTAAGCTTGCCTCTCGTGACGGACATTTTCTTCTCGATTCTCGATGATTCTGATGAGTTTGTATTGCGAGCTAAGAAGATGGTCATAGAGACGGAGCAAGAACTGATCGTCAAAAGTGGTGAAACTGAAACTCGTTACAGCGGGCGTGATGGCCGCATTACGACTAAAGCGAAGTACGTCACTTCCCAAGCAGAAAAAGCACAAAAAATTCAAGGCGGAACGATCGCAATTAACTAGTTACCTCGTGTTAACTAACTGATATTGCGTTATCGCACGCTAACAATGGATAAGTAGATGCGACAAAGAATCGGTGTCGAGCACCTAAAGACACCCATAACCAATCAAGAAGTCGAAGGCGCGTTAGCAAGAGCTGAGCGTGCTGTGAACGACCTTTCCCAATTGCCGTCAACTTGGCTGAGCTTTTGTAATGAAAAGCTGTCTATTGCTTCTGAGAGCATCGGCTTTTTAATCAAGCAGCGTGTACAACTTCATAAACGAGGCTATCCGAGTCGTGATCTGGATTACCTCAAACTGATTGAGCGCCAAATAGAAGAGCTCAAACAAGTGTATCTGTCGTTTTATCGATTAGCTCCGGGGTTAATTCATCAGCTAAGAAGCCAAGAGCCAGAAATCTACGCTTGGCTGATGCTACAGAAAGAACTTGGCTCTGAGCTCGATAATCTCTTATGTGGATTGAGCTTACTCGAAGAATTAGACGCATACACCACCAAGGTCATTGTCACGCAATCTCCAGTTGAACATATGGATAGCGTGATGTCGGAGCTCATTGAGGGCAAAGCGAAATCCAGTCCGTTTTACTTTGAATGCTTACGTCTGCGCCAAGCTTTGAGTGTTGCGCTGATTAAACGTTGGCACAAAGCCGAAATCATACGTCCTCACATCGCGCTACCGCTTTTAGCGTTGCAGGATGTAGAAGAGGGGATTGAGTGGATCAACGACCATGCAAATGGTGAGCAGTATCTGTTTGAACGTTTGATCACCAAGCGTGACAGAGGCACTTGGTTCCGACAGTACTTTGGTATTGAACCGAGTGGTTTGCCTTCGGCTCAAGTATTGACCTTCGCGAAGCTACTAGAACTAAAAGAGTTTGAAGCGTTCAATATCTCTTCTTCATTAGCCCCCGTTGATTTTGCTCTCAGTGGCGATTGGAAATTAGTCCCAGAAATCATTGAGCACTTGGAAACTCTAGAAGAGGACGACGGTGAAACTTGGATTCAAGCTTTGTATGTGGTTTACGGGAAGCTTCTACCACTAATGCCACAAGACGTTGGTGTTGAGTATGAGTGGGAAGAAGTAATCGACTTACTTAATGAATGGTTAGAAGACGAAAAGCACATTCAAAATCTGCCAAGCCGATTGGGATACGCATTGAGCTTCGAATCCACGTTAGCGGCAATGCAAGATGCCAACGTTGACGTGCTGTTCCGAGATTGGCTATGGCGACAAATCTGTATTCAATCCCGAGCCTACGTACCTTGGGATATGGCGATGCCAATTCATCAGCAAGATTGGAACTTCAATAATTTAAAGGCCGCACCTTCTGCGAGCGAACGATTCAATTTAAGGAATAGCAATGCAGTTATGGGATATTGAAGCGTACCCAGAGCTATCGCTTAAAGGCCGTTTTCAACGTGACGAAAACGGTGATGAAGTTTGGGTAGTGGTCGCTAAACGCATATGGCAATTCGATGGTGTGGTTTGGCATGAATTAGGTGAAAGCGAAATCTTCGATGACCCCCAATATTTGGGTGAAGAAGGCTTCTCTGCGATGAAAGTTGACCACGAATTCGCTTATACCAAAGACAACACGGATGTACTTGTTTACGGTAAAGCGCGCAGCTACGCGAAAAAGCCGGTGACATACCAAGAGTGCCGCTTGTTGATTGATGGCCACATTGATAAAACCCTCGCGATTCATGGTGATCGGGTTTGGGTAGAGCATGGCGGTAGTATCACACTCAGCAAGCCTGTGCCTTTCATTGAAAAAGACATTGACTACACCTGCGCGATAGGTGGCGACTTGCGTAACCGAATTGGTGGTGGTGTTGCGGACTCCAACAAAGAGCTGCTTGAACAGCAAGTGCCTTCGATTTTCTATCCTAGAGAAGAGTGGAGCTCTACGTCGAAAAATATTCGAGTCGCGGGCTTTGGGCCTGTTCCTCCATTCTTCGAATCTCGCCAAAAACTGGCGGGTACGTTTGATGAAAATTGGATTGAGAACCGCAAGCCAATGTTACCGCTGGATTTTGACCGACGTTTCTTCCAAAGTGCACCTGCAGATCAACAATGCAAAGGCTTTCTTCATGGTGGTGAACGCTTGATGATGAGTGGCTTTTGTCACGATGACACGCTCTCATTCCGCATACCTAAAGAGAAATACCGTGCCATTGCCACGTTCAAAGACGGCGCCTATCAAGTTGATATGGCGATGTATACCTTATTTGTGGATGCTGAAAAGAAAACCATATCAATCAGTTATACGGCTGCATTTCCTTGTCAGGGAAAAGAGCATTTGTTGGTGTCTACGTCTATCACTAAGTTGGAAGAGGTGAGCGAGCATGCATAATTCTACAGGTCGTTACGTGCTGGGGATGGAAGTGATGACGCCCACAGGCATGAACTTGGATATCGCTACTAATGTAGCAAATGCTGACTTAGCGAGGTTCGACCAAGTCGTTGGTGAGGACGGAATTGAGCGTTTCACATTCGCGAAAATTGAATATACCAAAGAAAGCGGTTTGTTCGAAAAAACCTGTGAGTTAACGGCGAACTTATTGGACTCGCTCTTGGCCCAGCTGCCTCGTTCTTTGAAGCCGATTCCATTACTTCTTGCTGTGCCTACGACAATTTCATTAGTGAAGATGCAAGAATGGCTTGGTGAAAGTGACTATTCTGACTTTCTTTCTGTGGTCGAAGCAGTTCACGCAAGCGGTCCTAGCTTCGTGCTACAAGCCATGAAGTCCTTGGATAAATACGACGCCATGATGTGCATTAGCGTCGATTCTATGGTCAACAGGATGCAAGAACTTATCGACGATAGCATGGTCATGAGTACTAATAATCCATGGGGGGTTATTCCAAGTGAAGGGGGCTCGGGCCTCATTCTTTGTCGCAGAAATACCGTAGAAACACTCAAGCTTAAGCCTTTAGCACAACTTGGCTATATCGATACTGAACTGAACACGACAGACCGAAGAGGCATGTACCGCCTTGTACAGCGCGCGAGTAAAAAGCTTAATGCTTTCGGAGAGGTGTATTCTGACATGACGAACCTGCGTGCGCACAGCGAAGATTACGGTTTCGCGCTGGGTGCCAAAGCAGAGCGCTTTACTCATCCCGAATTGCCTATGCTTATCAATGAGTTATGGGGAACAATGGGCAGTTGTTCTTCACTAGCGCTCTTGGCATTTACAGTTAAAAATCATCATTTTAACCAACCTTCATCGTTACTGATGTTTGATTTTAATGGTGACAAAGGGCTACTCCAATTACTCGCATGCTAGTATGAATCAACACGTTAATATTAATGAAAACGCTCTCATAATAATGACTTTGTTTTTAATACGAGAAAACAGCATGACTGATGTAGTGAAAGCGTAAGTCAAAGAGTCTAATAACTTAGTAATAATAACTAAAGTAATAGACTTACTGTTCGTTTTAAATACCAGCCTTGAAACAAGGATGTTTCAACCAATATTATTTCGGCCTAATAATATTTGTTCGATAAAAGAGTGCAAAGTGTCTGATAAGCAGGGAGCGGCCAAAGGATATATTGATCAATTGGTTGTCAAAGCCATTGAGAAAAAGAAACATAACGAGCAAAGGTTGGCGCAGAAAAATAAGCCAAAGCTTGAGTACGTACTTTTTTCACAATTTGATGTACTAGACACCTTGCCGTCGAAAAATGGTAGAACAACCGTTTACCATCTCGCCAAAAAAGGCCAACCTGACAAGCAAATCTGCTGTAAAGTCGTCAATGAGGACGCGCCAGATATTGCCAGCAAAATGTTGGTCAATGAGGCAAGCAGATTAGAGCTTTCTCAACATCCAAGCGTTGCGGATTTCATTAAAATCGGTAACGAATTTGAACGTCCATACTTAATGTACGAGTGGATCCAAGGTGAATCACTGGCAGAAAAGATGGAGCGTCATTCCTCTAAAGGTTTCCGTCATGATCACATTGCTTGGTTAGTTTACCAACTCGCTGGTGCGCTGGAATTTATGCACACTCGAGGTATTTGTCATCTTGATATCAAACCATCGAATGTCCTGGTTAGCGAGGGCGATTACGTCAAGCTGATTGACTTTGGTGCAGCGCGCTATATCGGTGAGGCTGAATCTCACGCCGAAGCTAGTTTAAGTTACGCGTCGCCACTTTACCTTGAGACTGGCAAGACCGAGCCACAAGACGATGTTTATTCACTTGCACTGCTGACGGGCCATTTATTTATTGGTTCTATTTTTGGTGATGCTTGGCACAAGCAATTAAAAGATCGTAAGCGTCCGGCACTGATTCCAAATCATATTTGGAAGTTGCTCAAGCAAGTGATTAATAACCCAAGAGGGCATGGCTATACCGCTATTTCTTTTGCCCAGCAACTTGCCCGCATTGATACTCAATCTATCGATTCTCAATCGAATGCGCCTATTTTTAGTAGTCTGCGTAATGCTGATTTATTGTTGACCCATTGTAAGCCTCAGGACAAAGCCGGTTACGGTCGTTTTAAAGTGCTTGAAGCAAGCTTGGTATTAAGTGTGATGGCAGTAACAGGCCATTATCTGTACGAGCAAAATCAACCAGAGTGGAAAACAATCGTAAAATCGGAACCAACGATTTCACAAGCGGGTACGCCGCTGGTTAGCACTATTAAGCCTGCGCAAACGGCTTCTTTCTTAGCTCAGCCTCCTTGGGCAATTGAACAGGCGCTCAATGATATGGAAAAAGACGTGATGTCGACGGCGCCATATCGGGAAGCATTCCAAGTTCAGCAAATGAAGCTGTCTAAGTTGTACAAAAAGAACCAAGGTGAATTGACGGCTTATCAAGCCTTGGCCGATGACTTGCCAAAAACGTTGGTCGATCTGCGTAAAGAGCTAGTCACATTGCGCGAGAAACTTGTCGATGATGGCGCGCTATTCCCTTATGCCGATAAAACGCTGACTAAAGTGATGGCGGGTTTGAATGTGGCGTCGGTCGACTCGATGAAAATTTCTGCCATCGCAGGAAGTAAAGAAGAGCAAATTGCCAGCTTGATCCTTGATGGTGAAGTGCAGCTTGCTGACAAAGAAATGAAAGCTGCTTGGTTACTAAACCAATCTGAGGCGTATTTCTACAGCCAAGTGTTGCCAAACAAGGTCATGAAGAACATCAATGACTCTATTGAGCGGCATGCAAAGGATCATTACTACACCAAAGCCATCGAAGAGGCGAAAGCGGCGAAGGCGTACTTTGGTAATACTCCAGAACTAACCAAAAAAGTCAAAGATCTGATTGTCGCTCGTAGCGAATACATCCTATTTAGCACAGTCACCGAACAATCCGTCTTTGATAAACAGAAACTGCACGATTCCCTTACCGATCTTGAGCGAAATGCACCTAAGAAGTTTGGTGAAATCACCGATTTGCTTGAGAGCATGGCAACGGACTCCATCGATAAAAGCCATCAACTTTCTCGTCCAGCACGCGGTGCCATAGCGGTTGAACGAGCGTTAAGAGACTACCAAGCAGAGAGAAGAGGCTAATGTCAGTGATTGATATTGAACGTTTGCTTACGCCAATTTCTGATGCTGCTCCAGTAGGTGAAGACGCGCGCTACGAGTTTTGCTACGAAATGATGGAATCCGAAGTGAAGAAGTTCGGCTCATTATTTGGTGAAACGGTAGATTGGACGGTCGTTAAAACGCACGCAACAGAAGTCTTAGAGCAGCACAGTAAAGATTTAAAAGCGATCTGTTACTTGATTCGGGCACTAACGGAAGAGTTTGGCCTACAAGGTTTCGAACAAGGCTTGAAGTTGCTTAGTCATGCGTTAAGTCAGTTTGGTGGTGAGCTTTACCCTTCGCGTAAGCGTGGTAGAGATGGCGCGGTCGAATGGCTTAACCATCAGTTTAAACTGGTAAGCGGTAAGTTAGCGGAAAGCCCGCAGTCTTGGGCGTTGGTTTCTAGTTGTATTTCTACTATCGAAGAAGTGCAGCGTCAGTACGACGACGTTTATCAAGATTCAGAAGCAGACTTTTTTGAGATCCGTACTCAGCTCAATATGTTATCTCAGCAAGCTGCCGTCGATGGCCAGAGCGATGACGGCTCTGCAAGTGAAGTTCAACCTGAACAAGCGCCTTCTGTGCTGGTAAGCACGACTCAAACTGAGCAAACGAATACTGCTGTTGATTCGCCAAAGCCAGAACAGGCTCAAAGCGCACCAGTTAAGCCGCTGTCGCCAGCTCCGAAGCCAGCGCCAGTCAAGAAGGCCGTCACACAAGAAGTCGACGTTGATACGGACTTCTCATCACCGACGGCATCGAAACGTACGCTTAAGAAAGTCGCAGAAGTGATGATTCACGCTAACCCAAGTGACCCTTTGGCATACCGAATTTATCGTCATCTGACTTGGGATGACATTGATGGCCTTCCTGATCATCAAAACAACGAAACGCCATTGAGCTTGGCGGTGTCTTCGGATCAACAGGCGGACTATCGTGACAAAGCTAATCAAGAAAGCGACATCGACACGATCAAACGCTTGGAGCGTACATTAACCGACGCACCATTCTGGCTGACGGGGCATCACTTCGTGTACTCGATGCTCAATAACTTGGGCTTTGATGATGCGGCCATCGCTGTAAAGCAAGAAGTGAAGCGTTTTGTTAATTCATTAGAGGGCATTGAACACCTCTCATTTAAGAATTCTATACCATTTGCAGATGAAGCAACCTTGAGCTGGTTATCGACTCAAGATGCAGCTTCTTCAACTTCTCAACCTGTAGTGCAAACAGTTGTGATCTCTGAAGAAGATTCGCTGCCGATGGAGGATATCACTCTAGAAAACCTAGGGGAATATGCCGCAGAACTTGCCCACAAACTCGAGCTGGATAGCTCGGGACGTGGACAGTTTATGCTGTATTTACAATTGATAGCAGCTTACCAGTCTGTTGGATTATACCCATTGTGTCTGCCTTATCTTGAGAAGGGTTGGGAAGTACAAAAAGCGTTTAATCTCGCGAGCTGGGAACCCCACTTATCGTCACAGTTAGAAGACCTGATTCGAAAAACACTCCATCAGTTATTCAGAAGTAAGGATCTTTTGCCTGAGAAGTATGAAGAGTGGCAAGCAATTTATGACTAATTAAAGAGTTAAATAAGGAACTAATTATGTCACGTGACGGCTCGGTGGCTCCTAAAGAGCGAATTAATATCCGTTATGTTCCAGCAACTGGTGATACGCAAGAAGACGTAGAACTGCCGCTGAGCATGATGGTGGTTGGTGACTTTACTGCACGTGCAGATGAGACGCCTATCGAAGAACGTACTCCAATCAATATCGACAAAGACAACTTTAACGAAGTGCTAGAAGGCATGTCTCCAAACGTTAAAGTGAACGTTGAAAACCGTCTTTCTGACGAAGAAGGCGGCCAAATCGGTGTTGACCTAACGTTCCAAAACATGAAGGACTTCTCTCCTGAAGCGATCGCGAAAAGCGTACCTGAGCTGAACAGCTTGCTTGAGCTTCGCGAAGCGTTGGTTGCATTGAAAGGCCCTCTAGGTAACGTTCCTGCTTTCCGTAAGAAGATCGCATCGGTTCTTCAAGATGAAGAAGCGAGAAAGAAACTGTTGGATGAACTAAGCATTGGCAACGACCAAGAAGCGAAAGAAGAGTAAGGGATATCATGTCTGCAGAAGCACAAGCTCCAGAACAAGAAGCAGCCTTAGTTGAATCAGGCTCACTTCTGGATAGCATTCTTAACGAAACTCGTTTAAAGCCAAGTGATGAAGGTTTTGACGTTGCAAAACGCGGCGTAGAAGCGTTCATCAGTGAGCTACTAAGCAGCTCGAACACAGAGAAAGTAGACCAATCTTTGGTTGACCTAATGATCTCTGAAATCGATCAAAAACTGTCTAAGCAAGTTGATGCGATTCTTCACAACGAAGAAGTTCAAGCGATTGAGTCAACGTGGCGTGGTCTTAAGTACCTTGTTGATCACACTGACTTCCGTGAGAACATTCAAATTGAACTGATTTCTGCGAAGAAAGATGAAGTACTTGATGACTTCGAAGACGCTCCGGAAGTGGTGAAGTCTGGTCTTTACAAACAGATCTACACACGTGAATACGGTCAATTTGGTGGTAAACCAGTTGGTGCTGTTATCTGTGATTTCGCGATGTCAGCGTCTTCTCCAGATATTAAGTTGATGGAATACATGGCGAACGTGGGTGCAATGTCTCACGCACCTTTCATCACGTCTGCTTCGGCTAAGTTCTTTGGTCTAGATAGCTACGAAGAGCTACCAAACCTAAAAGACCTTAAGTCAGTATTCGAAGGTCCACAATATACGAAGTGGCGCGGTCTACGTGAACACGAAGATGCACGTTACCTAGGTCTATGTACGTCTCGCTTTATGCTACGTACGCCTTACTCAGTAGAAGATAACCCAATTAAGGCGTTTGACTACGATGAGCAAGTTACAGATGGCCACGATAACTACCTATGGGGTAACTCTGCGTACGCAATGGCTTCTAAGATCAGTGAGTCATTTGCTAAGTACCGTTGGTGTCCAAACATCATTGGTCCTCAAAGTGGTGGCGCAGTTCAAGACCTGCCGGTTTACAACTTTGAAGCAATGGGTCAAATTGAAACTAAGATCCCAACTGAGATCCTTGTTTCTGACCGTCGTGAGTACGAACTAGCAGAAGAGGGCTTTATTGCTCTAACCATGCGTAAAGGCTCTGACAACGCGGCATTCTTCTCTGCTAACTCTGTTCAAAAACCAAAAGTGTTTGCGAACACGCCAGAAGGCAAACAAGCAGAGATGAACTACAAGCTAGGTACTCAGCTTCCTTACATGTTCATCATCAACCGTCTAGCACACTACATCAAAGTGCTACAGCGTGAGCAAATCGGTTCTTGGAAAGAGCGTTCTGACCTAGAAATCGAACTGAACAAGTGGATCCGTCAATACGTTTCTGATCAGGAAAACCCGCCAGCGGAAGTTCGTGGTCGTCGTCCACTGCGTGCTGCTAAGGTTGAGGTATCAGACGTAGAAGGCGATCCAGGCTGGTACAAAGTATCAATGTCTGTCCGTCCTCACTTCAAGTACATGGGCGCGAGCTTCGACTTGTCTCTAGTGGGTAAACTAGACCAGTAACCCATTACTGAAATCATCAAGCAGCCAGTGAAGACTGGCTGCTTTTTTCGTAGGACCGAACATGGAAAAAGGTTATCGTCTTTTAGAGCGGATTGAGTTGGGTGAGCCAAAAAATTGCTACGAGAAAGTGGTGTCTCATAAGCATTTGATCGAATCCATTCATTCTCACCTTGCTGACTTGCTGAATACCCACTCTGGTAATGCAATGATCGACAATGAATATGGCCTGCCAGATTTTAACGACGTGCTTTCCAATAACACGAACCTCGTTCGTCACATTCAACAAAACATCACATCAACCATAGAACGCTTTGAACCGCGACTGCTGAATGTCGAGGTTCATTACCGTGAAGACCACCATAACCCATTACAACTCGGCTTTGGTATTCGCGGCGAAGTTTCCCATAACGGCGGTAAAGTCCCAATGTCGATCGATGTCTACATGGGAACCGACGGCCAATTTAACGTTTAGTAGGTGCCACTTGAGTAACAGTAAATACTTTCAAGATGAACTCACGTATTTGCGCGAGTCGGGTAGTGAGTTTGCCAAATATCATCCGAAGTTAACTCACTTTCTCTCTGAAGGAACCTTCGACCCAGACGTCGAGCGACTACTGGAAGGTTTCGCTTTTCTGACTGGGCGTATTCGAGAGAAGATCGACGACGAATTGCCAGAGCTGACGCAATCTCTGATGACTTTGCTGTGGCCGCATTACATGCGTTCAATTCCGTCTTTGTGCATCAGTGAGCTAAAACCGCATACCGGAAGTGTTACTGAGAAAACGGTGGTAAAACGTGGTGCAGAAATGGCCAGTGAGCAAGTCGAGGGCACGCAATGCCTTTTCCGCACTTGCTACGATGTGGACCTATACCCAATCACGATCACCAATATTGAACAAACTAACAGCCGCACCAGTTCAGCGATTGATGTAACGTTGTCGACGGAGCATGGTCTTGAGCTGTCTAGAATTGGTTTAGATACGTTGCGTTTGCACTTGCATGGTGAGATTCATATTACCCGCACTGTCTTCCTCTGGCTGTTCCGTTACTTGGATTACGTGGAGCTGGATGTCGGTGGCGGCTACAAACATCGCTTGGGGCCAGAATATGTTAAGCCGGTAGGGCATGAAGAAGACGAAGCGCTTCTGCCTTACAGCAAAAACTCTTTCGCAGGGTACCGCTTGCTGCAAGAGTTTTTCTCTTTGCCTGACAAGTTCATGTTCTTCGACATTAAAGGCTTAGAGTGGTTAAAAGGCATTCCTCAGCGCAGTACGGTGAAAGTGAAATTCTACTTTAAGCGCGCATTGCCTTCAGAAGTGGTACTTAAAGATAAACACTTAAGGCTACATTGCACGCCTGCTGTGAACTTATTTGAAAAAGATGGCGATCCAATTCGTTTGGAGCACCGTCGCAATGAATACAAAGTGCGCCCTCAAAGCAATACTCAAGAACACTATGAAGTGTACGGAATTGAGCAAGTGGAGAGTTGGAGCAAAGACGAGCGTCGCCGTAAACCATTAATCGAATTCGAATCGTTTGAGCACCAAATCAACCAGCGTGATAAGCGAGAGTTCTACAAATCAAAAGTCGGCGAGCGAGTAAGTGGAAGAGGGTTAGAGCGTTATATCTCGTTCCATACGCATAATGGTGATATTGCGGATTTAGGCACAGAAACTGTACTGATGAAACTGCAATGCAGCAACGCCGATCTGGCTGAGCGCCTTTCAGTGGGCGACATTACTTACGCGACCCACAAATCGCCGACGTATGCGACATTTAAAAACATCACTAAGCCGACACAATCGGTGAGCCCACAGGTGAACGGTGAGCTTCAGTGGCAGCTGATCGCCAATATGTCTCTCAACTATTTGTCACTGGCGAACATTGATGTGTTGAAAGTGCTGCTCTCGACATACGACTTCCATTCTCGTGTCGACAGACAAGCTCACCGAGCGTCGATTCACCGACTCGATGGTATTGTTTCGTCTGAGATGAAACCCATTGACCGCGTGTTCCGTGGCGTATCTGTACGTGGTAACCAATTTAAGCTGGTGACCAATTCGAAGTTCTTCGTAAATGAAGGCGATATGTTCCTGATGGCAACCGTGCTCAATGAATTCATCCGTTTGTATTCGAGTGTGAACTCCTTTACTGAATTGGAGGTGTTTGATGAAGCGACAGGTGAAGTGTACAACTGGGCAAGCCTGATTGGACAGCAGACAATTCTATGATTACAACACTTACTGATAAGTCGTATGAGTTCAGCTTCTATCAAGCGGTATTGTTGCTTGAGAAGCACTACCAGCTAGAGCCAAATTCTAACTTTGTCGCGGTTGGTGAGAACAAGTACTTCCACCAAGAGCGCATAGAGTTTAGTGTCTCGCCGAGTCTTGCTTTTCCAAAGAGTGATATGGAATTTATCACTCATATGGAAAGAAATGGGCAACAGTATTCGCGCGTCGAGACGAACTTTTTAGGTTTGCATGGCTCAAGTTCGCCATTGCCAGCGTCTTATACCGAGAAGCTTGCTGGACGTGATCCAGATGATAACCCGGTAAAAGACTTCTTTGACTTCTTCCACAATCGTTACACTAGCTTGCTGTACCGTGTCTGGAAGAAATACCGTTATCACGTACAGTACCAAAGCGGTGCAAGTGACGCGTTCTCAGGGCGGATCCTGCATTTGGCTGGCCTGTCTGATGTCATGCAAGACTGCGATGTCGCGGAGTTAGATCGAGCAAAGATCCTCTCTTATGTTAACCAGCTGTCTACCCGCACACGCTCTCCTAAGCTGATTTCCGGTATTGTTTCCCACTATTTCTCACTACCGAGTGTACGAATCGAAGAATGGGTGTATCGACGAGTAGACATTGCAGAAAGCCAACGCAACAAGCTTAACCGTGCCAACTGTGTATTAGGGCAGACCTTACATTTGGGGCAAAGTATTGCGGATTTGAACGGCAAATTTAACTTGTGCATCGACAACATTGATTTTGAGACGTTTAGGCAATTTTCCTACGATGGCGAGCTGCATAAGACGCTGGTGGGATTGATGCGTTTTATTCTACGTGACCCGATGTCTTGGGACCTTAAGCTAACGGTGAATCTCGATTCCATCCCAGAGAACCAGCTGGGTAATGGGGAAGGGAATCAGTTGGGTCAAACCTTTTGGCTTGGTAGCCCAGGTGAGAAAGATGCCAAGATACGTGTGATCGGTAGCATCTAGCTTTGGCCGCCAGGAGTACGAAAATTGAGGAACAAAAAAGCCGCGATTGACTCGCGGCTTTTTAGTCTGAAAAGAATGTTCGGCGGGAACCTAAAAAACTTATCGACTAATTGGTTGGTGGAGTACCACCGTTGTGTCGAGTTTCTGAATTCCGCTAAAAGATTCAATTTCATTACATAGGTGGTGAATAGACTGCAGGTCAGGTGCTTCGATGAGAGCAATAATGTCGAAGCTACCCCCCACAACGCTGGTCAGTCGTACCTCTGGAATCTCTTTAAGGGCGTTCGTTACTTCATTTTTCTTGCCCTTTTCACAAGAGATCAGCAGATAGCTGGCAGCTTTGCGACCCTCATTCTCAACACGGATCTGAGCAGTGTAGCCCTTGATGATCCCTGTCTTTTCCAACCTATTGATTCTTTCTGCAACAGCAGTACGAGACAAACCGATATTTCGTGATAGATTCGCAATCGACTCTCGTCCGTTAGATAACAGACTGGATAGTATTTTGCGGTCTAACTTGTCTAAGCCTTGTAAAGTCATGTTCGAAATCATGTGTTCTGCCTATTCTGGTTTTTATATTGTTATTAAATCGACTCAGGGAGTGTAAAGTTATACAGCTCGGCAAGAGTGAATGGGTTTTTCTGTGTCAAAGGAGTGATACGAAGGCTCAAGTCCCTCCCAGACACTTTTATGTCACTGACGAAGCTACCGTTATGAGTGTTTGTCAGGGTCGAATCACCTAGCAATCTGTATATCGCCCACTGACCACTCTTATTAAGAACGTGCTGCTTGCCCTCGTCTGTCACATCTTGGATCGTGATACTAATGTTGAAGTCACCGTTCTGCGGCGGCCACTCCATCTCACGAATTCGGCTCGGACCGTGATAGTAGTTGATATCCGTGTCTGAAATTTTCAGACTGGCTCGGATAGCACTGGAATCAAGGTCTAATACTTTCGCGCTGAACGGAATATAAACTCGGTTTGTGCTCTTGTTGATCAACGTATCGCGGATAACGTTGTAATTGCGCAATTGCACCAATAGGGCAGGCGAAAGAGGCATTGTCTCGCCATCCACCTGCTTTGGTGTCCACAAGTTTGTATCGTAGAACGGTGCGAAGTTCTTCTGAATAAACGTATCTAACAAACCACCTGATGCGAACAACAGCTCGAAGTCTTCAATTGAAATCTCTTCTGTCGCGTTCAGATCAAATGGGTATTTACCAAGCCCTAGCTCTTTAAACTTGGTGTAAATCTCGCTGTACCATTGGGTTTGAATGCCTTTTGCGGACTCAGCAATCATCACTGACCAGCTTTGCTGTACCACATCAAGTAACCAGCTACGCACTGGCTCTGGAGACTTCTGCGCGATCTGCTTCAGTTTGATAAGCGGATCCGCTTCAGTACTGTTCATGCGGTGTTGGGCTGCTGCAAGTGCGGCCATTTGTGGATCTGGCGCATCAGCGATGTCTTTCATGTAAGTACGAACACGGCTTAATGCTGCAATGGTTTCATCCCATGGAGTAGGGGAGTTAGGTGTCTCACTGACTTGAAGTTGGTTTAACAAGTGGAAGGCTTGCTCAACACGCTTCATCAGTAAGTAATCTGGCTGTACGGCTTCTTCTACTGCTTCTGAGGCCGTATCTGCAACTTCCGCTAGCTTAGGGTTTACATTGGCAATTAATGCATTCTTTTCACCAACCGGAGAAAACTGGGTGTTCGCGTACACTTGTTTTAATACAGTCGTCATTGGAGAAGACGGACCGGAAATCAGGTCGATTGCATTCGTTAAGTCGCCCACATTGCTGTAGTGCTGTACTTTCAGTTCACTCAGTGCATTACGCCAGTAGTTGATGTAGTCATCGGTGTATTTCTTACGTACCTGTGTCTTAAACGCATCCTGCTCTTGTTTCGTAGGGATCACGTGGTTAGACAAGCCAAGAACCCAGTTGTCACTGATAACCTGCTGTGACATTAGGTCCACACGAGGGCGATAGAAGGTGCTAAAGCCAGTGGACGTGTAGACTTTGTCAATCACTAAGCGGTTGTTGTCTAGCGGTTCGTTAAACACGTTGTTGAACTCAAAGCCAACGGCGCGTTGAAGATCTAGCGTACCAAGGTCGATAGCATCGGCTTGATTCAAAATACCCGCATAAACAAGGTCGACGTTAGAGTTCGCAAGTAATGAACGGCGAGTGGCACGAACAATGTCCATATTGATATCAACAGGCGCAAACTGAGTGCGGAAATAAGCGTCTAAATAGCGCATTGCTTGGTTTACGACATCCGGCTTATCGCTTAAATCATTAAGGGTTTGCAAGGTCTGGCGACGTAGGAACTGAATGTCACGCTTTGAGCGATCGTTCAGCATCAAGTAGCCTTTTAGCAATGGCAGTGTCGCGGCAACGTCATGTTGGTTGTGCGTCAACTCTAGACGGTAGCCTCTCTCAACAACGGGCATAAGCTGTTGTGCAACTTCTTTAAGCAGTGCTTCGTAAGCCAGACGTGTGCTTTGGTCTAAGCGGCTAATGTTCAGTGGAAGTACTTCTTCATCTAGAGCTCGAGAGCCTTCTAGCCATGCACTGTACGAAGGTTGAATAGCGCGAGTGGCGTTTACGAGAAGCTGATTGAAGCTTGCTTCTTGTTCAACCTGACCGTTGTCATCAATACCAAGCAATTGGTTAATCACACGCAAGTTACTGTCTAGTGTGGTAACAAAGAAGTAGGTACCGCCAGCCAACAAGATCACGGACGCTAACATGGCCAAATGACTTTGACGTTGGATTAAGCGTAAATACGTTTTGTTTTCACCCGCAAAGTCGCTCTCAGGCAAAATCTGAGAGTCAATCAGGAAGCGAGAGAAGTAAGGCGTTTCTGTCAGCTGTGTGTGCTCTGAAGCAATGATCGGCAAATTAAAGTAATTGCTGCAGCTTTTTGCTAACAGGTTGTACTTACGACCACCTTGTAAGCTAGAGCAGAAAAAGATCTCACGAATGTCGAGCGAGTAAGTGCCGCTGTTTGAATCGCAAAGACGTTCAAGGACGTAACTGATTTCTGCTTGGCAAAGCTCGAACTGTTTCGGGAATGACAGAATGGCTTGTTTTTCATCGATGTCTGTTGAATTTGCAGAAGCGTCCAGAGCATTGCTTTCCAGTACTTTCACCAGATTACGGTAACCATCTCGGTAGTACTCAGTGATGACGCCTTTCGCTTCTTTAAGAGGAATAGAAAGGAATTCGACACGAGTTTTCAGAGAACTGAAATGTACGTACTCCTTGAAACCGTCCAACTTATCAAGCTTAGACATCATCAAATAAACTGGTAGTGCCGATGATGTTTTTTCGCTAATAGAGCTGAGGCGCTGCAATAGTGCGGTAATGGTGTAATCTTTTTGCTCTGGTTCTGAGACGATCATGAACTCAAAGTCGGTAAAAAATAAACAGCCAGAAAACGGTTTTCTTGGACGGTGACGAATAACTTCATCAACAAACGTGTTCCACAATGAAGCATCGCTACTGGATACTTCTTGGAATACGAGGCGTTGGTCTGGTTTTACATAAACCGCATCGTCAGATTCATACCATTCAAAGAAATCGTTTTTTGCAGTGCGAGAACGATCCATTGGCTTAATTGCGCTTGAATTAAACAAAAATTGACGTCGGCCAGACCCTTTATTACCAATCATTAGGTAGATTGGTTTCTTCCCTGAATGAGAAAGAAGAGGGCGGATAACCATAGAAAGGGCTTCTTCCTCGGTTTCCAAACGTTGAGCTTTCGAGTTGTTCTTTTTCTTAAACCATAGTGACAACTGGAATATAAGATAAAACGCAGAAATGACGCCAAGGCCAATCCATAGATATAGCTTATCTGCATCTTCAAGTAAGAATAAATACACTGCTGCAAATATCGCGGCTAATAGCAAAGCCACTATGGTAGAAACCACGATCGGGTTTCTTAGTATTTTTTGTTTGAACATAAGCCTATAGTTTCTTTACTTGTATTGTTATTTATTGTCGTTTGTTGCAGCTTGCAACTGGTTAATCTTATATAGGTAGGTGTTCAGTAAAAGGAGGGAGCGTTCAATTTCCTTTTGCTGCGCATTCTTTTCTGCGTACTCAATCCGCCCAAGAAGTGGGAACAGCGAATTGCTGTATTCATACGCTTTCTTCGAGTCCTTGTCGGTGTTCTGTTTCGCTACGTTGGCAAATACCGTCCTAGCATAGGCAAAGCGTTTGTATATGACATCGAATTCATTTTCGAAACGAGAACGTTGGTCTAAAAAATTCTCTCGAAGTTGCTGAGCAGATGATGAATCCGGGTAGATCTCCGTCAATTCACTAGTAAGCTCATCAATGGTATTCACTTCGCTGACTTTCACGGGGTCGATTGCCCAATCGGTCATTAATGTATCAAGGCGTTCGACCGTCGCAGAACGTAAAGCGATGCGGTGTTCTTTGTTCTCAACGCTCAATGAATCGACGATTGTTGCTAGCTGTGTTAGTGACGAGTGTTCAATGTCATCTTTCAGAGTCTGGTATTTGTGCTGCTTGTAAACAAAGTGGGAAGCAAATGCGACGACAAGCAATCCAATAACAGAAAATACAACCGCGCGGCTGGACTTAGGCGCTTCTTTTACTTGCGGCTGAGGCGTCGGCTTGGTTTCTGTTTTTGGTGGCGGCGCAATATTGACTTGGATGCCACCTGGATTCGATGGTGTTTCTGGCTTCGCTTGTTTGACTTCTAATGCTTTGGCTTCCTTTGCTTTTGTTTCTTTAATCTCTTCAATCCATTGGTTCAATATACGACGAATGCGACCGAATGATGGCGCTTTAATCCCATAATGTAGGCGCAGTTCTTCTTCGATGCGTAAACACAGTTGATGCGCCGCTTCAATAAGCGGGAGCTCTTCTGGTAAGGCTCGATGCTTTTTAATTCGCTTCTCAGTGTATTCGACCATCCACTCGATGGCACTGATACGGGCATTGGCCTTCGCGTGCTCTGGGTAGGCGGTGTACCAATACACAACACATAAGTCGAGCAGTGAGTTCAAGCCTTCAACCAAGCCTTTTAAGCCATCGTTGTGCGTAGCCGCCACGGTAAAGTAGCAACTACAACGAAAGTCTTTCCCTTGAGTACTAAGAATTTTCTTAGAAAGTGTTTGAATCGTTTTCCATGATACTCGACCAGTCACTTTATTCAGGTTATTTATTTGGCGCTTAATTTCGTCAAAATCATCTAAGCCATTAGGGTTTGAGCCGCTTGGATTACTTTCATCGATCGGCCTTCTAGCGAAGTCGCTGAAAAACATATTTTCCAATTCCAACTGATTATATGAATTCTCGCTACTCGCATTAAATAAAAATGCGGTGCAATAGATCTATTTTTTTGTGGATTTTATAGTTAAAAGAAAGAAATTGAAAATAAATAATATTCAAAAACGGATAAATTAACTATGTGTGATATCCGTTCACGTTTTATGTTGCTACTGTTGACTAGTAACGTATTGTTAACAGTGATATTCGTCGCATTATTCTTGTTGTTTACGCATCAATTCGGTCTTGATCATATTTTTTATTAATTGAACAAGTGGAGATTCGGAAGCAATATGACATTATCTAAATTAAAAGCTTCTTGATTAGTTATCACTTTAATAGTTACATCTTATGAATGAATGGTAAACAGTTTTGCTTTGTTTATCATTTTATTAACAAATGAATTTGGAGTCGTTGTAGAGTGTCATCCGTAAAACTATCTGTTTATGTGTAAATTAACCTTTCGATCATATTGCAATTAATGGTAGTGATTATGTTTTTATTTATAGGTGATTTGCCTTATTTGATGGCGCTATTTTTTACCATATTGAAAAAGAAAAGAGACTTGATATCTTTCGCCCCTGAATATTATTACAAGGTTTTCCAAGAGGGACGAAATGCTAAAACCAAGTCAAGTTGGGCTAATCTCAGCCATGTGCCTATTTTCTACTTTTGCGGTTGCTAAAGGGGAACGATACGGCGGCTCAGTCAATATGCTAACGATTGAAAGTATTGACTATGACGAAGGTTCTAGTGGTGACGTAGATACCTTGCGATACGGACTTGTACACACTCGCCCTATTGATGAGAACAACAACCGCTGGCGCTGGTGGCTTGGCTTAAACTACCTTGCAGAAGATGTTGATGCACCTTCAAATGGCGTTTATCAAGAAGTCACAAACTACGAGTTCCGTGTCGTTCCTCAATATGCATTGAGTTCTTGGAGCATCTTTACTCCTTACGTCGGTGCTGGTTTGTCATTAGGTTACTCACAGTACTCCAATCGCTGGAAGGTCGACCAAGACGGCTTTCGTTATGAGGCGATTGAAGATATCGACCAGTTTGAACTTGGTGCGGTAGTCACGCTTGGTACTGCAATCAAACTTGGCAGTAATCCAGATGCACACATCCAAATCATCCCTCAAGCTTCCTACATTCTTCCAGTAGTCAATGATGGAATTGGTGGGTTAGAGCTGTCTGTTTCTCTATTATTTTAAGGTTTAGCAATGCAAACACATCAGCTAGTCCTATTCATTTCAAAGTGCCCGGAGGAATATACGGGCGCGAAGCATGTTGAAATGCCAGAAGGTGGTGGTTCAGTCGGTCGAGCACCGAGCTGTACACTACCTTTAACTGATCATAACCGTTTCATCTCTGGCACACATTGTCTGATCAGCGTATACGGTGACACGTACTACATCAGCGATGTGTCGACCAACGGCACAATGGTGAATGGCAACAAAATACTTAAGAACCAACCTGTGTCCATTGTTGATGGCGATGTGATTTCTCTGGGTCAATACGAAATTGGTGTCTCGCTAGAGCATGTCACAGCAGCCCAAGATATTGCTTCTGACATTGCGCCAGAACGTGTATCGAATGATCCACTCGTCAATCTCGGTGAGGCGGTTGTAGAAGAGGAAGAAAAAGTCGGTGCATTAGAAGACTTGTTCATGGAGACCAAGCAAGATGATGTCAATACTGACGATCCTATTGCGCATCTAAAGTTTTCGATGCAGCGTGAAGACGACCATCTTATCCGCGATGTCGAAAAGCCTGAGCCTGTAAAGGCTAAGCCAATCGAAAACACGCGACAAGTCGTTGATGACAGCTTCAGCATCCATTCTGAATTCGATATTCCAAACTTAATCCCGGAAGACTGGTTGGGAGATGCTGCCACGAGTAAAGCATCTGTCGAACCCGCGGCAGAACAAACTAAGGAAGCGGTGTTCATTCCAGAAGATTTTGCGCAAACGGAAGCCGTTCCACCTCAAGCTAGTAGGGTGGAACCAGGGGTTACCCAGCCTAAATATCAAGCACCACTTGATCACGCGACATCAAATGTTGCTCAAAGAGCAGAGCCTGTTGGTCAGAAATGGGAAGAGGTAACGCAAGCTTTTATTCCATCAGCACAACCTACTCAGCCAGAAACGAAAGCGACAGAGAACCAAGTCGGCTTTGTAAGCAATGATTCACTAGGAGCCGAGAGCGCTACGCATTCTTCCGATATCGGTAAAGCATTTTATGAAGGTTTGGGTATTAGCAACCCAGATCTGATCAGCAACGAAGCTCTGTTGTTTAAACAGATGGGTACATGTCTTCGTTTATGTATCGATAACCTGCAAAAAGACCTGCATGAAGTTGAGTCACTCAAAGGTGAACAAGGTTTAAGTGAAGCGGATTCAAACTTAGCGGAGCTGATGCTGACGCTAAATAGCCAGAACTTGCTGTCTCCGAATGAATTGGTGGAGCAAATGTTGGATGAGCTCAACGATCATCAAATTATTTTTAACAAGGCTCTCAATGAGTTGCTGATTGAACAATCAGAGACGAATGACCCTGTCACGTTTGCAAACGACGTTGCGAGTAAATCCATGTTCACCACCAAATCAAAGCTATGGGGTGAGTATCTTGAGTTTTACGCCAATAACCGTCGCCAAATGAATGAGACATCATTGAAAGGCTTGATCAAGAAAAACTACACCAAAGCGATTAAGGGAAGCCATGCGTAGTATAGCTATATTACTCGGATGCGCTTTGCTATCCGGTTGCTCCATGTGGGGGCAATTTAAAGAATCAACAGGTATTACCCCAGAAACGTCCTCAATTGAATTAGTGATTGAGGCTTCTTCGGTTCTGAATGTTCGTGAAGGTGGGCAATCCTCTCCAGTTATTTTGCGAGTTCATGAGCTGACATCACCCGTGTTGTTTCGCAGCTTAGACTTCTTCGCTTTGTTTGAGAACGATAAAGCATCACTGGGTGATGAATACATCAAACGTTATGAATACCAGATGCAGCCTGGTGAAAAGATCCACGAATTCTTGGAGCTTGACCCAGCAACCCGTGCGGTTGGATTCTCAGTCGCGTTTCGCGATATCGACGGCTCTTCTTGGCGTAAAGTCGAAGTGATTGAAGAGAAGAGTGAGTACTACATCAAACTCAAGTTAGAAGGCAGTGAGTTAATTTCTGACAACACTCGCGGCATTGAACAAGTTTACTTTTAAGGAATAAAAGCATGTCTTTATACAATCCAGTTGTTTGGCAAGATGGAATGTTCATGAAGCCGCAGCACTTTCAGCAACTCGATCGTTCGCAAAGTAAACTGTCGAGCATGTTGAGCGCAAATGCATCACCTTTGCATTGGGGCATCAAGCGTTTAGAGATTAACTCGCAACTGCTGGCGTTGGGTAAAATTGGTATTACTCGCGCTGAAGGCATTCTTCAAGACAGAACGCCATTCGAGTTGCCGCTGCTAGCTGAACTTCCAGAAGTGAAAGACGTTGATCCTTCGATTGCTGACAAGGTGGTTTACCTTTGTTGTCCGCTACCTTCTGAGCGCTCTGAGCTATTCGGCACTAAGAAAGACGGCGCACGTTACACGATGGAATCTCAAGAGGCGGTTGACGCTTGTTATGATTCGGAAGACATGGCGAACATCGTAGTGGGTAAGCTTAACTTCTGTTTGATGTATGACCATGAAGATAAGAGTGCTTACACATCGATTCCAATTCTAAAGATCTCAGAAGTAAAGCCAGACGGCAGTGTTATCTTGGATGAAAGCTTTATTCCGACTTGCATCGATATTCACGCTTCAACCGTGCTGAACAAGTTCGCCACCGAATTCGCATCTATGCTGAAACACCGTGCAGAATCTATCGTTCAGCGCTTAGGCGTGGTTGACCAGCAAGGCGTATCTTCAGTTTCTGATTTCATGCTGCTACAAGCCCTAAACCGATACGAGCCGCTATTCTGGCACTTTGCAAGCGCTGAAGGGGTTCATCCTGAGTCGTTTTATCGCATTCTTCTTCAAGCAGAAGGTGAGCTTTCGACTTTGTGTTCAGCGTCTCGTCGTCCAGTCGAGTTCACCAAATACAACCATGGCGACCTAACCAGCTGTCTATCGCGTACATTGGATAGTGCGAAGATGACACTAAGTGTGATGTCTGAGCAACGTGCAATCCCACTGACGTTGAGAGACCAAAACTATGGTATTAGAACGGCAGCGATTCCAGACAGCAAGATCATCGATACCACAACCTTTATTCTTGCGGTTAAAGCTGATGTTACTTTGGATGTTCTACATACTCAGTTTGTTAGCCAAACGAAGATCGGTTCTATCGATAACATTCGTGACTTGATTAACCTTCAACTGCCGGGAATCGAGATTAAACCAATGCCAGTCGTACCTCGTGCATTGCCTTACCACGCAGGTTACACCTACTTCGAACTCGATAAGGCAGGTGAAGAGTGGGCAGCACTTAAAAACACGGCTGCGATTGCGGTTCATGTAGCGGGTGACTTTGCTAACTTGTCATTGCAACTATGGGCTGTTCGTCTATGAGTTACGCAGAAACCGACGTCACTGTAGTTTTATTCCAACCAGAGCCTGGCAAACCGATGGAGGTGATGCCAGCGCCTGACTTGTCTCGTAATATCGCGGTACAAGACCTAAACATCGAAAACATGGGCATCAACCCGTTGGTCGACCAGTTTTCATGGTTGATCGCCAGCTTGTCTTGTATGTCTTCGATTCCTTGGCTTGATGACCCAATGCCATTTCGTGAACAAGTGGCTCGCGAGATAAGAAAAGGCGAACGTAAGCTCAATGAAATGGAATTGGACCGTGCATCCATTTTGGTCATCCGATACTGTTTGTGTGCTGCGATTGATGAATCGGTTTGCCGACAAGAGTGGGGCGCTAACAGCCATTGGAGCCAGAACAGTTTGTTGTCCGAGTTCCACAATGAAACATCTGGCGGCGATAAGTTTTTCGTTATTCTCGAGCGTTTAAAAGCAGACCCACGCAAATACCGTCACGTCATCGAGTTTCTGTATTTGCTGCTTCAACTTGGCTTTCAGGGAAAGTACGGCCGTGAAGAGCGCGGTAACGAAAAGCTCGCAGAAATCGGCAATACCATTTATCGCTTAGTGCGTGACGAACGTTTGGCGGAGCAAGAGAAAGTCTCTCTGGTTAACCTTAAGGCCAAATATCTTAAGAAACCGTTAAAAAGGGTGATTTCACCCAAGCTGATTTTGGGCGTCAGTGCGATTACCTTTGCAATCATGTATGCCGCGACCTACATCGTCATAGATTTAAAGTTTCAGCAATTGCTTGAAGTGTATCGATAAACAGAAGATCTCGAAATGAGATCTTCTGCCAGTTTTAAGCTTTATCGTGAATGTCACTAGCGGTTTAGTGAAATTCACTAGTCATTTAGAGAGATTGCAATATGCGATCTCTTTTATTATTCAATCAACAAAATTCAAATGGATTGGTTATGGGCGTAACAGTTGGTGCAAATGGACTTTCGGTAGTTCATAAAGGCTCAGGTGGTGAAGCGAATGCAACGCTCCCAGATGTTTGTTTAACGAAGGTCGGCAAGCCGATCGTTCCTATCCCTTATGGCAACAATGCTAAATCAGCAGACCTTGCTGGTGGCACTACGACTATCTCTATGGATGGTGGCAACAGTGTCGCAATCAAAGGCAGTACATTCTCAAAAAGTACCGGTGATGCGGGCGGCGATAAAAAAGGCGTCGCATCCGGCACGATAGAAGCCGAAGCAAAGTTCATTTCAGCCTCACCAACGGTTAAGTTTGAAGGCAAGGGCGTATGTCGCCTGTCCGATCAAATGACCATGAACAAAGCCAACACTATGTGTTTGGGCGGCGCACAAAACCCATCGGTCTCTGTGACGGAAGAGCAGGAAGGGACGTACACGCTGGATATAGAGTGCCGCTATCCTGATGGAGAACCTCTTGCTAATGCGAAGTTTAAGGTTTTTGACGGGAATAATGCTGAAATAGGGAGTGGAGTACTTGATTCTAATGGGCGCAGTAGTGTGTCCTCTTTACCCCCAGGTGAGTGCTATGTCGTCTACGAGGAAGATTCAAGAAAATATGAAGCTAAAACATCTCGTGGCTTAAATGGACATAAATATGAGTGGAGCGATGACGAGCTCTTTGCCCATTGTGCAAAAGAAAAACTCCCGTTTTGGGAGCCTAGAAGTGTCGACAGCGTCCGTAGTACTTGGGGTGTTTTTGACGAAAACTTAGGTTCAGATAAAGACTTTATCTCAATGTTAGCAACGGAAGTAAGAGCGCATTTTGAGTATGAGTTAACAGAGAAAGAAGCGAATAATATCTCGCAAAATATCGCGCTACTATTCAGCACAAACGACGATTATTCTGCAGTAGCAAACGAATTGATAGCTCAAGTCGCACCAATCATTGATAAAAACGGTGTAACGCTTAACTTATTACATTCCATACATGAAGATGAATCTCATAACAATATACTGGCTCTGTTGAGGCAGCAAGGTTACGGTGATTCAGAGAAGTATTTAAAAGAATTAAACTGGAATGAGTGGACAAAGTTAATATCTGGACAGCTTGACACCATACTGAGCAAAGTCGTTCAACGATTTGATACTCTCTCAAAATACGCGTTGATGAAAGGGTATCAAGTTGCTTACGATACGTTGAAGGTTCAGGCAAAAAGTGTCAATGAAGTAAAAGCAAAACTACCAGATATCACCGCTTCAGGTATGGATAAGCTGCAAGAGAAAAGCTCAAAACTGATTTCTAACGGTGCAAAGCCCAAAGTCGTGAATAACTTTTCTAATGGACAAACGACTCAGTCCGAAAAAGTATCCGATGTCGTACACGCAGAAAGAACATTACCAGTACCTTTTGCATTGGAGCTGTGTTATGACGACAAAGAAAAAACACCGGTATCGAATGTACCTTATAAACTCACTTATAGCAGTGGTGAGGTCTTCGAAGGCCTACTTAATGGTAAAGGTGTAGCAAGTGTTTATGGGGTTCCTCAGCACGAAGTGCCGAAAATTGAGTTCGGTGATCCAGATAAAGCAGCCAAAGCCGAAGCGGATCGTCCGGCACAGTTAGACGTGCTAAAAGAGGAAGTTCAAAAGTATGCCGATTATCTTGTAAAAGAAACCATTGCTTACAATGCTACCCAACCAAGCCCTCAGAAAGAGTTACTTGAAGAGCTAAAGGCACAAACTGAAGAAGAATTAAACGAACTTCGAGCAAGAAAAGCCGAGTTAGACAATGCGTCGACGACAGAATACTTTTGGGAACTTGCTAAATCATCTATCGAAGGTGTGGGAGATGGTGTAACAAACTATGTGCCTGACTTTGGCGAGATTGGCGATTACCTAGATGCGCTAGATATTGACCTCAGCGTATTAATTTATGCTATTACGACTGGTGATATCGATGAGCTAGAAGAGGCGCTAAAAAAGGTTGATAGGGGAGCGTTGTACTTACAAGAAGCGACTGAGGCAATGGAGCGGCTACTTCTAATCATTTCTGATCAGGAAATTAGAGAATATCTGCTAACTATTCCTCAGCTCTATCTGGAAGCATTACCTGCAGATGAAGCGGTGAAATATAGCCTATCCCTAGCGACTCAAAAGGGTATTGATGGAGCGATAGTAGTTGGTGGTACTGCGGCCGGTACTGCCGCTGGCGGTGTCGGTGGCCCCGCAATGGCTGTCTTATTGACAGGTGCAACGACAGCGAGGTCGGCTGGTAAAGCAGCAGAGCCTTTATTAAAAGCTTTGAATGATGTGGTTGTAGGTAAAAAGCATTCGAAAAATAACCATAAAGAGAAGCCTGAAGACGATGAAACAGAGCTAGATAAAACCTGTCCTATTTGTAGAGATTCAAAATGTAAAAATCGCAAAAGGTTGAAAAAAGGGAAAGGCGTAACGGTTCGAAAAAACCATACGAAAAATATGGCTAAGGAGTATGTTAAGCTTGGTAAAAGTTTTCCTGATCAGCATCCATGGTATATTGGTAAGAGTTCGTTGGCCGTACATCATTTGATCCCTATTGAAGCAGTAAAAGATCAGGTGCGTTTTGAAAGAGCATTCGACGATTTCAATTTTGATATCAATACAATAGATAATCTTGTGACTTTACCAATGAAGCCTATTTTAGCTTGTGAGTTACACGTTCAGTGTCATCCTACTAACCATTCCGAGGGGATTGCTTTAACTGAAGACAAAAGAGCCTTAAGTATACTCAGCGTACACGAGCAAAACAGTAATAAGGAAAAGTTAAATGATTTTGGTAACAAGCTGATTAAGGCAAAGCCTTTCCTTGCTTATCCGAAAGCGGCTCAAGAACTTGCAGCAGAAGTATTGCTGTTGATTGAAAAAGGCAAGTTTTGCAATGAAAGGGAGCCTCGAGAAGCTTTTGCCAAAAAAATGAAAGCAAAAAGTAAAGATATTCTTAGTTACATTGATGAGTTTTCTTGGACAATTGATTGGGATAGTCGCGACTATATGCCTGGTTCAAAGTATGGCTGTAGCGGGGCTAAAAAGAGCAAGGGAGAGACTTTTAAGGATAATAAAAAACAAAATCGTACTGAGCACTGTCCACACAAACGTGATCATGCACTAAATAAAGGTCAGTTTAATAAAAAATTAGAACTAGGAAGATAAATGGATTACGACCAGCAATATTATTTAATAGTAGAAAATACATGTTCGGGGGCTTTTATGCTTGGTGAAAGTGAAAAGTCAGATAAAGATTTAAGACTTTTGGCTGAGCGTTCAATTAAGCGCTATGTGAAAGGACGTGGACATGTACACCTGACTATGGGGGATGAAAGTCAGTTTTCACCTTGTGACTATCATTGGGTTATTCCTGCAGGAGTTGTATCTTATAGATTCAAAGAAGTCCTTGAAAAATTCGACTTACAAGGAGTGGATTTCTATGAAACAGATATTGAAAATAATGGTAGGGTCTGGAGTGATCATTACCTCGTTCATATCTGGCGTAACTATCGGGTAATTCATCAAGGACGTTCTCAAATAAAAGGTAATTACATTGAGAATGACTTTATCCTTGAAAAACTCTCACTGGATGAAAAGGTTTTAGATGATATCCCTCTAGAAGAACGATTAGTATTTAGGCTAAATGAAGCCGTGAAATACTTATATCATGAATCAGTTGTTGCAGAACTTAAAGCGGCGGGACTTACAGGGATGGATTTCATCAAAGTAAGAGACTGGTCTATTGGAGGTGCTTTTACCTCAGTGGATGAGGAAGATGATTTCTATGACAACCTCTAATAACTGCCTCTGTTGACTTTTTTTCGTGAAGCTATATCGACTAAGTTTTTGTGCTTTCAGCATTGTATAATGAGCGTGCTTTTGCGCTCATTATAGTTCTTACAGTTCTAACACGTCTTGCTGGCCAAACAATTTTAAGTTCTTGTAGGCTACTCACTAAATTGTTTCACTCATACGAAAATTAAATGAAATACGATAAGCAATATTATTTACTGTGTGAGTCTGGTCATGCAGGTTTTCATATGCTTGGGCAGACTAAAGAATCTGATAAAGGATTAAGGCACTTAATGGCTACATGTTCGTTAATACGTGAAGTGAAAGGCTTGGGAAAGGTTAGAGTATTTGAAGGAAACAAAAAGAGTTTCTCCCCTTGCGATTATCATGAAATTGCAGAGCAAATGGTATCCGATAAATTTAGACAAGTATTGTCACCATTTGAGCTTCCGAGGGTCGATTTTTATCCAACAGAAGTGACTAACGGCGACAAAGTCTGGTCGAACTATTTCATGATGCATATTTGGAATAACTATAGAGCTATACATCAAGGGCGTTCAGTCATTGATGGGACATATGTGAAAAATGACTTTTTCTTAGAAGCTCTATCGCTAGATGAAACGGTTTTAGACAAAATCCCGTTTGAAGAGCGTTTGGTATTTACCTTAGATGAAGATCCTAAGTTTTTGTTCCATGAAACAGTGGTTGATGCTCTAAAAGCGGCAAATCTTACTGGGGTTGGTTTCATTAGGGTTGACCAGTGGGGACCCGCTGCAATGTTTAGTGATGATGACTTCGGTGATTTATAAGTTTTTTTTGCTTCTCTGAATCTTCGCTTATATGACAAAGTAGGTGTACTTCTGTGGCAAAGAGCAATATTGGTTTTCCTCATCATCGAGAGATATAAAACTCAGATGGGTAAATAACATGAAATATTATCGAATGATGAGGGTGGCTTGTATTTATCTGAAGCTCTAGTTAATGCATTAATTAGCTTTAAACCAATAACGGTGATGCATAGACAGTTGAGCTTATGAGCTATTTTCCGGACAAGTCAAATATAATAAGCGCCGAAAGGCGCTTTTTCATTTAATACTAGATTTAATCTATAAATCATGTAAACACACCTTCTTAAGTGTTTTTTCCGAAGGTCGGCAAGCCGATCGTTCCTATCCCTTATGGCAACAATGCTAAATCAGCAGACCTTGCTGGTGGCACTACGACTATCTCTATGGATGGCGGCAACAGTGTCGCAATCAAAGGCAGTACATTCTCAAAAAGTACTGGTGATGCGGGCGGCGATAAAAAAGGCGTCGCATCCGGCACGATAGAAGCCGAAGCAAAATTCATTTCAGCCTCACCAACGGTTAAGTTTGAAGGCAAGGGCGTATGTCGCCTGTCTGATCAAATGACCATGAACAAAGCCAACACCATGTGTCTCGGTGGCGCACAAAACCCATCGGTTTCTGTTACGGAAGATCAGGAAGGGACGTATACGGTTGACTTGTACCTCTCTTACTCAGACGGTGAACCCGTTCAAGGCGCAACTTACACTCTAACCGATCAATCTGGCGCCATATTTGAAGGAACATTAGACAACAACGGTAAGGCTTCGGTCGGTGGCGTTGCTCCGGGTGAGTTTGCCATAGAGTACGGTGAGGACAGTCGCGACTTTATGCCGAATGTCCCAACGAAGACCAATCCGAACTTTAATCCTAGTGCTAACGCTCAACTGATCATTGAAGAAACAAAGAAAGGCGAAGTTGGTTTCTGGGAAAATGCTTGGACGCGAATGTCTGGTGCTGCCAGCTGGATTTGGGGCGTGATTCTTGGTGATTTCAACGATGATGCTTCCGTTGAGCAGATCATCGCCAATACGGCGCTGACGATGATTCCTGTTGTAGACCAAGCCGCTGACGTGCGCGATTTATCTGCAAACATTATGACTTTGTTGAGTGAAGAAGAACGTGATAAGCCCGAAAACTGGTTAGCACTTTCACTTACCCTTGTCGGCTGCGTTCCTACATTTGGTAGTGCAGTAAAAGGTACGTGTAAAGTTGCGCTAAAAGGGGGCAAAGGAACATCAAAAGATACTTTGCTAGCTGTTTTAAGAGGCATGGGTAAAGGCGATCCAGAAAAATTCTTGCGTACATTAGATTGGGTGAATTACGCCAAGCAAACCAGCCAGATTGTTAGCGATGTTCTAAAACCTTGTATTGAAGTGGCAACCGAGTTGGCTTCATATGCAAACAGAATGGGTGCAGATGAGCTTGGTGCGTATTTCTTGAAGCTAGCGGATGAAGTGAAAATCATCGATAAGATGGTGCCGGACAAACTAAAAGAAGCGATGGGCGAGTTTGATAAGCTTTTTGCTCGCATCTTAGGTAAGGGCGAGAAAACGTACCCAGCAAAAGTAAAACATAATACCGGTGAGTCTGCTCAGTCAGGAAAGAACTCTGCGAAGGCGAATGAGGATAAAGATAAGAAACCTGTTAGGTGTAAGATTTGTCGCCGTATTGCTGGTCACAAAAACGGTCAGTGTTCAGAAGCACTGAAAGTGAAGTAGTAAGGGATTAATATGGGCATTAGAGAAAATGAAGGGCGTTATGTTCGTTCACGTAGTTTGCGGGATACTGCGGTTAAAAAGAAGCACCCATTGAACTTTATGGACAGAGCCGTCGCCTCTCATCATATCATTTCTTGCGAAGCTACACGTAGACTATCTAGTTACCGCCGTAAGCAAATAACTTATAAAGGCTATGATGTAAACCACACGTGGAATTTAGTAATTTTGCCAATGCAAGATAAAATTGCGTGTCAATATAAATTGCCGTTGCATAGCTCTAGCCACAAAGATAGTGGAATCGTAACTCACTATGAAAAATCTATGGGAGTTTCTGTCTCTGGATTACAGAGCGAGTTAAAGAGCGAAGTATTGAACGAGAGCGACCAGCTAAAGAAGAAGATCTTCGAAGACGATGTCGCAGTAATTGATGTGCTAAGCGGGTACCATAAAGTCATTGGTGTGAAGTTGGCTCGTACTCTTAAGGGGTTAAACTGCAAAACTAATAAAGAGCGATTTACTGCAAAGTTGGACGACCTATCTATTGATATTCTTGGTGAAATTAGCCGAAACAAATTGTTACTAATACAGAGAGGTGCTAACTTTTTACCAGGAAAAAGTGGATGCGAAACATGCAGTGAACCAAATGCAAAAACTAATCGAGTGCATTTTAATAGTCAAGATAATGCCCCCAGTACTATAGAAGTAAAAGCATTTTGCTATAGTGGTCGTCGATTAAAAACAATCAAAGAACAAAAATAAAGTAGGGTATATATGTATTTTTCATTGATCTCCGAAAACTACTTCTCTTCAAGTGTTAACTTTGTTTCTGTAGATAACAGAGAGTCGTTGTACAGTACAAACCATTATCATCCAACTTCATCGATAAACCCTGTTGTGTGGGTGGATAGTGAAGGAGGAAGTATAAAAAACGTTGGACCGATAGTTGATTGTGGTGATTTATCGGTAAGTCGTCTATTTGCTGAAATCTTAATGAGTTTCGACCCTTTTGGTATTGAATATTACCCTTCTCAGCTGAAGTTGGAGGATGGAGAAGTACAGAATCGATACATTTTAGCTATCAATAATATTATAGATGTACTAGATGAAGAGCGTTCAGATATCGAAATCTCTCCAAGAAGCGGTGAACTGATAGTCCACGAATTATTTATTTCTGAAGAAAAGTTAAAGCAAATTCCGTTATCTAATAGAGTAGCATTTCGAGTAAAAGGTGCTGAAACGGCGATGTTTTTTTGTGAAGAATTGTTTGATGTGATTGACTTTATGGCAGAATTTGACTCTTTGAGAAAAGCTAAGATTAGCACTGATGACCTTGCTCCAAAGTTTTGAGGCTTAAGATGAAAGAACAATATCATATACTAACTAAACAATACCTAGGTAACTTTCCATTCCAACAAAGCCCCAAGCCAATTGTGCCAGTAGAGCCCGACTTGCTTTTGGAAATGACTTTTTCTCCAAAGCTATTTATCATCAGTGATATTGCATCAGAAGTAGAGAAACTGGTCGTACACGGAGTTGAGTGGTTAGACGCTCGTGTGGATTGTTCTCCAAGCCAACCATCTGATGATGAAATTAAAGTTTACGAAGATTATCGAATGCCTTATATCCATCAAACTTATAAATTGACGGATAAAGAAAAACAATACGGTATGTTGAACTGGTTAGACATCGAATCAACAGAGTTTGACTTCTCTAAATTAGAAAATATTCCTTTAGAAGAGCGATTAATATTTAAACTAGAAGAAGATTTTGGCTTCGTTTTCATTCACCAAAGTGTGATTGACCTTCTTAAAAAAGACGTCAAGGACGTTTGGGTAAGGGATGTATAATGACAAGCGCCGAAAGGCGCTTTTCTTTTCGTAAAGTTCATGTACACGCATGAAAAAAATAATAAATAACACTACAGTGGTTAGGAATAATGAATAAAACAATTAAATTAACTTTGCTGCTTGCAGCAGCGACATCGGTTGTTGGCTGTCAAACTATGCCGAGTCAAGCATTGAATTCTACGGCAACACAAGAAACCATTGAAAAAGCGAAAGCCGAACTCGATGGGCAGCGTTTCTACAAACTTAATGAATATGACCAAGCGATTGAGGTTTCTGACGACGGGGTCATTGTGTTCAAGTCTTACTTACCTCGTAGCGGCGGTTACGAATGGGTGCCTGTCGTAATTCAGGACAGCAGTTTTCATGTTTCATGCGACTATTTCCGCGAGTTTGTAGACGCAGGAATGGTAGTGCAGGCACAGTTTGTCGGTAAGGGCGGGCGTATTGAATATTATGATAAACAACGTTGTGAAGAGCACGGCGTACCAGTTTGGAATTAAAACGTTTCTATTAAAGCGCCTTTCGGCGCTTTTTTAATACACGAACCCTGAGCTATATATTCTTTATCGTTTCGATAAAAATTTGCAATCGTCATTTGTTTGACATTAACCTTGTGTTAACCCCTGTCGGATTACCATCACCTCGTTGTCACATTACGTAGCATTATTGGTATTTTAATGAAGGGTGATAAATCCCATTAATGACATATCAACTTACATAGGCTTAGAAGTTGAAAAATGTCGTCCCCAATGCTCACTATGTTGATTTAACTTTCTAGTTATCTAGATATGCACTTGAAACGAATAGTTTCTTTCTAATTTATTAGAGCTAAATACATTTCAAATTTTTAGATAACAAAGTTCTCATTTGTTATCCGATTTCTTGCGTCAGTACTTACTGTAGATCAACATGGTAAAGTTATATAAAGATGAATAAATTATTTCTAGGGGCATGTATTAGCCTCTCACTGATGGGGTGTAATTCGGAAAATACATCTGTTCAGAATAATGAAGAGCCTAGCTTTCAAGGGTTGGAAAAAATTACAGCCATTATCGGTACACCAACAACTTCAAAAATTCATGCCTACGATAATGATGGCGACAAGTTAGTGTTCTCTTTAAGTGAGCAACCTAATTGGGTCAGCATTAGCAAAGAAGGCCTTTTAACTGCTAATCCAACTCAAGCAGACGTGGGTGACTACCAATTTAAAGTGATTGTATCTGATGGTTTTGTGGCCAAAGAAGCGGTCGTTTCGATCAGCGTTGAACTGCCTTCAACTCCAGAGTCCGATAACGAGGCTCCAGTGGTTGAAGACCTATCAGAACTTGAGCTAATCACTAACCAAATTGAAAGTGTTCAAGTTGAAGCCTTTGACAAAGAAAGTGACGAACTTCAGTTCTCACTCAGTGGGCACCCTGAATGGATTTCTATTGACCAGAAAGGGATGATCACATTTAAACCCAAAACTGCCAATGTTGGCAGCCATACTTACCTTGTTTTGGTATCGGATGGTGTGAACATTACCCAAAAACCAATGGCTGTTGATGTTGCTTTGGGTATGACGCCTGTTGACCCTGACTTAATTAATAATGCTCCAGTGATTGAAGCGGTACCAGAAATCAGCTTGGTGACTGGACGCAACGGCTTCTACAAGGTGAAAGCCAGCGATAAAAATGGCGATGCATTGACATACTCATTGATTGGCCAACCGAGTTGGGTGTCAATTAGTCCAACTGGCCAGTTGAGCTTCAAACCCCAAACACAACATGAAGGGCAGCATCAATTCACCGTATTAGTTTCAGATGGCAGTCTGACGGCGAAACAAGTGGTTCGCACTAAAGTGGCACTTGCGATGACGCCAGTTGAACCCGGTTTAGTGAATCATGCGCCGACGGTAAGTGAGATCCCTCAGATCAATTTGGTAACGGGTAAACCCGGTCAACACCAAGTGATTGCGTCGGATAAGAACGGAGACGCGTTAACGTATACGTTAGAGGGACAACCTGAATGGGCAACCATCAGTCAATCAGGAAGCCTCTCGTTCTCACCGAAAACGATGGACGAAGGCACTTACACGTTTAACGTCTTGGTTTCTGATGGCAGCTTAACCACTACTCGCGTTGTGACGACAAAAGTTGCACTTGCCATGACACCGGTAGAGCCTGGTTTGATCAATAACGCACCAGAAGTGGAAGTTTTGCCTGAGCTGAAACTAGTGACAGGTAAAGCGTCTCAACAGCAGGTGGTTGCTTTTGACAAAAATGGCGATGCGCTGACGTTTGCATTGGAAGGCCATCCGGATTGGATCTCGATCGATAAATCAGGCTTGTTGTCATTCAAGCCTGCGACGGAGCATGAAGGTGTACACACTTTCAAAGTGTTGGTATCAGATGGCAGTTTGACGACGATTCGCAATGTGACTGTAGATGTGGCTTTGGCGATGACACCCGTTGACCCTGACTTGATCAACAATATCCCTGAGATTGCATCTATCCCTGTTATTCAGTTAGTGACAGGTAGAACTGGCGAATACCAAGTGGTTGCGACGGACAAAAACGGCGATGCGCTGACGTATGCGTTAGAAGGTCAACCAAGTTGGGTGGCGATGGATGCAACAGGATTAATGTCATTTGCGCCCCAAACAGAAGACGAAGGCAAATATACCTTCAACGTGTTGGTTTCTGACGGTAGCTTAACCGCAAAGAGTGAAGTGAACCTGAATGTAGCGTTGGCAATGACACCTGTTGACCCAGACCTGATCAACCATGCGCCAGTATGGGAAGTGGTGAAACTACCAACCGCAGTAGTGGGTGATGAGTATCATTTCCAAATCAAAGCGACAGACCAAGATGGTGATGAGATCAGCTACTCGATCCAAAATGCGCCGAGTTGGCTATCGATTGATAGTAAGACGGGTTGGATTGACGGTGTGGTAACGGAAGAGAGTCTTGGCGATGTTGAACTTGAAGTCAGCGCGAGTGACGATGGCTTAAGTGCAGTTCAATCAGTTGTGTTGAGCACCGAAGGCAAGATGCTAGAAATGGCCTACAACGATGTTCACGATGTCACGTTTGAAACGCCAATGACATTGCCTAGTGCAGAAGTGATCTATGGCTCTGCAGCAGATGACAGTGCTCTTGAGATCACAAAGTCTGTGTACGTAGACGATGTAGTATTCGAACATGATGGTAGTGATTGGTATTTACTAAACAAAACTCACATGCCTCTTGGCGTCGTTGCGATCAAT
This sequence comes from Vibrio sp. B1FIG11, assembly GCF_905175335.1. Lineage (NCBI taxonomy): Bacteria > Pseudomonadati > Pseudomonadota > Gammaproteobacteria > Vibrionales > Vibrionaceae > Vibrio > Vibrio sp. B1FIG11. The sequence goes on along the minus strand of NZ_HG992752.1, from coordinate 1,294,950 downwards.
TATCAAGGTGCAGAATTCCCAGCCTTGTTGGATTTGGGTAGAGAAATTCCACCATACACCAAGGTTAAGTTAGCTCTAGATGTTGATACTCTTGAAGGGTTGACATACGTAAATCAGAAAACCATGTTTGATCCTAATATCGGTTTAGGTTGGGATACAGGTGAGTGTAGTGATAAAGCTAAAACATGTTATAACTCACCTAAAATTGGCCCGGAGCGAGAAACTTTTGAGCGTACACTCGCATACATTCACGAAGCGTTCAATCGTGTGAGCTACGTGGAAGAGGTTGAAAAGTTCTTTAAGGCAAACTGTTCAATTTATTCTGTTTGTACAAACCATGTTGCTAAGTTTCCGGATGCGATTAATTACGGTTATCACAGTTACTTATCTATTGGTCAGCCAGGGCATGACTTGACGATGCGTTCCATGCGAAATAACTACGCCGCAGAGGGTATGGGGGGGAGGCAGTTGGCCTGATATCTCAGTAATGGAATCAGCTGGTGGTGGTTGGGCTTCAATTTGGGAAGAGTATGTTGATGTTAACCACGGTGCCTACCGTATTTTACCGATGAATACACTGTTCCATGAAATTGCTCATGCTTACTCATACAGCCACTCAAGTGGTTGGACTTACGGATTTGCAGACTATACTGCGTCTACTTATATCCCTTCGCTTGGAATGGATGTTGGTAAAAAGCCTGTATTGACGAGCTCTGATTTGATCGCGAGTTATGAAATCGTTGATAGTGGCATTCGTATTGGACTGAAATCCAAAGTTGATCGTGGAATGGTATCAAATGTGAAGTTCCGTTTTGCGACAAACAAGAAAGCAAGCTTTAAAGTGAACTATCTGAATGTTGAAGGAAAAAATACCATCGATGTGAAATTTGATGTGTTACCGACGGCTCCTATACATATTCAAATATGGGATGATGAATCGACTTATCTGACCACATTAAAGTTTGATGCATTCATGCTTGTCGATCATGTGCAGTACGAAACAGAAGATATGCGTTTTACGGTTGTTTCTTCTCAAGTGTTGAATAAGTTAGCGGATGGTTGGGCTGTGAGAAAGCACTGTGATCGCCCTGACAGCAAGATGCGTTTGGCAACACGAGCACAATATCAAGAGCTTTATGATTACCTGCAAGCCAATGATAAGCTCGGTGAGATGCCTTACCCGAACTATTTAACTTACGATGAGCCAACAGGATATCGTATCTGGAACGTTCATTTTGAAGCAGATAAGATGACGGCTTGGCATCATAATATGTATGACAGACTCGGCGAAAACCGTGGTCTCGTATGTGCAGAAGCTATCACTCACTAATAAATTTAGGCCCCACTTCAAGTGGGGCTTTCTCTATTTAATCTTTTATTTTCACTACCGCTATCCTAAAAGCAATGTGCAAGTTCATTTAATACATCAATTAATCGTCTCGACAAAAATAACTCAGCGTAATTGGCGTTGGTTTAAAATGAACCAAAAAAACGTAAATGGTATACTGTATTCATATAGATACACTGTGATTTAACGTTTGAGCCTCTTCCCTAAGTTCCATATTTAGCGTTCAAACGTTGAGAAATACCCTATGCGTTTGTCGTTAAACCTCGTGATTGCATCCACGTTTGGAGCGGTAGCTCCTGCCTCTGCTAACTATGACCTTGACTCTCTACTTGAAATGCCACTGTGCTCTTTGGCTGAAACCAAGGTTGTCTCCGCTACACGAACCTCGCAATCCCTTGCTGATACTCCCGCTTCTGTTTATGTCATTGCCGCGAAAGAGATTAAACGCTCTGGTGCGCGCTCGGTTGCTGATGCGCTATCTTTGGCACCCGGTCTTCATGTCGCAAAATACTCCAACTACGATTGGGGAGTGACGGTGCGTGGCAATAACGAAACCTTGAACAATAAAATGTTGGTCATGGTCGATGGCCGTAGCGTTTTTAACCCAATGTCTTCAGGTGTCGATTGGGATTTGATCCCGGTCAGCATGGAGAATATATCTCAGATCGAAATCGTACTTGGCCCGGTCGGCACGGTATGGGGTGGCAATGCCGTAACAGGTATTATTAATGTCATCACAAAAGAAGCGGATGGTGCAGCAAAAGGGAAGGTGTCTGCTAGCTTCGGAAACTACGATTACAGTGAATATCAGCTCCATCATGCTGGCTCTGTTGGTGAATACGCAAACTACAGTCTTTACGGTGAGTTTGTTGATCATATGCCGTGGACAAGTGATGAAGCGCGTGTCCAGCCATTCCAGCATTTCAATGTGTATACCGAGCGCTTTGGTGGTCGTTTGGATTATCAGAAGCATGAACATACATTGAGCTTACAAGCGGGTGGTATTCGTTCGCGTGAAGATTACAACTGGGGTAATTTCCAACCGCACTTTATCATGCCAGGTGCAGAGCCAATGCGTACTCACGAAGCGGAAATGACGATGCAAGAGTACTTCGTTGGTGGCCATCATGTGTTTGACCGCAGTAATGGAGACAGTTGGGAAAACGAGCTGTGGTTGACGTACAGCTCTAACGACAGTACCCACGCGAACGCACAGTTCCTTAGAACCGATTTAGATTCTCACTATACTTTTTCGGACTTATGGGGAACAGAGCTCACCGTCGGTGGCAATATCCGATTGATTGATGAAAAGTTTGGCACGTTCTCCACATATGAATTGGTGACGATGCCTTACCTTCGCGTAGCAGAAGATCCCGACTTCCTAAACCAGTCTTACGGTTTGTACATGAACTGGAACATTCCTGTTATGGACAAAACCAAACTAACGCTGGGCAATCGCTGGCAGTACAACAACCTGACTCATGATATCGATCCGCAGCCACAAGTTCGCTTGAGTTATGAACTCGCAAACAACCAAAGAATTTGGGCTGGGTGGGGTAAAGCGATTGTGACGCCTTCACGTCTTGAGCTAAGCACCTATATGCGTGAAAACCAGTACATGCAGAACGTTATGTTTAGCGATAACAATTACTACGATTACTACTACAGCACGATACTCAAAGGCAATGAGGATCTTGATGTCGAATCGGTTTCTACCTATGAACTTGGGTATCGTTTTTGGGATGAGAGCAGGCTGCAATTCAGCATCGGGGGCTTTTATACCCGACACGAGAACATTCGCGTATATAAAACAGAATCAGCGTCGCAAATCATCATTGGTGAAGGTTCATCCCCTGGTACGGTTGGCACGGTGGTAGAGCAGTACACCTCTCAGTTGGTGGATCCAATTTGGAGTGAGAGTTTTGGTGGTGAAATCGCTGTGAAATGGCAACCCCGTGATGATATCCAAATTAATGCCAACTACAGCTATAAGCGAATTGTTGGTCACTGTGAAGGTGCCATCTGCTCAAGCAATGATGCTGTAAAACGAATGATTGAAAATGAGCCAAACCATTTCGTGAATGCACAAGTAATGTGGGACATCACGCCTCAATGGTGGGTAAGTGTCAGTGGGCAATATGTTTCTGAATCGGAACTGCATGAAGATTATGAATCGGCATTGCATCCTGTTTCTGTTGCAAATAAAGACTACAACTGGCCTGAAGTAGTGTCTTTTGATGCCTCTTTGAGTTGGCAATACAACGACTGCATGCCTGAGATTACAGCCTCAGTAGAGAATCTAGGGGCGAATCAAAGCAAAGAGTTTCCCAATAATTACAACTCTTTTGCCAATGGGACTCAGTACTGGCTGACCTTAGATTGGAATTACGCCGGATGGTAAAGCGTTTTGAGAAAACATCCGCCTTCAAGTATGGGCTCGCTCTTTGGGCCCTACTGAGTGCGACGTTGGCTTTTGCTCAGTACGACGATGCGGATTTAAAAGCGGTGTACCTGTACCGCTTTGCATTGCTAGCCGATTGGATGAACACTGGTGAACCTATTGCACCAATTGAATATTGTGTCTCTGAAAGTGACACTGTTTCGGAACATTTGAAACGTATTGTGGCTCGTAAGCCACAGTTATCTCGTTATTTTAATCTTTCCAGTGACGTGACGCCGAGTGCTTGTCATATTCTTTACGTACCCAATGCAACGCAAACTCAAATAGAAGCGCTAAAAGAGGCGTTCCCTCATTCTTTACTGATTGGTAATGGGGAAGAGTTTGTTTTTATGGGCGGTATGGTGGCCTTTGTGAAGGTGAACAACCGTATTCGCCCTATGGTTTCGCGTGGCCATGTTGCACCTACCGGTGTTCGGCTTAGAGCGCAATTACTCAGTATTTCGATCCTAGCGGAAGACGAGGGGGAGCCATGATTCGTTCTCGTCTTGCTCGCTTGCCTCTGCGTCATAAGATGATTCTACCGACTTGGTTAATGATCACGCTGATTGTTATTGGCTTGGGGACTTTAGCTATTCAATATTTGGTGTTGGCGCAAGAAGCAGCACTTGATCGAAGAACCAATATTCTTGGACAAGGCGTTGCCAATACGCTTCAAGCGGCGTTGATGTTTGATGATGCATACGCAGCAAAAGAGCAATTGGTTAATTTGAGCTTTGACCCTGATGTTATTTCTGCCCTTGTTATCAATCAAAACGACCAAACCATCGCTTCGATTGAGGACTTGCCTGTTGGTTGTGAATGGCAGAAACGAACATTGGAGTGTACTCACCTAAGTGTTGTGATGCGTCATTATGATGTTGTGTTAGGTGATGAAAAGCTGGGTGCATTAGAAGTTTGGGTGTCACTGGAGAACCTACTCATCAATGAACGAAAGATGTGGCTCTCATTAGCCGTGATCGTTTTGTTACTTTCCATGTGTGCGTGGGCATTAGCTAAATTGCTGCATTCATTGATCTCATTACCTTTATTGTCACTGCATCGTTCGGTTGAACACATGAGTCGGGTTGGCGTGATTCGAAAAACACTCCCGGTTTATCACCAAGATGAAGTTGGTAAGCTGACGGCATGCTTTAATGAGATGACCATGAGCTTGGCTGAGCGTGAGTCTCAAGTAGCACAGGTTTTGAAGCGAGTAGAGGACAAAAACCGCTATATTCACAGCGCATTAGATGCGATGCAGCGTTGCGTGCTCGTTGTTTCTTCTTGCCATAAAGTCACGTACTTCAACCCGATCGCCTCGAAAGAAATGAAAGGGGTCGACGTCAATTCGGATGTTCGTACGTTGCTCACGAGTTGGTTTGAGCCTGTATCTAAAATCGAACGAATCATGTTTGCCATCGACACACACACCACGGTGAAGGGAATAGAGGTTCGTAGTTTAGATAAAACCAAGCGCTATTTGATTTCTTGTAATCCGATGGATACAGAAAAAAGCAGCTTGATCCAGTTGCAGGACATCACAGAGCAAACCTTGTCTGAGCAGCGCCGTAAGTTACTTGATTTGATGTTTGACCAAAACCAAGATGCCATTTTAGTGTTAAACCGAGCACTGAGTATCCAAACCCAAAACCATGCGGCGACACAATGGTTTGGTGAGGTAGGGGCGTTAAGAACGTTAGAGCTTTTATCACCGTTTGAAGTCACTAAGGCAATTAAGCTTCGATTGCTCAAAACAGGACACTACAAGACGCATGTTGAGCTGAAAAACCAACAAGGACGAGTTATGCCTTGTGAGTTGAAAGTGCGAGTGTTGAAGAGTGAAACTGGCAGGGCGGAAGCGTTCGTGGTTTCATTTACGGATTTAACAATAGATATCGAGCTCAAGCGTCTGAATTATCAAGCGAATCACGACCCATTAACGGGTTTGGCTAACCGCTCAAAAGCGATGCGTCGTTTACAAGAGAAGCACGATTTGGGGACATCACAACATATTCTGTTTGTTGACTTGGATGGCTTTAAAGCCGTAAACGACCAATATGGGCACGCGATTGGTGATCAACTATTGAAAGTTGTCGCACAACGTTTGATGAGTTGTGTGGCAAGGCGAGACTTGGTGTCACGTTTGGCGGGTGATGAGTTTTTGATTGCGGTTCGTGAAGCGACAAGCTGTGAGCCGATTGCTCAAAGGATAATTGAGAGTCTATCCAAACCGTTTCTCTTTGGTGATATAACGTGTGGCATCTCTGCAAGCATCGGCGTGAGTTATTGGCCACGCGATGAAAATTCTTCCCTTGAAGAAAAAATCAACGAGGCGGACATGGCGATGTATTTCGCCAAAAAAGAAGGAAAGAACCAGTTTCGTTCAGGTTTAGAAACGGTTTACTAAGCGCGTTAAACGAAGGGCCATTTCTACAGAAGTGGCCTTTCTTGTTCGCATTACACGCCACGAACCACTAAATATTCCATATAACCCTGTTTAAAGGTTGTGCAATCTTTTTCCACTTTATGATGAGATGCTCTACGCAAAAGTGTTGTAGTCTAATGTGGATAATTGTGTCGGATTGTACTGACAATTTGCAATAAAGCCATTTAAAAACAATAGTATATAAATACTTTCAAAATTGCCGAAGTTTGACATTTAAGCTGCACAATTTAGGCTGACCTTCCAAGTCGTGGAAGTCATTATGTTCAGCATTCTAAGAAAAAACATTCTCATTTTTGCCGCATTCACCGGAATTGCGAGCTCAACTTATTGCCTAGCAGAGGAAGAGTCTTCTCACACTGTTGTTGTAGGTGTGATTGCTCAAAAGTCTGACGACCCGAACGTGGGTAGCGAGGTCGGGACCTTCTACGGTATTAACCTCGAGTATCTGACTAACATTGCAAAGGTATTAAATCTTAAGCTTGAATTGCGCACTTACTCGGTCATTCCAGAAATTCTCAATGACATTGAAACTAACAAGATTGATGGGGCGGTAGGTTTTAGCAAAACGCCAGACCGAGAAGCTCGTTTTATTTTTTCCGATCCTTTTTTCTCTAGCACCATAGCCGTGTGGTATCGGGAAAGCAGTTATTTTAAACGCGATCCCCGTGAACTCAACTGGGTATGCGTTGTTGGAACTGTCTATTGCCAATATCTGGAAGATATGGGAGTCACAAGCGTTCGCCAAATGGAAAGTCGAGTTAACGCTTTTGAAGAGGTGAGGAGTGGGCGAGCTAACGCATTAATTTCGACTTATGTGGCTATCAACCAGTATTTAGATCAGAACGATATTGTTAATGGATCCGTGGACATTCCAAGTTGGTTGAATGAAGAAGAAGTCAGTTTCATTACTTCTAAGTCGAACCAAGAGCTTGTTGACAGAATTAACCGCATCTTAAGTTGGGAGCGTAATGGCAAGAACATTCGGTCTGTGGCATCAAAGAATCCATATCATGTGAACGACAAATTGCTGGTCGCATATCGCCGTGACCTCGGTGGTAACCAGACGATTACATACAGCAGCAGTGAAGCCGCTTTCCCTTTCCTCTATCGAAACACTCATACTGGTCGTTTAGATGGTTTCTTACCGGATTTTATTGACTTAATCCAATCTAGAACGGGCTTGAGGTTTGAATATGTTAAACCTAGCGGCAGCTTAAACAGTGGGTTGACGGCATTCAACGCGGATATCGTGCCTGTTGCTTATGTGGATTATGCTCCATCTTCAGACTGGCTTATTACCAAGCCGTTTATGCACAATAACTTCGTCGCGATTGAAGCGCTTGACCCGGAAAACCATCCACACCATCAAGCGAAATCCGGCATTCTCATGAGTCTGAAAAGACAGGGCTTGGTTAATCTCGACTCATGGAAAGAAGAACGTTTCACTCGCTATGACGATCTAAAGCAGCTACTGAGTGATCTAAAAGCAGGTGAGATTGAAGTTGCCTATGTGCCTGATGACATCGTACATAGCATGATTGCCCAAGATAATATCGATGGGCTGCTGATCAGTGAAAAGGACGTGCTCACACTCTCCATTGCGTTTGCTGTGACGGAGCATAATACCAAGTTAAAGAAAATCCTCGATAGCATCATAGATACTATTGATGCCAAAGAGATCGACAAGATCAATCGAACTTATCGCAACTTCAATCTTGTTTATGGTTATGACGAAGAAGACGTTTTTACTATTGTACTCTTTGCAGCGGCAATGTTTGTGGTATTGCTAGCGATTGTTTATTTCGTGTTGGCGCATCTCAAACTGAAAGTCAATCTTGCGGAATTAAACGCCACCAACGAAGAAAAAGAAAAGCAATGGCTCATGGACATCATCCAAGAGATTAATAGCATTGTCTTTATTCATGGTGAAGATAACCAGATTCAAATGAGCAACTGCTCTCTCTACCGCAATAAGCGTTGTAAAGGCTGTACGATAGAGAATCGAAATAGTGCCAAGCCGCTGGTGAACAACGTTGTTGAACTGAGACAGGTTATCGCAGGGAAGCGTATCTCAGATACAACTGCGGCCAAAAACTGCAAACTCGGCATCCAACATGTCTATCGTGAGCGTAAATCGATATTTTCGCCAAGCAGCAAAAAGCAATTTGTTTTAACGGTTCTCCAAGATATTACCGAGCAGCAAGAGCGTGAACTTGCTCTGATTGTTGCTCAAGAGAGAGCGCAGACTGCCGTTCGAGCGCGTGAAAACTTCTTGGCGACGATGAGTCATGAATTAAGAACGCCGTTATCGGCAGCGCATGGGTTGCTGGATTTACTCACACGACAGGCGGACAACGATTCGAGTAAAGAGTTAATTACTCAGGCCATGCGATCCTTGAACCACCTAAATTTGCTGGTGGATGAAGTGTTGGATTATTCCAAACTCGAGGCGGGGCAGTTAAAGGTCACTCCGGTAAAAACAGATGTGGTGACAACACTGTGTGATGTCGTTCGTAGCTTTGAACCTAAAGCGGTAAGCAAAGGTTTAGACTATCGAGTGACCTTCAAGCCATTTGCGAATCCATGGTTAAAAGTCGATGCTGTGCGCCTGGTACAAATTACGACAAATCTACTTTCAAATGCCGTTAAGTTTACGAGTGATGGTGAAATCAATGTCAGTGTGGCAATGAATGAAGGCCAACTGATCCTGAAAATTGCCGATACAGGCATTGGAATGACGGACTCTCAACTCGAAGGCATTTTGCAGCCCTTTGTTCAAGCCGATGACACTATCACGCGAAAATATGGCGGTACAGGCTTGGGTCTGAGCATTGTTGACCGTCTCGTTGAGTGCATGGGCGGAGAATTATGCATTGACTCCCAGTTTGGATTAGGCACCACAGTCGTAGTGAAGCTTCCTATTATTCTTTGTGAGTCAAATCCTCGACCTGCGATTTCTTACTCGTTCTCACCTACATTGCCAGCAAATGTACGTGATTGGTGTTTAACATGGGGTATGGGCTCTACGGATATAAACCCCAACCTTACTGGTAAGTTTTCTTCCCAAGGAAAATACAAAGGCCTCAAGTTAATTTGTGCTCGGGACAGTCACTGTGAATTAAGTCCTGCCGAAGCAAAGTACCCAGACACCTTACTAGCGCTGTTAAGTCAAGATTGCTCGCTGAGAGCCGAGACATCTCCAACACTTCAAAATGTAAGCTGGAAGCATGGCACGGTTTTGGTGGCGGAAGACAACCCAATTAACCAAAGCGTGATTACGATGCAATTGCGAGAGTTAGGTATTGAACCCGTCATTGTGAGTAATGGTTTAGAAGCTTGGCAATACGTTAATCGTGATGATCAAGTGACACTGGTTCTGACTGACTTTCATATGCCGGAAATGGATGGGTTTCAGCTGGTTAAGAAGTTGAAAGCAAATTCAGATCTCGTTTCAATCCCCGTGATTGGTGTGACGGCGGAAGACTCACGTTTAGCAAATGAACACGCCAAGAACATCGGTATTGATGACATCTTATACAAGCCTTATGACCTCGAAAAGCTCAGGTCGAAACTTCTGCCGCATCTTGGTCAAGAGAAAGAGGCAAAGTGGCCTGAATGGATCGAGAAGTTTAAAAAGAAAGATGCCCATGAGATAGCTGGTGTGTTTAAGAGCTCAATGGAGAAAGATGTTTCGAATTTGAAGATCGCAGAAACCAAACAAGAGAAGAAACGCATAATCCATGGGATAAAGGGCGCACTGGGGGCTATTGGCGTTTCGATTTTAGTCGAGCTGTGTGTTGACGCAGAAAAGGCGAGTGATGCGGATTTTGAATCTCACGTGGCGACGCTTATCAACCGAATCGAACATGAAATCAACTTAGCAGAAGATTGGATAAATGCTCATGAATAAATCACTGAATGCGATGGTGATTGATGACCATCCACTACAGATAACACTGCTCAAGCAAATGCTGCTTCGTCACGAGGTCAGTGTGTCAACTTTTGAGGATGTTGATGCCGCGATTCGACAGGCAAAAGAGTCTGATGTCGACATTATATTTTGTGATCTACAAATGCCTGACAAAGATGGGATCGACATGATGGAGATGCTCAATCAGATTGGCTACCAAGGCAAAGTTGTACTTGTTAGTGCAATGGAATTGACCATTGTTACTGCGGTTCGAGCGATGTGTGAAACGTTTAGTTTTGAAGTTCTCGGAAAGTTGCTTAAACCCTATGAGGAAAGCCAAGTCGTCGAGATGCTAAGAAGAGTGGGGGCAGAGCCAGCCAAAACTAAAAGGTTTCATCAAGATATCTACCTGCAAGATCAAGAGTTTTTGTTTGCATTAGCAGAAGGTCGGGTAAAAAACTATTACCAACCCTTAGCTGACGCCAATACTGGTGAAGTCATTGGGTATGAAGCATTAGCGCGTTGGTCTCACCCCATATATGGAGTTCTCGGACCACACCGCTTCCTTTCAATCGTGGAGCGTTGTCATTTATCTGCAGAGTTATTTGAAGCAGTGTTTAGCAATGCGTTATATGACATGAAGAACCGTGGGTTCAAACATCATATCTCACTAAACGTCGATCATGAGAACCTCGAAGACCCTGAGTTTGCGAACCAATTCATAGAGCGGTGTGATGAGAACGGAATTTGTCCCGACCACTTTACGATTGAAATCACCGAACGGGATACATTTCAAAGCAGTCCCGCGTTGTATAAGAACCTGCTCAAATTTCGGATGAACGGTGTGACGATCAGTATTGATGATTTTGGTACTGGGTCGTCGTCGTTAGAAAAGTTAGCTCAACTGCCTTTCAACGAACTGAAAATCGATCGCTCATTCGTACAAGGGTTAGTACATGACCCTAAAAAGAAAAATATCGTGTTAGCAATTTGTGCGTTAGCAAAAAGCCTAAACATCAGTGTCGTCGCAGAGGGGGTGGAAGACGAGAAGACACTTGACGCCATGCGCCATTACACAGTCGATGTGTGCCAAGGCTACTTCATCGACAAACCAATGCCTTTAGAAGCAATAACAATACTGAAATAAAAGAATGATGAATAAATTGAACTGTTTGATCTTTGATGATCACCCACTTGTCTGCGTTGCAATCAAATCATTGGTCGAGAGCTTAGGCATCGCCAACGAAGTAATGACAGCAACGAGTTCGAAAGACGCACTTAAGAGCCTAAAAGAGGGGAACATAGGGCTACTCATTTTGGATGTAAACCTCGCGGATTGCGATGGTTACGATTTTTACAAACGCATTAAATCTCATGGTTTTAATGGGAAAGTCATTTTCTTTTCTGCTGAGACCAGCCATATGTACAGTCAGATGGCATTTCGCTCAGGAGCGGATGGCTATGTGTGTAAATCAGAAAACCATGAAATTCTAAAAGACGCGATCGAAGCAGTGGCGAAAGGGTACTCGTTCTTCAAGTTTAAACAAACTGTGGAAGAAAGCCGAAATGTACCATCGTTATCAAGCCGAGAAAGTGCGGTGATGAAATTGCTACTTCAAGGTAAAAGCAATCGAGATATTGCGGATGTCTTATCTATTAGCGATAAAACCGTGAGCACCTATAAGAGGCGGGTTCTCGACAAGCTCAATGTTAATAATATCATTGAGCTAGCCAAGGTAGTAGAAACATAATTTCGTCGAGGCTTTGGATGAACCTAAAAAACTTATACCAGTCAATCTTTGTTGCTTTGTTACTATTTATCACCACCATTACACTTGTTGGTGGGCTAGTGATTTCTTACGAAGTTAAGCAGTTTGGTTTGTATACCAAGATGGCGTCTGAGATGAAGCAGAAAGTCATTATGTTAGGTCTTCTTACCGAAGAAAAACTTGCTGCTTATGCGGGAAAAAGTGTACAAGACGTAACCGATGGCACTGAATACAATTTCCCTGACGCGATTATTCCATTAGGGGATAGCAGCGAACTAGACTTTGTCGAGGCAATTGCGCGCAAAACGATACATCAGACAGAGCGTTTTACTTCGAGTGTTTACGATCAAAAGGAGGCTGTGCTCTATTTCCGATCATATACGAGTAACAAATTCATTTTTGAGCGCTCGATGCAAGGGCTAGCCAACATAAAAGACACGTTCAATGCAGAGTGGTGTAAACAGAACGATGCATGTGCGAAGTTTGCTTGGCATGACCAGCTTACGGACAGAATTTTAATCTCTAACCCTTTTAAAACGCCGTATTCAGATACGGTGGCGTTAAGCATTGTTAGCCCGGTCTATCAGGATGGAAAGCTGGTTGGAGAGTTTGGGGAATTAGTACACCTAAACTCTCTTTATCAAGAAGGAAAGGCTGTTGATGTAGCTGTTAACAATGGCCATAAACATATTTTATTATTTTTTCCTGGTTATCCGTGGCAGGAGCTTGCCTATAGCCAAACCTATGTGGCTGATAATAACAACCTGATGGTATACAACTACCCACTGAGCAAGGTCGTTATTGATTATGGTTTTTTATATCTTGTCTATCTTGTGGCCGCTTATGCTTATTTTTCTAAAGTTCATGAGACAAAACAGAAGGGGATAGAGCTCGCCAGTGCGATTTCTAACGCTACAAAAGATGAGTTGACGGGGTTATCAAACCGAAAAGTATTTCGAGAAGAAGTACTCAAGCGGAGGCTAAGGTCTGCACCCTACTCGGTTATTGCTATTGACGGTGATAGATTAAAACGTATCAATGATAAATATGGACATCATGTGGGTGACGAAGTGTTAGTTATTGTCGCAAATGCAATGCGCAAGGTGTTTCGTTCGAGTGACTATTTAGTGAGGACTGGTGGTGATGAATTTATAGCAATACTGCCAGATTGCAACTTTGGTAATGCTAACGCTTTAGCCAAGAAGCTACAGAATCTAGTACAAGATAACCCACTAAAAAAAATGGGTGTTGAAGCGAGTGTCAGCACAGGAATCGCTATTGCTGAAGAAAATGAGTCACTGCAAGATGTTATTATGCGTGCGGATGAAGAACTGTACGAGACCAAGCGTCAACGCGTCTAAATTGAGACAATGTCTTAAACCTGAAACTGCGAGTAAATGACTATATTGTCACTAATTGGCGGTGTAAGAGTCTGATAAACTTGACCAAAACGTGACTTTGGTCTTCTATAGTTAAGCAGCCTATGAAAAGGCTGCTTTCTTTGTATTTGGCCGAAAGTAATTATAAAAATATAACTTAGTCTTTGATTCTATTTGGTAACCACGCTGTGAATAAAGATCTCGACCTAAATCTCCTCAAAATTCTTGTGTTGCTGGAGCGTCATCGTCAACTTAAACCTGTCGCGAAAGCGTTGGGTAAAAGTGAAGCGTCTATAAGTAAGTATCTCACCCGTTTGCGAACGCAATTAGAGGATGAACTGTTCATCCGACACGCTCATCACTTTGAGCCTACGCATTATCTAAAGAGGAAGCTGCCCGAAATTACGAATGCACTTGATCAGCTAGAAACCTGCTTGATTCGACGTGAGTTTGATCCTCTGTCTTATGACAGGAGTATTACCATCTGTTTGCCACAATCCGCGCAGCAATCCTTTGGCCACCTGCTGTTGAATGATCTGATGGAGTTGTTTCCCAATGCCCACGTCAATGTTGCAAGCAGTACGGATAGCACGATCGATGAAATCCTTGAAGATAAAGTCGATATGCAATTGCATTACTTTAATGAGGAATACCCAAAATCCATTCATCAGCAATTTATTGGCTACGCTCCTGCCGTCATCGTCGTGCCTGCCGATTTAGGTATTACTGAAGTAGAAAAAGCGTGTGAGCTTAAATTTATTCTACTTGAGTTGGCAGGCTGGAAGGACAGGGAACAAGTCACTAAACGAGCCCTTGAGCAGAGCGGACTTAACATTGATCGAGTCGCTACTATTGGAAATATAACCAGCTTACTCAAGGTTATTAGAATGAGAGGGGCAGCGACGATTTTACTTGAGTATCAAAAACCAATTGATGGCTTTAATTTCATTCCTGTACCTGAAACTTTTTATCCGCAGGGGCGCCCAAAAGTGGTGGTACAAATGAAGCAAACGCATCGCTACAACTCGATGCACCAGCTATTAACTGATGCTATCGCGAAATATGTGATTACTTAGTCGTGTTATTTCGAAGAGCGTCTAACAACAAAGGCTTCCGCATTCTTCTTGAGGAAGTGTGTTCAGTAATTCGACCACTGACTCAGCATGATATTTCTTCAAGATACGAGTTTTGTAAGTACTGATGGTTTTAGCGCTCAATGACAGTTGCTCTGAGATCTTCTTATTCGAGTAACCTTGAGCGAGATAGTGAAATACCATCGCTTCACGATTCGATAAAGTGACGCTACCCGATGATTGGTTATGCGTCGCTTTAAACATAGAATACCCACGCGTCACGCTAACAATAGCATCCAAAATGGTTGCTTTCGCTTCGTTTTTATTCAAAAAGCCATGTGCACCCATTTCAAATGCCGCTTTAGACAAGCTCGAATAATCGCGAGAAGAAATAAACAAAATCTTACCTTGGTAACCCGTCGCTAATATATTTTTCGCTAGGCGCATACCGTCTCGGTCACCCAGTACGACATCTAAAATAACCAAATCGACAGGTTGGTTACGAACGATATCCATCACTTCAGCGCTGTCTGTTGACTCTACGACGTTAACAGATTGGAAAGCGGTTTGAACAAGAGAAGCAAGCGCTTCACTATATAGCGGCTGGTCGTCGATAATAAGAACGTTATTCATATTTGTGCCTCACCTTATGTTTCAATTTACTTGCCGCTTCCTTTCAGCACTCTTTAATGGAGTCGGATTGTAGGAAAAATCTGTGGGTAATGGGTGAAAATGACAATTTCACTTTTTGAAATAGAGTGTCTTATTATTGAGAAAATGTTTCGTCAAAAATAATACAATCAATTAGATACGACGAGATAAAATCGATGCTTCTGATTCAGACAGTAATCAGGCGGGGGAAGAGTAGGTAAGCATGTTTATTTATCTTTTTATCCCATTGTCACTTATTGGCGTAGCAACAACAAACAGTCTGACGTGGATTTAAGCTTGGTGTTGTATTTGCACTTGCAGCTTATCGATGAATCAGTAAAGATCACTTTTTTCCATATTTAGAGTTTGTTATGAGCCAATCTTCTTTCGAATCTATTGTCCATTTACGTCGTTCAGTTAGAAAATACGATGCGGATGCTGAATTTAACCACGACGATGTAGCAACGGCCCTAGAGTTGACGACTTTAAGCCCCAATAGCAGCAACATGCAGATGTGGGAATTTCATCGAGTTATCTCGGATGAGAAAAAAGCAAAGCTAGCAGAATACTGTATGGGACAAAATGCAGCCAAAACCGCGAATGAACTGGTGGTTTTTGTTGCAACGACCCACAACTGGGAAGAGCGCGCCAAGCGCAACGCAGAGACTGTGCGTCAAGCTTTTAAAGGCCGTGACGACGTTGCGGCCAAGCGCGCTCTAAAGTATTACGAAAAACTCATCCCAATGGTTTACAACAACGACATGTTTGGTGTCCGCGGTTTGCTGAGGAAGGCATATAGCTGGTGGTTAGGTAGAAACAAACCCATGGTGCGAGAAGTGAGTAAATCGGACGTACGTGTTTGTTTGCACAAGAGCGTTTCACTTGCTGCGATGACCTTTATGTACGCAATGCGCGAGAAAGGTTATGACACATGCCCGATGGAGGGCTTTGATTCAAAACGCGTAAAACAGCTACTCGGTTTAAGAGACAGCGACCAGATCACAATGGTTGTTAGCTGTGGTGTTAGAACCGATGAGGGCGTATACGGAGAACGTCATCGTGTCGCGAATGAGTCAGTGATTAAAACGCACTAATTTATCGCTAAACTTTTTGTTCGAGCTGCCGCTAATAACTAGAACGCCTTTCCATATTGAACGTATGGCTGTGTTTTGTTCAAAAATGAGACGAAATTTCAGCATTTGATATAGAAGTGTGCAGTCAGCATCCTTTTGATTATTTACAAATTCTGTCTCAAAGACTACAAAAGGACTCTTGGAAATTTACGCCTGTGAAGTGATTCTCTGTGGCATTGCATCAAGCCACTTCTTGATGCGTATTTTGGATAATTGGGTTTATGAGTAACGTAACCAGTACTATTCTGACTGAAAGTGGTACCAATGAGCTTGAAATCATTGAGTTCCATTTAGAAAAACAATTGCCAGATGGCAGCACAAAAACATGTTATTACGGTATTAACGTCGCTAAAGTACGAGAAGTGATTCGCGTACCAGAGACTACTGATTATCCGAATGCACAACCTCATATGATCGGCGTATTCTCGTCGCGCGAAGTATTAACACCTCTGGTTGACCTTGCTGGTTGGTTAGGTGTTCCTACTCGCCGTGATCTTGAGCGTAAGTTCGTTATCGTTACCGATTTTAACAAGATGACAAATGGCTTCTTGATTGACAGCATTTCGCGTATCCACCGTATTTCTTGGAACGATGTGGAATCCCCAAGCCAATTCTTAGAGGCGGGTGAGCAAGATTGTGTTGTGGCTGTTGTTCGTAAAGATGGTAACCTGATCATGATTCTGGATTTCGAGAAAATCATTGCAGACATCAACCCAGAACTGAGTATGGAAAAATACGACGTGACTGGTGATAAATCAGTAGACTTGAACCAACGTATGGTAGGTAAGCGTAACGCAAAAACCATCATGGTTGTGGATGACTCTGCGTTTATTCGTTCATTGATTCAAGATACATTGGCTTCTGCGGGTTATAACGTGATCACCTGTAAAGATGGTGGCGAAGCGTATGAAAAATTGATGAGCTTGATCGAAGTTGCGAAAGAAGAAAACTTGCCAGTGCGCGAATTGCTTGATGCCGTTGTAACCGACGTAGAAATGCCTCGTATGGATGGTATGCACTTAGTCAAACGACTGCGTGACACGCAAGAATATAACGAAATGCCTATCGTAATGTTTTCTTCATTAATGAGTGAAGATAACCGTGCGAAGGCGTTGTCCCTTGGTGCCAATGACACCATCACCAAGCCAGAGATTGGCCGCATGGTGAATATGATGGACAAGCACGTATTTAATTTCGCATAAATTATCTCGAGATACTAAAAAGGCTGCCGAATTGGCAGCCTTTTTTTGTTACGGACAAGGAAGGATTTCAAGCTTGTAACTTTCGTTTTCTGATTGAGGTGGCCCATATAAAATACCGCATTGCGTTAGACTTGCTCTTGGGTCATCCGCTGCGGCAATCACCATTTCGCGGGTACTTGAGCCTGATGGATGTCGGATTATTTTCCAATCTGAATCCGAACCATCAATACCTTGCACTAGCAGAGGCAAGCTGTCATTGTCGGCGTCAGGGTAGCCATATAAAAATACGCAGTACTTCGAGCCATTTAGCTCACAACCATCGAAAGGCAGTGCCTGCATTGGTGTTTTATCGTGCGTGTTCTTGTTTGAAACATAGGCGAGGTGTTCTTGCCCGGTGGTTGCTAGTTTTGCATATCCAACTCCCAAGCCTGATGCGATTGCACCTTTCATACCTTCTAAACGAGCTTCACGAGCATCATCTTGAATGTTTAAAAAGCGTGGCGCGGCAGTAACGGCAAGGATGCCGAGAATTACGATAACAACAACAAGCTCAATTAAAGTAAAACCTGATTTTCTTTTCATAAACCATCTTTAAGTTAGGTTGAAACGATAGTCTAATGTTCTTATATTTTTGTGGTGCGATAGACTACTTAAGCCCATAAACGGTGAATTTTGATGGTGCATTCACTCTAAATGGAGATTGATTATAGTCTTATATTTTCCTTCTCGATACCATTCGTTTTATAAATGAAGTGTTCAAGGAATACGCAGCTTTTAATGTGATGAAAATGGCCTCTAAGTGATCAGATTTTGAAACATTTTGATTGTGTTTTTTATGCGTTTGATGAATCCTACGCGGGGTGAGAGTTGGTCATTAATAATTTTTATATATTCAACTGATTCTCTAATAAATAATTAGAATGTAAGAACATATCGATGGATTTCGATTCAACTACTTTGCTTGCTATGGGCCTGATTTTCCTCGGCTCTTACGTACAAACTGCCATAGGTTTTGGCCTGGCTATTGTGTCTGCGCCATTATTGATTCTTTGGGCGCCGGAGTATGTGCCGGCACCAATCTGTCTTGTTGCGCTGTTTATATCTTTGATGAACGCAATGAAGCACCGCAGTAGTGTAGAAATCGGCGGTTTAAAAATGGCACTGATTGGTCGTGTGCCAGGTTCATTAGCGGGTGGGGCATTGCTGTTTTTTGTCTCTACAGAAGCACTGACACTTTGGATAGGATTCCTTGTGCTTTTTGCTGTGGCAGTAAGTGTACTTCCGTTTCGTATTGAGCCAACGCCTGGGCGTATGACGTTTGCTGGTTTCTTCTCTGGCTTATTTGGTACGAGCTCTGCCATTGGCGGTCCGCCGATGGCGTTATTGCTGCAACATCAAGAAGCGAATCAGTTACGTGGTAACCTTTCTGCCTTCTTTGTTTTCAGCTCTATTATCTCGCTAGTGGTGCAAATTCCAGTTGGTTTCTTCACTCTTCATCATCTGGTGATTACTTTGCCATTGCTGCCAGCAGGGGCGTTTGGTTACTGGCTGGCAATGAAAACAACGCAATCTTTACCAAAAGAAAAAATTCGCTTTGGTGCGCTGACACTCTGTTTTGTTAGCGGTATTACAGCAGTGATTCAAGGCTTAGCTTTGTAAAGGCGATCTTCGCTCTCAAATTCACTTTACAAAACGACTTTGCGCTATAGAATCGCGTCACTTTTTATATGTCGAGTTAGTTATGAACAACAGTCTTTACGGCAATTTAATGGCTGCATTGTCCTTTGTTATTTGGGGATTGTTGCCTATTTATTATCGCTTTCTGCCAAATGCATCGATGGATGAATTGTTGGCGTTACGCATCATTGGCTCGGTGCCAGTAGGGTTTATTTTAGTATTGGCGATGACGCGCCATATGCCGAAATGGTCTAAGGTTTGGCAAGATAAAAAGTCACTTTGGTATACGTTTGTCGCCAGTAGCCTTATGTGTATTTCTTGGGTTGCCTTTACATGGGCGCTGACCAATAACCGAGTGATTGACGCTAGCTTGGGTTTCTTCATCGGTCCTCTTATTTCTGTCGCGCTTGGTGTGTTTATCTTGGGTGATAAGCTATCCAAAGGACAATTTATTGCGATTCTTTTAGCGACCATTGGCGTGTTGTATCAGGTTTTCCAGTACGGTCAATTACCGCTGGTGGCACTGACGATGGGTTTGTTCTTCTCTCTGTATGGTCTTTTTAAGAAGAAGATTAATTTTGATTGGAGTACAACGCTGTTTATTGAGGCGTTAGTGCTGACACCAATCGCGCTTACCTACCTTATTGTTAAACAAGTAACGGTGGGAGAGTTGGCCTCTACGGTAGATATGACGACCTTCATGCTCTATTTAGGTAGTGCACCGGTGACGATTCTACCGCTGATTTTCTACTCGATCGCGATCCGAATTACAAACTTGTCTACAGTTGGACTTATGCAATACATTGAGCCAAGCCTGCAGTTTGTGTTGGCTGTCGTGTTCTTTGGTGAGTTGTTCGACAGCGTAAAAGCGGTGACATTTGCCTTTATCTGGGTTGGTCTACTGTTTACGATTTTTGAGGGCGTGGCCAAGTTATCAAAACGAAGAAAGCTTGCTAACCACTCAATTTAACCCATTCCTTCTTTAGTTCATAGGGCTAGCTTATATTTTAGATACAGTTAGCCCTTAATTTTCGGTAGTTGAATACTATCGTACTGTCTAAAGAAGGAAGTTCTATGATCACCGCTCTCTACGCATCCATTCTTGCATTACTGCTCATCTGGCTTGCCTTTCAAGTTATCAAACAGCGTCGCAGCAACAAAATCGCTTATGCCGATGGAGGTGTAGCTGCGCTTCAAATCGCGCGCAGTGCCCAAAGCAACGCAAGTGAATATATTCCGATTACCCTGATTCTCATGGCTTTAGTTGAATACAATGGCGCTTCTGTTATTTGGATCCATCTCACCGGCGTTTTGTTTGTTGTCGGACGCATTATTCATGCTCGAGGGATTTTAGGCGAAGACTTGAAAGGGCGCGTGACTGGGATGAAACTGACCTTTTTTACTATGATTGGTTTAGTGGTGCTGAACGTAATCTACTTACCTTACGGTAATTTATGGTAAAAAATTCGACTTACTTGCCTCCGGCTTGGCTACTGGTTCTGATTGGGCTTGTACTCAACATTGCTGCAATCATTCTAACCAGTGTGGTGTTAGACAAGCTGGGCAAAGAAACAGGGCTGCTTGCCGATCAAAAAGCCGACAACTTGTATTCGATTCAACTGGCTTGGAACAGCGTAGAAACGCTAGAGCGAAAGCGAGAGGTGTTGCTATTGCATTTACACCTGTCTCAAAGTGAAGCGGTTTCTGAAGAGATGAATCAAGTGCTACAAGGACACCTTTCTGCTTGGACGGGAGATAAAGTTAGCGCCATTGATATTACTCAACTGCCTAAGTTGATGTCCGAAATCAATCAAGCTCAAACTAACTATCGAGACCGCATTGACAGTTACTACCTTGAAAACCTTGAGGTAACTGAAGTCATGTCGAATCTAGATGAAAAGATCGCTTGGTATAAGAGCATCGGGCTGTTTCTTCAGGTTTTTGGTCTAGCGTTGATTTTAGCGCGAGACCTTGCGCGAAAACCCTAGGGGTAACGCAAATTATTTGCGATTTGCAAAGGGTTGCTTGCAATATGCATCCGCATGGGAAGTGCAAGGATTAATATTCGTACAATTTTATTGCAAGTGATTAAATATCAATCGATTTAAATGCATCAAAAAGTTGGCATGCCTAATGCTTTAGTTGTAATGACCCTTTTAAGCCGAGGGTCACCTAGCCAACTGACGTTGTTAGTGAACCAGATTGTTCACACGTATATACAGCCAATCACAAACCTTGTGGTTGGCTTTTTTTTCACAATCAATTCACGTTTTAATTGTTACAGTTTCCAGTCGAATAATGCCGAGAGCTGTGATAGTTTTCGGGCGCATATGAACTCTAATTGGTTGTATTAATGAAGAAAGTTGTACGTTTAGTTGGTGTCGTCTCTATTTTTGGTGCTCATTCGGTACATGCGATGAGTGAAAAAGATTGGGACGTACTTACCGATATCGGTGCCTATGGATTGGTTGCGACGGCGGCCGCGGTACCTGCATACAAAGGAGATTGGGAAGGCTTCTGGCAAGCAGGGTTTAGTATTGGCGCAGCATCGGGCATTGGTTTAATTGGTAAAACAACCATCGACGCAGAACGCCCGGATAAAAGTGGCAATGACAGTTTCCCTTCCAACCATACGGCTAACGCTTTTGCTTCGGCGACAAACCTTTATTTGCGATATGGCTGGGAAGCAGGCTTACCTGCATACGGTGTTGCTGCTTTAGTCGGCGTAGGGCGAGTAGAGGCGAAGAAGCACTATTGGCGTGACGTACTTGCTGGCGCTGCACTTGGCACCTTAAGCGCATATGTATTTACAGATGCATACGATGAAAATGTTCAGCTTGTACCTTGGGTGACGAGCGAAGATGTGGGTGTTTCACTAACATACCGTTGGTAGTGTTCACCCCAATAAACAAAAGCCTCGGCATATACCGAGGCTTTGTTGTATCTAAATGTAAGAGGCTCAGTACTTAAAACTGCGCTTTGATCCAAACCATGCGGTGGTCAGAAGACACATCTTTACCGTTACCGTACTTACCAATGCGGTCGTCGTTAAACAGTTTACGACCTTCTTCGTAAGATGCAGCCCAGTAAACACCAGAGCCCACAACGTTTAGGTTTGCTGATGGCATCGCATAGTCAACACCAAGGCCGAACGTAGACGTGATGCGGTTTGGAATTGGGTGAGTCGAGTTTTTATCTACCGCATGCTCGGCTGCACCATAGCTAGTAGGGTAAAGCTCACCATTCATCACATCTTGATTAACCAATGGATCGTTGTGAAAAGCTTGCATGATTTCACTGAAACCATCGCCATCCAGTGGATCAAGGTTTTGGTCACCCATCATCACAAACTTCGCACCTTCAGCTAAGCCACCTTTATTGCCTGCATCATCGTAGAAGTACTCTTTACCTTGTACGTAGTGATGCCAAAACTCAACTTCAGCACCATTTTGTACTTTGTTTTTGCCTGGATCGAATACTGGCGGAGTAGGGTGAGACATCAACAGGTGAACCACTTCATCACCTTTCTCAGTAGGGATGATAATTGGTGCATCTACGTGGTTTTTAGAAGATAGACGAACGACATCCCACTCTTCAGCTGTGTACCATTCATCACCACACTGCATGCCCTCAGGAATGGTTTGTGAACCGTCACAGATCGTAATGGTTGGGATTTTTGCGCCTTCCATGTCTTTCCATTTGAACTCTTGGAAAGTACGTGTGTTTTCTGTGTCGATCTCGTATTTAGACATCAACGCGAAAGCGTATTGGCCGTGGTAGAAACCAAAGCCCCAAGCATCGCCAGGAAGCTGGCCAGCTGTGCCGTTGTTATCTAGGTCAAGACCGCTGTTTAGACCTGTGTTTGTTGAGTAAGACTCGGTGTAAGGATACTCGATTGGTTCTAGGTTCGCTTCACCACCTGCACCTTCAAGGCTTTGTGCTACAGATAGGTAGTTTTTCTGGAAGCCTTCCAGTGCCACCTTATCTTCACCTGTACCGTCGTTGTTGTATTCCGCCATCATAAGAACATCTGGACGGTTTTTCTGAATGATTGCTGCAACGTTACGGATTTGAATGACTTTTTCAGCCATTGTTTTGTCTGCATCCGCGATGCTGCCGTCAAGGTAAGCGGTGACAAGCTCAGTTTGCTTGGCTGGTTCAACTTGCATTTCTGCAACGAGATCTTCAAAAGTACTGCGATCAAAAGAGAGGTTATAAGTGGCGATCTTTACTTCTTTAGGTTGAACATCTACGTATTCAGTGTCGTCGTTACAGCCAGTCAGTAGTGCAGCGCCGATTAGGAGAGCAAGAGGGGTTTTGATGTATTTCATTAGTATGCAATACCTTATAATTGGGTTCGCGCAAATACTAAAGTTATCAGTAAGTTTTGTAAGCGATCTGTGTCACACAAACGATTGCGTAGTTACACAGATGCGCAGATTTTGTGTGATTTATGCAATAAATGCATCATTTTCAACACCAGAAGGTTATATTCAAACTGTTAAATATCTCTTGCTGATTGGTTTCATTTGCATGAAATCATTGGGTGGATTTATTGAAACCGCCGACTAGACTCTTTATTGATAACTATTTCAATAAGCGTCGAGTAAGTTTAGTTATTCTTAGGCGTTGAACTCTGTCAGATTGGCGTTGCTTAGTTAGCAAGACAGGGGATCAAATAATGGAAACCGTGACACCTCAAAGCTACAGAGTCATCACGACAGCTGTGCTTCTCTCTGCAATATACTTTTCATCTTTTTCTTTTGCAGCAAAGCCTGAAAGGTTAGAAAATAATCATGGTTATCTTGTATCTCTAGAGAAGCGTAATCAGTCTTCAACCCAAAATGTCGGTAAGGCTTTGGGGCTTCAAAAAGAGAACAGAGTAGAGAAAATTCAATCCAACCAAGGCAAAAATGGCAACCTACATACACGCTACCAGCAAACGTATAAAGGTATTCCGGTATGGGGGAAACAGATTGTTGTCCACCGAGATCAGAATGGCAAAATAAAGCGAATCAACGGGACATTGGTTAAAGATATTGCCGATGATATTTCTAATGTGTCGCCATCGCTTAAAGCGGGCGAAGCGAAAAGCAAAGTCCAAAAGCAATTTGTCATAGACGGCTATCAAATTGAAGACCAAAAGCAGGCGTTAACCATCTACGTCGATAACGACAA
The DNA here is from genome assembly GCF_905175335.1 of Vibrio sp. B1FIG11. Taxonomy (NCBI): domain Bacteria; kingdom Pseudomonadati; phylum Pseudomonadota; class Gammaproteobacteria; order Vibrionales; family Vibrionaceae; genus Vibrio; species Vibrio sp. B1FIG11. Next base: position 1,270,744 of record NZ_HG992752.1, on the reverse strand, counting down.
TGTTGCGCACTTAGCTTACGAGGTTCGTTTTTTTGCTGACTCGGAAAGCGCACACAAGCCAACACGACCGACCTTTCTAGTCGACGCGCACACGGGTAAGGTTTTGCATCAGTATGAGGGATTAGCCCATGCTAGTGCTAATGGCCCTGGGGGAAACCTCAAAATCGGCGAGTACCAATACGGTGTGGATTATGAAGCGTTAAATGTTCAGCAATCTGGTAGCACATGTCTTATGGATATCAATGGTGTGGTCAAAACGGTCAACTTAAATGGCCGCACATCGGGTAGCACACACACGTTTACTTGCCCAACCAACACTGTAAAAGAAATCAACGGTGCATACAGCCCTCTTAATGATGCTCATTATTTCGGTAAAGTTGTGTACGACATGTATTTAGATTGGTTGGGGATCGCGCCGCTGACTTTCCAGTTAGAGATGCGCGTCCACTACAGAAAACGCTACGAGAACGCCTTTTGGAATGGCTCCAGCATGACCTTTGGTGATGGCGATACCTATTTTTATCCGTTGGTGAGTTTGGATGTTTCCGCCCATGAGGTCAGCCATGGCTTTACGGAACAAAACTCGAACCTTATTTACTCTGAGCAATCGGGTGGTATCAACGAAGCGTTCTCAGATATTGCTGGTGAAGCCGCTGAGTTTTATTCACGAGGCAGCAATGATTGGAAAGTCGGTTACGACATTCGCAAATCAGCCAACGGCGCGTTGCGATACATGGACAACCCACCTTTAGATGGACGTTCAATTGGCCATGCCTCCGACTATGTCAGCGGCATGGATGTGCACTATTCGAGCGGGGTGTTTAACAAGGCGTTTTATTTACTTGCAACCGAATATGGTTGGGGAACACAAAAAGCCTTTGTGACTTTTGCTTACGCAAACCAGAACTATTGGACGCCTGATGCGACTTATGATTCAGCTGCTGCTGGTGTATTGGCTGCTGCACAAGCGTTAGGTTATTCCGGTACGGACATTACTAATGCATTCGCACAAGTTGGAGTCTCTACAAGCGGCGGTGTTGTTGAACCACCAGTGACATCTTGTGATATCACGGTACTGGCAAATGGTGTAGGGTCGTCGGTTGACTCTGCTTCTACAGGTCAATGGCGTTGCTTCACCATCGACGTTCCAACTGGATCAACAGAATTAAATGTTGTGACCTCGGGCAGTGATGGCGATGCCGATTTATACGTGAAGCTAGGCAGCGCGCCTTCAGAAACCGATTATGATTGTCGTTCTTATAGTAGTAATAGTAACGAGAGCTGTACCTTAGCATCACCAAGTGCAGGTACGTGGCATATCGGTGTCTATGCTTATGCTGCGTACAATAATCTCTCTGTGACGGCGACTTATGTTGAGGATGAAGCGCCACCACCACCTCCGCCAGAAACAGACATCACAACCAGCTCCACAAACAATGGTAAGACATGGACAGCTCAAATCTCTGGTTCCGGATTGCTTGGTGGTTCTTGGTCTCTTGGCGGTGTATGTAACTCAGATACTGAGTGTGCATTGAGTGGGATTCCGAAGAAAACCAGCTCCGTTAACTTTACCCTGAGTGACGGGCGAGTCTTTACAATACTGAAACCGTAAGTTTTTCTCTTGACTTTATTAGGCTCTGGCACCGTTCAGAGCCTTTTATTTTCTGTGTTCTTTGTATTTAGTCTTTTGGTTATAATGCGCGCTCACAAGAAGTGAGGACGACCTCACCGCTCTTATCACTATCGGGGACGACCCCAATCATTTGGAATCTCTCAATGGCTTGGGCAATTCTTTTTCTTGCTGGTCTATGCGAAGTCGCATGGGCGGTCGGGCTCAAATACACGGAAGGTTTTAGTAAGCTTGCACCATCAGCATTCACTATTGGGTTTATGGGGTTAAGCTTTTGGTTACTGGGTATCGCGCTTAGAACGTTACCGCTAGGCGTTGCTTATGGGGTTTGGGTGGGTATTGGCGCGATAGGCACCGCAATTGCCAGTATCTATTTATTTAATGAGCCGGCCACGCTAATCAAGCTTATCAGTTTACTGCTCATTGTTGCGGGTATCGCGGGTTTGAAGTTCGCTGCTTAGCGCTACAAATACAGCCAAAACAAAAGCCAGAGTGATGCTCTGGCTTTATTGTTTTTCGATAAAACGAAACGTAATTAGAAGGGCGATTGCTATCGTTTTATAAACGGCAACTTGAGATGCTGACCAAATACGTTGATCAGCGCACCTGTCACGATTAATGCGCCACCTAAGTATGTCCACGCCGAAGGTAGTTCACCAAAGAAGACGATGCCCAAAACGACAGAGAAAATGATCTGAACATAAGAATAGGCTGATGCTTTTCCGGCTTCTTGTGTTTGCATTGCCTTTGTTAATCCCAACTGTCCTATTTGCGTAAAGACGCCGACCAAAACGAGCATCATGGTTAGATACAAATCTGGCATGACGAATTGATCACCAATCAAAAGAATCGATGCAGGCAGCGCCACTAATGGGAAGTAAAAGATGATGACAGAGCTGTCTTCTGTCTGGCTCAGCTTACGAACGATTACGTACGCAATGGAGCTACCAAACGCACCTAAGATAGCGATCATAACACTGAACATGGGTAATGCATGCTCCGCGTCTGGACCGGTTTCTGGTCTCACCATGACGTATACCCCAAGTAAACACAGGGCGATACAGATAAACGTCGAAGACTGGATACGCTCTTTAAGGAAGAAAACCGCAAGTAAGGCAGTAAATACAGGGTGGATGTACTGAAAAATGGTCGCTTCCGCGAGAGGTAGCGTTGTAACGGAATAGTACACACACATCAAAGCCATGGTTCCAACAGCACCGCGAGCAAAGAGCAATGGCTTATTATTACCCCAAACAGAAATGCCTTTACGTTTTACATCGAGATAGCTGATCACAAGCGAAACCAGTGCCCTTGCTGCTACGATTTCAAATACAGGAATGCCGTGTAAGCTAACGTGCTTTACGGTGGCAGACATCAGTGCAAAACCAAAAGCGGACAGCACCATAAAGCGCACGCCAATCGGAATCATTGAGTTGAGAGAGTTAGGCATCTTACCTGCTCGTTTATTGCGGGGGATCGCACTTTAGCACACTAAACTGGTAAAAAGATCAGCGCTTTGTGATTAGGGCTCCGAATCTTCATGAACCAAGGTAGACTGTGCCGTTCAGATATAAAAACAATAAATACATAAGGAGAAAGGGATGATTCCTATTCAAGCAACGCATGTGTCTGGTGTGGTGATTTCCGAATTCGACGGCATAAAGAAAATGCTGTTGTTAGAGCGAGTCAAAGGTGGCTATTGGTGCCATGTCGCTGGAGGTGTGGAAGAGGGCGAAACTGGCTGGCAAACCATCGTACGAGAGCTTAAGGAAGAAACACAAATCGAAGATGTAGAGCTTCATAGCGCAGATTTTCTAGAGCAGTTTTATGAGGCACACAAGAATCGAATCATGGTCATTCCTTGTTTTGTTTTGTTCTGTAAGCCGAATCAAACGGTAACGCTAAATCATGAGCACACCGATTACCGCTGGTGCACGTTGGAAGAAGCAAAACAGCTCGCGCCATTTGCCAATCAACATCAACTTTACGAGCATATATGGAAGCACTATGTTGAGAGCGAACTCACGCCATTCACTTTGATTAAGCAAAGTTAACTGCGGAACCACTATGTACCAAGGTTATGAACAACATCAGGCACTGCAAATTTCAGAGCGAATTTCCATTGAGCCTCTGCTGACTAAGCATGCCGCTATCTTACTCTCGGCGGTTAATGAGAGTCGGGAGAGTTTATCTCAATACCTACCTTGGACAGATTGGGTTACGAACCGCAGGGAAGCCGTTGCGTATATTTCCCAACGAATCAATTCCAATGCTCTCGATGCTTATTGGTTTGCGATAAACCTAAATCAAGAGTTTGTGGGAGTGCTGGGCATCAAAGGTATCGAAACACAAAGCAAAGTGACTGAGATTGGATATTGGTTGGCAGAGAAAGGTCGTGGTCATCAAATTATCGACCTGGTCTTGATGACGTTAGTGCCACTGATTCAAGAGAGAGGCAATGCTAACGTTATCCAGTTCCATTGTATGGAAGACAATATACCAAGCATCAAAATTGCAGAACGTGCTGGTGCGATATTAAAGGAATACGTTGAACATGATTTTGAAACCCTAGATTCTTCTCAACGACTGGGTATTTATGAGCTGGATCTGGCTACAATAAGTAATTGAAAATATTAGCTTAAAATTCGTTGCGGCGATATAAAGGGATAAGTGAGCTGGAAAGGAAAAGAGCAATGGAAATAAGCATTAATACCATTACGTGGCAAGATGCGATGCCAATTCGCCATCAAGTACTATGGGCAAATAAACCCATCGAACATTGCCAAGTAGAAGGCGACGAGGAAGCGGAGCATTTTGGCGCATTCGTCGACAACGTATTGGTGGGGGTGGCGTCGATATACCGAGATGACAATCAAGCTCGATTGCGCAAGTTTGCTGTCTTGCCTGAGTATCAAGGGCAGGGCATTGGTTCGTCCATGATTCGATGTGTGTTAGAAAGCTTTAAGTTTTCACCTGTTGAGTATTTCTGGTGCGATGCGAGAGAATCAGCACTAGCGTTTTACGAAAGGTTTGGGATGCAAGTTGAAGGTGAGCGCTTCTACAAATCTGACGTTCCTTATTACAAAATGAAGCTTGCGCTTTAACCAGAGCAAATCTGAGTTTGAACTCTAACTTCCTTATTGCGTTAATAGTCAGAATGTTGCCCTTGTGTTAACTTTGAATCGTACATAAGTGCGACATTGCCCTTGATTGGGTGCACAAGGAGAACATCATGAATGCGATCGTCGACGTTGAAGTTGGTCAACTGCTGCAACAAAAATTGGATAAGCTCAAAGCCGCATACAATGCCGAACCTTATCCGATCTTAGAGGTAAGAAAACAGAAGCTTAACCTTCTTAAGCAGACTATCTTGAATAACCAGCAAGCGCTGGTGGAAGCCTTAAGTGCCGACTTTGGTTACCGCTCTGAATTTGATACGGCAATGACGGATGTATTGCCGACGGTTGCCCAGATCAATTACACCCTCAAACGCCTCAATAAATGGTGTAAGCCAAGTCGTCGTCATGCAGGTTTGTTGCTTGCTCCTTCAAAAGTCACCGTTCAATACCAACCGGTTGGCGTAGTCGGCATCATCTCTCCATGGAACTTCCCAGTCATTCTAAGTTTATCGCCATTAGTGACTGCGCTTGCTGCGGGTAACCGAGTGATGATGAAACTCAGCGAATTCACCCCGATGACCAACAAAGTGATTTCTGAGATTTGCCGAGCGTTACCTGAAGATGTTGAAGTCGTAGAAGGCGAAGCGGAAGTTGCACAAGCGTTCAGCAAGTTGCCATTTGATCATCTTCTGTTTACCGGCTCAACCAATGTTGGTCGCGCGGTTGCTCGTGCTGCAGCGGAAAATTTAACCCCAATTACGTTGGAGCTCGGTGGTAAATCTCCAGTCATCGTGGCGGATGACGCTAACTTGAGTAAAGCGGTTGATGCGATACTGTTTGGTAAGTGCATCAATGCCGGACAAATCTGTGTTGCGCCAGATTATGCCTTTGTACCCGAGGGAAGAATCAACGAGTTTGTCGCACTGTTTCTACAACGTTTTGAAGCGCTGTACCTCAAAGGCCAAAACGACCAAGGCTTTACTCATATCATCAATCAACGTCAGTACGACCGCTTAAAGGCAGTATTGGAAGATGCCAAAGTCAAGGGAGCAGAAATACACACCGTGTCCGAGACGAGCGCAGAAGGCCGACTATTATATCCGCACCTAGTGACCAATGTTTCGCAAGAGATGACCATTATGCAGGAAGAGATTTTTGGTCCTCTTATGCCAATCAAGCCTTACCGTGATATCCAAGAGGTCATAAGTTACATCAATCAGAATCAACGCCCACTTGCGCTGTACATCATGTCAGAAGATAAGAGTGTTATTGAGCGAATTACCCGTAATACCCACAGTGGTGGGGTTGGGGTGAATGACACCATCTTGCACGTCGGCGCGGAAGACGCGCCATTTGGTGGTATTGGTGAATCTGGTATCGGTCACTACCATGGCGAAGAAGGCTTTAGAACCTTTAGTCACGCCAAAACTATTCTAAGTACACCAACGTGGTTACCGCGTGTAGGAATGTTGATGGAGCGTCGTGGCATGGCAATAAAAGCATTACAAAAGTTCTTTATGCGTTAACGCTACTGACATTGGAACACCCAAGAATAAGAAAACCGCCCAGTGAGGCGGTTTTTGTTTGTTGTTAATTCGTATTATTGAAACAGTGTTAATGGCTACCTAAACATCCGGTAGCCATTGAATGTATTACTCTACACAGTTCCAGCCTGTGGTATCAATCGAGTTAATCCAATCCGCAATTAACTGAACACCTTCATCGTGAACAACGTGTCTGCCTAGTTCTGGCATCATATTTCCGTTGTCGACATTGATGCGGTAGTGCAGCACAGAGTTTTCTGGATCACCTGGTACAATCACGTACGGAGATGGACCTTTGTGGAAGGTGATACCACGAGCACAAATGCCCATTTCACTGATACCTTCACGCCAGTATTCAAACTTGAATGGATTACTCGCCGCTTTGCCTTCGGTGCGGTGGCAGTGCGCACAGTTCACATCAAGGTACGCTTTGGCGTAATCCAGTAGCTCAGTATCCGTTAGATTACTTGCTCCCGCTTCGGTATCAAATACAGGGGTTTTAGGTAAGTTCTCTGGCGTATCTGGTAAAGCTTCTGTAAATAGCCCCAGCGTTTCCCAATGTACAATTTGGTTGACTGGCGAGCCATCAGAGACATCCTGGACACTGTTTAGGTTACGTGCTTTAGGACCAATAGGAGAGAAACCTTTTGGTTGTGTGTTACCAGTAGGATCGGAGACATCAGATTCTACTTTGTGACACAAGGTACACTCATTTCGGCTTGGTACTTCATAAGTTAAATTAAGCGTTTCGCCGTTATGTTCTAAGCTGCGCTCAAAGGGTACTGATACCGCAGTCAGGTAAGCGTCGGTTTTGTCTTCGTTCCAGACGTAAGGCAGGGCAATCCAACCGCCGTCACGACGAATCAATAGGCGAGTCTCAATGAGCTCTTCGTTTTCACCACGGGCATTCTCAGTGCTCGAAGGCAGCGCAAAGGTTTTAATCAACACGGTACCGACTGGGAAGTCGAACACCTCTTGCTCACGATAGCTTGCTGAAGCCTCGTTCGGCATCACTACAAAGCGGTATTTGCGTGCGTAGTCAGTAAAGAGTTCAACGTTCATCTCATACAAAGTACCTTTCGCAGATGCCGCTAGGTTGAGGTTTTGTGTTGGATCTTTCGCATCTTCAAACAGATTGTATTGCGACAAGCTCACACAGTTTTCACCGTATGTCGCGCTTTCACGAGTAATCGCATCCCAGTTAATACCCGTTACGTTATCTAGGGTACAGCTTGCGTTGCCGACGATACCGTTTGGTGTATCTGGATTATCAGGATCCGTCGCTCCGTCTTCGGTTTGATTGTAGCCATACACCACGCCATTAATTGTGACGGTATTGATGTCTAATGGCGCTTTAGAATCGCAACCTGCGGTAAGTAGCGTAGTTTGCTCGTTCTCGTATAAGAAATCTGCATTGGCTGGGTTTTCCGCATAACGACCAATTGCGGTTGGGTCCATGTTATCAACCAACACACCAACACTTGCGCCATTATTGACTAAGCAGTTGCTGTCTGCATCGGTAAACTCAGTAAGGTAATTCCAGTTGGTTGTTCCTGTCATACCGTTGAGCGCATCACGCAATGGTGCAAACATTTGTGAACGAATCAGTGACTCACCTGCACCATCGTAAAACAGAGCAGGGAAGGCTTGATGATTTAACGTATACGCTAAAATCATATCTTCAATCAGGGAACCATTTGGATTGGCACCTGTGTTGGTAATGGTGTTGTCGTGGAAATACATGTTGGTCGGAACAGGGTTCCAGCCCTGCATAACGGCATTGCCTTCAGATGTCCCATTGAGTGGGCTGTAAGCGTTGGGATCGCCGTTCACCAACAAGTAACTCGTCATAGCAAGTGCCATTGAGTCGTGGTTAGTAATCGTGTTGTTGAAGAACTCGCTATTACGTCCGGACAGAATAACGACACCAGTACCAGGAGGGACGATGCCTACCACACCACAGCCGCCAAGCCCATTTTGACAGGTGGTATCGACGTAGTTCTCTAAGTTGTTGTCACGAATGACGTTATCAAAGATGCGTACATCATCAATTAAGCGACCAATAGTGGTCGCGCCCGGTAGGTCAAATAGCAGCACACCGCCCGTGTTTCCGAGCGCTAAGTTGTTGTAGACATCCACATTCGAACTGTTTTCTATCTCTATACCGGCGATGTTCTTTTCCGCTACGTTGTCACGGATAACCGCACCGATGGTTTGACCCACATAGATACCCGCGTCGGCACTGCCGTAACTCCATGTATCTTCAATCAAGACGTTTTGAGATTTTACGGGATAGATGCCGTAGGTACCGCGTAGGTTACCATCTTCGTCACGTGCACGAGGCACTTCGAGCCAAACCGCCCCGACATCACGAATAATGATACCTTCAACCCCGTCAGCTTTAAGACCGTTCTTAGAGGCTTCTGCAATTTGGAGATCGGATACGGTGATATTTGAACCACCACTGATGGCAATACCATCTTTGCCGTCCACACCACTGAAGTCGAGGTAGGTTTGGTTGATACCTGCACCACGTAACACGAGGTTATTCTTCGAATCGACCGTCAATTGATTGTTCATTTTGAAACAACCGGCGGGCAGTGTTACCACGCTGTTGTCTTCGGCAAGTTCGACCAGGTTTTCAATCGCGGTGACTTGTTCCGCGCTCGCCCATTCCTGACCGTTGCCACATAATTCTGGTGTACCGTATTCAGATAATTCATAACCGCTAGAGGTTTGCGGTTCGTCATAATCGTCACTGTTACAACCCATCAAAAGACTGGAACTGATGAGTGCAGCGACAACCGTTTTGTTTATTCCGTGCATGATTTGCTTCCCTGTAATTAGTGTTATTGACTCAGTCAGGAATAATTAGAAAGAGTGGTTGTATTGGATTCCGTATATGTAGGCATCACCTTCGGAGCGATAGGCGATATCCACGCCCGGTAGAGCGTGAGGCTCAAGCGGTTCAGTGAACGTGACTTCTTCGGCATCAATAAAGGTGAATCCAAAGTCGATTCGGCTGTTTTGATTGAAGGAGTAGGTGGCACCAAAGCTGTAATTGATTCGGTCGGAATCTGGCAAGCTGATGCTCTTGTCGTTCACGTTAGGCGTTTCGTCGTAAGCAATACCAGCACGCAGTGTGAAGGATGGGTTGAGTTGGTAAGTTGCCCCAAACGCATATTTGAAGGAATTCTCGAAGTTCTCATCCTTTTGCAGAACTTCTTGTCCATCTACGGTGGCGCGGATTTCCTCAAACACATCCCAACCCGTCATCATCACACTGTAGTGAATAGCCAGTGGATCGGTAATCTGATGGAAACCAGAGAACTCAGTAATGCTCGGCAGGTTTAGGGTTAGGTCCCCCGTCACGGTTTGACCCGGCATCGAAATCGCACTTGGGATGTCTGAGTAATAATCGCCTTCGAAATCCACATCCACTTTAGAGCGATAGCTTAATCCGAAACGGTGCTTCTCGTTGACCTCCCAAAGTGCGCCGAGGTTAAAACCGTAACCCCAGCCATCACCATCGAGTGATTTTGCCACGTCGGTGCGTGCAAAATTTGCGCCCGTATCAGCATTAATCGCATCGGCAAGAATGCCCAGTGTGCGCGTGAGCTTGGCTTTACCATAAACAATGCTAGCACCAGCACCGACACTGAACTCGTCATTGATTCGGTAGGCGATGGTAGGGTTAAAATTAATGGTTTCTAAACTGGTTTCCCCACCAATCGGTCCGGCTAAATAGTCATCAGGGTATTCGGTTGCCAACCCAAAGTCAGTGAAGATACCAAGCCCCCAGGACCACGAGTCATTGATTGGGGCAGCGATATAAAATGATGGCACAACCACATTGTCAACGACGTCATTGTTGGTTAGCTGATTATTGAAGGATTCTGAAGGTCCGTTACCGGTTACGCGAACCTCTGGCATGATGTAAGCAGCACCTACGGACAATTGGTAAGAATCGAACATTGCAATGGCAGCAGGGTTATGGGCAACCACCGATGCGCTGTCTGCTATGGCGGCTTCGCCTGCATTGGCACGCCCTAGACCTGCGGCAGAATGTTCGGATAATTGAAACCCAGCTGCGTATAATTTAGGGGAGCTGAGCGCTATAGCTATTGCAAGCGCGAGTTTTGCATTCCTTGTCTTCATATCACTCTGAAACTCCATGTGTTTTTAGGATGCGTTTTAAATAAAAGTGCTTAATAACCTATACAGGGGGTGAGTAGGTTATTCATTAAACACTCAGCTCAAGCATAAAAACAATTAACATAGTTGTAACATTGAATTTCAAGATTTGTTATTTCCATCTCATATAACCAATGGTTTGTATTTGTGTTTATAACTATCTGTAAATGTTATAGTTAGGCTCGGTTTTTATATTGTGTATGTTTTACTAAATATCCTTATGATGTTTGATGTCCACTCAAAAAATGTGGCTTAAGTGTTATAGAATAGCGAATGGTAATAAATGCGTTTTGGTACAAATGTTTTAAACAGGTGTTTAATTGGTATTTGAGGCTTAGTGCTCTAATCGGTGAGAATCATACAATTTATCACTGGATCGAATGCTAAACTTTATGAGTAATTAGAGCTTTTACTTAAGGAATGGGAAGTCATATGGAGCTGTATTTCTTAGGAACGTCTTCTGGGGTTCCGACTAAATCCCGTAACGTTTCTGCGACTGCTTTGCTGGAGAGCAAGGGGAAAGGGTGGTTTCTGATTGACTGTGGAGAGGCGACTCAACACCAGTTGCTCCACACTCCGTTATCACTTAATTATTTACAAGCCATCTGTATTACTCATATTCATGGCGACCATTGCTATGGCTTACCGGGCTTGCTCGCCAGTGCAGGCATGAATAACCGCAAAGATCCTCTGACGATCATTGCACCAGAGGGGATTAAACAGTGGTTTGAAGCGACTCAATCGTTCACCAAACTCTATCTACCATTTGAACTTCACTTCATTGAAGTCGAGCAGTTTGATTCGATTGAAATTGGTCAGTTTACGATTACTGCTACCGCACTTTCTCATCGCGTTCCTAGCTTTGCTTACTGTTTTGAAGAGTCAACCATTCGAATGTATCCAGACATTGACAAGCTTGAGCAATCAAACATTCCGAGGGGACCAATCTGGGGAGAACTTGTCCGTGGCAATGATGTGGAGTACCAAGGTCAAACCCTAATGAGTAAGGCGTTTACTAAGCTTGCACATCCACCGAGAAAAGTGATTATTTGTGGTGATAACGACAAACCAGAAACGCTCGATAGTCTAATTGAAGGCGCGCACCTGTTGGTACACGAATCAACGTATTCAGAAGCGATGAAAGAGCGAGCGGGAGAAGTTGGTCACGCCTATTCCTCACAAGTCGCCAGTTATGCGCAGGCAAAACAAGTCCCGAGCTTGATTCTCACTCACTTTAGTCCTCGCTATCAATTTAGCCCTGAAGCGGAAGTGTCGATCGAGCAGATTCGGAAAGAAGCTCAAACAGCTTACTCTGGTCATCTCTTTCTTGCTCACGATCTCGCGCATTATCGAATTGACAGGGCGGGTTTGGTTGAGGAGATTAAAGACGCTGAAGATAAGAACGAATAAAGGCTCTTGTCGCGAAAGCAATTTAAAATGAAATCGTCACAACAAGAGCCAACATGTTCTAGATACCGCATTCATTGCAGCTTAAGACTAATGAAATACCTGACTACTAAAGCGTAGAAAACGACTTTCTCCCATCAGTTCACGGAACGCTTCTTTATCCAACTTAATCAAGGTTTCGTGATCGCCTGCTTCCAAATACACATGCTCTAAATTGGCGAGCATTTCATCGCAAATGGTTGCCATGTGATAAGCGCTACCCACTGGAGGTATCGCACCGTTATCGCAATCGGTAAACAAACGATAGACTTCTCTTTCTTTGATTAAATGGAAAGAGGCGTTGAGCTCGTCATTCAATCGAGACAAGCTGATTTTATTATTCGCAGGCAAGACAGCCATCATATGACGACCTTGGTGATCTTCCAAAATCACGCCTTTTGCCAAGTTATTGAGAGGGATGCCCGCTGCAACACCGCTTTGCAGCGAACTATTACTATGACTGTGGTTCACGGTTTGAAAGTGAATATGGTGCTCAGTCAAATAGTGGTCGAGCCGGGTTGACATGGTCATGTTAGCCTCCAGAGTGTTGAGACCCACATAAAGTATAGGTAAATCTCTATTCCCCTGACGCTTTACTTGAGCTGTTCTACGCTTACTGAAAGCCAACCACAGAGTATGGCATTGAAAAAGGGAAACAAAATGAGCAAACCAGTAATAGCGGATAACAAACCCATCAAAGTTGAGCTTGTGCAAGGACAAGAATATTACTTTTGTCGATGCGGGCGATCTAAGAACCAACCTTATTGTGATGGCTCCCACGCCGGAACCGATTTTAAACCCATGAGCTTTGTCGCCGAGAAGGATGAGGATGCGTATCTGTGTCAGTGTAAGCACACCGCAAATGCGCCTTTCTGCGATGGTACGCATAAGCAGTTTACCTCTGAGCAAGTGGGACAAGAAGGTCCGGGTATCCAGGCAGGAAATAACGAGATCCCGATTGCAGTGGCGACGCAAGAAGAACCCACGGTTGAGTTTATTCACCAACTGGCAAGAGAAGGGCTATCAAAGTTAGGGCACCATGGACCGATGACGGCGATGGGTGTGCCGAGAGACCAATTGCCACATTGGGATGACCTGCAAATGATGGTCGCACAAATGGCAACCAAACCTTTGATGGAGGATGTGCCAGTCAAAACCGAATTGGTAATTGGTCCAAAAGCGAAGAAGCCGCTGGTGCTAAAAATTCCGTTGTTTGTCTCTGACATGAGCTTTGGCGCGTTATCAGAAGAAGCCAAAATCTCACTCGCGAAAGGTGCGGAGTTAGCCGGAACCGGAATTTGCTCCGGAGAAGGTGGTATGCTGCCAGAAGAACAAGCGGCAAACTCCCGCTATTTCTATGAACTGGCGAGTGCGCAATTTGGTTACGACGAATCTAAGTTGCTCAATGTTCAAGCTTTCCACTTTAAAGGTGGGCAGGGAGCAAAAACAGGGACTGGTGGTCATCTTCCTGCCAATAAAAATGTGGGCAAAATATCGCAAGTGCGTGGCATTCCCGAAGGGCAATCTGCGATTTCACCACCGACGTTTAAAGATCTGCATACCGCAGAAGATTTCAAAAAGTTTGCAGATCGGGTACGTGAAGTGACAGGTGGTATCCCGATAGGCTTCAAGCTCAGTGCAAACCATATCGAAGAAGATATTCAGTTCGCACTTGATGCCAGCGCGGACTACATCATTTTGGATGGTCGTGGAGGAGGTACGGGCGCAGCGCCTGCTATGTTCCGTGATCACATCAGCGTGCCAACCATTCCCGCTCTCGCTAGAGCAAGACGCTACCTGGATGCCCAAGGTGTGAGTGACCGCGTCACGTTAATCGTTACGGGTGGACTGCGTGTTCCAATGGACTTTGTAAAAGCGATGGCGCTCGGGGCAGATGGCGTTGCGATTTCTAACAGTGCGATGCAGTCGATAGGTTGTGTAGCCGCGAGAATGTGCAATACCAACAATTGTCCAGCAGGCATTGCAACACAAAAGGCCGACTTAAGACAGCGGTTGAATGTGGATAAAGCGTCGGTTCAATTGAAGAACTTCTTTGAAGCCTCGGTTGAGTTGATGCAAGTGATGGCAAGGGCGTGTGGGCACGATGATCTTAGCAAGTTTAATCACCACGACCTCGCCACTTGGAGTCGCGATATGGCGTTGCTTTCTGGGGTGAAATACGCAGGCGTAGACAAGCCTTAACGTTTCTCTTGCTCTGATTAGCGCCTGTTTTACTGTGGCTGCAATTTGTGCGATTGATAATTGAGCTCATATGGACCATAATATTAAGACCACTTGGTCTATAGGAGCTCAGTATGGCAACGGCAACATTAAAAAGCTTTAAACCGAAGCTGCCTCATAAGGCAAACTTCTGGTTTATGCTGGGCATTGAAGATGCCGAAACCGGTCGTACCGATGCGGTTCATAAAGGCTTTGAGCCAAAGGTATACCGTAATATCGTCGAGCGTGTGAAGCTTTCTCAAAGCGAATTCCAACACGTCACATTGATCCCGGTGAGCACCATCAAACGTCGACTCAAAAACGAAGAGCGCTTCAACACGCAAGAGAGTGATGCCATCTATCGTTTAGCGATGCTACTTAAACTAGCAACAGAACTGTTTGATGATGAAGAACGCGCACTAGGTTGGATGCGAGAGAATGTTTATGGTTTGGGTGGAAAGCGCCCACTAGACATGGTGTCAACCACGGTTGATTTTGAAATCGTCAAAGATTTGATTGGACGACTAGAGCACGGGGTATTCTCGTAATATGAAGCTCTATCGACTGACTCAAAAGAAGTTCTCTGAGTCTCCATTTAGCCCAATCGGTGCCAAGCTATACGGCGGGCGATGGAACTCTAAAGGAACCGAAGCACTGTACTTTTCTCAATCCGAATCTCTCTGCTCGTTAGAAGTTTTTGTGCATGTAAACAACGATCCGGCGATCACCAAGCTTTACGATTTGTATCGTATCGAGATGCCGGAATACTTAATTGCCGCACTGGATGAAGAAGACTTACCGGTCACTTGGCGCTCCATTCCTGCTAGTGAATCCACACAATACATTGGTGACCAGTTTCTCAACGATCCGCACCCTGAGTTTGCTGCACTGCAAGTGCCCTCGACAATTTCTCCTCGTGACAACAACTACGTCGTCAATCCAAATCATCCCAAGATGAAAGACATCCTGAAGAAAGCAGAGAAGCTTGATTTTGCTTTCGACCCAAGAATCTTCAAATAAAAAGCTCAGAGACTAGGGTCTGTTGATTTTTTGCGGTTAAATTTTGTTCGAGATAGAATCGTTTTAGGCGCGGCAAGAAGTATGTAGCTTAGTCATTCTAAGTAAATGCTTCTTAACAAAGCATAAAACGATTCTAGCCGAACTCTTCGGGCAGCCTTTGTGCTTCATTTCTACTGCGTTATCGGCTTTTCATGTAGGCTAGCTACACTTCAAAGCCTCTGTCTTGTAGAAATTTCCCACAAAGTGCTGCAAAAATCAGCTCAAAAGATCAACAGACCCTAGATTAGCGCTGAGCTTTTCTTTCTCTCTTTTCCATTGGGTTAATACTGAGCAGTTAACTGTTGATTGCTCATTACTTCTTTCTGGTAGCTGCCTAATACGATCTCTGCGCCTTTGTAGGATAGGTGGTTCGCATCGGTGTACATGGCGTTGTTATCGCCTACCTTCATTGCACATTTGCCTTGCTGACAGATGTAACTTGTAAGGTCGACAAACTCCACATGTTCAAATTGCTCAAAATAGTGACCCAACCTAGCCACGCGATGTGGGTGTGATTGCCTTGGCGTGAAGTCACATTCATTGCCAGTGTTGTCTCCAAACAGTCGCGCTTTCCATAAACATTCACCAATGGCATGCGGTGCGGAAGGTGTTGGACCAAAGACCAGAACTTCTCGGTCTTCTAACTCGTTCAAAAGGCGAGTGAGCGAAGCTTGGTAGTCTTGTTTGGATAGCTCTTTATTGAAGTTAGAAGAAATCACTACGCGACGGATAGAAGGGGTATTCAAAATGGTTTCTATTGCATCAGTGAAGAAATTGCTGCAAGACAATTGGTTTGCACCTGAAACTTTATCGACATAGCCAACCGCGCAAGAGTCTTGCGTAAGCTGAACAACCCCTGTTGGTGTATCATTCGCGAGTTGCTGAACAAAGACCATGCTATGGCTGTTACCCAATACAGCGACAGTAGGCTGGGAAGATGAGGAGCAGGTGTCATTGATGCCGGTATTACCGTTACATGCGATGCCGTAGCCGTTGTTCACGCGCATGGCTTCGAAAAACGCGCTACGGTCGGGAAAGCCTCCGTTTTTATGGCCGACGACACCAAAAGCAAGCAGTGGCAGGGTAACTAATACAAGTGAGGTAGTAAGTGTGCTCATGCCGATTTTCTTGCGGCTACGGAAAGGCTTTTCAACAAAGCGCCAAGTTAGGTAAGAAAAAGCAAATAGAGCGACAAGATAAAACGCGAGACTGAACTCTTGTCCGGCAGTGAGTACGTATCGATAAAAGACCAGTAACGGAATATGCCATAGATAGAGGCTGTAGCTAATTAAACCGACAAAAACGACCGATTTGAGGCTTAGAGCTTTACCAAGCGTGTTGTCTTTGGATGAGAACAAGATGATAAGCGCGGTACCAATCACAGGGATTAACAGCATGAGCCCGGCGCCATCTTTTGATTTATCAAACAACAAGGCGGAGGCGAGAACTAGGGTTAAACCAATCATAGCTAAGGTGTTGTTGGGCTTGATGACGGTTTTACGCATCACTAGAGCAATCAGAGAGCCTGCCGCCAACTCCCAAGCCCGGGAGAAAATCATGTAAAAGGCGAAATCAGGATCACCACTGGCGTGCCAAATAGTCATCAAACTTAGTGCAAATACTGCGATGAAGAAGGTGAGATAAGACATGAGCTTGCCACGTGCCAGCAACATAAGCAAAAGAGGGATCACAATGTAATATTGCTCTTCGACACCTAAGCTCCAAGTATGAAAGAGTGGGTTGGCTTGCTCTTCCAGCCCAAAATAATTGTGGCCTTTGAGGTACAGCAACACATTAGAAGCGGACAGAATAGAAGACACAGAAAACTCACCAACTTCTTTATGAGCGTGGGGAAGGAACAACCACCAAGAGAGTAAATAACACACTGCAATAACGAGCAGCAGCAAGGGCAGGATCCTACGAACACGGCGCTCGTAGAAATCGGAAAGGCTGAATTGGCTCTTATCTAAATCGTTTATCACAATAGTGGTAATTAAATAGCCGCTGATAACGAAAAACACGTCTACGCCAATAAAGCCACCAGCAAAGGCCTGTATGTCTGCATGGAAAAAAATCACCAATAGGACCGCAATCGCTCTTAATCCATCAATCTCTGCTCTGTATGTCATTGCCTTTCTCCCTAGTCAACGACATACCTAACGCAAAATGCGCACCAAAATTCGGTCGTTGAAAATCAGAGTCTTAGAGGCGGTTATAAGGATGAGAACAGTTTTGCAGGGTGGCTTCTTATATTGATTTTCATTTTGAAAACAGAATGCTCTCTGTTTCTAGCAAAATGATGTGCTACGGATGTAAATCAAAGATCAGTTGAACGGAAGTTTTTATACTCGGAGCTAAGTGAACAAACTCAGAAACGAGGCTATGAGCCAAAACGACATTCAAGCTAAGATTGCCAGCTTTACTTGTATCGAAGAAGCTTTGGATTACTTCGATATTGGTTTTGATAGCCGCTTTATTGATAAACACAGAGTGGAGTTAGTGAAGCGCTTTAATGGCTATTTGATTCTGACTAAGCCTGAAGATTGGTTTTCGGCTCGCCGTGCATTAAAGAACGCATACTGCAAGGTGCAACGTAGTTTACTGGATAAAACTACACGCTCAGCTTGTCGTGGTTGCACTTCTTGTCAGCGTCGTTAGTACGCATTTCAACAGCGAACAATAATGTCAGTCAGCTCTGAGCGCTAAAAAACAAACCCCGCAGATGTACTCAAGCGCATCTGCGGGGTTTTTGTCTATTCAACTTGCCTATTAAAATAAGTGGGCTGAACTAGGCAAGCTCAACGGTTTAGTTTGTTTGGTAAGTTGGGTAATCCAACAGACCTTTTTCGTTACCACCAAACAGCGTCGCAGGATCGTGAGCTGCTAGCGGGTAATCGTTCTTGATACGGTTCGGTAGGTCAGGGTTTGCGATGAACGGACGACCAAAGCCAACCATATCTGCCAAGCCACTTTCTAGGGCTTGAGCCGCTTTATCTGTGTTGTAGCGACCAGCGTAAATGATGGTGCCCTTGTATGCTTCACGCACGGCTGTTTTGAACTCAGCAGGCGTGTCTGGTGCGTCATCCCAGTCTACTTCCGCAATGTGCATGTAAACGACGTTTAGCTTATTAAGCAGTACCGCAGCAGCTGTGTAAGTTTCTACCGGTGTTTTATCTACAGTACCGTTTAGTGATGTAAACGGAGCCAGACGAACACCAACGCGATCAGCACCAATCGCTTGAGACATCGCTGCAACCACTTCACCTAAGAAACGCAGACGGTTTTCAACCGAACCACCGTATTCATCTGTGCGGTTGTTTGCTTCAGAATCAATGAACTGGTTTACAAGATAACCGTTTGCAGCGTGCAGCTCGATGCCATCAAAGCCCGCTTCGATCGCATTCAATGCCGCTTGACGGTACTCTTCGATAACCACTTTGATGTCTTCTATCGTCATCTCACGCGGTTCTACCACGTCCACAAAACCAGGTTCATCCGTGCCGTTATCAATAAACACTTTCACGTTTTCTGCTTTTAGTGCAGAAGAAGAAATTGGCTGCTCGCCACCGATGTTGTCAGGGTGAGTCACACGGCCTACGTGCCAAAGTTGGGCGAAGATCGCACCGCCTTTTGCGTGTACTGCGTCAGTGACTTTTTTCCAGCCTGCGATTTGCTCTTGGCTGTAAATACCCGGAGTCCAAGCGTAGCCTTGACCCATAGGTGAAATCTGTGTGCCTTCTGCAACAATCAAACCCGCAGATGCGCGCTGTGCATAGTATTCAGCCATCATGTCGTTTGCGACATTACCAGGTTGGCTTGCACGAGAGCGAGTCATTGGCGGCATAACGATACGGTTCTGAAGGGTTAGAGAACCAAGTTGTACAGGTTGAAACAATGTATCTTTCATGACTAACCTCGTTATTTGCTTGTTTGAATCAATTCGATTTGGTAACCGTCAGGGTCTTTAATGAATGCGATGTGAGTTTCACCGCCTTTCATTGGACCTGGTTCACGAGTGACGTTGCCACCAAGTGCTTTGATTTTGTCGCATGCAGCGTAAATATCTTCACAACCTAATGCCATGTGACCGAACGCGTTACCTAGGTCATAACTGTCTGTGTCCCAGTTGTAAGTCAGTTCAATCGTCGCGCTTCCTGGTTGGTCGGCGTTACCAATAAACACAAGCGTGTAGCGGTATTCTGTGTTTTCGAAGCGATCAAGTTCGCTCATACCAAGAACTTTGGTGTAAAACTCAATGGACTTATCTAAGTTAGCCACGCGGATCATAGTGTGAAGAAATTTCATAGTTAACCTTCTTATCTCGGCTTGTTAGCTATCGTTGGAGTGACAGAGTCATCTCAACTAGCAACCTTGTTGAAGCTAAAGATAAAGGTAAAGTATGAAAACATGAAATTATCATTGATTATTGTTTGAATAATATTTTGTTATCAATTTCTTTGAGCAATTGATTCACTTAACGGCTCGATAGACGCAGCGAAAGTGTAAGTCAATTTAACCTTTTATTTTTAATATAAATTACTTACAGTGATTGATTACTGGAACGGATGCATATTAATAAAACACAAGGACAATGGATGAATGAATCAGTGTATCGTGCAATGTCTTGGCTAAAAGCAATACTGGATGGTCAAGGGGTTCGCTACCAAATTGTTGGAGGTTTCGCCGCCCATCTTCATGGAGGTTCTCGGCCAATTGCTGACATCGACCTCTATATTGAAAAAGAGGATGTACATGCGCTTCTACCGTTCTTTCAACCTTTTGTAAGTAAACCGCTTAAACACTACTGTGAAGAAGGGTGGGACCTAGAATATCTCCAGTTGATTTATGAAAACCAGAAAATCGAGATTGGTTTGAGTCCGGGAACTCAGATCTTCAACACCTCAAGCCAACAATGGGTATCACTTGATGTTGATTTGGCGGAATCCGTACAGCGTGACTTTCATGGGCTTGCTTTACCTGTCATCAATACTAACTCTCTCATTGAGTACAAAAGAGTTCTTAATCGGGAAGTCGATCGAATCGACATTAAAGAGCTGGAAGAAATCCAACAAGCGGATGGGGCTCAATCAAAAAATCAATCAAATTAGACATGATTAAGGAAAGGATGCCATGAATGTCTCTCTGAGAGAGGTTACGAAACAAAACTATGAACTCGTCTGCGACTTGGACGTAACGAAACCACAAGAAGAATTTGTAGCATGCAACATGTGGTCGCTAGTGGAGTTTTTCTACAACGAAGGTCATGTAGTTCGTGCAATCTATCTAGGCGAGGAAGCCGTTGGTTTTTTCATGTGGGTTTATGAAACAAGTGATAAAGTTTCTATTTGGCGTTTTATGATTGATGCGAAACACCAAAACAAAGGAATAGGGCGAGTTGCATTAAAACTGGCAATAGAAGAAATCAAACAGTCGCCCAATCTCAAACAAATAGAGATCTGCTACAACCCAACAAATCTAGTTGCTAAGCCTTTCTACAGTCAGTTTGGTTTTGAAGAAGTTGGTATGGATGAGGATGGTGAAGATATGTTGGCTGTCATCCAACTTTAACTAGTGGTGAAGATGCCTCCTAACTACTCTTCTTATAACTAACAGCAGATAACAAAGCATCCAGCTCATCACTTGTAAGCACTTCGTTTATGTCAGGTGCGACCTCACCATTGTAAAATGAACTTCTGGTTTTAGTAATCAGGCACCTCTTCTGAGCAGGAGTCAGCTCGTTGACTAGCTCAAGTAAGTTCATAAAATCTTTGTTGTTCATAGCCAGAAAGCTCCCTTGGCATAAAACTAATGCTTCTATTCATCTGACAAACTCTTTGAGGTAGTTAGTAATTTGCGCGTTGATCATTAATAGCTCTTTACTGGTAAGAGATATATCCGCTGCGTTGGGAGCAACGTTGTCTCTGGTCGATTCTTCAAACATAGCCAACCGTGGCCTCACTAAAACTTGCCAAAACCCCTTTTAAGCTGTGTGAAAAAATGAAGAGCACTAGCCAATTTTCAGTATGATAGAGCATCAATAGCTTGTCCGAACCATCTCCATACTCCTCTTGATAGGCTTCAAAAATAGCTTGAACTATTTCATGGCTGCTCTCTATTGATGTTTCTAATTTATTGAAATTTATCATAAAATTACCCAATTGCGTCTATATGTAAGCTAAAGGGCTGAGGTAACTGGCTTGCGAAAGAACCAGCTACATAGTCTTGCAACCACCTAGACCAGTTAGGTGGGAGTTCTCTAGTAAGTAAATAATCTAAAGCTAAGATATGTGCCTGATCTTCAGTGTTCTCAGTTTTATTTGATAATGCTTGTAGCCTTAATTCAACCGAAAATGGGTACTGATTTAAGCTTGAATTGCAAATTTCCCTAAGATCTCTAGAAGCTGCTTTAGGTGTCTTAGATTTATGAAGAAGAACTAGCTCTAAAGCATGTTTCAACGAAAATTCACCGAAAAAGTCCAGTAGAGGTATGGAGCTTTTGATGAGAACAGAAGGCATTTTGATTGGGTTTTCAAAATAAAAGCTCATCGAGCGTAACAATTTCTTGTGCGCTAATTCCGGTTTAAAGTCTGCTAGTAAAAGTTTAGATTGCATTAATTGCTTAAAAGAGGCTAGTTCATCTTTTTGTTTTGTTGTAAGTTGTTTATCGATGGCAATAAACATCTGGTTTAGATTAAGTAATATCTCTTTTTTTCTGGCAACACTTTGTAAATCCTGAAACTGATCAGCGATAAGTTCGATGTAGTACACCATGGATGATAACCATTGATGGTCTGTTGGAGATACTTTTCTAGCATACATGTGTCCAATTTTCTGTAATGCTTTAAGATCTTTCAATTTCGCTGATACGCGCACTGCTGTTACCATTCGTTGACTGTTACTAGGTGTATGTTTAAAAGCTCGATTGGCTGTTGAGAGAGCTAACTTAAGATCACCCGTTATCTCGTAAAGCCCAGTTAAGTTATCTAATGCCCTTAAACACAAAGGGTTATGAATAACATAGTCAGACAGTAATCGGATCGATTGGCGTATATTGCCCTTATGGTGCTGAAGAAAAGCCTCTGCACATACGCGGCTAACATGCTCTTTTCCTCGACAAAGGGGAAGGAATTGCTCTAACTCACTTATTAGTCGATTATCTATAAGAGTATCTATCAAGAGCGACTCAACACATACGCTGTTAGGGTATTTTTCATGCAGATATTTTATGTCGCTGATGCTGAGGCCACCTGCATTTTGTAGATGAAGTTTGGCGTCTGAAAGTTCGCGTTGTTCTTGCAGCGAAAGCAATATTCGAGAGTTAAGCGCTTTAGTCTGTATGGGTTTCGTCAATAGGTGCCTAACCCTTCCTGATAGAGCAGTTAATACAGTTTGTTGTCTTGCATCTCCTGAGATCATGAGTATGGCTGTCGTATCAGATACTAAATTTGCACGGCTCATCACATTTATAAGTTCCAGACCAGTGAAACTTGCGGTCAAGTGATAGTCCACAATTATTACGGAATAGAAACGAGTTCTAGCAGCTGAAAGCGCATCTACTGCTTTGTTTACGCACGTAATGTTTTTCAGCAACAATCCTAACGATAAAAGTTGCTGCTTAATCAACATTGTTGAAGTAGTACAATCATCAACTACTAAAACAGTTATGTTTGCTACGTCAAATGACCTAGTATTCAATCTCGTTCCTACTTTATGGGAGCAATATACTCTAAAAGAGTAGTAACTGTATTGCATAGATACAAGGGGATTTTGCGTCTTTTTATAATGAGCTTTTTGTCATTAATGGTTGCAAGTTTTATTGTAGTAAATAGCATTGATAATCATGGGGATATCATCAATTTTTGTTATTTATAGAGAAAAAGCTTTCATTAAACTGAATAACGAAAAAATCACCCTCTCAAAAAGGAAACAGAGGTAGTTTTAGAGGCTAGTATCGACAAGGCTTGAAAGGGAAATATAGCGGGGGTTTCATTCTTCATTATTTGACTTTGAGTAAAAACCAGCAAAATGTAATTTTATAAAATAAAAGCTTTCCGGTCGGAGTCTTTTTTTGGAATAAACTACCAAAATTAGTAATAGTGTTCTACCATGTCTAATGCGAATGCGTCACTGTAAATTGCATAATAAATATATATACGTCGAGCTAGGGAAAAAGTTCATGAATGAAATGGAATACGATTATCCATCAAGTTACAACTTGATATCCATAACTGACCCATCTAGCCATATCAAATACGCTAGTGCAAACTTCAATGAAGTTGCAGGATTTGATGATGGTGAATTGATAGGTAAACCACACAATGTTGTAAGACATCCAGATATGCCCAAGCAGGCATTTAAAGATTTGTGGGGGCATCTACAGAGCGGTAAACATTGGATGGGGATGGTTAAGAACAAGAGGAAACATGGAGGGTATTATTGGGTTGATGCTTTCGCTTCTCCGATAAAATATAAAGGCCAGACCGTCGAATATCAGTCTGTTAGGTTCAAACCTGAAAGGATTCACGTCAAAAGAGCTGAAAAAGCTTACTCTAAATTAAACTCTGGTTCTAAGCCCTTTAGCATGTACCTACCAAGAACTCGTTTATGGATGAGGTCTGCATTTTTTATTCTCGTTTCAAGTCTTGTCGGTTTTATATTGACACAATTGAATCAACCTAATTCTGTGGCTTTTTCTTGCGTTGCTATTCTTTCAATCTTGGCTGTTTATATATTAACTAGACCTATCGAAAGGCTATCCAAGCAAGCTAGATCTGACTTTGATAACCCATTGATGGAATATATATATTGTGGCCGGGTTAATGATATAGCAGAAATAGAATTAGCGATGAAAATGAGAAAACAATTTGCTAATGCGCTACTTGGTAGAGTTAGCATTTCAGTGAAGGACTCTTGTGATGTAACTAAAGTAAATGCTGATAATGCGGCAGATAATAGCAATCGAGTAACGGACAACTTGAGTTCACAGAAGCTACAAATTGATTCAGTGTCAATTGCAGTTAATGAGATGCAAGCTTCATCTAATGAAATATCTTTTAATGCGCAAGCCACTGCAGATGCCACTTTGAAGGCTCAAAATACAATGACTGAGAGCCGAGGCGTCATAGACGGAGTGAATAATTCGGTTCTCGAATTGGTCGATGAACTAGGGAAAATATCAGAGGTTGTTACAAAGCTGAATAGCCAGACAGAACAGATCGGAACAGTCGTTGAGGTTATTAATGATATCGCTGAACAAACGAACTTGTTGGCATTGAACGCTGCAATTGAAGCGGCTCGTGCAGGCGATCAAGGTCGTGGATTTGCTGTTGTCGCTGATGAAGTCAGAACGCTAGCAAAAAGGACTCAAGACTCTACGACAGAAATAAAGTCGGCAATCGAAAGTATTCAGGATGGAAGTAAATCCGCAGTTCTTGCTTTAAAAGAAGGGAATAATAAGTCTACCGGTACAGTCACTCTATTGAACTCATCGTTGGAAAGTATTAGAGAGTTAGAACAGCTAGTTCAAGATGTCGTAGAGCGTAATCAACAAATAGCTGTTGCTATAGAAGAACAGGTATATGTAACGGACGAAATTAACGAAAATATTCAATCAATCAACCTAAAATATAACGAATCTTATGATTTGATGACAGAAACAAATAAAATGAATCAAGTGGTTAGAGATAGCACGAAAGATTTGTCTGATATGATTAAGAAGTTCGCATGATTTATAGGCGCAGGATTTGAACTGCGCCCATTAACTATAGAGGGTGATTTTATATGATTGAAGATAGTTCTAATTTAACAACATCGCCAATGGATGATAAATTTAATGATAAGGAATCTATAGAAGACTTTCTACGTATTCCTAGTAACCAATATAACCCATCCTTAGAGTTTCTCACTCTAGAAGAAATTAAAATGCTAGAGAGCATATTAAGGCATGGAATTAAAATCTGGATAAGATAATTAAACCATCTATACTCAAACGCTGCTTTTTCCTGTTATTTTTACTTCACTTTTAGATGTGAATTCTCTGGTGTGATTATATTTATTATTATCCTAGCGGTATGGCGAAAAAATACTATTAACATATTTTTAAACCCCTTGTGTTTATTGTTTGGGTTTGAAAGATAGGCCTTGTTAAAACACTAGCTGTAATATCGCTGGATAATAAGGAACCGGCAAACTTATTTTTATCTGTTTTAAAGAGTTATCCTCCACTTGTCTGCATCATGCGCTAGACACGAAAAGCTTCTAGTTGGCTGCTATTGCGATAGCGTGAATTTACACACAAACCACATGAAAAGCTTACGAACTCACGATATCCTAGGGGGATAATAAGATAGTGCTATGATGATGGGAGAAAGTTAATTCGAGTGAAGTTTATCCTACCTCAGGTTGGCACCTCGACCGACAGTTTCATAACGTCTCTTTGCTTGACGACCAGCAAGCGGTTCTTGACCAGTAAATCCAATGTATTAAAGTAACTCTGTTAGTGCCTACTCAAAGTCAGTAATGTGTAAAAATCACCAGTTTGCATAAAGGCAAGTGATTGTTAAGACGAAGAAGGGGCAATATGCCCCTTATCAACTTTTGTAGGCGTTAACTCTGTTCAGCTTCCGTTTCTACGCGTTTTAAAAGCTCATTCGCTTTCTTCATCGCTCTACGTGCACTCTTAGATTTTCGTTTGTTTAATAAGATATCCGAAAACTGAAGATACTTATCTGCAGTCTGAAATCGTAGATCGTTGATATCTTGAAAGCCAGGTGGGAAGTTTTCAGCGAACGCGTCAATATCTTTCACCAGCTTATCTAGGTTAACCGTCGTACGAGCTTGTTTTAATCGGTAGTGCAACCCTTCAAATTCTTCTTGGTAGAGAAGTCTTGCTGCATCAGACGGAAAAGTTAGAGGGTTAGTACTCTCTTTGGCTGTTTCGTACAGTTTCATTTCGAGCACGGCATCTTTCATGGCATTGCTGAAAGCCAAGTTTTCTTGGTGTTCTTCGGATTCAGCAAAGAATGTATTGCCCACCTTAATCAAGGTCACTAAAGCGGCGGCATCTCTTAACTGAAGGGCTTCATTTAGGTGTTGTCCAAAAACTTCACTGGCAAGAGAGCTTGGTGTGAACGGGTAGTCTTGGTGGATCTCATGCAGCTCATTCTTAAGATCATAAATCGACTTCTCGTCTTCAACTTGAGCATAAACGGATTTTTCTAAGTGGCTGTTTATCTGCCGTGCAATCGATAGAAGCGTTGAGTGCTTACTTGATTGAATATCCAGTGCCAACACTTCAATCTTATGTGAGTCCGGGTAGTAAACTTTTGCCTGTTGCAAGATGGATTCAATTTGATCGTAATTTGGGTAAGTGGTGACATCGGAATTAAGTACATCATCGATTTTCGATTCAAACTCGCCCAGGAGATGAGGCTTATAAAGACGTAAAAAACCTGCCTCAATCACAGGGTGTAGGCCTTGTTTGTTGTCTATTAACGCTTTTGTGTCTTCTGGTAATGTATTGAGTAACTGTTCGGCCAATTCGATGGTTTGGTCTTTCTCTGCCAGTGCTAGGTTTAGTTTGGAGATCGTATCCTGCTGCTGTTGATAGAACATGCCAAGTCCAGCCAATAAAGCGACACTTGCAGCAATACCAGAGTACAAAGGCCAACGGTTTCTATTGAGTCGTATTTTTATATCAACACAGTTCAAGCTTTGAGGTGCGGTTCCTGTTGCAAAAGCATTAGCGAATAGACGCCACTTTGAGAAAGGTAAATTGGTTGGCTTCCTCACTTTAATACCTTTTTTCAACGCTTCATCGGCAGGAGTTCGACCATAAGGATGCTTGCAGCTTAAAAGTTCAAAAGTAATGCAGAAGAAGGCAAAAAGGTCGTCACTGAATTTAGGCTCTTTACCCGACAAAATGTCTAGTGACGCATAATTTGGTGTATAGCCAAGTGTGTCTGTATCTTGGGACTTCCGCTTAGCTGCGTATTGGTCATGTTTTAATTGCTGAGTTTTCGATACACCAAAATCTAACAGCTTCACTTTTCCCTCAGACGTGAGGATGACGTTGGCAGGTTTTAAATCGGCATGAACGACGCCGAGTGAATGCGCATACGACAATGCGTCCAAGGTTTGATTAAGAATCGATAGGGCAGCGTTGTATCTAAGCCCGTCCGGTCGAGAACGTTGAATTAGGCTTTCCAATGTTTCACCATCAACGTACTCCATAACAAGGAAATAAATGTCACCATCAACACCGAAGTCGTAAACGCGGATAATATTCGGGTGGCTTAACTTCTGAGTTTGTTGTGCTTCGCGAATCAGCATGCGTGCAGTCTCTGGCTGCGAGGCATACTCTTTCTGGAGAACTTTAAGTGCGACATATGGAGTATCGGAACCGGATGATTCGAGGATCTTGTCTTTCGCTAAAAAAACGTCACACAAACCACCATGACCAATTAAAGACTCGATTTCATAACGGTTTTTGATTGTCTCACCGAGTAAAGAATCAGGACGCTTTTTGTGAGTGTTTTTCTCGAAGTCAGAGTGGGGATTACCCGCTGGCGGGATGGTGTTTTGATTATGAGACACTTTTGTATTTGTCTCATTATTATTTGGGGCGGAGCCTTCATTATTTATATTGCCCATCTTGTCGTTTGTATTTTCTCTTTTTTGAGTCTTTACAATTTTTGTTTTATCGCCATTCGAATCTTTATTTATAGAATTGTTTTTACTTTGGTCGTCCATCACGAGGCTCCATATAAAATGATGGTGTGAATATATAACTGATCAACTAATGAAAAATAGTGAAATGTTGATTTCTCGGTAAAGCTAACATCGGTTTTTTGACGAATGAAAAATTTAGCGTCAAAAATTTGAACCTCGTTGTATATTTTGTTCTGGGTAATAATCCTCGATTGCTTTGCTACAAATTTAATTCATTATTCCGTTCGTGAAATCTAATTATTATTTGATTAGGCATTATTAACTTAAGTGTTAATAAGATGTCGCCTAACTATTAAGAACTAAATTTATATATTAAGCAGTTCCTTTGGCGAGGTTTACATGACGTTGGTTTTAACCATTACGAGCTTTCATAAGTTCACACCAGAGATAGACAACGAATTCGTTTTTGACGCGACAGGCGAGCATGAGAAAGTCAGTTTTGGTCGCTCAGAGCAGTGCGATTGGACGTTGCCAGACCCTGAAAGAGTCATTTCAGGTAAGCATGGAGAGCTGATCAAGTTTGGTGACAAATACTTGATTAAAGACCTCTCCACTAATGGCACTTTTGTAAACAACGCAGTCAGTCCTGTTGGTCAAGGAAATGAATTAGCACTGAATCATGGTGATGTAGTGACCCTCGGCGATTATCAAATTCAAGTCAACCTTGAAGAGCGTCGCATTGACGATTCTTTAAGTGAGGCTAATAAAATCAATGAAGTAGGTGAGAGGGTTGCTATTGAAAACTTGGCTCACGACAACTTTGGTTTGAATGCCTCAGATCTATTAAAAGAGAGTGTTTCTTCCGAGTTTCAACTAGATATCGGTCTCATGGATGACTTTTTAGATGCACCTACTTCTCACTCTCAAGATGACCGAGAAGAAGAAAAGCTGCCTTCCCATACTCCAATCTCACATGAGTTCGATGAGAAAAACGTACAGGCTTTTATTAGAGGTTTGGGTATCAACCCAAATATGGTCCCGGATGAAGGCAGTGAGCAATGGTTTGAGCAGTTAGGTCAATCGTTTTCCCTGATGCTATTAGGCTTAATGGAAACATTACACAATCGTGCCGAGTTTAAACAAAATAATCGTTTGAATCATACGGCGTTTAGAAAATCTGAAAATAACCCATTAAAGTTCTCTGCTAATTTAGAAGACGCAATTCATAATTTATATAATCGCCAATCGGCAAGTTTTATGCGAGCTGATATTGCGATAAAAGAGGCATTCTTTGATATTGAAAATCATGAGCGTGCCTTAATGAAAGGTGTCGAGGGTACTGTATCAAGTGTTATGTCATTAGTAGAACCAGCAACGATTTATTCTGACGCGATGTCCAATGATAGTGTCTTAAATAAATTAATTCCGGCGAGGAAATATGCATGCAGTTGGAAAAAATTTGAAGGTATTCATCATCAATTGACAGATGAAGTTATAAATAAAGAATCGCCATTTTATTTAGAAGATTTTGCAAAGCATTATGAAAGCGCGCTAAAAGCTAAAATTTAAGGGATGATGATGAAAGCGACAATGAAAACTCTAGTTCTATTTTTAACTGCACTACTTGCGGGCTGCTCCGCTGCAAACCTTGTAGTTGCCCCTTACGCTGATTTAGAGCTAGCTGCAAAACACAACATCAACCCTGATTCAAATGGTAGACCTTCCCCAGTCGTGATTTATGTGTTTGAGCTCACTTCTTCGACGGTGTTTGAGAGCCAAGATTTCTTTTCAATATATGAAAACTACGACACGGTTTTGGGGCCAGATTTAGTTAACAAGTATGAGATATCGCTAACGCCAGGCCAAGAAGAGGTTTATCACGCAAGTATGTCTGCTAAAACGAAATATCTCGGCTTAGTTGCGGCTTTTCGAGATATAGAAAACTCAAATTGGCGACAGGTGATTAAGGTTGATCAAACCGGGTACAACACCTACCAAATTCAACTAGACGATTTGTCTTTGTTCGTTAACTAATCTTGATTGGCGATAAAACCATGACACATTACTCCCGCACAGCATGGTGTGAGGGGATGTTTTTACGTCCTCAACATTTTCAACAAAGCGAACGTGCGATAGAACAAGAATTCAAGGGGCTAAATCGCTTTCAACACCCTTATAATTGGGGCGTTTACAAAGTCCGTGTTAACTCAAACAGCCTTAAAGAAGGGCTGGTGGAAGTTGAGAGTATAGACGCAATTCTGCCTGATATGACGGTCGTCCAACTACAGAGTACGAACGGTGAGCTCAGCCCTTTGAGCATTGAAAAAGGTACGCAAGACACGCTCGTTAAGTTAACCGTGCCGGCGAAGAGCTTAAAAGAGAAAATGGTCGCTGATGTTAGCGAAGGCTTGGTGTCGCGATATTTGTTGAAAGATATTGATGTTATTGATGTTCAGACAGGTCAAGACGAAGAGTGTATTCAAGTCGCATCATTGAACATGGCGTTGAAAGCGAACAATGAAAAGCTTTCTGGTTTTGTTGAATTGCCCATTCTAAAAATTAAAGAGGTAACAAGTGAAGGTGTTGTTATCTTGGATGATGAATTCACGCCACCGAACCTAAATGCGCTTAATGATCAAGCTATGATGAGCTGTCTTAAAAACGTCTCTGCAATGACTAAGATTCGTGCTGATGTCGTCTCTCAACGTCTGCTTCAAGGAAAGATGGCTTCTGCATCAGCGGTGGATTTCATCATGCTACAAATGCTAAACCGATATGAGATGGTTCTTAAGCACCTAGGAAAATTAGATCAAATTCATCCGCTCGAGCTTATTACTTTATTGAAGGGCTACGTCGGCGAACTCTCAACATTTTCCAGCAAAACGAAGCGTCCCCCTGAGTTGTCTGATTATGATCATATAAACCTCACTCCTGTTGTTCAGGAACTTAACCAAGTGTTAAGCCAATACTTAAGCGTTGTACTCGACCAGACTGCTAATAAGTTACCGTTAGAAGCTCGCCAACTCGGTATACACGTCACACCATTGCCAGACAAGCGACTACTTGATTCCAGTCAGTTCGTGTTGGCTGTTAAAGCTGATACGAGCACCGAAGAGATTAGACGATTGGTACCAGCGCAACTTAAGTTTGGGCCAGCAGAGCAAATTCGTGACCTCATTAACAACCAGATCAATGGCATCAATGTTGCGCCACTCAATGTCGTTCCGAGGCAGATCCCTTATCAAACCGGGTACGTCTATTTTGAAGTTATCAAAAAAGGACCTTTCTGGAATAGGCTAAAAGAGAGTGGAGGCATCGCTCTACAGTTATCTGGCCAATTTCCAAATGCAGATATTGAGCTTTGGAGCATTAACCAATAACGGGTGACGTCACTATGGAACAGACAATTATTAAGCCAACGCCAGGCGGAAGGCCAGTAAGCGCCAAAGTATCTCAGCCACAATCGGCAGACAGTACCGTGGTGATTTCAAAAAGCACCGAGGTTGTGAACAATGACACGGTAGTCGCCTTTGGCACTAACCCAATACTGGCGGAAGCCAATGGCATCCTTTCTATCATTGGTCAGATAAGAGCAACGGCGACGCACTCTGATGTGTTCTTTTTAAAAGAAACGTTAGCGCAGAAATTAAGAGATTACGAGAATCGACTACGTCAGAAAAATATTAACTTAGAAACGATAGATACGGCACGCTACTGTTTGTGTTGTGCTATTGACGAAGCGGTATTGAATACAAATTGGGGTAGCCAATCGGCTTGGAGCCACGATTCATTATTAACGTCGTTTTATTCTAGCAGCCAAGGTGGTGAGGCATTTTATCAACACCTTGAGAAGTGTATGTCTTCTCCTGAGTCTCATTTAGATCTTCTTGAATTAATGTATGTCTGCTTGTCCTTGGGCTTTGTCGGTCAATATCGACTAGAGAAGAACGGACTCGAAGCGCATCGTCGTTTGAGAAAGCAGGTGATGGTGACGCTCAAGAATCATGGCAGAGGTCTGCAACAAGGCTTGAATGATAATGTTGAAGCCCGTCTTCTTAATGGTGCGCAAATCTCCGAACGAGCGCCTTTATGGGTTGTTTGCTCGGTCACACTTGCTTTGTTGGTGTGTATTTTTATGTACTTTAGTTATGACCTCAACAAAGCCTCCAACCAAACCTTTACCAACTTGATCAACTTGATCGCCCCGGCACAAGTTGAGTCAACGGTTCAAACTGATTCTCAAGTCACCGATATCGCTGAACGTATCTCCATGTATCTCGCAACAGAAATAAGTAAAGGTTTAGTCACGGTCGACGCGCTTCCCGACCGAGTTCGAATATCCATCAAAGCTCAAGATCTCTTTGAGTCTGGAAGTGCCGAGGTTGTTGAATACATTCAGCCCGTGATATCCAAATTGGCTCGAACCTTAGAGGCGACAGAAGGGAAAATCTTGGTCGCAGGACATACCGACGACAAACCAATTTTTACCAGCAAATATCCTTCTAACTGGCACCTCTCTCTGGCTAGAGCCACTTCGATGTCTGAGCAGTTAATCGCGAATAGTGCGTTAGAAGGACGTGTGTTGCCTGAGGGGTTAGGGGATGCGAGGCCTTTGGTCGATAACACTAGCGACGAGAACCGAGCGCTTAATCGCCGAATCGAAATTGATCTAATGGTTGCGAACTAAGGAAAGTGAGATAAATGAGTATCCGAGAAGTAGGCAAAATCTTTACTCAACGCCGGTTTATCGGCTTAGTTGGTGTCGCAGCTTGTTCAATCTTTATATGGGCTGTTGGGCCTCTAATTACTGTCGCAGGTTATGAACCGTTAAAGACGGATTTTCAACGTCTCGTCAGTATTTTAGTGTTGGTTTTCGTTTGGGGGATCTTCAATCTTACGAAACAACACAAGCAAAAAGTAAAAGAAGACGAGAGTATTCAGACTTTGTTAGAAGTTGACTCTCAATCGGATAAAGAAGCCGCCTCTGAAATCAATGTCTTGCAAGATAGGATTGAAAAGGCAATTAAAGTCGTGACTAAAACGCATAAAGGAAAACGCAGCCTTTATGAATTGCCTTGGTACGTTTTGATTGGTCCTCCTGGTACGGGTAAAACAACGGTTCTCAAGCAGTCTGGCTTGGAATTTCCTTTGGCTGAGTCAATGGGTACAGATTCGGTCGCTGGGGTTGGTGGCACTCGACATTGCGATTGGTGGTTCGCGAACAAAGCGGTGTTAATAGATACTGCAGGGCGCTACACCACGCAAGACAGTCAGGAAAAGGTCGACTCAAAGGCTTGGCATGGGTTCCTTGGACTACTTAAAAAATACCGAACTCAGAGACCAATCAATGGCGCTATCGTGACGGTGAGTTTGGCCAGCATGATGTCGCAAACTCGCACTGAGCGCAGCTTGCACGCAAGAGCAATTAAGGCTCGTCTACAAGAGTTGAAAAATCAATTAGGCATGCAATTTCCAATCTACGTACTGCTTACTAAGATGGATCTCGTCGCGGGCTTCAATGAGTTTTTTGCTGACTTGAGTAAAGAAGAGCGAGACGATCTCTTTGGTTTTATGTTCCCTCAAGATTGCGAGGATGAGAAAGGCGTTATTTCTCTTTTTAATAAAGAGTTTCATCACCTATTAGAACGTCTTGATGCTCGAATGTTGAGGATCCTTGAAACTGAAGATGATCTTGATAAGCGTGCGCTTATCTTCGAGTTTCCGAAACAGCTGCGTGTACTACAGGCAAACTTAGATGAGTTTCTAACCGATATTTTTGCTCAAAACAGCTTTGAAGAACCGACTCTCATCCGTGGAGTGTTTATGGTGAGTTCGGTTCAAGAAGGGATCCCTGTTAGCCGTTTAATGAATGAATCCACAAGTGGGTTGGGACTTGGCAAGCTTGGGCTATCAATGAACAGTCAAAGTTCTGATAGTTACTTTGTCAAAAACCTATTTGATCGAGTGATTTTCAAAGAGCAATTGCTTGGTACGGTGAATCGTCATTATCAAAAACAGTCTAGTTGGCTTCATCGAGGCGTTTATATCGGATGTGCAGTAGCACTCGCAGGTGCCACGGGCGTTTGGTTCACCAGTTACCAGTGGAACGTGAATCTTATTAATCAAACCAATAAGCAGACTGACCATATCAACGCAATGATAGGCGCGGATAGCTTGGACTTTGATTCAGATATTATCAGTGCAATAGAAACGCTTGATCGCATCATGATGTTACCGCTCGGTAAACAAAGCGACTATGAAGACGAAACGGCGATCAAAAAGTTTGGCCTATATCAAGGGGATAAGGTCTCTCAAGCGGCGAACAATGCTTATACCTCTGCGTTAAATAAGCACTTTGCCCCAATGGTGCTCCAGAGTCTTGTCTCTGAAATGGAAGGAAACCAAGAGCATCGTCAATATCTATACGAAACACTCAAAACTTATTTGATGCTGTTTAACCCAAATAAATATCAGCAAGAGGAAGTTCTGAGTTGGTTTGGTTTCTACTATGAACGTCATTACCCAGGTGTACTTAATGAGGTGCTAAGAGAACGTCTAATGACGCACACTCGAAACTTGCTGGACAGCAATGAGCGAGGGCTTTCTTACGACGAATCATCGGTAGCGGAGGCTCGAGAAGTCTTAACACAAATGTCTTTGCCGGAACGTGCTTACCAACGTATGAAGTTGCAGTTTGCGAAAAGCCATGTGCCTTCATTTAGGTTGACTGACGTTCTGGGACCGAAGGGTTTAGAGCAGTTCGAACGAAACAGTGGTAAGCCACTATCGCAAGGTATTTCCGGTTTTTACACTTACAACGGATTCCATAGCATTTTTCAAATTCAAATTAACCGCACGGTAAAAAGTTTGATGGAGGAAAACTGGGTCTATGGGGACGATTTAAAAGCGCATGAAATTGACCATGCAAGTGCTATTCGAGGTGTACAAGAGCGCTTTTACCAAGATTATATCAATGAGTGGAAAAACCTGATTGAAGACATCCAGCTTAAACAAGCGCCAAGTTTAGAGTTGGCTTCCGCTCAGGCGAGGGTGCTATCTGGTGTCGAAAGGCCAATTGAATCTCTACTGCGTGCGATTCAAAAAGAAGTGGGCTTAACGAAAGTGGTTTTGTCAGAAAACCAAAAAGCCGCCTCTGAGGTTGCGGGAAATGTAGCAAAGGTGAAGTTTTCAAATACGGCTGACAAGCTCGATCTGTATTTACCTGAGGAAAACGCATTTAACGTAGCCTTGCCCGGGAAAGAAGTGGAGCAACACTTTACTGAAATTCTACGTTTGGACGAGCAAGATTTTGACGACATTCAGCAAGCAATGGTTAATCTGCGCTCTTACTTGTCTGATCTATCAAGCTCAGGGAACAATCAAAAGATTGCTTACAAGAGTATTCTGGATGGAACGGTTACCCAAGATGTAGCAGCTTCTTTTGAACGGGCGCGAGAGTTGCTACCAAAGCCATTTAATCAATGGTTAGGTGAGTTGTCTCAAGAGTCAGTGAAATTTGCTGAGAGTGGTTCTAAAGATCATCTAAACCAACTTTGGCAAACGCAAGTAGTAAAACCGTATCGTCGTTCTATCGCGGGACGTTATCCTTTTGTTTCAAATGCGGCCAAGGAAGTGCGACTTAAAGATTTTAAACGTTTCTTCGGCTATGGCGGAACGATGGACTCTTTCTTTAAAGAGTATCTCGAACCATTTGTGGACACCTCCTCTAGACGCTGGAAACTTGAGAAAGAAATTGGTGTGAGACCGGAAACATTAGCGGTGTTTCAACAAGCAAAGCGCATTAGACAAACCTTCTTTGAATCTGATAACTCGCTGAGAGTCGAGTTTGGAATGAAGCCAGTCTATTTAGACCAACACATAACTCGCTTTGTATTGGAGTTAGGTGAACAAGACCTCGTTTATAAACATGGCCCAGCACGTGCTAAATCGTTGAGTTGGCCAGCAGGTCAAGATCAAACTCGAATCGTATTTACGCCGCCGGAATCAAAGCGAGAAATTGCTCATACATATGAAGGTGAATGGGGCATCTTTAGATTGCTAGACCAATCGCTTAAAGCGCGTCCGGAGTCACGAAAAGACAACATCGTGATGATTGATCTCAATGGTAATAAAGTTCAGCTGGAGCTGATCCCTTCGAGCACGGTCAACCCATTCTGGTCAAATGAAATGGAGAGGTTCCGATGTCCACAAACGCTTTAACTTCTTCTTGGGGATACATAGGGAAAATGCCGGCTAAAGGGGATTTCGTTAAAGACGGTTTGTCCCAAGAATTTACTGGTCGTTGGCACGACTGGCAGCAAGCAGTGATTGCCGTTAGCCGTGAGCAACTGGGGGAAAATTGGAGCGAGTATTTTTTGACAGCTCCTATCTGGCATTTTGCGCTTGATGTTTCTTATATGGAAGACGCCACTTATATCGGCAGTGTCATTCCGAGCGTGGATTCGTCAGGTCGTTATTTCTTTTTTACGGTGGCGCGCGCAGTACAGGGACCTGCGGTGAACTACTGGCAACAGAGTGACTGGACACAGCATAGCCAAAACCTTGCAGTTGCCGTATTGAGTGATGAATTTTTTTTCGATGCATGGGCACAAGGGCTGACAGACTCTGACAATCTACCAACCGAAGAAGCTGGCGTAAGCCAAGTTCCGACGATGGTTTATGAAAGTGAACTTTCCGTCATTTATCAGCGCTCGTCGCAGCTATCAGTGAACAGCCTTTTGAATCGAATGATTGGTAAGGACCACAAAACGCCTTGCTTTTGGTGGACAGACGGTTCGGACAACATCGAACCGTGCATGTTGGTGACATCTGGCTTGCCCTCGATAGGACAATATTCCGCAATGCTAGACGGCAACTGGCAAAAGTGGAACTGGTAGGAAGCGAAGAATGAATTGGAATTACTTTACTTTTGCTAAGACGCACCCAGGCAAAGTGCGACCTTATAACGAAGATGCCTTGCTTGAGATGTCTGAAGCTGGGCTTTGGGTTGTAGCGGATGGAATGGGTGGACACAGTGCGGGGGATATTGCGAGTCAGATGTTAGTGGATCGTATCGCTCGCCATATCAAAGACAGCAAAACGACGAATATCGATGAACTAAGAACGGTTGTCCAGCAAGCAAACAAAGAGATTTTTGATTACGCACAAGCCCACTTAGAGGGCAAAACCATGGGAACGACTCTCGTCTTATTGTTTATGCAAGATGGCTACTTCCATTGTTTATGGGTAGGAGACAGCCGCATCTATCAACTCAGAGAAGGTCGCTTCTCCCAAAAAACCAGAGATCACAGCCAAGTCATGGATTTGGTTGAGCAAGGTCTATTGGCTTTTGAGGATGCAGAGTCACATCCACTGGCTAATGTCATTACACGAGCGATTGGTGTGGACGAAATAGTCACGATAGACCAAGTATCAGGCCAGCTTGCAGACGGTGACCAATTTCTTTTGTGCAGTGATGGACTATCAAAAGAACTTACCAACGATGAGATGCACAAGACACTTCATGCAGACTCGGTGAATCAGGCGGGCTTAGCTTTGATGCATTCTGCATTAGTGAGAGGTGCGAGTGACAATGTCACGTGCGCTTTGATCAAAGCTTGCTGTGAGAGAAGCGAGCTAGACGGACGAACACAAGACGATGCCACGATCCCAGTATTCTTGAGGAGCAAGGCGAATGGTTGATCCAAAAAGTGTATCTGACTCTAGCAGGGTATTCGATTGGTTGGCTCCGGTTCTATTGCCAGTATCAGAAGAGCGCCCAACAGGTGTAGATCCGCGTGAAGACGTGTCACCTCAATCAGCATACTACCGTTTAAAAGACAGTCGAATGGCGGCACGCAATGCTGAGCGCAATGCGATTATCGAAGAAGAGAGCATATTAACGCACACTAACTTGTGGCGTGTCTTTATTGACGAGGTTCCGGATATTCTTTCTCGCCAATCAAAAGACTTAGAATTTGTTGCATGGTTAATTGAAGCCCTCACGCGTCTTTATGGATTTCGTGGCATGGGAGTTGGCTATGAAATTGCCTCAAACTTCATCGACAATTTTTGGGAACAACTGTATCCAATGCCTGATGAAGACGGTATGGAGACGCGTATCTCTTCCATTATTGGCCTAAATGGCATCGATAGTGAAGGTACGTTGATTTTTCCTTTAGCATCCATTCCCCTGACTGACATAGGTGTAGAGCAACCGTACGCATTTTGGGAATATCAACAAGCGATTGAGTTAGAGAGACTTGATGAAGACAAGCGCCGCTACAAGGTTGAGCAGGGTGCTGTTGAAATGTCCAAGATTAACGACACGGTGAAATCTACATCTGATGAGTTCTATCGTGAACTTATCTCTGACCTTGAGTTTGCGATGGCTGCGTTTAGCCAATTTAGTCAAAAGCTTGATGATGCGGTTGGGGACGTTACACCGAGCTCATACATCTCCAAGAAGCTAGATTCAATACATTCGGCATTAAAGCATCTGTTGGGCGTTCGTTTTCGAGCTCCATCAGAGGTGACTGAGGTTATTCAGCTCGATCCGACTGAGGATGAGGAAGCACGAACGTTACAGGGGCAAAACGGCGCTTTATTGATGACAAACATGCAATCGCGTGAACAAGCGATTGAGCAGTTACAAAAGGTGGCAGACTTCTTTAGAGAAAGTGAGCCTCATTCACCAGTTTCTTACTCCATCGAACAAATCATTCGTTGGTGTGGAATGCCTCTGCCGGAATTACTGGCGGAATTGATCTCCGACGGAGATGCAAAGAGAAGCTATTTCCGTTTAGTTGGCATAGCAGAACAAAATGAAAATTAAGAAAGGGAGAACGGTATGACGAGTATCCATTCGAAACTGTCACGAGTAAGGAAGCCTCGTGTTCACATTACCTATGATGTTGAAACTGAAGGAACAACGCTGAAAAAAGAGCTTCCTTTTGTTGTTGGTGTAATGGGCGATTTCGCAGGACAAAATACGGAAGCGCTGAAGCCACTCAAAGACCGTCGCTTTATTCAGATCGACAGGGATAACTTCGATGACGTTCTTAAGAAAATGAACCCGTCAGTGAAGTTTAAGGTAGCCAACAAACTCGCGAAAGATGACTCTCAGTTTGAAGTTGATCTGAGCTTCAAGTCGAT
Organism: Vibrio sp. B1FIG11; assembly: GCF_905175335.1. NCBI lineage: Bacteria > Pseudomonadati > Pseudomonadota > Gammaproteobacteria > Vibrionales > Vibrionaceae > Vibrio > Vibrio sp. B1FIG11. The sequence continues at coordinate 1,231,709 of NZ_HG992752.1, read as the reverse complement.
GCAGGACTTCGAGCCAGCAGCGATCGTTAATCAAGTTGACCCACTACGCCAGTTAATGGAAACACGCAATAAGTTACGCGACCTAATGACCAAGGTGGATCGCTCAGAAGAGTTGGAAAATATCCTTGAAGATGTCTTAAACAACACGGATAACTTAACCAAGCTAGCAGGCGAGCTGAAACTAGGTGACGCTCACCCGACGGATAATCCAGAGGGAGTGAAGTGATGACAACGCAAATTGAAAAGCAGCTTGATCCTACCGTTGGTGAGCAGACTTCCTCTTTCCTAGAACAAGCGATTGGCGCAACAAAGCAAACAGAAGCTTCACGTGCTGAAGAGCTGATTAAGACGTTAACTGAAGAAGCAATGAAAGGCACGGTCTCATGGAATAAGAACCTAACCGTGACTTTCCGTGAAGCGATCAACTTACTCGATCGTCAGATTTCTGAACAGTTGTCTGAAGTCATGCACCATCCAGAACTGCAAAAACTTGAAGGATCTTGGCGTGGTTTGAACTACTTAGTCATGAACTCAGATACCAGCTCGACACTGAAAATTCGCATGATCAGCATGACGAAGAAAGAGCTTCATAAAGATTTGAGTAAAGCGGTTGAGTTTGACCAAAGCCAGATCTTCAAAAAAGTTTATGAGTCGGAATTCGGCAGTGCCGGTGGTGAGCCATATGGTGCACTGATTGGTGATTATGAATTTACTAACCATCCAGAAGACATTGAATCACTTCGCTTAATGTCTAATGTGGCCGCGTCTGGTTTCTCTCCATTCTTATCTGCGGCTTCACCTGCATTGTTTGGCTTTGATGAGTGGACAGAGCTTTCTAAACCTCGTGATTTGGACAAAGTTTTCGAATCACTGGAATATGCTCAATGGCGTTCTTTCCGTGAAAGCGCAGATTCTCGTTTTGTAAGCTTGACCATGCCTAAAGTACTGGCGCGTTTGCCTTATGGACAAGCAACTTCGCCGGTGGAAGAGTTTGGCTTTGAAGAGTTTGACGTTGACTCAGTGTCGGGCATTGCAACGAATGCTGAACATAATGATTACTGTTGGATGAACTCTTCTTATGTGCTGGGCGCTAAGCTCACCGATGCATTCTCGAAATATGGCTTCTGCACCGCTATTCGTGGCGCAGAAGGTGGTGGCCGAGTAGATAACCTACCGACGCACTTCTTCATGAGCGATGACGGCGACCCAGATATGAAATGCCCGACAGAAATTGGCATTACGGACCGACGCGAAGCGGAACTAGGTAAACTTGGTTTCCTTCCTTTGTGCCACTATAAGAATACCAACTACGCGGTTTTCTTTGGTGCACAAACCTGCCAAAAACCAGCCAATCACGATTCTCCTGATGCGACTGCGAATGCGGCCATTTCAGCACGCTTACCTTACATGATGGCAACGTCACGTTTTGCTCATTACTTGAAGGTCATGGCGCGCGATAAGATTGGTAGCTTTATGGAAGCTGAAGACGTGGAGTCGTGGCTAAACCGCTGGATCTTAAGCTACGTGAATGCCTCAGAAGGTGGTGGTCAAGAAATCCGTGCGAAATACCCACTTGCCGATGCTCGTGTTCAGGTGAAAGAAATTCCGGGTGCGCCAGGTTCCTACAATGCTGTGGCATGGTTGAAGCCTTGGCTGCAAATGGAAGAGCTGACCACGTCATTGCGCTTGGTCGCAAAGATCCCTCAATCGGGTGGCTAAGTAACAGGTGGTTGGCCTTTGGGTCAACCACTCCTTCCACGCTTGGGGATAGAGATTGAGTATTAAAAGTGACGATTTGGAATGGCTAACGATATGACATTGAATTTCTTAGACCCAAGTGAACTGAAACACGAGTTCAGTCCACTTGGGTGTGCGGAACTTGATAGTCACTGGGTTACCCAGTTTGTCGAGTCAGTAGATTCAATACATTCGGCAAAAGTTTGGCTAGAAGGAACAAAAAGTTCAACTGTTGATGATTTTCGATATAGCGTGTTGATGGCCATCGATCAGATTGACCAAATATTGGAAGAGCAATTGAATGAGATTATTCATCATCAAGTGTTTCAAGCATTGGAAAAATCATGGTTAGGTGTTCGCTATCTGTGTGAGCAAACTGCCAGCCAATCCAGTGAGCCTGTGAAGGTAAAAGTTCTTTCGGCAACATGGGATGAGGTCAGCAAAGATGCACTGAAAGCCATCGAGTTTGATCAATCTGCGCTGTTTAAATTGTTGTATCAGAATGAATATGGCATGCCGGGCGGTGAGCCTTTTGGGGTGGTAATCGGTGATTACGAACTAAGACATGCCCCGGCGAAAAATCACTTTGATCGAGATTTAACGGTGTTAAGTAAGGTTGCGCAAACTGCAGCAGCGGCATTTAGTCCATTCATTCTGTCTGCACAGCCAAGTGTGTTTGGTGTTAATCGATTTTCAGAGCTGTCATCGACCACAGATATCGCTGCTCAGTTTGAACAAGTTGAGTACATAAAATGGCAAAAGTTACGAGAATCGGAAGATGCGAAATTCATCGGTATTGCTGCACCAAACGTGTTGTTTCGCTTGCCTTACACCAGAGACGGTTCTCGTATAGAAGGGTTTGATTTCGAAGAGGCTATCAATGATTCTGAGCGCGAATTGCAGTGGGGAAGTGCCGCGTTTTGTTTCGCTGCGATTGCAATTCGAACGTATCAAGAACATGGCTGGTTTACTCACATGAGGGGCGTTAAGCAAGGCGATTACACACAAGGAACAATTTTAGCGCCCACGCGAAGTTCAGTGCATTTCACTAGCAAAAATACCCGCGATAGAAGTCCTTTGAACTTAAAAGTTTCAGAGCGCAAAGAAAAAGAAATATCGGATTGTGGATTTATCACCATGTCACCGGTTGCAGAAACCTACATGGTGGGGATGACTTCCAGTGTGTCCATTTATAAGCCAAGACAATTCGAAGAGCAGCATATCACTATGAACGCCAAGCTGACCTCGATGCTGCAATACACGCTTTGTGTTTCACGAATCGCCCATTACATAAAGGTCATGGGACGAGACAAAATCGGTGGTTATCAAGATGCAGATTCAATCCAACGAGACTTCCAAAAGTGGCTTCATCAATACACAACAGCCTCTGACGAAGCTTCGGATGAACTGAGGGCAAAGTACCCTTTAAATGAGGCAAACATCAGCGTTAAAGAAAAACGTGATTCCCCCGGACACTATTATTCGGTGGTTCATTTACGGCCTCATTTTCAACTCGACCAGATGGTATCGGCAGTCAAACTTATTACTGAATTATCACCAGAACAAGTGGTGTAAGGGAAGACAATGAAAACATGGAAAAATGCGCTTTCTGAGGGCAACTTACAACAGGCTATAACACTGATTATCGAAGACATTAAAGCTTCACCAAAAGATGCAGGGTTACGCAGTTCTTTTATTGAACTGTTGTGTATTGACGGTGATTTTGAACGTGCTGACGATCAGCTCATACAGTCGATAAAATTGTTCCCTGAATATTTATCTGGTGCGAGTCAGTTACGCCATATGGTGAAAGCGGCACAAGCGCGAAAAGACTTTACAGGTGGGGCTGCCACTGCACAGTTTATTGAATTTGATCAGCAGGCCAACGAGCTTGTTGTAGACCTTAATTTAGCCATCAAAAATGAAGAGTTTGACCATGGCTATGAACTCGCTCTGTCACTGGAAAATATGCGAGAGCAAAAGCGTTTCCTACAAGGAACGCGAGAGTTTGAGGATGTGAGAGATATTGACGATCGTTTATCCGGATACATCGAACTTTTCTCGACAGCAGGCAACTACTTTCTGGTGCCGATCAAAAACATTAAGCATCTAGACATAAAACAAGCGAGCTCGATGCTTGAACACATCTGGCGACCTGTTGAGTTTGACATTGAAGGCTTGGGTGAAGGTGAGGGGCATATGCCTCTGACTTACATTGATTCCATTACCGACGCGCAAAAACTTGGCCGAGAAACAGATTGGAGACAATTAGGTGAAAGTGAACTGTTTGTCGGCCTAGGTCAAAAATGTTGGCTTGTCGGTGATAAAGCACTACCTATCTTTGAGCTGAACACCTTGTCAGAAAGCAAGGCATTGGCATAGAGGTTTTTATGCCATTGGTCGCTTCTTTACTCGACAAGCTGATCGATAACGATCCACATCTTAGAGAAGACAAGGATTTTCCGTTGGGTCAGCAAGCATTGGTCGACAATCTTCTAAGAGACTTGGAGTCCATGCTGAACAGCCGTATCGGTTGGACGGAAATTTCGGATGATCTCAGAGAAGTAAAGTCCTCAATTTTAAATTATGGATTACCTGACTTTTCGTCTATGCCATACAGCAGCAAGCAGGGGCAAGATCAACTGTGTGAAATCGTTCGTGATGCGATTTTAGAGTTTGAGCCTCGCCTAGAAAGCCCGAACGTTAGCATTCTAGATGAAAAGAGCGCAGTAGACAGAACCTTGAGACTAAAGATCAGCGCGACTTGTCTGATTGGCAATAACACACACGAAGTGACATTTAACTCAGAAGTAGAACCCGTGAGTTTAGGCATGAAGTTGAGCAGAATGAAATGAGTGACGAGTTTCTTAAGTATTACAACCGAGAGTTAGCTTACTTACGCCATAAAGGGCAAGAGTTTGGCGAGCAGTACCCCAAAATTGCTTCTCGATTGGGGATCAGTGAAGAGCAAGTCGATGACCCTCATGTGGAGAGGCTTCTTGAAGGCTGCGCTTTCATGACAGCTCGCATACGTCAAAGTCTCGATAACAGTTATCCGCAGTTTACGGAATCTTTGATGGGGCAATTGCATCCGGATTTTCATGCGCCAATCCCTTCAATGTCGATCATTAAAATGAAATGTAATGAGTCGACCTCTGCTCCCTTTGATGTTTCTAAGGGGGAAAAGGTGATGGTTGGCGCGCCGGGTTACAAAGAATGTGAATTCAGAACGTGTTATGAGACAAGAATGTATCCCTTCGATATATCGGCTGGAACCTTTGAAAATGCCCCGATACAGCCGATTGGTTCTCCTTGGGAGCGTTCGTCTAAATCTGTACTTAAGGTAAAGATCAAGGCTAATGATGGTGAGTCTGCATTAAGTGAAATGGGCGTCGAGACGCTCAGATTCTACCTCAATGGCCAAGCACAGCTTACTCAGCGGTTATATCAGCTATTGTTCCAAAGCCTAATCGGGATCTCTGTCTCGGTGAATGGTAGTGAGCAGGCTTCGTACACTCCACGTCACTGCCAAGCTGTCGGTTTTATCGATAGTCAACAAGTCGTGCCCTACAGCAAGAGAAGCTTTTCTTCTTCTAGGATGTTGGTGGAATATTTACATTTCCCCGAGAAGTTTATGTTCTTTGATGTCATTAACTTAAATCTCGAAAAGTTAGGTATTAACGAGGAGTTGGAACTCAACTTCTACTTTGACTGCAATGATGACTGGCTCCCAAAGCAAGTTGACAAAGACAGTGTGTTATTAGGTTGTGTTCCCATCATCAATCTTTTCAAAACAACAATGGAGCCAAAGCGACTAGAGCCAGCCGAGTACGAATACCAACTGTCTCCACAATACCAAGAAGCAGAGAGCAACGAAGTGGTGTCTATTTCGAATGTCACGCTTAGGAATTGGAATAAAACATACGAGAACTTGCCCAGTTATTTTGCCGGTGAACACACCCATTACATGAACAAAAGCGAGATTTTTTGGGTCATGAGGCGAGAGGATAAGAATTGGGCAGGTGGGTTCGATGAACCGGGCCGAGAAAGCTACATTTCATTCGTGGATAAAAAGCACCGATTATTTGCTCCTGAAAGTCGTGAAAACTGGCTGATGTACGTACAGGCGGAATGTTGTAATCGAAACTTACCGCAGAAACTGCCTTTTGGTGGCGGCCTGCCAGAGGTCTCGCTACCGAGTGTCAATGACAATTTTGCTGAGCTTCGGTGTCTTGTTTCTTTGTCAGAAACGGTGAGGCCGGAAATGGATGAGAGCACGCGTTGGCAACTAACCAAACTGCTTACCCTGACTCATTTTACCGATGAGGACGGACTCTCTACGCTCAAGCAATTACTCAACTTGTATGCGTTTACAGGTACAGCGGAAACGAAATCGCTGATCGATGCTCTCGTAAATTTCGAGTATCAGCAAACAACGGGAAGGGTCAACGAAAAAGGTAAAGTTGGATTTGCTCATGGTGTAAAGCTCATATTGACCGTCTCTGATCAAATGATATCTAAAGAGCAAGTCTTCCTTTTGGGTTGCGTCTTGTCGGTGTACTTCTCTCAGTTTGCGGAAGTAAACATTTTTACGCAGTTAGAAGTAAAACTGAAATCGACAGGCCAGTTATTTCATCAGTGGCCAGCACTGATCGGAAACAAAGCTTTGTTATGAAACCAGAAGAGTTCTTAATTCAGCTGAAAAAGCGACCGTTGTTCGAAGCGATTCACTTAATCGAGCAAGCGTTACTTCGTTCACAAGCTCAACTAGGCTCGGATGAGTTACCCAAGAAAGAGAAACTTGAGTTAAAAGTAAACGCCTCATTGGGTTATGAGAATGCACAACTGGTCAAGGCGACACTTTCTGAACATAAAGTTTTCCTAGAAACGAACTTGCTTGGATTAACGGGTGAGCAAGGTGTTTTACCAAGCTACTACAGTGAATTGGCCATCGGTCGTGAAAAGGCTGGTGATGGTGCAATGGTCGATTTCTATAACATTTTCAATCATCGCTTGTTGTCACTGTACTACCGAAGTTGGCAGCTAAGTCAATTTGCGGTGCAAGCACGTGAGCACAATAAGGGCGAACGAGCACCTCTATTGAGCAGTCTTGAAGCGGTAACTGGGCACGAAAAGCACCTGAACAATTATTATGCAGGATTGTTTGCGCAGAAAGGTCGCGGTAAAGGTGCGCTAAAAGACTTAATTGAGCACCTCACCGACTGTGAAGCTAAATTACACGAGCTTCAGGGGCAGTGGATGAGTGTATCGCAAGATGAGCAAACTAAGCTAGCTGGAGGATCATCGCCTGAAGGGCAGTTTGCTCAATTAGGGCGAGGAGCTTCTATCGGTGCCAAGGCATGGAATATCAATGCAGGAATTACGATTGAGCTGTTTCCGACGAACACATTACAGGTTGAGCAATTACTGCCAAATAAATCGAGCTTAGCAAGCATAAAGTCAGTTGTGCAGGACTATGTTGGTAAGCATAAGCGCATTAATTGGAAGCTCACGACACGTCATAAACATTTACCTCAAGTTCGTCTTGTTAAAGGTTCTGGTCAATTAGGGATAGGAATCGTTTTGGCAAACATAAACGAACCAAAGATCGAAAAATAACAATTACCATTTAAGGGAATCAAAATGGCTTTACTCTCACTTTCAGCGTTGGTCGAAAGGTTATCACCTGTTGCACGAGAAACACTTGAGCAAGCTGCCGCTATGGCCAGTTCGCGTACTCACCATAGTATTGAAATGACGCATTGGTTACTCACCATCGTCCAAAATCCCAATCAAATCTATGCTGAAGTTTTCGATAAGTTTAATGTAGACGCGCAGGTAGTTGAATCACAACTACTATCTCAATTAGAAAAGTATAAAACAGGTTGTGAGTCAGTTCCGGGGCTTTCAGCACATACAGTTTCAGTGATGCAAAACGCCATGATGGTCTCGACGATTGAGTTTCAAGCAACGGATCTTGATTGTATCCATCTGCTAAGTGCTTATTTGTCCGATGACAGCTTGGCGAACGTGATGAACCAAGTCAGCACAGAGCTAGACAAAGTAGAGGCAAGTGCACTCCTTGGATTATCAGAGGCGAATTCGCCACATCAAGCTGGCCTTACTGGAGCAAAGGCGGCGAATGCGGCGTTGGAGCAGTTCACCGTGGATCTAACTGAACAAGCAAAGGCAGGGAAGATTGATCCAGTAGTTGGACGAGAGAATGAAATCCGTCTAATGATTGATATTTTGCTTAGAAGGCGTCAAAACAACCCAATACTGACGGGTGAAGCTGGGGTCGGTAAAACAGCGGTTGTCGAAGGACTGGCTCAAAAGATCGTCGACGGAGATGTCCCTCCAGCGCTAGAAGGCGTTTCAATTAAGTCTCTTGATATGGCTCTGCTTCAAGCAGGAGCGGGCATGAAAGGCGAATTCGAAAATCGGTTAAAAAACGTAATTAAAGAGGTTAACGAGTCTTCCACGCCAATCATCCTTTTCATTGATGAAGCGCATGGTTTGATTGGTGGTGGCGGGCAAGCCGGTCAAGGTGACGCTGCGAACATTCTCAAACCCGCTCTGGCAAGAGGTGAGCTGCGAACGATAGCAGCAACGACCTGGGCGGAATACAAAAAATACTTTGAGAAAGACGCAGCCCTGACAAGACGATTTCAAGTCGTCAAAGTGGAAGAGCCAACGCCAGCGGTTGCCGTAAACATGTTACGTGGACTATTGAGTGTTATGGCTGAACACCATGGTGTTTACATCACCAGCGATGCTTTAGAAGCCGCTGTACAGCTCTCCTCGCGTTACATAAATGGAAGGCAGTTGCCAGACAAAGCCGTGTCCGTTTTAGATACCGCATGTTCCCGCGTAGCCTTGAGCCAAAATGCCATTCCGGGGTTGCTCGATAGCAAAAGGAAATCTGTTCAACTTAGACAAGACGAGTTAAAGCAGCTTGAGAAAGAGTTTCAATTTGGCTCGGAGAATACTGAATCAGTCCAGCGCATAAGACGAGATATTGATGAGTTATCTACTCAGGTCTCTGACTTGGAGTTGCAATGGAACAAAGAACAAGCGTGGGTTGAACAAGCGATAGCGTTACGCGAAAAAATTGCTCTAGAACCATTAAGTGAAGATAAGAAAAAATTAATGGAAATCGAAAGCGACTTAAACGCGAGTGCGCAGCCTTTAGTGTTTTCCCATGTTAGCGAGGCTTTGATTGCTGAAGTGATATCAGACTGGACTGGGATTCCACTAGGCAAACTGCAAGATGATGAAATAAAAGCTGTTCTAAACCTAAAAGAGAGTTTAATCGAGAGGGTTGTTGGCCAAGACCACGCGCTAGAAATCATGTCTGAGGTGATCAAAACGGCGAGTGCGCAATTGACTGATGAATCCAAGCCAAACGGAGTGTTTTTATTAACTGGTCCAAGTGGTGTGGGTAAAACGGAATCTGCGTTAGCGATTGCGGAAAAAGTGTATGGTAGTGAGGACAACGTTACGACAATCAACATGTCGGAGTTCAAAGAAGAACATAAGGTCTCATTGTTGTTAGGTTCTCCTCCTGGTTACGTGGGTTATGGTGAAGGTGGTGTATTAACCGAAGCCGTCAGACGTAAGCCATATAGTGTAATACTGCTGGATGAAATGGAAAAAGCGCACCCAGGAGTTCAAGACATTTTCTACCAAGTCTTTGATAAAGGCATAATTAAGGACGGGGAAGGCAGAGATATCGATTTCAAAAATACGATTATCATCATGACAGCGAATACGGGGACGGATACCACCATGTCACTGTTCGATGACCCAGAACTTGCTCCTGATCCAAGTACACTAAAAGAAGCACTACACGATGACTTACTAAACGACTTTAAGCCCGCCTTTTTGGGAAGAGTGAATGTCCTTCCGTATGTGCCTTTGGATAAGGAAGTACTTACCCAAATTACACGCCTCAAGCTGAAAAAAGTGTCAGACAGGATCGAAAAACACTATTCGGCTGAACTTCATTTCAGTGACGACCTTGTAACCGACATTGTTGATAGCAGTAACGAGTCTGGGAGCGGGGCAAGAGTCGTGCAAACAACCATTGAAAATACGCTATTACCGAAGATTTCTCATGAAATATTGAACGCTATTCTTAATGATAAGACATTTGAAATAATTAATGTTGAAGGTTCTGTTAAATCATTGAGTGTCTCACTTATTTAACAGTTTTTCTAAAGTAAAAATTATTTGAGAGTCGCTTCATAATAAACATTTTTGATCAGAAATAGCGCTTAATTTAATTCTTAATTAAAGATATAAAAGAGCGTATTTAAAATGAAGTTTTTGATACATCAATCATTAATTATCAAAATAAAATAGATAATTAAAACATTAAGCAATATGTCATTAATAATGCTATAGGAGATTAGCATGCAGTCTAACACGTATCTTAAATATGCAGATATTAAAGGTGAAGCAACTGCTGAGCAGTACAAGGATCTAATTACACTACTATCTGTAGATTGGAGTGTTGGTCGTGAAATTTCATCATTCACTGGTACTGCTATGGACCGTGAAGCAAGTGCAACACGTCTATACGACCTGACAATTACTAAGCTTCAAGACCGCGCGTCACCGGATCTATTTAAAGAAGCGACCATTGGTAAAGGTAAACCAGCTGTATTCCACATCACCAAGCAAGGTGAGAAAGTCGAAGAAATCATGAAAATCGAGCTTACAGATGCAATGATTTCAAACTATTCAGTGTCAATTCAAGATGACCGCCCAATTGAAACTATCACTATTTCATACACTGAAATGATGATGACAGTGACACCAACTGACGATAAGAACAACACATCTGCACCATTAGTATATGGCTACAGCGGTGTGAAAGGTCAACAAATGTAATTGAATTGCGGGAAGTCAACGCTTCCCGCTATTTTATAAAGAAGTATCTAATGAAAAAAGCGACACAGAAAAATAATTTTATTCGTATTTCTACACCATTTGGTACAGATGCCATTATTCTAAATTCATTTGAATATAAGGAAAAAGTATCAGATCTTTTTTCATTACATGCGCAAGCTTATTTCAACGGGCAACACGAAGAGCTCAATAATATTATTGGCAAAGAGGTTGTTATCGCTATGGACAATGATCCAAGTGTTAGCTTTCAACCTCGTTACTTTCATGGTGTCGTTTCACGAGCTAAGTTAGCAGGATCGCGGGTGACCACTGCTCATCAAGGTGAAAACTATCGAAATATCGATTTACTTATTGAGCCTAAAGTTCGCTTTGCCGATTATCGAGTCCACTCCCGTATTTTTCAAAACAAAGACATTAAAGAAATTGTGTCGGAAGTATTATCTGAGCATGACGTAAGCTTTAGCCTAAAGCTTACCAAGTCGTACTCTAAATATACTTATAAAGTTCAATATGAAGAATCTGATCTGGCATTTGTTGAACGACTCCTGTCTGAAGAAGGGATTGCTTACTGCTTCTCACATACAAATTCAGCACACATACTGGAATTGTTTGATGATCTTAACTTTTACATACCTGGCTCAGAGTTTCTTGTCGAACATACGACGGGAACAGGCCAAGCAAGCCACATTTACTCTTGGAATGAAACGCAAATACTGACGACAAAAGCCGCACACAAGTCCGGCTTTAATATGCTCAAGCCTTTATCACCTCCACAGAATCTAACTAGTGGATCTGCACAACTGTTTTCGGTGCCAAATAGTGAGCACTACGAATACTTAGCTGAAGCAGAAACTGACGATGAGTTTGTGTTGCGAAATACACACGCGATCGAATCACTTCAGCAAGACGTTTATCAATGCAGTGGTGAATCGAGCTGCAGAACATTTGCTATCGGCAAACTTTTTAAATTTAAAAACATGAGGATAAGACTCGAGTAGGAAAAGAGTATGTCCTCTCTTCTGTTGCGCTTTCTGCTGCGGTATTTAACCAAACGGGGCAGGGTGGAACGTCATCACAAGGTGTAAGGGTTTCGTTTCATTGCGTTGACTCAAACACCATTCTGCGCCCAAAAATTCAGAGGTTTAAACCGCAGATTAGAGGTTTGCAAACCGCAATTGTGACAGGAAACAAAGATGGCGAAATCTACGTCGATAAATTTGGCCGAATCAAAGTACAGTTCCACTGGGATCGTGAAGGTCAATATGATGCGAACAGTTCATGTTGGATTCGAGTCGCTCAAGCGAGTGCCGGCAATGGCTGGGGGAGTGTATTCCATCCAAGAGTCGGACAAGAAGTTATCGTCGATTTTGTAAATGGAGACCCAGATCAGCCAATCGTAACCGGGGCTCTTTATAACGGTACCCAGCTAACACCTTATCAATTACCTGCTCAAGCTTCCCAAAGCGGCTATAAGTCCCGTTCATTACAAAAAGGCAGCGATAAGTTCAACGAGTTACGTTTTGAAGACAAACCCGGCGAAGAACATGTGTATTTACATGCTGAGAAACTCTTTCAAATGGTGGTAGAAGACAATGCCGATATTGCTGTAGAGAACAATAAAAGTGAAAGGATTACCAATGATTTCGTGCAAGAGGTTGGTAATAACGCAAGTCAGAAAGTAGGCAAAAACCAAGGGATTGATATCGGTGAAGCACTTGTCGTTAAAGCAGGTAAGAGCATTGAAATAAAGGTAGGAGGGGCGTCCATACAAATGTCGAGTTCTGGGGAGATCAACATTAAAGGTAACAAGATCTCTATTAATGGTTCAGCCATAGCACTTAAAGCTGGTCAAATTTCTCTTAACTAAAGGTGAGCAGATATGGGTAAACCAGCGGCAGTATTAGGGAGTCATCATGTGTGCCCTAAAAAGACAAATAAAGTCTCTCATGTGGGCGGGCCCGTCGTAGTTGGTTCTCCAAACGTCAAGATTTCTGGCATTCCAGCTGCGCGTCAGGGAGACAAGCTATCTTGTGTGGGGCCTCCAGACACTATTTCATCCGGGTCTTCGAGCGTCAAAATCAACGGAAAACCTGCAGCTAGGCTGGGAGACGCCACTGCGCATGGCGGTAAAATTGTTGCCGGTAACTCAGCAATATTAATTGGTGGGTAAATGGCGCTATTGTTTCAATCCCAACTTTGTATGCTGGGCGATCAAGCGTTTTCTGTAGAGCAATTGGCTAACAACACGCTAAGGCCATCAGAAAATAACGAACGGATTCCGCAAGCTAGGGAAAGCACGGTCTTACCTGTCTATGACAGATTAACTCACTATTCGAAAGCGCTGTCTGAATGCGGCATCGAAGGACAAGTTTATCTTCTGTTACCAAAGCTATCTGACAAGGTTGAGCTTCAACGTATTACAACGCTGCTTCTTTCGGTGTTTCAACGAGTAGAACCTCAACATTTGGCGTTATATCCGTATGGGAACGCGTCTTTTCTGATGGCGCTGAGTCGAATCCAACGAGCAGTAAAACAAACTAAACCATTATGGATTGTCGCTTTACATGTTGCCGATGCTAAAGGGGAGCACGACTCATTAGTTGTCGCGCGCTGCTCCGCGCAAAAACAGGGACTTATCTTCAATAAGATCGCAATTGATCTTGAACTCGATAGTAACAACACCGCGGTTTCAAATGTCGTTAAGCAACTCGGAAAGTCGTGTGTGCAGGAGTTGGATGAATTGATGTTGTCAGCCGAAGGCGATGAGCCTGTTTGGCTGGAATCAATTCAATTCCTTTCTCCTTGGGTTAATAGAGGCACCTCCTATCGGCTAATAGGTACCACGACTGGCCCTTTGGGGGCGAGTGGAGGGGTATTGAAGGCGATTTGTGCTTGCCTGCAACCGAAAGAAACACACGATAAAAATTATTCAGGTATTCAGCTTGATATTGAGCGCGGTAGGTATGCTGTCGGCGCTACTTACCGCTGGGGTAGTGAGTAACTTACAAAATGAATATACAAAGGATTGTCAAACTCACATCTTTAAACGGAATCACGTTTTACTTTTCCACGCAGCAACTCAGTACCGGATCGGAACAAAGCTTTGCAACCGCTCGAAGTGCAGAAGCGTTTATTGAGCAATTTCATTTTCCGATTTAGAGGAGCTCAGTGAAATTGCGTCATGGACAAGCATGAGTGCGACTTTTTCACATGAATACCAGACAAAGACTAAGTCTGAACTTCTTCAAATTATTGCTCAAGGATTACAAGAAAAAATCCTTTTTGCTATTGAGTTGCCTAAGACTGCGCCAAGCACATTTTATCCATCGGCCAACATACCTTCCCAAGTCATAAACCAAGTGGCGAAGATTGAGCGTAATAACTCGAAAGCCACTCATTCAGGTACCAACACTGTCGCAAGTAATAGTGCTCCTCAGGAAGAAAGTAGCAAAAGGCATGTAAAAGCAGGCGATCCTGTTTCCATGGTCACAGGGGAAGAAAATCTCTCATTGTCTGATGTCGGACTGCCTAATGGATTGGTTTGGTCACGAACGTATCGCTCATCGTTGTGCGATTCCGCTACAACTCTTGGCTTTGGTTGGAGACATATTTTTCAATATGAGCTAACAGACGTATTGGATGAAAAATCTAATGTGACGGGGTGGCTGTTCATCGACGAAATGGGGGACACAATCCTATTTCCTAATGTCGCCAAAGGCGGAATCAGTTACCAAACTTATGTAGGTGCAAGTTGTCAGTATCATCACAGCGGTTATCGATTAGTTACGTTAAGTAATGAAGCTCAAATCAAGTTTTTCTTAAAGAATGAGCAATGGGTTGCCACTGAAATCCGTCTAGGTCATATGAAAACGGTAAACCTCGAATACTCTCGAAACCACCGTATCACCCATATATGCGTCAACCGACAAAACCAGCTTGAGCTCCAATACAATCATCAAGGCCAACTAATAGAGATTAGAAACCCAAAGACTCAACATTTGCAAGCCAAGTATGAATTCGATGTTGATGGGCGATTGATCGCTGCTCAGAATGAAAATGGTTTAATCGAACAATACCAATACGATGACACAAACTTAATTGTTAAACGAACGAGAGCTAGCGGACTTTCTCACTACTTTACATGGTCTGGGCGAGGGCCTGATGCGCAATGCATAAAAAATTGGGCGGATGAAAGTGTTTATGATTACTCGTTTGAGTTTGATGGGAGCGAATCCAAATACCGAAATTCACTTGGACACTGTTGGCACTATAAACACAATGAACAAGGCAAGCTGCTTGAGAGTGTAAGCCCTGAATCGAGATGTAGGGCATTTGAGTACGACCCACTCGGTAGATTAGTTTGTACTATCAATGCAGATCAGACATACACCCATCATAGCTACAACCCATTTGGTTTGCTCGAGAAACAGACACACTCGTCTGGGGCTACAGAGGGTTTTGAGTACAATGAATTTGGTCAATGCATTAAGCATCAATTTCCTGACGGTGAAATCGAGTTTAAAGAGTTCAATGCACTTGGTCAGCTCGTAAGGCACCAACACAGTAACGGGCTTCAAGAACGCGCCGTATTTGATAAATATGGCAGACAAGTAGAAAAGAGTGCTGATACTGGATCTCGTACACAATGGTGGTGGAATGACTCGCATCAGCTGTTAGCAAAAAAAGTCGATCAAAGCTTGATTCGCTATAGCTATGACGAGCGCGATCGAGTGAACGGAGTCGCTTACCCACATGGCCTCATAAGCGGATTTGAGCGCAACGAAAGCAACTTACTCACACGACTATACTTCCAAAGCTCAGAAGATGGCACGTCTCGAGAGCATCGCTACCAATATGACGAAGTTGGGCGAGTTAAACAGGTTCATACACCAAGAGGGACAACCCAAATTGTTTGGGGGAACTTTGCTCAACCAACGGAAATTGTTAAACCAGATCATAGCTCTTTTTCCTTCTCGTACGATGCGGAAAGGAACCTGATATCTATCGAGCGTTCTGACGGTTGCCAATACAAGTTTGCATACACTCCAGATGGCCAGATCAGCCAGACAATTAGCTTCGATCAAGTGCAAACAAACTACACCTATGACCGGGCTGAAAGATTAAGTGAAATCTTGCATTGTAGTGGTCGCATCTCTTTTGAGTATGACGAAGTTGGTCGCATCGCTAGGGTGAAAGCCCATGGTAAAAATAGCGGTGTTGAGGACCATTACCAACACACCTTAGGCGGCAAGTTAATCCGCGCGCACAACCGTTTTTCAAATGTCTCCTATACGTATTTAGGTACAAAATTGGTAAGTGAAGAGCAGGGACGCTTTTCTTTCACCAATCAATACCAAGATAACGGCTTACTTCGCTCTCAACGTTATGACGACGGCACAGAGGTTATATATGAGCATGACCAATTTGGCACGGTATGCGGGTTAACGATTCATTCAAACGGCTCTGAAAGAGAAGATTCAATTAAGTTTGAATACGATGAATTACAACGTTTATCGATAATCACCTGTAGCGCGGGAAAAGAGCGGAGAGAGTTCGATGGAATAGGTCGCTTGAAGCGCCAAACATGGACTGGTTTTGAGCGTAAATACCATTTCAACGCACAGCATTTTCTGTCGCTTATCATCGACAGTGATAAGGGATCTCAACATTATCAATATGATGAACTCGGCCAATTAGAAAGAGTAAAGACGGAAACTTCTGAAGAGTCATACGTTTATGACAGTTTTGGCAACTTTAATGACGAAAGTACGCAGCGAAAACATGACCGTCTTATTGAACACCATGGTATCAGGTACGACTACGATGAACTAGGAAACAGAACCAGTAGTCAAGGCAATGGACGAGAGCAGTACTGCACTTACGATGCTAAAGGGCAACTGATTGTTGTCGAAAGCGAAGGGCATTTATGCCAATTTGAATACGATGCGCTAGGTCGAAGAACGAAGAAAATCAGCGAAAATGGGACCTCCGAATTTATTTGGCAAGGAAGTCATTTAGTCGGCGAGTATTCTCGTTCAGGTTATCGGTGGTATCTATATCAACCAAACAGTTTTGTTCCGCTTGCACTTATTGAAAACGGCGAGTGTTATTTCTTCCAATGCAATCAAATCGGAACTCCAGAGCGTTTGGTAGACTCGAATGGGCAGGTAGTTTGGCAAGCAACATACGATACATTTGGATTTGCTCACGTTGAAATCAAGACGGTTAAAAACAACCTTCGCTTACAGGGGCAGTACTTCGATATTGAGACTGGTCTGCACTACAACTTAGCACGTTACTACGATCCTCAAATAGGTCGATTTATCCAACCCGATCCCCTAGGGCTGCTTGGTGGAACCAACCACTATCAATTTGCGCCAAATCCAGTTTCTTGGGTTGACCCCTTAGGTTTATGTGCAAAAGAAGACACGCCGACAGTTCTTGCCGGACACAATGACAATTCGCCTGAGAAGTCGGTGTATTACGCAATGGGGTCGGGGAATTATGGAAAGTTATCTCAGCATAACAATTCTCAATATTTATTGATGAATGCTCCTTGCCCGAGCGTTTATGACTCTTCTAAACCGTTTGATATTAATGGCTTGTTTGAAGATTTTTCTGTTGATAACTATGTCGCAGTAACGAGCAGTTTTGGTTATGCATACCCCAGTGAGTATGCGATAAGGCCAGTAGGGGCTACAGTAAGTCCCGAGACTATTTCGCAAGTTAAGAGCTTGAGCATTGCTGGTCTATCAGCTGTGACGGCAAGAAGCCTTCCTTTATACACACAAAAGTTCCAAAGGATTAATCAAGCTAAAGGCCCAGAAAACCAATTAACAAGTAGGTCTTTTGAAACTAGTCAGATAGTAAGAGATGAAATTGCTGCTCTTGAAAGAATAAAGGGTAATGCGAAAAGTAGTACTCTTCTTAACCATAAGATCAATAAACGCGCAGCACCAGAATGGACCTTTAGAACTTTAGGTGTGGATGAAGATACGGCGAGGGAGTATTTGATTTCTAATGATGGTACCAAACTATTATCACTTCTTAAGTCCGCAGATCCGTCAGCTTCAGACTCTGTAATACTAAACAGGGCAATGGAATTAGTCACATCTGGTAGTGAACTACCGAAACTAGCATCAGTTACAGCTGGTAACTCGTTGATCAAAATAGTCCCTGAGGGGCAAGCTGTTTCACCATACTCTCCATTCTTTACTACTAAAGATGAGTTTATGAAAGTATCATCTTCAACTATTACGTTGGCTGACGCATTCGGGTTACCAAAAGTGAGTGAATCTCCGCGATACTCAATTTTCCAAATCGAAGCAAAAGCAAATACGAATCTTTTTGTAAGTCCTGTAGCTCCTACAGTAGAAAGTTATATTCAACGTCAGGGTGGTGCAATGCAGTCAATAGTTCCAAATCGCAAGCTATGGTCAACTCCTGAATTAATTGGAAACAGCTCTAATTAGGATAATGTTTATGGAACAGCTAAATGTAAAAGTAAAAGCTAAGAGGTTATGGCTCCTGCTCAAACGATATTCTGAGTCAGATACTACGGCAGCAAAAGCGCAAAGTAGCTTAAGGAAACTATTAGAGAGTGCTATGTCTGGTGAAATAACATCTCCGCTTCGATGGAGTGATGTTCCCTGTGGTTACTTATTTGTGGAAGGGGCTTTAGGAAAGTATAAAGATTTAGAAGAAGCTTATGCTGACTTCAAAGTTGAAGTTACCGGAGGTAACGATCCTTTACTGGAAAAGATCAAAAGACTCTAACTTTGGATGTTTTCATGTCTTGTTGGGTGTCAAGGCATGAAACAATGAAGAGTAATTGGCCAGACACGTCGATAGACAGAAAAATTGAATCGGTACAGTTGCTGGTTACACAAACCACATGAAAAGCTTACGAACTCACGATATCCTAGGGGGATAATAAGATAGCGCCATGTAGATGGCAGAAAGTGAATTCGAATGAAGTTTATCCATACCTCAGATTGGCACCTTGGCCGACAGTTTCATAACGTCTCTTTGCTTGACGATCAGCAAGCCGTTCTTGACCAGTTAATCCAATACATTGAAAACAACCCTGTTGATGCTGTGGTTGTTGCTGGTGATATTTATGACCGTTCTGTCCCACCAACCATTGCGATTGAACTACTTAACAAAGTGGTGAAGCGAATCTGTGGTGAGCTAAACACGCCGATGATTCTGATTTCTGGCAACCATGATGGTGCTGAGCGCCTAGGTTTTGGCTCAGAACAGATGAAAAATGCGGGTCTTCACATTATCAGTAACTTCGAAGACATGCTTACCCCTGTTGTTATCGAAACCGAAAGCGCAGGGCAAGTTGCTTTTTATGGCATGCCTTATAACGACCCTGAGCAAGTCCGTTTTGTCTATCAAGAACCCGTTTCGACCCACGATCAAGCGCACAAGCTCCTCGCAGAGAAAATCACTGAGCAGTTCCAACCAGAGCAACGCAACGTCTTAGTCAGCCACTGCTTTGTCGATGGTGCCATTGAGTCTGAATCTGAGCGTCCACTTTCGATTGGTGGCTCTGACCGCGTCAGTCACGAGCATTTCCTAAACTTTGATTATGTAGCGTTGGGGCATTTGCACCAGCCACAGAAAAAAGGCGAAGAGTACATTCGTTATTCTGGTTCACTTATGAAATACAGCTTTGGTGAACAAAACCAAAAGAAAGGTTTCACGCTGGTGGAAATTGACCAAAACGGTTTTGTCTCGGCAGAGCATATTGACCTTGCCGCACCTCATGAGATGCGAATCGTTGAAGGTGAACTTGAACAAGTAATAGAGCAGGGCAAAACCGATCCGAAAAACGAAGACTACTTGTTGGTGCGTTTGATGGATAAGCACGCAATCTTAAACCCAATGGAAAAGCTACGTACTGTTTACCCGAATGTTTTGCACCTAGAAAAACCGGGCATGTTAATTGGTGTCGAGCAGGAGATGGCGCAAGCGAAGTTGGCGAGAAGTGAGATAGACATGTTCCGAGATTTCTTCACGGAAGCGCAAGACAGCCAATTATCGCAAGAACAAGATCAAGCGATCAGTGACATCATCAAACAACTTTCTCAGCAAGCTCAGTAAGGACCAAACATGAAACCCATTAAACTGACAATGCAGGCTTTTGGTCCGTTTGCTCAAACAGAAACGATTGAATTCGACAAGCTGGGAACTAACCCTCTGTTTCTTATCAATGGTCCTACTGGTTCGGGTAAAACCTCGATTCTCGATGCGATTTGTTTTGCGCTTTATGGTGAAACAACGGGTAACGAGCGCCAAGGTATTCAAATGCGTTGCGATATGGCAGCACCAACGTTATTGACCGAAGTGACGCTAGAGTTCTCTTTACACGGCAAGTCTTATCGAGTGATTCGCTCACCAGAACAAGAAGCACCAAAGGCGCGTGGTGAGGGCATGACGGTGCGTAAGCATACCGCAGCTTTGTATGAGATTACGGACGAAGAAAAGCTCATCACTAGCAAAACAACGCAAGTAAAGACAGAAGTGACCAATATTATTGGCTTGAACGAAACTCAGTTCCGCCAAGTGATGGTGCTACCACAAGGTAAGTTTCGAGAGTTGTTACTTGCGACGTCCAAAGAGCGTGAAGAGATCTTTGGTCAGCTATTCCAAACGGATATCTACAAGAAGATTGAATACGCACTGAAAGACAAAGCGAGTGCCATTAGCAAAGCCAAAGACGAGTTTGATAACCAAATTCGAGGCGCACTGCAGGTAGCTGGTGTTTCTTCCGAAGTGGAGTTAACAGAGCAGCGTGAAGCATTATCTGTTCAATTTGAATCTGTACAAAAGCAAGAGCAAGAATCTCTGGCTCAATTAAATGCGGTAAAAACGGAACTGCAAAAAGCAGAAGCGCTGAGCAATGAGTTTAAAAAGCGCGAGCAAGCCGAAATTGCATTGAAGCAACATTTGGAACAGAGCGATGCTGTTTCATCACGTCAATTGCAGTTAGACAATGCGAAGAAGGCAAGCAAGGTTGAGTTGCCTTATGTCACGTTACAAAATGCCTCAAAGCAAACGCAAGAACTTGAGCAAAAGGTGGCTAAGCTATCTCAAGATCTTACTGTGGCAAATGACGCGGTAAAATCCAAAGAAAGCGCATTGCAAACCGCGAAAGAACAAGCTGCACAATTGCCAAAACTGACAGAGCAGCAATACCAACTTGAAGGCATGAAAGGAAAGTTGGTTGAAAAGTCAGAGCTAGAGAAAGTCATTAATGCAGGTTTGACGCAAAAATCCGAGTTTGAGGTAACGCTTAAGAAATATATCGCACTGAAAGAGAAGTTAACGCTAGAGGCGCAACAAGGTCAGAAGTCACTGGATCAAGCTCGAGTCGATGTTGCAAGTATTGGCAGTGTAGAGGCTGAGATAAAACAGCAACAACGTTTGATGCAAGACCTACAGAAGCTAACTGGCTTGAACCAAGAGCTAGCTAAATTGGATGCATTGACGCCAAGCAAACAAGCTTCGGTTGACCAAGCAAAAGCGCGATACGTAGAACTTCAACGCTCAGCAGATACATTTGAATTGAGCTGGCACAATGCTCAAGCCGCTGTATTGGCTCAGCGCTTACAAGCCGGTGAAATGTGTCCGGTGTGCGGTAGTGTAGAACACCCTCAGCCCGCTCAGTTTGTTGGCGAAGAGGTAACAAAAGAGCAGGTTCAGCGTGCTCGAAACACGGAGCGAGAAGGGCAAGTTGCACTTAACCAATTGAACAATCAGTTGGAGCAGCACAATATCGCAGTCGGACAATACAAGCAGCAGATTGAGCAACTATCCGTTGAGCTTGGCCAAAACGCATCAATGGATTTAAGCGCGTTACAAGCGTCTATGCAGCAGCTCAATGAACGTTTACAGCAATTGTCATCGATTAACTTGGTTCAGCTGGAACAAAGCGTCAATGAGTTAAACCAGCGTTGTGTTACTGGGGAAGGTAAGATCAATGATCTGCAAAACCAGATGGCGGCGAATGAATCGACGATAAAAGTGAACCAAGAGCAACTGGTTAAATTGTCTGCTTCGTTAGATACCAAGTACTCATCTCTTGAAGTTCTTGAGCAAGATATTGTTGCGATTCAAAAACAGATTACGGAGTTAAATACCGCATTCGAGTCTGCACAAAACCATTTACAACAAGCCGTGCTGGCGAAGACCAATATTGAAAGCCAACTGACAACCAATCAACAGTGGTTGAATGAGGCACTAGAGCGTTTGAACACAGCCAAAACCGATTGGGTGCAAGCGTTGCAGGCGAGCGCGTTCGAGGATGAAGCACAATTCCTAGCAAGTAAAGTTGATGAAGCCGAGATGCAGATTTGGCAGCAAGAAATTGATGCGTTCAAACAGAATCAAATCAAGCTAGAACAAACTTTGGCAGATTTAAGTTCAACGTTGAAAGACTTGGTGTTACCAGATTTAGAAGGGCTTAACGTTAAGCTAAACAGCAATCAGCAAAATTACGTTGAAGCGCGTAATCAGCTTGATAGCACGCGCTCATTGTTTGAACGTCTAGAGAAAGTCCGTAATGACATCGCGACGTTACATGACAAGAACACTAAGTTAGAAAACGAATACAAAGTGTTTGGCACTTTGTATGACGTTGCAAGCGGTAAAACGGGCAGCCGCATCAGTCTGCACCGATTTGTCCTTGGTGTGTTATTAGACGATGTATTGATTCAAGCGTCACAGCGTTTAAGTCTGATGAGTAAAGGTCGTTATATCTTGGCTCGTAAAACGGAAGGCTTTAAAGGTGCGGCAGGACGAGGCTTGGATCTGGTAGTAGAGGACAGCTACACAGGTAAAACGCGCGATGTTGCGACGTTATCAGGTGGTGAATCTTTCATGGCAGCGTTGGCATTAGCGCTCGGTCTATCTGATGTTGTGCAGTCTTACAGTGGTGGTATTCGCTTGGATACGCTGTTTATTGATGAAGGTTTTGGCAGCTTAGATCCGGAATCTTTGGATCTTGCGATTCACACCTTGGTCGACTTACAACAAACGGGTCGCATGATTGGCGTGATTTCTCACGTATCTGAACTGAAAGAGCAAATGGCACAGCGTATTGATGTTGAACCGTCGCGACTTGGTTCTACAGTTTCTGTGAAATCTCAGATGGTATTTGATTCTTAATCAATACCTGTAAACGTACATAAACAAAAGCCCCGCTAGATTACGGTGTAAAATAGCGGGGCTTTTTGTTTCTCTGTCTCGAAGCACTTACTGTTCGCAGAAGCGACCTTCCTTCGGCGATTGCGTAATCGCATATTCACCATCAAGGTTGCGGTAAACAACCGTGTTCCAAACTGAGCCATCATTCAATTCAAACTCTATCGCGTAGTTCACGCCACTGACAACCTGTGCATGAACGGACAAGATCTGTTTAAACGAAGCGAGAGTTTCCATTTTCTTTAGGACAAAGGCCATAGCCTTTTGAGCGTCTGGGGTGGCGTCAAATTCATTCCACCCACCTGGCATATTTCCTTGTGTATTACATACATCTGCCGAGGTTGTTGGTTGTGCCGCTTCATCTTGAGTATTTTGCTGACATCCAGCAAGAAGAATCAAGATAGCGCAAGCTGACACGGTTTTTAATTTCATAAAATTAACCTCTGTTTGCAAGCACGTATTATAAAGCTCGGTGTTAAAGCACAATGTCTACGTTGTGCAAACTTTTGATATGCAGAGGGTTAAATCCTGATGAAATCGTTGCGAGCGAGCTCCAAAAAAAGAAGATTGGTTAAGTTTTTGTGGGATTTTGATAGAACGTCACGCTTAATTGCGTGCGCAGCTTTACGGTTCATTTTGCGTCGTGAATTAAGATCACAATTATAAAATAGACATTAAAAACATAACTTTGTAAGTGTATCTGTTTTCTTAGCTCAGCCATATAATCCAAACGAAATTCATTAAGTGCCAATACAAAGTACTGAATGATTGTTGTGATGAAACAAAATGGATGAGAGGTAACACGATGAAGCAAAAAGCGCTATATCTAGCAGTAGCAATGGGTTTGAGTGGTCTTGCGAACGTCGCATCCGCTAATGAGATGGTAAATCCTGATGGTGGTGTCGTAGTGGGTTACTGGCATAACTGGTGCGATGGCGCTGGTTACAAGGGAGGTAATGCACCGTGTGTAACATTGGATGAAGTTGATCCTATGTACAATGTGGTTAACGTCTCCTTTATGAAGGTATTCAATACCAGTGAAGGTCGTATTCCAACCTTTAAGCTCGATCCAAATATCGGCCTTTCAGAACAACAATTTATTGACCAAATTGAAGCTCTAAACCAACAAGGACGTGCCGTTCTCATCGCTCTTGGTGGCGCAGATGCGCACGTTGAACTTAAAACTGGTGACGAACAAGCGTTCGCACAAGAGATTATTCGTTTAACGGATAAGTTCGGTTTTGATGGTCTAGATATCGATTTAGAGCAGTCTGCAGTAACGGCAGAGAACAACCAAACCGTAATTCCAGCTGCACTTCGCCTTGTAAAAGAGCATTATCAACAACAAGGTAAGAACTTCCTAATTACGATGGCGCCTGAATTCCCTTATCTAACAGAAGGTGGCAAGTATGTTCCTTACATTACTGGTTTAGAAGGGTACTACGATTGGATCAACCCTCAGTTTTACAACCAAGGTGGTGACGGTATTTGGGTTGATGGCGTGGGTTGGATCGCGCAAAACAATGATGAGTTAAAACAAGAGTTTATTTACTACATTTCGGACGCTCTATCGAACGGTACACGCGGTTTCCACAAAATCCCGCATGACAAACTGGTGTTTGGTATCCCATCTAACATTGATGCTGCTGCAACGGGCTTTGTACAAGACCCTCAAGATCTTTACGATGCGTTTGACCAACTTAAAGCGCAAGGGCAGGCACTTCGTGGCGTAATGACATGGTCGGTGAACTGGGATATGGGCACAGACAAGAATGGTCAGGCGTACGGTGAAAAGTTTGTGAAGGATTACGGTCCGTTCATCCATGGCCAGACTCCACCACCGCCAAGTGAAGGCGAACCGGTGTTCAGCGGCATCAGTGATGTTCGCGTGCATCACGGTAGTTCATTTGATCCGTATGCAGGTGTTACCGCGTCTGATAAAGAAGATGGAGACCTAACTAACAGCATTACTGTCGAAGGTTCAGTTGATGTGAACACCGTTGGCACATATGTTTTGGTTTACAGTGTAAAAGACAGCGACAACAATGAAACTAAGCAAAGCAGAACAGTTGTTGTTTACAGCCTTGTGCCTGAGTTTGAAGGTGTAACGGATACGACCATACAGCTTGGTGACGCATTTGACCCAATGGCAGGCGTAAAAGCGACGGATGCAGAAGACGGTGATTTGACTGATCAAGTTCGTGTTGAGGGCAGCGTAGATGTTAACGTGCTAGGTGTCTACGACTTGGTTTACCGAGTAACGGATAGTGCAAATCAGACTACGACAGCTCAACGCTCTGTGATTGTTTCTGATGGCAGCAGTTACCCTCCGTATGAATCTGGAAAAACCTATGAAGCAGGTGACATTGTCACAGGTTCAGATGGCAACTTGTATCAATGTAAACCATGGCCATACACGGGTTGGTGTTCAAACCCTTCTTATGCGCCTGGTGAAACCGTTTATTGGTCAGACGCTTGGGATAAGTTGTAATTAGCCCATTAGTTGTTGCAAGCCTCCTTAATTGGAGCTTTTTTATGCGCGTAACTTCACATCTAATTGAATCTACACTAGAACTTTAAAGCGTAATCATTAGTATCTCGCCTCCGCATTTTCCCGGCTAACCTATAGTTGGAGTGCGTCGCTCTTTGTCAATTTGGTACGGTCACCTAGGAGGATTTAATGAGAAGGATCAATGTAGTAGGCAGCAGTGGAAGCGGTAAATCAACGTTTTCAAAGCAGCTCGCAATGAAATTAGGTGTCACGTACATAGAAATGGACAGGTTGTTTTGGCTTCCCGATTGGAAAGAACTCGATGATGAGACGTTCTTCGATAAAGTCGTGGACGTAACTCAACAAGAGGCTTGGGTACTCGACGGGAACTACAGCAGAACACAACCGTACAAATGGCAAAGGGTCGATACCATCATCTGGCTCGATTATTCAAGTTCTATCACCACTTATCGCTCCGCAACTCGTGCTATCAAAAGGGCATGGACTCAAGAAGAGTTCTGGGAAGGAACTGGAAATAGAGAAAGTTTTAGAAAAGCGTTTTTGAGTAAGGATTCGATTATTTGGTGGTCGGTTAAGAATTACCGAAAGAATCGGAAGCGCTATTTAAAACTGAAGGAGGACTTAAAAGGTTCGACTATCGAGTTCATCCACATCACTTCGCCCAAAATGGCAGAAGATTTTTTGCTTTCTCAAGATTTTATAAATAAATAGCTAACTTATTTAAGTGACTTTTCTGTCACAGATCGCAGCTGTGCGAATTCTGACATTCCGACTCCTTAAGATGATGAATACTAACGAAGTTCCCGTCGTATTCATTGTGGAGGTATTATGATCGGTTACGAGGAAATGGCGATCTCCGGCTATCTAGGTTGGTTACTCGCTGTTTTGTTGGTTTATCCCTTTGCCTATGTTGGTATTCATATCGGTGTATTCGATATAAAAGTCCGTACCAAGGTCAGCCGTTGTTTCAATCGTATAGTATTAGCTTTGATTGCATTTCTACTGATTATGCATATGCAAACCGAAGTGGTTTACGGCAAGTACTTTCTTGGTCTTTGGGAAGCACAACAATAACTTTGATCGCATTAATTCCCGTCGCCTTGTGCTAAGTTGTCGAAATTGAACTAAAAATCGACAACTTAGCATGAAGCCATACGACCTATATTTCCTGCATACTTCACCCGTACACATTCCACCTTTCTCCGAACTGATGACAGAGCTCGCACCTGATTTAAAAGTCGCACACTTTGCCGATGCTGACTTGTTGGAACGTTTGGTTGCTGGAGCGGACGAGTCTAAGGTGAAGCAATCAGTACAAGACAAAGTACGCGAGCTTTCTGAGCAAGCAAACTTGGTGGTTTGCACCTGTTCTTCAATTGGTCGCTTTGCTGAATCGCTTACAGAGCAGGGAATCAATGTTCAGCGTATCGACCGCGCAATGGGTGATCAAGCCGTAACTCATGAGCGAGTATTGTTACTTGCGGCATTATCGACAACCATTGAACCTAGCTTAGCGTTACTTGAGACAAGTGAGGGCAATTGTATTCTTCAGTTAGATACGTTTGTGGTTGAAGGTGCTTGGGAGCGTTTTCTCGACCAAGATGACCAAGGTTATTACGACAAGATCAAAGCGGTAATAGAGCAAAAGGCTCGTGATTATGACGTAATCGTATTGGCACAAGCTTCGATGTCAGGTGCGGCATCATTAGTTGATGTCGATATACCAGTATTAAGCAGCCCACGTTTAGGCGTAAAAAGGGCGATTGAAACCTTAAGGACATTCCATGCAAATATCTAGTTGGATTCAGCTTTGCTTACGTGAGCTTGAAGGTGCGCCCGTAAAAGAACATTCAGATATCGAAGCGTCTTTTGCGGAGTCCGAACGTTTCTCAAAATGGAAGGCAAGCAAAAGAGAAGTACGCTTGGAAGAAGTCAGTGATCGTTGCTGGATCAAGAGCTGCACAGGTGGCTACATCACAGAGGTGCACTTACATGCGGATGGTTCACTCGATGAATACACCTTGTTTGGACGCCTTCATACCAAAGGGCACTGGGAGCTAGAGGCTGGCGTACTTCATATCACGATCTACAAAGGTGAAAACACTTATGAACTTTCTGTTGTAGGAAACCGTGAACCTTCCATCCACTCTGCGATTGAATACAAAAATGGAGAAGTGCACTCCTATCTAAAACTGACTCCAATTTCTCAATAGCAATTTAACAAGGACGAGTACCACAATATGGATATTGTATTTGTAAGGCATGGCGTGCCAGATTTTACGTTAGCGGATGAGCGGCAGATGACTCAACTTGAGAAGGATTATGCGCCGCTTTGCCGAGAACATTTGCCTGCGTTGCAGGAGAAACTCAACCATGCAGTATTTGACGATGCCGATATTATCATCAGCTCACCTTATACGCGTACTCTTCAAACTGCAGAAATTCTCAATCGTCATCGCGCTTTGCCTTTGTTTGTTGAGCATGACTTGAGAGAGTGGCGTGCTGACAAAGAAGGTGGCTACATTACCTTGAATGAGAGAGACCGACGTTGGCACGAATATCGAGAGCTTTTAAAAGTAGGTATTTCAATGACTGACCCCCGCTATGAACATGTTGACGAGCTAAAAACACGAGCGGAGTTAGTACTGGAGCGTTACCGTCAATATCGAAAGGTTGTTGTCGTGAGCCACTTTAATGTGTTTGAAGCACTACAAGGTTTCCAAGAGGTAGGACTGTCCTGTGGAGAATTTAGGTACATTCGTTTTTGATCGATTTCTTATCTTCTATAGTAAAATCAGACACTAAATTAATTTCAGGTTGCTGTATGAAATCTCTTAAAACACTTTTACTTTTGTCCCTTGCAACGTTGTTTGGCTGTACGTCTAAACCGGACGGCGTGGAGCCGGTCAACAACTTTGAACTTCAACCATATCTAGGCAAGTGGTATGAAATTGCGCGTCTTGATCATTCCTTTGAGCGTGGTTTATCGAATGTGACGGCTGAATACGAGTTACGTGAGGATGGTGGCGTAACGGTTATCAACCGAGGATATTCAGAAGAAGACAAAGAATGGACGCAAGCTGACGGCAAAGCGTATTTCGTCGATGGTGAAAACACAGGGCATTTGAAAGTGTCTTTCTTCGGTCCGTTTTATTCGTCTTACATCGTATTTGAGCTAGGTGAGAACTACGACTACGCGTTTATCTCTGGTTTCAATCACGACTACCTATGGCTACTGTCACGCACACCAACTGTCGATAAAGCAACGGTCGAGCGTTTCAAACAAGTAGCAAAAGAGAAAGGCTTTGCGTTGGACGAGCTAATTCTCGTAGACCAAACCAAATAACACGCGAAATGATCGCCTTATAACAACGATCTGTGCTTCATAAAACTCAGTGGTGTCTGTCCGGTTTGTTTCTTAAAGAACGCAATAAATGCGCTGTCTGATGAGAACTCCAAACAATGGGCAACATCACTGACTTGTCTTTCCTCACATAAGAGTTCAATAGCTTTAAGTAGCCGCCATTGTTGACGCCAATCTTGATAAGACATGCCAGTCTCAGCCTTAAATAGGCGAGTGATAGTTTTGCTGCTCGCGCCAACGGTTTGTGACAGTTGGTTTAACTCAGGTGCTATAAAGTCACACTTGGTCATTGCCTTACGAAACCCTGTTAAACGTCGATCAGAAGGCAAGGGCAACGAGAATTCAAACTGCTTTGCTTGGTAAAACTCTTCCCAAAACAATGCGCTCGTTGCTTGGGTTTTCGTTTCTTCAATATCCCATTCCCATAATGCCATTTTGTCGATCAGTACTTTTAAAAGATCGTTCACCTCAATCATCACTATTTCATCAGGGCAGGTGTGTTTACTGCAATCGAAATAGAGTGAACGGTAAGCCACAACGTTGGTCATGACGGCTCTGTGAGAAGTATGTGGCGGAATCCACACCGCTTTGGTTGGTGGTAAGGTACAAATAGAGTGATTGAGTGCGAACGTCATGCAGCCTTGTGGCGCATAAAGCAATTGTCCTTTCTTGTGTTCGTGCATACCGGAATCATGTTTGCCGACATCCGCTGCGATGCCAACCACACTCGCGGTAATTGCGTCCGCATCAAATCGAGTATTATCTTCAATAATTGCCATTTGTCCGAATCTTGATGTTTTTGGTTTTAATGCTGTTAATGGGTAAAGCATAACGCCTTCTATACTGCACGCCAAGTTAAGTTCGTTACCCACTTAAGCCACGAAATATCGGCACGGGTGGGACAGAGAGGTAAAAATGAAAACGAAACCTTCTATTGGATTGATGGTGGTGATGCTGATGTTTCCGCAAATTGTGGAGACGATTTACAGCCCAGCACTTGGCAATATTGCTCAGTCATTTGCTGTAACGTATTCACAAGCGGCGCAAACCCTATCTATCTATTTTTCTGCGTTTGCTATAGGCGTGGTGGTTTGGGGAATCTTGGCAGATAAGTGGGGCAGACGCCCGACCATGCTGGCAGGGTTGTTGGTTTACGGCGTATCTGCTTTGGTCGCTATGCAAACAGAAAGCTTTGACGTGATGATGATAGCTCGCGCGTTCAGTGCTTTTGGTATTGCGGTTGGGTCGGTCGTGACACAAACCATGCTAAGAGACAGCTTTTCAGGCGATGAGCTAAGCAAAGTATTTAGCGTTATGGGTATGGGTATTTCCATTAGCCCAGTGATTGGCATGTTGCTCGGTGGTCAGTTAACAGCACTCGGTGGCTATGAACTTGTCTTCTTTGCTTTGTTTATCATGTCGGTTGTACTGCTGTGCTACAACGCGGTAAAGCTGCCTGAAACACAAACTCAGAAGCAGCCATTAGAGATCGGTTCTTTGCTAGGACGAATGTTGAAAGACGCTCAAATCTGGCAATCTGCACTGTTGGTTGCGCTTTACAATATTGCTTTGTTCGCGTACTACCAATTGGGGGCATTCACTTTTGAGCAGCTCGGACTGAGTTCTGAACAGTTCGGATACAGTGGTGTGATATTGGGCGTTGGTACCTTAATTGGCAGTTTGATGAACAAATCATTGTTAGCAAAAGGTCGCTCACAAACGCATCTGCTTTGGATCGCATCAGCATTCTTGATCATCGGAGGCTTCGGTGTGTTTATGCTGCAAACATCGATTTGGTTCTTGGCCCCAATGTTGTTCATTGTGATGGCATTTGGTATCGCGATTCCAAATGTTCTGAGCACCGCTTTAGTTGATTACAAGCAACAAGCGGGCAGTGCAGGGGCATTGCTAGGATTAATGTACTACTTGATGATTGGTTCAGGTCTAGGCTTAGCTGGAATGATTCAAAACCTTGGATTTGTTCTTATGTCGTGTGCTGCTTTGGTTTTATTGGTGACATTGTCACGCAAAGCCTAACTGAAGAAATGTTGAAAGACTAACAAAGAAAAGCCCTGCAAGTTATGCAGGGCTTTGTGTTATTGGTTTGATTCTAACAGTTTGAAATTACTAACTATTAAATTTAAAGGTATTACTTAATCAGTCGAACAACCAAAGAACCTGGCGCTCGGATCGATTCAATGTTGTGGCTCAGCACCGTGCCTTCTGTTGGCGCAGTGTAACGCTGAATCTCATCACCAAAGCTGTCGTATTGAATCGCAACTAATTGACCTTGCTCTACCTTATCCATCATCTTCACTTGTGGTAGTACAAAGCCACCCAATTCAGCGCGAATGCTGATGATGTCTTTGCCTTCTAGGCAAGGCGTGATATTTGCAACTTCACCAGTCACTACGTCATGACGAGTAAGGATATTGAAGATGCCAGTCACGGTACGGTCGATCAGCTCTTGTTCTGTGTAACGGCCCATGCCCACCTCGATGGTAATGCTTGGAATGCCGCTGTTGTTCCAGACGGTCTCAAGTACACCGGCGTCGCCCGGATCGTTAAGAATCACGTCAGGGTTAATGAGGCGAGCCATTTCCAGAGATTGCTCGATACGGAAATCGGCAAACACGTACAGCGGGTAAGCAGCACCAGTGGTTTGAGTGTGCAAATCAATCGCAAGTTCTGCGTTCGGCTTAAGAAGGTTATTCCACAAAGCAAATAGGAAGCGGTTTGCTTCGTTGCCATTTGCATCGCCAGGGAAGAAACGGTTTAAGTTTGCAGGAGATGCATCTGGATCCGCAGAGAAGAAGTCACGGCTGTGGTTCAGCATACCAGTTAGGTTGATGGTCGGAACGACTGTTACAGAACCTGCGATGTCTTTACCAATCAGTTCACGAGCGGTCTTTTGCGCCGCTAAAACACCATTGTATTCGTCACCATGAACACCTGCTGTGATCATGATTTTCTTACCCGGTTTTTCGCCTTTGAAAACCAACACAGGCAAATGTTGCCATTGAGAGAGGGCGTTGGTTGCAATACGGAACCAAAACTTATGCTCGCCTGCAGGCAAGTCTGTTACGTCAAGAGATTGAATGACTTGATGACCTTGAATTACGTCATCCAGAAATTGTGTTGCCATTAAAGTTGTCACTCCAAAACATCTTACTTCGATGCTTGTTTGCCATACGGCTTGAATTAAAAAAGGCGAGAACCTTGTCTCGCCTTATTCTTTATACCCAAACTCCGCTTTCGCGTTTAAGTTGCTTGGGGATATTGGTAATCAGTTTACGCAAAACCCATCACGTGAGCTGCGACGACGACAATGCTCGATAGGGTAAAGAGTAATAGCATAAAGCGCCAGCAGAATTTCGCCCAGTCACCCCAGTCGATACGACACACACCCAGTGTTGCCATTAGCGACGCTGAAGTTGGAACGATAACGTTAGTGAAACCGTCACCAAGTTGGAATGCTAGAACCGCAACCTGACGTGTAACGCCAGCGATGTCTGCAAGAGGAGACAATAGAGGCATTGTCAGCGCTGCTTGACCTGAACCTGAAGTCACGAAGAAGTTGAAGATAGATTGGAAAACATACATCAACCAAGCCGCAGCAACGTCAGGAAGACCGCTGATTACGCCACCAGCGCTGTTCAGGATCGAGTTCAGTACGCTCGCTTCATCGGTAGTACCTCCACCTAGGATAAGCAATACGCCTTTCGCACAACCAACCAATAGAGCAGGAGCAAGCATGATCGCTGCACCTTCTTTAAATGCGTCAGCCGCACAGTTTAGCGTCATGCCGTTCAGACGGAAGATCGTACCGATAATCGCAACGACAAAGCCCATTGTGAAGAATTGAGATGCGATTTCTGGGATGTACCATGCGTTAGCCACTACGCCCCAAACAACCCATACTGTAGTTGCGATAACCGTAAGGATAACTAGGGTATCACCTAGGTTCCAACGAGAGTCGTGATCACCAAGCTCTTGCTGGCGGAAGTATTTGTCAGTACGGCGGCTGTAAGAAAGCTCAGGGTTTGCTTTGATACGCGATGCGTAAATCATAGTGAAAGCAATACCAATCGCGGTAAACGCAGCCCAAAGGCCCATACGCACAGTCATACCAGACAGAACCGGAATACCAGCGATACCTTGCGCGATCGCTACCGAGAATGGGTTCATCCAAGACGTTGCAAAACCAATCTGAGTCGCAACATAGGTTACCATTACTGTAGTGATGCCATCGTAGCCAAGGCGAACCATTAGTGGCGCGATAATAATCGCAAATGCAACGGCTTCTTCACCCATACCAAATACTGCGCCGCCCAAAGAGAACAGCAAGAACAGAACGGGAATGAATAGTGCTTCGTTACCTTTGGTCTTATCGATAAGGCGAAGGATACCGTTGTCGATTGTGCCTGTGCGCATTACCACGCCAAATGCACCACCGATAACCAGCATGAACATGATAACGCCAATCGCGCTGCCCCATTTAGAGCCTGAAACCAGACCTTCGAATGGGAAGTTCATTAGACCAATGCCACCGCCTGACGCAAACAGTCCAACCTTGTTGTAAACCAATTCACCGTTTTCGTCGGTTGCATAAGAGAAAGAAGATGGATCGATAACAGTGCGAGTTTTTTCTGCACCGTCGACCATGTACGTCACCTGTTGGCTATCGAAATGACCAGCAGGAATTAAGTAGGTAAGAATCGCAGCAAGAATACCAACAATGAAGATCAAAATGAGGGTATCAGGCATCTGCCATGATTTAGGGGTTGCCGCCGATTCCGATGGCTGAGCGTGTGTGTGAGACATAACCTATTTCACGTCTAATAATAGAAAGCATGAAATATCGATAAAATAGAATAAAAAGTCAATATTAACTGAGTTGGTGAACTATAAATTCATCAATAATTTGATCTGAAGAGGGTTGAGTTGATTATCAATGATTTATTGGTTAATTATTTTGGCTGGATGTTGTATGAATGAAAACAGAGTTAGGACTTGTGGCGATTCACAAGTTACATAATTATTCACTTTTCTGCATGAGATAGTTGTTCTGAATAAAACGCGGCAACATCGCGTAAATCTTCATCATTCAACATGCGTAATTGGGCTGCCATCATCTCAGCCAAAGGGCCTAATCGAAGCCCATTTTGATAGGCTTTCATAGAATCATACAGGTACTGAGCATTCTGGCCAGCTAGGTTGGGGTAAGCGTCGTTAGTCGTTATGCCATTCGAACCATGACAATAGACACAGCTTGGCGATTTAAGTTTGCCTTTTTCTGCGTCACCGAATGGTTTCGCCACAACAGAGGAAGAGAGAATAAGAGACGCTAGAAGCACGTATCTAAACATGGATAGTTCTCGAATTTAAAATATTGGTTTCGAGATAGAATAAAGCTTCCCCTTAGGGGAAGCTCAATGATCAAAATCAAGTTAAAGCATAGATTTAAGGCTAGATAGGAAAGTATCGATGTCTTGTGCCGAAATATCTTTATGCGTCACGAAGCGGATTGGGTTTCCTGGCGTAATCGTGATGCCTCGCTCCTTCATCTTTTCTGCAATACCAGCGATATCCACTTGCGGGTCAAGCTTAGCAAAGACGATGTTGGTTTGAACAAATTCTGGATTAACAGAGAAACCAGGCAATTCAGCTAAACCTTCCGCTAATGTCTTTGCATTGATGTGGTCTTGTTTTAGTTGTTCCACTTGCTCGGTAAGGGCTAGTTTACCAGCTGCAGCAAGAATACCCGCTTGGCGCATACCACCGCCGACCATTTTTCTTAGGCGGCGTGCTTTTGCGATGTACTCTTTACTACCAAGCAGCAGTGAACCAACAGGGGCAGCCAGACCTTTCGACAGACAGATGGTCATTGAATCAAAGTACTGACCAATCTCTTTCACTGGAACATCAAGCGCAACGGCTGCGTTGAATACGCGAGCGCCATCTAGGTGCATCTGCAAGTTATGTTTGTTCACAAACTCACGAGCCTCTGCAAGGTAGGAAAGAGGAATCACTTTACCGTTGATGGTGTTCTCTAAGCTAAGTAGGCGAGTACGTGCAAAGTGCGCGTCATCTGGCTTGATTGCAGCTTCTAGCTTATCGAATGGCAAAGTACCGTCTGGGTTGTTTTCAATCGGTTGAGGTTGGATAGAGCCCAGTACCGCCGCACCGCCAGCTTCGTACTTGTAGTTATGCGCTTGCTGACCACATAGGTATTCGTCACCGCGCTCACAATGCGCCATTAAGCCAAGTAAGTTTGCTTGTGTGCCAGAGGTTGTGAACATTGCCGCTTCAAAGCCCGCAAGCTCAGCAGCAAATTGTTCTAACTCGTTAACGGTTGGGTCATCACCGTACACATCATCGCCGACAGGAGCGGTAAACATTGCTTCACGCATTGCTTGGGTAGGTTGCGTAACGGTATCTGATCGAAAGTCCATAATTCTCTCCTCGGTCGAAAAGACCTAAATATAACCGCAAAGACGAGCTTTGCTTAGGCAAGCGATAGTTTTGGCATCAGTAATCATGCCTTGAATAATCTGTTGTTCGAGTTCTTCTCGTGACAATGTCACCACTTCAATGACTTCATCGTCGTCACACTCGTACCGATTGGTCCTGTTCAGTTGCTCAGCAACAAACAAGTACTGGATTTCATCACAGAAACCAGCAAGAGGGGTAACTTGACCAAGCGATGTGAACTTTTCGGCGCTGTATCCTGTTTCTTCTTCTAACTCTCTTTGAGCGCAGTGCAAAGGGTCTTCATCTCCTTCACGTGTGCCAGCAGGCAATTCAAGCAGCCATTTGTTAAGAGAGGGGCGGAATTGATTAACAAGAACGATGTTGCCATCTGAAGTAATGGGTAAGATAACGGCAGCACCGGGGTGTTGGATAGTGGTATGTTTAATCATCCGACCAGTTGGTAGCTTGATTTCCTCTTCGACCAGAGAAATCTGCTTCCATGTATGAATTGTTTTGCTCATGCAGTTGTGGATCCTAGCTGTAACCGCGTGTTGACGTGTTTTGCACATTAACCACAAACCGCGTGAAACAAAAGTAGAAAATGGTTTCATACTCTTATGAAACCTGCACTTTCAGTGAGTTATGTCCCATAAATGAAAACTATGGTTACCCGCGCACGCGCGCGAGGAGCATCTGGTATAACCGAGGTTCACTAAAAAATACACTTGTAACAAAGTGATAACAAATGTATAAAATTAAATATACAGCCTCAGTTCAACAGCCGGAGCTTTTATGATTCAACCATCTTTCGCATCAAATGCAGAAAAGGCGCTTCTTTCAGAGCGTATCAACAAGCTGGCTAAAGCACTGACCGACGGCGTTTACGAACGCGAACACACCATCAAACTTTGTCTTCTTGCCGCTCTAGCGGGTGAGAGCGTCTTTCTTTTAGGTCCTCCGGGCATTGCAAAAAGCTTAATCGCCAAACGTCTTATCCAAGCATTTGATAACAGTAGTTACTTTGAGTACTTAATGACTCGCTTCTCAACACCAGAAGAAGTGTTTGGTCCGTTGAGCATTCAAGAGCTGAAAGATAATGGTCGTTACGTTCGTCTTACCCAAGGTTACCTGCCAACGGCGCAGGTGGTTTTCCTTGATGAGATCTGGAAAGCAGGCCCTGCCATTCTGAACACGTTGTTGACCGTTGTGAATGAAAAGACGTTTAAAAACGGCAGCGATATTGAACGTGTACCGATGCGACTTTTGGTTTCTGCATCGAACGAACTACCAGATGAAGACAGCGGCTTAGACGCACTTTACGACCGTATGTTGGTGCGCGTATTTGTAAACCGCATTCAGGACAAACAGAATTTCAAATCTATGCTGACAGTGGGTACGTCTCAAGAAGCGCAAGTTCCAGAGGGCTTGGCGATCACAGACGAAGAATACCACCGCTGGCAGCAACAGCTCGACAAACTCACTCTGACCGACAACGCATTCGAAAAGCTTTTCCAACTAAAAACCATGTTGGAAACCAA
Organism: Vibrio sp. B1FIG11; assembly: GCF_905175335.1. Lineage (NCBI taxonomy): Bacteria > Pseudomonadati > Pseudomonadota > Gammaproteobacteria > Vibrionales > Vibrionaceae > Vibrio > Vibrio sp. B1FIG11. The sequence continues at coordinate 1,194,958 of NZ_HG992752.1, read as the reverse complement.
AGTCGAGTCTGAGTTTGGCGACGCATCATTAACAGACATGTACGTGTCTGACCGCCGTTGGAAGAAAGCGGTCAAACTGCTTAAAGCAAGTGCGTTCTTTAATGGGCGTGACGAGATCAATCCGCTTGATCTTCTGCTACTTCAAGATTGTTTATGGAACAGCCCTGAGTCACGCGATGTCGTTCGCGGTGTGATTCAAGAGTTCGCACTTAAACATGCCTTTGACCAGCAAGAAGCAGAGCAAGAGATCGAATACTGTCGTGAATCTTTGGTTGATGTACAGCATGAACTTGAAGACAAATATCGCATGACGCTAAACGCAGAAGCCGCAACGGGTCTGCTTCGCAAAGAAACCATGAGCTTCGATACATCCAAAGCGAAAACTTACAAAGTAGGCGCGGCGGTGAATCTGGTTAAGCTGGTTATTCTGCAAAGCAACATGTCGGTTTCTGAATCAGAGAAGGGCGACAGTCGTTGGGTATACGTGCCAAAAGACGAACTTGACCGAGTGATCAAAGAGGGGCATGGCGATGTGTATGGCTACGTAAACCAAAACGCCAATATGTGTCGTTTGCGTTTTGATGTCGATGCAGCCAACAACCTAGTGATCCGTGACATTGCTAACCGAGGCGTGTTGGTGAGCTTGGTTACTAAACAAGGTTTAGATGTTGAGCTTTACCAAAAATGGTTGGCAGAAAGCGAAAAAGCAGTCAGCCAATTGAGTGAAGCTGAACATCATATGCGTAAGGTTAAAGCCAATTTCCATGGCGCATTGCCGCACAGCTTCGTGGATCCAGAGTTACCACGTCTAATGGAGTCGAGTCTACAACAGGTGAGCCAGAGACTTGAGTCTATCCAAGGTGAAAGCGAGAAGATCATTCAACGCTTCAAAAACTTACATCAGTTTTTCTCTTAAGGAGACGACATGTTAGGTGCAGACGGACTCAACTTAGCGCTCATGGTGGCAGATTCAGGCATCATTGATAGTGCGGTTAACGATTTAATGGCGCGTTCACAAGTCATGATGGTGGCGGAAAACCGAGGCATGAAATCCTCAGTAAAAAACCATCTACTTAAATGGCGTGGCAACGTGAAAAAGCGCATGACGAAAGTCTGTGAGACAGAACGTTTCCAACAAGAACTCGCGCTCTACCAAGAAGTCATTTATTGGGATGAGAACGAGTTCTTTGAACGCATTGATGACGTGATCAAGAAGCTTGAATGGCACTCAGCGTTTTACATGCAAGCGCGTCGTATGATGGAGAAGAACAAAGGGGTGAACAATCCAATGTTCCCTCATTACTTCTGTGACCAGTGGTATCAAAGCCTTGCTGAAGCAATCAAACAAGCACAAGTTTCTGAGCTTGAAGAGAACAAAGAAAAAGTCCTTAACGACCTTTATCAACGTATGGAAACCATGCGCAACATGGACAAAGTGACGGAAGCTGGTGACGAAGAAAGCGTAGGGCGCTTGTGGGATATGGCGTCCGCTAAGTTGAGTAAAACCGACTTAACCGTGATGAAGCGCCACGCAGAGTTCCTTAAAAAGCACAAAGGCTTACAAGAAATCGCAGAACAGCTTGGTCGCATGGCGGGGCAAGTAAACGATCCTGACCTCAATCGCGCACCAGCAGAAGAGCTGCAAATGGTTGAGGAAAAGAGTGACGAAGCGACAGACGACATCGTCGGTATTCATGAAAGTGATGATCTCAACAAACTGCTACCGAACGAAACCATGTTTTTGGCGTACCCAGAGCTGGAAGTCGTGTTCTACAAGCATTTGGTTGATAAACGCTTGATGAACTACCGCACGCAAGGTAAGTCTCGCACACTACGTAAGGTAAAAGCGCACAAACCCGATCATAAAGCGGTGGACGTCGAAAAAGGACCGTTTATCGTTTGTGTTGATGCGTCAGGCTCGATGAGTGGCTTTCCAGAGCAATGTGCCAAAGCTATGGCTTATGCACTGATGCAAATCGCTCTGGCTGAACAACGAGATTGCTACGTGATCATCTTCTCCACTGAGCACATTACTTACGAGTTAACGCGTCAGGATGGCTTACGTGAAGCTGCCGACTTTTTAACTTACAGCTTCCATGGTGGTACGGATTTGGAGCCAACGTTGATTAAATCCATCGATTTGATGAACAGCGACAAATACAAAAACGCCGACATGGTTGTTATTTCAGACTTCATTGCGCCAAAACAGCAAGATGAATTGCTTGCAAAAGTCGATGCGCTAAAAGCGAAGAAGAACCGATTCCATGCCATTAGCTTGTCGAAGTACGGCAACCCAGCCTTAATGTCGATGTTTGACCACACTTGGTCTTACCATCCAAATGTAGTGGGGCGCTTGTTTAAACGCGTTGCCAACGGTTAATCGCGTGAATAGAGATACAAAAGCGGCACCGATTGCCGCTTTTCTTTTGTCTATCTGTTTTGATTTGCCTTAACCAAAGTGAGTAAATCTGGGCGGTGTAGGTCGAATTAACATCGGATTGGTTTAAAACAAAGCAAACAAACAGAAATTTTGGATTTTTGTTTGACTATATTTCCTGAATCCGTAAAGTAGCAACCAACGCAACGGGGCAGAGCCTTTAAGCGTAAACAATTTGGCGCCTTGGCAGAGTGGCTATGCAGCGGATTGCAAATCCGTGGACCTCGGTTCGACTCCGGGAGGCGCCTCCATATTTTTGGGTATGGCAATGGCGATATCCAGATGCGAAAGCATCAACAATAGACCAGCGAAAGCTGGTTTTTTTGTGCCCGAAATTTGGTGTGTGAATACACCATATTCAGTATCTTAGATAGCCCTCAAGAACGTCTTACAAAAGTTTACTTCACCATACAAACTAATACGCTGTTGCTAGTTTATCTTTAACCCGATGATACAAAGAAGTTTTTGGCTTCGCCCTGCTGTTGTTTAGTGAGGCGATATCTTTTCTTGAGTGTGTATAGTATTTTGTATGTTAATCTTTGTTGTTATCATTTCTATCAATAAAAGCTGTCGCTGATTAACATCTGTGTAGCTTTGTAGCCTCTCCCATGTGCCACGGGGAGAACGCTCCTTACAATCGATACGACAACAGGAAAACAATACGTGACCTCTAGAATACATGCTGCTCATGCATATTCCCTTTTGATGTTTACCACCCTATTTGCTTTAGCAGGCTGTGGAGGTGACTCCGGCGGTACAACTGTTACACCGCTTGGTGAACCTCAAACTCCATACACCCCTAAATTTGCTTCTGAAAGTTTAGTTCTAAACTTAAAAGATAATAGGGACATTAATGTCGAACGTGTTGAAAATACAAGTCGACTCGTTTCTGCTTTTTATGATGAAGAAATGGAGAGACTCTTTTCCGCTGTTGGTTTACCTGACAATTCGACAATAGACGACTTAAGAAACAAGCTTTCAGCCCTAGTTGGCGAAACGGAACGTGGGTATGACAGAATGTATTCTATTTACGATTCTGGTGTGAGTTTCCATATTGATTCAAATTCTTACCTCGCCTTTGGCCTAAAAGATATTTTTGAGGACCAATCTGAATTGCGAGGGGATCATTACACTCATATAGGGCTTGTTTCGATACCTAACCAGATAGATTGCTCTTTGATAATAAGTGTTTTTGATAAACCATCCCTCACGTGCGAGAGTAGTGATGACGGCAATCAACTTGCCATGTCATACAGAGAAACAAATCAGTGGGCTGAATACAGTTTTAAGTTGTCGTCAGATGATTTCAATTTTGATGAAACATCTGTGACCTTTCAGCCTAATACAAGGAAAATTGAGCTGAAGCAAAACGGTAACTCTGCAAAAGAAGGATGGTTAAACAATGACACATCAGTATCATGGATTAACTAGAACGACCGATTAATTCTGACAACAAGGGCGAGCCATACCAGCTCGCCTTTCTCGTTGGGAAAGCCTTTAAAAGCCAAGTGTGAACTTTCTTGCGGCAATCTACGGGAAATCTCTTTAGAATGTCTTCTTCGACAAGGAAGCAGTGAAGACACATGAGAAATACCGACGACTACATTATTTTCTATCATTTGGTTGAACAGGGTTCATTCAGCGCCGCTGCAAGACAAATGGAACTCACTAAGTCGGTCGTCAGTAAGCGCATTGCCAAATTAGAGCAGGAGATAGGTGTTCAACTGCTTTATCGAACCACACGCACGCTTAAGCTGACAGAAGCAGGACAGTCCTTCTTCGAACATGCTCGAAGTGTCTATCAAGCGGTCTCAACCGCTGAGGAATCCATTGTTGGTTTGGGTAAGAGCCTATCCGGCAACATCAAGATTACCGTTCCGACCATCTCTGGTGAACTTATCCTTCCTACCGTTATTTCTGAATTCAACCAAGCTTATCCAGATATCAACATTGATATGGAACTGGACAATCGATTCGCCGACATCGTCAACGAAGGTTTTGACCTTGCCATTCGTACTGGGGTTTTACCAGACTCAAGCCTAATCGCACGTAAGCTTGTTGATGCAAACTGGATTGTGTGTGCATCGCCTAAGTACGTCGCCAAACATGGCAAACCAAAAACGCCGGACGATCTCACCAAGCACAACTGCTTGGTTTATGCCTATCAAGAGACAGGTGCACGTGAGTGGGCTTTCAAGCGTCATGATGAGGTGTATCAGGTTAAGGTAGATGGGAATCTATGTACCAATAACTCATCTGCGCTACGTAACGTCGCTTTGCTAGGGCAAGGTATCATTTATGTGCCTCGGGTACTGGTTTATGAAGACTTGCAGCAAGGTAAGCTGATTCAGTTGTTTAAAGACGAAACGGCTAAGTGTTTGGGCATTTATGCTGTGTACCCATACACCCGCCAGCAACCTGAAAAAATTAAGATCTTTATCGAGCACTTGTATCAGTGCTTTCAACGTCGTAGCCATCAATTCTAGTGGCTCAACTTTTCTCAAAGGAGTGATTCTCCTCTGAACGAAGGGAGCCGCCCTAAATTTAAACTCTCCAATCTATCTATTTTCTTCATTGATCGACAATGTCACAGCCATATAACGCTGCTATAACGTCAAGATGTTCACATGTTGTGGTTTTGTTTTGACTGAATATTCTGTCAAGGTCAGGTATATAAAGCCTTGTTGACTCTTTCGACTTTCTTTTTCTTCGATATTGTGCACATTTGTTAACAATGCACTTTGCTATTGTTTCTTTTTGGAAACGATAAGTTTCTTTGTTGATTTTATAGTTCTGAGAATTTTAAGTAATTGAATCTGTGGGTAATTAATGTAGTTAACTTTATCTGGGCGTTGTTATCGGACTTTGGTGGCATGGACGTTCAGATTCGGACTACTTATATTGGCTGGGCATAATAACTAGAGATACGGATATGAAACAGAAGCAGCTCATCGACGCGTTGGTCACTATTGTCGGGGAAGAAAATGTCCTTACCGATCAAATCAAAACCAAGTATTACCGCAGCGGTTTTCGCTCAGGAAGCGGTACGGCATTGGCAGTGGTTTTTCCTAAGACTCTGCTAGAACAGTGGAAGGTCATCCAACAATGTGTGGACAATAATTGCATCATCATCATGCAAGCAGCCAAGACGGGTCTAACCGAAGGCTCTGCGCCAAGTGGTAGTGATTACGACCGCGATGTGGTGGTGATCAATATCACCAAGATGAAGCAAATCTATCTGTTAGACGGCGGTAAGCAAGCGGTTTGTCTTCCGGGAGCAAGTCTGCATTCATTAGAAAAAGAGTTGCGAGCGGTTAATCGCGCGCCGCATTCAGTGATTGGTTCTTCTTCTCTTGGCGCAACCGTTGTAGGTGGTATTGCAAACAACTCTGGTGGCGCCTTGGTTAAACGTGGTCCGGCTTACACAGAGTTAGCCATATACGCTCAGGTGGACAACGACGGTAAGCTCAATCTTGTTAACCACCTTGGTATTGAAGGATTAGGCTCGACGCCTGAAGAGATCTTACAGAACATCCAAGATGGTAACTTCGACCCAGATAAAGTGATTCATGATGAACGTATGGCGTCAGATAAAGAATACGACGAACGTGTCCGTGATGTGACTTCTGATATTCCATCGCGCTTTAATGCCGACGAACGTCGTCTGTACGAGGCGAGCGGTTGCGCTGGTAAGCTTGGCGTGTTCGCTGTTCGAGTTGATAGTTATCCTATTCCTGAGAAAGAGCAGGTGTTCTACCTAGGTACTAACGATCCAGATAAACTGACCAAGCTGAGAAAAGACTTCCTTACCCAATTCGAGAACTTACCAGAAATGGGTGAGTACCTTCACCGTGATATCTTCAACATGGCAGAGAAATACGGAAAAGACGTCTTCCTTTCTATCGATTTATTAGGCACGGATAATCTGCCTAAGATGTTCTCGCTTAAAGCTAAGGTTGAAAACTTCTTAGAGCGTGTGCCGTTGGTCAGTAAATACCTGCCAGATACTATTCTCTACTACGCAAGCAAGCTATTCCCACAGCATCTACCAAAACGCATGTTGGAATACCGTGATAAGTACGAGCACCATCTTGTACTTAAAATGAGCGATGGCGGTATTGCCGAAGCGCAGAAATACCTTAAAGAAGTTTGGGCAGCTGAGCACGATAGTGACTTCTTCGAATGTACGCCAGAAGAGGGTAAGAAAGCGTATCTACACCGTTTTGCAGCAGCAGGCGCAGCCATTCGTTACGAAACCATTCATCGCAAGGAAGTAGAAGACATCGTTGCTCTTGATATTGCGTTACGACGTAACGATGAAGAGTGGTTAGAAACATTACCAGGAGAAGTAAGTAAGAACCTCGTTAAGTCTCTCTATTACGGGCACTTTATGTGTTATGTATTCCACCAAGACTATGTCTTCAAAAAGGGCACCGACACCAAGTTGATGAAGAAGTTAATGCTGGAGCACCTCAACAGTCGCGGTGCAAAATACCCAGCGGAACACAACGTAGGGCATCTGTACGAAGCGGAAAACTCGCTGCAAAAGTTCTACCATCAACTTGATCCAACCAACACCTTCAACCCTGGCATAGGTAAAATGGACCGCTACAAGCGCAACTGTAACTGTTGTGCTTAGAAGGTAAGAGTATTGATTCTAGGAGCCGCTGACATACGCGGCTCTTTTTTGATTTTACCTTGTAACCCTACAGAGGATGACTGTTTAGAGGTAGATCACATGGAATCCAGCCTTTCGAATTAATAATTCAGTATTGTGTGGCTTTCTATCATTATGATTTAAAAATGCATTTTAAAAACTATCAGTTTGAGTTATGAATTGTTTGGTTTTTAATCGTTCTGTTTGGTAATATTTCCTTCGCTAAATATTTAAAGGAAGTAATAATTATGAAATTGAATTAATAATTATAAGGGTTTTATATCCGCATCGTTGCATTAGTTACTTACAGCGTCCTCCAAAATTAAAGTTCAGGTTAAATATAACTCAACATAACCTTGGGTCACTTGCGCTTTAAATTTAATACCAAATACGGTCCTATTTCTTTATATGTGCTTAGATACGCCATGTGAAGTTATAGTAATGTGAGCCACTCTACCTAGATTTTCATTTTATTAAATAGGTGAGGTTTTTATTGCTCATTGATTTTAGCAATGTCGTACTTGGTTGGATAACATGCTGTTGTGGGAGTGCAAGTAAATTAGTAACCCGTTTTGACTTGAATCATAAGTCACAAGACGTTGTTGTTTTCTATCCATAATAAGATATAAATCTAAAATATAATTATGTTTAATTTTAATAATTACTTACCAGTTAATGGTGTTAATTTAAATAAAAGATTCGTTCTAAAACTTGCTGTTATATCCCTTGTTATATTTTCGTCAAATGCCTTGGCTGCATATATAAATGATGTAACGGACCCAAATACTCATCAGCATCACCACCACATACATTCTGATGTACATGAATCAAAAGAGAAATTGTCTACTGATAATAAAAATATAAAACGAAATATACAGCAGAATAACTCAGATCTATTGGTCGCGATTGAGAATTACCAAAATAGTGATGGCGAAGCTAAATTACGTTATTTTTCAGAAGCATTAATGTTACTTAAGTCGAGACAAGAAACCATTGCACAATTGGCTGATATTGACCCGCTCCTTGCAACAAAGGTCGCTTTTAACAACAAGCAGCGCAAGCTTATTCCATCAGAGCTTCAAGGCTTTGTTGAGCAAGAGCAGCAATTAGAAGGCGCTTTGGAAGTGTTTTATGAAGATGATGATAAAACGCACTCCAGTCGTCTTCGTTACATCTTGAATTCTGGAAACACGCGAATCGAAGTCAAATTTCCTAGCCACGCAGTCGCTAAGGGCTTGCGTGATGGCGACAAGGTACGTGTTGACGGGATCAACATCAAGCAAATGGGTAAGAAGTTAGATGTGTTGGCGGTGAATCAGGACCCATCTAATTTATTGGTTTTGGCCGATGGTAGTAACACAACTTCTACGGACGGGGCTGACTCGACACAAGTGACCGCGAGTTCATTTGGTGAACAGCGTACTTTGGTGATGTTATTAAACTTTCTAGACAACACTCAGACACCATGGGCAGTCGAAGAAGTGCGAGAGTTAGTATTTGGGCAGGTTAATGACTTCTATAAAGAAAACTCTGATAACCAAGTATGGCTAACGGGAGACGTGGTTGGTTATTACACGCTACCAATGAACACAACGTGTGACACTTGGGCAATTCATACAACCGCTGAAGACGTGGCTTTAGACAATGGCGTTAGCTTTGGTGATTATGCGCGTATTCTATATGTGTTCCCTGAAAACTCATCGTGCGGGTGGACCGGCAAAGGAACGGTGGGGGGGAGTCCTTCTAAAGCGTACGCAAATGGCTCCCTTACTTTGCGCACCGTCGGACATGAGCTAGGACATAATTTTGGTCTGCATCACGCTAAAGATCTCGATTGTGGCTCAGACATTATTGGTGAACGATGCGCGTCGGCAGAATATGGTGATGCGCTCGATATCATGGGTATGTCCGGTATTACTGGCCACTTCAATGCGTTTAGCAAAGAGCTTTTAGGCTGGATTACCACAGGTTCAGGAAACGTCCTTTCCGTCGAGGCTGAAGGCAGCTATTTACTCGAGCCTGTTGAAACGCCACGTAATGGTGGTGCCAAAGGATTGAAAATTAGACGTGGTACTGATGACGTGACTGGGAAACCTTTGTGGTACTACCTCGAATATCGTCAAGCGATTGGATTTGATAGTTTTGTGGAAGGTAAGTCAGGTATTACGGGCGGTGTTATTTTCCACTTAGCGACGGAGGATGATCCACAAAGTAACTTGATGCTGGATATGATTCCAAATAGTGGCCTAAGAGATCTTGATGATTCAGCGTTGCTTGTTGGCCAAACGTATTCCGATGTTCAAGCGGGCATTACCATCACAACAGAATGGGCAGATGGAAATGCTGCCAGCGTACGTGTGACCTTTGATAATGATCTGTGTGTGCAAGCAAGCCCTTCAATTGCTCTTACATCCAGTCAAGTGGTGAGCGGCGTTGCTGGTTCCTCTGCCTCTTATGAGTTGAATGTGACGAACAACGATACGAATGCCTGTTCGTCATCTTCATTCAATGTCGGTGCTAATGTGCCTTCTGGTTGGTCTTCAACCCATGAATCTTTGACATTGGTTCCGGGTGAATCGAAAGCGGTAGAAATTAGCGTAGCGTCGAGCGATTCAGTACAAGAAGGCAGTTACGACATACTGCTGAAGGCGGGAAATAGCACTGATTTAGCATTGGCAACCAGTATTCCAGCGGTTTATCAAATTGAACCAAGCGTTCAGACGTGTGAGATGGCTAATCCAACGTTAACGCTCGTTGCAAACTCAGCGGGAGAGTTCGAACCGGGAGCAGTAGCTAACTACACCGCAACCATTACCAACAATGATAGCCAAGCGTGTGAGTCAACGAATTTTCAAATCAATGCCAATGTGCCTGAAGGGTGGATCACGACTAGCAGCGTTGCTTCACTTGCTTCGGGTGAAACGACATCTATTAGTTTGAGTGTTACTTCTGACGCTTCGGCCGAAGCAGGAAGTTACAGCATTGACGTGATAGCAACCAACACGCTAGACGCAAGTTATAATGCGCGAGCGAGCAGTGTGTACAAAGTGGCTGAAGTGACGCCTACTTGTGAGCTAAGCCCTCCATTGTTGACGTTTTCTTCTTTGATTCAAGAGGGTAATGCCGGTGACACCTTGGTGTATTCTGCGACGTTGACGAGCCAAAATGGTCCTGAATGCGACTCTGTGTCGTATACTGTATCTGCAAATGTACCAAGCGGATGGAGTAGCTCAACTCACCAGTTTTCGCTTGAGTCTGGACAGAAGGCTAGTGTTGACTTGATGGTTACTTCTTCAGACAATGCTCCTGAGGGTGAGTATCCCATTCAGGTGAGCACGGTATTAACTAAAACCAGCGAAGCCGTGGTGAACGGCGTTGTCGAATATCGCATCCTAGCGATCGCCAATTTATCTCCCATCGCTAACGACGACTCAGTCGTGTTGACGGCAAAAGAGGTGACCGAGATTGATGTGCTTGCGAATGATAGCGATCCAGAAGGAGACATACTGCAAGTCGTTGGTTTTACTCAAGGCTCTAAGGGATCAGTCAGTTTAAACAGTTCTGGGCGCTTAGTTTATTCACCAGCGAAGAATTTTAAAGGAAGTGATAGCTTTAGCTACACCATATCTGATGGTCAAAATACAGCGACTGCAATGGTTTCCATTCAGCTAAGTAGCACGAGTGGGGGCGGTGGTAATAAGGGCAAAGGAAACAGTAAATAGATTCTGTTGATCTGCGCGATAGAGGAGGCAATAGTGAGAGTTATTGCCTCTTTTGGTTTATATTAGCGCTAAGTTAAACGGCTACTTAGGTGTTTTAAGAAGATCGTCAAATAGTGCGGAGAACACGCGATAATCTTGCGCACCGACAACCAGTTGTGCGCCCACTAATTGGCCATTTTCAATACGTCCGACAACAAAACTTGGCGTACCACGAATACCAAGAGTGGATGCAAGGGCAATGTCGTTTTCAACATTCTCTGCCATTTGAGGATCTTCAAGACACGCAGAGAACTTGTCGATATCCAGCTTTAAGTCACTTGCGGTTTTTTGGTACAAAGCGGTATTTAAGTTGCGCATATTTGAAAACAAAGCGTGTCGCATTGGCCAATACTCGCCTTGCTTAAAGCTACAATTGGCAGCAATTGCGGCACCTTTAGCTTGTGGATGAAACCCAAGTGGAAAGTCTCTTGTTAAGTACTTAACCTTTCCTGAGTCGACATAGTTTTCTTTGATCTTTGCGAATGTGTTGTCGGTGAAGCGTTTGCAGTAAGGGCATTGGTAGTCAGAAAACTCGATGATCGCGATTGTCGCGTTGTCATCACCCATAGACGGAATAGTTCCATTGCCATCAAAGTCTTTTTGATCGGGTAAAGTCCTGAATTTTGATTTGGCTGCTTTGGCTGCATTTTCTTTAGCTAACTCAATGTCTGAGTTAATGCTTTCAACCTGCGCTTTTAAGTCTTTTACTTCTTGTCTTAATGCGGCTAATTCGGATTCAACTTTCTCATCATTGGCTGGTTGACAACCAACAACCAGCGGAACCGACAGCAGCATAGCGTAAATGCTTTTTCCATACTTCAACATAGTGATATCCCCCTGTATGGATTGAGAAAAGGGGCAATGGCATTGCCCCTTTAGTTTGGAGAGTTTCTATTTGGTATTAATCGCCTTCTACAGTGTTTACTTGAATGGACACAAAGTTGACTAATGAATCACCCTCGTCATCCGTTACTGTTGCAACGACACCTTCAAGTGCGCCCTGAGCTAGGAACTCAATAGGCGTGCTGCCTTCAAGGCCAGGTATTAGCTCAACTGTGAATGCACAGTTGTAAATGTTATTACCTGAACCACTGTACTCAATAACTTGACCGATATTACACGCTGGGTAGTAAACATCGTTGTATGTACCACCTTGCGTATTCAAGATTCTAAAGTTAGGGCCTGTTTCACCATCTGCGACAGTCACACCAAGTAGAGTCAACGCACTTAACGTCACATTATCCACTTCTGATGCATTGGTTAGTTCAATGACGATTAGACCGCTGACCGCAAATGCTAGGTCAGTATCAGGCTCTAACGGATCGAAGGTGACAGTTGCATCATCCATTGCCATTACGTTTAGGCCATCTTCATCGGTACCGCTAATGGTCGCTACGTTAACGTGGCTGTCACCAGCATTACCTTGAACTTGTAGTGTGATCGTACAGCTCGCAGATTCGCCTGGTTCCAGTGAGAATCCAAGCAATGGGGTAGGAGTGATGCCACCACCATTTTTCGTATTAACCATACAGTCATCGGTGAGAACACCAAATGGAACGTCAGTCAGGCTGGAGAAGACCACTGTGTCGGATGTAGAAACACCATCAATTTCATCTTTTACAGTGAATAAGAATGTGTAGTCGACATCACGGTAGAGGTTCGGATTATCACCAGTCTCAAACACTGAAGTTGGATTGGCTGTTTTTTCTAGAGTGATCATAGAAGGTACGTCCAATACCAAAATAGTATGAGAATCCATGTCTGTCGCGGTGTCATTCTCATTGTCTTTCGCTGTTGCTGTCACTGTATTTGTGAAACTATCACCAGCATTACCTTCAACATAGACACTTAGGGTACAGCTGTATGTTGCCCCAAATGCTATCGTTACAGGATTATCAAGACAGTCACTATCAGCCCCAATCGCACTTAGATCACCGTAGATGGTGTCAACTAAGCTCACGAGTTCAATAGGAGAATCAAATGTACCAGAGTCATTAGTCACTTCGAACGTAAACGTGACATCTTCTCCTGGCTCAAGTACTTCGTCTTTATCCGCTGATTTAACTACCGTAATCGCAGGTGGAATGTTAGTGATTTGTACCTGTCTCTCTACGCTACAATGTTCGCCTAGTGCTACTTGGCCTACACCAGCAGGGCAGGTCTCACCATTAACAACAGGATCACCGTTCTTATCTTGTAGCGTTACCTTAACCACATCTTTATAAAGCTCTGGTGTTGGTATATCTGGGAGGTCGGTATCAACCACATACACGCTGAATTGACAGCTGTAGGTTGCACTCGGAGCCACTTCATACAGAGGCGAACCGACTGGACAGTTAGTTGATGTTAGATAAACACCATCAGACGCTCCGGGACCAGTAGTGCCGCCCCAAAGGTCAAAGCTCACATCATAAGTGCCATCACCATTAATATCGATTTCATCGCTGATTGCACTAATGAATAGAGATGTTTGTGCATTAGGGTTAGTAAAGCTCACATCGAAGGTAAATTCACCACTTGGCTCTGGGTGTGAACTTGGTGTACCTTCAGACTTGATGATATCTGGTGGTGACGGTTTGATGAACACGTCAATATTAAAGGTGTCACAGTTACACTTCGACTTGGTATTAGGGATCTGACCAGCATATGGGTCTTCTTCCGTTGTACAGTTATCACGCTCTATGTTGTCCCACGCCGCACAATAGGTGAAGTCGGCTCGGTTATCGCCATCGTCATCGGTACAAAGCATGGTGATTGTTTCGTTTAAAAGCGTGTACTGGTCTGGCCCAAGCGCTTTTGTAATATCCCCACAAGCGTCTCCATCGATTTGTGCATCAGCGGTTTCTCCACTGCCTCCAGGGACGGGTAGGATCATACTACAGTTTCTAAAATTACCTTGAACGACCTGAGGGCTGGCCTCAGTTAAAGGAAGATAAAATGTGGTGTCGTATCGTTCATTTGCATTAGTCCGTACAGTTACATCAGCTTGGAATGAAAAGGTTTCCCCAAGGTTACATTCTGCGTTTGGATCGGTTGGGATCACTCGGGTGATTTCAACGTCATTTGCTGTACAGTTCAAAGCATCTTGAGGTAACGAGTTCCCCGGCTCTAACAAATACGCATCCGCCATACAGAGTTTTTCCGTTGGCGAGAGGTTGTATGCCTCTGCTTGAGCTGGTGAATGATTCGCTACGCCATACAATGCTGCCGAGCCAACAAGGATGACACTCATTACCTTGTTGAGCCTGCTATGTATTAATCGTTCCATCATTGACCTTCTTTTTCTTCGAAAGTTTGAACAAGAGGGCTATATGAACGCTGAGCAAATTTTCGTGTCCCCTTTAAAAAATGACACTTATCAGCGAGTTAAAAAACGAGCCCTCATTCCTTGACCAAACAGCCTCTTGGGTGAATCTTGTTGGATTCGCCGATGAGACAATGTGTTGGTTGCCCTCTGAAGAGCAAGAAATGAACCAATCTCTATGTTATTGAATTGACTTAATAATATTTATTAAGTGCTCAGAATAACTGTTAAGGCGTGTACAGGTTGTTCACTTGTGTTGAGTATCACTAAGTGGAAATTGTTAAAAGGCGTTATTTATCAGTCAGGTAGGTCTTTTAGGATAATTGTGTTTTTGGTGGACACAAGTTAACAGATCGATCACTATTGCTGTTGCAGAGAAAGGGCGTTCAGAGAAGCACAGTATTTGCGCATGCCGATTATGATTTGCTCAAAAAGAATGATTAATGTTCATTCGGTTGATAATTATAATAATTTTTGTTGACCTGAAATCTCAATCCGTTAAAGTACGCCTCGTTCTCACGGCGAAGGTCGTTAGAGCTGATGGTGTTACCATCGCATTGATTGCGTTGCCCTGGTGGTGGAATTGGTAGACACAAGGGATTTAAAATCCCTCGACGTTCGCGTTGTGCCGGTTCAAGTCCGGCCCGGGGCACCATCCAAAAATTGAGTGGGTGAATTTAATATCCCGCCGTCGAGTTGAACGGCCGAGTGTCGGACCATCAATTCCGGCTCGGGACTCCATCTCAAATTATGCGACACTAGCTCAGTTGGTAGAGCGCAACCTTGCCAAGGTTGAGGTCACGAGTTCGAACCTCGTGTGTCGCTCCAGTTGAGGCGCCTTGGCAGAGTGGCTATGCAGCGGATTGCAAATCCGTGGACCTCGGTTCGACTCCGGGAGGCGCCTCCATTCTTTTCGAAAGCTCGTCATTATGACGGGCTTTCTTCGTTTTAGCGCAATGGAATCGACGCGCGTTAATCCTTCTTTCTGCTGTTTACTTATTATCT
The DNA here is from genome assembly GCF_905175335.1 of Vibrio sp. B1FIG11. Lineage (NCBI taxonomy): Bacteria > Pseudomonadati > Pseudomonadota > Gammaproteobacteria > Vibrionales > Vibrionaceae > Vibrio > Vibrio sp. B1FIG11. Next base: position 1,179,794 of record NZ_HG992752.1, on the reverse strand, counting down.
CCTCCCTGATTATTTGATCGGGATTCAATAATTGCATTCAATTAGTTATTGGTTTTATAAATGTTATACATCTCAATAATTGCAGAGGGTGATTGGTGATAATTTCTCTACGATTGTAGTCCGAACTTTTTGTTGTACAACAGACGGTTAGTTGGATCTTTTCTTCCTGTCATGTTGGCTCTCTAAGCTCGAACTTCGTTCTAAAACGTGAGAGAAAAATAATGAAAACATTTAACCTTAAACCCACACTTTTACCTTTAACTTTGCTGCTCAGCTCGCCGGTAATGGCGGCTCAAAATGGAACCATGATGCAGTATTTCCATTGGTATGTGCCAAATGACGGTGCACTCTGGACACAAGTTGAAAGCAACGCGCCAGCACTATCTGACAACGGCTTTACCGCGTTATGGCTACCGCCTGCCTATAAAGGGGCTGGTGGCAACAACGACGTAGGTTATGGCGTTTACGATATGTATGACTTGGGGGAGTTTGATCAAAAAGGATCGGTGCGAACCAAATACGGTACTAAAGACCAATACCTCGATGCTATCAAAGTGGCGCACGCAAACAACATTCAAATTTATGGTGATGTGGTGTTTAACCACCGTGGCGGTGCGGATGGTAAATCGTGGGTCGACACCAAGCGAGTCGATTGGAACAACCGGAACATTGAGCTCGGCGACAAATGGATTGAAGCATGGGTCGAATTTAGCTTCCCGGGGCGTAACGACAAATACTCAGATTTCCATTGGACGTGGTATCACTTTGATGGCGTTGACTGGGACGACGCAGGTAAAGAAAAAGCGATCTTCAAATTTAAAGGCGATGGCAAAGCATGGGATTGGGAAGTCAGTTCTGAAAAAGGCAACTATGACTACCTCATGTACGCAGATTTAGACATGGACCACCCTGAAGTGAAGCAAGAGCTGAAAGACTGGGGCGAGTGGTACCTAAGCATGACGGGTGTGGATGGTTTCCGAATGGACGCGGTTAAACACATCAAATACCAATACCTGCAAGAGTGGATCGATTACTTGCGACAGAAAACGGGCAAAGAGTTGTTTACTGTCGGTGAGTACTGGAACTACGACGTGAACAATCTGCATAACTTTATCACCAAGACTTCTGGCAGCATGTCATTATTTGATGCACCGTTACACATGAACTTCTATAACGCTTCGCGCTCAGGTGGTAACTTCGACATGCGTCGTATCATGGATGGTACCTTGATGAAGGACAACCCAGTGAAAGCTGTGACTCTGGTTGAGAACCACGATACGCAGCCTCTTCAAGCGCTAGAATCTCCAGTCGATTGGTGGTTCAAGCCTCTCGCGTACGCGTTTATCTTGTTACGTGAAGAGGGCTATCCGTCAGTCTTTTATGCTGATTACTACGGCGCGCAATACAGTGATAAAGGGCACGACATCAATATGGTGAAAGTGCCGTACATTGAGCTATTGGTGAAAGCTCGTAAAGATTATGCGTATGGTAAACAGCATTCTTACCTCGACCATTGGGACGTGATTGGCTGGACAAGAGAGGGGGATGCGGAACATCCTAACTCAATGGCGGTTATCATGAGCGATGGCCCTGGTGGAGCAAAATGGATGTACACAGGTTCGCCGAGCACTCGTTACGTCGACAAGCTAGGTATTCGGACTGAAGAAGTTTGGACGGATGCTAATGGATGGGCACAGTTCCCAGTGAACGGCGGTTCGGTTTCTGTTTGGGTTGGCGTTAAATAATCCAACTTTCAGACTTGCAGATGTGACGAATTTCGAAAATTGTTCGCATTTAATCAATATCTTGTTTGATATTCATGAAACATATGCGTAACTTTATACCAAAGCATTATCACTAGGCAGACTAAGGAAAGGAATCTATGGCTGACGTTTTGATTGTTGCGATTGTATTCGGTGCAATATTTGGTGGCGGTATCGTTAAGCTGATTCTTAATCATCGTAAGGAAGTAAGAGCGTTAGAGATTTCTGAACGCAACCAGATGAGTCAAGAAGAGCGAGATGGTCTTAACAAGCAAGTAGAAGACCTAAAACAACGTGTTGAAGTATTAGAGCGCATCGTTACTGACAACAGATACCAACTTGATAAAGAAATTGCGTCTTTGTAATTCTGAACCAACAAGAAAGAGCCAGTTTAATACTGGCTCTTTTTGTATCTGCTTCTTTTTCCAAACTAAATGAAGCAATTGACTACCGCTCATCAAAGAAGTCTTTGTTACGAATGTATTTGCTCATTAGATGGTAGGAGAAAGGGCGGATCAGCCAACTCACCAAAGAGCGTCCAAGACGCATCAATGTTGGCGTATTCTCATAAATTCTTCCGTTATAAAGCCAAAGCATTTTACCCACATGCCAGTAGAGAAAAGGTACTGGAGGCATAAAGGTGACAATGTCGATATCACAACAAATACGATAGGTTTTATGGCCTAACCCATACCGTTTTCTAAATGTCCAATCGCCAATTGCTGGCTGCCCAAATGTGACTACTCGTTTAATGCTTTTCGGGTACTTACGTTCGATATAGTCGGCAAAAACGCTGCCAATTGCGCCGCCCGATGAATGCCCAGTAATGGTGATGCGCTTACCCTGTAGAATCAGAGGTACAATGGTGGCTTCTAATCTCTCAATCACACTCAAACCGAGACGATCTTCATTTCTCGATGGTTGGCTTTCTTGGAATAACAAATGGTAGAAACCGGCATGGATGCGATAGTTGAGCCCAAGGCGCTTGCAGCTACGAGTCCACATGGCAAAGTTCAAAAGCCAATCGCTAATGCTGTGCGACCCCTTAATCACAACAACGACTTCTGTGCGCTTTTTACTCCACAGAACACGGATCATGGTTTTGCCAAACTCGTTTTTAATGATGCGCTGTCCATTAGGATCAAAACCATAGCGAGTCTGCCTAAAGACCCTAGGATAAGCGAGATTACAGAGCACAGCGTAGCGTTCGTATTGGTATCGTTTTAATGGCTTCACGTTTTTCTACTTAGTTTTAGTCAATGTAAAACTCTAGACGTGAAATATGAAAAGAACATGAATGGCTGTCATTAGGTAGGAAAATGAATTGACTTTTACTAGGAGTAGAGAGCGAGTACGTTGGCTGTTTCAATTCTTTTTCTAAATGCGGCCAAGTCTAGGAAGATCGTTTGCTTTGAGTTGTAGTGGTGGTCTTTTACGGTCTTGAGTAAGGCTTTGATAGCTTTCCTTTGAGGCTTTTCAACATAAGATTGCGACTTTTGAAAACGGAAAAACGCTATTTGGCTTGAAGTGTCATTGAATATACCGAGACAATCTTGTAAGTGTTTGAGCTGTTTGATATTCGCCTTATGCAGAGCGCTATCATACAAAGGGGAAAAGTAATCTAGTAAATAGCGCAGCTTTTTGCATTCAATTCTTAACGCGTGAATTTTGCTATCTTTGCTTTCTGTCGTTAAACCATGGCTTACCTTAATTACCTTTTGAAAGTGCTGAGTAATTTTAAGATTGGCCAAATCCATCGCCTTTCCAACTTCGTGTTTGGGTTCGTACACGCGCGAGCGTTGAAGGCTGTTTTCGATGAGAATGCAGGTCTTATGGTAGCAATCAGACTTTAACCACTCAGACACCCGTTGTTGCTCCTTGGTTTGAAGGTTGGATATGTGAGCAAATACAGACTTTAAGGCCTCCTTTTGCTCTGGATGTTTGTTTAGATAGTAGGGAGCGTCAGAGACAAAAACGTCAAGATCGCGAAGCTGGTTCGTTTGCTTCATTAGGGTTCTGATATGGCGTTTCAATAGTCGATGTTCAAAGGGTGGCAAAACGTCTTTTAATAGCAAGCTTAGGGAGTGGATACGACGTAAAGTGACTCGATATTGATGGTTGAACTCAGGGTCGCTTCCTCTTGCAACTCCCAATTCAAGCTGTCGTACATGGCAGAACTCATGAGCGAAAAACCGAGGTAAAGTGAAGCTCAAATCTGACTCCGTATGTAAGTCCCATGCAAAAGGTGGTTTCCGAAAAATTCCCATGATCCGTTTTCCTATTCTGATGTGGTTAAGTTTAGAATATTGCTTTCATACTCTCCCACTAAAGTGCATAACGTTTAGTAAGAAAGGCTAACGTTATGTTTTTATGGGATTGTCTTAATGCATTATTAAATCAGTAACATAATAATGTTGTTTTTATTATTCCTAATTCATAATGAAGTTCTTAAATATAAAATATTTAATAAGCATCAGTATGATTTGCAAAGCCTTATTTAAAAACTCTTAATTTTGATAACTTGGTTGGTTGAAATTTAAGCTGTTTGTTTGTTAGTATCGCACTCACAATGAAATACAGTCATTATAATAAATGGATATAAAGCAGTGGATTAAGTCAGTTTTTCTAGGCTCTTCGTTCTAGAAACCTACCTTGATGAATTAAAGCGCGTCTATTGAGTTCTATTAGGCTCAATGTGTATCAGTTTGCTCCTTTTGATAGAGCTGAACTGAGAGTCCGTGTGCTTTGAATGCCCCTTGTTTTCTGCCTTTACAGGCTGTAATTAACTAATGGAACCTCGCTTATATTTAGTGAGTAGTTTCGTGCACTTAAATAAATCTGACGCTTTGACATTGAAGTAAGTGAACGCAACAACATAGGAAATTACCACTTTATTAATCTTATTCTTTTAGTAACCGATTTAGTTTAATAGATTATCTCGTCTCTTTTTAATTCGATCCTATATTAATCGTCGAAATAATTAAGACGAGGGTCTGTTTTATTCTGTAGTAAAAGCAAGGCGATGTTTTTACTAGTTAATATGTTTTGGCTTTGAGTGATTAAAGGCTAAATTTGAGGTCCATAAATTGAATTTATTCAACTCTACTAATATCTTGAGTTATATTTCTAACTTAAGGATGAAAGCAAAAGGAAAAGTTGCAATTTCTATTGCTGTTCTATTCACCATTTCTACATTTTCTGCAATTGCAGGTGAAGTTTTACCTACGAAAGGTGAACAAAAGACGCTAGTTTTACTGGTCAATTTTCAAGAGAATCCCAATGAACAGCCTTTAAGTGTTGAGCAAGTGGAGAGCCTTATATTCGGCGAAATAAACGACTTCTATCGTCAAGCATCCTTTGATCAAACGTGGTTATCTGGTGAGGTGGCGGGTTGGTTTACATTGCCGCTTTCCAACCAAGCTTGCGACTTTACTGCTGTTCAAAATGCTGCTGACGAAAAAGCAGTGGCAGCAGGCGTTCCTTTGGCAGATTACGACCGCATCATTTATTTAATGACACAAACAGCGTGTGGTGTCGCGGGTTCAGCCACACTAGAAGGTATTCCATCGAGAGCGCATATCAACGGAAACTTCTCTGCGACAAACATTACCCATGAACTTGGGCATAATTTTGGGCTACATCACTCTCGAGCGCTAGACTGCGGCGACCAAACATTAGGCGGGCAATGCGAGGTTCGTGAGTATGGCGATACCTATGACGTAATGGGTGGCCCTGATATTGGTTACTTTAATACGTTTCAGCGTGAACAATTGGGTTGGTTAGATGGTGAATATGCCGCTAAAACCATCGAAGCAACGCAAGATGGTAATTACTCCATTGCTTACTATGAGTCCCAAGGTGAACAACCAATAACATTAAAAGTGCCTCGCGGAATAGATTCGGCTACTGGAAACATGCGTTGGTTCTATATCGAATACCGTCAGTCTGTTGGTTTTGATGACTTTCTTGATGGTCGTTCGTACTCTTTCTATCGTGGGGACGTAACGGATGGAATCATTATCCGTAGTGCCACTGAAGGAGATGCTCGAAGCAGCAATCTTCTGCATTTCAAGACGGATTCAGAATACAAAGCAGTATTTGGTCGTAACGATTGGTTTGACCCAGCAATGCCAGTCGGAGGCAGTTATACAGACCCAGAGTCGGGTGTTACTTTGAGCCTGACTAGCGCTGCGAACGGGACGGCTGAAATCAATGTTCATTTTGGCGACGACAACTCCGGTGGGGGCAGTACGTGTACGACTAATACCCCAAGCCTTGAAGTGATTCCATTGTCAGACAGTGCGGTTTTTGCTGGTGCAAAAGTAGAGTATAAAGCACATATCACAAACCAAGATGGCGTTGATTGTGCGAGCACTACTTTTAATGTCAGTGCAGCTGTACCTCATGGCTGGCAAGCGACAAATGGAGACATCACGTTGGCACCGGGCGAATCTGGTGACGTGTTATTTACTGTCACTTCATCAATCGATGCAACTGCAAAAGATTACTCAATTGCGGTATCGGTGAACCATAGTCAAGACGCGGAAGCGAATGTTGAAACCTCGGTTCTTTACACTGTGCTTGATGAAGGCGGTACAGCCCCAGAGCTTACTGCGGAAGATGACAACGTGCTATTGACTGAGAAGCAACCCGTCACCATTGACGTACTATCAAACGATAATATTGATGAACAAGTGCAAGTCACCATTGTTTCTTACTCGAATCCTAGCAAAGGTCGATTGGAGTTATTGTCGGATGGCACGTTCCGTTATAGTCCGGAAAATCGCTTAAAACACACAGATAGCTTCACTTACACCATTAGTGATGGTCACAATACTGCGACGGCAATGGTGAATATCACCTTACAAGAATCGTCGGGTGGTGGTGATGGCGGTGGAAACGGCAACGGTTCAAAGCCTGACAAAGGAAATAACAAGTAATCTGATGAAAATGCCCGGTAAACTCGCTACCGGGCATTTTTGTTGTGAGTTAACGATCATGTTGATGTTAATAATTCAACTTTGATTGTTACTCAGGACATTGAACGGGCTCTGGACAAGTAGGGCACAGAGTACATTCGGCGTATGCGGTCATCGCTTCGACGGTAGCGCCAAAGACGGTTTGACCCGCTGCATCGACAGTATCTGTAAACGCTGCCACTTGTTCACCAGGTAAAGGTAAGCCATCACTTTCCCCTGGTACAGGCTCGTAATCCCCGTAGAAATCTTGACATTCACCTGGGGTCAACGTACCCACGAGTATCGGATCAGAGTCTTTATTGTCGATAACGACAACATCTTCGATGGTGACATTTGAAGTATTACAAACGCTACCACCATAGTTCACTTGTAGACCATATTCATGGATACCAGTGGACGCAAAGCGGTTTACAACCACGACATTACACTCTTTTTGTAGTGATAATGACCCCGGGATATTTTGGCTTGGACATTCCCAATCTGCTTCATCAGAAACCGCGACGCTACCGCCACCAACCAGTGCTGCAGTCGCCTCTGCATAGTTGGTAATACCGTTTTGAGCTACTCTAAATGTGCCATTGAACAACTGATGTTCACCAACGGCTAATGTGGCTAACTCATACATGTGAACACCGCCGTCTAGGTCTTCGTCGACCGCTGTTATGTCGGTCGCTTTAATATCATAAAGAGGAAGCTGACCAACATTTTCTACTTTTAACTCGTAGGTGTATTGAAGGGAATCACCATTAACAATGTTATTGAATGTACAAGTTTTAGTAATTTTGATTTCTGGTTTACCAGGGGTGTAGCAAAAAGAGATATGACTTAAACCATAAAATCGACCGTTCTTACCGACAGGTGCGTGCAAGCCACTGTCTTCGTTAACCAGTAATCCATTGGTGTAGTATTCGTATAAGTTACCGTTTGGGCCACCTTTAACGAAGATACCATGCATGATCACTGCACTGGTTCCTTGATCCCAAGAAAATGTTTTAGCCCCTTCCTGAACTGCAATAGTTATATCTAATTCACCATCACTGTACGCTCCATCTGCAACAGGCTCTATTTTGAATTCTCGCAGGTCAGGAATTCCGATTAGATCAGAACACGTAGGATTCCCCTCTATTTCAACAGGCTGCACTCCTTTCTCTGAGGGATCTCCTGAAGCACTTTGTACGCTTTGAGCTCCAAACATGAGGCTGGCGATAATCAACCAGAAAAATGCTTTGAAAGAACTGGGTTTGATGAGGCAAGCGCAGTTTGTTTCTATCGTGCGCCACCATGTGTTGTGTTTAGCGTTCATAAAACCTCCAGCGAGTACGGACGCGCTGATGATATGCCCATACGATCGCATCATTATTTTTCCTAAAATAAGTTCGATACTGCACGGGACATATAGCATAGAGTGTTCCATATTTAACTTATTGAATATTAATGATATTTATCTTTTGGGGAATAGAGAGTGAACAGTTAAAGAGGTAAAGGTGTCATTGGGATCTTTCTAAACTACTGAATAACATGCGTTTGTAAGGAAGGAGTATAAGTGTTCACCAAGTGTACAGGTTGTAACTGGGTAGACACTTTGAAGAGAAAGCATAAATAGCATGGCGGTTAAACCGTTAAATGAAGGATGCGTCAGTCACTGAAAATCGACAAAATTAGCGGAATTGTCTTCCAACTTCTGTGTGTATTTAGAAGTAATTGCTCATGCGTTGTACGAATTGTTCGAGGAATGATCTTGAGAGTGTGCTTTTTAACCGTATGAATAAAAAAGATAAAATTTATTGTTGACCTAGAATCTTAATCCGTTAAAGTACGCCTCGTTCTCACGGCGAAGGTCGTTAGAGCAGGTGGTGTTACCATCGCATTGATTGCGTTGCCCTGGTGGTGGAATTGGTAGACACAAGGGATTTAAAATCCCTCGACGTTCGCGTTGTGCCGGTTCAAGTCCGGCCCGGGGCACCATCCGCTAATTGAGTGCGTGGATTTAATATCCCGTCGTCGAGTTGACCGTCCGAGTGTCGGACCATCAATTCCGGTCGGGGCACCATCTACTTATAGAAGTAAGAGCAAGTTACTTCATCGAGAACAAAAAATCGGTAAGGCGCCTTGGCAGAGTGGCTATGCAGCGGATTGCAAATCCGTGGACCTCGGTTCGACTCCGGGAGGCGCCTCCATTCAACATCGACACTTAAAGGGTACCATCGCTCTAAGTGTTGAATGATAAACCGACAAGTTGCTGCTTTTTATATCGAACGACTCAGGCTTAGGTGTTTTCCTTTGACACTCACTGATAATTCCGTAAAGTAGCGGCCATCGAAAGGGGCAACCCAGACGATACATTTCAGAGTTTCTTTATTGAAACGCTATGGCGCCTTGGCAGAGTGGCTATGCAGCGGATTGCAAATCCGTGGACCTCGGTTCGATTCCGGGAGGCGCCTCCATTATCTTTCTTTTCCCCCGTAAATTGAATCCAAAGCTTTAGTTCAGACCTCTGACCATTGGAAATTCCCAACAAAACTAACTTCTTAGAACCCACAAAATCGTTACACTTGATCGTTATTTTTGTAAGTAATTTCGACAGAACCCTCATTTTACACTTTTCGCCACTCTCTTTAGTTCCCAAAACACCGATTCAACTGTATTAACAGAACGTTGTTAATTATAAACTGAGTGCATTACCAAAGGCTAATTGATAACATCATATATAACTTATTGTTAATATATGACATTGTTAGTTTTTGGCTCAGGATGAGCCCATTTTGTTTTAGGGAGAAGTACACGTGTTATCTCATTTAAGCAGGCCATTCGTAGCCTTAACGTTAAGTGCTGCGTCACTCACTGCTTTCGCAGCCTCAATGGCGAGTTACCCAGAAGGGTGGCAAGATTGGCCAGTGGTTAAAGAGTCACAAAACCTACCTGCAGACACTGTTCTGCCGCCTGACACCTCATTGTTTATTCAAGAATCCGTTCGAGCGTATAGCTGGATCAATAATGGTCAAGGATCACCACTCACGATCCGCGTAAACCCTCAGAAAATCGAACAATACAAAACTCACGGTCCATATACTGACGGTCCAACGGCTGTGGCTATTTCAGAAGTTGATGGGATCGTTTGGGTGACTGAGCATATCGGTGGCATGGCCATCTATGGTAGTTATGATCGTCAAGGCAAAGATATTAGTCATACTCATCCTTCTTTAGAGCCCTCATTTTGTCAGAGCTGCCACACGACATATCAGGACATTTGTATCAATGGTACATGTGCTGAGCCCGTTCTAGGTGTTTATAAAGACAAACAGTAGTTGATTGTGAGTAATCGAGTTTTCGGCTGGTTGACGATTAACCAGATGCTGTTTGTTTCGCATCTGGTGTTGGTACTTTCCATTATCTTAGGTTTATCATTTACGCGTTTCCAAAGTGAATGGAACATGCGTATTGAACATGCCGCGACCATGGCGAAAACCCATTTGTCTTCTCAAGTAACGTTTTTGTCTGGCTCGATAGCTGGTCGCAACTACGCCAACCTGATGATGCCATCGACGAAAGAAAACCTCAGAGCGATCGATGATCTTCTGTTTATTGAGATATCGGGTGTTTCAGATTACAAAACTCAAAATGTGGCAGTGCGTTACCTGTCTGAATCGAACCAAGTGTGGCGAATTGATGTCAGTGATCAAGAAGTTAAGGTCTTAAAAAACCAGAAGGCCAATCTGGTGAAAATGTTGTCGGTAACGCCAGATACGGAGGAGATCAAACGCAATAAACTTCAATACCTGATAAATAAAACCAATGTGGATTTAGCGTCGCTCTCGGCCAGTCAAACGTTAAACCGGGAGACAGAACTTCCTTGGAATAAAAGTGCTTTGCAGCAATCAGATTTTTATTACGATTCAACTCTTTCTGTATTGCATGTCTGCATACCTTTAAGAAATATCAATGGTGGGTACATCTGGGCTGTGTTAGATGCGAGCGCATTGAACAACATTAAAGGCCACTTGATAAAAGAGCTGCTTAGTGAGGCGTTAACGGCGACACTGATTTCTATGGTGTTGATTTATATGGTCACAATATGGATTGTGAGTCCGCTTAAGCGTCTTTCTCAATCAATGAAGAAAGACATCGAAAAGATTGACCAATCACATATCCCAGAAATCACACGTTCAGATGAAATTGGTGAACTCGCACGTTCCTATTCAAGTTTGATCACCAAAATCAAAAACCAATTGAGGGTACTTCGCCAACAAACGGATACGGATACCTTAACAGGGATTGGCTCACGTTATTTATACAAGCGCAGTGCCCCGGTATTCGTGAATGAAACCCTAAGCCACATGAATTATGCCTGCTTTGTGTTGTGCGATATCGATAACTTCAAAAAGTTTAACGATACCTATGGACACACTGAAGGGGACAACGCCTTGTGTGATGTCGCTGAAGTCTTTCGTTCTCAGCTAGGTAAAGATCAACCTTCATTTCGCTTAGGCGGAGAGGAGTTTGCTTTGCTTGTCTACGGTAACACTTTAGACGTGTTGAACTCCAAAGTTGAGCACTTAAGACGAGCAGTCGAAACACTTGCCATCCCACATATCAAAAACCTGCCATCTGAAGTTGTGACGATTTCAGTGGGTGCGGTTCCACTTACAAAAGTAACGCCACACCTTGATTTAGAAGCCTGTGAAAAAGCGTTAGAGCAAGCCTTTGAAGTTGCAGATAAGAACTTGTACACAGCAAAAGATAAAGGCCGAAACGTTGTCATTATGGCAGAGCCTATCAGCCTGTAGATTTTAGTTTCATTCCATTTAATTCGGCCGTTCGGCCATTTAAGACCAAAGAAGAGAAAGGAGTCTCGATGCATAACATCGGAGAGGATAAGCATAACTGTCACCCGCAAACACGAGTCTGGGTCGACACAGATATCACGATCGGACATCACGATGGCTTTAAACTTTGTGATGTCGATGATGGATACGCGTTAGGTTTACTACTAAGAAGCCAAGAAGTCGATATCGTGGGAGTAAGCTCGACACTCGGCAATTGTGATGACATTGAAGTGACCACAAGTATTGCGAGAACTTTCATTAAGAAGTTTGGACCGACTTACCTTGAAGTGTCGCAAGGGAGTGCCACTTACTTAGACTCTACGAAAGATATTCCCCCGGCCGTCAACGATCTCGCCACTCAACTAGAACAAGAGCCATTAACCATTCTTGCAATTGGCGCACTGACCAACATTGCTTTGCTCATTCGTCACTTCCCGGAACAAGCTAAGAATATTGAAAAAGTAGTGTGTGTCGCGGGTAGACGCAGTGCAGAGCAGCACTTTGTTGCCAGCAAACGCCAACCGAGACCATTTCGAGATTTAAACTTTGAAGTCGATCAAGCGGCTTTTCAAGTACTGCTCGATAGCGATATCCCAGTAACACTTGTCCCATTTGAAGCTTGCGCGCAAGTTTGGATTAACTTTAAAGAGCTTCATAAAATGAGCCACGGGAGCAGTCTTAGCCATTTCTTAGAATCCCATTCCATTGCATGGTGCGCTGAGTGGGAGGTGATCTTTGGTGCGAAAGATGGCTTTATTCCTTTTGATATGGTGGCTGCCGCTTACGTTGTGAATCCTGAATGGTTTATTTCCCGCCATTGGAAATCAAAGGTAGAGCTCGCTGCGAGTGATACAGAGAAACACAAAGAGAAAGCGTATCTGATCTGTAACGAGTCGATAGAGCAGGGGCGAGAGCTCGAATATGTGGTCGAAGTGTCACCGGATGCGGAGCCGGAAATGCTCAAGCGTCTTGCAGAACGCGACATTGGTGCTTTCGTGCTTGGCTTATCTCACATCAATGTCATTGTTGATGATGTTGATTTGGCAGCGGATTACTACCAGCGCGTGCTTGGATTTGAACGCGCACTTGATGCTCAGGGGCAAAAAATGGATTACCGTGGCGTGAGTATGGCGGAATTTAATCAAGATGCAGGGTTAGGTGGGCAAGAGGTCGTTGTTGATGTGTTATTTGTAAAGCATCCTTACGCATCAGTCTATCTTGAATTGATGAAATATCACACGCCAGTTGGGACAACCGAAATACCACCTCAACCAAAAACCTACGATATAGGTGGTCCACGTCATATTGCCCTCGAAGTCTCAAACTGTAGTGAGGTGTTCCGATACTTGAAAGAGCAAGAGGGCGTAACCATGATTGATGACTCAGATAACTATCACCCAGAAAAATTGGACGGATTCCCGATCTCGTTTTTCTACTGGATAGACAAATATGGCATTCAATGGGAAATGGAAGAAGGTCGTAGAGTAGGGACATCCCGCGGAATTATTTAACACAAACCTATGAAACCCACTTGAATTTGATTAAAAAGCAAGCGTTTAGTCGTTTGCTTTTTCTTTGTTATGAAGAAATATGACATTTATATTGGGTTGATATTAGTTGGATTACAGAAATTTTGTTTGAATTACGAAAGCAAAGGTTTAAATGCTGGTTAAAAACTGCTCCTACCCCTTTAGGGTAGTTTGATTCTGTAATTGATTTACATCATGTATTAATTTTCTTTCACATTTAACAATGAGCTCAGTGATAAGAACCTAACCCTTAGGAAGTACAATGAGCAAGTTGAAGCTAGTAGTCATCGGTAACGGCATGGTAGGCCACCGTTACATTGAAGACTTAGTCGAGAAAGCTGATATGTCTAATATGGACATTACGGTTTTCTGTGAAGAACCTCGTGTCGCATACGACCGTGTGCACCTTTCCTCTTACTTTTCTCACCATACTGCAGATGAACTTTCTTTAGTGAAAGAAGGCTTCTACGAGAAACACGGTATTAACATGCTGATCGGTGAACGCGCGATTAACATCAACCGTGAAAACCGCATTGTTTACTCAAGCACTGGTCGCGAAGTTCAATACGACAAGCTGATTCTTGCTACTGGCTCATTCCCATTTGTTCCACCTATCAAAGGTCACGAAAGCAAAGACTGTTTTGTTTACCGTACTATCGAAGATCTTAAAGCGATCGAAGCGTGTGCGAAGAAGAGCAAATCAGGCGTTGTTGTCGGTGGTGGTCTGCTCGGTCTTGAAGCAGCAGGCGCATTGAAAGCACTGGGTGTAGAAACGCACGTTGTTGAGTTCGCACCAAAGCTAATGGCTGAGCAACTTGACCTTGCTGGTGGTAACCAACTTCGTCAAAAAATCGAGCGTATGGGCGTGAACGTTCACACCAGCAAAAACACGCTTGAGATTGCGGCAGAAGGCACAAACGCACGCAACGTTATGCGTTTTGCTGACGGTTCAGAGTTAGAAACAGACTTCATCGTATTCTCTGCAGGTATTCGTCCACAAGACAAACTGGCACGCCAAATGGAGCTAGAAGTGGCACCTGGTGGCGGTGTTGCTATCAACGACCATTGTCAGACTTCTGATGAGAACATCTACGCTATCGGTGAGTGTGCGTCTTGGAACGAAATGTTCTACGGCCTTGTTGCTCCAGGCTACAAGATGGCGACAGTTGCTGTTGATCACCTACTAGGTAACACAGAAAGTAAATTCGAAGGCGCTGACATGTCTGCGAAGCTAAAACTGTTGGGCGTGAAAGTAGGTTCAATTGGTGACGCGAACGGTCGTACTGAAGGCTGTAAGAGTTACGTTTACCAAAACGAAGAGCAAGAAGTTTACAAACGTCTTATCGTTTCTGAAGACAACAAGAAACTGCTTGGCGCGGTTATGGTTGGCGATACGTCTGACTACGGCGACCTGCTTCAACTTATGTTGAACGAAATTGACCTACCAGAACACCCAGATGCGTTGATCCTTCCTGCCCACGCAGGCGCTGAGAAACCAGCACTAGGTGCAGACGCTCTACCAGAAAGCGCAGTGATCTGTTCATGTTTCGACGTGACAAAAGGCAAGATCGCACAAGCGGTTGCTGATGGTCACCACACATTGGGCGACATCAAAGCAGTGACCGGCGCAGGTACAGGCTGTGGTGGTTGTATTCCTCTAGTGACGTCTGTTCTAAATGCTGAGCTTGCTAAATCTGGCATCGAAGTGAAGAACGACGTGTGTGAGCACTTTGCATACTCACGCCAAGAGTTGTTCCACTTAATCCGCATTGAAGAGATCAAAACGTTTGATGAGCTTCTAGAGAAATACGGTAAAGGTTACGGCTGTGAAGTTTGTAAACCACTGGCTGGTTCAATCTTGGCTTCTTGCTGGGGCGAGCACATTCTTAAGCCACAACTGGTTAAGCTGCACGACACGAACGACAACTTCCTAGGTAACATCCAAAAAGACGGTACTTACTCTGTGATCCCACGTATGGCGGGTGGTGAAGTAACACCTCAAGCACTAGGCGCGCTAGCGAACGTTGCTGCAGAATACAACCTATATACCAAAGTCACTGGTGCTCAACGTATTGGTCTGTTTGGTGCTCAAAAAGACGATCTTCCAGAGATCTGGCGCAAGCTTATCGACGCTGGTTTCGAAACAGGTCAAGCATACGCAAAAGCACTTCGTATGGCGAAGACATGTGTGGGCTCAACTTGGTGTCGTTACGGTGTTCAAGATTCTGTTGGTCTAGGTTCTTACATCGAGAACCGTTACAAAGGCATTCGTACACCTCATAAGATGAAGTTCGGTGTTTCTGGCTGTACTCGTGAGTGTGCGGAAGCACAAGGTAAAGACCTTGGCATCATCGCGACTGACGCGGGTTGGAACATGTACGTATGTGGTAACGGCGGTATGAAGCCTCGTCACGCAGACCTACTTGCAAGCGATCTAGATAAAGAAACGCTAATCAAGTACATCGACCGCTTTATGATGTTCTACATCCGTACTGCTGCGCCACTACAACGCACATCAGTTTGGATGGAAAACATGGAAGGTGGCGTTGACTACCTACGCGAAGTGATTGTTAACGACAAGCTTGGCATCAACGCTCAACTAGAAGCTGACGTAGCGAAGCTTGTAGACGAGTACGAGTGTGAGTGGACTGCGACCATCAACGACGAATCACAACTGACTCGTTTCGCGCACTTCATCAACTCTGACAAGCGCGATGACAATGTTGTGTTTGTACAAGAGCGTGAACAGCACCGCCCAGCAACCTTCACGGAAAAACACCCTGAAGCGAAAGGCGACATCCTACACGTAGCGATCACTGAAGCATAAGGGAAGGTTGATTATGTCATTTGAAAAGATTTGCCAAATCAGCGACATCGTACCGGGCACAGGTGTTTGTGCACTGGTTGATGGTCAGCAAGTTGCGGTATTCCGCCCAACACAAGCAGAAGAAGTGCTGGCGATCAGCAACACAGACCCGTTCTTCCAATCAAACGTGCTTTCTCGCGGTTTGATCTGTGAGCACCAAGGCGAGCTTTGGGTGGCAAGTCCACTTAAGAAGCAACGCTTTAACCTGACAACAGGTGCGTGCATGGAAGACGAGCGTTTTAGCGTGAAAGCATACAAAACGCGCGTAACCAACGGCGAAGTAGAAATTTCTGCATAAGCTTGGTTTCCATTCCCTCCTCTAAGGGGGAGGGAATGAACCCAAATCTAGATTTAATAGGTAAAGGCTTTCCGTAGTTCATCTGCGGGGACAGGGAAGCTAGGTGTTACACAGCGGCAAGCCTTTCTCTATTCAATCTTTAATTTTTAACTTTCACTTTTGAATAAGGACACATTCATGTCTACTGATTATAAGCCTGCAGAATTCGTTCAAACCATGATCAACGTGGGTGAAGCGAAAACCAACACTAGCACTCGCGATTTGCTACTTCGCGGTACTATGGCGGGTATCATCCTATCGTTAGCGGTTGTTGTTGCGATTACCACTATGGTTCAAACTGGTATTGGCATCGTAGGTGCGCTTGTCTTCCCAGTTGGTTTCGTGATTCTAAGTGTGATGGGTTACGACCTAGTAACCGGTGTTTTTGGTCTAGCGCCTCTGGCAAAGTTTGCAAACCGTCCTGGTATCACTTGGGGTCGTATCTTCCGTTGTTGGGGTCTTGTGGGCTTGGGTAACCTTATCGGTTCTCTAATTGTTGCTTACCTAGTGGCTATCTCTCTAACAGGTAACTTCTCTCTAGAACTGAACGCAGTAGCGAAGAAATTCATCGCTGTTTCTACCGCACGTAGCCTTGGTTTTGAAAACATGGGTATGGACGGATGGATCACGTGTTTCGTACGCGGCATCTTCTGTAACCTAATGGTGTGTCTAGGCGTTATCGGCAACATGACTGCACGTTCAGTGTCTGGTCGCGTAGCAATGATGTGGTTCCCAATTTTCATCTTCTTCGCACTAGTATTTGAGCACACGGTAGTAAACATGTTCCTATTCCCACTAGGTATGATTCTAGGTGCGGATTTTGGTATCGCGACTTGGTTGAACTTCAACCTTATCCCAACAATCCTAGGTAACATTGTTGGTGGTCTAGTAATGACTTGTATTCCACTGTACCTAACTCACGCAAAAACTGCGCCTTCTATCAATGCTGAAGAAGAAGTAAAAGCAGAGCCTGTAATGGCTAAGTAATCGAGGTTTATTGCCAATATTAGGTAATGAACGAGTCGGGAGTCTCTTTAGACTTGAGCTGAGAGATTCCCGACTGCGCTCCTTCGTCACTCTCAGGAATGACTTAAAAGGAGCAATTCAACAAAGACTGCTCATCTAATGCGATGACAAGCAAAGCGATAAGCCTGTCATTCCCTATATGGAGGAACGACAGAGTAGGGAATCTCGTTCCCATCTACGAATAAGCTATTTGGCTATAAAAAGCGCTTCTTTGCCAAGAGTCCCTCTTTATATCTAAATTTTTCGATAGGCGTTGATATGACTACTGCTCACTCATCTTTAAACAGCGGCTTTGTTTCTCTTGTTGGTGCAGGTCCTGGTGATCCTGACTTGCTCACAGTAAAAGGCTTAAAAGCCATTCAAGCGGCTGAAGTTGTTGTGTACGACCGTTTGGTGTCGAAAGACATTCTTGAATTGGCTCATGCATCAGCAGAGATGATCTACGTAGGCAAAAAATTAGACTTTCACTGTGTACCTCAAGATCAAATCAACCAAATCTTGGTGCAGAAAGCACAAGAAGGTAAGCGTGTTGTACGTCTGAAGGGCGGCGATTCATTTATCTTTGGCCGTGGTGGTGAAGAGCTAGAAGAATTAGCGGAATTTGGCATCAAATATGAAGTAGTTCCAGGTATCACAGCGGCAGCGGGTGCAACGGCTTATGCCGGTATTCCATTAACGCACCGCGACCATGCGCAAAGCGTTCAATTTATCACTGGTCATGTACAAAAAGATGGTCGTGAGATTGAATGGCACTCGCTAGCGCAGTCAAACAACACGCTTGTTTTTTATATGGGTTTGAAGCAAAGCGGTCATATTATGGACAAGCTGATCACACATGGATTAGACCCAGAAATGTCATGCGCAATCATTGAGAATGGCACGCGCCCAGAACAACGAGTGTTCCAAGGTAAGTTGAATGAACTTTCTAGCATGGCAGAGCAAGCAGTGAGTCCTGCACTGATTGTGGTAGGAAGTGTGACGCAGCTGCACAACAAACTGGATTGGTTTGGACGATAACAACGGCCTTTTCGTTTAATACTAAATCGCGCAAGGATTGCGTTTCTGTTGCATCTCTCTTTTCCGCATTGGCATTTCATCGATAAGGTTGTTGATGAATTGCCAATCGGTCTTCGCTCCCCAGCGGTGTTTCTCTTCGCCATCTTTACCCAAAAGAATCGCAGTGTGTTGACCTGCTTTGACTTCGTAGAGAGCAGCCAGCATTTTTAAGTCGAACTCCTCTTTTAGCCATGAAGGTTCAGTAAAACCGTCCTCAGCAATCACTAAAGTGATCACGTCGCGATCTTCCAATTCACATTCATTCATGAGGGCCTCAAGCAAAAACTGTTTAACGTGGTCGTCATTAGCAGGCGCAAAATACAACACGCTACGATGCGGCCAGTATTGGGCATGCGCTGGATAGCCAAATACCGGGCTCGATATGAGGCATGAAAGCAACAGGGCAATGATTGTCTTACTCATGGCTTCACTCCTAGTAACGCGAATACCAAGTTATACGGTAAGTTTAGTGGAATTAGCTCATTGTGCTTTGGTGCAAAGTGGCATAGGGTATGCGACAAACAAATAAAGCGTATTAAATAGATGAATTCTGAAAGCAAACAAAAGATCGCAATCTTGGTCGATGTACAAAACGTGTACTACACCTGTCGTGAAGCGTACCGCAGCAATTTTGATTACAACCAGTTTTGGTATGTCGCGACACAAGGGAAGGAAGTGGTGAGTGCACGAGCTTATGCAATTGCGAGTAACGATCCTAAGCAGCGCCAGTTCCACCATATTTTGCGTGGTGTTGGCTTTGAGGTGATGCTCAAGCCTTACATTCAACGCCGTGACGGCAGTGCGAAAGGTGACTGGGATGTGGGTATCACGCTAGATGCGATTGAAATTGCCCCTGAAGTGGATGAAGTAATACTGGTATCAGGCGACGGTGATTTCAGTCTGTTGGTGGAACGCATTCAGCAACGCTTCAACAAGAAAGTCACTGTGTATGGGGTACCAAGGCTAACTTCCCAAACCTTGATTGATTGCGCGGACCATTTTGTTGCTGTCGATGAGGACTTTCTTCTTTAATCTCTCCTCACGGTATAGCTTCGAGAAAAAAGAAAAGGGCGAGTCACTTCAGGCTGTACGCAAACGTACAATGACTCGCCCCATATTCTGTCTAATGAATAGGTTATGACGGAATGATCATTTGCCCTAGCAAGTAACCCAAACAACACGCACCAATCACGCCGATTAAACCCACAGACATGAATGAGTGGTTGAAGTACCACTTGCCAATCTTAGTCGTACCTGAGGTATCGAAGTTCACAGTCGCGATATCTGAAGGGTAGTTTGGAATAAAGAAGTAACCGTAAACCGCTGGCATCAAACCGATAAGCAGTGCTGGCTCTAAACCTAGACCTAAACCGACCGGTAACATCATGCGAGCTGTCGCTGCTTGAGAGTTCACCACTACAGATACGATGAATAGCGCAAGCGCGAACGTCCAAGGGTAGTTGGTAACCATCTCTACGATGCCGGATTTAAATTGAGGCATTGCGTATTGGAAGTAAGTATCTGACATCCATGCAATACCGAAGATAGCAATCGCCGCCACCATACCTGACTTGAACACTACGCCATTTGGTACATCGCGAGGATCGGTCTTAGTCGCTAGCAAAATGATACCGCCGAAGCAGAGCATCATCATTTGAATCACAACTGCCATACTGATTGGCTTGGAGCCTTCAGCGATGGTACGGACTTCTGGCCACATCGCGATAACGACAATCACAAGAATCGATAGGATGAACAGCAGAACAGAGTTACGAGCACTAGACGGCAGTAATTCATCCAAAGAGGTTGCTGTTGTGTTTAAGATCTTGTCGCGCCAAACCGGATCTTTTAGGCGCTCTTGATACTCTTCATCGTCTTCAAGCTCTTTGCCGCGTTTCAAGCTGTAAAGAGACATCAGCAATGTACCGAACAAGGTCGCAGGCACTGTGACAAGAAGAATCGATAGCAAGGTAATTTCGTGTTGAATGTCAGAAAGCTGCGCTAGGTAGTATACCACTGCCGCCGAAATCGGTGATGCTGTAATGGCGATTTGAGAGGCAACCGATGCCGCAGCCATCGGGCGCTCAGGGCGAATGCCGTTTTTCAGCGCAACGTCGCCAATGATTGGCATGATGGAGTAAACCGCGTGACCAGTGCCAAGTAGGAAGGTCATAAAGTAAGTTACGAACGGTGCAATAAGAGTGACGCGCTTGGGGTTCTTACGTAGTACGCGTTCTGCCACCTGCAACATGTATTTTAAGCCACCTGCGGCTTCAAGAATGGAGGCACAAGTGACCACCGCGAGGATGATCAGCATTACGGTCACTGGCGGAGACGTTGGAGGCATCTTGAAGATGAAAACCTCAATCACCAGACCAATACCAGAAACGACACCAAGACCAATGCCGCCATACCGTGAGCCGATATACAGCATCACGAGCAAAAATAGAAACTCAAGATACAACATGTTTAATTTCCTTATTAGAAACAGGGACTTCTATTGTTTCGGTATTGAAGGAAAAAATACTTAGCCTTGTTCACATTCCATTTTATAAGAAACAGCAATGTCCAATAATTGGGAATAACTCACGCTACGGAGCACAAGTGTTACGCGGCGTTTGTCGCAGTGTTGAACGAATGTTTGTATCCGCGGGTGGTTAAGTTAATTGCGTCCAAAATGGTGCAATAATCGACGTTAACAGGTTGTAATTTAAGCAATGAGTAACATGTGCATAAAAACGTAATAAGTGATGGGTTTGGCTATATTGGCTGCTTTCATAATAACCGCAACGCATAATAATGTGAGCGCGTAAGCAGGTAAGATACTTCGCGATAACAAATATTAAAAAAATTGATATGCATCAGGATAAGTATCTGGTTGTTTTATAGATTTTGCTTTCCAGTTGGAAAACACAATAAAAATGGCTTAATTATGAAACTTAGTAACCTATCCGTTAGAAACAAGCTGCTTGCGCTTGTTATTTTCTCTGCATTCCTTCTGATTGCGGCTTGCTTATACAACTTAAACGAACAACGTAAAAACTCGTTAAGCGAACGAGAGAGCAAACTTAGTGCACAAGTTGAAGTTGCCATTAGCTTGATTGACCATTACTACCAGCAGCGGAATGAGTTGGGGGTTGAGGATGCAAAACAACAAGCGCTGAATGCGATCCAAACATTGCGCTATGACAGCAACAACTACTTCTGGGTACTGACGCCTGAACTCAAAGTCTTGCTTCACCCGACTAAACCTGATCTCAACGGTGCGGATGCGAGTAATTTTAAAGATGGAGCAGGCAAGTTCCACTGGCGTGAAATGGCTCAGATAGCCAAAACTACGCGCTCAGGGTTTTTGGATTACCACTGGAAAAGCCCAGAAGGGAAATTGAAAGATAAGATCTCCTACGTACAAATCTACCCTGAGTGGCAATGGATCGTTGGCTCAGGCATCCTTGTTGCCGATATTCAAGAAGCCTTTTACAAAGAAGCGATCAAAGAGGCAATCATCGCTACGGTATTAATTGGTGCGTTAGCGGTTCTCGGTTATATCATTTCAAGTAATATCATTGACCCTCTTCAAAGACTGATCAGCAACACCCACAAAATTGCCGATGGTGATCTCACTGTGCGCCTAAATGCATCTCGTAAAGATGAGCTGGGTGAGATGAGTAACGAGATTGACCGTATGCTAGAAAAGCTACAAGGGACTTTACTCGCGGCCCATGAATCTGCGCAGCAGTCTGCCAATATGGCACAAAGCATTGCACAAGCAAGTGAAGAGGCTGCAACCAGTGTAAACAGTCAGCATGCACAGTTAGAGCAACTTTCAACAGCAATGACGGAAATGAGTACCACCATTTCAGATGTCGCCAACAATGCAGAGAATACAGCGCACAGCACGGCACTTGTAACCAATCATGCCGAGCAAAGCGGGAAAGATATGCAGCAAACTTCTCAAACCATTGCTGAAGTCTCTCAAGACATCGCCGCTGCGGACCAGATGGTCGCAGAGCTTCAAGCGGGTGTGAATGAAATCCGAGCGGTTGTGAGTGTGATTCGAGAAGTTTCTGAGCAAACAAACTTGCTTGCTTTAAATGCAGCGATTGAAGCAGCACGAGCTGGTGAGCAGGGCCGTGGATTTGCCGTTGTTGCCGATGAAGTACGAAACCTTGCGAGTCGCACACAGCAATCGACCGACGAGGTTCAACAGACTATAGACTCACTGATTGAGCGTACAGAGCGTACCGTCAAAGCGATGGAGCGAAGCAATGCAAAAGTGGAGCTGAGTGTCGGCATTTCAGAATCTACGCAAACGCAATTAGAAACCATGGTTGAGGAGTTGATACGTTCGAATGACATGGTGGCTCAGATTGCTGCAGCGTCAGAGCAGCAAGGCTTAGTGGCGAACGAGATGACGCAAAATGTCACGACCATTCACCTAGCGGCAAATGAAGTGAAAGAAGCGTCACAAATGCTTGCAGAGGAAAGCCAGCACTTAGCGGCAACCTCAGAGATTCTCCATGATCAACTGAGATACTTTAAAGTCTAATTTTTAAGTACAAATCCAAGTAAAAGAAAAGCCGCGTTATGCGGCTTTTCTTTTATGCTTCATCTGTTGCTTGAGTCTCTTCAGCTACTTGTGAAGTTTGCTCATTTGCTTGCTCTTCGGCTTCCATCTTCGCGCGTTCTGCTTTTGAGATGTAGCGAGGCTTGTTGCTCTTATGAAGCTTTGCATTTTGTTTTTTCAACTTCGCTTTTAAGATCGAGTTGATTTTCTTCTTGCGGTTCATGGTGTTGGTCCTTTAATTTAGCGGAGCAGGATAGTGATTTTTCCGTCAAGTTACAACCCTAATGGATTCCCTATGAAAACACTTATTACTGAGCGCCTCACACTGCGTCTTGTTAGTGTAGAAGATGCGCCGTTTATTTTAGAACTCTATAATCAACCGGATTTTTATCGCTTCGTTGGTGACAAACAAATTCGAACCCTAGAAGAAGCTGAGCGTTATATCGAAGACAACATGCTACGCATGCAAGAGCTGAAAGGAGTCAGCTTGCTGGTGGTAGAAACCAAGCACGAACAACAACCCATCGGTATTTGTGGTTTGGTAAAGCGTGACACATTAACCGCATTTGATATTGGCTACGGTTACTTACCGAGCGCTTATGGTAAAGGTTACGCTGCAGAAGCCGCTCGTGTCGTTGTGGATTTTGCTCGTGACGAAATGAAAATAGAAAACTTGGTCGCCATCACCAATAATGACAATATTCGTAGTATAAGTTTGCTAGAAAAATTGGGGTTTCAGTTTGAACGTGTCGAGCAGACTTACGATAATGGTCGGACTCTACAACTGTACACCATGAAGTTGTAACCAGATAAGCTTCGATTAAGATACACCAATCAACGGCGTGTTAGCTTGAGGAAAAGAATGAGCAACATTTTATTAGGCAAACTCGCCACAGAATTTAAAACCGTTAAAGCGATGGTGGAGGTTTACTGTAAAGACCACCACGGCACCAAAGGTGAGTTGTGCGCGGAATGTCGTGAGTTATTAGAATACGCGGAAGTGCGGCTTGATCGTTGCCCTTACGGAGAAGACAAGCCGACTTGCAACCAATGCCCAATTCATTGCTACAAGCCCGAGCCTAAAGAGCAAATGCGTTTAGTAATGCGTTACTCGGGGCCGAGAATGCTGCTAAAGCATCCAATCTTAGCGATTCGACACCTGTTACATGAGAAGCGGAAGGTTCCTGACAAGCCTGCTGCCAACGCATCTAATCGCCATAAACGCATGAGTACGGAGCGCGAAGCGAAGAAATCCTAGCCAACAGTAGACTTAAGACGTTGTCACCACCGTTAAGTTCTTAATCCAATATTTTTTGGTGTATCGGTGATAGCACAACGCCAGTTTAACGACTTCTTCCACAATCATTAACCCATAGACGTATTTGAACTCCCAACCCAGTACAAATGCTGCAGTGGCACAAAGTGGCAGCCCAGTCATCCACATTGCAATAAAGTCCATTCGTAGGCAAAACACGTTGTCGCCACCGGCGCGGATAATGCCGTTAATGATGATCATGTTGAGCATTCGCAGCCAAATTGCACTGCAAAGGATAGCAACTGCTGGCGCTGCTAGTGGGTAAAGCTCAGGGTTGTCCAAGTTTAAAGCCGCAATGATCAATTCACGATTGAGCAGCAACAAAGTGCCAATCGAAATGCCAAATACGAACACTGCTTTAATAAAAAAGCGCGCCATGTACTCGGCCTGTTCAAAAGCATCACGGCCCAGAGATTGGCCAATCATTACAGAGCACGCGACTGAGATGCCAAAGAAGATCGAGTAACACAAAGATTCAAACGGTCCCAACATATTGAATACCGCAAGCTCCGTTGTACCCATGTGTCCAAAAATCATCTGATACACCAAAGTGCCAATCGCCCACAACAATGCGCCTAGCGTCATTGGTAGTGCTAATCGACGGTACGAAAGCCACAGCGAAGGGCGCTCAGAGCCTTCTTGAGCTTCCAGTAACCAATGTTTGCGCCAGCGCATGTAACCGAGCATGGCAAAGACTTGAAACAAACGAGAAATCGTCGTCGCTAATGCCGCACCTGCCACCCCCATAGCCGGAATGCCGAAGCCACCTTTGATAAGCCAAAAGTTAAGCGCAATATTCAATATGATGGTGACGCCTCCCATTAATAAAGGAGTGACGGTGTCACCTGAAGAGCGCATGCTCGCTTCTAATACAATAATGATATGAGTCAGCAACAAAACAGGGAACGCATACCAAAGGTAAATCGAGCCAAGTTCAATCACCTGAGTGTCGTTAGTTTGCAAACGCATGATCAATTCACTTCCAAGCGTGATAATCAGCGTGACAGGAATCAAAACTTTTAAGCCAAAACGAATGGCAATGCCATTGACTGTTTTTGCACTGACCGCATCTTCACGTCCCCAATATTGCGCGACAAGCGTGCCATTTGCTGATGCTAAACCCGCCATGATCATAATGGCGACAAAATGCCATTTTGATGCAATTCCCACAGCTGCCGTTGCTTCTTTACCAAAGTCACTAACCATGAGAACATCGGCTAATGCAAGTATCGCTACCAATGCACTCTGGATCGCGACAGGGAAGCCTAATTGGATAATCTGCTTTAATAGCCCGCTAGATATGGGTTTATCTCTATTTTTGATTCCAATATCGTTCATCATAGTTACTCCTCAATTCGGGAAGAAATATAAAGCCAATAGGAAAATAAAAACATGTTCGAAAAATCACAAAACCTGTGCAAATCCGTCATTGAGCAATTTTCCTCCAAAACAGAATGGCATGATGACACGTACCTTGCTCCTGCTTGTAAAGAGCGATTTCTCACGTTAACCGAAATTCCGGAATGGCGTCGGGCGGATATTCTTATGGGCGGGTTAGCTGAACTGCATGATGGTTATCGCGTTGAGCGGAACAAAGTTGGCGTGCACACCTTGCTGTTTACGGTTGAAGGTGGCGGTGTACTTATTACGCCTGATTTCGTCAAAGAAATTGAACCTTATACGTTGACTATTTTGCCAGTGGATACCTGTTTTCGTTTTGAGATGAATCCAAACAAAGGTCATTGGAAGATGATTTGGCTCCTGCCACAAGATACTGAGCTTTGGCAGCACCTTTATAACCTTGGACAAACTATTATCCCTTTTCGCGGAGCAGAACAGATCTGGTCACTGATGAGCTTACTCTATGGAGAAATCGGCGGGAGGATGGGTTTTCGTCAGTTATTGATTAGTGAGGTTCAACGATTGGTGAAGAGTGTAGAAACACCGATCAGCAGTTCGCTCTCGCGTGTTCAAACGCTGTTTAATGAGGTTGAGGGGCAACTGCATTTACCTTGGACCATTGCTGAGATGGCCAAGCGTTGTTTTATCAGCGAAGAACAATTTAATCGGCTTTCCAAGCAACTATTCAACATGAGTCCAAGGAGTAAGTTAATTGAGCTTCGCATGCACAAAGCGGCGGACTTGTTACAGTACCCAGCTTGGTCAGTCGCCATGATAGCAAACCGATTGGGCTATAGAGACCCTTACAACTTCACGCATCGATTTAAAAAGTTTTATGGGACGTCGCCAACACGTTATCGTAAAAAGCTATTAGAAAACCAGCGCTAAAGAGCGATGCGCGTTTCTTTTGAAGTGAATAGGTGACATGAAATAATGAATCGAAGAGATAGATCAAAAAACGAGGGCATGAACCCTCGTTTTTGTCTTGTTGGGAGAGGTTATAAATTACAAACCTGCCGCCATTTGATGTTTTGACTTAGTTGCTGCGATGAGCATGTAGATACAAGTCGCAAGCAGTGCGGCGAACAAGTAACCCAACAGTCCGTGCATTTGACCCATGAATTTATCAGCAACCACTGGGCCAGCCACTGAACCTACGCTGTAACTGAACAACATAACTTGCGTTGCAGATACGATGAAACGCTCGTCTAATCCTTCACAACCCAGGTTAATTGCGATTGGGTATAGTGCAAATGTCGCCATGCCCAATAGGAACAGTGCCGCTGCAAGTACTACCGCTGATGAAGATACAAAAGTCAGGCCGATAGAAAAAATACCAAGGATACAGAAAAACGCCATCAATACAGTACGAGCCATGTATTTGTTTAACGTGGTAACCATAGGTTGAACCAGCATACCGCCAAGGATCACAAGCGCCATCAACGTACCAATGTCTTGGTGGCTAATCTTACGGTTTGCAAGCTCTACTGGCATCAGGCCGTAGATTGCACCCAAAGTTAAACCCGAAACAATACAACCAATGATGGCTGCGTGGCTTAGCTTAGAAATTTGCTTAAACGATAGTGCTGTTGATTCATGGCTGTTTGGCTGTTCGCAATCAATAAAAAGCAAAACCAGAATTGCCATTAGGATCAAAGTGGTGATCGCAACAAAAGGAACGCCGCCGCTTACACCAAGGATACCAATACCAAACTGACCAAGAGCAGAGCCACCGTATAGAGATAGCATGTAAAGGCTTAAGCGTTTTGCGCGAGAAGACTCATCGCCGGACATCAACCATGATTCCACAATCACAAATACGCCAGCAACCGCCATACCTGCGATGAAACGTGCAGCGAGCCATACCATGCCATTTGGAATAAGTGGAAGGGCAACGATCGTCAGTGAGAAGGTCGCCAAACAGCCAACAAACGCTTTACGGTGTCCAACACTACGAACAATACGCTCAAAGAAAATAGCACCAACTAATAGGCCACCATAAAACACACTCGCCAACCAACTCGCGTAATCAGCAGAGATGTTGTATTCACCAAGCATAAGAGGGATCAAGCTCATCAAATAGCCTGATGCCACTGCATAAAGAGACAGTGCTACGACAGGAACTGTGACTCGTGGTGATACTGAAGGAATGGCTGTGTTTTCCAATGTTTTGCGCCTATAAGTTAAGTGAAAATCAGGGTTTATTCGGCGCGAATATGAGGCTAATTAATAGGCAAGTAAAATGATATATTTGTGTCGTTTCGACAAAAGAAATTTATCGAAATTCTATGAAGAAAAGCTGAATAAAAACGCCAGCCTAAGAATAAGGCTGGCGAAGAGATTTATTTGCTAAGTGCTTGATTTAACCACTGATCAAATTGAGTTTTTGGTAGGGCGCCGTTGATCATGTCGACGCGTTGGCCGTTCTTAAAAACCATAATGGTTGGGATACTACGAATACCAAATTGCGCTGCCAACTGTTGTTGCGCTTCGGTATCAATCTTGACAAAACGTGCGTTTCCGGTCTGTTCTTGCGCGACATCCTCAAAAACAGGAGCAAAACCAACACAAGGGTTACACCACGGTGCCCAAAAATCGACCACAACCGGTGTGTTGCTCTCTAGCAGCGCCGAAAAGTTATCGATAGTGCCTTCTACCGGTGAACCATCAAATAGAGCGTTCTTGCATTTACCACAACTAGCAGCTTCTGCAACTCGCTCATTAGGGACACGATTTAAACCGCCACAAGACGGACAACGAGTTTTAAACGATGACATGACTTCTTCCTTTATGACAACTTCATGAAAACATGACTTACCAGTCAGCCTCATAATTTGTATACTTATTTTTTAGCCTGCCGAAATATAAGACGGCAAGTCTGTATTTGGACCCGAACAGGTTCTAAGAAATTTCATTAAAATACAACAATAAATAGGTCTGCGATGACAAATTACTACGCTGAAATTACCGGTTGGGGAAAATGTCTTCCACCAGCTACGCTCTCTAACGATGACCTTAGCACTTTCCTTGAAACTTCAGATGAATGGATTCGCACCCGTACTGGTATCGAAAACCGTCGCATTAGCCACGTAAACACGTCGGATATGGCAACGGTCGCTGCGCAACATGCGATGGCCCGTGCAGGTGTAGAAGCGAGTGACATCGACCTAATCATTGTTGCGACTTGCTCTCCTGATTCACTTATCCCAAACATTGCTTCTAAAGTACAACAGAACCTTGGTATCCGTTCTGCTGCCGCATTCGATTTAAACGCAGCATGTACTGGCTTTGTGTATGGCCTAGAAACTGGCACACGTTTGATTCAATCAGGTAATTACCGTAACGCGATTATTATTGGTGCTGAGCGCCTGTCTTTCTACATTGACTGGGCAATGCGAGATACTGCTGTATTGTTCGGCGATGGTGCAGGAGCCGTCGTACTTACTCGTACAGAACAAGAAACCGGTCTACTGCAGTCACAAATTGGTTGTGATGCGAAAGGTCGTGACATTCTTTCCGTGCCTAAGTTTGGTACATGTATGGATCGTTTTGCTGAAGATAACGGTTACTGGGACTTCAACTTTGTCGGACAAGAGATCTTCAAACGCGCAGTTAAAGGCATGGGGCTGGCTGCGAAAACGGTTCTGAAAGCTTCTGAACTAACCACAGATCAAATCGACGTGGTAATCCCACACCAAGCAAACATCCGTATTATCCAAACGCTGTGTGACCTTTCTGGTATTCCACAAGAAAAAGCGTTTGTGAACATCCAAAACTACGGCAACACATCAGCAGCGACTGTGCCAATTGCACTGTGTGAAGCGCTAGAACAAGGCCGTGTTAAGCCAGGCGACAACATGCTATTAGCAGCGTTCGGTGCTGGTTTGACATGGGGTGCAGCGGTACTGAAATGGGGTGACCGCGTAACGCCTATTGCTGAAAGTGACGCAGCGCTACCTGAAAGCGATAAGACAGCACTTGAGCTTTTAGAGCGAGCAATCAAGCTATGTAACGAACGCCCTCGTGGTGAAGACGCATAACTAGCGCTAGCGGCTAACTGGTCAAAACAAGTAATAAGCGAAAGGGAGCATAACGCTCCCTTTTTTGTGCTTATCTCGCAGGTGTTAAGACATAAAGGCGTTACGACATAAAGCCAAGGTTTGGTGACCGGAAATTTCGGATGTTAGGGAACACATAATCCAACGCTGCACCATCGGTAATACCCATCCATTGGGCTAGAGTTGATCCTACTTGGTCGGTTCCGATTTTAGGAATCAAACGTCCTTTCGAATAATCATCCTCTCCACCTAATACCAGTTCAGGCCAAGTGCCAATTGGCTTCGAGCCATTTACCGCACCACCCATAATCAACTGATGCCCACCCCAGCCGTGATCGGTACCATTTCCGTTGTTTGTCATCCGACGGCCAAAGTCAGACATGGTAAAAGTAGTGACATTGTCACGTATTCCTAAAGCACCTATTGCACGATACATGGCCAATAGATTGGTGGCTAGATCGCCAAGTAACGCAGGGTGTTTGGAAAGCTGAGAATCATGAACGTCATATCCCGTATGTTTTACAAAGAAAACTTGTCGCTGCTGGCTTAAATGACTTTGGCTTGCGATCAACTTGTAGACTGTTTGCATCTGTTTACCGAGCGTTGTTGATGTGAACAAAGGGGCGTTTTCTACGTTGTGCAGTTGTTCTGCTAAAACACCGCTCATGGTCATTGATTCATCGACCATCAGATTAAAATGACCACTGAAAGGGTTACTGGCAGAAGTAGCAAGAAGTTGGTCGTAGACTTCTTTGTATCGAGGGTTCCCAAGCGCACTCAATTGAACTGCTCGGTCTTTCTTAAGAACCGTTTGTCGGTGCTCAAGGGAGCGCAACCACAATGAATCACCGTGTACGCTGTATAGTGGCGTGATGTTCGAATGTGAACTCATCACATCAAGCATTCTGCCTGCCCAACCAAGATTAGCGAACGAACTCATACCGCCGCGCATCAAGGCATTGGTTTGTGAGTTATGGGAGAAGAGCTGGTCGGGTAACGGGACTTCACCCGCGTCGATCATTCCCTTCGTCATGGGGTGTTCAAGAACTCCGCAATTAAGAACAACAGTTGCATCTCCGTTGTCAAATAGCTCCGTCAATCGAGCCAACTTAGGGTGCATGCCTAACGGCACATCATTTCCTTGTCTATCTTCCGCATTCAACCCGATAGGGATGATGCTGTTTTTAGCGACGGAAAGTTTGCCTCTAACATTCGCGTATTGGTCGTAATGAAAATCAGACAGAGGTAAGAATGTATTGATTGCATCATTGCCGCCATCTAAATAAACGCAGATTAGAGCACGAAAATCATTACTTGGTGAAGCCAAGGCATAGCCGGGAAGCCCAACGGAAGCGAATGCGCCCAGAGAAGCGGTTCCTTTCATAAAATTGCGTCGTGATAGTTTCATAATTCGCTCCTAATTTTGAATGTAGAATTCGCTGCCAGAAATCGCGGTGAAAATCACTAAGGCAAGTTTGGTGGTGGGTACATAATTGGTTTTGTACTCATTCAATGCGTTATGCATGATTTGTTGCAGCTGTGGTGACGCTGTACTTGCAAAGAAGCGCGCATCGATGGCTTCAACTAATGCATCATGGTCATCGAGTAACGCGTACAGCTCCGTCATGTCGAGTGTGTAGGTCGAACCATATCCCTTGCGAACACTGTAAAGCATGAAGTTAACGGACTCTGTGTACACAGACCAATCCAGTAACTCGTACTCAGGGGAAACCATCCCGTTAAAGACAAAGTCTGCCGAAGGTTGGTAATCGGGTGAATAGAAGTTAAATACAGAAGGTGAGCGCAACGGACCTTGATTGGCGATGTTCATCACTGAAACGGCGCCATCGTATCGTGCTGCACTAAGCGTGAACCCCGCAGCACGATGGAATTGGTAAGAACTAAGATTGGCTCTTTCACTTTGATAGGGCGAACTTCAGTCAGCCCCCGAGCCTCATCGTCAAGTAAGATAGCACGAATAACGGCATCAAGATCGCCTTTGGTGCCGTGGCCATTGTTATTGAACACGGTTGCTACTCGGGCTACATATCCCGGCGTAGGGTTGGACGTCACAAAGCGTTGGATGAGCAGCTTAGAGACAAAAGGAGCAATATTATCGTGGTTCATTAAAATATCGACCACTCGCTCAAGCTCTTCCTCCGCGGTTAGACCTGCAGGAATGGTAGTGCCCAGTACCGTTTTTTCATTCGTATCATGGCGATTTTTAATTACCCGCATCGGCAAAACGAACGCAGTATCCGATTTATTCCAACCAGTTAGCGCACGAGCTAGCTCTTGGATGTCGGTTTGCGTGTAAGTTGCGAGAGCATGCCCCGTTTTTTGATCGTATTTAATGCTCCCGTCTAGGTTGAGCTGATACAAACCAATACTGAAAAGCTGCATTAGTTCGCGAGCAAAGTTCTCGTCTGGAAGCGCACCAGTGTTTACGTTTTCTTTGGCGCTGCCCATCATCGACAAATAGTTCCCCATAACAGGGTGCTTTGCCGTTTTTAGCAGTAACTCTCGGTAGTTCCCAAACGCGTTTTCAACCAGTAGATCATAATAATTCACGAGACCTTCAGGCTTGCTGCTCAGAATACCACCATGCTTAGATACAACCAGGATTTGGCTAAGGGCAAAGGCCATGCGTTGTCTGAGTTGATCCTCTGCGGTGAGGGCGATTTGATACCAAGCGTTTTCACGGTTTGCTTGAGCCCCTTTACTAAAGGGCGTGAAGTAAAGATCACTGTGATAAGTCGGTGGGAGAAGAATTTGTTCTGAAATCCAGTCCTCGTAATTGGTCTGGTTGACTTGGTCGATTAAAGCAGGAGTAGGACCAAATGTGGTTTGATATAAAAAGCGTGCAGTAGGTAGATCTGGATCGTCCTCGTCAGCCGATACTGGCCCAACAAAGAAAAGCAGCATGGCAACAAAGCCTAATACCCAGCAAGAAATCTCATTCTGTTTCTGACGTCTCATAGTTAACTCGCTTACCCAAAGGAACGACTTAAATCCATTTAACGGGAGTAATGAAGCTCATGGTGAGCTAATTAATAAATTTAGTAAAATCAAGCAGCTGCAGAACGGATTATAGACGGTAAAATTTGCTATTAAAGTTGTTAATTACAGAAAATAGTCGCGTGGAAGCTTAATTTTTTACAAGAAATAATGATAAGTACTTGAATCGTAATCGAGTATTTTGATGTGAGTTGGCTCAAATAAAATATGAAACTTTTTTGAATTCATACTTTGGTGGCGAGAACGTTTTCGTCAAGTTTGAGTAAGGTACGTTAAATGATATAACGCTTAGTTGTCTTGGCGTGAGCTTTTAAAGGAATTTTGAATAAGGAATGACTCAATCCAGTGTTACTGAGGGAATACTGCTCGCCAAAGGCGAAATGTTCGTGGTTACTGGGGGGGGGGTAGTGTTTGATTGAGGTGCCATTAGCGGTATGTAGTAAAAGAAACCACTCTATGAATGACAAAGAGTGGCTTTCCTAGGTTTCGAGCTGTTACTTTCTTGCTAGCTTATGATGTGCACGAGAGAAATGATCGGCACAGAATGCGCCAACAATTGAAAGCTCACCAGCCAAACACAGACCAGCAGCGACTTCTGCTAACGCCTTTGCTTTACCATTGCCGTGCAAGCCAAGGATATCCAAACACGCTTTTTGAGTTGGCAAGCCAGTACCACCGCCTACAGTACCAACCATGATGTTTGGCAGGGTTACTGAGGTATACAAGTTTCCTTGAGAATCCACGTCCATTCGAGTGATACCAACCGCAGATTCTGCTACGCAAGCCGCGTCTTGGCCGCATGCGATGTACAAAGCGGTGAGGGCATTGGCGTAGTGTGCGTTAATACCTATGGTGCCACTTAGTAAGCCACCGACCGTATTCATCTTGCCAAATTTGACCATGGCTTCTGGCGTGGTGTGCAGGTATTTCTCAACCAAAGCCGCAGGAATCGTCACTTCAGCGGATACTTTTTTACCGCGAACGGAGCGCAAGGTGTGAGCGTTGGCCTTCTTATCACCAGACAAGTTGCCGTCAAGGTAAGCATCAACCGGAGCGATAGGGCTGTGTTCGAGAATGTAGTGGAATACCTTGTGTGTCGCGATGGTCACCATGTTCTGACCGGACGCATCGCCCGTCACGTATTCAAACACCAAGTAAACATGATTGCCTTCAATATTTACGTTGATGTCTTTTAGCTTGCCGTGCGTGGTAGTGGATTCTGCTTCTTTACGGAAGATATCGTATTGAGTCACCACCCAACTTACGAACTGCGCGGCTTCTGCAAGAGATTGGAAGCCAAACACAGGTGTACGGCTAACACCTTCACTGATCAAAAGGGTACTTGCACCACCGGCGGCAGTAATTAAGTTTGCACCGCGGTTGTAAGAAGCGACCAATGCAGCTTCTGTTGTTGCGAGAGGGACTAAGTAGTCGTCGTTCGCGTAGAGACCGTTAATACGCAAAGGGCCGGCAACACCAACAGGAACATTAACGGTACCAATAAAGTGTTCGATGTTGTTGGCGTATTGGTCGTAATGCGATTGAGTAAAAGGATCCAGAAGAAGATCTTTGTCCGTCATGGATTCTAGCACCTTCCAACGGCGCGCAATGTGCTTTTCCGTCAGACCTGCGCTAAGGCAGAGTTTCTTTTCTGGCTTGTGGTATTTCGGTTCTAATGCCGATTGTACTTTTTCGCAGGTTCCATTCTCAGAGAGTGCAGAGCTATTCCTTGCGCTGTCTAAATTTAATTTCGGCATACAAACGTTTCTTTATTCATTTGGTTTGGAATTGTAGTGATACAAAACGTGATTACAATCCCGCGTATACGTTTTGCAACAAAAGGTTGCTCAGCTTCAAAGGGATGAGCATTCATCTTGAACCGAAGATTACGAGCTATCGGCGTGACAAAAAACAAACAATACAATTGCGATCTAGATTAACTCATTGAAAAAAATAACTTTAAAGATAGCTTGGTACGGATGGTGAATGAGTAAGAAATGAGCGAAAGTCTAAATTCTTATTATTGTTAAAATTGCGCAAGGTGGGTGAATTACTCTAATTTTGAACATCAAAAAGATGGGATTGAAATGTTCTGGCATGGCGTAAAATGGTAAATAATTTGAGTTGCGCCGCGGCATAATAGCCCCACGTTTTCAATTGAGGGTAACGTATGATTGTTTACTTTCGAGTTCAGGACGTAGAAGTGCTGTGTGATGAAATAGACCTCGCAACACTGATGCAAACCAAGCTCAAGCAATTAACTAATACCAAGCCTCAAATGGACTGAGCAGTATAACGTCACGAAGTGCTGGATGCGTTCAGCGCAATAGACTGTTTATACACTTTAGGAGATAACCCGGACACTCTTTTAAATGCGCGTGAAAAGTGCGAAATGCTGGTGTAGCCAAGTTGATTGGATATATAGGTAAGAGAGTGTCCTTCTTCCATAAGCTCGCAAGACACAGAGAACATCAATGACTCTTTAATATGTCGAAAAGAAGTCCCTTCATTCTTTAACTTTCTTTGAAAGGTTCGAACAGAATAGCTCAGCAACTGAGCCGCTTCTTCTATCGACAAATTACGCTCTCTTACATAAGGGCGAAGGAGTTCAAACACGCTATCGGTAAAACTCGTATGCCACTGGAGCTGACTAGGTTTAGCGCCTAATTGCGAGTCTGATATTTGGATTGGCACGTTAAGAATTTCATCGGGGATATAAACACCAGCTTTGTCTTGACCCACGAAGATCTGGCACTGGTTAGGCACGACACTTTTTACGATATCGCTGTTGCTGCCCTGCAGACGTACTTTGCTCGGGTACCAAGTAGTTTTGGTCAGTATGCTGATGAGTTCTGTGATGTAAATGATCGCAAATGCTTCTGACCAGTCAGCGATTTGCGTGTCTTTTTGTTCGGAGAAACGACAAAACCAAGCATGACCATGATGGGTTTCGAAAGAAACGTTACTGCCTGGCGAGTCTAAATGGAATATCTCGTCAATGTGCTGCATTGATTCACCAATGGTTTGAAATGGCAAAAACTGATGCAAGACATTGGGTATAACACGGCGACGAAAGACAAGCACCAATAAGTCGGTGAATTTAGTCACGCCAAGTTGAGATGAAGTTAAGTGAATCAAACGTTTTACCGATTCAGACGGAATGTAGTCAGAATCGGTTTGGAACAAGTCTGCAGGTAAACCAGCATCACTGAGTAATTTGTGCTTATCCAACCCATAGTCGGCAAAGACTTCGACCAAGATACGCGCGTAGTTGGTCTGGATGACAGGTAAGTGGAACGTTTGATTCGGCATTGCTTTGATACTCCTTTATCAAGGACCCATCTTAGCGCATAACGCACGGTTTTTGATATAGCTCGCTAATTATTCTTCAATTAATGGCAGGTTGGACAGAACGATATATTCTTAAAATGTTCAATCTATTCAATGGTAAGGGGATAACATGTCCGAGAGCGAAAAAGAAAAACAGCCAACGGAAGTGTCGGAAAACAAAGAGACAAACAAAAAAGACAAAGTGAAGGCGGTCACCAACTATTTACTTTTGTTTATTGTCGTCATGCTCGGCTTCAGCATTGTGTCAGACCGTATCATTCCAGTGACCGATAATGCGCGTGTTAAAGGTTATATCGTGCCGATTAAGCCGCAGGTCTCTGGCAATGTACTCAATATTAACGTTCGTCCGAACCAGCTTGTAGAAGAAGGTGATGAGCTTGCTGTCCTTGATAAATCTGACTATGAAATCGCGGTAAAGCAAGCCGAAGAAAATCTTGAAATTGCTGGGCAAAACGTTGGTGCACAAACCGCATCAATCGCTTCGGCTCAAGCAAGATTAACGTCTGCGATTGTTGAGCGCCAAAACACTGAAGCGCAAGCCAACCGTGTACTTGCTATGGCAGAGAAAGGTGTGGTTTCTAAATCGGATGCAGACAAAGCCAGAGCATCATTGGCAACGGCAAGAGCAAACGTCGTAAATGCCGAAGCGGATCTTGAAAAAGCGAAACAACAACTTGGCGCAGAGGGTGAAGAAAACAGCCAAGTTAAAGCAGCATTGCTGGCACTTGAGCAAGCTCAGCTGAACTTAGAACGTACGGTGATTCGTGCGCCAACTCAAGGCGGTGTTTCGAACTTCAGCTTGACCGAAGGCTTCTATGCTTCAGCAGGTCAGCCAATCATGACGTTTGTGTCGACAGAAGACATTTGGATTGAAGCGTACTTCCGTGAAAACAGTTTAGGCAACGTCAGCATTGGTGACGAGGTAGAAATCGCCCTCGATTTTGTTCCTGGCAAAGTCATCAAAGGCAAAGTGAGCAGTATCGATTGGGGTATTGATTGGGGACAAAACCAGCAGGCAGGCAAACTGGCTCAAGCAAACCAGCAGACGGGGTGGTTACGCCAGACGCAAATGCTGCCAATCGCGATTGAGTTTGATCGCGAAGAAGTCAGAGGAATGCTTCGCGTTGGCGGGCAAGCAGACGTGATTGTCTACAGTGGTGACAACTTTGTGTTCAACACGCTTGGCAAGCTTTGGATTCGTCTACTGAGCGTATTGTCTTATGTCCGATAACCTGAGCATTGATAACGCAACTCAACGCCGGATTCTGCGCTTCAGCATAGGTGTGGGTCTGGCGGTGTTTCTCGCTGCTTGGATTAATTGGCAATTGGCGTTTGTCGCGCCAGTGTTTACTGCGAAGTTCTTGGTCGATAAACCAAATCTTCATAGAGAAACGATTTACGAGTTGCTGCTGGCATTGATTGCCACCATGGGATTGGGGCTTCTTCTTTCAGGAGGCATTACTCAATACCCAATTGTTCTACTGATTGCTGTCGGTTTAATGATGGCATGGGGTTACTACTTGTTTACTGACCCCAAATGGAATCTGTTCGCGACCATTTTGTTGATTGCGGTATTGATGTTGCCGTTTATGGCAATAAACAACCCAGCGATTTCCTTGGTTCTTGCGAGTGGCTTGGCGATTTCTGGAGCGGTATCGGTGGCGATTTTTGGTCTGGTCCATATTTATCTACCAGAGCCAGATAGCGAGTTCGCTGGCTATGCGCAGCCACCTATTGGTAAGGAACAGCGTTGGCATGCGTCATATAGAGCCATGCTGATTTCGTTTCCTGTGGTGTGCTTCTTCTTTGTCTTTCAGATTTCAGAAGCGCTGCTCACCATGATGTTTGTCGCGTTGCTGTCTTTAATGATTACGTCAGAGAAGTCAGTCAAATTAAGCGCGTTCTTAATCATCAGTAATGGTATCGGCGGGATGCTCGCCATCTCGGCGTTCTCGATACTCGCCATAGTGCCAAACATTTTCTTTTATACCGCTTTTATCGCGTTATTGGCGGTATGGATAGGGAAGAAAATTTATACCGTGCCAGAAAAGGCACCGATATTCGCCACCGCGTTCAGTACGTTGCTTGTTTTAATTGGCAGCACGCTTATGAGTTCGGGCGATATCGACAGCAACACATTTATCCGAATCTTCCAATTGGTATTGGTCGGGACGTACATGATTCTCGCGTCGTTATTCTTAGAAACACGGCAATGGAAGTTTTTGCAAACATAACCGCTTAAATACGAAAAGGTAACGCTATGATAGCTTCAAATGATTTCTCTAAACAGGCGATAGACGCCGCAATCAAGATCGGAGCAGTAGCGTTACTGATCTGGTGGTGTTTTTCAATCCTCAGTCCATTCATCATGCTAGTGGTGTGGGGGGGCATTATTGCTATTGCTCTCTATCCAGTCATGATGACGCTTCATAACCGCTTAGGCATTTCAAAAGGCAAGGCGAGTGCGCTCCTCAGTACCATCGGTGTGCTGTTACTTTTAGTTCCCCTTATTGCACTTTCATCCGGTCTTTATACCAGTGGTACCGAGGTCGTCACTGGGTTGCAAGATGGCACTTTAGTTGTCCCTAAGCCGCAGGAAAGCTTAAAAGAGATCCCTGTCGTGGGGGACAAGCTGTTCGTAGCGATTAACTACGCATCGACCAACATGGAAGGCTTCTTAGTTAAGTATGGCGAGCAAGTGAAAGGTTTCCTTTCTCAAGCCGCATCTATTGTTGGTTCGGTAAGTGGTGGTTTCATCCAGTTCATCATTTCGACCATGATTGCTGGTGCGTTCATGAGCAATGCAGAAGTTTGCCAGAAAGGTTTTACTAAGCTAGCTGACCGCCTCACCAACAAGAAAGGTGAAGCGTTGATTGATCTTTCAAAATCGACCGTTCGCAGTGTCGTTCAAGGTGTGATTGGCGTTGCTCTGATTCAATCTGTCATGGCGGGTGTTGGTATGGTCGCGGTTGGCGTTCCTGCTGCTGCGCTTTGGATGGTTGCCGTTATTCTGATTGCGATTGTTCAGTTGCCGCCGATTCTGGCGTTGATTCCTGCGATTATTTACGTGTTTAGCGTCGAATCAACACTGGTTGCTGGCATCTTCCTAGTTTGGTGTATTTTGGTGAGCGCGAGTGATGCGGTACTGAAACCAGTGCTTCTTAGTCGTGGTTCTGACACACCGATGCTTGTGACACTGTTGGGTGCACTGGGTGGTATGGCAATGTCTGGTATCGTAGGTCTGTTTGTTGGTGCTGTAGTACTGAGCCTGACTTACCAATTGATGGTGAACTGGCTAGATGAAGATGACACTGAAGCAAACAAAGCACCGAACATTGACCAAAAAGCGAAGGAGGAAGACAAAGTAGAGGTGGCATCATGAAACCGATGACCAGGGAAGATAACTTCTACTTTTTGTTTTTCGCACTCATTGCGTTGTTCTTCGGCTGTGCTGTGATGCATCAGTTTTATCCAGATGGGCAGGAATTTGTTCTTGCTCTTTTGGTGGTGACATTAGGTGCTTCGATTGCAGGTATCAACAAGAAGAACAAATCCAACCGAACATGGTATGGCGTGTTACTGATTGTGGCCGTCATCTCCTATGGGATGTCTTTCTTAGAGCATTTAGATCTGTCCATTTTGACGCTAGGTGCATTACTGGTGTTCTTGTTTTCGCACATATACTCGGCGCTAAAGCAGGTGGTGTTAACTAAATCGGTGACGACAAACCACATCATCGGTTCGATTTGTATCTATCTGCTACTGGGGCTTGCGTGGGCGGTGATCTACTTGTTGGTGTTGGAGTTCTTCCCTAGCTCTTTCACTGGATTAGAAGCAAAACCTTGGCTGTCGAACTTGTTTAATGCCTTGTACTTCAGCTTTATCACGTTGACGACGGTGGGCTATGGTGACATTTCACCAACGGTTCCAGTGGCTCAGTTCTTCGTTTTCTTTGAAGCGATAGTCGGGAGCTTTTACTTAGCCATCATGGTGGCAAGTCTGGTGAGTATTCGTTTGGCCCAAGCACAGAGTTAACAAACAAATGAATGGTTTAAATGGCGGAGCTGAAAAGTCTCCGCCATTTTTGTTTTAAGATGAAATGAACTTAGCCATTAAATGCACGAGCAACGCGGCCTTCACAACGGATCGTGTAGTTCCCTACATAAGCAGGGATGAAAGCCGATTGCCCTTTGCCAAGCACCAATGTTTCACCGCTTTCTGCAAGCAGCGTTACGTCTGCATCGATCGGCATCAAAATTTCCGCACTGCTCATCTCGACTTGTTGATCTTTTGGCTCTTGGAATACAGAGAACTTGAAGTCTTGAACAGGGACAGGGAAGTTGTGCTCACAGCCTTTGATTTCTGCTTTAGTTAGCAGCGTGTTCATTGGCTTTGGAACGAAGTCGGTACACTTAACCAGTTCTTCCACATCCATGTGTTTTGGTGTTAAACCAGCACGAAGTACGTTGTCTGAGTTCGCCATGATTTCCAGACCAGTGCCTTTGATGTAAGCATGAGGCGTTCTTGCGCTTAAGAACATGGCTTCACCAGGTTTAAGCGTAATAACATTCAGCAGTAATGGGGCAAACAAACCCACGTCATTCGGGTACTGAGCAGCAAGGTCTAAAATCAATTCGCACACAGGGCGTGCTTGGTTGGTTGCTGCGTAAC
Organism: Vibrio sp. B1FIG11; assembly: GCF_905175335.1. Lineage (NCBI taxonomy): Bacteria > Pseudomonadati > Pseudomonadota > Gammaproteobacteria > Vibrionales > Vibrionaceae > Vibrio > Vibrio sp. B1FIG11. Next base: position 1,139,034 of record NZ_HG992752.1, on the reverse strand, counting down.
TTAATAAGTGATCCACGGCGTTAATCTTGCGCGCTTCTTCCATAGAAAGAATCTCCACGAAAAACTGACACAAGCCGTCTTGATTAGGATTGCGCTCAAATTGTTCTAGGTAACCGTTAATCTCTGGAATGTCACACAGGCGAAACTCAGCGATGATTTCATCAAACGGGCGAAAGCCGTTCATTGCTTGATATTCCGTTAGGGCATAAACCAGCTCTGGCTTGTGGTTGGCATCTTTGTAATTACGATTGAATGCACTCAGCGGTACACCTAGCTGTTGTTCTTTTACATAACCAAGCTCTGCATCTTGCTTGTTTGGATGCACTTGAATCGACAACGCTTTATCTGCGGCAAGAATCTTGAAGAGGAAAGGTAAGTCACCAAAGGCTTCAGCCGTGCTTTGGGATAGAAATGCTGACGGATCCTGCTTGATCAATTCCGATAACGAAACAGTTGTACTCGAAGCAGCACTTCCTTGTTTGACGGTAGAGCAACCATTTGGATGCGTGCCCATCCAAACCTCGGCTTGAGGTTGCTGAGCTTCGTTAGCAAAGCCAAACAAATCCTGGATAGCAGTGCGGCTTCCCCAGTCGTAGTTTTGGATCTTGTTGTCCATTTTGAAGAAGCATTTTGATGAAATAGTATTCGAATTCATGAATTTTACCCGTAGAAAACCCTCCGAACTGAATCGGAAGCAAAAAATAGTGGAGATTAGATGGGTGAGCGGTTAACTCACCCTAAGAGGTGTAGAAGTCGCTTCTACAATGATGTGTCTACAACCTAAGCTTGGGAGCGAGCGGCTTTCTTGAAGGTTGAGCCTGCAAGAATGGTAACAACAGCAAGCCAATAACGGCTGCGCATACCGAAATGGTGATAAAGAATCCAGTCCAGCTGTACTCTTCAAGAATCAATGCCAATGGATAGCCAGAAAGTGCGGCTCCCATGTAAGCAAACAAACCAACAAAGCCCGTTGCTGCACCAGCAGAATCTTTGTGCGAACATTCCGCTGCAGCCATGCCAATCAACATTTGTGGACCAAACACAAAGAAGCCAATAGAAAACAATCCCGCAGCTTGAAAGGCAAAGTTGGTTAACGGCATCAACCAAAGCGCAGCAACAGATAAGAAAATACCAGCCGCAAATAACAGGTTCATTGGACCTCGGTTACCACCGAACAGTTTATCCGAGCCCCAACCAGCCACTAGAGAACCAACAAAGCCACCGATTTCAAACATCGACAATGCTGCGTTGGCATTGATTAGACTGTAGTGGTGTTGCTCTGTCAGGTACAAGTTCCCCCAGTCATTGATGGCAGTGCGCACGATGTAAACCAGTACATAACTGAACGCGAGCAACCAAATGTACTTGTTGTTGAACACGTATTGTTTGAGGATTTCTTTGTAGCTAAGACCTTGCCCGTGATTTTCTTGGGCGAGTTCTAACTTGTCATCTCGCCATTGACCAACCGTTGGTAGCCCTTGAGTGGCCGGTTTATCGCGCAAACGCCAACAAACAACCACACCAAGAATCACACCGATAACGCCCGGTACGATAAAGCCTTCTCGCCAGCTGTAATGGAATGTAAGAAATCCAACGAGTAGGGGAATTAACGCGCCGCCTACGTTATGGGCGGTGTTCCAAATTGCCCACAAGAAGCCACGTTCTGAGCGCGAATACCAAGTGGTAAGTAACTTAGAGCACGAGGGCCAACCCCAACCTTGGAACCAAGCGTTCATCACCCAAAGTGCAGCGAGTGCAACCAAAGAGCTAGATAAGCCAAACGCGATATTGATAAGGCCCGTCGCGATTAAACCGACACCCATGAAAAAGCGAGGGTTAGAACGGTCAGAAATGGTACCTGAGATAAACTTCGATAAACCATAGGTGATGTAGAAAAGCGTACCAATCATCCCGATATCGGCTTTATCTAAACCTAAATCAGCAATCATCGCGGGCGCAGCGTAGTTGAAGGTTTTACGAGTGAAGTAAAAGCCTGCATAACCAAGATACATCCCCAGCATGATATGCAGACGCCAATAGCGGTAGCGTTCGTCCACTTGGTCTTTGCTAAGGGGAGTTTGGTTATAGCTCGGAGACTGAAATAATCCAAACATGCTCGTTACACCTTAGGTAATGTGATGGCGATTTGCGTGCCATCCACATGATCGTTCAAAGAGTAGATATACATTTTGCCGCCAAGTGCTTGCACGCGTTCTTGCATGCCGCGAACGCCCATGCCTTTCATGCAGTCTTCGGTTTTGAAACCAATGCCGTTGTCTGCGATGTTCAACGAAATGTTCTCGTCAATAGACAGCTCGATAACAATAGACGTCGCATTTGCATATTTGGCTGCGTTGTTTAATGCTTCTTGGCACAAACGGAAAAGGGTGACTTTTAACGTGTCGCCCAAAGACTCATAGTCACCTTGCCAATCAAGCACAACGCGAGTGCCATGATTGTCGAACTCCATTTCACGGGTTAACTGGTGAACGGAGTCTTTTAAGTCCAAATCATCGAGCATCTTCGGACGCAGTTTGCTCAGCAGATGTTTGGTGGTGTCATAAACATTGAGTGATAGGTTTTCGATCATGTCGGCACAGCGAGTGTTCATTTCAGCGTTATCGACCCGCTTAATGATGCTCGCTTGGGTACGGATCGCTGTGATGTTCTGACCAATTTCATCGTGCAGTTCTCTTGCCACGTCACGGCGTACTGACTCTTCTGCTTGAATGAGCTGTCGAGACAAGGTTTGGTTTCTCGACAATTCGCCACGAAGCTTTTGGTTAAGATCTTTTTGTTTCTGCACCGCTAAACCGAGCATGATGCCAGTCAAGGTTTGTGCCGAAAGGGACAACAGAAGGTCAGTGATTTCCAGATTCGAAACACCGCTTCGTGCAGCAATCAGAGCAATACTGTTTAACATGGTTGCAAGAAGTGCACCTTGCCAGCCGTAACGCAGTGCCAAGACGATGATTGGGATCGCCATACAGAAAGGCGCAAATCGAGCCAGTTCATCCGGCAAGCTGGTTTGAACCAAAATGCTGGCAATCAACAGCACGCTATAAAGCAGAATATGACGAACTTTGAATTGAACTTCGTTCGCCAGTAGATTGGAGGTCAAAGGCGACCAAGGGCTTTGGAAGAGGTAGTTCCAAAGCAAGTAGCACATTGGCAGAACCAACAAACCGCCTGCAATGCTCGCTAACCACGCCATGTAGACAGATTGTACGTGATAACCAACCGCAAGTACGTTAATGCAAGACGTCACGAGCAACACGACCGCCATCACCGCTAAGTGCTGATTCTGATCGCCTTTGTAATAACGTTTAGCCAAGTAAACAACCGGAATGCTCAATATGCTGGCCACCAACACCATTAACCATTGCGGCTGCTCAAGCAGAACGGCGAGAGCAACGGTCAATCCCCATTCGGCGAGATAAATCGTTGCCCAATACTTTGTGCGCGTGTGCAGTGTTAGCCCCAAACGCAACGCGAAGGGGAACAACAAGATCGCAAGCTCGGCATCGTTCACAAAGTAATAAGCGATCACCCACAGACAGAACCACGAGCATCCTGTCATGAATAAACCGCAAATGGAGGTGATGGTGTAGCTGCGCATTAAAACGACTCTTGTGAGAACAGTTTGGCGAGCTCAACGTTGTTCTTTACGCCAAGCTTATCCATAGCGTTTGCACGGTGAACGTGAACGGTTTTATGGCTTAAGCCAAGCTCAGTGGCGATGGACTTCACATCTAAACCACGAGCCAGCAATTGGCACACTTCGTTTTCTCGGCGAGTCAATTGAGTTAGCGTCGCTGCTTTGTCACTTGGTGTTGCGAGCTTCAATGCAATATCCGGCGTTAAGTAACAACCGCCCGATGCACTGGTTCTGACGGCTTGAATCAACTCGTCAGGGCTACAACGTTTGCTTAGGTAACCTTTCGCACCGAGTTTAAGTGACTTTTCAACCATAGCGGGTGAGTCATGCACGCTTAGCATGACACAAGCAATGCCTGAAGGGATTTCGGAGAGTAGGGTAAGCCCACTTTCGTCTGCCATCGAGATATCTAGAATAACCACATCTGGCTTGCACGCAGGTAATCCCACTCGAGCTTCTGCTACCGAGCTAAATTCACCTACAACATTCATGTCTGTTTCAAGGCTCAACAACTGAGCAAATCCAGAACGAACAATGACATGGTCATCAACAAGCGCTACGTTAATCATCTTAAATACCAAACTTCAGCAATACACAAACGAAAATGAGCTCAATACCAATTGGCGCAAGATAGGAGACAATCCTTTGGCACCTTTGATATAGAGAGCTCAATAAAAACCTACAATGATACTAAATTGACCCAGTTTATTTAATGATCTCGCGCGCTTTGACTGGCAAAGCGCGCTGGTTGATTAAGCTTGGTTTTCTGCCATTTCAAGCTTCTTCTTGTTTTGACGAATCTTTTTCTCTTCTGCGATAGCAACGAAGGCAAGCAAAACAATACAAATCATTGCTGAGGTATCTAGGGCAGCGAACGTGCCTTTCCAACCCGTAAGACCAAAGATTGGTGTACCGTCTGCAATCATGCCTAGACCCAGTTTCGCGAAGCTGTCACCAATTAGGTAAGCGAATGTGCCTTTTACGCCGTCTGCCACACTGATTGCTTTCTTAGGAACAAAGCCAACCGCAGCAACACCGATAAGCAGTTGAGGACCAAACACTAGGAAGCCAAGAACAAATAGTGACGCTAGGTACATGAACTCGCTGGTTGCGTGTTGGTAGAACTCAAGTGAGACGATGATCAAACCCAAAGAAACACAAGCCACTAACGCACGGCGACCGTTTGCTAGGTCAGACAGGTAACCCCACATCAATGTGCCGACTAACGCACCCACTTCGAATAGGGTAAAGCCAGAGATTGCTGCTTCTTTTGATAGACCAAGTTCTTGGTATGCGTAAACCGTTGACCATTGGTCGATACCGATACGCACGATGTAAAGGAAGATGTTTGCGAAGCAAAGTAGCCAGATCACTTTGTTTTTCAGAACGTATTCAACAAAGATCTCTTTCTTAGTCATTTGATTGCCTTCAGCCGCTTCGTCTTCTTCGCTGACTGCTTCATCAAATAGCTCTTCTACTTTACCTAGACCGTAGGCTTCAGGAGAGTCGTTACCATAGCGCATACCGATGAAACCAACGATGATCGCAATGATAGAAGGGAACACGAACATGCCGATCACGTGACCGTCAAACAAGTAGTTAGCACCAAACAGAGCCACACCTGCAGCACCCGCACCACCTACGTTGTGAGACATGTTCCAAAGACCTAGGTAAGATCCACGCTTGTTACGAGGCGTCCACTTAGTAATGGTCGAGTAACTAGAAGGACCACCAGTACTTTGGAAGAAACCACTTAGTGCGTAGAACGCCACCATCAAGAACAAGCTCGCGCTGCCACCGCCCATGCTGAAACTGAAACCAAGCATTGCCAGACCTGAAAGGATAAGCATGAAAGGGAGGAACTGCTTGGTGTTCTTACCATCGGCGTAGTAGGAAACCACGGTCTTACCGATACCGTAAGTGATCGAGAAACCCAGACCAATTAAACCTAGATCGGTCATCGACAAACCGTAAGTAGAAATCATGTCGTTTTGTGCGACGTTGAAGTTTTTACGGATCAGGTACATGGTCAAGTAACCAATGAATACCACTAGGTAAGATTGGATAAATGGTTTGAACCACATTTTTCTACGTACTTCGACAGGAAGATCGAGGGTAGGCTTCCGGACTTGTTCAAGGAATTTTAACATCGTGAACTCTCTTGTATTAGTGTGATGCACTTGCGTGCTCGCTTTCTTTTAGCTGTCGGCGATTGTAGAGAGTCCTATTTTGAACCACATGAGAGGAGGGCTTAGATCGACTAGGAAAAATTCCTAGAAAACGATTGCTGATTAAGAAAGCGTGAAAATCATCACATTCATAGAAATATAAATAGCGCTTTAAAAGCGGATAGAATGTATCTGTGGCGTGAATTGGCAAGTATTTGAACAGGCGATGATCTATGTTGAAGACCAATGTGTGTTGGCTCTTCTGCTCAGAGTGAGTCGCCTCTCATTATCAAATTGCACTTGGATTGTGACTAATGACAGCCCGGAAGTTTGTGCTTAAACTAAAATAATCCTCGGTATTTTAAGATGATAGCTTGCATGCCCAACACTGATATTCCTTTGGTTCATTCGGAAGAAGTAAAGCTTTTTGCCACTATGCTCAATGAGCTGGATGGCGATATTCACTCCTTACTTGAATCCGCACGTATGCCACAGGATATCTTATCCACCCAATCCCCTGATGCGTTTGTGCCAGAGAGTGCATTAAAATCGGTATTCCAAACCTTAGGTGAACGAGCATCACCAGAGAAGTTTGCTTTGCTTACTTGGACGCTTTGCCACGATATCTACGTTCCTAGGTTTGCCAATCAAATTACTCAAACGCACTCACTTAAAGCGGCATTGGAAGAAGTCTCCCAACTGCTAAAACAGATCTCAGATAATGTCAGTCTTTCGGTCGTATCGCGGGGCGGTAAATGGTGGCTCGTCAGAGAAAAGCAGGACGCAGAAAGAGAATGGTTTCGTTATGCCGAAATGTTCTCCGCCATGTTCATGAATGAACTGCTCAAAAAGCTTTTGGGTTCACAATGGCGATTGGCTGAAGTCGGGATTCAAGATCTAGAAGCCGAGCCATTCAATCTATTACCGGGAATGAAGAGCGCGCAGTTCTTTACTGGTAGACCGGTTACTGCCATCTCGATTCCTAATAATTGGATTAACCAGCCGATTGCTTTTACGCCATCTCAAACTGCACCAAGCACGAGTTTTCGTGGTGAGGATGATAAGTTCAGCGATGCGTTAGCAAGGGCGCTGACACCTTATCTCTCGATGGGTAAGATCTCTATCCAGTTTGCTGGTGAACTGATCGATATGAATGCTCGAACCATTCAAAGACGGTTGGCGAGCGAGAACACAACTTATCGAGAAGTTATCGAAGGCTTAGTGCTTAAACAAACGCTGGAACTGTTAGCGGACCGAGACCTCAGTATTACGCACATTGCACTTAAAACAGGCTATTCAGACTCAGCTCACTTCACCCGCGCGTTTAAGCGAATGATGAATCTTACGCCTAAAGCTTACCGCCAATCTTTGTTGTAATTATTAGGGTCTGTTTATCTTTCGTGGTTAAATTTTGTTCGAGATAAAAGCGTTTTAATCGCGACGAGTCGATTGAAGCCTAGTGGTTCTAAGCAAAATTGACTCAACAAAGAGTAAAACGCTTTTAGCCGAACCCTTTGGGCAGCGTTTGTAGGTGCTTTCTACTGCGTTATCGGCTTATCAGGTAGAATAACTACATATCAAAGCCTCTGCCTTGCATAAAACACCTACAAACTGCTGCAAAACTCATCACGAAAGGTCAACAGACCCTGACACATAAAGCCTCTGAATTTTTGGAGGTTTTGGTGTGAATTCACGTTTCAGAAGAATATCCGCATGTTGTCGTGTAAAGGCAATTAACCCTGCTTGAACTTCTTCATTATTACTCCTAGTTTTAACGTAAGCCGTCTGTTTCATATGTACTTTTTGTATTTGGTGATCATTTGTTTTTGGTTATCACTGAATCAGGCGCCCTCATAACACCACTGTTCTTGCAGGGAAGTTATAGGAAATGGACCCCAACTATCCAAAAAGCGTAGGTGTAATAATGACAATTTCTAAGAAGAACCTTTCTTTCGTTGCGCTATCTTGTGCATTTGCCTTAAACGCGAATGCAGCATCGACACTGTTTACTAACGTTGATGTTTTCAATGGCACCGATGAAAAGCTACTTCAAAACCAGAATGTCTTAGTCGTGGATAACATGATTAAGGAGATCTCACCGAAGCCCATTAAAGCTGATAAGCAAACAACGACAATTAATGGCGAAGGCTTAACCATGATTCCTGGCTTAATCGACATGCATTCCCACATGTGTATTCAAGAAGGCATGTTGGTAGGTAGAGATGGTTATGATCAAATGGCGATGGGGGCTCGTGCCCATGTTTCCATGATGCAGTATCTCGACCAAGGCTTTACGACGGCTCGTGATGCTGGCTGTAATATTCTTGGTATCGCGAAAGCCATCAATAACGGTTTACTTGAAGGGCCGCGATTGTTCCCTGCAGGCGGTTTCTTGAGCCAGACTGGTGGTCACGCGGATACCGGTAGCTTTAACGATGTTCCAGGACGCGTTGACGATCTTGAACGCCACGGCTTCGGCTATATCGTCGATGGCGAAACAGAAGCTCGTCGTGCTGCACGTCAGAACCTACGTTCGGGCGCGACGCAGATTAAAATCATGGCTGGCGGTGGTGTTGCGAGTGAGTTCGATCCAATTCACATGACGCAATTCTCTAAACAAGAGATGGAAGCGATTGTAGGCGTAGCCGAAGATTACGGTACCTACGTCATGGCGCACGCTTATCATGATCGTTCGGTTAACCGTGCCATTGATGCTGGCGTAAAAGTGATTGAGCATAACTTCTTAATTTCCGAAGAAACCATTAAGCGGATGAAAGAAAAGGGTGTGGCACTTTCTGCACAAGCAGTGATGTCTCTCGAAGCCTTTGCTGAACCTGAAAAGATCACCTTCTTCAGTCCAGATCAAAAAGCCAAAGCGACCAAAGTAAACGAAGGCGCGAAACAGATGTTTGAATGGGCGCGTAAATATGACTTGTTGATTGTTACGGGTGGCGATATGTTCGGTCCGGCTTACAACACACGTCAAGCAGACAACATGGTTTGGATGGAGAAAGTCGGATTTACACCATATGAAATCATGAAGATGGGCACATCGAATGCAGCAGAAGTGCTGAGTTGGTCGGGCGGCATGAACCCATATAAATACGGTAAACTTGGCGTTGTGGAGCCTGGTGCTTACGCTGATGTGGTGCTGGTGGATGGAAATCCTCTGCAGGACATCACAATTCTTAACGATTACCAAGATAAATTCAAAGTAATTATGAAAGACGGGAAGATCCACAAGAATACCTTGTAGTAAACTCTTTCGACTATTTGGGGGCGCTGGATGTCCCCAAATTTTTCTCTAAAAGACAAAAAACTATTCAAGGGAACGTATGAAGAAGTACCTATTGGCTGGCTTAGTTTTGCTGGCTTCATCAAATGTATCCGCCGATCAATTAAGCTGGGAGCAATTATTGCCAGTGAATGTTCCTCAGATTGAAGACCCATTTGTAAAACTCACAGACCAACAACTTTTTGAACTGGGCTCTCTTGCAAGATATCGCGATTCTCAAAATCTTAATGATCAACAAAAGCAAACCATGAAAGAGTTAGAGGACAGTTTAAAGGCTGACGACTTAGACATTGAATGGTTGTTTAAAAAGCGCGAAGAAATTACTGAGCATCGTCGCATGCTCGCATCGATGCCAAACGCAACGCTAACAGAAGACACTTATGAAATTCCTGGCTTTGTAACGCCAGTAGAATTTAACAATGACGTTGTCACAAAATTTTTCCTTGTTCCAACCATGGGGGCGTGCATCCATACGCCACCGCCGCCTGCAAACCAAATTGTTTTGGTCGATTATCCAAAAGGTTTAAAGCTGACTTCTCTTTACGAGCCAATCTGGGTGAAAGGGGATCTTCATGTGAAAAAGACCAAAGCAGATGTTTCATACTCTGATGGTGCTGCAAACGTAGAAACCATCTACCAAATGGACGAAGTTTCAATTCGACCTTACCGATAAGAGTACACCACCGAAAATACAAAAAGCAGTGAGCTGTCGCTTAATGGCAATTTTCAAAACTCTGAATCATTAAACTCTTTTTCTAGAAATCAATTTAATGAGAAACCAGACATGAAAGTAACTGTTCCAAAGTTTAGTTTTATCGCTCTTTCACTTGTAATGGCGTCATCGGTTAACGCGGCAAATTTCGGTAGCCCTGATACGGTAGACAATACCATTGCTGAAAATGCTCGTGAAAAACGCACTTGGCGAGAGTCATTAGCGGAAGATCATAACTTAACGTTTGGTTTGGATTACCAAGCGCTTGGCTTAACGGCTTCTGACCCACAAAGTGGCGGTGAAGATACCGCAAGCGCTGGTGTTGCTCGCTTCTACGGTAGTTGGAATCTGATCGGCCTTGATTCTGGCAATACGGGCGGATTAGTTTGGAAAGTCGAACATCGCCATGCTTACAGTGATTTGTCACCGAAAGAATTTAGCTTTATCGGTAACGGTTTAGGTTACGCGGGCATGATTGGTCCTGCATACAGCGATCAAGGTGCTCGTCTAACTAACCTATATTGGAAACAAAAGCTCAATGGTGGCAAAACCGCGTTCATGGTGGGTTTCTTAGATACTACGGACTATGTTGATACATACGCTTTAGCCAGTCCGTGGACAGGATTCAGTAACCTTGCATTCAGTACTGGCGGTGGTTCCATTGGTCTACCGGATGATGGGATTCTAGGTTTAGCAGTGGGTCACATGCTGACTGATAACTTCTATATGGTTGCAGGTGTGGCCGATGGTAAAGGGCGTTCAGATGAACCATTTGATGGCTTCGATACCTTATTCAACGATCATAAATTGTTTACCACGTTCGAACTGGGTTGGACGGCATCACAAGATCAAATCTATACCGATAATGTTCACCTAACCGCTTGGCATTTGGATGGCGGCACGCAGCATAACTTAACGAATAAAGACAGCGGGCAGGGTATTAACTTTTCAGCAAGCTACTTTGCTACAGAGCAATTAATGCCATTTGTTCGCGGCGGCTTTTCGGAAGGTGATGTGGCGCTTTATGATCGCTCCCTAACGGTGGGGATGGGTTACTTTGGTTTAGGTACACCAACCAACAACCTAGGCTTCGCGGTTAACTGGAGCCATGTAAACGATAACCTAGAACACGCTTATGGTGTGGATGACTCTGAACAGTTCACCGCCGAGCTTTACTACAACATGCAGTTGAACGACTACATTCAAATCACACCGGATATTCAGTACATCAAAGACCCAGCATTTTCGAACAAAAGCAGCACTTGGGTATTAGGTCTTCGTGCGAGAATATTCATCTAGATGATTATGTTTATTTGCCTTATCAAGAGTAACTGTATATAAATACAGTTACTCTCGTTTGGGTTAATTTTGCTATCGCAAAGAGAAAGGGAAAGGGAAAGGCAATGAACATCGCGTTAAGAGACAAAATCATTCAGGTGTGTAAGAAGAAAATAGAGCAGAAAGGCGACAATGTTGGCGTGTCCTTTTATGCCTTTTTCGCTAATAAGAATGACAACCCTGCGTTACTGATGGAAGCAGCGACTTGGTGGATTCAAACTCATCAACTCGATCACTTCGAAAAAGCAACCAAGATTATTCATTTAGTCGAATCCGAAATGTAGAAAGGGGCACATAACGTGCCCCTTTGTCTAACTAAGCAGAATTAGAGATTAAGCTTTTGCGAACTTATAGGTACGGTAACCGCCAAGTAGGTTACGTGCTTTAAATCCTGAATTGACCAGTTGACGATAAGCGACGTTACCGCGCAAGCCGACCTGACAATAAATCACGATCTCTTTGTCTTTAGGCAGTTCATTCATACGTTGGCGAAGCTGGTCGACAGGAATATTGATCGCGCCTTCAATGAAACCTACGGATTCTAATTCTCCCGGATTACGAACATCAAGCAGCACTTGATTTTCTGACAGGTTGTCGATTTCATCAAAATGAATCGCTGTTGCGTCACCGTTAATGATGTTATTCGCAACGAAAGCCGCTTGGTTAATCACATCTTTCGCTGAACCATACGGCGGCGCGTAAGTGAGTTCAAGGTGTTGCAGTTGTTCTACCGTCATACCAGCACGCTGTGCAACTGCCATTACGTCGATACGTTTATCAACGCCATCTTTACCTACGGCTTGTGCACCTAAAATTTTGCCGGTTGCTGGATCAAACAGCATTTTGAACGACACAGTTTCTGCGCCAGGGTAGTAACTCGCGTGGCTTGCTGTGTGGACATACACTTTTTCATAAGTGATGTTGTCACGTTTAAGCTGCTTCTCATTTTTACCAGTAGAAGCGACGGCTAAATCGAAGATCTTACAGATCGCCGTTCCTTGTGTACCTTGGTAAGTTTCTTGGCGGCCAAGCATGTTGTCTGCTGCCATGCGACCTTGACGGTTTGCTGGCCCTGCCAGCGGAACAAGTGTTTGTTCGCCAGTGACAAAGTCTTTCTCTTCAACCGCATCACCAACAGCGTAGATAGAAGGATCGCTGGTCTGCATGTACTCGTTGGTGTAAATACCGCCTAGTGAGCCAATTTGAAGTCCGGCTTCTTGCGCGAGTTTTGTCTCAGGGCGAACACCAATCGCCATGATCAGGATATCGGTATCAAGCTGGTCACCATTGTTTAGAGACAGCGTCAGTTTTCCTTGAAGGTGTTGGTGTGCGTCATCTTCACCCGCTTCTATGTTCGCGATAGATTGGTTCGCCACATACTCAACAGAAGATAGAGCAACGCCTAAACGTAGGTCGATACCTTTCTCTCGGATTTCAGCATGCGCAAAGCCTGCCATTTCTCGGTCAACGGGCGTCATCACTTGATCCGCCATTTCAACTAATGTGGTTTTTACGCTAAGCTGGTGGAACGCTTCCATCATTTCCAAACCGATAAAACCACCGCCAACGACCGTAGCGTGTTCAACTTTGTTGGTTTCGATCGTTTTAATGATGCGATCCATATCTGGAATATTGCGCAACGAGTGCGTTAGTGGGTTATCAATCCCCGGAATAGGCGGCACAACTGGACCTGCACCAGGACTGAGTAGAAGAAAGTCGTAGCTCTCTTGGTATTCTGAACCATCAAGCAGGTTCTTAACCGTAACCGATTTGTCTTGGCGGTTAATTGAAACCACTTCGTTCATCACACGCACATCAACATTGAAACGCGCTAAAAAGCTTTCAGGCGTTTGAAGAAGCAGTTTGCTGCGTTCTTGGATATCGCCACCAATGTGGTACGGCAAGCCACAGTTTGCAAATGATACAAATGGACCGCGTTCAAACATGATGATTTCTGCGTCTTCACTAAGACGACGAGCGCGAGCTGCTGCAGATGCACCGCCAGCAACACCACCAATAATCACGATTTTGCTCATGGATTTCTCCTACTGAATGATCGAAAACGCCTACACCTTACTTAATTGAATTAGCTATGTCTAATGTTATTTGTTCTACATTAGCATTGACTTAATAATATTAATTAGTAATATCTAATAAAAGTTAACGTATTGATGAAGGGGCATAAGAATGGGCGACAGTATGCTACAAAGCGCGACCGAAGCGAGTGAGCTACTTAAAATAATGGCTCATCCAGAGCGCTTAATCGTGATGTGCAAGCTGATCGAAGGTGAAAAAGGGGTCGGTGAGCTGTTTGAAGGCTCAACATTAAGCCAATCTGCCTTTTCACAACACCTCACCGTATTGAGAAAACACAACATCATCAAAGCACGAAAGGTTTCTCAGCAGGTGTTCTATTCGATTTCTGATGGAAGAGTCGCTCCGCTGATCGAAGCGTTTAACCAAGTTTTCTGTAAGCAGTAATTCAAAACTTTATACAGGTGGTTGTTATGTTTGAAGTTCCTTGGGTGTCGCTTTTGGGCGGGGTCATGGTTGGCGCATCAGCGGTAGTATTGATGCTTTTCAATGGCAAGACCGCGGGAATCAGCGGGATATTAAATGGCGCTGTTGAGAATGCCGACAGAGTTTGGCGAATTGTGTTTTTAATTGCGATGGCATTGGGTGGTGTGTTTGCCGTTTATGTTCTTGGCGGGCATGTACCAACTGAGTACAGCGGCAATCTTGGTTTGGTTGTAGTAGCTGGTTTGTTTGTTGGGGTGGGTACGCGTATTGGTAATGGTTGCACAAGTGGTCATGGCATTTGTGGGATGGGGCGTTTCTCTGTCCGTTCCGTCGTTGCGACGTGTACTTTTATGGCCACAGCCATGTTAACCGTCTTACTGGTATCGTGAGGAATAGTGTCGTTATGAAAACTCACGTAATGAAAAGTATTAAACAAATTTCCATTGTCGCATTTTCTGGTGCGCTTTTTGGCATTGGTATGGTGATTTCCGGTATGGCTGATCCGGCGAAAGTGATTGGCTTCCTAGATATTACCGGAGCTTGGGACCTAAGCTTAGCCTTCGTTATGGGTGGAGCACTTGCGGTATTCGTTCCTGCTTATCTTTTATTAATAAAGCCAAGAAGCGAATCTGTGTTTGGTGATGAGATTTTATGTCCAACTTCTAAAACGATAGACAAAAAGCTAGTTGGTGGTGCAGCTCTGTTTGGTATTGGGTGGGGCTTATTGGGTGTGTGTCCTGGTCCTGCGGTTGCCAGCCTTTTTACTGGCAACACACAAGTCTTGCTCTTTATAGCGGCAATGTTGGTTGGGTCATTCACTGCTAAAACAATGGTTCGTCGCTAAAGAGCGAACTTCAATGCTAAAAAGAGTATTTCAACATTAAAATGAGAGCGTCGTAGAAACCGGGCAGTGATCACTCAGTTTATAATCGAGCACATCTTGTGTTTTGAAAACGGTTTGAACACCAGACGACGCCTTTAAGTCACCACTCACAATGATGTGATCGATCACAGAGCGGAATTGGTGAGTTTTCTTCGGATTACGATTAGAACGCACTTTACATTCCGCTTTGGTATTTTTGGTCACTAGCTTTGCATCGGTATTGTCCGATAGCACTTCCCATAACCAATCTCCTCGATAACCCAAATTGTGGTTAAAGTCGCCAAGCACTACATATTGTTGTTTGTTGTCCTCACGCGCTTTTATCCATTTGGCTAGTGCCTGTCCCTGTTGTTTCACTATCTTACAATCGCGGTTATTGCGATACGCACCACTGCAACCAGCTTTTAGGTGCACAGAGAGTAGGTGAGTTTCGTTATCTTGGTCTGGATTCAAAACAAGGTAGCTAGCGAAGCGGAGCTTGCTGTTACCTCGTGTGATAGAAAAGTCTGGCTTGTCCAACACGCTCATACCATTACGTACCGCAAAACCTGTGTATTGATTGGTGTCATTGAACTGAAGGTGTCGGTTAGAGGCGTTTGAACGATCGGAAAGATAAATAGTGAAGTCATTGCCAACGGCTTTTTGGACAGCAGCGGCACTCTCGACTTCTTGAAAAGCGAGAATGTCGGCTTGTGTTTTATCCACATAGTGGTTCAGCTTTTCAAAATCTTGTGGTGTTCTTGACACTTTTCCACCATCTATAGATAACCATTCAATATTCCAGCTGGTTAAGTTGACGGAATTTTGAGCAAATGAAAAAGAACTAAAAAGTAATATCGTCGTAACAAAAAGTGATCGCATTTTGGTCTGTTGCACTCCTATTATTTAGCGCATTCCTTTCCATCCTTTATCCTATAAGACCTCGAAAAAAAGCAAGTGGATTTCGCTCCAATTTTGCAATTTTCACAGTTTTCTTCGCAACTGAGATCAACGCCAATAAGATCGATTTGTTCTTGTTCGCTACCCATTTTTTATTGATCAAAATCAATGTTTTCAATTGGTGCTTCTCGTTAAATACGCCACAATATATTGTGTCATCAGAATAAGAAATAACCCCATATAGTGTATTTGTGGATAAGTCTGTGAGTATTTTGGGGTAAGGAGAAAAAGTGAAACCAATCGTAATCAAGCGTGACGGCTCAAGAGCTCCGTTTAACAGGGATCGTATCCAAGCAGCAGTAGAAGCCGCAGCGGAAAACAAAGACAAAGATGTCGCCATTTATGCACTAAATGTTGCTCTGGCAGTTGAGTTACAGCTTCAGGATCACGATGAAGTTCACATTCATGAGATTCAAGACTTAGTCGAAAATGAACTCATGCAAGGTCCTTACAAAGCCCTAGCACGTTCTTACATTGAATACCGCCACGATCGCGACATCGCTCGTGAGAAGCAAAGCGCACTAACTCGCGAAATCGAAGGTCTGATTGAAGAAAGTAACCTAGACCTAATCAACGAGAATGCGAACAAAGACGGTAAAGTAATTCCGACTCAACGTGACTTGTTGGCTGGTATCGTAGCGAAACACTACGCGAAGACGCACATCCTTCCTCGCGATGTGGTTCAAGCGCACGAAGTAGGTGATATTCACTACCACGATTTGGATTACGCTCCGTTCTTCCCAATGTTTAACTGTATGCTTATCGATCTTAAAGGCATGCTAACGCACGGCTTTAAAATGGGTAACGCTGAGATTGATACTCCAAAATCAATCTCGACTGCAACAGCAGTAACGGCACAAATCATTGCTCAAGTAGCGAGCCACATTTACGGCGGTACAACCATCAACCGTATTGATGAAGTTCTAGAACCGTACGTAATCACAAGTTACGAGAAACACCTAGAGATTGCAAAAGAGTGGAACATTGCTGAGCCAGAAGAGTTCGCAAAAGCGCGCACTGAGAAAGAGTGTTACGACGCTTTCCAATCTCTAGAATACGAAGTAAACACGCTACACACGGCGAACGGTCAAACACCATTCGTTACGTTCGGTTTTGGTCTTGGTACAAGCTGGGCATCACGCCTTATCCAGAAGTCTATTCTGAAGAACCGCATTGCAGGTCTAGGTAAGAACCGTAAAACAGCGGTATTCCCTAAACTTGTATTCGGCATCAAAGATGGCTTGAACCACAAATCAGAAGATCCAAACTACGACATCAAGCAACTTGCGCTTGAGTGTGCGTCTAAGCGTATGTACCCAGACATTCTTAACTACGACAAAGTAGTAGAAGTAACGGGTTCATTCAAAACACCTATGGGCTGCCGTAGCTTCCTTGGTACTTACGAAGAAAACGGCGAGCTGATTCACGAAGGTCGTAACAACCTTGGCGTAGTGAGCTTGAACCTTCCTCGTATCGCTATTCGTGCAAACGGCAGTGAAGAGAAATTCTACGAGCTTCTAAA
The DNA here is from genome assembly GCF_905175335.1 of Vibrio sp. B1FIG11. Classification (NCBI taxonomy): domain Bacteria; kingdom Pseudomonadati; phylum Pseudomonadota; class Gammaproteobacteria; order Vibrionales; family Vibrionaceae; genus Vibrio; species Vibrio sp. B1FIG11. The sequence goes on along the minus strand of NZ_HG992752.1, from coordinate 1,121,999 downwards.
CGATCGCCTACGTCTTGCACGTAAAGCACTAGAAACACGTATTTCCCGTCTAGAAAACGTGAAAGCACGTGTTGCTCCGATCCTTTACATGGAAGGTGCGTGTGGTGTTCGTCTGAAAGCAGACGACTCAATCGCAGATATCTTCAAGAACGGTCGTGCGTCTATTTCTCTTGGTTACATCGGTGTACACGAGACAATCAACGCACTATTCGGTACAGAAGCGCACGTTTATGATGATGCTGTTCTACGTGAAAAAGCAGTAGCAATCATCAAGCACCTGAAAGACACAGTAAACGGTTGGGCAGAAGATACTGGTTACGGTTTCAGCCTATACGCAACGCCAAGTGAAAACCTATGTAGCCGTTTCTGCCGCATCGACGCGAAAGAGTTCGGTGTAATTGAAGGCGTAACAGACAAAGGTTACTACACCAACAGCTTCCACCTAGATGTTGAGAAGAAGGTAAACCCATACGACAAGATCGACTTTGAGATGCCTTACCCAGAAATCTCAAGCGGCGGCTTTATCTGTTACGGCGAGTTCCCGAACATGCAACGTAACGTTGAAGCACTAGAAAACGTATGGGATTACAGTTACACCCGCGTACCTTACTACGGTACAAACACACCAATTGATGAGTGTTACGAGTGTGGCTACAACGGTGAGTTTGACTGTACAAGTAAAGGCTTCACTTGCCCAAGTTGTGGCAACCATGACTCAACCAAAGTGTCAGTAACACGCCGCGTTTGTGGCTACCTAGGCAGCCCAGATGCGCGTCCGTTTAACTTCGGTAAGCAAGAAGAAGTGAAGCGTCGAGTTAAGCACCTGTAAGGTTCACTCAAGCTCAAACCCAATAATGAAAATCAACCTGTCGTGGGTTGATTTTCTTTTCTAGCCAGCAAAACAAGGCACGATTATGAACTACCACCAATACTATCCAATCGACGTTGTTAACGGGCCAGGTACACGCTGTACGCTATTTGTGTCGGGCTGTGTACACCAGTGCCGCGGCTGTTATAACCAGTCGACACAACGTTTGGATTCTGGTGTGTTTTTCACGCAAGAAGCGGAAGACAAAATCATTGCAGACCTAAACGACACGCGCATCAAACGTCGTGGTTTATCTCTGTCTGGTGGTGATCCTTTGCATCCAGCGAACGTGCCACACATTCTTAAGCTTGTAAAACGCGTAAGAGAAGAGTGCCCTGGCAAAGATATTTGGGTTTGGACAGGGTACACGCTTGAAGAGCTAGACGATGCGCAGCGCGAAGTGACGCAATACATCGACACATTAATCGATGGCAAATACGAGCAAGATAAACGAGACCTCAATCTAGAATGGCGAGGCAGCTCGAATCAAATCATCCATCGATTCACTGAGCTTTAAAGGTTCCAACTCAAGAAAAACCAGATATAAAAAGGGCACATTCGGAAATTTCGAATGTGCCCTTTTGGTGTGAGTTCTTTAAAGCTATTCTTTAAAAACAAAGAGTTATTTTAGCTCTTAGTTGTATAACCATAGCACAATTTTATAGTTACGCTGTCACGCTGGCGTCATCATCAACCATGTTATTAATCCATCGCTTAGACTGAATTCGGTGAGTCGTTAGAATGCCTTTTACTAATTCTTCGACCAGTAGCGACATCAACACCCAATGCAGCGGTAAACCTAACACCATCCCAGTGTAGTAGGTAAGCGGAATGCCAATCGCCCATTGACCAAATGTGTCAATGAAGATGCTATAGCGAATATCAGCGCCACTTTTCAACACGCCGCCAATACCAACCATGTTGAATACTCGAAGAATCATGCCTAATGCGAGTACCAAACATACATTTAACGCCATTTGCTTGTCTGTGAGCGGGCTCATCTCTAACAAATTCAAAATCAAAGGCGAACAAACCCATACGGCAAAGAACAAAATGGTTGCCAACACTGCGCTCGTTAATACATACCACCAAGCGGTTTTCTCTACACGGTCATATTGTTGGGCACCAATGTCATTCCCCAACAGTACAGAAGCGGCAACAGCGAATCCCATAAAGGTTGAAATCAATACACCTTCAATTGGTGATAGAAACGAGATAATCGCCAGTTCGGTTACGCCTAATTGACCGTAAATGATGCTGTAGACAATCAAGCCGCCAGTCCACAACGCATCATGGATAAGCATTGGCATTGAGACTTTGAAATATTTGTTTCGGTACTTCTTTACTGTGCCTTCAAGCCAATCTGAGCGAGTAGGGAGCAGATGTGAATATCGGCGACAAAAGAAGTACACCAGCACCGCAGTTTGGAAAAAGCGTGAGATAAACGTACCGACAGCAGCCCCAAACACCCCCCATTGTGGAAATCCGAGTAAGCCAAAGATTAAAACCGCATTGAGGAAGACATTCACAACGATGGCAGCAATACTGACGTAAGTTGGCATCTTCGCTTCACCGACGGATCTCAACACCGACTCAATGGGAACAACGACAGCGGTACCTATGAGACTCAAGCCAGTCACTACTAAGTATTCTCTCGCATAGCCAACATACTCAGGATCGTCCGCCATAAAAGAGACGATCTCTTTGTCATAAACCACGTACAGCCAAATAAATGGCAAAGTCACCACTAACGAAATAAACCAAGATTGCGCTAACGTTCTGCGTATGCCAGAAAGGTTTCCAGAGCCATAATACTGAGAAGCTAAAACCGTCACTGCGCCGCACAATCCAAACACTACGGCGAGGTTAAAGAAAAAGATTCGGTTACCAACGCCAACCGCGGCTGTTGCAGATTCACCAAGTTGGCTCACCATAAAAATGTCCACCGCGCCGAGCAGTGAAAACAGCATGGATTGCAGTGACACAGGGACGCCGATCGCAATCAGTTTTTTCCAAAATGCTTTGTCTATGTATTGACGTGTTAAGAGCATCGCATTTCTCCTCTAAGAACAATGCGAGTAGTTTATCCGTATGATTTGGCGGTGTATTTTTCGAAGACATCCAAAAGTTTTGTCAAACTATCCAGTCTTTATCGGTGGTTTGGTAGAACACGTTTGCCGTGAGTGCATTTGTGAGCCATCGAATCATGGAAGAAAAGCAAGAACGTTACACCATTTCAGAAAAGACCTATCAAGAGTTCATCGACCACACTCGCGTACTTGCTCTTGAAGAAAGGGGGATCGTCCAATGCGGTATTGCCACTTGCCGAGATTTCTTCTCCGTTTATCGCAAAAACCAGAAAAAACACATGTTGCTCTATACAGTTCGCGGTAAAGGTTGGCTGGAGAGTGGCGCTTGCCGTTATGAACTGGAGCCAGGATCGTTGATGATCGTGCCAGCAGGTATTGAAAATGGCTTTGGAATGGAAGACGAAACGTGGCAAATCGCGTGGGTGTTTCTTTCACAAGATAAAGAATGGCCGATGGTGAATGAAGAGATTGAGTATCAACTTACACCAGCACCAGAAGTGATGTATTTCTGCATTCAGACTCTATTGCGTAGTATCAATCTACCTATCGATTACGGCGGTGAAGTCGGTGCACACAGCGTTGCCCAGTTAGAGCTCATGCTGAATATGCCGCACTCAGATTCCATATCACGCAACCAGTTAAAGTTGCGCCGCGTGTTTGATTTGGTTCAGAGACAACTCCATAAAGAATGGACGGTAGAACAACTTGCAGCCTTGTACCCATGCTCTGAACCCCACTTGCATCGTTTGACCCAACAGCAGTTTGGACGAAGCCCAATGGCACACCTAACTCGGATGCGAATGGAGTATGCTGCGCGTTTGTTGCGCTCAACAGAATGGTCAATTCAGCACATCGGTGAAATAGTAGGGTACCCAACGGGCGCCAACTTCAGTACACGATTTAAAGCTTGGTCGAGCATGACGCCACGTGAATTTAGGAAAAACGGCAAGCTAGATTCAAACTTCAATGAGTGAATCGTTCTTTTTATGACCGATTGAGCTCATAAAATTCCCCAGTCACCAGAATTTTGTACTCTAATTGGCGAAATGTGTGAAAAATCGTTTCGCCATTTATAACGAAAGTGTTACCGTGAGGTTCGATACTTGAATTTCAAAGGGTTATGACTTTCATGTTTTCTAATCTACCAACTCCCGTATTAGATCCTATTTTATCTCTTTCCGTCGCATACCGCGGCGATGAACGTCCAAACAAGGTTGACCTTGGTATTGGCGTGTACAAAAACAGCGCTGGTGAAACGCCAATCATGAAAGCCATTCAAATGGCACAAGAAGTGGTTGTCGAAAACCAAAAGACCAAATCCTACGTTGGGCTTGCAGGCTGTGAAGAATTCAACCAAAGCATGATCGATCTACTTCTGACGGGCACGTCAGCAACAGATCGTGTGGCAGCGATTCAAACGCCTGGTGCAAGTGGTGCGTTGCGTATGCTGGGTGACCTAATGAAGGTAGCACAACCAGATACGACGGTTTGGATTTCAAACCCAAGCTACGTAAACCACAAGCCAGTGATGGAAGCGGCTGGGCTTAAGGTGAAGTTCTACCATTACTTCTCACCAGAAACGAAACAAGTTGATACGGCGAAAATGCTAGAAGACCTATCTAAAGCAGGTCCTTCTGACGTCGTCCTTCTGCATGGCTGTTGCCACAACCCAACGGGTGCAGATATTGATTTTTCTGCGTGGCAAGCGATTACAGAGCTTTCACAAAAGAACGGTTTTACCCCATTTGTGGATATTGCTTACCAAGGTTTTGGTGACGGTCTAGAGGAAGACGCAAAAGGTCTCCGCTTTATGGCTGACAACGTTGAAGAAATGCTGATTACAACCTCATGTTCTAAGAACTTTGGTTTGTACCGTGAACGTACTGGTGCTGCAATTGTGATCGGTAAAAACACGAAAGACGTGGCAAATGCAAAAGGTAAGCTTCTTACATTAGCTCGTTCAACTTACACTATGCCGCCAGATCACGGTGCTGCATTGGTGAAAACCATTCTTCAAGATGCCAACCTTACTTCAGTTTGGAAACAAGAATTGAACGAAATGCAGCAACGCTTGCTGAATCTTCGTCAAACTTTGTGTAACGAATTGAGAAACAACCATAATACAGATCAATTTGATTTCATTGAGAGTCACAAAGGCATGTTTACTGTGCTAGGCTTTAGTGAAAACCAAATGGCGCAACTGCGTGAAGATTATGGCATTTATGGTGTCGGTGATGGTCGTATCAACATCGCTGGTTTGACCGAAACTCATATTCCTTACGTTGCTGACGCGATCCAAAAAGTATCTCAACGTTAATTGGGAGAGTTAATGAAGAACTGGAAACTGATTCTGCCGCTAATGATGAGCGGTGGTCTTATTGCTTGTACGTCGACACCGACGACCACTGAGCCTGTTGAGCCAGAAAAACCAGTCGTGGAGCAACCGGTTGAAAAGCCGGAAGTAAAACCTGAAGTAGAGCCAAAACCTGAGGTGAAGCCGGAACCAAAACCGGAAACGAAACCTGAGAAGAAGCCAGAACCTAAACCAGAAAAGCCAGCTAAGGTACAGAAAACACCTGATGGCATGCTGATTCTAGGTGCGGAAGAGTGGGTGCACATTCCTGCTATTAACCAGACTTTCAAAGGTCGTGTTGATACCGGTGCAACAACATCTTCAATCAGTGCGACTGAAGTGGTTCCATTTGAGCGTGACGGTAAAGATTGGGTTCAGTTCAAAATTGACATCAACGGTAAGGCGAGCAAAGAGTTCAAACTGCCTGTTGAGCGCTGGGCTAAAATTCGTCAATCTTCTTCAGAAGACGTCGACAAGCGCCCAGTTGTGGTTGCCTACATCCAAGTTGGCGACTTAAAAGAACAAACCGAGTTTACGTTAACAGAGCGTGGTCATATGAAGTTCCCAATCTTGTTGGGTCGTAGCTTCTTCCGTGACGTTGCGGTTGTGGATGTATCTAAGAAATACGTTCAGAACAAACCAAGCGGTAAGTAATCCAATACTTGGACGCTAAACATCGTATCGAATAACAAAAAGCCTCTCAACTGAGAGGCTTTTTATTTCATTCAATTGGTTAGCTCAGTATTAGGTGCATGAGCTTGGCCAGTTAAACTTAGTAAGCAAAACGCGCTGACAACACAAGTTGCTGACCGTAAGTACCGTTGTTTTTAAAATCGGCACCAAGTGACAACTGCTGTGTTGAGTGGAAGCGGGCGCCAAGGTTATAGACGGTCTCAGAGTCATCATTATCGATTAACTGACCAATACGGCCGTGCAATTCAATGTTCTGCATGAACCAAATACGAGTACCGATATTTACTTCGGTTTTCCACTCGTCACCTTCACCATTGTCTTTTTTGATATTGTGAACCAGCATTTGGCCGTAAATATCGGCAAACTGTCCAGCAGGACCGTTAAAACCAATACCACCGGCAAGGTCCCAATCTCCGCTAAATTCACTGTCGGCACGACCAATGAAATGGGTGTTTTCGGTGAAGTAGGTTGTGACTTCACCACCAAACGTACCAGGGCTGGTACCCATGCGGAATTCCATCATGTTGTAGTTGAAGTTGTTTGCATGTGCAGAAAGCGGCAAAACAGCGCACAAACCAAAGGCTGCAACCTTTAGAGCTTTACCTAGCATGGGTGTCTCCGGGCAAGAAAATAATACGAACGAAAAAAAGGTCTGCAAAATGCAGACCAAGATTTACAAAATATCATTTTAGGCGTTTATAGTCACCCAATGCACTAGGACAAAGTGCTAACTGATCAATGTTTTGCTGCTCAATTGAGCGGCTAAGAAGCCAGATTACATAACAACGAGGTGTTCAACTTCAATTTCAGGCTTGCTGCCGCCTTCAAACTCGCCAAATAGACGTACTTTTGTCGTTTGGTCGATTGGCGTCGTTAGTCGAATATCATCATCTAGCTCAACCATGATTTCACCAGAACCGTCGCTAAAGATAAATTGGTCCGCACGAGTTTGACGAAGTAGGTTGCCTTCTACAACCACGTCTTTTTCGGTGAACATACTTGAGTCTTTAATCAGTGCATCGACTTTCTCAACCGTAACAGGGCCATTAAATTGAATGCTTGATTGGCCGTGGTTGTGGTCTTTCGCCATTGCAACAGTAGGAGCGATAGCAAGTGCAGCGATAGTAGCAATAACAGTGTTTTTCATAATTTGGTTTCCCTATATAGGTGTTCGTTTTTGATGGTGCTATTAAAACAAACCTTATTTGAACCATTACTGATTCGAACATTCATATTCGATTCATTTTCTTGAGTCCTATGCTGAGATAACGTTATGATTGTTCACCTTCTTTTTCTCTTATTAAACGTTCATGAAATCACCAATCCCATCATTAATGGTTCAAGGCACCACCTCAGATGCCGGAAAAAGCGTCCTTGTGGCAGGTTTATGCCGTGTCTTAGCCCGCAAAGGGATAAAGGTTGCCCCATTCAAGCCACAGAATATGGCCCTCAATAGCGCAGTAACCAAAGATGGCGGAGAGATTGGGCGTGCTCAAGCCGTTCAGGCACAAGCTTGCAATGTTGAGCCTACGGTTCACATGAATCCTGTGCTGATTAAGCCTAACAGTGACACAGGTGCTCAGATCATCTTACAAGGCAAAGCATTGTCGAATATGGACGCTGTTGGGTTTCATGATTACAAGAGAGTGGCAATGGGAACGGTTCTGGATTCATTTGCAAAATTGACGGATGAATACGAATCCGTCATGATTGAAGGCGCTGGTAGTCCTGCGGAAATCAACTTAAGAGAAAATGACATCGCAAACATGGGCTTTGCAGAAGAAGCCGACGTTCCGGTCATTATTATTGCGGATATCGACCGTGGTGGTGTGTTTGCGCACTTGTATGGCACTTTGGCGTTATTATCCGAATCAGAACAAGCACGTGTGAAAGGCTTCGTGATCAACCGCTTCCGTGGTGACATCGGCTTACTTGAATCTGGCCTTGATTGGTTAGAAGAAAAGACAGGTAAACCAGTGGTGGGGGTATTGCCGTTCTTGCACGGTTTAAACCTAGAGGCAGAAGACGCCATAACTGCAGAGCAAGAGCTGTCTTCACAAGTGAAACTCAATGTTGTAGTACCTGTACTAACGCGCATCAGTAATCATACCGATTTTGATGTGTTGCGTCTTAACCCAGACATTAACCTTCGCTACGTTGGCAAAGGCGAAAAGATCGACAAAGCCGATCTGGTGATCCTACCGGGAACCAAATCAGTTCGTGATGACTTAGATTATTTGCGCAGCCAAGGCTGGGATAAAGACATTCAACGTCACATTCGTCTGGGCGGCAAAGTCATTGGCATCTGTGGAGGTTACCAGATGCTTGGCAAATTAATTGACGACCCTAATGGTGTGGAAGGCAGTCCAGGGAAGAGTGAAGGGCTTGGGTTGCTAGACATTACTACGACGCTAACCGACAGCAAACAACTGACCAACACACAAGCGCAGCTTTGCTTAAACGGTAAAACAGCGAATGTGAAAGGTTACGAAATCCATGTTGGACGTAGTGAAGTGCAGGGTGCTCAACCTTTGAAGTTAAGTTCTGGCGAAGCTGAGGGTGCGATCAGTGAGTGTGGCCAAATTATGGGAACCTACCTACACGGGTTCTTCGATGAGGCCGATGTGCTAAGCCTCGTGTCTGAATGGGTAAACGGCACTCAAATCAAACAGCAAGATTTTGAACAGCTCAAAGAACAGGGCATTAATCGCATTGCAGATGCGATAGAACAACATATGAATCTTGACTTTCTGTTCAAATAAAACCAGTTTTTAACTGTTTGAAGCATAAATAAAAGTAGGCATTGTGCTCTACATTTTCTTTTTCTGCCTGTCTAGCACTGGAGTGTTTTTATGAAAGCATGGAAGATTCATGCTTGCCTAGCGGCAATATTGAGCGTCTCGTCAGCAGCAAACGCAGCGACTGATCTTAAAGTCTACGCGGCCTCGTCAATGACCAACGCGATTGATGATATCGCGCAAAAGTTTGAGCAACAGTATGACGTAAAAGTCACGCCAGTTTACGGAGGCTCCTCATCCATCGCTCGCCAAATTCTAAACGGCGCACCAGCTGATGTGTTTATCTCTGCAAACACTAAGTGGATGAACTATCTAGTAAAATCAAAAACAGTAAAGAGTGACAATGTCACTAATTTGGTTCACAACAGTCTCGTTCTTATCGCACCACAAGCTTCAACGGTTACTTCTTTCAACTTTTCAGATGCCAATGCATGGAGTCAAGCATTAGCAGGTAATCGCCTTGCGCTTGGCAACCCAGTCTCGGTGCCTGCTGGTATGTATGCTCGTGAATCTCTTACCAACCTTGGCGTTTGGAAGCAGCTTGAGCGACAAGTGGCGCCAGCAAAAAATGTTCGTCTTGCATTAGCGTTAGTTGAGCGCGGTGAAGCACCACTTGGCGTTGTCTACAAAACCGATGCACTTTTAACGAATAAGGTAAAAGTGGTCGGCGAGTTTGCCAATAACACCCACGCGGACATTGTTTATCCAGCGGCAATCGTAAAAGACTCAACGCAATCTAAGCAGTTTTTTGAATACTTGAAATCCGACGATGCCAAACAAGTATTTGTGCAATATGGATTTACAATAAAAAGGGCACAGAGTGACAGAACTTGAATACCAAGCCTTAATACTAAGCCTAAAAGTCGGCGCCTATGCCGTCGTTTGGTTAATACCACTCGGCATTGCTCTGGCTTGGTTACTTTCTCGAAAACAGTTTATCGGTAAATCCATTCTCGACAGTCTGATCCATTTACCATTGGTATTGCCGCCAGTGGTGATTGGTTATCTATTGCTGATCTCATTAGGCCGACAGGGGGTTCTTGGCAGTTGGCTTTATGAACACTTTGGTTTGGTGTTCAGCTTCAATTGGAAGGGGGCGGTTATCGCTTGTATCGTTGTTGCGCTGCCTTTGATGGTGCGTTCCGTTCGCCTTAGCTTAGATAATGTTGATCCTAAACTAGAACACGCGGCTTCAACGTTAGGCGCATCACCTTTAAAGGTATTCCTTACTATCACGCTGCCTTTAACGATCCCAGGCATTATCACTGGCACTATGCTTTCTTTCGCTCGCAGCTTGGGCGAATTTGGAGCAACGATCAGCTTTGTTTCTAACATTCCCGGCGAGACCCAAACTATTCCATTGGCGATGTACAACTTCATCGAAACGCCTGGAGCAGAGATGGAAGCCGCGCGCTTGTGCATCATCTCCATTACTTTGGCTCTCTCGACATTAATGATATCAGAGTGGTTAAATCGCAAAGCTTCAGCGCGTTTGGGAGCTAAACGATGAGCATAGAAATCCAATTTAAACAATCACTTGGTGAAACTGATTTTGACATCGCTTTATCGTTACCGGGTAACGGAATAAGTGCGTTGTTTGGCCGTTCTGGTGCCGGAAAGACCACACTAATCAACGTTATCAGCGGGTTGGTGACGCCAAAGCAAGGTAAAGTTTCGATTGGTGAACACGTTCTTTTCGATAGTGATGCCGGAATTAATTTACCGACACACAAGCGCAAGATTGGCTATGTATTCCAAGACTCTCGTTTGTTTCCGCATTACTCCGTGAAAGGCAACTTACTCTACGGCGTAGTCGAAAAAGATGATGATTATTTCGATAAAGTGACAGAGCTACTCGCTATTAACCCGTTACTGAAACGCTTTCCAATCTCTTTATCCGGTGGTGAGAAACAACGTGTCGCCATCGCTCGAGCCTTGCTCTCAAAACCCAATCTGCTATTGATGGATGAACCATTGGCATCATTGGATATGCCACGTAAGCGCGAAGTGATGCCATTTTTGGAGGAGTTGTCTGAGCAGGTCAACATTCCAATAGTCTACGTTACCCATAGCTTGCAAGAGATCCTTCGTCTGGCGCAGCACCTGTCGATTCTCGATAAAGGCAGAATCATGACGTCAGGTAAATTAGAAGAGGTGTGGGCTTCTCATGCCATGCGCCCTTGGCAGTCGTTCTCGGACCACAGTAGTTTGTTTGAAGGAAAGATCGCGACTCATCACGAGAAATACGCGTTGACGTGTGTGAAACTCGCACCAAACGCTTGTCTGTGGGTGCAAAAAGTCGATGGCGAGCCAGATACGCCAATCCGACTTCAAGTACGTGCAAACGATGTTTCTATCGCGTTAGAAAAACCGGTCTCTACGTCGATTCGTAACGTGCTACCAGCGACCGTTGCATCTATAGAAGAGCTGACTACGGGCGACGACAAGCAAAGTATCACCGTTTCACTTAAGTTAGATGAAGAATGCCACTTATGGGCGACGATAACACCGTGGGCATTAGATGACTTGAACTTAAAAGTCGGTGATAAGGTTTATGCGCAAGTTAAAGGTGTGAGTGTCACGCAACGCGATATTGCTTTGGCGCACCATTAAATTGACTAAACCGCAGATACGCAAAAGACCACAGATACACAAAAGGCCGCAGGTGCGGCCTTTATTATTAAAGAGAGTGTCGGAATTACTTCACGAATACTTCTTTGAATTCACGCTTAAGAAGAGGATCACGACGTGCTTTCTTAAGTTGCTTAACCATGTCTTTCACGCAGTTGTGTAGAACATTGTCTAGCAGTTGAGCACGGTAGTCTTCTTTATCTTCATCTGTCATGTTTTCTGGAAGGTTAAGAGTCGGGAATTCTTCCATTACGTTTAGACCAGCGAAAGCTTGGCCTACAGATACTAGAGCGTGGAATTGCTCGAAGTTGTCCAGAATGTTTTGTGCACTTGCTGGCATTTCATTCCAAGATTCACGAACAGCTTCTTCAGACACTTCATGGATAGAGGTAACCATCTCAAACATTTGCTCAGGAACTTCGTCAAATTCGATAACTTTACGTAGTTCTGGAGAAATAGTTTCTAGATCGATTTTTTTTGCTTTCGTTGTTAGTTGCTTCTGACATGGTGAGTCCTGTTAGTACATAAAAGCGCACATTATTTATAGTGCATGTTGTAACGAGATTCGAGTGGCTCTTGCTACAAAAGGCGGGAATATTAATACCAAATGCATCAAATAGCTACCATAAGAACTATTTGATTACGTGACCGTTCAACAAAAAAATATAGCACGAAATTTGTCGCGTAATGCAACAACCGTGCGTGTATGATATATGTTTAGTAAAGACTGAGAAAAAAAAATGGAACGCGCTATGCAACCGACAGGGACCTCTATGCGCATTCTCCTGGTTGATGACGTACAACTAGACCGAATGCAGTTGGCTATACGATTAAAACAGCAAGGTCACATTGTAAAAGCCGTTGGCAACGGGATAGAAGCACTGAATACTTATGAAAGCTTCGACCCAGAACTCGTGCTGCTGGATATCGCGATGCCAGACATGAATGGCTTCGAAGTCTCACTTCATATCAGAGAAACCTTCCCAGATTGGATCCCAATCATCTTCTTGAGTAGTCACGAAGAGCCCGAAATGATCGCAAAAGCAATACAAGCGGGTGGCGATGACTACTTGATCAAACCTGTCGACAAACTTGTTCTCAACTCTAAGCTTATGGCAATGCAGCGTATTGCGCATATGCGTCGTGAGCTCAAACAAGCGACCGCTAAGTTAGAAGAAGTGAACTCTTTATTACAACAACAAGCCAACGAAGATGGTTTGACCAAACTCTATAACCGTCGCTATATAGACCAGAAGTTAGAAACCATGATTGCGTGGCACGGACGTCATCATATGCCAATGGCGTTGATTCTTTTGGATGTCGACTTCTTTAAGCCATTCAATGACAACTACGGCCATATAGAAGGGGATCGCTGCCTACAAGCCATCGCAAACCAGCTTAAAGCAACCTTCTGCCGCTCTGGAGAATATGTAGGTCGTTATGGTGGTGAAGAATTTGTCATCCTCCTGAATAGTACCGACGCGCAAACCGCAGAAAGAGAAGCGGAGAGGATTCAAGAAGCATTGTACTTCTTAGATTACCCACATGCATATTCAAGCGTGGCAAATAGAGTGACAGTGTCACAGGGTGTGTTTGCGCTCCAACCAACGGGGAAAGATAAAGTCGCCGATTTGTACGCAACAGCTGACAGGGCGTTATATACGTCTAAATCCTTGGGAAGAAATACTTACACTGTAGTAAATGCTAGTTAAATCAGAAAGATATAAATCCCCAAAATATAGTGACGCTGTCACTTATTTGGAGTATTTTTCTAAGGTAAGGCTTGAGAAGTCTTAGAACCAAAAAACAAGCTTTAAAGAATTGGGAAGAAAGAATTACGCGTGGCAGTACTTCACACAGTTACGGCCCGCTTTTTTTGCTTTATATAGAGCATCATCTGCCAGCTTAATCACATCAGCAGGGTTACGCGCGCTGCGGCTATCCGCAACACCAAAACTGGCTGTTACAGATACCGTTTTCTGCTTCGATTCCGCATTACCGCGTTTTTTGCGTCCTTGTTTATTGTCGTCAGGACGGTTGTCTTGGTCACGTAGAATCATTTCATACTGAGCAATAAGCTCACGAACTTCTTCTAAATGAGATTCGCAATCTTCGGTGTATTTACCTTTAAACACGATGGTGAACTCTTCACCACCAAATCGGTAAACCTTTGCGCCGCCTTGTGTCTTCATCAATCGAGAAGCGACCATTTTGAGCACATCGTCGCCGGTATCGTGGCCATAGGTGTCGTTGAACTTCTTAAAGTGGTCAACATCCAGCATCGCAATAGTAAACTTGCGTCCCATATGCTTAAGGTCTAGATCCAATGCGCGACGGCTAGGGATGAGCGTTAAACTGTCGGTGAAAGCTAGTTGGTGGCTGGCTGATGTCGAGTAGATGATGATCAGCAAACCTGTAAGGGTAAACATGGTGCTCGAAATGTATTGAACATCGAAGAAGATAAACGTCGCTGATGCCAATACCATGGCTGAGTATGTCATGGCATGAATGATCTTGTTTTTCTTCAAAACCAAAATGCCCAAAAAGCACACAATGCCAATGCAATACAGCACTAAAACCAATGGTAACTTTGAAACGGTTGGAACAATAAACAAGATGCCATTGGTCCACTCCTCAAACCCACCTTCAACATAGTAGGTCAAGGTTACGTAAGACCAAAACACAAACATACTCAACATAAGTACATAAGTGAGTGTCGCTTTGGAATCGAAGCCCTCTTTATTGAAGAGGAATACGGCCAAGAACGAAACGGGAAGGAGGCTTGCTAAAATAGTGAGCTCTAAAAGCGCCGTGCCAGTTTGTAGTGGTACCTGTAAACGATGTTGAATCACAAAGTAGGCGAGCAACATGGCAATGCAGACCATGGACTCTCGTCCTTGCTTGAACGAGTAACACATCAACAACGCACAACCGAGCAAAATGTAGGGCAAGTTTGCAGCAATTCCCCAGTTAGATTGAGTCATCTGAATGATGTTATCCATACCCAAACTGACCATGCCCCATAACAAGACTGGGAATAGGAAGCGAAAGCCTGGGGAGGTCATTAAAGATGATGCCATCTACTACAAATTACCTGAAAATAGTTGAATATATCTAGAGGGTTACATTAAGCATTCAATTAATACCGTGCGTAAACAGTATAATTTCAGACGCTTTCAAAACTAACAAGAATACGTGTATTTCGGAATTTTCCAAGTGTTTTACAGCGAACGCTGACAAAAAGAGAGAGGTTGATTAAATTAAGAGCAATCAACGAGTTGCAGAGCGAGTTCGACTGCTATAATTTCAAGGTGTTGAACAAAGGAGAAAAATCGATGCAGATCAGTTCAGACGTACACAATTACATGGAAACCTTGGTTGGACAGGTGCTCGCTTCAGACCAATACGTAGATCAATTCGACAACGAACAACTGGCGGATATCGCGTGTTTAGCTCTGATCCAGCTTAAGCCTGTTTATATTCGTCATGACATCGATTTTCTGTCGGCACTCCCAGAACGCAAATTGGCGCAGTTCAAACAAAGTGTTGATGTCGCTGTTGAGAACGCAGCAACAATGATTCAAGAAGACAGACGCAAAAATCGTAACAATGATGTGCCTGTAATTTTGTCGCATACCAGTTATGATGAAGACAAAGAACTGGATTGGTTCGAAAAACCGATCCTAAACGTCAACATAAAGTAAATGATGTTCGCTACCGTATATAAGAATCAATATACAGAAGAGTGGGCGTCCCCAAGGAGGAACCGTGGGATTCTTTTCGCGCTTGTTTGGTGGCAGTGATAAAACTGCTGAAGTAAAAACCGTCGAACCAGTCGAGTACAAAGGCTACCTGATCTATCAAGAAAGCCTTTCAGAAGGCGGTCAGTACCGCATTGCTGGACGCATCGAGAAAGACTTCGACGGAGAAGTGAAATCACACCGTTTTATCCGATCGGATTTGCTTGGTTCAGAGCAAGACGCCAACGAACTGATGCTAAAAAAATCGCAGATGTTTATCGACCAAATGGGCGAAAAGATCTTCGATTAAGAAATCACTGCAACTTGATACGAATCATCTTAAAGAGAGCCATTAGTGTATATGCTGATGGCTCTCTTTCTTTTTTAGGCTTAAATATTTGTAAAACAAGCAATTAACACATATCTGGTTAGACCTCTGCTGAGTAGCGCTAATCGTAGTTATTTTTCAGCGCGAAGTAGACAAATATTCATTACTTAGCGTTATATGTAATGAAATTTAGTATTTTTATTACAAAATACTTGAAGTCACGATAGACGTTCGATAAAAACAGAAGAATAACAGGGCTGTTAGTCAAGATGTGGCTGTGCAAATGGGTGACCCCAAACACCATCATTCGTTTGTGTTTTCTTGCGTAGTAAACAGATAGAAATAAAAAAGAATTAGAGTAGAGCGACGCTCTGTTTTGGGACTAATTATTGATATGTATACAAGGAGTATGCGTTTTGCAAATCGGTGTACCTAAGGAAATACTCGCAGGTGAATCGCGAGTAGCTGCATCACCTAAATCGGTTGAGCAGTTAATTAAGTTGGGGTTCGATGTCGCAATCGAATCACAAGCGGGGGTGCTAGCCAGTTTCGATGATGCCGCTTATGAAGCAGCAGGGGCGAAAATTGTATCTAGTGAAGAAGTATGGACGTCAGGTTTAATCCTTAAAGTGAACGCGCCACTCGTAGATGAAGAAAAAGGCATCGACGAAATCGCATTACTGCAAGATGGCGCAACATTAGTGAGCTTTATCTGGCCTGCTCAAAATGCTGAGTTAATGGAACAACTCTCTAGCAAGAACATCAACGTTCTCGCAATGGACGCGGTTCCTCGTATCTCTCGTGCGCAAGCATTAGACGCACTCTCTTCTATGGCGAACATTGCTGGTTACCGTGCAGTGGTTGAAGCCGCTCATGAATTCGGTCGATTCTTCACCGGTCAAATTACCGCAGCAGGTAAAGTGCCGCCAGCGAAAGTACTGGTTGCAGGTGCAGGTGTTGCAGGTCTTGCTGCTATCGGCGCTGCTGGTAGCCTTGGCGCTATCGTTCGCTCTTTTGACGTTCGTCCTGAAGTAAAAGAGCAAGTTGAATCGATGGGCGCAGAGTTCCTAACCGTAGACTTCAAAGAAGATTCCGGTTCAGGTGACGGCTACGCGAAAGAAATGTCGGATGAATTCAACAAAAAAGCCGCTGAGCTATACGCTGAGCAAGCGAAAGACGTTGATATCATCATCACAACGGCTCTGATTCCTGGTAAACCTGCGCCAACGCTTATCACCAAAGAAATGGTGGATAGCATGAAAGCGGGTAGCGTAATCGTCGACCTTGCTGCCGCAAACGGTGGTAACTGCGAATACACAGTAAAAGATCAAGTGATCACCACGGCGAACGGTGTAAAAATCGTTGGCTACACCGACATGGTAGGTCGCCTGCCTACGCAATCTTCTCAGCTTTACGCTACCAACCTTGTAAACCTTCTAAAACTGCTTTGTAAAGAGAAAGATGGCAACATCGATATCGACTTCGAAGACGTCGTACTTCGTGGCGTAACAGTAGTAAAAGAAGGCGAAGTGACATGGCCTGCGCCACCAATTCAGGTGTCGGCACAGCCACAAGCTAAACCGCAAGAGCCCGTTAAGCCTCAACCTAAAGTTGAAGAGCCAACGTCACCAGTGAAGAAATTCGGTGCACTCGCTGTCGGTTTAGGTGCCTTTGCTTGGGTTGCTTCTGTTGCTCCGGCTGCGTTCTTATCTCACTTCACCGTATTCGTACTAGCGTGTGTGGTAGGTTACTACGTAGTTTGGAACGTAACACATGCACTGCATACTCCACTTATGTCTGTAACCAACGCGATTTCAGGCATCATCGTAGTAGGTGCACTGCTGCAAATTGGTCAGGGTAATGGCGTCGTTACCTTCCTATCATTCATTGCTGTACTCATTGCAAGCATAAACATCTTTGGTGGCTTTACCGTGACCAAACGTATGCTTGAAATGTTCCGCAAAGATAAATAATAGGAGTGACCAATGTCTGCAGGATTAGTACAAGCGGCATACATTATTGCTGCGCTATTTTTCATATTAAGTCTCGCGGGACTTTCTAAACAAGAATCGGCAAGAAAAGGTAACTACTACGGTATTGCGGGTATGGCGATTGCGCTTATTGCGACAATCTTTAGCCCGAATGCAGAAGGGTTCGTTTGGGTCATCATCGCGATGGTCATCGGTGGTAGCATCGGTATCCACTACGCAAAGAAAGTAGAAATGACCCAAATGCCAGAACTGGTTGCGATCCTACACAGCTTTGTAGGTATGGCTGCAGTTTTGGTAGGTTACAACAGCTACCTCGAGCCACCAGCACCAGTTTCAACTGACCTTGCTGGTATTCACGCTGAGCACGTGATTCACCTAGTGGAAGTATTCCTTGGCGTGTTCATCGGTGCGGTAACCTTTACTGGTTCAGTCGTTGCTTTCGGTAAGCTACGCGGCACGATCTCATCTTCGCCACTAAACTTGCCTCATAAGCACAAAATGAACCTTGCGGCGATCGTCCTTTCTACGCTTCTTATGATTTACTTCGTAAAAGCGGACGGCAGCATGTTCGCACTGATCGTAATGACGCTGATTGCATTCGCATTCGGTTACCACTTAGTGGCGTCTATCGGTGGTGCAGATATGCCAGTTGTGGTTTCAATGCTGAACTCATACTCAGGTTGGGCAGCGGCGGCGGCAGGTTTCATGCTTGCAAACGACCTACTGATCGTAACGGGTGCACTAGTTGGTTCTTCGGGTGCGATCCTTTCTTACATCATGTGTAAAGCTATGAACCGCTCGTTCATCAGCGTTATCGCTGGCGGCTTCGGTCAAGAAGTTGTGATTTCAAGTGATGAAGAGCAGGGCGAACACCGCGAAACGTCAGCTGAAGAAGTGGCAGAAATGCTGAAGAACTCAAAATCAGTGATCATCACTCCAGGATACGGCATGGCAGTAGCTCAAGCACAATACCCAGTGCATGAGATCACGGAGACATTGCGTAATCAAGGCATTGAAGTTCGCTTTGGTATTCACCCTGTAGCTGGCCGTTTACCAGGTCACATGAACGTTCTACTGGCAGAAGCAAAAGTGCCTTACGATATCGTACTAGAGATGGACGAGATCAACGATGACTTCCCGGAAACAGATACCGTTCTGGTTATCGGCGCGAACGATACAGTGAACCCAGCAGCGCTTGAAGATCCAAACAGCCCAATCGCAGGCATGCCTGTATTAGAAGTTTGGAACGCGCAAAACGTAGTCGTATTCAAGCGTTCAATGAATACCGGTTACGCTGGCGTACAAAACCCACTGTTCTTTAAAGAAAACACCTCAATGCTATTCGGTGATGCGAAAGAAAGCGTCGAGGCAATTTTCAAAGCATTGTAAAATATTTGCTCTAAAACTAACCAAGGCCAGCATTCGCTGGCCTTTTTTTTGTGGGGCTTCAATGTTATAGTACTGCAAATCCTTGAGCCGCCTAATGTCATTCGCTTGTTTATTGATGTATAGTTCTGGCTAATATAACAAGTAACGGTAACAGTTTGATTAAACAGTTTTTGCTCCGTTCTGCTTTAATGCTGCCAATTTTCTCGGCACCCGCATTTGCAGATTCATTACCAGAACGAATAGATACGTTTACAGAGCTATTTAATTACGAAGTAGCCCTTAAATCGTATGATATACGCATACTGCAATCTAACTACCCAACCAAATTGCTCTCACCGGACTCAATGTTGCCGCAAACGGCAGACTACCCGCTGAAAGATATTCAGCAGTTGTACCGTTTAGCCAACACGTGTCGCGGAAAATTACCGTTAAGCCCTTTAATTACTGAACCTTTAGTCTTTACGCGTGCCATATGTAAGGGGACGCAACTGACACCGCGTTGGTTCTCGCGCAGCGGTTTGATCCACCCAGGTGGGGGAACCTATGCAGCGCGTTATGCAGAAAAGTATCCAGCGCTTCGTCTTAAACTTGCTCAATACATGCATATCAAAGAGCGAACTAACGATGAAGGGGATGAACTACTCGCAAGCCTGCAAAATATGGATGACGATGCGATCAACGCACTCATCGCCGGCGCGAGTATGTTTATTGAAGGCAAAGAGCTGTGGCTACGCCGTGGCGACCATTATTTTGTATTCGCCAAAAACGTATGGCAGGAAAACGTTGCAAACGCTGGCCTGTCTTACGGATTAGCATCAGAAAGCCGAAGCTGTTTCGTAAAACGCGGTAATATCTGCTGGGATGTAGAAGATCACTCACAAGTGTTGCGGATCAGTATGATCATCCTTGTGATTGCCAACATCTTGCTGGTAATAGGCTGGGCAGTGTATCGTTGGAACAGCAAGCGTGAAGAAATGCGCAGCCGTATGCTGGTACTGCAGATTCTAACGCACGAGCTAAGAACGCCAATTGCATCGTTGTCTTTAACCGTTGAGGGATTCCGTCGCGAGTTTGAACATCTTCCTGAAAGTGTTTACGACGAATTTCGCCGATTGTGTGAAGATACGCGCCGATTACGCCAGTTAGCGGAGGCAAGTAAAGATTATTTGCAATCTGATAACCAAATGCTTGCAACAGACTGGGTTCCATCGGTTGCAGAATGGCTAGAATATAAGATTGAAGAAGAATTTGATAACGCTGTACTATTCAAAATAAACGAAGATGTAGCTGCTAAAGTTAACGTGTACTGGCTTGGGACCTGTATCGACAACTTGCTACGAAACGCACTGAAGTATGGTGAAGCACCGGTAGAACTACGTGTAGAAACCAGTGCAGATAAGATCATTATCCAAGTCATAGATGCCGGCAGCTTGACTGCAAAAGATTGGGCAAACCTAAGAAAACCGTTCGTAAGTAAGAGCGGATTAGGGCTTGGATTAACAATAGTTGAATCAATGGTAGGCCGCATGGGCGGAAAAATGTCCCTAATGGGACCACCTACAACCTTTATATTGGAGATACCTTGTGAAACAGACACTGCTTCTCGTTGAGGACGATAAAAACTTGGCTGACGGCCTGTTAGTAAGCCTGGAACAAGCAGGATATGAGTGTTTACATGTGGAGCGTATTTCAGACGTTGAGCCACAATGGAAAAAGGCTGACTTAGTCATTCTGGACCGCCAACTACCAGATGGCGATTCAGTACAATCTCTTCCTGAATGGAAAAAAATTAAAGATGTTCCAGTAATTCTGCTTACTGCACTTGTTACTGTTAAAGATAAAGTTGCTGGTCTAGATTCTGGCGCGAACGACTACTTAACAAAACCTTTCGCTGAAGCCGAGCTATTTGCTCGTATTCGTGCACAACTTCGTGCACCAGATGCAGCAGAACAGGGCAACGCTGACAAAGTGATGACCAAAGACCTAGAAATCGACCGCGCGACACGCGAAGTTGTATTCAAAGGCGAAATGATCACACTGACTCGTACTGAGTTTGATCTGCTGTTGTTCTTGGCATCAAACCTTGGCCGCGTGTTTACACGTGATGAACTACTAGACCACGTTTGGGGTTACAACCATTTCCCTACAACTCGTACAGTAGACACACACGTACTGCAGCTTCGTCAAAAACTGCCAGGTCTTGAAATCGAAACGCTTCGTGGCGTTGGCTACAAGATGAAAGCGTAATCGCAAGAATGAAAACACTACTTCCTGTAGTTCTATCATTACTGTTAGTGAAACCAGTCCATGCAACGGACTGGTTTCAATCCAATACGCCTTTAACCCAAGCACACCAACATCTTCTTGAAGATGACCTTGGTGGCATGTTCAACTCCCTTGTTGAACTTTGGCAAAGCGAACCCAACAAAGAAACCAGACCGCATCTTAATGACTTGCTCGCTCAATCATTATCAAAAGACTGTGGTAAGTCTCTCACAGGCGTTACGCTTCCAGATTGGATCAGCGGTATTAACGTTATCCGCCAAACTATTCAAAGCCCAGGGCGAGATACCTATCGACTCGTGGTTAAGCTGCGCGCGACAACCGATATCGAAGACATCTCATTTCGCCGTTGGGTTGATAGCTCAATCTCTGCTGATAGCTCCTTCAATTATGAAGAGCCGCAAGAGGGAACCGAGCTGGCTAACGAGCGCAACTTCCTTAAACGCTATAACTTAACCGGTAAGTTAGACGCGGGGTTGTACCATCTCTCTATTACCACAAAAGACAAGCGCACATATCGTACTTGGGTGATTTTGGGGGATTCAAACTCATCGCAATACGTTCGTTGGACATCAAAAGAGAATTGGAAAGTAGAAAAGAGCGCACTTCGTAATCCGCACTGTCCTTTACCGCAATTGGAAGTAGGCTTATACGACTACATCGAAGGCCAATACGATCAAGTGTGGAAAAAGACCTACGAATCGAACTACCCAAATGCACTCGAACTCGACGGTATTCCAAACGATCGCTACGTTTTAGCTGTCAGCATTAACAGTCGCCGTTGGCAAGGGGACATAATTGTGGAGCAAGCTCAAACTATTAGCCGAACTTATGATGTTTCTCTCGAAGAATAGCTAAAGAAATTACACTTGTGCCGATATAAGTTCAGGAAGAACGAAAACACAAGTGTAGTATGAAGACACAATACAAAATTTTAGCCACCACTATGACTGCAGCGCTATTCTCAGGCGCTGCTTCTGCTGCCACTTACGCAATTGAAGCTCGCAGTGATGCAATGGGTGGCGTGGGCACCGTATCTGCCTCTTACCTAACCGCACCATTCTTTAACCCAGCGCTTACCGCCATTTACCGACGTAACGATGACGCAGGCATGATTGTGCCGAGCTTTGGTATCAACTATAACGACCAAAACGGTTTAATCGATGAGATTGAGCGAATAGGCAAACTCACGGACCCAACCGAGATCGTAAACTCATTAAATGCCATTGATGGCCAGAAAATGGACTTCGATTTAGGCGGTGTGGTTGCAGTTGGTATCCCAAACAAGTTCTTGTCTGCGACCGCTTACGGCAAACTGTATACCGAATCTTTCGTAGAGCCGACCATCGATACTGTAAGCGGCGACCCGTTAAATGACAGTTACGTGCGCGGTGTATCCATTGGCGTAGCGGAAGCGGGTATTTCACTGGCGAAGTACACCAACTTCATGAACCAGCACCTGTCATTTGGTATCACACCAAAACTGCAACGCATCTACACCTATTCATACGCGACCAGCTTTGCCGCATTTGACACTAAAGACCTGCGTGAAAATGAAACCGCAGAAACCATGTTCAACTTAGATGCCGGTGCACTTTGGTTCTTTGGACCATATCGCTTGGGTATCTCTGCCAAGAACTTGATTGGCCGTGACGTGAAAACCAAATCGTTCACATACAACGGCGACACGATCCAATCCTATGAGTACAGCATGCGACCAGTTTACACCGTTGGTGCGGGTTACGTAGCCGATTACTTTAGCTTTAGTGTTGATTACGATTTAAACGAAGAGAAGAAGTTCTCTACATTTGATGACAACACACAAATGCTACGTGCCGGTTTTGAGATTGATGTCCTTCGCCAGCTTGCACTTCGTGGCGGTTATATGACAAACCTAGCTCGTTCAGATGACGAGGGGACGATCACTGCCGGTCTTGGCTTATCGCCACTTAACTTAATTGAAATAGACATTGCAGCCCGATACACCAACGCAGATGCAATGGGCGCTTCAATTAATTTCCTTGCGACCTATTAAGCGAATCGTTATAGTCAGCTCCTCACATTGAGGAGCTTTTTTATGTTTGACGATTTACCACCTCTGTCCCATCAAGAACAGCAACAAGCTGTAGAACGTATTCAAGAACTAATGCAAAAGGGCACTAGTACCGCAGAAGCGATTAAGATCGTTGCAGAGCAAATTCGAGCAGAATACGCCGCAAAGAAACAAGATTAAGAAATTACAAAGAGCAGGGCACAGACCCTGCTTTTTTACGCCCGTTGTATAGCCCTCGAAAACAAACAACTCACCACCTTTCGCCACGTTCATCTGACAAAACATTTAGTTACCGCGTCACACTCATAGATCCAAAGTAGAGTGGAAAACACTGCCATAATGCATTGGTAAAATTTTACTAATTGCAATTAACTGTCACCTTTTCCAAGTAGTCGAAAACCCTGCAAAAAATCCACCCCAAGCGTTAACTTTCGTAAATACAGCAACTTAACTCAACATAAAGAACTGACGCACACTTATTTACCACCTGAGGTTGTAATTAAATTACAAAGCCAAATTAAAAGGTATTTCTGAGTAGTGGAATATCCTGTAAAAATCTAAAAGAGACACCGTCACTTTGAATGATAATAATTTAAGTTAGTTGTATAGGGAGTTTTGATGGCAGTAAGTACTTGCGGACTAAATTCCATCGAATCAGAAATACTCGAGGAAAACAGAAAATCTAAAGGCCTAAATCGTACGAATTGAGATTGGTTGAACGTCCAGTTAGAGCCGTTATGTGAGAGAAAATGATCACTGGGCTACATAGCGAGCCATAGTACTTTAGAGAGCAGTTTTACTTAGGTGTTACATCGTAACGTTTGGTCTAATAAAAAGGGAGAAGACCAGCCGCTCGTGCCTTTGATAATGAATACAGAGAGCAAACATTGGTAACGAACATCAATTACTGCTTGGAGGGGCGCTTCCTTTCTTCACTTGATTTTGCTCCAAGACAGAAACTCAGTGTCGGGCTCCGAAAGGAAACATAAGCGTGTCGGCCGGGTGAGTTATGTAGAGTGTGTCTAAACATTGTGTAATGTGGATCTTCAAAACGTTTAAACCTTTCGAGCGAGTTCAGAACCGTACTAATGATGATTTACACAGCGTAATCTGAACCGATACCTTGGGCATGTCTATTGACCTAGACGGGCTTCGAAAATGTTAATACTTACGTTTCCATGATCAGTGAGAAGCCTACTAAAAAGCCGAACCCTTGGCGATGGGGTTCGGCTTTTTGTTCTTCATAGTAGTCTGACTCACTTCGTTCCCAACCACACCGGTAACACACCAAAGTGTTGATGAAAGGTTTATCGCGTTGGTTCGCAGACAAGGCCAAACTAATCTTCAGTATCAATCCATTTGGGCATTCATAGGAAAGCTTCTTGAGTTACTGTATTGGATATCCTTGTAGTTACCCTTCATTGCACCATTCGAAACAGACAGATAGTTGATCGTCACAGCTGGATTGCCACTATATCCGTTAATATTAATTTCTATTTTGCCATCTTGTTTGGTTGCCACACCGACCCCGGACTTAAACACATTGCCATTATGCTCGTAGGTCATGCGCACTCGGATGTCGGTACTAGGGGTAAGCTTGATCTAAGAACTGTAGCTTCCAGTTATCAGTCAGGCTCCACCTGGTATTCGTTAGCATGTTGATTGAACTTGGGTTCGCGAAGTTTCTAGCGATTTTCATGGTGCCATATTGATCGAGAAAAATGATCTCGTCTCTGCCATCTCCATCCGTGTCACCCAAAGCAAACTGAGACACTTGATGACCGCTTAAGATCGTTTCTACAGAGAAATCGCTTTCAGCCACTGCATTGTAAGATAGGAAAAGTAGGGGTAGGCATAATGCTTTTGATTTTGTAATTAGCACAACATATTGACTCTTATTATGGATTTGCGAGCAATATATATTCTCTGGTGTAACTCAGTGCAATGATTAATTTTATAAAATCATGAGAATCTATCGAGGATCCCACAAACGACTAGATTTAACTTTAGTTCTCATTCTAAATAGAACTATCGTTTGGCCTAATAAATCGTCAGAGTGAGCATGTAATCAAAGGCCGATTCGGTTTCGCTGAACCTTAATTACATCAGACGACCAGTCGGATCATCGATGAAGACCAGTAAACAACATTTGTCAGCGCGTCCTTCAAACCAATCATGGTGAGAGCCATCTATTTGAACGAGCTCGCCTAAACAATCACGTCGGTAGCGAGGTTGGTAAATTCGAGGCTTGCGTTTAGAGTGTGGGACCCAAAGTCCGTCGGCGATCATCCATCGACGGAGAGTCTCTTTAGATACAGCGATGTTGTGTTGCTCTGAGAGTTTTTCTAGAGCGAGCGTTGGTGAGAAATCAGAATAATACTTGTGAATGATCTTTAGTATTTCAACTCTAAAATCTTCAAGGTAACGTCGGTTACTTGGACGACCACGAGCTGCGTGCGCGAGACTTTGAGCTCCTAAAGTGGAGAGTCGATTGAGTAAACGCCGGACATGACGAACAGACACATTTAGAATAACTGCAGCATCAACTTGACGCAATCGCTTTCACGGACGTCAGACAGAACCTTAAATCGATAAATATCTTTTTCACTCATCGTAATCAACATCGGTTAAAGCCTCAAAAGCAAACAATGTTGTTAATCTTAGGAGGACATTTTAAAGTGGCTAAAACCGGACATTACTAAATTGCTCTAACAGATTTTATGCTTAATGCAGTTGCATATCAATTATTTATAAAATGCCCCGCTTTTGAGGGAAAATTCAATGAAGTATCACGAAATGACAAAAAACTATATTTTTCGTGAGTTTGAATGTGGTTTATCCGTCGAACAAGTTGCTGATCTTTGTTTAAAAAGTGTGAGAACAATCAAAGAATGGGATAAGGGAAAAACGATTCCATCGGAGTGTAAAAGGCTTATGCGGATGACAAAAGGAAGGGAGCTAAGTTCATCTGAACAGTGGGAGCACTTCAAGATGCATCACGACAGATTGGAGCTACCAACAGGGCAGTTAGTTACAGCACAGAAAATTTTAACAGGGATTGCTTTGTTAGAGATTGGGGCGCTGACTGACTTAGAAGCAGCTGGACAAGTATTGAAGTACGCAAGGGCTCTTAAAGAGATGATGTGATGTAAAGAAGGCTCCGAAAGGAGCCTTAATTCAAAGTTTCATTTTTGTTCAATTGAGCTTCCAATTCTCTTTTTCTTTTACGCATATCTTCTAATTCTTGTTCTTTCTTGAGTAGCTCTCTAATTTTTTTACCAGTTCCCTTGGATTGATAATCGTCATAGCATGCCGACACGCTAAAGAGTGCCAGAACGGAACCGAGAGCTGAGAGCAAAGCATATATGAATAAAAAGTAACTAAACGCGTAAAACCCTAAAGTAACTAATTCAAATTTATCACCTAAGGCTTTGACGATAACATGGTCAGCGGGTAGCGTTACGTCATAAGCTTTGTTTACAACAGCGCATAGAATAGAAAACACCTGTAGGAATATAAAGTGTGCAAAAGTAGCGTTGACTTCCATGAAAGGAGAGACTTCATCTGGATCTCCCTCATCTACACCAGAGATAGTAGCTTTGAAGTCTTCGTCACCGATCGCAACCCACATAGCAAAACCGCCAAGAGTGAAGCCCAATAGGTTAGGCATTACCGACAGTACAGTGTCCCACCATCCTGTTTTTGTCCACTGTGTGTATAGTAAGGCAGTAAAGGCTATTGCTAGATAGAAAAAGGCACTACTAAACAGGGCTTTAATCCCACCGTAAGCCTTCCAGTATCTTCTAATAACATTTTCCCGATTGAGCTCTGACATAGTTTAAATTAACTGATCCAATCTTTTACTCGTTGTTTGATCGTAGCTCCGACACGAATGAGTTCGTCGTAAGCACTGGAAATTGCAGGGTTATAAAAGTTGTCTTCTTTTAATGGATGTTCCTTAGTGCTAAACACTTCTATATGTCCAGATTCATTCTTTCGTTTGAACTCAACTTCACCATTCTTTGCAGCGACCTTAGCTTCAAGTTTAGTTATCTCGTCTAGCAATAGCTCAGCTTCTCGGTCTGCTTTTAGGATGCGTTCCTCACTGATGGCATTGATTTTTGCGAGACGCGATTTAATCTTACCTTCAGTTTTAGATAGCTGATCCGGATTAGGGCGGTTGGTAACCATGCGTAAGCATTTTAAACCCGAAAGAGACAGGAAACTATCGATTGTATCTGTTTCTGGGACGATTGTTACTTCTACATTACCAAATTTATTCGCAATTGATGGCGAAGCAAACAGTGATTCAAACAATGACTTGGCATAGTGCGCGCTGAACGTTTGTCCATCATATAAAGATTCAAAAACCAAAAGGTGTGTATCTGGGTAAAAAATGAAGCTGAATTTCGACATGTTCGGCTTCAGGTGATCTGGAATATCTTTGATTTTTTCTAGGTCTTCATCTGATGCGATATCTTGAGAGTTGATGTCATACCAATCTGCATCTTTATCGATGTTTGTATACTTAACGATCTCACCAAGAACAGGACTACTAGACTTATTCTGCTTATCGAAGTAACTAATATGAATAACTGTAGCGTAAGTATCCCCTCTAAGTTTAACTGGAGCACTTTGCTTCTTTAAAGTGAAAAAGAGCTCAATGTAAGTCTGTTGCGAGTGGGGGTGGGTGACGATATTTAAGGCAGAGTAAGAAAGTTTTTTCGTTAGCTTCATGCGTTTTTCTCTCATTAAACAGGATGATGTACTACACTTGTCCGGATTCTATGCTATGAAACGAAAGCCATAAAGCTGAATTTTGTTAGATAGTGAAAATACGTCACACTTATTTGATCCCAAACATACGTTTTTGCGATCAATGATTAGTAGACACACCGAAAAAAGGCTCAATGGAGCCTTTAATTAACTTTGTCTTATTGGTTTCTAGATGAAGCTTGAGTATTTATCAATAAATGCTCTAACTTCGCCAATAGATTTTGCGGCCACAGCTTCTGTTACAGCTCCGTCTGGCAACTTACCATGCTGGTTATAAATGCTTGCTGAAGTAACAAAAGCTGCATGTGTCACTGGATCTAAGACATCACTGTCACTCCCTTCGAAAGCACCCTGGTTTGCAATCCAACGACCATCTTCACCTTTCACTTCGTCGAAGGCTCTGCGTACAAAACCTTCATCTCTAATACCACGATCCATTTTTTTCCTCGATCAATAATTTATTCGTCAACCCCATAAGTACAAGGGGAATAATTACCACTGCAAATTACAGTAAGCGCGATGATAGCAGTGCAATGGCATAGGGTATAGTTGCATATTCGTATCTAATTATTTCAGAAAAACAATGCACACTGAAAAATCGAGGAATTTACCCCCGTAATACAGATACGGGGGTTTTGACCTCCCGCCGCACGTCGCGCAATCGTCCTAGCCCGTCCTCACTTGCTCCGCGCTCTAGTCGGCAGTCAAACCAAATCATTAGAAAGAGAAAAGCCTTGCTCGACACTCGCAAAGCTTCAGATGTGTCCCGGTGGGTTTGCGCGCCTCTGTTGTGGTGAGGCTCTGCAAGGCGGGCTTAGCAGGAAAGTAGGGCGACGGAAGCGCTGCCAGACAGCTGGAAACCAAACAAAAGTGTAGGGGGCTTGGATGGAAATCGCCCTAGTTAACGCATTATCCGATCTGGACTTTTTGTCTGAGTCGCTTGTGATGTTTGCGCTGACGGGGATGAATCTGAAATAACAGATTGCTATCAACAAGCAACTCCCCAAGGGGCTGCAAGATATTCGAGAAAGCGTGTTGGTTCTAAAAGCTCCGCGCAACGCTCACGCATAAAGGATTAAAACGTGCGACTGACTTCGAACCCACACTAATGACTATTTATACAGCGGGCAGGGAGCCTATACATTTGACAGGTCGATTGACCTCTACAGGCTTCCAATTCGTTTTCATCGACGTCCACCAAAATCAAGAAGCCTAAGAAAGCCGAACCTTAGCGATGGGGTTCGACTTTTTTGCGTTAAACATTAGGCAATTAGTTTATATGAAACCATAAATAAATGATAATGAGGCGTGAATGTGAAACTTTAAAGAGTAAACAATGTGTTTGATAGAATCATTAGTTACATAGAAGCAGGAGATTATCTATTTGTTTTTATGGCAATTGCCTTTTCTCTTCTAGTGAATCTTAAGCATATCTTGGACAGCATAAACGAGCACAAGAAAAAGAGGTTTAAGATTCTTGAGCAATCCATAAACCTACCAATCCAAGATCATCGGCTAAAATCACACCTCAACTCTGAGTTAGATGCGGAAATTTTTTACTTAGCGCACAACGTTCGAGTAAGCAGCGTATTACTCGATAGCCTGTTAAAGCTAAAAGATGAAATCGGGGACAGAATATCATTCTTGCATATCGTCAGGTGCAGTAAACTCGCTCCAGATTTAACAAATATAGAAGATAAGGATTTCCAAATAAAGCTTAGCTTTTTTGACAGGGCTTATGGAATATACAATTTTTCATTTGGATTAATTGGGTTCACCATTGGGATATTTTGGTTTGCCTATAGTCTGTACTTGCTATCAACTTCACCTAACGTTAATAGCCTCATAGTTTCCTTACTAACTTTAATTGTTGGCTTTGCTATGATGCATCAAGCGACACCAATGATATCCACTAGGTTGATAAACAAAGAATTAAAGTTAAGATAAAATCAAAGTCAGGAGTTAAATTTGGGGAAAGAAGTACAATTGATTTAGAACCTTAGAAATGACTCCTGAAACAGGACAACGCTCGCATATTGGATAATTCAAACCAATCTTTGAACGAGCTCGCCTAAACAATCACGTCGGTAGCGAGGTTGGTAAACTTTAGGCTTGCGTTTAGAGTGTGGAACCCAAAGACCATCAGCGATCATCCATTGGCGAAGCGTTTCCAAGGAGATATTAAATCCGTGAATCTCTATAAGCTTTTCATGTACGAGCGTTGGGCCAAAATTTAGATAGTATTCTGAGATAAGTTTGAGTACGTGGAGCTTGGTGTCATCGCTGATGCGATTACTCGAAGGTTTACCACGGTTGCCATGAGCTAGGGATTCAACGCCAAGTTCCTTAAAAGCTTTAAGTATGCGAGACAAGTGTCGGTAGCTTATTCCAAGAATGGATATGGCATCTCGGCGCTTTAACTTATTGTTTAACACATCTTGGATAATGGAGAAACGTTGTAATTCATGGTCGTTCATCGTAACTAGCATCCTAAATACCTCCAAGCAAACATAGGACATATTCACTTGGAAATATTAGGACATTATCGCTTTGGGTTTACAGATTCAGTACGCATTATGTATATTATGTTAAATCAAGTATCAACGTACGCCAAATCTTCTCTGGATTGGTCTCCTATCCTCTCAGATTTTAAAATACGACGCTTTTTGATAGTGTCATTAAACATAACCGTTATTTACCATAAAATAGCTAATCTGGATCTATCAATCTACGATTGCTCGCTCTGCTATTAGCTGGGTTTCTTTCAATAGCTGTTTTGTGTGTCGTGCTTTGCAGATGTTTATTTGGGTTAAGTTCTACAAACTTGTCCAAACTGCAGATAAAAAAAGAGCGTCATAGTCGACGCTCTTTAAAATCTTTTGCTCAGTTTGAATTAACCACCGGCTAATTTTACTGTCATGCCTTTCTTTTCAAGATGTGCTTTGATCTTGTCACGAGCATCACCTTGGATTTCGATGTTGCCATCTTTTACAGAGCCACCACAGCCGCAAACTTTCTTAAGTTCAGCTGCTAGTAATTTCAGTGGTGCGTCATCCAAGTCCAAACCTGTCACGATGCAAACACCTTTGCCTTTACGGCCTTTAGTTTGTCGTTGAATACGAACAATGCCGTCGCCTTTAGGGCGTTCGACTTTTTCTTCTTCTGGTTTGATGCGACCAGTCTCTGTTGAATATACGAGTGTCATATTCTTATTTCTTTTGTTGTTGTGCTTGTAGCGCTTTTTGTTTTGCAACTAAATACGCTTCGATATGGCGTTGAATGGCAGGTTTGGCACCTTTTATCAACTTGCCGTTGAACATACAGTACCAAGCATTTGCCTCACCTGTATCGTTCTTTATCGTGTAGCCGTTAAATACTTCAGATTGTGGACTGCTGGTGCTTTGTGCTCTCTGACCAAGAGTCGCAAACTCTTTAGGGTCAATGATAGATGCAGTGTCACACCACCAATCTATGCTCTTTTTTACCGCCGTTAAACTGCCTTGTAGAACGTGGTTCTTGATCTTGACCTTCCAAACGGCACCGTCAGGTCCGCCTGATTGCAGGTTAAAACCTCTATAATTTGAAATTGCCATACCACTGAGCCATCTATTTAATGCTTTGATACAATCATAAATGCAACCGAGTAATAGTCAAAGTTTAGCACTGTGTCATTACTCAGTTATGCTTAGGTTTACCACAAAATGAACGACGGTAACGTTAGTTAGATTGCAGTATTAATACAATCTGCTAAGAACTCATGGAACTTGTGACCGTTGTTTTGTAGCATTTTCGGGAACATCGAGATTGGCGTCATTCCTGGGAAGGTGTTGACTTCGTTAAGGTAAATCTCACCATCTTCTGTTAGGAAGAAGTCGATGCGCGATAAATGACGTAAATTCATTTGCTTAAAGACGGTTTCCGAAGCAACTCGAATCGCTTCCACCTGCTCTTCTGTCAGGTTTTTCGCTTCTACTTCAGTCAGTGAATGGCTAGACGTGCTGTACTTCTCATCGTAAGAATAGAAGGCACCATCAGGCGCAATCACTTCACCAGGCTTAGTAATGTGTAACTCGCCGTTCATCTCATAAGCGGCAACTTCCAGTTCACGAGGTTTGACTGACTTTTCTACCAAGACTTGCTCTGAGTAACCAAATGCATCGTTCACAGCTTGGGAAACAGATTGCTTATCAGTGACACTGTAACATCCAACAGAAGAACCTTGACGTGCTGCTTTGACAAACACTTTTCCCCATTTATCAAACGCTTGTAACGCTTGTTCATGAGCTTGCTCATCGTTACGTGTTAAGAATAAGTATGGAGTGTTCGGAATGCCAATCGCATCGTACCAAAGCTTAGATGTGATTTTGTTGAAGCTGTTGCTGCTTGCTTCAGGGCCACAGCCTAGGTAAGGAATGCCCGCGATTTCAAACATAGATTGAATGTCACCGGTTTCGCCAGGGAAACCATGAATACAAGGGACAATGAAATCAACGTCTAGGCTTAGGTTGTCTGAACACAGCTTTTTCTGGTTAAGGTCTAAGTAAACCAATTCACCTTGGTTTGTTACCCAACCTTCATTTTTGATTTCTACGCGTGTAACGCTCACGTTTTCAATCAGATTCAGCTGTTGCTCTACAAAGTTTGCAGAAAGTAGTGAAATCTCGTGCTCTGAAGAGCCGCCACCGCATAGTAAAAGAATATTTTTAATCATGAATCAATCTTTCCGTGATCTCCAAAAGATACTATTCAGTATGATAAACCTTTGAGTAGTAACGTACAGTAATTTTACTGTGAGGAATGCTGTTCGAATAGGATTTGACCAAAGAAAAAAGGGAGCAAAACGCTCCCTTCTCTTGTTCTATTAATTTAGCTTGTTAAGCGTTGGATAAGCCGAGTTCTTAATGGCATCAATGCTCTTCACAAATGGCTTAAGCTGTTGGAAGTGCGTTGGCAATGTCGAGATTGCTTGCTTGGCTTCTGCACTTGTTGCGTAGTCACCGTAAAGTACTGAGAACCACTTAGTTCCATTTACCACTTTGTAGTTTTCCCAAATTGGCTGGCTGTTTTGTGGTAGCTGACGCGCAAACTGGTCGACTTTTGCTTGGCTGCCTACGGCAACAACTTGGATGGTGTAACCAAAGCGCTGAATGCCCGCTTGTTTCTTACTAGGCGGAATGATCTTAACTGGTTTCGCCTGATCTTTAGGTGTTAACTTAACGACCTTTTTCTCTTCAGGCTTCGCAGTCATTTTTACAACTGTTGGTTCTACGTCTTTCTCTACCACTGCGTTCTCAGACGACATAATTGGCTTTGAAATAGACTGAGATTGGTAGTCTTCTCGGTAGCTTTCTGACGTTACGTCAGTGATGTAAGATTCAGATGCACAAGCAGAAAGCAGTACTGACAAGCCGATGATTGCGATTTTTTTCATGAAGTAACAAACGCTCTGGATAAATATTACGATAAATCATGCCGATAGCAGGCTATTTTATCAAGCACCAAACACAATAAACTGTGATTTTGGTGTGATGAGCGACACAAACTCTGTACGCATGGTTTAGTTTTGCACCAATGTCTGGCTTGTTCATATTTAAAGAGAAGCTTATTCGTTTATGATTGTATGAGGAATGACCGACCGTTCTCGTCGTCGATGGCAAAGGAGTCACAATGAATAAGCTACAAAAACTCTTCAAACCGAATTCTGTTGCTGTGATTGGCGCATCTCAAAAAGCGCTGCGCGCAGGCCAAATTGTAATGCGTAATTTGCTTCAAAGTGCTTTTGGCGGCGCGATCATGCCCGTGACACCAAAATACAAATCGGTGTCCGGTGTTATTGCTTATCCAAACATTGCTTCCCTGCCCTATACCCCTGATATCGCCATCCTCTGTACTAATGTGGCACGCAATAAGAAGTTGCTGAAAGAACTGGATGAGCGAGGGACAGAATTCGCGATTGTTATTTCTGACGATGCCGAAAACATCGATGTTTCTGACTTAAACATCCGAGTCATTGGGCCAAACAGTCTTGGCGTTATTCTTCCTTGGCATAACTTCAATTGCTCGTTTTCTCCTGTTGCTGCGTTACCCGGCAAGATTGCTTTTATCTCTCAATCCGCGGCCGTTTGCACAACGGTATTAGATTGGGCGAATGACAAGAATATCGGTTTCTCCTCTTTTATTTCTATTGGCCAAGGACAAGATGTCGATTTTGCTGAATTGCTCGATTACTTGAGTATGGATGCAAAAACAGAGGCCATTCTTCTTTACGTGGATACGATTAAAGATGCGCGCCGCTTCATGTCTGCTGCTCGTGCAGCCTCTCGTAACCGACGCATTTTGGTTTTGAAAGCCGGTAAATCGACTCAGGCTAGAACACTGGGTGATCAAGACGTTGATTCGTTGGATGTGATTTATGACTCGGCGATTCGTAGAACCGGTATGCTACGCGTAGGTAACACCCACGAATTGTTTGCCGCTGTAGAAACTCTGACCCACTCTGTTCCACTCCGTGGTGAACGTCTTGCGATCATTACTAACGGTGGCGGACCTGCTGTTATGGCAGTGGATACGTTGCTAGAACGCGGCGGTAAGCTTGCTTCACTTGATGAGGTGTCTGCCGAGCAGTTGAGCACGGTATTACCAACCAACTGGCGCGGTGTGAACCCTATCGACCTTGCGGGCGATGCGACGAAAAAGCGCTATGTCGATACGATAAACACACTCATGAATAATGACTGTGCCGATGCGATTTTGATCATGCACAGTCCTTCTGCTGTGTCTGACTCTTTGGAAACCGCCCACGCGGTAATTGAAGCTATTCAAGCCCATCCGAGACACAAACACTTTAATATTCTGACTAATTGGTCTGGCGAACAAACCTCTCGGGAAGCTCGTCTTGCGTTCACTCAAGCTGGCATTCCTACTTACCGAACGCCAGAGAGTGCCGTTGTCGCTTACATGCACTTGGTCGAGTACAGGCGTAACCAAAAACAACTGATGGAAACACCAACGACGGCGGAACCATTACACTCTGGTAGTGTAAATTCTGCGCGCGAGTGGGCCCGCGAACAATTACTGGATAAAAACACAGCAACACTAGATACCCACCAATCCAGTCCATTATTTGAGCAGTTTGGTTTTCATATTCTCCCTACTTGGATCGCTTCGGAAGTCACAGAAGCCGTACATATGGCAGAGAACATCGGCTATCCGGTGGCGGTAAAACTTCGCTCTCCTGACATTCCTCATAAATCGGACGTACACGGCGTCGCGCTTAACCTACGTAACAGCCAAGAGGTCTCGAGTGCCGCACAAGCGATCTTAGACACCGCCAAGCTAAGTTACCCTACCGCGAATCTTCAAGGCCTTTTGGTGCAAGGGATGGCGAAGCTTGGTAGCGCCGAAGAGTTGCGCGTCAGTATCGCGGTGGACAAGGTGTTCGGGCCGGTGATCTTACTTGGGCAAGGTGGTTCAGATTGGAATATCACGCAAGATGCGGTTGCTGCCCTGCCTCCGCTCAATATGAACCTGGCACGCTACTTAATCGTCATTGCACTGAAATCAGGTAAGGTTCGATTACAGAAACATAAAGATGCGCTAGACATTACCGAACTGTCTAAGTTCTTAGTTCGTATCTCTCAAATGGCAGTTGAGTTGCCAGAAATAGAGAGGCTTGATATACATCCAGTACTCGTATCTGGTAGCGACTTAACCATTATTGATGCCGACGTAACATTGAAGCAATACAAAGGTGATGCGCAAGAACGGTTAGCGATTCGTCCTTTCCCTGCCGAGTTTGTTGAAACCGTCACATTGAGAGATGGCCAACCTATTCTGCTTCGTCCTATTTTGCCGGAAGATGAACCTATCCACGCAGAGTTCATCAATAGTGTCTCTAAAGAAGATCTGTACAACCGATTCTTTTCTGACGTGGGCGAATTTAACCATGAGGCGCTCGCTAATCTCACTCAAATCGATTACGACCGAGAAATGGCGTTTGTTGCAGTGGCGTTTGATGAGAACGGTCCTTCTATCATAGGTGTAGCGCGGGCGCTGATTACTCCGGACAACAGCGATGCCGAGTTTGCCATTTTGGTGCGTTCAGATTTAAAAGGAAAAGGTTTAGGCAAAGTGTTGATGCAAAAGATCATTACTTACTGCCAAGCGAAAGGCACAAAGCAGATGTCTGGTATGACAATGCCAACCAACCGAGGCATGTTGTCACTCGCGCAAAGTTTGGGTTTTGAATTGGATGTACAGTTCGCTGATGGTACTGCCGATATGATTCTTCCTCTCAACTAATTGAGTCCTATCAAGAGAAAGATCGGCATAACTGATTAAAAATAAATAAAGGGACGCTCAATCGCGTCCCTTTGTTGAGCGAACTTACTGTTTGCCTTGCAAAACTAAAATAAAGTTACAGCATCACTTTAATTTCCAATTCTTCTTTAAGTATTGAACGCACCATGATTTCGCTTCACCCATCGCGTTTCTGCGCCACGCAAGAATAATATCAACCGGCTGGTCTTCTGTACCTTCGATTCGCTTTAAGGCGCCACTTTCAATCAAAGGCTGAGCAATTTGGCTTGGGAGAGTGCCGATCCCCAATCCGGAAGTCAGTGCTTCCACTTTCGCGGGAAAGTTGGTGACGGTGAGCCTTGGCTGTTTCTGCATAACATTAATCGACATTGCTGGCTGCTCTCTTGCCGTATCCGCGATCGCAATCACTCGGTATTTCGCCCTCGCAGCATCATCGAAGTCACCACTCCGTTTATGTACATAGTGATCGGATGCAGCCACCCATACCATGCTCATTTTACCTATGTTTTCGGCCTTTACGTCCTGAGGTAAAGTGTCTAGCGGAGGACAAACGAGCAGATCTGCACGGCCTGCGTTGAGTGACTCCCATCCCCCCGCGAGAATCTCTTCTTGCAGTCTTACCCGCGTACTACTTACGTTGGCTAGCGCGTCGACCATTGGGAAAAAGTTTGAAATCGGAATAATGCCATCAAACGCGACCGTAATATCGAGCTCCCACCCATTAGCGAGCAAGGTGGCGTCATTAACGAGCTTTTCGCTTGCTTGCAGAATCGCCCTGCCACGTTCAAGTATCAATTTTCCCGCTTCAGTGAAATGTGCTTTGTGGCCTGAACGGTCAAAAATGTTGATATCAAGGTCTTGTTCAAGCTTTTGTATTTGATAACTGAGTGACGAAGGCGCGCGATCTAACTCGTTCGCGGCAGCAGCAAAACTTCCTCTTCTATCAATAGCATCAAGAATATGAAGTGCTTCTAAAGTGATTGGGCTCTGCACAGAAACTCCTATTTATGTGATAGCTATCACAGTAGTGGTGTTTGAGAAAAAATTAAAAATGTAGCTTCAACCAATATAACAGATTGATATTTAAAGACTACCTTTCCTATAGTACAAATTTTGACTTACAGAATTAACAATAAACACTAATTGTAATGATAGTAATTACCATTTAGATCCAATAAGATACCGCACGTTGTTATTGCCTCTTATGGATTTAAGGTATTGAAGCCAATGTATAAAAAATCAATTTTGTCAGCCTCTATTCTTATCGCCCTCTCCCAAGGTGCTTACGCTGAAGATACATCCACATTTAATGAAGTCGTTGTATCAGCAACTCGTACAAACCAAACTATGGATACTGTAGCAGCTTCTGTTGCCGTTGTTTCTGAGAAAGATCTCGAAGAGAACATGGCAAAAGATCTCAATGATGTATTCGAGTACACCCCTGGTGTTACGGTGAATGGCACTCAACGCCAAGGTGTTCAAAGCATTAACATTCGTGGCATGGAAGGCAAGCGAGTGAAAATCTTGGTGGACGGTGCATCTCAGCCAGGTGTTTTCGATGGCGGCCCATACTCTTTCATCAACTCTAGTGCGGTTACTGTAGACCCTGACATGCTAAAGAGCGTTGAGATCGTAAAAGGTGCGGCTTCTAGCTTGCATGGTAGCGATGCTATTGGTGGCGTTGTGGCGTTTGAAACCAAAGATCCAAGTGACTTCTTAAAAGATGGCAAAGACTTCGGTGGTCAAGCTAAGCTCTCTTACTCTTCTGAAGACAACTCATTTAGTGAGCATGTTGCTTTGGCAAAGCAGTTTGACAATGTTGAAGCATTGGTCGCTTACACACGCCGTGATGGCTCTGAACTACAAAACTTCGCAAAAGCCCCTTATGACGATTATTCAGTAACAGACCAAGATTACTACAAGAACGATTTGTTGGTAAAACTGCAGTCGCAACTTAATGACGATCATCGTTTAGAGTTTTTGGGTGAAGTTATTTACAACCAAACGGATTCAGACATTGCGAGTTCGTCTTACAAAAACTTCAATGCTGAAGACACAACCAAACAAAACCGTCTAGGTCTGAAACACATTTGGTTCGCAGATTTGGCCATCTCTGACACCATCACTTCTCAACTTACTTGGATCAGTAAAGAAGAAAATGGCGTAACAAATCGATTTAAAGAAGCCAGTGCAGGTCATCCACCTTGGGTTCCAGCAAACGGTGACAACCAGCAGAAGAAAGATTACGAATACACGGAAGATAAAATTGAATTTGAAACTCAGCTAGATAAAGAGATTCAAAACCACTACCTCGTGTACGGTTTATCATACAAACACAGTGACATAAGCAATACTAACCGCGAGTTTAACTCTGATCCTAGTACTCCAGACAAGGTTTATGTCTACACACCAGACGCGAAAGAACAAAGCTTTGGCCTGTTCCTTCAAGACGAAATCGCGTTGCTAAACGACAAGCTAATCTTAACGCCGGGTGTTCGCTACGACTACTTCTCTACCGATCCATCAGATACGTCTGACGAGTCATTCAAGAAGTTTAGTGACTCTGCATTTACGGGTCGTCTAGGTGCAACTTACAAAGTGTCTCAGCCAGGAACTGTGTTCGCTCAAGTAAGCCAAGGTTTCCGAGCTCCGTCATTTGATGAGCTTTACTACACGTATGACAACCCAGGCCATGGTTACACTAACCGCCCTAACCCAGATCTAGAATCAGAAAAAAGCTTGTCTTACGAATTGGGTTACCGTCATAACACAGCAGCATCGGCAACCGAGTTCGCGCTTTACTACAGCGATTTCACTGATTTTATTGTTCAAACATCAACAAGTAATGGCGGCTTAACAGAGTACACATTCATCAACATCAATGAAGCAACCGTAAAAGGTGTTGAACTGTCTAACAGCCTTGATTGGCATGCGATTGCAAGCCTTCCGCAGGGTGTTACAACGCGCGTAGCCGCTGCATACACTGAAGGTGAAGATGGCAATGGTAACCCACTTAATAGTGTCAACCCTTGGAATGCTGTGGCAGCGGTTAACTACGACTCGCCAAACGCGCTTTGGGGTACAAGCTTAAAAGTTAACTACACTGCGAAGAAGTCTGACAGTGATATCAACTCAGATGGTAATAATGGCGGAACTAAAGACCAAGTTGCACTACCATCAGCGACAGTTGTCGATCTAACTGCTTACTACAAGCCAATGAAAGACCTGACCGTTCGTGCAGGTGTGATGAACTTGACGAATGAAGAGTACTACTTGTGGAACGATGTACGTGGTGAAACTGAGCTAAGCCGTGACATCACGCAGGCAGAGCGTAACTACAACATTAGTGTCAAATACGAGTTCTAAGTGTTACAAACACAAAAAAGCCAGCATTATGCTGGCTTTTTTTATCCGTTTTCATTTCAAAAATGTTAAGAAAAGAATGAAAAATGAAAACTTACTGCTTTGCCATCTCTTTCTTCACCATAACTGCTGCTGCTACGATGAAAGCGATGATTAGACCAAGTTCCATGAACTACCCCGATAGTCTTGAAAAAATTTACGACCTAAATTAAGAGTCGGACATAGTTTAGCACTTCTATTTATTGAAGCTACCTTTTAACCAGTAATTTACGAATTTTTCCGATTTAGATCAAAAAAGGCGCAGAACTGCGCCTTTTTGTTAATAAAGTGTAAAGCTTAAGATTTTAAGCGTCTGGGTAACCTTGAGGGTTATTTGACTGCCAACGCCAAGTATCACTTGTCATCTCTTCAAGCGTACGAACCGCTTTCCAACCAAGTTCGTTAGCTGCTTTT
The DNA here is from genome assembly GCF_905175335.1 of Vibrio sp. B1FIG11. Taxonomy (NCBI): domain Bacteria; kingdom Pseudomonadati; phylum Pseudomonadota; class Gammaproteobacteria; order Vibrionales; family Vibrionaceae; genus Vibrio; species Vibrio sp. B1FIG11. The sequence goes on along the minus strand of NZ_HG992752.1, from coordinate 1,081,871 downwards.
GAAGGGTCAGCCCAACATTCAGCAATGTCACCAGGGCGACGATCCACCAGCTTAAACGGAACTTCTTTACCAGATGCAGCTTCGAACGCTTTTACCATTTCTAGTACGCTGTAACCGTTGCCTGTACCAAGGTTGTAAATATGAAGGCCTGCTTTGTTACCTACTTTGTCTAGTGCCGCTACGTGACCATCAGAAAGATCCATTACATGGATGTAGTCACGAACGCCTGTACCGTCTTTTGTTGGGTAATCACTACCAAATACTGATAGGAATTCACGACGGCCCACTGCAACTTGAGAAACGAATGGCATCAAGTTATTTGGAATGCCTTGCGGATCTTCACCAAGCTCACCCGTTGGATGAGAGCCAACTGGGTTGAAGTAACGAAGCAGCGTAATACTCCAATCAGGGTTTGCTTTTTGGAAGTCAGTCAAACACTCTTCTACCATCAGCTTGCTGCGGCCGTATGGGTTTGTCGCGCTTGTTGGGAAGTCTTCCATAATTGGCACAGAAGCTGGATCACCATAAACCGTTGCAGAAGAGCTAAATACGATAGATTTAACACCCGCTTCGCGCATTGCATCAACCAGAACAAGCGTACCGTTAACGTTGTTGTCGTAGTATTCCAGTGGCTTTTCTACAGACTCACCCACTGCTTTAAGGCCAGCAAAGTGGATAACGGCTTCAATGTTGTGCGCTTTCATTGCATCGACAAGCGCAGCTTTGTCACGAATGTCAGCTTCAATGAATACTGGTTTTACGCCGCAAACTTTTTCAATGCGCTCGAGCACGGTTGGTTTGCTGTTGTAAAGGTTATCGAGAATCACTGGTGTCATACCAGCTTCGATCATTTGAATACAAGTGTGGCTGCCAATGTAGCCCATACCACCCGTAACAAGTACTTTCATTTTATCATTCCTTCTGACGCGAATCGGGCTAGTCTAAAGGTTTCTAACCCGTTTTTAAACTGTATCTGGGGATTCGCAACCCATTAAAATTGCTTGGCCTTTACCTGCTTTCTTCGCTTGATACATGGCAGTATCCGCGCTCTTAAGAATTCTAGTCGCATCTCGTTCATTTACACCAACCAGTTTCACACCAATACTAACGCCAACTTTAAGTAGTGAGCCTCGGTATTCAATTGGCGAACAAATCGTCTCAAGCAACTGTTCCGCGATTCGTGTTACGACTTTTTGATTGGCAGGATTAACCAACATTACGAACTCATCGCCAGACAAGCGTGCGATTAAATCGCTGTGCCTCGTTGCACCAGTCATACGTTTAGCAACGATCTTGAGTACTTCATCGCCCGCATCATGACCATAAGTATCGTTGATACCTTTAAAGCCGTCCAAGTCGAGATAAAGTACCGCAAACTCGTCACGTAGATAGCCTGATCTTTGTACTAATTCTTCAAGCTCTAGATGGAACTTGGAACGATTCGCCAGTCCTGTTAACGCATCGTGATGAGCTAAGTACTCTAGACGCTCCATCTCTTTTGCACTTGAGAGGTCGGTTAAAATAATCACCATGTCATACGCATTTTGATCTTCGCTCTTAATGATACGATTTACTCTTGCGAACATGGGTATGAGCTGACCTAGATGATTCTTTTCAATGACTTCCCCTTGCCACATGCCATAGTTATCGATCGACTCGAGGATGCTTGGCATCATGGCTTGCAGTTTGCGCCAGCGAATAGATTTTATGAATGGCTTACCAACTAATTGGTCCGAATCCAAACCAACAAGTTTGGTCACTGCGGGGTTCACCATGGTAATGATGCCTTGATGATTCAGTACAACGAGTCCATCTTGACTGCTCTCAAACACACGCCCCGCGACACGCTGACGATTCATTGCTTCTTCAATTTCAGTAATATCTTGAATCACGAATAAAAGGTAGCCGTGCTTGCTAAGAAGTCGGCTCGTTAGGCTCAGCTGCTGTTCGCCTTCCCTATTTTCAAGGTGGATGTCATCGCACTCTAAGCCACGACTCAGAATTTGTCTGAGCTCATTTGGTGTTTTAGTCTGAATCAAATCACAAATGTTAGCCGTTTCTATACCATGGTAGGTCTTTTCAAAAATTCGATGTGTCGCCCTGTTGCAATGTATTACACGCCCTAAATTGTCAGTCACGATCAGTGCATCTTGAATAGAGTCCACGACTTCTTCAGCGAAGGCTTTACGGCGCTCTAATACTTCCAAGCTGTGCTTACGTTGTTTCTCCAATCTTTGTTGGCGATCGAGCATGAAGTTAAAAGAAGACACCAACTCACCGACTTCATCTTTCGCGCGATGCTCAATACGGCCACTAAGATGATGACCATTTGCTACGTCCTGAAGCGCACGATTCACTTCAATGATTGGTCGCAATACGCGGCGCTCTACACCAATGTAAAACACAACACTACCGACCAAAAGAATCGCCAAGAACAGCAGCCCATCTTGCAGAAGCGCATCTCTCACTTCCATCAGAGGTAACTGGGAAATAGTGACCCGTATTGTACCGACAACCTTGCCGTCATGAATGACAGGTTCTAATACATAAAGAAAGTGCGCCGAAAGAGCGTAACCCACCTCATGCAGACGACTACGCTCTGTCACTGTCGGCGAAGGGAGCGTCGCACCATCCAAAGTAAAGATCGCAAATAACTGATTCTCTTTGTCGTAAAGCTTGACGCGTGATACGTTTGGCTCCTCCAAGAAATCAGCCAAGATCAATTGTGCTTGTTGCTTGTTCTTTGTTGCGAGCGCATCTTTAATTGAATGAGAGACATCGTTGATGAGAACCTTGGTTTGATCAACCAGTTCATGTTTCGCGGATTGATAAGTAATGTATGACGTGTAACTTTGAGATGTAACAAAGATGACCGTGATGAAAGCGAGAATCGGCCATATTAGCTTTGCTCGTAATGACATATATATTCCTGTCGCAGAAAGCAATCAAAAGACCAAAAGGATTGCTATGCAAACTATCACACAAAAAGAAGAAATAAGATTAACACGACATGCAATGAAATAAACCTGAAATTCTCAGATATTAGACTGATCAGTCATGAATTTCTTGAAACTTCGGATCATTTCAAAGAACTGATGATCTTTTCATCGTTCTATCAATAACCTTCTGCTCGAAAAATGAAGTTAGTCACTGAACTTAAACGCATTTTCCTGCATTTTTAAGCATACTTTGGACTTTATAAACGTATGACATTGAATAATCAGCAACTGACACTAAATTGCGACATGGGTGAAAGCTTTGGCGCATGGAAAATGGGCGCAGATGAGTGCGTGATGCCTTTTATCGATATGGCAAACATCGCTTGTGGTTTTCATGCTTCTGACCCGAATGTCATGCACGATACGATTACCCTCGCCAATCAACACGATGTAGAAATCGGCGCTCACCCAGGCTACCCAGACCTACAAGGTTTTGGGCGTCGCAGCATAAAAATGACCAACGACGAAATCACTAATATGGTGATTTACCAAGTCGGAGCTCTGCAAGCTTTGTGCAAAGCGCAATACACAGACATTGGCTATATCAAACCCCATGGTGCGCTGTACAACGATATGATGCAAAGTGATGGCGTTTTTCTTGCCGTCGTCAAAGCTGTGGCGCTGTTTAAAGTGCCGTTGATGATTTTAGCCTCCAAAGAAAACGAAAAGTATCTCGAAATTGCTGACGATTTCGATGTGCCATTGCTGTTTGAAGCCTTTGCCGATCGTCTCTATCAAGATGATGGAATGCTCACACCAAGAACGCAGCCTAATGCAGTATTAAACAGTGAACATGCCATTTTAGAACAAGTAAGAATGCTGGCAGAGTCTGGTCGGGTAAAAACCGCTTCTGGTCAGTACATTCTTCTAGAAGCCGACACAATTTGTGTCCATGGGGATAACGACGAATCCATCGCTCTCGTTCAAAAGATTCGTCAAAGTCTCTACACCGGAGGAAATTAATGAATCAAGGGCAGTTTTCTATCTCTCCCATTTCTGAATGCAGCATCTTAATTCGATTCGACGACACCATTACTGTCGAACATATTGGTGAATTAGCGCATCAGATTGTCGATAAGCTCAAACTTATTGTTATGAACGTGGTTCCTTCTTATCGAACCATATTGATCGATTACTTGCCCTTTAGAATTCAAGAAACCACGATTCTGCAGGAGCTCAATCAAATCGTCAGCCGGTTTGATGTCCAGTCAATGGCCAACAAGCAACCGAACTATATTTCCATCCCCGTTTATTATTCGCAAGAAACCGCTCTGGATTTTGCGCGCTTCGAACAAAACGGATTATCGATGAATCAACTCATTGAGTTACATACTAAACCGATTTATACCGTTTCGGCGATTGGATTTGCCCCTGGCTTTGCTTTTCTCTCTGACGTAACTCAAGAGCTGCAAATACCAAGGCATCAAACACCTCGAACACATGTTCCTGCGGGCAGTGTTGCCATTGCTGACAGTAAAACCGCAGTCTATCCAGCAGACAGCCCTGGTGGGTGGAATATCATAGGCCGCACGCCAATTTCGCTATTCACTGATACCCCTCCCTTCATTCCATTTGAGGTGGGTGACAAGGTCACGTTTGGTTCGATATCCAAGCAGGAATTTGTGAATTTAGGAGGCGTTTTATGAGCTTCGTAGGTTTATTGGTAGAAAAGCCAGGCCCGCTCTCTTTGATTCAAGATTTCGGTCGATTCGGGTTAGCACACATCGGTATCACTCAAAGTGGTCCAGTCGATGATTACGCTTACAGTTGGTCTAACCATCTTTTAGGCAATCCAGTTAACTGCTCTGTGATCGAAATTACATTGGGCAATGCGAGCTTTAAGGCCCTAAGCGATTGCCATGTGGCGATTTGTGGTGGTGACCTTAATGCAACGGTTAATGGGGAGCCCATTGCCAATTGGTCTGACTTTTGTCTACGTAAAGGCCAAACACTCAAGTTTGGTATCGCGAGGAATGGCCTTCGTGCTTACTTAGCAGTTAAAGGCGGCTTTGATGTGCAGACACACTTAGGAAGTACATCCACCGCCGTACGAGAGTCGTTGGGTGGTCTAACGCAAAACGGCGAACCGCTGAAAGCCGGAGATATGATTGGATTTGAACCGCATACACTTCCCTCATCAAAATCGAGGCAGATGACGTTCCGATTCAAACCTGATTACAACTTACCCTTAACGCTTAGGGTTATCGAAGGCTATCAGTACGAAGATTTTGCTCAACAATCGATTGATGACTTTTATTCAACTAGCTTTACCATCTCCCCCAATTCTAACCGCATGGGTTATCGTCTTGAGGGCGAAGCGATACAGCCACCTTATGATGGGGTGCTTTCAGAAGGTATTGCGCTTGGCTCTATTCAGGTTCCTAACGACGGGAACCCCATCATATTATTGAACGATCACCAGACCATCGGTGGTTACCCTAAATTTGGCTGTGTGGCGAGAATTGACTTACCACGATTAGCGCAAGCCAAACCGGGACAAGAAGTGCGTTTTGTTCGCGGAGACAGACAAGGTCTGCAAGATGTGTGGTGCCAATGGGCTCAATTCTTTGGTTATTAGTCAGAGAGTCGAGCCCAGATTGAAACACACCAAATTGAAAAACAAATGTGAGCGTTACATGCCGTAACGCTCTGCAAGTGCTTGAGGGTAGCCGCGTTCTTGCGTCAGTTTAATCGCAAACTGTTCTACTTCTTTTTCACTCCAATGCACAGTGACCGGGTGTTGCGTTTCAACATTAGATTCAGGCTCAACCCCAAACCAATGTTTTGCCATCTTTTGTGCGGCAAGTAAGGTAGAAGAAGCCTTAACAACTTCGATTCGAGCGTAGTTATTCTCTTCGAATGTCACGTCAGCGGCACGCAATACAGGATCGGTTCCCGGGATTTGCTGCGCACCAAACAGTGCTTTGCCACCCTTAACGGCATTTTTGTATTCAGGAATAAACTGAGCCATATGCTTAATCGCATTGCCCGTACGCTCATCTAGGATTTCTTGTCGCCAACCATTTCGGATCTTAGACAACAATCGTGTAGGCAGCTCAGGCTGTGCAGAAGTGTTAGAGCTCTCCACCAAGCCGTCATCAAATAATGTGATGCCTTTTGTCATACCGTGCAATTGGAAGTAACCGTCACCATAAGGCGTTAATTGAGCCATGCCTTTATCGGTACCCCGAGGGCCATGGAAGATCACTTCTGGCCACTGCTGCGTACATTCATTCCAACGCGTAACGTAAGCCGCCTTAAACTCAACCAATCGATCGCGTTTCACGCCAATAGCGTCATCCACTGCACCAGTTTCAAAACCGCAAGCATTGATTAGGTAGTCACAGCTCAAAAGCTGATACTTATCGTCTTTAAGATATGTGAGCGCCCAATGTGAACCATCCCAATGGGCTTGCTTAAGTTCCGCTTGAGTCAATACCTCAACATTAGAAAGTTGATCTAGCGTCATATTCGCTACCGCAGCTAATCTGAACACGCTCCATCCGTATTCCTGAACTGCGACGACCGGATATTTAAGAGCTTCCAGATCGGCGTGTTGAGCAAACGGAATACACCATTCATCGATGCTCTTTGGGCTTTGCGGTTGTGTTTGCTGCGCCAGCGCAAGAAGTTCTGCTTTCGAGTACAGCTTGTAGTACTCATCGGGCTCACCAAGCACTTTGTTATCAGGCGCTTGTTGAACGAGCTTTTGATACGCCGATTTGATGACCTCTAAGCGTGGTAACAACGCTTCCGGATCTCCTCCATCAGAATGTGGAACCGCGATTAAGGTAGGACGGACATTCAGTGAATGCGGATACAAACGAATCGTATCGATAGACTGAGCCAGAAGATCCAAGCACTGTTGCTCGGAAATCTCTCGATAAAGGTTACCACCAGCATGTAAATGACAAATTGGAGGACCATTGACCAAAGAGACGCCTTTTTCGATTACGGAGACTTTGAAACCTAACTCGGCAAAGTGAATGGCTGCAGTTGAACCCGCAACCCCACCACCGATAATAGCGATGTGTTTATCTTTACGATTTGGAAACTCAGACTTCATTGCTTCACTGAAAATTTTATAAGGAGAAATCTTTACTTAGTGTGATTCTACTCGGGTTTGAGCATGATTAAAATCACAAAAAGTTCATGGGTTTGCATTTGTTAACGGTGTACGAAAAAAGTTACTTTTGAGAGCAAAAAATTTCCTAAAAAAGTGCTTGACGAGGTTGTTGGGAAAGCCGTTTTTTCTACCTGTGTGAATAATATTTTAACGCTAACACCCATGGCATAAAGCCTGCGGAAACACCCCACTTTACTAACACTTCAGTTATCCCAAAAGTTATCCACCGTTTTTGTGGATAACTAAAATAAAAGTGTCATGGAGTGCTTCCACTTGCTGCGAAACAAGGCAGACTAAGTGTTTACCGGTGTTAACAATCTTTTTATAAGACTCATTACTACGAGTGCTAACACAGAGAACGTGGCTACTGGTAAAGCTATCCACAATTCAGGGTGAATCTGTGGACTAAGTTGGAAACCATACTTCATTACTGCTGCTACACACGCTTCTGCGGCAAACACTGCAACACCACTTGCGACAAGCGCCATAATCCCATATTCAGCCCACAACGTCGTGTTGATACGTTTCTTACTGGAACCTAGGGTTCGATAGAGTCGAATCTCTTCCTGACGCTGAGATAAGCTCAAACGTAATAGTGTAAATATCAACAGCAAACCCGCAACGACACCGAGAAGCGCCAAAATGGTAATCGCTGATACTATCTGTTGGATAAGTTGTTGGATTTTGTCACCCATGGTTCGAATATCGAGCACTGATACCGTAGGGTGAGCCCGAGACATTGAAGTCAGCAGAGCTTCATTACCATCGTCGATTCGATAGCTGATCAAATAAGAACCCGGCAAGCTTGCCATAACATCTGAAGAAAAGATGAAGTAAAAGTTTGGCTTCATATCTCGCCACTCGACATGACGAATGCTGTCGACGGTAGCATCGAAGTTCTGACTGTTAATCACAAAACGCAGTTTGTCACCCAGATCAATACCAAGTTCGTCCGCGACTTGTGCCTCGACAGACACGCTTGCTTTGTTCGTCCAAGAGCCTGACAGGATTTCATTGTATTCTGGCAACGCATCCCCCCATGTTAGGTTTAACTCTCGGCTTACTGCATCAGAACCTTGACCTTGAGATTTTATCTCTTTGACACTCACATCGTTAATTTCGGCAAGTCGACCACGAATAATTGGGAAAGCCTGTGACCTTGTCACGCCATTTTTATCCAATGTCTCAAGGTAGCTATCGAGCTCATAGTCTGCAATATTCAAAGCGAAAACGTTGGGAGCATCCGCTGGTAGCGTCCTCGCCCAATCAGCAAGGATATCGCTGCGTACAAGCCAAATAATAGAGAGCAACATTAATGACAGAGATAAGGCGCCAAACTGCAAGCCACTCGTCACTGGGGTTCGGTTAATTCGACTTAAGGCGAGCTTCATCGCGGGCTTTGTCGATATTCGAGCAAACAACTTGGTAAGCATGACACTCACGACGGCAAGCACAACAAACAAGGCAGCAATGCCTGCAAGCACAATCCACACTAACGTGTTATTTGCGTATAGAATCAGCAATGGCACCACTGGGACCAGAACTAACCACATGCGCTTCCAAGAACGCTTACCAGAACCTTGCTGCAGCACTTCTAACGCAGGCGTTTTTATTAGACCAAGCAAAGGAATACCAAGCGCTGGTACCGTAATAAGAACGGCTGAAACAACAGAGATTAAAACCGGAGTGACGCCGTAACTAGGAAGTGGATTTGGGAGAAGATCTTTGAGTGGAATTCGCAACAAATATTCCAAGCCGCTACCCAATAACAGGCCAACGATGCTCGCACTCACCAACAAGATTGTGACTTGAATCAGTAACCATTTTTCAATCCAACGACGACTTGCACCCAAGCTCTTCAGCATCGCGATGGTTTGAGTTCGGCTGTTTACGTAACTTTGGCAAGTCAAAACCAACGTCGTTGCCGCCATAATGATGACGATCGCAACTGTTAGCGAAAGATATTGAGTTGTGCGCTCGAACACTTCATTACTGCGACTTGCCGTATCTTGCGTGCGCCAGCGATCACTCGGAGAGAGTTCAGTATTGTCTTGAAGTTGAGTCAGCGTTGTATCATCACCTTTGAGGAACAGGCGATATTGCACACGGCTGCCAACCTGAATGGCGCCCGTTTTCTCAACGTCACTTTGGTGAATATACGCCGAAGGCATTTGTTGGAAAGGGTTGAAGCTCAGTCCAGGTTCCATCAATACGGCACCAGAGACCGTGAAATCAGCATCGCCAATAGTGACAATGTCACCTTTATTCACATCCAACTGCGCCATAATGCGCTCGTCTAGCCAAAGTTGGTTTGCCTTCACATGGCCTGACGAATTGCTGTCGAGAACCAGATCGCCCATCAATGGGTATTGCTCATCAACGGCTCGAACGGAAATCAGCTGCATCCCCGTCTCGCTGAATGCCATCGTCGCAAAGCGCGTCATGGTTGAGCGTTCTAGTTTATCTGTCGCAGCAATAAGTGCATCAGGAATGGGGTTAGCGGAAACAAATACAGCATCGGCGGTTAATGCATCTTTGCCCTGTTTAACGATGACCTGCTCCATTCGCTCCGCCAAAGCAGAGAGCGCGAAGATGCTGGCAATCACCAAAATCAATGCGACGCTGATCGGCCACAGGTTCCCTTGACGTATTTCCCCCAAGCTCCAACGCACTAGGCTTTTGTTCGGAGAATGCTTCGCCTTTTGGTTGCTTGGCGCCGAGTCTTGTTCACTAGAAGAGATCACGGACATGTCACCTCCTCTTTCAATTCTCCGGCTTCCATTCGATACACTCGATCACAACGGCTGGCTAAAAGGCTGTCATGCGTAACTAAGATTAAGGTCGTACCGTGCTGTTCGTTCAAGTCAAAAAGCAGCTCAATGACTTTCTCGGCGGTTTGGTGGTCCAAATTCCCTGTTGGCTCGTCTGCAAACAACAGCTCTGGCTGAGTCATGAAAGCACGAGCAAGGGCAACCCTTTGTTGTTCCCCCCCTGATAGCTGACTTGGTAAATGGTCTAAGCGTTTTTCTAGGCCTACCGCAGTCAGCAAATCCTTTGCCCTTGAATCATCTTCAGCCTCACCACGTAAAAGACAAGGCAGCGTTACGTTGCGCAGAGCAGTTAGGCTCGGGATAAGAAGGAAGCTCTGAAACACAAAGCCCAACGAGTCAGCGCGAATCTTTGCACGTGCTTCGTCGTCCATTTTGGAGAGTTCATGACCGAGCAACGTAATCTCACCCGACGTTGGTGTGTCCAAACCGGCAAGAAGTGTCATTAGCGTAGATTTGCCCGCGCCAGATGTGCCGACGATGGCAATTCTTTCACCCTTTCTAATGTCAACATTTACATTTTTAAGGATTGTTAATTGTTCTTGATTAGTAGAGACTTGTTTAGAAACCAAATTCGCTTGAACAATAGGTGCGTTAAGTACAGGTGTTTGCATGATTCGTATACTTTCCTTAGTTCTCTTTTTCTGCCTTTCCGCTACAGCCCATGCGAGCGAAAAGCTACTTGTTTTGGGCGACAGCCTAAGCGCTGGTTATCAAATGCCTATTGAGGAGAGTTGGCCTAGCTTACTCCCAGACGCGTTATTAGAACATGGCCAAGATGTAAAAGTTGTAAACGGTAGCATCTCTGGTGACACCACAGGCAATGGCCTTGCACGGTTACCTTCTCTCCTTGAGCAGCACACGCCCGACTTGGTTCTGATTGAGCTTGGCGCTAACGATGGCCTGCGTGGTTTCCCACCTAAACTTATTACGTCAAACCTATCGAAAATGATTACCATGATCAAAGATTCTGGTGCGGATGTCGTCATGATGCAAATCCGCGTTCCACCAAATTATGGTAAGCGTTACAGCGATATGTTCTACGACATCTACCCTAAACTGGCAGAACATCAGCAAGTAGCACTAATGCCATTCTTCTTAGAGCATGTCATCATTAAACCAGAATGGATGATGGACGATGGCTTGCACCCAAAACCGGAAGCTCAACCCTACATTGCTGACTTTGTCGCTCAAGAATTGGTTAAACATCTCTAATTTTACTGGTCTAGCTCAATAAGTTTTACCTAACTTTACGTTACCCTAACCGGTATCTTATTCACCAAGGTTAGATAATAACAATGCAAATAGAACCGTTAATTCAGGGTGTTGTAGCTCGCTCGGCACACCCGTATGGGTGCCGCGCTTCCATCAAAGAGCAAATTGAATACGTAAAACAGGCACCACCGATCAAAAATGGCCCCAAGCGCGTTTTGATTATTGGTGCCTCTTCAGGTTTCGGCTTAGCCGCTCGCATCGCCCTTACATTCGGCGGTGCAGAAGCAGACACGATCGGCGTCTCTTTTGAACGCGGCCCATCAGACAAGGGCGTTGGCAGCGCAGGTTGGTACAACAACATCTATTTTAAAGATGAAGCCACTCATCATGGCCGTACTGCGGTTAACATCGTAGGCGACGCCTTTTCTGATACTGTTCGTAACCAAGTGATTGAAGCGATTGAAACCTACTTCGAAGGTGAAGTAGATTTGGTGATTTACAGCTTGGCGACAGGTGTTCGTCCAAAACCAGAATCCGACGAGTTCTGGCGCAGCGTCATCAAACCTATTGGTGAATCGGTGACGGGTGCTTCTATCATGCTTGAAAACGACCAGTGGGTTGAATCAACGCTCGCTCCAGCGACAGAAGAAGAAGCGGAAGCAACGATTAAAGTGATGGGCGGTGAAGACTGGGAGAGTTGGATCGACACACTGATCAACTCAGAATCGGTAGCCAAAGGTTGTAAAACCATCGCCTTCTCCTACATGGGACCGGAAGTAACACACCCTATTTACTTAGATGGCACGTTAGGTCGCGCAAAAGTGGATTTACACCAAACCAGCCATTCATTAAATATCAAGATGGCAAACTTTGGTGGCGGAGCGTACGCCACTGTCTGTAAGGCCTTGGTAACTAAAGCGAGTGTTTTCATCCCAGCTCTCAGCCCTTACCTTCTGGCGCTATATCGTGTGATGAAAGAAAAAGGCACACACGAACGTTGTATCGAGCAAATGCAACGTCTGTTTACGACCAAGCTTTATGACCAACCAAAAGTGCCTGTCGATGGCGAACGTTTGATTCGTATCGATGATCTTGAATTGGATCCTGAAGTCCAAAAAGAAGTGTCGGCTTTGTTAGAGCAAATGAACGCGGACAACTTTGCCGAAATCGGCGATTATGAAGGCTTTAAAGACGAATTTATGAAGTTAAATGGCTTCAACTTTGAAGGTGTCGATTACACTCAGGACATCTCAATGAAAACGCTTAAAGCATTGAAACCGTAAACTGCCTCCCAACTCTGACGTCTCACTCCTGAGATAGTGCCAAGTATTTCAAAGTCCTGAAAGGTTTTCGGGACTTTTTTTTGTCTGAAGTTCTCGTCCCCCTATACTTAATTTAAACGAATGGTTAAATAACAAGTTCATCTAACAACAAATAGAAAAATGACGCTTGTTCACAGGATGTGGACCAACGGGAAAGGACTGCCTTTATGGGTACATTACAAACACTAGATTACGAGATACCCGAATCGATGCGGAGAAGTTGGCAAAATATCGTCAATCTCCTAGCCCGCATTGCCGATGTACCCACCACGCTGATCATGCGAATACACCCCGATTACATCGAAGTAAACACCTCCAGTGAAACCGAAAATAATCCTTACCAAGTCGGCGACAAAGAAACGCTCGGGCACGGTCTTTATTGCGAACATGTTATTGAAAACAAATGTGAGTTATTAGTCCCAAATGCGCTGGTTGACGAACATTGGAAAGATAACCCAGACATCAAGCTCGGAATGATCTCTTATTGCGGGCTGCCGCTGTATTGGCCGAACGGAGAAACCTTCGGCACCATCTGCATGTTGGATGCGAAAGAAAACCAGTACAACGACACCTACCGAGAACTTCTCGCCTCTTTCAAAGAGTCTATCGAAGCGCAGCTTGCCGTCGTTTTTCAACAACATAAGCTTGTCCGATTGAATAACGAACTTAAAAGCCGAGTTGAGACCCGCACTACTGACCTTGCTCAGCTTAGCTACTCTTTGACAAGAGAGATAGACCGCCGTAAAGCCGCCGAGAAGCAAGTCAGTTATCAGCAGACTCACGATCAAGGGACAGGCTTTTTGAATCGGGCAGCACTCGAACAAGTGTTAGACCAAACCTTGGATGGCATTGATACTGAACAACACTCTTTAGTGGTGATTAATGTCGGCTTTAGCAATGCTCGAAGCATACAAACGAAATACGGCTTCGAAGCCTTTGACGAGGTATTGAAAGAGTTTCGTTTTCGCCTTGGCCACACCGAATCCAGCTATTTTGTCACAGGAAGACCAAGCTCTAACGACGTCGTTATCATCGTTACCGGCGAAAACATAGAAACGAAAGTACAGCACCTCCTCGACGACATTAATCATGTCAGTTTGGGGGATTTTTGTATTGAGGACAACGAAGTCCACCTTCACTCTTATGTGGGCGTTGTGCAAGCTCATAAAAACAGTTACGCGAAACAGTTACTGCAAAACGCGTGTTATGCAATGTTGCTGTGTAAAGAATCCGGAGAGTCCTATAGCTATTTCTGTGAAAGCCAATCCCAAGAGCTAAACAATCACAACCAACTTGAGAGCTACTTACTGCAAGCGGTTCGTAACGACGACTTAATGCTGTACTTCCAACCGAAAGTCCTCCCACATACACATAAATGGATTGGTGCTGAAGCACTACTACGTTGGCGCCATCCGGTGCTGGGCGATGTCTCTAATGAGGCCCTAATTCACATGGCCGAGCAAAATGGCTTAATCTTTGAAGTCGGTTCGTTTGTACTTCGCACGGCAATAGACAAAGCTAAGCAATGGTCTGAGCTGGTGGATAATTTTAAGATTGCTGTGAATGTCTCACCTATCCAATTGCAAAACGTTAACTTCGCAGAGCAGATTGAACACCTATTAGATACCTTTCACCTACCCGCACACTTCCTCGAACTGGAAGTCACCGAGAGCGCGCTCATTGCCGATGAGGTTGTTGCACGTAATACATTGAATAAACTGCACAAACTTGGAGTGACATTGTCACTTGATGACTTCGGAACGGGTTATGCCTCTTTCAGTTATTTGAAAAAATACCCGTTTGATGCAATTAAAATTGATAAAAGCTTTGTGCAACAAATGGAAAAATCTGACGACGACAAAGCCATCATCTGCTCTATCATCCACATCGCCAAAAAACTGGAACTTCAAGTGGTCATTGAAGGGATTGAGTCCACTCAACAAGAGCAATTTTTGATTGGTGAAGGCTGCGATATTGGACAAGGCTTTTTGTACGGTAAGCCAATGCCTTGCAATGAATTTGAACAAAGTTTGTTTAATCAAAACCTATTAGGTGGACAATACACCTATTCTTCCTAAGCATTTCCTTTACTCTGCTGGCGGTGGTTTCTATAATCGCCGCCCGCTTCCAATAAAAAGGCCATTATCTTCATGGATCAGTTGACTGCCACGCTTAAGAAAATCGAAAAGCAGAACTATCGCGCATACCAACAAATCAAAGGTCAGTACGACTTTGGTGATTTCGACTTGTACATTGATTACGTACAAGGTGACCCGTACGCATCTGCTTCTCGCCTACGTGCTACTCGCGCGTGGTCTTTGACCGGTCTTGAATGGCTTAAAGATGAATCCCCTGCATTCCAACGCGCGGCTCGTGACTTTATTGCTCGCAGTTTTGATGAGTTTGCAAAACAAGAGAACGCCGTTTCTATCTCTCTAAGCGGTCAAACCGTTCTAGATAACACTGCGGTGCTTTTCACTGAAGAAGGCATTGAGCTTCGCTTCCGCGTGAATTTGCCAGCTGAAGGTCGCTCTGTTCTTGGTAAGAAAGCGAACAACATTTTGACGTTCTACTTGCCGAAGTTTATTCGTCGCGCAACGCTGGAGCGTGAGCTGAACAAAGACGCGTTGATAGAACACTGTAAAGTGGTGGAAGATCAAGCGTCACTGCGTGAACAATTAGAAGCAAATAATCTTGTCGCTTTCGTTGCGAATGGTAGCGTGCTTCCACGTATTGCCGGTAACTGCGATCTACCGATGAAAGATGCGGTCGAATTTAAAGCGCCAGAGTCACTTCAGGTTACTCTACACGCACCAAACAAAGGCTATGTAACCGGTTTGGGCATTCCAAAAGGCATCACCTTGATTGTTGGTGGTGGTTTCCACGGTAAATCAACGCTACTGAATGCAGTAGAACGTTCTATCTACGATCACATCCCTGGCGATGGTCGTGAATACATCGTAACAGATGCGAATGCGATGAAGATCCGTGCGGAAGATGGTCGCTGTGTTCATCACTTGAACCTATCGAACTACATCAACCACTTGCCAATGGGCAAAGACACGGCGGATTTCTCTACACAAGACGCGTCGGGTTCAACTTCTCAAGCGGCTTGGCTACAAGAGTCTATCGAAGCAGGCGCAAGTTCACTGCTTATCGATGAAGATACGTCAGCAACTAACTTCATGATTCGCGACGAACGTATGCAGGCGTTAGTAGCAAAAGGCGACGAACCCATCACTCCATTGGTTGATCGTATTGGTCAACTGCGTGACGAGTTAGAAATCTCTACCATCATCGTTATGGGTGGCTCTGGTGACTACCTAGACGTTGCGGATACGGTTATCCAAATGCACGACTACCAAGCGGTTGATGTAACAGAAAAAGCCAAAGAGGTTATCGCTCAGCACCCTAGTCAGCGTCATAACGAATCAGAAGAGAGCCTACAAACGTTCCGTCCTCGCGCGCTGAACCGTGTAGCACTGATGAACATTCTGACAGATGGTAAGTTCCGCGTGAATGCAAAAGGCAAAGACTCTCTTCGCTTCGGTAAAGAGTTTACAGACCTGAGCGCACTTGAGCAGCTGGAGTCCGCAGATGAAGTCAACACCATCGGTTGGCTATGGTTCCAAATCGCGCAACTTCCTGGTTGGTGTAACCACCCAGCGAAAGAAATTGAAGACATGCTATCTGGCGAATGGTACGCAACACTGCCGAAACAAGGTGACCTAGCAAAACCACGTACATTAGATGTCATGGCGGCACTGAACCGCATGCGTAAGTCTCAGTTCAAACCTTCTCGTTAATACTGAGCAACACGAATAGCAAAAAGGCAGCGATAGAACGCTGCCTTTTTTGTTTGAATTAGATTGGGGAGTATCGCCAACAAGCTTAATTTGTTACGTCGTCACGCAAAACCGATCATCCGTTACGTAAAACATTCCATGCATCGCATAAAACCCGAAAGCGTTCTGAATCCCCATTATCTCTGTCTGGATGCCAACGTAGCGCGAGTTTGCGCCACTGCTTTCGGATTTCTGCTTTAGTCGCATCAGCACTTAACTCAAATAAACTCAGCGCCTTGGCGCGATCTAAATCTGAAGATGAGCTTCCACCGATATAACGTTGGTATCGGCTCCAGAATTCATTAAGCAGCCTACGTACCTCACCTTCATCCGCTTCGTAGTTCTTCCAATCAAGGTAATACTCTCTTAGAGGATCATTGATATCGATACTGTGGCGAGAGGCTTCAATGGCCGACATCAGGACAATATTCATTGCTTCAACTTGCAGCCAGCCGTCGGGGTATAACGTATCTTGTAGCTGATAAAGAGCGTTCATCAGTAAGAAGTTACGTTTAAACAAGTCTTTATCTGGGGATGAATCTAATTGAGGGATGTAACCGTGCTCACCAAGCTCCTGCGCGAGTGTGTGCACCTTCCAGTTGGTAGGTTGTTTTCGGAGAATGTCTAGAATCGGCCATAACAATGGGTTTTCCATATATTGCTGTCCGTTGTGGCAAACATCAAATTGTTCGTCCATGTATCCCCTAACCGTTTTAAGTACCTGTTATTAAAGCTAGTCAATTTGTACCATAAACACAAAAAGGCTGACAGTCATAAACCGTCAGCCTTTTGAAGGGGGATCTCGTTAACTTAAATAACGCCCAGCTCTCTCAGACGCTCCATCAAGTAACTGTGTGCGGTGTAACGCTCAGAAAGCACAGTATCCGGTTTTGGGTGTAGGAACAGTGGCAAAGAAATACGAGATTTTTCTTGGCGACCGCCTGTTGGGTTGATAACGCGATGAGTCGTCGATGGGAAGTAACCACCCGATGCTTCTTGCAGCATGTCACCAATGTTGATGATTAGGTTACCGAAGTCACATGGCACATCTAGCCAATCACCTTCTTTGCTCTTAACCTGAAGACCCGGCTCGTTCGCTGCTGGCAGTACCGTCAGAAGGTTGATGTCTTCATGGGCAGCCGCACGAATTGCGCCTGGCTCTTCTTCGCCAGTCATCGGTGGGTAATGCAGAACGCGTAGAAGTGTTTTATCGCTGTTGTTGATCATTTCAGACAACGCGATAGAGAACTTCTCTTGTACCTCTTTTGGTGCGTATTCTTCTACCCAGCCAAGCAGTTCTTGAGCAAACGCGTTAGCACGGTCATAGTATTCCATGATTTCCGCTTTTAGCTGCTCAGGCATTTGTCCCCAAGGGTATACATGAAAGTACTCTTTAATATCTTTGACTGAGTGGCCTTTCGCGACTTCAGAAACTGATGGTGGAAAATAACCGTCTTGTGTTTCAACATTGAAGTGGAAATCGTTCTTTTGCTCAGAGCAGAAAAACTCGTACCAGTTTTTGTAAATAGACTCCACCAGCTCTTGAGGAATTGGGTGGTTTTTAAGGACACCAAAGCCTGTTTCGCGCAGTGAGGTGACGAACTGTTGAGCAGCGTCGTCAGCAAGATAATCGACAGTTTCCAGTTTCATGACATTACTTCTTTTATATTAGACTGAGCGTTGAATTCTATGGATGGCCATGTTGTAAATCAAATTTTAATGAAATGTTTGTGCGCAAACGTTTTATTGTTGAGCAGTTTCGCAATATATCAACATAAAAAGTAAGCATTACCCCTGCAAAAGAAACAATTGCACACTGTACAATTAAGTGTAATCATAAACACAGTTTTCAATTGAAGGATCAATTTCTCTATGAAAAGTACTTCTACTTTATTAGGTTTAACGATTTTCTACGCGATCGTTTTTTTGTTTTCTGCGTTAGAACCAAATTCCCGCGCGGTATGGTTTGCAGAGATCGTTCCTGCCATCGGTATTCTTGTGGCCATTTGGGCACTGTCCATTCGCTACCAATTTAGTAACACCGCTTATGTGCTGATGTTTATCTGGCTGTGTCTTCATACGATTGGCGCCAAATATACCTTTGCCGAGGTGCCTTTTGATTGGTTCAACAACTTGATAGGTTCGGAGCGCAATAACTTTGACCGCGTTGCTCACTTTTCTATCGGTCTCTATGCGTACCCTATTGCTGAATACCTAATTAACAAGAAAAAAGTCAGCGCTAAATTGGCTTGTTGGTTCGCGCTCTTTGCCATCATGTCACTGGCAGCAGGCTATGAAATCATTGAATGGTGGTATGCCGCAATCGCTGGCGGAGATGAGGGTATTGCCTTCCTAGGCTCCCAAGGAGATATCTGGGACGCCCAGAAAGACATGTTATGTGACACGATGGGTGCTGTATTATCTTTGGTTTTACTGACAACTCAGCGTCGACTGGCGAAGCCACTCTAGATAAGGGTTAAAGCCCTCTACAATTGGGACTTGCACGATTTGAGCAACTTCATACTCGTGCAGGTCTTTTATTTTGTCTTCAACCAAAGCGTAAAGATCTTTGCGCGTTTTAATGATCAATAGCCATTCACTATCACTGCACACTTCGCCTTTCCAAACATAGTTACTTTCAATGGCCATGGTTTGAATGCAAGCCGCTAGCTCTCCTTCCAACAAACCTTTGATGATTTCGTCGCGGTTCTTTTCTGTACCAGCGGTACTCAATACCATGCAGTATTCGTGTTGTTCGCTCATAACTGACTCTTATTTCATCGTCACCTTGCCGCCGATCATCTTGTAGGCAGGTGTTCCTCTTACTAACGTATCTCTTGCAAACTCTTGTTCACAACCCGGGCAAATGCAAGGTGTCTGAGTGAAGTCTTCTACAATGCGTTCTTTGAAACACTTCACCAGCGCGCCTTTGCCGCCTTTTCGATATTTAAACAGCTGCGTCTTGCATTTCGCACAATATACCTCGACCGTTTTGGTCGGTTGTTTCTTATTCGGTTTTGCCATCTTGCTCTATTTTTGGTTTTACCCACACGTTGCTGAAATCAAACCAACCAAGGGCATTGCACTTGGCATTCTGTAGTGCACCACTGTGGTCTTTGTTCACGCCTAACCAACAGTGGAACATTGGGATCACCTGACAGCTTTTCACAAGTTGCCTTCCCAGTTCTCGAGCGGGGAAATCAGCATGTTGCCCTGCTCGCCATTGGTCCACCAGCCCAGCCCAACCAGAGAAATCATAACCTGCACTAAACTTGTCGATGTCGCTGTAATCCAGTAACCATCCAGCTAACGCATCGTTACGGTTAGTGGCAATACCCATTGCTTTAATCCAGATATCGACCTCTTCTGGTGATGGAGGTTGCGTGTCATAGCGAATAAATTCAACATCAATACCATGAGGTTTTAATAAGGTTCTAATCGCCTTTGCGATGACCGGAAACATCGGATGCTTCTTTTGATAAGCAACACAAATGGCTTTTTCTTTCTGAGGTGCTTCGCCTGCAATGGTCGGCCTAAGGTCTATCCAGCCCGGCTTTAGACCAAACGCTTGCAGAACGCCGAGCTCTATTACCTTGTCTTGAGGCACATGGGCATACACTTGGTAACTGTTCAGTGTTTGGCTTAAAAACTCCGCCCAACGCGGGTCTCTCGCAATACCTGTATTTTTATTCAGTAATAAGAATGTACAGCCCGGATCGAGCTCAACTTCGTCCGTCGACGCTTGTTTGTCCATTTGTGGTTTGGTCAGGCTTGGATACACCATCGAGGAATATGCCTCGTCGATCACCCATACCTCGACTTGATCCAAGAGCGGACGTAGCCCGAAGTAGCCATCGAATGCCGTCAAAATTAAACGTTTGTCATCGTTGACTTTCACTTGAAACGGCCCAGTTCCTACTGGCTTTCTATCAAACTCTTCCGAACGCATATTGTTTGGCAAAAGGACTTTGGCTTGAGACTCACTCAGAGCAAGCGGTAGGTACTTATCAGGACGAACAAGATGAATATCGACTGTCCAAGGTTCTGGCGAAACGACTTTTTCGATGTGTGAGAATAGATTCAATTCGCTTAATACGCTGATGCCTTCAATCACGCAGTCGGTTGTGAGCGGTTCCCCATTATGGAAACGAACACCACGGCGCAAATAAAAACGCCAATGGGTATCTGAGAGCGCTTCCCAATAGTGGGCAAGGTCTGGTTGAAGCTGCTCATTGTCATCTAGCTTAGTTAAACCACTAAACACTTGGCGCGCAATATGCTGCTCTGAACGGCGCATCGGTTTTTGTGGGTTCAACATCGCAAGTGGACGATAGTAAGGCAAACGGACGACCTGCTCGCCTTGACGGTGTTGTAAGCCGAGGTAGCCTTGAATCACTTGAGTGAGTTTAGCTGCGTCATTATCCAACGCCTCTAACGCCTGCCCGATTTTGCCTTCGTCTAAGTAACGACGTGCAAGGTTTTCACTGACATCACTACGATTGCGCTTAAAAACCAGTTTAGAGAGTTTTCCACGACCTGCGGCAGGATGCCATTCGATCCAGCCTTCTTCTTCTAACTTATTAAGAACGATTCGAGCGTTGCGGCGGGTACAAAAGAGTGCTTCGGTAATGTCTTCGAGTTGCACTTCCGTGTCATTACCAGAGAACTTTTCAAACAGCGTTTCGAACTGAACGCGTAAACGAGGGCTACTCATAAAGAGGAAATTTTAGTTTTCATAACGATAAACTAAGTTTCCTCATTTTTTACGGAAAGTGCAAACTTCGACGTGCAAATTATTGAATGTCGATACCAATTTCTTGCGCTAGGTGGCGTAATTGATCTTCATCGTCGAGTTTGATCGACCATTTGGTTTCCGCACCATGCGCCAAAACCACGTTAGCACCGCGACCAAGCAGCTGAATTGCATCGGTTTGAGCTTGCAATGTGACCATCGCACTTCCGGATAGCTTAATCACGACTTCACGCTGCGTTGCGATAATTTTTCCTAAAGAGAATTCAATAACCATATGAGTATTCTCTTATTGAACCGTTTTTTCTTTTGGATGTTTTACGGCAATCGTCAAACGGCTCGTGCAAACCAAACGTCCGCGTTCATCCGTTATTTCGATTTGCCATACTTGAGTCGATACACCCAAGTGAACCGGCTTCGCCGTGCCAATAACGTGCCCACTGCGCATAGCTCGGATATGGTTTGCATTGATGTCGAGTCCGACGCAGTAACTGCCCTCACCAACACAGAAATTGGCAGCCAGTGACCCCAACGTCTCTGCAAGTACAACAGAAGCGCCACCATGAAGCATCCCAAGAGGCTGATGTGTAAAGCTGCAAACTGGCATGGTCGCACTGAGTGAGTCATCCGTAAAATCGGTATAGACGATTTGCAGGTGCTCCATCATGGTGTTTTTCGACGTCGCGTTAAGAATGTCTAGATCGATTGGCTTTTTCCAAATACTCATTTTTCGCTCTTATCTCGCCCCGTATTGCACTGGGGGATTTATCTATGAAAAGTGCGCCTAGCATAGTCCTGATCGCATTGTGACTTCAAGGTCAAACGCAAGTCTCAACGTGATCAACATAATGACTTAACGTTTCTTTACGAAGCGTTATACTATTGCTACAAAACAGAAAATATTTATATGGACCCCATTATGAGAACATGGATTAAAGCCTCAGTGCTTTTGACAATAGCTGGCTTAACGGCATGCAGTTCCTCACCGACTGGTCGAAATCAAATTCTTATGTTTTCCGATCAAGAGATGTCTTCGCTCGGTGCTAAATCTTTTGATCAGATGAAGCAAGAAATTCCGATAAGTAAAGATAAAAAGGTCAACGCATATGTTCAATGTGTTGCCAAGCAAATTACCGATACGATCCCGCCTCAAGCAGGGTTTAAAAATTGGGAGGTTGTGGTGTTTGATAGTGACCAAGTCAACGCATTTGCCCTACCCGGCGGTAAAATCGGCGTTTACACTGGATTGTTGAAAGTAGCGAAAAACCAAGACCAACTTGCAACGGTTATTGGCCACGAAGTAGCACACGTTTTAGCAGACCACAGTAATGAGCGTTTGTCTCAAAGCCAACTAGCAAACGCGGGGTTGTCGCTAGCTAACGTGGCGATTGGTGCCTCTGAATACAAAGAGTATCAACAGATGACCATGGCAGCACTCGGTGTCGGTGTTCAGTACGGTGTGATACTTCCTTATGGCCGCACTCAAGAATCGGAAGCTGATATTGTGGGTTTAGGCTATATGGCGAAAGCGGGCTTCGATCCAAATGAAAGCGTTGATCTTTGGAAAAACATGGCTGCTGCGGGTGGTGGACAACCGCCGGAGTTCTTCTCTACTCACCCATCACACAGCACTCGCATCAAAGACTTACAGGCAACCATAAAAACGTTACCAGCGTCGAATGCGAAAGCACCAAGATGTGGTTAGTTTAAATTAGTAGTGAATGCAGTTCTAAAAAATAAAGCTCCGTAATGGAGCTTTATTTTTATAGATAGAATTATGCTTTAAGTGCCGAGGATCTGCAGCGGCAAACTTAACAAGCTATCGCCTAACCCTGCGAAGTACCAAATGATCGCGATAAAACCGCCAACCGATACCAAGTACCACGCAAACGAAAACAGCTGACCATAACGTGTTAACGGCAATAAGTGGCTATGATGGCGAGTTCGCCATTCCATTACCACTTCGAGCATTCCCATCGTCAACAAGAAACCAAGCAGTGTTAAGCCGAAGGTATAGCTGATGTAGATACCGAGCAACGCCGTGACAATACTACCTGCCAAACCTATCCATGTGTTCATTGAAAAAGTAATGCTTTTAAGTACATGCCCGCCATCTAACGGCAAAATTGGCAATAGGTTGAATAGGTTTAACAAGGCGTTAAATACGGCCAATCCAGCAAAGATCATCTCACCGGTCATCCAATACAAGACGGTGAACACAATGCTGAGCACCAAACCAAAGAACGGCCCCATGATGGAGATAACTACATCTTGCCAACGCGTGTTTATCTTTTCATCGCTCAGCGCCAAGCCGCCCAAGAATGGAATTAAGTAAATGCCTTTCGTCTTCATGCCAAAGTACTTCATCGCACGGATATGACCATATTCGTGGAATACCAGACACGCAACCAAAGCCAACGCAAACTCAATCGAAAACAACCAAGAATAAGCAGCCAAACTTGCGGATGCTAACGCAACCTTGATCACTTTGGCGCTTTTTAGCGCTTTCATTCCAAGCGAGACGAGGCCTATTAAGCTAAAACGTTTTTCTGCTGGTGGCGCTTCAACTGGCACTTGGCGTTCGATGTCCTTCTCGTCACGACGCCCTTCAGTCACAAGCGTTTCATTGACGCTCGCTTGGTATTTAAAATCAAACGGTTGCCAGTTTAATTCACAGCTCAATTGGCAATGCAGAACTTCCTCACCAGATGAGAGTTTAAATTCATGCAGCGACTTCCCAGTCTCATCATCACTGGCTGCGATTTGTGAAACCAGAGTGTTATCCCAAAACAGCTGTTGCCAACCTGCCATAGAGCCTTCGAGCCTCAATGGCTTTCCTAAAAATTCAATGTGTAGTAATTCCAACGCGATTTCCAATGCGACAAACACAAAGTGCGAATTATGCCTGTAATGGAATAGAACGCAAACCATGTTAACAACACGTATTTGATTAGCTTTTAACCATAAGATTTACAAAACAACTCTGGTCATACCATTCTTCAAAAAAATATCACGATAATACATGGCCTTATTGATTGCGGTTTGACCTATGCATCAAATTTAAAACGTAATATAGACGTGATCTTTGACAAGTTAATAAACATACAATTAACATTATATTTACATTGCAGTTGTAACGCGAACCGACAGCAACTGGTGTAAAAGGCACACAACAAATACAAAGACTTCGGTCTATTATAATGACACCCTAGGAGGGTCAAGGATGAACAAGAAGCACTGCTCTCTGCTGACAATTTCAATATTGTTTGCGTGTAATGCCCAAGCTGCGGGCTTTCAGGTAGCTGAACATTCGGCATCTGGTCTTGGTAGAGCATTTTCAGGTGAAGGCGCGGTTGCGGATAACGCCAGCGTTTTAGCACGAAACCCAGCTGCGATGACACTTTTTAAAGAAGCTCAATTTTCAGGCGCGCTGTCAATCGTCGACCCTGAAGTTAACGTCTACGACACTTATCACAACGAACATGCAAAAGACGTAGCACCGCTACAAATTGTCCCAGCGGGTTACTACATCAGTCCAATCAATGATCAATGGGCTTGGGGTATTGGCATGTTCACGACCTACGGTGTTGCAACCGATTACCCAGATGATATCTCTGCTGGTGATATGGCAGGTGATACTTCCCTACTTTCCGTTAATATCAACCCTAACGTTGCTTACCGCATCAACGAACAGTTCAGTATTGGTGGTGGCATTAACCTTGTTTACGCCCATGCAGAATTGACTCGTCACAAAGGTGAGTTAGCGCCGCTATTTGGCCCTGACAGCAAAAAGTCTGACAACCTAATTGGCATGGAAGGTGACACATTTGCTTGGGGTTGGAACATTGGCGCTCTCTACGAGCTAAATGAAAATAACCGCTTCGGTTTTGGCTATCGCTCTAAGGTTGATCTCGACTTTGATGAGGGTGAATTCAGCAGCTACGACTCTGGCATTGCTACCGCTTCAAAAGTGGATGGCCGCTTACAAATCTCACTGCCTTCTATCATCGAACTTTCAGCGTTCCATCAACTTAACGATCAGTGGGCGATCCACTATGGTTGGCAACAAACGGATTGGAGCACTTTTAAAGAGCTGAAAGCGACCAGCCCTCAATGTAATGATGGAACAGCTGGTCAATGTTTCTACAAACCAGAAAAATACGAAGACAACAACCGTTACTCCTTCGGTGGTACTTACACGCTGAATAGCGAGTGGACGCTTCGCGCAGGTATTGCTTATGACGAGCAAGCAGGCAAAGCAACATTGAGTATCCCTGACAGCGACCGTTTTTGGTACAGCGCAGGTGTGACTTACGCAATGAAAGAGAACTTAACATTCGATGCAGGCTTTGCATTTGTTAAGAGTAAGTCAGGCTCGTTTAGCGAAACCAACGCAGCAGATCGTGAGATCACGTTTGATTCAGAAGGTACTGCATACATCAGTGCTGTACAGATGAACTACACCTTCAAG
Organism: Vibrio sp. B1FIG11; assembly: GCF_905175335.1. Taxonomy (NCBI): domain Bacteria; kingdom Pseudomonadati; phylum Pseudomonadota; class Gammaproteobacteria; order Vibrionales; family Vibrionaceae; genus Vibrio; species Vibrio sp. B1FIG11. Next base: position 1,056,315 of record NZ_HG992752.1, on the reverse strand, counting down.
TAATTAGGATTAACGGAGTAAACCAATGAAACACACGTTTAAACTATCACTGCTTTGTTCTGCGATCCTACTTGCAGGTTGTGGCGATGACACATCAAGTTCTGGTACATCTGATACCGTAAAGTTTGAACCAGCAGTACAAGCGCTACTTGATCGCAATACGTCGATTAGCTTTACCTTACAAGGCGCGGACGCTGACGTCCCAGCTCCTTCTTACTTGTTGATGGATAGCACAGACGGAACGCTTGGCATACCAACAGACGGTGATGATGCGCTAACAAACCCGATTGCCTCAATGAACACGATGGATGGCTGGTCAACATCAATGCCAATCGTGCTTAACTTTAATGGCGACGGTTTCTCAGATGGTCTTGTTACGTCTGGCGTCAGCGTGATCAAAATTAACCAGCGCCTAACGGATTGGGACGGTGCTTCGAACCCAATCGAGAAAGTACTGACGCTTGGCACTGACTTTGTTGTCCAAGCAAGCGGCAACTCGCTGTATATCCAATTCATGAACTCGCTTGATGAATCCGGTGAATACATTTTCGCTGTAACGCAGGCCATTGAGGATGTAAACGGTAACCCTATTGGTACATCTGGTAGCTATGCGGTTGGCAAATCTAAAGAAGTCGTATACGAGTCAGGTGACCTAGCTTCAGTACAAGCGGCGACCACGGCAGTTGAAGGTATCTTCGGCCTTGCAAGTGTTAACCCTGCCGATATTGTTTACTCTTCATGGTTCAGCACTCAGTCTGTCGGTGACACGCTTGCTGCCGTTAAGGGAGTCACTGCGACAGGCTTCGCTACTGGTGCGAATACGCTAAACACCGTTTACAAGAATGATGCAAATGAAGGTTCTGTTGATCTCGCTACTGCATACACAATGACATTGGGTACTACTCAGGACTTTGTGACAGCACTGGATGCAGATGAAGACTTCAATAAATACATCAGCGATCTCGATGCCGCTAAGACAGCGATCAAAGGTTTGTACGCTGGCGCAGCAGTCAATGTAAACGTCACTCAAGGTGTTGTACGACTTCCACATTACCTAGAGAAAGGTGCAGACTGGAACATGCAGCCGATGGTTTCTGCGATGCCTAGTCTTGCTAAGCTAAGTGCAGCGTTGGCCGATCCTGCAGAGCAAGCAAACATGGTTCAACAACTATCTAGCGGTGTCTTTGCAGATGATCCTGTTGATGTAACTAAGCTAGCAACCGATCCAACTGAACAGTTGAAACTGGTTGGCTCTGAGCTGTTCCTATCGGACGGAACACAACTGGACAGCGACCGTATCATCACTCGCTACTCACCTGTTCCTGTAGTTAAGTCATTAGAAGACGTTGAGTTCCTGCTGTTTACACCAGAAACAGGGACACCGACTGACGTCGTGATTTACCAACACGGCATCACATCAGCAAAAGAAAACGCCTACTCTTTCGCGTTCAACATGGTGAAAGCTGGCGTTGCTGTGATTGCAATCGACTTACCTATCCATGGTACTCGTAGCCTAGACGAACAACGCTCTGCTAACGCGGATGTACTGGCTTACTTGAACTTATCTAATCTGGCTGTAGCACGTGACAACCTTCGTCAAAGTGTGCTTGATGTTCTAGGTCTTCGTGCAAGTTTAGTAGTTTCAGCACAAGCGGGCCTTCTAGCAAGCAGTCCTCTTCAAGGCTTTAACCCAATGGCTGGCTCAAAAGTGAAGATGCTTGGTCACTCACTGGGTGGTATCGTTGGTACTTCAGCGGTTGCAGCTGCAAATAACACATTAGGTAGCCCAACGGCAGACGCGTTGTACACATTTAGTGGTGCATCAATCCAAAACGCAGGTGGCCAAATTGGTAACCTACTGCTTGGTTCGTCTAACTTTGGTCCACAGATCAAACATAACCTGGCTTATGCAGCGTCAGCAGACTACGCGAGCTACGCAGACGCATCTTGTGCAGAGCTATCAGATAAAGCGTGTTACGAGGCATTTGAACAAGTAGCAACAGAAGAGCAACTCAAAGCACTTAACTCTGGCTTCTCTAGCTTTATCTATGCTGCGCAAACAACGCTAGATACGGTGGATCCATTTACTAATGCAAGTGACCTAATGTCTACAGGTTCACTATCAACACCGTTCTTCATGACCGAAGTAGATGGTGATGCAACCGTTCCAAACAACGTACCTAAGGCGCCATTTGCAGGTACCGAGCCACTTGCGAAGAAGCTAGGCTTGAAAACGGTTAACAGCTCAGACACTGCTGTGAATGCAACAGCAAGCTTTGTTCAGTTTAACGCGACAGCAACGCACAGCACGTTTGCTTCTCCAGCAGGGACACTGGCTGACTTTGACCATCACGTAGAAATGCAAATGGAAAATGCGGACTTCCTGGTGGATGACATTCTGACTGGTGTCACCAATACCTCAGTGCTTAAATAAGCTCTCACTTTAGACCAAAGCCCAGTTTCGACTGGGCTTTTTCGTTTCTACGCTATCAAACCCTGAGTAACTTCCTCTGCTATAGTTAAATCGTTGTCTTTATCTAACTCACTTGTTTGAAAAGGAAAACTCTATGCGCGTATTGACCGTGATTGCCACTGCACTACTTCTTGTCGCTTGCGGCAGCAGCCAATATCTTATGTCTACGGACGAAGGGAAAATCATCACTTCTTACGGTAAACCAGACTTAAATGAAGATACTGGCATGTACGAATATGAAGACGTAGATGGCAAAGAAATGAGCATTTCTAAAGACAAAGTCGTACAGATTATTGAACGATAAAACACTGTGCCCTCTGAAAATCAGGGGGCATTTCTCATTCACCTTGCAGAACTCTCGCCACAATCAATAATAGTAATCAATGCAACTGATTCATCATTCGAAGTAATCAACACCTTTATTTATATTCTAGATATTATTTGTTTAGCCAATATTTTACATCTTCACTCATTTCAGGTTGGAATATTGTAAAATCTCGCCTTTAATTCTCTAACACCCTTTTATTTCTCAGGATAAAGTGGATAATACCGCCACCAAAAAAACATTACTAAGGTGAGTCCTTATGTCTATCGAAGCTACTCTGCTTGCTCGCTGCGAGTCAAAATGTGAACTGTGTTCTTCTGAATCTCAACTAACTGCTTACGCTGTGCCACCACACGGTAACGTAACGGTTGATACTGCTATCATGGTTTGTGATAAGTGTCATGGTGAGATCGAAGATCCTAAAGACATTAACCACTGGCGCTGCTTGAACGACAGCATGTGGAGTCAGGTTCCTGCGGTACAAGTAACTGCATGGCGCCAACTTACTCGCCTAAACACTGAAAGCTGGGCTCAAGACGCTCTTGACATGATGTACATGGAAGAAGAGCAAATGAACTGGGCTATGAAAGGTATGTCTGCTGACGACAAAACTGTTGACTGCAACGGCACTGAACTTAAGAAAGGTGACGACGTAACAGTAATCAAAGACCTACCAGTTAAAGGTACAAACCAAGTAATCAAACAAGGTACTGTTATTCGCGGTATCAGCCTTGGTGATGATCCTAAACTTGTTTCAGGTAAGGCAAACGGTGGTCAGTCAATGTACGTGATCGCTGAGTACTGCCGTAAGAAGTAATCTCAACATTACTTTCGAGATTAAACGGGGTTCCAATTGGAACCCCGTTTTCGTTTTGCATCCTCTTGTCTTCCTCTCCCTTCCTTTGAGCCACCTGACGCAACGCTTTCGCTCTTAAGGATTTTCGATTAAGGTTCGGAAAGGAAGAAAATAAGATGGATTGTAGTATGAAGAAGTTAACCATCCTTGATGGCGGCATGGGACGAGAGCTTAAACGCATGGGCGCCCCATTCTCTCAACCGCTTTGGAGCGCACAGGCTCTGATTGAAGCACCAGAGTTCGTTTACCAAGCACATAACAACTTTATCCAAGCGGGAGCAGAGATCATCATTGCGAACAGCTACGCCTGTGTACCTTTCCACCTTGGTCAAGAACTTTACGATCAACAAGGCAGTAAGCTAGCACGCTTTGCGGCCAAAATTGCACGTGAATGCGCGGATAAGTCAGACAACCCTGTTCGAGTTGCGGGTTGTATTCCTCCCGCGTTCGGTAGCTACCGCCCTGACCTTTTTGAGCCAATTCAAGGCGAAGCCATTTTCCAAACTTTATTTGAAGCGCAAGTAGAATATGTTGACCTTTGGATCGCCGAAACCATCTGTAGTCTAAAAGAGCTCAAGTGTTTGCAACGTGTCTTTGCAAATTGCACCAAACCTACCGCTTACGCTTTTTCCCTTAGCGACGATTCATTGGAAACCGCACTTTTACGTTCAGGGGAAACCGTTACACAAGCCATTGAGCAACTTACACAAAGCAAACAAACCGACCATACCATCAGCATTTACTTTAACTGCTCGGTACCTGAAGTGATGGCAAAAGCTGTCAGCGATACCAAAACAGTTTTAGACCAGCACAATCTTGATATTGAAATTGGGGTGTACGCGAACAACTTCACCGCTATCAAATCTAACCATGAAGCCAACAGCGCATTACAATCGATGCGAGAACTATCACCAGAGGAATACTTAACTTTTGCGCAAGAATGGCACCAACAAGGGGCAACCATTATAGGTGGATGCTGCGGAATTGGTCCAGAACACATCAAAGCCCTGTCAGATTGGAAGCGCTCCCTTTAAGAATAAAGGTAACCGCTACACTCTTTGATGAAAGCGTAGATTTAGTGAAAGTGTAAATTGCAGATACAAAAATGCCGGCGATTAAACCGGCCTTTCGAATTCGCTTTTCACTCAGATTAACGGTACATACCGATGTCTTTCTGAATGTGTGCAGATAAGTCTTCAGCGTAGTAGCTGCGAGGTGCAGAGTTATCTACGAAAAGAATATCCAGTAAGTGAGCAATCAGTCCTTTGAAGTTAACCGAGTAGGTTTTCTTATCCATAGAGGTTGGTAAAGCTACATTTGTCATTTGCATTGCTTGTGCCATGATTGCCTCTCTATAAAGCAGTAATTTGTTTTGTTGGTTGTATATTAGTCATTTTTTCTTTGAGCAAAAAATGACAAAATTTGGTTTTTCAGATTAGTTTTTCTTATAAAACAAATCCATTACAAACCCTAAGAATACAAAACCCAACTAACTGCATATCCATTCAATAAAGCCAATCTTTAGTTGAATAACTTGGATTTACATGTGTAAACCCAAGTTAATTTGCAACATTTAATTAACTAAATAATCTTTTTAAGGATTTCAAATTTACAAAATACTTAAGAGTTTTGATTAGTAATATTAACGCTAGAACTATCGCTTTCTCTGTTCTTATAGATAGAAGCAATAACCGCGGTTGTCATCACTGTCACCAGGAAGGTCAAAGACCAAACGGTTGGAATTTCGTACTGGCTACCCACCAATAGCATCTTCACACCAATGAACATCATGATCACTGAAAGCGCTGGTTTTAGGTACACAAACTTGTCCAACATCGCTTGAAGTACAAAGTACAGAGAACGTAAACCAAGCAGAGCAAATACGTTAGCTGCTAATACCAGGAACGGTTCGCGTGTAACTGCAAAAATTGCAGGGATCGAATCCAAAGCAAACATTACGTCCATCACCGCAATCACACCAACAACGATCAGCATCGGCGTCGCGACCCACTTACCCGCTTGTTTCAACAGCAAGTGGTTTCCTTGATACTCATCTGTCACTGGTAAAAATTTGCGAATGAACTGCTCTGGGTACGGGTTAACCTCTTCTTCTTCGCCTTTATCTCGCGCTAGTTTAATACCAGTCCAAATTAAGAACGCTGCGAATAGGTAAAGTACCCAATGGTATTGTGCAAGTAACTGAGCACCAACTCCGATCATAATCGCACGTAGTACAAGTGCACCAATCACGCCCCATAATAGAGCACGTGGACGCAAATGCTCTGGCACCTTGTATTGCGCAAAGATAATCGCAAATACAAATAGGTTATCAACGCTTAATGACTTCTCAAGTAAGTAACCTGTTAAGAATGATATCGTTGCTTTCTCGTGACCATACACGCTGTGTGGCGCGTAATAATCCCAAAAGAAATAGATTGAGCCTGCAAAGACAAACGCTAATAAGAACCAGAATACGCTCCAACCAATCGCCTTTTTCATGGTAATGACGCCGCCACGAGTCTGATAAATATCGAGAGCGACTAAAACCAAAGTAAATAGGCCGAATACACCGTACATTGTCAGTGATTCTTGCAGTGGAACAGACTGGGTTAATTGGGTGGTATTTTCGATAAGAGACATGCTTCCTCCCATGCGGAAGGACATTATTCGGGCTGACCTTCCGCAAACAATACAAACCAGCAGTCACATTACCCATGTGTCCGCCAGCCAATGAATGCGTTGGTCTCGTTGAAGTGATCACTTGATGAATCAGGTGACACCTTTATTTACCGGATAAGCTGATGCTTAACGAGATGACGATAAATAAACTTGCGCTAACTACTCCCCAAACGCCGCCATCATACGCCTGCACTGCGGGATCTCCAACAAAAAATCGTTATCGATAACAGCAAAGTATTTTGTGAAGAATGTTTATCAACGTCATGAATTTGAAGCCGTTCAGATACAAAAAAGGAGCACTTATGCGCCCCTCATTTGTTGAATAGTCGGTCTTTAAAAACCAGTTAGCGGTACAAAATAAACCAGTGTTGACCAAACTGCTACCCATGCTACGACAACCGCAGCATCAGCCCAATCTTTCTTCCACATACTCTCTTCCCTCTTAATCGCATGTGCATTAGAAAGAGAGCAAAAAAGATACCAATAGTCGTTACTGGTTTCTCTGAGAGTAAAGTTTGTGACCTCGGTTCAGACAGTTTGGTTCATCCGTTAGTAACTCGATAAAACAATCTGCCATGGAAAGGTTGCTGACAAAGCCTTCACCCTTCATGTTGAGCAGTGCTTCATAGCCCTCTTTACCTTTCATTGTGTATGCAGAAGAAGCGCCACAATACCAAGATTCGTCTTCCATTTCGCACCAACGATTGCCATCGAATACCTCAAGGTTTTTAATGCGTTGTCCCTTCGGTGCATCAGCTTGATATTCAAAATTCAAATTATGTGTGTATGGGTAGCTGCCAGAACCTGTACCTTCAACCCCATTGTTGAGTGCATTGTTGATCGCCCCTTCTAATGCCAAGCGAACGGCTTTTCCTTGCACCTCATAGCAGCCAATCGGAACGGCAAATGGCAACAATCGTCCGGCAACATCTGCCACAGTAATATTCCCTGGGTTGAGAGATGTACGCACGCCTCCCGCATTATGAATGGCAAATTGAACCTTATGGCCACGCTTGTTGAGCGCATATAAGAAAGAATGCGCAACGGAAGGGGCAAGTTCACTGCCACCGAATTCATCCGGAATGCGAATATGGCGCTTCTTCTCTGCGACATTGGCAATCACTTGAGACTGAAGCTTGCGCACTCGAGGAATGTATTTGTCTCTTAAAATGGCTTGTGTCTCTGGGTGCTTTTTACAAACAACCACATTGGGTTGACCATGGATAAAGTCACACGCTTCTTCAAAAACGCCTTGGTCTAGTTGTTCATTAAGCGTTGAATCCCAGAAAATTCGACGTCCCAACAGCAATTCATTTTGACCACTTAACATGGTTGCTTTGCCGTGTTCATCAAACTCAAGTACACAGTGCCCCATGGTTAATGCATGATAGCCAGCCTGAACCACACAAGTATCGTTGACTTTGATGCCATAAGGATCATCTTCGCCTAAGCCAATAGATGTAAAGTTACCTTGTAACCTATGACTATGGCCACCAACAATGATACCAATGCCATCCACTTGTGCTGCGAGCTCTAAATCCCCTTCATAGCCTAAGTGACTTAAAAGAATGATATTTTTGATACCGGCTTGGTGGATTTCTTCAACGGTATGCTTTGCGGTTTCGATTGCGTTGATAAATGGTGTATCAGCATCAGGGTTAGCAATATCGCTCATCTTGTCGATAGACAGACCAAAGATGGCAACTTTCTCTCCATGAAACTCTTTCACTAGGTATTGCGCGCTTTGGGTGTCAGTATCGAAACTCAGCACGTTATCGCAATCGCCCATGCGATGTTCTTTATTAGGCAATTCGTTCGACAGATCCCAGTTGCCCGCGAGCAATGGGAATTGCGTACGCTGACAAAACAGAGCAACCGGCTCATTACCCATGTCGAGTTCGTGATTGCCTAATGCCATCGCATCAATGTTAAGCGCATTTAATAAGTCGGCGTTTGCTTTGCCTTTGAATAACGAAAAATACAGAGTGCCTTGGAAACAGTCACCTGCATGAAGAAATAACATGCCCTGACCTTGACGTTGCGCGTCGTCGCGTAACTGCTCTACGCGAGTCGCAATACGTGAAAAGCCACCAGCACTCACGTAAGGTTCTAGTGTTCTTTCGTTATCGATATTGAGTTTTAGCTGTAATGACGTTGGCTCAAAGTAGGAATGAGTGTCATTGATGTGTGCCAATTTGATTCTGACTGGCTTATGATTTTTATTCATCGTCATCTTCTCTCTTTTCATTCCTTTTAATTATTAGAACTGAATCATGACAGAATCATGAATTTTATGAAACAGAGAAATTGTCATTTCATTTTAACGTGATCAAGATTCATCTTGCGTACAAGTTTGAAAGTGACTTTACGCCTAATCGGTCTTTATTCATAGGATGAATGCTCTTAATTTTGTGAACTGAGCTTAACTTGACATGATCAATTTCATATATGCTTATGAGGAGCAAAAGAACTCTCGATAATTCAAATAATTGCAAGGAGGAGTGAGATGAGACTAGAACGCATCGAAATCTCTGGGTTTAGAGGCATCAAACGCCTTTCACTCTCTTTTGACGAACTGACAACTTTGATCGGTGAGAATACATGGGGTAAGTCTTCCCTACTCGACGCTTTGTCTCTCGCCCTGCCCGCTGACGGTTCTCTTTATCAGTTCCAAATGACGGACTTTCACGTCGACTACGCAATTTCACACCCACAAACCCAGCACCTTCAAATCGTACTTTGCTTCAAAGCGCAGGATAAGCAAGAAGTAAACGCTGGTCGCTACAGACGAATTAAACCAACATGGTGTGTTAACGAAAATAATGAGCACATGATTTATTACCGTTTAAGCGCAAGCAGAGACGGGCATAACATCACCACCAAATACGCATTCTTGGACTCCGATGGTGAAGCCAAACAACTGCACCATTCTGAAAAACTCGCAATAGAGTTGATGACACTGCATCCCGTGATCCGGTTGCGTGACTCTCGCCGTTTCCCTGAGCCAAATCACATCAATGGTGACAACAAGAATGCTCGCATCGAGAAGCGCATCAATAACACCTGCCGCCGCCTATTTGCCATGCCTGGTCATGTGAACAAAGGCGAAGTGCGCAGCAGCCTTGATTCAATGCACACTCTGGTCGAGCACTACTTTGCATTCCGAAGTGTGAAAAAAGGTCACCCGAGAAAACCGCGAGATGGCTTGTTCTACGCCAGTCCGTCGGCAGAAAAAGGATTGTCGCAGTTTTTAAGGGAAACAAACAACAAACAAACCCGACTGCTACTTATGGGGTTGTTAAACGCGTACCTACAAGCAAAAGGTCCTACAGATTTAAGACGTTGCGCTCGCCCCATCTTAATCATTGAAGATCCAGAAGGTCGTTTGCACCCGACTCACTTATCTCGCGCTTGGAGTTTGTTGCAGTTACTACCAATGCAGAAGATCCTTACGACAAACAGTGCGCGTTTACTTGGCTCCGTACCTTTAGCATCAATTCGTCGTTTGGTTCGCTTGTCAGATCGAACCATCGCAAAATCGCTCAATACTAATCGCTTTAGTGTCGACCAATTACGACGTATTGGTTTCCATATTCGCTTTCATCGCGCTGGCGCCCTATTTGCTCGTTGTTGGTTATTGGTCGAAGGAGAAACGGAAGTCTGGCTATTTAACGAGTTAGCACGCCAATGCGGTTACGATCTCGCAGCGGAAGGGGTTCAAATCGTTGAATTTGCCCAATCGGGTCTGAAGTCATTAGTTAAAGTGGCGCAAGAGTTTGGTATCGACTGGCATGTGGTGACTGACGGGGACCCGGCTGGTAAAAAATACGCGCACACAGTGAGAGCCCATTTAAATAACGACCAAGAGCGTCATCGCCTTACTGAGCTACCCGATAGAGATATCGAGCACTTCCTCTATAACAATGGCTTTGAAATTTTCTTTAAGGACATCATCAAAGTTCCTCATGATCATCCAATCCCAGCTAAGAAAGTCGTAAACCGCGTTTTGAAGAAACAAGCAAAACCGGATCTCGCACTCGCAATTGTTGCCCATTGTGAAGAACGTGGCGTAGATTGCATCCCTGTGCTTTTGCGCTGGACGCTAAAACGTGTGGTAACTATGGCAAACGGGAATACTTAGAGAGCGATCCCCAAAATAGACAGACAAAAAAAAGCACACCAATTAGGTGTGCTTGTATCAAGAATCAGTAATTTTGATTAACTGTATTGACCGGGATAAGTCTCAATACACAGCGGATACAAATAAGATCGGGGGTTCACTACTGTACTTGCTCTGCGAGCGAAGAAGTAGCAGCTGATTTCGCATGCAACCAAAGTCCTGTTGCTTTCATTAGGTAACCAAACACGCCACCTAAAATCAGCGATGGCACCACAAGTTGCCAATTGCCGTCTGCAGCAAAAGTCGCGCATGAGCCAATGAAAGTACCAGGGATGTACGCTAACCAAGCTTGTTTCGCTTGAATACACATAAAGAACGCTACGATAGCCGTAATTACATATCCGATGATCTCCATACCTACGTAAGTCGAACCATAGATGATAACCATCGCCCAGAAAACACCTGTCATATTGGTAATCAAGCTTTCTGCTAGCCCTTTCAAGCCACTTGTCGGGGACGCAAAGTAACTCGTACAGCCAAGAAAGCCAGCCCAAGATAACAGGCCAAGGGAGACAGCGATCCAGCCCCATACGCCAGAGAGAATGCCAGTTGTAATTGAAATAGCTAAAAGTGTGGTCATGGTATTCTTACCCGCTTCGTTAGTTTCGCACCATTTGGTTTGAAAACTGCCTTCATACATTGAAATCAGGCAGTCAATACTAGGCATATCCCCCACGAACTTCGGTGATCAAGATCTCATTAAACTCCTATTGCGTTGCATATTTTACACATAAAATTTGACGCAACCGATAAATCAACAGATTTCGAAAATAACAAAATCACAATCAATTGGGCAAAATGAGCAATAAATGACAAAAAAAGGCCCTGCGAGATGCAGAGCCTTTTTTTAAAATAACAGCAAGTTATTACGTATATCGCTTAAAGCACAGAAGGTTTGCCTTTCATCATGCGTAACCCTTCACGCTTGATACAGTCAACTAACGGGTTTTCCGCCATATCTGCTCGCCAGATAAACGATAAGGTTCGATCCATCTTGAGATCAGGTACATTTAACGCCACCAAATCCCCTGCTTCAATGTAACGTTCTACATCAAGATAAGGCAGACACGTCAAATACTGCCCGTTTGATACCAAACTTCTTAATACTGGAACGTGTTCGTATTCACGCCACACGTCTAAATCTTCAATAAGGTGGTGAATAGAGCTATCAAAAATCTTGCGGGTACCAGAACCATGTTCTCGCAATACCCATTTTGCTTGTTCAAGTTGAGCTAAGCTCACCGATGAGTTACGCGCAAATGGATGATGCGACGCTGCGACTACAGTAAGGTGGTCTCGGCACCAAATCTCTTGGTGTAAACGGTTATCGTCGCAGCGACCTTCAATGACGCCCAGATCATATCGGTAATCCAAAACGCCATCGATGACGGCCTGAGTACTCTGTACACCGAGAGAGATACGCATCTCTGGAAAATCATTATCAATGATACTGATAAGGTCAGGAACTAGGTGCTCTGCTGGTGTTTGACTTGCGCCTAATCGAATGTGTCCACTCAACAGATGTTGCTCGTAAAAACCCATTTCAATTTGTAGCGCGTCTTGCAGTAAACGCTTTGCTTTTGGTCTTAACCACATCCCCCAATGCGTTAAAGCCATTTGCTTGCCTTGCCTTTCAAATAAAGGTCTGCCAAGCATTTTTTCTAACTGAGCAAGCGACATGCTCGTCGCCGATTGTGTCAGAGCCAGTTTATCCGCGGCCTGGCTTACACTGCCGGTGTCTGCAACTGCGTCAAATACCGCTAATTGCTTAAGTGAGTAGCGCAAAGTTTCCTCCCTAATTGGCGAGTATTCCCCATACTCTCGCAACCCCAAAATACATGCGCTGATACGCAATGAGGTTCATTTTACCTGCCTTGAAAAACTTATCAAATTATTTGATGAGGATTCTAAATATTATCAATTTTACCTGTAGCTCTAACCTGCTTAATCTGGATATGCGGTTCGGGAACACCGCAACAAAAAACAATAACACCTTCACTTTCGAGTACAGACAACGTCTCGATTTCACTAACCAAGGAGTTCATATGGAACCACAGACTAAGGAGTCATTATGGCGGTGACCAGCTCTCAAAATAACCAGTATTTCTCTCCAAAAGAAATGATGGCTGAAGCTGAGAAGTTTGCACTTAGTAAAGCAAACAAAACCAGCGGCATGACACTGGGTTTGGCAATTATGGCAGGCGCATTCATCGGTTTAGCATTCTTGTTTTACATCACAGTGACAACAGGTAGTGCGGATGCAGGTTGGGGCCTTAGCCGTCTTGCAGGTGGTTTAGCATTCAGTATGGGTTTGATACTCATCGTTATTTGCGGTGGTGAGTTGTTTACCAGCTCAGTGCTTTCGAGCATCTCATGGGCAAACAAACAAATCTCATTCGGCAAAATGCTGTCGATTTGGGGCAAGGTTTATGTGGGTAACTTCATCGGTGCAATGTTCCTACTTGCATTGGTAAGCGCTGCAGGCTTGTACCAAATGGATGCGGGTCAATGGGGCTTAAACGCACTAAACATCGCACAACACAAGTTACACCACACATTGGTACAAGCTTTTGCGTTGGGCATTTTATGTAACCTGTTGGTTTGTCTTGCTATTTGGCTGACATTCAGCTCTGCAAACGCAATGACAAAAGCGGCAATGACCATCATGCCAGTAGCAATGTTCGTCAGTAGTGGCTTTGAGCACTGTGTAGCAAACATGTTTATGGTGCCGCTAGGTATCGTTATCGCAAACTTCGCACCGGAATCTTTCTGGACAGCGGTTGGCGTACCGGCTTCTCAATATGCAGATTTAAATGTTGGTCACTTTATTACTGCCAACCTAATTCCAGTAACCCTAGGCAACATCGTTGGTGGCGCAGTATTAGTTGGCTTAGCTAACTGGTGTATTTACCGTCGACCAGAACTTAAAGCAGCAAAAGTTGCATCAATTACAAACACTACAACACTCACGTCAGTTAAGGAACGCACTATGAAAAACGCATCGATTGTAAAAGAGATCATGAACCCGAGCCCAGTTACTCTGAGCGTAGAAATGCCAGTATCAACTGCACTAGATACCCTATTGGACAACAATCTAATCAGTGCACCTGTTGTTGACATCGAAAACCGTTTGGTTGGTTTCTTCTCAGCACACGACGTTATGGTTGAATTATGGTGCCAAGATTACATTCCAGCTCAAGAACAAAAAGTTGTCGATTTGATGAGCCGTGACGTAGTAGCCATTGATGCAAATGACCGCTTAGTCGACGTTGTTGAGTTTCTATGTATCGATAAAGAACAACTTTACCCAACAACAAGCATGGGCATGGCAACACGCTTTACTTCTCTTTCTTTAGAAGAGCGTGCTAAGAGCATCAAAGTAAGTAAGCCTCAAGTGCTTCCTGTATTAGAAAATGGTTTGATGGTTGGCGTGGTGACACGTAACGAAGTACTTAAAGCACTACGTCCAGTTTATGGCGAGCGTCTAAACCTAGTTGAAGATAACGTTCTAGAAACGGCATAAAACTATTACAACTAGCAACTAGCAACTAGCAAGACAAGTTGGCACCAATAAAAAGCGCTCTTATTTAAGAGCGCTTTCTGCATTTATGTCGTTGAGAACGAGGTATATGGTGAAGAACGAGAAGTTACTTCTTAACACCTTCGATGTGCAGTTCCATATCAACGTAGCTTGAAGAACCCATTACTGGAATTTCAAAATCAGCAAGCTCAAGACGAGTTTGACCGATGAAACCTGCACGCTCACCACCCCATGGGTCGTTACCTGCACCAACAAATTCCGCTTCGATTGTGATTGGTTTTGTTACGCCGTGAAGAGTCAGATCACCCGTTACGTCTAGCTTACCGTTGCCTTTGTCTACAACTTTTGTACTCTTGAACGTCGCTTCGCTGTATTTGCCTGCGTCGATGAAGTCGCCGCTACGGATGTGCTTGTCACGTTCAGCATGGTTTGAGTCAAGGCTTGTCGTATCAACCACTACGTTTACTTTAGAATCAGCGATGTTTTTTTCATCAAAAGAAAAGTCACCAGAAAATGTATTAAAACGACCTTTGATGAAGCTGTAACCTAGGTGGCTAACTTTGAAGTTGATTGATGCGTGAGCACCTTTTGTATCGATAACATAATCTGCAGCGTTAGCACCAAACGGTAGTGCCATAGCGATTGCTAATCCTGTAGCGAAAAGTGACTTTTTCATTTTGAAGCTCCTAACATTTTTCTTAATGTGTTGTCTTTATCGATAAAGTGATGTTTTAGTGCAGCAACAGCGTGTAAACCTGCCATTAGGATTACAGCCCAAGCTGCGTAGAAGTGAATTTCACCTGCAATATCCGACTGGCTCGGGAATAACTCCCCTGCGCCGGGTACCGTGAACCAATTAAATACTTCGATTCCACGGCCATCAGATGTTGAGATGAGGTAACCTGAAATAAAGATAGTGATGAGTAATAGATACATCACACCATGCGCGGATTTCGCGGCAACGACTTCATAAGGTTTCCCTTCCACTTTTGGTGACGCCGTCACATGTTTCCATACGATGCGTGCCAAAGTGAGGATTGCTAATAAAATGCCCACAGAGCGGTGATAATGTGGTGCAGTACGATACCATTCACTGTAATAGCTAAGATCGACCATCCACAAACCCACAGCAAATAAGCCGATAATGCAAAGCGCCGATAGCCAATGCATAAATCGCGCAGGTAGGTTGTAATTCTTTACCAGTGTTTCCATCTCACGTTCCTAGATATATTCCTAAGTTGATGTTGAGCAAGAAACACAACATTAACTTATTTACCTTGTATGAAACAGATTATTTACCATCCTTTACATCCAACCAATAATACCTTTTCAAACAACTTGTTCGAAAAATTAGAAGGAACTTTAAATCACTTTAAAAACTGATAGTTAGAGTTGAACTTCTTGCTCGATCTCATACAGTTCATCATTCATCTCAAGCATACGTCGTTCAATAACGGATTTTGCGTCCTCAATGCCTTTGTTGTAATAAAAAGGCGCCAGTTTCTCCGTGATGAAATCAATCAAAAACTCACTATCAAATTGACCGATTTCCACTTCTAACTCGTCTTGCATATATTCTTGGATGGCGGCTGCCAACACTTCTTTTTGTGCTCTTTCTAGTTTGATCATATTTTACCTGCGGAACTCTATTCTCAATTTTGATGTTTAGATCAAGAAGTTGCCTATCGAAATTAGTCTATCCTAAAAGGACTATGCTAACCTTTCGCCGTTCAATTTGTTAACCGTTAAGGGATATTCTTTGCTACTCGACTTAGTCATCCAAAGTGTCAATGATTTTCAGGACGATTGCCTCAAACTTTGTGAGAAGCATTATCCTGCGGTGCATAACCAAGGAATGAGCGAACACCATCTAGGAATGGCCTTCGCAAGACGAATGGAACATACGTTTCGTCACTTTGGCCACAGCAGTATCATCAAACCCATTGAAGTACTTGATTCTCCCGACTTGCCTCACCATTATCGAATCACCTCTGAGATAGGCACAGTTTGGGTGTTAAGTCATCATATGGTGAGTGCCGGTAATTCTTGTCGAGAGAACTTGCTCTCCTCCATCATGGAATGGCAAAGCGAATATGGCTATGCCCTACAGCCCAACGACTTGTTGTTTTTAGTCAGTGACCACTGGATCAGTCGCAGCAAAACCAGCCGCGAACTTTTGCACTGGTGGATGGGTGAACTTCCTGAGCCAATCACTGAATACACAGAACAAGGCATTACGCTTTACACAAGTGAGTCACAGCTGACCCGCTCACTTGATACGCGCTTTGGTATTAGTCCTTGCTACATTAAATTTGGCCATCCTTTGCGCCGATCGAACAAGCAACAACTGGTTCGAAAATACCTTCAACTTTATGCGGTCTTACAGTGGTAGCATCAAATTGCAACGGGTAGATTATCAGCCCGTTCATCGATTTGTTTGATGCTGGTCGATATTTCCGTTCAATCAACGCTAACTCTCTTGCCTTAACCCCACTGCCACAATTAGATTCAAACTACTGTAGTAAAACTAGATGCACAACAATCAGTTAAGCATCAGTGGAAGTATCTTGGTCTAGGTTACAACAATAATGATGAGCATCACGCAGCTGCTTGGCTGCATTTCAAAACAATTAGATGGGCAGTATATTGCACACTACAAGCAACTGACGCTGAGGAGTGTGTTTCAACCTATTTATCAGAGAGATCTTTCTATCATCGGCCTTGAAGCTCTGGTTCGTATTAGTAACCAAGACGGACAAATGATAAGACCAGACCAATTTTTCCAATCCAATACCATTCCAGTCAAAGACCAAATTAATGTCGAGCGATTAAGCCGCCTGATCCACATCAGTAATTTTGGCCAATCCAAGTTTAGCAACAAAAAGCTTTTTCTTAATGTCTTACCTAAAGCAGCAGAAATGCTTGCGAAAGACATGTCGTACAGCAACCTATTGAAGCAAGCCATCATCGAAGCAGATCTCCGCCGTGAACAAATCGTGATGGAATTAGTGGAGTTGGATGCGAGTGACGAGAACTTTCTCTATAAAGCGACGAAAGAACTCAGTGATAACGGCTATATGCTTGCCATCGATGATTACGGAGTTGACGCCTCAACGGTTGAACGCGTGAAATGCGTGAGACCAAACATCATCAAAATAGACCGATCATTACTTTTGCGATATGAGAGTGGCGACTTTGCGTGTTTGATGGAAGCATTGTCTTTGGCAAAAGATATTCGCTCAAAAACCGTTATAGAAGGAATTGAAACCGAGCATCAACTTAATTTAATGAAAAAGCTCGGTTTCGATATGTATCAAGGCTATTTACTGGCGATGCCTCAAACGCTTGAAGCCTACCAAGAAGTTAAGACGGCGTAATCAAAGTCATTGATAACCGCCATCACCTTTTATTTTCGGTTTTTACCGCGGTTTTTATGAATAGCGAGTTTCGCTTTCATCTTACGTTTTTCCGAAGAGCGACTCTTACGGCGACCACCACCGTTACGCTCTGGCTCAACCTCTTCGATTAAACTCGGTTCGAAACCTTCTAACCATTCTTGCGGTAAACGTTGGTCAAGTAGGTTTTCAATCGCCGTCAATAAGTACTCTTCGTCGCGGCTCATTAAAGAAACCGCCAAGCCTGATTTACCAGCGCGACCTGTACGCCCGATACGATGAACATAATCTTCGGCTTTAAACGGCATATCGAAGTTCACCACTTGCTCTAGCTCTTGAATGTCCAGACCACGAGCAGCCACATCGGTTGCGATTAACGCACGTACTTTACCTGCTTTAAACTCATCAAGAGCACGTTGACGAGCACCTTGAGATTTGTCGCCGTTGATAGAGACCGCTTTGATCCCATCCAGTTTAAGCTCTTTTGCTAGCTCATCACTGCCTTGCTTGGTTTTTGTAAAGACAAGCACTTGTTGCCAGTTACGAGAACCAATTAAGTAAGCCAATAGCTCACGTTTACGCTTTTTATCAACTGGATAAACCATTTGCTTAACGGTTTCTGCCGTAGTGTTGGCTGGCGACACTTCCACTTCAACTGGAGAGTCCATCAGCTTATAAGCAATGGTTTTAATGCGCTTCTCAAACGTTGCTGAGAACAGCATGGTTTGTTTGTCTTGAGGTAGACGACGAAGAATGCGTTGCAGATCTGGCCAGAAACCCATGTCTAACATGCGGTCTGCTTCATCAAGTACAAGAATGCCCGTTTTAGCGATGATTACATTGCCGTTAAACAAGTGATCCAGCAAACGACCTGGCGTCGCGATAAGAATATCTGCGCCCTCTTCCAACTTTTTCTTTTGAACGCCGATGCTCGTACCACCATAAACACAAACAATCTGAAGGTTCGTATTTGCTGCGTACTGAGTCAGGTTATCCATAACTTGTTGAGCAAGCTCTCGCGTAGGTACAAGAATGAGTGCTTGTGGTGCGCCGTTACGTTTCTTCTGCTGAACCGATTGGATGATAGGTAAGCCAAATGCGGCAGTTTTGCCAGTACCTGTTTGCGCAGCAGCTAGGAGATCTTTGCCTTCCAATACGTGTGGAATCGACTTTTCTTGAACAGGTGTCGGAGTAACAATATTCATACCGCTTAGGGTATCAACCAACTGTTGTTCAATGCCAAGATCAGCGAAATTAACGGACATGATAAACCTCATAATTTTTGGAGCGCAGAGTTTACCAGAGCGCCTTTGGTCATACTACCTTTAGCAGACAAGGCGCTATGAAATTATTGAGTTATGAATGAATTCACTAACTGTTGATGGAATTGGCTGGATTGCTCCAGAACATCTTGATAAAGCGCCGAAAACTTCCCTTCCAATTGTTCATATTCGCGATCGAGAACTTCAAATGTCGTAGTGAGGTCGGCCATACGAGGGCTTCTTTGTGACATTCGATGAAGCGCAAACTCGATGTTCTCCAAGTCTCGATAAGACTGCAGCCACCCTCCACTCCACATTCGACTGTGAAGCAATAAAAATCGTGGTGGTAACTCATCAGAAATTTGGTTATTCACTTGCTGATACGCGTCTCGGACAAACGAATCTAAAGACTGGTGACTAAATGCATGCCAGTGCTTCGCTAAGCAATGGTCCCAAAACATATCCAATGCAATTGGCGCAAAGCGACGTGATACGCCCGTAAAATGCGGTTTGCACTCTTCAACAATGGAATGGTGATCGGTGATACGATCGACAAAACGGTGGAGTTTTATGCCATTGGAAATATCAGTCTGATACTGCTTGCTTGGATCTCCCTTTACGAAATCTCCAAGCAAGTTTCCCATTAAGTGGCTATTACAGTGATCTGCAATATGCAGGTGGGCTAGAAAGTTCATTAGACGCTGTGAGTGGCCTTTTGGCTCGTCTTACATGAACTTAAGTATAACGTCTGTTGTGACGCGGTGAGAGTACTAATTGTACTTATTCGGCTTCGTCTTCTGAGCCAATGTAGTCCGACAAGATAATACCGATTTCAAGTGCATCAAGCATCTCTAGGCATTCGTCGTTGTGGTATTGGTCGCTCATTGTGACCTCCTTTGTGTTACATCTCCTGAAGCAATCTTGCTTCAATCTTTACTGCCATTTCTTTTCTTCATCGATGACAGCAACTCCTTTTTATAGCCTTTATATGACACATTCATGACAGCGAGAAGTAAAGATTTAGAAAGCTATGACAGAAATCATAAGTAAACGTTTGCGCAACATCTCTCCTAACCTACTGACTTTTAGTCAGATTTGCCGCTAATTCATATGCAGTTCATTGTTAAAATTAATCAATGTAATTGTCATTAATAGATATAACATACCGTTAGATGTGATCACAGTTCTCATAATTTGAAATCAATCAACTGCTCGTTACATATTTTGCTGATTACCATCTCATATTTTGTTTCGATAGTTCTCTAATTTAGTTCACCCCTTTTCATCTCAAATGGAGCGATTAATGAGAGAAGTTGAGTTTAGAACGATAGATAAGCTATTTATTAAAATGTCTATCAACGACAAAATCTGGGTCATTTTTCTTCTATTCCTAGTGACTCTTACTTCAGTGGCAGGAAGCCGATATTTCAATGATATTCAGCAGTTTGAAGACCAGTCTATCCTTACTGTAGAAGCCAAACTTGCGGGTATTATCCAAGCGCAGCCTCAAAGCTTGGCGAACCTAAATGGTGTGGTGAGTACAAGTAACGCCGGTGATACGACGTTCAACAATGGAACGGTAACGGCTTACGCGAAGCTGAATTCCGGTCAGGCAATCCAACTGACAGAAAACCTTTCACGCCAATTTGAGCAAGCTAAATCTGACGCCCTGACCTCTTTTCTTCTGAGCTTTCTTTGGGTGGTGCCGTTTGCCCTGTTCAATTACTGGGTTGCCACTTTCCTTGGCGGCGCACTTTGGGTGCTTTACACCACCACACAAAAGATTGGTGAAGGAGACTTAACCTCTCGTCTTGGTTTCCATCCGGGGCGAGATGAGTTTGGTACGATTGGCTGTGCGCTCGATAAATCAATGGATACGCTAACTGAATTAGTAAACAGCGTAAAAGACAATGCCAATACAATGAGCGAAACTTCTGCCGCGTTCGAACAAGACATGAAGTTGAGTGAAACTCAAATTGCGCATCAATATCAAACGCTGGATTCTGTCGCCACGGCAATGGAAGAGATGACGGCGTCAGCAAAAGAGGTGTCGAGTATTTCTCAACAAGCGACACTTCAATCAGACCAAGATGCCCAGCAGATTGAAAATAGCCGCACTCGCGTCCAAAGCGTCATTTCAGAGATTGAAACCCTTTCAAGTTACATCGAACAGGCGTCAACGTCAGTAAGCAGTTTGAATGAAAACACGACGCAGATTAATGATGTCATCACGACGATCAACGCCATCTCGGAGCAAACTAATCTGCTCGCATTAAATGCTGCTATTGAAGCCGCTCGTGCCGGTGAGCAAGGCCGTGGGTTTGCCGTAGTTGCAGACGAAGTCCGCACCCTTGCAAGCCGTACCCAGCAAGCGACGGTTGAGATCCAAGCCATGATTGAAAAGCTTCAATCTGAGAGCCGAAACATTGCATCAATTACTGAGCGTACCGTTCAGCAAGCTCAAACCAGTAGTCAATTGATCGATGAAATTGGAGGGGACGTGACTGCTATCGCTGATTCTGCACGATCTTTGATGGACATGAGTATTCAGATCTCGACGTCAGCAGAAGAACAAAGTGCGGTTGCAAATGACATTGCATCTGAGCTGTCAGATATTCGCTCACAATCCAACACCATTCGTGAAGTGGCACAGCAATCGACAGTTGGCGTAACCAATTTAACCCACGCTTCTGTTTCACTTGGCGAAGTATTGAAACGCTACCGAACGGCTTAAATACCGTTTCGCCATCAGGTAAGTAGGTTCAAATCGATACAATCTAAGGGATACCAAATGCAAAGGGCTCCGTTTTTGGAGCCCTTTTTCAGTAGGTGTTTTAACGTTGCCTAGGAAAGCACCATAGAGTTTTCCCGACTTGTAAACAAACGTGTATTTATTTAATCAAGTATGAACTGAGTAGCAAATTAATTTACTTTGAAGTGAATCGAAATAATCTTCGGAATTTGATGAAAGAATGTTCAAAGGATAGGTGTTCAGCTATTCTAGATCTTGCCAATTTAATTTTGCTGCTGGTGAACAATATGAATAATTACAAAACAAAAGACACTGAAGATCTTCAGTGTCCACTCTGCCAATGCGATGAATATATGATTTCATCCGACGGTGAGAAATTCACATGCGCCTCTTGCGGGTTCCACACGAAAAACTTCTCTTCCATCCAATGTTTACACCAAACTCCGTTTCTACAAGCCAAATTCAAACATATCCATAGCTTGAGTAACGTTTGTCATTAGACTGAGCAGCCTAAGAGCTGCTCTTTTAGTTCGTCGAGATGATGAATTCGGATAACGCGCTCGTCTTCCACTCGGTTGATTGGCGCGCCGTTGTAAAGCTGCACTGTTTTCACACCTGCGTTTAATCCAGCCTCAACGCCCTTTGGGGTGTCATCAATATACAAACAATCGCTTGGCAGAAAACCCATATTCATCGCGCTGTACATAATCAAATCAGGCTCTGGCTTCCAGCTATTCGCGTCGAAAGCAGAAAAGACTTTTCCTTTAAACGCATCTAGCAGCCCTGTTAGCTCAAGCGAGTATTCGATCTTGTCTTTCGGCCCATTAGAAGCCACACAATACTCGATGTTGTGTGAATCCAAGAATTGAATAAGACGCTTTGCGCCATCCATTGGTTTTAGGTGGCGGACAAACAGTTTCTGTAACTCCTCACGGTATTGTGGTTCAAGAACATCAATAGACACATTAACGTTCATGAGCGCTTTGGCATCACGCAGGATATCGGCCAACTTGCCACCTTTGAAATGTGCGACGCACTCTTCAAAGCTCATCTCTACGCCGTATTGCTCAAACACATTAACCAATGCCTGACAGCACAAGCTTTCGCTGTCGACCAGCGTACCGTCACAATCGAATATGACGCACTTAATATTGTTGATAGCCATACGCCTTCCCCCGCCAACAAATATCTCAAACCATTCGTTGAACAATTAACGTTGTTCTTATTAACTTATTTATTTGTACTAAATATGTATCAACATAATAGGTAAGTTTTGAAATGTTTAAACGACAGACTTGGCATTTCGTAGAAATGAGAAAAGGGAATTAACGTTTTTCTAAGCAAGATCACCGAATGAAGCCCCATAAGTTAGAAATATGAAACTTCACTCGGCAATGATAGATTGAATTAAATATCGTTATCTGGATACATAAAGCGCACTTCTATAAAGTCATCTAAATTATCCAGTAGTAATTGACTCAGGGCTGGGTCAAAGTGTTTGCCTTGCTCACGCTTGAAAAGTTCAACCACTTCCTCGATTGTCCAAGCACGTTTATAGCAACGCTCACTTAGCAAAGCATCAAACACATCCGCAATCGCCACAATACGTGCAAAGAGATGAATCTCTTCCCCCTTCAATCCATTTGGGTAGCCGGTACCGTCCCAGCGCTCATGGTGTTCATGTGCGACAACCGCAGCCAATTTGGCAATTTCGCCCTCGCGATTGCTCAGCAGTTCATAACCTTTGACGGTATGACGCTTCATGATCTCCCATTCTTCTGCGTTCAACTGACCGTTCTTATCGAGAATGGACTCCGGAACCGAGATTTTGCCCACATCATGCATTGGGCTGATCACTTCTATCATTTCGACTTCTCGGTGACTCAATCCGCAAAACTCAGCCAAAGTTGCCGAGAGTCTCGCGACGCGCTTAACGTGTTGACCGGTTTCACCGGAGCGCGACTCTATGGCTTCACCGAGAACGTGAATCATCTCCTTCTGCACATTCAAAGTACGCTTTTGCAAGGTGACGATTTTACGGTTTTTCTGATCGATGACTTTACGTTGTCTAATCGTCATGAACTGGCTAACAATCACCAAAGACAGTAAAACAATCAATGCACACGCGAACAAGAGTAATTTAATGTTCACTTGAATCGCAGGTGGTGGCGAATTGATGATGTGCGCGCTTCTTGGCACGTCGAATCGACTAATGCCGTAATGCTCCAACGCGTTGTAGTCTAATACCGCCTCAGAAATCAGTTCGTCCCCGACCTTAGTCATTGAGAGACCAAGCTTGCTCGCCATTAGCTCTGACGCAGAGTATCCATATTGTTCAGAGCGATTAACGAATCCCCCAAGAATGCCGGGCTCATCCAAATACATTTCCCACAACACAAATACCGGTGCGGCACTTTTCTTACCGACCACATGAGCCACTTCTTGGTATGAATGATACGCCCCTTTTTCCAGCTCAGTATTAAAGTGAGTCAGTAATACTGCATCGTTAGGGTCAATATTTTTTAATCGGTTGGACGCATCCGCCAAAGTCTCATCGCGAAGCTCAATTACGTTTATGCGCGGATACTTTGCCATCTCCGCAATGACACGCTTATGAATAAGCTCTGATGTCATACTACGATCAGCTAGGTAATACAGGTTTTTAATACCTGGTCGCAATTGATTAATGAGTTTGATGTTTTCTTCTACGCGGTCCTGCTCGTAGAGAATACTGCCATCTGTACTGAGGCTATCTAACGTGGCTTGTGTATTGTTTATGCCCACAGCAACAAGAGGTGTGGAACGATTTTCATTGGAGAGGTATCGCTTGGCAAACTGCAAGGCCGCATCATCTGAAATGATGACGCCATCAAAAGTATAGTCAGCATATTTGAGCTGTAAGTAGTTCGCCATACGCTCAAAGTAACCATCAGAATGCACACGCTTGGCATCCAGATATTCGATGGATAATTTTACTTCATTGTTGGTTTGCTCAAACCCTTCTTCGATCCCGTTTTGAATGTCATTCGTCCATTGGTAGGACGGTTCATACGAGTGAAGTACCAATATTCTTTTGATTTCCCAATCAGATTCATCAGCATTGACTGCGGCCGTCCCTAAGCACATTAATAGAGCCAATAAACGCGTCAAACGCTTAGTCATTTTTTACCCAGCCGAGAAAGGAGTTGTGCTTATATTAAATGTCGAAGCCCAAGCGAGCCTCGACTTGAATCAATTTTCTAAAACTATTGTTTCATACAATTTTTGATCGGCGTTCAATTTTTTCGCTAAATCTGAGACAAACTGAGTCTTATCTAAATTTTGAGAAACCACAGTGTCAGAAATAACGGTATTGCCTTCATATTGACTTACAATCGCGGCGCCAACGGCTTCGCCCTCAGCAAAACCAACGTAAAGTTCAAATTCCGGTGAGAGTATGATTTGAGTAAGGTACTCGACAATCATTTCTTGTTCATGCTTATCAGACCAACGTTGCGACTGCAAAATAGAAAACATGACCGTAAGTCGATGAAAATCGACAAGAAAGATATCTTCAGCGGTTAAACGCTGCTCTTTATCTAGTAGTAAAGACTTTTCGACAACTTGGTACGATTGCTCTTCAAGCATTCGTGTGTAGATTGCGCGGCCTTCCAAACTCTCTTTTGTTGGAAACTCAACTTCCACCAAATCATGCAACCACGCGTTTTTTCTTTTAATGCTTTCTAACTGTTGTTCGTTCATTTTCTTACCTTAAGCGCTGCTAATGATGAAACTTACAGCGAGTAAAAGACAGGACTTTGATTAGAAATGTAGTGCTCACCTGTTCTGGAGCGGTACATTAGCATGAAGCCTCTTACAAACCTAGCTAAAGTCCTGAGGTAACGCCAAATTTTGTTTTAACCGTGCACGTCTGATAAATTGAGTTAATAAATTAGCCTATTTAAGGGAAGAAAAATGAAAAAGAGCTTGCTTGCGCTTGGATTGATCACTGTATTAGCTAGCTGTAGCGACAATGAAGTCGGTGACGTGTCGCTTGGTATGTTCACAATGAAAGACATTAAAATCGGTCACCTACAAGATGAAGTGGTGACAGGTGTTACTTGTCACATCGCCTCTATCGAAGCAAACCTGAGCTTGTCCGATCCAAGTGACAGCTCTATCTCTTGTCGCCAAACTGGTGACATTACCCAGAAATGATTGCAAAAATCGATAAGAGCAAGTCTGGTGAAGTGGTCTTTAAGAAGTCGAAGAGTATCTTCTTCAAAACCATGAAAGTGCGTCGTATCTACGATCCTGAAAACCAAACATTGCTTTACTTGTCTTACACAACGAAAGAGACAGAAGGCAGCTTTAAGCACAGCCTATCAACGGTCCCATTGTACGGAACCAAAGCTTACGTCGAACCGACTGTAACTCCTACAAATTAACCCCAAATCGCTTGTAAAAACATCAGCCCGCTGCATTTTTCAGCGGGCAAATTTCTTTGTAATAAAACGCAACGAATTTCAAAATTTTGTGATACAATCCCGCCTCTTTTTTTCTCACTCAAGAACAAGCATGAAGTTTCCTGGTCAGCGAAAATCTAAACACTACTTTCCAACTCACGCTCGAGATCCATTAGTCAACCAAATCCGACAGGCGCCTAAGCTGTACCGCCCAACGATTGTCGGTGTTGGTCAAACCATCGTTGATATCGAAGCGCGCGTAGACGATGCGTTTTTAGAAAAATACAACCTTAGTAAAGGTCATTCTCTCGTTCTTGAAGAGAGCAAAGCAGACGCATTGTATGAAGAGTTAGTAGAACAAGGCCTGATTACTCACCAATACCCTGGTGATACTATCGGCAACACACTACATAACTACTCTGTTTTGGCTGATAGTAAATCAGTACTCTTAGGCGTAATGTCGAAGAACATCCAAGTGGGTTCTTTTGCATACCGCTACCTATGCCGCACCTCTTCTCGCATGAACCTTAACCACCTGCAAACGGTAGATGGTCCTATTGGTCGTTGCTACACGCTAATTTCTCAAGACGGCGAGCGTACCTTCGCAATTAACGAAGGCCACATGAACAAGCTGTCTCCGGAAAGCATCCCTGAAGAAGTCTTTACTAAAGCATCAGCTCTTGTGGTTTCTTCTTACCTTATGCGTGGTAAGAAAGAAGACCAAATGCCTCAAGCGGTTCAGCGCGCAATCGAATTTGCTAAGAAGCACGAAGTCCCTGTAGTACTAACTCTAGGTACAAAATACGTGATTGAAGGCAATGCAGAATGGTGGCAAGAGTACATTCGCGACAACGTATCTGTCGTTGCGATGAACGAAGAAGAAGGTGCTGCACTAACAGGTGAAACCGACCCTCTTGCGGCTGCAGATAAAGCACTTGAGTGGGTAGACCTTGTACTTTGTACTGCTGGCCCAGATGGTCTTTACATGGCGGGTTACACGGAAGAGAAAGTAAAACGTGAAACCACACATGACATTCTTGAAGGCTCTATCGAAGAGTTCAACAAGTTTGAATTTAGCCGTGCAATGCGCAAAGACGACTGTAAAGCACCAATGAAAGTGTATTCTCATATTGGTCCTTACCTTGGTGGCCCTCTTGAAATCAAGAACACCAATGGCGCAGGTGATGCGGCACTGTCTGCACTTCTGCACGATATGGCGGCTAACTCTTTCCACCAGAAAGAAGTGCCAGGTTCAGAGAAACACGAAGTACGTTGCCTAACTTACTCTTCTCTATCTCAGATTTGTAAGTACGCAAACCGCGTAAGCTACGAAGTGTTAACTCAGCACTCTCCTCGCCTATCTCGCGCACTGCCAGAGCGTGAAGACAGCCTAGAAGAGACATACTGGGATCGCTAAGAACCAAGCACTTAGAGCAAAAAACACGCAAAGGTCACCATTAGGTGGCCTTTTTGTTTTGATCTAGCGCAGTATTTAGTGTTTTTTGTTATGATGTAGCACGCTAAGGCGCACGAACTGCTTTACACCTCTTATTTTACCAGTATTATTCTCGCGCAAACGTTTGCGCAACACTAAACAAGCTTTTACTTGTCTAGTGTTGAACGCCACGTGTTAGCCATTTTTTGGGAGTATCCATGCTGTCTGATATTGAAATTTGCCGAAACACACCGTTGTCTTCTATCGCTACTGTCGCCGCAAACGCAGGTCTTTTGCCGCACGAACTCGATACGCACGGAAAACACAAAGCTAAAGTTCATCCCCAATGTCTTGAGCGTCTAACTGACAATCAAGATGGTAAATTGGTGTTGGTCACTGCAATTACGCCTACCCCACTGGGTGAAGGCAAAACGGTTACCACAATCGGTCTATCTCAAGGTCTATCCAAGATTAACCAATCTGTGATGGCGTGTATTCGTCAGCCTTCTATGGGGCCTGTCTTTGGTGTCAAAGGAGGCGCTGGTGGTGGTGGTTACTCTCAAGTGGCGCCAATGGATGAGCTCAACCTTCATTTAACTGGCGATATCCATGCTGTCACGGCCGCGCATAACCTAGCGTCAGCAGCACTTGATGCACGTCTCTACCATGAACAACGTGAAGGTTACGATGCATTTGAAGCTCGTACGGGTTTAAAAGCGCTGAAAATCGATGTTGAGCGAATCACATGGAAACGTGTGATGGACCACAACGACCGAGCACTGCGCATGGTAAAAATAGGCTTGAATGAAGAAGGTAAGAACATCAACGGCTTCGAACGTGAAGAAGGTTTTGATATTTCTGCCGCGTCCGAGCTCATGGCTATCCTTGCGCTAGCAAATGACCTTAAAGATCTTCGTAAGCGTATTGGTCGCATCGTCGTTGCTTATGATTTGAATGGTAAACCAGTGACGACTGAAGATTTGCAAGTTGCCGGTGCCATGGCGGTCACATTGAAAGAGACCATTGCCCCTACTCTAATGCAAACGCTTGAAGGCGTACCTACTCTGATCCACGCAGGTCCATTTGCCAACATCGCTCACGGTAACTCTTCCATCATTGCAGACCAGATTGCGTTAAAACTTTCTGGTTACGTTGTCACTGAGGCAGGATTTGGCTCAGACATGGGCTTTGAGAAAGCGTGTAACATTAAAGCATCAGCCGCTGACCGTGCACCAGATTGTGTGGTAATTGTCGCGACCCTTCGTGGTTTGAAAGCAAACTCAGGTCACTACGACTTACGACCAGGTATGGCGATTCCAGACTCTATTTTCAATCCAGACCAAGCCGCACTTGAAGCCGGATTCGAAAACCTGAAATGGCACATTAATAACGTGCATAAATACGGAATCCCTGCAGTTGTTGCCATCAACCAGTTCCCACAAGATTCAGAACAAGAATTGGCAGAGCTGAAAGCATTGATTGAGCGCTTTAACCCTAAAGTAAAAGTGGCAGTAAGCACCGCATTTGCACAAGGTGGCGAAGGCGCTATTGAACTCGCACAGCACGTTGTTGAAACTTGTGAGCAAGGCGCTCAATTCCACCCTCTTTACACCAAAAAGCAATCCTTGAAAGAAAAGCTGATGGCAGTATGTGAAGTGGGCTATGGTGCATCAAACATCGAAATGAGCGAGCTAGCGAAACAACAACTGGCACACTTTGAGAAATTAGGCTTTGATGACTTAGCGGTGTGCATTGCGAAAACCCCGCTTTCAATCACAACGGATTCAGCCATAAAAGGCGCGCCAAGTGGTTTTACCGTACCAATTCGTGAGCTGCGTTTATGTGCTGGCGCGGGCTTTGTTTACGCACTGTCTGGGAACGTAATGACTATGCCAGGCCTGCCAGACAAACCTGCATTTATGAACTTAGATCTTGATGATCAAGGCAATATTATCGGCCTTTCATAAAAACAAGAAGATTGACGAGAAACGGGAGCCATTTGGCTCCCGTTTTGCTATGAACATGCTCTAACATACTGTTTTTGAATTCCTTTACATTGTAAATCGGCTTTTGTAACTTGGAGTACTTACACCACTCTCACCACTATAGTGCACGGTCTATTTTTCCACTCCCTAATATAGTGCATCGACAACACCCTCTTCTACTGAGTGCATTGATTTTGTTGACAAAATTCTATGGCTCGAATCTTGTACTACGTTATATAGCATTACCATTTATAAGTTCAAAGGACACTCAACAACGTCACTCGAAAGCCTCCTGCAGTTGGCTAACTCCTCGGGCTTTAAGTTGCTTTCGAAGTACGTAATACAAGGGAAAGGGAACATTATGCAAGACGCACTCGCTGTAATTTTAGCTGGCGGTATGGGATCAAGATTGAGCCCTCTTACCGATGATAGAGCCAAACCAGCCGTCCCATTTGGTGGTAAATATCGTATTATCGATTTCACTCTAACTAACTGTCTTCATTCAGGTTTGAGGAAGATATTGGTTTTAACTCAATACAAATCACACTCGCTACAAAAACATTTACGAGATGGTTGGTCGATCTTTAATCCCGAACTTGGTGAATACATCACAGCCGTTCCACCCCAAATGCGCAAAGGTGGTGCATGGTATGAAGGCACAGCAGATGCCATCTACCACAACATGTGGTTACTCTCTCGCAATGATGCCAAGTATGTGGTTGTTCTTTCTGGTGACCATATCTACCGCATGGATTATGCTGCGATGCTGGAAGAGCACAAAGAAAACGGCGCAAAACTCACCGTTGCTTGTATGGATGTCCCGGTAGAGGATGCCACGGCTTTTGGCGTAATGGGCATCAAAGAAAACGGCTTAGTTGAATCCTTCATCGAGAAACCGGAGAACCCACCTACCCTGCCAGATGACCCAACTCAGAGCCTTGCCTCTATGGGCATTTATATCTTTGATATGGACGTTCTGCAAGATGTACTAGAAGAAGATGCAAAGCTTGAAGACTCAAGCCATGACTTTGGAAAAGACATCATTCCTAAGCTGATCGACACTCAATCCGTTTACGCTTATAAGTTCTGCGGTAGTAAAGGTCGTGTAGACAAAGATTGTTACTGGCGCGATGTAGGGACGATCGATTCTTTCTACGAGGCCAACATGGATTTGTTAGAACCCGTTCCACCAATGAACTTGTATCAGCCAAATTGGGCAGTGCGTACTTATGAAGCACAATTTCCACCAGCAAGAACCGTATCATCGGCGACAGGTAATGAAGGGATTTTTATTAACTCCATCATTGCCAATGGCGTCATTAACTCCGGAGGTTCCGTTCAGCACTCTGTTATCGCGTCCAACGTGCGTATTCAAGACAGCGCAACCGTCGTCGATAGTATTATTTTCGATGATGTTGAGGTGGGTGAAGGCAGCCAGCTCGTCAGTTGCATTATTGATAAACACGTTCGTATTCCACCGCACACACAAATTGGTATCAACAAAATCGAAGACGCCAAACGATTTCATGTATCAGAAAAAGGGATCGTGGTTATTCCTGAAGGTTATGAGTTCTGATCGTTTACTCAAGCGTCTATTTGCAATAATCCAAAGCAACAAAATCATATTCCCCCCACAATAAAAAAGCGCGCGATTTAAATCGCGCGCTTTTGTTATCCATTCAATCTGGATTAAACGTTACATACTGTCGACCAGCTACCGTCACTACCCGGCTCTGATGCTGTCCACCAGTTTGCTTGGTATACCACACCATTGTGAATCACTTTATCACCTTGGTTAGCGTGGCTTGGGTTACCTTGCCAGTCCGTTTGTGGGAAGTCAGGGTAAGTCACAAGGCCTGTTGTGTCACAAGTACCAGGCTCAGTACCACCGCCGCCACCAGTGCCAGAGTTTAAGTCACCGATCGGTAGGTCTGGTTGCTCAAACTTGAACGCGAACTCTTTACCACCAGAAATCACCGTGTAGTTAGCAGGGCCAGAGATTGGTAGGTAGTAAACCATGTCAAGCTCGTAAGTGCCGCCCGCTGGTAGGTCTTTCCATGCTGGTAGCGAGAAAGATACACGGTGCATTACACCATCCAAACCACCAATGTTGTTCGCACGAGTATGTCCAGAAGCAATCACGCTTAGGCCACCACCAGACTGATCTTTCGCGTTATCCGGTGCCGATACAGGAATGTCGAACTGGAATTCAGTACCGCCAGGAATCGCTTGACCTGTGTTGTTTGTAAACGTGATCTTAGGGTTGATTGGGTAGTTTTGGTCACCCACTTTAAAGCCACCAACGCTCACTGCGATATCAACAGCTTCAGTTGGGATAGCACCTGTCGCAATCTTGTTACCGTAAGGTGTTGCAGACTTAAACTTGTCGTAAATCGCTTTAGTCATAGTGTTACCCATGTGGTACTCACCATTACCCGCTGCACAAGCCTGTTCAGTTGCATCAATCGTAGTACGGTTACCATTCGCGTCTAGTACGTAACAGTTGTAGTCACCTGCTAGCTCCCAGAACATGATACCGCCGATCTCTTTATCGATAACGTAGTCCGCCTTCACTTCAACAGACGCTTTGTCTTCTGTTGATAGGAATACACTCTTCTCTGCGTTCCATAGCCATGGTGCTACTGCAACATCATCGTAGTTACGCGTGTACGTACCCACCAATTGGTCTGATGGATCGTTCACAGGATCTAGACCGTAAGCTTGAGCGTAAGAACCCCAAATACCCTTCTCTAGGTTCTTCGCGTGCCACATTGGGTTAGAGCCTGCCCCCATTTCGTTACCTTTAGGGTCAGTATCGTGCCACATGTTATCGATACCTAGAGCACCGTGACCACAGTTGTTCTTCTCACCTTCACCAGTACCTGGTGCACACTCTGATTGGTTAGGTAGTGCAGCGCGGCCCCAAAGACCATTTTCGCCACCTGTTACACCTTGCCAACCACGGGTGTAGTAAGGCACACCAATATTGATACGACCAGCAGGCATTGAACCACGGAAGTAATGGTAAGCCCAGTCAGTGTTCAAGTAACCGATACCGCCGTAAGCAGCCGTGCCGTAAACGTTCCATTGAGCAAGCTCAGAGTCTTTACCTGTATCAAACAGTGCCGCGTTGTGACCAACGTGATCGTTCCAAGCACCGTGCAAGTCGTAAGACATGATGTTCACGTAATCGAGGTACTTAGTAACATCAAAGGTTTCCATACCACGCAGTAGGTAACCCGACGAAGGCGCTGCGATAGTCAGCATGTAGTGGATGCCATCTTGTGCAGATGCTGCGTCCAGTTTCTCACGTAGGACCTTCATTAGCTCTTGGTATGAAGCCCATAGGTATGGACGACGTGGTTCCATGAAGTCTTTATCGTAAGGGTTACCTGCACCCGCCATAGACGTTGGGTACTCGTAGTCGATGTCTAGACCATCGAATTTGTATGTACGCATCATTTCAACTGCAGAAGTCGCGAACTTCTCGATACCTGCGTGGTTGATTGAACCGTCTGCGTTGGTTGTCATCGTGTAGAAGCCACCATCCGCAACACGATTACCGTCTGCGCCGAAGTGGCCACCTGTTTCAGCCCAACCACCGATCGAGATCAGCGTTTTAACGTCATGCTTTTGCTTGTAAGTAGCAAGTGCACCGAAGTGACCTTTAAAGCCTAGTGCTGGGTCTACTTCTACACCCGGCCAAGTTTTACCAGTTGCAGGGTTAGTTGGATCAGTCACGTCACCAACGTTCACTTTACCGTCTGAACCGATGCTCACAAACGCGTAGTTAATGTGAGTTAGCTGATCCCAAGGAATGTCTTTCACAAGGTAAGCCGCTTGTGGGTCATCACCACTACGCCAGCTTGTGAAGTAACCAATCACTCGACGTGGGTGATCGGCACCCATCAATTCACGGCCGTCTTTGTCGTAAATCGTACAGTAAGGTACATCCACACCAGCAGTTTGGTACAGGCCATCAGGACGACAGTTTGAAGTTACTGCACCACCATTTACTGATAGTGATACAAGGGAAGAATCTGTTGTTGCGCCAGCATCGTCAGTCGCTTTAGCATAAATCGATACCGAGCCAGCCGCTGCTGGAGTGAAATCAACAGCGTAAGGCGCAGCGGTCGCTGTACCAATCAAAGCTCCTGCGGCAAAGAACTCAACTTTAGCAACCGTACCATCCGCGTCTGCCGCAGTAGCAGAAACCGTTACCGTACCGCCAAGCTCAACAGAAGTGGTTGATAGCGCTACGTCTACCGTTGGTGCTTCGTTACCAGGTTGACCAGCAGCAACTGTAAGCGTAACAGCACTCACAGTGCTCGCTGCGTTTTTGTCGTCGTAAGCTTTAGTTGAGAACTCGTGAACACCCTCTGTCGCCGTCCATGAAGCAGTAAAAGGTGCTGCGGTTGATGTGCCAACCAATGCGCCATCAACAAAGAATTCAACTTTGCTGATTGTGCCATCAGTGTCTGCAGCGTCTGCTGCAAGGTTAACGATGTCACCAGCTGTAATAGAAGCAGACGCAGAAGGAGAAGTTAGTGAAACAGTCGGTACTTCGTTAAGTGGTGGATCAACAGGGCCGCCATCACAAGCGCCAAGGTTTTCCCACTCACCCCATTCACCTGACTGAGCAGGGTTGTTGTTTTGCGTCCAGTAGCGCGCTTTATATGCGCTATTTTCGTGCTGAACTTGGTCACCACCATTATAAACTTTCGATGAATCCCAAGCTTCTAGAGGTGTACAGTCAACGGCTGCGTAGCTGTTGAATGCCATTAGACAAGATGCAGTCAAAGTACTGAGTGTGAATACACTCTTTCCTGCTTTCCCGTTTCTAAGGTACATATTGCTCTTCCTTAAGTTATTGTTAATACAATACAAAATACGCTTTATTGTTGCGTACCTTTTACTTTTGTTTCGACGTAAAATAACTTAAGTACAAGTGCAGAATTTCACACTACTTATTTATAAATTTTCAGCAACACCTCTCAAGAATCCACTCATAGATTGCAAGAATTGACATCTTATTTTGCACCAACAACTAATTTCACTACTCAAATAAATATATCGATCGCAAATTAATAAAAAAGAGAAAAAAAGTCCTAATATTGAAATAAAGATCACTAAGCCTTTGTTGATCTGGGTGTTTCATTAAAATGTCTTTTATATTCGCGACTGAACTGTGACGGACTGCTGTAGCCTACTAGCCTCGCAGCATCATTCACTCTGCGCCCTTCTACTTGGATAAGTTCACGCGCTTTGTTGAGACGCACCTTTTTTATGTATTGCAAAGGCGACTCTAGAGTGACACTTCTGAAGGCTTGATGAAACGCAGATACGCTCATGTTCGCCTCCTCCGCCAAGGATTGTACATTCAGTTGTTCATGATATTCCTGATGAACACGATTGAGAGCTTTAGCTACGCGAGCATAAGAGCCTTCTTGATGCGCCAATTCAAAGAGAACATGGCCAGATTCGCTTACCAATGCTCGGTAAACTATCTCTTCTAAAAGCATCTCACCGAGCATGGCAACCTCGAGCTCGTCACATAACGTCGTCATCAGGCGTTTACAAGCATCAAGCATTTGCTCGTTCATTTGTACCGACTTTAACCCGCAGCGAGTGGCGTCTTCACACACATTAGTAAAACGTTGTGATTCCAGCTTCTTCACGAGTTTTTGTAGCAGTGCTGGAGAAATATCGATAGAGATACCTAGCAAGGGTTCATTGTCGACGGCAATCGCTTCACACTCGAGCGGCATCGGGACGCCAACCACCAAATAATCATCGGGTCCATAACGTACCGGACTTTGGCCAATATGGATGTTCTTGTACCCTTGCCCTAACACGATAATGCCAGATTGGTACACGAAAGGTTGGCGATTATTCCCTTTACTACTACGGTAAAACCACACCCCATCAATGGCGGTTTCTTTAATCCCTTCGAGATCGTCTAAGCCGAATTTCGTCGCGTATTGCTGCATGCTCTCAGCAAGTGTCTTCATTTTGTCACTCCATTCATTTGCCACGCACTATACTTGGAGTTCGTCACTCAGTTCCAGAGCAATGAACACAATTATGTAGGAATAGGCAACAAATTTGCAGAAATCGGCCTACTCAGCC
The DNA here is from genome assembly GCF_905175335.1 of Vibrio sp. B1FIG11. Classification (NCBI taxonomy): domain Bacteria; kingdom Pseudomonadati; phylum Pseudomonadota; class Gammaproteobacteria; order Vibrionales; family Vibrionaceae; genus Vibrio; species Vibrio sp. B1FIG11. The sequence continues at coordinate 1,020,858 of NZ_HG992752.1, read as the reverse complement.
ACTCCAGCACGTACTAATATGCACATATTCACTCTCCTCACATTGGAAGCAAGAGGTATAATAATGAACTTTTCATACGTCAACCCAACTCAAATCTTCTTCGGCCAAGGCCAAATCGCTGCAATCAAAGACGCAATTCCTGCCGACCAAAAAGTACTTGTGATCTACGGCGGCGGCTCGATCAAGAAGAACGGTGTTTACGATCAAGTAGCGCAAGCATTGGAAGGCCGAGAGTGGCTTGAGTTTTCGGGTGTTGAGCCAAACCCAACCAAAGAAACACTAGATAAAGCGGTAGCTATCGTAAAAGAACAAAACGTTGATTTTATCCTAGCTGTAGGTGGTGGTTCAGTTATCGATGGTTCTAAGTACGTCGCAGCATCAGCAAAATACGACGGTGACGGTTGGGACATCATGGTAGGCAAGCATCAAGTAACCGAAGCAACACCACTTGCTGCCATTCTTACTTTGCCTGCGACAGGTTCTGAGTCAAACATGGGCGCGGTAATCACTAAGAAAGAAACGCAAGATAAATTGGCGTTCTTAGCACCTGCAGTTCAACCGAAGTTTGCAGTTCTTGACCCAGACGTAATGAAAACCCTACCAGAGCGTCAGCTTATCAATGGTCTGGTGGATGCATGGGTTCACGTTTGTGAGCAATATCTAACACTACCAACAGGCGCAATGGTTCAAGACGGTTACGCAGAAGCACTACTGAAAAACCTTAAAGTACTGGGCGATCAGTTCGCAGAGCGCGACAACGACCAATGGCGTGCCAACCTAATGTGGACAGCAAACCAAGCATTGAACGGCCTTATCGGTAGCGGTGTTCCTCAAGACTGGGCAACACACATGATTGGTCACGAGCTAACGGCGCTTTGGCACGTAGACCACGCACGTTCACTAGCAATCATCCAACCATCACTACTTCGTAACCAAATGCAGTTCAAACGCCCTAAACTTGAGCAAATGGGTCGCAACGTATTTGGCTTATCAGAAGGTGAAGATTTGGCAGAGCGCACGATTCAAGCGATCGAAGCTTTCTACCATCAGCTAGACGTCGCAACTCAACTTGAAGGTTACGGTGATGATCGTGAAGCCGCTATTGACTCAGTCATTGCACAGCTATCAAAGCATGGCATGACCGTTCTTGGCGAGAACCAAGCGATTGACCTAGAAAACAGTCGAAAAATTCTTGATCTAGCGGTCGCATAACGACTCGATCTATCAAATTACTGCCTTTTAACGGTATTGTGTCCGCGCAGACACAATACCGTTTTTTTATGGTAATTTAGCCGCACACTGACAAAACGATATAAATTGAACTTTTCTGCTAAAAAACTAACAAACAGGCGATAGTTCGATGTTGTTGTGTAAGCCGATGACCAAAAACAAACCAAGTGCTTACCAATCGAAGTGTCACTTTTTTGCTTGCTCATAAAAAATGAGCGTTTAGTCGTCTATTCAAGAGTTATTCGTATGTGGCTGATTGTCGTAGCTTGCGCGCTCATACATATCATCAGCATTAAGACTGGCCCTAAGTGGTTATTCTTTTTGACCAAACCGCTTCCAATCACTGCAATGATTGGGATGTTAATGCTGTCTCCAGCAAGTCACCTTCCCTACACCCAGTGGATCATTGGCGGGCTCTCATTGTCACTCATGGGTGACTTAATTTTGATGCACCCAAAAGACAAATTTGTTGCGGGTATTAAACTGTTTTGCCTTGCTCAAATTAGCTATGCCTTGGGTTTCATTAATATGGCGGCTTGGCATTTTACTCCATGGATTCCCTTTGCCGTATTTGGCGCAGGGCTGTGTGCCTATTTCTTTTTTAAGCCCGATTTAGGGAAAGAAAAGTGGTCGGTAGCTAGCTACATCTTTGTTTTGATGAGCATGCTTTGGATGGCATTGGAATACTACGCCAGTGGTAAAACCCAATCGTCGGCGTTCGCCGTACTAGGCAGCTTCATCTTCACCATGTCTGGTGTTGTCCTCGCCTTCGAACGATTTGGCAGTACATCGGTATTTTCTCGCCAAGTGGTGATGACAACTTATTACTCTGCACAGTTTCTTATCACCATGTCTGTCTTCGCAATTGTGATCCGTTTTCTTTAAAACTGACTATATTATCGGTTAGTTTTGTCATGAGTTATTTGCTCACCAGTTGGACAGTTTACCTCTGATAAACAGGTGCAATACGGTTAATAACTTGTTATTGTAGAAAGAAATTTATTCTAAAAGTTGGCAGCATTGAAAGAGAAAAATATCGTCGTAGAGTTTAACGGCGTAAACAAGTGGTATGGCGAATACCACGCCCTTAAAGACATTAATTTTTCAGTACACACCGGTGAAATCGTGGTCGTTTGTGGCCCTTCCGGCTCAGGTAAATCCACACTAATTCGTTGCATCAACCACTTAGAATCCATCCAAGAGGGCGAGCTCAGCGTCTTTGAGCATCCTGCAAATTCCAAAGCACAAAAACCGGGTAAAGTCGGAATGGTGTTTCAGCACTTTCATCTTTTTCCGCACCTCACGGTTTTAGAAAACCTAACTCTTGCCCCAATCCGCACTCTGAAGCTGTCGAAGCAGGAAGCAGAAGAGCGTGCAATGCATTATCTCAAGCGCGTTAACATCGAAGAGCAAGCCAACAAATACCCAATTCAACTGTCTGGTGGTCAGCAACAACGTGTGGCTATCGCACGCTCGCTCTGTATGGAGCCAGATTTATTGCTGTTTGACGAGCCAACCTCGGCGCTCGATCCTGAAATGATCAACGAAGTGTTGGACGTGATGGTGGAGTTAGCACAAAGCGGCATGACCATGATTTGTGTGACTCACGAAATGGGTTTTGCGAAAAAAGTAGCGAATCGAGTGGTATTTATGGACGAAGGTGAAATCATCGAAATGAACTCACCCGTTGCACTGTTTGAAACCCCTCAACACCCTCGTACACAAGCGTTTTTGAATCAGATTCTGAGCTACTAGCCAATGGTATTTCGAATCCTAAAACCCATTTTACAAGCCCTACTCCAAATCGCCATTCTTTTGATTGCGATCGTTTGGGTGCTTGATTCCGGCGCACAAGCGATGGGTTATCAATGGCAGTGGGAACGTGTGCCTGACTACATCGCGTTTTACGAAGATGGTGAATGGTGGCCAGCCGAGTTAATAGAAGGCCTCATCGTTACACTAAAAATCTCTGCCATTAGCCTGTTCTTCACATTAGTAATTGGTTTGGTTACCGCACTGCTGCGTCTAAGCAACTCCAAAGTTGGTAATGCGATCGGCACTACTTACGTAGAGTTAATTCGTAATACGCCATTGTTGGTGCAAATCTACCTACTCTATTTCGTGTTTGGCCCTGTCATCGGGCTAGATAGATTCAGTACCGCCGTTTTAGCGCTGTCCCTTTTCCAAGGGGCGTACACCGCGGAGATCTTCCGTGCAGGCTTAAACAGCATTCCCAAAGGTCAATTTGAGGCAGCGAAAAGCTTGGGGCTGTCCCCTCTCTTTGCGTACAAAGATGTGATTCTTCCTCAGGTACTCCAACGTACCTTGCCACCATTGACCAACGAAGTCGTGTCACTGATTAAAAACTCTTCGATTGTGAGTGTTATGGCGATCTTCGACCTCACCACCGAAGCGAGAAACATCGTTTCTGAAACGGCGATGCCTTTTGAAATCTGGTTTACTGTGGCAGCAATCTACCTTGCTCTCACATTATCACTTTCTGGCTTATCCGCTTGGCTGGAACACAAACTAGGAGCCAGTTGGCGCAAATTATAAGGAGATAACATGAAGTTATTCAAAGCGACCATTACTGCATTATTGGGGCTTGCGATTGCTTTACCTTCATTAGCCAATGAAGAAGCCGCAACACCGAACGTAGATCAAATCAAAGATCGTGGCACGTTGCGCGTTGGTATGTCGACATTCGTGCCTTGGGCAATGCGTAACAAACAAGGTGAACTGATTGGTTTTGAAATAGACGTGGCAAAACGCTTAGCCGCAGATTCAGGCCTCAAAGTCGAGTTTGTCCCAACCGCGTGGGACGGCATCATCCCTGCTCTATTAGCGAAAAAGTTTGACGTAATCATCGGTGGCATGTCGATTACTCCAGAGCGTTCAAAAAGCGTACTTTTCACTGAACCTTATTCACACTCTGGCGTACAAGTTGCCGCAAACAAAGAACTAGCAGAAGGTTTTAGCGAGTTTTCAGATTTTGACTCTCGCCGTGTGAAGATTGCCGCTCGTCGTGGGGCGTTCACAGTGCAAGTCGCGCGTGAGACTTTCCCTAAAGCGAAGATCCTTCAGTTCGATGACGACGCTCAAGCATTCCAAGAAGTACTAAACGGCAATGCACACGCAGTGATTGCATCAAGCCCGAAACCAGAGCACGAAGCGATCAAGCACGCAGACAAATTGTTCATTCCATTTTCAGAGCGTCTGTCAAAAGGCAATGAAGCCTTCGCCGTTCGCCTAGGTGAGGAAGACAAAAAGGCCTTCTTCAACCAATGGATTGAAGCTCGTACGCAAGACGGTTGGCTAGATGAACGTTACGAGTACTGGTTCTCAACGTTAGATTGGCAAGACCAAGTTGCACAAGGCCAATAGCCCTCGCAGTTACTCATAAAGTCATAAGCTGTCGCGGTTGCTCATAGCGTCAGAATAATGAGCACTTTCACAGCCATTGCAACTTTTACAATAAATACAATGACCGACTCGTTTAACGGGTCGGTATCTATCTTTACTACCGGAGTCAAACCTTGAGCGGACAAACCACCACTCGCGTTGCACCAACCAAAACCAATTCAGGCTTTTTCTTAAGTCGTTTTAACATACTTGATTGGGTGCTGCTGGCCATCTGTGCATTGGCTGGTGTTTGGCTTTATCATCGCTCTACCGTTGGCGTAAATTACATCTGGCATTGGAAAGAAGCCATTGACCTGTTGTTCACACCAAGAGCAGACGGCGGCTTACCGTATTTCTTTCAAGGCTTAATTTCAACGCTACGCCTTAGCGTCTGGGGCATCGTATTCGCGTTGGTACTAGGTACCTTGCTAGGATTAGCTCGCTTTTCTGATTCGGCATGGCTGCGCACACCAGCCAATGCGTTTATTCAATTGGTACGAAACATTCCGCCTTTGGTGTTCGTCTTCATCTTCTACTTCTTCATCTCTAACCAGTTAATCCCACTACTTGGGCTAGAAGACATTTTACGCAACTACCGCGGCGAACCTAACGCAGTTCAAAGCTTCTTCTTTGGTCCTGCTAACCTTTGGGAAAACTTAGCCTCTGGTGTCCTTTGTGTTGGTCTACTTTCCTCGGCTTACATCGCAGAAGTCGTGCGTGCTGGGTTGCAAAGCGTCGATAAAGGCCAATGGGAAGCCGCAGATTCGCTCGGATTATCATCTTGGGTTAAATACCGCTTTGTCATTGCGCCGCAAGTATTGAAAGCCATTACACCAGCACTGGCAGGTCAGACCATCTCTCTGGTTAAAGACACCTCCATCGTATCTCTTATCTCGATTCAAGAAATGACCTTTGTCGGCACAGAAATGGCGAACTCATCTGGCTACATTTTCGAAATTTGGCTAATTGTTGGCTTCGTTTACTTCCTGATTTGTTTCGGTCTATCAATGTTTTTCAGATACATCGAGAAAAAATCGGAATCTAATTCAAATTAACTCAATAGGCTTCAAAATAAGCCAGCGTAGCGCTTCAAATCGGAATTCCATCCTGTTACAGTCCTTCGCATGCTATTATTTTGGCGTTTTTCATGGAGTTAAAGAAGCAGTCCGATTACGAGCAGTACATAAGGCAGGACAGCCTTGGTGAATACTACGTTGTACTCAATCAATACACTTTTCACAGTGTTTATCAGCCTATCTTTGATAAACACCAGAAAATGATCGGTATGGAAGCCCTACTGCGCATTCGTGGTGCTGATGGTGCCTACATACGTCCCGATCTGTTCTTTACTGATAGCAGCATTGATACCCACTTTCGACTTTGCATCGAGTTCCTATCCCGAGCAATTCACATCCGCAACTTCGCTCGTCACTTTGCGGGCTCGCCGATCAAATTGTTTCTCAACGTAATGCCCCAAACGTTATTAACGCTTACCAATGACATGGGCTTTAAAGATAACGGATTACTCTACAAGCGATTATCTGAATTGGGTATGGCACCTTCTGATGTCGTCTTTGAAGTGGTAGAAGAAGCCTGTGGCGATACAGAGCTTTTGAGCCAAGCCGTAAAACTCATGCGCGCCAATGGCTTCTTGTTTGCGATTGATGACTTTGGCTCTCACCATTCTGATATGCCACGAGTGAAGCAGCTTTGCCCTGATATCATCAAGATCGACCGCTCTTACCTACTCGACTATTGCTCTGGTGACACGCTCGCGATAGCCAATGCAGTCGAACTCGCCGATCAGATGAACGCTAAAGTCGTGATTGAAGGCGTGGAAGAGAACAGCCAGCTATCCGCGATGCAAGCGCTCGACTTGGATTACTACCAAGGTTTTTATCTGGCGAAACCAAACTCGATTCACCATTGGACTGAGCAAAAAGCCCCAGCTAAGGTACTGCATTAAAAGCGATAACACAGAGACGAATTAAGTCGTTTTAGATACAAAAGCGCCGCCTAGGTTACTCACCAAGGCGGCGCTTTTCTGTTTATGTCGACTCTAATATCGAAATGAGACGTTTAGAAGAAGTCGATAGAGTTGCGGCCACTCTTAGGATCGCGAACCGCTTGAGGCTTGTCGTCTTTCTTGCCTTTCTTAGCAGATTGAGACAACGCTTCTTTCTGGGCTTTACGCTCTTTGTGTGCAGCTTTACGACCAGTCGACTTAGGGCCCTTAACGTTCGCTTTCTCGGTCTTTTTCGAGCGAGACTTTTCTTTACGAGCCGTTTGCGCTTCTTTCTTCGCCTTCTTCTCTGCTTTTTGCTCTGCAGTTTCTGGCTCAGTCACTGGCGCATCACACACAACAACATAATATTCTTGGTTGAACTCAAAGAAATCGCCGTCATACATTTTGCGACGCTTACGTGTTTCAAGCTCGCCGTTTACCGCAACGTAACCTTCTTCGATGATGTGTTTTGCCTCACCACCGCCACTCACCAAGTTTGCGATTTTGAAAAGCTTGTACAGCTCAATTGGGTGCGCGTCAACGTCGATACCGATCGCTTCGATCTCAATCTCTTCGCCTTCTAAATACTCTTCGTGTTCGTAATCTTGGGTCATGTTCGTTACTCATTTTTCTTGATGAACGGAGTTTAAACGGAATGCGTACAAATAGAAACGTGATCTTCACTCAACTTGTCCAATTGGGTATATACTCACCCAATAACTCCTTGAACGAGCGATATTTTGTCTAATAAGAACCACATTACCTTTGCCACCGCCAACCTATTGAACTTTGTCGCACCTCCTGGCGCATATTATGATTTCGAGAACATTTACTCCCTCGACGATTGGCAGGACAAACTCACTTGGACCAAATCGCAGTTCGATCAACTCAATCCAGACATCATCGGCTTGCAAGAAGTGTTCAGTATTGTAGAAACCAAAGCCTTCTTTGCAGAGATCGGTTACCAATACTTTGCCTGTGTCGATACACCGCATATCGAGGGCGACTACATATACTCTCGTCCTGTTGTTGCCGTGGCCTCTCGTTTTCCCATAGAGAGCTTTGAAGCGGTCACGTTCGATAAAGATACGCTCAATGCGTTTGGCGATATCGACGCACCGCCGTTCAGCCGCAAACCCGTTCGGGCAACCATTATTCACCCAATCATTGGGCATATCTGCGTGTACGTCACGCACTTGAAGTCACAACGCCCTGCAGACTCAGAGACACCAGAACAGGCCAGCAGACCCATTGCCCGCTGGCTATCAACACAACAACGGGGTTGGGAAGCTGCAATGCTGCGCGATGCAATGCAAAAGCACTATGCGAATAACCCGATGCCGACATTGTTGATGGGTGACATGAACCAAGCCATCACTAAAACGAGCGTTAATAACGTTTTGGTTGAACAATATAGTGACAGCGTCACTGACTTACGACTTTGTGATGGCTGGGAATTGCAAGTGGCACCATCGTTAGAATCAAGACCAGCAACACACTACCACTTCGCGAAAGGAAACGTCTTGGATTACATACTACTGTCGCAGGAGTTTGATGCGCACGCCGATGTATCCATAGCAGAAGTGACGAATTATCAAGTGCTGGATACACACCTAATTAACCCGTCTTTTGAGAGAGATAATAACGCCAGCGACCACGCCTTTGTGGCGCTGACAGTAGAAATTAAGCTTTAGCGTCGTTGTGACGTTTCACGATCTTACGCGGAATCAACTCCACCCCAGCCTTATAGCGTTTTGCTGAAGCATTGAGAGCCAGCTCCATAGCGCTGTCGGCAATCAGCTCAAATTGCTGTGGTAGCGAGTTGATTTTGATTGGCAGAAAGTCGAGTAAGCGGTTATCACCAAAGGTAGCCAAACGCACCTTACCCATCAGTTCAGGCTTTTCTAACATTACGTCCAACACGCCTTCTAGCAAGGTGTATGACATGGTCACTACCGCATCAGGTAGCTGGCCTTTTGCAATCCAACCTTCCAGTACCTTCTTCCCTTCTTCACGGGAGAAGTGCTGGCCATAGCCTACCAAAGCCTCGTTACCTTCTTGCTGGCAAGCAGAGCGGAAGCCCAGTTCACGCTCTTTAGAAACTTGAAGTTCTTCTAATGCGCCAATCAGACCGATGGACTCAATCTCCGAAGACAGTACTGATTCTGTCAGCTCAAATGCCGCATCGAAATCTTCACTGATCACACAGCAAAAGTGTTCATCATCCATAGGACGGTCGAGTGCGATTACGGGTGTGCCCGAGTTTTGCAGCTTTAAGTAATACTCACTGGCGGCAGGCATACTACTGGCGACAAACAACGCATCAATACGGCGGCTAACCAGCGCCTCTGCCACCTTCTCTTCGGTTTGCGGATTGTCGTCTGAGCAACCAATCAAAATTTGGTAGCCTGCTTTACGAGAGTTCTGCTCAATCAGTTTTGCTAAACGTGCGTAACTGGTGTTTTCTAAGTCTGGAATGATCAAACCAAACGAGCGAGAGTTGCCCGCTCTCAAAGAAGAAGCGGCGTGATCCGGTTTGTAATTGTAATGCTCAACCACCGCCATGACTTTCTTTTGAGTCTTTTCGCTGATGCGGTATTTCTGCGCTTTACCGTTAATCACATAGCTTGCCGTGGTCTTGGAAACCCCAGCTAATTTTGCTATTTCATCCAGTGTCATATTCTAAGCCCTGTTCTGTGCGCGGGATCATATTAATACATCAACGATCCTTCGATAAGTTGAATTATATGCTGAACCGATTCAGTATAAAAGCTGAAAGGATTCAGCAAAACTTAAAAATTGACGAGAGTCACCAAAATCAAGCAACACATACACGCTTTACTAGGCTATAAAAATAATAAAGCCGTGAACGGTTACCCCCTGATTTTAAAAACGGCTTCGCTGAATGCTTTAAAAAATTTGACCAATTGCTGAATCGATTCAGTCGCCTGTTAAGCAATACTGCTTCGTGAATAAATTGAGTTCAGCAACAACAGAACCACGCGTTACGCAGCCCAAACGCTGCGTAACCAAGATGAATTAGAAATAAAGACCTTAAGGCTGGAGAAGCACCATGCTTAAGCTAAGTAAAAACGACATTACCCTATCTCAATCCGCTACAGATAAGTTTGAAGCGATCAAAAACATCGCTCAAAGCCTGACAGACAAAGGTCTGGTTGAACAAGGCTATGTAGAAGGCATGCTAAACCGTGAAAACCAGAACTCAACGTTTCTAGGTAACGGTATCGCAATTCCTCACGGTACGACTGACACGCGCTCAATGGTGAAAACCACGGGTGTTGCTGTACACCACTTCCCAGAAGGCGTTGAATGGGGCGACGGCAACAAAGTATTCGTTGCTATCGGTATCGCCGCGAAATCGGACGAGCACTTAGGCATTCTTAAGCAGCTAACAAAAGTATTGAGTGCCGACGGCGTTGAAGAGCGTCTACGCAATGCGAAAAATGAAGACGACATCATCGCCCTACTTCATGGCGACGTTCAGCTAGAAGCGGATTTCGATGCATCTCTAATTCAACTGCAATTCCCAGCAAGCGACATGATTCAAATGAGCGCGGTTGCGGGTGGCCTTCTCAAAAACACGGGTTGTGCAGGTACAGAGTTCGTTGCAGACCTAGTAACAAAAACGCCAACACATCTAGGCCAAGGTCTATGGCTAGTTGGTAGTGATAAGCAAGTAACTCGCACCGGTGTTTCTTTTGTATCAACAGCAAATGATTGTGAGTTCAAGGGCGAGAAAATACGCGCTCTAGTCGCTTTTGCTGCTTGCAATAATGCTCACCAATCTATCTTAAGCACGATTTCAAAGCTTGTGTTCAACAACGAACACAGCAAGCTGCTTGATGGTTCTGCTGAACAGATCCTTGCACTGTTCAAAGGCGAAGAAATGGCAACAGAAGCGGCTGAAGATGGCAACACAGCAATCTTCAAGATCAAGAACGCACACGGCTTACACGCTCGACCAGGCGCGATGCTAGTTGCAGAAGCGAAGAAGTTCGAATCGAACATCCGCGTAGCAAATCTAGATGGCGACGGCAAAGCGGTGAACGCAAAGAGCCTAATGAAAGTTATCGCGCTAGGTGTGAAACACGGTCACCAGCTTCAATTCTCTGCTGAAGGTCCAGATGCTGCACAAGCACTTGAATCAATCGGCAAAGCAATCGCATCTGGTCTTGGCGAAGGTTAAGGGGCGAGAGAATGACAGCATTGAAAACAAACAAAGTCGTTACCATCACGCTTAACCCAGCCCTTGACCTAACAGGTTCGCTGGACTCAATTAAAGTGGGTTCTGTCAGCCTAGTTGAAAAGAGCAACCTACACGCGGCCGGTAAAGGCGTAAACGTAGCGAAAGTGCTTAGTGACCTAGGTGCAGACGTAACAGTGACGGGCTTTCTTGGCAAAGACAACCCAGAGCTGTTCCACCAGCTATTCAGCGATATCAAGGTTAAAAACGAGTTCGTTGAAGTCGAAGGCGCAACTCGCATCAACGTGAAATTGGTTGAAGCAGATGGCCAAGTGAGCGACATCAACTTCCCTGGCGTTCAAGTTACGGCAGAAGAAATCGCACGCTTTGAAGAAACCTTATTCCGCCTTGCAGAAACACACGATTACTTCGTATTGGCAGGCAGCCTACCGGGCGGCGTTACTGCAGAGCAATGCGCAGCATGGATTGAGAAACTGCATCAGCAAGGCAAGAAAGTCTTGTTCGATAGCAGCAAAGCAGCACTACGCTCAGGCATCGACGCTCATCCTTGGTTGATCAAACCAAACGACGAAGAGCTAAGTGACTTTGTCGGCGAACACCTAACCACACCAGGGCAATGCCAAGCAGCAGCGCAGACGCTAAGCGACAAAGGCATTGAGAACATCGTGGTTTCTATGGGTGCAGACGGCGTGATGTGGCTGAACCAAGGTGAATGGCTTCGCGCACAACCACCACGAATGAATGTTGTAAGCACCGTTGGCGCAGGCGATACGCTTGTGGCTGGCTTGTGCTGGGGTCACATGCAAGTGATGCCGAAAAACGATTTACTGCGCTTCGCTACCGCGCTTTCTGCCCTAGCAGTAAGCCAAGTTGGCGTTGGCCTAACCAGTCAGGAAGAACTGGAGAACATTAAGCTCCAAACCGAAGTTACCGAGCTTTACCCTAATACGAACTTAGACAAAAACTAAGGAACAGAAGGTTATCAGTATGAATATTGCCATTATTACAGCTTGTCCAAGTGGTGTTGCGAACAGCATCATTGCGGCAGGCCTACTAGAACAAGCAGCAGCTAAGTTGGGTTGGAACGCTAAGATTGAATGCCAATCAAACGTGGTTGAACCAACACTGCTAACAGACGCTGACATTGAACAAGCAGAAGCGATCGTAATTGCGGCTAACACTCCAGTTGATACTTCTCGTTTCGTAGGTAAAAAAGTCTACCAAGCAGATATCAGCACCGTTGCAAAAGACGCAATGGCTTTCCTACAGACTGCGGTTGAAAACTCAGCAACACTAGAGCAAGCAACCACAGTTACGGCACAAGTAGCATCACCAGCAGAAAGCGCATCTGCAACGAAGAAGATCGTGGCGATCACAGCATGTCCAACTGGCGTAGCACACACCTTCATGGCTGCGGAAGCGCTAGAGGAAGAAGGCAAACGTCGTGGTCACCAAATCAAAGTGGAAACGCGTGGCTCAGTAGGTGCGAAAAACCAACTGACTGACCAAGAAATCGCAGACGCAGATTTGGTCATCATCGCAGCAGACATCGAAGTACCTCTTGACCGCTTTAACGGCAAGAAGATGTACCGCACTAAAACAGGTCCAGCGCTGAAGAAAACCGCAGAAGAGATGGACAAAGCGTTTGAACAAGCAAGCGTATACCAACACTCTGGCTCTTCTAGCGCATCATCAGCGACAGAAGAGAAGAAAGGCGCATACAAGCACCTAATGACAGGTGTATCTCACATGCTTCCAGTTGTGGTAGCCGGTGGTTTGATCATCGCCCTATCCTTCGTATTTGGTATCGAAGCATTTAAAGAAGAAGGTACGCTGGCAGCAGCACTGATGAACATTGGTGGTGGCTCAGCATTCGCATTGATGATTCCAGTTCTTGCTGGCTACATCGCCTTCTCTATTGCTGACCGTCCAGGTCTGGCTCCGGGTCTTGTGGGCGGTATGCTTGCTAGCTCAACTGGCGCAGGTTTCCTTGGTGGTATCGCAGCAGGTTTCATCGCCGGTTACGCTGCTAAGTTCCTTGCCGATAAAGTAAAACTTCCACAATCAATGGAAGCGCTTAAACCGATCCTTATCATTCCTTTCGTGGCGACACTGTTCACGGGTCTGGTGATGATTTACATCGTAGGCGGTCCAGTTTCAGGCATCATGAACGGCCTAACTGACTTCCTAAACAACATGGGTTCTGACAGCGCAGTTCTACTGGGTATTATCCTTGGCGCAATGATGTGTTTCGACCTAGGTGGTCCAGTAAACAAAGCCGCTTACGCATTCGGTGTGGGTCTATTGGCTTCACAAACTTACGCACCAATGGCGGCAATCATGGCGGCAGGTATGGTTCCTGCGCTTGGTATGGGTCTTGCGACATTCCTTGCTAAGAACAAGTTTGAGCAAAGCGAGCGTGAAGCGGGTAAAGCATCATTCGTTCTTGGTCTGTGCTTTATCTCTGAAGGTGCTATCCCATTTGCAGCGAAAGATCCAATGCGTGTTATCCCATCATGTATGGCAGGTGGCGCACTAACAGGTGCACTATCTATGCTGTTCGGTGCAAAACTGATGGCACCACACGGTGGCTTGTTCGTGCTGCTTATCCCTAACGCAATCTCGCCAGTACTGATGTACTTGGTAGCAATTGCAGCAGGTACAGCGGTAACGGGCTTCACTTACGCGTTCCTAAAGAACAAATCAGAAGCGAAACAACAAGCTGCAGCTTAATCGCAAACAACGATTAAATAACAGTTAACAATGCCTCCCTCGATTTGGCATTCGACACCTCCCTCTAGCCTCGGCTTTGGGAGGTGTTTTTTATTATGCCCAAGTAACCTCGATAGCCATGGGATAACAAATACCATATCGGGTGCAAGCGCCCTTTTCTTGTTTAAGTTGGCAGTGTTTAAACCGACAATTTATTGCATTGGCACTGATTCAACATCCACATCACCGCTGCTCAAGTTCACTGTCGCATTGTAAACATTGTGTGGATCACCATGGTGTTTAAAGGTGAAGTGATACACGTTCGTAGGGGGCCAAATCTGCTTATCATCGGCTGGCATAATGTCGTAACCATCTTGTTGGTATAACTCGGTCGCCATAACATACGCCGTCGCGGTTTGTACCTGCGTATTGCGATCAACTTTAGGTTCTAGTGAAGGGTTCGTTGGGTAAGATTCACCGTTGTAACTCATCTGACGGTAAGCACCATTACTCCACACTACAAAGTCTTGCCAACCGTTACTGTAGCTGTCAATGAGTGCAATTGGTGTTCTTGTTACCGACATGCGGTTCAACACTTTGCCGTTGTTATCGAACATATACGCCGTGCAACCACCACTTCCGCAGAAGAAACGGTCTTGGAATAGCACCAAATGCTCTGCTGTGCCATCACTATTCAAATCCGCTGATCCAGTAACATAGCGAATTTTATCTGTTTCTAAAGAAAGGCCCTGTGGCATCAGAACGCTTTGGTCGATCCAAGTTGCAATTGTGGCTGCATCCGCGCTTTTTAATTCTACTGGCGCTTGAGAGTCTGCGTTATCGGTAGAGATGCCGTCTGTTGAAGAACAGCCAATTAGCGTCAGTGAGCCTAAAAGGAAGAGTCCGTGTAATCCGCGATTGTTCATTTGCGTTCGCTCTTTTATTGATGATGTGCTCTTAGTATACGCAAGATTTATCAATCGCTTGTAAGAAAATCATAAAAATCAGTGAGGTGTACACGAAACCACCAGCCCTTCTTTTCACCTTCTTCCCGCTTCTAGATTCTCGGATCTACTCCCTCTCGCATCTCAATTCTCTCCAATCAAAAAAGCCCTGAGGAATACCCTCAGGGCTTGGCAGGAATCTGACAATAAATAAAGCCAGGAAGTCCCTTATGCAGTGGTTGGTTTGATCTTAAACAGAATTGCAAACATGACTGGTACAACAATCAGAGTCAAAACTGTAGCAAAACCAAGGCCTGCCATAATCGTAATTGCCATTGAGCCGAAGAACGCATCAAACACCAATGGAATCATACCTAGGATGGTGGTCAGCGCCGCCATACTTACTGGTCGAACACGGCTGATCGCACTGTCGACAATCGCTAAGTAAGGATCTTTGCCCGACTCCAATTCAAGGTTGATTTGGTCTAGAAGTACGATACCGTTTTTCAGAATCATACCGCTTAAGCTCAATAGACCAAGGAACGCGGTAAAGCTGAATGGCATATTCGTGGTTAACAAACCAAACGACACACCGATGATAGACAGCGGAACGGTGAACCAAATAACCAATGGCTTCTTAAGTGAGTTAAACAGCAGCATCGTAATGATGAACATCAACAAGTAACCCATTGGCAGTGAGCCAAACAGACCTTCTTGCGCATCTTTCGATGATTCGTACTCACCACCCCAAGTAATTTCATACCCTTCTGGAATATGCAGTGCCATCACTTTTGGTTGAACACGAGCAAACAAGCTTGCCGCTGTATCATCACTCAGTACATCGTGGTCAGCCAGTACCGTTAGAGTACGCTTGCGGTCACGACGCTGAATTAACGGCTCTTCCCAATCCAGTTTCACTCCATCAATCACTTGATCAACTGGAATGTAGCTTTGAAGCGATGGACTCCAGATATTCACGTTCTGCAGTGATTCAAAATCAACACGTTCCGCTTCTGGCAGACGCGTCATGATAGGCAGAATATGCGTACCATCGCGAAGGAAGCCCAGTGTGCTACCACCAAACGCCATTTGTAGTGTGCTTGAAAGATCTTCTTTCGAGATACCTAAGCGGCGCGCTTTAGACTCGTTAAAAACAGGCACTAACTCTTTAGTGCGCTCACGCCAGTCATGACGGATATTACGAGCTCCCGGATCAGTATGCAGAATGTCTTCGACTTGCACCGCTAAGTCACGCAGCACTTGTGGATCTGGGCCAGTAATACGCGCTTCAATCTTAGACGCTGGTGACGGGCCGAATTCCATCAACTTGAACTGGAACGTTGGCTTGTCGAACGTCTTCGCTAAGCTGTCATCCAGCTTGTGCAGCAGCTTAAACATGTTCTCACGGTCTGTCGTGCGAACTTGGAACTGTGCGTACGCTTCGTAGCTTTTCTCTGGTTGGTAAGTCAGAGCGAAACGCTGCAAACCTTGACCAATCGAAGCTGAAACAAAATCAATGTCTTCTTGGGTACGAATGTAGCTTTCTACTTCTTCCGCGTTCTTGATGGTCTCGCGAATGTCAGTGCCTTCTGGCATCCACATATCAACGTAGAACATTGGCGTGTTTGATGGCGGGAAGAACTGTTGCTTCACACTACCAAACGCAACCACAGCACCAACGAGCAATGCCACCATGCCTGTTACCGTTAACCAGCGGAAACGAAGCGCCAGTTTAAGAGACGCACCAAACGCGACGAACAACCAACCTTTGTATGGGTCTTCGTCTTCAGCATCCGAACTCTTGTCTTCTTCTTTCAATAGAAGGTCTGCAAGGAATGGCGTTAGCGTAATCGCGGTAATCCAGCTCAAGAATAGTGAGAAGCATAGAACCCAGAACAGAGAACCCATGAACTCACCGGTCGCGTCTTGTGACAGACCGATAGGCGCAAATGCGGTAATAGCAATGACGGTCGCACCAAGCAGTGGCCACTGAGTTTGTTTGACGATATCTGTTGCCGCTTGAACTTTGGTTCGCCCTTTCTTAAGACCAACCAATATCCCTTCCACCACCACGATGGCGTTGTCCACCAGCATACCAAGTGCAATGATCAGTGCACCAAGTGAGATACGGTGCAGCTCAATGTTGTTGTAGTTCATCAAGATGAAGGTACCGAATACCGTCAACAACAGAACCAAACCGATGATCACGCCACTGCGCAAACCCATGGTGAACAGCAGTACGATGATTACGATAGCCACGGCTTCTGCCAAGCTAATAACAAACGCTTTAACTGAATCGTCTACTTCTTGCGATTGGTTGTAGAAGTAGTTCATATCGATACCAGCTGGCTTGATGGTCTCAAGGCTTGCTAGTTCAGCTTCAATACGTTGACCGACTTCTACTACGTTTACGCCAGACGCAAACGAAATACCGATGTTGATGGCTTTCTTACCGTTATACAGCAGCACATTGCCCGGCTTTTCTTGAATGCCACGGCTGATGGTTGCGACATCTTTCAAGCGAATAAGGTTACCCGTATCACGACCATGAATAATCAGGTTTTCTAGTGCTTCTACGGTGTTTAACGTACCGCTTGGGCGAATAATTAGGCTCTCGCCGTTTACCATTACCTCACCTGCAGATACCACATTGTTCTGTTGGTTCAGCAAGCCAGAAATTACATTCATGTCGAGGTTTAAAGCCGCCAAGCGATCCAATGAAATCTCAACAAACAGCATCTCTTGTTGGTCGCCAGCGATATCAACTTTACCCACGCCATCGATCAATTCGAGTTCACGTGTGAGTTGGTCTGCGTAACGTTTCAATTCTACGTAATCGTAGTCGTCACCCGTTAGCATCAGCATCACACCGTATACGTCGCCAAAGTCATCTATGATTTGCAGAGATTGAACGCCTTGCGGCAAAGTTGGTTGCAGATCGTTGATTTTACGGCGCATTTCATCCCAGATTTGCGGCAATTCATCCGGACCGTAGTCCATCTTCATACTCACCATAATCTGAGACATACCACTAGAGGACGTCGACGTGATCTTATCGATATAAGGCAGCTTACGAATCTCTTTCTCAAGCGGATACGTCAGCTCTTCTTCTACTTCTTTAGAAGTCGCACCAGGATAAGTCGCAATCACCATCGCATCTTTGATGGTAAATGCTGGGTCTTCCAATCGACCCAGTTCTAGGAACGACGTCACACCACCGACCGCTAGAATAACGATGAACAGCCAGCTGATGACTTTGTTCTTAATTGAGTATTCAGCAATGCTCATTATTGTTGTTTCTCCACCACATCCACATGCTTACCTTCGCGCAGTTTGCGTAAGCTGGAATTCACTAATACATCGCCTTGAGCAACACCTGATGACACAATTGCGCCTTCGCCATTCACTTGGTCGATAGACACTTCAACTTTAGTGACAGCGTCACCGTTTAATTTCCAAACGAAAAACTCACCAGCATGACTGCCCGCTTGAAGCGCCGTCATTGGGATGTTGTAACCATCAATCGAAGTAATACCCGCAGCGACCATGTCTACCGCAACGCTTACGCTGGTACCCGGCAGAATCTCTTGCTCAGGTTGTGGCATGGTTAAATACATTTGGTAAGTTTGCGTTTGTGCGTTTGGCTCACTGGTGTGCTCTAAGTAATCCAAAGAGTAAGATTTCGCGTCACCCGAGAACGTGGCTTGAGGCTGGTAGCTCATGCTTTGTGTATTTGGATTCACCATTGCTAATACGTTGTCTGACAATTCGATACGAACGTACACTTTGTCGCTCTGATAAAGGTTGAGAACCGGCTCACCAATCGCCACACGCTCAAAACGCTCTTTGAAAACATCCGAAACCTTGCCCGCAAACGGTGCAAACAAACGTGTGTAGTTCAATTGGTTAGTTGCGTTGTAAAAGTTTGCCTCGGCCAGTTCTTTGTTCGCCGTTAGCTCATCCAACTCCGCTTTTGAAATCATTTGGCGGTTATGCAGCTCTTCACCACGTTTAAGCTGGCGAATGGCGAGTGTGTATTGTGCTTCTGCGTCGTTGACCGCTTGCTTCTCTTTACTGTCATCTAGCTTGGCGATCATCTGGCCTTGTTTCACCGTGTCACCCGCCTTTACTAACACATGCTGAACTTCGCCTGCGCGACGAAACGCAATTGGTGTTTGCTCGGCAGGCACAACCTGACCTTTAAATGTGCGGTATTGGCTTTTTACGGGAACATCGACTGATACTGTCGAGACATACAGAGGCTGTTCTGTCACGACTTCATCCGTGCTATTACAACCAGTGAGTACCGCCAGTGCGATAGCCGATACTGTGAATAATGAACGTTTCATTAGATACCTTCCTCACGAACCCAAGCTTTCACAACTTGGCCTTCCACTAACCGTTCAACACCTGCGATAACCACGTAGTCGTTGTTATCTAAACCAGACTCCACAGCGCCATTAGCATTTAGTGACAATGTCACCTTATTTACTTGTTGTGTATCGCTGTCCATGACCCAAACTTCACCATGAGCCGCGTCTTTCGATACCCAAGCCGCATTTGGCAGCATCATCGCATTCGACACATTTTGCTTCGCAATGTGTACTTGGCCTGTCATGCCCGTTAGCAAGTTACGATCAGAAGGACGAGTAATCGTCACGATCGCTTCATAGCTGTTGGTATCGGCATTCGGTTGGGTTGAGATTTCTTTGAATGTGCCTTGGATGCGTTTGTTTGGCTCGCTGTCCATCGTCACCCACATCTCTGCATCTTTAAGTGCGTTGAGTGACACCGCTTCGGCGTAAGTCACCGGAAGAGTGAACGACACGTCCAACGTGGTGTTGTCGATTAGGTTTAGGATTTCTTGCTTAGCCGCCACCACTTGATAAGGCTTCACGTAGGTATAAGACACCACACCATCAAACGGCGCATGAATCTCTGTGTAGCTCAGGTCGGTTTTTGCTTGCTCTAAGTTTGCCAGTGCCGCTTTGTATTGGGTTTCTTGCTGGTCATAGCTATCAGTGCTGATCAGCTTCTTGTTGTACAAGCTTTTTGAGCGTTCCCATTGCGTTTTTGCTAATGCGTACTGCGCTTGTGATGCATCAAGCGCCAGCTGCAAATCTTTTGGGTCTAGCGTCGCAAGTACATCGCCCTGCTTCACCTCTTCACCCATTCGCACGATCAACTTCTCAATTTCGCCACCAACCTGAAACGAAAGTTGCGCTCTGTAGGTTGCATCTATTCGTGCAAGGAATGCATCGGAATCGGCAACCGTTAGATCATTAACAGCAAGCAATTTTACTGGTTTGATTAATGGTTCGGACGGCTCTGATACAGCTTTGTTACACCCTGTCAGCATCGTGGCGAGGCTCAATGCCACCGCTGCTCCGACAAATGTGCGCTTTAAGTATTGTTTTCGCACTGGCTTTCTCCATCGACTTTATATTTATTACACAGTCGTGCAGTATATTGATCGCAAAAAAATGATCAACATATTTTCCATGTGGATAATAAAATAATTAGTCAAAGTGTCCGGTTTCTGGTAAAAATAGGCGCGTTGATTAATATTCGGGAAAATTCGAACTATGACAGAAAGAAAGCAAGGCCGTAGAAGTGCCGAAGCCGCTGAGCAAACTAAGTGCCTGATTCTTAGAGTCGCGGCAGATATGTTCTGTGAGTTAGGGTACGAACGAGTTTCGCTTCGCAACATCAGTGAGAAAGCTGGTGTGTCCCATAGTTTGATTCGCCACCACTTCGGCAGTAAAGAGAAGATCTGGCAAGCAGTGAGCGACGGCATGGATGACTTCATGCAAAGCTACATGGCGCAGCTGGTCAACGAAATGCCAGAAAACACCCCGTCTAATCAAAAAATCTACTTGTTCATGGTAAGAATGTTGGCATTTGCACTCATGAACCCGCACCCAATCCAAATGATTGCAGATGCGATTCGCCAAGACGACGACGCCCTACTGCAATACTTCTTGCGTTCGGAAGATGAATTCGCAGCGATCTTCACTCAGCTATTCTCAGAATATAATCGAGAGTTCCCTGAAAAACCGACCGATCAATGGGAATCAAAGTGGCAAATGCTGCTGTTCGCTCATGGCGCAGTGAGCCTAACGCCGATGATGCAAAAAACATGGCCAGCGATGGCAGAAAACCGAGATAAGCTACTGATCAACCATTGGGAGCTGTTCAACACCATCATGGCGAACCAGTTTGGTATCAGTAAAGAAGACATGATTCACCCAGAACATTTGAGTGAAATCGTGATTAAGATGTGCTGTCCGATTGAAGAACTGACCGCTTAACAGGCGCCTGTTCAACAAACATAAAAATGCCGAGCACTGAGCTCGGCATTTTTGTTTGTACTTGTCGCTTCAGCGAGGAAACGAAAGGAAGCTACTTCATCGTTACTTATTCCTAAACGCAGCACTGTAGTTATGCAGCGCGTGGGAGGTAGATTCCTAGTCTCGCTGAATGACGATCTTTAATTAGCTCACTAAATAATAAGCTAATTATCCGCGGTAGTAGCGCTGTGGTACGAACGGCATTTTTTCTACCGTCATTGGTAGCATTTTGCCACGTACTTCTGCGAACAACTCTGTACCGATCGCCGCTAGATCTGCGCGTACATAACCCATTGATACTGGCTTACCTGCGTTAGGACCTGCTGTACCACTGGTTACCACACCGATCTTGTTGCCTTCTGCATCGTATAGCTCCGCGCCTTCACGCACTGGTGCTTTGGTTTGACCGACTAAGCCAATACGCTTACGAGCAACATCTTTTGTTTCGATTTGCTTAAGAATGATGTCTGCACCTGGGAAACCACCAGCACGCTCGCCATCAGCGCGACGTACTTTTTGAATACCCCATAGTAGGCTTGCTTCAACAGGCGTTGTTGTCGTGTCTAGGTCATGACCGTACAGACACAGACCACACTCTAGACGCAGTGAGTCACGTGCGCCAAGGCCGATCCACTCAACTTCTTCTTCGCCAGTTAGCTTACGAGCAAGCTCTTCTGCTTTGTCAGCTGGTACCGAGATTTCGTAACCATCTTCGCCCGTGTAACCACTACGAGAAACAATGCACTCAACGCCGAGTAGTTCAACTTTGCGAACATCCATAAACAGCATCTCTGCAACTTCAGGAGCAAAGCGTGCTAGTACCTCTGCCGCTTTAGGGCCTTGAATCGCAAGCAGTGCACGATCATCGATGATTTCTAGCTCAATGCCAGAAGGAAGGTGCGCTTGAAGATGTGCAATGTCTTGTTCTTTACATGCTGCGTTTACTACAACAAACAGATGATCGCCAAGGTTAGCCACCATCAAGTCGTCCATGATGCCGCCCTGCTCGTTGGTGAAGAACGCGTAACGCTGTTTGCCTGCGCCCAGGTCAACAATGTCCACTGGTACCAAAGTTTCTAGGAATGCTGCTGCACCGTCACCAATCAAACGAAGTTGACCCATGTGAGAAACATCGAACAGACCTGCTGCATCACGTGTGTGTAAGTGTTCTTTCTTTACGCCTAGTGGGTATTGAACTGGCATGTCGTAACCCGCGAACGGGACCATCTTTGCGCCTACTTCAACATGAAGTGCATGCAGTGGTGTTTTCAGAAGTTCTTGAGTCATTTTCGTCTCCATTTAGATAGACCCGAGAATGCTGTCGGCATTCGCATCGAATAATGTTTCCAATAATAAACACGCTTGATTCAATTTTGCACGAACAAGACATCCCTCGACTTTCAAAAGTGTGACTTTTAACATTTTAATCACAACAAAACGCACAAAAAAGGCGCTCTGTTGAGTGAGATATCATCAACAGAGCGCCATCATAACGCTTTTAAAACCAATAGCAATCGTTTGCCTTCACTATAGGAAATTTACAACTATTTATCACTATTTGGCTGTGACCCACAAAATGTGCGCGTCTTCCTCACTCACACTGGTCAACATATGACCCATGTTCGCATCGTAATACACACTATCGCCTTCGCTTAATACAACAGGCTCATAGAACTCAGAATAAAACATCACTTCACCGGATAAGATAAGCAAAAACTCTTCGCCATCATGACGAACCCAGTCTTTGTATTCATCAAAACTGCGGGCACGGATTTGGCTCTTAAAAGGCATCATTTTCTTATTGGAAAGTTGAGTCGCCAGAAGCTCATGCTCGTAGGTTTGGGTTGGGTGTGGTTTACCCTCTTTCTTCTTGGTCACATCTCTACGCCCTGTCGCCACCTTTTTCCTTGGTGGTTCAAACAGTTGCGGCATATCAATTTGCAAGCCGTGCGCTAATTTTTGCATGGCTTGGAACGTCGGAGAAATCTGTTCGTTCTCTATCTTACTTAGCGTAGAACGTGCAAGGCCAGTACGTTGGCTCGCCTCTTCTAACGTAATGCCGAGTTTGGAGCGGATATCTTTGATGCGTTGACCGAGCTTAAGCGGTTCAATATTTTGGTCTTGCTGCTCTTTCGCCAACGTCATTGACGGGTATTCATCGTAAATACTTTCTGCCATAAATCCCTCTTTAAAACTCCCTTATTCCTTTCTATTAGCATTGTGCATGAAGCCTATAGTGGATAAAAGTCCACCGAGTTAATTAAAGCGTGCTCTTGTTAACAAAACCAGAAATCTCGTTTCCTATAGGAAATTTTTGGTTGATTGTTCGTGCCGCAGGCGCTATGTTACCAACTTGTTAGATGTAGAGATGCACATTTCCGTAAGAGATTGGAGAAGGAAAACCACAATCCGACGGAGTTTTGCCCACTTATTCGGGCCGAAAGTCACTCTGTTCTGCTATGCAGTTCAGCTGTTTTGAGGACAAATGAACCACCATCGCAATCAAACAACTATTTCTACTGCGGGTTCATTTTCAGATTTGGAAGGTCAACTACCATGAACAAGAGTTACCCTAACCACAGCTTGGAAAACTTTTTCTCTACCAACCTCTCTGCGACAGATGACGCTGTCTTTGCTGGAATTCAGGCAGAATTCGCTCGCCAAAACGAACAAATCGAACTTATCGCTTCTGAGAACATCGTTTCTAAAGCGGTAATGCAAGCTCAAGGCACATGCCTAACAAACAAATACGCTGAAGGTTACCCAGGTCGCCGTTACTATGGTGGTTGTGAGCACGTAGATACAGTGGAAGCCATTGCTATCGAACGCGCGAAAAAACTTTTCAATTGTGAATACGCAAACGTTCAACCACACTCAGGCGCTCAAGCAAATGGCGCAGTAAAACTGGCATTGCTTCAACCTGGCGACACCATTCTTGGCATGTCTCTAGACGCAGGTGGCCACCTAACGCACGGTGCTCGCCCTGCACTTTCTGGTAAATGGTTTAACGCAGTGCAATACGGCGTTGACCGTGAAACACTAGAAATCAACTACGACGACGTTCGTGAGCTAGCACTTGAGCACCAACCTAAAATGATCATCGCAGGTGGTAGTGCCATTCCTCGTACTATCGACTTCGCAAAATTCCGTGAAATCGCAGACGAAGTAAATGCGATTCTTATGGTCGACATGGCGCACATCGCTGGTCTTATCGCAACAGGCGCGCACCCTAGCCCGCTTCCTCACGCACACGTTGTTACTACAACAACGCACAAAACATTGCGTGGCCCACGTGGCGGTATGATCCTGACTAACCACGAAGACATCATTAAGAAAATCAACTCTGCGGTATTCCCAGGTTTACAAGGCGGCCCACTGATGCACGTGATTGCTTCTAAAGCAGTGGCATTCGGTGAAGCCCTAGGTCCTGAATTCAAAACTTATATTGATTCAGTGATCAACAACGCAAAAGTCATGGCAGAAGTATTGCAAACTCGCGGTTGCGACATCGTAACTGGTGGTACTGACACGCACCTAATGCTGGTTGACCTTCGCCCTAAAGGTTTGAAAGGTAACAAAGCAGAAGAAGCACTAGAGCGTGCAGGCATCACATGTAACAAAAATGGCATCCCATTCGACACAGAGAAGCCTATGATTACATCGGGCATCCGTTTAGGTACGCCTGCGGGTACAAGCCGCGGCTTTGGCGCTGAAGAATTCAAACTCATTGGTAATTGGATTGGTGACGTACTGGATGGTTTGGTTAGCAACCCAGAAGGTGACGCAGAAGTAGAAAAACGCGTACGCAAGCAAGTTAAAGAGCTTTGCAGTCGCTTCCCTCTTTACCAGTAAACGATTTTTTATATCAGAATAAATCCTGACAAGTTATTTGGAGATTAAGCAATGGACAAAACACTGAAGTTTACAGATAGCCACGAGTGGGTACGTGACAACGGTGACGGCACAGCAACTATCGGTATTTCTGAGCACGCTCAAGAGATGCTAGGTGACGTGGTATTCGTTGACCTACCAGACGTGGAAGATGAAGTCGAAGCAGGCGAAAGCTTTTCTTTGGTGGAGTCTGTAAAAGCGGCTTCAGACATCTACTCACCAATCACTGGCGAAGTAGTTGAAATCAACGAAGAACTAGAAGACAGCCCAGAGCTAATCAACGAAGAACCATACGAAGGTGGTTGGATTGTGAAAGTGAAGCTTTCAGACCCATCTGAGTTGGATGACTTAAAAGATGCGGAAGAATACCTAAGCTCTATCGAAGAAGAGTAATTAGGATGAGACGAAAGCTGTCCCCTAGCATAACGATTAGTGGACAGCTTTTTTTCTAGGTTCGGACGTATAATTTAATTTATCAGTAGCGTAAATCCGTTACCCGAACCAAGGAGTAGGTAAAGGACAATGACTGAATTACTTCAAAGCCTCAGCACACAAAACGAGTTCGTTGCTCGCCACAACGGACCAAACAAATCTGACCAACAGAAAATGTTGGAAGCGATCAATGCAGTAAGCCTAGATTCGCTTATCGACGAAACCGTACCAGCACAAATTCGCCTAGAGCAGCCAATGAACTTGGCAGAAGCAAAAAGCGAAGCAGACATGCTGGCAGCAATGCGTAAATTCGCTGATCAAAACCAAATCAAACGTACATTCATCGGTCAGGGTTACTACAACACCTTCACGCCAAACGTAATCCTACGTAACGTGATGGAAAACCCGGGCTGGTACACCGCTTACACACCTTACCAACCAGAGATCTCACAAGGTCGTTTGGAATCACTTCTAAACTACCAACAAATGGTGATGGATCTTACTGGTATGGAAATCGCAAACGCGTCACTGCTTGATGAAGCAACGGCAGCGGCAGAAGCGATGACACTTTGTAAGCGTGCGGGTAAGAGCAAAAGTAACGTATTCTTCGTTGCTGACGACGTTCACCCACAAACTATCGAAGTAGTAAAAACTCGTGCGAAATTCATCGGCTTTGAAGTCCTAGTTGGTTCTCTAGATTCACTGCCAGAACAAGACGTATTCGGCGCACTCGTTCAATACCCAGGTACAACGGGTGAAGTTCGTGACCTAACGGACATCATCGCAAAAGCACAAGCGAACAAAACGCTAGTAACCGTAGCGACTGACCTATTGGCTTCTGCCCTACTAAAACCTGCGGGTGAAATGGGCGCAGACGTTGCAATCGGCTCAGCACAACGTTTCGGCGTACCTATGGGTTATGGCGGTCCACACGCAGCCTTCATGGCAACACGTGACAAGCACAAGCGTACAATGCCAGGTCGTGTTATCGGTGTTTCTATCGATGCTAACGGCAACCAAGCACTGCGCATGGCAATGCAAACGCGTGAGCAGCACATCCGTCGTGAAAAAGCGACATCAAACATCTGTACCGCTCAAGCTCTACTAGCGAACATGGCGTCTTTCTACGCGGTTTACCACGGCGCAGAAGGTCTACGCACGATTGCTCGTCGTACGCACCACATGACCGCTATCCTAGCTGCTGGCCTAACAAAAGGCGGCTTCGAGCTTGTTCACAACAGCTTCTTCGACACCATCACCATCAATACTGGTGCACAAACTGAAGACCTATACGCGAAAGCACTAGCGGCAGACATCAACTTACGTAAGTTGGGTACTCAGCTAGGTGTAAGCTTCGACGAAACCACAACAGTGGCAGACGTAGAAGCGCTATTTGCAGTATTCGGTGTGAAAGAAGAAGTGGCAGCACTATCAACGGAAATTGCTGGCAACGAGTTTGCAGCGATTCCAGAAGCACTGCGCCGCACAACAGAATATCTAAGGCACCCTGTGTTTAACACGCACCACAGCGAAACACAGATGATGCGTTACCTAAAACAGCTAGAGAACAAAGACTTCTCACTAACGCACGGCATGATCCCACTGGGCAGCTGTACGATGAAGCTGAACGCAGCAGCAGAGATGATTCCCGTAACGTGGCCTGAGTTTGGTTCGATCCACCCGTTCGCACCAGCAGAACAAGCAGCCGGTTACGCAGCACTAGCAAAAGATCTGAAAGAGAAGCTATGTGAAATCACAGGCTACGACGCATTCTCACTGCAACCAAACTCTGGTGCATCGGGTGAGTACGCAGGTCTTATCGCGATTCAACGCTACCACGAAAGCCGTGGCGAAGGTCACCGCAACGTATGTTTGATCCCAAGCTCTGCGCACGGCACTAACCCTGCGACAGCGTCTATGGTGTCAATGAAAGTGGTTGTGGTTAAGTGTGATGAAGAAGGCAACATCGACGTCACTGACCTAGCAGCGAAAATCGAGAAGCACAAAGACAACCTATCAAGCATCATGATCACTTACCCTTCTACGCACGGCGTATACGAAGAGCAAGTGAAAGAAGTGTGTGAAATGGTTCATGCCGCGGGCGGTCAGGTTTACCTAGACGGCGCAAACATGAACGCACAGGTTGGTCTAACAACACCGGGCTTCATCGGCTCAGACGTTTCTCACTTAAACCTACACAAAACCTTCTGTATCCCACACGGTGGTGGCGGTCCGGGCATGGGTCCTATCGGTGTGAAATCGCACCTAGCGCCTTTCCTACCAGGTCACATTGAAAACGGTGCAGACGGCGAAAACTTCGCAGTTTCAGCAGCGGATATGGGTAGTGCGTCTATCCTGCCTATCTCTTGGGCTTACATCGCAATGATGGGCGAAGCTGGCCTAACAGACGCAACGAAAGTAGCAATTCTGAACGCGAACTACGTGATGGAGCAATTGCGCCCTCACTACCCTGTTCTTTACCGTGGCTCTAACGGCCGTGTAGCGCATGAATGTATTATCGACATTCGTCCACTAAAAGAAGAAACAGGCATCAGCGAAGAAGATATCGCGAAGCGTCTAATGGACTACGGTTTCCACGCACCAACCATGTCGTTCCCTGTAGCAGGCACGCTAATGGTTGAGCCAACGGAATCGGAAGATCTAGAAGAGCTAGACCGCTTCTGTGATGCGATGATCGCAATCCGTGAAGAGATGACGAAGGTTAAGAACGGTGAATGGCCGCTAGATAACAACCCGCTTGTTAACGCGCCACACACTCAAGTTGACCTAGCGAAAGATGAATGGGATCGTCCTTACTCTCGTGAGCTTGGCTGCTTCCCTTCTAAAGCAACCAAATCTTGGAAGTACTGGCCAACAGTAAACCGCGTAGATAACGTTTACGGCGACCGTAACCTAATCTGCTCGTGCCCAAGCATCGATAACTACGAAGATTAATTTTTGTAGATGATCACAGATAACCAAGTTGGAAACTGTGATAACCGAGTTGGAAACCGATAACTAAATTGGAAACTAACTTGAATTAAAAAGGCGAACCGTTTGGTTCGCCTTTTTCACGTCACTATCACCTAGAAATCACTGTCACCAAATTACAAGTAGATAGAACCCCACTACATCATTTCAATTTCATCTTGAGTAAACCAGCCAGACTCTAAACTCTTCTTCTTTACAGCTTTGGGATCTTTGGTATAAGCAACGACAGCTAAACTCTTTTCTGCCCTACTACATATCACATAAAACAACCTTCTAGTTCTTGATAGAACAGAGTCTTTGCCTTCTGATTGATTTCGTATATCCGTCTGGGATAACTCTTGAGCACCAAATAGTTTTTCATAGCGGAACAGGAATCCATTTGCACTGTTATCGTCCATAATTGCCATAACACGATCAAACTCTAACCCTTTAACCCCTTGATGTGTTCCATACCCTAACTCTTCATTAATATAAAGCGCGTAGTTTGCCAAATGGCTGATAGGAGCTAAAAGAGCCTGATTCCATGCAATTGACCGTTTGCTCAAGTTCTCCTCCTCATCATCGTTTTTCAGGCTGGATGATTCTACAAGAAGAGCATTTAGTTCATCAGGAATATAAAGTAGCTTGTAAGCTTTTATCAAGAGCAATACCTGCGCTAAGGGAGGATCTAGCTCCGAGACTATGGCCCTAATTTCTTCAACCGACTGATCCGTATTTTTAAGAGTCGATATAGGATCTAAACAAAAATCCGCGTTAGTGGAGCTAATAACACCAGAATACTTTTTGATAATGTTTGCGATGGCAAACTCATCTCGAACTCTGATCGCGTCAACAAGAGGTAACAAGCTACTACACAAAAACCTTAAAGAAGCATTTGTTCCGTTAAGTAACGAATCTCTGAGACTGTCAACTGTTGCAAGTGGCAAATAAAACTTATCAAAGTTACCCCTGATAGCTGCCATTGCATGTTCCAGAGTAAGAGCTTTTATCTGATTTGGCTCAAGCCACAAAGAATCCTCTGAAATAGCTGACATCTTAGCTCTAATTGAAGCTTCTACATCTCGCTTATGTGCTGTATCAGAATCAACAATAAACAACCTAACGACTCCAAGCGACGCACCAGCTTTTGGCTCCTGCTTTTTCTTATCATCCTCTTCGCGAATACTGTTAATTAACTCTACTACTCGCTGCGGGCAGCGGTAATTAATCGTTTTCGAAGGGGTCTTCCAATCGTCAGGCAAGGAGGACTCTAGATCATGTTTCCCTCCTCCGTAGATCCTTTGCATGAGGTCTCCAAATAACCCAAGAGAAAACTTCGAACGATTCAAACTTTGAGTTTGAATGAAAGCCTCCATGAGCTCTTTTCTGGTGTCCTGGCTTTCATCGATTAAAAGTATGGGATACCTATTTGTAAGTATATTTTGAAGTAACGGGCTCTCGTTCAATAGAGTTGCAGTGATCTGTATAACTTCTTCATGAGAAACCGTACCTCTTTCGATCCTATTACTTGTAGGCGAGTACGAAAATTTTCTGACTAATCGTAATTCGTCTAATCTCGTAGCTTTAGCCTCTCTCTTTCTAATATTTTGCTGAGCTGTCTTACCGTTGATGTCTCTAGCGTTCGAGATTTTTAAGTCAAGCTCCTCGATATCAGCACTAAGTTTTGTCCTAAGCCACCCTTTAATATCTTCGGTAAACGGCTTAATCATCTCCCAAACAAAGCTATGGATTGTGGATACATGAAACAATGGATCATAAGACAAGCGCCGTTGAATCTCGTTACACGCCGCATTGGTATATGTTATGACCCCGACCCGTTGACCATTTTGGATAAGGCGACCTAAGTTCTTCTCTCGTATTTCTTGTAATACATTTACTAGAGACCTAGTTTTACCTGAACCAGCACCAGCAAATAATAGAAAGCTCTTGGGGTTATCAAGGTTTAGGTATCCGTAGATTTCATGATCGACCCCGATTAGGCTGTTAGGCTTACTCACCAATCATTTCCTCCATGATTTCAGAGGCTTGATCTTCTGGTGCCCATGTGTATTCTAAACTCATCGTCTCTAGCTCACCCTCTAGCCAAACCAGCCCCTCGCTTATGTATTCAGGAACACGCAGCTCGTTTGGTTCAACATCATATAGTAGATCTAAAGCCATTTTTGCTTTCTCTCCATCGAGAGCTTTATACATGGCATTGCAACAAGCATTTAGTGTTGTCATTTTCGTAGCCAAATGCATTTTCTTTACCATTCCAGTTGACTTACTTAGCTTCCTAAATAACTCCAAGTTCGTCAGAGCTACTGCATCTTCGAACGTATAAGGAATAACTTCTTTCGTCGTTCTCGCTTTCGGCGTAAATTTTGTCTGAATGCCATATTGGAAAGATACGCGAACGTTACTTTGAACTTTTTGCTCAGGCGGTAGGTCAAGCAGGTCGTCCAAAGTCAAATTACCAAATTCAAACCAACTTTTTAGTGTTTCACTGCCAAACTCTAAAGAAGCCCCTCTTTTCGGGCGAGCTTTTTTCCCTAGCGAGTCACACGCATCAGTATCGGTAATGACTAATGTTGGTAAACCTAGTAGCTCAATAAGAGGACGTAACCTTTGCGCATGAGCACCACCAATTTCCAATATTGAAATATAGCTTCGTCTCAAATCCTGATGATGATTGGAAATGAAATGTGGTAGAAGCATCCGTTCCGCAGCTCCCTCTACCAGAATTACCCCATTAGCAAAGAACAAGTCGCAATGAGTCGTCTTTAGATACCTTGAAACAAATTTGTTCGTGGACGATACATCAGTTTCATTTTTCTTCTCGGAGGGGAAAACTGTCGCAAGGTTCACCACTTCTGCCTGAGGAGTAGGTTGTTCTTTAGAAGCAGGTTTTCTTTTGAAATAACGAAGGGATTCAAAACCTGCTTCATAAGCAACGTAGCTAGAGTGGGTACTAATAACCATTTGGGTCGTTAAGTTAGCTTCAACGGATCCATACTCTCTAAGTACCTTATAGGCTTTACGAACAAAAACCTGTTGTACTTGAGCATGGAGGTGAGCTTCTGGTTCTTCAACCAAAACTAAATGGATAGGTTCAATCGCCGCGTCTTCTTCCGAGCGCTTTTTGCCTATTTTTCCGACCTTCAACCAACGATCTCGGAAAGTAATCAACTGAAAAATTATGTGGATCAAGTTTTTGTAACCCAATCCATTGTATTGCTCAGGAAGAGAAAATGTATTGTCACCGAAATTCTGTTTTCTAACGTCAAAGATTACGGCGGCATCATGCTCTAAAGTATCGATCGGGTTCAACCTGCTCGATAGCTTAATATCAGGATCGGTAAACCCTGGATATCCAAGCTCCTTTATTTCGCCAAGAGTTTTTTCAAAGGCTTTATCCAATCGAGAATCAAACTCGATTTGAGCCTTTTCAACTGCCTCTAACGCATCTAAATCTTCGGCCTCAGGCATATCAGATGGATTTAAATGGCGCTTGTAGTACTCGTTTAGTTGTGAAGATAAGCTGCTAGTTGACTTTCCTAAATCTGAGTGAGGGTCAGAAAAACCTCTTTGTGCTTCAATTGTATCGACTCGAAAAATACCCTTAAATGGATCAGACTCAAAACATATAGAGTCATTTGATAGCGTTTGAGTCTCATCTTTCTTGGAGGGATCAAGTAAGTACGCTTTGATTTCAAATTCAACATGTAACTTTTCTTTAAGGTAGTCTTTAAAGTCTCTAGGCCAAAGTGATAGTTGTTTATCTTTGTTTACCTTAACTACAGCATCTCTTTCACGTACATAGTTTTCTCGCAACCTATCTAAATCTTTGGGCTGATATATCAATCGGACACCTAAAGGTTCTCCATCCCACTTTAAAGTAGGGATAAGATGAGAAACTCTTTGAACTTCTTTAACATCTGCGTCTATCCAAACATCTAACGAAGGACAATAAGGTTGCCAATCAGGCAGTTCTGCTAAAGCTGCCCCCTGTTTCATCCATGATTCAGCAAACTCATTCAATGCAACCCAGTTGCATAATGTAAAATCGGTTGATGTTATTTTTTTGCCCTTATCGAGAAAGCAAATCAACGCATCTGTTGCTGATGTCTTTCCGCTATTATTCGCCCCAACTAAAAGTGTCTGCTCCTTCGCAAACTCCACGCGACAGCGCTTCAACTTTCGGAAGTTTTGAATGTCTACAAAGCTAATTTTCATGAGTTACTCATCAGATAGTAAATAAGCAATCATTTTAATATCTGATGAAATGTAAGTTGTTGATCTATGTATCAAATAAGACCTGTAATTGTTTGGCTTCTAATTCATATCAACACAGTCCCGAATCAGCCTTACTTTGCCTTCCGCGTATTCGTAACTAAGAAAACAACAACTCGTTGACGTTGCTATTAATCAGTAAAGACCTAGGCCAGAGCTTGTCATTACACGCCAAAGGAGCGGGTGCATCAACGCCCTAAAAACGACTAGTGTTTTGCGTCTACACTGTTACAAGGTCGCAAGCAGCTACATAGCCTCTTCTTTTCCTTCAACCAATCATATGCAAGCTACTTTCAAATAGTTCAAACGTCCGAGATATGATCTACGCATAAGATTTGAGATTACTTTATTTAATGCTTGGCAACCTTTTTAACTTCCTCACGAATTCAAATTACACGCAGCATTAAATTTTCATTAAAAATCAGACAAATAGAATCATAACTAGTTTCATTGGTACATACATTCGTGGCAAAAAGTGTGGATGTCCAACACTTATTCGTGGGAAAAAGTGTAGAGGTACTACACTTATTCACGGGAAAAAGTGTGGTAATGAGAACAAACAATCAAAGTATCCATTAAAAAATATTATCCGAATACAACTCTCAGAAATGAACGATATTCGACCTCTATTAACATAAAAGTATGGCTCTCTAATCATTGTAATAATGAAAAACCAGCAAAGCGCATACCACCAGCCTTATATCGATGCCATTCAACATTCCTCACAAGGCACCCAAAATAATCACCCGTACGCATATACATACCGATCATTACTAAATAAAAAGTAACTTTTTTTACTGTTTTTGTTTGTTTGCTCATATTACAACCAATTAAATCATAACTTATTGTTTTATTTATTAAATGAAAAATAGGCATTAATTAAAATTATAATAATAAAGAAATTAAATTTATTTGCTTTCAATAATAACTCGGTTATATAAACATTTGATATTAACTCAAAACTTAGTAATAAAACTCCACCTAAAAACAATTCCACCGATTAATTTTAGTTATAATATTTCCTTTAAAATCAACAGCTAATAAATTAGTCACACTGGGCGACCTCACTCAAGACTGCTATCAATAAAATACTCAGAGTGAGATTTCATTATGATAAAACTCAAACAACCCATTATCACCAACAGAGAGATAAATAGAATTGAACGCTATCAAACCGATATTAGAATTAATGGTTACAGGCCATACATTACTGTTAAGTCATCTAACAGTGTGGGGATGTGCAATATCATATTCAGTCATAAAACCCAAAGGAGTCATCATTTATTGAGTCTAGGGGAACTGTCGCTCTTTCTACATCTAGAGCACGATAAGAATGTTGTCGAAATATACGAGCAATACCCATTGCCCATTCATGAAACCCTGAACTGTGCAGAGGAACTCGATATATGGCACCCAGCTCGTTACAAAGAAAAAGATCATGCTACTAGGCTTGTTCCAGCAACGACAATGACAACAGACATCGTTGCGGTAATGAAAGACGACAGCTCTAAGGGGTATAAATTGCAACCATACAACTACAAACCCTCTGAGTCACTAAGCAACAAATACGAGTCAACGCATAAAGTTAATCGTACCAAGAAGAAATTTGAGATCGAGTGCCTATATTGGCAAAAGCAGGGCTATACGCTAGTGCAGATGACAGAACAAGACCTAAACCCAGTTCGTACATACAACCTCAAATGGCTGCGTGAGTGCTACCTGTATCCCAATCTTCTAGAAGTACCTGAGATGCTATATAGCTCTTTGTTGCTTACCCTAACTAACAACTTAATAAACAAACCCAAGGACACGTTAAGAAATCAACTTCAATTTGTATCAACGGCACATACTGTTCCATTGGAGCAAATGATGCGCCTATTTCAGTATGCCTGCTATAACTCTGATATTTCTGTGGATTTGAATACGGGAATCGAACTCTACCGCCCATTGACGATGCTAGACGAGGCCACCAATGCGCATTAATCAACGCATCGTTTCTGAACCTGAGAAAATCGACTATTTGATCGTCGATATGTGCTACGACAAGATGCTGGTAGCCGTAACGAATCTGCTAGCATCAGTGCCACTTCGTCCGTTCACTCTGGATTTAAACATTGCCTCATCTAAGGTTCAGAGTAGCACTTGGCGATTGGAAGAGAGGTCAGCCTCAGATTTGCTGTATGCAAGTGACGATGACCTTCTCGCCCATTCACAAACCAGAACAAAATGGATCGACAAACGCAATACAGCGTATGGCGTTATCGCCCCTTTAGTCGAAGACAAAGAGAAACGTTATCAGTATCTATTTGAGGACAGCTCGGGGCTCTTAGAGGAGCTAATCCATTTATCAAAGCGTAGCCGTAAATACGTAGCGGGAGCCCTCAATCGCTACTGGTTTTATGGCTCTCATAAAAATGCACTCCTACCATTGTGGCGAAACTGTGGGAGCAATCCAACGCTCCCTGACAAACCTGAAATGAATAAACAGGGCCATATTACATTAAGTGGTAAATCAGGCCCCAAGACTAAGTATGGTAATCCCTTTAGAGGCATGACTCTGCAAGATCTGGACAACATTAAAAAGTTCAGTAGAAAAATACCTTCAGGATCGAGGGTACGCTTGAGCTATCTCTATGAAGAGTTTTGCCGAACGTACCTGTACCCCAAGGTAAAACCCAAAAACATTGATGCTCACGAGTTAACAATTCCAGCACCTAGACAAGAACTGATATCTCCAGAGGTATTCAAATACCACCTCAAAAAATACGTTGGCCCACTAGTTTTCATCCGAAAAGCCGTGGGTGAAATCGGCTATCAAAAGGACAAAAGCGGCAAGCCAGGCGTAGCCAGACACGGTCTACGTGGCCCAACAGATAGGTACGAAATTGATGCGACTATTGTCGACCAATACATACTGTATCCATATGACAAGAGCGAACAACTAGCGACAGGTCGCCCTGTCATCTATCTCGTAGCAGACACTTGGAGTGGCATGTTTGTTGGCCTCCATGTCTGTTTTCACGGGCCTAATTGGCATGGAGCTTCGCAAGCGCTGTTTAATGCTCTAACTGACAAAGTAGAATTCTGTAAACGATACGGTATCGAAATATCGGAACACGATTGGCCATGTCACCATCCGTGCTCACAGTTAGTAATGGATAGAGGTTCAGAATACACAGACAAAAATATCGAGGGTATTCTCACAGGACAAGTAGGTATTCAACTTGGAGGGTTTACTGCATATCACAGAGGAGATAGCAAAGGCACGGTAGAGCAAGGATTCCGCATTTATCAGCAAACCGCGATTAATTTTGTGCCTGGACAAGTAGTTAAAACTCCACAAAAAGAGGCTCAGCACGCTTCTCGGCATGCAGCCATGAGCTTCGAGGACTTTATGAAACGCCTTATCACGTTGATTTTATACACAAATAACAATCGAGCGCGTGTCAGTAACCATAATTTCGAAATGACTCGTGACGACGTGGGATTAACGCCTAGAGATCTCTATGTGTATGGACTACAGGAAATGGTAATTCCTCGTACTACCGTATCGATTGAACAATTAAGGTTTGCTCTTTTGCCTGAAGCAACTGCGACTGTTCGTGCACAAGGTATCTATTTTAAAGGGCTCTACTACAGCTCAAACGAGGTCGTTCGTTCACAGTGGTTGGATCTCGCCAAAAACACAGGTCGATTCAAAATCCGTGTTCGCTACGATGATAACTCAACTAATCACATATGGTGCAAAAATGAAGAGAACGGTGAAATGTACCAACTAGACCTCACTGATCGCTCAGAAGCTTATAAAAACCAAATCTGGGCCAATGCTCTGCATCAGGTTGAGCTAACTAAACAGAAAATCAGCCTTCATGAAGAGCACTCTTTCTCTAATAAGTTAGATTTACTCAATGATTTCAATGAGATTGATAAAGAAACTATTGCTAAAACTAAGCATCTCAAAAAGTCTCACGCTAAATCGATCCAGCCAGGAATGAAACAGCGCACCAAACTCGTCGCCGCACTAGAGAAACAACAACGTTCTGAGGAAATCAGAGAAGTAATGAGCAATCAAAACACATCCCCACAACCAAAACGCTCATCACAAGACCTAACTGAACCTAATCTTTTTGACGACGGTGAGTAAAATGACAGTACATTATATTCCGCATCCAAACCCTGAATTACGTGGAAACCCTCTGGTTGAAGCTCTGGGCTATCCGCTATCACCACATGAATTCATCAAACTGTGCACCAAAAAACCTATCATAGATTTTGATTTGTCATGTATTCCTGCTGAACATCACCATTACTACCTGCGTTCGGCCATAGACAGTCTAGCAAGTGGTTATGTTGTCCAAGACGTGGCCCCTCGCCTGTATGACACCCTGTTCCGCATGATTGAACGCGGATATATTTATCGAAACCCACTAACGTTTGGGGACTTTAAAAAACTAACGGCTGCAAGCGACATCGACGTTAATCCAACCCAAGAGTTAGCGCTCCAGCAAACTGCCGCCCAAAGCAGCTTTCTGCTGGCAGGTCTCTCAGGCAGAGGGAAAACGGCCATGGTCGATAGCATTCTTTCTACTATTCCCCAAACTATCAAACACACTTGCTATCACGGGCAGGACTTCAGTTACGAGCAAATTGTATGGCTCAAAGTAGACGTACCAACTGCAAAGGGGCAGAGAGCACTACTGTGGCGAATCCTTGAGTCATTAGATTCCATAACAGGAGAGCATTATTACAATTCTCACCTAAAAAGTAACGTCACCACGCTAATGGTAGCCGTTCGAAAATCGCTAATTATTCATGGCGTAGGCCTTATCGTTTTGGATGAAGCTCAGAATCTATCCAAGCCTACTAAAACAGATAAAGTTGGAAACAATGAAAATGCGACTTTGCGATTTATAGAAGAGTTGTTTAACAAGATCGGCGTTCCCCTAATGCTTGTAGGTACTCTTTCCACCCTGAATCTATTCTCACAAGAAATGACCTCGGCTCGCCGCATAGGGAAAAATGGCTCACTAATCCTAGAGCAATGCGACGTTGACAGCTCATTTTGGAAGCGATTCATCAAACAACAAACACCAACGGAGTTATTGCATAACCAGCAAACAGACTTAGATACCCTTACACGCCATATTCATCACCTAAGTGCTGGTATTCCAGCTATAGCATCGAGCCTTATTCGTTCGACTATGTCTTATCTGACCTATCTTGGCCCTGAGAATCAAGATCTGAGCATCGCGGCATTAAATCGAGTATTCAATGAGCAATTTAGTGTAATAAGCGGTGCTCTCAGGGCACTAAAAAAAGGACAGTATTACCAATTTGAAGACTGCGCACCGTTAACCCTGCTCCACGAGAGTGAGGACTATTTCAATTCTGATGTGGTAACAAAAAGTTTAGCTTCAACTAAGCAACGTAAAGTACTCAGCAATAACACTTCTGAACTTACGCACCTAAGTGAAAAGCAGTTGAAAATGCTAGATGACATGTCTCCTGAATCATTGCTGCAAAAGGCCCGAGACAATGAATAACCTTTTAAAGCAGCTTCCGAATGAGCACATACGGAGCGTTCTTTTTCGAATCCATCATCAATCCCCATTTGGAACATTTTCATCAACAGCCCAACGTTTTGGGCTGAGAAGGTTCAAAGTAACGTCCATTACCGATTTACGTAAATTTGATGATGAACTGTGCTCACTCACCTCTGATAGTCCTTTTAACCAATGGCTCAGCCATGGTGGTGGAAACTATATGATGCCATTCATGACAACAGGAGAGACAAACAAGGTTCGCCGTTTCTTTCAGGGAGAAGAGCTCCAGTTTATGAGCATTCATGCACAAACTCTTCATAACAGAGTCTGGCGATACTGTCCCGTCTGTAAAGATAATGACCTCGATATCTATGGCACCTCCTACTACCACCAACCTCATCAGATAGCGGGGGTTTTCCATTGCTATAAACATGGGTGTGAATTAATTAGCTCATGCCTGAAGTGTGGTTACCAACTGTCAGATTTAGACAGAGCACCTGTTCCACCACCAGTATGCCCAGCGTGTAAACATAAGATGCAAAAAGATGAAGGGTACTTTGACGATTTCATGCAAGACATAGAATCTTTTTGCCTGTTGCTCAATCAGCAATTAGCAAAATTTACGTTAAACGACATCCAAAGGAAAAACCTAAATTATATCGGTACTTCAGAGGCGGATATAAACACATTGGCATTCAAATACAGAGTGTCAGCATGGAATCAGGAACTGTGGAATTCTCTAGGTAAAAGCAGGCTACAACGCTATTTCAAAAATACCAAAGAGCTTAAAGGGGTGACCATGTCACCGACACTCAGAACACCCCGATATTTTCTAAAGGACTCCAGCTTCAACTACAGCCCTC
Source organism: Vibrio sp. B1FIG11 (assembly GCF_905175335.1). Lineage (NCBI taxonomy): Bacteria > Pseudomonadati > Pseudomonadota > Gammaproteobacteria > Vibrionales > Vibrionaceae > Vibrio > Vibrio sp. B1FIG11. The sequence goes on along the minus strand of NZ_HG992752.1, from coordinate 981,998 downwards.
CACTGGTATACATCCTAGCTATGCATGCTACTGGTACTTTTCCAGAGTGATATAGCTATGTACTTCAAGGTAATCGAAGGAGAAAGCGTCTTTAGTTTAGCTGCACGGCATCATGTAGTAAGCCCATACAACTCGCTTCGCGAAAAGAACCGAGCCTTGTTTGGTCGCCCAGACATTAAGCTTAACCCGCAACTGCCCTGTTCCCTGAGCATGATCTCTCTGAAAATGAGTATACCCATTCACTACCTCTTGAATCATGGAACCATCTATCCACTAATCTCAGCCACGATACATCATGAGAAAGATAAAAACGCGCTAAGCCACGCAATGCTTTCCAATTGTGGAACGTCTGTAATGGCACTAAGTAGGCTTGTATCCTGTCGACTGAAATTAGGCAACACCCTCAAGTACTGCCCTGAGTGTCTGACTCAAGATGAATCCCAATACGGATGTGGTATCTGGCATACGAACCACCAGCTCGCAGGTGTTATGGTATGCCCCAAACACGCTACATGGTTATTGAATATATCTCTTAATGCTGATGGGCTAAACAAACGAATTGAGCCTCCACCAAGTCAGTTTGTGGGGTTTAAGCCAAGCCCAGAACCACCACCGATCACAGCAACAAAGCTATCTCTCTTCCTTTCAGAACTGAACTCTCTAGCGCAAGACGATAGCACGTTAGCGCTATCAGATCCGCATATGACCTGGTTAGACGAAGGGCACTATCTGACATCAGAAAAACACATTAGGCTTGAAAAACTATCACGCGAGTTTAATCATTATTGGTCAGCGTTATTTAAGCTCGGCGTATTACCAAATCAACTGTCTGACATTTCCTATGTGCGGAATCTGGTAAAGCCAGACAGGAACATGCATTACATCAAGCATGCGTTGCTCGGCATGCTCTTCACAGACTCCCCAAAGGAGTATTACTCAAAACCTGCTGCACTCGATACTACTCCAGCCCCGATTCAAAACAACGCACCGTCAACTGAAGATGCAGATGAAGTCGCTACGCTATTGAAAAAGGAGCTATCGCTTCGTTCTGTCGCCAAGGCGACAGGCCATTCTATGGGCTTTCTGGCAGCCCTAGCGCAACGAAATGGAATAACGGTTAAGCATCGATTCAAACAATTAAGCAATTCGCTGGTCGATAGAATATTAAAGCTAGCATTCCGTGGATTTCATCGACGAGATATTGCGAAATCGTGTGGCGTTAGCGTTGCGACTGTAGAACAGCAAATTAATTCGATGTCAGGATTAGCAGCTTGGAGAAAACGGCTCTGGTTCTGCCAAAAACGCAATCTATGTCGCCAAACCCTTAAGTCAATCATTTCCCAAAAACCAACAATAACTCGCACAGAGATTAAGCGTTCGAGCAGTTGCTACATGTGGCTATTTCGATATGACAAAGATTGGCTGAACCAGCACTTACCAAAACGAGTCTCTCCCACGTTTCACCCATCTATCGTATGGGATCAGGTAGACAAAAGACTCGCTAAACAGATTAGGCAGCAGGTAAAGAGCGCTAGATCCATATCGCATGTCGAGAGACAGGTGGACTCACAACATTCGCTAATGAAAAACAGAAAACGCTTGTCCCTATCGATTAGACAGGCAGAAAAAATAGTCAAGAAATCAAAAAATAAGGAACATTAAGAATGAAGTTTCTCGGTACATTCCAATCAGTTTATGAGATTCACGAGGTTAAACCCAACTTACGTGATATTGCGATATTTGTAACTCTAAATGATGTCAAACTCTACCCGCGCGAACAGTTTGATGAAAATGGAAACATTCACCCTTATCTAGCGCCACGCTTAAATCTCATAAAGGTAATTAAGCGGCATAACGCGGTAAAATGGTTTTTTACCCCCACAACCTACCAAGTATGGGACTATAAAGTGCTCCCCGAGTATAAGGAGCTTATTGATAAGCGACTTAACCATCACTTAAAGGCACTAGAGCTGTTTGAACAAAGCCATAACTATCTAACAGCTAGCCCTGAATCACTGCTCAAACAAAATGACAACGGCAAACTATTCAACATGTTCTGTGATTACATGTGCACATTTAACGAAGTTTCCATTGAGAGCAGAGAGATACCAACTACTGAGTGGGCGGTTTGGTTCGCAGAGGTGTCCCGCATTTATCAACAGACTGAAGAATACAAAGAAAAGCAAAGGCAGCATAAAGCGGCTATCGCTGATTGTAATATCATCAAAGACGATTACGACGAAGAAAATGATGTGTTCTACAATCGACATCACCAAGAGCGCGGGTGAACTAAGAAAAATCGGTTCTGGTGGGGAGATCTTTTACTCCAACAAGTTTAGCATAAGAGTGCTTTGAGACCCTATACGTAACCTCCAGCCCCATGACTTCGTTGGTACCCCAATGTCTGAGTGGGGTTCGCAAATAGTGAGTTTAAGTACAAAACATAGAGGCATTTCAACATAAAAAAACAACTAGTTAATTAATAATTGAATTTATAACCATAAATAAATACTATTCACCGCAATTCATAAGCCAAGAAGGATAGTACATCTTTATGCGTTGCAATGCGGTATTTGAGGGAGGTGGAACAAAAGGTATTGCCCACATTGGAGCTTTAAAAGCCATAGAAGATTATGGTTTAACTATAAACAAAGTCGCTGGGACTTCCGCAGGTGCAATTATATCAACCCTTATTGCATTGGGCTATAAAGCTGATGATTTGTATAACCCTGAAACAGGAGAAGGGAAGCTACCACACAATCTCCTAAGAATCGTATTTCCTAGAAAACGTAATTGCCTCGCACTAATATTTAAAGCAATTTTGCTTTTTCTAATAGCCTACTTAACTGTACTGTCCTTCGTCCCATGGACATTTTTCGCAGCGGTAGCTATAACTTTTGTCGTTTCATTAACATTACTAAATCTCTCAAAAAAGCTTAAGCGCCTCCCACGAATTAAGGTGTTATCTAGGGCCGTTTTATCATCGGTTACGGTAACGTCGGCTGGTATACTTCTTACACCAACCATCATCCCATTTACCTTTTTATTCTGGGGGTTTGGGTTAGTCAATACGAAAGGGATAGAAGCTTGGTTAGAGGATATGATTAAGAGCTCCCCTGCCATAGAGCGAGCTGGTATCACAAATGTAGAAGACGTTACTTTTTCTAAACTATACCACCTGACTAAGTTCGACCTAAAGTTAATATCATCGGATATAGGTACCAGAGAAATAACTGTATTCTCTCATGAGAATGCAATGACGAAAGACCTGCCAATAGTTGATGGAATTATCGCTAGTATATGCATCCCTTTAGTGTTCAAATGCAAGAAAATCACAATAAATGAGCAAGTTTACCAATTTGTAGACGGCGGAATGCTAAGTAATTTTCCTGCTTGGAGCTACCGTAAACATACACTGTTAGATGATTTAAAACATACTATAGGTATTAAGCTATCCCCATCAATAAAAGTTCGCAGAGATGTAGATAACTCAATTTCATACTTTAAAAACCTCGCTGTTACCGCTTTGTGGGGCGCCAGTGCGATCGAGAATATCAGTGTAAAAGGACTCAATCTTGTCCGAATAGATACTGGTAAAGTTGGAACTCTGTCATTTGACATGGACGCTGATAAAGTCAAGAGACTCTATGAGAGCTCTTATCACCAAACTCGACATACATTAATTAACAACTATTCGTTGTTTCCTGAAGGTGATGCAGAATCGTGGTTAGAGGACATAAGTCTATCTTTTATAAAGGCTTATGAATATTTCCTAACTAAAGTCGCCACTAACGAACTTTCAAAAGAAAAGTTGGGAACTATTGAAGAAAGACGAGCTTGTCTAATTGCAACAATAGATCAACAACTTGATATCAGTAAAATCATTTATAATTTCAACATGGATAACGACCTTGATAGACACCTAGAGTTTGATAAACTTGAAGGGGCATCAGGTATCTGCCTCGAAGAAGGGCTTCCAATTATATACTTACCTGAGCATCGCTACATCAAAATCCCGAGCGAAAGGCACCTTAACGCTAGCAAACGAAAAGCTATCGAAATGTGCTCAAATCGTAAAGCACTTGTAAAAGAAGGCTTGAAGGTTATAGTTACAATACCTATATTTAGCATTGATGAGCTATTAGAGAAGGGTGTTATTGAATGCGATGAAAATACTGGAGAAGTTCCATCGCTGCACAATATTGATTTTGAGGAAACAAGAATTCGTGGCATCAAAGCTAGAGCAGTTCTAGCAATTGACTTCAATGATTATTTTTTATACGATGAAGAAAATAAAGAGTTGAATCAGATTTTTGAATCTCATTGGAATGAATACGTACTATCCATGTTTTCTTACATCGCCTCGAAAGCTATCAGCCGTTTATCTGCACAAGTTTCAGTTGAAGAGGAGAAGTTAGCATGACAACACTAGCAACCAAGCAAACTTCAGGATCAGCATACAAAAAAGATCACCACAAGCATCTAAAAAAGATGAGCGTCACATTTGAAGAGGTGTTCTCTTGGTTCGAAGAAGAGCTAAAACATAATCCTAGTATTGAGCGGATAGAAACAAATGATAAAAAAACTGAAAAGAAGTAGCTAACCAGTTTCTACGTCGATATGCCCCTGTAAAACCGAGCCTAGCTCGGTTTTTTGTTACTGACTTTAATAGGTAAACGCAATAGGGGTCGCCTTCTACCTCCCGAACGATATATAAAGCAAACTAGTTGTTTGATAGACTAAGACAAGAGTCCATTATCAAGCTCTTTTACTGCGCTTATAGCTGTGTAAATTTCTGAATTCAACAACTCATCCCAGATATCCAAACAAGTACTGATTGCCTCATCGTCTTCATCTTCTGATGCTTCGTCATAAAGACGTTGCAACACGCTCAGGAGAGAAGATTCGCGGATGTGCATGTGTCGATGCTTAAAAAGCTCATCATGCTTATCCACTTCAACGATGTTTTTGACTAGTGCTAACAAAGAATCACTCATGTCGACAAGCATTCCTGGAAAACTTTCCAACTTCCTAAATAAATCGTAGATACAGTACCTTGCAGCTTTCGACTTAACAAACTCATTAAACAAAACCGTCGAATTATGCTTTTCCCAGTAGCTATCATATTGAACGCATCTACCCACCTGTTGCAAAATATCTCTGTCCTCATCGTTTAACAACATTATGTATGATGACTCAATTTTGCCAATTCGATCATGGTACTTATCCTCTCTTAAGAATTGGGAAAGTACTGAAGCACAGCCACTCCTCAACTCTTTACCTCCTTTAAGAACAAGTGCTAACTCTTTTTCAAATAAGTCATTGAAAAACCATCGAGCATAGATCTGTCTAGCTGCTTCTTTCCTAATATCTGCATACTGAGAGTTAAGCATACGAAGAACAAGCTCTATGTATTCATTAACATAGTCACTCTCGAAGCCTTGATTGAAAAAGTGGTTTGCACCATACCCCCCACTTATTCGAACATCATCAGTACATAATTCAATAAACTTACTATGAGCAAACGAAGTATCGTAATTTAGATAGGGCATAAGTAATTCTAAAGCCGCCATCTTAACCGCTGGGTGCTCATCAACAATCGCTTGATGAACCACATCTCTATTTTGGTTTGCAAGCAGTTCGTTTTTGGAAAAAATCCTAGCTATCGCTATGTACGCTTGCCCACGTACGCAATTGATTGAGTTATCCCTCAGAGATTTTGCTGATGCAACCTCGACTGAACGACCTTTTTCAGGATTCCAAACATTTAGTTTGTTTAATTTAGGGTCTTTGGCATAACGAGCAGAATTGGACAATAAGTGAAAAGCTTTAGTTTCCAAAGATAACGACTTACTATCGAGCAATCTAACTAAAGCACGTTCACTCTCACTATGAGGGAAATGTTCAATCACTCTCTCTAACAAGAAATCACTACAGGGAGACCAGCCATCTTTGTAATCTTCATGAGCTTTCTCTTTACTACAATCAGCTAAACCTCGAAAAAACGCGCTGATATATCGAGTGTCTATATCTTTTGGTAGTGACAAAGCAAAATTAGCGAATCTATCTGGCTCATTACAAACAGCACCTTCTAAAGTCCGAGAGAACTGTTCTATCGTCGACTCAGAAATTACTTCTTTACCTACTTGCTTCCAATTTCTACCAACAGACTGCTGTTCAGGTGTTAGAATTAGCTTCGACCAAGACCCATTAGACAATTTGTTTCCAATAGGCAAAGGTGAAGTAACCACACCTCCAGTAATCTCATACCTTGAACAAAAATCAAAAGTTGAATAATTGACAAACTTTCTATTGAGCACCTTAATCAACTGTTCTGTGGCAGTAGAGATTCGATTTTCATCAAGTTTAGGTAACAAAAAATATTGTGCACTGCCCCAATAGCTATAGCTTGAGCCTCTTCGTCTTGTCTCCAATATCCACTTGATTTGTTCTATCTCCATTTCACTTTTAAAGTGAATAATAGACTCTTCAAGTCTTGAAAAATGTTCGTCAGAACAGGACGTTGAAAACTTAGAGACTAGCTTACCAGGCAATAGCCAAACTGGCTCAAGGTATGTGTTGCCGCACGATAAGTGCGACTTCGGACTACTCAGTATCCAATCAATTACTATGTCGGAGTATGCTTTAGACAGATTCAGCAACAACCTAGCGACCAAATGTACAGTGACAGGGTTTCCTGTAGTAAGATACGGCTTAACTAGTTCGTATAATGTTTCAGAATCCGCTTCTAGGTTTTCTCCCGCCTCTTCTATCAGCTTAAAAATACCAGATGTAATGTTATTATCTGGCTCATAATCATCAGCTTGATCCTTATGAAGCCATATGAAAACCTCTTTGTAACCATCTTGTGATTCCGCTATATCAGTTATCTTCCGAAGTAAACGACCTATAACCTCTTCTGGAATATGTTCCGCGATAGCCAAAATATCTTCTAAATCTGCTGGAGACCAATTGTCACTTTGCGTCAGCTTTTGATGTTCTCTAATTTCTTCTGAATAATTGGATTTACAGATGACATCTTTGTAATGATCCAAGAGAACCTCAACTAATGACAAAGCACGTTTAGGGTCTTTCCTAGACAGAGTGCGCCAATCTATATAATTTGCTGAACAGTTTTTTTGAAGAAGTTCTACTCTTAACTCGAACATATCGTCAGAATCATCTTCAATGTTCCAACATAGACTGCGGTAGACTCCTTGATTCCAATTATCTGATACATCAACATATGGGCGTAGCGTTGCTAGCACTAAGTCTGGTTTAAGCTCTGAAATGGAACTCAGTAGGTTAATGGAAGCATCAACTAACTTTTCATCAGAACTATTCAGCCAACTCCCCAAAATTCGGCTCTCAATAAGGTATTCAATTATCTCTGGATTTTTGAAGCAACTCGTCGAGATAAACTTCCGATTTAACTCAGGATCTTTAGCTAACTTATCGATTAGCTTTCTAGCGGGAGCTTTAACGACTTTTAAGTCTTTTAGCGAGTTCAGAGCCAGGAATTTCAGGTGAAAGCGAACCTTCTCGTTAAGTAAAACGGCTTCAATACTAGAGCAGTAGTTTTTTTTGGTTAGCGTCTAACAACATATTCAACGCGTACCTGAGGTGCTCCCTCTTATTTAGAGTTTGGTTGTCAAACCCTCCAAGCTCAGATAACAGCTTTTCTGAAGATTCACTCCCTGCTCGATATAGCTTTGAACCGACTTGATAATCATATAGTGCCTGGTGTCTAAAACTTATGCGTTGCTCCTGCTTAGTTAACACTCCTACTGACAGTAAGACTTCTAAGGCCCATCGTGAACCAATAGGAAGAGAGGTTAAGGGTACAGACAAAGAGCCCTGTTTCATCATTACGCCCACTAGCTTATCAATAAGCTGTTCAGCTTCTTCCACTGATAAATGATGGGCATTTATTTGACTTAATCGATCGTCCCAAAAATTCTTAACCAGCTCTAATTTGTTATTAAAACTAGGGGCGGTCTGTGTTCGATGTGCAATAGTTAGGTATATCCCAAGCCATAACGGTATCTTAAGAATCTCTTTCTTGACAGAAGGAAGCAGCGAGTACTTCTCAAATGGCGATACAAGCGCATCTACTTTTTCTTCATCTAATAAAGATAAGGTAACTTCATGTAGTGATTCCGAAATATTATCTAGCCAACTTGATAAGGCGATATCTTCATTTAGCTCGAAATCCCTCGAAGCCAAGACGATTGATATGTCAGCCCCCTCTTTACGTAGAGCAATTGTTTGCCTAACTAACTCCTGGCATATGTGCAAAGCTACATTCGAGTGGGCTCCAGTCCATCGGATAGCATCAAGTTGATCTAATATAATCACTACTTTGCTATGGTTTGATAACGCACTTAAACTGAAAGGTGGCGAGTAAGGGAAACCCAACGCTCTCCCATATGCATCTAGGTTACTTTCTGGATTACGTCGATCAAGCCTCACTGGCACGCTGATTGCCCCTATCTCACGAAGATAATTATGAAGTTCGAGGAGTAATGAACTTTTACCAACTCCAGCTTCTGCTCTGAGTAGAGTCACGGGGTTTTCTACTAACGATTCGATGATGTAGTCCAACTCCTTCCGATTAATAAGCTGATTGCATATTAAGAATGGCTGAATTGATTCATCAAACTCTTTGGATAGGTTCTCAATAACTGAAAGTATTCGTTCATCTTCGGGAATCCCCCTAGCAACAAATCCAGCTTTTTTCAGATCATGTAGTAGATGATTCGCAGTAATCTTATTGCGTAGCTTATTGTATTCGACTGGATAATATTTAAGGAACTGGACTAACTTGGTACTGCTACCACTGAACAAAGAAGAAGCCCTATCTTCTAATTCGCTCAGGTTATGCTTATTCAGATCATAACGGATAATCTTAAAACGCTGCAAAAACAGCATAGCTTTGCCAACATCTTCTTCTGATTCAACACATAAGCCAAGGTATTCACATACTGAGCTGAAGCACTTTTCCCGTTCTTTGCTTTGTTTTACTTGATATTCGAGGAAGTCAAACGGCATTGTATTGCTGTTCAACGCACTTTCACATAAATCGCTAATTATCCGACTCGAAAGTGGTGAAACCAAGTGAAACTCTGTAGCACCTCTATCTATTTGGAAACTAGCATTTTTTAAAATGTTGGTGCTGTGGAGTTTAGATAAATGCCAGTACTCGCTATTGCCAGAGCTTGCTTTGCATTGATGGTGTTCGTATGAGCCATCATTATTGCCTATTACCAAGTCAACTCCGACTTCATCATCCCCAATAGGCTCTACAGTCACATAACTTATCTTTTCTTGTAACAGCCGTAATAACTGATACGCAATCCAGTTAGCCTCGTACCTGTTACCAAGCTTTTCTGCATACCCACCTGCTTCTAATGCCATATCGTCCGTTCTCAATATAAGCTTATACATCAATAAGATACGGCGTAACTCTACTTTTTACAATTGTTCTTCTATTCTCTTTGACAATAACGAGACAGATTACGATTTAATTCGCTTGTTTAGTAAGAATTGGCAGTTCGTAAAATGCGGTTCGCAAAGTACGGTTCGGGTTTTACGAACTGAGTAATTACTCTAAAGAGAGGGTTTTATGAAGAGAGAGTTTCCAACTTAGTTAACCAAACTTGCTGCCTTCATTAGCTTTGAAGCACTGGAGTTTCCAACTCGGTTATCGTTAAAGAGTATTCCAGCTCGTTGATTTAGAAAGCTGGCAAGTTTCCATCTTAGTTATCTGTGATCAGTAGAATCTAAATAGACAAAGGCGAACCAGTTGGTTCGCCTTTTTGTTTTGGCACAAGACTTTTAAAACTTGTTTATGGACAATTCCGTTTTAGCAAGATTGCTACTTTAACAAAGCTTGAATTAGTAAAAGTATCGATAAATTCGTTATGTGATTGTCCAGCATCACTTGATCAGATCAGCAGCACGTATAGCAAAAATACTACACGTTGCGGATCACTTCTAAACAGATTATTAGCAGACAGCCTATAACGCGAGTTTAAACCCTTCATGTGTTGCTTTGAATCCAAGCTTTTCATAGAACCTGATTGCATCAGGACGCTGCTTGTCACTTGTTAACTGAACGATTGTACAGCCTTTGCTTTTTGCCAGTTCGATAGCATGTGCGAACATTTGCTCACCGAAGCCTTGTCCACGGTAGTCACTATGGATTCGAACACCTTCGATAAGACAACGCCAACTACCAATATGTGTCAGGTAGGGAATAAAAGTAATTTGAAGCATCCCGACTAGAGAGTTTTCCTGTTCAACAACCAGTAATTCGTTGTTTGGGTCTCGTGTAATCGCTTCAAACGCTTCAATATACGCACTATTCAGCGGAACAGACGCGTCTTCTCTTTTACTACCAAGCGGATCATTTGAAAGCAAAGCAACAAGACTTTCCAAATCTTCAAAATCAGCTGAACGATACTTTAATTCCATCTATAGTTCCTTATTACTTTTGACTGCTAACGCCCGCTTAACTTGCTGCCAACTGTACCACACTCAAACGGGCCACCGTAAACACTGAACTCAACCCAAACCAAAAATGCCAAGCGTGGAGAATCACTCTTAAATGCTTTGTTATATTAAAGCAGTTACCTAACTAAACTAGCCCAATTAAACAATAAGTTGCATTTTAAATGAGAACTGGCTCTAGGCTATCGCATAACTATTGTGGTTTTGTTCTTCTAACAATGATTAGAAACTAACATACACATAAAAAATAGGTGACCATGAGTTTAAAATAACGTTTTCAATCAAAAAACGTCAGCTTATTGTAGAAAAAATTATACTTGGTGCTAGCAGCGAAAAAGTCATTATGCAGGCAACATCTGGTGGTTGGGATAGTTACAAGCATCTACCTAAAGGTAACTGGGTAATTACAGAGAACCCAAGCGGTTTCGGATCTTATTTTGGTCTATTTTTAGTTGATAATAATATAAACGATCAGTTTTTACATGATGGCAAGTGGCGTGATGGTATACAGTTTGGCTACCATGACGATACAGGGAGTCATGGTTGTATTATGACAAAGCCTTCGCCTGGTCAATCATACATAGACGGTAAACATGTGTGGGCTAAGATCCAGAAAATGATCAGAACTGAGAGTTCCAAAAAGCTACTTACATACACAAACAATCAGAATCCCAACAAATCTGATAGCACTCAGTATAAACTGACAAGCTATGGTTTTTTGGTAGTAACCGATTGACCTAAGGAAAGACAAATGCAAAGGCTATTTATTGCGATCTTACTCATTTTATTATCATCTACGTCCTTAAGTAGCCCATTACATAACAATGGTATAAGTTTCAATAATATAGAATATTGGGGTGAATACTCATTCGAAAAGTTTGGTACTAGTGAAGTAAATTACGAATGGGTGTTTAATAAAAGTTCATCGACTCTAATAATAATAAAATCGGAGTGTAAGTCATGTAAGCCATTTGACGAATCTAACGTAGCTGAGATAAATACAATAGATGATTTTAATGTGAGTGCGCTTCTTATAAATCACAAGTATGGAAATGGGATCTACCAAATTCACGAACACAACAAAAAATATAAAATTTTTAATATTCAAAATATTTCACAAGGGTATTATTACAAATTCCAGCTCGGCATACCAAATAATACCAATCAGGCTGTACTTTTTGAACAGAGCATAGAATTCTTGAGAACAATAAACAGTTTTACAATTTTTTAAAATGCTCTCTTTAATATAACGCCCTATTAAGGTGTGAGCAACTCAATACCGAAGCTCCTGCATACCACCTTAAACACCAAACGCAACGCATCCGAACGGCTTTTGCTGCTTACGTGGTGCAGAATATTCCTATGGGTTTTGCAGCAGACTTTTATAAGTCTTTTATGACCCAAATCCCCTTAATCAACTTTGTGGTCATTGCGATCCCATCTGTGATCGGCTCTTTTGCGATTGGCTATCTTATCTGCAAAACGCCCGTACTCAAGCGTATCTTCTAATAAAGCCTATATATGTGTCTTTGTCATCCCTGCGACAAAGGCACATCCAGTCGCAAGTAATCTTTGAGTTATAAATTAAGCAAAGTGCTCTCGTGCCCTAACCCCATTTACGGCCTAAATTGAGTTTAAAAACTGATAATCCATAAACCTCAGTTATGGATTATACTAAATTACGTTTATATATCATTCCAATAAAAAATAATAGAATACACACAACCTAAAGCAATGACACATTTACAAGCTCGTCATCTATGAAAATTTCCTAAAACTTTGTGACGGTATGATTAATAAATAGAATGTTTCTCTTTGCATGACATTTCACTCACTTCAAATAAGGTTTCACATGAAAAATTTATGCATCTCTGTACTCGTTTCTTCAATATTAATGGGCTGTGGCGGTAGTGATGGTAATAACGGTGGTGGAAGTCCCGATAAAGTTTCCCCACTTGACCTGGGAAATTTAACAACTGATGTTAAAAAGCAATACGCACAAGTTAACTACGATACTTTTTTAGTTATCACCGAAAGTGCTTTAGATTGTGCAAAACAAATTCAAGTTGGCGAAATCGATAATTCTTGTGAAGTTATCGACAAAGGCAATCATAACGAGGGTTTGACTATTGCAGATATATCAGGGACTTTATCTGTTAAAAAACAGAGTGATAGCATTAAGATTAGCACAGTTAAAGACATACAGTTTTATGCTCCTTTCATTAATCAGAACAAAAACACTTTTAAGTTGAATAAAAAAATATTGCTAACGCACAAAAAGAAACAAATTTCATTAAACTACCAGAATCAAATGAACAAGAAGTAAATACTCAAGAGGTCAAATCCTACCAAGTGTACTTAGGTGGTACTTTCATCTTCTCAAATGACGATGGCATGAAAACTCTCGACGCTTTTAATCATGAGTTCTATGGCTTGATTTATAGCCATAATACCAATACAGATGAGAGTCATTTTATCAGCAGCATAAGTAGAATGGTTGGTAAAAATAATGCTATGGTCGACTGGAGTACAGATAAAAACGGCATCATTAATCCAATTTAGCTAGGAGGCGAAAAGCCGAACTTAATAGCTAAGGCTTGGCTTCCCTTCAAAATCAACCAAATCTTGGAAGTACTGGCCAACAGTAAACCGCGTGGATAACGTATACGGCGACCGTAACCTAATCTGCTCATGCCCAAGCATCGATAACTACGAAGATTAATTTTTGTAGAATCTAAATAAACAAAGGCGAACCAATTGGTTCGCCTTTTTGTTTTTGGGTAAGATTTTTGTAACTCAATTTTGGACAAAACCCTGTTAGACCTTTTGCTCCAATGCGATCTCTTCGGATAACTTTAGTTTGGGGAAAACGAAGTAGATTGCCTATTGACAGGAGAAAGGCTCATATGTGTTATGCTGCATTTAGCAACATATATGATTTAACGAACAATGACAGCTCTTTATCTGCTTCAGCTTCTTTTTGAAGCTCGGCTAGTGCTGCTTCACGTAAAGCTTTAGAAGATGTTCTAAAACAAGCATCAATAGTACGTTTGATCTCTTCAATTTTAACCTGTCTCTTTTCTAGAAGCTCCGGCCTGTTAAGGTTCAGGTCATTTATTGTCAAATCTCCTCGTTCACTCCCGTTCTTTGAGAATAAGTAGGTTCCATAAGCTACGAGATGCTGTTCAGGGTCTTCATCATATGGGTTTATATAGGGAGTATCTTCATGATATTTATCTGATTTTGAGTTGTTACATTTTGGACATGCGTATCCAAGGTTTTCCCAAGCAAACATTAGTTCAGGGTATTTGTCTTCGGCTTTTGGTTTGATGTGCTCCACATGCGCAAAATCGATATGAGAAATTTTGCACTCACAATACATACATTTATCATTGTTTGCGTCCTTTAACGCAGCCTTATTAACAGGATGCTTGTAGTTGCTCGCTGCAAGGGCGGCTGGGTTTGGGCAGTTTGGGCGAAATAATCTAATCACTATTTTCCCTCCATGAATTTTTCAATAGCTTGAGGGAGTAACTTTTCAAGACCGATCTCAGCCAAATCTTGACGCATTAACGTAAATACCTGTGGGTCAGCAGAACAAGACTCATATTTTTTATTAATCGAATTTAGTTTATCTTCCACCCATATAGGCATTGTGAAAGACACGCCTAAAATTTCATCAAGCACTTCAATAGCATTCTTTGCTTGGTGATGTAAATCAAGTTGATGTGAATCAACTTTGCCAGCCGAATTATGCTTTAACGCATATACTGCGGAGTCTTTAACAGAACCAACAACTAAAGGGCTATGAGTTGAAACAATAAATCTCGCATTCGGAAAAGCATTTACTAGATCAGGCAAGACTTTTCTTTGCATTATCGGGTGTAAATGGTTTTCAACTTCATCAATAATCACTGTAAAGTCAGACTTTTCTTTAGTTGAAAACATGTAGATTTGCCAAGCTATATCTATTAAGGCGCTAATACCACCAGAAGCTGTTTCCAATACAAACTCATCATTACCTCCGTTACAAACAAAAACCACCTCCATGTTTCGAATTTCGATTTCTTCGAACCCGATACTTGCAGGTAGTATTTTTCTTAAAACATTTTGAAATCCTTCAAAATTTTGTATTTGTTCGTCATCTGATGGCATGATTGCCTTGTGGGCGTTATGAACGCCATAGCCTTGAATTACCCAGCCTATCAGGGTATTTTTCATAAAAAAGCTACTAGATTGCCCTCCATTCCCCTGATATCTTTGCATATTACTTTGAGAAACTTCTTGAAAGGCATTTTGCTTATTTTTCTTGGTGGTTGGAATACTTCCTACTTGTTGGTATTTAAATATAGGTCTATGCGAAGGTATATAAAAAGAATGAAGGTTTTGTTGTTGCTGAATCTGGACATGATATTGCGCTGAATTGCCGTTGTTCACTACTAATGGAGAATTCACATTGTTAGAGTATATAATTCTTCCAATAGAGTTATTGCTCCCTTTATCTACGCCTGAAAAAAATCGAAAGAAATATTTAACTATTCCTGTACTAGATTCTGTTTTAGGTGTAGCTAATGAAACGCTATTCCAGCCACAGTGCTTAGCTAAAATATTTAGAATGGTTGTTTTTCCACTACCATTACCGCCAGTCAATATCGTTACTCGATCATGAAATTCGATATCAACTTCTTGAAATTGTTGCCATTCGTTTAAACATATTTTCTTGATATACATACGATTCCTTATTCATGCAGTATAACAATTTATTAGCTCCCAAAGAGGGGGAATTAGACACCCCACTTTAGGATTTTTTTCGCATCCGCTGGACGCTTGGACTTAGCATAAGCGCATGTTTTGAATAGAGTATAATCATACATTCCAAAATCACGAACGAGAAAATACGACAAAGTGTGGGTATTTCCTACACACCTCACGATTGGTATTAGAAAATCTATCGAAAATTCTCGGGATGAGATGTGGGCCGTTAGCTTTCGCTAGCAAGAAAAGGGGCACTTCCGAGTTACGAAGTGCCGACTGTGAAGGTTCTGGACAAAAATGCGTAGGCATTTCCGAAACCGAAGAATGAAGCATTAGTTTAGATATGGAAAAGATAGGGCTCCTCCTATTTTTGTTCCAATTAATCCCCAACTTCACCATTTTTGATCGCAAAGATAGTTACACCTTCATCAAACAAATCTAGTTCTGAGGTATACAAGAGTCCTCGTTTACTCCACGCTTTGAAATGCTCCATGCTGTATGGTTCGTTACGTATTGAGAATTGCTCTAGTGCTGCGGTTAATCTTACTGTACGAAGAATAGACATTCTAAGGTTTGGTTTTACATCATCAAGAATATTCACCCAACCATCATCATCAAGGCTTTCACCATAATCGTCATCACATTCAACTAAGTGGGAGGCCATGATGCTCCTACTTCTAATGTAAAGAATGGCTTGGATTAAAATTTCTAGGTGCTCTGTCGCTAAAGCATCTTCCTGTTGGGCATGTTCTAGAAAAAAATCTATAGTCTGAATTTGTTCAGATATGAGAGATGTGTCAAATGGCGATGATTTTGTGCAATCTTTAATACTAATGCGAAGTTGACTGGCGTAATTTAACAATTGGTTTTGTATCACTTCAATCGCGCCATTCAGTCTCAGTTTGGCTATGTTTCGTTTCCTTCTTTCCTTCCGTAACTCGGTCTGTCGAGTTGCATAGATAGCGAACAAGGCGGCTACGAAAGCAATAACCGCTGCATTGAAGGATTGCCATACCTCCCAAGTGTTTAAGAGGTTTTGCCAGTGACCTATTTCTCCATTGAGTGGAAATAATAATGGCTCAAAAATCATGAAATATACGTAGGCTATTAGAATTAAAAAAAGCAAAGCCCGAAACATGACATTAGAAATCAGCCGATCAATACGATCTATCATTCGTACTTACCTTATTAGAAACTTCGAACTGGTAATGCCCCAGTTTACTAGACATTACATAGATAAGAAAAAGTAGGTCAAACCTCCCACTGTGATTTGTGAGGTTGAACGTTACTGACACGAAATGGGGCAAAATGAGTCACTAGGACAAGCCCCACTAGTGAGTTTGCTAAGTCACCAGTCACAATATTCCGCACAGCATACAAATAAGTTCTTATATTTTCAAAAATGATATTTAATTGATTGCATAGATATTTTTATTCGTCTTCTCTATGAATTCTTACTTGACATCATTTCAATGACTTCCTAAATATTTGCTCTTTTATGTAAGAACCTGACGCGTGGCAAGTAGATTCCTAGTCTCGCTTATCCTCGCTGGAATGACCCAACTGAGACACCGTGTGCAGTGGTTCGGTTTGTGAGTCTGAATTGATGCATCCCCACAAACCTCAAACCTCACGTTTTAAAAGGCGTACCGCGGAACTAAGTAAGACTGGTTAGCTTGCTTGTGGTTAAGCGCTCTTCCACCATGAACTCGAGTACTTCTTGATTTGGTAGGCCTTGCTGACGTACTTGCTTTGTTTATCCACTTCACAATTCGAGCTGCTCTATTTCATAAATTAATTTGTATTTATTTACGCAAATATAAACCTCGTCGTAATTGTTGTCCTAATTTAAAGGTGAACCAACAACCTAATAAGGAAATACAATGTCAGTTAGTAAACATTTAGTGGTTAACCTGTGCAGCGATACTCTTAAAAGAGTTCAAAAGCAAAAACTCAACTTGATCATCATGCAAGGCACGGCATCTAATAATCCCGACAGCCTGACTAATTCGGTGGTGGCTAAGATCTCTCATGACGATCTGTTTGAACAAAACCGTATCGAACTGCATCAGAAACTCATCGGCTTCATTACCAAATCGTCACTGATATCCGGTACACGTATTGATGCGACGACTTCACGTAACATCAATTTGGGCGACACGTTCGAGATTGCTGAAGACAACGCTTCGGTAACCGTCATAGAGCCTGATCATGTGTCAGATTCAGAAACGTTTTCGTTCGTTAACAAAGGCGATGAAACGACGGTGGGCTATTCAGTATACGGTGGTGAAAACGGTGGGAAACGCGATTAACTCACCACTTGGACAAGCTGCGATTTCAGTGGCTAAAAAGGTTCTGTTGTAGCGAACCATTGAGTTCTTAATTCAATGACGCCCCACCTTGGATGTGGGGCTTTTGCCGTAGGAGTAAATCATGAAAAAATATGCTTTGTTAGTTGCAGGGCGTTCTGAGCTGCGTCACTTGAACGATTTAGAGCGCTGTTATCGAACGCTAACTAATGAATGTAATATCCCTCCGCAGAACATATTCGTCCTCTATTACAACGGGGCGATGCATTTTGATCTCATGGATTTCAAGTACCTTCACTCTGCTCCGCTGTATTATCAGGACAATACTAGGCTAACCATTGATATTCGTGGTGAGGCGACGCCGCAAACACTCAAGCAGACGTTCTCTAAACTTGGGCTCATGCTCTCAAGTGAAGATATGTTGTATGTGATGACTTCTGGACATGGCTCTCGCAGAGAATTGCATTTGTCAGAAGAAGTGGAAGAACCTAGTGCGGAATCTGAATTGAGCTGTGCGTTAAAGCATCCGGCAATTGGCGCAGAGCTGTTCGGTCACTTGCTTGGCCAGTTACCTTCTTATCATTCACTCGTTGTTGTTATGGGGCAATGTTACAGTGGCGGCTTTCAAGATTCTGTTATGACCCATTCAACCGCCACCACAACGTTGTTTTCTGCGGCGTGTGAGGCGGATAAAGAGTCCGCAGGAGACGAGCACTTTACCCCTTTTCTTCACTACTGGATGACATCCTTGGCTAGTGCACCGCTCAGTGAGCCAAAGGTTCATCACCAGTATGCCGTTAACCATACCTTGCGATTTGATTCACCGGTAATCGGAGTCTCCGCGAAACAAACCACACTAGAAAATGAGTAAGTGTGGATGTTTGGGGTTATAAGGATTTTCTAAATTGATTGGGGGCAACACCTGAATAGCTTTTGAACATTTTCGAGAAATTAGATACCTGCCTTATTCCTACATCGAGCGCGATGTCTGTGACGGAGTTTTTCGTTTCGTGTAGCAGTGAGGCAGCTTTTAGCATTCTGAGTTTCTTGATCCAATTGAAGACGGTTATCCCCATCACGTCTTTAAACATCCGAGTTAAATAGGTTCGATTGGTGCCAACGTAATCCGCAATTTGCTTGAGTGTGAAATTGTCGTCGATGTGTGTCTCTATATAATGGCAAGCTCTTTGAACCATCAGAACGTTGTGATCATAACTGGATTCATGTTGGGCCTTTTGACAGGCGTTTATCCAGTTTTCGTGGCACAGCAAATCAAAGTGAACTGGCGTAGGTAAGCTTCTGCTGCGGGTTATCTCCCACTCTTTCAATTCAAGTTGAAACATGGTTTTCGAAGGTGATAGTGCATGGCTTATCGTTAATATCGGGTTTTGTATTTCTTCACTAGACCAACCAATTTCTGCCGTTGAAGTTTTATCGTCTCTTGAGACAATCACTAAAGCTAGGGGGTTAGTGATTTCCGGCAAGTATCGAAAATTAATAACGGAGTACCCATGCTCGGTGAGAGTCTTCTCAATATTTCTTCGCTCTACAACATTGTTTCCTAGGTAAACTATATGGTTCATTACTCGCTGCACCTTTGTGGATGTCACATGTGCAACGATATGAATACAAATTGAACAATTCTTATTTCTGCGTAAACATCTTTAGTGAATCCCCCTCAATTCAGAGTGAGATCAACTAATGCGGCGATTGGTTTACAAGTCCTTCATTGAGCCCGTGCTGCAAGGCCATCGGTAGTAAGCAAAACACTCAATTAAATCAGCAATTAATGTGAACATTGGTCGTTTGCAATAACACAAAGTGGCCGTTCAAAACGAAAATCACTACGAATTACCTAACATAGCCAAACTGCTAATCAAATTGACACTCACATTTGTAAAAACACCCCTTCCCTGAATAACTCCAACTTTTTCAATACGTTATTAATGGCACGATTTATTCATAACATCATATGCAACTTATTAAGGGAAACGACTATGAGAAGAATATCATTATTACTGGGGTCGATTTGGTTAGGAGCAAATGCATACGCAGCGCCATTCGACACCTGCCCAAGCCAGGCGTATCTGTTTCAGTCCACCCCGACCCAGATTTATGGGGTCAACCTAGTCACGGGCTCGACGACTTTGTTGCAAACAGACACTGGCATTCCAGGGAACATTAATGCTGTCGGGTTTGATTTCACCGACCGCTATCTTTACGGCTACGACACGACCGAGAACCGTGTTGTCCGTCTGGGGCAAGATTTCCAGGCGGAGGTGTTAAATGTGTCTGGTCTGCTCGGAACAGGGAATCACTTTTTCGTGGGTGACGTCTATGATCATGTGTACTACCTATATAGAAGAAACAAAGGTATATACAAAATCGATCTCGCTCCTCTCGACAGCGATCCAACCGCAACACTTTCACTAGTACAAGTAAACTCTACGGCAACACTTTCTTTCGCTGATTTCGCGTTTCACCCGGATAACGGCAATATATATGCGGTAGATACAAATACAGGGAAACTTTACAGTATCGACCGTACCACTGGCGTAACGACTCTTGTCGGCAACACCGGTGTGACGGGGTCGTTCGGCGCTGCTTACTTTGATGTTGATGCTAATCTGTATTTGTCGCGCAACTCCGACGGTAAAATTTTTAGAATCGACTTGTCTTCCGCAAGCCTTGCCGCGGGCACTATAACCGCTGTAGAGTTTGTTTCTAATGGGCCAGTATCCAATCAAAACGATGGTGCCCGCTGCGCTAATGCGCCAATCATCGATCCAAATGACCCTATCGACTTTGGTGATGCACCAGACACCTACAGCACAACATTGGCGTCAAATGGTCCTCGCCACGAAATAGACGGTTCTACCTACTTGGGCAGCGTTGCCCCTGATGGCGATGTTGGCGGGCAAGCGGATGACAATGCTGTCGACACTGCCGATGAAGAAGGGGTTGGCTTCGTGGCGGCACTCGACCCGGGTTTAAGCTCGGTGATTGAAGTCACCGCCTCCACTTCTGGCTATTTGTCTGCATGGTTTGACTGGAACCGAGATGGCGACTTTGCTGATGCGGGTGAGCAAGTCTTTACTGATGAACTTCTCTCCGCTGGTAGTAACACGCTGCCATTTATTGTATCTGACGCGGCAACTGCGGGGTCAAGCTGGAGCCGTTTCCGATTCAGTCAACAGACAGGCCTAAGCTACACCGGTGGTTCAACGTCTGGTGAAGTGGAAGACCACCCTATTACCATTACAGGTAACGGGTACTCGGTCGAGCATTTCCCGAGTGTTGACTCTTATGCTTCCGTCGCTTTTGAAGACAACTGGCCATATACGGCTGATTACGATATGAATGACGTGGTCGTCGACCTTCAAATAACAGAGACCACCCTCGCAGGACATGTCGAAATCATCAGTATTTCTGGTAAGTTAGTGGCTTACGGTGCTAGTTATCAAAACGGCTTCGCGATCCGACTACCTGGCGTCGCACGAAGCAGCATTGAAACGGCCTTAACAACGCTCAAATTCGACGGTGTTGAACAAGCTTCGAGTGGCCTTGAATCTATCTCCGATGAAGCCATATTCATTATCGGTGAAGATATGAGTGTACACGCTAGTCCAAGCGGCGGTTGTACTTACTTCAGAACCGAATCGGGTTGTGACACTGGCGCTTCGCTGCTGAACTTTTCTCTCGATATCTACTTTACCGAAGGCTCCGATCGCTCTGCCATTGCCAACATGCCGTATGACCCGTTCATCTTCGCCACACCAAATACTTATCATGGTGAAGGGCTTCCGTTCCAACCTGGACGAACATTGGAGATCCACCTGCCAGGCCAAGCTCCTACGGAACAATTCGATACGAGTTTATACGGTATCGGTGTCGATGCTAGCTTGAATGGCTCCAACAACTACTTTAAAACCGCTACCTACCTACCTTGGGCACTGCTCATCGTTGAAGATTGGGAATGGCCACTGGAGCGCGTTGATATTGTTGAAGCCTACCCTGAGTTCCAAGATTGGGCAGAATCCGGCGGCACAACAAACCAAAACTGGCATCAATCACCTGCCACTGACAAAACTTACGATCTACCATAGGGAGAGGATACGATGAAATATATAATTGCAATTCTTATGGGGGTTATCCTACTCGCGCTCACCGCCTGTGGGGGCGGTGATGGCTCTGGCGGTGGAAGCAGCGATGACGACAGCTCAACTCCGCCCCCTGTTACCATTGTTGAACCAGATGAGCCAGATGATCCGACAACAGCGCAGGACTTAGTTGTCCCAGAGGGCTTTGACTACAACCCAGTAAAACCGGGTACACTGAGTGTGGATATTAGCGGCTTTTCGACACAACGAGCGCAGTTGAGTTTGTACAAGCAATTTAGCGAAGACAACGCTGGTAACTACCGAGCTCATTACGCAAGTAAAGTGGTTTCTGTTCCATTAGCCAGTGGGAAAGTGGATTTCGACTTTAATGTATCTGACAGCCAAAAAGACTTGCTGGTCGAGATTTGGTTTTATGATGGCTCAGAGCCGGTAAAACGTGTTATCTCTGTCAATGACACTAGCTTGAAGCTGTAAGGCTTTCTAGCTATCTAGCTCTACGGGCAACTAAGCACCACTTTAAAAATCGCATGCTTCTTCGGAACATGCGATTTTTTTGAATTGGGAGAATACATCATAAATTAGGAGATCACTCTCACTCGTAGCAAGTTACCGTAACTTCCAGCAAGTCAATTCCGATTATCCTTCAAAGAGCCAAATTCACATCAGGCGTGTTCATATGTGGCGAATGGTTCATCGTCAGAATTAACATTTAACATTTAACATTCACCGCACACATAAAAAACCAACCACACATTTACCAGCAAAATAAACCTCAATAAAACCCCACCAGCCTTTAATAACAATCACATCAGTTATTATTGATATTACTTCTCAGTTGCACTAACATTCGCAACTTCTTCCTGTATGGACACACTTCCTTACAAATCAAAACTTCATAACGGAATAGTTAAATGGGCCTTATCCATAGAGCAATCGCATTGGTGCTGTGTACTCTCACCTCATTTGGATCTTTCGCGACTAATGAACGTTCGGTCACAGATGAAAGAGGAACGTTCACGATCACAAGGACACCTCAACGCGTCGTTGCTTTGGAGTATTCTTTTGTCGACGCCCTAGCCTCTGTCGGAGTTTCTCCTGTTGGCGTTGCGGATGATAAAGATGTAAACCGAATTCTTAAATCGATTCGAGACCAAGTGGCACCTTGGACTTCTGTTGGTATGCGCCCCCAGCCAAGCCTAGAAGTTATCTCTCAATTGAAGCCTGACCTTATCATTGCCGATGTTCAACGACATTCGTCTGCCTATGACGCTCTGTCTAAGATTGCCCCAACACTGCTTCTGAAAAGCCGTGGTGAGAACTATGAACAGAACCTAGATGCCGCAATGAAAATCGGTATTGTTCTAAACAAGGAACAAGAGATGAAGTCGCGCATTGAGCAACACAAAAAGGTGATGGCTGAATTCAAGACGAAGTTTGCGAGCTCCGACACTATGCAGTTCGCGGTTGCAACAGAGAAAGGCATGTGGCTACATGGCCCAAAATCGTACGCGGGAAGCGTGTTAACTTGCCTAGGTATCCAGAGCCCAATTCCAAATGAGAAAGAGCGTGCTTACGTTGAAGTGAGCTTAGAGCAGTTGCTAAAAACCAACCCGGACTGGCTTCTGATCGGACCATACAGTGAGAAAACCATCGCAGACACATGGAAACAGAGCCCTCTTTTCAATCTCCTTAACGCACGCAAGCGCCAACAGGTTGTGAATGTTTCGCCACAAGCTTGGTCTCTTAACCGAGGTATGCATGCTGCCGAACAAATCGCACAAGATCTTTCTGAATTACTAAACAAATAGATGTCTTTTATTAATGTTATGCAAAGTAGAAAAGCGCTATTTGGCTGTTTCGTTGTTTTTTTAGCACTCAGTTTGGGGACGGTTGCATCTATGATCAGCTACTCCTCTTTTGAGCTTAAGACCCACGACTTATTTGGGTTCTGGTTTAGCTTTGATGAAGCAAATATAAAACATCAGATTCTCTCATCGTTGAGAGCACCCCGTGTACTGGCCTCTCTCCTGATTGGTATCAATCTCGCGATTGCCGGGCTTCTTATGCAAGGGCTAACAGCCAATCCGCTGGCGTCTCCAAGCATTTTAGGGATAAACGCCGGGGCATCTTGTTTTATCGCTATCTCTTCCATGAATTTGGTTTTCTTGCCTGAATTACCACTTTCCGTTAATGCGTTGCTTGGTGGCGCGGTAAGCGGACTGCTCGTACTTTCTTTAGGTGGTTTCTTTGCTGGTAAGTCACATCCAATTAAGTTGGTATTGGCCGGCATTGCCGTTAACGCCCTGTTAGTTGGTATTACGAGAAGTGCATTAATCCTAGCCGATGATATGGCCTATAGCATATTGAACTGGCTGGCTGGGTCGATCGCTAACATCACTTGGGAAGACTGGGCACAACTTTGGCCTGTGAGCTTGGTTGGTATCGTTTTGACCATATCACTCGCTCGTAGTCTTAACTTGCTGACTCTTGGCGACGATATTGCGACCGGACTTGGTGTAAACCTCACCCGCACACGTGTTATTGCTTGTATTTCCGTGCTGTTGCTAACCACATCGAGTGTTGCTATCGCGGGACCTATCGCTTTTGTTGGCCTACTTGTTCCTCATATCGCCCGCAAGCTTGTCGGCACCAATCACTTTATTTTGCTGCCTGTCACCGCGATGCTTGGCGCAAGCCTTTTGGTGTGGTCTGACGTTATTTCACGCATGGTCGCGTTCCCAGCAGAAACGCCGGTCGGGGTTATTACTGCATTGATTGGTTCGCCATTCTTCATTGCACTGGCCGTTAGGAGCAAAGTGTCATGAACAAAACAAAAGCAATTACGTTAACCGTTTTATTAGTTTCTTGTGCGATAGGCAGCTTATTCGTCGGTAGTGTCTCCCTTTCCTTAAGTGACGTGGTAACCACACTATTTCACGGTGGCGACTTCGATTTCATTATTAATCAATACCGACTGCCACGTTTTATCTTAGCGATTGGCGTTGGTGCTGGACTCGGGCTCTCTGGTGCATTGATCCAAGGAGTCTTGAGAAACCCTCTCGCCTCACCAGATTTAATGGGTATCAGCGCGGGAACTGGTTTTGCTGCAACCTTGCTGCTTGTTTATGTGCCAGACGCATCATTGCCGTTACTTGCCTCTGTTGCCATTTCCGGAGGAGTTACCGCCGCGCTTGGTATTATTGGTATCAGCTATAAATACAACCCCACCCCAGCAAGGCTCGCATTGATTGGCATTGCAATCAGCACCTTCATTTCTAGCGGTATCGATTTTCTGCTGATTGTTAACCCGGTAGAAATTAATACGGCAATGGTCTGGTTAACCGGAAGCTTATGGGGGCGTAACTGGTCACAAGTACCATTGATTTGGATATCACTGGCCATCTTACTGCCTCTTGCGTTGCGACTGGCTTGGAAACTCGACTTAATGGGGCTTGGGGAAGAAGCCGCCACCACAATAGGTGCTCAACCAGAGCGCACACGCTTTATCGCATTGGTTCTTTCCGTTCTCCTTGCCAGTATTAGCGTTGCAGTAAGTGGGACGATCAGCTTCGTGGGCTTGCTATCTCCTCATTTAGCTCGCTTATTATTTGGACACAATCACAAGTACTTGCTCCCTATGTCTGGTGTGATTGGGGCTTTACTTGTGGTTGTCGCAGACGCCGCCGCTCGTGGTATTGCTCCCCCACTTGAACTTCCGGCTGGAGTACTAACTTCGCTCATTGGTGCACCTTACTTCATCTTCTTACTTCAACGCTATAAAGGTTGGAAATAATGCTTAAAACACATCAGCTGTCTGTTTCTTATGGCAAAGAAAACATTATTCATAACCTCGATCTCGACATTCCAGAAGGAAAGATCACAGCATTAATTGGCCCCAACGGAAGTGGTAAGTCGACGTTGCTTAAAACCTTATGTCGCATCAACAAACAATTTGATGGCTCACTCACTGTCTACGATAAGTCGATTAAAGATTACGCCGACAAAGAGCTGTCTCGATACATTTCATTGCTGCCCCAAGTGTTGACAACGCCAGAAGATATTACGGTGAGAAGACTCGTTGAATACGGTCGCTCGCCCTATTTATCTTACTGGGGGCGTTTGACTCAAGACGACCACGAAAAAGTAGACAAAGCCATTGCCGAAACACAGATAGAGGAATTAGTCGACAAGAAGGTAGATGCTCTATCCGGCGGTCAGCGCCAACGTGTTTGGATAGCGATGGTTTTGGCACAAGACACACCGATTGTCATGCTTGATGAACCGACCACTTACCTCGATTTATCTCACCAAGTAGAGCTGATGAAGTTGATTCAAAAGCTAAATGCGGCAGGAAAAACCGTGATTGTCGTACTTCATGATTTGAACCAAGCCTGCCGTTACTGCGATCACTTGGTGGTACTGAAGAAGGGGCAAGTTACCCATCAAGGTGCACCTGAAGAGATATTCACTCAATCGTTGCTCAAGGATGTTTTCGATCTTGATGCAATGATCATGAATGACCCCGTTTCAAACAAACCTATGTGTATAAACCTATAAAAACAATCGACATAGCCTTAATTTAAATACTCAAAACAGGATATGAAAATGAGTAAACTTCCTTTCACTCTTTCAGTATTAGCACTTTCAATCGCGAGTGCACACGCTGAGACAGATACGCAAAACGAAGGCGTACAAGAGATGGAAACCATGGTGGTAACAGCAACCCGTTATACCCAAACGCCAGATAAAATTGCAGGTGCGGTCACCGTCATCGATGCTGAGGATATTGAAGAACAATCTATCATCTCTGACGACCTGACCAGCATTCTTGCTACCTTGGTTCCGGGTATTACACCAAGTCGCCAAAAGATGTCTAACCAAGGCGAAAACCTGCGTGGTCGCCAAGCGCTCATCATGATTGATGGTGTACCTCAAGTGAACCCTCTTCGAAACGGCAACCGTTACGGCTATACGATTGATCCATCAATGGTTGAACGAATCGAGGTCGTGAATGGTGCAAGTGCGGTTCAAGGTATGGGAGCTACAGGCGGTATCATCAACTACATCACGAAAGGTGCAAAACCGGGTGATGATTGGAAACAAACGGTTGGTACTCGTGTGACTTCAAGTTTCGATAACGACAGCACTGGCGGAAAAGTTTTCTACAACGTCAGTAAGTACGATGACGAATTTGACCTGTTCTTTGGTGGTTCTTGGGATCAACAAGGCCTTTACTACGATGGTAATGGTAACCCTATTGGAATGAACGACATTCAGGGTGAAACGCAAGACAGCACAGCGACGGACATTTTCTTTAAAGGTGGCTACAACTTTGATGACGGTAATCAGCGTATCGAATTGACGGCTAACACCTATACGATCGAGGCCAATGGTAACTATAAAGGTGTCAAAGGTGATTTCGAGAATGGAATTCCTGGGACTGTAGAGCCGGGCTCTCCTTCAGGTGAACCAGTGAGCAATGAAGCTCAGTTATTCAACCTACAATACACGAATTACGATCTGGGCAATGGTATGCTTACCGCTCAGATGTTCTACCAAAACTACGATGCGGTGTTTGGTGAAGCAACGTGGTACCCAACCGAAACCAAAGTTAACGACCAAGGCGCTATCTCTTCTCAAAAGACTGGCTTTAAAGTCGGTTACGAAACCTATGACTTGCTCGACCTCGATGATACTTGGGTATTTGGCTTAGATGGCCTACATGATCAAACGGAACAAACACTCGACCAGTCAGGCTTGAATGTGACGCCTCTTATGGAATATTACAGCCTAGCGCCATTTGTCCAGGGTGACTTCCTAGTGACGGATGCGCTTCGCCTATCGACCGGCGTTCGCTATGAAAGCATCCGAGTAAAAGTAAGCGATGGTCAAACTATCTATGGCTACGGTGTCGATGGACACAACTCTGAGATCATTGGTGGCACACAGGATTCTTCAAAAGCGGTATTCAACGTAGGCGCCGTTTATACTTTTACGAATGAATTCAGCACGTTTGCTAGCTTCAACCAAGGGTTTGGCCTACCAGATATTGGCCGTATCCTACGTGGTAACTGGGTTGGTGATGCAAACCCTGGCCAAAACGGTACGCCAATTGATTTCAATACAATGCCAGCTGTAGAACCGGTTGTAACAGACAACTATGAGCTAGGCCTTACCTATCGCGGAGACAAGTTGTTTGTTAGTGCAAGCACCTACATGTCTATTGCAAAAGATGGCGCTAACCTAGCACTCAACAACAATGGTACCTACGATGTAGAACGCCAACGCACCGACATCATGGGTTACGAACTGACCTCAACCTACCAAGTGCTCGACTCAACTAAGCTGAGTGCTATGTACGCGCACGTTGAAGGTGAAGTCGATACTACAGGCAATGGCAGTGTTGACTCTGACATGGATCTAAAAAACCTGACACCAGATCGCCTACTGCTTGCCGTTAACCATAATTTCTCTGATGTGCTAGAGAGCCGAATTCAATACAACTACCTATTCGACAGCAAGAAAAGTGCAAACAATGTTGGCGCAGAGCAAAACTTTGATGGCTACGGGCTGGTTGATTTCAGTACGCATTACGACATGCGTGATAAAGGCCGTATCGCTTTTGGTATTGAAAACGTAATGGATGAGCAATACATCAACTACTTCAGCCAAATTCGTAATCACAGCTCTTACTACTTCTCTGGTCGTGGCCGCACATTCAGCTTAAGTTACGAGCTTGATTTCTAACTCTGATTTTTCTTATAAGCACTGTCCCACAGACAAAGAATGAAAATCAAAAAAGGCGAACCACATGGTTCGCCTTCTCAATTTAATGCTAGTTGATTAGTTCGCTGTTGATGCGGCGTGCTGCTCTACCATAAACACGATGACTTCTTCGTTTAAGCAAGATTTGCTGATGTATTGGCGTTGTTTACCAAGATGAAGGATGAAGCCCAAATCGGTTTGTTCGAGTTGGTCGATTTCATTCCATGCGAGGCTGCGATCGATTTTACCGCTTTTGTAGCGTACTCCGTCTGCATTCACTTCAAACACCACTTTGCTGCCACGGCTTGAGCTGATGGTTTGACGCCACAGCCACCAAGTTCTTTTGAAGTAAACGCTGCACGCTTCAATCACACTCAATACGATAAAGAACCAACCGACATAACCGTTAGGTAGCAGTTCAAACTCCAATAAAACCACACCAAAGACAAGAAACAGTATCCCTTTTAGATACGCTTGTGGGAACTTAGTTGGCTGGCTAGTTTGGTCATAACACTCGGCAAAGAAAGGCTTGTCGAGTATGTATTCTGTGGTGAATTCGAAATCTTTAGACATGTATGGTTACTTTAAGGTTTCTGTGAATGAGTATTCTTGGTTGCGCTCTTGCAACACCTGCATTGTAGCGCTTCTCAGACGTTATCTTTAGCAATTTTGATTCTGTTTTGTAAATCAATAATTCCGGGGGAATCCAGCAGGTAATCTCTCGCCTACTCTGCATCCCAATCATCAGCTTTTTGTACAATGAGTTCAACGACGCAAGCCAACTCTTTACGTTTTGGGGTTAACCCGTAATTGACGGTAACTGGAATGGTGTCTTCTTGTTTTCGCCACACAAATCCATGCTCAGATAACAGCTTCAAGCGCTCAGTCAGTACCTTACTCGATACCAGCGCTAGCTGTTTACGAATCTGGCCGAATCGCATCTCTTCTTTTTGCCCTAGTAACCATACAATGTGAGCGGTCCATTTTGTCGATATCAAGGTTAAGTATTTATCGACACTGCAATACCCCGCTGGCTGTACTTGATGATCCACTGTTGTCGGCATCGCCTTTCCTTAATTCATGCTCTGTTATAGCAGTGTAATCAAACGCGGCATCACAAACCAATAGTTACCTAAGAGTAACTAGTTACTTTTGGGAAGCTAATTTTAAATCGTAACCAACTTATCTATTGTGGCTCCAACAAGGCGAAGGGACAGGTGCGACCTACGCCAGTATTAAAAGGATGACGATATGCGTTACATTTTACTGTTTACTTATCTTGTCTCTCTTGGCTTACATGCAGAGACTCTTTATTCAAAACCACAAACCCCCTCTGAATTACATGCGTTATTTGCTCAGTACTTTGCAAACAAAGATTTGGAGGGATTAGGAACACTTTTTCATACAGACGCGGTGCTTGTTGTAGATAAAGAAGGTAATCAAGCCAAGGGCAGAGAAGAAATTAAGCAGGTATTGAAAGGCTACATGAACGGCGATGTAGACATGCTCACCAAAAGCGTTTCTATCCATATTAACAACGACGTTGCCATGGTGCGCTCTGATTGGGAAATCTCGAATGCTTTAAAGGGCAAGAATATACAAGGAACTGCGTTAGAGGTGATGCATTATGTTGACGGTGGCTGGGTCTATATTATCGATAACCCAAACGGTTTTTGATATCTCGCTTTAAACAAGATCAAACAAGGTGGTGCACTTGGCTCGCCTTGTTCGTTGATAACCACCTCTTCAGCGTTTTTGTTCAATTACAGTGTTATACGTAATCTAAAAAGCAAATTGTTGCCCCATACGCCCCACTTCAAACTCATTCAGTAACAACCCTCACCCATCATGACTTATTGACGATGCTAATTATTAGCACTACGTTTTAGTCTATGTATATTGATCGGGTTCGATCCTTATGGTGAATCAAACGATGCACTTCGAGTCACTCAAACGCACACTAGACAGCCCTCCTCTAAAGCTTCCAATTAAGCAGAGTAACGAAACTTATCGTTTCCATACCATGATCAAACCTAGTGGCTCCCAATGTAACTTGGATTGCCAGTACTGCTTTTATCTTCATAAACAGTCCCTGCTTGATCAACCCACTCGACCCAGGCTAAGCGACCACATGTTAGAGCTCCATATCAAACAGTATATAGAGGCTCAAACTGGCGATGAGGTCGTGTTTAGCTGGCAAGGAGGCGAACCAACGTTGATGGGGTTAGACTTTTTTAGGCGGGTTGTCGAACTTCAAACAAGGTACAAGAAGAAGCATCAACGCATTGAAAACGATCTGCAAACGAATGGGGTTGCGTTAAATGAGCAATGGTGTGCTTTCTTAAAAGACCATGATTTTTTAGTCGGTTTGTCTATCGATGGACCAAAAGAGATGCATGATGTTTACCGCTATAGCAAAGGAAAACATGGCAGCCACGATAAAGTAATGAGGGCAATAGCATTATTGCGTAAACATGAGATCCCTTTCAGTGCTTTGTGTGTCGTCAATAACACGAACGTTGAGCATCCGTTAGCGGTTTACCGATTTCTTCGAGATCATGTGAACGCCCGAACCATTCAGTTTATTCCTTGCGTTGAGAAAACGGATTTTACTACCTGTGCTCCGAATAAGGGCACTGAGCAAAGGCTCGTCACCAAAGATTCACCTCAATCAAAGCCGACCCACCCCGACTCTATCGTGACTTCTTGGAGCGTTGATAGCGCTAAGTGGGGTCTATTTTTAAATGCAATTTGGGACGAATGGTTCGCAAAAGATTTTGGCAAAGTCTTCGTCGATCAGTTTGAAAACTTGGTATCGATATTATTAGGGTATGGCAGCCAAAAGTGTGTGACCAGCCAGATTTGCGGTAAAAACTTGGCCATTGAGCACAATGGCGATTTATACAGCTGTGACCATTTTGTTTACCCCGAATACCAGTTAGGGAATATCCAAGATGTGCACCAAGGCGATCTCGCATTCAGTCAGCGTCAAAAAGACTTTGCTTACGCCAAGCACCAAACACTTCCTAAATACTGCAGGGAATGCCCCTTTCTTAAATTGTGCTGGGGGCACTGTCCAAAAGATCGTTTCTTATTAACGCCGGATGGCGAAACCGGCCTCCAGTACCTTTGCTCTGGCCTACAAGCTTTTTATCAGCATTCGACAAAGGATTATCCATTACTCGTTTCACGGCTAAGAGAAAACTAGACCGACGACCGATACAAAAAACAAAAAACAAAAAACAAAAAACAAAAAACAAGTTTAACGGGAGAGCTCAACTGGCTAGACGGGTTTGAAACCAATCATCGATTAGAAGGAGATAACACCTTCTTCACGCTTTTAGTCGGTTTTTAAACAAGGAAATAATCATGAAACACACCACAAGTCATTGGGTTACCGCATTCTCATTACTGTTCATTTCTACGTGTTTCGTTGTGCCCAGCTTCGCGAGTACGCTATCAAGAGCGGAAGCTACCTCTAAGAATATGCAGCCTGATATTCCAAGGAAACAACAGGAACAAGAGACAAGCAAGATACTGTCTGAGCTAGCAACAAAGAACGGAAAACGTCCCAACATCATCTGGTTACTTGTTGATGATCTCGGCTATGGCGATATTGGCGGTGTTTGGGGCGGCGGTGATGTTGTGGGAGCTGCAACTCCGAACATCGACAAGCTGGCTGCGGAAGGTTTGGCGTTGACGTCGGTTTACTCTCAACCAACCTGTACGCCAACACGTTCTGCGATGATGCTCGGGCGTCTTCCTATTCGGACGGGGCTTATTCGCCCGATCCTTGCCGGTGATAAAGTCTCCGTCAATCCATGGGAAGGTGAGGCGAGCATCGGGCAACTCTTAAGTGATGCCGGATATCACACGGTACTCACAGGGAAATGGCATACCGGTGAAGAGGAAGGTATGCGCCCTTGGGAGGTCGGGTTTGATGAGTTCCAAGGCTACTATGCATCCCAAAAAGAGATAACCCAGCAGTTCGATGATAAACGCTACCCAGACCTTGTGCTGGACGAAGAAAAGGCAGCCGCGTTTAAAAAGGCGGCGGGTCATATTGACATGTTTTACGGCCAAAAAGGCAAAGGCCAAGACGTCGTTGAAGAAACGACAAGTATTGAGCAGTTTGTTCAAGCCGACCAAAAGCTGATGGACTTTACTGTCGACAAGATTAAAGCACTGTCAAAAGAGGATAAGCCGTTCTTTATTTATCACAATTTCTTAAGAGTTCATGCTGATAACTACCCAAGCAAAGAGTTTAAAGGGGCGAGTAAAAGCAAATACCCTTATAAAGATAACGTTGTCGAGGTGGATTATTTAGTCGGTGAAGTGATGAAAGCCCTTGCTGATGCGGGCATCGAAGAGAACACCTTTGTTTTCTTTACATCGGACAACGGACCACAAAGGGACACATGGCCAGATAGCGGCTATACACCATTCAGAGGGGGTAAAGCATCGGCTTGGGAAGGCGGTGTTCGCGTTCCTGGGATCGCCTATTGGAAAGGCGTCATCCAACCTCGCCACTCAACGGGCTTATTTGATTTGATGGATTTGTTTAATACCTCTTTAACTTTAGGGGGCGTTGCAATGGACACTCTCCCAACGGATAGATACTACGATGGTATTGATCAAAGTTCGTTCCTTGTTGCTCCAAACGGTCAAAGTAAGCGTGAACATATCTACATTTGGACGCAAACCGAATTAGCCGCGATTCGAATCCGAGAATACAAAATGCACTTCCAAGCAACGCAAGAGCTCTCTGACTTTATGGGCATAGACTATTCCATTAAGCAACAAGTGGGTTTATCGCCTTGGTTGTTCAACTTGTACATTGACCCTAAGGAAGAAATGCCATTAGGACATAGGCTAAACCCTTGGCTTGCTTCCATCGCAGCGGATGCGAAAGAGCACATCAAAACGCTGAAACAATTTCCACCTAAAGACGTGGGTCTGAAGCAGTAATTTCTTTGTTCGATATCCTGCTATCTCGCTAAGGAACAAGATATGAAACGTTCTCTAATAAGTATTGCCGTTGCTTGTCTACTGGCCCCTAATTCTTATGCTGAAAACCAACTTAATGACGGAAGCGTATTGCCTTTTGCTCAACCGCCGATGGAGGGAGAAGCAAAAGCACGGCTACAAGATTCAACAATGAAATGGCCAGAACGTCCAAACTACTTACCCAATAATGCCCCTAACATCCTTATTATTCTGCTCGATGATGTTGGGTTTGGTGTTTCTAAAACGTTTGGTGGGTCTGTGGAAACGCCGACCTTTCAGCAAGTCGCTGACGAAGGCATTGTTTTTAATTCTTTTCACACGACTTCTATCTCGTCCCCTACCCGCGCCTCTTTGCTGACAGGGCGAAATCATACTCGTATCGGTAGCGGGACAATTGCAGAAAGAGCGGTGGCGTGGGATGGTTACACGGGTGTTATTCCCAAAGAAGCTGCAACCATCGCAGAAGTGTTGAAGAATTATGGTTATAAGACATCGGCATTTGGTAAATGGCATAATACTCCCGTCGTTGAAACGACCGCGATGGGCCCCAAAGACCGTTGGCCTAACGGTTATGGATTCGAGCATTTCTACGGTTTCTTAGGCGGGGAAACGAGTCAGTATGAGCCTCGTTTAACACAGAATTACGATGCTATCGAGCCCCCTATAGATAAGGGGTATCACCTCAGCGAAGATTTAGCGCAACAAGCCGTAGCTTGGCTTGAAGATCACCGTTCTTTTTCTCCAGATAAGCCATTCCTTATGTATTGGGCCCCCGGTGGCGCCCATGGCCCTCATCATGTGTTTAAAGAGTGGGCCGACAAGTATAAAGGGCAATTTAATGAAGGCTGGGACGTTTATCGAGAGCAAGCCTTCAAGCGACAAAAAGATCTGGGCATCATCCCTGAAGATACGATACTGACTAAACGTGATCCAACGATGGCTAGCTGGGAAAGCATTCCAGAAACGCAGCGCGAGTTCCAGATTCGGTTGATGGAGTTATACGCTGGCTTTGTGGAACATACCGATGTTCAGGTAGGTAAAGTGATACAAGGTCTTAGCGATCTCGGGATGAAGGACAACACACTGATTATTTATATTTTTGGTGATAACGGTTCGAGTTCTGAGGGACAACAAGGCTCAATAAGTGAGCTTCTTGCCCAGAACAACATCTCCAATACGATAGAACAGCAAATTAATGCTCTAGAGCGCTTGGGTGGATTAGAAGCTTTAGGAACTTCTGCGACCGATAATATGTATCATGCTGGGTGGGCCTGGGCTGGTAGCACACCATTCAAAGGGACCAAATTATTAGGTGCATATTTTGGCGGTACTCGAAATCCGATGGCAATCGCATGGCCTAAGTCGATAAAGCCGGACAACAATGTGCGCAACCAATTTCATCATGTCATTGATGTTGCTCCCACCATCTACGAGTTACTTGGTATCAACGCACCAGAAGTAGTCAATGGCTACAAACAAATCGCGTTGGATGGGGTGAGCTTTGCGTATACGTTCGACGATGCTAATGCTGAGAGTGTTAAAAAAGAGCAATTCTTTGATAACAATGGCAGTCGTGCGCTATATCAAGATGGCTGGATTGCGAGTACATTCGGCCCATTTATTCCTTGGAATACCCCTTTATCGGCGAAAACCATCCCTAAGTGGGACTCCGCTGAAGATGAATGGGAGCTCTACAATTTAAATGTCGATTACAGCCAAGCCACGAATCTTGCTGACAAGCATCCTGAAAAACTGAAATCGATGAAAGCCCGCTTCCTCGAGGTGGCAAAAGAGAATCAAGCCTATCCAATTGGTGCTGGTAATTGGTTGCGAATACACCCAGAAGACCGAGTTAAGACGGACTACTCAGAGTGGGAATTTACTCAACGAACAGAAAGAATGCCGGAATTTACTGCTCCTGGCATTGGACGCGAAAGTACTGTTGTTAATATCGACGTTGATTTACCCGATAAAGCAAATGGTGTGATATATGCCGTCGGCGGCGCGAGTGGTGGCGTAACACTTTATATGGAAGAAGGGAGGCTAAAGTATCTTTACAATATGATGATCATCGAACAGTACCAAGCCACATCGAAAGAGCCTATACCTGAAGGCAAGCACAAGATTACTGTTTTGACGGACATCTCCGGACCAGGGCAATCCGGCAATGTTCAGCTACTTGTAGACGGTGAAACGGTCGCCGAGGTAAAACTAGAGCGCACAGTTCCTGCTGCATTCTCTGCGACGGAAAGCTTTGACGTGGGTAAAGACCTTGGTTCTACCGTTTCTATGGACTATCACCACAGCAGACCTTTTTCATTTGACGGGACAATAAACCGCTTTAATGTCCGGCTTGGGCTTGAATAGTATTCGCTATATAGACCCAAATTTAGTCAAATGAGACGGAAAAAGTCCATGTGAATATCACACACTAAAGCAAACAAGGCGAACCATTTGGCTCGCCTTATTGTTATTTACCGATGTGACTTCTTGAGTTTTTTACTTTAGAGGGTCGTTGTCTGGCAACGCACTGTGTATCCATACTGCCAGTCGGTGTTTGATGCTTGCACCGTCTAGCTTGCTTTCAGGTAGTGGCGTGATCTGTTTTGCATCGACCAAGAATAGATAAATCGCTTTTACTCTTAGAGGTTGTGGTGACTGAGGAAGGTCAAAGCCTTGTAGTTTCGCCATCTTCCCACCAATCTCTAGTGCTTTCTTAACCAGTTTGTCTTCATTGTGAAGCTTGGAGCTTTTTGACATTGATAAATCCTCTTCTTCGCTTCAATTAAGAATACATTAAGTGTCACGCATGGCATGTTAGTAAGCTCGCATATTGATAAGTTTATGCGTTATTGCCAAGTAACCGGTTGAAAAACAACCTGAGCTTACGGATATCCGGTATACATTCCGTTGTTGAGCAATGTTGTTTCAGTTGCCCTATTTCAAGTCCTCTATTTCTGCTTTCGAAATACTCGGTTTTTAACTTCTCTAAGAGCTTCCATTGGCTTTTTCTTTGAATCAACCTCTAACAAATAAATATAAATGATAATTATTATCATGCAGTTGCTTACTTTATAAAATCCACCTGATAAGCTCAGCCCTGTTACTCAATGTTGGAGTTGAGGACTTTTAGTCAGATGAGTGACATTTCCCATCTGATTGAATAATAAATAAAAAACATAAATAACAGGCTATTAACTATGAACATTAAAAGAAGCTTCGCCAGTCTGGCAATTCTCGCGGCATTTAACGCTACGGCTTACGAACACTATTCTGTGTTTGAAGATTACATTGACCAAGGTCTGGTCACGGCAAATCAATCTCGCCTAACACAAATAGCGAAATCTAGCCAAGGGCAACTAACCGTAGCTGGTGCGTACTCATATGATCACTTAGGGCGAGTAACACAGCGTGATTATGCCGACAGTACGTTCGACTATATCTATAACGCTGAGGGGTGGTTGGAATCTGCCCGTGCTTTAATGAAACACGATTCAATCAACAGTTATGTAAGGCACACCAAAGAAAACTTCATTTCTCAATACAGTTACAACGAACAAGGTCAGGTGGAGGTTGAGAATAAGCAAGTTTTTCAGGATGAGGCGACTGACCTTAATGGTACGCCTATCGCGACGTTTCGAATTCAATATACATACAGTGCCGATGGCAAACTTCTTCAACGTCGCCAAGTACCACAAACTGGCGATGATATGTCGGTTCGAGAGTTTCATTATTCCTACCATGACGATGGTAAGTTAAGAAAGATCCGAGAGGTCAAACTCTCTACGCCAAGAGAAAAGAGTACTCTTTTACTTCAATACTATCCGAATGGCGAAATCAAAAAGGCAACTCAGAAGCTGTTCGGAAAAGGCACCAAAACCTTTGAAATGGAATATGTAGATGATGGCTCACTGATTTATGGCGTTTACTATGTAGACCCGGTTAAAGAGTGGAAAGTCGACTTAGATTTCTTTGGCCTAGCCTTCCACCCAATCAAATCAATGAAACAAACCGCTGGTGTATCGATTAGCACGTACCGCTATCAATATCAAAACAGCGATGGTGATTCCCTGCCAGACGGCGCACTGTTGGATGTTGCACTACCCGGCTTTAACCAGACGATTCAGTACACTATGACCAATAAATAACGTTCAACCGTTACCAAGACATTTCTAATAGTAACGTCATGAAAAAGGCCGAACTCTTCGGCCTTTATTGTTTATGGTGTAGAAAAGTGACAGGGTAACAATAATATTTAGGCCAATTAAACTTACTCTGCTTCAGGTCGAATAATTTTGTTGGTCAGCTTGGCAATTAACCCGCCTATCCTCCTCCGCATATCACGTCTCTCGACAATCATATCTAATGCGCCATGCTCCAGAAGGAACTCACTTTGTTGAAAGCCATCCGGCAGTTTTTCTCGCACGGTTTGCTCTATTACGCGACGCCCTGCAAACCCAATTCTTGCCTCTGGTTCACCGATATTGATGTCCCCCAGCATTGCGATGCTTGCAGATACGCCACCAAAGGTTTGATCGGTCAACACCGAAATATAGGGCAAGCCCGCACTGGATAAATGATCCAACGCTGCACTGGTTTTGGCCATTTGCATCAATGCCATCAAAGACTCTTGCATCCTTGCACCGCCACAGGCAGAAAAGCAGACCAAGCCGCGGTTTTCTTCGATGGCAATATCGACGGCCTCAACAAACTTTGCCCCCACCACAGAGCCCATAGAGCCAGCCATAAAAGAAAACTCAAATGCGCAAGCAACGATGGGTAACCCTAATAGCTCGCCTTTCATCGCAACCAGTGCATCTTTCTCTCCTGTGCTTTTTTGAGCAAGGGCGATCCGTTCTTTATAGCGTTTCTTGTCTTTAAAATTGAGCACATCTTTCGGCTCATACTCGCAGGCAATCTCGCTTCGCTTCTCTTTATCCAAGAAGCTGTCCAATCGATGGCGCGCAGTCATCCGCATGTGATGGTTGCATTTAGGGCACACTTCCAAGTTTTCTTTTAGCGCTATTCGATACAACACTTGTTCACAAGACGGGCACTTGGTCCAAACGCCTTCGGGGATCGATGCTTTACGCGTGTTAATAATGTTGTTTTTATCTAATAACTTTTCTAACCAACTCATAAGAAGCCTTTATCCAGAAACGATGTTGACGAGCATTGTATAAACCTGATTTCGGTAATAAAGTGGGCTTAATTGGCTTTATAATCCAACAAAATGGGATTAACTAAGATGCTTGATAAGATCGACCCGCAATGGCTTAAGAGTTTCCACGGTGTTTACGAGAACAACAGCTTTAAAC
Organism: Vibrio sp. B1FIG11; assembly: GCF_905175335.1. Taxonomy (NCBI): domain Bacteria; kingdom Pseudomonadati; phylum Pseudomonadota; class Gammaproteobacteria; order Vibrionales; family Vibrionaceae; genus Vibrio; species Vibrio sp. B1FIG11. Next base: position 943,211 of record NZ_HG992752.1, on the reverse strand, counting down.
GAGCCGCGGAGTTCTTGTGTTTACCGACATCTAATATCAGCCGCCACATTGCTTTACTCGAAGAGCAACTTGATGTGCGATTATTTGATAGAACCACAAGACGTATTTGCGCCACCGAAGCCGGAGAGCAACTCTACCTGCGCACGCAACCATTGTTCGACAAACTCAATGACGCGCTTGAAGAGGTCACTCAGCACTCGCACGAAGTCATGGGACAGCTCAATATCCTCATGCCTGATTCACCAGAGCTGGCTAAAGCTGTTGTCTCGTTTTGTACTCAATACCCTTCGATTGCGTTAAATTGCGAGACCAACCTGAGCCCGAAAGAGGACTTGCTGGACGGGTTTGACGTTATCTTAAGTTTTCATCGAGGGAAGTTAGAAGATAGCAATTGGGTTGCGAAAGAAATTAAGCGCTGGCCAAGTGTTGTTGTTGCATCGCCGAAACTGCTACAAAACTGCCAAAAGCCGTTTCAGATTACCGATTTAAAACACATCCCTTGCATCAGCAGCTTTACCGCCTTGAAAGGTACACCGTGGGTTTTCAAAACGACAGATGGCTCCTTGATAACTCAAAGAGTGGCGTCATCATTTAAGGTCAACAGCGGACAGTTCGCTAAAACGGGGGCACTGGCTGGACTTGGGTTTGCAATACTGCCCACTGGCTTTTGCCATCAAGAAATCGATTCTGGTGAGCTAGAAGTGATCAAGCTGGAATACGAACCAGAAGATTTGGTGCTGTATGCCTTTTACGCGTCGCGAAAACATTTAGCGAAGAAGATACCCGTATTTATCGAACACCTTAGAAAGCAAGCAAATGAATAACACGGGTTGATACAATACTAACCTTGTCATTTAAAAATATCGAATATTAAAGATAAGAAAAATAACGGCACTCCAAATATATTAAACAGCCGACACAGTGTGTCGGCTTATATTTCTATTTGACAGAAAAAGGCTATTTAGAAAAAGGTGTAATTGAGCGACAAATATGCGGTCATGCTGTCTGTTTCTGAAAGGATTGGGCTTTTTTTCAAATCATCTTCAAGGCTCACATAACGAACGCTACCTGAAATGCTGATTTTTTTGGTTAAGAACATATAGCCATTCAAGCCAATGAAGTAATCACCCTCATAGTCCATGGAATATTCATCAAATCGAGTACGACTCGCCTCTTCGCGAGATACGCCGTAAAGATGATTATTTAGATCCGCGCTGTTTATTTGATAACCGATTGAAGGCGTGATACCAAACGCACCCATTCTTATTGGATAGGCCGCTTTGATCTCTCCGTAATGACCATTATGAACTCCACTGATATCGGTCGCGATCATGCTTTCTAGAAACGCGGTGGTTCTGGGAAAGTTGACTCTCACCCCTGCTCCACCCATGAATGATGTCTTACGCTTGTCTAGCTTCTGCATGTCTGCATCACTCGAATCCGAAGGTCGCATAATCCTAGGATCGAAGCCCACTTTCGCAAAGTATTCAATCGGTGCACCTCGGCCATTAAAGCTGTAACTTGCTGTCGTACCCTCAACGCTCACGTGTTTATCTCGATAAACAATCGAAGGTAAAGGTGTAAACTGCGTATCCATTCCAATATATGGAGAAGGAGAATAAAGCGCACCAATACCAAGAGACAAAGAGCTATCGGCGTGAGAATAAGCGCTAAATAATAATGTCGGTACAAGTAATAAGGTTTTATTCATGTTGAGCTCCAATTTTTAATTGGGCGAGATTCTACGAATAATTAAAACCGACTCAACAAACTTTATATAATTTTATCTAAATTGTTAGTTTGTTTTATAAATGTATTTTAGGTTGAAAAATGTCGTTATTTATCAGAGCCCTCCCTATAAAATTCAGAAATAAATCATAGAAACAGAGTCAACAAAACTTGAATAAATACACCAGAGATGATCTCAATCTCGTGCTGAAGTTCGGGTATGTAAATATGCTTTTAAAAATAAAAAAGCCCGACATGGTCGTTGCCATATCGGACTTTTTTCCAATGCACTTTGGCTCCTAATGTACTTTTGTAACTAATGTACCTTTGTAACTAATGTACCTTTCGTTCCCAAAATGCCTCTGTTCTCAATGTGCTGTGAAAAGCACTACAGAATTATTGCCCTGCCGCCAACTGCATTAATAGGCCGCTAATGTAAGCACCGTATGTGCCAAGTGCATAACCTAGCACGGCCATTAGAATACCCACTGGCGCAAGTGCAGGGTGGAATGCCGCCGCAACAACCGGAGCAGAAGCCGCACCGCCAACGTTCGCTTGGCTACCTACAGCCATAAAGAACAACGGCGCACGAATAAGTTTCGCAACAGCAATCATCAGTACAGCATGGATGGTTAGCCATACGATGCCGATAAAGAAGTAACCTGGGTTGTCGAAGATTGCGGTCACGTCCATTTGCATACCAATGGTCGCAACAAGGATGTAGATAAAGGTTGAACCGATTTTAGATGCACCGCCATGCTCAAGGCTGCGTGTTGATTTAAAACAAGAAGCAATCAGCGCAAACGTCGTTACCAATACGATCAACCAGAAGAAGCCAGACGTTAGGCTGTATTTCGCCAGTTCCGGGGCATTGGTTGAAATCCAAGGTGCAATCATATCGCTGAAATAATGGGCCAGACCCGTTAAACCAAACGCAATCGCGGCAATTTTAACCAAGTCTGTTGTTGTCGTTGGACGGTCGTTTTCTTCTTGATACTTAGAAACGGTTTCTTTCAGTTCTTCAATAGATGATGTGTCTGCTTTTAGCCATGCGTCGACTTTCTTTTGACGACCAACCATGATTAACAAGATTGCCATCCAAACGTTGGCACAGATAACGTCCACAGTGATCATCGCCGAGAATAGCTGGTCGTTCACTTCGAATACTTCTTTCATCGCCGCTTGGTTAGCACCGCCGCCAATCCAAGAGCCTGCGACTGTGGTTAGACCGCGCCAAACATCACCAGACACAAGATCCGGAGAGACTTGGTCGATAATAAGAATCGCCAATGGACCACCGATGATGATACCCGCTGTACCGGTTAAGAACATGATGACGGCTTTTGGGCCAAGGCCAATGATTTTGCGAAGGTCAGCAGAAATGATCAGAAGTACCAGTGCACTTGGCAACAAGTAACGGCTAGCTACGAAGTATAGCTTAGAATTTGACGCATCAATAATACCGAAACTGTTAAGTAGTGACGGAACAAAGTAGCAAAGCAAAAGACCAGGAATGATCGAATAGAATTTTTTTAGTGCGCTGTTTTGGCTGCTTTCCGTAATGAAGATACCGCCAAGTATCACCGCTAACATGCCCATGATTACTGCATCATTAGAAATCATTATAGTTCTTCCTTTAATTTGAGCGTGAATGTCTACTTTTGAGAGGGTGAACCATACAGATAACGCATTAATGTTACAATATGTAACAGCAGAAACACTTTGAAATATCCTTGCAACATCACAACAATTGCTCGCAAACCCTTTATTTATAAAGCGATTGCGTTATTTTCATTTAACTCAAAAAAATTTCCTCATTATCGCCTTCCTATGTTTCGTGGTTTATAGTCAAGCATTAATATTTATCGGCATGATATTCACCATGCAAATACTGATAAGTTTTTGTATGGCAAAATCCCGACTCATTTCCGGCCAAAGCTAGCTTAAATAGAGCCGAAAAGCCGCTCACCTAGTTCACCCTAACTATCAGCAATAAGCTGGTTCAAAAGCTAAGAGCATGAACCAAAATCAACGCTAATGCGTAATAAAGACAGGTCTTAACTAGAGGATTTATGAATGTTTTCTTTTTTCAAAAACAATTCGGTTAAAAAGCTCAAAAAGCGTCACTCTATGCTGTGTGAGCAAGCCATGCAGGCACAGCGTCGCGGTGATATTAAAACGTACTCGTTGTTAACCGCAGAGGCAGAAGAAATCTTCGAGCAAATCAAAACACTGAATACACCACAGAACTAACGCCTTGCTAAACAGTGGAAATAATAAAGCCCAGCGAGCACGCCGGGCTTTGTAGGTTTAACGCTTTAGACCTTTTATAGTTTGTATCGCTTTTATAGTTTGTATCGCTTGAAAACGTTTTGGCTATAAAGCTTCACGTTGTCGCGGTCACTTAAAGGTCTATCAATCGCTCTTGTGGTTTAACGAACGTTTTCGTGCAATCAATCCACCTAAAAGAACGAGCAACCAATGCCATCCGATTGTGCCGCCCGACGACTCTGAATCTTCCGCTTCTTGAGCTGGGGTAAAATTGAGTTCGTTTGTAATCAGCTCATCGGTGTACGTCATATTTTCTATGGTTACCTTGCCGTTGTCCGCATCGCCCAGGCCACCTTTCTTGTACATAATCATAAAGCTGTTATCTGCATCTCTGGTCATCGGTAAATCCACTCGCCCCGAAATCTCACCCGGAACCTGAACCACTTGGAAACCGTTGATATAGATTTCTAAGATGTCGTGGTCCTCTTCTGCAAACACTGAAAGATCCATCGAGACGGTACCAGTGGGAATGCCTTCAACAATCAAAGCCGTTGACCCGTCGTGCTCTATAACTGGCGATGAAATTGAAGCTTCTGTGGTTGTCCACCTTTGAGTGCTGTACACACCACTATTCGGGAAATCGACGAGGTCACTCACCCCCTGATGCGCAGCGTTCGCCCCCAAAACATAAGCTCTTGGCGTAAACGTCGCTAGCAACGAGTTGGTATGAACTTGCACGCCAAATTCATGCATACCGACTGAATCTAGGTCGTAACTGACACTTACCTCGCAGCTTTCTCCAACTGAGAGTGTCTGACAGTTGTTATTGGTAATGCTCGCACTCATATTATTAATGGTTGGCGAGTTATGAACAAATGATGGCGAAACCTTTGAGATTTCAATCTCTTGATCTGAATTATTTGTAAGTTCAAAAGTGTGTAAGATTAAACCAAGAGAACGGACGCCCAGTACCTCTTTAGCACGGTAATTTAGACCCACTGTTTGCTGTTCGATCCAATCCTCAAAATGGCTCACATTTGTGTAAACCCCATAGGCGTTGGGCTGCGCGCACCCTTCCCCCCAACTCACAATACCCAGTTGTTCATATTTTCCGTTATTAGGGAGTAGTAAAGGTCCGCCGCTATCGCCACTGCAAGCATCTCGCCCACCTTCTTTATAACCTGCGCAGAAAGCGTCATCGCCGATCTCAGCATAACCATCATGAGGGACTTGAGTACATTGGTCCTGGTCAACAAGAGGTACATTGACTTTATGTAACTCACTGGTCTGGGAGATTTCTTCTTCTGACGGGTTCTGATCTCCCCAGCCCATTACCGTGAGTACCTGACCTACTGCCAGATTTCCGCGAGCGTAACCATCAACAAGAGTCACTTTAGACTCCGACGGAGCCTGAGCAAGTTCAATAATCGCGATATCATTGCTGACAGGCTCTTTACTGTAACTCTCATGAGCATATATATGTTCGACAGCGTAGCGATTTTTCGCTGTATCTGGGGAGGACAGATCCGATACGCCAATCACTACTTCCACGTCTTCATGACTTTTCGCTTCAATACAATGTGCAGCGGTGAGTACATATCGGTCACCAATAAAACTCGCGCCGCAGAAGTGGCCTTTATAAGCGTCCATATTTTTCGAAACCAGCGCCACCATAAATGGCCAATTACCTTGTGTTACCTCTTCACCGTTTATGATTTTAGTTTTAATGTCCGCCAATACAGACGGTGAAGACAGACTGACTGCGCAAATACCAAGTGGTAACCATTTTGTCTGATTTGTGTTCATGATCTAGCCTTTTATACACATCCAAAAAGTCGTGCAGGCTATTTTATAAAATTAACATATGAAACACAATTAACATCAAAGTGTGACAACGCTCTACTTAATTACAGGTAATTGTCTTTCACGTGGTAGAAGCTAAAGATTTGCGTTTAGTCCCTTATACATAGTTACTTATCGAATCAATGAATAGTCATGATATTGCATTTCAGTTTCGAGCAATATCATGTTCCGCCAACGAGCGAGGTAGAAAAATCGATGGATTGGATATGTTCATATATGCTTATTCTTGTGAACTGCAATCAATAAGACTTCACACATTCTATAAATAACAACAAAGGACTGTGTTATGCCACAAACGTTAGATCAGGCTGTTCAGGTTTTAGACCGAGATTTAGAGGAATTTCTACTTCGCTTCCCACTGTCCATTACGAGCGCGGGCCAATCAAAAGGTGCCATGAGGTTTTACTTGTATAGTCTTGGGGATACCGCTTTCGGAATAAACCAAGGGGTTAAGATGAAGGAGATGCGTTTCCGCCTTGGCCCAAAATCGTTAGCTAAAAACGCGAAAGCACTTCAATGTATTCATATCCCTGTCTCTCCTTTTGAACAACTTAAACCCGACTCCATTTCTAAAGTCACCCACTATGATGCTGCGGACTACTTGGTCACTACTCAATTGACCGGCTGTACCTTTGCTATCCGTAAGGCAAAAGGAGGCGGGCTTGAGTTCTTGCATGTACAACCAAAGGGGGACTTTAACGGCATGGAAGTACAACGTGCTGTCCAAAAAGAATTTCAAGTCTCTTTTGGCAGAGGAACTGGTAAGGACAACACCACTTACGGAGAAAATACTCGAGTTACGGTTATGGGCGCACGAATAAATGGGCTATGGACCGTCTATGCTCAATATCAAGATTCGAGTGGCAACGTGACAAAAGTAGACTGCATTTACAAAGAACCAAGCTCTGTGGCTTACGTTGATTAACGTCCGTTAGGCTCAAGTTCGTATCAGTCGAAAGCGTAGATAAAGTGAGTTGGCCTATCTGGCTAACTCACTATGATTACCCACCTTTTTGATAAATTTACAATCAAACAGACCCTGGTTCTTTTCCACAAAAGATCGTCTGCCCATTGCCATAGACCTCTGGTCTCCCTCTTAAAAGTCGCTTACTATGCCTGTTACCTATAACGCTTTGTGAGCCACTCATGAGCAGAAAAAATAATAAAAACCTCAGCATTCTTCTAAAACTCAACACCTTTATTTCGCCTCATAAATGGCGAGTTGCCGCGGCTTTGATTGCCCTGTTCGCAACAGCAAGTCTAACGCTATCCGTGGGTTACGGCGTTCGTATGCTGATAGACCAAGGCTTCGCCCAACAATCACAACAAGAACTCACTAACGCGATACAGTTCATCATCGGCGTGACACTGTGTATTGCTGCGGGCACGTTTTTCCGTTTCTATCTGGTTTCCTCGGTCGGCGAGCGCGTGAGTGCGGATATTCGTCTTGCGGTGTTTAACCACGTGATGACACTGCACCCTAGTTACTTTGAGACCAATAGCAGCGGCGACATTATGTCTCGGCTCACCACAGACACAACGCTGTTGCAAAGCATTATCGGGTCCTCATTTTCGATGGCCATGCGCAGCGCAATCATGTGTGTTGGTGCCATCATCATGCTGTTTGCGACTAACTTTAAGCTCACTTTGATTGTGCTGGCCTCCGTGCCGTTTGTTTTGGTTCCTATTTTGGTTTTCGGGAGGCGAGTACGCGCCCTATCTCGGAAAAGCCAAGACACGATGGCAGATGTAGGCAGCTACGCAGGTGAAGCGATTGAGCATATCAAAACCGTGCAGAGCTTTAGCTCAGAGCAACATGAGCGCGCGGCATTTGCAGTAGAAGTGGAAAAAGCTTATGAGGTTGGCAGACAGCGAGTCAAACAACGCGCGATTCTAATTTCCGGCGTTATCGTGATCGTATTCAGTGCTATTGCCGGGATGCTTTGGGTCGGCGGCAGTGACGTTATTCACGGTAAGATGTCGGGCGGCGATCTAGCAGCATTTGTGTTCTATGCCATTATGGTTGCCTCCTCCACAGCGACGATTTCAGAAGTCATGGGCGAGCTGCAAAGGGCTGCAGGTGCTACAGAGAGGTTGATTGAGATTCTACAAGTGGAAAGTGACATCACGGCACCAGCTAACCACATGCCGATCACCGACACTATGCCTGCGGAAGTAACGTTTGATTCAGTGAACTTCAACTACCCTTCCCGCCCAGACCAGCCTGCAGTGAAAGGATTAAACCTAACGGCTGAACGAGGTAAAGTGTTGGCTCTGGTTGGCCCATCAGGTGCAGGTAAAACGACGTTGTTCGAACTACTACAACGCTTTTATGACCCGCAGCAAGGGCGAGTCTTATTCGGTGGTGAAGACATTCGTCAGTTCGATCCAAACGATCTTCGTGGTCAAATGGCATTGGTGCCGCAACAACCGGCTTTGTTTAGTCACGATGTTTTCCATAATATCCGCTACGGTAATCCGGATGCTACTGACGAGCAGGTCATTGAAGCAGCGAAGAAAGCACATGCTCATGAGTTTATCGAAAAACTACCAGATGGTTACCACAGCTTTTTGGGAGAGCGTGGCGTGAGATTGTCTGGCGGACAAAAACAGCGCATCGCCATTGCTCGTGCCATTTTGAAAGACCCTAAAATCCTATTGCTTGATGAAGCCACCAGCGCACTAGACAGTGAAAGTGAACATCATGTTCAGCAGGCACTTGAGGCTCTGATGAAAGACAGAACGACGCTAATCATTGCCCACCGACTGTCGACTATCCAACATGCGGATAAGATAGCCGTGTTAGATGGTGGAGAGTTGATTGATATCGGTAACCACCAATCGTTGATGCAAAGCTGTGAGTTGTACCAGCGTTTAGTGGCGTTACAGTTTAAGCACTTAGAGTAACCATAATACAAAGCGCTATCCGTAGCGGGCTTTGTGTTTCTCTGTCGATAACTATACCTAGTCGCACTTTGCAAGCTTAGATAAAAGCAGCGCGAACAACAGCTGATGGCATCTTAAGGCAACGTTTTTTCCATCGATAAGTGCACAATTCCAGCCGATAGAAACTCATCACCAAAAGGCGTAAAGCCCAGCTTGGCATAGAAATCAATCGCATGCTTTTGCGCACCAAGATAAACACGCGGGTAACCCTTCTGCTCTGCTTTCTGAACCAGAGACAACACAATTTTTGCACCTAAGCCCTGACCTCGGAAATCGCTAAGGATGGCGATACGTCCGATGTGGCCGTCAGCTAAAATTCGTCCAGTGCCTACGGGTTCACCATTCCACAGAATCAATGAATGCATTGCCACATTATCGAGTCCATCGAATTCAATTTCCGGGGAGATAGCCTGCTCGTTGATAAAAACACGTTCACGAATGGAACGAATATGCTGTTCATTTTCACCTTCAAAAGTGACGTTTACTACTTCAATCATCATTTACCTTTTTATTGTAATAACGCGGGGAATGCTGAGATAAAAGCAGCTTGTAGCTCCCCACTTGCCGCCACTATACATAGCCTTTAGGTATTTTATAAGTGCCTAAAAACACGATTTTTGTTGAATACGTTTGAGCCCGTGTAGCAATGAATGAAACACCCAAGGCTTTGGAGAAATTCAACGTATTTACGTCACTATTTTCTTAAGAATACTTCTATGTTTTATCCGTTTCACTAACTAGAGGTTGTATGACATTTTTAACTTCGATATCACGCCCTGTAAGCGTGCACAAAACAAGTCCAGGCTCTCTTATATCGGCACGATCAATGCGTTCGCCTTGTGGATTCCAGATCGTACTCTTACCACACGTCTCCCAACCACCTGTTTTTGAAATGTGATTACTTAAAAGCACTGGTATTCTTTGTTCCACCGCGATTTCGGATAAGATAATTGAATCTGGTGCGTAGCCGCCTTCAGAAATAAGAGCACTTGCGATATAGATATCAGCCCCTGACTCTCCAGCCCGTTTGGCATGATCCTTATGAACAAAATCCGCACAGATGGCTAATGCTGCTTTGTGTCCATTAATATTAAAAAAGTAATCAGAGGAGCCAGACGAGCAATACGTTTGTTCACCTTCATGCAGATATTGCTTGGCGTAAAAGGATACACGGCCATCAGGGAAACAAATCACGGCTCCGATTGCTGGCTTTTTTGTATTGGCGTACTTGAGAGGGCAACCCACGATGACAATGATCTTGTTTTCTACAGCGGCTCTGGATAATTGTTGAAAGTTTTCAGGTTCCGGCGCAAGAGCAAGCTCCTCTGCGAGATCGAGTTCATAACCCGTAAGTGATAACTCAGGAAATACGACGACATCAGCACCATTGCACGACGACAACGCGATCATATTGATATGACTGGTAAGATTGCACTCAACCTCTCCTCTTACAACAGGAATTTGAGCCAGACTGATTGTTACTGCGGTTTTCACATTCTTTCCTTAGTAGCTTAAGCAGCGGTAAAGTATGGTTCGAGAAAAAAACGGCGGATAGAAGAGACGTATACACTCTCTATCCCAGCAGCAACAAACGTTGCAACCATGATTTCTTTACTCAAAATGCTTACCCTGCTTGTTTAACCCAAGTCACATTTTCGCTGTCCGTTGGAATCTCGAACCAAGACCAAAATAGGTCCAGCATTTCTGGTGTCATATGATAAGACTTACTGTTTAGGTCTGCGTTACGTAGAGAGGCTCTTTGCTTACATGTATCAAAAGGCACGTCGAGATAATGAACTTCACTCTCAACACCAACGTCTGATGCCCATTTGATAAAGCTTTCGCGATCTGAGCTACGCCAGAAGCCGAAATCAAAAATAACAGGGACTCCGAGAGAAAACAGTTGTTGCGCTGATTCTTTGAAGAGGTCTTGCAGTGTCGCCAATCGTTGATCGAAGACTTCACGCTCCATGTGTTCGCCATACAAAGGAATCATCCATTCATCGATAGAGAAGCGAAAAGCACCATGCTTTTCTGCAAGGGCCTTTGAATACGTTGTTTTACCAGAACCAATAAAGCCACATACGAGATAGATTTTTGTCATAGAACCCTCACTAAGTAAGGATGAAAATAACATCTGAGCGAGACATTGCAACCGCTCCAACTAAGCGTGGGGTTAATCACATTCTTATTTTTCATAGTCTTCCATCTTAATACCGTCAATCACGTAGGCCGTATGTGCTAAGTCAGAGTCAGTACTTTCAGTTTTCAGTATGCCAACCACATACACAACATCCCATATCTCAGTAAGTGCAACCCCCTCTTCAAATGACACTCGGATAATTTGGTTTGGCGGCGGTGGAGGTACATGGATACATGCCCCAAAATATGGGACCAGTAAAAAGTCTGTCACTAGATCGCTGTCCCCCTCTAGCGGAATGACAAAGCCAGCAATTTTAACCTTTTGGCCGTTGAGCTCTTCACGAACAGTGTAAAGCTGGGATTGCTGAGCAGGAACATCACTAGAGTGATCCTTCACGAATGCACTATTATTTTGGTTTCGTTCACTAAATGGAATTAAGTCTATCCAACGCAACGTGCTTATCTCTAGTTCAGGCTTAGCTATAGCAAATTGTGGCGACATGCTAACAATGAGTAACAATAAGGTGTAAGCAATAATTTTTAAATTTTTCATTGGTAACTCTTTATATTCAGATTATTTAAACACCCTTTACATAGGTATTTAATTCCACGAGAAAAATACTTAGTAACGAGGGCGAAATTCAACCCTCGTCAATTGAAAGCTTTTGTGTTCTAACTACATAAACTTTAATTCACCTTGTTTTTATATATTTTTCCATCCTTCATAATAAGAACAAATTTTTCTTCCGCATTAGCCACAAGCATTATGTCTTCTAACGGATTGCCATCGATAAGGATTAAGTCTGCTAACGCATCCTTCTCAATCACACCTAATTTCCCCGGGTATGGGTCACGCGGACCACTCAATTTAAGCAGCTGTGCATTATCGTGAGTCGCCATTTTTAATATTTCCCATGGTTCGAACCATGGTGTTAATTTTGTAAGGAATTTTCCTTGCTTGTTAGCCAATGAAGGGTCAAACAACATATCGGTACCAAATGCAATGGGAACACCGTACTTTTTCGCAAGCTCAATGCCTCTCGCCGTACCCTTAGTAACCAATTTAAACTTCGCTTCTTGGAACGAGCCAGGAGGAAAAGGAATAGCATCTTCATCGTCGAAGATCGGTTGCATGCTTAACCACGCACCTTTCTCCTTCATCATTTTGAAGGTTTCTTCAGACAAAAGGTTTCCGTGTTCAATACTCTTCACACCCGCTTTTAGTGCAGTCTGAGCTCCTTTATTCGTAAAGACATGCACCATTACATAAGTATTCCAGCTTTCCGCTACGTCAACCGCAGCTTTGAACTCCTCATAAGTGTACTCGGCAACATCAATTGGGTCATAACTTGATGACACACCACCACCAGCAGCAAGTTTTATCTGTGTAGCACCCAATCGTAGTTGCTCACGCACTCTCTTGGTTACCTCTGGAACTCCGTCCGCTACAATGGCTAAGCTATTTCGCTCAAGGTAGTTGAGCGGGTCATTGCTATTCGCCGGAACATCAAAACGACCACGATAGTCAAAATGCCCCGATGTTTGGCTGATCGGCCCACCCGAGGGGTATATTCTAGGGCCATCAATTAAACCTTCATCGCTCGCTTGCTTAATCGCAAAAGGGTTGCCACCAGCATCTCGAATTGTAGTAAACCCTCTCATCAAAGTGTTGTTCGCTCCCTTTGCGGCAACAAGGTTTAAGTAACCAAAGTCTGAATTCATTAATTCTCTCATAGAAGCATTCGCAAACATGGTATGCCAGTGAGCATCTATTAGGCCGGGGATTAGCGTTTTGCCTTTTGCGTCAATCACCGTAACCTCTTTTGGTTCCGAGATACTTCTACCCATCGCAGTAATTTTATTGCCTTCCACTAATACGCTCATACCCTTTTTAAGGTGTTTGCTTGTACCATCAAATACATTGGCATTTTTAATTAACGTCGACGATGCATTTGCACCTAAGGATATGGCTAGTAGAATAAAGCCAAATATACTCCCACCTACATTAATTCGATCTTTAGCATTGTTCATATAATCACTTTTAATTTTAAGTTAGAAATAAAAATAGAAACTTGTAAATAATTCTTCATTTAATGAGTGTGAATTAAAGTTGCTCCTACCTCATATGTTTGTAATTATAAAAACACTGCATAATATTAAAATGTCATTTTACGCCAATTGTACTAGAGTTATTTATTAGTAGAATTTTGGTTTCCACCCACTGATTGATCCCTACTTTATTGAGGTGCCATCTTCTTCACCAAGATCATACCAATACCATGAATTAGAGGAGTTTTATGAAAGCAAGTAACCTCAAAATCGCTCACCGGCGTCTCTTCTCCCATTTTTACGACGCGTTAGCTGAGCTCTCTCCAACTTTGAAAACTAAGCTAGATCATCCACAATTTAGCCAGGATGGCTTGCTGCTTGCCGATTCTTGGATATTGATTGATGAGCTTATTGCTGTGCTACAGGAACTAACTAGAGAGAAGCGACTGGATATACTAATTAAAGCCAGTCAAGAGTTTGATATTTCACAAATTTCGGAAGAACTGATCGAAGAAAATAGACCTCCAACTCTTGGTCAGGCGCTAAATATATTACTATCCAAAATATCCCACATCACATCTCAAGCAAAAGCATGGCTTAGTTATGGGGAAGATGGAAGATGGTACTTATGTCACGATAGCGGATATTCAAATCTCAGTGTGGGAAAAGCGGAGTTTGATATCTACAGAAACTTACTCTTGATTTCCTTCTGCCAACTTTACTTAGGCGAAGAGTGGCAGCCTGAGTTTGTTTGGGTCACAGCTAAAACGGAAACTTCCCTTGCTCAGTCTAAATTGAGTATTGAGGTTATTGGTCAACAGCACTTCTCTGGCTTTGCTATTCCACTATCCGAGAAAATAGAAAACCCATCTGGTATCAAGGATTGGTCTTTAAGCGAATCAATATCTTTAGTACTAGACAACTACGTCGTCGTTGAAAATATGACCACTCACTCTTTTGCAAAGCTGGTTGGCATGAGTGTCAGGACATTGCAGCGGAGACTTCATGACGAACAAGTAACATTCCGAGATCTACTACTGGATTCTAGACTAGGCTATGCGATCAAAACCTTTAAAAATGACAACCGCTTGCAAGTAGAAGAAATCGCAGCACGCTGCGGTTATAGCGATGTAGCCAACTTTAGACGGGCATTCAAAAAGCGCTATAACATGACGTTCAATCAGTATATGAATAAAATGCTGTGATACTTAGCGGCATTTTATTTATGCGGTTTAAGCTAACTTTTCTAGCGTATTATCTTCTTTAAGTAAGTTAATCAACGGCAGAAACAGTGGCTCTGGTAAATCATCTAGCCGACACCATTTCCATTGCTTACATTTATCCGGCTCTGTGACTTGTGGTTCGCCACTGGCACTCGATGCAACGACAAACAAGGTGACGTAGTGCTTACCTTCTTTCTCAAAGATATCATTCGTAAAAGTGAACTTTTCTATTGAATCAACGATTAGGCCCGTTTCTTCAAGCACTTCTCGCTTCGCACAATCTTCTATACTCTCACCAAGTTCAAGGTGCCCGCCGGGTGTAGCCCAAGTATTCGCACCATGAGATCCAACTCTCTCACCGAGTAATATTGCCCCATCACGAAGGATGATGGTCGCCACTCCAACTCTTACTTGTTTATTCATGTATCGTCCATTTCAACCCGCTACGTCCACTTTATTAGCTTGTCGAGCGTAGCATTTTAATTCGTTTATTATTGCGCTACCGTTTTAGCGTTAGGCTCTGGCTTGGACCATTTTATGATCGCTCTCAAATTCATCGAGAAGAAAATAACGTTAGCGATGATCATAGCGACACTGCCCGTCAAATAGCCAACGGCCACCCAACTTGTATTGCCGCACATCATCAATATGAATCCAATTTTGTTTTTATTACCGATCTGCCAAATCGCGAGAAAAGTGAGCACCATAGCTACCCAATCGATGCCATAGTATTGAAAGTATTGCATTTTATATTTTCCCTTTCATGGTATTAGAAACGATATAGATCACATCAGGCCTAGGAATCATATTGATACCAAGGCAAGCGACGGCAAACAGTAAAATTGAGCTCAGATCCATTTTTCTCCATGAGGCTTCATACAACATGTGTTATTTATCGGGGTTATAGTGCCGATCAATTTTAATAAATTCAAGCTATGTATAAAAATATAAACCATTAATATCAAACACTTAAATAACAATAAGCACATTAAGAGATATCTTTTTTGTTCGAGAAAAATAGCTGAAAAACATTGAAGTCACGCTTGCAGCATTGAAATATTATGTTACATTCATGCTCAACTTGATCACAACCAAGTGCCGGGAAAAGCCGACCTTGCGTAACACTCCTCTCCATTACGCAACATCCCACCAACAAAACCTAACTCATACTCAATGCCCCGTTTTGCGGAGCATGTATTTCTTGTTATTAGAATAATCACAGTGGATTAACTATGTTTTTCATATCTCATGAGGGAAAGTGGTTTCGATTTTTAATGGTGTTTATCTTCCTTGGTGCCGCAATGGAGACGGATATCTATTTACCAACATTTCCCGATATACTCAGCGATTTCAACACCAATGCTGTTATGGTTCAGCGCATTTTGAGCTACAACTTTATTGGTATCTGTCTCGGCTCTTTATTATACGGTCCTCTATCCGATCATTTTGGCCGCAGAAAAGTGTTAATGTTTGGTTTTAGCATTTTTCTTACCGCAAGCATTGGCTGTATCTTTTCGACAAGTATTGAACAGCTGCTGGCATTTCGACTATTGCAAGGCTTCGGAAGCTCAGCATGTGTGATAGTGGGTACGGCAATGATCTTCGATTTATTCGAGGAAGAATCAGCAGCAAAACTCATTTCTGACTTAAACACTTTGGTGGTTAGTCTCATGGCTTTTGCTCCACTCATTGGTGGATGGATCAGCTTACATATGGGCTACAAAGCAAACTTCGTTTTTATCGCAGTTCTCGTGCTTATTTCCGCACTCAAATGTTTCCTGTTCTTGCCAGAATCTCTCGCTGTGAACAAAAGAAAGAAACTAGCACCAAAGCGTATTCTCAGTGATTATAAGACGGTCTTATCGTCCACTGAGTTTTGGTACAACACATTAGTCACCAGTTTGATCCTTGGTGCCTACATGATTTATGTGTCAAACATGTCCTTGCTGTATATCGATAAGTTGGGGGTTAGCCCAAAGCAGTTCCCGTTTTACCAAATGGCGACACTCGGCACATTTGTCTTGGTAAGTTTGAACAACTCACGCTTGATAGATAAGTTCGGTGTTGAAAAGCTTAAAGCAACTGGCCTTGGACTGATATTCGCTAATACCCTGATATTTTTCATATCACCGTCGAATTTACTGGATTCACCAGTATTCTTAACGGCAACCATGTGTTTGTTTTCGATTGGTGCAGGCTTATCGATAGGTTTATTTTTTGCAAAATCAATGCAGGTATTTCCAGAACTCACGGGCATTGCGGCATCTCTAGTGACAGCGATAAGACTGTTTATAGTATCTGCCGCTATCGATATTGGCAGTAATGCTTACAAGGGAACATCGCAGTCAGTCGTCCAAATCATGACGCTTGTCGTTCTCGTTTTGGCTACCCTTTGGCTGGCGAATTATGTACGCATGAAAACAATGTCAGGTTTATCAGACGCCAACTAGTCACTCGAAAAATAAGGAGAGCATGTCAACGCCCTCCTTGTCACTGTAGGGTACTTATAGATTCTTAATGATCTACTTGGAACGATGTTGGGAATAAACTCGCTCCAGTTTATCCAAAAACGTATGGAGCTTAAAATATGACTCGGTTATCAGTACACTCTTGAACTGATAATCGGGGTCTTATATAGACAATCAGATAAAACAAAGGCGAGCTAAACCGCTCGCCTTTGCAATGTTGAATTTGGCAACCCAGATTAATCTTGTGGATTTTCTTTCGCGTTGATCTCTGCGTATGTGTGCAGAAGCTCTGTCAGAGTTTTCACCCAAGCGAAAACATCTGTTGGTGTGTTTTCTAGTAGCTTTTCTACTTGTTCACAATGGGTTTCCAGTGTGATTGCTTCTTCAAGACGGAATGAAATTGCATAGAAGTGCCAAAGGACTAGACGTGTCATTCGCTCGCTGTTTTGCTTCGCGTTATCCGATTCATCAAACGCTTGTTGAATTCCACTTAGCGCGATTGCTGTCATACGTAACATCGCATCCAGGCGCGCCGACAACATGCGGTCTTCACTGTCTACTTCTTCTTGATCAAAGGTAAACAGCTCGTTCATCACGTCTTCTGGTACCATTTTGCCGATCATGCGCGCACTGAACTCTTCCAGTTCATGGCGTGGCATAGTCACTAGACAATCGAATGTGTAATCACGAAGCATAAAATCACTCTACATTAGTTATCACTTTTAGGGTGCGCATTCTAAAGACTGTGGCTTCAATTACCAGCGTTTATTATCTTTGATGTAAATACAAACGCAGATAACAGAGGTTAATCGGAAGATTTACTCTTCTGAAAATACTGGAAAACTTTCCAAACAAGGAACCCCGCAACGCCAACAATTAATGCTGAACGAAGCAGAATAGGTGCATCGTGTTCTAGCTGGCTAGCATGAGGGACAATACTTGCAAATAAACGACTGGTAAAAAGCAGCCCCATCACCAACATAATAATTTTGTTCATACGATCTACCCATTCCAATACAAGCACAGCAAACAACGATCAATCTACTTGCCAACAAGGGCAAACCTGCCCTGAGTGAACGTAAAAGAATGCGCGTCTTGGGGTTAGCCGTCAATGCGTGGACGAGTAAGCTAATATTGCAAATGTGAGGGTGCGCTTAGCGATTTTGGCTACATAAATCTTAAGTGCCGCACCTTAACTACCAAAAAACTCATCTCGCCGTTCTTCGAGCCACAAGTCATAGTTTTTCATCACTTTGGAGAACTGAGTGCTCTGAATGTAACCGTTCAACCACGCTTTTAAGTTCGGGTATGGACTTTGACGAAACCATTGCTTGTCGATGCGAGCGTATTTTCGAATGAATGGCAGTATGGCGATATCAACTAAGCTCTCTTGGTTTGAGAGTAGAAAAGCGTGCTCCGTTAAACGTGATTCAAGCTTTATGAGTTCGGCTTCACACACTTGTCGCAGCTCTGTGACGTTGTCTTCATGGTAACGCTTGGCACACCCAAATGCGTTCATTGCGTGAACAAACTGAATCTCGAAAAGTTCGATGGTCTCCAGCATACGAGGCAAAGCATCAGGGTTATCACTTCTCATCAAGTTATCCGGATCATTCTTACCCAATGCCCAAATCATGATATCTAAGCTTTCTTCGAGTACTTGATTAGGAGCCAAACCATCCTTTTGCTCTGATTGAGAAATCACTAGTACAGGCACACTTCCCTTCGGTGAAGCTTCTAACATCTCCAATGGTTTGTTATCGAGCTTGATGGAACGCATTAAGACGCGTTGCTGGGCTTTGAACAATGCAAGTCGAGCTCGAATCGCGTAGGGGCAATTGTGCAATGAGTAAAGGATCGGCACAGAATCATTGTTGCTCTTGAGCGCCATCTTTAAACGTCCTTCTTAATACTATCCCGCCTTTAGAGTAGCAAAACTTCCTAGCCCTATTCCATATAGAGCCCCAAAATCTTCATTTGAAACCATTCAAACTTCAAAAAGAGGAAATAACTCTGCGGAAACTTCACCGCGTTTTGTGCTCATTGCTGTGCTTAAAATAGTAACGAAACCAATGCCATCACCCCCAGTAACACGTGAGTGAGAACCGCATGAATAGCGATGCGAAACAACTACTTGAACATTTGTGCAACCAATACGACAAACTATCACAGGACCTAGAATTCCGCCCTTTCCCTGAGTTTTCAGAAACCATTTCTCACCCATTAGGGAACTGCTTCGTTCATTGCTCCGTAGGTAGCCAACGCTTTTCGATTGTTTCAGTTAACTTCGCTCCCAAGATCAGAGGACAAGGTGTTTTTACATCATTTCTTAGTTACGTTAGAAATCACCCGTACCAGTATCAAGGCGTTGAAGTCGCTATCATTGAAAACCAACATCTGGCTAAGCGGTTACTGTCGCGGGGATGGGAATATAAATCGCTGTTTAGCCGACTCTTTTTTTCGCACAAACCGACTCTGATTAAAGACTTTCAATACACGCCGTAACTTGTGGTGTCGTTCGGTTAATCGCCTTTCAACATCTCGATAAAAGCTTGCCTTGATTGCTGAGAGCTGTCGCGATGTGTGGTGTATTCTACATGCGTACCTTTATCGGCTGTCTCTGATAACTCAATCCCCCACAGAGCATTGAACTCATTTGGTACGATAGAGTAACGCACGTCAATGACTCGCAATCCTTTGTTTGGGTCTCTGGCGATGAATCCATCAGAAAACCAACGAAATCGTTCAATGTCTTTGGCTTGCTGCGATACAGGATCCAACCATGGAAAATCTGCAGCCACATTCAACTTGGCAATGGATTCTCCGGTATACGTTTTTATTGAACTCCCTGCTCTTATGGCATCAACGTAGTAATGGTGTTCGGTTTCGTAGATGACTTTCCAAACCAAGGTATTTGCGAACGTGGGTTTGGCTTCTAATCGTTGGGGTGCATGCCGCCTTGCTTCAGCCAACGCCCAACCTGCCTCTTCTGCCCGGTCTCTTTGATACATGCCAAATGTGAGATAAGCAAGCGCCCAAACTACAGCAATACGCGGATACCGAGGGTTACGCTTCATCAGGCCAAGTATCAAAGTGAACAAGATTGGTAACGTAAAAAGAGGGTCAATCACGGAAACCGTACTCCAAGAATAACGGGTATCGGTAAACGGCCATAAGAGCTGGGTTCCGTAGCTGGTACATGCGTCCAATAAGCCATGTGTAGCGTAGCCTAATCCGCAATACCACCAGCTTTGTTTGAAGGATAATCCACCTTTTTTAGCAATAAGTGGATGTAATATCAGGGCACAGATAAAGCTTCCAATAGGGATAAAGAAAAGTGAATGTGTGAACTGTCGGTGAAATTCCAAAAACAGCAATGGATCATTGGTTGATCGGATCAATATGTCCAAGTCTGGCGCCATGCCTGCAAGTAAGCCAAGTGCTCCAGCAACCACTAAATGCTGCTTTTTACTCGCTGATAGGGACAAGGATGCCCCAATTAATCCTTGAGTTAATGGATCCACGGTTTGTTCACTCTGCTGTGCTTAAAAACGAGAAATCTTTGCCCCATAAAATCTCCGTATTTAAATAAAGGAACGACTTTAATCTGTGACTCCGAAAGCGATTGAAAAATAAAGCGTTAGTTTTAGTGTAGATGGATTAGGTTCGTTCGCGAGTTTGTCTTAAATACGACTCAGAAGTAGGGTTTGACGTTTCAACTTATGTCAGTCTCTCTATGAGTCTTCTATTCAGGTATAATCCCGCATCCAATATTTGGAGTATAAACGTCTACATCACTCAACCTTTACCACAGTCGAGGCATCTCTTGCAGCTAACCAGCTTTAAATACAAAACGCGTAAAGGCCCTGATTATCGTCACGGCGACCAAGTGTCGTTCATCGATATTAAAGAGACGTTTGGCATCGGTGGTATTCGTATTGGTAAGTGGGTGAACAATGAAGAAAAAGATCTCGCCGCGAACTTGATCTTCGATTCTTTAGCAGACTTGGCCTTTATATTGGCGCTGCCTCCTTCTGCTATTGGTCTTCGTGGTAACCTAAATCTTGCTTTCGGAACTGGGGGACGAAAAGGCGTTCAAGCGCATTACGCCCCGAATCAGCGCGAGTTGGCATTAGCGAAAAACGCAGGAGCCGGAGCTCTGGCCCATGAGTTTTGGCACGCATTTGACCATTACATTGCTGAAAAGGCGTTTGATATTGGCGACCGTTCCGGCCCTCAGCGTAAGACGATTTTCGCCAGCGATTGTTGGCTTCAAAATGCCGACC
Source organism: Vibrio sp. B1FIG11 (assembly GCF_905175335.1). Classification (NCBI taxonomy): domain Bacteria; kingdom Pseudomonadati; phylum Pseudomonadota; class Gammaproteobacteria; order Vibrionales; family Vibrionaceae; genus Vibrio; species Vibrio sp. B1FIG11. The sequence goes on along the minus strand of NZ_HG992752.1, from coordinate 922,235 downwards.
ATTTTCCCCACGTATTGAACGAGCGCTTACTCAAGATTTTCGATGCGACCTTGCTCACACCAGACGGCCAAGATAGACACGATTATGTGTCTCGAAGTGTAAAAGCGGACCAAGCAATGGGATCGAGCTACTTTTCACAGCCTACTGAGATGATGGCAAGAGCCTTTGAGGCCGTCGTAGAGTCATGCTCTGGCATAGAGAACGCTTATCTAGTTTCGGGTACAATCAAGCCTGATACCTTGCCCCTCTATCCCGATATAGCGCACAGACATGTCATTAATGACGCACTGCAAGCGTACTTTCGCCCTTTGGGAGATGCCCTAAGTCGTTGATATGTTAATAGCGACTACTCATCATTATCTCGCTCAGTTTGAGCATAAACCTTTCCCATCAATCTCAAAAAGGTTTATACATAACATTATGTTATTCAAGCTGCTGAATATTTCATGACGTCAAAAGAAATTCTAAAAATTCGCAATGTCCGCTGTTTCCTTATGTTCCGAACCAGCTATTTTGCGCGCTTCTATTATCCCGTATTTACCCTGCTCTATTTGGACTACGGGTTAACACTTTCTCAGTTTGCCATGCTCAATGTCGTGTGGGCGGCGACCATTGTTTTAGCTGAAGTACCGTCTGGCGCCTTCGCTGATACGCTAGGTCGTAAAAGGCTGGTGGTTTTATCATCACTCGTCATGTTCATCGAAATCGCAATGATCGCCTTTGTCCCAACCGTGAACCCCACTTTTGTTTTCATTGTATTTTTGATTAACCGAGTATTGAGCGGCTTAGCGATGGCGTTGGCAAGCGGCGCCGATGAAGCATTGGCGTACGATACGTTAAAAGAACAAGGCAAAGAGGAGCTGTGGCCACGTGTGTTGCAGATTCAACTTCGCCTTTCGTCAAGCGTTGGTATTGTTGTCACACTATTGGGGCAGCCATGTACGACGTTAACTTTATGGCATCGGTGTATCATTTCCTTGGACTGGCAGAGCCAGAAACGACCCAAGACATCATGCGCATCCCTGTTTACGCGACATTGCTTGTTGCGTTGATTGCCATCTACGCGGCGCTGGGCATGAGAGAAGCAAAAAGGGTTATTCCTAGCAACGAGAATAAATTAGCTTCGACCATAGCAAGTATGAAACTGACGCTCAACACAGCGAAATGGGTACTGTCTACGCCTTACGTACTGTTTATCTTGCTTTATTACAGTTTGTTCGAACACACTTCGCGCATGTTTTTAACCATGAACAGTCAGTACTATCGCGCAATTGATATTCCAATTATTTACTTCGGTTTTATCGGGGCTGGCATTAGCTTATTGCAGATCATCTTGGCTGGTAAAAGCCGCCGATTGGTAGAAAGCATGGCGCCGAAGACGTTTATCTTAGTCATGGGAATGGCCACAATGGCAACTTACTATTGGATTAGTATGGGCTGGTCGATTTATGGGGTAATTCCTGCGCTGATTCTGATCTTTATTATCATGACCATGAACATCTTCATCAGTTACCACCTGAACAAAAAGACCGAGTCACATAACCGAGCAACGGTATTGAGCTTCAAAGGTTTGATGTTCAACCTAGGCTACGGTTTGATCGGTATGCTCTATGCCTATTACTACAAGCTACTATCGCAAAACTACAGCGAGGAACAGATAGAACAGCACATTGATTTTATCGCGTCCCTGTCTTCGTTCTTCTATTACTTTACGTTCTTATTTGTCGCAATCAGCGTCTTTTTCTATATGAAAGACAAAAAACAGGCGATCTTTTAGATCGCCTGTTGGTAGGAAGGTTCAAACTACCACGTTCTATCTAAGTCTTTTGCATACAGAGATATCGCACGCTGATACGCTTTAATGGCTTCACTGTTCGTAGTTGAAACCAATAACTCTAGTAATAACGACGTTGCTTCTTTATGACGACCGAGGTTGTATAAACACATCGCGTAAAACGGCTGAACTTCTACCGCATTAGGGTATTCGTTGATGGTTTGCTCGAAGTAACTTAGTGCCTCTTGGTACTCTCCAAGGCTACGGTAAGTACTCGCGAGACCAAATAAAGCATCGAACCTTTCATCAGCAGAAAGTATCCCTTCAAGAGACGCCGTATAGTGCTTAATGGCTGCTTGTTCTTTACCTTCATTATCGTAAGACCATGCAATATGCAGGTGAGCTTTCGCCGCGTAATTCTCATCACCTAATAGCGTTGTGAGCAACGCTCTAGACTCTTGGTAATTGGACGCTTTGCGTAGCTCAATGGCCTGCTGGATGACTGATTCCATCATTTTCTTCCTTTGAAATTGCATCTATTTATATCTGTAGCGATTCGCTCTACGTCATTGGCCGCATTAAAACACGCTATCATGCCAACTTTGGCTTTTTGAAGTAATAACGGTAGTAGCCCACAAGGTTGCTGGAGATAAATAGGACTTCCATTAGCACAGCGGTTGGTGAACCAATAAGGTAATTATGAAGCAACCAGAAGGAAGTGCCGACAATCATCAGCTGACGTAAGCGGCGATCATCCTCTTGAAACGCCGCCATTGTTTGAAAGACAGAGCCGAAGCAACTTACGATACTCGTTACGCCCGTAAACGTCACACCTGTCGCAATAACCGACGCGCCACAGAATAAATACTTTAGCTTTGAAGAGGTTGAGAAGATGCTGATCAGATAACGCACAGTAGCGATCCCCATCAGAGAGGCGCCTGTCCATTGCTCCAATAATGCAAAATGGCTAGATATTAAAACGCCGGCACAGAATAAACTGGCAACAATCTTCTTTCTCTCTTTGAATTGAAACGACAACAAATCGAAGCAAATGGCAATTGCTACGAGTACCTGTGACAAGAAAAACGCATCCATACCTACACCTACTGTTACAAATTCTTACAACTGGCGCAGCGTATGATCGACTTCGAAATGACACCACTATCTTCGTGCCACAGCATAGAAAAATGTGAATGTCGATCACATGTATGGCGTACGACATTCAAGGCAACGAATGGTCAGAAGCCTCTCTCAAGGCTTCAACATTATCTCACTGTCGCGGTAATGAACTTGTCGACCTCGGCATAAAACGTTTCGGGATCATTTTGCACCCAATGGTTGGCACCTTCGAATGCAATATTATTGAGTGAGGAGATAAATTCTATAGCACGGTGACAACCCGCTAAACTCTGTGTACCCCAAAAATACACTTTAGGAATCGACAAACTTTCATAGATTTGTCCCCACTCCACAACGCCTCGTTGGTCCTTTGTGCTGTGCTGAGCATAAATTTCACTGGCCGTCTCACCCAATACCATTGGGTCACAACGCCTTACTGAAGAAAGATATTTGATGCCTGCACTGTGACCCCAAGATATAGAAAAACGCTGAGCGAAACCGCCACCTTTTACCCAAGCGGAGAATGCGTTTTTATCAAGCTTTGAATACTGTTCGGCGATAACTTGGGATAGGATGATACTTTCTTCATGCAATCCACCCTCAGCGTTGATGAATCCACGTATGACGCCTTTATTGTCGAAATGGCAAACTAATGTCGAAGTATCACCACCCCAGGAGTGACCAAGAAGAAAACACGCTTCAATCTCTAATTTCTCGATTGCTCGCAGAATACGCTTTGCCTGCACTTCGGTCGCATGAGAGGAGCTTGACGCGGGCGAGTACCCATAGCCACATAAATCGAACATGACTATGTTGTAATTGGGTAGCCAATCCAACGCATCGGCAAAGCATAAATGTGACTCCCCTAACCCGTGAATAAGTACCAATGTTTCTTGAGATGTTTTAATTGGCGTAGACAAGCAATATAGCTTGTCACCTTCAATGTCTATCCACTGTTCTACTAACACACTACCCTCGCGTTTGACTGCTGAACATGGACTCATCATAACCAATTCACTTTGTAACAAAAGAACTCTTTTATAAAAGTTCGAACTGTAAAAGAGACTAACTCGCCTTGATACGCCAAGGTGGGTTCTTTCGATTTTCCCCTGCCCAATACAGCTTAATTTCGTTACCCGAGGGATCGGTCAGCATCGCCTCTCTCCAAAGATAATCTTTGTCAGTTGGCTCTTGTACAAACTCGATTCCTCTTGTCTTTAACTTTGCGACTAAAACATCAAGCTCTTTGTGCTCAAAATAGATAACGCTGTTATTTTTAGACTGTGGCTCACCGAGATAAAGTGAAAAGGTCGCGTCTCCTTCAGGGCATTCAAAACGCGCATAATGGTCTGCTTCCACGATCAATTTAAACCCCAGCTTTTGATAAAACTGGATGGATAGTTCGATGTCTTTTACGGTTAACAGTACTTGATTTAGATTCATAGAAACTCCTTTTCCTAGTTCTTACTTAGAGATTTGTGGTTCGTGTTCTGAAAGTATTTGAAGGTAAGACCTCAAGTTAACCTGAGGTCAAGAAGGAATTTCACGCCTTGTTAAAGACTCAAGATAAATGAGAATTAAAAGTCACAACGCTATTAGATCATACTTCCGCTCGGACACCCTTGGGACAAAACACTTCCGTAGCTCGTCGTCGGAGTAAATAACATGACTAAATCTGCTGGCAAGAACACAACATCAGTAACCAAAGACAGAGGCATATCCACAAATGAAATAGGATATAAAGCATATGACACTGCAGAGCCATCCAAGAAGCATGGCTGGCGCGCAACTGACAACGCCGTACCGGAGAATGGTTTACCGTAACCACCTCTAGCATGGGCATCCATAGATGAACATCCCACCGTCAAAGAAGCCATTGCTATAACGGTAAGCACTTGAAGTTTTTTAAGAAGATTGTTTTTCATGGTCGATAGGTTCCAACTGATTGTTATTGATATACATTATTATTCGGCGACATTAACGCCTTATGTATTTATAAAACAACCTATCTAGCTAATTTAATGGGTAATAAATCAATTTTCGTGATGAATGCATTGTTTCTTTTCATCAAGGTATTCATGTTTGCCACCCCATTTATAAGCAAACATAAAGACGCGTCCCCAAAGCTCAACTTGAGGAAATAATAAAGATGTTTAGCGGAGCGTTATAGCAAGTTGATACCAAACTGTTTAGCTATCAAGTTGGTTATAGCAAAGCAAACGACAGACACGATGCAACTGATCAGTAAAGTGGTCCAAAAGGAATACTTACTGAGTAGGTAAGGGAAAAGAAGAAACATTGGCAGTGTTGGCACAACAAACCAAAAAGTATAGAACGCATGATTAGACAGTTTCTCCGTTCCCTGCCCTTCGATATACATCCAAACCAACGCCAATATGGTCACGGTAGGTAATGCGGCAACCAATGCGCCTAATCTATCGCTTCGCTTTGCGACTTCAGATATTAGTACCACAATAGCAGCGGTTGTCAGGTACTTGGTTACAATCCATAGCATGTCAATCCTCCTGATCGATGATGCGCTCGTCCATAATCACTCAATCCCACACGCAGTTAATTACTGGTCATTTGTGAGCTATCAAATCCACTATTTGCTCTGGCGTCATTGTCTAGCGCTGACACATTCACCTTTATGAGTGCGTGATTAACGCCATCGTCATGCCAAGTAGCCGTACAAACTACACCGGATACGTACCTGATTTACAAGGCGATAAAGCCATATCTGTGAGTGCGACACTAAATCACAATGAAAATCTGTCACCCGGAGGCATTCGAACTTCGACAATAAGCCCACGCCACCACACGGGAAATTCCTCTTATTTTCATGATCTTATAATCACAATAAAAACAATAAAAACAATAAAAACAATAAAAACAATAAAAACAATAAAAACAATAAAAACAATAAAAACAATAAAAACAATAAAAACAATAAAAACAATAAAAACAATAAAATTTTATAAAGATGAACTTTGAGCTTTTTTCCGTAGCTTTCCGCGCAATTCGTTTCTCTTTTTGTTGATAAATCTCTAGCTTGACAACCACTTTCACAACGACGTGAAAGGCAACGATGATAACCGCTAATACGAGTTATCAATCAGCAGCTATAACACTGGGAAACACATAATGAAAAATAAAACTGCAGCACTTTTCGCTCTAGCAGCATTAACAGCAGCAACAACGTTCACCGCTAACGCAGCGGCAAAATACGAGTCGTTTGTTGGTATTGATGCTGGTGCACGCTTAAGTGGGCAAGCTGAATCCAAATATGACGGAAAAGAAGATCACCTAGACCTAAAATCATCAATGGTATTTGGCGTGGAAGGTGGTGTAATCCTTAACCAAGCGCATCAGTTCAGCATCGGTTACGACTACCGTGGAGTGAGTGTTGACTACACTGATGACGATCTTGAAGTTGGCACGCTATACACACAGTACGATTACCTTGTCCCTATCACGCAAAAGCTGGCGTGGACTATTGGTGGCAAGCTTGGTTACGAGATGTATAACTCAGATTTTGATAATGCAGACGAGCTAAACGGTGTCGTATTGGGTGCACAAACAGGCCTAAACTACCGCTTTAACGCTTGGAGCGTAGGTACTGAGGTGAGCTACCTTCACCACACACACGAATTCGAATCTTCAGAGACCTACAACGGTCAAACAGAAACTTCATCATATAAGATCGGTGACGAAGTTCTGCTAACAGCAAACGTGAAATACCACTTCTAATAACAACAATCTTAGTTGGCTTTTTCTCCCGGGAAACCGGGAGTTTTTTCGTTTTAAAAGAAGGTAATTACCAAACTCGGCTTAGCATTAAGTGGTTTCGCTCTCTCGCGATCACATCAAGGTTTTCATCGTGATAGATGAGTTGGTTCTTAGACGTACCAGAAAGAAACAATGAGCTGTAACTCGCCGCTTGGTAACCATCTAGCACTTTGGTGGTTTGAATGGGCTCAGTCGTATAAGAAAACTCAAACTCCCCATTAAATGAATTGTTAATTTTCCCCGTCACCGCAAAAGCGCAACACCCTCTAACCCATTTCCCTCTATGGATACCGTTGATTCGAGGTTCTCGTTATTTAAATCAACCTCAATGCGCTCTTTCCACACACCGCCGTCCGCTGAGTATTGCTGTACTGTGGTGGTGTATCTACCACTGAGCAAAAGCTTCTTTTCACTCACATACACAGAAACGCCGTAAAGGGTGAGCGAAAGTAGGAACAGCCCAATCCAAGGTCTCAAGCTACGTTTCATCCGAGCTCCTTAATCAGCTTTGGTAACGTGTCCATTTCGAACAGATAGTTTTCACTGCGTTGGTGTGCGTTCTCATAAACCGACAGAGTATAAATTCCTTCGGTTTCCGCCACAAAATAGAAGCAATCACATTCGGAGCGCTGAATCATAGACTCAAGCTCTGGCGGTATTGTCGTCGCTTTTTGTTTTAGAACTTTATGATGATTAATCTCGATGAACTCATAGTCTTCGTGGAGGTAGGAAACCAAATGTGTGTTGGTTACCCTAGAAAAATTGAAGAAAGACAACAGCACGAGCACAAGAGAAACGAATGTCAGAGAGGCTTTCGCTAACGTAAGTGAGTTAAAAGCGCGACGATTTGGCGTTGATACCTTGGCTCCCGCACAGCTGCAATAGAGCATGTACCCGACACCCGCAATGGTTCGTAGCTCTACGCAATCAGAGATGGCAATGGCAAGCCTCAGCTTTTGTACCGACTTTTGCAGAGAAGAATCCGTTACGATCGTATCCGGCCACCCTGCTTGTTTGAGCGTCTCTTTATCAATAACTTGGTTTGCATTGTCCAGAAACGCTTTGAATAAAAGACATTCGTTGTAATTCAATGAACGTTCTAAGCGGCCTGTGCTGACGCTCATCTTTTCGATGTCGAATATCAAATCGTCACAAGTGTACTGCTTACTCACTTTTTACTTTGCCCGTGAACGTTTTGCTTAAAAGGCCGAGCATTGTAGTTGAAATAGCAACCACACATCTAGGACACAAGCACTCATCAGACCAGTTTGAAGTAATATAAGAAATACGGTATCAAGCTTTGACGTAAACGCGGTTTCTACCGGTTTGCTTAGCTTTGTATAGCGCTTCGTCGGCCTCTGCCAAGGCAATCCTTACATCATCAGCAGAATGAAAATGGGCAACGCCGATACTCACCGTAATTTCTATATTCAAATCATTAATAAGAATTGGAGTTGCAGCGACCTCTTGTCGAAGCGCTTCACAGAACAACACTGCTTCTGCTTTCGTAGCACCTGGCATAAGGAGAACAAATTCCTCGCCACCAGTACGTGACAAAGTAAAATTCAAATCGGTCTTCGCCCCACACAGCAAAGCAAACTGAACCAGAACCACATCGCCAATTTCATGGCCGTAGGTATCGTTGATGGCTTTAAAGAAATCGATATCAAAAACAGCAATAGAGCCAGAAACCTGTTGTTCTTTTAAAGCGTAAAGTCGATTTTCCAAACCTCGTCTATTTAGTAATCCTGTAAGAAAGTCTGTGTATGCTTCGTTTTGTAAATCGAAACGTTGTTTCTCAGACCGGCGATATTGATTAAAAAACTTTACGGGGGACATTATCAAAAGCAAGGTGACAAGCAACGTCGAGAAAATAAGAACTCTAGCCAGTACTCCTGAATCGTTCGGCGAAATAGATACCTGCCAGTTGGTGTTAAATATTGTCACGATGCTAGTGTCAGCATCGCAATCAACCTCACCCTTACTACTGATCACTTTTTCATGAAACTTGCGATTATCTGGATCGAATCCAACGATCGAATAATTAGAGATATTTTTATCTTCTAGAATATTCTCTAGCGATTGTAAAATCGTTTCTAAATAGATAACCGAAGAGGAAAAGCCCACGAATCCAGATTCATTGGTAATTCCTTTACGCAGGATAAAAGCTTGCTTGCCATTTTGAACCAGCGTTACCGGCCCAATTACCATGTTTTTACGGCAATTAATCGACTGCTCCGCTCCTAGCCTTCTGCTTTGATCTTGAAGCACATTGTGACCTATCGCCCGTTTATTTTCTTCATATGGGTAGACGAGCGTCACAACGCCCTTTGGCAAATATAGCAAGGAATCAACGTTACTATAGGTAAACAACAAAGTTCGGCTCAGTTTGTTAAACGCTTCAAGTGAGATGTGGCTATCTTCAGAAAGTACTACGACTTCCTTCAATACTTCTGCGGTAATCAAGGCATCGTTGAACACCTTCTTCATCTCTTTGTTTATCGCATTGATGACATTAACTGACTCTTTTTGGTTATTGATTCTACTCAGTTGAGTCGCTAGTAATTCGGTTAATATCAGTACCGAAATGACTAATGCTACTTTGATGCTTTTGTTCATGGTAACAATCCCAGTTCGTTTGGTTCTCCATATCCATTACTTGGTTCTAAAAATTCCATCTATATTTCAGTAATTTCTTTTCTTATCGACGTTATTATGCTCGAGAAATTCAAGAAGCAGGGATTATACGCATAATTGAATAACGGTCGATGCCCAATGGGTATCGTTAAGGAAAAACTTTTTTATCAAGATTGATTAATTTTCTATCGATCGACGGCGGTGATCGACACGATCGATTATCTTGATTAAAAAGATTGATCTAGACGGAAAATATTTTCGCGCAAACTTGTTCAATAGGTAACCAAACAATCAGTATTGCCAATAAAAAGACTAAGACGGAAATAAAAAAGACGGTCAGTGAAACCGTCTTTTAGCTAGCCTTTGATAGAAATCAGTCTTTAGGTTGTTCTAACTCTTTTTCAGGAGGGTCGGTATTCTCTAATTCTGATGCCACATCTTGAGTTTCGGCGTCTACCCACTTCATAAATACCTGATAACCTGCCGCTAAGAATGCAGCACCGATAAACATGCCCAAGATACCGCCAGACATCATACCGCCAACCGCACCTATAAGAACAATAGGCATGGGTACTTCTAACCCTCGCCCAAGAATAAGCGGCTTTAAAAAGTTGTCGATCAAGCTTGCCGCAATTAGCAATACAGTAAAGATAGAATTATGAATGGTTCCTGTGTCACCTGACCACAAGATGGCCACAGCGACGATAGCAATAATGGTGACAGGTAGCTGCACAATTGCAAAGACGAGTGCAATCAAGGTAAAAAGCGCTGCTGCTGGAACACCAGATAACGCAACAACACCACCAAAGGTCATCGCGGTTAAGAATGCAATACCAATAATACCGATGGCTACTTGCCTGATGGTTGCGGTGGTGAGTTCATGAAGCTCTGGGCCCCTCTCTTCATCGGTAAAGCTAATGAAGATCTTTCGTATCGACCTAGCAGCCGGTTGAGCCCACGCAAGCATAATACCCACGATAATAATGGCACCAATCAGCATAAATACACTCTTCGCTGCACCCGTCGCACTATTGATGAACCAACTGAACACACCTTTTATTTGCGGTTGACGTTTTTCGATAAAGTTCGGTAAATCTTCTGCGGCTTCATCCCAAACTTTATGCAACTTTCTACCGACTAAGGGCCACTCTTTTACACTGTCGGCAGGTTTGCTGACAACGAGAGTCCCATCACGATAGGATTCAAATACCCCCAAGGTCTTAGAAGCGAACGAGTTACCAACCATCGCGGTTGGCGTACCTAGGATAAGTACACCAACAATGGCAATTAGAGTCGCAGTGCGTGCAGAACTTAAACCCATCTTTCGCTCTATCATGAGCTTTACTGGGTAGAGAGCAATGGCCAGCACTAACGCCCAAAGTAGTATTGGTAAGAATGGTAAGAACGCCCACCAGCAAACAATCACGATAAATGACGTCACTGAGAAGCGTATCAAAGACGTGGTGAACGCCTTAGACAGGACTTTCTCTAGGTTTTCATTTGAATTACTCACTGTTTTTCCCTTTGATTGAGTTTCTGAGCAGACACCAACGCGTAGTGGCCCCTGTTTAGTGTGTAGATGTCCGTTACACACCCATTCTTTTTGATCAAACCAGCTTTTATATAAAACCCTAGTACATACCACCATGCACCGCATGGTTTAGTTAGGAATCTTAGGTGCAGCTGAACTGGAAAGCGAAGGGAAGGATGAGTGACAAGAGGCGTGGGTTAAGGGAAAGAAAAAGACGGCAGCGAGGCACCGTCTTTTAGTTAGTTTTAACTACGATATATGACTAGCGAGTCTCTATGGCAATAAAACCGTGTCGATAACATGAACCATACCATCTGATAGTCGGTTATCAATATCAAGCAATCCAGCTTCTGAGTTGGTCGCGATTATCAACCCTCCTTCAAAGCTGATCGTATTGCCGTCGAGCATGGTAATCGTTTTCGCTCGTGTCACGGAACGCGAATTGCGAACATCAGGCGTGACATGGTAAGCCAATACTGCGGCGATCTCTTCTTCGCTTAACAGTGAAAGTACAGCATTGAAGGCATCTGTATCGTTATCTGTGCCGGTGAGCATGTAGAATGCGTTATCGTTCGGCGCAAATACCGTTAAGTCAGTGCCATCAAAAGCCTCGACAACGCCTGTAGCGATCAGAGCGGCAACCAAAATATCGAAGTCTCCACCGTTGTCATCAAAATCAAACGGTTCGCCGGAAGCACCAACGGCAAATTCCACAATCGAGGCATCGATCTGGTTTGCCCATTTTGGTTTCTCGGAATAGCTTACTGCACTAAAAGTAAGTGCGAAGGAAGCTATCAGTGTGGTGAGTGAACGTAGTAAAAGTCCCATTTTCAGTCTCCCTTTCACGAGCGTGTTTAAAACACTTTCAATCGCACTGATGCCTACGCACCAAATTATTCAATCGATCAATTTATTTGGAAGTTTGACTGGAATTCTTTTACACATCAGACCGGAAACTAAGAGTGATTTTTCTGCTCCGCATCCGCGATTGTTTTAGATATCAACAACTCAAAGTGCTCCAACTGGCCAGCAGGTATCAACTGGTTTTGAATTTCGCGTCGCTTATCAGAATCAAACAGACGTTCTGCTAGCCAACCAATGAGATACATGAGTGATAAGCAACCACCTGCTGTTGCAATATTGCCTTCTACAACGAGAGGAACATCTTGAACGTCCCCTCCCATGCTTTCCAATACTTGTTTCGCATCTGGGTTTGTTGTGAGCTGTTTACCATCAAGTAAACCCAATTCATGCAAGATAAAAGAGCCGGCGCAAATCGAGCCAATCAGTTGCTTTTCAGGGGCAAGCTTCATTGCCGACATAAACTCTCTATCTTGGAGTGCTGCTGGGATCCCTTTCTTGCCACTTGCGATTAGCACAACGTCTTGTGTAGCAACTTCAGAGATATGGCCATCCGTTTTTACCGCCATACCTAGGTGAGAAATATGTTCTGGCTTGGTTCCTAACACTTTGACGGTCCAACTGTCTTGAGTTCTTCCCAACAGGTCATACATCAAGAAAAAGTCTACGTCAGTGAAATCATCAAACAACACAATGCCAACGGTATACATAAGCCAACTAACCTAACCAATTATTAAACTGTGCGAAGAGTGTAACGACAAACCAAGCAAGTTGCGAATTGTTCATTAGAAATAAGCTCACACATTCGTACATACTTAATAAGCCCTTGCTAATTAGCGTATTTTTGACATTCAGAGCAGACGTAACATCAGTTGTATTGACATCTACTTATGATAATTGCGCAGTCAATCACATCGAAAAAATCATTGAAATCAATCGATTTAATTCCTTATTAACTTTTATAAATCCGAACTACTATCATGTAGAACCATCGCTCAACATAAATAAGGTTAACAATAATGAAAAAGGCTTTCTCTACTCTAAGCATCGCAGCTGCACTGCTTTCTAGTGCCGCATATGCTGCAGACAACTACACGCTTGATTCCGATCTCTCTTCCCTAAGCTTCGCAACAATCAAAAAGCAGTATATTGTCGAGCCCGCGACCATTGATGCCCTATCCGGCACACTTAACAGTGATGGGCAATTCGATGTCGCTATCGACCTAAACAGCATCAATACAGGGATTCCAATCCGAAATACACGCCTGAACGAGATCTTCTTTGAATCTGCAAAACACGCACCAGTAAAAGTGGCTGGCAAAGTGGATTGGGCCGCTCTGGGTGAAGGCTCACACAAGGTAAAAGTACCGGCAGAAGTGACGTTGTTTGGTAAGACGAAATCAGTAGAATTCCCTGTTGTGGTACTCAATGCAGGTAATACCGTAATGGTAAGTTCAAGTGCCCCTGTCATCATCGGTGCTAGTGATTTCGGTATCCCAACGGAAAACTTGACCAACTTGGCGGCAACGGTTGGTGGAATTAAGATTTCGGATAGAGTTCCGCTTACTCTGAACCTAACCTTTAAAAAGTAGTTTAGTAGCCCAAAAGCGGCTTGCTAACTGGAAACAAAGGCTTGGATAGGCTCACCAAGCCTTTTTTATGCGCCATCAAACAAACCTTTCTTTAAGGTTTATGACCGACTTAGCTTGGACAAGTTAAACGCCATACTTCTTAAGACATCATTCTTATTCACGAAATGATGTTTTAGAGCGGCCAGCGCGTGTAGCAAAACCAAGCTTGCCAGAGTCGCGCAACCAAAACGATGGACCATAAAAAAGAACGCATTCACTTCAGCATTTGAAATTGGGTTTGGAATAGTAAACAGCCAAAAGAATGGGTACTCGTGTTTAAGCATTAAAAAACCGCTGACAAACACAACGAACATCACAAGATAGAGAGCGCCATGTGCAAGTTTGGCCATGCTTTTCTGAGTGTTTGGAATCGTGTCTGGTAGCTCTGGTGTCTTACGAAAAAATGACCACCCCCACCTCACAATCAATAGTACCGAAGCGATCGTTGCAAACGACATATTAAGCGTCGATAAAACGTGGAACAGTTGCGGCATATCCATAACGAATAACATGCCGTAGCCTGCAATCGTTGCATAGATAATAATCACTGCCATAATCCAGTGTAGCCATTTGCTGAACGCGTCGTATTGTTGAGTGGATGTATTTTGGACGTGCGGAATCGCTTTCTGGTTCTGACCAGAATCTAATTTCGACATATTGTCACCACTGACTTTTATTTGAGATTGGCATGGGAATACGGCGAGCAAAAGCGTTCCCATGATGAAGATTGAAGAAATAACGGAAGGCATAAGAGCCTTCCGTCGTTCAAGTAGATTACAAGATGAGGTGAGTACTACTTGCTTACGCCGATCATGTCGTTAAAGTAGTCCACTTGCTCTGCCATGCTCAAACCTTGGTTGTTTGAACCCAACGTCCACATAAAGAAGCCACCATAACCGTTATCTTTCTGCCATTTAGCACGGTCTAGGTTGTTCTGGCGTGTTTCGACAAAGTTACCACCTGGTGCCCACTGACTGTTGATCGTATTACCTAAAACAATCTTCGACTTGTCTCCAATGTATTCAGCATAGTTTGCCATCGCCACTTCGTATAGGAAGTTTCGACCCGCGTCGTATGTCATCACGTTGAAGAAATCAAAGTCGTTCTTGGTCGCTTTCAACAAATCAATCACTTCACCGTGGTGAGATGAGCGGCCAGACTCTTCGATATAAGAACAGTTTTCAAATACGCTCGCGTCCATACATTCAACTGGATCCGCGCCTACGTGGTAAGTCGTCAGAGACAGAACCTTCGTATTGCCCACTTTCTCACGGATCAGTTTGATCAAAGCCGTCAGGTCCTGATTCTCTTTGTCCGTGATTCGTGCCGCTTTCTCGAAGTCGAAATCTAAACCATCAATGTGCACGTAACCCGCTAATTGGTACTTGCTGTAGTCACAGCTACCGTCTGAATTTGTTGCAAGACACTCGCCTTCCATCTCTTCAGGTTTTAGGTTCTTTTTGTACACAGGGAATGGTGTATGCACCAAATCAACCAAACCTGTCGCAACCGATTCACGGCTTTCAGGCGTACTGATAGCCGACCAAATGCTTTCGTAAGTTTGACCACCAAACGCGACCATCATAGTAACATTTTCATTGTCATGCTTGAGCGTTGACCATGCTAGGTACTGTGTTGGCATCCAGTCCGGATTGTAATTCGGTGGCGTTAGCATGCCATCAGAGATCGTGATGTTACCGCTTGCGTCCCACTTACCAAATGACAATAAGTAACCATCACCTTCTGAGTTGAACAGCTCTTGGTAGTCATTCAAACCCCAAGACGTTAGGTAACTGATAGAGCGATCAGGGTTATCGACTAAGCCGCCACCACCTGTGCTTTCTTTGACTGTAATGTTAGACGTTGCAGAGGTTTGCTCTTGGTTGGCCGTATTCACCGCTTTTGCTGTGATAGCGTATGTACCCTTTTGAGCACCTAGCCATTCATATTCATAAGGTGCTTCAGTGTCTTTAAACAGCTCGCTGCCATTCGCAATGAAGCTAACCGAGGAAATATCGCCTTCGTAGCTCTTCGCGTCTGCTTTGATCGAAATCGCACGACCTTCGAAGTAGCTTGAACCATCGACAGGAGATGCTAGAGAAACAACCAAGTCTTTATCGGTAATCGCTAAAGAAATTGGCGCCGCCTCTGCACTCGCACCTTGATCATCATAAGCAACAACCGTCAATGTGTATTGGCCTTCGACTTGGGCAGGCACCGTGATGGTATAAGTATCTCCTTGAGAAGGCGTGTTTGATGTCGCAACCACTTGACCATTCAATTGAACATCAACGCGGGCAACTTCAGTGTCATCCGTAGCATCGACAACCACGTCGAATGCTTGGTTAGGTGCGATTTTCTGTCCATCTTGCGGCGATTGAACGTCCACCACTGGCACTGGGTTCGGATCACACTCACCAACTTCATTCCATGCATCTTTCCACGCATCCGGGTAATCAGGGTGACCTGTTCCCGGTGTCCATACTGGGTTGCCACACCAACCAGCTACCGTACACGAGTAGATATTGCCAATGTTAGTGACTTCATCACCGACTTGATAAGCCACACCATCTTCGTACTGAGGTATGTCACCACAGCTTGTGCTTGTATCTGTAACCGTGATGGTTAAGTTCTTACTAGAGACATGTTGCTCGTCATCTTTTGCTTCCGCACGAAGCGTAGTAGAGCCTGCCGTTTGCGTTGTCCAGTCACAAGAGAAATCTTGCGTCGCTTTCGCATCAAGAGAACACACTTCTGCATCGTTAGCGAAGAACTTAACGGTCGCTAAGTCATCATCTGCATCCGTCACATGCGCTGAAATTGTGATGCTGTCACCTTTTTGGTGAGAAGAGCCTGCGTCTGGCGAGATAAACTCAATTACAGGTGGATTTGGCGCCGTTGATTCTGACTCTACCGTCACTTGAATCGCTTTCTCTGTGAGTTTGTCACCATTGTCATTGAACGCCATGACAGTGATCGACGCAGCACCAACTTCTGTTGGAAGCCAAGCTTGCTGGTATTCTGTTGTGCCTTCTACAACGTTTTGCTCGCCCAATTTGGTACTGTTTGCCCAGAATTCTAGTTTGCTTGCACCGTCACCTTCGACACCCGTGATGATGTCAACATTCGTACCTGTGTAAACCACTGAGTTTTGAGCAGGCGCTAAGATATCCAGTGAAAACTCTGGTGGCGGAACAACTTCGCCATCCACTTTCACCACAACAGAATTCTCAAACGCGTTCAGGTCATTCAATTCGCCACCGAAAGAGATAGTCAATGCCGCAGATTCACCTGAGGCCAGCTCACTATCAACCCAAGAGCCTTCTGGGAACGTCAATGTCACCGAGTTCAATACACCATCCGCTTGCGTCGTATGAGAGATTTCCCATGATGGGTAAGAAAGATGGTTTGACGCCCAATTGATTTCGTTAATCGCTACCGGCAATAAAAATTCGATCACGGCTTCACGCATGTCTGCGCTATCTGAGCCTGTGTTTGTGATATCTAGCTTATAGGTGCTCCAGTATTCACTTTCTGACTGAGCTACCGCATCGGTGCTGAACTCTGCGGCCATGGCTTGTGAAATTGGATTCAACAATAAGCCAGAACAAAGCATTGTTAGCCCTAACGTACGATAACCAATGGAACTGGTCTGATTAGCACTGCCCTTTCTTAGATACATATTTAAGTCCTTAGTCTTATATTAATTATTTAGGTACTGTACAAAAACCTGCAATTGGCAATTCAACGATTCCTTGCAAGCACACTTAATTTATAAATAAAAATAACCAAGGCAAAAATTCATTTTCACTTCTGGGATAAATATCAAAATTTATCTATTTATGGGAATAAAACCACAATTTTATAAACCATATGATTATATAAGAGCTAATTAAATACTATTTATAGAATAAACTTAATTAGCCACCTTTAATTTAGCGAAACGAAAGCTATTGAATTTAGCTGGAAAGGAAAGGTTTCAACGACATAAAAAGAGACTATGACAAGCCGGTCAACAAAAGAATAAAAACCCAATATAACAACAACTTAAATGAGACAATTCAATAAAATATCATATTTAAAAGAATAAACCACATGATTACCATGTAGTAAATTTCGCACAATAAATAAGTCACATGAATGATTATCTCATTTCAATATCACTTTGAAATATGAAGTAAAGATGCAAAATTAATAAAAAATTGAAGTCAACATTTGCTTTTATTTGGAATTAACATCACGCATTTTTCATGGGCTACAGAAATAATAATTATCCTACAACATCTAGAGTATTAATTCTATTTTCAACTTAATAGTTCAATTAACAATCTAACTATCATTCTAATCCTTTCACTTTTTCTAATATAGCTCGACCTTGACGATAATGTATTTACGCTTGTTTTGTGTTTATTTTACCCACTATTTCTCCAAGTATTAGAATCAAAAAAGGCAAGCCGAAGCCTGCCTTTCACTGCGTATTGCACTTTTTATCTGAGATTAGGCTCAAGAAGTTCGTTTTTCCTCTTTCGCGTCCACATTGCTCGCGTTTTGCTCTGTGGCAACCATGTCATCAAACTTAGAAATTCTTGCCAAGAATGCAGGCTTGTCTTTACTTGGGATCGAGCTTGCCAGTGGCAAGTCTGCTTTCATTGAATCGACCGCGCGATTTCGTACCAGTACTTCGAAGTGCAGGTGTGGGCCTGTTAGCCGGCCTGTCGCTCCGGAAAGCGCAATTTTCTGCCCACGCTTAACATGGTCTCCTTTCTTAACTAAGAAACGGCTCAAATGCAGATAACGCGTTTTGTAGACACTGTTATGCTCTATTACCAAGTATTTCCCCGCATAAGGATGGTTACGAATCGCAATCACTTTACCATCGCCAGTAGAGTAGACTGGAGAGCCAACAGGCGTCGCGAAATCCGTGCCATTATGTGGTGAGATACGTCCTGTCACTGGGTGTTTCCGATAAGGGTTGAAAGGTGAGGTAATACGACGGAACTGTTTGTCGACTGGGTAACGATTGAATGCTTGCTCAAGGCTGTTTCCATCTCGGTCATAAAAACGTCCATCTACCGCCAAAAACGCCTCCACATCTTTGCCGCGCATCTTGATTGCAATGCCTTGTACTTCTGTATTGCCAGTTAAATGATCATCAACATATTGGCGACGAACCAACACATGAAAACTATCACCAGCACGAAGTTCGCGAGCAAAATTCACTTTATCGCGCAATACACGTGTGATGTTGGCAATCTGGGTCGTAGTTAAGCCTTGTCGATGAGCTGACGATGAGAAGCTACCGTTGATCGTCCCTGAGTGCATTTCCTCACGCCATTCACCCGGCTCTTCCACAAAGTCATAGGCAAAAGTACCATCGCTATTTTGCGTGTAGATCGCGCGTTCAACGAGACTCTCATGGAAAATCACTTGCTGTAAGGTTTTAGTGTCTCTATCCACCACAAACTCGAGGTGGTCGCCTGGTTTAATGGTATCGAGCTTAAGTGAGATTAAGTCAGCTTCAAGAAGCTTCTGCGTCGTTTCGTACGGCACACCCCATGAAGAAAAAATCGTGCTAAGCGTATCGCCGACTTTGACGAAGTAATGAATACGAGCAATGTTGTCATGACCTTCAGCGGAGCGGTCATTCTTTTGTGTCGCCTCCGTTGATTGAGTGCCAGACTTTGGAGCGCTCTCTAACTGAGAATAAGGCGTCACCTTAATAGTGATTTCTTCAGGTTTCGTTTCTGCTTGATAGGTGAGGTATGCTGCGAGAGAGAATGCGGTAGCAGCGACAGCAATGAGTGAATAACGAACAAACTTCATAATACTTGGATTGACTGAAAACAATAGTTGTTATGTTATAACATTATGCGTTAGCAATTAAAACATTACGTATTTGAGAACTTTGTTTCTAAGCTTTATTGGGTTCTATAAGCCGCTCTTTTGATCAGGAAAGCTTATAGAGAAAAGGCCAAGTCAACCTTGCCCTTCTCTATGATTACCAAATCGTGTTTTAGTTCACCGGACTGACAAAACTTCTGCACATTCGTCTTAACAACCCCTCTATGCGCGCAAATACTGGCCAATCATGGGATCGCGTTTTAGGCTGTTGAGTATAAATTGCACTCGTTGTTCGACGTTAAGTGTTGGAACCTCAATCAGCGTGTATCCGAATCGTTCGTATGCTGCAACCATCACTTGATAAGTTCTCACGGCTTCCGAAAAGTTTTGCTTTCTCTCTTCATCGTTGACAAAAATGGCCTCCCAAGGTGGGAAGATGAAAATGCGTTTGGCGTATTGTTGTTCCCTACAGGCATTCGTTAACGCTTGCGGGATAGGTAAACTTTCGAGTTGGCTATAGCCGTATGAATCCACAATACCGCGGTCAAAGAAGACGAACTCATTATGATGCTTGTGGGCTTCATAGTTGTTTTGCTCTTCGCGCACCATTTCATCACGAAAAGCGATTTTGTTTTTCCAAGGTAAAGCGTCACCACCAAGTGCCACTTGATGTTGGATCACCTTACGCCCGGTTTCTGGTGCGCAAACGTAACCAAGCTTAGTAAGATGCTCAATCACTGAGGTTTTGCCCGAACCCGGACCACCAGTAAATACGATTAGGTTATTCATTTAGACCTCAATGGTTAAAAATAGAAGGTTGAAGATAAAGGTTAAAGGTAAAGGGTTGTCTTATCGCCGCTTATTCCGACTTAAGGGCGTTAGTGGCATTAACGTAGAAACAACGAGAAAAAATGGATGTCATGACGCAAAGTTGGTCTTAGACGACATCACGCGGGGAAGATTAGGATAACGGTTCGAGAGGAAATCAATAGAAGTGCACAAAAAGGCGCTAGAAACTGCCTCTGCATTATAAACGTACTGACGTAAAATGCACGGCTGTAAATTACATTACCCTCCCCTAAATCTGTGACCAAGCTTAGATGTTATCGACGTTTCATCGGGTATTGGGGGCTGGAATCGTCCCAAAGACCGCCGTGGCGAAGGCTATCTTGTATCAGAGTCAACCTTCTTAAAACAAGCAGACTTGGGTGTTCCAATCATCGGTGTGGGTGGAATTGAAAGTGCAGAATACATCGACCAAGCGGTAAACAACGGCTGGCTCGATTTGGCAGCCGTCGGCCGTGCCATATTGAAAGACCCTCTCGCCTTTAATAAGCAGATCATGCAACAAGAAGTCAGTGCATAACCCCCTATTCAAAAACAACAAATGCCGAAGCAACCTACATCACTTCGGCATTTTTGTTGTCACCCTTGGTTCTGTTTTACCACTTACTTCTGATTTTCCGCTTAGCTTTACTTTCACGGTTAAGGCAAGATACGAATTACCACTTAACGATACCCAGCGTCACTTTGACGCCGCCTACGAGTGTTGAACCACCATAATCTTTTGCTAGGCGCAGCAAGGTGTCATGAAAGCCTAAGTTTGGAAAAGCCGCTTCAACTTCTGCGATGGTTTCTTTACTCAACCCTTTGCGAACACTGCCTTTGGTCGCATCAATCCAGTCTGCTTTCCGACACGCTTCTATCACTTTTTGGTGCGGACCTTTATACGGAGAAATCTTATGATGCCAATGAATCGCTCCACGTAAAGCATCAGGATCTAAACCCCATCCAAAGTGTTCATTGTCAGCTAACGCTGCAGCTTCAGAGGGTTCGAGATAAGCCAACTCATAGTCAGTCCACAAGCCAATGTCGTGATAAACAAATGCCGTTTCAACTAACTGCTCGTACTGCTCATCATTGCCTAAAAAATGCATCGCATAAGTAATGGTCCGATATACATGATTTCTATAACCGGGAAAATCGTCACCGATCTGCTCTTTGTATTTAGCAAACAACAACTCGACGCGTGGCCGGTCCCGTTTGATTTCTATTCTCGACATATCACAGTGCTCCTTGGCGCGTGCATCTGTGTTGTACAAAGTTAAAGCATAGCACCTGAATGATTTGTTCAATCCACTGTCGCGAAATGGCAATTCAGTTCAAGCCTATTTTCCTAAGATAGCCTCAGTTCCCAAATTCAGTTTGAAATTCAACGAGGTTTTTATGCTTAAGAAAACACTTATCGCTACTTCTCTTGCTGTTGTCGCTGGCTCACTGATGGCGGCACCAGTGGTTACCACGACTCAAACCGAAACGGTTGCCGAGCAACCCCAGGTTACCGTGTTCACTAACGTGAATATCTTTAACGGCACCGATAACAAGCTGTTTAAGAATCAATCGGTTGTTGTCACTGGCAATAAGATCACCGCGATCACTGAAGGTAATCCCGACGTACCTAGCGATGCTAAGGTCATTGATGGTGAAGGCAGAACCTTGATGCCGGGCTTGGTGGAATCACACATGCACCTTGCATTGCCAAAAGGCTTATTGGGCACAAACGATATGCGTTGGTCGGAAATCGCGGTTCATGCTCAAGGCTTTGGTGAGATGTACCTAAATATGGGCTTCTCAACAATTCGTGATGTGGGCGGTGCAGAAGGCTCATGGACAGATATGGAACGCGATGGTCGCTTAAACGCCTTCCCTCGTACTTTTGTTTCTGGTGCTCCTATCGCCCCTATCGGTGGTCACTCTGACGTTGGCCTGCAATCTCGTCGCCTAACGGATTCACCTCAAAACCTTGAGATCCTGAATATCATGTCGACACCTGCTGGTGTGGATGCGATTCATGAACAAGGTCGATACAACTTCCGTCAGGGCGCGCAGTTTTTAAAGGTATTCCAATCTGGTGGTGTGTCGTCTAAGTTCGACCCGTGGCAGTACCAGTCATTACTAGATTCGGAACTGAAAGCGGCCGTTGATATCGCAAACTCATATGGATCTTACGTATCGACACACGCTTATTCAGAAAAAGCGATTAACCAAGCGCTAGATACAGGTGTGAAGACCATTGAGCACGGCTTTATGTATTCACCTAAGCACCATAAACGCTTTAAAGAAGAAGGTGCATTCTTGGTGACAAACCTAACTGCGTTTTCTCCAGAACTTGCGAAAACGCCTGTAGTGCAAGATCCAATGATCCAAGCGAAGCTGCACTCGGCGCAAAAAGCTTTCGACTCTTACGTTGATAACGTCAATGAGGTGAACCCAGACTATCGCGCGTTTAATACCGACTGTGTTGGCGTTGCATCGACCTGTGCAAAACAAATTGCGCATGAGATTTACCTAAACGCGAAGTTCTTTGGAAACTACAATGCACTTAAAGCAATGACTTCGGTCGGCGGTCGAATCCCAGCAGAGTTGATGGAAGATTGGATCAACCCATATTCAGACGGCAAAATCGGTGTGATTGAGGTTGGTGCTTACGCAGATATCTTACTGATTGCTGGTAACCCGCTAGAAGACATTACCTTAGTCGGCGGACGTGAGACTTGGTTTACCAACGATGCCAAGCCAGACGGTTCTCACCTAACAGAAATGGATCTCATCATGAAAGATGGTCAGATCTTTAAAAACACACTGTAATTAAATACAACTCACCTCGCCTTTGCGGGGTGAGTTTTTATCGAACTAAGACGATTTAATTACCGTAAACTCGTTCCTTCCAGCTTGGCTGCACACCGAGAACTCATCTGTCATTTGAGCGATCAATATAAGCCCTCGACCAGAAGGCAACCAACTGTCTTCATCGAACAAATTGGGCGCTTCAATCTGTTTAGAGATGTGATCTTTGAACGTATCGTCATCAATACCGTTTCCGTAATCAGCCACGCGCAGTTCAACTTTTGTTTTTTCCCCCTGAATCACTTCGCATTCTAACTCAACCGTTTTTCCGGTTTGTTCTTGATAGGCATGAATGAAAGCATTGTTCATCAACTCAACCACACACAACTCTAGAGTTTGCACGACATGAGAAGAAACCGAGTGTTGTTGAAGGAACTCAACCAATTCGAGACTCGCTTGGCGTGAAACTTCTAAAGACGCTTGATAGGATTTTTGGAATACCGAACTTGTCGACTTAACGGCTTGCGATTGTGCACAGCCCAACCATTGCACTTTCAACAAGCTCACATCATCGTCGATTTCTGGTTTTCCTTGCCAGCTTTGCACTTGCTCCAAAACGGAATTGGTTTGTGCCTTTTCTGGCATCGCTTTACTCCCTTCGATGTTAGCTAGCAGTCGGTCAATGCCGTAAAGCTCCTCGCCTTGCTTTGCTTCCAATAAGCCATCGGAGAAAAACCAAAGCGCGTCATTGGGCTTGAGTTGGATACTTCCACCTTGGTACATCATCGGCTCCAATGCCCCGACGATGAAGTTGTTGTCACCAACAAGTTCCAAGCAGTTGTGTTCCGTCTGTTGCCACACAAATTTAGGGTGGCCTGCAGTGCAATATTTCAGTTCACCGGTTTTGGTGTTCAACACAGCGTATTCGATAGTGAAATAGAGCTTGCCGTTCTGCGTTTGCTGGTAGCGTCGATTGAGCCTTTCAATCACAGCCGCAGGCTCACTGATGCGGTACTCATTGTCGCCCCAGTCTAACGTTATCGACTCCGACTTGTTACGTTGTGACAAAGTTTGTTGAATCGAGAACGCCATCAACGCCGAAGAAATACCGTGTCCGGAAACATCGAAGACATAAAACGCGACATGGGAATCATCAAGCTCCACATACCCCAACATATCCCCGCCAATCTTGGTACAAGGGACATAAGTGAAGCTAAATTGTGCCGTATGAATTTGTTCTTCAACGGGCAACAGTTGCCCCATTAACTCTCCAGCAGAATCCAGATCCTGCTGAATGGTTTGATACGCTAAATCGAGCTCTTGGTTTTTTGTCGTGAGCGTATTGTGCAATTCTAGAGTACGAAAACCCGCTCGAATTCGCGCTTGCAACTCAGCGACAGAAGTCTTCTTATCAACAAAGTCATCGGCACCTGCATCCATGCCTTTGATGATGGATTCTTGATCGTTATATGAAGAAAGGAGAACAAAGAAGATATAACGAGAAAACGCCGACGACTTAAGCTCACGACAAAGCTCAATGCCACTAATACCCGGCATCATCAAATCACTGAGGACAAACTGAATGTCAGTTCGGTGAGTCAGCACTTCTAACGCAGACTCACCATCTTCAACGGCAATGACCTCGTACCCTTGCTTTTGCAATGCACTGGTCATGTAGAGCAGAACCGTTTTGCTGTCGTCAACCAACAATATGGACTTCATGCGTCTCCTTGCCTATTTGCTTTATGGCAGCACATTACTCATGGATTGCTCATCTCTGAAACGGCTGTAATCTTCCGCCAAAAGTTGGTGTTGATAACGGGTGTAAGATAACGCCTCATTCGAGACTACGATTTGGTTTTCTTTTTCCACCAGTTGCCCACGCAGCAGTTCAATTTGTTGATGCTGCTGAGTGTGACTTTGATACATGGCCACGAGCCCGCACACAGACGCTACGAGCAGCGTACACAACACGCCATTGATGGTTTTACTTCGAACACGCATAACCTCTCCTTGTCGCTTGGTGTCCTTCATTACTTGATGAATTCCAATAATGATTGGGACGTCTACAGACTAAGAACGTAACGTTCTAAAACGCCGTAAGAGCCAATTGAGGTTGTTTCATTAACAAAGTTAATTATAGGAGAGAGGCTGAAAAAAGAGAAAACCCGAGAAAATTGAAGATCTTTACGCTTAAAGCGACAAAAAGCAGCGAACTCATACAAGCTTCACTGCTTTGTTGATGCAGACTAAGCCTCAGTCTTGGAATGCTTCACGCACCGATACTTGTTCAAACCAACGTGCAATATTTGGGTAGGTTTCGAACACTTCAATACTCAAACCATTTACGGCAAAACCAACAAAAATGTAGCCGGTAATGTCTACGATGGTGAAGTTGTCCGTCGCGATGTGCTCGCTCTCCGACAGACGCTTGTCGAGAATTGGCAGGAATTCTAATACGCGGGATTTCGACTCGTCACCCCACGCAGCCACACAGTTTTCACGGTCTTGGTAAATTGCTGTGATATTGCGAAACGCCTGAAAAGCCGTGTACAAGCCTTGGAATTCCACCACACGATGCCACATTTCTACCTGAGCGCGTTCGAGTTGGTTAGCACCAAACAGCGCAAGATCATTTTCAAACGCTTCATCTAGGTAACGACAAATCGCCACGCTTTCACAGATCGTCGTGCCATCATCCAGTTCTAGTAGAGGCACTTTGCCGTTCACGCTTTTCGATTTAAACGGTTCAGATAGGTTATCGCCCTCACGAACGTTCAGCGCAATTCGCTCAACCTCGCCACCGATTTCCTTTAGAAAAATGCTAACTCGCTTACAACTTGGAGTCATTGCGGTTTCATACAGCTTCATTTCACATCCTTTTATCTTTTTCTAACCGATTGGTTAGGATATACTGTAGCCAGTTTATAAACGATCAGTCAAGAACTTCATTATCAAAAATTTTCAAACAGTTTTGGGTCTGTTTGCTGAGCGAGATTTTTGATGCCGTTTGTGAGTTCGTATGAATTTGGAGTTTCACTATTTTGGTTCAGTTCGAACGCTAGAGGTTCTCTGTGCCATCCCTCCAAAATGATTCAATTACCCGATAAGCAGACCCAGGCAGGTAATTTATGGCAAGAAAAGCCAATTTCGACCGAGATGAAAAGCTTCTCGTGGCTATGGATGTGTTTTGGCGCAAGGGCTTTGCGAACACGTCAATCTCGGATCTCACCGACGAGTTGAACATCAACCGCTTCAGTCTTTACAACACCTATGGTGACAAGCAACAGCTCTACTACGAAGCGCTCGATGCTTACTTGAAAAAGGTCTCGCTACCGTCACTGAATGATTTGGAAAAAGACGATGCGTCTTTACCTGAGTTGGAATCGTTCCTTAAATCTTTTGCTGAGCTGCAACGCAAACGCAACTGTGGGTGTTTTATCCAAAATGCGTTGATTGAGCATGCAGGTGAAGACGATGACGTACTGCGCAAAGGGCATTTCTTATTTGACCATCTTATCGACATCATTGCGGATGCGCTAACCAATGCGCAAAAAGAAACCTTAGTGCCGAAAACGCTGAAACCAGAAGAACTCGCTCGTTTCGTTCTCAACAACATGCAAGGCATGCGCGTACTTGGCAAAGCCAAACGTTATGCCGACTTAGATACGGCGCTTTCCTGCTTGCTGGTTTTGATTAGGAAGTAATATGTCGATTGAAGTGATAGCAGTACGTCTTACCAAAGGCATGGACTTAAAGCTGAGCCTAGCGAAATTGGTCGCGGAGCACGATATCAAAGCAGGCTCGATTGCTTCATGTGTTGGTTGTGTCTCTGACCTCAACCTTCGTTTGGCAGGTGCAGAAAGCACGTTAACCAAACAAGAGCCGTTTGAAATCGTCTCTGTGATGGGAACCCTAACGCCTGAACATCAACACGTTCATATATCAGTCTCTGATCGTGAAGGACGAGTTTGGGGTGGGCATTTGCTAGAAGGCACAGTGATTGATACTACCGCAGAATTGATCATCCATTCTTACTCAAAACTTGAGTTTACCAGAGCGATGGACGACTCGACTGGCTATACCGAACTACAAGTGAATCCTTCCAAATAGTAAAAAGCCCCAGAGCCATACTGTACTGTCTCTGGAGCTCTATTCGTTTCTTTCTTACTAAGATATATACGGAATGTGCCAACTAAAGTTGAAGCGTTTTAACTAGAGGCGAGATGTTCTTTGAAGAAGCCGAGAGTGCGCTCCCAAGCGAGTGCTGCTTCTTCCGGAGCGTAACGTGCCGTTGAGTCGTTATGGAAGCCGTGATTGACGTTCTCATACATTAACGCTTGATACTGTGCGTCGGTTGCGATCAGTTGCTGTTCATAAGCAGGCCATGTTTCGTTAACACGCTTATCGAGTCCTGCAAAGTGAATCATCAACGGCCCTTTGACTTGCTTTTGGATCTCTTGTGCCGCTGGTGTTCCATAGAAAGGCACACCTGCATCGAGCTCATCGGGCATCACTGCTGCAAGCATATTGACAATGTAACCTCCGAAGCAGAACCCGACCGCCCCCAACTTACCGTTCCCATCCTCGTGCTGTTTGATGAAATTAGCCGCCGCAATAAAGTCTTGCTCGATCTTAGCTCTGTCCATCTCTTTCTGCATAGAGCGACCTTCATCGTCGTTCCCTGGATAGCCGCCAAGTGGGTATAGGGCATCTGGAGCAAAAGCAATAAAGCCGTCTTTCGCGAGTCGCCTAGCCACATCTTTGATATAAGGGTTCAGCCCACGATTTTCATGAACCACTAACACCGTCGGTGATTTTAAGGTCTTCTTCTGTGGCATCACCAAATAGCCGCGCCCTTCTCCATGCCCATTTGGTGATGGGAAGGTTTCGTAAGTTGCTTTGATGTCAGGATCGTTAAATGAAACTTGTTCTGCCAGTGCGTAATTCGGGGTTAGCGCGTCGACCAGTGCTGTCATGCTAAAGCCAAGCACAGCAAGGCCACCCAGCCTATTTAGAAACTCACGGCGTGAGATTTTTCCATGGGCGTATTCGTCGTACCAATCGAAGGCTTCTTGCGGGATAGGATGAGAAGCCTTTTGTTTGGTAGTGGTATGCTTTAGAACCATTATCCATGTCCTCTACGTCTTACCATATGTTTATTTCAAACTCTCAGCGGCGAAACGAAGTCGAACGCGACTGATTCTTGAACGGTGGTTTCACCCCTGAAACGGAACGCGGCGGTGAAACACATCACTGGTGAGCTAGGATCTTTTACCTTCTTCAAACAATAGATAATGGATTCAGATTCAACAACTTTGCGTCGTCGGTTTTACATTCATTGACAATAGTACGTTATTGCTGGCCGCAATAGGCATGC
The DNA here is from genome assembly GCF_905175335.1 of Vibrio sp. B1FIG11. Classification (NCBI taxonomy): domain Bacteria; kingdom Pseudomonadati; phylum Pseudomonadota; class Gammaproteobacteria; order Vibrionales; family Vibrionaceae; genus Vibrio; species Vibrio sp. B1FIG11. The sequence goes on along the minus strand of NZ_HG992752.1, from coordinate 894,045 downwards.
CAGTAAGAAAAAGCACGTTCAAATGCTTTTTCTCTGTCGTGCATTTGTGCAAATAGAACCACTGTCATCGTCGCTAAAACCGTATTCGCCATTTGGTTCATGTCATCTTCTGACGTACCAAACGGGCAATTTACTGGCATTGGCACCTCAGACAGCATTTGCTCCGTCCAGTAGTGCGATGTCACGCCGCTTGTTTGGCTTAACCATACCGTTTGGCTTACTTTCGGGTTGTATTCTGACTCACCCGATTGTCCTTTGAATGACACAACGGCGTGAGCGGTTTGACCAATCTCGTACTCAACTTCTGCATGAAGTTGTTGGAATCCAGGATGAAAACTACCACGAATACCGACGGTCGCTTGCCCTGGGTTCAATGCACGAACCACGGTATTAATCGGCGTTCTAAGCCCATAACGATTCTTCCAACCAATCATGGTTTCTGCTTGAGGGGCAAACGCACTGAGCGGTAGATACACGATGTTTTGTGTTTCTAAGACACGCTTTGCGTCTTCTGCTGATTCCGCTTTCTTGATAGCAAATTTGTCGAGGTAATCTTCAGCATGTAAACGACCAGATTGACGATCGTGATAACCATGCATCAACACTTTATGACCATTATCGGCGAGGATCTTCGCTGCCAACAGGTGCCAAGGTTGACCTGCTGCTTCACGTTTGCCTGCGTAACATGGCCAGTCAATGTCTGTGCCAATAGCTGGCATGCGGGATTGGAATGCTTTAACAAAGCCAGCGATTTCTTGTTGAGTCTCGTTCTGTACGCGGATCAGCATCAATAACATTGCCATCTGATCGTCGTCGCACTCGCCGTTTAGGTATTCATCCATAACTCGAAACGCTTGGTCAAAGTTCAGTGGTTTTCGTCCACGTTCACCACGACCGACTGTTCTGATACACTCCAAAATGCTGCTCATATTCCCTCGTATTCCGTCACTGACTGTACGGTTTTTATTAGTTGTTTGCGCAGTTTGACAACTTCTCCCATCACAATCAATGCTTCTTAACCTCCGTACCCAAACATACAGTGACCGCCACCTTTTAATCTTACAGTCCGCCTTCCTTGATTCGTGAACGAACTATTTAATAGCAGGCATCCTCTTAAAATACTGAGCTACAAGCGAAAAAAAACCTCTCCCGAAACGAGAGAGGCTGCATTGCCTATAAAAGCTCAAAAAAGTAATACCCTATCCGCTTAACCGCCTGCTAAGGGAAAGCGGCGCATCGAGTTAACGATGAACATAATCTAAGTTGCAAACCCGATTCCAATTTCATATTAATCTATATTTCAATAACTTAACAAAACCAGCTATAGCTTTATAATTGGCAATGCACTGATTAGGTGCGAGCTTGTATCACAGAAGTGCAAGATTAACGGGCTAGTGCCATGACCAGTCTAGGCTCTCCATCACCGAAATAATCTTCTTCTTTTTCCAGAGCCTTAAAGCCTAACGAATTGTACAACTTGTAAGCTGGCGCATTGTTTGGATCGACAGTTAACTTAACGATAGAACCTGAGCTTACCTTTGCAATTGCATTCTCCACAAGCGAACGAGCAATCCCCTTTCCTCGATGCTGGCTATCTACCGCAAGCGACAAGATCCAATGTGTGTTTCGCTCATCGCTTGTCGCCATCAGTACATAACCCGTAATTTGATCTTCTTCTTTGGCAATCAACAAACCATGCGGCCAGCAATCAAATGCTTGTCGAAAGAAAAACTGAGGGTAAGCGTGATGACCAAACAATACGTGTTCAAGTGCGTGTACTGACGCCAAATCCTGTTTTCCTGCTGGGGTAATCTTCATTAAAACGGTTCCTTTTGAGCTTAAGAAGCGGAATATAGTGGCGAAAAGCGATAAAACCTAATGATTTCATACCTTTCCTAGCAATCTGTTAAAATAATCATACTCAGTAGATTGGTAAGACCACTTCTCATTGATGAGAGGTAGTTTTGATTAATGGAACGTCGTACCAGTTTTTATTTGATTGTTGCTTGTTTTTTGTAGAATAATCGCCGCTCTCATAAGCAGAAACAATAACAACAATAAGGGCGAACTCGCCCACCATGAGCCATTGCGATCCTTTAGCTAGGCGAATCATTATAAAAATGAGGCTCTCGCATTATTAGTGCAGAGACTTCAATTACGCTGTCATAATTAGAGTTGAATAATGTCGATGTCTGGACTCGAGCAAATCAGCCCTTTGCTCGAATATAAAAATAAAAAGTGGTGGCAGTTTTTAGGGACTCAGATCCTAATCTTTTGCGCAATACAAGTTAGCTATAGCCTCTCCAATTTCTATGTGATTGCGCAAGATCGCGTTCACGTGCTCTCTTTTACGGCCGCTTTCGTTGTTGCAGTTACGCTCAGATACAATTTTAGGGTACTGCCCACGATCATCGTGAGCTTGCTGTTTTACTACACCATTTGCTCTGAACGTCCATTTGATATGGCGCTGATGTTCGCTCTGTTCCTTCCTGTGCTTCCATTATTGTTTTGCCAGCTCTATCGCTCGGCTTTGAAACATGTTGCTGCCTACAACTTTACTGTAAAGCTAAGCTATTTCGCTCTGTTTATCGGTATTCTTTACCCAATCGCCAATACGGCTTTATTGTTGTTAATCAGTGTGCTACTCGGCGGTAGCCCCAACTTTTCATTTGAATTTATCGCCTATTCGGTTTTAAGTGCGGTTCTGACACAGATGGTACTAACTCCCTTATTGAGTCTAGGGTTGAGTTACGTTCTCGATGGAGAAAATGCGCCATACCTAAAGCTCGACCGTGCAATGATGAGCGCACACTCTAGTCCATTTCACTTTCGTATATGGGTGATGATTTGTGCATTATTCCTAGTCGGGGGCATATCAACAAACAACCCACTCACACTGAACACGCTCAGTTTGATATTGCTCTGCTTGGTTGGTATGGGATTGGGTAAGTTTGGACTGATTCGCCCTATGTTAGTTGGTGCTGCAACATTGTTGATTTGTGTTTTTAGCATCATTAATCGTTTTAATGCCGAACTTCTTTCACGTGAACAAGTTTATGCGATGCTTCTGGTGTTGTTCGTTCTCACCATGCTCACGTTTATGTTGGGCGCGCACACGATTAAAAACTATGTCACGACACGCAACGCCATTCGCAAAGAACGTATCGACAGCTTTACGGGTTTATATAATCTCGCCCAGCTAAAAGAGGATGTTGCCAAGCAAGCCAATGCAACCGTGATATATATCGACCTAGAACCAACGCTATCCAAACTCAATGGTTTAGGCCACCAAGGTAGGGCTCAGCTAATGAAGCAGCTCAGCCAATATCTTGCCTCCAACACTGAGCATTTAAAACGCGCCTATTTACCTCCGTTTGCCAGCGGCTTGCTGTGTATCGCTCCGCGTCTACCTGATATGGATGCTGAGTTAGAAACCCTTATCGCTCTGTTAGATCGTTTTTACTTTTACTTTGATGATAAAGCGATAAGCTTGGTAAAACGTACCATACAGTGTGCTTCGGTTTACGGAGACAAAAGCCTCGATCCATTAATTTCTAAACTGTGCGAACAGCAAGGTCACGAACATCGCTGTGTGAACTGGATTACTCAGGATCAAGAGCAAAAGAATACACTTGATCAATTAAGTTTTATTCAGCAGTGTTTTCGTAAAAACGAGTTCGAGCTCTACTGCCAACCTTACCGCGCACTTAGTGAGGCACACCAAGCAGCGAACTTTGAGATACTTTTACGTCTTAGACCCAGCGAAGATACGTTGATGTCACCGGGAGAGTTCTTTCCGCTGATTAACGAATTTGGTTTAGAACTTGAACTGGATAACTGGGTAATTGAGCACACCTTTCTCTCACTAAAAGCACAAATTCACGATTGGCGTTCAGTCGGTCGTTGCTCTATTAATCTAACGGCAAAAGCGCTCAACTCAGAAGGTTTGGCAGAGCAGATACAAACAAAAGCCGCACTGCACGAAATTCCGATGAATAAGCTCTGCTTTGAGATCACAGAATCTGATGCCCTTTGTAATGAGCCGATCGCCATCCAGAACCTGAACTTACTACGCAAAGCGGGCTCAACTATCGCACTTGACGACTTCGGTACAGGGTACGCGAGCTTTGACTATTTGCGTCGCCTTCCACTGGATGTACTAAAAGTGGATGGTTCTTTTGTCAAAGATATCGTTGCTAGTGAGAACGACAGAATTATCGTCCAAGCCATTAGCCAAGTAGCAAGGAGCATGAACCTCGTGACTGTTGCTGAATTTGTAGAGTCAGAAGCTCATATAGAGACATTAAGAGCATTAAATATCCAGTTTGCTCAAGGGTTTGGCGTTTCTAAACCGATTCCGCTCTCTGAACACCTTACAATATTATCGAACAAAGCTTAACCACAACATCTAAAACCATAAAATCATAAAATTTCGCGATATTATTTCAATTTAAACACGACAAACTGAAACTATATATCGCTTTTTTCAAATTTTCATGGTTCGATAGTTTACACCACCACCTTTTCACTAGCACGATTCACCACAAACTCGATGTGATAACAATCACTAAAACATATACCATCCGCGCGATTATTATTTTTATAAAAGCGAGTTTTAAGTGAAAGAATCTCGAGATACGTTAAATTTTAGTGAATTAAACACCAAAAATACTTGGACAAAGCACGATACACACTGGCTATTAAGCTTGTTTGGTACTGCTGTTGGTGCAGGTATTCTATTTTTGCCGATTAACCTTGGTATTGGCGGCTTTTGGCCTCTCGTTGTCATGGCGGTTCTTGCATACCCAATGACTTACTTAGCTCACCGTGGTCTTGCCCGATTTGTCCTGTCCTCAAAGATCAAGAACGCTGATTTTACCGATGTGGTAGAAGAACACTTTGGCGCGAAAGCGGGTCGTTCAATTTCGCTGCTGTACTTCCTCTCTATCTTCCCAATCCTACTAATCTATGGCGTTGGCATTACCAATACTGTCGACAGCTTTATGGTCAACCAAGCGGGTATGGAGCCATTACCGCGTGCCCTACTGTCTGGCGTATTAGTGTTTAGCTTAATTGCTATCATGATGGCGGGTGAAAAAGTAATGCTGCGTGCCTTTGCCATCATGGTTTACCCGTTGGTGGCGATTCTGGCGTTTCTATCATTCTACTTAATGCCAAACTGGAGCATGCCAGTAATGGATGCGCCAGAAATGTCGTCTTTTGCAAGCACCATGTGGTTGGCGATTCCTGTCGTCATTTTTTCTTTCAGCCACGCGGCAGCAATCTCAAGCTTTGCCAATGTTCAACGTCGTCACTACGGTGAGGCAGCGGATGCGAAGTCTGAGCTTATTTTACGCCGCACTAGCATCATGCTGATCGCTTTTGTGCTGTTGTTTGTCTTCTCTTGCGTACTCGCGCTATCTCCGGAACAGCTGGCAGAAGCAAAAGAGCAAAACGTATCTGTGTTGTCTTACTTAGCAAACGCTACGGACAATCCTTTTATTGCAACGTTAGGTCCACTTGTCGCATTTGTCGCGATCACCTCTTCTTTCCTTGGTCACTTCCTTGGTGCACGTGAAAGCTTGAATGGTTTGATCACTAAGCATTCTGATATGCCAAAACGACGCGTAGATCGCATCAGTGTTGTTGTACTGTTTGTGTCTATTTGGATTGCTGCGATCATGAACCCTAGCATCTTGGGGATGATGGAAGCCCTGTCGGGACCTGTCATCGCAATGATCTTGTTCATTATGCCAATGCTAGCGGTATACAAAGTAAAAGGCCTGCAGAAGTATCGTGGAAAAGCATCGACCTACTTTGTACTTATGACGGGAGTTATCGCAGTAAGTGCGTTGGTTTTTAGCTTGTTGAGTTAAGAATAGAGACTTAGATAGGATTTTCAGGGGAATACCTTATTTTTTGTTAAGGTAATTCCCTGAATTTTGCTATGTTTTCTTAGCAGTACTGATGAACTACCGTCTTATTACATAAGAGTGAAAACACCTGCGATCATAAGTACTGAAGCGATACAAGTACGACCGATGATACCGAAGCGAGAAGGTTGAATCATTTCGTTGTGCATAGGCAATCTCCTTTTTAGTTGGAACAACCAGTTTTTCATGGCTTAATAACACTATGTCTAAAAAGATGTTTTTTCACAAGACATACCAATATTAAATATTTATGACAGCTAAATGAAATTTTAGAGATCGAGGGATTTTTTACGAGCTGTTACCCCATCGTTTATCCTCTTTATGAACAGAGTTACCTACTCATCTTTCCCCTACTCTATTGTTAAGATTCTTATGGCAACAGCCTTTAACGAGAAAAGCTGAAAGACATCCGTCCAACCGGATATTTTTGAGCATTTTGTGTTAAAAACGTCTGTATTTCAGTGGCCTATTTTCACTCATTGAACAGTTACTTTTAATGTACAGATAAAACAACTAAATCTGTGGTTATTCATAGATGAGAAATGATAGACTTCTTGCGTGTTTCACTTTAAAGAGTTCGCTTTTATCAACCGTCTAAAGCTTATACCGTTTAAAACGTTACGGTATCTATTTCCGATTGTGTTTGGCGCGATGTGTTCAACCAGTAGTTTCTCTGCAGACCACGCGAACAAAGAAAGTTACCTCAGACACCATATCTCGATAAAAGACGACCCGATGTTGGAATTTTATTTCGACTCTATCGGTAAGCCTCGCTCAATCAAATCAAGCGACTTCACATTACCCGCGGACGCATCTCCGGATTCACAAGCACTTTATTACTTCGCACATATTTATCTTGAGCGTTACGAAGGCGTTCCAATTCCAGAGCTCCCTGACCTCGTTGAATTCGGCAAACAACATGATTTGCCTTGGGTGATTGCAGAAGCAAAGTTAAACCAAGCCGTCGAACTGATAGAAGCAGACGAAGTTTGGCAAGGCGAGCTTCTTCTGCACGATGTCATCAATATCTCTCGCCAGATTGGCTATAACTCTCTTCAAGGTCGAGCTTACCGCTGGCTTGGGAATGCAGAGGTTCAACGCGCTCAAGTACAAACCGGTTTAAAACATTATCGAACCGCTTATGATTTGCTTGAAGGATCTGAGTTTGAGATCCAGATTGCGATGACACTCAACAACATCGCTTCACTTTATATGGAACTGTCGGATTGGGATCGGGCAAAAACCTATCTCGACCAAGCGATTAATGGCTACTTAAACAGCGACGATAAGTATGACAACAGCTTGTTCCTTGCCATCATGTATGCGAACTTAAGTGTCATTAACTATGGCATGGAAAAGTACGAAGAATCAGAACGTTACTTTGAGCAAGCTGCCCAACTTTCCATGGCAACCGGCTCAGTCAGAATTAAGCATAACTCCGTTTCTAACTTATCCCAACTTCTTAGCACACTAGGTAAGATGGAAGAATCTTATCAACTTGCACAGACATGTTTAGAACTTCCGAACCCGCAAAACTTAAAAGGCCTAAAAGCCGCCTGCCACGAAGCTTTTGCCGAAGCCTACCTTAAGGATGGGAAATATGAGCAAGCAATTGAGAGTGCAAAAACTGCATTAGAAGGCCTAAGTGAAACGGCAAGTGCAGAGACTAAGCAGCAAATGGACCTGTATTTAGTGCTCGTGCGCGCCAACCAAGAATTAAAACATTTTGAAAAAGCATTCGATAATTTAGGTCGTTTACGTAACTTAGAAAAAAGCTTTGATAGCCATGTTCATGGCGATGAGATGATCAATATCAAGCTCGACTTAGAGGCGAAGCTGGCTCAGAAAGAATTGACCCTTCTCGAAGCGAAGAATGCGCTCCAAGCTTCTGAGCTTGAATCCCAACGCTACCGCGAAATCTTCTACTTCCTTATTGTTGCCGCTATCGGTTTTTGGCTTTTCCGTTACATTCGTCAAATGAACAAGATCAACGAGGAGTTGGCGCAGCAAAATACCACTGACCCGCTAACGAAGGTACATAATCGTCGCTATCTGCCTAGTTGGCTGGATCAAATGGCGCGTCGAAGCCCTGAACGTAAGTTCGCCCTTGCCGTTATTGACATTGACCATTTCAAAGCCTTCAATGACCAGTATGGCCATGACCTAGGCGATAAAATGCTGTTGCACGTTGCACGCGTTCTCGACGAGGCGACGCGCGCCGGAGACTTACTCGTCCGTTGGGGTGGCGAAGAGTTTGTGCTGCTGTTCGAAATTAGACACGCTGATGACTGTGCAAAAACGTTAGATCGTTTGAGACTTGCAGTTGAAAACAACAACCTTGAGGTTGACTCTGAATCGCTAGGCGCGACAATCTCACTCGGCGCAGTTAACGAGCTAAGTGCGCAAAGCATCAAACAGGAGTGGGATCAATGGTTCTTTGCCGCTGACCAAGCTCTGTACGATGCTAAACAATCTGGTCGAAACCAGTACCAAATTCACTCGACGTCATAGAAAAACACAATGAAAAAAAACATGGATTCTCGCTGCACTGTCGCCCTTAGTATTGGCCGCGTGCAGCAATCATCAAGCCGCGCAATTAGGAATGAGAAGCAGCAGTGTTAATGTGTACGCTCAGCAGATGAGCAACATGCAGTTATGTGAAACCCTGTATTACAACCGCGCATCAAATCAAACCCGCGTGGCAATTGGTGCCGAATTCAACCGTCGTGGTTTGAACAAGCGTTGGTGTGATAAGGAGTATAAGAAGTTTTATGTAGAAAAAGTGGTTGACGGTCTGCTGTCTCGTAAAGAACAAGCCCCTACAGAACCTGCGGCAACCATACAACCTGCCATATAAATCATCCCATTCCATAAAAAGCAGAAAAATTCTCTAGTTTTTCTGCTTTTTAAACATGCAATCTTTCCTGCAAATATCTAGATTCTAATGTGACTTCAAGCACTTATCGTCAAGAAAATGTCGTGCGTCGAAAAACAAAAGTAAATAAGATGTAAACAGTTTTCGTTTCCATTCTAAGCCGCTAGCTTTGTTTAGACCTGTTTAAAGGAGTATCGAACAGGGACAAAAATTCCAAACAAAGACATGAGGTCACAAATGGAAACACGCATTAATCGCCTATTCGCTGCAATGTTAGCAGTAGGCCTTTCTCCTGCCGTCTCGGCTTATGATCCGCTCTACTCTGAGCAATGGCACCTAGACAACACAGGCCAAACTGCATTTGCAGCAAACCCTGCCGTTGCGGGTAATGACTTGAACACCAAACTGACACAAGCAATGGGCATTGCTGGTGTTGGTGTAAAAGTTGCCGTTATTGACTCTGGCGTACAGATCGATCACCCAGACCTTGCAGGTAACGTAGTCACAGGTAGTAGAAACTTCGTTGAAGACTCTTCATTCCCAGCCGATTACCCAGTTGATACAAATGGCCACGGTACCGCTGTTGCTGGCCTAATCAGTGCAGTTGGTAACAACGGTGAGGGCGTTCGCGGCGTAGCTTCTCGCTCTTCTCTAATGGGCTTTAACTGGCTCGCAAACCAAACGCTGGAAGGCTGGTTGATTTCTCACGGCGTGGACGCTGCAACCAGCGATGTTCGCGTTTTCAACCAAAGTTATGGTTTTAGCCCAATCTACCCTATTCCATTCGACGAGAACGATCCGCAGTTCAAGCTTGAAATGGATGTAATGAAAGACGTCAGCGAAGGTAATGCTTGGGGTCGTGGTGCTGTCTTCGTTAAATCTGCCGGTAACGGTTATCGCTACTTCAACACTGGCCGTTTTTTCGTGCTTCCTAGCGACTTTTTCGCAGGCGGTGGCAACAAAGGCCTACCAATGCATAACTCGGCACAGTCTTACGACAATGCGAGTTACTACAACCTTGTAACCAGCGCACTTCGTGCTGACGGAACTCGCGCAAGCTACTCATCCGTTGGTGCTAATGTGTGGGTCGCGGCACCAGCGGGTGAATACGGTCAAGACTTTCCAGCAATGGTAACGACAGACCTAGTAGGCTGTGAAGAAGGTCAAAACACCAGTGCAGATTTAGGTATTAACGGCCTTCACGGCGGTACTGAGCAAGATCCGAACTGTAACTACACCAGCACAATGAATGGTACGTCTTCAGCGGCGCCAAACACTTCTGGTGCAATTGCGGCGATTATGTCAACCAACCATGCGCTGACCGCTCGTGATGTCCGTGCGTTACTAGCAGAAACAGCAAGCGTAACCGACAAAGACCACCCAGGTGTTCAACTTGAGTTCGTTAATAGCCAAGGAGACTTGGTCAGCTACGAAGCGATTTCACCATGGCAGACAAACGCAGCTGGCGTTGACTTCCATACCTTCTATGGTTTTGGCGCAGTTAACCTAGATGAAGCGATGAAACGTGCTCGTATGACAAACAATGTTCTACCTGCACAAGTTATTACACCTTGGGCAAGCAATGCGACGGAAGTAATTGTTCCAGACGCAAGCTTGGCGGGTGGTTCTTCAGCGATTGCTGTTACCGATGACATTACTGTTGAGTCAGTACAAGTGAAACTTACACTTGAACACTCGCGTCTACCAGATTTGGCAATTGAGCTGATTTCTCCATCAGGTACACGTTCAGTTCTGCAAACACCGCGTAATGGTCTCGTTGGTCAATCTCTTGATCCAACAGTAGCAGGTTATGAAAACCAGTTGATGCTTTCTAACCAATTCTACGGTGAAAACGCGAAAGGCGAATGGACACTACGAGCGATCGATACCAACGGCGATGAAGTGTTCTCATTCATTGCATATTTCAATTCTTCAGCTATCTATGATGTACCGATGGCTAACAACGCAAAACCAGGTGTTATCAAAAACTGGTCTATGCGTATCTTCGGTCACTAAGGAGTCATTCACATGAAATTTATGACATTTTCTATTCTGGCTCTATCGACAATGGCAGCGGCTGTACAAGCAGAGCAACAATTGGCTCAGCAACCGACACCTGAACTGTTTGTTGCATCTGATGCCGTACAAATTAACGGCCAAGATTACCGTAAGCTTTCTGTTGATAGCCTTGCCGAAGCGGCAGAGCTACACGCTGGTGACGAGGTGTTTAAGAATGCGTTTAGTAACGTATCTAAAGCAACGGGCCTTATCTTTGTTACGGTGAAAAGCCCAGCCGATGCTAAGGCAGTAGCTAAAGAGCTCAAACTTGATGTCGTCTTTGCACAAGGTGAATCAGCCGTGTTCAAAGCTGCGGAAGGTCAAGATCTTCTGGGTATCAGCGATTACCTAAATGCTGACAGTCGCGTAAAAGCGACTAAAATTGAACTAAACAGCGGTAAATACCGTGCACAATAATTCTCTAACAAGAGAAGTTGGCCTATAAAAAATGCCTCAGCACATGCTGAGGCATTTTCTTTTCGCTTACGAGAAGCGGACAGTTTAAATCTATTGAGTTGAGAGCCTACTGAATAAAGCTGATTAACTTCTTCGCGATGTCAGTGTTATTTTGCGAACCAACAAACTTATCCGCACCTTGCCCATAGGCGAACACTTGAACGTCAACGGCAGTATGGCCTTTTGTCGTCCAACCGGTGTAGCTCTTCTCATTAATGATCGCTTTCACTTCCTTGTAGAGAGCTTTAGCTGGCTCTTCACTCAATTTAGCGTATGCCAGCTTTCGACCTTGATCTTTAGATAATGACCAATCGACCGACTCATTCCATGTCGCGATCATGTCATGGGATTGCGCAAGAGACATCGCTAAAGGCCATGCCGTTTTGTGAACACCCTTAATCACCTCAGTGTCCCACTGATACTGCCCATTCGAGCCAATTGTTAAGCCGCCAGTTGAGTGATCAGCGGTGATCACCAATAAAGTATCAGGGTGAGCATCGACATACGCTTTAGCCAACTCAATGGATTTAGCAAAATCATTCATTTCTGCCATTGCACACGCAATGTCGTTCGCATGCCCACACCAGTCGATCTGGCTACCTTCAATCATCACGAAGAAGCCATTGTCTTGACGTTGTAATAGAGAAAGCGCTTTGTTGGTCATCTCTTCTAGGCGAGTGGGGTTTTCATCTAGTGCGAACGGAAATGCCTTATCCGCGAACAAGCCTAAGGCGGGTAAAGTTTGTAGTGCAGGAAGCTGACCAAAGTCGGCAACGTATTGGTAGCCTTGCTGCTTGAACTCGTCAACTAAATTACGGTCTTCACGCTCGAAATAGCGAACACCACCGCCCAAGAGTAGATCGACTGGTAATTTCTCACCCACTTTATTGTCGATGTAATCATTGGCGATATCGTCATAGTTTCGGCGAGATTCATTATGAGCGGCAAAACTTGCAGGCGTTGCGTGGTTAATTTGCGATGTGGCCACCAAGCCTGTGGTCATGCCCTTCTCTTTCGCCATCTCTAACATCGTTTTGATCGGCTTCTTATCCGTATCCACCGCGATAGCACCATTGTAGCTTTTGATACCGGTACTCAGAGCGGTAGCACTTGCAGCACTGTCAGTAACGTAAGTCGCATCATCAGGATACGTCTTCGCCATACCAACCAAAATAGAATCAAAAACCGTCGGCTCTATTTCATCTGTGTTTGGATCATCATGATAATAGCGATAAGCGGTCGTAAAGGCTGGCCCCATGCCATCACCGATCATATAGATAATGCTCTTCGGCGCGTCACCTGCGTAAGAATGGGTAGCCAAGAGGCTCGCGGTAATTAGGGAGTATTTAAGTCTCATATCTCATCCATGACATAGTGCGATGGCACCATAAAGGCGCACATCAACTTGAGTATCGTTCTAATTTGTATGCCAATACTATCATGCACTTAGGATGAAACATGGCGTTGCTTCATAGTTTTACAACGCACATCATTTCTTGAACACAATCACCTCAGTCAACAAGTCTGCTTTGTCAGTGTCATTTGGGTTATTAAGGTAACGTTCGATGCCCAACGGTTTGGTCTTCACTTTGATGCCATTGTGCCGAGTAAGATTCATCGCATACGACCATGCATTCCCCAAAAATTGATACTCTCCCTTGTGTTCAATCACATAGGTGTCACTTTCGGGAATGGTTCCGGCAACAAACTCACCAGTCGCGACAACGCCAGCTTTGACAGGCAAACAAGTAATGAACTCAAAGTATCCTTGCTTCATGTCCATTGATAGGTAGTAGCAAAATAGCTCACCAGTGACAGGCAGGTTTTCTTGCTCTGCCATCTCATACAATCGCACCACATGCGATTGCATGAGATGGCCAAGATCAGGAATCGTACCCGCACCGGATAATCCAATGTAACTGACTTCATTTTGCTTCCGGGAGCCCAAATCAGTGAGCAGGGATAACACTTGCCCTGTTTCCAACTGGCTTTTCAACATACGTAAGCCACGGTCATAATCCATCTCGATCATGGACTTAAACACGTTTTTTAGAAAGAACAAGAACCAAGGTACACGTGATTGCATTAGCCACTCGACGGTACAACCAGCTTGTGACGGCGTCACTATTAAAGTAACTTTCGCATGAGTTTTTAAAGGCCGAAAAAAGTGAAGTTCCATGTCCAATCGATGCTCTTGAGTACTTTCGAGAACCATGGCACCAGTACCAATTCGTTTTCCGTTCCATTGATACCCTGCCCCTACCACACCTTGCTCATCACTGTAAGTTAGCTCACAGTCTGGCTCGAGAATGATCCACGGCGACCACTCAGGCCAACGAGTAAAATCTTTTAGGTAGTTGATGATTTCACTTTGTGTTTTTTCTATCTCGATACTTCGATTGACCTGATATGAGAGCATAACCACTCCTCTGAATTCACTTTGACTCTTTTGAGTCTAATCGATATCGAATTTATTTCTTGTTTCACTGACAGTTAGATGCAAAAAAGCCAGAGTATGTTCTCTGGCTTTCAAAACATGCACACAAGGTTTAGGAATAAAAATCGACCTTGGCAGTAAACCTCATACCATCATCATTGAGTTCAAACGGCCAGCTCATGCGCTCACAAATACGTTCAACGATCACTAAGCCACATCCATAGCCGGCGTTGTAGGTCTCATTGCCATCGTGACGGTTCACAATGGTCAATTGAGTACCATTAAGAACAATTTCGATATCTCCGATACTGTAACTGAATGCGTTCTTGATCAGGTTGTTGATCACGATCGTCACAAAGCTTTCAGGCGCATGCACCATACCGCTATTAAGCTCATCCAGTTTGTACTCTGCACCTTGTTTGGCAAATAGTGGTGCCAGTTCCGCTAATTGTTGATTCAAGCACCCTAGTAAAGCGTGATCCGCGTAATGTTGATCTTCAACTTTCTCTTTGCCCAACAAGAGGAACGCTTCAGTTAACACTCGCATCTCGTCACAAGCCGTTTGCATGCGTCTCACCGCCTTTTGAGCCACCGGAGGCTGCTCCGGCACACGAGCTAAAATATCGGCAGAGCCTTTGATTACCATGATTGGCGTGCGTAACTCATGAGAGGCAAAGCGGCTAAACTCTTGTTCACGGCGGAAGTAACCTGCAATCTCATTTTTGCTGTCGAGCAACGTCTGCTCAATATGGCGAGTCTCGCTGAACTTGGTATCAACATTAAACGTCGGTTGATCCGGAGGCATGTGACCAATTTTGTCTTCGATCTTAGCTAAAGGTCGAGACAAAATCCGTACCATGTATACGCCATACCCGACCATGATAATGGAGAACAAGCCCCCTAAGAAAAAGGTAAACTGGTGCAACGAGCTTTCGTATTCATCCAAATAGTCGTCTGAGTCATCTTGGAAGACGATGTACATCAAACCTTTACCAGAAGGATGCTCAAACACCACGAAGTGCTTATCCTCTTCCCCTAAAAGATACTCGTAGAATCCAGGAAACTTAAACGACAACAACCAATCCGGCGTTGGCGCTTCACTCCAATAAGAATCAAACTCCAGCACATTGGGCAATGGTGCGTCCCACCCCTGTTTTTGGTAGTTTTCTTTATAAAGCTCAACTTCTGTATCTAACCAATGGTGCAAGCTCAATACTTCAAGTTTGTTCTCAGCAACGTAGATCAACGACCAAAACAACGTAAACATCGCAAAGGTCATCAAGCCAAAACCCCAGCGGATCTTGCGATATATGCTTGGGTATTCTTTATGCTTTGAGTCGGTAACCTTGTCCATGAATCGTCTCTAATCTGGAATCATCAAAACCCTTGTCGAGTGCCGTTCTTAAACCATAAATGTGGCTTCTCAACGCATCACTTCCCGGCGGCTCATCACCCCACACGTTCTCAATCACTTCAGTACGAGAAACCGCTGAAGGAGCGCGTTTCAATAATAATTTTAGGATTTTGGTTTGAATGCGACTGAGCTTGATGTTTTTACCCATCCGAGTCACTTCATCAGTGCGAGCATCCAAGCTAATATCAGCAAACTTCAGCGTTCCTATGTCTTGTCTTGGACCTCGGTTGGCCAGCGCGTGAACTCTCAAGCTAAGCTCTTGCATGGCAAAAGGCTTCATCAAATAGTCATCGCCACCCGCATTAAAGGCAGCCACTTTGTCATCTAAGGTATCTTTGGCGGTCAAGAATAAAATTGGCGTTCCACATAAGAATTCTTGACGCAGCTTTTCAACCGTACTAATGCCATCGAGTTTTGGCATCATGATGTCCATAATGATGACATCATAATGATTTTCTTGAATTAAATTTAGCGCAGCCTCTCCATGGTAAGCGCAATCGATCGTCATCCCTTCCAGTTCTAGATAATCAGCAATAGTTTCTGAAACATTGTGATTATCATCGACAATTAATATTTTCATAGGCTCACGTTTCTTCACGAACACTTCACGATACGCGTCATAAGATACAACCAAATTCATAAATAAGCTTTCAAAAATAGGTCGATATCATGAAAAAATTAGCGCTTGTAGCGGCAGTGGGTTTGGCATTATCTGGTTGTGGCGGTTCTGGAGACGGTGGTAGTTCTTCACCTCAACCGGCGGCAAAACCAAGCTCGGCAATTGGTACGGTTGAATCAGTCAACGAAGCGAAAAGCACCATTACAGTAAACGGCTATACCTATCATGTTTCTGAAGTCATGTATGGTTCAAAAGAAACGAATCTAGGTGCTGTTCAGCGAAACATGATGGTTCAAGTTGGTTCTGGAACAGAGAAATCGGCAGAGGAACCAGTAGTCGTTACGCTAGAGCCAACCATGACTGGTACAGTGACGGCAATTGATCATGTAAACAAAAGCTTCACTGTTAACGGTGTCGAACTTCATTTTGAAGATTTGAGTAATGAAATCGACCAAGGCGATTGGGTTATGGTGTCCTCACTGCCAACCGCTGATGCTGGCTACAAAGTGCTATCCGTTGTGAAGTTTGACTTCGACTACAACGGTCCTGATGAAATCGAAGGCCGTATCTCAAGCATTGATGCAAATAACAGCACCTTCAAACTGGGTGCGAACACAACCGTTTCTTACGACCGTGTTGATGGCCTAGAAGTTGGTCAATGGGTTGAAGCTGAAGGCTCAATGCAAGGCGACCTATTTGTGGCAACCGAAGTAGAAGTTGAAAACTATGACAGCCTTGTTGGCGATAATGATGTGGAAGGCATCGTGACATGGGTTGCGAACGATTACAGCCAATTCTCATTAAACTACCGTGGTAACTTCGCTGTCGACAGCGCAACACGCTTTGAAGATGGTACCAAAGCCGATCTTAAACAAGGCCAAGAAGTTGAAGTGACATCAGTAATGAAAAATGGTGTTCGCACAGCGACAAACGTTGAAATCGACGGCCCTGATTTCGATGGCGACCACGACAGCAACTGGCAAGGTAAAGAGTTTGAATGTGAAGGTGTGGTATCCAACTACGATGTCAACACTGAGACTTTCCAAGTAACGCGTTGTGAGAATGACGCTGACCAAACTATGTCGAACAACACGGTTGTGATTGACGCTCAAACTCGTTTCGAAGGTTTAAGTCAACACAACCTAAATGGTTCTCGAGTTGAAGTGGAAGGTGTGATCATCAACAACCAAAACATCGCGCGTGAAGTGGAAGCAGAAGGCCACGACGACTAACGCAATGTAAATACACGCAAATATTTAAGAAGCATCACAGTTTGGTGCTTCTTTTCCTTCCGTATCGACTTTTCTTCTATCCTCTTTAAAACAGATACGTATGACCAAATGAGGGATTAATAATGCGTAAAATAACACTACCTCTAATTATGCTTTTCGGTGCTTGTGTTTCAGCAAGCAGTTTCGCTGCGACAAATGCTCAGGATGCACCAGAGCGACTAGAGTCTTTCGAGTGTACAGGCCTTGTAAACAGTTACGACGCAAACTCCCGAACTTTCGTACTGGATTGCCAAAACGAACACGGACCAGACTTCCAAACCAAAACTGTCGTGATTGATAGCAATACTCAAATTAACGGGGTGCAAGAAGCGAACCTAGACGGGGCAACCATCGAAGTTGATGGCGTGGTAATGAATGATCAAAATATCGCAAGAGAAATTGAGCTCGCTAACGACTAAACTTCCGAAAATACAACAGAAACTCTCAAGTGTCGCGTCGGCGGCACTTTTCTTTTCCTGCAAACTCACCACACTCAGTTACACTTAATTGATGTTTACATGAATACGGTAACTGCAATGAAAAAACGTAACCTTGCCCTTCTCCTTTTCTTGTTTGGTTCGACTGCGAGCTATGCGGGTGTCATGGATCCAGATTGTGATGCTGAAAAAGCCGCTAAGGCCACAGCGACTAAAGCAGTTGTTGGTGTTGGTGGTCGTTGTACGCCAAAAGAAGCGTTGAAAGACACCACCGTCGATGCAGGTAAAGAAGCCCTACCCGATGATGGACTGGCTGGCAAAGCGGTAGACGCAGCCATGCCAGAGCAAGAGAAGAAACCACTCAAAAACACAACCAAGAAAGTCATCACGGATTAACTTCTGATTGCTGTGAATAATAGATATATAACCAATAAAAAGAGCGTCCATCTGGACGCTCTTTTGTTTTCAGTTTAAAAGCTAACGTAATAACACTCTTCGATTCGTGTTTAGATCAATTAGCCAAAACCCATTCAACTCATAAGAACCGACCAATAACACGCTCTCGCTGTACCACCGGGCAACCGAAATCGAACCAAGTAGGCTCGGGCTTGCTTCACTGTCCGCAATAACAGCAGTCGACTTGGACACCAAGTCATAGCGATACAAACTGTCATTAGTGTAATTCTGATAAATAATTCCTGTGGCATCTTGATCCCAAGAGATGGAGCCCTCGATATTCAATGCAATGGCTTCTGACTCATTAAGGAAAGTGCGCACACCAGTCTCTATATCCACTGAGATAAAATACGTTCGGCCAAAATCACGGCGTTTCTGTGAGTCCACAACTAAACGATTATTCAACTCATCGACTAATAGCCCTGTGACACTGTAAAACTGAGCATTGGGGTCATTTGCAGATACGACCTCAACACCGCCATCCTGTAGGTCGTACTGCTTTATTTCGTCTCCATCGATGAAGTAAATGGCCTCACTTCCTGATAGTGCAATAAATTCAAATTCGAGCCCAATTTTAGGATCAACCAATACTTGCAGTTGTTCGGTAGCGGAATCAAAAACACTTAATGTTCCAGAATCATCCCCAATATACAGTTTCTCTAGACTCTCATCCCAAGCCAAAGAAAGCCCTTCGCCACCTAAGGTATAGAGCAAAGAGAGTTGACCCGTTTTAAGGTCGTAGGCATTTAATTTATAGCCATCAATAAACAGAACTCGCTCTCTCTGACGATCAACGATTAGGCTTGTAATCTCATCAATTTCCCATGGTTGACCAGAAAAACCCTTGATTTCGAGAGAATCAAAGGAGTCTGTAGCTTGATCGTACGATATTGGCCCAGAATAAAAACCAAGGTACATCTCTCCCGTATTTGGATTGATATCAAACCCTTGTAGCGACTCACGCTCAGCATGCAGGTCGGATGGCATTCGGAAATATTCTTTCAAACATCCAGCCTCAATATCCATTTCATAAACCACGCCGTGGTCTTGCTTCGACACCAAGTACCATTCAGAGTCTGCACGTGCATTGCCTTCTGATAGCTCTAAGCTGTCTAGCTGAACACACTGCTCACCCGCCGTCATTGGAACTTTGCGAATTTTACCTTGTTGATCTCCAGAGAGCGCTAACGAATAGAGACTAGTGTCGTCATTAAACCCAAGCCCCCTGTCCAGTAGATAAAGCTTATGTTCCGTGTCTGAGTATTTAACTGAATCAACACTTCTCAAAATTCCATCATCGCTCGCCAATATCGTATCTGCGATGAACACCATTTGTTTTGATGCGATATCAAAATCGTAGAACTCTTCATAATTCTGCCAAGAGTTTGGTCCCACCTGTTTAGCACCAACAAACACGATGAACACTGAAGCGCCATCCTGAGACATTGTCATTCTGGACAGCCTGATGTTGTCATTAGTTAAATTGTAAAGCAGTTGTGCTTCATTATTTTCCATATCGAGAAGATACAGCTCATTATCACCACTGTCTGGATTAACGACATGGCCAACAACAGTTTGCCCCGACACCACATAGGATTCTGGCGTTGCTGGTAAACCTTGGACAGACTGGGGTGTGAACTGCTCTGTTTGACCCGAGGTCAAGTTAAAACTCAATAAAGCATCACGACGGTAATCATTAACCAAAATTTGACCATCACTAAGATACGTAAGATCTTTGCTTCCGTGATGCAACGGCCCTTGATACTTAAAGGTTCGAATAAATGTGGAGGTTTGCGTTTCTGTTTCTACAGTAATCTCAAAGCGATTATTTTCTTCTGTTAGGCTCAGATTATCTTGCCAAGAACGAGGATCCGAGACCTCAAACTCTTGCCCATTAATCACCAAACTCTGAACATCCACTTCAGCATTCATCGAATATGGCATGTCGGCGTTTTCTGAAATCGCATCGACTGGTGGAAAGAACGTAATACCATCAATCAAGTCGACGCTCTCGCGTTCACTAAACACTAAAATTGCTGCGGGAGAGGAACTGTTTCCATCATCTGCCAGAACATCGATTCGATAAACATCGTCCGCGATCTGAGGTTTCTCTAAAATCAGTTTTTCATTTTCAAGCTTGCATGTAATACCTTCGTTACAACTCGATACCGAAAGTGAAATAGCATTCCCCTCTTTGTCGGAAACGTAAGGTGATAGGTCAACCTCCAAAGTACTGTTTAGTTGCATAGTTTGCGTCGGAATAGAGGTCCAAGTCGGGCTGTCGTTGACCTCTGTGACTTCTAAGTTGAAGGTATGCATTACTTTGGCACTGTTTGAGTCCGTGACGGAGACTGTTACCGCGTTTTCAGGGCTCGAATATTCGCGGTTTGGAATCAAATATAACATCTCCCAAATGAGCAAACATTCTACATTACTAGGGCATGACTCAACGTTGTAAAGCATTTCATCACCGTCGATATCATAAGAAAAGCTCCAAAGATTGAGCGAGAAAATTGAATCCTCTTCAGTAGACTGATCAGGTATCATTAGCGATGGAAGGTCATTTTTCGGCAAAACAACAACATTCACCTCTTCTGACTGAGAAAACCCAAATGTATCTTTTGTCGCCACTAGAATTGAATTATCTGCACCGTTATAGTTCTCACTAGGGGTTAGGCTGAGAACGCTCCCTTCAAGCTGACAGGTTAGGTTTGAGGCACATTCATTCAAGTAGAACTCAACTGGTATGTCTTCAACAGAATGGTACCAATCTGCTAGGTCAATTGATTTACTGGTATCCTCATTGATTGAGATTTCCTGAGCATTGAAGCTTGGCATGTCATATATCGAGTTTATATCGACATTGAACGTGACATTACTTGAGGCGCCATCATCATCACTAACGCCTATTGATACAGAGTTAATTGAACCAAAATAGTTTTCTTTAGGAGTCACGGTTAAGCGCTGAGCATCGATCGCACATTGCATATTTTCCGCACACGATTCAACAGTGAATGAAAAGCTATGACTATCGACATCTTGTACGAAAGGCAGGAGTTCAATCGTTACCCTATCATCTTCATTAAGAACAATATCGCTTAACTCCAATGAAGGGGCGTCATTAACTGCTTCCACCGATACTGTGAACTGACCTTGTTTTTGATTCCCTTTACCATCCTTCGCCGTTATCGCGATTGAATTATCGGGGCCAAAATAGTTAAGAGTGGGTGTCACCAATAAAACGTCATCTTTAATTGAACACGTCAAATAGTCAGAACACTGCTGGCTCACTTCGATGGTCAATGCATCTTGTTCTGGGTCACTCACGTAGTCAGTAAGCTTGATGGATAAAGGGGTGTCTTCCAGAGTTGAAAAACGGCCAGATAGGATTTCTGGTGATGAATTGGTATTTGTGTTCGTGTCGTTGCCTGTGCTTCCAGAATCTGTTTCGCTTCCTGCGTCAGTTCCTGAATCAGAGCCACCACATCCACTTAGCAGCAACAACATAGCTGCTGATAGCAGTGTATATCTCATGAAAGTATCCTTACTAAACTCGCCTAAATCTGCAATTCTTTTCTGTAGACTCCGCTACCTGTGCTTCAGATAACCCAACGGTTCTGAATATAAGCGCATAGGATACCAATAACAAAAGCAAATAAATTAATTATATTTCTATAACTTAGAGTTATTTCTCATAAAAAAGAGCGTCCACCTGGACGCTCTTTTGTTTTTTATTCACGATGCTTAAGCCGCTTCGGCTTGGCCAATCCAGTGGTAATGGTGGTTGGCTTTCTTACCGACTAAACCCAGTTCGGATAGCTCTTCGAATACTTTATCAACTTCTTCTGCCGAGAGTCTGAACTGATTGGCTACTGCCTTTTTAGTGCAAGTGATTTGGTGACCTTTTAACGCATCACTCACCTGCTCTAATAATGTTTTGGGCTCTTCTGGCTCAAGCTCTTGTTGCACTTCCGGCTCAGCTTCCTCTTTGATATGAGGCAGGTATCCTGCTGGCTCTGGCTCTATATCTCGAACGTTTGCGAGCGTAATACCATCGTTACGACGGAAGAAATGACGGAAGCGGTTCTCTTCACCAATCAAACCCACAAAGAAAGCAGCAAAGAAATCCAACAAGATAGATAAGAACACCACCAAGCCCAACTGCGCTTGGGAAGATGTCGTTCCAAATGCTTTCGCTAAGCTGTCGATCAAACCAATCACGGAACCTTGCGCCACTGGCGGTAAGCTATCTCGCTCTGTTGCCAAGCGTTGCTGCTCTTCACGTAGTTTCTTGTTCTGCTCTTGAATGCGCGTTACGCCAGTCGCGATGCGCTCCATCTCAATGTACTTTTGCGCCGCCATGTTGTTTAGTTCAATCTGCTTATCGATGGACGCAATCTGGCGGTTATACGCTTCGACTTTCGCTTGTTCTACCGAGATATGGCTTTGAGCACTGTTGGTTGCACTGTTGATGCCACCGATACTGCCGCCGATAGAAATAGCAGCCAACACCAAATAGAACACTAACGCCGTGAGGGCCCCGGTGTAGTTTCTGTGTGCACGACGCTCACCGTATTCATACCAAGCGTAAAACTTGCCCGCTTCAAAGATGATTGCCAGACCGCCAAATAGCGCCTGCATCATTGGGTTTTCGTCAATCGACAAAAACAGTAAAAGAGAAAAAATAGTCGATGCTAAAATCGCAGCTCCAGTGAACGCGTACACGCTCACCATAGCAAATCGACCTTTAGGATATCGATATCCGATCTGTTGTTCGTATTTCATTGGAGAAATTTCTTAAGATTCCGCAGCCCTTATATGACGGGCGCTTCAAGCAACTACAAAGGTGCGGAGAATACCGTATCCTTTATTAAATTACTGTCATAATTCCGTTAATGGAAAACAAGTGAGGAATAGATAATCAGTTTGAATTGAATCAGTGCGATTCTAGCACGCAAAATCACCAGCTCAATTTGCGACATTCAGCGCACCAATAGGTTTGAAAGCTTTCCGAACGATAAATCTTTGCGATATGTGTTCTCAGAATAAAAAACCGCAAAACAAATAAAACACACTCACATCACCTTTTTATAAACTCACGATTACAATTTGATGTTCGTTTGTTACTATCCTGCGCCGAAACATAGTCTTACAGCCAATTAGCGTACCTCCGCTTCATAATAAAAAGTCGTATGGACACACTCAGAACACAGCATGGAAAGAAAGCGATAAGCGCAGTCATGATCATCATCGCTGTGCTGTTTCAGCTGTACCTAACGTCTACTGCGGCACTGAACCCTACGCAAATCCACAGCGAAAATTGGCTAAACCAAGTTCAAGATGAAAAGGTGTTGCTGTGTACCGCTGATGGCTTTAAATGGGTGGATATTAACCAACTGATTGAAGCCAACGCACTGCCCAATTCTGAATTTGTTCAAGATCTTAATCTGCACGATGGGTTTCAGTTTGAATGTCCATTATTGCAAGCGGCGCAATTCTTTATCGCTATCGCGTTCGGTCTGTATCTGACCACGCTCTCTTGGTTACGACGCACCAAGCACGTTTTCACACCCTACCATTTCGCAGCTTGCGGAAGAAAAGTTTACAAGTACGTAGCGCCCAAGCAGTCTCCGCCGTGTGTTTTCCACGCCTAAATACTCAACGAAGTAGTCGGTAAATAAACATAACGTATTAATCCTATCGAATAGTCGATAGAGAACAGCCAGAATAAAAAAGGAAAACACAAATGATCAAAGTGATGAAAACCACAGCCATCGCCCTTATCGCTTTTATGCTAAGCCCACTCAGCCTTGCTCACGAATACGAAGCAGGCAAGATTCACATCGATCATCCTTGGAGCCGTGAAGCGCCACCAAATGCCCCTGTGATTGGCGGTTTCTTTCAGTTAAGCAACCTAGGTGACGCTGATGACGCGCTGATTGCGGCTTCAACACCGATTGCTGACCGTGTGGAGATTCATACTCACACGAAAGAAGACGGCATGATGAAGATGATTAAGATTGATGAAGTCGTGGTTGACCCTCAGCAGAAAGTCGAATTCAAGCCAGGCGGCTTCCATCTCATGATCTTCAACCCAACCCAAACGCTTAAAGAAGGCGACCGTTTCCCTGTGACTTTGACGTTCAAAAAAGCAGGTAAAGTCGAGGTAGAAATGGCGGTTGAGAAGAAAGACCACATGGAGAAGCATACGCACCATCATTAATCGCTTAAACGAAAAGAGCCCGCTACTTCAGCGGGCTCTTTTTCTTTTGGTAATTAAGACTTTAATTATGTGTACTTGAGAGGTTCCCTACTCGCTCGTTCCTCGCTCTAGGGAATGACCCTATTTAATCTTCTGCCAAAGTTTGAGTAGCTTAGTTCTCGGCACATTAGCCAAACTCCACCCTCGTCATTCCGACGAGCCTAGGCGAGATCAGGAATCTAATAACAGCTTACTTAAAGCAAACCTCTGCCCAGCGCGCCAGACCTGCGGTGACCGAACCAAAGTAGTTGCCACTCACCACCGGAATGTTTGGCAGCACGGTCTGCACAGCATCACGCAAAATCGGTGAACGTGCCGAACCACCCGTCATAAAGATCGCATCCGGTTTCACACCTGCTTGCTCTACCGCTTCAGTAACCAAAGCTGTCATCTTATTCTTCGGTGATTCAATCGCTTCAATCATCTCGTCGCGTTGAACATCGACTTCAATCAACTCAGACAACAAGTTAATGCCCGCACGGTAAGACGCTTGGTCAGACAACGCGACTTTGGCCTCTTCTGCGCGACGCACGATGTTGTAGCCCAGCGACTCATGGTAAACCTCTAGCAAACGAGCCAGCTTCTCAGGCTCTTGCGCTTGCTTGTGCAGCAGTTTCAACGCCGCTAAGTTCTCACGTGAGTAGAAATCGTTTTGCGCTTCCACATTGTTGATCGCGATTGGGTTCCAGAACTGTGTGGTTGGCATCATGATGCCCGATTCCATCTTGCTCTCCATACCGAATGGGAACATCAGTTGTTTAAACGCCAACGCGATATCTAAGTCGTTACCACCAATTCGTTGACCACTGTGCGCCAACAGACTTGCGGTACGATCGGCTTTACCTCGCCAAGATGGTCCCATCTGAATCAAAGAACAGTCTGTCGTACCACCACCGATATCGACCACCAGAATGGTTTTATCTTCGGTTAGCGTTGCTTCGTATTCCAGGCCTGCGGCTACCGGTTCAAATTGGAATTCGATATTCTGAAAACCAGCGCGTTTTGCTGCTCTTAAAAGAATGCCTTCCGCTTGAATGTTCGCCGTCTCACCGCCACGACCGTGGAAGTTGATCGGACGACCAATCACCGCATCAGTAATGATTTGTTGTGCGCTGTTCTCTGCTTGCGCTTTGATGTTGTCCATCATGGCGCAAACCAGATCTTCAAAGAAACTCAACTGGACATCACGCAGACCAGAAGCACCGAGGAAAGACTTTGGTGATTTCACATAGTAGATATCGCGAGGATCTTCCAAGTAGCGATTCAATGCCGCTTGACCAAACGCCATGTCTTCTGGCTCAAGTTCAATGCTTTCTTCACGATTAAGGTTGATAGCACGACGCAAAACCTGCTCACCAAGCTGATCGAATGGTTTGATGCTGCGATGACGGAACAAGTGTTCAGACACCGACTCACGCGTTGGTGCAGCAAGGGTGGAAGGAATGTAAGGGCTATTCCCTTCAAGGTTTAAAAGTTGCGGCTCACCTTGTTCCATTTTCGCCACCGAACAGTTCGCGGTGCCGTAGTCAAAGCCAATATACATAAGTCCTCCCACTGACGAAAAAAAGGCCGGCGATCCTACCTCAACCTCAGTGGAATTACTACCGCAACTCAATGAAATAAGTGGCGCTTACTCTTTTTCAGCTGGTTCTTTCTTCACCGATGGCAACACAACCGCAAGCAACAAAGCCAGCAGCAGAAATACCGGAGTGAGCGTAAGCCCATGCCAAATGGAGTATCCGTCGTGGAACAGCCAGAAAATACCAACAGTCAGCAAGTACGCGAAGTAACTGCAGAACACCAAACTGATCGCGACAAAGCGAGTACGATTGATGATCAAGATTCGCACCAAATACTGACTCATGACCCCGGCGCAATGTACCGCCAATTGCCAATTAATGATGAAACACGCCAGTGCCACAAACCCAGATACGACCAAGGCATCATGAGTATTGAGGATAAAATAGCTGCCAAAGCGGCTGATAATGATGGAATAGTCCCCTTCGTACACGATCGACCAAGAAATGGCGTTTGCTGCAGCCACAAAGTTGGCAAAATAGGCGATGGCATAAAAGGTGGTTTGAGAACTGAACGGCTGAAAGACTTCGGAACAATAGCCCTGCCATTCTTTTTGATTCGACGTGGGTCCGACCCAGTTACGTTTTTTGTTTGGCACCCGCTCGGCAAATGCAGGGCCATTGCGAAACAACAGCCAAAAGATATACAGCGCAAGTGCAATTAAGAGTATTGTAAGCATACCCTTTCCCCTCCAGAAATGTCCTTTTCCACTGCCATTGGCGTTGGGGTCGTAAACTGCACTTCCCTGTTTTTGTGCTTAATCTTGTTTTAATGCATTGTTAAACATCACAAATGTACTCACAACGGCAGTGACTACTTTATCACTACCGTTATTAAGGTTTAGCACACGATGGACGGAATTGCTGAATCTAGATAGGCCACAGGAGGGAAAGAAGTGGCCTGTACGAATGATTTATACTTCGAGCTTTTCTTCAAACACACCAAGTTCACGCCCCAACCAAATCGCACGCTCGGTATGATCACGTAACTCATTGTCGCTGACTGGATGAATTAGGACTGAAAAGCCACCTCTAATGGTATCAAGCCAAGCAAGAAACTCATCACTGACCGATTCAATATGCAGTTCAAACATTGGCATCTTGTGCGGGCCGACTAATTTGCACACTAACGGAGATACTCGCAAAACATCTTGGCGCTCCTGACGAATGATCTCATTGAGCGCTTGAGCTTTATCTTGTTGTTGAAGCGGAAAGTAAACATGAACGTGGTACATAACTTCTCCATGTGTATCACAGGCTTTAATTTTTTCGTCACACTACCTTCATTCTATGACATTGGGAAGTCACAAGTGTCGTTCGATCGTCAAAGCGTGACAACGAGATTAACGTGTTACGACATTATCGTCTCAAACTGCTGATAAATCGTGCAATGTGTGAAATTTCACAAAACAATTTTATTACAAATTTCGTGTCAAGCTCAGTGAATCCCTTCAACTTTGAAATCGTACAATTCTTAAAATCAGTATTTTATCCTAGAAAAGCACGGTGTAAGCGAAATTTTACTGATGAAGAAAACTCAAATTAAAGCACAATTTAACAATTTGTTTACACTTACTATATCTGGTTATACCAAGATTCATCACTGGATTAGGCGGTGTAAACAGCAGTATTAAACGACGCCTTGTGTTTTACCGGAACACAGTTTTGCTAGAGAGACGGAAAAGAGGTGCGTCGATAACTAACAAAAACAACTGCAATCCTAGGTATGGCCTTTTGCGCTGATATCAAAGACTGAGTACCCATACAGACTTTGATTTAACAATAAGCAGCTGCAGTCCAAAAGACCCGCAGCTTCAAAAGGAGCTTGAGATGAACGTTCAGGCATTACCCATGCATCGGTTTATCGACCATGATGGGAACCTCGTCAGCCAACTACCCAACTGGGCTGACCTAGAAGTACTGGTCGGTTTTTACCAAGACATGGTATTAACTCGCACCTACGATAACAAAGCCGTTGCCCTGCAACGCACCGGTAAATTAGGCACCTACCCTTCGCACCTCGGCTCGGAAGCCATTGGGATTGCGGTTGGCAGAGCACTAAAAGCCAGTGATGTCTTTGTTCCTTACTATCGCGACATGCCAGCGATGTGGTGTCGTGGTATTGGTATGGAAAAGAACCTGCAATACTGGGGGGGCGATGAACGCGGTAGCGACTTCGCACCAGAAGGCAGCCCATTCCCTAGCCGAGATTTACCTTTCTGTGTTCCTATCGCCACCCAATGTACTCATGCGGTCGGCGTTGCATCTGCACTGAAGATCCAAGGCAATCATGAGGCAGCTTTAGTGATGTGCGGTGACGGCGCAACATCTAAAGGTGACTTCCTCGAATCCGTCAACTGTGCGGGCGCTTGGAACATTCCATTGGTCTTTATCGTGAACAACAACCAGTGGGCAATCTCCGTGCCGCGCACCTTACAATGCGCCGCGGAGTTTTTATCTGAAAAAGCCAAAGGTGCAGGTATTCCTGGCATTACTGTGGATGGTAATGACGTCGTTGCGGTGTTTGACGCAACAATGACTGCCCTCGACCGAGCCAGGAAAGGCAAGGGCGCGACGTTAATAGAAGCCGTCAGTTACCGC
Source organism: Vibrio sp. B1FIG11 (assembly GCF_905175335.1). Lineage (NCBI taxonomy): Bacteria > Pseudomonadati > Pseudomonadota > Gammaproteobacteria > Vibrionales > Vibrionaceae > Vibrio > Vibrio sp. B1FIG11. The sequence goes on along the minus strand of NZ_HG992752.1, from coordinate 865,649 downwards.
TTGAGCGACCACACCACTGCCGACGACGCTACCCGTTATCGTAATGAGGATGAAGTTCAAACGGCTTGGCAATATGAGCCCGTCCGTCGCCTTAAAGCCTTTCTCACCAATCAAGGCGTTTGGAGTAACGAGAAAGAGCAAGAGTGGCAAGCCCACTGCAAAGAACAAGTTGAACTCGCCGTTGAACGTTATCTCAATATGCCGAATCAAGCGCCTGAAACGGGCTTTGACTTCCTTTATGAATCCCTACCCCAAGAGCTTCATGCACAAAGAGATGAACTGATCAACAAAGCAATGCGAATGCAGGGAGGGAAACATGGCTGAACTGACGTTAGTTGAAGCAGTGAACCTCGCACTGCACCATGAAATGGAACACGATCCGAATGTCATCGTCCTTGGCGAAGATGTGGGTGACAACGGCGGTGTATTCCGCGCCACTGTCGGGCTCAAACAAAAGTACGGCCTTAAGCGCGTTATCGACACGCCATTGGCCGAAGCACTTATTGGCGGTGTCACTGTCGGGATGGCAACGCAAGGCTTAAGACCTGTCGCAGAGTTTCAATTCCAAGGCTTTGTCTTCCCTGCGCTGGAGCATTTAATGTGTCACGCAGCGCGAATGCGTAACCGTACTCGTGGTCGACTCACCTGCCCTGCCGTATTCCGCGCGCCCTTTGGTGGCGGTATTCACGCGCCAGAACATCACTCTGAAAGTGTTGAAGCTCTGTTTGCTCATACAGCGGGTTTTAAGGTTGTGATTCCTTCATCACCGCAACGTGCTTACGGTTTGCTCCTTGCAGCCATACGTAGCAACGATCCGGTGATGTTCTTCGAGCCGAAACGTATCTATCGCACTGTGAAATCAGAAGTGATTGATAACGGCGAGGCTCTTCCTCTAGATACTTGCTTTACCCTTCGCAAAGGTCGCGACGTCACATTAGTGACTTGGGGCGCATGCGTGGTCGAATCACTGCAAGCGGCTCAAACGCTGTCTAATCAGGGTATCGAAGTTGAGGTGATTGATTTAGCCAGCATCAAACCCATTGATACCGCGACCATCTTCCGTTCACTTGAGAAAACCGGACGCCTCTTGGTGGTACACGAAGCCAGTAAAACCTGTGGTGTCGGCTCAGAACTGCTAGCCAGAACCGCAGAACATGCGATGTGCCTACTCAAAGCGCCACCAAAACGCGTCACAGGTATGGATACCATTATGCCGTACTACCGCAACGAAGATTATTACATGGTTCAGGAAGAAGACATTGTACTCGCCGCGCGCGAACTCGTGGAGGATTGGAAATGAAGACGTTTAATTTACCCGACCTCGGCGAAGGTCTCGCTGAGTCAGAAATTGTGAAATGGCACATTAGTGTTGGCGATATGGTCCAACTCGATCAAATAGTGCTTACCGTAGAAACCGCAAAAGCAACCGTGGATGTCCCTGCTCCTTATGGTGGTCGGATCGTCAGTCGCCACGGTGAAGAAGGTGATGTGATTAACATCGGTGCTCTACTTCTGGAAATCGATGAAACTGGAGCAGAACAAGCAGCTACAGAACAAAAGCAAACGGCTGATGCTGCAACCGTGGTGGGTAATGTCTCCCAGCACGCACATAGCGTGAATGTCGATGACTTTTGGATTGGCGGTGAACATAACCCCTCTCCCGATAATCTCATCAGCGCTCTCCCTTCGGCGCGTTTATTAGCGAATAAACTAGGAGTCGATTTAGCGTTGGTGAAAGGTAGCGGCCCCGACGGTTTGATCCTTGATTCAGATATCTATGACGAAGCTGGCAAACAGCGCCCTGGAACAGAAGTACTGAAAGGTGCACGTCGAACCATGGTGTCAACAATGGCGGAATCTCACCATAATGTCGCAGCAGTAACCATTACTGAGGAAGCTGTCTTAGATGGTTGGAAGCAAGGCGAAGACATCAGTATTCGTCTCGTCCAAGCGATTGTGCATGCTTGTCAGGAAGAACCCGCCATGAATGCATGGTTTGATGCGGAAACCATGACGCGTTGTGTCCACAGCACGGTGAACATCGGTATTGCGGTCGACAGCCGACACGGTTTGTACGTGCCTGTTCTTCGACACGCTGATGAGTATGAACCGCAAGAGGTGCGCCGTTGGTTAGATCAAACCGTACAAGGTATACGCGAACGTAAGATTGGTCGTGATCAGTTACAACATGCGACCATCACGCTTTCAAACTTTGGCGCGATTGCAGGTATTTACGCAACGCCTGTTGTGACTCCTCCGCAAGTTGCGATTGTCGGTGCGGGTCGAATCATTGAGAAGGTCGTAATTCGAGACGGACAAGCTGTAGCAGTGAAAGCCATGCCGCTGTCGATCACGTTTGACCACCGAGCATGTACTGGTGGTGAAGCAGCAAGGTTCACAAAAGTACTGGCAGAGCACTTGAGAAAACCGAGTGTTTAAGCAGCTTTCTCCATAATTAGCGAAGGGCTTCCAATCGGAAGCCCTTTTGTTTTGAGCGTGAATTTGAAAAAGAGATTCCCTACTCGCTCATTCTTCGCTCTAGGGAATGACGTTGTTTGGACTGCACTCAAAAAGAAGCTACGTAACAATCTAATACTTAAAAGGAAATTCTAGCGCGTCATTCCAGCAAGCCTAGGCGCGACTACGAATCTAATGACAACGAAAGCTGAAGCACCTTTATAGCAATAAACTAACAGCGCACTTTGACAATAGATTCTGAATCACGCTCGTTCCTCGCTGTTCAGAATGACGACTTAAAGTAGCAAGCAAGAAGGAGTTCACCTGCCCGTTTATTCTTCATTCTAAGGAATGACGCAGTTTGGTTTTCACTCAGCAAAAGCGCACTAATGACATGATTACCAATAAGAAACCCCAGCGTGTCATTCCAGCAAGCCTAAGCGCGACTAGGAATCTAATGGCAAAGCGCACTGCAGGGCTTTCATAGCAATGAACCCACAGCGCACTTTGATAGCAGATTCTGAATCACACTCGTTCCTCGCTGTTCAGAATGACGGCTTAAAGTAGTGAGTAAGGAAGAGATTCCCTGATCGCTCATTCTTCGTTCTGGCGAATGACGCTGTGTGGTGTTTACTCAAAAAGAAGCACCGTAACAATCTGATACTTAGAAGGAAACTCTAGCGCGTCATTCCAGCAAGCCTAAGCACGACTAGGAATCTAATGGCAACCAAAGCTGAAGCAACTTCATAAACATAAACCCACAGCGCACTTTGATAGCAGATTCTGAATCACACTCGTTCCTCGCTGTTCAGAATGACGACTTAAAGTAGCGAGCAAGAAGAGATTCCCTACTCGCTCATTCTTCGTTCTAGGGAATGACGCTGTTTGGTTTGCACTCTGCAAAAAGCGCCTCAAGAATCTGATTTTAATAAGGAAACTCTAGAGCGTCATTCCAGCAAGCCTAAGCGCGACTAGGAATCTAATGGCAAAGCGCACTGCAGGGCTTTCATAGCAATGAACCCGCAGTGCACTTTGATGAAAGGTTCCGAATTACGCTCGTTCCTCGCAACTCAGAATGACGACTTAAAGTAGCGAGCAAGAAGAGATTCCCTACTCGTTCACTCTTCACTCTTCACTCTTCACTCTTCACTCTAGGGAATTACGCTGTTTTGTCTGCACTCAACAAAAAACGCCGTAATAACCTGATTCCTCTTAGGAAACTCTAGCGCGTCATTCCAGCAAGCCTGAGCGCGACTAGGAATCTAAGAACAACGAACACCGAAGGGCTTTCGTAGCAATGAGCCCACAGCGCACTTTAATAGCAGATTCTGAATCACGCTCGTTCCTCGCTGTTCAGAATGACGACTTAAAGTAGCGAGTAAGGAAGAGAGCCCCTACTCTCTCATTCTTTGCTCTAGGGAATGACGCGATTTGGACTGTCCTCAACAAAAAACGCCGTAATAACCTGATTCCTCTTAGGAAACTCTAGCGCGTCATTCCAGCAAGCCTAAGCGCGACTAGGAATCTAATGACAAAGCGCACTGAAGGACTTTCATAGCAATGAACCCGCAGCGCACTTTGATAACAGATTCTGAATCACGCTCGTTCCTCGCTGTTCAAAATGACGACTTAAAGTAGCGAGCAAAAAAAAGACTCCCTACTCGCTCATTCTTCGCTCTAGGGAATGACGCTGTTTTGTTTGCACTCTGCAAAAATCGCCTCAAAAATCTGATTTTCATAAGGAAACTCTAGCGCGTCATTCCAGCAAGCCTAGGCGCGACTAGGAATCTAAGCTGAAGCACCTTTATAGCAATAAACTAACCGCGCACTTTGATAACAGATTCTGAATCACGCTCGTTCCTCGCTGTTCAGAATGACAACTTAAAGTAGTAAGCAAGAAAAAGATTCCCTACTCCCTCATTCTTCGCTCTAGGGAGTGACGCCCGAAAAATATCGAACTTACACCTTCTCCAGCAACTCCGGCATAATCTCAAACAGGTCGCCAACCAAACCATAGTCTGCGACTTGGAAAATTGGGGCTTCAGGATCACTGTTGATCGCCACAATCACCTTGGAGTCCTTCATCCCTGCCAAATGCTGAATTGCACCAGAGATACCCACAGCAATGTACAGCTGAGGCGCGACAATCTTACCTGTCTGCCCAACTTGCAAATCGTTAGACACAAAACCCGCATCTACCGCAGCGCGAGACGCACCAATAGCGCCACCAAGCTTGTCAGCAAGTTGTTCCACCAGCGCAAAGTTCTCTTTGCTGCCCAACCCACGACCGCCGGACACAACGACGTTCGCCGCCGGTAGCTCTGGTCTTTCACTTTCCGCTTTTTGCTGTGAAACAAACTCACAGTGTTCTGCCTTAATTACCGCTTCTAACGTGGCGACATTCTCAACTACTGGAGAATCAGACACAGCAATTGCGTCAAACGCAGAGCTTCGAATCGTCATCACTTTGGTAGCATCGTCCGAGCGAACTCTGGCTAACGCATTACCGGCATAGATTGGACGAACAACCGTATCAGGCGATTCAATCGCAATCACATCCGACAGCTGCCCAACATCCAGCAATGCAGCGACACGAGGCATTAGGTTTTTACCAAAAGTACTCGCAGGAGCTAGGATATGAGAAAAATCCTTACCAACGTCGGCAATTAATGTCGACAGGTTTTCTGCCAACGGATGCTGATATTCGGCAGCATCAATCGCGATGATCTGCGAAATACCTTGTACGCACTTCAACTCGTCCAGTACCGACATGCAATGATGGCCGATAAGCAACGCCGTTACAGGCAGAGTCGTACCACCTTGTTGAATATCAGAAGCCGCACTCAATGCGCGTAATGTGTCCACTGAAAGTGATTGGTTATCGTGTTCCACAATGACCAAGGTTGCTAACGGTTTGTTTTCCATGATTATGCCTCCTAAATCACTTTCGCTTCGTTTTTGAGCTTGTCGACTAACTCGCTCACACTGCCTACCATTTCGCCCGCTTTTCGTGCAGGCGGTGTCATGACTTCAAGTACCTGTTGAGAGCGTTCAACACTCACATCAAAGAAGTCTGGTGTCATCACAGACAAAGGCTTCTTCTTCGCTTTCATGATGTTTGGTAGAGAGGCATAACGCGGCTCATTCAGACGCAAATCTGTGCTGATAATGGCAGGCAAATCCAGTTTGAGCGTCTCCAAACCGCCATCGATTTCTCTCGTAACTAAAGCCGTTTCCCCTTCGACTTTCACTTCCGATGCAAATGTCCCTTGAGGACGATTCGTCAATGCAGCCAACATTTGCGCAACTTGGTTGTTATCTGTATCGATTGACTGCTTACCCAAAAGCACCAGTTGAGCCTGTTCTTGCTCCATCACGGATTTGAGCAACTTCGCTACCGCAAGAGGCTCTGGCGGTAGCTCAACATCGATTTGGATCGCACGGTCTGCACCCAGCGCCAGTGCTGAACGTAATTGCTCCTGACAGCTAGCATCTCCAATCGAGACCACTAGCACCTCTTCCGCAACGCAGGATTCTTTTAGGCGTACTGCCTCTTCCACCGCAATTTCACAGAACGGATTCATCGTCATTTTTACGTTGTTGGTTTCCACGCCGGAACCATCCGATTTCACCCTAACTTTCACATAAGGATCAACTACACGTTTAATCGCAACCAGTACTTTCACATTCCCTCCTAGCAGATCGCAATAGCGATACGCGTCCTAGCAATTGGGTCATACGTGACCAAGATTTTCATTAAAGCTAAGCATTTTCATTGTGTTGCTTGCAAAAGTCATTTAGTGACATTGTCACCGAAAAATCTTATCACGCCCTTTGACGTTACCATTTGAGCTTAGTTTAGTTTACGTTTACGTCAACTGGACTATAGTTCTTTATACGAGCACTGCTTGTTAAAAGAAGCACCTAAAACACAAAGAAAGGTTTCACACAAAGGAAGCAAGATGATGGAACGAGAATGCATGGAGTTTGATGTGGTGATTGTTGGCGCAGGACCTGCTGGGTTGAGTGCAGCCTGCAGATTAGCGCAACTCAATCAAGAGCGAGAGGATGAGCCGCTTTCTATTTGTGTGGTTGAAAAAGGTTCAGAAGTTGGCGCCCACATTTTATCTGGCGCGGTATTTGAGACTCATGCGTTGGATGAACTCTTTCCAGACTGGCAGAGCATGGGCGCGCCTCTCTCGGCATCCGTAAAAAACGACGCTTTCTTATACCTAACGACAGAACTTAACCACGTCCGCGTACCCCACTTTCTGACACCAAACCCAATGCTTAACGATGAAAACAACTACATTATCAGCTTGGCAAACTTGTGTCGTTGGTTAGCAGAGCAAGCGGAATCGCTCGGTGTCGAGGTCTATCCCGGCTTCGCGGCTTCCACCATAAACTACGACGAATCAGGTGCAGTAACCGGAGTAAACACCAGTGACATGGGTTTGGACAAGAAAGGAGAAGCCAAAACCAACTTTGAAGCGGGTATCGAGTTAAAAGCCAGATACACTGTATTCGCCGAGGGATGCCGAGGCCACCTTGGTAAAGAGCTCATCCAAAGATTCGGCTTAGATGATGATAAACAACCGCAACATTATGCGCTCGGGCTAAAAGAGATCTGGGAGTTACCTGCTGGCGCCAAAGATCAATCTGGCAGTGTGATCCATTCTGCAGGGTATCCACTGAGTGAATCCAACACCACAGGTGGCGGTTTTCTTTATCACATGGAAAACAATCAAATCGCCGTTGGGCTTATTGTCGACTTAAACTACAGCAACCCTTACTTGAGCCCATTTGACGAGTTTCAACGCTTTAAGCACCACCCTGCAATCGAAAAACACTTGAAAGGCGCTCAACGCATCGCTTACGGAGCAAGGGCTATTGCCAAGGGTGGACTTTCTTCTCTGCCGAAACAACAATTCCCCGGCGGTCTATTAATTGGTTGCGATGCAGGCACCTTGAACGTCGCCAAAATCAAAGGCAGTCACACTGCGATGAAATCTGGCTTGCTAGCGGCAGAAGCCATTATCGAAGCATTCGCACAAACAAATCCAGAACCGGATTACCAAAGCCGATTTGAAAGCTCATGGTTGTATGAAGAACTCAGCGAGACGCGTAACTTTGGTGCAAACATTCATAAGTTCGGCAGCCTACTCGGCGGTGCACTTTCCACCTTTGAGCACAATATCTGGCAACCACTAGTCAAGAAACCAATACCATGGACAATTACCGATACTTCGCTCGATCATGAACAATTAAAACCGATTGACGCATGCCAACCCATTGAATACGTGAAACCTGATGGCATCATCAGTTTCGACAAGCCCTCATCGGTGTTTTTGTCCGGAACACAGCACGAAGAAAACCAGCCATGCCATTTGCAACTCGCCTATCCTCATATTCCGATTCAAGTGCATTTGAAGAAGTTTGATGAGCCGAGCCAGCGCTACTGCCCTGCTGGTGTATATGAAGTAGTAGAAGTAGAGGGCGAGAAGTTATTCCAAATCAACGCCGCAAACTGTGTGCATTGCAAAACCTGTGACATCAAAGATCCGTCGCAGAACATCACTTGGAAGGCACCAGAAGGTGGCGGCGGACCGAGTTATCAGAACATGTAAACAATGAATGACTAGCGCAATGGCATAGCTGTTGCGCTAGCTTAATGTGTCGACCAGTCTAAGAGTCAAACTCCTTACTCAAAAATTCTTCAAGCGGCATAGGCTTAGCAAACAAGAACCCTTGTAGATAGCTTACGCCTCTCTCCTTTAAGTACTCCGCTTGAAATTCCGTTTCTACCCCTTCAGCGACCACATCCAACGACAAGTCATGAGACAAAGTAATCATATTCTGTAGTAAGTGTCCGGTTATCGTGTCGACGCCAATATCTCGGACAAACGTTTGATCAATCTTAAGATAATCTAAATCGACTTTACGCAAGTTGACCAAAGAAGAATGCCCTGTACCGAAATCATCGATTGCGATTTTACAGCCCATACTTTTTATCTGAGTGAATATTTCATCGGTTAAATCGCAGTAATTTAACGCCTCTCTCTCCGTGAGTTCTAAGACCAAGGTAACGTCTTTAGAATCAACAATATCAATGAACTCTTGGCAAGCACTAACAAGCGTCCCTTTTGAGCAATGTTGCGGTGATATATTCACACCGACATGAAAAGGTTTTGGTAGCTTGTCTTTCCAAAGGCGAATTTCTTTCGCAGTATGTATCATCAATTGATGTGTGATCGAGAGGATCAACCCTGAGCGTTCAGCTTTAGGAATGAAAAGATCCGGCCTTACCGTCCCTTGCACTGGGTGCTGCCAGCGCAAAAGGATTTCAATTCCCTGAATCTCTCTGTTTGCACTGTTCAAAATAGGCTGCGCGTAAGGGACAAACTCTTTGTTTTCCATCGCCCTCTCTATCTCTAGGTATAAGTTTGATGGACGTCTTGATAGCCACAGAAGGTAAAGCGCGAAGAGCGTCTGAATGATTAAGATAGCAACAATATATTGATTATCATGCTCCCAAAATGCAGAAATCATACTAGGGTAATCAAACCCCGAATACACACTGTAAGGAAAGTTAGCTGATGACACTTTATGCCAAGCGATCAGCTTGTCCGCTGGGTTAACTTTAAGCACAAGGTCTTTACTATCGAGCCACTGTTCACCTACAGCCAAGTATGAGTGCAACTTGTCGTGAGGCTCTAACAACTGCCTTAAGTACAGGCTGTCTATCCCACTTAATGCGGTATCCTCACCCGACTCAGACCGAACCACAATAAGAGGATGTTTGGCATCGACTTTACTGCCATGCATTAAGCGTAAACGCCCAGAGCTGTAATCTGCTAGATCGTACTGGTAATGGCTGTCTCCCCAGATCGAGGTACAGTAAATCACATTGTCTTTGGCTAGGTTGGCACTTCGTACATACGGCACTGTTGCAACCAAATGGCGCAAAGCCACACTGTGAGCCTCACAGCTATCGGGCTTCTCCAAAAGCATTAAGGATTGGTTATTAGCCTCTTCACCATACTCCAGAATCTCATCGACCTCTTGGACCACACTCGACGCTTTTAACTGAGATAATTCATCAAGAGACTGACCAAAGCTGAAATACAAAAACGCCAGCGCGAAAAGACTCGGAAGAAAGGAGAGCAAAACTAGATTCGTTGAATTTTTCTTATTGTTTGCAAACATGAAAGGCCTAGTTAATGGGATATATGTTTAGTTTGTAGCCTGCCTTCTCAGAAGTGATAGCAGTCAACAAACTTATTGGAGCGATTTAATGTATAGATATCAGTATATAACGTGACTTCTACATACCATGTGAGAATAGCTTTCTTTTTGCGCATTACATTCTCAACCTTGAGAAATTGTAACATTATGATGTGTTTTTGTATAAATAGCTCTTGATCTCGTTGAACACAAAGTTTAAATGCAGGAGCGTGATTAGGACGTTAACTTACCTTCAGAAAACGATAAGCGTACTGTCAAATCTTCCCGTGACAGAGAGGAATAAAGGGGGCTAAGAGAGTACACCACTGGAATCCACTAATGCGATTACACAGCCTGAAAGTAATAAAGCAGCGTTCATTAGTGGCAAGCAATGCAGAGAAATCATTTCGAGCAAACCGAAGTGGCTTAATACATGAATAGTAAGCATGAAAAGCAAGCAAGGTATTTTTGAATAGAGCCTCACGTTCGGTGAGGCTCTTAATGTTCGAACCCTTACCTGTCCCACCGAGACTAAGGCTCCCATATCGGCAATTGCAATGCCTCAGCTTGCTCTATGAGCATCATTCCGTCTTCAACCAAAAGATAGCGCTCAAAGATCAAAGACCATACAGATAACACAACTCTTTGCACGTATGTTTGCTTGGTTGGATAAAGCATTAGCAATGTTTCGTCGTCATATTCTGAAAATGTCCCACCGTTAGCAAAGAAGATCCCAGGGCCTCCGGCATAGCTGTAATCAATACCGCCATAGATACCTAATGGAGCCCCCATCTTAGATGAGAATGGACTTTGCTTTGAACTAGGCATGTGAGGAAGACGTATCCCGCCTTCGGCGAAGCCATCTCTATTCGAATCAGTGATATATACCTGACCACCACTCCAACTCAATAGAGAGTCATCCCCTCTTAGATCCAAGAACGAAACGAATGTCTGAGGATCCGGCTTTGAAAAAAGCGTACGACTTTTCGGTGTTGGGACGTCATCTTTCACTTTCAAATATAGATTCCAAAACGCGGCTCTAACGGAAGGCGCAACAGAAATTGGGTTTTGCTTAAAGTTGAACCCTAAACCACCAAACAACACTTCAAATGGCAAAAACTGCTTATCAATATGAGCCAGACCAGCATACTCATAAACACTTAAGCTCGACGTTGAGTTTCTTAACTTGCCATCTCCGCGAGCAAGTTCTGTTTCACTTTGTGTATTGTAAGCGACCGTCGGGACATGCTTATTAGGCGCTTTTGCACAAGAAGTATATCGCCAAGGAAACACATCATTAATTAAATGACGACAAATGCCACCAGCGACACCAAGGAACAAGCCATCAAAGGCGGGATTTTCTATGCTCCCATTGAGCTCTTCCGTTAGCATGGTCGCTAGCAACTTACCAGTTTGCGACCAACCGAAACCAATCGTTTGTTTTATGTCACAGTCAGTTTCGAGCTGCAACATGGGAATGACCTCATTCGTTTTTAAAAAATGAGCAAACTGTCGCAAGATGCTATAACCATCCGTCCCCTTAACGATCGTTCCACTCGTCTGGTCTACCACGTTTTTATCCCAAATAACGCTCGCATAAATAAAACTGTTTTCACCTCTCCCCGAAATGAAGTTTTCTCCGAGTATTATTTGTCCAATATTTAGCGTGATGTAACCAAGTGGTGTGGGTGGGAATTCAAAAAGTACGCTGTTTACAACATCAACAATCGCAACCTGATTACAGCTTTGCTTCGGAATCATTAAAGAGACAGGGACACTAAACGGTGAGCTTGTTTGGCTAGGCTCTTCAACCTCCCCCGCAAACATAGCGGAAATCACATAATACGGTTTATTCCCAACGTCTTGTTCTTGTATATCCACATCATTTAGCGTCGAAGCATGCGCCATGGATTGAATCATTAATAACAATCCAATAGCGATGTTCCTAAAAGTAAGTCGTCGCATACCAATCCTCCATCGAAGTAGATTTACTTTCGTTGACGTATCTATATTTTTATTTTTATTTTTATTTTTAACAACAAGATACGCCCAACCACCTCGGGATTGTGCTTATTACTCGGGATGCCACCTTTATGCCTGACATCTCTAATGATAGCTTGTTTCTGCAACAGCCATGCGAGTTCTGAAGCCACGAAACAATGTGGCTTCAATGCCCATATCGACCAACTACTTCTCACACACGATTTTTTAGACTTCTACCCCTGCTTCATCTTCTTCTACGATATCCGTCTCTTGGTTCGCCTCTTCCAACCATTGCTGTAAAGATTCACTTGCTAGCACCTTCTGTTGGTAAGCTTTAGCACCTTCCGATAGCTCGATGCCGTAAGTTTGGAAACGCAATGCCACAGGTGCATACATGGCATCTGCAATCGACCATTCTCCAAATAACCACCCGTTCGGATACTGCTTGGCTTGCTCTGCCCAAATAGCGTCAATACGAGCAATATCTTTACGCGCGCCATCCGTTAGATCGACTTTTCTGCGTGCGCGGATGTTCATTGGGAGTTCGCTTCTTAAGTTAAAGAAACCCGAGTGCATTTCGGCGGCGATGGCGCGTGCTTTAGCCCGTTCTGCAGACTTACTTGGCCATGCTCTACCTTGCAAGTACTGCTCGTTAACGTACTCCAAAATCGCTAATGAATCCCACACGGTTGCGTCACCATCCACCAATGTAGGTACTTTCGCGGTTGGTGTAATACCTTCCAAGGTTTTGTAAAAATCTTCCGTGAATAACTTGAGCTTGGTGACTTCCACATCCAATTTGAATTGAGAAAAGATCAGCCATGCGCGCAGTGACCAGCTCGAGTAGTTTTGGTTAGCAATAAACAGTTTCATGACGCCTCCATGCGGTTCGTGTTTTGAGTACCCATTCACAATATCTGATTGTATTTAAGGGGACTAACGGATAGTTTTGATGGAACACTTCAACAAAAACGATGGATGAGTTTTAGATATGGATATCGATGCGTTGCGTAGCTTTCTTGCCTTTGTAGAAACGGGAAGTTTCACTCGTGCAGCCAAACAGATCAATCGCACCCAATCAGCGTTTAGTGCACAAATGCGTAAGCTGGAAGACGAGCTCAGCGTCAGTTTGTTTGAAAAAGAAGGGCGTAACCTTGTCTTAAGTGAAGCGGGATTAGCACTACGCTCTCATGCAGAGCAACTAGTTAGCTTACACAATCAAACGCTGAAACAGGTGAAACGCTATGAAAATAAGCGCCCTCTTCGCTTAGGTTGCCCAGAAGACTATAACGATAATATCCTGCCTAAAGTCATTCGTGTATTACAACAATCTGAACCCACGTGTTCGATTCAAGTCTTCAGTGAGCCAAGCATCACCTTGAGAGAAAAACTCGATGAAGGAAAGCTAGACGCCGCTATTGTGACAAGAGCACCGGACAGTGAAGAAGGTTACTGGCTAGCAAGCGACAAAGGCGTGTGGATTGCTCATCCTGATTTTGACATCGAGCGCGCCCAACCTCTCCCTCTCGCCCTATTCCAAACCGACTGCAAATACCATGCTGCGGCCGTCGATGGATTAACCAAACGTGGTATTCCTTATCAACTACTGGCGTGTTGCAATACGGCCTCTGCACAACGAGCAATTGTACGTTCAGGTATGGCTATCGGTGCTATGGGCAGTATTAGCGTTAGCGATGATCTCGAGATCTTAAACGATATGCCATCGCTGCCTTCCGTGGATATCGTTTTGGTCACAGGCGTCGAGCCTCATCCGATACTGGATAAAGAATGCTTGGCGCAGTTGGTTGCGTTAATAGCTTAACAGGATTCCCTAGCCAATCACAAAGTTGAATTCACCCGTTAATCGCCCGTCGATTCGTATAGTCTCAAACTGTAGATAATCTCGGGCTTTGCCTCCCCACCATTCATCGCCAGTATTGCCTTTTAAGTACAACTGAGTGGTCAGAAACTCTTGATTATCCCGCCACAACTTGACGTGAATGTGCGGCGGACGAGAGGCATAAGGCACGGGATACAAAGTCTGGAATAAGTAGCGACCATCCGATTGAGTTTCTGCAGCGCCAAAGCCAGCAAAGTGAGCATCAAACTTATCGTTATTTGGCTGCTTAGGATGATCGTAAATCCCCTGCCCATCGCATTGCCATATTTCTACTTTGATACTTGAGACAGGGTTTCCCGATGTATCTACTACTCTGCCTTGTAACACGATAGGTTCACCGACCAAGCCTTCTGATTGCAGAATCAAGTTTTGACGAAGAGGAATATCTACTACTGGATAAAATGGCCCTTCTGTTTGTGCTGGCGTTGGCCGCATTGGTGTTTTCGCTTTTAAAGAGGGGGCGAACAACAATGTCCACAGCGCTAAAAAGTCTCTTCTTTCCATGATGCCACCAATGCAATTGCGTTGAATTAAGTTTGGTGGAACTTGAGCGATTTGCCATGACGAATATAAAAAATGCCCCTGCTAGAGAGTCATTTGCAGAGGCACTGTGGAACTAAATTGTAAATGCTGATTGAAGAATTATGCGGCTTCGAACGCCAATGCTTTCTTCTCTACCTGACGGAAAATGAGAGTTAGCACACCATTTACCGTTAAATAAAATGCACCTGCAATACCAAATACCGTCAACGTATCGTAAGTTTGTGCATTAATGCGCTGCGCGTAGCCCATCAAATCCATGATCGTAATCGTGCTTGCTAGTGACGTGCCTTTGAAGACCAAAATCACTTCGTTCGAGTAAGCCGGAACAGCACGGCGAATAGCGTAAGGCAGCAGCACTTTCAGCGTTGCGGCTTTGTTCATCCCCAGAGCACGACACGCTTGCCATTGACCGGAAGGAATCGCGTTAAACGCTCCTTTGAACAACTGAGTGCTGTATGCCGCGGTATTCAGTGCTAGCGCTAACATCGCACAGAACCAAGGTTGGCTTAACCATGTCCAGAATACGCTTTCTCTTACAGCATCAAACTGACCCGGACCGTAGTACACCAAGAAGATCTGTACCAACAAAGGCGTACCTGTGAACAAGGTGATGATGCCACGACTTACCCAATGCAAACCCGGAGTACGTAGGATCAGAGTCAGCGTCATCATCAAAGCTAAAAGACAGCCCACAACCAAGGAAGCGGCGGTTAACTGGAGGCTAGTGCCTAAGCCATCCAGCATTTGCCAAACATGTTGTTCGTTCATGCAGCTGCCTCCTGTCCCATGCTCATGCCTTGAATTGAGAACTTCTTATCAATCAGTTTGACGGCACGTTGCGTAATCAAAGTAATGCCTAAGTAAATCGCCGCAGCGGTTGCATACCATGTAAACGCTTCATGCGTCGCTGCAGACGTTAGCTGCGCTTGTTTCAGCAAATCCGTCACACCGATCAGTGATACAAGCGCGGTATCTTTCAGCAAAACCAACCATTGGTTAGTTAAACCTGGTAGTGCGTGTCTTACTGCTTGTGGCAAAACAATGCGAACGAAAGCGTGTGCTTGACTGATGCCGAGTGCACTTGCTGCTTCTCTCTGCCCTCTTCCAACGGCTTTCAATGCGCCACGTAGAGTTTGAGAAGCGTAAGAAGCGAAGATCAATGACAACGCCACCACGCCAGACAAGAACGGGCTAACTTCAATAAAGTCGCCGGTGATTAAAAACAGAACCTGCGTCGAACCAAAATAGATGAACAACACGACAAGGATTTCTGGCAAGCCACGTACAATCGTCACAAACGCCGTCATTGGCCATTTAACGAAAACGCGGCGAGACATTTCACCACTGGCGAATACCACTGCCAGGATCAAACCGACTAATAGGCTTGTGAAGGCTAGCTGGACGGTCATCCAACTAGCTTGAACAAGCGATAAAGAGTAACCCGTTAGTGCCATATTACTTACCGAAGTACTTGTTGTAGATTACGTCGTATTCGCCGTTCGCTTTCACTGTTTTCAGTGCCGTGTTCAGCTTGTTTACTAGCTCATCATTACCTTTGTTTACTGCGATACCGAAACCGTTACCGAAGTATTTAGGGTTAGTGACGTGCTCACCCACATACGCTAGGTTGTCTTCTTTCTTGAACCATTCTGCTACGACTGCTGTGTCACCGAATACAGAATCAATACGGCCATTCTTCATATCGATGAATGCGTCTTGGTAGCTTGAGTAAGGAACCGCTGTTACGCCCGGCATTTGCTCAATCAGGTAGCTTTGGTGTGTTGAACCGTTTTGAACACCAACACGCTTACCTTCTAGTGCTTTTTGGTCAGCCACTTTTTCTTTGATAGAAACAAACGCTGCTGAGTTGTCGTAGTAAGGGTCAGAAAAGTTCACTTGCTCCAAACGCGCGTCAGTAATATCCATTGCAGAGATAGCCGCATCGTAACGCTTGAATTTTAATGCAGGGATCAGGCTGTCAAAAGATTGGTTGTGGAAGGTACATTTTGCTTCCATTTCTTTACATAGTGCGTTCGCCAGATCCACATCAAAACCTTGGATTTGGTTGTTTTCATCCATGTATTCGAACGGTGCGTAAGTCGCTTCCATCGCAAATTTGATTTCTTCTTGTGCTGCTGCGTTCGCTGCCATGGTTGCAGAAGAAAGGCCGATTAGTGAAGCTAGTAGAATCTTTTTCATTGCAATACTCCGTGTGTACTTAGTGGGCTGACACTCGCAATGACAGCCGAGCTTATCTGTTAAATAGACTGAACTTTAAAAACGTAATTTAGTGATTTAGGTAATCGGCAAACTGAGTGGTTTGCGGATTAACAAATGCGTCGTGCGTACCGTGTTCAACGATGTGTCCTTGTTCTAGGTATAGAACATGGCTAGCGATTTTCTTGGCGAAATCCACCTCGTGAGTCACAACGACTTGTGTAATTCCGGTTTCGCTTAAATCATTAATGATTTTGACCACTTGGTTCGTGATTTCAGGGTCAAGCGCCGCGGTAGGCTCATCAAAAAGCAAGACTTCTGGTTTCATCATCAGGGCTCGGGCAATCGCCACACGTTGTTGCTGACCGCCAGAAAGTTGCATCGGCCATGCATCCGCTTTGTCTGCCAAATGCAGCGTCGCGAGAATTTGCATTGCCTGCTTCTTCGCTTCTTCTTTATCCATGCCAGAGACTTTTACCGGAGCCTCAATCAGGTTCTCCATCACTGTCATGTGTGGCCATAGGTTGTACTGTTGGAACACCATGCCCACTTTACGACGAAGCGCTAAACCTTGTTTCTCTTTGATTTCAGTTGAAAAGTCGAATGCGTCATCAGCGATGTTTAACTGGCCGTTATCCGCCCCTTCAAGAAGGTTAAGAACACGTAGCAGAGAGCTCTTCCCTGCACCACTTGGACCGAGTAACACCAGCGTTTCACCGCTTTCACAATTAAAACTGACATCGTGTAGAACTTGGGTATCGCCGTAAGACTTATCGATACTTTTAACTTGAATACTCATGCTGCCATACTGCATTAATTGTCATCTGGGACTTATACTAGCAAGAAAGATATTTTATGCAATAAAAATGTATAAAAATTTAGATTGTTAATTTTTTGTATAAGAAACAACCAGCCAAGCAGAGTATCTGACTGGTGCAATGAGTGAGGTTTTAACCGTATTTGTTGATCAAAAAAGCCAGCGGTTAAGCTGGCTTATTCAGTCCAATAGAAACTCTATTTAGTGCAACCCACCAACGCTGATTGGGAGTGTTGTCTGGAAAGGGAGTAAGTGATTTTCATCATCGCACTTTCTCTCTCATTTTGAGAAAAAATCTCGCGTAGTATTTCCTCGATTATGCAAGGTCCAACATTGAGACAAACAGTACTCACTTTGTAAGAAGATAAGTTTCTTAACATTTTCACCATACAAAAAATTCATCACAACAAAGCAACGGTTGTGCTTTCTTGAATTGGTCTGACCGATAGCCAATACTTTCTTCTAATTTGACTCGCAATTTGAGTAATCGAAGTTTTTGATTGGGACAAATCAATAATGAAGCCATATCGTTCTGCGCTGCTTGCGCTGGGTTCTTTGAGCCTTTTGTTTACACCTGTGACATGGTCAACCACAGCAATCGTTTTACCGGGGCTGCATGAACAAGGTGTTGATCTACAAGATGCACCGGTTTCTGCAGCGGCAGCGCTTGAGTGGGAACTAGATAATGCCGATGTCGTTTTTGGCGCATATGAAAATAAAAGCGATAACGAACGCGTGAATGCGATTGGTTATATGTACAACCAAAAGCTGGAACTTAACTCAGGTTGGCTGGAAAACGATATACGTAACCAAGCAGAAACAAATAACATCGATTATGAGGACTTTTTTCTTCATTTTTCGGAAGACACTATCCTCGCTGAAGTCGACTCAAGCCATGGCGAGAATACCCTACTCAATCGAAAACCAATGATTGTTGGTTATACGGCTAGTGCTGACCACGCAGGCTTTTGGTTATATCAACAACCACCATGGGACGCTGACGTATTTGGTCAGACGAATAATGGTGGTGCTCTCTATGTTTATCACTCAGAGAAGTTCGACCGCTTAGCATTTACGTTCTCCCAGTTTGCTCAAGGCGGCAGCTTCACGATTGAATACCCTTCTGCCATAGACTCATTTGGTCAGGTATCGGAGTGGAAGCCGTTTGATATTAACAAAGATAAAACGCACGGCATGACCAAAGATCAAACCGTAGACTGGCATGTTCCATCGGATTGGGCTCGAGCCACAACGCACGATGGCAGCGGAAAAACCTATGGCGGCGGTCAGTATTTTGGTTCTACTTTTTTGCGCGATGGTGGTCGACTCTATGTAGCAAGAATTACTTGGCATGACGATAACATTGATAATCGCCCTCACCTCGATAACATCCAGCTAAAAGATAGCTTCCCTGTCGTGAATGTTTCTGGTGCCCCAACGGCGACACCAGAGGGACAGACTATTCAGCGCTGGCGAAAAATTCGAGGTTTTGACGAATCGGCAGATCGAAATCAAGATAACTATCTTTCTTGGCAAGAGTTCAAGAGTCGCTCTAACAAGAATGCAACTGCCCGTTTTCGTTGGGAGTCACGCGTTATTCCATTTGGTCGCATGTGGAATCAATCTTCTTCGTGGGCACTGACCAACCTAAGCCACCCTACCTTTGCAAGTGTAATGAATGACTATTACCAAGCGAAATGGGCAACACAAGGCTTAAACGGTGCATACAACGACGATACTAATAAGTTACTTGGAGCAAATCAGTTCTACGTTTATTCCGGTGGTACGGTGGATGAACTTGGTTTGGTGGCAGGCAGCCAAGCTGCTGACGATGCTTACAAAGCGCAATTCTCGGCGTTCTTAAACAAACTGGCAACGCTGGATGCGGATGCGTTAATTGGTCTCAACATAGGCACGGCGAACTTATTCGGTCGTAATGGACAAAACCACTTGGTTGACGCTGGCTCTCTGTACTTACGTGAGCACTACCTTTTCCCATCTACTGGCTTTAGTGGCTATGCTGGCTTAGCGAAGTTTTGGGACAATTCTGCACTCGCCAAAGCGGGCCAAAAGGTAATTTACCAAGCGACGACACGTTATGGACGCGTTCAGTACTTTGGTAACACAGAAGACAATTGGAAAAAGGACCAATACTCTTCACTGGCGGCATTCTATTTAAACCACCATCCAGAGCGTAGCTTTTTTAATCAATGGAACAGTAGCTACTTATATGGCAGTAACAACACTACCGCCGACAACTTCTGGAAAGCTGGCGTACCAAAAAACATCGCTTATCAACCCAGTGCTTTACTCGCCGTCGACTTGGGCGAACCTGCCAATCTAATGCCTGTAGGTTCTGAAGCGGTACCACTTATGATGTCTACTAGCACACCGACAAAGTCCGATTATACAATCATTGGCGATTCCACCATGAATGAAGTCGTGCACGCTGATTTACCCGGAGACATTACTTATCTTTATCCCACCTATACATACTTTGCCTATCGTTCAAGCACAGATGTCGTCGCTCAAGGTCCATCAGAAATGGTGTTAGCACGTGAGTTCACCAACGGGCGTGTGCTATATCGCACCGACTTCTTCGGCAAAAACGCAGACTATTTCTCCGCGCCAAAAATTACCATCACATTAGACAAACCGATGAGGCCCGTAGACAAAGACGGCAATATTGGTGACTACGTTTCGCACATTGAAATCGGCGGTTATGAGGGGTTGTTCTTACTTTATTGATCAACATTCGGTGAGCGATTTCTTCAATATCGTATTGGTATCGACGGCCTCCTTTCAGTCTTGGCTTCTTTAACAGAAAACCATTAGTTTCACTTTTGAGACTGCAAATATCCGGATTCAGGAATATTCATTGCAGTGAATATTTTGAACGCTCTTTTGGCTCGTGTTTCTCTCATATTGAGAAAATATTAGGCAATTTGAGAAGAGATGTGCAACTAAGTAACTGATAAGGAAAAAGTATGAAAACCATTTCAAAATTAGCACTCATCTTAGGTGCTCTGTCTTTCACTTCATATAGTTATGCGGTACCAGGTGCAGTTTGTAGTAATGGTAATCATGTTGGCAATCCGCATTGTACAGGTAGCTCGATATCCTCCTCTAGCGCACCAATGCCCAACCTGTCAGCTAACTGGTCAGGAGCAGGAATTCTGCTTAGCGCAACATTACTTGGCCTTTATATAAGAAGAAGAGACTTACACAATGCTTCAGAGAAAGAGCTCAAGTAACTTAGCAAGTGACTCGGAGAGAAGGAGTGTTTTTAACGAAACCTCCTTTATCTTATTGGTTTTAGCCACCATCGCGAATGGGCTCGCAAGCGATTTTGTCGTTTGGTCCAAAGACGCAGGTAATTTCCCTTTATCGCCATTAGTTGTGTTTACTCTGTTTGTCTTCGTCTATTTACACCATAAAAATCAAAACCATACCGCAGCACTTGGCATTCCAATGGCAGTCTTGGCACTGTTTATGATGATCCCGAGTTCACTGGCATCATGGATAGGGCTGCTGCTCGCGAGTCTTCTTTACCGAATTCAAACCGACAGGTTCCACCAATCTATCATTCTCTTGATTATGCTAGCGCTAACCTTCATCTGGCAAAACAGCATATTTAAGGTAGTCAGTGGTTTTATTCTCCATGCAGAAACTTGGCTCATAGGGACATTCTTAGCGCCCTTTTACCCAGAAATGACGGTCTATACCAATCATCTCCTCTTTCACAATGGACATGACCTTTCCATCAACGTCGGTTGCTCTGTATTTTCCAACTGCTCTTTCGTCTTACTTGGCTGGGTATCAATGTATTTTCTGCTTGGGAATCGTTCACTGCCCATTAAGTGGCTGGCCATTTTATTCATCCTCTTAACACTGACCAACGTTGTAAGAATTGGCGTAATGGCTATTGATTACCCAACCTACGTTTTCGTACACGAAGGCTTGGGTGCTGATATTTACAACACAATTCTTATTTTACTCTCAGTGACGCCACTTCTTTTCTCATTTTGCAAAAAGGAGAAAAAAGCATGCGATTAACAGCGCTCTCATTCGCGATGATCTTGGCGCTGGCTTTGATCAGCCTTTCTCTAAAAGTGGTGAGATATACTCAGGAGATGTCGACACTAGAACATGTCGCGCTAGAGCAACAGTTTATCGAAAGCGTGGCGCGGAGTGAGTGGCGTATCAAAAACAAAACACCAATGAACACCAATGAGAGTAGTTATATCTATATACTTCAAAACGAGTCTTGCTCTAATCCCGTCATGGTGAGTATTTTAGGTAGAGACGCAAGTGACAAATACCTACTTGCTCAATACCTTCAACAAGATGATATTGTTTTTCTCCTCAATGGTAAGGAAGTAAAACACCTATCGACGCCAAAGCTTTACATCATGAGCGTGCAAAGCAATATTGAGCGCCTCTATGATGAGAGCAAACCTCTTCCGCTCGCACTCTCTGTCTACAACGAAACCGATTCAGCTCAGTGCAACTTCGTACTTTGAGCGACACAACGGGACTCCAACAGCACCAAATACCAACTCGGTTGCTTATGCTGTTTTGACAAGGCATTATAACGACGACAATTTATAAAATAAAAATGGAGACGCTCGAGTGAGTGAAATAACGTCATTGGAAGCACTAGAAGCCCTGTATGGTCAGCCAAGCCAACGAGCGAAAAACAAAGTGATGTTCGAGCTAGATGAATATGCCCAGACATTAATCAATCACAGTCATTTTGTCCTCTTTACAACCAGCGATGAACAAAGCTTTACTGATATATCCCCACGTGGTGGGCTGCCAGGATTTATTAAAATCTTAGACAATAAAACCCTGCTAATGCCTGACAGCTCTGGTAATAATCGACTGGACAGCTTTAAAAACATTCTCGCAAATCCAAAGGTCGGACTTTTATTTATGGTGAATGGGATTGATGAGGTCGTAAGACTAAAAGGCGTTGCCAGTTTACACACAGATGAAAAGTTAAAGTCAATGTGCCCTGATGGGAACAAAGCGCCTAAAATCGTCATCAAAATTCAAGTAGAAAGCTTGTACTTCCATTGCGCTAAAGCCATCATGCGTGCAAAGCTTTGGAGCGATGCGTACCGCGTCGATAGAAAAATCCTCCCTTCTCTTGCTCAAATCATGAAAGCACAGCAGAACACCCCAGATTTAGTGGCGGCCACTCAAGAAGAGATGGTCGAATATTACAAGTCAACGCTTTAACGAGCGCTTGTTTAAAAATGCCGCATCATGGCTTGATGCGGCATTTATCGTTGTATCAGAGTGTATTTCATCGAAAGCAATACCGAGCAAGCATTACTTCGCTCTGATGCGAGATACAAACATGGTGAGTACTTTACTCTGGTTTCGATACAACTCGCATGTTGTCCAGATAGTAATCAGGGATAGCACGGGGATAGAATTTATCGTCTAAGCAATCAAAATAGAACGCGTTTTTGTCTGATGATTCCGGGGCCAAACCACATACTTTTAGAGCACGTGTTTTGTTAATAAACTCTGGTTTTTGGTTATCAAAGATCTCCTCAACAAAATAGAATTTGTTGCCCTTAACCACACCGCCGTTGGCACGTTCAAACATACTTTCCGTCAATGCAAAATTTGCGACTTCGTTGTCATTCATATTGCTGTATATCTTCAATGTGTAGTGACTAACATCAGCATCAAATAGCTGATCTTTTGTCAGCACTAATTCTTGCTTGGCAAACATAATGTTTCGATACACGATTGCTCCACTGTTATGAGTGAGGATCACTCGGTACCCGCTCACATCCTGTCCAGCGAATTGCAAATCGGTATTAAGAATGGCTTGCGTATTATTGAAGAGCGTCTGCCAAGGGTTAATCGCATCCGAAATATATTTATAAAGCACCATCAGAGGTGTTGTACCGCCGGTATTATCTTCTAACGTTGCTGTGCCTTTTGGTTGATCGAGCAATGAACCGACGGTAATCGGGAAAGCACGGTAGCCAAAATTAGGCACATAAACACACTTTTCTTCCAAAGTAATGCCATTGGTGAACCCACTCCCGGCAATCTCATCGCTGTTACACAAGTAACGCTCCGACTCTCCAATAATGACTTTTGGTAAGTGTTTAATCACCGCGTTCACCGAGCTTGCCAGGTTGAACGTTTTCCCGATATGGGCGAGCTTAAAGTTGGTCGTCACCGCACTATTCATCGCCTGAGACGCCTGGTTAACGAAAGTTGCGCCAGTCGGGCCCGTTGTGATTTTAACAAGGGAGTTAAACAAGCGACGAATGTTCGGAACCATCGCTTTTTTCCAAATATCAGAGCTCAAGTTAACGCGCGACACACCTTTCTTCATGACTTCCCAAGAAGCTTGCTCAATATTGGCAGGTTTTGCATCATCGCTTACTTGGTCTTTTGATACAAATAAGTAAGCCTCGTTTTGTTGGATATAAGAGCGAAGGTTCGAAAGAAACTGGACAACAGAAAGAGTCTTATCTCCAGATTCAAAATACTCGACCGGGTAAAGTATCTCTGAATTTCCTGCTGGTAGCCCTTCCAATCCAAATAACATCACCTCTGCGAGGCTAATCTCTGCATAAGATGTATATGAGTGGCTCACCGTTTTCACGATAGGTGTTGTCGTACATTCAGCGCATCTCACCAAGTCTCGGATAACATCCGTAAGAAGTTTGTCTAATTCTCTTTCTGCGGTAGTCATTGATAGCTTTTCCGCAAGGTAGAGTTCTGAGAAGAGTAATTCTTGGTAATGAATCTTCTCCGCCTTTGTTGGTTTAGGCGCTAAGAACTCAATTGGCTCCATTTCGGTTTCACGAAAGCGCTTTGTTTCGTCCTTGTACTGCACTAACAATTGCTTCTTGGCGCCAACAAAGTCTAGACCTGTTTTCCCACCGTTTTCCTTAAGCTCCTGCTGAATGATCTGATTTAACTGAGGTTTAAAACGTGTGTCCATGATTGCTTGAGTATCTGCGACGATTGGACTGAAATAGCCTTGATCGCCATGATGTACGTCAGCAAGAATGAAACCCATGTCATCGAGCATTTGGAGTTTAATATTAAGATATTGCTTTTTGACTGGCTCTTGTTCCGCAGACCAATCGGATACAACCGTCTTGCGCTTGTCATAGAGATAGCTGCTACAAGCCTCTTCATCAAGTCGGTAGTTTAGACAGTGTTTGGACATCACAAGCTGAAACAGGTAAAGCGAATCGTGATATGTCGGGTCGACTTGATCATAATAAACCGTCTGGACGACAGATGAATGGTTAACCTCTTGAGCAAAAGAAACGTGAGATGAAAGCGCGCTTAACAGTATAAGCGGCAGAAACTTAGATATTTTCATGTATTTTTATTACCACTGCGATTTGATGTAATCGCTATTTATATTAATAACAACAGCCGCTGTTTTAAGTGAATCATGGTAATCAAATCGTTAGTTACTTAATGATAATAATAAAAATAAAAAAGACCCCGCAATATTTATAAACACGCCAGCAATTAACAAAATAATAAATAAAAAGACAAAAGTTTAAGCCCATAGTGTTTATATGGATTTCACCTTTATTTGTTAGAGGTCTTGCGGTGGAAAGAGAAGAGAAGAGTAACAAGGTTGA
Source organism: Vibrio sp. B1FIG11 (assembly GCF_905175335.1). Classification (NCBI taxonomy): domain Bacteria; kingdom Pseudomonadati; phylum Pseudomonadota; class Gammaproteobacteria; order Vibrionales; family Vibrionaceae; genus Vibrio; species Vibrio sp. B1FIG11. The sequence goes on along the minus strand of NZ_HG992752.1, from coordinate 840,865 downwards.
TGCCAGGAGGAGAATGAAGTTGAGGAGCATCAAAGGCTTTATCTCAGCAATAAAAATGCCGCTCACTATGGCATGAGCGGCAATTTAATCGAGGTCTAACCTAATAGAATTTAAACTTTCTAACCATCACTTTGCGGTTTTTTCAAAACTCGCAACAATACTCGTCTGGTCAAAATTACGGTAACCGCGAATCATGATGTTGAACATACCCGCAGGTTTGTTAAGAACACACTGCTCATTGCTACCATTTTGGAATGGGCGGCAGTCGAAACTCGTTACGGATACAGAGTCGTTGTACTTAACGAACAAGTCAGCATCACCACTTCTCGGGCCTGACATGGTGATCGTCACCTGCCCTGCTTCTTGTGTTTCAAAGGTAAAGAATTGCTCTTCGCCATACCCTGCCTGCAAATTGTCAACGGGTTCACCATCTTGTAATGGCGTCACACCCGATACGCTATCCATGCTCGACTCCACCAAATAAGCCACTGCAAGTTTCGCGAAATTGCTAGCATGAGTTGCCGTTGGATCCGCGTTTTCTAAAGTATCAAATTGGGTATGAATATTCGGGTTGTAGTCTTCAAACATACTCTCGAAAGGCATTGCAGCTGGGTAGCCAGCATTATGCCAAGATGCATGGTCAGAACATGCGTAGCCACATCGGTCAAAGGCGTAGGTGATTTCAGGCGCATACTCATCAATCAACTCAGCCAAAAAGGCCGTTAGGTTGCTGTCCGTATAGTCTGTAATGAACGTAATGTCATGAGCAGAGCCATTGTAGTTAGTCATATCCAGCTGCAAGGCTGAAAGAACGTTGGCTCCTTGGCTACTCAGCATTGATACCACGCCTTGGGATCCTCTCAAGCCGACCTCTTCCGCCGCATAGCCATAAAACTTAATCGTACGATCGGGCTGGACTCCACTGGCGATCATCAATCGAAGCGCCTCCGTTACGGTAGCAATACCCGATGCATCATCGTCCGCACCTGGAGAGATGGTGTGCTCTTCTGTCCAAGTCCCTGCCGTCGAGTCTAAATGGCCACCCACAACAATAATTTCTTCTGGGTACTTCGCTCCTAATAAGGTGACTTCAACTGACTTTTGAGGGAACCCAGCATGAGGAATTTGCACCGCAGATGCATAACTCACTCCCTCAATCTCTTTTATCCAGCGCTCTAACAACCAGTTTGAGGCTTCAATACCCGTCGGTGTCGTATAAAAACGGTTGGTGAAAGATGTCATGTCTTCAATCGTTTTCACCAAGTTGGTTGGCTCTACCTGTTTGATGAGCGTTTCGACCGTTTCATGATGACTTATCGTGGGCTTGTTAAATGTTTTTATTGTCGTCGGCATCGCTGCCGCTTTCATTGCGCTGGCTTTATCTGGGTGCACCATATAGCCACCACAACGATGTTTGTCATGGTGCATGTGACTGGATAACGTCGCTAACTTATCTCGAGGAATCTTAGCAACGATCGCTGGGCGTGCACCGAAAAAGTCAGAATACACCACGGCGCCGTGTTGAATAGCTAAGTGCTGAGCATCTGCGTCTGTTGTGATCCACACCTCTTCCTGCAACGGAGATTCACTCGCAGCAACAGTGCCGCTCAGTAATGCCATCGCTAATAAGCTCTTTTTCATTTGTTGTTTTTCCTTTTCTAGCCGTACATGACGAATTAGGGCTCCTTTGGGAGCCCTTTATATTGCGTTATTATTTATTTGGTTTTAGGAATCGGTAACGCTTCGTTTCAGAACACACATTTCCAGAGGTACACACTTGGTATTCCACGTCGATCGTGCCGTTGTGCTCAAACTGGTCAACGTAAGACTGGAAGTCCGTTGCACCTACGTTTTTACCATCACGCTTCACGATGAAGTAATCGTCAGTGCTGTATTTCCAAGAAAGTTTGACACGAGCTTTACCATTCGGGAATTTGTTACCAAAGTTCAGTTTCAGCGGGAACGCATCCGTTTGGCCTTCTTCGATCGTCACTGTTTGTGTCGTCGAAGTTGCACTACCTGCATCATCCGTTACGGTTAACGTTACTGCGTAGTCACCTGCCGCAGCGTAAGTGTGTGATACCGTCTCACCAGTTTGCGAATTACCATCACCTAGGCTCCATTGGTAAGAAACAATGTTGCCGTCACTATCACTACTTGTGCTACGAAGTTGAACCGTTTTACCCGAAACTGATTGGTCAAACGACGCTACTGGTGGCACGTTCGCACTGCTATCATCGTAAGTCGCCAATAGCTCTGCGTTATCGTATGCAGCGTAACCGTAAACGTTGATGGTGTAGCGGCCTTGCTCTGGGTTTTCAATGACACACACTTCGTCTGATACTGAAGCGCTAGAACAAATGTTCTCCGTCGAGCTTGGCGCGTAATCAAAACCAACATAGATATCCGGATCACCATTTGGCGCTAGCAGGTTAATCGTCAACTTTTGCTTGCCTTCTGGTACTTCAATATCAAAGTAAGTCTTCGAGCCTGTGTCACCATTCACGGTTACCGAGCTGCCATTCTCTAAGCGTTGGTATTCTGGCTCTGGTGGCAATGGTGGCTCCGCACAAGGCTCTACACCCACAATGCCAAACGCATCAACAACCGCAGATGCGTCGTAACCTAGGTCAGTTGCGGCACTTTTAACGCCACATGCCCCTTCCCAGAAATCACTGTTTTGTGACCAGTAGATCTGGTTAGCAAGTACGAACAGTTCAAACGCTTTCTTGGTATCCCAGCCATCCGTTGTCGCAAGATGGTAGAAAGCTTTGTTGAATACGCCCGAGCTGTAGTGCACATTCAATCCATCGTAATAATCTTGAGCATGGTTGATAGAAGAACCATCACGCGAAGGGTCATCCATGTAACGCAGGGCGCCATCTTCTTTAAAGATGTCTTTACCGACCATCCAGTCATTTTCGCCCTTCATGTAGTACTCTGCCGCTTCACCTGCGATATCCGAGAAGGCCTCGTTCATGCCACCAGACTGATTAGCGTAAACCAGGCCTGAGTTTTGTTCGGTAAAGCCATGGCTCACTTCGTGAGCTGACACATCAAGGCTAACCAGTGGGTAGAAGTAACTCTCACCATCACCGAATGTCATTGCCTGACCATCCCAGAACGCGTTTTCGTACCCAGTGCCGTAGTGAACGCGCATCATCAGCTTAAAGGTAAGCGGTGCCGTATCGAACCAGTTTTTATACATGTCGAATACGATGTTGCCAAAGTAATGGGCGTCGTTCAGTGGCGAGTAAGCGCCGTTGATTTCTTGGAATTCATTGCGCGGACATTCGTAACTGTATGGAGTAGAACCTTCAGTACCGCCATTTAGGTTAACCGTGACAACGTTCTCCGACTCCATCACACAGTTAGTGCCATCCTCTTGTACGTCGAGGAAGTGGTAATCCGTACCGTACTCGTACATACCCGTTTTTTCATTACCACCAGGGCCTGTACCGATTTGTGCGTGTGCAATCCCTTCCCAACGATCGATGATTTCGCCACTGTGAGCATCTAGCATAGTAAACGGACGAGATGGTTGAAGGCTGTTCGCTAACAGATAAGAAACCACGTAGACTAAACGAGTCTTCTTGCCGTCTTGATAGATGAATAACTCATCTTCAACGTTTCGCAGGAACTTAACTGCGAAGCCTTTATCCTGAAGGTTTTTAGACGCGACTTTTAATGCATCTGCACGGTTCAACTTCGGCTTAACAAAGCTACGATCCAAGTCATTCACGCGAAGGTAGCTTCCTTGTACCGTTTTTAATGCACCACCCTTAAAGCTTTGCGTCGCATTCAGAGAATGGCCCCAAACAGGAACACCCCAAACGTTCTGCTGAATCTTAACTTTATAAACGCCACGTTTTTTAAGGTGGATACTTTTCACCTGTTTAAAGCTAGAAGCATTGTTAACACCCAGTTGTGAGTTAAGGCCAGAGAAGTTGGTGAAGTTAACTGGCTTGGTAAGTGTGACTGATTCACCTGCATGTACTGACATGGTCATTACACCTGCAACAGCGACTGCTATCAGACGTTTCTTGATTATCATTTATCTATCTCCTTGATGTATTCGAATCGAATCTATCAGAAAAAAACACATCAAAGTCGATATTTAAAATCAATAAAATAGTTGTGATACATCAATTCTATAAATCAATGAAACTGGCAAATCTAAAAGTTACAAAATTGTTGCAAATGAATTTTTCATGGAAGAAGATCTCATTTATAAAATCCAAAAAATACATTTTTATCATTAGATATTTTTATTTAAAAATATTGTTTTCTTAAATTTCATTATGAACAAAAAATTTATTAAACCCAGAAGAAATAGAGAGACCGATTTCAATATCATTATTATCTAAGTCATAAAATTTAGCATATTAAACTTTGTATTTTCAAATACAAAATATCAAAAACCAAGTATCAGATAAAAGTTCAGAATGAATGCCATCCCGATTAAAACTCGACTACTTACCGCAATCGTTTTCGTCGCAATCGCCCTTTAAACTTAACTAGAAAATCCATACCACGACTTGATATAAACTGTCATAAAACCCACATAATACAAGGTTATTTATGAGATTATCGAGAAGAATAAGCATTTAAAATCAAATAATTTGAATAAATAAATGACATTTCACATTTTAAATTTGTTGTTTTAAACAGGAAGAGGATCACGTGAAAATCAGGATATAAATAAAGTCAAAGAACTCATTTATTAAGAGGTATAAAATAAAACAAATCAGTAAAGTTATAATAGACCAAAACCAATCATATTTGATGTTATTAATAGTTTTATTCCATTTTTAAATAGGCTCAAAGTATAGGTAATAAAAAAGGCTACCCAAAGGCAGCCTCTTAGTAATTTGGTCAAAGGATCGGTATCAAGCTAATTCACCAGCACCTTGAATAGAACGCTCACTATTTTCGACAAGGAACACGGTGGCGGTCTGTTTTAAGGTTTCCCACTCAGCATCCTCCACAAATATACCCTCTGCCCATGATGCCTTTTGTGCACGGCTTAGCTCTTCACCTTCGATATGAATAGCGTAGCCTTGCGAACTCGCATCAAGGTTAAAATCGTTGGTGGAGAGTTCTATGATCATGTTGTGGTAATCCGTACCGTGCCCTTCTACCACATCAGAAAAGAAGACTTCTGGTGCAATGTGACCTCGATTTAACACATATAAGGTGCGTTTCGGACTGGTACCATTCACCCATTGCGCACGACAGGCTATCCCCTTGGCAGACAATCGAGCTAACTCACTAAATGCTAACCAACGGTTATGACATTGTTTTAGCGTAACAGTGACAGACTTACTCTTCACCATCTTTTCTAACGCAAAGTCCAGCACCGCTGGTAAATGACATGCAACACTACCATTGTGCAAATCCACTTCAATGGACGAGTCTGTGTTGCCAGCAATGGTGACTGCACAGTCCGAATCGAGATTAAGGAACAGACTGGCGTTGTTGAAGTGGCGTACACCGTGTAAACCAACCATTTGAAGGTCCGCAACCATGTTAGCAATCACATCCGCTTCACCACAGTGACGACGCATCCCAAGAAAGGCTTTGTTTACCGCAGCCATTAGCTCATTGTGAGAAACGATCATTATGCAAAACCCCCATCAATTTTTTGATTGTCGCGTCGCGCGATGTCTTCACGCTCAGGCATAGTAGGGAAAATCCAACTATCGGTATACTCAGGATCGTTGATTTCATCCAAAAGTGGGGCTCCTTGGAAGAAGGTCACGCGCACCCAGCGGTCAGACCTCGGGTCGAACTTGGTAGCGCCAAACATCGCTAGCTTACAGCGCAGCAAGTGCATTGGCAGGGCATCCTTACGAAGTACGTTCATTTGGATATCACCCATCTCTCTATTACCGAGTGTCCACGCACGACGAGTGATTGCACGATACTGCGGGTGTTGCAACAAGAACTCTGCTAACGATGTGTCCGGCTTACACGTTTGTAGAGCATGGTAGAGGCGGTTTACTTGTCGCCCAATATCCAGCGGCAGCTCACGTTCTTCGCCAATCTCCTCTCCACGAACACCTAACCTCGGCTCCTCTTTATCTTGGGAGCGATACCAGAACCAATAGTTGTTCTCTGGTAACGAATAGTCCGCATCAATCGACCAACGGTATTTGTTCTCTAGTATTTGCAAAACATCTTGAACGCTTTTTCCACCTGAAATAGACAAAGATTCATCGGTGTTCATTTGGTTTTCAAATTCATCAACCAAAGCAGGGTAAAGCTCGATCAAACATGAAGTTAGGATTTCTTGGGCTTCCAAACTCATTGTTGTGGTTTGTCTGATCAAGCTTGCCCAGTTCAGGTGTTTCGCCATCAAGGCGTTCAAGTTAATTTGCAGCGCCTGAATGTCTTCTATCGCTTTATGATTCAGTTGGTCTTGATGCTCATTAATGGTGATTACCTGCTCTAGATGACGCTGCGCTTTTGCCAACAACGCTGTCAGTGGCGCTTCTTGCTGGATCTCACAAGGCATCGACAATACTTGAGCAATAGCACGCTCACGTGACGTCATCCATTGATCAACAATGCAAGGGTGGTTGATAAGATAAGGCGCCATACCTAACCCTGTTGCATTCCCCACACCAAGGTAACGTTGTAGCCCTTTGTGTAAAGCAATGGCTTTGTCTCCACCTTGTTGCTGAGCTAGATAGTGCACCCAATCAAGGCTGAACTCTCTAAGCATGTACACCGCACACATTTGGGCACTAAAGGATTGATTAAAATCAGGATTGTTCTCTAACAGCTTAAAATCGGCTATACCAAACTTGCCGTTTCCGTATACGGCTGTCGTTCTCAGTATGTAGCCAACCTCTGCAAGTTCAGAAGGTTCTGGTTGCTCACCTTTTGCCAATGCAGCAACGAGATGTTCAAACACGCGGACGCTTTTGTTCGCACGAGCAAGAACAAGTACGTTGTTAGGGTTACGCCCTGCTTCTTGCAAGGGCACATTGGCTCTTAGCTGTTCTAAGAGCTCGACATGGACATCCCCTTTCACAAGTGCAAAGGTGACGTCCCATTTCTCAGCGATAACGCGATCATTGCGTTCTTCATCGGCAATCTCATCGCAAAACACAACCAAGTGATATACATGCTCCGGCGTCTCAAGCTTATAAATTACGTGACCAAATCCACGTGGGCACAATTGCCATTCATGTTTGCTGACTTGCCATTCTTGGCTTGCCATCTTTCGAATCAAACTTCTCACAAAGCTGATTCGGTTTTGGTGCATAGCCCCTAGCCTATCTGGCGCCATCACAGTAGCAGCGTCGCGAAGCGTTGTTTCAGTGTAAGTAGAACGATGTGCATCCATTTTGCTCACCACCTATTTTTTATTGTAAGAATATAGACTTGTGCGGGTGTAGGAGGGTTATAACCCGCACAAGCTCCACGTTATTGTTTTTTTTAAAGCATTGTTTCTAAAGTACGGTTTCTAAACCATTGTTTATCGCTTTATAGCGACTTATAACCCCTGCTCTTTTGCCATCTTGATGGCGATCTGCGGTGCATTCCATAGTGACGGCAGCAAGATTAGCGAGACTGGCACTGCCGTGATCACAATGAAGGATTGCAAAGCAGAAATACCGCCCGAGCCAAGCGAAATCAGAATCAGCGCGACGACACCCATCGCCACACCCCAGAACGTACGAATGATGGCATTTGGCTCTGTTTCACCACTGACCACGACACTGATGGTGTAAGTCATCGAGTCCCCTGTTGTCACAATAAAAATGGTCGTTAACACAAGGAACAAAATAGAAACTAACATCGGCATTGGCAGCTGTTGCGTTACGGCCAGCAGCGCTCCCGGTAAGTTAAAGCCTTCAAACGCCGAACTCACGCTGCCAGGGTTTGCGATTTCAAACGCCAGACCTGAACCACCCACAATCGTGAACCAGAAACAGGTCGTCAATGGTGCAACAATACTGATGGTTGTAATTATTTGGCGAATGCTACGGCCACGTGAAATACGAGCAATAAAGATGGCCATCATTGGCCCATAGCCTAGGAACCAACCCCAGAAGAATACGGTCCACCAGCTCAACCAACCTTCATCACCGCGGTAAGTCGCCATAGGGATGAAGTTATCCAGCATGGTGCCTACGCCTTGAATGTAACCATTGAAAATAAAGTCTGTTGGACCGAATAGCAGGATGTAAGCCATTAGAGCAATCGCCAAGATAACGTTATAACGACTCAACATTTGCATGCCACGGTTCAGGCCACTTAGCGCAGAGACGGTGTAAAGTACGATGGCAAAGAGAATAATGATCAGCTGTGTCGTGAACCCATCAGGAATATCAAACAAAGCGTTTAACGCGTAGCTAACCTGTAGACCTAAAAAGCCGATTGGACCAATAGTGCCTGCCGCTACCGCGATGATGCAGCACGCATCAATCAAGGCGCCGATTTGGCCCTTCAGTGCGCGCTCACCTAATACTGGGTAGAGCAGAATTCGTGGCTTGAGTGGCAAGCCTTTGTCGTAATGTAGATGCATTACCACGATAGACGTTAAGCTACCAACAATAGCCCAAGCGAGGAAACCCCAGTGCATGAAGGATTGTGATAGTGCGTTGACGGCGCCCTGCTGTGGATTATCTTGTGCACCATACAAAGGTGGTGGGCTGACATAATGTGCGATTGGTTCTGCTGCCGCCCAAAACACGCCACCACCGGCGAGTAAGGTACAGAAGATGATCGCCATCCAGCGAAAACCGTCCATTTCAGGCTTGGTTGTGCCACCTAAAATCACCTTACCTGTTCGCCCTGCAGCCAAGCCAAGACCAATAAGAAAAGTGAGAAGAAGCAGTAGTTGCCAATATGGGCCGAAGACTTTTACTGACCACGCAAATCCTGTGTTTACCAATGTGGATAGCAGTTCACCATCATAAAGCGCGATGGCAACGAACAGTGCGATAAAGCCGCCACTGTACCAAAGTGCTGGGTTACTGAGCCCCAGCTTATCCGGTGAGTTTTCTGTTGCTGAAATGTCGTTGTGTTTTGCTTGTGGCTTCTTTGATGACACGCTCATCGTAGAAACTTTCATGCTATTGGTTAGATCAGACATGCTCTGACTCCAGAGGTTTATTGCAGCTGCCTTAACGGCTACAAAAAGTGACTTTAACGCCCGCCTTATTATTGTATTGGTGGCGGGCTATTCCTTGTTCGGGTTACAACTTATAACTTGGCCTCCAGCCCTTCTTTCAAAAAGTTAAACCAGTTCTCACCCAGTATTTTTCCTGCCTCAGATTCGCTGAATCCGTGGCGCATTAAGCCGTTGTAAATATTCTCCATACCCTTGCTACCGCTAAACCAAGGCAGTGCATCGGGCCAACCAGAATTACTTGCCGAACCTTCACCATAATCCATCGCTTTCGACCAACGGCCATTACGCATCCATTCAAGGACTTGCTGTGGCTGGTTCAAGCAAAGATCACTGCCAATACCCAGATGATCCACACCAAACAAATCAGCCGTTTTGGCGACCATTTGGCAAAAATCATCAAGCGAGCATTGGCTACCATTTGGCAGGTGGAACGGGTACAAACTAAAGCCAATCAAACCGCCGCGTTCCGTCAGTGCTTTGATAACGTTGTTAGATTTATTACGCAGAGCGTCATGGGCGAACGTTGGGTTTGCGTGGCTGATGCAAATAGGGCGGGAAGAAAGATCAATCGCTTCCAATGTCGAGCGCTCTGCACTGTGTGACATGTCGATGATCATCCCAACACGGTTCATTTCTTCGATGGCCTGTTTACCAAAGCGCGTGACACCAGAGTCGTTCTGCTCATAGCAGCCTGTCGCCAACAAGCTTTGGTTGTTGTAGGTCAGCTGCATGATCAACAAACCTTGGCGACGCATGACTTCAATCAGGCCAATTTCATCATCAATTGGAGAACAGTTTTGCGCACCAAAGAAGACCCCTACTTTTCCTTCTGTCTTCGCTTTCTCGACATCGGCCATGGAATGAATTGGCATGATGAGATCTGCGTTTTGCTCGAAGCGAAGATTCCATTCAGCAAAGCGGGTTAACGTTTCTCGTGCATTTTCGTGATAAACGATCGTTGCATGCACAGCGGTGATGCCGCTGGCTTTTAGTGTCTGAAAGTACTCTCTATCCCAATTGCAGTACTGCAATCCATCAATCACAATCCGTTGTTGGTACATAACCACTCCTTAAACGTTAATGAGCCTTTAAGGTTGGGCAGCGGAATCCTCGGCTGCCCTATTTCACTTAGTAAGGACGTTGATAAGCGGTTTTCACCACGGTGTAGAACTCTTTCGCATACTGACCTTGCTCGCGTGGACCAAAGCTCGACTCTTTACGACCGCCAAACGGTACGTGGTAATCCGTTCCTGCGGTTGGTAGGTTGACCATCACACAACCTGTTTGTACCTGCTGCTTGAAGATGGCGCTGTTACGAAGGCTTTGTGTGATGATGCCGCCCGTCAAACCAAAGCGAGTATCGTTCGCCACGGCAATGGCTTCATCCAAATCAGAAACTCGAATCACACTTGCCATCGGTGCGAACACTTCTTCTTGGTTCACTTCCCAGCGGTTTTGCGTGTTAAGGAACAGAGTTGGCGACATGTAGAAGCCTTCATGTTTCAGGTTTAATCGCTCGCCACCGAATGCCAACTCTGCACCACTTTGACGTGCCTTCTCGATCCAATCGAAGTTCGCTTCCAACTGGTTGCCATCCACCACTGGTCCCAGGAAGATGCCTTCTTCTAATGCGTGGCCAACTTTAAGCTCGCTCATTCGTTTGATCAGTGCTTCAACGTACGCATCGTGAATACCATCCATCACCACTAAACGAGATGAAGCCGTACACTTCTGACCTGCGCCGGAGAAAGAACCTGCAATCGTCGCTTCAACAGCAATTTGAATATCAGCATCATCAGCAACCACGAGTGCGTTTTTACTGCCCATTTCTAACTGACAGCGAACGAAGTTTGGCGCTGTCGCTGCTGCGACTTTACGACCCGTATCAACAGATCCAGTAAAGCTCACACCGTTTACGTCTTTCGAATTAATTAGGGTGTTGCCCACTTGTGAGCCACTGCCCAACACTAGGTTAAATGTACCTGCTGGTAAGCCTTGTCGATGGATAATCTCAGTCAGTGCGACGGCACTTGCTGGTGTTAAATTCGCTGGCTTCCAAACCACACTGTTACCAAACGCAAGGGCTGGCGCGATTTTCCAAGCGGCAGTCGCAGTTGGGAAATTCCAAGGAGAAATGATGGCGATAACGCCAACTGCTTCACGAGTAACCTCAACGGAAACCCCTGGACGGACAGAAGCAGCGTTATCGCCAATTTGACGCAGCACTTCAGCCGCAAAATATTGGAAGAATTGTCCAGCGCGGTAGATTTCACCTCGACCTTCTGCAAATGGTTTGCCTTCTTCGCGTGAAAGCAATGTACCAAGCTCGTCACAACGAGCGATCAGCTCATCACCAATCGCTTGTAATACTGCTTGTTTACGCTCAATCGGTGTTTTTTCCCATTCTGGCTGCGCAACTTTCGCGGCCTGAATCGCTTGTTCGACTTGCGCTTCACTCGCCTGAGCAAAGTCGCCTAAATTTTCACTGATGTCTGAAGGGTTGATGTTTGCAATCGTGTTGATGCCAGATTGCCATTCACCGGCAATGTAGAGGGATTTTTCTGCTTGAACATTATTGATAAAAGTCATTGCTCTGTCCTTGTTCTTCCTGACGTCTAGTGGTCTTCCACCAGCTCATTCATCTCACTTAATACGCCAAACTTGGCTGTGTGTTTTTGTTCTTTACTCTGGCTGGTTCGCTGAGGCGTAAACCACAAACTCGACCAGCATTTCTTCACGGGCAAGACCTGCAACAACCATGGCTGCGCGGTTTGGATAAGGCGCTTCAAAGTATTCCGCATACACTTGATTTACCGTTTTTAGATACTCGCGATCCGTCACGTAGATCAGCACTTGTAGAACTGAATCAAGCGACTCGCCCGCGCACTCAAGGGTGTGAATGAGATTATTAAAGGTTTGGCGTGTTTGCGCTTCGATGCCACCTTCCACGACCGCGCCCGTATCATCGATTGGGATTTGCGCCGTGTATAACGTGCCATTGTTGACGATGGCCCACTCTAGTGGTGCTTTAGAAGCAAATAGTGCCGTTTTGACTGGGTATTTTTTCGTAGAAGTATTCACGTGCCTTTCAACCTTTGTAACAACCTTGTTTCAAGATAGTTAAATACTGCACATTGACAGTCGATAAATCGAACGGTAAATTTTTTACATTTGATAAAAAAAATCTATCACCTTATGAAGATTCCAATAAATAAAGGGGTTGCAGGGGTTTCGCGATGAGTATCAAACTTCAACAATTAAAGCATTTTGTGATGGTGGTCGAGGAAGGCGGTTTTAGGGCGGCTTCACATAGAGCAAACCGCTCTCAAGCTGCGCTGTCAACGTCGATCAAAGAACTGGAAAAAAACCTCGGTCAAACGCTGTTTGAAACGGGCAATAAATCTAAACTCACGCCCTTTGGTGAAATCTGCTTACCCAAGATCATCCAGTTTCTTAATATCTATCACGCACTGAACAACGACTTAAAAGCAGCCGCTGCTGGACAGCAAGGTCGAGTGCGAATTGCCAGTGTCCCTTCTGTTGCTGCTAAGCTCATTCCAAGTGTTTTGGGCGCATTTTGTGAACAATACCCTAACGTCGAGGTCAGCCTAATTGATGATAACGCAGCAGGGGTCGAAGCCCGTCTTTTATCAGGCGAGGTCGATTTAGCGTTAGGAAACCCATCACATTTAGATGAAGGCGGTATTGAATTTACTCCATTGATCTCCGATCCAATTGGCGTGGTGTGTTTGAAGGACAACCCTATTGCCCAACACCCCGAGGGTATTGAATGGCAGACCTTATTAGAACAGCCCTTTATTCGAAACGGCACGTGTACCCTACTCGATCCCACTCCTGCACGCGCGCTCAGTGAACAGGCTTTATATTCCGTTGAGAACATCACATCTTTGTTCTCCGTTCTGGAGCTCGGTATTGGTGTCACTACCTTGCCGAAATTAGCGTTCCCCACTAATGAAACCCGCTTAGTTTGGATTCCGCTGATCGATCCACCTTTGGAAAGACAGGTTGGCATCTTTACTCTGACGGATAGAACCATCTCCCCTCAAGCAAAAGCGTTTCATGATCTGTGCATTCATTACTTGAACTACCAAGAAGAAGTAGAAACTACATAGGCATAACTCACAACTAAAAAAGCCCCTGACACGTTAAGCATCAGGGGCTTTTTAAAATTTCATGAGCCAGAACGCACTACTTTCTGCGCTTGTAAACCACGCAGAAGTTACCACGCTTGGTGCGACACTTAGAACAACGTTCGCAGTCCACTTCGGCGCGGTTACCGTCTTTCCAGCGCTTGATCAATTGTGGCTCTGCCAATAACGGACGAGAAAGCGCGAAGAATTGAATCTTGGTGTTTTCAGCCAAGTCTTCAATCGCACAGAAGTCGTTTAAGCCACCTACGGTAATCACAGGTACGTTCACATCTTGGCTGATCACTTGGCCGTACTCGTGGAAGTAACCTTCTTCTTGTAGCGTGTAACCATCGAACGATTCACCTACCATGGTGCTTGCGTTGCCGTGAATGTTACCCGATACAATGATCGCATCCACGCCCACTTCTTCTAGCTTCTTACACACAATGCGCGTTTCATCGAACGTCAGACCGCCATCGAAGAATTCCGTTGCTGTCAGCTTAACCAGAATCGGGAAATCATCACCAACTAGCTTGCGTGTTTCGGCATAGATCTCCATAAGGAAACGCATGCGGTTCTCAAGGCTGCCGCCGTACTGGTCTTCGCGACGGTTGTAATATGGGCTTAAGAACTGGTTGATCAGGTACGTGTGCGCCGCGTGGATTTCTACACCATCAAAGCCAGAATCTTGCGCACGCTTACTTGCTAATGCGAATGCTTTAACGATGTAGTCGATCTCATCTTGAGTCATCGCTTTGCCTTCCGTTTTGGTGCCGCGCTCTGGCACTTCACTTGGAGCAAAAATCACACGCTCACCCACGTTGAATGTCGTTTTTGTACCGCCGTAAGCGATCTGCATGACGATCTTAGCGTCATGCTCATGGACAAGGTCAGTCAGCTTTTTGTATTCATCGATGAAAGAGTCGTTGTAGATCCCCATCATGCCTGCGTTCGGCTTTTCTTCTTCTACGATGTTTGCGTAGCCAGTAACGATCAGGCCCACTTCACCTTTAGCAAGTTCTTCATAAATGTCGTACAGCTTCTCGGTCATGTGACCGTCTTCTGTCGCCATATTTTCCCACGTTGCACTACGTACAAAGCGGTTCTTTAGTGTCATGTTGCCAATGCGGGCTTCTGAAAACAAAATGCTCAAGTCCAGTCCTCTTAAAATCTGTCTTTTTAGATACATCACTACCAAGCAGGAACGAAAAAGGAACAGCGATACACAAAGCATGGCTGTTCCTTCTCTGAATTTCTGTTCAGTGCAATGAGCGACGCGAACCTTACCGCCGAAACTGCGGCAAAACTTTAATCTGGATTAAGGTTTGGTGAGATAAATGGGTAAACGGGACAAACTCTACTCTACCTCTTCGTATTCTTTTACTGAGCACTCTGGCTGCATGATTTTTCCTTTGTTGAATGAGACTTCGCAGTCCACAAGGACACTCCCACTTTGCAAATAAAAATAATCCAATACAAAAAACAGTTTAGTGCCTCGTTTTCCGTAATCTTCGACAAAAACCCCTGCAGAGTCAGTAAAAGCTAAAACCTCTTTATCTAATAGAATCGACTTTATCTTCTTGGAGTAATTAAGCGTATAACTGGGTGTATCGATGGTATCTATCTCAATTAAGGGATTTACTTCCATGTTGTGAATCGCAATCCTCACTAACTGCTCATTTATTCGATAGCTGCTTACAGAACTTAAAGATGCAGGGAGTACAGCGTAAGCACTAGAAGGAATCAAAAATACGATGCTCACCAATATTGATAATAGGTAGGCTCTTTTTACAATTGCAAACATTAGAAGAGCCTGTTTTTTCCTACTGGTTTCTCTATTGTTAATAGCACTTTAATTGCCTAGTCAAAATATAATCAAACTCATTGATGAACAAACATGTTAAACGTAACCAATTTAACTAGGCTTTACTTAGTAAGAAAATTTAGGCATTACTTTTGCGATACTAGCTTAATAAAAATGCAATATATATGTTTATCATAAAGAGCGAACCACATAGATACGCTCTTTAATGAATAAACGGCAGTGGAATCAACTCCAGCCCAAGTACGCCGCTGATGCCCATGACAACCAATAACGACATCTTAAACACCGATTTGGACCATTGAATGTAGTTGTTGTAATCCACTTTTTGGAACGTCACACGTGTCCATATAAAACACACCGCCGCCGAAACGGCTAAGTACTCGTAACCTGCTTCACCTAGCATAAACAGTCCAATAGCAACCACACCAAAAGCTACCACATACGCTTTCATATGCTGATGCGCTTTAGCAATCCCCTCTTTAACAGGAAGTACTGGAATGCCTGCATCACGGTAATCTTGCATGCGGAACATAGCAATCGCGTAAGAGTGCGGCATTTGCCACAGACAAAACATGACGAACAGCAATGTAGCTTCCAAGCTAATGTAGTTGGTCACGGCTAGGTAACCCACCAAAGGAGGAACTGCGCCGGAAATACTGCCAACTAAGGTGCCGTAAACCGAATTTCGCTTGTACCACATGGTGTAAAAGAAGACATAAAACACGTAACCCAAGAGTACAACCACGGCCGAAAGCGGATTCACCACTTGGAATAGCAGCGCCGTGCCGTTAAGCAACAATACTAAAGCATAAACAAAAGCCGCATCGGTATTGATGTTACCCATCACTAATTCGCGGTTTTGCGTGCGCTTCATCTTTTGATCGATATCGCGGTCAAAGATGTTATTCACCACGCATCCTGATGCAATTACAAGCCCCACGCCAACTAACGTTGTCAATAACAACAGAAAGCTCGCTGGTTCTGATTTTGCGGCGAGGAAGAACCCCGCCGCAACAGAAATCAGGTTGCCGAAAATGATGCCCGGTTTGGTAATAGACAAATATCTTTTCAGCATACCCTAGCCTACAACTTCATGTTGACGTTCATGTTGTAGATGATCCAAATCGAACCTGCGATAAGAATCAAAACAACAATGGCGGTAAACATCAGTGAAACGAAGTTCCATTGGCCTTCTGGTGTTTTCACTTCCATATGCAGGAAGTACTTAAAGTGCACGAAGATCTGAACAAGCGCACAACCAAACAACACCGCATAAGTCGCAGTATCTGGCAGCACTTGCGCCCACACACAGTAGAAAGGAATCACCGTCAGGATCAGCGACGCGATGAAGCCTTTTACGTAATCAGAAGCACCGGTATCTAGATGGTTTTCCATTACATAACCCCCAGTAAGTAAACGATGGTGAATACGCAAATCCAAACGATGTCTAGGAAGTGCCAGAACAAGCTTAGACACTGGAATCGCATCGACATGTTGTCGTTCAGGCCCTTAGTTGATAGCTGGTGGTAACCCACCGCCAGCCAGATCAAACCAAAGGTCACGTGGAGACCGTGAGTGCCCACCAAAGTAAAGAACGCAGACAGGAACGCACTTTCTTGCGGCCCGTAACCTTCTTCAATTAGGTGATGGAACTCATACACTTCCATGCAGATGAAGCCAAGACCAAGCAAGAAGGTTACTTTTAACCAACGTTTTAGGCCTGCGACATCTTTGCGCTTCATCGCAATCATGCCGAAACCAAACGTGATACTACTAAACAGTAGCAACATGGTTTCTACAAATACGAACGGCAGTTCAAAGATATCTTTACCTGTTGGGCCCGCGATAGAGCCACTTTCAAGTACTGCGTAAGTTGCAAACAAGGTCGCAAACAATACACAGTCACTCATTAGGTAAACCCAGAAACCAAACAACTTGTTGCCGGCCGAGTCATGGTGATGATCGTGGTCGTGAGCGGCTACATTAGCTTGCATACGTCACCTCCAGATCGTCTTTTTTCTCGTTGTCTTTCACTTCGTTTTTCTTCGCTTCTTCAAGTTGAGCTCGACGCTCCGCTTCAATCGCTTTGATTTCTTCAACTTCAACGTAGTAATCCACATCGTCGTTGTAGCTGTGTTGAATACAAGTCACGATGATGCCAACAAAGCTTGCTGCTGCTAGCCACCAGATGTACCAAATCATCGCGAAGCCAAACACCAATGCCCATGCAGATACGTAGATACCTGTTGGTGTGTTCTTCGGCATATGGATACGCTCGTATTCCACTTCTTTGGTTGGATCGAATTCGCCACTCTGTTTTTGGTACCAGAACCCATCTAGAACGTCGCCTTTTGGTAGGTGCGCGAAGTTGTAGAACGGCGGTGGTGAAGAAGTCGCCCACTCGAAAGTACGACCGCCCCACGGGTCACCCGTTAGGTCACGATTTTGCTCACGGTCACGAACACTCACGTAGATTTGAATGAACTGACAAACCACGCCAAGCGCAATCACTGCCGTACCTGCTGCGGCAACTGCCAACAGTGGGAAGTACTCTGGGTTCAGATCTTGGCTTAGACGACGCGTCATACCCATAAAGCCCAGCGCGTACAGTGGTAGGAACGCCATTAGGAAACCGACAATCCAGCAAATGAATGCACGTTTGCCCCATGTTTCGTTCATGGTGAAGCCAGTTGCTTTCGGGAACCAGTATGTGATTGCAGCGAAACAACCGAATACCACACCACCGATGATTACGTTATGGAAGTGCGCAATCAGGAACACTGAGTTGTGCAGAACAAAGTCCGCGCCTGGCACTGCCATTAGTACGCCCGTCATACCACCTACAGAGAAGGTAATTAGGAAGCCAACCGTCCACATCATCGGAGTGGTAAAGCGGATTCGACCTTTGTACATGGTGAATAGCCAGTTGAAGATCTTCACCCCGGTCGGGATAGAGATAATCATGGTGGCGATGCCGAAGAACGCATTCACATTCGCACCTGAGCCCATGGTGAAGAAGTGATGCAGCCAAACGACGAACGCCAAAATCGTAATAACGATGGTCGCCCATACTAGAGAGGTGTAACCAAACAGTTTCTTGCGTGAGAACGTTGCGGTTACTTCAGAGAACACACCAAAGATAGGCAAGATCAAGATGTATACTTCTGGGTGACCCCATGCCCAAATCAAGTTCACGTACATCATTACGTTGCCACCAAGATCATTGGTGAAGAAGTGTGTACCGATGTAGCGATCCAATGTCAGTAGCGCGATGGTTACCGTCAAGATTGGGAATGAAATAATGATTAGGATGTTGGCACACAGGGACGCCCACGTGAACACTGGCATCTTCATCATTGGCATAGACGGTGTACGCATGCGCAAGATGGTTGCGAAGAAGTTCACGCCCGTCAGCGTGGTACCCACACCAGATATTTGCAGTGCCCATATCCAATAGTCTACCCCGACTCCTGGGCTTGCTTCGATACCAGACAGTGGCGGATACGCCAACCAACCAGTACGACCAAACTCACCTAAGCCAAGTGACATGTTGGTTAGGATCACACCCACAACAAACAACCAGAAACTCAGGTTGTTTAAGTAAGGGAATGCCACGTCACGCGCACCAATTTGCAGCGGTACGATGATGTTCATCAAACCAATAACCAACGGCATCGCCACGAAGAAAATCATGATTACGCCGTGGGCGGTAAAGATTTGATCGTAGTGATGTGGTGGTAGATAACCGGTCTCACCTGCCGCAGAAAGCAGCTGTTGGCTACGCATCATGACCGCATCAGCAAAGCCACGAATCAACATCACCATTGCCACAGCGATGTACATAAAGCCTAATTTTTTGTGGTCTACTGAAGTAAACCATTCATTCCATAAGTATTGCCACTTACCCGCTTTGGTTATCGCCGCAACGACAGCCAAACCAACGATCGCGATCACCGCTAGAGTGACGACGATAATCGGCTCGTGATAAGGGATTGATTCAAGTGTTAATCTTCCAAACATTGCGATTATCCTAGATTTTCCGGCAAACAGTTCATTGAACCCGGATGCTGGGTCACGACGTCGGTGAACAAAAATGGTGGAACGCTAGAGAACAGCTTCACAGGCTCAGCCACCGTTGGTGATGCAAGCGAGCGGAATTGCTCCCAGTCTTCAATACGGTCTGGGCTAGCTTTCACTTGTTGCACCCAGTTTAGGAATGCCGTGCGATCTTCCATTGCCGATGCTGTGAACTTCATTTGTGAGAAGCCTTCACCGCTGTAGTTAGAAGCAAAACCTTTGTAATCACCAGTGTGATTCGCAATCAGGTTCAGCTTGGTCACCATGCCAGGCATTGCGTAAATCTGTGTTCCCAAACGTGGGATGAAGAACGCGTTCATGATATTGTCCGACGTCAGTTTGAACTGAACAGGAACATCTTTAGGGAATGCCACGTAGTTAACTGTCGCAATGTTCTCTTCTGGGTAAATGAATAGCCATTTCCAGTCGAGCGACACCACTTCGATAGTGATCGGTTTAACATCACTTTCGATTGGCTTAGATGGCTCTAACTCATGAGTAGAGCGCCAAGTGATGGCGGCTAGAATCGCGATGATGATGATTGGAATAGTCCATACCACCACTTCGATCTTGGTCGAATGCGACCAATCCGGCGCGTACTCCTCGCCTGTATTTGACTCACGGTAGCGGTAAGCAAAGTAGATTGTCATAAGAATCACAGGGATCACGACAATCAGCATCAGTAGAAGGGCTGTGATGATCAGCTCTTTCTCCTGAACGCCAATACTACCTTTCGGGTCAAGTAGAGCAGAGTTACACCCTGCGAGCATAAGGATGGTCGCCACCAAACTTATCCTCGATAAGATGCGTGTATATCTTGAAGCTTCCATTAACTTTCTCGATGGTTAGCCAACAACAGAGTAAGCCCTGTAATTGGTTGTCTTGGTCATTAGAATATTTTTGTGTTGAGCTTATGCAGCAATGGACTTCTTAGTAGGAACATCAAGTTGCTTGATGGTTAAAACCACACTCACAACGTGAGTTTATTGTTACACTTTGAAATACATTGTTACATTCGACCGCATTATGGGGAGAGAAAGGACAAACCTCACCAGACACAAATGGAAACTAACATTCCATTTACGAAACAAAGCATTAGGCAATGAAGACAAAAAAAGACACACAATATTTACGTGCTTCAGGATTAAAGCCTTTTACTGAAAGGATCAATGAAGAGGAAAAGGTGACATGTTTAGTCACGCATTAGAAAATACGCCGAGCACTACATTAGAAAGTACGAATTAAATAAAGCGTGACAAGCATCATAGTTATGAATTCACATACTATTTACATGGCATTTCAAATTTCAATCACCAAGAACAACCTATCATTCACGATCCTTATATTTTGACGAGTAATTGGGAAACCGCCCACTTAACTGTTAACTCACTTTAACACTAAGTAGCAGCGTCTTTAGCTTGAGAACATTTCATTCTGTACATTTAAATTCGTGAGTTCATTCGAGGCTAGGAAGCTAACTGTCTTTGTTGGGCTTACGATGAGTTTATTGTTTGATTAAGGTGAAAAATCAGGCATTACGGTCATGTCCAAACTTCTTATTCTAACGTTCTATTACGTCATCATTTTTTCTTTCACAGTGTGGTTCTGGTCTGATGCAGACGACTCGACTAAAACTGGTTTGTTTTATTTCGTGTTCGGAATAGCATTCTTCCAAAATGCTTATTACACACACAAAATTGAGACACTCAAAAACAAAAAAGAGCCATAATCGGCTCTTTGTTTACATTCTTATCCCGCCATCCACTTCGAGCACCCGCCCAGTGAAATAGTCGTTTTCGAGAATGTATTTTACGGCATGAGCAATCTCACTTGTCTCCCCCATCCTTCCGACAGGTATCATCTTTTGCAGTCGGTCTATGGCTTCTGGCTTCATTTGCTCCGCCATAGCGGTTTTGATAACACCGGGGGCAATGGCCGCAGCACGGATACCGTATCTGGAAAGCTCTCTTGCCCATGTTGTTGCCATGGTCGCAACGGCAGCCTTCGATGCAGAGTAATTGGTTTGTCCAATATTGCCTGCTCTCGCCACACTGGAGATGTTAATGATGGCCCCTTTCGAGCCACTCTCGATCATTTTGACCGCCGCTTCTCGGCCGCACAAGAAAGTGCCGGTCACATTGACGTTCATTACTAGGTTGAACTGCTCAAGCGACATCTTGGTGATCTCGCCATCTTTAGCTTTGACCAACAACCCGTCTCGTAATATACCTGCGTTGTTGACTAAAGCATTAAGCTGCCCAAAGTCTTGGATAATCTCGTCAAAGGTTTCTTCCACTTCAGATTCATTGGTAACATCGAGTCGATAAATCAGCGCCTTGGCACTGAGCATTCGACATTGCTCTTGAGTGTTCAGAAGCCCGGTTTCGTTCACATCAAGTAGGGCTAAATCTGCGCCCGCTTGAGCAAGGCTGACCGCCATCATCTGTCCTAACCCTTGCCCCGCCCCTGTGATTGCAATGACACTGTTTTTTAAATCCATATCTGTACTCCATTACTGGATGACTTCCATGCTTAAACGCCTGATAGGGAATCTCTCTTTTAGCCCTTTTGGTTCTTATAGAATTCAAACAAGCTAGAGAAATCGAGTTCCGCGTGACCTGCTGCGTTATGGAATGCATAGAGGTTGCGAGCCAAAGATCCCATTGGGACAGAAGAGTTAGTTTGCAGCGCTGCATCCAAACCTAAGCCAAGATCTTTCAACATCAGCTTACTCATAAAACCAGGGTTGTATTGATTACTCGCTGGTGCAGAGTCCATCACTCCGGGACATGGATTATAAAGCTCTAACGCCCAGTTTCGACCTGAGCTTTGCAGCATGATGTTGGATAAGACTTTCGGATCAAGTCCGTGGTCGATACCGAGGTTGAGCGCTTCGCAAGTTCCCGACATCAAAATACCTAGCATGAGGTTGTTACAGATCTTCGCCATCTGACCATCGCCTGCTTTCCCTGCGTGGAATACGTTCTTACCCATGTATCGCAAGATCGCATTGGCTTTGGAGAATGCTTCGTCCGAACCGCCAACAATAAAGGTCAGCGTTGCCGCTTTTGCGCCTGCCACACCGCCTGAAACAGGAGAATCAACAAACAACAATCGTTTGTTCTGTGCTTCGTTCGCCACCAAACGAGCAGAATCTGGATCAATGGTCGAACAGTCAATCAGCAATGCATTGTCCTGCACAATGTTGAGCAAACCAACACCACCATGTAAATCCCCCAAATACACCGCACGCACGTGTGCACCTGCAGGTAGCATGGTGATCACCGTGCCAGCGCCATCCACGGCTTCTTCTAAGGTACTAGCAACCACTGCGCCAAACGGTTCGAGTTGCTTCGCGGCGTTCACATCCACATCGAACACTTGCACATGAAACCCTGAAGCCAATAGGTTTTGTGCCATTGGACTGCCCATGTTGCCCAAGCCAATAAATGCAATGGTACTCATGTTGTTTCTCCTTATTTTCCTAGCTGTGCAAGTGGATGTTCCTCTTCTGACCAAAGAGAAGTAAACAAGGTGTCGATGACGCTTTCATCGACTTCACTGACGCTGTTAAACATCCATTT
This sequence comes from Vibrio sp. B1FIG11, assembly GCF_905175335.1. Classification (NCBI taxonomy): domain Bacteria; kingdom Pseudomonadati; phylum Pseudomonadota; class Gammaproteobacteria; order Vibrionales; family Vibrionaceae; genus Vibrio; species Vibrio sp. B1FIG11. The sequence continues at coordinate 818,080 of NZ_HG992752.1, read as the reverse complement.
TGGATTGCCGTCTTTATCAACTAATCGAGAGCGCACGCCCTCTTCAAACTCACCGAGTAATGCGCTACGAACTGACAAGGTTAGCTCTAGACGGAAACAATCCGCCAACGACAAACGGTGGTACTCTTTGACTTGTCTAAAGCAGATATGCGCGGTGATCGGACTGCCCGAGGCAAATGACTTTTGCGCGATCTCAAGCCATTGAGTGCCGCCTTCTATTGCTTGAATGCGTTGGGCAATCTGATTTAAATCTGAACCTTTGCAGGCTTCTTTAATTTGGTCGAGATACGGGCAGATTTGCGTGGTTGGTTTACTGTCGATAACTTCCTCTTCCATTAATTGAAGTAACGCGCTGACTAGCGATTTGGCATCGGTAGAACCCCAAGCTACTTGCTTCAATTCTTCAAGCAATGCCGGATATTGCTCTTCCAACAGCAACCATTCTGCCAAACCAACAGTGACAGCGTCACTTGAATTCACCATTGCGCCAGTCAGTCCTAAGAACAAACCTACTTCTGGGTCGATTTGGCTTAAGAACCAAGTGCCACCCACGTCTGGATAAAGCCCGATATTGATCTCTGGCATCGCAAGACGAGATTTAGGGGTAACAACCCTGTGGCTAGTGCCCATAAACAAGCCCATACCTCCGCCCATCACAATGCCCTCACCCCAGCCAATGATTGGCTTTTGGTAGGTATGAATCAGGTAGTCACACTCGTATTCGAGCGAGAAGTAGTTAGAGCAGAATTCGGCAGTTTCTTCTTTGCTTTTCTCGTGCATGACATGGTACATGGTTCGTACATCGCCCCCTGCACAAAACGCTTTTTCGCCCGCCCCATTGAGGATGACACAAACCAAATCAGGGTCATCTTGCCATTCGATAAGTTGGTCGTTGAGTTCTGCCAACATGTCGTAAGTCAACGCATTCAAAGAAGCTGTGTTGTCTAACGTCGCGATACCAATTCGGTGCACGCCGTCTAAGCAATCTATTTCGCTAATGGTTACTTTCCCTGTCATGCGACCTCCTATTGGTTCTTCCAGTTGGGTTTACGTTTTTCTAAGAAGGCGCAAACCCCTTCGGTTTGATCTTCGGTATCGAATAAGTTTAGAAACAGTTCTCGCTCTTTAATCAGACCATGTTTGAGTGGCGCTGAACGCATGTTTTGGATAAGCGCTTTACATGCGGTTACCGAAGACGGCGATTGATTGGCAACCGATTCTGCAAGCTCAATGGCTTTATTAAGCGCTCCACCTTTTTCCACCACTTCTTCTACTAACCCAAGTTCTCGCGCTTGTGCTGCACCGACTTGTTCACCGCACAATATGATGCGTTTCGCCCAACCTTCACCGACCAATGCGGTTAGGTTTTGCGTACCACCAGCACAAGGCAGTAAGCCCACTTTCGCCTCTGGCAGTGCCAGCACGGCTTGCTCTTCCACCACGCGAATATCACACGCCAATGCGACTTCCAATCCGCCTCCCATGGCATAACCGTTGATGGCCGCGATGGAAACGCCTCGAAATGCAGACAGCGTTTCAAAGGCTTCACCAAAGATCCGCGCCATCTCTAACGCAACCGCTTTATCGCCATCGGCAAACAACTTGAGGTCTGCACCAGCCGAGAAAAACTTCTCACCATTCCCTGTGAGCACTAGAGCGTAAACGTCTTTGTTGTCGTTTAACGCAAGCACCAATTCCTTTAATGCCGTTAAACTTTCTGACGTCCAAGTATTGGCAGGCGGGTTGTTCATGGTCACCACCGCAACGTGATTGCTGATGGTGTGTTGAATCGCTTGTTGTTCTGGTAATGACATATCTCTGAATCCTTTCTTGATGAAAATGACCTGAGTTTTATGAATAAAAGCAGAGCTTGGCGTTGCGTCTATAACAATGCCGACTCTTCTGCGAGCAATCGACGTGCGATGATCAAACGCATGATCTCATTGGTGCCTTCCAAGATTTGGTGCACTCGAACATCACGGAAATAGCGCTCCATTGGGTATTCTTTGATGTAGCCATAGCCACCGTAAAGTTGCAGTGCTTGGTCACAGACTTGAAAGCCGACATCGGTTGCAAAGCGTTTTGCCATGGCACAATAAGTAGTGGCATCTGGGTCACCTCGGTCTAACTTGCTAGCGGCGTACCGCACCAGTTGGCGAGCAGCGACAAGCTCGGTTGCCATGTCTGCCAGTTTGAATTGCAATGCTTGGAATTGAGCTAATGATTTGCCAAACTGTTTGCGCTCTTGCATGTACTGCGCCGCTTGATTCAACGCTTGTTGAGCCGTACCGACAGAACACGTAGCAATGTTAATGCGCCCGCCATCCAAACCTTTCATAGCGAACACAAACCCTTGCCCTTCTTCACCGAGCAAATGTGACGCAGGAATAGAAACATTGTCGAAAGTTACTGCGCGTGTCGGCTGACTATTCCAACCCATTTTCGGCTCTTTACGTCCGTAGCTAATCCCTTCTGCATCGGCCGGGACAACAAATGCTGATACGCCTTTCGCGCCAGCATCGCCGGTTCTCGCCATCACGACTAAAACGTCGGTATCGCCTGCGCCAGAAATAAAGGTTTTGCCGCCGTTGAGTATGTAGTTATCGCCTTGTTTAGTTGCAGAAGTCGTTAGAGATGCCGCGTCCGAACCTGCGTTTGGCTCGGTTAAACAGTAAGAACCGAGAAAGTCACCCGTAATAAGTTTGGGGCAGAACGCGTCTTTTACCTCTTCGCTAGCAAAGCTCGCGACCATCCAAGTCACCATGTTATGAATGGTCATAAATGCAGTAGTCGATGTGCATCCCATCGAGAGTTGCTCGAAGATGATAGATGCATCCAAACGGCTTAAGCCCAAACCGCCTTGCTCTTCTGGGGTGTAGAGGCTCAAGAAACCAAGCTCTCCTGCCTCTCGTAGGATGTCTTTGGGGAAGATTTGTTTCTCATCCCACTCTGCTGCCATTGGCGCTAAACGCTCTGCCGCAAACTGCTGCGCGGTGTCGGCAAACATACGTTGATCTTCGTTGAGTTCAAAATCCATATGATCTCCTTACTTCGTTAGCGCAAATTAATAGTCAAGTTTGGACCGGTTGGGATATCGTCATCAAACCAACGAGCCGTCACGGTTTTGGTCTCTGTGTAGAAGCGCACCGCTTGTTTGCCGTAGGCGTGCAAATCACCGTAAAAGCTGCCGCGCCAACCCGTAAACGAGAAGAATGGCAAAGGCACGGGAATCGGCACGTTCACACCTACCTGCCCGACTTGAATCTCATGTTGATACTTTCTCGCCGCCGCACCATTCGCAGTGAAAATTGAAGTACCATTGCCGTATGGGTTGCGATTCACCAGATCTATCGCTTCTTGTAACGTGTCGACCTCAATACACACCAAAACAGGCCCGAAGATTTCTTGGGTGTAAATCGACATCTCGGTAGTGACGCCACTGAATAAAGTCGGACCGACCCAGTTACCTTCTGGGAAGCCTTCCACTTCACATTGGCTACCATCAAGTTCACACACCGCCCCTTGTTGTTTGCCTTCTTCAATCAAACCAAGCACACGCTGTTTTGCTTGTGCGCTAATCAAAGGACCGTAAGCGGCATTTTCGTCATCCCAAGCGCCGGGATGCACTTTCGCCATTTCTTGCTTTAGGTCGGCAATCCACTCTTTCGAACTGCCTACAAACACAGCGACAGATATCGCCATACAACGTTGCCCTGCCGCACCAACCGATGAACCAACTAAGTTGTTCACCACTTGGTTTTTGTTCGCATCTGGCATCACTACCATATGGTTTTTCGCGCCAGCAAAGGCTTGAACACGTTTGAAGTTCTGTGTGCCTGTGGTGTAAATGTATTGCGCTACGGGTACAGAACCAACGAAAGAAACGGCTTGGATATCGGGATGTTTCAGCAGCAAATCGACCTGCTCTTTACGACCGTGCACGATTTGTAGCACACCTTTTGGTGCACCCGCTTCTTCGAACAGTTCAGCCAAGCGAATTGACGTGAGAGGCACTTGCTCAGAAGGCTTAAGAATAAAGGTATTACCGCTCGCAATCGCGATTGGGAACATCCACAAAGGGATCATGGCAGGGAAGTTAAACGGCGTAATACCACAGCACACCCCAATCGGTTGGATCAGCGAATAACTGTCGATATCGGTCGCAACGTTCTCGACGGTTTCTCCCATCATGTTGCTGGCAATATTGGCAGCTTGCTCGACAACTTCAATACCACGCCATACGTCCCCTTTGGCATCCGCAAAGATCTTGCCTGTTTCATGAGAAAGTAGCGTCGCCAATTCATCATGATGTTCTTTAAGTAGATGTTGATAGCGCAGCATCAAGCGAGCGCGCTCAGAAACGGCGACATCTTTCCAACAGGTAAAGGTGGCTTTTGCATTTTCAATTGCCGCGTGCATCTCTTCATCCGTAGCACACGGCAAGCGCGCAATCACTTCATTGGTAGCAGGGTTTGTGACTTCTACCCAATCCGTTGCTTGAGATTCACGAAACTCACCATCGATGAATAAGGGAACCGTGCGAGTCATAATCTAGTCCTTCTTTACGTTATTTGATAATTGGAATTAAAGCGGTATCTCGATACCAATAGCAGTGGCTTCACCACCACCGATACACAGTGATGCAACACCTCGCATCACCTTTTTATTGTTGTTGTCACCATCTACACCAAGCGTTTGCAGTTGGCGTAGACTATGAATGAGAGTCACCAAGATACGAGCACCACTTGCACCAATTGGATGCCCAAGCGCACACGCACCGCCTTTGATGTTTACTTTGCCTTTATCGATGCCCAGTTGGCGTACCGCGATTTGTGTGACAACGGCGAACGCTTCGTTGATCTCCCAAAGATCGACCTCGTCTACTGACCAGTCGAGTTGAGATAACAACTGCTCTATTGCAAAGACAGGAGCGAGGGTAAATTCAGCAGGCTTTCTGGCGTGGGTTGAGTGCCCTTTGATGATTGCTAATGGCGTTAAGCCTTGATGCTGTGCGACTTGAGAATCCATCAATACTAACGCTGCAGCCCCGTCAGAAATCGCACTAGAGTTTGCTGCGGTCACCGAGCCGTTCTTATCAAAAGCAGGTTTGAGTTGAGGAATTTTGTCGAGCTTAATCGAGCAAGGATGCTCGTCGTAATCCAAAATTGAAGTGTTATGACGTGTCGTGATTTCTATCGGCGAGATTTCATCGTCAAACAGACGCTGCTCTTGCGCTTCCAATGCTCTTGTCGCGGATAGGATCGCCCATTCATCCATTTGCTCACGGGTAAACTCAGAACGGTCAGCCGTTTGCTGCGCATAGACTCCCATCAAATGCCCTTCATACGCATCTTGAAGACCGTCGAGGAACATGTGGTCGTAGGTAGATTGATGACCCATTCGCATGCCGTTGCGTGCTTCTTTGAGCAGATACGGTGCGTTGGTCATGCTTTCCATCCCACCAGCAATAGCACTTCGAATACTACCCGCTTTGATGAGATCGTGAGCCAGCATGACGCTCTTCATTCCCGAGCCACATACTTTGTTGATAGTGGTACAGCCTGTGGTTAGCGGAAGATCTGCACCTAGCGCCGCTTGTCTGGCTGGCGCTTGCCCGCACCCTGCTGGTAATACGCAGCCCATATAGACTTCATCGACTTGGCTAATCCCGCTCGCATCCACTGCCGCTTTGATGGCAAATGCCCCTAATTGAGGCGCTGAATATCCTTGTAATTGACCTTGAAAACGCCCAATTGGCGTTCGCTTTGCACTGACAATCCAGATGTCGTTTCCCATGATTTCGTCCCTTTTGACGATAACTCACAGTTCAACAACTCATCCTTCACACCTGCTACCACGGAGCGTTCACACGAAGTGTGTTGTCACTCCAGCCTCTCATAAAGCAATGAATTTTCGCACTGTGATTCCTTGACGTTTACGTAAGCATAGCACTAACATTTACGTAAACGTAAAGAAACACATTAATAACAACATAATTTTTTCTCCTGTTTTGTGCGAAGACCGATACTAGGCCTTTCAGATAAAAGCATGACGGGATTTTAAGAAGCCAAAACTTTTACTCAGAGGGACAAGCCGAGTGGATAAATACAAGATTAGTGACCTCGCCAAGGAGTTCGACATTACCACCCGAAGCATTCGTTTTTACGAAGATGTCGGGCTGATAGAGCCAGAACGAAAAGGCAATATTCGCGTATATCAACGCAGAGATAAGATTCGCCTCAAGCTGATTTTACGTGGCAAGCGATTGGGCTTTTCACTTGCAGAAATTCGAGAATTGTTCGAGCTGTACGATACCCAGCAAAGCGATGGGCAACTGCTCAAAATGTTGACCATCATTGATGAAAAACAAGCACACTTACAGCAACAACTTGACGACATTAGCGTCGTGATGAACGAGCTAGAAACCGCCAAAGAGCGATGTAAACAAGCGCTGAGCAACAATAAAACCAACAGCCAATAGCTCTAAATTAGTGAGCAATAAAAACAAACAAGAATAACCATAATTTCCAAGCCCAAGCAGTGTAACTCGAACCTTATCCGTACTAACAACCGCAGTACTCGCAACAGGGAAATGTTATGAAAAGCAGCTACACCCCACTCAACTTTGGGCTTGGTGAAACCATCGATATGCTCCGAGACCACGTCAACGCGTTTGCCACCGAGCATATCGCCCCTATCGCCTCAGATATCGACCGCGACAACCAATTCCCCAATCATTTGTGGTCCAAGTTTGGTGAAATGGGTTTGCTCGGCGTGACCGTCGACGAAGAGTTCGGTGGTGCAGGCATGGGCTACCTTGCTCATGTTGTTGCAATGGAAGAGATCAGCCGAGCTTCGGCGTCTGTCGCGCTCAGTTACGGCGCACATTCCAACCTTTGTGTTAACCAAATCTTTCGCAATGGCTCCCCTGCTCAACGAGAAAAATACTTACCTAAACTCATCGATGGTTCTCACGTTGGCGCACTAGCCATGAGTGAGCCGAACTCGGGTTCTGACGTGGTTAGCATGCAGCTACGAGCCGAAGATAAAGGCGACCACTTTTTAATGAACGGCAACAAAATGTGGATCACCAACGGGCCTGATGCCGACACCTTAGTGGTCTACGCGAAAACCGATCCCAATGGCGGCTCTCGTGGTATCACCGCTTTCATTATTGAGCGAGAGTTTGAAGGCTTTAGCCATGCACAGAAGCTCGACAAACTTGGTATGCGCGGCTCCAACACCTGTGAATTAGTGTTCCAAGATTGTGTCGTGCCTAAAGAAAATGTGTTGGGTGAATTAAACCGTGGTGTTGAAGTGTTAATGAGTGGCTTAGATTACGAACGCGTGGTACTAGCCGCCGGCCCGCTTGGCATCATGCAAGCCTGCATGGACGAAGTGGTCCCGTATGTCCATGACCGCAAACAGTTCGGCAAATCCATTGGTGAGTTCCAACTGGTACAAGGAAAGCTTGCTGACATGTATTCACGCATGAACGCCGCTAAAGCTTACGTTTATACCGTCGCTGCCGCATGTGACCGAGGTGAATGCACACGTAAAGATGCCGCTGGCGTGATCCTTTACAGCGCCGAACTTGCCACTCAAATGTCCCTCGATGCTATTCAGCTGTTGGGCGGTAATGGCTACATCAACGAATACGCGACCGGGCGCTTGCTGCGCGACGCCAAACTGTATGAGATTGGCGCTGGCACCTCTGAAATTCGCCGCATGTTAATTGGACGAGAGCTGTTCGAAGAGTCTCGCTAAACCACCGACAAGGAAGTCACAATGGCAATCATTAAAAGTAAAACCAAGCCAACCGACGAGCTGTTCTTGTCGAACAAAGCGGTCATGACCGAGTTGGTGAACAACCTCAATGCCAATATCAAAGCCATCAAACAGGGTGGCGGACAGAAAGCTATCGACCGCCAACGCCTGAAAGGAAAGCTGCCCGTCCGTGAGCGCATCATGCATCTTTTGGATGAAGGCAGCGAGTTTCTTGAAGTCGGACAATTTGCCGCTTGGAACGTCTACGAAGAGTCAATTCCATGCGCAGGTGTGGTTGCTGGGATTGGCACCATTGAACGCATTCAATGCATGGTGATCGCCAACGACCCCTCAGTGAAAGGCGGCACCTATTACCCACTCACCGTGAAAAAGCATCTACGCGCGCAAGAGATAGCACAACGTTGCCAACTGCCTTGCGTCTATCTGGTGGATTCTGGGGGGGCGAACCTCCCTCACCAAGCAGAAGTGTTTGCTGACAAAGAGCACTTCGGACGCATCTTCTTCAATCAAGCCAGAATGTCGGCACAGGGCATTCCTCAAGTTGCAGTGGTGATGGGGCTTTGTACCGCTGGTGGCGCTTATGTACCAGCCATGTCGGACGTTTCCATTATGGTCAAAGAGCAAGGCACCATCTTCTTGGCAGGTCCACCGCTAGTAAAAGCCGCTACGGGTGAAATTGTCACCGATGAAGAACTTGGCGGTGCCGATGTGCACTGTCGCAAGTCTGGCGTTGCCGATTACTATGCAGAAAATGACCAGCACGCATTACAGCTTGCGCGCGAAGCTATCTCAAATACTAATCAATCACTCCCCGTTCAAAGCGACAAAACCGTCTTGCCACCGCGTTACGACGCCGAAGAGATGTACGGCATCGTCAATGCGAACCTTCGCTTGTCTTTTGATGTTCGAGAGATCATCGCTCGCGTGGTCGACGACTCAGACTTTGACGAGTTCAAGGCGCTTTATGGCAAGACTTTAGTGTGTGGTTTCGCTCGAATCCACGGCAATTTGATTGGCATTGTGGCAAACAACGGCATCTTGTTTTCAGAGTCCTCACAGAAAGGCGCGCACTTTATTGAGCTGTGTGCCAAACGCAAAATTCCCCTACTCTTTTTGCAAAACATCACTGGTTTTATGGTCGGCAAAAAGCTTGAAGCGGAAGGCATTGCCAAACACGGCGCGAAACTGGTGATGGCAGTCGCCTGTGCGGACGTACCCAAGTTCACCGTGATTATTGGCGGCTCTTACGGCGCAGGCAACTACGGCATGTGCGGTCGCGCTTATGACCCAACCATGATGTGGATGTGGCCGAACGCACGAATCTCGGTAATGGGCGGAGAACAAGCCGCGGGCGTGCTCACTCAAGTACGGCGAGAAGTGAAAAAGCGCCAAGGTGAAGACTGGCCAGAACCAGAAGAAAGTGCATTCCGAGATTCTATCGTAGACTTGTATGAGTCTCAGGGGCATCCCTACTACGCCAGCGCACGTTTGTGGGATGACGGCATCATCGACCCAAAAGAAACGCGTCAGGTGTTAGCTCAAGCGTTAAGAGCATCGCTCAATGCACCAATTCCTGATAGCAACTTTGGCATATTCCGAATGTAGCAATGTAGCAATGTAGCAATCTAGAGAAGAAAGGACGTCACATGCAGGATCATCAACCGAGTATCATCCCCAATACCCAACGACAAGATGAAGTACTTTGGAACGTCGATGAATTCGGCGTCGCAACGCTTACGCTCAATCGCACAGAGAAGCACAATGCGTTTGATGCCTGCATGATTGACTTACTGATCCACAGGCTGGACTACCTCGCTTTGCGCACCGATGTTCGATGCTTAGTGCTTAGGGGAAACGGCAAGCACTTCTCCTCTGGCGCGGATTTAAATTGGATGAAATCCATGGCAAACAGCACCAGAAAGCAAAACCTTGAAGACGCACAGAACCTCGCACGTCTGATGCATACACTGGACGCTTTCCCTCAGCCTACCATTGCGGTTGTGCAAGGCTCCGCTTTTGGTGGCGCATTGGGCTTGATCTGTTGTTGTGATATTGCCGTCGCGGCGGAGAATGCGAAGTTCTGCTTGAGTGAAGTCAAGCTAGGGCTGGTTCCGGCAACTATCTCTCCTTATGTCATGCGTGCTATGGGAAACCGTCAAGCTCGTCGTTACATACTCAGTGCCGAGGTGATTAACGCTGCCAAAGCAGAAAAGTTTGGCCTTGTGCATGAGGTTCATAAGCTGGATAAAATCGAAACCGTGGTAGAAAGCTTGATTGATTCTTTGCTGCTCAATAGCCCAGATGCGATGCGAAAAGCCAAAGCCTTGTGCCATCAATGCCACCAAAATCCGATTGATGGTCAGCTTATCCAATACACGAGCCAGCTTATCGCCGACATTCGCGTATCACCGCAAGGACAAGATGGCTTACAAGCCTTTCTAGAGAAACGAGAGCCGAGTTGGATAAACAAGCCAGCTAAGGGCAAGAAATGAATTTGCCAAACAAGGTAAATATTGTCGAAGTGGGTGCGAGAGACGGTCTGCAAAACGAATCTCCAGTGTCCACGCAAGCCAAGATCCGCTTAATCGACCTGCTCTCGGATACAGGGCTCCCCCATATTGAGGCAGGCTCTTTTGTGTCGCCTAAATGGGTACCTCAAATGGCGGATTCACTCGATGTGATGAAGAAAATCACCCGCCGCCATAATGTCATCTACTCAGCACTAACGCCTAATGTGCAAGGCTTTGAGAAAGCGCTAGAAGCTGGTGCTACCCACGTTGCTATCTTCACCTCTTCCTCGGAAGGTTTTTGCCAGCACAACATTAATTGTTCGATTGCGGAGAGTCTCACCCGCTTTGAACCAGTAATGGAATTGGCAGCAACGCATAACATTCCCGTTCGAGGTTACTTATCTTGCGTGGCAGACTGCCCTTACGACGGACCAACCAAACCAGAACAAGTGGCAAGAGTCGCTAACCTGCTGATGGAATTAGGTTGCTATGAGGTTTCACTTGGAGACACCATTGGTACAGGCACGCCGATACGCATCGCTAAAATGCTCGAGGCTGTGCAAGTAAAAGTCCCAACCGATAAGCTCGCTGTGCATTTTCACGATACGTGGGGACAAGCGTTAGCAAATATCTACCAAGCCTTAACAATGGGTGTCCATACCGTCGATAGCAGTGTGGCTGGACTTGGGGGCTGTCCTTACGCTCATGGCGCATCGGGCAACGTCGCCACCGAAGATGTGCTCTATCTTTGCCAAGGCTTAGGAATCGAGACAGGTGTAGATTTGGAGTTGCTCGCCAAAGCCGGATGGATGATCAGTGAAGAGTTAAACCGTCAGCCGACATCGAAGGTATCGATGGCATTAAAGCAACGTTAATCATAAAACAAAAAGTTCGTTGTAAAACCAAAAGCTGCCTTGCTTAACAAGGCAGCTTTGTCATTTTTAAGTACGATGAGTTTTAAACAAAAAGGCGTTAAAACTTGTAAGTAGAACCAACGTACCAAGAACCAACCGACTGGTCGTAATCTTTAAATGCAGTTTCTAGCGTGTAATGGTCAACTTCATATCCTGCACGGAATGCAAGACCACCTAGCATTACCGGCGCATACTCCAAGCCAACACCTAAACGAACCGTGCCGCCACTCTCGCTTTCCTTAAAGTTGTTGCCCGTGATATTTTCTTTTACTTCGTAGCTGATTGAACCTAAACCAAGCGTTGCAAATGGGCGCAAGCCATTGTCGAACGTGTAGCCTACATTTGCGGCTACGGTAAACGTATCGTGGCTTAGCTTTAAAGCCGAAATATTTTGCACCTTAACATCAGTATCCGCATACTTAGTGTATTGTGCTTCAATAGCAACAATACGGTTGATTTGATAGCCAGCAATCAACTTGTATGCAGAGCCATCCGAATCTGAAGTTAGAGGAACGCTTGCCCCTGAGTGTCGAGCGATTGCGTGGCTTACATCATTCATGTAGCCTGCGTCATCAAAATCGGTATTACCGATGCCCGCACCAAGATAAAAGCCACTCATATCGTTAGCAGATGCAAAACTAGAAACCAGTGCAGTAAGAAGAAAAACCTTTTTCATTTTGAATTATCTTTGCCGTGTTGTTTGAGTCGGCACACTCTAAAATCTCACCCCTTAAATAACTAAACAGAAATCAAATTGTTTTCACATTTATATTTATGCCCTTACTTAAAGCAAGGCTTAAAAAGCCATGAAAAATATCAAAGCCCTGATTTTTAATGATTTATTTTCATTTAAACTGCCAACTTGATTTATAAATTAATCTCGGTAGACTGTGCCGCTTTCAAAATAAATTTAGGTTCCCATAACTTTTTAATCTCACCTAACGAGATAGAAGTTGCCTTCTAAAAAGCCAATTTAGCAATGAAATCGATCCAGTTTTCGAACTTAACTTTAGAATGTGCAACAAGGACGTTACGTAATCAAAACGGAAATAAAGTCGTTCTCAGGCCTCTTCCTTATGAGGTTCTTTTACTGCTCCTGCAAAAAAATGGACCAGTATCCCGAGAAGAACTTTTCAAGACCTGCTGGGAAGGGTTGGTCGTGACCGATCAAGCATTAACCAACGTGGTTTCTGGCCTACGTCGTAACCTGCTTTCTTTAAAAGCCCAAAACGCTGAAATCAAAACCATCAGTAAAGTCGGTTATTTTATTAAGGCCGAATCCATTAAGGCCATCACGCAACCAGTACCTCAAATTGAAGAAACGGGCTCAAAAGCTGTCTGCGATAATCAGAGCGATGAAGTAAGCCTCACCCATCCAATGCGACCGAAAACCAGTACTATCCTTCTAGCTGCGGTTTATGTTGTTGGCACCGTTGTAGCTTTGTTCACCCTTCTAAACTTAAAACCACTTTTCGAGAAGCCAAGCTATATAAAAAAAAGAAAACTATAAACACCTTGTCGTTGGACAAACCAACATCTATTTACATGACGCCACTCCAGGGTTTATTTCGGCCGACAATTTAAAACTGCTACTGAATAAATTACCCCAATCGCAATGTAATGCAGATGTGTACATACGCCTTTTCCCTTCGATCTATGAGGCAAATATGGTCGCTTTGACTATTTGGTTGCAAAAAACGGATGGGAATAAAAACCATATGTATCGCCACTTTAATGTTCAGAGAGAACAATTGGGCGAATATATTGCCGACTCATACTCTAGCAAGGAGGCGATATGCGCATTTTAGCAGTGGTGTTTGCAGCGATTACAACTGCATTTGCCATTTATTGCTGGCAATTTGAAAGTTACGATTTTAGCGGCACCCGATGGCGTTGTTCGGAAACAAAAGCGGGATTTACTTCAGCAGCGTATCGCCAATATCAAAGCATCGAAGAGTATACGACCATCTACTTTCCTTCCAATACCAGTGTGATTTACTACCAGTCAGGCATGCTCAATCATAAGTCGGGATTGAAAGAACCTTTCGAACTTGTGCTCACAGCAACAAATGAAGTCAATGGACAGCGAATCCAGCAAAAGTTTAACAGTGTCGATTGGAACCTGACTCCAACCGAGTCTCCCTTATTTACCAGAGATAAAGACAGCTTGGTCGGTTTTGAGTCTGATTTAAATTACTTTACCCAAGATGAGCATCTCTTCTTCTTTAACACAAACGAAAGCGAAGATGTGAACATTGCCTGCCACAAGGTTTAGGAATCGATGCAAGGTTGCATTTGGAGGAGCTCGGCAAACCGGACGGATGTACAGTAAGAGTTAAATCAGCTAGCCAACCACGAAAGGCACGCCTCTCTAAGGTGATAATGGCGACTTAATCAAAGCGCAGGCAGAAGTTCTTAATTGGGCGCTTATTCAAGCCCGAAAAGCAGACTTCTGCCCAAGCGAGATGCATCAATAATGGCCACCAATATTGATGATCTTAATGCTGTTTGATGACGGGTAGATAAAGGTTACTCGGTCCGTTTGATTCAAGCGTATCGAATAAATTGGATAGGTTTCAAACTTCTTCCCTTTCAACTGCTCATAATGGGAATCCCCCACAGCAGATGCCGCGTCTTTCGGCGAGTAGTTTTGATCAACGATCAATCTGCGCCAATCATGGTATTTCCGCATGCTACTCGGACTCACAGAAACGTGCTTACTTTTGTCGAAACGTGTTCTTTGATCACTGTCGTCAAATTCATAACTCATCGCATGAACTCCCTAAATATTCGTTTTTAATAATCATAGGTTTAGCGATCGCACCAAGTGCAACCTGCCATTTTAGGCAAATCGACCCTAACGCAATCGTACCTTGATGCATAATGACGAAATATAAGGCGAATCTGACGAGTCGAAATGACGAATACACGATACCTATCGGAAAAGAGAGTGTTTTTTAAGCAATGTGAATTTCAAAATAGGTAAGTTGCAAGTTTGAGCACGTAATTCACGTTCTACTTCTGTGAACAACTTCGCATTCATACCTATAAATTAACCGACAGAGACTAGAAAGGCAGAGCCAACGATAGTTATTTAGTTGGCTCTATAAAGTGAATTGAACTAAGCACGTTTTGGAAAACGGAGTTTGCCGCCAGTTCGGTAGATCACCAATGAAAACAAGATAAGTGCACAACCAACCAACTTATTAGCAGTCAAAACCTCACCGTACCAAAGCACACTGAGTATCACAGTCCACACGGGTTCGAGAATCATAATCAGCGCTGCGTTGCCCGCTTGAACAAACTTCTGTCCCATGGTTTGCATCACATAGCGTAAGCTCGTTGCCAAAAGCGTACTAAGAGCAAACCAAATCCAGATAGAAGTCGACACTTCTTCAGGCACCGTTTCCACTAAAGATGAAATCAGTAAACCTATCAAACCCGTGATAAACAGTTGAATACACGTCAGCAACAATACCGGCAATTTCTGCGAGTACTTACTGTTGACGTTGAAGTGCAAAGCGAGCATCAAAGCTGCACCCAAAAACCAAAGTTGGCTAGTAGATTGTTGCCAGCCACCTGCCAAAGACAAACACCCTAAGCCAAGAATCGCGATAGGCAGAGAGATCCAAAAAATTCGCTGTGGTCTTTGACGGAACATTACCCAAGCAACGATTGGCACAAACAGCATCGAAAGACTCATGATGAATGCGCCCTCGCCCAGCGTATCACTGATAGAAATCGCGTAGATCCAGCACATTAATGCGCCACCTAAAAGCACGCCAATCCCCGCAGCTGCAAAGATATCTTTCTTATTAGCGGCACGAAGCGGCTTAATGCATAAAGGCAGTAAGCATAGAGAAGCGATGGTAAATCGCAGACCGATGAATCCGAATGGTGGTAGACCTTGAATGGTTTCTTTAGAGAAAATCCACCCTAGAGCCGCGATCATCGTAGTTGCGACGAGCACGAATGCAGCTTTGCGTTCTGAGTTAAGCATAATTACTCACAAAAAATACCCGACGACGGAATCTTCAGGGTTTATATATCATTGATTTTAATGCGTGGTAGCTGGTTGTATTTTTATCGCAAATGCTGGACTAAATGTGTACTAAAACTGGGGAGTGCTAACGTTTGCGAAACGCTCACAGTATACATTGTGACTTAGCTCTCATCGAGGAAATTACTGTGAAACCCTGTCATTATTTCATGACGTGATGCAGCCAAAACACCCGCTGAACTCTTAGGCAAAAACTCAAACAAAGTAAGGAATAACCTCAATCTAAATTGAGAGCAAAATGCTACAATAACAACGAAGTAAAACAGACGTCAGGAGGTGCTTTATGAGACATTCAACCGTACTCTTTTTCATTCTGATAGCCCTAATTATCATCGCGCCAATCGCACTGGGCTCCCTGTTTAATCTTGTTACTTCCCTACGCTTAAGTTACCTCGAGGCCGACCCAATTTCTGTCACGCACATCTATGACATGATGATCTATCGCGGTCGATAGTTTGTTTCCCAAGCTCTCTTATTCTCTAACCGCTCTTGCTTAAAACCATGAGCGGTTTTCAATTTCTACTGTTCTTTTTAAAACACCCCAAAGACGAACAAATCATACAAAACCCACCATTTTTCAAACACCAAAAGCTAAGCATCTATTTTCACTTTAGTTTTATTGGCGCTGATTTTGTCCAATCCGCTGTGCCAGCACGTATTACTAATAAAATTCATAACTAAATCGGCTTGTACATAGCGATATTGCCAGTACCTGCTTACTCTTTAACTTACAAATATAAGAAACACGCCAGTTCATTCATCTCACAAATAAGAGCGAAGCGCTGGCTTTCATAGCCCAAGTTAGTGAAAAACGCATTCAATTTACTAGGGAAACAGTGATGAGATTAAAGAACACGCATTTCATGAGCACAGGTATAAAGGCGGCTCTCCTCGCCACGATGTGCTTCTCTCCTTTCACTTTCGCATCTGACGCCAAAGTCGACGAGCAATTTGAGGTTGGTAAAGAGAAAGCGAAAGTATGTATGACATGTCACGGTGCTGACGGGATCTCTACCATCGACGCCTATCCAAACCTACGCGGTCAGAAAAAAAGCTACCTGATCTCTTCTTTGAAAGATTACAAAGCGCGGGAGCGGACTAGTGGGTTGGCGGTACTCATGCAGCAGCAAGCCGACGCCCTGTCTGACCAAGATATAGAAGACATCGCGCACTATTATTCGCAGTTAGGGAACGAGCATTCACCGTCAGATAACGAGCCCCAGCCTTAAACGAGGAGCGTTCTTATGGAACAAACAACTACTCAATACAACACTCAAGTTGTGAAGTATTTTGTGTTGGCATCGTTGGTTTGGGCGATTGCGGGGATGATCATCGGTGTCATTCTAGCGGCGCAGTTGTACTGGCCCATTCTGAACTTTGATTCGCAATATTTCCAATTCGGTCTCTGAGACCTCTACACACATCTGGAGTGATATACGGCTTTGTCGTAAACATTTTAATGGGTACTTCGCTCTACATTGCCCAGCGTACTGGCCGTTGTAATTTGTTCAACCAGAGCCTGTCTTGGATGGTGTTCTGGGGATGGCAACTCGTTCTGCTCTTGGCGCTTATTACCCTTCCCGCAGGCTATACGACATCAAAAGAGTATGCGGAGTTGGAATGGCCAATCGACGTATTAATCGTCTTGGTTTGGGTGCTCTATGCCGTGCTGTTCTTTGGCACGATTGCCAAGCGCAAAGTAGACCATATCTTTGTAGCAAACTGGTTCTTTGCCGCCTTCATTATCGTAATTGCGATGATCTTCGTCGTAAACAATCTCGCAATGCCCGTCTCACTGATGAAATCCTATTCCGTCTTTGCTGGTGCACAAGATGCCATTGTCCAATGGTGGTGGGGTCATAACGCGGTAGGATTTTTGCTGACTGCGGGTGTGATTGGGATGAACTATTACTTCATTCCTAAAGCCGCTGATCGCCCTATCTACTCTTATCGTTTGTCTGTAATCCATTTTTGGGGCTTGGTTGGGTTTTACACTTGGGCGGGTACGCACCACTTGGTTTACTCTTCGGTACCGGTTTGGGTGCAAAACATCGGCATCATCATGTCACTCATTCTTTGGCTTCCGTCTTGGGCTGGCGCTTTCAACAGTGCGATGACGCTGCTGCAAAACAAAGAGAAGCTCAAATCTGACTATATTTGCTTGTTCTTCTTCTCAGCAATCCTTTACTACTGCTTAGCCACCTTCGAAGGGCCTCTGCTTGCCATTCGCTGGTTCAACATGTTGGCGCACAACACCGAATGGGTGATAGGTCACGTTCATTCGGGCGCATTAGGCTGGGTGGGCATGTCTGGCATTGCGGTGTTCTACTACTTCATCCCACGTCTGTGGAATAAAACGGAACTGTGGTCGAAGCGACTGATCAAATGGCACTTCTGGCTTGCCCATGCAGGTGTTGCCATCTATGCCATCGCACTTTGGGTTGCCGGTATTGGTGAGGGCTACATGTGGCTCACTCAAAACGAGAATGGTGAGCTAGTATACAGCTTTATCGAAGCCATGAACTTTAAAGCACCATGGTTGTTCTTGCGCTTCTTTGGTGGTGCGCTCTTTGTACTCGGCTTGTTCCTGATGGCATTCAACTTGTACAAGACCGTACGTTCTCCGTCTGTACTGGTAGCGAAGGAGGCATAAGATGAGCAAAGACTTTACGCATTCAGTGATCATCTTGATCATCACCACCGTTGTTGTGGCTTCGTTCTCTCTTGCAGTTTGGGTGGTGCCTAACATCCTGCGTACTGACGACATCGCCAAAGGCAGTTTAGCGAAGCCATTAACCGCGTTGGAGCTTGCTGGTCGCGATATCTACATCAGCGAAGGTTGCCATGTGTGCCACACGCAGATGGTTCGCCCGCTAGAACCCGAAATCAAACGTAACGGACGCGCTAACCAAGAGTCCGATGATATTTACGAGTTTCCTAACTTGTGGGGTTCCAAACGCACTGGCCCAGATCTAACCAATCTTGGACGTAAGTATTCGGACCAATGGCATGTGTTGCATCTTATCGACCCACGCCAAGTGGTTCCTACATCCATCATGCCCGCTTATCCTTGGTTGTTTGAGCAGACTTTGTCTGGTAACGCCATTGGTAACAAGATGGAAACGCTCCGTACGTTGGGCGTGCCCTACACCGACCAAGAGATCTCAGACGCGCGATTACAAATACGCGGTAAAACCAAAGGGGAAGCTCTGATTCGTTATCTTCAAAGCCTTGGTCAAGACACAGCACAGGAGGTGGCACAATGAGCACATTCTGGAACTGGTGGGCAATTGCCGCCACGATTGTCTTCTTCATATTGATGGTTTCTGTCATCGTCAAATATTGGCGTAGCAACCATAAAGCAGACCAAGACCATACCATCGCCTCCTTTGATGGCATTGATGAAAAAGACGCACCGCCACCCAAATTACTGTTTGCCAGTTACGCGGTCGCATTTCTGTTGTCAGCAGGATACCTAGTCTTATATCCGGGCTTGGGCGAATGGAAAGGTTTGGCAAATTACGATCAAAGTAACGATAAACTCAGCGCACCGTCAACGACGCTTGATGAACAATTTAGCCAAGTTACGGACATGTCGCTCGACGCATTGGCACAAAACAACGATATCGTCCGCTCTGGTCGAATCCTGTTTCAAACCCATTGCGCCGCTTGTCACCGAGACAACGCTCAGGGCCAAAAGCATTTCCCTAACCTGATCGACAAAGAATGGATGTATGGCGGCGATGACGATGCTCTAATTCACTCTATCGCCAAAGGTCGTAACGGCGCCATGCCGGGTTGGGTAGAGGTCATGAGGAAAGACGAAGTCGATAAGGTCGCCTATTACCTTGCATCCCTTAATCAACGTCACAGTGACGTACCAGAAGTGAAAGTTGAATTAGGTAAGAGTTTGTTCGTCGAATATTGCTCGTCATGTCATGGTGACGGCTCTATAGCAAATCAACAAACGGGCGTGCCTGACCTATCAGACAGTGTCTGGCTACATGGCGGGAGCATCGAGGAGATTCAACACACCATCAATTACGGTTTAAACAACTTAATGCCTGCGTTTGAAAGCCAACTTTCTGAGCACGAAATCCTCGCACTGGGAGCCTACATCCGTAAAGCGGGTGAAGAGCAAGAGCAGAAACTCGCAGCGCTTAATGCTGAGTCAGTGAAACGCGGTGAGTACCTTGCCCATGCAGGGGACTGTGTGGCTTGTCACAGTGCTGAAGGTGGCGAACCTTTTGCAGGCGGTCTGCCGTTCGTTACCCCATTCGGCACCATCTACTCCACTAATATCACGCCCCATGCCAGCGCAGGTATCGGTGAGTATGATTATGATGACTTCCGAGATGCTCTTGTGAAGGGGAAAGGCAAACATGGCTACCTGTACCCTGCTATGCCCTACACGTCTTATCAATACCTCACGGAACAAGATATGACGGATTTGTGGGAATTCATGCAATCTATCCCTGCGGTAGCTCGTCGTAACGATGAAAACCATATGATGTTCCCATCTAACATCCGTCTTGGTTTGCTGGGCTGGAATATTGTCTTTATGGATACCGACCCAATCGACTACAGCTTGCCTCAAGAACTTGAAGGACACGTGGAAGATGTTGAGAAGTGGCAGAAAGGCAAATATTGGGTAGCAGGCTTAGGACACTGCTCAGAGTGCCACACACCGCGCAACATTGCTCAAGCCCTAATTCCTGAGCGTATCTTCCAAGGTAACTTGATAGACGGCTGGAATGCGCCTGACATTACCTCAACAGAGTTGTACGTTGGCGGGTGGGATGAAAAGACGTTGACCGACTTCTTACACACTGGTCATTCAGACAAAGGCACCGTGTTTGCTGGGATGGCGGATGTCGTGAAGAACAGCTTGAGTTTAATGACGCGTGAAGACATTGAATCCATGTCCTACTACTTGCTCAGTGGCGATGTGAACAACTTTATTGCCGCCGACGCAGTACCACTAGAACCTAAAGGGTTCGATGACGACGCCTATCAAGATCCAATCTACACCGTCTACAAACAGACTTGTGGCGCTTGTCACGGCAACGATGGTAAAGGGCGAGATCCAATAGCGCCAACATTGCTAAATAACGGCATCATCATGCACAGCGACCCGTTCAACACCATTGCGGTAACGGTGCGAGGCTTGCAACCTACCTACATTGATCCAGAGCGTAATTTCATGCCGATGGCGAGCTTTGAGGACATCCTCTCCGACGCGCGTTTAGCAGAGTTAATTACCTTTGTGCGTAAACACCTCGGAGACCAACAAGAAGCAGTTACTGCCACTGACGTACAGGAAGTACGTGAGACGCTAGAAGCCGCTGGATACGCAGGAGGGCTGCATACAACGCCTGATATGTACGATAGACGCGATAACAACATCAATATCCGCTAGTTACTGTTGAGGTGAGTTGTTGCCGAAGAAAATTGTTGATGAAGCGCATTGTTGTTTAAACGACCTATTGCTGTTTAAACAAACTATTGTTGAATTTCGTCCACAAAAAAAGCCCTTTCCAACCGGAAAGGGCTTTGACTTAGTTCCCAAAATTTTTGCCGTTTTACAGCAGTTCCACCGACTGTTGAGCGATAACCCACTCTTCATTGGTAGGAATAACTAGCGCTTTCGCACCAAGTAACTCAGATGTAGCAACAACACCTGCGTTACCAAATCGTGCATCTTCGTTGCCTTTCACATCTTCAACGAAACCAAGCAGTTTTAGGTTGCTTAGGATTTCGCGACGGATTGGCATAGAGTTTTCACCGATACCGCCTGTGAAGATGATGCCGTCGAATGAATCAAGAGCAGCAAGGTAAGACGCAATGTATTTAGATACACGGTACGTGAACACTTGGAATGCTAGAGCAGCGCCTTCGTGGCCCTCTTCCATCGCTTCCAAAATACCGCGTGCATCGCTTGTTAGGCCAGACACACCTAAGAAGCCAGAAGCTTTGTTCAATGAGTTGAACACTTTCTCTTGAGACCAACCTTTCTTTAGAAGGTACTCAATGATGCCAGGGTCTAGGTCACCACAACGTGTGCCCATCATTAGACCAGACAGTGGCGTGAAGCCCATAGATGTATCTACAGATTCGCCGTTGTTGATTGCACAAACAGAAGCACCGTTACCTAGGTGAACAGAGATGAAGCTCGATTCTTCAACCGGCTTGTTAATCATCTTCGCAGCTTCGCGACTTACAAAGTAGTGGCTAGTGCCGTGGAAACCGTAACGACGGATACCGAAGTCTGTGTAAAGTTCTTTCGCGATTGCACCTGTGAATGCACGTTGAGGCATTGTTTGGTGGAACGCAGTATCAAACACAGCAAACTGAGGAAGGCTTGGAAACGCTTCAACAGCAGCACGGATACCGATAGCACCTGCAGGGTTATGTAGTGGAGCAAGATCCGCAAGTTTTTCGATTTCCGCAGTAACTTCTTCAGTGATACGCACAGTTTGAGTGAATTTCTCACCACCGTGAACGATACGGTGACCCACAGCAACGATGTCTTGAGCTAGACCTAACTCTTCGGTTAAACCAACCAGCTTACCAATAGCGATCTTGTGATGGCTATCGTCGCCTTCGATTGTAATTTCCTTTTTCTCACCGTTGAATTTCCAGCTCATACGAGCGTCTGATAGACCAAAGCATTCGCCCAGACCACTTAGCACAGCATCGCCTGATTGAGAGTCGATTACTGCAAATTTTAGTGATGAGCTACCTGAGTTGATCACCAGTACAAACGAATTAGACATGAAATAGTTTCCTGTTGTGGAGCAGAGGTTTTGTAATTGCGCTTCCGCGCTGCGTACTTCTTGTTTGTGCCTTCTATTATTCAATAATTTTTTAATCTTTCAACTATCTTTTAGTGTTAGTTATTTAGTTGGACATTTTTTTGTTGATCTATGACAAGTTTAGATTTTATTTGAAGACTAAAAAATATCTGTTGTTACAACAAATGTATGAATACTCATATTTGTACAAAACCAAAAGTATGAGCTACGTTGTTTATTGGGGATTCAGAAGTTACAAACATATCAATAATTCGGAATAATAACGTGCCCACATTTGCCTTTGTACTAGTTATCATAGGTCTACTTTTGCTCTGCTGGGGATGGCAGATGACAAAAAATATTTGCTCGAAAACCGACGTTCCGGGATGGATTGTACTGTTGGTTTTGATTACTGGGTTCATATTTGCCTATGCTGCTTTTCTTCACGAGATCATTAACAAGCCTGTTGCTACCTTGTTAGAAACGGGGCTTGCGCTACTGCTGCTAGGTGGCAGCATCTTTGTCGTGCTCGTTATCAAATGGAGTAATGATTCGATACACGAGCTACATGCAGTCGCGGAGCGAGAAAAACACAACGCTGTTCATGACGCCCTTACTGGCCTACCAAACCGAAAGTTTTGCTTTGAACAAATCGATAACCGAATCCAAGAAAGCGCCCCCTTCTCTGTCATACTTTTTGATGTAGTCAACTTCAAACAGATTAACGATGCCATGGGGCATTTCAGTGGGGACCAGCTACTCATCCAAATCGGTCAGAGATTACAAACTGAGTTGAGCGGAGATGACCAGATTTTCAGAGTCGGTGGCGACGAATTCGTGATTCTCACTTCGTGTGCTGAGTATGGTGCAGGTTCAAACTTAGTTGAGCGGTTAGATAGTGCGATGTCTCAACGCTTCAATCTCGGTGAATTTCAGGTCTCTTCTCGCGTGGTTTTTGGTTTGAGCACCTTTCCTTTTGATGCGGAGTCAAACGATCTTCTTATCAAGTGCGCTGACATCGCCATGTACCATGCAAAGCGTAATGGGCAGTTAATGGCGTTCTATAACGAAGACATGAACGTCGGTGCCAAATATCAGCTTGAGATTTCCTCTCGAATTCAATGCGCTTTAGAGAAAGAAGAATTCCAGCTATATTACCAACCCCTAATCGATGCCCATACCAGCCTTGCTGTAGGCTTTGAAGCGGTAATTCGATGGCGAGATGGTAATGGTAAAAACATCTCCCCTAACGACTTTATTCCAATCGCTGAGCGGAGTAATCAGGTACATAACATTACAATGTGGGTACTAGACCAAGTAGAGAGGGATTTACTGAGCTTAATCGAGCAAGGTATCCGACTGCCCGTACACGTTAACTTATCAGCCAAAGATCTCTCCTCAAACCTCCTTTTCTCAAGGCTTGAGCAGATGCTTAGCGACAACCCCAGCTTTGAGAACCTGATTAGCCTTGAGATCACAGAGACGATGGCGATTGATCGTGTCTTAGAACTCAACCCGCTTATCAACCAAATTAAGGGGCTGGGTATCAAGATTAGCTTGGATGATTTTGGTACCGGCTATTCTTCTCTCTCCCTATTGCGAGACTTACCTGTCGATCAGATCAAAATCGACCGTTCTTTCTTGAGCACTGCAAGCAAAACCGAAGGCACCCGCTCTATTGTCGAGAACACCATCGCCCTCGCCCACGGCTTAGGCTATTCGGTAGTCGCAGAAGGTGTACAAGATATGGATACATTGCATTTCTTGCGCAGCAGAGGCTGTGACATCATTCAAGGCTACCTATTTTGCCCTGCACTGCCGCTGAATGAAGTCATTAACTGGGTAAACAATCACGACGAAGAACAAACTCGTATTCGACGCGCATAAAAAAACCGAGCACTTGGCTCGGTTTTTAAATTCATCTAGCGATTAAGCAATTATGCTTCTTGTGAGCGACGACCACGGCCGTGACCACGTTCACCACGGTGTGCACCACGGTGATCACCACCACGGTTGCGGTCGAAACGACGTTCGCCATCTTCACGGTTACCACGGAAGCCACCTTCGCGACGACCGCCTTCACGACGACCACCTTCGCGGTTGCCATCACGGTTACCACGGTAACCGCCGCCATCACGACGACCGCCATCGCGACGACCACCGTCACGGCGACCACCACGAGACTCACGGAAGTCATCGAAGTCACATACTACAGCACCAACATCTTGTTGACGGATACGTAGCTTGCTTAGTTTGTTCGCAGCGTCTGAAGTCATTGCTTTAGGTAGCTGTACGAATGTGTGACCTTGCGCTAGCTTGATCGCACCGATAGAACCTTTGCCTAGACCTAGTTCGTTTGCTAGAGCGCCAACGATGTCTTTAACTTGAACGCCTTGCTCGCGACCAACTTGAAGCTGGTAAGTATCCCAGTCTTGGTTGTTGAAGTTACGACCGCCGTCACGACCACCTTCACGGCGCTCTTTACGACGTTGCTTGTCACGTTCAATCGCTTCTACCATTGGGTCTTCGCCAATGTAGAATAGAGGACGTTTACCTTGCTGACGCTTAAGAAGCATTGCAGCAAGCATCGCTGGATCGATTTCTAGAGAAGTTTGTAGTTTCTCTACAAGCTCAGCGAACTTGTCTAGTGCTTTGTGCTCTTTCTCTGCTTCCAGTTCAGCCGCTAGCTTGTTTAGACGAGCTTCTGCAACTTGGTCACGTAGAGGAAGTTGGATTTCTTCCATAGATGACTTAGTTACGCGTTCGATAGTGCGAAGCATACGGATTTGGTTAGTGCGAACTAGAAGGATCGCTTTACCTTTACGTCCAGCACGGCCAGTACGACCGATACGGTGGATGTAAGATTCAACATCGAATGGGATGTCGTAGTTAAATACGTGAGTAATACGTGGAACATCAAGACCACGAGCTACAACGTCAGTTGCAACTAGGATGTCGATAACACCTTGTTTGATGTGATCAACAGTACGCTCACGTAGAGACTGAGGAATATCACCGTGCAGTGCAGCAGCTTTAAAGCCACGTGCAGATAGCCAATCAGCTAGACGCTCAGTGTCTTGACGAGTACGTACGAATACGATTGACGCGTCAGTTTCTTCAGTTTCAAGAAGACGAGACATAGCTTCATCTTTCTCTACACCCTTCACTACCCAGAACTGTTGTTGAACTTTGTCAACAGTGTGGTTTTTACCAGCAACGTCTACCGTTACAGGATCACGTAGGAAGCGCTCAACAATGTTTTTCAGCATTGGAGGCATAGTTGCAGAGAACAGAACGCGTTGAGCTGATTCAGGAGCGTGCTCCATGATCGCAGTTACGTCGTCCACGAAACCCATGTTTAGCATTTCGTCCGCTTCATCAAGTACGAAAGTATTTACTTCGTCTAGATGTAGACGTTCACGGTTGATAAGGTCTTGAACACGGCCAGGAGTACCAACAACAACGTGAGCACCACTTTTTAGTGCACGCATTTGATCCACGATAGATGCACCACCGTAGATCTCTAGAACTTTAAGACCCTTGATGTTTTTACCAAGGTTTTTCATTTCAGCCGCAACCTGAATCGCTAGCTCACGTGTTGGAGCAAGTACGATTGCTTGTGGTTTGCGTTGGCCAAGATCTAGCTTGTTTAGAAGAGGCAGAGAGAATGCTGCCGTTTTACCTGTACCCGTCTGTGCTTTACCCAGCGCGTCAGCACCTTCCAACAGGTGTGGGATTGCCGCAGCCTGAATTGGAGTTGGTGACACGAAACCCATTCCGTCTAGAGCAGAAAGGATAGAATCATTCAGAGATAAATCGCTGAATTGAATAACAGAATCTTGCATTGGGATCCTACTTAATTAAACAAAAAAACAGTCCCATATGCTCTTCCAATTCGATACTGATCCATCCGTTTACTAAATCCGTTCAGACAGGAGCTAGTACAGTACACAACCGCGATAAGCCATTAGGGACGACTAAGGGAGGCGGATTATTCCTTAAATGCATAAAAAAAGCTAGAAAAAATTGAATTACATCACAATTTATTCTCACTAATGGTATTATTCGCATAAATTTCCACCTCTCCCCCCATTCTCCGGAGAGAAAAGCACCAGTACGCCGTTCAATTCATCAATAATTCACAGCGAATTTGTGTGCTTTAGGTAGTAATAATAGTGCGCAATGATTATAGTGTGCCCAATTCCATTGGTAAGTTAAGAAAAGATGTTTCAAGATAACCCGCTATTAGCTCAGCTTAAGCAGCAAATCCAAGAAAACCTGCCTAAAAAAGAAGGCTCAATCAAAGCAACCGATAAAGGCTTTGGCTTCCTGGAAGTGGACAGCAAAACCAGCTTCTTCATCCCACCAGCGTACATGAAAAAGTGCATGCACGGCGACAAAGTCGTTGCCATTATCCGCACTGAAAACGAACGTGAAGTCGCAGAACCACAAGAGCTGCTAGAACAAGCCGTAACTCGCTTTATT
This sequence comes from Vibrio sp. B1FIG11, assembly GCF_905175335.1. NCBI lineage: Bacteria > Pseudomonadati > Pseudomonadota > Gammaproteobacteria > Vibrionales > Vibrionaceae > Vibrio > Vibrio sp. B1FIG11. The sequence goes on along the minus strand of NZ_HG992752.1, from coordinate 791,529 downwards.
GGCCGAGTAAAAATATTCAAAGGCAAGCTAAACGTTGCACCTGATCACCCACAGCTTAAAAAGCTCTCTCTTAAAGCGAAACTAAAGAAAGGCCTAAAACCTGACGAGTTCGTAGAAGGTGATTGGGTTGTTGCGCATCTTATTCGCCACCCGCTTAAAGGCGATAACTCCTTCTTCGTAGAAATTTCTGAGAAGATTACCGATGCAAACGACAAGATTGCGCCTTGGTGGGTAACGCTAGCACAAAACGATCTACCAAACTCTGAGCCAGCAGGCATCGAGAACTGGGAACTAAAAGACGACGCGGATCTAGAACGCGTAGACATGACTCACGTTCCTTTCGTGACTATCGATGGTGAATCAACCAAAGATATGGACGATGCACTGTACGCGAAGAAAACAGAATCTGGCGACTTCGAACTCACTATCGCAATCGCAGACCCAACAGCGTACATCACACCTGAAGATGATATGGATAAAGTCGCGCGTGAACGTGGCTACACTATCTACCTACCAGGTCGTAACATCCCAATGCTGCCTCGCGATCTAGCGGACAACTTGTGCTCTCTAATCGAAGGTGAAATCCGCCCTGCTATCTGCTGTACAGTAACAGTAAATAAAGATGGTGTGATTGGTGATGACATTAACTTCTTCGCAGCCAACATCAAATCACATGCTCGTCTAGCATACGACAACGTATCTGACTGGCTAGAAAACGGCAGCTCGGATAAATGGCAACCGTCAGAAGAGATCGCGACTATCGTTCGTGACCTATACGATTTCTCTCGCGCCCGTGCTGAGTGGCGTGAAAAGAACGCAGTTGTGTTCCCAGACCGTCCTGACTACCGCTTCGAACTAAGCGAAGACAACGACGTTGTTGCGATCCACGCTGACATGCGTCGTAGCGCAAACCGCCTAGTTGAAGAGTCAATGATCACAGCAAACATCTGTGCGGGTCGTACACTACGCGAGAAATTTGAAACAGGCGTATTCAACACACACGCTGGCTTCAAAGCTGAGAAAATTGAAGAAGTGGTTGAACTGGTAAACCCAGAGGGCGCACTAGAGTTCACTGCTGAATCTATCGCAACACTAGAAGGCTTCGCAGCACTTCGTCGTTGGTTAGGTGAGCAAGAGACCTCATACTTAGATAACCGCATTCGCAAGTTCCAAACGTACAGCGAAGTGGGCAATCAACCTCTTCCTCATTACGCAATGGGTCTTGATATCTACGCGACTTGGACTTCACCAATCCGTAAATACGGTGACATGATCAACCACCGCATGCTAAAAGCCGTCATTTTGAACAAAGAACCTGTTCAAAAACCAGACGATGAAGTGGGCGAAGAGCTGGCTCTGCACCGTAAACATCACAAAATTGCCGAGCGAAACGTATCAGATTGGCTATACGCACGTACTCTTGCGGAAGAGCCAAGCAAACAAACGTGTTTCACAGGTGAGATTTTTGATATTAATCGTGCTGGTGCACGTGTTCGACTTCTCGAAAATGGCGCAGCGGCCTTTATTCCTGGTAGCTTGATTCTTGATAATAAAGAAAGAATTGAGTGTAACGGCGACAACGGTACCATTTCTATCGATAAAGAAGTGGTATACAAGTTAGGTGATACATTGGAAATCGTTCTAGCGGACGTGAACCAAGAGAACCGCAGCATCGTTGCAAAGCCAACCCAGGTATTTGCTGATAAACCAGCAACACAAGCAGAAGAAACTGTAAGTGAATAATACCGATTGAAGTTTAAAGGCGCTCAAGTGAGCGCCTTTTTTATACGTCATGCAAGAAAGATAAGAACGAATATGCCGAACATTGAGATCATTCGCTTTAATCACTTCACTGCTCGCAAAAGTGAACGCTACACCGCCACCCACAATGGCTTATATGTTGTTGAAGAAGGCTCACTCATCATTAACCAGCCAAGTGGTGAGCGAATTGAATTAAACGCCGGAGACTTCACCCTTTATAACTCCGCAGACCTACGCAGTGCCGAAGCCAAGCCCGGCGTGTTCAAGGCCGTAGCGCTAGTGTTTGATATTGGCTTGTTCAGCGAGTTTAAATCTGCCCATCCGGGCGTACAGTCAGAAACAGAAGAACGCCGCTTCTACCCTTTTTCTTCTGAAAACCAATCCTCGATTGCAAAGCTTAAAGACACGTTAATTGAGTTAGCGGACAATAAAGCACCGCAATACGCTCAAGGTCATATTGCGCTTTCACTACTATCACTGATGGTCGAATTACAGCCAGACATTCTATCTATCATTGATGACGCAAGCAGCCTCACCGCGTCTCAGAAGGCGATTAAGTACATTGAGAAGAACATCGAGAAAGACATCACATTAGAAGCGCTAGCAACGCACATGAGCATGTCTATCGCGACATTGAAACGCAGACTGGCAGCCGAAAACCTTTCTTTCTCGCACATATTGAAGGTGAAACGCATCAACCACGCAGCAACGCAACTGCGTGTGTCACAGAAGTCGATTACTCAAATTGCATTTGAATCCGGCTTTAAGAGTGCCGCACACTTTAGTACCGCGTTTAAATCGATATACAGCATTACGCCTAAAGAGTTTCGTAGCCAAATTGCGAAGTAACGCATGGCATGGCATGGCACGAAACGGTGACAGGGTTAACGGATAGAGGATTAACAGATAGAAACGGCTGTTAGTCCCAAAAACACGCTTGAGGATCGCTCTCTAATTCGGCGAGAAGCACCTCAAGCGTTTTACTCATAGGTAGCCTTTCATAAGGTACCCACACCAGATCTTCTCCACGATACGTTGGCACGTAGAAACACCAAAGCTGAGTGTTGGCATCAAACAGGATTTTAGCAATGGGAGACGTATATTCACTATGCTGTGAATCAAGCAAGAAGTGCGCATGATAAAGCTCAACACCGTTCTCTATGGGCTCGTACAAGCACTTGCCTAGCGCTTCTACCGGCAAATTGACATTGCGCCTAGCGCAGAGCGTTTGAACCAATTTGTGCAGACGACTGGTCGCCATTTGAGACACGGACATGAGCCTACTCCTGATATGTTGTTCTTAGTATATACCCAAGAACCTGAGAGAGGCAGAAATCACCATCGAGGCATGCGCTCGCTCAAGGCTAGAATAACACTCCATTTAACGACGAAAAGCTAACTGCGTCACCTCTTGTGTTTCAAATCGGTAAGAGCTGCCCTTCGCATATTATTGATAGCTATCCGTTTAAAGCGAGAGCAATCGATCATTCACTATGGATATCGATACACATTCACAAAAGTGTAACCTGAACGAAATATGATGAGCGCTGCTTTATACCGTATTTGGAGTTCAATATGTTACGTCTTTCTGTGGCGACCTTACTAGCCATGGCTCTGTCCCTTCCTTCTGCTATGGCAAAAGAAGTCAATATTTCCGGTTCTACCTCTGTTGCACGCGTAATGGATGTATTGGCTGAAGAATATAATAAAACGCATCCTGACGATTACATTGCCGTACAGGGCATTGGCTCAAGCGCTGGTATCACTATGGTGAACAAGGGCGTGGTTGAGATTGGAATGAGCTCGCGCTACTTAACAGAAAGAGAGAAAGGCGAAGACCTCAACGTATTCCCTATCGCTTACGATGGCCTTGCTGTTGTTGTTAACCGCACTAACTCTGTCACTAACCTTTCGGAACAACAACTGTTTGATATCTACAAAGGTAAAATCGACAACTGGAAACAAGTCGGCGGTGCAGACCAACCCATTGCCGTGGTAACACGTGAAGCATCTTCCGGCTCTCGCTACAGCTTTGAAAGCTTGCTAGGCCTTACTAAGATCATCAACGACCGTTTGGTATCGGACATCAACCCAAACAACCTAGTGGTAAACAGCAACAGCATGGTAAAAACCATTGTTAACCACAACCCGCACGCTATCGGCTTTATCTCCGTCGGCTCAGTGGATCGCTCAATAAAAGCGATTCAGTTTGAAGGTACCGATCCAACCGCAAGCAACATCGCCAACCACAAGTACAAACTGGCTCGCCCTTTCTTAGTTCTGTACAAAGTAGATGGTTTGGATAACGCAGGCAAAGCGTTCGTGAAGTTCCTGAAATCGGAACAAGGCCAAAAAGCGATTGCCGATTACGGCTACACACCAGTGAAAAGCTTTAATCAATAAAACGCAAACATAAAAAAAGAGAGCCAAATCCGGCTCTCTTTTTTGTTTGAATCTTTGAATTCGATTAGAAGTGCAATTGAATCACTGACACAACTACAGCACCAGGTCGACGCACACCTTCGATTTCTACTTTGATTTCACGCTCGATCTCAAGACCTTTCTTGATTGGCGTGATTTTAGTTAGCGTACTTGATGCACGAACGTTGTTACCCGCTTTCACTGGGTAAGGGAAACGCACTTGGTTCAGACCTAGGTTCACCACTAGCTTCGCCGTTGGGAACATTGGGTTTGATGGATCAACAGAGTCTGTCAGCTTAGGCAACAGCGCTAGTGTTAGGAAGCCGTGTGCGATCGTCGTTTTGAATGGAGACTCAGAAGCCGCACGCTCAGGATCCGTGTGAATCCATTGCATATCTTCAGTTACAGAACCGAATTGGTTAATACGCTCTTGAGATACATGAACCCAATCACCCACGTGGATCACTTCACCCACCTTGTCGCTTAGCTCATCAAATAGAACTTGCGCTTCTGGCTTAAGCACGATCGGCTCAGGTTGAGGGATCACTTCTTCGTTCACAGCAGGTTGCTGGTGATCGCGTACTTTAGAAAATAAGAAGCTGCTTTGTGCTCGACCTAAGAAGTCACTCCAGTAATCGCGTAGCGTTGGAGACATCCAATTCATAAACTCTGATTGGTGAGCAGAAATCGCACCAACTTTGTCTTTAAATAGATTAGTGACTTTCATAAAAACCCTTAGATAAATTCAGCACAACTGGCTATACCAGTTAATTTTGAATTAGTTCACAATATGTTGCAAACACTTTCGGGCGAACACATGTTTACTCAAAGTCATTTAGTTCTTACTTTTCATAAGGATAGCAATAAAACGCTATTTTATTAAGTAACTACAACATAAAGTAAATACTCTACAAAATGCTGTAACAATCGCCCTTTTGGGCATTCCATCGCACTGCCTCCGTCTTTAGGTGTGACCACAAAACAAGCAATCAGTTCTTTTTCATTAAAACAATGCTTTACAACGTTTCTGCCTCACCCTATTATACGTCCCGCAACGGAGAGATGGCTGAGTGGTTGAAAGCACCGGTCTTGAAAACCGGCATACGTTAATAGCGTATCTAGGGTTCAAATCCCTATCTCTCCGCCACATTTAGAAAGCCTGTTGAGAAATCAACAGGCTTTCGTCGTTTTAGCATTTGGAAAATACGGGATTTCTAAATCCCTAGTCGTGTGCGACCCCAGCACTCCGCCACATTTCAGTAAAAGGCCCGCTAAGAAATTAGCGGGCCTTTTCATATTTCAGAGGTTTAAAGGGTTACGATGCGATCCTACGATATTCACAATATTGAGCAGCCCAAAATTCTTCATTAATTCTTTCTTGCAACCGCTCCTCCGTCCTATCGCTAGCCTTACCCTGCTCGACTGCCTTTTTCGCCACCTCTAAGGCAATATTTCTCGAAACAGTTTGAATATCACTAAGCGGCGGCAATAATGAGTTTTTCCCTTTTAGCATGGGTGACATTGAGGCCAATGCAATGCTCGCTTGCTGTAGCATTTCATTTGTAACACGTTTGGCATTTGCACTGATCACACCAAGTCCTACGCCAGGGAAGATATAACTGTTGTTACATTGAGCGATAGGGTAACGCTTACCTTCGAATACCACATCAGCAAATGGGCTACCCGTCGCAACAATTGCTTTGCCTTTCGTCCACATGATGATATCACTTGGCTTCGCTTCTACTCGGCTGGTTGGGTTTGAAAGTGGCATCACAACAGGTTGCTCACACCCTTTTGCCATGCCTTCAATAACCGCTTGGTTAAACAGCCCTGGTACGCCTGTAACACCGATCAGAACATCCGGTTTGGCATGCTGAATTACGTTAAGCAAACTGATCTCATTATTTGCTTGAATTCCCCACGTTTTTCTAACGGAGACAGGTTGAGAGAGATTCTTCTGGAAAGCAAGTAATCCCGTCATGCCTTGCTCTAGCATTCCCCATCGGTCGACCATAAAAACTTGGCTACGCGCTTGTTGCTCTGTTATACCCTCAGCCATCATTTGAGCAACTACAGCTTCGGCAATGCCGCACCCCGCAGAACCAGCACCTGCAAATACTACTCTCTGTGCTGAGAGCTTTTTACCTGTGGCATTCGCCGCAGCGAGTAATGTCCCTACTGTGACAGATGCGGTTCCTTGTATGTCATCATTAAAGCAGCAGAACTTATCTTTATAGCGAGTGAGCAAAGGCATCGCGTTTGTTTGTGCGAAGTCCTCAAACTGAATCAGAGCATCAGGCCATCGCTGACGAATGGCTTTTAAACAATCATCAACAAACTCATAGTATTGCTCGCCAGAAATACGAGGATGACGCCATCCCATGTACATAGGGTCAGAAAGAAGAGCAGAATTATTAGTGCCCACATCCAACACAATTGGCAAAGTATGTTCGGGGTTGATGCCGCCACACGCTGTGTATAACGCTAACTTCCCAATAGGGATGCCCATACCTCCAATGCCTTGGTCACCTAACCCCAGAATGCGCTCTCCATCCGTAATGACGATAACTTTAACATCAGTATTCGGTGCATTGTTCAACAGCTCTTCAAGCTCACCTTGATCTTCATAACTCAAAAATAAACCTCTGTTACGACGGTAGATCTGAGAGAACTTTTGACATGCATCTCCCACAGTTGGCGTATATATGATAGGCATCATCTCTTCAATATGCTGATTGATGAGTTTGTAGTAGAGCGTCTCGTTCGTGTCTTGAATATTGCGTAGATAGATGTGTTTATCCATCGAAGAAACAAACAACGAGAACTGCTCATAAGCTCGACTAACCTGCTCATCAATACTCTCGATGTTGGCAGGTAAAAGCCCTGTAAGGTTAAAGCTCTTACGTTCTTCTAATGAAAAAGCACTACCCTTGTTTAGTAATGGTGTATTGAGTAGTGTATTGCCCGCTTGTCGTATAAAAAGTTTCTTTAACATTAGCCTGCCACCTTTCGGTATAATTCTATCGCTTCGTCTATTAGCGCTTCGTTACAGCCTAAGTAATGCTTAGGGTCGCACGCTGCATCAATTTCGTCTGAAGAAAGTATCGCTGAAATACCTTGGTCTCTCTTGAGGACATTTGCGAGTTCACCCTGCTCTGGCGCATTCGCAATAGCTGCTTTCACTTTGTTGTAGCCATCACCTCGACCCAACTTTTCTGCCACCTTCATCATTACCGCTTCAGACATAATGAAGTTGCGAGAAGCTGAGAAGTTCTCCAGCATTTTGCTTTCATTAACAATAAGGTTTGCCATCAGACGATCAGCTCTTTCTAATGATGTCGACAACGCAAGTGATGCCTCTGGAACTAAACTCCAGTTCAACACACGCATAGAAGCAGAACGAACATCTTGCTGATCCATTAGATTTGGTGCTCCCGAAGCGTACATCCACCCCATTCTAGATAGAGTTTGAATCATATTGGCTGCGCGCGGGTTAGCTTTGTGAGGCATAGTGCTAGAACCACCGCCCGCTTCGCCCTCACGGACTTCACCAATCGATGCCCTTCCCATGGTTTCGATATCATTCGCGATACGACACAAGGAGCCATGCACTAGTGCAAAGTACTGGATGAGCTCCGCGATATGATCTAGGCTCGCATTCCTAAGCCCTTTTGGCTCTGTTAGCTCCAATTTCGCAAACAAGCGCTTACGAACGTGAAGCCCCTCTTCTCCAATCGAAGACAAATTACCCACCGCTCCACCATACATTCCCGTTGTTGCTCTAGGGTAAATCTCATCAAGGCGGACTAGATGACGAGTGACCTCCTGAAGGTAACTGCTCACTTGAAGCCCCCAAGTTGTCGGCAACGCATCCATCGCATTGGTTCTTGCAACCATTACCGTTCGTTTGTGTGTTAACGCCATCAGTTTTAACTGATTGCCTAACGTGATTAATTGCCCACGAATAATGTCCAGAGTCTGCTTAACTCGCATTGCTAGACTTGTATCGAGCAAATCCTGCGTCGTACATCCCCAATGTAAGTACTTTTTGACGTCATCATCACCACGTTCAGCAAGTTGATCTACAAGCGGTTTGATTGCCATACCGACCTCTTGAGTCTCTAGCGCTAATCGTTCCCAATCTATATTTTGTAAATTACATATGCGCTCAATCGAGGCGACAGCAGAGCAAGGAATCAACCCTAACTCTGCTTGCACCTCAGCAATCGAAACCTCAAAAGTTAGCCAAGTACGAATCAAGTTTTCATCTGACCAAACTCGTTTCATTTCGATCTGTGTGAACAGTGGCGAGTAAAGTGTCGAGTCAAAGACGGAAGCGTTTGAACCATGCATATCTTCTTTCCTATGCGCCAATAAATGTAATTAGAAGAACAGTAATCAAACCGCCCATCATTGGAATCGCGGTACGTTTGACTAACTCTGTGGGAGGAATGCCCGCCACACCAGCACATGCAATCACAACGCCAGCAACAGGAGAGAAAGAACGGAAAATACCAGCGGACAGTTGCATTGGTAGTGCAAGAGCAGCAGTTGAAACACCAACGTGTGTCGCTACATCCGGAGCTAAATTGGAAAAACTGAAGAACGCCGCGTTACCTGAGCCCGACATCAATGCTGTAACACCGATGATAGCGACTAGCATAATCACCATCATGGTATAACCAAAACCAAGGTGCGTAGCGACACCCAGCATGCCGGAAATAAAGCCGATTGCTTTGAGTCCCACAACGAAAGTTTGCGCGGCGATAATTAGTGATACGACACCAGCAAACACATCGCCCATACCTTGTAAGTAAACCTTAAGTGAGGCCGCAACCGCCTTGCCATCTTTTGAATAAAGGTAATCGCACGCCATCGCAACCGCCAAGCTGATAAACATTGCTGTGACGACATCAATCTTAATTGAGGTAATCGCGAACTTGCTGAAGGTCAAAAGTAGTACCAGAGGGAGTACAGGCAAAACAGCAAACCATATTGGAGCTTCACGAGAAGTATCTTCTTTTGCTTGCAGCTCGTATGAGACACCATTAACTTCATCACGTTTATCAAACCATTTTTGACAAACAAAATGCAAAACAGCAATCACAAGTGCCGTACACACACCGACAAACAGCTGATGCTCCACAAAGTAAGAGGCGGCATCAATACCAATCACTTCTGCGGCTTTGTTGGACGCACCAGAAGCAGGCCCTAAGTCCAAACATGCGGTTGTGGCAAGCACAGCAGCTACCGATGCTGGAGTGCAGCCAATGCCCACCAAAACTGGATATAAGGCAACCAACAGCAACATAGCCAACCCAACGGCGCTTGGAATAAATACGTTCAAAAACTGGCCTAAAATATACGCAAGAGCGAGGATGATGTATGGGTTATTTATCACAGAGAGCGGTTTTGTCGTCACTTTAACCAGCGCATTTGCTGCACCGATGTATCCCATGTATTTGGAGAAACCACCTACCGCCATGATGATTAAACCAAGCTTGGCCAATGTTGAAGAAGAAATTGATTTAATCACCAAAAAGAAGTCAACCACGGTAGCCCCTGAAGAACTCACCCCTTTTGGTAAGAAATCAGGACCACCGGCAATGACCCCAACCAGCATCATTAAAATACCAGAGCCGAACAATACTGCTTGCGTATTGTACTTCTTGATGATTAGAAATCCTGCCCCGAAAACAATCGGCAGAGCGAGCAGAGCGACCATATGTTTCACCTTTTTTTTAAGTATTGAGTCACCGCTATCTTGCTTCTTAGGTGCCAGTAGCAACATGGGAAGTGCCCTTTCTCTAGAAAAAATGTGATTCAATTAAAACTCTCCTTCTTTACAGCTCGTTAAATCACCATTCATTCAAATAATTGTCTTCATTCACCTTTATGTCTCTATCCTTCGAACAACCTCGATCACAATTTAAATAAAAACGTATCGTTCAATTTTCCTTCAATATTCTTGATTAGCTCGAAATGAGAAATTGAATTTCCCATTATTCCCACCTTCCAGTAGCCTAATAAAGTAATGAATCATATTGAGTTTATTGTGCTCACTTCATACTCTTAGCATCCAGTAAATCAGTGGGAATTTTCATTTCTCATCACGAACGCATTTTGTTCACAACTTGTAACAATAGATTTAACTGGGTCACAATTTCGCCAAATTATTCGCGCTATCTCCTTACCTGTTCGTGTCTTTATAGATAGTTAGAGAGCCAAGCGGATGACTCACATAACAAATTCAAATTGAAATAAGAGATCTATCAATATTTAAATAGGGAAGCGGCAATTCCCTTATTTTTTAAGCAAGCCACTCATTACGATGCAAAGGTTTCCAATAACAAGCATGGAATGAGCATAATGATTAGAAATAAACCTCTCTTAACCCTTTTACCTACCCTCTGCCTCGCATCGTTCGCTCAGGCACAAAACGTTTATGATGATGAAACCAATAGACTAGACATATATGGTCGATTGGAAGGTCAAATCGCTAAAGGGGACGAAAGTTTTGCCAGCAAAGACGATTGGTCAGGAAGAATGAGTGGTCGCCTTGGTTTTAATATGAGCCGAGAGCTAAGCGCAATTGAAGACAGCCGTGTCATTGGTAAATTTGAATGGCAAGTTCGTACAGAAACGAATGATACTCGCCTTGATGAAGGTGAAGATTTAGAGGCTCGTTACAATTACTTAGGTATCGAGAATGACGATTGGGGCATGATGATCTTTGGTCGCACTAAAAACCCAATGTATCAGGTTATGAAGATGACCGATAAATACAAAAACTACACTCCCGGTATCTATAACTATGGCATTTCGTCCATTGATACTTCTTACAAGTACAACCGCCAAGACGCAACTTTACAGTACAACGGTTACTTTGGCATTCATGAAGTTCAAGCCGCTTACGTGATGGGAAATGGCGAGAATGACCGTCTTGATAACGGCATAATGGCCAGTTACCGAATGAACTATAAAGGCGAAGGCTTCAAATTATCCCCGGCAATCGCAATCAGTCAATTCAATCGTAACAAAAGCAACACTGAAACAAAGCGCGAGCAACATGATCAAATTATGGGTGGTATAGAGCTGTCTTTAAAAAGCTTCACGTTTGGCGTTACCGCTGATTACGTCAAGATAAATGAAGACGCCGGAAGTGAAGATAAATATTTCGGTATGGATTCTATCGTCGCATACAAATGGAATCGCTTCAAAGTGTTAGCAGGTTACAGCTTCCTAGACCAAAAGGATGAGGAGATTTACGAGAAAGAAGATTGGCGTGTAGAAGGCCAGTGGACATTAGCCCGACGCACTTACTTATCTTTAACCTATGACCGAGAACTCGCCTCCAAGAATAAAGACAGTGATGACGATGCAATCACACTTGGGCTGCGCTACGACTTTTAAGGACCTACGATGAAAAAACTACTTAAAACAAACCTGCTAATGACAGCTATAGCACTCAGCAGCTTTGTAGTTCATGCCGATACTGTTATCGCGCCATCACCAACAGCAAAGATGGACGGTGACAACAAAGTCATTGCGATTTACGGAAATTCGTATACACATTACAACAATAACTTAAATACTCGGCTACGTGATTTAACGCGATCTTTGTTGCCAAATAACGCAAAAGGTTACAGCTATCGAGGTATTACTATTTCAAGTGGTCGCTTAGGTTGGCATGAGCCAAACCTACGCTTTCAAAACACGTTGAAAGATTGGGATGTGGTCGTATTCCAAGGCAATTCAATGGAACCTATCACTAAAAAAGCGTCATCACGTGACTACTTTGAGAAATCGGCAAAAACCATGTCCGAAATCGCACATAATGCCGGCTCTAAAGTGGTTTATTTTATGACGTGGGCTCAACAATCCCGCCCAGAGCAGACAAGCGCGTTAGCAAATGCGTACCAAGATATCGCGAAAAAAACGGGGGGATATGTAGCGCCCGTAGGTTTGGCATTTGAACAAAGCATTAACCAATACCCAGAGATCAATCTTTATCATAGTGATGGTAAACATCCATCACTTGAAGGCACCTATCTAGCTGCATCAGTGTTCTTTGCAACGCTATACAATAAATCACCAGTGGGCGGCGCAATTCCAGTTGATACTGATATGTCTCCAGAAACCGCGAAAAAGTTGCAAACCATAGCATGGGAAACCGTTCAGAGGTTCCAAGATAACAAATAACGCCCTGATTGTGGTCTTCTGTCTACTCTGGCAGAAGACCATTTACCTTACAAAGATCACCTTTCAAACAGCAAAAAACAAAGCACTCATCCCCGTGTGTTAATCTTCTTATCAATACAACGAACTACGATTGAGCTTTATGAAAGACCATCTCGATTTGGACTCCTACAAACAATTGGCAGAGCAGCTTCAACCTTTTACTGACTCCGAAGCAGCGCTTAATACATTTATCATTGAGCACTTTGGTGAGTTGTCTTATTACGGCATCATCGACCTAGCTCAGAAAGCAAAAGTTAGCAAAGCGACGATAGGCCGCTATTTGAATAAGCTCGGATACACTGGTTATTCAGCATTTAAGCATGCATTAAAACAAGATTTAATCGCCCATGACATCGTTACACCAATCGATGCTAGCAAAGCCAAATCACAGGTTCAGGGCGCCAATACAAAAGAAGAAGCCTTGCGCTATATTTTCAATGTGAGCCAACTCATCGACCAGTTTGCTAAAGATTTGGACATTAACGAGCTTGAGAAACTCGCCAAATTGATCGCCGACAAAAGTCGCACCATTTATGTCGTCGGCCCTGCTTCATCGCGTGCGTTAGCGATTCACTTCTCAACACTATTGAAATACAACCGAACTGAAGTCATCTTATTGCCTCTCGATAAAGGCGAACTACCAAAAACACTGCTTGGCATAAAAGAAGAAGATGTCTTAATTGCCTTTTCTTACTATCGCTTTAACCCCGTTGTATTAGATATCACTAAATATTTCAATAGTAAAAATGCTCACGTTATCGTTATTACCAATACTCACTCGAATCCTTACGGTATCTATAGCAACGCACAATATGTGCTACCAAGTGACGTTGATTCAATCTTCCACAGTCGAACTATAGGCTTCTTGTTTGTTGAATTGCTCCTTTTTCTCGTACAACGTGAATCTAACGATGATGACAACTTTGAAGAGTTAGAGTCTCTGTTCAAATTCTTTGATGTATTCTCATCAATTGATCTTAAGTAGTGCTTTAAAGCTCGAGCTCTTCTCGGGATCAACAGGCTCCCCTCTCAATTAAATTGCTTTTAATATGAGCGCAGAGTTTAGCACTCATTTAAATTTAAACTTCTTTCTCTTCCTAAACATTAGTAATAGCCCGATAAAGCTTGTTATAACTAGACACAACATAACAATAAATCATGGAAGACAGACACAATGCCGATTCAATTTCATCATCTCACTGCCAACGCAAACACTTCTACCCTTTCTATTAATGATTGGCGGATTGAAACCGGGGAATCTTGGGGCATATTCAGCTCTGAAGGCGATATAGGTTCAATGCTTGGTGACTTGTTGTGTGGTGAGATAAAGCCTGAATCTGGTGAACTGAACATCGATGGTTACCGGATTGCTCAGGTATCTCTCTCCGAGCAACAACGACTGCTGGAACTAGAGATAGAAAAAGACGACACCGATTTTCTCGACCGTATTGACCAAGGGAGTTCCGTTTCTCGCTTGATTTATGAAGCGTGTAAAGATGAAGCACTCACGCAAGCTCTGATTGAAGACCTCGACTTATCGCATCTAGCAGAAAGCGGATTCAGAGTCCTATCAACGGGTGAAACACGGCGAGTCATGCTTGCAAGAGCACTCGCGGTAAAACCCGATCTGGTGTTGTTAGACAACCCGTTTACCGGTTTAGATGTCGAGCACCGTGCGTCATTAGCAACGTATCTCCAGACACTCTCTCAATCGGTACAAATGCTGATTACGTTTTCCCGTGAATCTGACATGCCCGACTGGATAGAACGTATTGCGCTGTTCAATGGTGGCAAGCTCGATAGCACCATGGACCGACAGAGCTGGGATCAGCACCCTATCATTGCACAGATAAAAGCGCAGTCAGAAAAACAAAGCGAGGAGATGATGGCGCTGATTCGTCAGCATCAGCACTCGACGCATTTCGACAACCCTATCTTTGAGTTAAAGAACGGTAAGGTGGATTACACTGAGAAAACCATTTTCACCGATTTGAATTGGCGTATCGATATAGGTCAACACTGGCAAGTTAAAGGCCCAAATGGCTGCGGAAAAAGCACATTACTAGGCCTGATTTTTGGTGATCATCCGCAATGTTACAGCAACGACATCCACATCTTTGGTAAAAAGCGTGGCAGTGGCGAGACCATTTGGGAAATTAAGCAGCACATTGGCATGGTATCTTCGGCGTTACACCTCCAGTACCGCGTGAACTGCAGTGCATTAGAAGTGATTCTGTCGGGCTTTTATGATTCCATTGGACTGTATTCTCAACCAAGCAAAAAAGAAATCAACATCGCGAAAGAGTGGCTGACGATTCTCCATATGGCGCAACACGAGAAGACCTCCTTTAAGCAACTAGAGTATAGTCAACAACGTTTATTGCTGATTGCTAGAGCAATAGTGAAACAGCCTACTCTGTTGATTTTGGACGAGCCTTATCAAGGCTTAGATTACTTAGGGCGAGTTCTTGTGAAAAATACACTAGAGCTAATCGCGAAAGAAAATCTAAGCCAACTTCTCTACGTTTCCCATTATCAAGAAGATGGCTTAGACAGTATTCAAAACTATCTTGAGTTTAAGTTCGATCAAGCGTCTCAATGTTACAAGGGGCACATCGAATAAACGTCTACTCTCTATTGTCAACCACTTCGGCATAAGGGAGTGGCTTGGCATAGAAGTAACCTTGATGAATGTTCACCCCTAGCGCTTTTAAGTGGTCCGCTTGCTCTTTTGTCTCTACGCCTTCTGCAACCAACTCAACACTTAAATCGCCAGCCAGCCTGACTATGGCGTGTAATACTGAGGAATTCACACTCTCAATCCCAATAGTATCGACAAAGCACTTATCGATT
Source organism: Vibrio sp. B1FIG11 (assembly GCF_905175335.1). Lineage (NCBI taxonomy): Bacteria > Pseudomonadati > Pseudomonadota > Gammaproteobacteria > Vibrionales > Vibrionaceae > Vibrio > Vibrio sp. B1FIG11. The sequence goes on along the minus strand of NZ_HG992752.1, from coordinate 776,253 downwards.
TTCAAGTAATCGACCTTCATGTGCTGCAATACGGCTAAGGCGGTTTGCCCTGTACCAAAATCATCGATAAGCACTTGAATACCGTGGACTCGCAGAGCAGCGATATGTTGAATGGCGTTACTGTCTATCAACTGCCTTTCGGTAATTTCAATCCCTAATTCGACGTTGTGTTGTTTTAAAGTACGATGAATGTTCTCAATTTTTCTTATCACATGGGAATCTGACAAATAACCAGGCGGTACGTTGACGCCCAAATGTATCGACTCTTCCAATTTAACTTTTGAGAAGTCTTCGCAGGCTTTATCCAACACAAAATCGGTTAGGCTTTCTACCAACCCACTCTCTTCTGCCACAGGTACAAATTCATCCGGTGAGATAAAACCTCTCAGTTTATGCGGCCATCGAATCAATGCCTCATAAACAAAAACTTTGCCTGTTTGAGCATCCACTTGAGGTTGATAGTAGAGCTTCAATTCACGCTTCCTGATTGCTTTTTTAAGCTCAGAGACCATGTTGCGCTGTGGATCGATAAAGCGACGGACGAGGAAAATGAGGAAATAGAAAACCAATAAAATAGGAATGGAAGAGAGTAAGTATGAGAAGCGTTGTTGCTCGACGTAATAGTCACTGGCCTCAATTAACCCTTCATAATCGAAACTGGTGGAGTGGTTGAGCGCAACTTCGTTCTCACCATCTTTCGTCGAATCCATTGGTGCAGACTCATCGCCAACAAAGATTGCAGTCCGCTTAAGTCTCAGGTCATTACGGTAGCCTATCGTGGCACCAAAATAGTCTCGGTCGACAATGGTGACCGCTTGATATTCTGGTTGAGCTTCACTCTTAGTGCTCAAGAACAAAACCTGATCTGGATAACCATTTACATGACCAAGTGACAGAGTCTCTGGGCGATACATTTGGATATAGTCATCCGCAGGACGGGATATCGCGCCTAGCTTTGATGAACAGATAATCTGATCGCCTTTTACAATCAGCATCTCATCGATGTTACGTTCGAACATCAAGTTTTGTTGTAACACTTCACAGCGCTCAGGACGCAGCAATGCTGTGCGATTCTCAGTTTCAATCTGATGAAAGATCTCATCTGCTACTTGGATGTTCTTATCGAGAATATGGTCAAGGTTTCGTTGAATACTTTGATGCGCTAAGTAGAGCACTTCTGCCGCAACTAACGGTATAGGCAGAAGAAAAATAATGGCTTTTTTCAAAAGCTCTTTCTTTATCATTTAAATATTGTCTCTTCTGAATAAAATTAGGTAGCGAAAGAGTAAGTAATGCTTTTCTATCAACTACTTATTAAGGCTCATTACTAAAAAGCACGACTACACCAATCCATTGATTGAGTATGGTTAACAAAACACAACGCAGCAAACATAACAATGACTTATTGATATGTGGCTCATTTCAGAGACGGAGTGTATCAACTTTCCTTACCCAAGCGCGATCCGTTAAGAGAAATTCACACAAAATTTTCCTATAGACTCTCTATTTTCAGCACTGCTGCTCGTCTGGTTCTAGCGTTTTTCGTATTGCGTAAACGCGAATGGCCTCATATCCCAAGACAGACGCGAACCTTTGGGCTGAGACAAACAAAATATTAATAGGCCACTTTCTCACTCTATGAGAATATCTATTTCTAATTATTTTCCTTTTCTCAGCTATTAAGAATTATAGTTGTTGCCTATCCATTATCACGTTACAACACGCTCATGACGACAAACAAAGCCAACGCTAACCAAGTCAACGAAAAGGCGCTGCAGTTGCTAATGCAAGTCGCAGTTAGTCAATTCCCAGTCTCTGCGAAAACGCTCAGTGAACAACTGAATGTGCCTTTAAGTAGTCTTTACCGGCACTTGAAGCTACTCAAAGAGTGGAACTTGATCGAAGAAAGCGTACACGACAAAACTTTTGTAGTTGGTCCTGCCGCCCTGCTGTTAATGCACAGCTATGAAACCGCTCAACACGGTTTGGATATGGTGGAAACCATTCTTGCTCGATTGGTTCAACAAACGGGTGAGATGGCGGCTTACATGGTGCCTTCTGGCTATCGTGCGCTTTGTGTCAGACAAAAAGAAAGTATGCAGGCGCTTCGATGCAGCTACGTCCAGGGTCAAAGTCAACCATTGCTTCGTGGCGCCTCATCTAAGGTGATGCTGGCTTTCATGCCTCAAAGCCGTTGCGAAAAAATCTTGCGTCATTTTGGACAAGATCATCGCCTCAGCGAGTGGGAACAAGAGCTTAGCACCATCCGTAAGAACGGATACGCTGTTAGTACATCAGAAATCGATCCTGGTGTATCTGGCATCAGTGCCCCAGTCATGAAAGGAAGTAAGTTGATTGGTGCGGTCTCGGTGATGGCTCCGGCTCACCGAGTCGAGAAGGATAAGCAGCGTATCATTTTGCATGTGTTGCAGGCAGCGAGGGCGTTGCCGCCAGAAAGGTAATTCACCATGTTGAGCTTTTTCAAACGTTACAAACTTCATCGAGCGAATAAATCAATCCATCACTACCCTTTTTCTTTTATGACGGTATGTGAACATTTAGCCCCGATGAGTCATGGAACGTTTGAATTAGCTGATCAAAGTCTTGAGAATGCCAGTGACTGGCTTTACCAACAGCATGACCAAGGCTCTGCTGCAAACCTTGGCCACTTTTCTCATCATCAAATTGAAACCGGCGATTTTCAAGAAGCATTGAGCTTGTCTCTCTCACGTCACTCAGTACCCGTCGTTTTGTCAAATTGCACCGAGGCGATGTTATCCATTCTGCCTGTTGTGGTCAGCAACAATGTCGAAGTTGGGATCATCCATATCGGTCACAAGATGAATCTTGACCCAACACTCGAGCCACGCGTCGGTTCTGCATTCCATTTTGCCCTCTCGCGATACCAAAATGTCCGTTTGTTCTTTGCAGGCACAAGCGAACAAGACACAAAACAAGAAGCATGGGAATACGCAGAAGATCAAGGCTGTGACTGGGTAACAGACCGTGAGTTTACATTCCGTTTCCGAAATCATTTGAAGCAGCAAGTCGGCAACTATCTTGATCACTGTGACCAAATCATAGTGTCGATTGATTTAGCGTCACTGCTTACTAAGAATCACCTTGATGGCACACCAGCGCTAGATATTCAGATGGTGCTGCGCATGATTCGCTTGTGTTTAGTATCAGGAAAAGTAAAAGCGATTCAATTAGTCGGAGACCGAGATCGCCTTGTGTATTCGAAGCAAACTAAAGCGATTCTTGAAGAGTTGTACCAAATTGCCCCCTTGATTGACCACGCGGCTTAACTTGTTTTTAAACGGATAAAGCCACAGACTCGTTGTGGCTTTGCCTTGAACACTCCAAATCACTCTTTTTACTTACTTTCTAACAAATTATTCCACCAAAAGTGTGACGCACTTCAGCCCAAGGTATTGAACTAAGATCACATTCAAGGTCTAATGCTTACATATGAACTTGGTACAACATACGAAATAAAAAACAACCATAGTTCAATAAGTAGGCGTGATAAAAAACATTCGCTAAATCATATTCTGTGAGTCCATTACTCACTTTCGCTTGGTGCCATTAAGTTCCACTAAATTTAGGACACTTGATGATGCGCTTTTTCAGCATTTTAAGTACAGCATTACTCTTCCCAGTAATGGCAGAGGCAAAAGTTTATGACCTGGCCGATATCGCCACTTTGAATGAAATCTGTGTGGGCGACACATTCAAAGTTCAGGGAACCACTTATACCTGCTCCAGTGCTATTCGTATCCCAGAAGGCGCTCATATTGAAAACTCAACTCAGCCTCAACAAACTGCAACCATCGTTGCCTATGGCAATGTCTTGCTCAAAGGGCAAAATAATATTGGCTCTGAAACAACGCCAATCAACATAAAGACAGAAGGCGCAAACCTAGAAATCGTCGTTGAAAATACAGGCCAACCGAGTCAGATAGTTGGTAATTTGACCTCACATGGTCTGCTTTCTATCGAAGATACGATTGTTTTTGGTGATATCAAGAGCTCTGGAGGCAGTATATCGCTTAAAGGGCAATCAAACTTTGTCTTCGGTGATATCCATGCCTTGAGAAAAGTTGAACTTGAGCAGACTCAGATAGAGGGCGACGTTTATGCAGGCTCTTCTAGCTCCAACATAGTAGACACTTCCCTATTAGCTAAAGACAGCGTCGTCAATGGCAACCTGACCAGCAATGGTAATATCAAGTTAGTTCAAGCAAAAGTTTGTGGTGACTTACAATCAATCGGCCAACACATCTCTTCAGAAGGTGGGCGAAACCTAATTGTTGGTAACACTAACGCATTCTCGACAGTAGACTTTAAGAATATAGATATCTTCGGAACCAAGAATTTAACGGACAGTGTTAAAGGTAATAAAGTCACCATTGATGCCATTAGTAACGTATACGCTCCGGAGTTGGCGGTAAATTCATTTCAGCAAGCCTCTCTCCAAGACACATCAATATGTGGCTTCATATACTCCGCAGTACCAGTCGCAACGGTCTCAAAAAACTATTGTGGCTTCGACGACTTAGACTGTACATATAGTAATCAGTTACCTAAACAGTGTCCTATGCCGGACGAGATTCCGATATGTGATATTACCCCCCCAACCGATGATGACTTCGACCTTGTCGTTACGCCGGCAGAGGATATGGCATTAATGTGTGGTGACGAATTGCCTCAGTTTACTGTAACCACAACCAATAATGGTGAAATGACAAGTGCTCACGTGTTGGCTTCTCTCTCTGATCCTAACCTATTCACCCTTGAGATGGTTGAAGGAAAGCAGAAGATTGATGACAATAACTTTATCTCAAAAGATGACGGTACGCTGATAGTCAAAGTCGTCCCTAACAACATTGATGCTATCGCTCTCGATGCAAACTATACCCTCACCTTTACCATGGTGGATGACACAAACAAAATGCAGACTGTGCAGTTTATGTTTACGCCATATATGTTCGAAGCCTACGCAGAGGACCTAAGTAGCCTTAAAGAAATCCACGTCATTGCTGGTAAATCACAGACCGTGGACACTCGCTTGTTGGCGTGTGCAACTACCGGTGAACAAGTCATTGCAACCAATTATGATGGCAAACCGCAAATCACTCATCCTCTGCTCAAACCCGCAGGTGGCAGCGAAGGTAACTTCAGTTATTCTGCAGATTTTAAAGACGGCCTCTCGAGTCACGGCTTAATCACGAATGAATCTGGATTGTTCTCGGTAAAAATGTCCGATAGGTTCGAGTGCTCAGGCTTCGCAGAATGTCCAGATGAAGGCTCCGTATACGTTGAAGGCACATTTGATGTGAAGTCTCGACCATGGACCCTAGCTATTTGTGACGGTTCAACCGCACTGGCTTCGGGTACCTCGAAAAGTGGCCCTGGTTTTATTGCCGCTGGAGAACACTTCTCACTGACCGTTAAACCCATCATCTGGCAAAGCGGTGGCTCTGTTACCGGTGAAGTTAATACAAAGAGTTATTGCAACGCAGACGTTACTCACAACTTTATGTTAGAAGACGCGCCCGCGGCGAGCATCGTCATCAGCAGTAAACAGAAGACACCGACCGAAACTGCAAACCAATCTGAGAAGTTACTGGAAAGTACCTTGGCACTCACTCGCAGCCACACCGAGAGTGAGAACTCTCAATACACCTTCTCCGGTTTGTACTGGGAGGAAGTTGGCAGCCTAAAGATCAAAGCCAGTTTAAGTGGCCAGTACCTTGATATGACGGTTAACACTGGCTTTCGAAATGTCGGTCGCTTCTACGCCAAATACTTTAAGGTGAGAGAAGCGGAATGGAAGTACCCGACGAAGCAAAACTTCATCTACATGAATCAACCATTTGAGGAGGTACGTTATGACGTGGTTGCCCTCAATGCGGAAAAACAAGACATCGAGAATTACGTCTATTTCAATGCCAGCCTCCGAGAGCATTTCCATTTGGGTGAATTGAGTGACTACGTCGATCGCTTCATTCCACCAGCAGCGCACTCGGTTGAGTGGAACTTGGTGGGCGACGCAAGTGTCGGCACGTTCACAATCAAAAAAGCCAGTGGTAATGCGACTTGCGACAATAGCCCGTGTTGGGAAAAGGATGAGACGGATGGTCAGTATCCAGATGGCCCATTCAACAAAGACTCCAATTCAACACAGAGTGAAATCGGCCTAACTCACACAAACGTCGTCGACGAAATACACTTCTTTGATGACCGACATATCTTAGAACAGCAACCGGATATCCGCTTTGGTAGGCTCAACTTTAAAGACGTTGGTGGCAACCAAGGCATGACAATTAAAGTTCCTCTGGATGTCGAAGTCTGGCAAAACGGCCGCTTTGTAACCCACTTTGAGGATAGCGCGACCAAAACAAATGGTGAGCACCATATTCGTACGCCAATTTGGTCCAACTCGGCCCCTAATAACACTTTGTTATCTGGCGAAGGTTCGATAATCGCAGGCAGAACCTACGGCATTATTGCCAGCCAAGTCGATTCGGCACGAGAGCAAGTTCGCTTCCATTTGGATTTGAGCAGTGCGGGGAATAACTTACCTTGGCTTAAGTACAACTGGGATAAGAGTGACGCAGACGAAGACAACCCACCAACAGTAGTAACCTTTGGTATCCATCGTGGTAATGACCGCATTATTTACCGCGGAGAACCGAATTTTATTGGGATGAATTAAAACCTTCGCCGCACAAAAAAACGCCCCTAACGTGAGGGGCGTTTTTTATTTTGTTCAATTATTTAGAAGAGCGACGCGCTTTCAAGCGTTTTACCATCGCTAAGCGACGCTCTGCAGAACCTTGGTCTGTTGCCGATTGGTTCGGGTTGTTACGACGGCCTTGGCGGTTCTTGAATGCAGGCTTTGAGTTTAGCTTCTCAATGTAAGATTCACGCTGTTTTGGCTCGTAACCCGCTAGCTCGATACGGCGAATGCGTTGCTGGATTAGGTTTTCAACCTGCACCACAGTTAGCTCTTCTTCGCGGTTAACAAACGATACGGCGTGACCTTGTTTACCAGCACGACCTGTACGACCGATGCGGTGAACGTAGTCTTCTGCGAGGAATGGCATATCGTAGTTCACTACGTGTGGTAGATCTTCAATATCCAGACCACGAGCAGCGACATCTGTTGCAACCATTACACGAGCTTTGCCTGTTTTGAATTCTTCTAACGCACGACGACGAGCGCTTTGTGCTCGGTCACCGTGACACACAACGGCTTTGATGCCATCTAGCTTAAGCTCTTTCACAACATCGTTCGCAGTTTCTTTGTAGTTTACGAACACTAAGACTTGCTTCCAGTTCTTGCGGCCGATTAGCTCAGAAAGAAGCTCTGTCTTGCGCTCTTGATCCACTGGGTAAAGTACGTGCGCAATAGTTTGTGCCGTTGTGTTTGCACGTTCTACTTCAATGCGCTTTGGCTTACGAAGGATGTCTTTCGCCAATAGGTTCAATTGGCTCGATGTTGTTGCTGAGAACATCATGATTTGTGGGTCTGTATCCACATCCATCATGATTTTACGTACAGCATGGATAAAGCCCATATCAAGAATACGGTCCGCTTCATCAAACACAAGAAACTCGATGTTCGCGACTGATACGTTACCTTGCTCGATGTGCTCTTCTAGACGACCAGGCGTCGCAACAAGAATATCCACACCACCTTCAAGCGCGGTAACTTGAGAAGACATCTTGCGCCCCCCAAAGATCGCCGCAACCGATAGGTCTGTGTACTTAGTGTATGCTTTGATATTGTCCGCGATTTGCTCTGCTAGCTCACGAGTAGGCGCCATGATCAGTGCACGTGCCGTTTTGCGAGATGCGCTGCGACCGGATTCCAATAACTGTTGAATCATAGGCAGAGAGAACGCAGCAGTTTTACCCGTACCCGTTTGTGCCGTTGCAAAAATATCATGACCTTTACGGGCCATTGGAATCGCCTTCTGTTGAATTGGCGTTAACTTCTCATAACCGCATTCTGCCAGAGCTTTAACCACTTCTGGCGCAAAACCTTGAGATGAAAATGACATTGAGCGTATTCCTTAAACAAATCACTAAATAGCTATAAAAATTTTAGCGGTGCACTATACCCGAATTCCAGTGATTTATCTCACTTTTCTCATGTGTTAGCGTAAAAACTCATGGAATTACGCACCACTCGATTCCGCATTCTTAATTTTACGCGTGCTTTTCCCTTATTGGATGAAGAAATACCGGTTTTTTCCCGACTTCTTCGCTTCATACATCGCCATATCCGCTTGATGCATTAACTCATCCAAGGTGCAGTTTGTCTCTTTGGCATAGCAACCACCAATTGAGGTCGTGACTTGATGGAACACATCAGGGCGAACCTCGATAGGGTCTTGAATCAGTTGAATCAAAGACGACGCGAAATGTTCTGGATCTTGCATATGTTCTTGACTGCTCAATAAAATAGCGAACTCATCGCCCCCTAATCGAGCAAGAAGCGCTTTACTGCCAAACACTCGCTGCATCACGGAAGCGACGTGTTGAAGGGTCTTATCGCCCGCCGCATGGCCGTATTCATCATTGATAAACTTAAAGCTATCAAGGTCAAGGTATATCAAGCACACCTCTCTACCCGCTTTCAAACATTGGGATAAAGTCTCCGATGCTTGGCTTTGAAAAGCGGCTCGGTTAACCAAACCAGTTAGACTGTCATGATGCGCTAAATAGTAAATGCGTTGGTTGTCCGAAAACGCGCGAAGCTGAAAGCGTGCGATGAAATAAGCCAGAACAATGCTCAGCACCACACCTACTTGCATTAACCACTTACGTTCATACTGCGAGTTACAGATCTGTTTTCTCTTACTAAAATCAACGTAAGAGACCAACTTCCAAGCTGTCGAGCTGTTTTCACTCACATGGTAATCCTGAAAACAGTATGGATTGATGCGATCCACTGCTCCAACCGATTCAATCGTTATGATGCCCTCATCTGTTTCAATTTGTCCGGATAGCGTATTTCGAATTTGATCGTCTAACTCTGGGTAATCAGCGTAAATGGTTTCGCCTTGTCGATCGTCGTACATGAACGCAAACTCAGCCTCGCGGTGCTCTTTATTGAACAGATAGAAACCATCTCGATTGAGAAGCATGTAGTTCGTGCCCCTATCAAGGTTGAACAATTGCATGCCTTCCATAAGATACTTCGCCAGGTAGTTCACCACCACGATACCGCGTTTATTGCCGCTTTCATCTAGCACGGGCGTAGCTAGCCGGATCATCGGCTTCACAGGCACTTCAATCTGCCCGTGTTCCATATTCAAATCCAGAGGCGAAACATAAATCCTGCGACAACCCAGTTGAAGCGCTTCTGAGAAATAGTAACGATGACGTTTATTTTGAAGTTGTCCTTCTGAGACCACTTGGGATTGGCCATGATTAAAGTTGATTCGCACAACTTCATTGCCTTCCAAATCAATGTAGCGCAACTGGTCGTAAACTTCTTTTCGTTGGCTTACTGCTTCTAGAATCGAGCTTAAACGAGAAAGCTGTGCACTGCGCTGCTCATCCAAAGGAAGATCGGTAATCTCATAAACTCGCTTTGCGGACATAATGTCAGCCAACAATGCAGTCTCGCGGACAACCGAACTCATCACCCACTCGATGTATTGCTTCTTACCCTGTAACAACGCTTTTTGTTGCACACGAATGTTGCTCTTTTCCGCTTCTTCAGACGCAGATGTATCGTAGTGAATGATGGCACCAAACACCGCGACCAGCAGGAAGAAGATCACAACAAAACGCAGGCAGAAGAACTTAAGTTTTGAGAAAGATAAGGCAGGATTCAAGCGCTCTCCGGTTTCTTATGCAGTAAGAAAACCAGCGATTATAGTGATACAAATCACATACAGATAGATTTGTGACGATGATAGTTTTCTATCGTCTCAATAATGAAAAGCAATCAAAAAGACCCGAGCATTTGCTCAGGCCTTGTTCAATCTTAGTGGGCGTCTATTCTGAGATACCACAAAGCTTAAGTAGAATCGCTTCCAACTGATCCCAAGGCATCAACTGAGAATCAATCACTTCAAGGCGTGATTCAAAGCCCTGCAGGCTCATTTCATTGACTGAAACCACACCATTAGCAACGTTAAACGCGTAGCAACCTTGGTCAGTGTTCATCACCGCTTTGACACGTTCAGCCGTTAGCTCAGATAGCATAGAGAACAGTTGATCAAAGTTGAACGAGTATTCCGCGCCAAACAACCAACCGCAGCTGAAGTAACCCTGACCTTTATTCTCTTTACGGATAAACGCTTCACCCGGTGGCAGTTGGAATTGAGGCTCTTGGTGAGCATGATCATGATGATGCGCTTCAATATGAGAAGAAGCACTGCCGTGCACACGTTCAATGTCCAACACTTCAATTGGCAAGTCACCGTCGTGAATCAGCTTGCTGAACACTTTCGAAGGCGTTTGATCAGTCACCCAGTCGTTGAACACATCGATATCGTGGCTTGTACACAGGTCAACTTTGCTACCAATGACCACGTCTGCGCTATCAAGCTGGTCGACAAAGTTTTTATTAGAAAGGTACTTCTCGTTACTTAGGTTACGCGGGTCCACAAGCGCAATCGTTGCCTTAAGATCCACGTACGGCTGGTACTGCTCAGAGGTTAGTGTCGCAACCACTTGCTTTGGATGGCCCAAGCCCGTTGGTTCAATAAGAAGACGATCTGGGTTCTGGCGCAGCAAAGCCGTGATACCAACAGACATAGGTACGCCTGCCGTGCAGCACATGCAGCCACCCGGTACTTCTTTGATCATTGCACCTTGGTCAGTCATCATCGCACCATCGATACCTATCTCACCAAACTCATTCACCAACACCGCCCAGTTTTCATTTTCTGGTTTGTTTTTCAGTAAGTTCAGGATAGTCGTAGTTTTACCGACGCCAAGAAATCCCGTCAGTATGTTAGTAGGTACTCGATGTGACATGCTCTTCTCCGACAAGCTTGTGCTTTAATGCTTGTCCAAAGTATACGGAGAATGTGAGATGCTTCAACGCTTTTTATCGCGAGGGTCTAAGCCTTTATGCAGCGCTTCCGCTTTTGTCTGTTGAGCTTGTTGGTAATAACCGAACGCATCGGCATTTTTGACACCAGAAAGGTGCATGCTGGTGTGAATCACACAAGTAAAGAACGCGACAATCGCTACAAGGATAGGAAGCAGTCCGAGGGTGTTTTCAAATTTTAAAGCGGCAATAGCCAAAGCGAAAACAACCGCAGAGGAAAGCGCAATGATCTTACTTCTATTGCTTTTCATGATAGTTCGCCTTATTTGAACGAGAGATCAAAGTGAGTCAGTATTACTTCTCCACTTCACGCCTCAATGCTACTCCTTTCATACTCCACAAAATTTGAGCGACTTAACAGATACAAAAACACCGAGCTCGTTCATCGCTCGGTGTTGGCGTAAAGACCTGAGCTTGTTGTACTGTTTAACAAATCTGTCCGGCAGTGACAGCTATGTCAGATTCGTTATCGATCACGGCTTGAGCTAACAACGCTAACCCTTCCACAATCACATCCAATGACATCGTTGGCTGACTACCGGAAACGTCTTGCTCGGGTAAAAGAGGAATATGCACAAAACCATGTCGAACCGATTTATCGCGTAAATAATGCTGAATGCCATAAAATAGGTGATTACACACAAATGTCCCTGCCGTGTTCGAGACTTGGCATGGAATATTTGCCTTGTGCAAAGCGCTCGTGATCGCCTTAATGGGTAGCGTGGTAAAGTACGCGTCTGGGCCATCTAGGATTACCGGCTCGTCAATGGGTTGATGGCCACCATTATCAGGAATGCGGAAATCATCCACATTGATCGCCACACGTTCCGGCGTAATTGCAGCACGCCCAGCTGCCTGCCCTACTGTAATCACAATGTCTGGCTGATATTGCTCAATCGCATTAACCACGGTATTAATAGATTCATAACGTGTTACGGGTACTTGGCAAATCATCACCTCACCACCATCGAGTTTTTTGCCATCAAGTCGCTTTACTGCTTCTAAAGCAGGGTTGATGGATTCACCACCAAATGGTTCAAAACCTGTCATTAACACTTTCTTCATCGGGCTATTTTCTCTTGATAGTAAAACTCAATGGTTGAGGCTCGAATTTACAATAACTTAGTGTCACAAAGCCAAGTATTATCGCATCGCGGCGGTGGTCTACCCAAACTTGTGACTCACATTTGGTGTAAAATTAGAGTCAGGCCCTATCTTGAACTTGCGAGGCCATGTTCTGCCGAGCAAATCCTCACTTGGTTTCTAATGGTAAGTTAGGTAGAGTACGCGACCATTGAACATCTGCAATTCAAAGAGATTGAAGACAATGAACATTGATAATCACGTTATCGAAACATTGGAAGAGCTAGAAGCTTTCCTACACCTAATTGAAAGTGGCGCGCTAGGTCTTGAAGGCGTCGCTGGCGTAGCATTAGCGACAACCAACACAGATGGTCGTCCATTTGTTGCAGTACTAGATGACAAGCATCAGCTAGTTCTTGGCCGTTGGGTTTCTCAACACGTTTACGAACACGGTAAAGACATCGTTCGTCACGGCCCACAGCGTAAGCACTAATCCTGCGTTTAATTGACAAAAAGCTCGCTTATATCGCGAGCTTTTTTGTACTATCTGTCAGGCATTTCAGCTCATTCCTACAATGCCCGCTGGCTTTCTAAGCTATTGTTCAAAAATAAAAAATAAGCTTGTCTGCATGGTAAGCAGTCGTGACATTTCGCTGACAAAGCAAGCTGGGAAATTCCTAGAATTTATCTCGGAGGCGATTTCTAATTGTCGTTTCCGGACACCATCGCAGAGCAGTTTTCCTACTCGCTCTGTTTGCCCCGTTTAGCCCGCTTGACAGCCTTGGGTTACACGGGGCTTTTTTATTTCTTACCGTGTAAATGGCAGTTGGGCAGAAACACGTTAGAGAAAGTATCTTTAAGCCATAGTCGTTTATTAATTCTTTGAGCCACTGAGTGCCTGAGGTCTATAACCTAGTGAACCTAAATAAACACCTTGCTCTAAAAGTAGTTTTTCAAAAAATGGTAATAGTGGTCCAAAATTTTCATTTAACGTGCTTTGAGAGCTTACGCCCTGTTAAAGTTTGAACAACGCAACACCGAAGATATCGAACATCACTCCACAAACAAAAACCTACGCATGGTGAAAATACCACGCGTTGCGAATCCCTCTTGAGCAATTTGTTATGTGTCTGACCTGAGTTCTTCGATGACTTTTCGGGCATCAATTAAAGAAGCGCCTGTTTCCTCTCGATAAAGCCGCATCGCTTTTAGCTTGTTACCTGATTTGACAGCATCTAACACCTGTACTGGCACACCGAAGTGTTTATCTACGGACAAACCAGAACGCTCAAGTAAGAAGTCTATCTTACGTTCCAGTAATTTATGCTTGTATTTCATCGCAGATAACTCTCCGTGACCGATGAATATCAACAACACAAAAAATACGATTAAAACTGACCACTCCACAATATCCCTCCTTAGATACTAATAATTCTAAATGGTGACTTCCCGCGTTGATGCATAACGCCTATTAGCCGAAACATTGTCACCTTTGGCTCTTACATAATGCACTTTTAAGCATATTGCCTCAATTAGTAATCAATAGGTTAAGAAACTTAAAGAATACTGGGCCGCAAATATCGACCAAGAACGGGATTGCTAATTTGTCAATTCAATCGGATAAGTTTGACTAGGCCAGAATCTGGTTAACAAGATATGAATAAGTAAAGTATGGGGAAAAATGAGGCAAAGCACATTGCTATAGTTTGAAAAGCTAAGTATCGCTGGTACGGCAAGGGACAAAAAGAGTCAGCCCGACAGCCTGACTCTTTTGTATGAAGGTAGTTGATATTGCTCAAAAGATTGAAGGGACTTTGGTCGGACCTATCCGTTTATTATTGAGGCTGGTGCCCGGTCTTTTTCACAAACTTTTGCATCGCCTCTGCAAACGTTGTTGTGCCGCCTTTGGCTTGAACCTGAATCACCTTGTACCCCATCTTTTCCAACGCTTGGCGTTCTGCCAAAACCGCTTTGTCATTTTGTTGGCTACCTTGCGCGGGCTGATGAAGGTAACACCCTTCTAGTTGGCCATCTTCAACCAATTGGTGGTGTTTCAGTGCATTGATATCAAAATTCATGTTCAATCTTTTATTTAAAAATGGGGAGTTGCTGGAGCAGGTTACATACGCTTTAAAGGCTTAACAACACTATCTAAGCCTTCAATTTTTAGTGCGAGGCAGAGTTTTAGCAGTTCGCCTAGCTCCCCTTCCGGAAAACCTTTTTTATCGAACCAGAGCAGGTACTCTTCTGGAAGATCAATAAGCACACGCCCAGCGTATTTGCCAAACGGCATTTGCATTCGAGCGAGTTTAATAAGGTTTTCTTTTTCTAACATATACTGCGGGGTCTATTGGGATAAATCTTGGCTAAGAGTAACACCCAAGCGATCGACCCACCAGTTAATTGCATCTTTGGCATCGTCTAAAGAATCAATCATGGTTGAGAAGTCTTTGTTTCCTGCTTGACGATCAATTGCAGCAAACAGCGGTGTATCACTTTCTGAATCACTCACAAGTAACTCCACTGTCGCGGAACCTACATTGGTGTGCTCCCCTGTCGTGATTTTTGATATGGTAGAAATCCCCAAGCCAACCGGCAGAATGCTTGAGGTAACCGCAAGAACAGGATTCGGCGTTTCTACATTACTAACGGCAATACTCAAACGAAGTGTTTTTTCACCGGGTTGGTCGACAATCTTTTTGACTGGTGAGATGCGCGCTTTTAGCTGATCGACCATGTATGTCGTCAATTCATTGATTTCTTCATCATCGAGCTCAGATTCTTGAACCACGACCATCACTCGATCAATCACTACGCTGTCGTATTCATCCATTTTCTCTTTCAAACGAGTAGCATCGCGCAAGCCTACTCTCGCCCAAACGAGATCGACCCCACCCTCTGGACCAGGACGAAAATCTTCATAACTGGTGAATTTCGTCGCACTGACGACAGGGCCACCAGCACATCCACTCAAGATGAAACCCAGAGATACAACTACCGTTGTCTTAAACAAGCGCTCAACCAATAACTTAAACATACCCACTCCTCAAACTTTGAATATACAGTTTATCATTCCATATAAAATTGACCAGTATTTATTCACCTAATGGGTATTTTGCTGAATCAAGGATAGAGCTCCCCGCTACACAATTTCATGTTAAAGTACGCCGCTTACTGGAAAGTACTACGAGAAAAATAATGAAGTCACCTTGCCGCGCGGCCTGTAAAAACAATGGCGGGATCTGTTCTGGTTGCCACCGAACTGTGGAAGAAATCGTTCAGTGGAAAAATAAGTCTGATGCTCAACGAGACGCCATCTTCGAACAATTGGTTGGGAATGATTCGACCCACTCTTGCCCTGAATGTGGCACGAATGCGCACTGCGATATTGCTGCGGGGAAAGAAACGTGTTGGTGCTTTGATATTGAGACCAGAGATTTACCAAAGCCAGAAGCGGGACAGCTTTGTTTGTGTCGTAAATGTTTGGAGAAAAAGCCAGTCGCCTAGCCCATCGAATACAGGACATAACGGACTGGCTATCATTGAAATGAAGGTAAGTTCAGCGAACTATTTCTGCGCTAACGCTTGGGATTCAAACTTCACGCCATCCCAACCCGTCACCATAAAGTTACGAATGTTTTGATGGTCGTTATTCTCTGGGTGCGCCAACACATCTTCTCGGTAGAAACGACCAAAACACGCCAACGTTGCCTCTTTGCTTAGATTATTCAGTTGACCAAAAGCAAAGATCTTGCATGAACCGTTGTTCTCACCTGCATTATTCTGCGTTTCACCATTAACAAAGGCCGCTGGCGTAAACTCGTAGTTCGCCTCTATCGCTGCCATTGTCGTTTCAAATTCTACTGTCTCTGGTGATGCCACTAGCGCATCCAAAAATTGTTTTAGTTCCATTATTCCTACTTCCTAGTGCCTTTACTTTCCCAAATAACATTGGATAAACAGTGACACATTTGTTTCATAAAAAGCCAATACAAGGGTCATAAATCATACATATATTCAGAGCCTTGTTTAATAACACTTCAATCAATGCGCTATTCCTCACTGTGTTGGTGAATGAATAGATATCTACTGTAGGTGCATTGAGTGACATTGTATCCGTTTAATAAGGAAATATCATGACCACCCCATTTAAGGCAATAGGCGTATTGGCACTATCTTCACTTGCCATCGCATGTTCATCTCAACCTGACGATTCTCTCTCTTCGTTTGCAGCCCAATGCAGAGCGTCGGTAGCACCTGTTGCGGGAGAGACATCCATCCAAGGTTTGGCCTTTATGGGGACGTCTATCGCTGACGCACCGTTCGATACATCAGCAGCTGAAATCGTTCAATATGATGCGTGTACTGACAAGCTTTACGTGGTCAACGCGCAAGCAAAGCGTGTCGATGTGCTTTCTATGGATGACAAAGGCGCACCAACACAAACCGCCTTCATTGATCTCAACAGCGCGGGCAAAGCGGCAGACGTTGAAATTGGTGCGGCAAACAGTGTTGCAGTCTTTAATGGTTTAGTCGCTGTTGCGATTGAAAACAGCGATAAACAAGCGAATGGTATTATTGGTTTGTACCGCTCGGATGATTTGTCGCTTATCACCACCTTCCTTACTGGTGCATTGCCAGACATGGTTGGCTTCTCAAAAGATGGTAGATACATTGCGACAGCAAACGAAGGTGAGCCAAATGGTGATTACAGTGTCGATCCAGAGGGCAGCGTCACATTGATCGATTTAAGCCAAGGCGTAAACCAAGCAGAAGTCACGCAGATTGGTTTCAATGAGTTTGATGGTGCACGTAAGCCTGAGTTACCTGCTGATGTTCGAATCTCAGGTCCAAATGCAACGGTAGCGCAAGATCTAGAACCGGAATACCTCACCTTTGCTGACAACGGAAAAATCTACGTTGCACTGCAAGAGAACAATGCAATGGCAATCGTAAACCCAGAAAGCAAATCGGTAGAGAAAATTGTCGGTCTAGGCGAGAAATCTTGGTCGGACTCAAAACTGGATGCTTCGAACAAAGACAAAATCATTGGCAACTTTAAGAGCTACCCTCAGCTGGTTGGTCTGTACATGCCAGATACCCTCGACAACTACTCGGTAGATGGCAAAACTTACATACTCTCTGCCAACGAAGGGGACGGTCGTGAATATGGCTTCAAAACAACACAAGCTCTGTGTGACCAAGCGGGCTTTAAGTGGGATGGAGACGATTACCTCGGTACAGATGAATATACTTCTGAGCAAGGCACCTGTTTAAGCCATGTTGATGAAGTGCGCGGTAAGAAGCTAAAAGTCGCAGCAGACCACCCATTGGCAGAAGCACTAAAAGACAACAAACAACTCGCGCGTCTAAAAGTGATTAAGCCTGAACAAACACTTTCTGCGCAAGACAACGTTCAAGCGTATGGTGCCCGTTCGTTCTCTATTTGGGATGAAAACGGTGAGTTGGTTTTCGATAGTGGTGACGATTTCGCGACCATCGCATTGATGAATGAAGGTAAGAACTTCAACAGCACTAACGATAGCAATGACAGCGGCGATGACCGCAGCGACGACAAAGGCATTGAGCCAGAAGCGATTGAAGTGGCACAAATCAATGGTCGTCAATACGCGTTTATCGGCTTGGAGCGTCAAGGCGGCATCATGATTTATGACATCACAGACCCGAAACAAGCGCAGTTCCTGCATTACGTAAACCGTCGTGATTACAGCCAACCAGTTTGTACAGAAGTGGAAGATGGAGAATGTGCGAACAACACTTACAATCCAAAAGCAGGTGATTTGGCGCCAGAGTCAATCAACTACTTTGCTCGTAACGGACAACACTTTATCGCGGTTGGTAGTGAAGTGTCGGGGACGACGTCTGTGTTTCGAATTGAGCTTTAATACCCACACTTCAAGAGAACAAACTTAAAAGTAAAGCGCCCGAACTTCAGTCCGGGCGTTTTTGTTTATAGTGAATGAGCATTGTTTGAGAGTGAGATTCCCGACTCGCTCCTTCGTCGCTCTCGAGAATGACGGAAACTAGCTTAGCAGTTCAGAACGATACTAGCCTACAAAGTGGAAAAGCTCTCTTCCAGCTCCAAGTAGTTCCATCACAACCAACGTCATTCCGGAATCGAGGAACGAGATGTCCGGAATCTATCTTTAATCACTCAGCTTTACTCTTCAATCGCCAATGCATCACACTTCGAAGCGCAGATAAAGTCGTTCTTATGCAGACCTTTAATAGAATGACTCCACCACGTGATGGTTACTTTGCCCCACTCCAACAAGATAGATGGGTGATGGAATTCATCTTCTGCAAGCTCGGCAATCTTGTTGCTAAACGCCCACGCTTGTTTGAAGTTCTTAAACTTGTAGACCTTCTCAAGTTGAGGAATCTCATCTCTCTCAATGATCTGCCAATCAGACAATTGCAGCAGCAGAGACTGTTGTTCCTCTTTACTAAGTGCAATGGCATCGATACTACAAGCTTCGCATTTTTGTTCATTCAACATGAGCAGGTTCCTTTGGTTCAAAAAGTGGTGGAAGCAATCCGGCTTCAATCGCTAGATCGGCTTGTTTCAATAAATTCAGTTGGCTGATTTGGAAAAGCTGGGACAAACCTTCAATCACGTAGTATTTCGGCTGCATGATATCGATGCGATAAGGGGTTCTTAGCACAGTTTGCAGATCGAATTCGCCTCTAATCGCGATGTCACTTTCCAATGAATAGATGGTTTCTCCCGGAGATGAAAGGATACCGCCACCGTAGATTTTGGTTTGATTACCTTCTCGGACCAAGCCGAACTCGACTGTAAACCAATATAGACGGGCAAGGTACCCTCGCTGCTTTGGTGTCGCAGCTTGTCCAAGCTGTCCGTAGTGCTCGGTAAAGGCGGCAAAATCAGGGTTGGTGAGCATGGCGCAATGACCAAAAATCTCATGGAAGAAATCCGGCTCTTGTAGGTAATCAAACTCTTCTCGCGTTCTCAAAAACGTCGCGACTGGGAAGCGTTTGTTGCCAAGCAGATTGAAGAAACGATCAAAGTCGATCAATGCTGGCACTGGCTCCACTTGCCAGCCCGTGGTTTCCATCAAAACACGATTGATTTCGGGCAGTTGTGGCACTCGGTCCTGGGGTAAATCAAGCAGCTTAAGTCCATGCAGATACGCGTCGCATGCACGGTCTTGAATCACGCTCATTTGTCTGGTTACCAAGTCTCGCCAAATGGCATCCTCTTCATGGCTCCATTCTACCCTTCCATCCTGATCGACGGGTTTTGAATGATACTGAGTCATTGCACATCTCCGTTAACAAATCCTTTACATTAAGCCTATCTATACTCTTTTCACCTTCCAATCCCCTGACGATTTTTCAATCAAAATTCAGGTGTAACATTTTCTTTACATCAACACTTAACACCTTGATATAACTGGAAAGCCACATTCACTCATTGGTTTGACTTTGTTGAAGATCCACTTCAGACTGAAAACGTTAAAACTTTGTTATAGAGGGAACTATGCGCGAGAGCAACAGAGTCTGGAAGCCGACGGAAGATCGAATCGAGCAAGCCAATATCACGCAGTTTATCGAACATATTAATCGACAGGGTTTCGAGCTCAAAAACTACTCTGATTTGCACCAATGGTCTTTGGAACACAACGAGCATTTTTGGAAAGAGGTTTGGCAGTTTTGTGACTTGATTGGAACGCAAGGAAATACAATCAAAACGCAAGGTGAGAGCCGCTGGCAATCGCCTATGTCAAACCGTGATACCGTGTGGTTCCCTCAAGCACAAGTTAACTATGCAGAGAATCTACTCAGCTTGGCAGAGAAACAAGCCGATGAGCTGGCAATTTGGTTCGAAAATGAACGTGGTGACAAACAGACCTACACATGGAAACAGCTGTGTGATGAGGTCTCGAGCGTTCAGCAATGGTTGGTAGAATGCGGCATCAAGCACGGCGATGTGGTTGCAGGCTATTTACCGCATATGCCACAAACCGTTATTGCAATGCTAGCCACCACCAGCTTAGGCGCGACTTGGACGTCTACCTCTCCTGATTTTGGCGTAGAAAGCGTTATTGAGCGCTTCGGGCAAGTGAAGCCGAAAGTCCTGTTCACCTGCGATGGTTATACCTTCAATGGCAAGACCTTCGATATGTCGGAGAAGAACCATCACATCGCAGATAATCTTGATGGGCTAAAACAAGTGTGTCAGATCGGTTATCTCAAACCGAATGTATTTGAGTGCGACGTTTGTACTCACGATTGGCAAAACATCATTAATCAGTATTCCCCTGCTCCATTGCATTTCACTCGCGTGGAATTCAATAGCCCGCTGTTTGTGCTTTATTCCTCCGGCACGACGGGCAAGCCTAAGTGCATCGTGCACTCTATTGGCGGCACGATTCTTAATCACCTAAAGGAGCATCAACTCCATTCAGATATCCAGCCTAAAGATCGTGTTTTTTATTACACCACTTGTGGTTGGATGATGTGGAACTGGCACGTGTCTGCCCTTGCAAGTGGCGCCTGCTTGGTGATTTTCGATGGTAGCCCTGTTTATCCGACATCTAATGTGTTGTGGGATTTAGCGCAGCGTGCAGAAGTAAGTCTCTTCGGAACTGCCGCCAAGTATCTAGAAGCCATAGAAAAAACCGGACTGTCGCCAATCAAAGATTACTCACTCCCTGCTTTAAAAACGTTGTGCTCTACTGGCTCAGTGCTTTATCCAGAGCAGTTTGATTACGTGTATCAACACATCAAGCAAGACCTCCATTTGGCTTCCATCTCAGGCGGCACAGACATCTGTGGTTGCTTTGTATTAGGCAACCCTATCTCGCCTGTTTATCGTGGTGAATGCCAGTACGCGGGCTTGGGCATTGATGTTCAAGTGTTCGACTCACGTGGTCAAAGTGTTAATGAACAGCGCGGAGAGCTCGTCTGCACCAACTCCATGCCTAACTTCCCTGTCAGCTTTTGGAACGATACAGGTGAACGCTACCACAGTGCCTATTGGGACAAGTTCGATAATATCTGGCACCACGGTGATGATGTAGAACGCAGCGCGAACGGTGGCCTCATTTTCTATGGTCGCAGCGATGCATTGTTGAACCCTGGCGGTGTACGCATCGGCACTGCGGAAATTTATCAACAAGTGAATGCTATTGAAGGCGTTGTCGATTCTATCGCTGTAGGTAAAGAAGTCGATCGTAATGAGCAAATCTGGCTGTTTGTGCAGACCGCTTCGGGTGTCACTTTAGATGACGGATTAGTATCAGAGATTAAGTCGCGCCTTAAAACGTCCTGCTCACCAAGGCATGTACCAAGCCAAATATTCGCTATCAGCGACATTCCAAAAACGCGCTCAGGAAAGTTGGTAGAACTTGCGGTCAAACAAGTCATAAATGGTAAGGAAGTCGAGAACTTAGGTGCGATTGCTAATCCAGACGTGTTAGAAGAAATTCGACAACTCACGTTTGTCTAGCGAATAAAAGGAAACAAAAAAGCGAGCTAAATAGCTCGCTTTTCTTATGTTCTTTGTCGGGGGTTAACGGCGACCTACGCCCATTAATACTGACATTGTGTGACTGTCTGATGTGATTTCGAAGACTTTCTTCGTTTCTACCTCAGTAAAGCCTGCTTTGATAAGAGCGCTCTCTGACTTCGCCAGCGTGAAACCTTCTTTTGCTGAATCTGCGATCCAGTCAAAATGCACGAAGTGACCACCAGCGTTGAGTAACGAATGAGCAATCTCTAGAGACGCTTCGTAGTCTTCGATAAAAGCCAGCACTGAAGAAGCAACGACTAGGTCAAACTGACCACGGAATGCTGGGTGCTGAGCGACTAGACCACGCGTCAATGCGTCAACAACCGGTTCTACATTCTCTAGCTCTTTCTTATCAAGCTCTTCAATCATGGCTTCAGATGCATCCAGCGCCACAATCTCTTTTGCGGATGGCGACAATAGTTGGCTTAACTGCCCTGTCCCACATCCAAAGTCCAATACTTTAATGCCATCAAGCTGAGTAAGCTGTTGTAACTGTGCAAACACCGACTGAGCAAATTGATCTGTTGCTGGGTTAGATTCCCAGTTCTTTGCTAAGCCGTCCCAATCTTGTGCCATCGTGGCCTCCATGTTCACTTCTTGTAACCCCCATAGATTACCGCAAAAACGCCAAAACACCATAGACTTATCTGGCGAATCCGTGTTTTTTTCGATAATCTTTCTAAGCGTTAGTTCGTTCATTCGTCTACGCTATCGATTCTCATCATTTCAGTTTAGGTCTTTTTTAATCATGAACTTAACTCAAGTCGAAGCTTTTTGTACCATCGCCGAATATGGCTCCGTATCGGAGGCTGCGCGTCAACTCGATTGCAACCGCACCAAACTCAGTATGGCAATTAAAGCGCTTGAGAAAGACTTAGACGTCGAGCTATTCACTCGCACAGGCAATCAACTAACGCTCTCGGAAGCGGGGAAAGCCATCTTCAAAGACTGCGAAAACCTGCTCGTAACCGCACAACGAATCAAAAAGACCTGCGCTCAAGTTTCTGACGGCTTCAACGCTGAGGTCTGGGTGGCACGTGATGACTCGCTGCCAGACGAACTTTGGCAAGAGCTCTCGCATACTCTAAACAATCGCTTCCCTTCCACCACATTCAACCTGATTCTCGCTTCCAGTGGTGACTTAGCTAATTTGGTCAGTACTCAACAGGTCGATTTTGCATTTGGTGTTGATTACGAGCGCGTGGATGACCCACACATCGTTTACAATCCACTTGGTAAAATTCGTATGATGTCGGTCTGTAGCTTCGATCACCAACTCAGCAAAATGCGTCGCGTCACCGATGAAGATTTGCGTAACCAGATGCAAGCTTTGATGGTGTATTTGAATGAGAAAGACAACCCCGAGCTACAACCCTTTTCTACTCGATACATTGGCTTCTCCAGTTTTGACTACATGCTGAACACTATTTTAGAAGAAGATGCATGGGGCGTATTACCAGAGCCATTGATCCGACATTACTTGAGACATCAGAAACTTGCGGTGATCAAACACACCTATGGTTTGACGCAAGAAGACTACTGTATGTTCGTTCCAAACGGACAAACAGAGCACCCTGCAATGAGTTGGCTGGCTGATAAATTAAGCGAGTATTTATTCGACTTCTAAACATATTACAGTGAGCGTCAATTATATTGACGGCGCAATTTTAGCGTAAGCCATTGAAAAATAATAACATACATCAGAATTTGCATTTTATCGTTTAAATGTCACACAGTTTTCATTTGCTTAAATTTGCCCTAAGGAGAAGAATGTAAGGGTGTAATAATTTAAGGCATCTTTTATGTGTGACAGGACAAGCAAAAATGAAAACAGTATCTTAACCTTCTCAGCCCTTTTAGCATCAGGGTTTGCTGTCGGAGGCATGGTACTTGGCTTGCTTGTTGGGTCGATCGTCATTGTATTTGACGGTGTTTATTCTCTAGTCAGTCTGCTGTTAACTTTATTGTCGCTGGCAGCATCTTACTACATCAGCAAGCCATCAAAATCTATTTTCCCTTTCGGCAAAGCTGTACTTGAACCTATCGTTATCGCTATCAAAGCAGCGGTTATTTTAGTTGTTGTAGCTTTCTCATTATTCTCTGCGGTAACGGCGTTGATGACAGGCGGTCGCGAGGTAGACGCTTCAATCGCAACCATCTTCGGTGTCGTTAACGTGATTGGTTGTGGTTACGCTTGGTGGTTTATGGCGAAGAAAAGCCGTCGTTTTTCATCTGGTTTAATCGAAGCCGAGAAAAAGCAATGGCAAATGGATACGCTATTGAGTGTTGCTGTAACCCTTGGTTTTATCGCTGCATGGTTAGTATCGCTAACACCATACGCGTACTACGCGGTCTATGCAGACCCTATGATGATGGTTTTGATGGGCTTCTACTTCCTTAAAGTACCCTTGATATGCTAGTTGGTGCCCTACGTGAACTGCTAATGATGACACCTAGCAAAGAGTTGTGTCAGAGCGTTGGTAAAGATGTTCTTGAGATTGAAAAAGTGACTGAGCACCAATTGAAACTGGCTGGCGTTACTAAAGTTGGTCAGGAACTGCGAGTAAATGTGGACGTGCATGTAGATGACGACACACTAGAGCTTGATACGCTAGAGCACACTCGTAAGCAACTTACTAAGCGACTATCGAAGCACAGATTCAAGCTTCAGTTACAATTGAACGTCGCTTATTAGAGCGCCACCAAGAATCATTAGAACTCAAAACAAAAGCTCCCATCCTCGGGAGCTTTTTTCATTTCTTCAATTAATGCACTTGCAGCCCCTCCAACTTCCCCTTTTATCGACTAACACTGCCTTGCATTTGAATAAGGAGTTCAAGGGGGAGAACTATTCTTTGCTAACTTCAGCTCGCCGTTCTTCTACTGATCCGGCGAATGCGAACAATGAGCACTGAATTATTCTCGAATGCAGGACCAGTCCCTCCCCTTTGGCTCAGAGTGTTGAGAGCTTAGATGCCAAATACAAGGGGAGGTTAGGAGGGGTTGGTACATTGAACAGTGGCTTGTGCACTTGCAGTCCCCTCCAACTTCCCCTTTTCTTGACTAGCGTTGCTTCGCATTTGAATACGGTGCTCAAGGGGGAGAGCTATTCTTTGCTAACTTCAGCTCGCCGTTCTTCTACTGATCCGGCGAATGCTAACAATGTGCACTGAATTATTCTCAAATGCAGGACCAGTCCCTCCCCTTTGACTCGGAGTGTTGAGAGCTTAGGTGCCAAATACAAGGGGAGGTTAGGAGGGGTTGGTACATTGAATTACCCAGCCGCTTCGCGCTTCTCTTTGGTAACTAGCCAACACATCAATGAACCAACCGTTACCATTACGACCCCTTGCCAGAAGCTGTGACTTAGAGTGACACCTAGAATAATAGAAGAAAACAGAGCAGAAAAAATCGGCGTAAAGTAAGACAAGGTGGCGAGAAACACCATATTGCCGCCAACAATCGCGATATTCCACAATCCATAGCCACCAGCCATTAAAGCCGCAGACGCAATTAAGTACCCCATTGCTTCCCAACTGAATGCCATTGGCGGCTCATCAGTAAAGGCGTATTTGATCCACAAAGAAATGGCTGTCGCGATAAAGAATAAAGTGATCGCATTGTGCTTCGATTGCTGTCTTTGAGTCAGATTGCAATACACCGCCCAGATGACTGCGCCTGCAAATGCCATGAAGTAAACAATCGGATTGCTACTAATATTAGCCACTAACTGCGTTGGTGATAAACCGCTATCACCACTGACCGTCCAAGCCACACCAATAAACGCCAACGTTACCGCAGGGTACAATAACCAGTTTGGCTTTTTATTACTTCCCAACACAGCAAACAATACAGTCAGTGCTGGCCAAAGATAATTGACGATCGAGACTTCAATCGCTTGAGAACGAGAATTGGAGTAACCCAATGCCAGCGCGAGGAAGATCTCGTAGCAGACAAACATCGCTCCACCCAGAACTAAATACTTGGGTGAGAAATACGACAGTTTTGGGATGCCAACCACAATCAACAGAAAAATGGCGCTCAGCGAGTACAGCATGGCTGAGCCCCCTACTGGCCCCAAGCTTTCGGTCACCAATCTTGCGATGCCGAGTAAACAGCTCCAAGAAAGAATGGCGATACAACCGTAGAGGGTGAAACGAAATTGATAGGATTGCATATTATCTATGTGACCTAGTGCTCATGAATGCCAAAGGAAACTGCAGCTTAACTCAAAAATGATCCGCTTCAACGTACTCTTTTTCCAAAATTGGTATAAAAACCACTCTATTAAGCGGTTGGAGTCGATATGAAACATTTTCTGCCTTCGAGTGTCATGCTGACACCGTTTGTTGTGCGCTACTATGATGAAGACGACGAGAGTGAAAACGTTGAAACACATTCGGAAACGCGTGGTCTAGATAGTGAAGAACAATCTAAGGAACGCTCAGAGTAAAGGAATCCAATCATGAAAAAAGTCGCAGTTATTTTAAGTGGCTCAGGCGTTTACGACGGTTCTGAGATCCACGAAGCAGTATTGGCGCTCTACGCCATCGAGAAAGCAGGGGCAACTTGGCACTGCTTTGCACCTAACATTGACCAACTCCACGTCATCAACCACCTAACTGGTGACGAAATGGATGAAACACGCAACGTCTTGACCGAATCGGCTCGTATCGCTCGCGGTAACATTGATGATGTCGCCAAACTCAACGTTGATGAATACGATGCCCTACTGCTTCCGGGTGGATTTGGTGCCGCGAAAAACTTAACCGACTTCGCCGTCTCAGGAGCGGAATGTTCGATTAATACTCATGTAGCCCAAGCGTGTCGTGCATTCGCTCAAGCGGGCAAACCTGCGGGCTATTTATGCATCGCGCCAACCATTATCCCTCTGATTTACGACCAAGGCGTACAAGGCACAATTGGTAACGATGAAGCAACGGCTGCTGCATTTGGTCATATGGGTGGAGAGCACGTAAACTGTCAGGTAGATGAGATACACTTCGACGAGAAACACAACGTACTTTCAACTCCAGCTTATATGTTAGCGGAGAATATCTCTCAAGCTGCGTCAGGCATTGAAAAACTGGTTGATAAGTTAGTCAAAATCGCCTAAATCGAAAACGTTTGCTTAAATCCCACTATTCCAATCCCCGTTGATAAAGAACATATTAATGGGGAATTTTTTATACTTTCGCCTCACTTAATCTAGAAACACACTAGCCCTATCATTTTTGCCAATCGTTTGCGTAATAAATGAATCATTTCCAATCTGTTGATTTAATGTTGCACTAAATCACTGTGCAACAAGACTAGCATCACATTTTCATCCTTAAAGGTACCTCTAAGGGGGTAATCTTGTTCTAGATCAATCTCAACCAAGAATGGAGTATGCAAGAGTAAATGACAGATTAAGAAAGATTATTAAAAATAACGACGGAGCAATCCAATATGACAAGTGCATTTTTTATCCCTACCGTAAACCTAATGGGCGCTGGTTGTTTGAAAGACGCAACAGACAGCATCCAATCTCAAGGCTTTAAAAAAGGTTTGATTGTTACGGATAAGATTCTTAACCAAATCGGTGTAGTAAAGCAGGTTCAAGATCTACTGGCAGAACGCGACGTGGAAACCGTTGTATTCGATGGTACTCAACCAAACCCTACTATCAGCAACGTTAATGACGGCTTAGCACTTCTTACTGATAACGAATGTGACTTCGTTATCTCTCTTGGCGGTGGTTCACCACACGACTGTGCGAAAGGTATCGCACTTGTTGCTTCTAACGGCGGCAAAATCGCAGATTACGAAGGCGTAGACCAGTCTGCAAAACCAATGATGCCACTTATCGCAATCAACACGACTGCAGGTACTGCATCTGAAATGACGCGTTTTTGCATCATCACTGACGAAGAGCGTCACATCAAGATGGCTATCGTTGATAAGCACACAACACCGCTTATCTCAGTAAACGATCCAGAGCTAATGCTAGCTAAACCTGCTTCGCTAACTGCGGCAACAGGTATGGATGCCCTAACTCACGCGATTGAAGCTTACGTATCTATCGCGGCAACACCAATCACTGATGCGGTAGCAATCAAAGCGATTGAACTTATCCAAGCGTACCTACGCACAGCAGTGAAAAATGGTGAAGATCTAGAAGCTCGTGAGCAAATGGCATACGCACAGTTCATGGCGGGTATGGCGTTCAACAACGCGTCTCTAGGTTACGTGCACGCAATGGCACACCAGCTAGGTGGTTTCTACGACCTTCCACACGGTGTTTGTAACGCGATTCTTCTGCCTCACGTACAGCGTTACAACGCGCAAGTATGTCCTGAGCGTCTACGTGATGTAGCAAAAGCAATGGGTGTAAACGTAGAAGGCATGTCTGCTGAAGCAGGTGCAGCGGCAGCAATCGACGCTATCGTTACTCTAGCGAAAGATGTGGGTATCCCAGCAGGTATCAAAGAGCTTGGTGCGAAACTAGAAGACATCCCAACGCTAGCAGACAACGCACTCAAAGACGCTTGTGGTTTCACTAACCCTAAACAAGCAACTCACGAAGAAATCTCTAAGATCTTCGAAGAAGCGATGTAATCTCGCTAACTAAGCAATTCTCTATTGCCTTAATTCACTCCCCGATCTCGTATCGGGGATTTTTTACATTCTGATACTACTCATGCTCTGACAAACGTTCTCTTTTAGTGTTAGCTTTTAAGCAATAATACGATTCATATTGGAAGGAACCATGAGAACGATTGCTGCTGCCCTACTCGCTTGTTTATCCTTTTCTGCCAACGCTGCCGAATACCGCGCTAACGAAGTGGCGAATGGATTTCAGATCCCTTGGGGGATCGAGTTCTTAGATAGCCAACGCGTTATCGTCAATGAAAAGAGCGGCACGGTTTCGCTGCTGGATATCACCACAGGCAAACCTCAAAAGCTGTTTAACGTTCCCAATCTGAACGCCAGTGGACAAGCTGGCTTATTGGATGTCGCGCTAGCACCGAATGCCGATAAGCAAAACCCACAACTCTTCTTTACCTACAGCAAGCGCACGAGCAACGGCAATACGGTGGCGTTAGCGACGGCGCAATTGCAAAACAATCAGCTTCTGGGTTGGAAAGATCTCTTTATTGCTGATGCCATCACCGATACAGGTCGCCACTACGGCAGTCGAATTTCATTTATTGACGACAAAGTTTACTTCTCAATTGGTGACCGTGGCGAACGTGATAATGGGCAAGACACTCAAACCCATGCTGGCAGTATTCTTCGTCTCAACCTTGATGGTTCGGTTCCACAAGACAACCCATTCAAACCTTCCGAAGCTCATCCTGAGATATGGAGTTACGGGCACCGCAACCCACAAGGTATGTTTTACGATGAAGCAACAAAACAGCTGTGGTCGATTGAGCATGGACCACGCGGCGGCGATGAAATAAACCTAATCAAGAAAGGCGCGAACTACGGCTGGGCAAAAGTCTCTCATGGCAAAGAATATTGGGGACCATTGGACGTCGGGGAAGCCAAATCGCTTCCCGGAATGGAAGATCCCAAGCTGGTTTACATCCCTTCTATCGCACCCAGTAATATGATTTTGTACCGTGGCGATAAATACCCAGAGCTGGACGGAAAAATCCTCGCCGGTGCATTAAAACTGGCGCACATCAACGTGGTTTCTATTGAGAATGGCAAGCTCACCGAATCAAAAAGATTGATGGAGAATCTTGGTGAGCGAGTAAGAGATATAACCATCAGCCCCGATGGTTATATCTACTTTTCTACCGACAGCGGCAAAATCTTTCGTCTTGAGGAGAAATAGTTTTGTCTGAAGGGATAGCCAAAAAAGCTAGCTCTTTAAACTCACTGCCACTGTTTCATTGTCAAAATCGAGCGTCATGGTCGATCCCAATGGAACGGTGAGCATTGGGTGAGTATGGCAGCTATCAAAGTCATACAAAATCGGTAGTGGTTGACCGTTAAGCACTTCTAGCAACACGTCTATAGATGCTCGTCCTGTGCCTTTATCGTTGAACTTTTCATGCTTGCCAAGAACAACCGCACTGACTTTATCAAACACACCAGAAAGCTTAAGCAACGCAAAAGAGCGTTCGACCGTTTCAATGCCCTGCAAACAATCTTCCACCAGCAAGATATCGCCTTGTTCGATACCCGGCATAAACTCACTTGCCCAGATGCCTGTCATGGTATTGAGGTTGCCACCAATCAAACGCCCAGTGATCTTGCCTTCGCCTTTGAAATGCCAATGGTTTTGCAAGGTTTGCTTTGCGCGGTCTTGCTCGCCCCACTCTATCCAATCATCCGTCCAACCTTGTGGCATTGTGTATTGATGCTCCAAGCCAACTAATGTATTCACTATCGATTCGAACGAAGCGAAGGTCTCGTCCACCAATGGCGGGAATTCCCCCAGAGAGGCCACCAAAGCAGGACCATAGAAAGTAACGATGCCGGTTTGTGCATAAATGCCCATGAGCAGAGCCGTCACATCCGAATAACCAACAATGATCTTGGGATCTTGCTTCAGCGCCTCGTAATCAATGTAAGGTAGCAATGAGTTACTGTTATAACCACCAATGGTAGACATAATACAGCGCACTTCAGGATCACGAATCAGCGCATTCAATTCTTCTACTCGCTCTTGAATAGAACCCGAGCGATATTGGTCAGTTTTACCCGTTAAGCAGCCTGCTTTTAGCTGGTAACCATGTGCTTCCACATACGCTTTGGCGCGCTCAAAACGTTCTGGAGCAAATACCGTGGCAGGAGAAGACGGAGAGAAAAAGCCGATGGTGTCGCCTTTTTGTAATGGTTTAGGAATGATCATGGCTCGTCCTTGTTTTGTGATACATGGTTGATTTATTTTCGTACAATCTAAGCAGAACAATCTAAACTTAACAATAACCTTTTGTTTTTTAAAACGATAGTTCGGTTAAGTTGTACGAGGTCATTATGAATCCATTCCCTTTACAACTCGATAAAATTAAAGCCGTGGTGTTCGATTTAGACAACACCTTGGTGAGTTCTGATATGAACTTCGGTGAACTGCGTCGACAGCTCGGTTGTCCGCAGAGTGAAGATCTATTAGATTTTGTCGAAGCACTTGAGCACCCTCATCATCGAGAGCACGCTCATAACGTAATATTTGATTACGAGATTTCTGATGCTGAGCAGTCCGCCCCCATGCTCGGCTGTCATGAATTGCTCGCTCACTTGCATCAAAATGAAATCAAAACCGCTATCGTGACGCGCAACTGTCAAATCGCCACGCAACGCAAGCTAGAACACAACCAAATCTCAGTGGAACGAGTCATCACTCGCGAGTGTTTCCCGCCCAAGCCAGACCCTTTGTCTCTGCAGGTATTGGCGAAGGAGTGGCGCTTAATGCCAGATGAAGTGCTTTATGTTGGCGATTATCTTTATGACTTACAGGCTGCGTACAACGCGCGGATGCCCTCTTGCCTTGTTCATCACGGTAATCAAGAAACCTTCAATGACTCAGCCTCGTTGGCGCTTAGCGAACTCAGCGATTTGTTGAGCCATTTCCAATCCTTACCACGAACATAAACGGGCACATAAAACACGCAAACAAAAAAAGGGGCACCAACGTGCCCCTTATGACTTATTCCCGATTGTTTCATGCATTCCCAAAGATTGCTTGGGTGATGCGTCGCTTAGCCTTGTAGGTAAGCGTTAAGCATCCACATAAGTTTTTCTTGCTCACGGATGTAGTCACCCATCAATGCCGCTGTACCTTCGTCATCTGCTTCACCCGCGTTTTGTAGAATCTCACGCTGTTTTAGAAGTAGAACGCTAAAGCCTTGAACCAGACCCTGTACACACTCCTCACCAGAAGTCGCGTTTTGATGTTCTTTAATTTCACTTGCTTCCAAGTAGTTGCTGAATGCGTGTGCTGGAGTATGACCCAAGGTTAGAATACGCTCTGCAAGCTCGTCGATTTTTGTTTGTAGATCCGTGTAGATCTCTTCAAATTTTACGTGCAGTTCGAAGAATTGCTGACCTTTGATGTTCCAGTGGTAACCACGTGAGTTCATGTACAACACTTGGTAATGCGCTAGTAGCTGATTGAGTTGTTGAGCTAGTTGTGCTGATTGTTCGCTGTCTAGACCAATTAAGCTTACTTGTTTGTTCATAATCTTGCTCCTAGAAGGATGATACCAATCGTAGTAACAAACGCTTCCCTTACTGGGATTGGTATAAAGTTTAAAAATTCTTTTGCAGTATTTGCTGCCGATGGAGTCATATTACGACTCCGGCTCGGTTAAGAAAATTTGGTTTTAGCTATGATTTAAATAGCCAAATCCAATGAGCAAGTAGACGAACACCGGCGTATCATCTAACAAAAAGCCCAGTATCTTATTGCAAGGTACTGGGCTTTTGCTTTTCTAGAGAAAGTTTATGCGGTCTTGAAAGTTGCCATCTGTTGATTCAGCTCAGTAACTTGTTCTTTTACTTGCAATGACGTCTCTGATGCACGTTGGCTGTTATTCGAAACTTCGTCCACTGATTGTGTAATATCAGACATCAATCCCGTGATCGAATTGGTCGCATGCGATTGCTGCTCTGCCGCTGCCGCAAGTTCTGCCATTTGCTCATTCAAAGAACCGATTTGCTCAGTAGTAGCGAGCAAACGAGTTACCGCTTTTTCAATGTGCTCTGCGCCCTGCTCTGCAAGTGATTGGCTGTGTTCAATTTCCTCAACCACTGAATTAGTCGAACGTTGAATGGCATTGATGATGCCGTTGATTTCTGTCGTCGATTGAGTAGTGCGAGTCGCCAGCATACGCACTTCGTCCGCCACAACCGCAAAGCCTCTACCTTGATCACCTGCACGCGCCGCTTCTATCGCCGCATTCAATGCCAGTAAGTTGGTTTGCTCTGCCAAGCCTTCGATCACTTCAGTAACCCGACCAATGGCTTCGCTCTCTTTGCTTAACTGTGTTACTTGCGTGCTCGCGGTTTCAATGCTGCCGTGCAAGCTTTCCATGGTAACTTTGTTTTGCTCTAAAGCATCACGACCTTGTTCAATCTCGCCTTTTGAATCAGAAAGCTTTTGCACCGATTGGTTGGCTTGATCTAGGGTGTTACGTGCGACTAAAGTGATTTCATCCAATTGGCTTCCCATTTCAACAATGCTGGTCTGTTGCTGCTCTACATTCGATGAGGTGACTTGCGCCGATTCCAATAAAGCCCCCATGCTGGTATCCACTTGGTTCGCTTTCTCACTTACTCCTGCCACAATGCTCGCTAACGATTGGTTCATACGGTTAATCGAATCGGTAAGGTCTGCCAATTCATCTTTCCCCACAACAGTGAGCGGAGGCTGAGAAACGTCTCCTGAAGCGATCGTCTTTGCTCGTTCCGACAAGTTCTTCACTCGGCGCCCAATGGTATTACCCATGTATTTTGAAATCGCTATCGCGGCAAACAAAACCAACGCTGCCGCAATCAACATAGTGGTGAGTACGTTCTTGATCGACTGATTAATACCCTGTCCGCTTTGATCAGCACGACTTTGCTGAGCCAATACAATCGTCTCTAAGCTTTGGTCTAGGGCATCCGCTGCAGGCAACAGTTCGTTCGCCATCAACAAGTTTGATTCGTTCCATTCTGGTGACTGACGTAATGCAATCACCTGCTCTGCTAAAGGAAAGTACAGTTGCTGCATTTCTTTAAACAGTGACCACAGTGATTGGTCGTTATCAGTCAGTCTGTCGAGTTTGCTGTCGATTTCCGCCACAGACTGATTGTGGTACTTAATCAAGTCATGGTATTTGTCCAGATGATCTTGCTGCCCGTACAACAGGAAATCTCGCAGAGCAGACAATGCATTAGCGAGCGAGGTATAGCTGTCGGCGTAGACTTTAAACAGACGCTTTCTGTCTCCACCAAATGGGTTTCCAGACTCTTCGTTGATTAAGCTTTGAAGCTGATCAAGTGCCACTTCTGCAATAGGTGCCGCTTCGTTAATAAAGAGGTTGTGCGCGGGTAAGTTCTCATCACTGTGGCTGAGCTCAATCAGCTTGTTCAGAGAAACTTTTACCGCATCCCACTGGCTTTGAATCGCTTGAAAATCCTGTTCAGAGATCAAAGCCTGCAACGTTGGAAGTGACTCGTCTGTAGATGCCATGATATTGCGTACGTCCTCACTCAGACGTGAGCTAGCCTCTTCATCGCCACCTAGCAACATGTAGGCTCGAATAGAAGACAGCGACGCTTGAACGGACTGTTGGATACCGCGACTGGTGTCTACGGTCGGTAAGTCGGATTTAAGTAGCGAAGAGGCGTATTGCTCTACGGTAGTGACGTTGCGATACGTGAATACCGCTGATGCCATAAAAAGTACGGCTAGCAGCACAAAACTGAGCTGCAACTTCCCTGATATCGTAAGGTTCATCCATAAACTCCTGACAACGATGAGCCCTAAATATAACGAGATTAATAAGAATGTTAAATATATGTATCACAAGTTAAACAAAAAAGAATGTATGCGGGTGCTTATCGTAAAAATTGGGGAACCTATTGGCGATTTATTTTACTGATAAAGAAACAGTTAGCATCAAAAGCTGTACTTTACGTTCGCAAACAATAAAGTCGAAGGCGCTTCGCCAAACAAGCTGCCACTGCTGCCGTTAAAGCTTTGGATCACTGTAAGTAATTGCCAGTCATTAGCGAGGGAGTAGTTACTCGACATACCAAGGAAATAGGAATGGTCATCGTAGTAGCTGGCCGAGAGCGTGACACGATTTAAAGGCGTTAAATCAAAGCTCATATCGGCGTACCATGTATTTCGTGTAAAGCTCAATGTTTTTGCATCGAGAGGAAGGTTCAAATACGCCAATGCGCTCGATGCATCTTGCGGTTCGGAGATAAATAACCACGCTGCGCACCCCATCCAACTGCGTTCTCCGCCAAAGCTGTAATCCGATTCAAAACTGGCAACCGCGGTCTTTTTGGTCGGTTCACCTTCAAATTCTGGATCAATGGGATCAAACCACGTGAGTTCTCCTCGAAAACCCGCATCAAACACATCCGTTGCAAAACCAGCGCCGAGTACGTAATCCATCCGAGCTCGGCCTGCAATAAACTGGTAATCCCATCCCGATTGATTGGCGAAATAACGCAGTGAGGCACTGTTTTGCCCAGATTCACGAGCAGGCGAAAACACCAAATCGACCCCATCGGCAAAACCCAGCTTCCTGCTTAACATGACGGCATCCGTGCCTGCCCGTTCTTCATAGTCAAAATCGTAAATCGAATACGCATTGTAGATATCGTTTGGATTCCATATCGTATTCATCGACCAATTGATACGAAAGCGCCCTAGTTTCGCTCCCCAGTCATCTTGCTGCCAAGTGAGATACAAGCGATCAAGCTGACTGTTGATGACCACATCATCTTCATGCCAGTTTTTGCTTAAATCCATGTAACCAGAATCCAACGCAACCAAATCGGCATAGCCAGGAAAGTCGGTAGAATCGCCCCAGAGTACTCGATTTCGTAGCCCAACATTCACTCGCCAACTAGAAGAAAAACGGTATTCAAAGTTAAGTCGATTGTGTATTAGGTTATCAAACGTATTATCAGCGCCATCAGGAATACTGTAGGTTGCCATGTATTTGATGTAACCATCCAAATCCCATGACTTTTGTGGCTCTAATCCGGGAACCGCAGAAAAGGCGCCACCAGCCTGAAGGCTAAGCAGAGAAAGACTTAACGCCTTGATAAACACTGCACTTGTGTTCGTTCTTGGCAAGTAAGTATGCAATCGGAGAGCGTTGGTACAAATCGCAGACAAATGGGAAACAGCTCTATGCATGCGACCTCTCTGCGCGATTATCGATATTACTGAAATCACGCGCTAAACGACCGTCTTCAAACACGATAATTCGGTGTGCACGTTTTATCACCCGCGGATCGTGGGTCGAGAAGATAAACGTCGTTCCCTCTTGTTCGCTAAGTTGCTCCATAATGTCGAGCAACTCCCCGGTGCTTTTGGC
Organism: Vibrio sp. B1FIG11; assembly: GCF_905175335.1. Taxonomy (NCBI): domain Bacteria; kingdom Pseudomonadati; phylum Pseudomonadota; class Gammaproteobacteria; order Vibrionales; family Vibrionaceae; genus Vibrio; species Vibrio sp. B1FIG11. Next base: position 740,483 of record NZ_HG992752.1, on the reverse strand, counting down.
GTCTAGATTGGCAGTAGGTTCGTCGGCCATGACAAAACGAGGCTTTGGTGCTAAAGCACGGGCAACCGCAACACGTTGTTGCTGCCCGCCGGACATCTTACCTGGCACCTTATTCATCTGTTCCGCTAACCCCACTTGCTCAAGTAAGGACGTCGCACGTTCACGGCACTCTCGCTCGGTTTTTCCTTGCAGTTGCATGACGAATTCCACATTCTCAAGCGCGGTTAACACAGGTAACAAGCTGTAGTCTTGGAAGATGAAACCTATATTGTCGCGGCGATAGGCAATCAGCTCTTTTTCTGACATTGATGAAATCATGCAACCGTCGATTTCCACTTTGCCAGAGCTTGGGGCATCAATACCGCCAATCATGTTCAGCAACGTCGTTTTACCCGAACCGGATGGTCCCATGATCGCAACGAACTCCCCCTGCTTAATCTCTAAGTCTACCGACTGCACTGCGTGAACAGGGTAATCACCATCGGCGTTGTAAATCTTAGTTAGGTTTTCTAGTTTGATGGTCATTAGCTTTTCTCCGCCATGGCATCCACAGGTCGATGCTTCAAAATTTGTCGTGCGGGATACAGGGCTGCGATAAGGCTAGCGACAAAAATCGCGACAATAATCATTTGGTATTCCGCTATTGATACCCGTGGATAAAGCAAGGTATCCACGCCATAAGCCCCTAGCCCTTCTGCCATACCAGCCAGCGACAATCCGGTAATACTCAGCACCTTAAGCATAATTGCACTCCCGAGTAACCCAAGCGCACAACCGCTTAATCCGAGGAACAAGGTTTCGAAAACGATCAACAAGCGTATCTTGTGTTTTTGCATCCCGACAGCCATTAACACACCGAACTCTCGCGTGCGCTCAAACACCGACATCAGCATGATATTGATGATGCCAAGGGTCATCGCCAGCACAAACACCACCAGCATCACTTGGTTGGAAACATCCATTGTGCTCATCATGGTCGAGAGCAAAGGTTGGATCTCTTGCCAAGGTCTCACACTGAGCAAGTCTTTACTTTCCGGCGGCAAAATAGAGTGAGTGAACGCCAGTAGCTGCTTGAGCTCAGTATCGTTATTAGAAGTAAGGAGTATCGCGATTTCGTGTGTGCCACTCAGCCCCGCAACCTTTTCAAGATCTGCTTTGCGGACGTAGACATTACCGTCATCAAACCCTGTCGATGGTGTTTTGAATATACCTCGAACACGAAATGCTGCGCCTGCGACTTCCCCATTGATATCAGACAGAGTAAGTACAACTTTGGACCCGACACGTAGCTTTAATCGCTCAGCTATCTTGCTCGATACTAAAATCGGATTTCTACCTTCTTCGCTCAGCCATTCTCCGTCGACAATGTGTTGTGAGAGTGGCGTGATGTTTTGCTCTTGCTCGATATTAACGCCGTTGATGCGAATACCACGTGTGCTGCGCGCCGACGCTATCATGCCATCTGCTAGAAATCGCTCAGAGATCGCTTTCACTTCTCGATTAGCCGATAACACTTTGCCTATCTTATTCGCATCGGGAACCACATCTTTTAGCTCAGGGTTGACCAAGTAGGACTTTTGCTGGATCTGAAAATGACTGGTTTGCCAAGAGATGGCGTTCTTAATCATGCTATCGACCAAGCCATTCATAAACCCCATCATGGCAACCACGCCCATCAAGCCAAATACCATAGCTCCGAGCATGATTGAGGTTCTCAACTTGTTGCGCCACAAGTTACGCCACGCCAACTTAACCAGCATGAGCACCTCCTTTTAACCCTGCCGCAATAGGCATTCGAAGCATACGAATCATTGGGTAAAGTAAACACAACAAGAGAATGAACAGCACGACGGCGATTTGATTGAGCAGTAAGTGTGGGTCGAGCGAAACAGGCACAATAGGTTCAAAACCACTTTCGCGCATAAGCTTGGCAGCATCGCCGGTAATTTCGATTGGATTAAAATAGAAATACCCCAACACAGGAGTACTCACGGTAAGCCCAATGATGATGCCAATGACGGACATAAACAGAGACTCTATCGTGAGCAGAAGGACGAGCTTGGAGCGCAGCATTCCGGTTGCTAACATAACAGCAAACTCACGTTGGCGTTCTAATGTTGTCATCAAGATAGTCGCAAACAAGCCAAAACCAACAATGCCGTAGAGAATATAAATCAAGAAAATACCGCCCACTTTATCTAAGGCGATTTGCTGTGCCATTTCTGGCGACAACTCTTTCCAATCCTTCACAGCGACATTTTTGCCATACTCGGCTTTAAGTTGTTCAACGGTATCAGGTAAGTCTCTTAGACTCTCAGTATTCAAAACCCATGCGGTAACTTGGCCATCCAATGAATACAGGTTTTGCGCAGTATCGAGCGGCATGTACACCAACTGAGAATCAAGCTGCTGCAAAGGAAAATGAAGAATGCCCGAGATTTGATACAAGCCTGCCGCGGTCTGTCCTCGATAACCGGCACCGTACAGCACCAGTTCATCGCCAACCTTGAGTTGCAAATAATTCGCCAAACCACCACCAACTAACACTGATTTTTGCCCTGATTGGATGTAGCTTCCCTCAATCAATTTGTCGCTGATATTGGAGTACCGATCTTCAGCTTCAGGCTCAACGCCTAGTACCATCACACCCTTTGAGCGTTCATCTTTTGCGGCTAAAGCAAAAGACTCTACCCGAGGTAATACCACATCAATATTGGGATTATTTTTCGCCGCCGAAATGAAGGTGTTGGTTTGCGGCAAGACATCATCAATGCTGGAAGAGTCACCAAACTCGGGGTTTTGCAGTTGAATCAGACCCGTATAAAACTTGGCGGCATTTTTGATATTGGACGTATAACTGCCTTCTTGAAACGCTCGCGTAATAAGCGAAAGAAACAGCACCAATGCCAACGCAGACGCCGTCAGTAGTGTCCTGCGTTTTTGTCGCCAGAGGTTTCGCCAAGCCAGTTTCACAAGCATTGATTCGCTTCCTTCCGTTGATGTTTGATTATCCGTTTCTTCTTTTAGCCGCTCATTTATCCAAACTTAGTCGCGCAGCGATTTCATCTGTTGCTGAGAGAAAAAGCTGTCATCGATATCGAAATCAAACTGCGCTTGGTGGGTGATGAGTACGGTTTTGTTGTCTGGCTTATCAAGCGGCTGCATTTCCATTCTGGTCGCTAATTTCCTCCCACCGAGTTCTTCCACGTCATAAGTCGTCATCACGTTCACTCGCTCATCAAACTCATCGTAGAATTCTACTTTGCGCTGTAGGTAGGTCGATTTGGAAATCCACAACGTTACTTTGCTCCAAACCACTGGGGCATCGGGCTTAGCAACGGCGTCTATCACCCAAACCTTTTCGCCATCAAACGTATCCTCGCCTTTCAATTGGTGCTGATAATCGACCACAATAGAAGACTGGTTGATCAAATCATCGTTGGTGAAGTCTGAGCCCATCCACGATTGGCTCAACATAGATGGCGCAATTTTGATGACGCGTTCAATGCTCGGTACCCAATTCCACATTTCTCTTTGTCGTTTTAGAGAAGCACTGCCCTTATCTTTGGCTGGCGCCGTAACCAACACCAAAGACAACTCTGTCCCTTTGGTCCAACTCTTCATGGTCATCGACCGAGTCCAATCAGGACGAATGATCTCCATAGTGGATTCGGTATAACTGGAATCGCCGCGCATTGCTTGATCTGACTTTTGCACGATATCAAAAGCACTTTCAGCCACAGCAGTAAATGAAATGGACCAACACAATAGAGATAACAAAGCAGTACGCATAACCGTCCTCGACACTCAAATCCAACACTATTCGCGTCAGAAATGACAATAAAAACAGGGAGTTCAAATCAGTATAGCAAGGAGAGGATGAAGGTCAGCGAGAGCTCGCTCAAAGTTTTACTGAGCTTTACGAAGTAATGGTTCCACTTTGTTTCTGTTGATGATTTGGAACACCGCGCGATTTTTACCGCTGGCTTTCCCACGATACATAAGTTGATCAGCATCTTGCAGGCTTGGTTGTTCATCAAATTTTGGATAATACGCACAGCCTAAACTGATACTCACGCTAATCGCTTGTCCATCCAAAGTCACCGGTGAGCAATGCACTTGGGTGCAAATTGTACGAGCGAGTACTTCAGCTTCTTCAGCAGAAAGCGAAGCTGTCACCAAAGCGAACTCTTCACCACCAATGCGTGCCAACGTCATTCTTTCATCGATCACGGTTCTCGCCGTATTCGCAACGGCGATAATAGCTTGATCGCCAACCACATGCCCGAATTGGTCATTGATGGATTTGAAGTCATCAATATCAAACACCATCACGGTCAAGTTTCGCCTTACGTTACTTAACGTCGCTAAACGCTCAATCAAATGACGTCGATTATAAAGCTTAGTGAGAGGGTCAGTCAGGGTGAGTTCAAAAAGCTGTTGATTCGCCATAGTGAGTTGCCGCGTGCGCAGAGCCACCGTGCGTTTGAGTGAAAAGATATGGAACATAGCCGCGATAATAAGAGCAAACACAGCAAGGGGCGCCAGATAGGCGGGATAAACCGTTTTAACGTGGATCCAACGACTTAAAATTCGATCTTTGTCGGCTTCCAACACCGTTTCAAATTTCTTGGAGATGGCTTCGATCGACTCTGAGCCCGCCTCTCCCGTCGCGATTCTCAAGCTTTTGCTATAAAGGTGTAATGCAGGCAGGAACGTCACTGCATCTGATGTCGTCGCCATATAGAAATTAGACACTTGAGTATCGACCACAAACAGAAATACCTTTTTGTCGGTAACGGCTTTTAATAATGCATCATTATTCGCAAACTGTTTGATTGCGGCATTGGGATAACGCTTACGAACGAAAGTCTCTTCGTATCCCCCTTTAACTAGCCCCACCTCCATCGCAGACTCCCCAGCCAACACCGAATCAACATCGATGCCTAAAAGGTCGCTGTTCACGTACAGTTGGGTATCAATAGGCATGATCACTGTGCCAAAATTCAGGTACTGGTTGCGCTCTTCGGAAAATATGAGCCCTGCATGAATGTCTGCTCTCCCCTCTTTCACTGCAAGCAAAGAGTCTTCCCAATCAAGCAGAAGAAACTGAACATGAACATCATTTCTAACGGCATACTCACGCCAAAAATCAATTAAGATGCCTTTAGGCTCACCATCTGGTGTGAGATAAGAGAAAGGCTTCCACGCTTTTGAATTAGCGATAACGAGAGTCTCTTTCTGGGTCTCATGACCATACGTCACAGCACTATGCAGCACGCCCACTATTAATAGAGCAATGCTAAACGTGGTGTTTTTCCAAACATAAGTACTATAACGTATGAGAGTCATTCCTACTTCTCGCCACCCTGTCCGAAAGTGTTACCTAAGACTTAAATCGAACTAAAGATATAGCAGAGCTTTTAGATATGGGAAGAGACTCTTATTGATATGAATCTAAATTAATACACTTCATCTGAAAAACGGTACTTTATTGCTAGAAGTATTTATTAATTTGTCGCGAATTATTATGACATTTATATGAATGAAAGTGCGATAGTACCAACCGTTCTCGATGCAAATCCGCGATAAACGAAACAACACCTGACACAGCCCACAAAATCACATCAAAAAAGTAATGATTATTCGCTCGATAAGAATCACTTTGTTAACTTACGCGCAATTTTTTTGTGACCCGAAATTTTCGCTTTCGCCATGCCTTCTCAATATAGAATTAACAAAATCGTCGAAATTGGCGATACCTTGCATCGCAGTGGTTGTGCGCCTTACAAAGTAGAGAAATACACTCAGTACTATGCGCAAAAACATGGCGTGGATGTGATGATTCAAGCCACACCAACCGCGATCAATTATCAGTTTCCTGATGACAACAACGCAGTGGTACTCAAACGCCTGAAACCAGCTTCCATTAACTTGAGTTTGCTGGCCAACACCATCATTCGTATCAATCAACCAAGTAGCGAACCTGTCCCTGAACCTGCGGGATATCCTTCATGGATCATCGCATTGGCAAACATGGGTATTCCACCCGCTTACTTAATGTTGGTTGGCAGTACCCTAGAGGCAGTCGGCTTTGCTTTTATTCTCGGCTTTATGGTCTGGGGATGTCAGCAAGTTTGCCGAGCGAGACGTGCAATTGCGGTTGAGTTTATCGCGGCTTTGTTCACTGGCATTATTGTCGCTTACCTATCCAGCACTGGATTGCCTATTCCAGTATGGGCGCTCTGCATCGCTACGATTGTTTTGTTTGTGCCCGGACTTTCGATCGCTAACTCGCTGGAGTGTCTCGCGTTCAACGATTTAGTTTCAGGAACCAGTTTATTGGGACAATGCGCCCTCACGCTGATCAAACTGTTTGTCGGCATCACCATGGGGCTTAATATCGGTGAAGCCATTTGGGGTCAAGCGCAATCCATCGCCTACACCAATGCAGTTCCTATTTGGATGCACATTAGTGGCTTGTTCATCATTTCAATTAGCCTTGGGGTGATCTTTAATGCCCGCCCTATCGACATTCTACTTGGCTTACCTGTGGCAATGTTGGGAATGTGGGGGCCATTTTATCTTGGTTTTGAAAGTGGCTGGGTTGTGGGCACTTGGGTTACCACTGTACTGATAACCCTATACGGGACTTGGATTGCGAAAAAGATGGAACTGACGGGCTCTATCTACATTGTTCAAGGCATTATCATATTGGTTCCGGGTAGCCGTGTATTGGTCAGTGCGAGCCAATCCGTGTTTGAGCAATCGATTTTGCCGATCCCAAGCATTGGTTTGTCTGCGCTGTTTATGTTCTCGGCGATCGTTGCAGGGCAAATCACAGCCTATTCTATTTACTCACCCAAAATCGAACGCTAAGACAGCGCATCTCCATAACCTTCAGACAAGAAAAAAGCCCTATTCAAAATCCACATTAGTGAGAACTTTGAATAGGGCTCTTTGCCTCTATGCTTCGCTTTCCGATTGAAGCTGCCTTTGCCTTTTTTCGCTTTTACAACTCGAGTTCTAAACAGTTGACTGGTGACAACGGCTTTCAATGCATTGTCTTTAATTTCGCCTCTGCCAAATTCGGTATCTTGAACCAATTCATTCGGCTGAGGATTAGATTTGTTCTTCGCCATAGATCCTCCTTAATGGTCGAACCAGATTGGACAATAATTAGGGAAAATAGTCAAATTTGTATAATAAATTTCATTTTGCCTCCCAAAAACTTCACAACAACGTCATTTATTTGAAAAAACATCAAAAATACACCGTATAAAAAGTGACTAGATACAAATATTTGCCCTTGAGAGGTCGATATATGTTGACTATACCCGTAATTAACCTAGACTCGAACACGGCTAGAAAGAAAGTTCTTTGTTTTCACATTTCGTTGGATTACTCGTAACTCCCCCGTCCTGTGGTACGCAATAGCAATTTATTTTTCCACGCTATAAGCGCCGATTAGGCGAGATTTACACAAAATTAGATATTTAGGAAATAGACATGTCTAACAAAGCTACTGGTACAGTTAAGTGGTTCAACGAAACTAAAGGCTTCGGTTTCATCCAACAAGAAAACGGTCCTGACGTTTTCGCTCACTTCTCTGCAATCCAAGGTGACGGCTTCCGTACGCTTGTTGAAGGTCAGAAAGTAGAATTCGAAATCACTCAAGGTCAAAAAGGTCCACAAGCTGAGAAAATCACTCTAGTTTAATCCTTTTAAGATTTTGATATGATAGCCAGCTTTTAGCTGGCTATTTTTTTGCCCTTCATTTATTGATACTTCCTATGGCTCTAAAACCAACAATTTACAAGTTTCGTATCGCTATCTCCGATATGAACAACGATTACTACGATTCAAAAAACCTGACTATCGCCCTTCATCCCTCTGAAAAGCCACAGCGTATGCTGGCTCGTATTTTCGCGTTCTGCTTGAATGCACAGGATGATCTCGAGTTCACTAAAGGTCTCTCTACAACAGAAGAGCCAGACTTGTGGCGTGTTGAGGACGATCAATCCATCACACATTGGATTGAGATTGGTGAGCCAGAGCCAGATCGCATCAAGAAAGCGACCCGTTTGGCTAAGAATGTGAAAGTCTACACCTACAACACCAAAGCGTCAGTTTGGTGGGACAAGATGGCTGGCAAATTTGGCATGCTTCCTGTCGACGTGGCAAGCCTAGATTACGATGCTATCGATTTGATTTCACAGCACCTTGACCGTGGCACTAGCCTATCTGTTATGATTACCGGCACCTCTATTTTCGTTGATATTAACGAACAACACGTCGAAGTGACGGTGAAGGAACTGCAAAGTAATGACGCCTCTTAATGAACTGATCCAAGAAATGGGGTTCAAAAACATTCCCTTCGTTGACGAGCATAAAGCAGCAAGGCGACGCTGGGTAAAAGAACAAGCCCCATTGTTCATTAGAGTATGTGAAAACAAGCCTGACACAGCCCCTGCGCTGCATTTACTCGGGCTTTTGACTAAGTCTCACATCGAAGCCAGTGCGCTGTATGAGCAGCACGCCACATCCACTCACAAAATGCAGCAAGTATTCAGTGATACGTTGGGCGAAGAGCATGCTGAGAAGTTCACTAACCAGTCTGCCGAAGACTTAGTATTGGTCACGCACTTATGGCTATACACTCAAGGCTACCTGAATATGGATTTCAGCCTTGCTCATGATCACGCAGAGCAAACACAAAATACCCTGCAGCATGAGCTGGTGATCAAACGTATGGACTTAGATGCATTCCGTACAGACCTGATGCAAAGCTTTTATCTCGGTAAAGAAGCGAACCCTGCAAAAGCAAGTGGACTCTTTGGTTGGGTAAAACGTCTTTTTTCCTCATAAAAAACATGGTTTTGTCCAAACCAAACACCTGATAGACTACGTCCTCTCATGCAACGGCTCTTTTCGTTAAACGATTTCGTCACGTCGGTTGTTGCATGAAAGCCAAGGACACTCATCCACTGAACATCAAGGGATCATTATGAAGTTTATCCGTTGGATTTTGGGAAAAATCATTCTACTTCTCAACGCAGTATTCTCACCTCGCGGCGTTAAACGCTCAGCAGAGGCACAGAAAAGCGTTGATGACAAAGCGAAGAACTACGCACTTTACCAATTTGAAGCTTGTCCTTTCTGCGTAAAAGTTCGTCGTGCTATGAAGCGTCAATCTGTAAACATTGAGTTGCGTGATGCGAAAAATGACCCAGTACACCGTGAAGCACTAGAGCAAGGTGGCGGTCGCGTGAAAGTTCCTTGCCTTCGCATTGAAAAAGATGGCGAAACGCAATGGCTTTACGAATCTTCAGACATTGTCGCTTACATTGAAAAAGAATTTGCCTAGTTCCCCCTAAGAACATTGGCGGATGTAAAAGAGGCACCAAACGGTGCCTCTTTTCTTTTATCTCAATGGCTTAAAATGGTGGTTACTGATCGACAATCAGCATCAGTTCCACTCGACGGTTACATGCTTTACCACTCGCCGTTGCGTTACTACACTGCGGTACGTATTCACCAAAGCCTCGAGAGAACACTCTTTGGCGTGGCAAGCTAGTCGCAAGTAGCTGCTTTTCAACTTCACGCGCACGTTTCTCAGACAACGAATCATTGAAGCTCGCCGCCCCCGTGCTGTCCGCATGGCCATCAATCACCACATCGACGTCAGTGCGTCCGGCAAGATAATGCCCAAGGCTCTGTATCCAGTCTTGAGATTGCGCCGATAACCTTGCAGAGCCAGTTTGAAAATGAACTTGCTCCTTCAAACGTATCATAAGATGTTCGCCACTGATGGTTTCATGGGCGATCTGATGTCTATTTAAGAACATCTCCAATGACATCACGCCCTGTGACTTTTTTTCCATTGAGCTCGGTACCTGAGCAACATAACGAGGCGCAGAAGAGTATGACTTCGCATAACCCCACTCTGGATGTCTAAGCTCTGAATTAGTGCGAGGAGCGGTGTCTAACATGTTGCCGCCCGGAACCATATCTGAATTAATGCTAGTGCATCCGGCTAAGAAACCACATGCAACTAAAAACCAATGCTTCATACCGTTACCAACGTAGAATGAATTCTTGTTCACTGTGTCGGCTTAAATTGCCCAAACTTTAGTGCCCATTGCTATTTATCTTCATTTAGCAAGCACCTATCGTGCCAAAGATCCCATATGCACCTTCATTTTTCTAATTCTGCGGCTTTCGGTGAATGACTGCTCTCCTTTGAAGTGGACGAGATTCGTCTTTTTCAAGCATCAGCACCTTTATTTTCTGCGTCATTGCTCTGTTTTGTCTAAACTTTCTTCGATTGTCTCACTTTAGTGTAACAAGCCGTATTAATGGTTTTCGTCGATACCGTTAACCGATAAACTAGCGATAATTCTACTATTTAGAGCTTTACCCATGTTTAAAACTATTTCTAAAGGTGCAGCACTTTTTGCCGCAGTATTTGCCCTAACGGCTTGTGATAACGGCAATAGTCAGCCACAACAAGGCAAACAATACGAAGTGTTGCCAGTCTCTCTTGCAGAGTACAACCTGGCTCCTGTTACTGAGGTGTTTTCTCTGAACTGTGGTCACTGCCGTACCATGGAACAATTTGTGCCAAAAATCGAATCTTTGACAGAACAAAAAGTCGAGAAAATGCACGTAACCTTCAATGAGAATGCACAAATCAGCGCAATCATTTTCTACACAGCAGCAATGCAGGTGAACGGTACGCCTGACAAAGCGTTTATGGAAGAACTATTCGCGGCGGTTCAAATGGGAGCAGAAGCGACTGCTGATGAGCGTCAAGCAGCGGTAGAGAAAGCATTCGAGTCTCGTAATCTAGTGAGCCCTTATCAACTAGACGATGCTCAACAAGCAAAACTGTTTGAATACATCACTAAAGCAGAGCAGATCACGACTCGTGGTCAAATCAACTCAGTGCCTGCCTTCATCGTAAATGGTAAGTACCAAGTGATCACAGGTGGTCATGAAACCGTTGAAGCAATGGCAGACACCATCAACTATCTGCTAAAACAACCAAAATAAGACAAGGAGCTATTGTGTCTAAATTTCTGTTTCCTCTTATTATTTTTGTCCTAGCGGCATTCTTTATCTACCGCACTTGGACGAACCACAAAGTGGCAGACGAAAACTTTTCGAAGAGTCAAGAATTTCTGCTAGAAAATAGCAAGAAAGAAGGCGTGATTACCACTGAGAGCGGTCTGCAATACCTTGTACTTGAAAAAGGTACTGGTGACGTTCACCCAGCTGCAAATAGCAAAGTGAAAGTGCACTACCATGGCACACTGATCGACGGTACGGTTTTCGATAGCTCTGTAGAGCGCGGCGAGCCAATCACGTTCGGTCTAAACCAAGTAATCAAAGGCTGGCAAGAAGGCCTGCAGTACATGGTTGTCGGTGAGAAGATTCGCCTATTCGTACCAAGCACACTTGGCTACGGTAAAAATGGTACGGGCCCTATCCCACCAGCAAGCGTGCTGATCTTTGACGTAGAGCTATTGGACATCCAATAATCCTCAGCAAAAATAAAGAAAAACGCCGCATCAGTTGCGGCGTTTTTTATTGGGTATGATTTTCTGGCCCGAAGTATTACGCTTTCGGATAAAACACTAACTTATTCTCTTCTACCATCACACAATCCATACCCGCGGCGTGCGCAGCTTTCTTGCCTAACTCGGTATCTTCAAACACCACACAATCTTGTGCGCTCAAACCAAGTTGTTCTGCAGCCATAAGGAACGTGTCTGGGAATGGTTTATGGTTTTCAACGTCAGTAGCCGTAACCACCGCATTAAGCTTTTTCAGGATGCCTGCTTTTGCTAGTAGACGCAGTGCGCTATCGCGCTGGCTACCTGTGCCCACGGCAATCTTCTTGTTGCCAAGATGCTCATCCAAAACGGTATTAGTGCATGAGATGATTTCACCGTGTTGCTCCATCTCAGCAAACGTGTCCATTTTGAAGCGAGAAACGGTTTTTGGATCGAGAGACAAACCATGCTGACGATTTACTTCGCCAACAATTTTGAAGCTTGGCATGCCACCTAAGCTGTGTAACCACTCTTGGTTGAAAGGGAAGTCGAAACGATCCGCCGTTGCTTGCCAGGCCGCCAAATGCGCAGGCATGGTATCAATCAAGGTGCCGTCCATGTCGAAAATTAACCCTTTATAGGGGCTTAAATCTATTGTGTTCATGTCAATTCTTCTATTTGTACATCTCTGATGGTAATTTATCAGCCATCATCCCATTCCTTATTGGCATTTAATTATCATGCTCAAAATTTCGAACTCCGTCACAATTCAAGATTGGGAAATCCAATTATTGCCTATCCGGGCTCAAGGAAATGGTGGGCAGAACGTTAATAAGGTATCGTCCGCGATACATTTGCGCTTTGACGTACGTCATTCCACATTGCCGGAATTCTATAAAGAGCGACTTCTCGCCCTTTCAGACAGTCGGATATCCAAAGATGGCGTGATCATCATTAAAGCGCAACAGTTTCGGACACAAGAGCAGAACAAAGAAGACGCACTAAATCGATTACAAGCGTTAATACAATCTGCAAGCCGACAAGAAAAGAAGCGTATTAAAACCAAACCAACTCGCGCTTCGCAACGTCGCAGACTTGATAGTAAAAACAAGCAAGCGACAAAAAAACAGCAACGCCAGAAAGTGCTGTACTAACAAACGTCAGAGCTAGCCATTGGGAGCCTTGTTGGGTTCCTTACTTTAGTCAACTATTCAGGACAAACTCTATGACTATAAGGCACAAGCTCTACTCCCTTGGAGTAATTGCCATTTTAGGTATTGTGACCCTATTGGGTACCTCGTCACACTTCGCGAACCAAAGCCAAGAGCTTAATCACGCGATTAAATTGGTTGGCGATCTCGAAATTCGTCTCCTTAACCTACGTCGCAATGAAAAAGACTTCTTGTTACGCAGCAACATCAAATACCTCGACAAATTCAATGGAAACGTCGATAAATTTGTCGGGACCGAACAAGAATTGTCTGGCATCCTAAACCGTTATGACCTCCCTTCTAGCCTCCAATTTAAACAAGACTTACTTGCCTATCAAAAAGGGTTCCAGAATTTGGTTTCCGCTTACGAGCGCTATGGTTTAAATGCCGACAGCGGTCTATTGGCAAGCTTTGAACAGGCGTTGTTGGAAGCTGAACAGAATGCAAACCACCAGCAACTGATGGCGTTAACCAAGTTCGCACAAGGCGTCAAAGCCGGGCAAATGGACGAAGGTCTGTTACAAGGTTTGTATGTTCCTTCATTAATCGAGAATGCGCGCCAACTTGCTACGCAGAAGCAGACCATTGGTGTGGCATACAACAAAGGTTTACTGGGTGACACTCGTGCCCTATCACACGCAGTTGAAGAGCAGTTTAAGACCTTCTCGTCTGCGTTGAGCCAAGCGGCAGAAGCTCGTGATGCGCAAAACACCATGGTGAAACAAGTCATCACTGCCGTCGTCTTCGTTGTTATCTTCGCCTTGATTCTGCAAATTTCACGCTCAATCAATACCCGTGTTAGCAGCCTACTTGCGACAATCAAAAATATCAGCGAAAGCAACAATATGGGCTTGCGTTCAGAGTTAGCAGGCAAAGATGAATTGGCGGACATCAGCCATCACTTAAACGATCTGTTGGATAAACTTGAGCACTTGATTCACGGCACGCAAGAGAAGTCAGCACAGCTATCAGCAAGCACCGATAATATGCATCGTGAACTTGAGGGCGTGATGGAGCAATTCCACGCTCAAGCCGATCATACTTCATCAATGGCAACTGCAGTTCAGCAAATGGTCGCCACTATTGGTGAAATCTCGGAAAGTACCTCTGTGGCAGTAGAAGGCGTTCACCAAGCTGCAAACAATGCGGAACAAGGTCGTAGCGTTGTTGAAACCACAGTAACGAATGTCGGTCAATTAACCGGTATTCTTTCGAATAGTCAGCAGTCAATCGGATCGCTTAACGAGCACGTTGCAAAGATTGGCGGTGCAGTGAATATCATTCAAGACATTGCAGAGCAAACTAACCTACTCGCGCTAAACGCGGCCATTGAAGCAGCGCGTGCGGGCGAGCAAGGTCGTGGCTTTGCCGTAGTAGCGGATGAAGTACGCGCACTAGCCAGCCGTACTCATCAATCGACAGAAGAAATCACTCGCGTGGTATCAGACATTCAATCGCAAATGTCGATGGTGGTATCAGATATCGATCAGTGTAACGACCAAGGTCAGCAAACTCTTCAAGCATCTGAGAAACTCGATTCAAGCCTTCAGCAGATCATCGCAGACATGCATGCAATTCAAGGTAACTCTGAACGCATCGCTTCTGCTATCGAAGAGCAAGGCATCGTGATGAATCAAGTCAGCGACTCGATTACTGAGCTGAACGTGATTTCTGAAAACAACATGCAATCCGCACAAGAATGTCTGCATGAAGTCGATTCTGTCTCTGCTCAAGCCCATGACATGGACGATGCAGTCGCTGAATTTAAAACCCGTAGCGCGTAAACCAAGTTCGCATATTCGGATTTAAATTAATACTAACAAAAAGCCCGAAGCACTCTCATGCTTCGGGCTTTTCTATTTAAGGTAGCTCAGCGCTTATTCGTCATCTAGAGGAACAAGCTTAGTGCTGCCGCCGTGGATCTTCTCACGTTTTCTCTGAACCAGAGCATAGAAGCCAGGGATCAGGAAGGTACCCGCTAGAAGCACACATAGCAGACCGCCAATTAGGGAAATACCCAATGAGTTCTGACTCACGTGACCCGCGCCAGCAGCGAAGATCAACGGGAAGATACCTAAGATGAACGACCAAGACGTCATGTTCACAGCACGGAAACGAAGCTTACCACCTTGTACTGCGGCACTGTCGATATCCACATCTTTTTCTTCACGCTCTTGCTTGGCGAATTCCACAATTAGGATTGCGTTCTTCGCCGCGAGCGCTATGAGCAGGACGAGACCTATCTGAGCGTACAAGTTAAGCGGCGTTCCGGTTAAGTTCAATGCAAGGAAGGAACCTAACGTTGCCACTGGCACCACTAGGATGATCGCTAGAGGAATACTCCAACTCTCGTACTGCGCCACCATGAACAAGTAGATAAAGATCAATGCCAATGCGAACGCGTAAATCGCTTGGTTACCTGCTAATACTTCTTGGTAAGCCATACCCGTCCACTCGTAAGTGTAACCTTGTGGCAGAACTTCAGCCGCGACACGTTCCATAGCTGCAATCGCGTCACCACTTGAATAACCCGGTGCAGGTTGACCTTGAATGATGGCACTACGGTACATGTTATAACGCCATGCGACATCCGGCTCAAACACCTGTTCGTAGCTCACTAATGTACTCAGTGGCACCATATCGCCGCTCGAAGAACGAACGTGGAAACGCTCAAGATCTTCCAT
The DNA here is from genome assembly GCF_905175335.1 of Vibrio sp. B1FIG11. Taxonomy (NCBI): domain Bacteria; kingdom Pseudomonadati; phylum Pseudomonadota; class Gammaproteobacteria; order Vibrionales; family Vibrionaceae; genus Vibrio; species Vibrio sp. B1FIG11. The sequence goes on along the minus strand of NZ_HG992752.1, from coordinate 725,030 downwards.
GCTGCTGCGGTGTTCGCTGTCTGCCTGCATGGTCACACGGAAGTTCTTACCAAACATGGTGAAGTCGTTCACGTATAGCGAACCAAGGTTACCTTGCAATGTTTGGAAGATTGACGACAGTGGAATACCTAACTGTTGTGCTTTCTCGCGGTCAATGTCGACATAGTAATGCGGTACGTTTGCACGGAAGGTACTGAAGGTGTACGCGATTTCTGGCGCTTGGTTAGCAGCCTGAATCATTTCACCCATTACCATCGACAAATCCGTACGGCTACGACCTAGCGTGTCTTCCAGCACAAATTCAAAGCCAGAAGCGGCGCCCATACCCGGAACTGCCGGAGGACCCATTGCGAATACCACCGCTTGAGGAAGTTCCATTGCAGCACGACCGTTGATGCGGTTTGCGATAGCGTTAGCAGCGTGTTCACCGTCAAGCGAGTTACGCGTGTCCCAATCATGCAGTTTGATAAACAGAGACGCACCATTTGATGCTGCGGCACCCGTCATGAATGAGTAACCATTCGCAACCGTCACGCCATCAACACCCGGTTCTTGCTCAACCATCTTCATCAGTTCATTGGTCACTTCTTCGGTACGAGAAAGTGACGCAGAATCTGGAAGCTGCACGTTCACCAACAAAATGCCTTTATCTTCTTGAGGTACAAACGCCGTAGACGTTGTTTTCGCGAAGAACGTTACTGCAGAAACCGCCACGAAGAAGAAAGCAATTAGCAACATAGACTTCTTAACCAAGAAGCCCGCAATTTGACCGTAACGCGTAGTTACACGCCCTAGACCACGGTTAAACGCTTGGAACCAGTTTGCTGTGTTGCCACCACCCTGCTTCAGTACCAACGAACATAGTGCTGGAGACAGCGTTAGTGCGTTAATAGACGAGATCACTACCGAGATACAGATCGTCAGTGCGAACTGACGATACATGATGCCAGTAATACCCGGAAGCATGGCTACTGGCAGGAATACCGCCAATAAAACCAAGGTCGAGGTAATGATTGGCCCCGTTACTTCTTTCATCGCCAGCAACGTTGCTTTACGCGGTGAAATGGTTGGGTCTTTCGCCATGGTGGTATCGACGTTTTCTATAACTAGAATAGCGTCATCTACCACGATACCGATGGCGAGGATCAAACCGAACAAGGTTACCGTGTTAATGGTAAAGCCCGTCGCCTGCATGATAGCGAATGTACCGATAAGTGATACTGGAATCGCGACAACCGGAATCAAGGTTGCACGCGCACTACCCAGAAACAGGTAGGTTACTGCGATTACCAGCAAGATAGCTTCAATCAGTGTTTTTACTACGCCCTTGATCGACTCAGCAACGAACACGGTAGTATCGTAACTGGTTTCGTAAGCCATGCCCTCAGGGAAGTTAGTGCTCAAACGTTCAAGCAAGTCCATGACCGCTTTGCCACTTTCCAGTGCGTTTGCGTCCGATTGAAGTGACAGTGCAACGATAGAGGCATCTTGACCACGGAACTTACCGTTACCGTCATAGAACTTCTTGCCAAGCTCAACACGAGCGACGTCTTTTAGGTATACCGTAGAACCATCTGGGTTTGCACGAAGTACTACATCCTCAAACTCGCTCACGCTCTCTAGACGACCTTTGGTCACCAAGTTGAATTGAACTTCTTGAGGGTTGTTGTAAGGCGCAGCACCAATACGACCTGCCGCCACTTGCACGTTCTGCTCTGCCAGTGCCGAGTACACATCGGTTGTTGTGAGATTCAGGTTAGCCATTTTTTCTGGGTCTAACCAAACACGCATCGCGTATTCACCACCACCGATAACGTTAACTTCACTGATGCCTTTAACACGCGCCAGCTGGTCTTTTACGTTCAGGTTGATGTAGTTGATAAGAAACTTGTCGTCATACTTACCGTCTGGTGAGTAGAAGTTGAGAACTATCAACAAGTCAGGAGAACGCTTTTTCACCGTTACGCCTACCATGCGCACTTCTTGAGGCAGTTTTGACTCAATCTGCGATACACGGTTTTGCACGTTAACCTGTGCCATATCTGGGTCAGTACCCACATCGAAGGTGACGTTTAGGCTGTAAGAACCATCGTTAGCACTCTTTGAAGACATGTAAATCATGTTTTCAACGCCGTTCACGGAGGTTTCTATTGGGTCGGCTATCGCCTGCTCCACAACCTCAGCACTTGCACCCGTGTAGAATGCTGTCACGCTCACCGATGGTGGACTGATTTTAGGATATTCTGCAACGGGCAAAATCGCTAATGAGATGGCACCTGCCAACGTCAAGATGATCGAAATAACCAGTGCGAATTTCGGTCTTTGAATAAAGAAACGACTTAACATGGCGCCTCCTACTGTTTGTCTTCAGCAGGTGATTGAATGCGCACTTCTACACCGTTACGTACACGTTGTAGACCTTGTGTAATCACTGTATCGTCCTTGTCCAGACCGTCTTTGATGATGATACCTTGCTCGACTTGAGCACCAAGTTCAACGTTACGGCGCTCCGCAACATTACCTTCAGCCATCACCATGACAAAGTCACCTTCTAGGTCCGTTTGCACTGCGCGTCGAGGAATCACGATAACGTCTTTCGCATTCTTATCGCGAAGATTTACTTTAATGTGCTGACCAGGAAGTAGCTTCTGATCCGGGTTTGGCACCACCGCACGCATCGCGATCGTACCAGTCTGCGTGTTAATACGGTTACCCAAGAAGTCCAATTGACCTAGATGCTCAAAGTACTCGCCGTTTTCCAGTTCAAGCTGAACCTCAACACCACTCGACTCTGCACTACCGTCGCCTTTAATACCATCCATACCAAGATTTAAACGCTCACGCTCACTTACACTGAATGACGTATGCACTGGGTCTAGGCTGACTAATGTGGTCAAAATGCCAGAAGATGGTGAAAGCAGATCACCCGTACTTACTTTGCTGTCACTGATGCGGCCGCTGAATGGGGCTCGAATTTGGGTGTAAGAAAGGTTTACTTCCGCAAGCTTAAGCTGAGCGTTTGCCGCCTCTAGCTCTGCACGAGCACCCAGCAACGTCGCCGTCAACGCATCGAACTCAGATTGGGAAATACTGCCACGTGGCAACAAGTTTTTACCACGTTGGTGGTCGAGTTCTGCTTTTTTAAGCGCCGCTTTTGCTTGAGCTAGCGCCGCTTTTGCACTCGCCACTTGCGCTTCAAAAGATGAAGGCTCAATGGAGTACAACAACTGCCCTTTCTCCACCATCTGACCTTCGTCGAAATGGCGGGCTTCAAGATAGCCGGAGACTTGTGCCGTAATATTCGTATCTTCTACTGCTTCAATGCGACCGATGTAAGACTTGCTCGGTTGGTAGTCGATAATTGTGACATCCTGAGTCACAACAAGAGGAGCTGGCGCCCCCTTCTGGGCATTGCTTGCTTCTCCGCATCCCGCGAGGATAGCTGTTGCCGCCATTAGTGCGACGAGTGGTTTCTTTTGCATGTATATACCGTCTTTATAGAACAGGATTCGTTTGACAATACCCTAACCTTACAGGGTGCTTTGTCCGAAAACTTCAAGAGAAACCGGGGAAAGTGTATCAAAGTGTAAGCCGATGAAACGACTCGCAAACATGGTGATCGGCAGGATAAAATTGTTGCGATCATGTACACGAATCACGCTGAAAATCACTGTGATGTTGTGGTGAAAACATACCGATAAATTAGACAATAATTCATCAGCTTCACGTGAAAATCGACACTTCATAATTACCGCGAGTGTTTTGACTATTTTTTTAAACTGAATGCGTTATCATGCAGACAATTCAAAGCTTTCGACCGAGAGGATGAGTATGATTTCTAAATGGGAGAAACGGTTCTACCAGATGGCTGAACTTGTTGCGTCATGGAGTAAAGATCCATCCACACAAGTTGGCGCGGTAATCACCAAAAATAACCGTATTGTTTCTGTTGGCTTCAACGGCTACCCACACGGCGTATCTGACAGCGTTGATACAGATGAACGCGAACTGAAATACCTAAAAACGCTTCACGCAGAAGAGAACGCAATTTTGTTTTCGAAGCGTGACTTAGATGGTTGTGATATTTGGGTAACCCACTTCCCTTGCCCGAACTGTGCAGCAAAAATCATTCAGACAGGGATTGCAAGAGTAAGCTGCCCTGAACAATCTGAAGATTTCTTATCTCGCTGGGGCGACAAGATTCAAGTGAGCCAAGACATGTTCGACCAAGCGGGTGTGGAAGTAAACTGGCTACCAATCAACGAGATCGAAGAGAAAAGCGTTCGTTAAGACGTTACTCGGCTTTTGTGTAAATGTTCAGACAATCTAAACGTTTTCCAAAACCAACCAAAAAGCCCAGACACATGTCTGGGCTTTTGTTTATCTGAATGGTGAGGTTCACCAACTATAGGATTAACCGTGTTTCTTCGCCGTTAGCTCAGCAATCTTAACGATCACTTGAACAGACTTCTCCATCATCTCTACGGAGATAAACTCATGGATACCGTGGAAGTTATAGCCACCTGTGAAGATGTTCGGACAAGGCAAGCCCATGAACGACAAACGGGCACCGTCTGTACCACCACGAATTGGCTTAATAAGAGGTTCAACATCGCACACTTCCATCGCTTGTTTCGCCAAATCGATAATATGTGGATATGGTTCAACCATTTCACGCATGTTGTAATAGCTGTCAGTGAGCTTCAACTCAACCGAACCGTGCTTCAAGCCTGCGTTCATATCATCGACTAGCTTCTGCATAAAGGCTTTGCGATTTTCCAGACCTTCGCGGTCAAAGTCACGAATGATGTAGCCTAACTCACTACGAGCCACACCAAGTTCACCAGATTTTAGGTGGAAGAAACCTTCGTAGCCTTCTGTGGTTTCTGGCGTTTGATCTTCTGGCATCTGCACTTGGAATTTAGCCGCCAAGTTCATCGCATTAACCAGTTTGCCTTTCGCAGTGCCTGGATGAACACTCACGCCATGGAAAATGACATCCGCACTGGTTGCATTGAAGTTTTCGTATTCCAGCTCGCCTTGAGGGCCACCATCAATGGTGTACGCCCATTCCGCGCCGAACTTCTCAACATCAAACAAGTCAGCGCCACGACCGATCTCTTCATCTGGCGTGAAGCCAATACAAATATCACCGTGTGGGATGTCTGGATTTTCAATCAGCATAGCGACCGCAGAAAGAATCTCAGCAATGCCTGCTTTGTTGTCAGCGCCTAGGAGTGTTGTGCCATCTGTAGTAATCAGATTATGACCATGAAGCTCGTGTAAGTCTGGATACTGCACAGGGGAAAGCACTTCATCGCCCAAACCAAGTGCAATATCACCACCCTGATAGTCTTCGATAAACTGAGGGTTCACATTTTTACCAGACGCATCAGGGGCGGTATCCATGTGCGCGATAAAGCCAATAGCAGGCACATCATAATCAACGTTCGATGGCAGTTTTGCCATTAGGTAGCCGTTATCACTTAATGTCACATTGCTTAAGCCAAGCTCTATCATTTCTTTTTTAAGCAACTGTGCAAACACCAGTTGTCCGCTGCTACTTGGACAAGCTGATTCATGGGGATTAGATTGAGTATCGAACGTGACGTAGCGAAGAAATCTTTCAACTAAATGCTTCATAATTATTCTCATTGTTTTGAGCGAAGGATGCCACGCACAGGGATGTAAGGTGTGCGAGGATCCTATCCAACATGGTTCGACAAGTCATGTTACGCTCATGCCACAATAAGAATTTGCTTTGAATCAGTTTTTCATTAGAAAGTGCTGACAGGCTACATCAGCACTAACATTAAGGGATTGTTTTATCGAGAATTAATTCAATAAGTCTTCAGCAAGTTCACGCCATTCACGGATTTTTCCGTGGAAGTGTCGCCACTGTTTATCACTCATTGTTTGAGAAATATCTAGGGTGAATTGATCCGTTAGAGCGATATTATGATCAATATTCTTGGTTAGTTGATCACTATAATAACTTTCTGGCTCAAATAAGAGTTTCATGAATACCTGCTGGTAAACCACGCTGTTACTTTTATTTTCGAAAAGGTATTCGAGTTCTTGAATTATAGACGAGCGATAGTCACGCCATAGTGGACTATTTATGATCACATCTTGAGAAAGCTGTTTGGCGCGTGCTTTTTGTTGTCTTGATAATTTACCAAGCCATTCTTCCATCCACTCTTCAGTATTCTCTAAGACAACTTCTCGCAGCTCTTGTTCCGTTTTACCTGCGTATTTTTCATCCCGCTCTTTGTAACGTTCTTTTACACTATCGATAAATTCGATTTCTTGTTTGCTGTCGAGCTGCATACTCAGTGAAAACAGGTCTGGTGCCGCTTTGGAAACCAAACGTTGATAGTGGTCGCGCATTTGTTCTCGGTTCGATTGCAAGGCGCCCAACGTAACGCTGTCTTTATTAAGCGCTTCTAATTGTTTTAAGTGATCGATATATAAAGGTAATTCCTCTTCTTTATGCCAATCCGCTAATAATAATATACGCTCTTCCAGCAACGCCTCTTGTTCTCCATCTAGGGAGACATAGTCATCTAAATATTCAATCACTACCCAATCAAGATTACTGTATAGAAATTTTTTAGCACACCCGGCTAACACCAAAATAGATATCAAGATGCATCCATATCGAACCGCTTTATTAGATAAACTTTTTAATTTCATCACCGATCCATATTCCCTTTTTTATTGATTAAGTTCTATACTCAATCTAAATCACTTATTATTGCGGCAAACTTTCGTCAGTCCGGCAAAGTGACATTGCCACTCTTGTAGTATATAGAGTTTAAAATTAACTTTTTTATCACAACTATTCGCAAAAAAGTGAGTTAGTGCGCAATTTTAGGCCAAATCTTGAACGATACAGCGTTCTTTAAATGGCATATAAGTTGCATCAATAACAACTGGATAGTTTATGGAGGCGTAGCATGGCTGCTGCTGAGCAACTTGATACGAGTGTAGAGTACGAAATTCGTTACTTCGAAGAGGGGAAAATCCACAGTATGAATGTCGTCGCAGAAGATAAACGCGCGGCACATCATTACTATTTGGAGTGCGGCAAACACAACAGTGATCTGTACTCAATTCGCCCAGACAAATGAAAAACCGCCCTAACTCGGGCGGTTTTTTGTATCTGGCGTTTTTAGAGTGGGCGTTTAAAGGTTATTTAATTTCGCCAAATCGCTCTAGGTAAAGCACGGTTGCTGCTGTACGAGAAGGCACTTTCAGCTTCTTGAGTAAGCTCTTCATGTGCACTTTAACGGTCGACTCAGAGATGAACAGACGGTCGGCGATCTGCTTGTTTCGGAAGCCACGTGCGACCTCCTGCAAGATCTGCGTTTCACGGTCGGTCAGCGTATCGAACACGTCTTCTTGCCCTTCTCGCTCATTAAGGTATTTAGCTACCGCTTGGCTGTATGCCTTATCCCCTTCGTGCGCTTGTTTCAGCAATTCAACCAATTCATCTGGCTCAGTATCCTTTAACAGGTAACCATCAGCTCCACTTCGCACAATGGCTTCGATGTCGGCAGGGCTATCCGATACCGTCAGGATCACGATACGGGCCTCACAACCGTCTGCGCGCAGCGCTTTCAGCGTATCTAGGCCTGACATGCCTTTCATGTTCAGATCAAGAAGTACCAAATCCAGTTCTAATTCGTGAGCTGTAGCAACCGCATCTGCGCCGCTGCTTGCCTCTGCAACCACTTCAAACTCTGGCTCGAAACTGAGAAGCTGATGAATACCACGTCTCATGAGTGGGTGATCATCCACCAGCATTACTTTACACACTGTCAATGTTTACTTCCTTACTATGTTGGAATTCTAGTCTTACGATACAGCCGCTGTTCGTTGCCGCTTCAATTTGCAAATCTGCATGCAATCTTGTTGCTCGCTCTTGCATGATGCTCATACCGTAATGATTTAATTTTTCGTCTTGCTGCTCAAAGCCTATACCATCATCGGCAACCGTCACTGTGACTTTCCCATCAGAATCAAGACATTGAATCTCGATATTGTTTGCTTGAGCATGCTTGATTGCATTTATCGTCGCCTCTCTAATCAACTGTAGTAGATGGACCTGTTGGTGCGCATCTAATTCTGTTGAAGAAAGCTCATTATTAAGTGAGATATTCGCTGCTGTTTGATCATCAAGCGTCGAAACCATCTCCTGCAGTGCCTGACCAAAGCTGCCTTCTTTTATCGTTAAGCGGAATGTCGTCAAAAGCTCTCTTAACTGGGTGTATGCCGCCGATAATCCAGTATCCAATTCAGCAATCACTTGGTTGGTCTGAGCAATTGCTTTCTCGTCTGGAATATTCTTCACGCTTCTTTTAAGCAGCGATACTTGAATCTTCAAATAAGACAGAGCTTGAGCCAATGAATCATGTAATTCACGCGCGATAGTAGCGCGCTCTTCCATTAGCAGTAGCTGTTCTGCTTGTCTTTGTGCTCGGTTGTAATATACCGCACGAGATAAGATTTGAACAAAGTTATCAATAAGAGACTCATTCGGGCATGGTAGGCCAGCTTTCCAATGCAGATACCCAAGGTGTACACCATCTAGCGTTAGTGTTTTGGTGTGACATTCACTGTCACATTCATGACGACACTCCTCACCCTCGGTCAGTATCCAGTTTGGTTCCCCAATTTGATCAATTTCTAGCTTAACAGCACGAATTCCTTCCAAACTTGCAATATGTTGTAAAATCGCTTGGAAATTTTCTTGATGGATGCGAGAAGCAGTCAACTCTTTCGAAGAATCATACAACACTCTAAGCGATTGGTTTGCGTGTTGCAGCTTACGCGTTTTCTCGTCCACCGCTTGCTCCAAACCTCGATAGAGCTTACCAAGATCGTTCGCCATCCTATTGAAAGTTCTGGTCAAAATGCCCATTTCGTTATCACTTGAAACATTGAGCGAAACGTTAAACGAGCGATTCTGAATTTGCTCACTAGCAAACACCAGCGCACGAAGCGGCCTGACGACTTCTAGCCGAACAAAGTGCACAACGAACATACTCACACACAGTATGCCGCCAAGCCCTAACCCACCAATCCAAGCTAAGTTGATCAGTTTTTGCTCTGAATAGTTCTGTAGCTTAAATACGAAGGCATCAATTTGTTGAACAAAACCAGCGACTAAGATCAGATATTGGTCTCTGTCTTGGCTCTTAAGTACCGATTTCAGTTCATGCCAACGAAGAATCAGTCGGTAGTAGTCTTTTGTAATATCTTCTGGCACTGACCAATGTTGAAGCGCCAGCATTGAATGTGAGTAAATTGACTGCTCAAATAAGTCAATATGTGAAGAATAGTCAACAGATTCACTTTGAATATCATGAGCTAAACGATAGCTCTGCATTCGCATTGAGCCCGCTACGTTTACCGCTTCTGCATCATTAAGGCTCGACGCAAGAGTGAAAATAGCAAAGCCAGTTGTCGCCACTGAAAGAAGCAAAATCAACATCATGGCAGATGCGATTGTGCGTGTTACTGACTTTTTCACATTTTTAAACAACTCTGAACTCCGCTCGTTTGATAACCATGTTTGCCTTTATACAACACGCATTATCTTTCAACTTTATCAATATGTGATCACCTGCGTCGGAATTTATTGATCCAAAACAATATTGCATCCTAATTACCTCCTAAGAGGTATTTATAGATATATGTCAAAAACTACAATTTCGTGTACTTAAATGACAGTTTATTAATGAAATTGTGGACTATGCTTAGTTTGGGTTTCAATTTCCGAGGTGACTAAGTGGTAGACCTTTCTAGAAGAAGACTTTTTGCACGTAAAACGCAACCGGACAATTCGGTACGTCTTCCTTGGTTAGCTAAGCCAACTCAATTCACAGACGATTGCACTCGTTGCGGTAAATGCATCGAGGCGTGCGAAACTAAAATTATAACAAAAAGCGACGGTGGGTTTCCCGCTGTCGATTTTTCTATTGATGAGTGCACCTTTTGTTACCAATGCGCCGAGGTTTGCCCAGAGCCGCTGTTTTTAGCGGAAGCGAAACAGCCTTGGCAGGCAAAAGCGAGCATCAATGATAGCTGTTTAGCAAAACAAAATGTCGAATGCCGAAGCTGTGGGGACATGTGCGACCCGATGGCAATTCAGTTCAAGTTAGAGCTTGGCAAAGTAGCACAACCAAATTTAGACCTTGATGAGTGTAATGGCTGCGGCGCCTGTGTCTCAGTGTGCCCAACTTCATCCATCAATGTGAGCAATATAACAGCCTAGCCGTCAGTGGTCGGCACGAAAGGCGATAAAACGAGAGAGATGTATGTCACTAAACGAAGTGCACATTTCGAGTCTGGTAGTCCATGTTCTGCCTGAACATCTGGCTGAAGTTAAAACCCAGATTGAAGCGTACGAAAACGCAGAGATCTACGGTGACAGTCCAGAAGGCAAAATCGTGGTGGTGCTAGAAACTGAGAACCAAGGTTTCATCACCGACACTATCGATGCGATTAATAATTTACCGAATGTCTTGAGCACAGTACTGGTTTATCACCAAATCGAAACTGGGCTTGAAGAAACGGAAGAAAAAGACACTGGAACACAACATTCCCAAATCGAGGGTGAAGTATGAAAATGACAAGACGTGCGTTTGTGAAAGCAAACGCGGCTGCATCAGCTGCTGCTGTCGCAGGTATTACACTACCAGCTTCTGCAACCAATCTGATTGCAAGCTCTGATCAAACCAAAATCACATGGGACAAAGCGCCTTGTCGTTTCTGTGGTACAGGCTGTTCTGTTCTTGTTGGTACACAAAACGGCAAAGTGGTAGCAACTCAGGGTGACCCTGAAGCACCAGTAAACAAAGGCCTTAACTGTATCAAAGGTTACTTCCTTTCTAAGATCATGTACGGTCAAGACCGCCTAACTCAGCCTCTTCTACGTATGAAAGACGGCAAATACAGCAAAGACGGCGACTTCGCTCCTGTATCTTGGGATACCGCTTTCGACATCATGACTGAAAAATGGAAAGCGTCTTTAGAGAAAAAAGGCCCTACAAGCATCGGTATGTTTGGTTCTGGTCAATGGACAGTAATGGAAGGTTATGCCGCAGCCAAAATGATGAAAGCAGGCTTCCGTTCAAACAACATCGACCCGAACGCGCGCCACTGTATGGCGTCTGCGGTAGTAGGCTTCATGCGTGCATTTGGTATCGATGAACCAATGGGCTGTTACGATGACTTCGAGAACGCAGATGCCTTCGTTCTTTGGGGTTCAAACATGGCAGAAATGCACCCAGTTCTTTGGACTCGTATTACTGACCGTCGTCTAAGTCACCCTCACGTAAAAGTGAACGTGCTTTCGACTTACTATCACCGTTCATTTGAGTTGGCAGACCACGGCTACATTTTCAATCCTCAGTCTGACCTTGCGATTGCTAACTTTATCGCAAACTACATCATCGAAAACGATGCAGTAAACTGGGACTTCGTGAACAAGCACACCAACTTCACTCAAGCAGACACGGACATCGGCTACGGTCTACGCGATGATGATCCGTTACAAAAAGCGGCGAAGAACCCGAACTCTGGCAAGCTAACTTCTATCTCTTTCGAAGAGTACAAGAAGTCAGTTGCACCATACACAGTAGAGAAAGCGTCTGAAATCTCTGGTGTAGAGAAAGAAAAACTAATCGAGCTTGCGAAGCAATACGCGGATCCTAACACGAAAGTAATGTCTCTATGGACGATGGGTATGAACCAACATACTCGTGGTGTATGGATGAACAACTTGGTTTACAACATCCACCTACTAACCGGTAAGATTGCGACTCCGGGTAACAGCCCATTCTCACTAACAGGTCAGCCATCAGCATGTGGTACGGCTCGTGAGGTTGGTACATTTGCTCACCGTCTACCAGCTGACATGGTGGTTGCTAACCCTAAACACCGTAAGATCGCAGAAGACATCTGGAAGCTACCAGAAGGTACTATCCCACCGAAACCGGGCTTCCACGCAGTACTTCAAGACCGTATGCTGCATGATGGCGTTCTGAACTGTTACTGGGTTCAATGTAACAACAACATGCAAGCAGGTCCGAACATTAACTCTGAGCGTCTTCCAGGTTACCGTAACCCAGACAACTTCATCGTTGTTTCAGACCCATACCCAACAGCAACCGCGCAGGCGGCTGACCTTGTTCTTCCGACCGCAATGTGGATTGAGAAAGAAGGTGCTTACGGTAACGCAGAGCGTCGTACTCAAGCTTGGTATCAACAAGTAGAAACCATCGGTGATGCAAAATCTGACCTATGGCAGGTAATGGAATTCTCGAAACGCTTCAAGATGGAAGAAGTGTGGCCAGAAGAGCTACTTGCAAAAGCACCAGAGTACCGCGGCAAGACTATGTACGACATGCTGTTCAAAAACGGTCAAGTCGACAAGTTCCCTATCGAAGAAGCGCGTGAGATGAACGATGACGCTCACCACTTCGGCTACTACGTACAGAAAGGTCTGTTCGAAGAGTACGCGACGTTTGGTCGTGGTCACGGTCACGATTTGGCACCATACGATGTTTACCACACAGTACGTGGTCTACGTTGGCCGGTTGTTGATGGCAAAGAAACACAATGGCGCTTTAAAGAAGGCTCTGACCCATATGCGAAAGCTGGTTCAGGTTGGGACTTCTACGGCAATGCTGATGGTAAAGCGAAGATCATCTCTGCACCATACGAAGCGCCACCAGAAGTGCCAAACGAAGAGTTCGACCTATGGCTATGTACAGGTCGTGTTCTTGAGCACTGGCACACAGGTACTATGACTCGTCGTGTACCAGAGCTTTACAAAGCGGTGCCTGACGCGGTGGTTTACATGCACCCTGCGGATGCGAAGAAACGTAACGTACGCCGTGGTGAAGAAGTTCTGATTGCAAACAAACGTGGTGAAGTTCGCGTTCGCGTTGAAACTCGCGGCCGTAACCGTCCACCTGAAGGCTTGGTATTCGTACCGTTCTTTGATGCCCGTATTTTGATTAACAAGTTGATCCTTGATGCGACTGACCCTCTGTCTAAACAGACAGACTTTAAGAAGTGTCCAGTCAAAATCACGAAAATTGCTTAACCGTCAAATAACGAATGCAAGGGCCGTCTACTCGGCGGCCTAAAAAGAATTTAAGCCATAAGGCGGAGATGAAATGATGAAAAAATACCTTATCGCACTTTTATCTGTAGGTGCTTTATTGACAGGCGTTGCACAAGCAGAACTGGATAACCCAGGCGGCACAGGCGGTCTAGACTCGCTACGTGGCAGCGCGCAACTTGAAGACACGCGTCCTGCAGATGATTTTAAAGACTTTCCAAAAGACCAAATCGTTGCAGACAGCTATGTATATCAGCCGCCACTGATCCCACATAGCATCCGTAACTACGAAGTGTCTTTGAACGCAAACAAATGTCTAGCATGTCACAGCTGGAAAAATGCTAAAGACGCAGGCGCTACCAAAATCAGTGTAACGCACTACGTTAACCGTGAAGACGCGGTATTGGCAGATATGTCACCACGTCGTTACTTCTGTTTGCAATGTCACGTTCCACAAACCGATGGTAAACCATTAGTGGAAAACGAGTTTAAGGCAGTCGATTCGCTTCAGTAATTGAAACGCGAGTACTAAGAGGTTACTTATGAAAATACTTAAAGCGTTTTGGAAGAGACTGTCGAGCCCAAGCAAAGCTGCCGCTGGTGTAGTTTTGTTCTTAGGCTTTGCTGGTGGTCTTCTGTTTTGGGGCGCATTCAACACGGGTATGGAAGCGACCAACACAGAAGAGTTCTGTTCTGGCTGTCACGCTCCTATCGTCGCTGAAATTCAAGAAACGATTCACTACTCGAACCGCTCTGGTGTTCGTGCAATCTGTTCAGACTGTCACGTACCACATGAATGGACCGATAAAATCGTTCGTAAAGTTCAAGCATCTAAAGAGCTGTTTGCCCACTTCGTAACGAAGACCATCGATACGCCAGAGAAGTTCCAAGCACGTCGTGAGCACCTTGCCGAACGTGAGTGGGCGCGCATGAAGAAAAACGACTCTCTTGAATGTCGGAACTGTCATCAGTTCGATTACATGGACTACTCTCAGCAAGGTAAACGTGCCTCAGCACAGCACTCTACAGCGTTGGCGTCAGGCGACAAAACCTGTGTAGATTGTCACAAAGGTATCGCACATAAACTGCCTGACATGCACGGCGTTGAAGGCTGGCAATAAGGAGAAATACAGACAATGAGTAATCTTGAATCCTTTATCTGGCACTTCCTTGGATACAGTGCAATGCCAGTCATTATTCTTTCCGGCTTTGTCGGAGTAGCAGCAATCTCTCTATGGCTACTCTCACTAGGTAAGGATAAAGAGGTCTAAACCACCTCAAACCAGTCGACATTTTTGCCTATTTTGTTGACGGAAAACGCCAAGCATTTGCTTGGCGTTTTTTCTTTGTATCCTAAACAACCCTCGTCACTAGCAGGCTCTAAAAGCCCCCTCCTCTGCCCCACATTCAGAAACCCTCAAGACTACTACTGTCTCCTTTACTGCTTTAGCCTGAAACGTTAGAAACAAAAAAGGCGACCATTATAGTAGGCCGCCAAATGAGACTGCTGTGAGGAGCAGTTTAGGACTCTTTAATAGGCAAAACTTGCTTTACGTATTGACCAGGTGCTTCATCAATCACAGGGTTCTGCTCAGAACCCACTGGGAAAGGCTCAACTTGCTCTTCTGGGTTGAATTGCAACAGCCATTGATGCCAATGCGTCCACCAAGAGCCTTCCTGATGATTCGCGTTGTTAAACCACTCATCTGCCGAGTCATCAAGGTTGTCGTTTAGCCAATAGCCGTATTTGTTTTTTGCAGGGTGATTGACGATACCAGCAATGTGCCCTGATTCACCCAAAACAAAGGTCTTGTTGCCACCTGTGTTTAGAGCGCCGCGATATGTACCCTGCCACAACGCGATATGGTCTTCTTTGGTCGACACAAAGTAGCTTGGGATCTTAATCTTATTCAAGTCGATCCACACGCCACCGATCTTCACGCCCTTGTCTTGGACTAGCTTGTTCTCTAGATAGAGTTCACGCAATAAGAAGTTATGAGAAGCGGCACTCACGTTCGTACTGTCGCTGTTCCAGTAAAGCAGATCAAAATCAACCGGGCTATTACCTTTCAAGTAATTATCGACATAGTAGTTCCAGTACAGACTGTTTTCGCGGAGTAAGCTAAATGTCACACTTAACGAACGACCGTCCATGTAACCTTTCGCATTATTCTGCGTTTCAATGGCACTAATAATCGTGTCGTTGATGTACGCCCCAACCTCACCCGGTTGAGAGAAATCGAGTAACGTTGTAAAGAAGCTCGCAGACTTGATACGCTTCTTCATGCGCTTAGCAGCGTAGTACGCCACCGTGCTCGCCAGAACCGTACCACCGATGCAGTAACCCGCCGCGTTGATTTGCTCTTGACCTGTGATGTCTTCAATTGCAGTCACAGCTTTAGCGACGCCTTCCGTCACGTAGTCACCAAACTCAACCTGAGCTTGCTCTTTACCTGGGTTGCGCCACGACATCATAAATACGCTATGGCCTTGCTCTAATAGCCAACGAACCATGGAGTTCTTCGCCGTTAGGTCAAGGATGTAGTATTTATTAATAAAAGGCGGAACGATAAGCAACGGTGTCGCATTCACTTTCTCTGTCAAAGGACGGTACTGAATCAACTCAAATAGTTCGTTTTGGAAAACTACATCGCCAGCAGTCGTTGCCACGTCATCACCGACACGAAACGCATTGTTGTTGGTCATGCGCACTTTGAGAATATCCGCACTCGACTCGACATCTTCTTTTAACTTCTCTAAGCCCGTCAGGAGGTTCTCACCATTTTGCTCAAGAGTGAGTTTTAGCAGCTCAGGGTTAGTCGCAATGAAGTTTGATGGGGAAAGTGCGTTGATGGCTTGACGAGAGAAGAAGGTAATACGCTCTTTGGTTTTCTCATCCAACCCTTCGATTGAGTCGAGTGTGTCTAGGTAGGTTTTGCTAAATAACAAATAAGATTGTTTGATAAAGCTGTACATGGCTTCTTGCTGCCAAGCGTCGTTTGAGAAACGCTTATCACCCTTCTCTGCTTCAATAATCTGTGTTTGATTGCCTGCGAGAGCGACATTCTGCCAAATTTGAAGCTGCTGTTCCCACCACTCTGCTTGCAATTTCAAGATGGCAGCAGGTTGGTTCGCCGCTTGTTCGAACAGTTTAGCAGTATCCTCGAAGTTCACTTCTTGCATAGCCTTATTCAAAGGAGAATTCACGACTGCCTTGTTCACTTCGAAATCATGCCACCACTGTTGATTGGTTTCCTGAAGTTTTACAAGATAGTCCGAAAAGAAGTGTTGAAACATAGTCTTACTCCTATATTCGGAAAAAACAACGCCGCCCAAGAATGCGGGCGGCGATAAGTGGACGTATTACGCAGGAGTAACAGTCTTTAGGTTTTCCGAAGTCATTTGCTCAACGTCTTCTTTGAATTCTTTCGCGATAGCTTGCAGCTTGTTGCTGTCATCCATCATCTGCTGAGAAAGCTTAGTAAGAACGGTAAGTTGTTGGCTGTTGAAAGCGGTTAAAGAAGTCACGTCTTTGATTTCTGACGCCGCTTTCATTTGATTTAGGCCAACTTCACTGTATGTACGGATTGCGTTCAATTGTAGCTCAGTAAGAACTTCTACGTTCTTTGTCACTAGCTTGTTGAACTTCAAGTATGGTTCTAGATTCTTTTCAGTTTGATCGCTAAAAGTTTTGAAGAAATCAGTGTACATGGTTTATCTCCTAGAGAAAGAATTAAAAATTTCCGTTTAAATAACTATTTAACTGCTTTTACAACCACAGCCGTGCCCATACCGCCGCCCACACAAAGTGAAGCAACACCGTATTGACCGTCTTGTTTGTGAAGTTCGTGTACTAGCGTAACCAGAATACGGTTACCCGACGCACCGAGTGGGTGACCCAATGCGATAGCGCCACCATTAAAGTTGGCCTTATCTTGAATTGAGCTCACTGGTACTTGGTTGGTTTCTGCCAGTTTATAAATCACACCTAGCGCTTGTGCAGCAAAGGCTTCATTCAATTCATAAACATCAATATCGCTGGTATTCAGCTCGGCTTTTTGCAGCGCCTTGTTGACTGATTCCACAGGACCAAGACCCATAACCTTAGGATCTAAACCTGATTGAGCGTAGCTCACCACTTCAGCAATTGGCGTCAGACCATGCGCTTGAACCGCGCTTTCTGATGCTAAAATGATGGCACTTGCACCGTCGTTAATGCCTGACGCATTGCCTGCAGTTACCGTACCTTCACGGTCAAACGCAGGGCGTAGCTTGCTTAAACCTTCTAGTGTCGCGTTTGCTTTTGGGTATTCATCCGTATCAAATACGACGGTTTCGCGACGTTGCTTGACTTCTACAGGAACAATTTCGTCTTTGAATTTACCTGCTTCAATCGCTGCCACCGCTTTTTGTTGGCTTGAGAGTGCATATTCGTCTTGTTGTTGACGCGATAAACCCACTTCCTTAGCCACATTTTCTGCCGTTACGCCCATATGGTATTGGTTGTAAACGTCCGTCAAACCGTCAGCAATAAGGAGATCTTTCAACTCCATGTTGCCCATTTTGTTACCGTCGCGCACAACGCTTGGCACGATGAATGGGATTTGCGACATTACCTCAACGCCCGCTGCTACAACGACTTCTGCATCGCCACTGCGAATATGAGAAACGCCATCCATGACGGTTTTCATACCACTGCCGCAAACCATGTTGACGCCATATGCAGGGACTGACTCTGGAATACCAGCAAACAACGCTGCTTGGCGCCCAACACCCATGCCTTGGCCCGCAGCAATCACGTTACCAACGATCACTTCATCAACCTTATCGGCAGAAAGTGATGCAGCCTCAAGCGCGCCTTTAATCGCGACCGCAGCAAGATTACCTGCTGAGGTATTTTTTAGACTTCCACCAAATGCGCCAATTGGGGTACGTTTCGCAGCAACAATAAATACTTTTTCCATCATCAATACTCCTTAGTGCATGTATAGGCCGCCATTCACCGACAATGTTTCGCCGGTGATGTACGCGCCTGCATCACTTACTAAAAAGCTCACTGATGCAGCAATTTCTTCTGGCGTCGCCAGACGCTTCATTGGAATTTGACTCGTGATCGACTCAAGCACTTCTGGTTTCATCTGTTCAACCATTGGAGTGCCTGTGTATCCTGGGGCAATAACATTTACTGTGACGCCTGAGCGTGCGCCCTCGTAGGCTAATGCTTTGGAGAATCCAATCATGCCAGCTTTTGCTGCCGAGTAGTTTGCTTGCCCAAACTGCCCTTTCAGACCATTCACAGAAGAGATATTGATGATGCGACCACCACCTTTTTCACACATGGCTGCGAAAAGTGGCTGCGTCACATTGAACAAGCTATTTAAGTTGGTATTGATCACGTCGTTCCAAGCTTGAGCAGTCATCTTTTTGAACACGCCATCACGTGTGATACCTGCGTTGTTGATAACGACGTCTATTGTCCCTTCTTCCTCGAGGATAAGTGCCAATTTCTCAGCACACTGAGCGGTGTCGGTCACGTCTAATTCAAAAAGGCGAACCTGATCTTTGGTAAACCCTTTTTCATTAAACCATTCCAAAGCACACTCATATTTACCAGTAAAATACGTTGCAATAACGCGGTAACCATCATTCACTAGTTGAGAGGAAATTGCAGAACCAATTCCGCCTTTTGATCCAGTGATCAAAGCGACTTTCTTCATTAAAAAGACTCCATTCTTAACGGCATTAAAAAAGCGAATTAAGACACTGGCGAAATTCTTCGCCAACTGACGTGTTAATATATTCTTGTGGCAACAAATCCTCTGCCGCCTTTATTTTTAAGTTAACCTAGAATTGTTACATTTCAAATAAAAAACCAAATCATTTGCATAAGATTGATTTAGATCTCACTCAGAATGAAATGTTATAAAAACGTTAATCCAGGTTAAGTTATTGATATAAAAGAACTTTAAATAAAAACAGATTACTAAATTAAAATGTAAACCATCATATATTCAATCACTTAGGTGATTTTTCATCTACGTTACATTTGCAAGTAGTTTAAGATCATCTTTCTTTTTTCAACTAATAAATCTCAATCAAATCATTAGATAAATATCTTCAAAGCTTACACTACCAAATGTTAAATATATCATTTACTTACCTACAAAATACTTAAAAACAGCGAGTTCAACTTTGACCTTTACTGATAAAAAAGAAATCTATTTAATTAACAATTAATACCAAAAATATGATTCGATTTTATAAATAGAAACACAGAGACTTATCTATTCTTGCCATTATTTGGTGCAAAGGCGCACTAATATGTCGCACGCATTTAATTGCTATTTAGATTTTATTAAATAGCTGAATGTTAGCCCTATGCTACCCATGACTATTTTCTTTAAAGGTGGCATTGAACGTCACTTTGCACTATCTTTGAGCCCTAACTCCTAAATTACATAATCATCAATATTCATGAATACCGCTTTGCTAACCATGTTCATCCCTACCTTCTTCTTTGTTTCGATCACGCCAGGGATGTGTATGACCCTTGCTCTCACGTTAGGAATGAGTATTGGGTATCGCCGAACCCTATGGATGATGGCTGGTGAACTGGTTGGCGTGGCACTGGTGTCTGTCTCTGCGGTATTGGGCATCGCTGCAATAATGCTGAATTATCCTTGGTTATTCACCGCCCTTAAATTAATTGGTGGTGGCTACCTTCTCTATTTAGGCATCGAAATGTGGCGCTCACGTGGCAAACTCGCCATCAACGTTGAGAATGTTGATGTCCCGACCAGTGGCAACTGGGATTTGGTTTTACAGGGCTTTGTCACCGCAATCGCCAACCCTAAAGGTTGGGCGTTTATGATTTCCCTTCTGCCACCTTTTATCAATCAAAATGCCGCTCTTGCGCCTCAGCTGATCGTACTTGTTTCGATTATTCTGATGTTCGAGTTCATTTGTATGTCGCTTTACGCCACAGGTGGCAAAGGCTTGAAGCGTTTACTGGGGCAATCAAAAAACGTCCGCTTGATGAACCGTATTGCTGGCACCTTGATGATGGGTGTGGGTGTTTGGCTGTTGATGAGTTAAGGAAAGCGTTTTCGATAGAAAGTCCGAGTTATGAAGAAAATTTTAGATAAGATCAAACAGGCCATCGGTGAGGTATTGGATTTCCATGCTCGAGTATGGGTAGTAAATGTCTACGCCGGTGAACACAAAGGAGAGTCTTATGTGGTCAATGAGGACAGCTTCTCTGAGCCGTTACAGTGGATGAAAAAGAAAGGCTACAAAGATTCCATGCTCACCAAAGTAGAATCAATGAAGCGCTCCCAGGTTATTGAGTTTGATTTGGGCTCAGTCAAACATCGACTAATGAGAGTAAAATAACGCCCTCTTCTACTTCGTTTCTCGTTTCTCGTTTCTCTAGATAGAAAAGCGCCACTCAAATTGAGTGGCGCAAGCACTTTTACCTTACACACCAAGTATTATGGTGCAGTGTCGATCTCTACTGGTAGGTAGTGTTTTGGTTCTAGCTTCAACCATTCAGGAAGCACCGTACCAATCGAGATAGATGACCACGTACCAGATAGTACGCCGATAAACATTGCAGTCGAGAAGCCAGCCAAAGCTGAGCCGCCCATAATCCACAGCGCGCCAACGGTGATCAGAGTAGTACCTGACGTCACCATAGTACGTGAGAATGTCGCCAGTACTGCTTCGTCGTTGATTTGCTCTGTTTTCCAGTTTTGCTTAGCCACCAGCAGTTCACGAATACGGTCTGCGATGATGATCGAGTCATTCAACGAGTAGCCAAGAATTGCCAGAATCGCCGCAAACACCGTTAGGTTGAACTCCATTTGAGTGATGGCAAAGAAGCCGAGAACCAAGATAACGTCGTGTGCCAGAGCAAACAGCGAACCACTTGCCAAACGCCACTCAAAGCGGAAACACAAGTAACCAAGAATCGTCAGTACTGAAATCAATAGCGCTAAACCGCCTTGATCAAACAGATCTTGACCTACTTGAGCACCAACGATGCTGTTACTTACCACATCAACTTGGTGTGAGATTGGTTTAAGCACATCTGCTACGCTCGGTAGTGTTTGCCCTTCTGCAGGAGCAGAGTAACGAATCACCCAACGGCCATCTTCACCTGAACGCGTGACTGATGTTGATTCACCAAGCTTTGGTTGAAGTGCGTTAAGCAGGTCATGGTTAGTCAATTGTTTATCGACTTTCACTTCAGTAACCATACCACCAGTGAAGTCTAGACCTAGGTTAAGCCCTTTCATTCCCAGAGCAACAAGAGCAATAATCGTTAGAACTGCCGATACAGCAGTCGTGAAGTAACGAATCTTACGGATATTTTGTTTTAGTATTTCGACCATGATTAAACCCTCACATCACGACGGCCATCGCGGCCCCAAATTAAATTGATCATTGCACGAGAAGCGAATACGCCTGTAAACATACTGGTCATCAGACCCAAGCCTAGCGTTAACGCGAAGCCTTGGATTGGACCGTTACCAATCGCGTATAGAATCACAGCAGTGATCATGGTGGTGATGTTGGCATCAAGAATGGTTGCGAATGCACTGTCAAAACCGAGGTCGATCGCTTGAGCGAAGCTGCGGCCTTCACGCATTTTGTCTTTGATACGTTCGAAGATGATTACGTTGGTATCCACCGCCATACCGACAGTCAGAACCAAACCAGCAATACCAGGGAGCGTTAGCACGGCACCAGGAAGCAGTGCGATTAGACCAAGCAAGCAAAGCATGTTTGCACACAAAGCCACGTTCGCAACCCAACCAAGACGACGGTACCAAAGCGCCATAAATGTCAGGGTTAGACCCATACCTAGTGCTAGAGCAGCAAAACCGTTTTGGATGTTTTCTGCACCTAGAGATGCACCAATTGTACGTTCTTCAACGATCGTCACTGGCGCTGTTAGAGAGCCCGCACGCAGAAGCAGCGCAAGCTGTTGTGCTTCATCCATGCTACCCGCACCTGTGATGCGGAATTGGCTACCAAGTTGAGACTGGATAGTTGCAACACTGATGACGCGCTCACTACGCTCTGTCATACCACGTTCGTCCGTTTTGTACTCGCGGTATACGGTCGCCATTGGTTTGCCGATGTGTGTTGCAGAGAAGTCACTCATCTTCTTGCCACCCGCGTGGTCTAGAGAGATGTTTACTTCTGACATACCCATTTTGTCGACGCCAGCACGTGCGTTTACGATGTGCTCACCCGTTAGTACTGGGCGCTTAGTCAGGATTACAGTACGACCGTCGTTGTCTTTCAATACAAGGTCTTGGCTACTACGAGCTTGACCTGCGTCTTTTACTTCATAGAACGCAAGACTGGCTGTTGCACCGATAACATTTTTCGCTTGCGCTGGATCTTGAACACCTGGAAGCTCAATACGGATGCTCTCTTTGCCTTGGCGTTGAACCAATGCTTCTGTAATGCCCAGCTCTTCGATACGACCACGCATGATCTTTAAGTTTTGTTGAAGTGTTGTGGTTTGGAATTCTTGGATATTCTGTTCACTTGGTTGAAGCTCAAAACCGCGATCTGAGCCAGTCATTGTCCAACCAGGGTAGTTTTGACGAATGAATTGGCTTGCCGCTTTGAGACCCGCTTCGTTCTCGCTGTTTACTGCGATGTGGTTGTGCGCCTCTGCACGAACTTGAACACCGCGAATACGCTCTTCACGCAGATTTGCTTTGATCTCATCAACCAATGCATCACGTTGTTCCTCGAACGCTTTGTTCACGTCTACGTTTAGTAGGAATTGCACGCCACCACGAAGGTCAAGACCAAGTTTGATCGGGCTAAAGCCCATTTCGTTCAACCATTCAGGAGCAACAGAAACGTAAGAGAACGTAATGCTGTCTTCTTTGTCTAGCTGCTCGTTAAGCAATGCGCGTGCTTTACTTTGCGCGTCTTCACCATCAAAAACGATGGTGGTTTTTCCGTCTTTCTCAATGATCTTAGACGCAGGAATATGATGCGTTTTCAACAGTTGGTCTAGCTGGACCACTGACATCGCACTGTTGCTTTGGTCAGCAAACGTGACCTGAATAGAAGGCTGCTCACCAAACCAGGTTGGGATCGCGCTCAAGGTTAAAATAATAACGGTCGTAATAAGTACGACGTATTTCCATGCTGAGTAATGATTCAGCACTTTTCTGTTCTTTTGTGGTTTTGGTGTTTTCTTCATGTAAACATCATCCCTTCACTGAGCAGTGAAGCTTTAAATAATTAAATTCAAGACACGACAAAACGCTTACCTGAACGATATGCAGGTACAGAATGCCCAGAGCTTTAGTGGCCCTGTTGAAGAGTTATCGTGTTAAGAACGCACAAGATGTGCAGAGTGATGGTGCCTACGCAGAAAATTGACTATTAAGCGCGACATACATGGCGTTGGTTTCTTTCCAGCCGGAAAGACGATGGTCGCTAACGAAGTGATTAAATACAGATTGGTTTTGACGCCAACTGATGTCTATTAGGCTATAAGCGTAGCCAGCATCAGCATAAAATGGCGCATTTAAATCGCCAATGAAATCAATGTGTTCGTCTTCGATATTCTCACGCAGGTGCGATGTCCAACGTTGAGAATTAAAGATAGCAAGAGAGTCTTGGAAAGCATGGCTTTCAGAAACTGGAGACTGGGGGCTTTCTTCTGTGAATTCCGCAAAATCTACAGGTGAACTTGATGTAGAGCTGGTTGCCGTAAATGGCTGCAACTTGGAGAAGTGAGGCAAATAGGATTTCTGTTCTGCTTGTGCAGCCGACGCCTGCAGTGGCGACAAAGCCATTGCAAGAAGCAACAAAAGCAGTTTTCTAACGTAAATCCAAGGCATGATAGCTCACTTAAAACAAAACGAGCCGAGTTCTTCAACTCAGCTCGGTGATAGTATTCCTATTGCTTATACTTAACAACTAAAAAGTTATAAATCTCTGTTTTCAACCATGGAAAGCAATTGCCATAGGGGCTGACGCGATATTCATCGGTAAAATATTTCGCCTTTATCGACATCCAAATAGATTTTGTTTTCTTGCTCTAGCCCGCCACAGTAGATGAAGTACACATTACGCGTCTTGTATGTCACTGAGCGAACCCAGCCGCCCAATTCTTCAAAATCACTTGGGTCACATGTCTCGTCATCCAGTAACTGCTGGGTTTTGTTTCGAAACATATCGAGGTGCGTTTTTAAATCGTCTGATTTTTGTAAGTAACCATCTAGAATTTCTAAACGCTCATGTTCTTTGATAACAGGTTCCGCATCAGACAACCCTTTTGAATCGACCCATTCTGCTGTTTCTTCCCCACCCTCTTCATACACAATGTAATCCGATAATCGGAACCAGCCATCGACCTTTTCCAGTACCGAGACCTTCTCTCCTTTGTACAGTGAGTCAACGACTAACGCTTGGTGTTCAGGCTTGTTATAAACATCAATACGTCGCTCTATTACGTAGTATTCCTTGATCTCGGGTGCAGGAGCCTCTAGGTCCATGATTGGTTTCGGCTTCTCTGCTGGCTCATTCGGCTTTTCTGGTTCTTGCTTTTGTTCAGCAACGGGCTCTTCTTTCTGCATAAAGAAAAAGTAATACCCAGCTCCAGCCCCACCAAATAAGAGCAGAATAACCAGTGCTATCAGGGCCTTCTTCATGTTCTATTCCTTTTTGTTCCTTACACAGCATTACTTAAGCAATAAGTATCGCCATAGTAACTATAATGACAGAAGGTGCATAACAGATGCGTCAACTAACCAACGTGAAGAGAATGATGAATAAGTTCAAATGGATATTGCTACTATTCCCACTTCCTGCTTACGCAAGCATTCAGTGTGATCACGCATCTTGGAATGACAATCTTACCCAATTCAACCGTTTAGAGTCCAACTACAATCAGTATGTTGAGACATTCAATGCACTCTTAACCGAGCACAAGCAACGACAGTTACTCTCACAGACCTTCTCACCCCATGAGCTGACGCTCTTATGGCGCGCGCAAACCAACCAACGCGCTTTCCATAATCAACTCGAAGCGTCAATGCAGTACCAAAGAGAACTCACTGACAAAGCCAACACATTAGCAAAACTCAGCAAAGAATCGACATGGATGGCCAACGGCTGGGAAAAACTCGCCGATAAGTGTGAGATTTCGGATGAAAAAGCGAATCAAATTAGCGCAGAGTGGTATCAAATCAACGCCTCCCAGCTTGCTAAAGACTATACGCAACTAGCAACACAATATTTGGGTTTAGCGCAGCTGTACGCTAAAGAAGCCAGCGCGTTGAAATACGCTCAAAATGTACCTCAATAACCCTATTCATATTGGGATTGTTCCCGTTAATGAAATTGAGCAATTAATAGGCAAACAGGTCAATTTATAGAGAGGTACGTCACAATAATGCTTTACTTGCGACCAGTTTTTGGGTAATTTACCCATTAACAAAATTTAATATAAAGTCACATTTGGCTGGAGATGATACTAAACCAATGGTTATCAATCGATTAAGTAACAGGGATTGTCCTAATGCTACCAAAGCCAAGTTTTTGTCAGTAGTTAGGCACGTTAAAGAGTTCGGTTCAATCAGTGATTTGGACCTATGTAAAATCTTCGGAGAGACAATTTGGAGCGATGGGAGGGAGTACCATTCAGCCGCGTTCTCATTTAAGGTTGATAGACACACAGGTAACTGTGAGATCTCAAAATACAAATACCAATAAGGCTTAAAAGAATATTTCAAACGGAGACAGGAAACTGGCTCCGTTTTTTATTGCGCGCTATTTGATCAGCTTAGGCATCACCACCGTGAAATCATGGTCGGAATACCCCTCAATGAGATAACTCCGCTCACTCAACAGCTTACAATAACGCAGTATTCCCTCTTTGTTGTGGGACTCCAACATCCTCATACTTGGCAATTTAGCCTCATCCAACAAGTTAAAAGCACAAGCCAAATTTGCCGCATGATACATTTTGTCAATCATCTCGACCGTATGGTTCGGGTTCGTTGATTGGTAGTTCAGCGAGCCTGACGCAACCACATAGTCTACTCTAGGCAAGATAAGTTTAGAAAAGTCACCACGCATAAACTGATTTTCTGTTTGGAAGAGACGTCTGCGTGAATCAGCAATAAACCGCCTCTGCTGATCGATACCAACATAAAAGCTCGGTCGATGCCCTGCTTGTTCAATGAACGCCAGCAAATCTCCGTAGCCACAGCCAACGTCAAGAATGCTCGCTCCGTCCAAATGCAAGTCACGACAAAGAGCTTCAAAGCGCGTGATTTGGCTAAAGGTGTCTTGCCAACCTAAGGTTCGAGCTTTGTCGGCACCGAACTGCTTGTGTCTTTTTCGGTGGTAATGAGCGATGCGTAATCTATCGAGCCATTTCATAATGCCTTGCTACCTGAGCGTAAGAGTGATCTGTAAACCGTCGTAGTTATGAGTAAACCGGTAGGTTACCGTTGCCTTTAACTTGGCGGATGGCCAGATGAGTATGGATGTCTTTGACGTTTTCAAGCCTTTGCAACTTGCGCGTGAAGGCTTCGTAACCCGTGAGATCTTTGCTCACAACTTCTAGCAGATAGTCATACGCTCCGGAAACAACATGGCATGAAATGACTTCTTCCATATCGCTGATCGCTTGCTCAAAGTCATCAATCGATATTGCCTGATGATTATTGAGGCTAACTTCGACAAACACCGTCATTGCGATTCCAGCTCGCTCCCGAGAAATCATCGCTCGATAGCCACTGATCACCCCTTCTTGTTCGAGGCGTTTGATCCTTCTCGCACAGGGAGAAGCAGAAAGCCCCACCTTATCCGCGAGCTCACTGGTTGTCATCGTCGCGTCTTGTTGTATCAAATCCAATAACAGTCGATCAATTTTATCCATTCCGCCTTCCTTGCCAAATTTCACCACATATTATCCATACCAAGATGAAATTCACTAAGTTTAAGTTTTATTCGGTCATATTTTGCCACCATTGAGCGTCACTTTCATTCAATAATTAACACATCATTTACAAACACTCGGAATGCCTTATGGCACTTGGATACGCTGCAATCATTACAACGCTTTTTCTTTGGTCAGGTTTTTTTCTCTCTCTGCGCGGAGGCGCGATATCCGATCTTCAGCCTGCAGACATTGCTTTAGCACGCTTTCTTATTCCTGCCGTGGTATTACTGCCATTTGTGCTCAAGTCCATGAACAAAATACGCGTGGTGCCAAGTAAGTATTTGCTCGGCATCATTGCAGGCAGTGGGCTGCCTTATCTTCTGATTGCAGGTACTGCGATGCACTATGCGCCTGTTTCTCATGGCAGTGCTTTAATTCCAGGGACGTTACCGCTATTTGTCTCTGCTATCGCTGTCTTGTGTTATCAGCAACCATTGAGTCAACATCGCATTATTGGCTTATCAGCCGTATTACTTGGCATTCTGGTGTTTTTATTGTCCAACTTAGGGGCCGAATACAACTGGCTACAACTTAAGGGACACAGCTTATTTTTGGTTGGCAGCCTGATGTGGGCAATCTTTACGATTAGTGCGCGCGTGGCGAACTTAAACGCCTATGTTTGCGCAGGTTTTGTATCGGTCATTTCTTTTGCCATGCTCGTTATCGCCGTGGGGTTTGGTTGGCTTGATAGCTACCTTGCGACAACGCCTATCAAGCAATGGCCATGGAATGAATTAGTTGGTCACCTAATGCTGCAAGGGGTTGGCGCTGGTCTGATTGCCTCTTTCACCTTTCTTTATGCCGTTAGAACGATAGGAGCGGAAGCCAGTGCTGCATTTGGGTCATTAACGCCCGTATTGGCAACTTTATTAGCGATTCCAGTCTTTAACGAACAACCTGATACACTCACTTGGTGTGCGTTGCTGCTTGTCACCTGTGGCAGTATCATCGCGAGTAATGTCTTAATGAAACAAGATCCTAGCCAAAATTATCGGCCCCCTGTTCACAGATAAGAACAAAAATGCATAACTTTTCATCTCGCCTATTGAAAGCAAAAACAGCGATTTGATAACCTACTGCGATAAGAATTTAAAACGTCAGAAGTTATGCCTTCAACTCACACTAATGATGAACTGCATAAGTTCCTAAAAACCGGAATGCGAGTCTCGATTAACTTCGAGTTTGGTCCGGAAGAAAAGTACATTTATGCTGCAACGTATCTGGGTTTAAAAGAAAACGCGTATATTATTCTCGATATACCCACTCGCTTACTCGAAGAGCAAGCACTAAGAAAGCTCAACAATGTGGACGTTGTTATTCGCGGAGTGTCCGATACCGACCTCGGGCACGTTGTTGCGTTTAAAACCAGTGTATTGATGAACTTGCTGCGCCCTTCCCCACTGCTGTTTGTGAGGATTCCAGCCACTTTTGCTACGAAGCCAGTAAGAGGGCATATCGATGCGGAAAACCGCTGCTCTGTGGCCAATATCAAAAAGCTTCAAAAAGGTTGGATTGTCGGCGTAAAGTTCGCTGAACCGCTCAACATGACCGACGATCTCAAGAACGAGCTCTGGGAGCACTCCTTCTCGGCTAGCACGATTTAGCAATAAGCCTTAATAGGCATGAGTTTGCACAAAATAAAAAGGGAGCATTGCGCTCCCTTCTTCACTTTTATTATTTAACTTCAGGCTCTAACTTATCACTGCCATTTAACCGTTAGGTTCTTTCTACCAAGAAACGTTGTTTGAAATCGACAAACGCCTCATGTAACGCATTCTCTTTAATTGGCTTCAGCATGACATAGTTTGCACCTGCCGCCATAAACGCATCACTGGTTTCTTTCGCGGTGTCTGCTGTACACGCGTAAATTGGCGTTCCAAGCCTCAAGTTCTGGCGAATCTCGTGCGTTGTCTCTATACCACCAAGGTGAGGCAATTGATTATCCATGAGGATCAGATCGTAAGTGGTATCAGAGAGGAGCTCCATCGCTTCCAACCCATCCTTCGCCCAATCCACCTGCATTTTATACTTCTTGCAGAAAGCCTGAAGGATAAACGCATTGGTATGGTTATCTTCCACCAGTAGCACTTTTAAACTTTCATCAAACAAAGCTTCCGGCTTGATACGTTGACTGACCTCCAGAGGCCTTAAGACACGCTCACGATCTTTTACTGGAAGTGTTATGACAAATGTTGTTCCCACCCCCTTGCTACTGCGGACCTGAACATCACCTTCTAACATATCGACTAGGTTCTTAACGATGGTCAAACCTAGGCCGCTACCGCCATATTCGCGAGTGGTTGTCGCTTCTTCTTGCACAAAAGGTTCGAACATTTGGTCGAGCTTATCGCTTTCAATACCGATGCCAGTATCAGTCAGTTCCACAACTAACACGCTGTTCTCCGCACCATAGAATTGTTCCAGTTCTGCGTGCAGTCGAATCGAGCCAGTCGGCGTGAACTTGACGGCATTGCTCACCAAGTTAAATAGAATCTGATTCAGGCGGACTTGATCGGTGAAGATTTCAACATTCGGGTCAAGCTCATTCTCGATGACCAACTCCACCCCCTTATTTGTGCAAATCGGACGATAAATATTTTCCAGTGTACGCATGGTATCGGTGAAAGAGAATGGGTGTTTCTGAATATTAAACTTGCCCTGCTCTATCTTTGAAAAATCGAGAATATCGTTCAGTACTGCAAGCAAGTGCTCGCCACTGTGGCACAGGACGTCGATTTGATTCTTCTGCTCTTGTGTATCGACAGAATCTTTCAATAATTGTGCGACACCTAAAATGCCGTTGATTGGCGTACGAATTTCATGGCTCATTTTAGCAAGGAAGTCTGCACGCGCTTGCGCCGATTTTTCCGCTTCCCTACGCGCAATGTTACTCTGCTTCTCGGCTTCGATGAGTGTTGTAATGTCTTGGCCTTGCACAATAATGCCACTGATATCCCCATCAACACGAATTGGCGACAAATTCCATCGGTAGATCTTATTACCAATAGGCACGTTCACCCCAGTCAGCGTCGCACCTTGAGCCGCCATTTTAAGGTGTGGGGTCAATTTCTCTTTAAAGCCTTGGAAGACCGGATGCATGATTTCATGATCGTCTTCGATCACTAATTCTTTGCGCGCGGCAGGGTTCATCTGAATCAGGACACTCTCTTCAGACCAAACCATGATGGGTGATAAGGCAAAATTAAACAGATCTCGGAACGACTTCTTCTGCGCTTCAAGCTCTTCGAATGTACTTTCAAGGGTTGAACCGATGTGATCAAACTCTTCAATATCCGAACCGCCAAATCGTTCAAACCCTTTTTCCTCACGAGCAGAGCGGGTGTAAGACATCAAAGATTCTAACTGCGCCGAAACTTTACTCTCAATCCATTCCCTACTCATTAAGGCAATCATGATCATTCCGATGATCGATGCAAGCATGGCTAGAATATGTTGGATTTGTAATGTCACCACACTCTGATTGTCTTGTACCGTTAACAAGCAAAGCTCGGTAGTCACTGCATTTACCACAATTGGCGTTTCTATTACCAACAGCTTATCGAGTCTTTTGTCTGAGCTTTTACGCTGCAGTACATCAGCAACGTTATAAGGCTCATCACCAATCAAAGAGTTTGCTAAAGGCACACTATTAGCGACCAGCACCACATTGTCGACGTTACTTTCACTCTTGAGCTTTTCCATCAAAGCGAAGTTGTTGTCTAAGACGACGGCATTAAATGAGAAACCAAGCACCTCTCCTGTTGACGGGTCTAGGATCGGCACACGGCGCACGAGCATATGTCTAGAACCAATAGAGGTCATGACATTAATGTAATACCAGTTGTTACTGAAACTGACCCGATTGGCAAGGCTATCAAGGATAAGGTCGTTTACGCCGTAGAAATGCGCATTTCCATCGTCCCAAATGATGCCTTTGTGGTCCGTTAGAAAACGGAATTCTGGTGTGTGCGACGGATCGCTTTGGTCGATACTGAGGAAGAAAAAGTTGAGCGCATCCGTGTCGCGATCAGCGTAAAAATCACGAATGACCTCGCTCTTGGAATTACTGTCATGATGTATTTGGATCGCCGCAAAGTGGCTATCAAATATATTGTGGATCAGTGCAGAGGTTTGCTGTTTGGTCCGGTCTACTTCTTGCCAAATGATTTGCTTGGAGAAGTAATAGCTCTGAATGAAAATCCCCAGAATAATTGGGGCAAGAACTAAAATGATGATCTTTGTTATGAGCGTCGCCAGCGAGCGACGCTTTTTAATGTTTGATCGCGTTGTTATCATCAATTATCTGAATATCTAAATGCGCGCTTTTTCAGCGCTTCGATTCTCTCCGGTGAATCTGCCTTTGTTACGATTTCAAAGTCACCTGAGTATACGGTCGGAACTGGTTTATCTTCCAAGTCCCACTTAATCGCTTCTGCCATGGCTATGCCAGTGTCATCATTCATACGCATGACGGTGATGTCTAAATCACCCTTCTGGATAGCGTCTAACTCAGCAGAGCCTCCACCCCAGCCATTGATCATAATATCTTCACGTCCCAACTCAGCCAGTGCGTCTACTGCACCCAATGCTACGTCGGTCGAACATGCATAGATAAAATCAACATCTGGGTGTTTTGCTAAACTCGCTTTCGCAGCATCATAGCCGGATTGCTTGGTTGCCTTCGTGTAATACGCTGATTGTAGCTCAAAGTTATTATCACGGTTTACTTGGTGAATAAAAGTATCACCTCTCACATCGCTAATATAACCTTCAGAAAAGTAGAGCACACTGTAATATGTGTGTTTTGGGAAGAACTTTCCGAATTCTGTTGCTAATTCACGACTGCCTTCTGCGTGGTCAAATCCGACATATAAAAACGGTTGATGTTTGTCCCACTCACGGACTGGTGTAGTGATATTTTGCAAGATCAATTTGGTGTTCGTTGAGTCCAAAACGTGCTCAACAAATTTACGGTGTCTTGTCGTATCAAGCGTGAAAATCAAGTAATCCGATTTACTCTTGAGCGCTTCCATTAGTGACAAGCTTTGTTGCTTGATATCAGCATTTGGACGAGTAAACACTTGGTTCAGTTGGTAGTTAATATTCAACTTATCCAAACGTTTTTCGAATGCTGCAATATTTCTTACCCAGTAATCTGAAACTTGCTGCCCTGGGTAAACCACTGATATTTTAAGCGGACGTTTTGTCGGTTTAGACAGTGGGACCGGCTGTTCTCGTACTGCTTCTGATAAAGCATTGGTGAGATTTCGTTGCTCGGGAAATTCGTCCAAAAACTCTTGATAACCCCAGTACCCATTCAAAACTTGTGTTGCTTGAGACGCTGGAGAAAAACCGACCATAGAAATCAGGGAAAATAGTAACGCTTTCTTCATCTATTGCTCTTTTAGTTTTTATCGAGCATGGATCTGCTCTTATTTTTGCCTAGCCGAGTCATCCTTTACCCTAATCAATTCATCTTCCATAAATTGCCCGTTTCTATATAAATTTTCTTGATACAAAGCCGAACGGGCATCAACGTATTATGTGGTACAACTGCTCGAAATGATACCCACAACTATTAATAATTCGCCCACACGCGTCAAAAATAAACCGCCATTTAAAGGCGGTTTATTTTTTGTCATTTTGGGTATTCATTCGAGGAAAAAATACGGAACGAGTCGCTCAAGTTTGCACTTTTTGACTGCCGATACCTCTATATTTGGCTGGCAATACATTGCACTTATGACTATTACACCTAAGCCTTACCAATAAACGAATTGGCGTGCCCCAACTCATTTACGCGAGTAAAAAACGAGTGATTGGTCTTCACCAACTTGAATCGCCGCACTTTCTTGCACCAGTAACTCTTTTTTAGTTTTAGTTAACTGTTTGATGAAGTATTCCGCTTTCATAGCCATGCTTTTGTTTTCAAAAGCACAGGACCACTCAAGTACAAGCGGCCCTTTTCCTTTTAGTGCTTTCGCGCCTTTACCACTTTGGTGTTGATTAAAACGCCTTTCCACGTCATTTGTTACCCCGCAATACAAAGCATTGCGGTTGTTACGAATCAGATAAACACTCCAACGTTGCTCGGCAGTATCACTCATGAAAGCAAAGATTCAACCTGCTCTTTCAAAGCGGCAAGCTCTTCACGTAACTCTGCGACTTCTTGCTCAAGCTGTGTAATACGTTCAGAGCCCGCAGAAGAAGGGGCCGTCGTTGCTACCGCAAGCTCACTGACATCCACTTCACCGCAGAACAAATGCATGTATCGAGATTCACGCTTACCGGCTTCGCGAGGTAGCTTCACGACTAATGGGCCCTTTTCATCATTAGCAAGGTGCTCAAGTACATTTTCAACTTCTTTAACATCGTTGAAAGTCGCAAGACGGTTTGTGCGAGTGCGAATCTCACCTGGCGTTTGTGCACCACGAAGCAACATGCAGCACACGATGCCTTTCTCTTGTTCCGTTAGTTTTAGATCGCCAAACTCGGTATTGCAGAATCGATGTTGGTACTTGCTCACGCGACTGTTGAAGCCACTTTCGTCGCTCACTAAACGGCGTTCGATCAACGCATCAACCGCGTCCAGTACGTCAGCTTCGGATAGCGACATTACTGGCTCACGATTGCTCTTTTGGTTGCATGCGTTAGTCAATGCGTTAAGGCTGAGAGGATATTGGTCGGGGGTGGTCACTTCTTTTTCGATTAAGCAGCCAATTACTCGTGCTTCAATTGCCGTTAGCTCAACTTTCATAATGCATTTCCTTATTATTGTTGCATTTGAATTTGGGTATCAGGCTAAAGCATAGCGCATGGACCTGACACCCTTTGCGAATCGGGTTAGGTCTTAATGCTCTGAGAGAATCGACACTTTGGTCATCTTCCCATTCTCATCAATCATCATTATCTTTGAACGGTTCAGTTCAACTTCGGTGATTTCGAGTTGCGTCCTCGCCGCCACATATGCGGCTTTGAGCTTCGTTGCCATAGAGTCGTCATGGGATTCGACATCTTGGTTTTCGACTTGCTCCGCAATAGTTCCAGAGTTCATTTCGAGCTTCATATCTTTATCTTGAATGCTATCGATAATATAGCGAAGGCCCCAGCATGACAACGAGTCCCTGCGTTCAAGTGAGCAACATTCACGCTTTTAACGCGCGATTGTTAATACCACATCAAAATTGGTGGATAAATGTTCAACCCTGCCGCGCGTTTGATCTAAAGACTGTTATGCCACGAGATGTTGTGCTTTAATCGAGTCAGATATTCACAAATTAGGAAAGGGAACCATGAGTAGCGTATTTGAAATCGTGAACCAAGCTCGTCGTAAAAACAAACTAAAACGTGAGCTGCTTGATAACGAGAAAAAAGTTCGTGACAACCGTAAACGTGTAGACCTACTAGAAAACCTACTAGACTACATCAAGCCAGAAATGACTCACGACGAGATCGTTGCAATCATCAAAAACATGAAAGCTGACTACGAAGACCGCGTTGACGATCACATCATCAAGAGTGCAGAAATCTCTAAAGCACGCCGTGACATCAGTCGTCGTATCCGTGAGCTAACAGAAGAAGACAAGCAAACTAGCGGTAAAAAATAAAGCCGACTTAGTTGCCGTATTCAACCCCGAGCAAGCACGCCTTGCTCGGGGTTTCTTTTTGTCTCTTTGTTGTACAGTGTGTACAATAAAAACAATTTCCGTTCCAAAAACACCCATATTTTGTATGTCTTCTACTTCTTCTAATGCCCAACCGACGTTAGCGAAACAACTCTTTACGATGACTTGGCCAATGCTGTTTGGCGTTCTGTCATTAATGAGCTTCCAATTGGTTGATAGTGCGTTCATTGGCCAACTTGGTGTCCTTCCCCTTGCAGCACAGGGTTTCACTCTTCCCCTTCAAATGGTGGTGATTGGTATTCAAGTTGGCTTAGGCATCGCGACCACAGCGGTCATCTCAAAAGCACTCGGCGCCAACAATGCTCGCTATGCTAAGCAGCTGGGAGGCCTAGTGCTCATGATTGGCTCAGTTGGTGTTGCGGTCTTTGGCCTGCTTATTTGGCTGCTGCGCTACCCTATCCTCTCTCTATTGAGCGCACCAGATTCAGTTATGCCCATCATCGATAGCTATTGGCCTTGGTGGCTATTGAGTTCATGGGTAGGTGCGGTACTGTATTTCTACTACAGTATCTGCCGAGCCAATGGCAACACCATGCTGCCAGGCACCATGATGATGGTCACCAGTGGTGTGAACTTAGTGCTCGACCCACTGTTTATCTTCACTTTCGACCTCGGTATCAACGGTGCCGCTATTGCGACAGTGATTGCTTTTGGCTTCGGTATTCTAGTAGTGGCTCCTCGCGTTCAGAGGAACCATTGGGCTAGCTTCGAATGGCACGATTTGAATGTGGTTAAGAGCGTTACATCCATCGGCAATATCATGGGGCCAGCGATGATCAGCCAACTGTTGCCACCACTTTCTTCGATGTTGGCAACTAAGCTACTTGCGGGATTTGGTACCGCAGCCGTCGCTTCTTGGGCTTTAGGGTCTCGCTACGAATTCTTTGCCATCGTTTCGGTATTGGCATTAACCATGTCTATGCCGCCAATGGTGGGCCGATTACTGGGTGCGAAAAACTACGCTGACATTCAATCGCTGATTTCTATCGCGGTGAAATTTGTTCTTGGCTTCCAGCTTCTAATCGCCATCATCACCTTTGTCGCTGCAGATCCACTTGCTCTGCTTATGACCAGTGATGCTGAAGTGACCAGCGTGCTTGAAATGCATTTGATGATTGTGCCTATCAGCTTAGGCTCGCTGGGCGTGTGTATGTTGATGGTGTCGATCTGCAATGCTTTAGGTAAGTCGTACACAGCGCTAACCATCTCCGCACTACGACTGTTTTTGTTCTTCCTTCCGAGCCTTTGGGTTGGCGCGCAAATGGGAGGCATTAAAGGGCTGCTTATTGGCGCTTGCCTAGGTAACCTCATGGCAGGTATCGCTGCTTATTTAACATACCGTAAAACCATTCATAAGCTCGTTTCTACTGAAGCTGCGGCTTAAGAGAGCCAAATAAAACAAAGCCCTCACGATGAGGGCTTTGTTCTTTAGACCATTTAGCATGATGCTGTTTTAAAGCTTCAGAAAAGCAAGCACCTAGTTTAGTGCAACTTTATCTGCAGGAAATACAACGCCTGTTTGTCTTCTTACCTCAGTCAGCACTTTAGCGACCGTCAATGAGCGTTGCTTCATTTGAGGCGCAATCGACCCCAGCTTCAGTTGCTTAGCAAATGCCTGCGCTTCATAGTACATGTGGTTCTCTTCTTGAGGTAACGTGAGTACTTCTTTGTCCTCACCACGCAAAATGCGCTCAACACCACGCCCTGTAGCAATCATATCCACCAGCAGACTACCCTGTTCACCTTGGAATTCACTTGGGATGAGTGAATCACTCACCTTCGAGTGCAATAGGTTCACATTAAAGCCGTCATAAGCCAAGGTCACGCTGCCACAACCATCAACGCCAGAAGACAAAATATGCGCACTCGCTTGTACACTATTCGGCTCACCAAACAACTCAACGGCAGAACCAACGCAGTAGTAACCAATGTCCATGATGGAGCCGTTGGAAAACTCAGGATTGAAAGTGTTTGGATTCTCACCATTTAGATATTTCTGATAGCGAGAAGAGTACTGACAGTAACTGATCGTAGCATGACGAAGAGGCGCGATCGTCGGTAGACTGTCTTTTAATACTTTGAAATTCGGAGTGTATGGTGACATGAAGGCTTCAAACAACACGACATTATTTTCTTCAGCCGTTTTAAACATTGCTTGAGCAAGAGAATAATTTGATGCCATCGGCTTTTCACAGATCACGTGCTTGCCCGCTTTGAGCATCTGCACTGCCTGAGGCGCATGAAATGAGTTTGGGCTCGCGATGTATACTGCATCAACGCTTTCATCCGCCCCTAAAGCATCGAGGTTATCGTAATAAGCTTCTGCGTTGTAAGGTGAGCCAAATTCGCGTGCTTTCTCTACATCACGAGAGTAGACGGCGTGAAGACAAAACTCTTTGGTCTGAATCGCCGCTTCAACAAATTGTTGAGAGATCCAGTTCGTCCCGATCACAGCAAGTTTGAACATATTACTTCCTTTTCTTTATCGTTCTGGAAGCCGTAAGGAGTCCGGCTCGCAGACACGATTTAAGCAAGCTTTAGTTCATTAAACAACTCAAACAGTTGATTCGATTTGTAAGGTTTCGGTAAGTAAGCATCCATTCCCGCGGCAAAGCAGTTCTGAATGTCTTCTTCAAGCACACTCGCTGTCAAAGCAATAATGGTGGTCTTCCCACTCCCAACTTCTTTCTCCCAACGGCGAATTTCTTTTGTTGCGGTCAAACCATCCATTACTGGCATCATGCAATCCATAAGAATGGCATCGAACTGTTCCCCTTTCGTGATGGCTTCTAAGGCTTCTTGCCCGTTACTGGCAATCAAGTAATCGTAGCCAGCTTTATCCAAGAAGAAGCTGGCGATCTTTTGATTCATCAAATTATCTTCCGCAATCAAAATTCGACGATGTGTACGAGACTGGTTGATATTGTGGACCATTGCTGACTTCGTGACATTGTAACTTTTAGTATTCTGCTCAACCTGCGCAAGCTCATCAATGGCGTGCCTAAAGCGATTACCGAGAAAAGGCAATGTCAGTACCGCGTGAATGCGTTCTGAGTTGGTATACGTGGTTGCCAAGTGATGCTGACAAATTATCACTCGGCTTACATCAACATGGTTTTCCAGTTCATCCACTATCGGAGTTAACTCAGCTTTACCATCATGACAATAAAAGATGACATCAGCGTCCCATGAGGATTCAGCGAGTGCGTCAATAGTTTCTACCTCGGAGAGCTGTATACTGGCAAGGCGGCATTCTTTAACAATTTGTGCGGAATATGCGCATTTGTCACCAATAAGAAGACCACTGCGAATGGTTTCGGAATGCCAACCGACGCTTGGTAGCGCTTCCACTTCAATTGAGAACTCGAAACTGGTCCCTATTCCTTTGGAAGACGAAGCAGTTAGCTGTCCACCCATCATGGCGACCAATTGTCGACAAATCGCCAGCCCTAATCCCGTCCCGCCAAATTGACGCGAAATGCCTTCGTCTTCTTGGGTGAAAGGCTCAAAGATGGTGTCCAGTTTGTCCTGCTCTATCCCCACACCAGTATCGGACACTCGGAAGGTCAAAAATACGCTCTTTTGTGTGGTAGATTCTTGGTAATTAACGTCGATATTAATGCTGCCCTGCTCAGTAAACTTCACTGCATTAGAAACCAAGTTCATGATGATCTGTTTGATGCGATGGTCGTCAACTTTAATCCGAGTAGGAATACGTTCGTCTAAATTGATGTTGAGTTCCAGCCGCTTGGACGTCGCTTTGGATTGGAATAAAATCACAGATTGATAAACGACTTCACGAATATCAGTGTCGATTAAAGACAATTGCAAGTGGCCCGATTCAATTTTAGATAAATCCAAAATGTCGTTGAGCAAAGTAAGTAGTGTGTGCGACGACGTATCAATGTCACTCAAGACTTCTTTCTGATGATCCGATAGATCACTTTGCGACAAGATCTCAGTCATTCCAATGATGCCGTTTAGAGGCGTGCGAATTTCGTGAGACATACTGGCAAGAAAAACGGATTTTGCTCGGTTTGCAGAAATGGCCGATTCTTTGGTTTGCAAAATCTCTTCTGTTTGGCGGTTTTGCTCTTCCATCATTCGATTGACTTGTTCCGCAAAGATCGTGAACTCATCGTTGCCATCAACCACCACCTTCTCCCCTTTCACATGCTCATGAATCAAGGTGTTGAGAGAGTGAATAATGGAGTCCAATTTGCTGTGCACTCGATACCAAGTACCAAACCCCAGCCAACACAGTAGTACAATGATAACCATCACCGCCGATGTCATCAGCATGATACTTTGTTTTTGAGAACTGACTTGAACGAGGAGCGCGTGCTCGACTTCCTGAGTGAATCCCGCAGTCATTACATGCAAACGCTGAACACGGTGATCAAGGTCTCTCAAGTAGCCTACATAATCCGATTGAGACATCTCTCCTGCTAGCAAACGCCCCCGGGCTTCGATGCTCGATAAATAACGGGGAGAAGTGTATAAACTGAGCAGCTTTTCGACCTGTTCGTCTGACGCACCTAGCTTTATAAAGCCTTCTAAGCTTTGCTGTTGACGCTCTATCGCCTGAAAGAACATATTCTGATTCGGCACACTATTAGGTTGTAACACTAACCGATACGTTAACCAGGCTTCTTTTTGTGTCCAATACGATAGCTGCGCGAGGTAGGCGATGAAATCTTGCATCCAGTGCGCTTCATCACTGTCAAATAAGTGATAGTGCTGCACTAACGCTTCAGACATTTCCTGCAACAAACGAAATGACCAATCCCCCGATCCTACCGTGTCACGGAGATCGCCAGAAATTACGTCAAGCATCGCGCGCTTTAAATCATCCGAATACTCCATCGTATGACTGTTTTGAGTGAACTGATCATAAATAGAAAGCGCTTTGTCGCGTTGCACTTTCACTTCAATCGGTAAAGGCTGCTCTTCTCCATATTGGTGACGCTCTTTCTCCATCTCATAGACAAAATGCGATGCTTCAGAAATGAGCTTTAAACCTTGAATGTTACTAACCGTTTGATTGAGTTGTACGACTCTTTGAGAATTAATAAAGAACTGATTAACAGCAAATACTGCAATCACCACCGCAGGTAGCAGTGCAAGTAGAGCTAAACGTAGTTTTATAGAAAGTTTGATCATCCGTTCGCCCGTATTAAGAAAAGGCTCTCGAATTAATACTAGACTACTTTCATAGATTAAATATGAACTTGTATGAAGTGTTTTATTTGCTGTTTAACTCGCCTAAAGTGGTCAAAACGCCAAAATCACTATTCATTGACCTGATGTAACCCAAAGTTATGTGAAACAAAAATGTGATAGCTTGCAAAATTTTGCAGCATCAATTTTAAACAGATTTCGTTAAATTAACTCATTGTAAGGAGAGACTTGGGCATATCTCCTAAAATGGCAAAAGTTGTTTACCATTTAAGTGGTAAAGACAACAAAGATCACATCATTCAAGGCATAGTTCACCTTGTTACATATCATCACTTTGAAATGATCCATTATTGTCGCGAAATAAGCCATGCAGATAGAAAAAGTCAATACCTATAAAAGACCGCTAAAATCACATTAATCAGCCAAGAATTAGACCTTAAACCACACTTTCCACTGGATTTATTTTTCCTAGCAGAATAAGACCTCCACCCGTACAATCCGCACACATAACTATTACAACTTAATTACAAACACCCTCACTTCACGCTCTACCGTTGAGGTACTAGCCGAAAGTAAGGTCAGCCCCCCAAAACGTGAAAGGTCCAAAACAACAATGAGTCCAGAGAAATATCTCCAAGACTGGCAAACTAGCCAAACGATTGCTGAATCTATTTCCCCTCTTATTGGTAAGTTATATCGTCAAAAAGGAATCGAAGTGGTTCTGTTTGGTAAAACACTTATCAACGCAACAACCATCGACATTCTCAAAACTCACCGTATTGCAAGACGTTACACCGGAAGCCCTCTCTCTCTAGAACAAACCATGCCAATCATCCAAGCGCTTTGCGAAATGAGCATCTCGTCTTGCCGCGTTGATGTTGGTCAGCTTGCTGGTATGTACTGGAAAGATCGCGAAGACACAGCCGCACTTAGCGACTTTTTACACACTGCACTTCAAGGTGCTCGTGACGCAGACTCTTCTCTAGCAGCTCGTGATGTGGTTCTTTACGGTTTCGGTCGAATTGGTCGTCTACTTACTCGTCTGCTGATTGAAAAGAGTGGTCCTGGTTACCCGCTTCGTCTGCGTGCTATCGTGGTACGTGGCGGTAAGAAGGGTGATCTTGAGAAGCGTGCAAGCTTGCTACGTCGTGACTCCGTTCATGGACAGTTCAACGGTAGTATCGTGATTGATGAAGAGCGCAAAGCGCTGATCGTGAACGGTAACTACATTCAAATTATCTACGCAAACAGCCCGAGCGACGTGGACTACTCAGTTTACGGTATCAACAATG
Source organism: Vibrio sp. B1FIG11 (assembly GCF_905175335.1). Taxonomy (NCBI): domain Bacteria; kingdom Pseudomonadati; phylum Pseudomonadota; class Gammaproteobacteria; order Vibrionales; family Vibrionaceae; genus Vibrio; species Vibrio sp. B1FIG11. The sequence goes on along the minus strand of NZ_HG992752.1, from coordinate 683,741 downwards.
CGCTAGTTGTTGATAACACGGGCGTTTGGCGCGATGCCGAAGGTCTGAGCCAACACGTAGCGTGTAACGGTGCAGAGAAAGTACTGCTTACTGCACCAGGCAAAGGTGACATCAAGAACGTCGTATTTGGTGTAAATGAATCTGTGATTCAAGAAGATGACACCATCATCTCCGCAGCAAGCTGTACGACTAACGCCATCACACCGGTTCTTAAAGCACTTAACGACAAGTACGGCGTGCTTTCTGGACACATTGAGACCGTTCACTCTTACACGAATGATCAAAACTTGATCGATAACTTCCACTCAGGCGATCGCCGTGGTCGTAGTGCTTCATTGAACATGGTTCTGACGTCAACAGGCGCAGCAAAAGCGGTAGCAAAAGCACTACCAGAACTTGCAGGTAAGCTTACAGGCAACGCAATTCGCGTACCAACTCCGAACGTATCAATGGCAGTTGCAAACCTAAACTTAGGTGAAGATGTCGACCGTGATTCGCTAAACGAATACCTACGTGAAATGGCATTAAACTCTGAGCTTTCTGCGCAGATCGATTACACAGATTCGACAGAAATCGTATCGAGCGACCTAGTTGGCTCTCGCCACGCAGGTGTGGTCGACGGTCAAGCAACCATCGCTCAAGACAAACGCTGTGTATTGTACATCTGGTACGACAACGAATTTGGTTACAGCTGTCAAGTTGTACACTGTATGGAACAAATGATGGGTGTTCGTTACCAAACATTCCCTCGATAAGGTGAACCTTGCTCCACAACGTTAACCACACTGTGTAACGAGCAAAATCCCAGCATTTGTTTTAAATAATAAGCGCCTTGCGCATTACTAATATACTTCCCCGCTTATACGCCTGATGACCCTCAGGCGTTTTTTCGTTTTAAGACACTTTGACATTCCTCAGACAAATCGATGTGAAATTGAACGGTATATTCATGTTTCGTTCATGTTCAGCGCAATAATATGAACCCATAGATTGAAAGAGAGGTCATGATTATGAATCGAATTATCGTTACTGCATTGGCACTGATTACTGGCTTTTTTACTTTGGTATTTAGCCTAATCATGGCGATTCCATTGACCATCGCAGCCCTAATCACTGGTAAACGTATTGAAAAACGCGTAAAGCAAATGCAACAAGAAATGCATGAAGAGTATGAATTCAATACGGGTAAGTCCGACGCGATTGAAGGCGAGTTTGAAGAAGTTCGTCGCTAACGTTTCTGAAGGTTCCACACTCCCCCTATGTTCCTGAGCAACCTTCTTTGCTGACATCCTATCTCGTTAAGAGTTAGGATGTTTTTTTGTTCGCTGTGTATAAGAAAGACAGCGTGATAGGGTTATCCCTTCTTAGCCGGCTCTTTTTGTTTAATAGCAGAATCATAGCCATCATCCCACAGCTCTCCATCGATACCAGTGTACGGGTTGGCCTCCTTTGCCTCTCCGGCAAGAAAGGCGCATCTTCCTTCATTTCGAATGTCTTCAACCTTACTTCGTATGAACACAGACGAGTCAGGGTCTACTTTATTCATGTACGCTCGAAACAAAACTGCGCAGCCGATGATAAAGAGAAGCACACCAAAGAACCCGATAAAACTGTTACCAGTTAAGAATATCCAGGCGACTAAGAGTAAGCCAATCAATAGTATGGCAGGAGTCAAGCCAAGTGTTTTTTTCACTTTTCTCTCACTTAAATCAAGATCTTGTTTCAACCCATTTGTGCGGGGGATAAGGAAAATCCATTTGTTCGAACAAGTTATCTAGGTGTTATATGCGACCAAATTAGTCGCCATGTTAAATACACTAGTTGAATGATGATTCTAGCTAGAGACTTCACTGTCAGAGTAGGGAATCTCACCAATAATACCTGATTTATGAACCAAGGTAACATTTATTGATAATAATCTTTTTAACTATGTAGCATGTCAAATGAATGCGAATAATTCATAAAAAAATCAAACTAATTAAACAAAAAAAGCAGCCAACTTAGGCTGCTTTTGAGAAACTGAATGATGATCAAATCGTCACAACCACTCGCACTGCCAGTAGCATTAAAACGATACCGGATAATCGGTCAATCAGTACCGCTTTTGAGCGAATACGGTCCACAACACGCGAGTTAGACAATACCAATGTGATGAAGGTGTACCACAAGCCATCAACAACAAACGGTGTCGCGACGATGATCATTTGGTTACTTAGATCGTTACCTAGCGCTACAAATTGACTGAACAGTGCGATGAAGAACAGCGCAATTTTCGGGCTTAGAATTGAAATAAGGAAGCCTTCTCGCGCCGATTGTAAAACCGTCGTTTCTTCACCGGATTCTAACTTCGCCGCAACCCCACCTTTTGAGCGCAGTGCATTGAAGCCAAGATACGCCAAGTAAGCTGCACCAGCCAAGCTAATAGTCTTAAATAGCAATGGGCTTTGTTGCAGCACTACCGCCAAACCTATCAAGGTAATAAACGCATAAATACCGATACCAAACGCGTGCGCCCATGCGGTAGCCAAACCATTCACTCGACCACCAGCCAACGAGTGCTTAGCGACAATCGCTAAACTCGGACCTGGGGACATCGCCCCTAATAAACACACGGTAAAAAGTGATAACCAAACTGTTAGTGTCATAAGAATCTCCCCTCTTTGACGCTAATCTATCAACGGAGCAGGTATAATTAGAAATCAAAGTTTTTCATACTAGCTATGATTTCAGATCATAAGCAGTAGATACGCACATTAACGAATGGAATACTCTGAGATTTGCATGACCGAGCGAATCTCCTCTCGCACCCATTTATGCGCCGGATCCGTATCGTACTTTGGATGCCACATTAACCAATACTGATGAGTAGGGGTTTCGAGTGGCAACGCTTTGTGGGCTAAATCCCAATGCTTCGCGAGATTCACAGCAATATGCTCGGGTACCACCATCAGATGCTCACTTGAGACTAAGCGATTGATAGCAGCAGAAAAGAAAGGCACCTTGAAGGTAACGTGGCGTGTATAACCCAGCTCTCTCAATGCCAAGTCAGTATAGGAATCTTTGTCCCCTCCACCGTTCACTTTGATGTGAGAATACGAAATTAAATCTTCGACACTAATATGGTCTTGCTTGGCTAACGGGTGGGAGGCCTTCATCAAACACACGGACGAGTCCTCACCAATCTTCACACTGGATACACCTTTAGGCTGTTCTGGATAAATTGAAGACGCAATATGAATACCTGTCTCATGAAGTTTATCAAGAAAGTCTGGTTGCCAAAGTCGATACGCCATATCCAGCTGAGGAGCAAAACTACTCAAGTGCGAAGCAATGTCAGGGAGTACATATTGCGCGACATAGTCACTCGATGCTAATACTAACTCTCCTTTCCAATCCCCGGGTTCAAAAGGCTTGTCATCGAGAAGGTGATCGAATTCCGCCAATAAGTCGTCCAACTTCTCTTTTAGAAGTAGCGCTCTTGGCGTGGGAATCAATTGGTTACCCTGCCGAACCAATAAAGGGTCGCCGCATAATTCGCGTAACTGCGCTAGTTGACGACTGACCGCGGATTGAGTGATGTGCAAACGCTCCGCGGTTCTGCTCACATGGCACTCTTCAAGCAATACATGCAAAGAGCGCAGCAGATTCAGGTTAATGTTATTCAGCACATTCAACCCATTGTGTGCGCCAATCTGCGGCGGCGTAATCTTCCGGCCAATATTCCACTTGTTTGCAAATCAGCCCATCACGGATGCTGTGAAAAGTAATCACTCTATCTGAGCGAACGCCATCACTCACAATCACATCGGTGACTACTTGATCATCTTCTCCCACAATACGTTCAATCGTAAAGGTCCACTTACCTTCTGCTGGATAGGCTGAGTTCAGTTCGGCAAAGTTCTTTCTGCCGCGAATGACTTCTTTGGTCAATGGCCAAATCACTTCACAATCAGGCGAAAGACACTCTGCTGCCGCATAGAAATCATTGCTTGCCATTACGTTCCAGAAATTGAGGACGATGTCTTTCTCGGTCATTTTACAAACTTGCTCCCTGTGGTATTGAAAAACTCCGTTAACACGGTATGTGTCATCACATTACGAAGCTCTGGATAACTTTGGATATAGTCTCGAATCTCATTCAAACGGGCGATATTCGGTACTTCAACAAACAGCATCATATCGGTTTCACCACTAATGGCATGACACCATTTCACACCGTCGATTTTGTAAAGATCTTTGGCGTAATTATCGCAGTGATGGCTCGATGCCGACGTATCAAACTTTAGTGCCATATAAGCACAAATCGTCGACTCTTCAGATGTTGCAATATCGGCATGATAGCCGAGGATCACTCGATCATTTTCGAGCTTTTTGATTCGCGCTGTCACTGCTGAACGTGACAAGCTGACTTGCTCTGAAATCTCCGTAATAGAGAGGCGGGCATTCTGCCGCAATAGGTCTATGATCTGACGATCAAATTTGTCCATAACATCACCACGCTTTCCTTAATCTTGTCATTCTACCCAAATACAACTTATTGAAAACCGACAATTTGCGCTTTCTAAACAAAACAACCGTCATTTTGACGGTCGACAACATCATTTTGATAGGGAGAACTTAGATATGCTTGTCGCATCACCTACATAGACGTTTAGAGGTCGTCATGGAACAACTCAAAAAAGACATCACGCTGATCTCAGGCATTGGGCAACTCTCCACCACGTTAATGGGAACGGGTTTATTTATGATTCCAGCCATTGCCGCTGGTATCGCTGGGCACTTTTCCCTTTGGGCTTGGATAATCTTATTCGTCGCGATTTGTCCTATTGCGCTTACTTTTGCTCAATTGGGTAAGCGCTATCCCAGTGCGGGCGGCACAGCGTTTTTTGTTCGCAAAGCGTTTAACAGTAAACTGGAAAGCAGCGTAGCGTGGCTGTTTGTCAGCGTCATTCCTGTTGGTGTACCTGCTGCTGTCGCACTTGCAGCCGGCTTTCTACAACAGTTAATACCAGAGCCACTGAGTAACCATCTTTTCGCACAAATTCTTACGGTGGCTCTGTTAATCATCGTCAACCTACTTGGCACAAAATCATCGGGTCGCTTACAAACCGTCATTGCACTGAGCATTTTTGCTTTGGTTGGTGCATTTTTATGGAAAGGTGATGTTGGCCCCGCCGATCTCACCATGCCTACCATCACAATGGATTCAACTTGGTCAATTGCGACAGCATTAGGCGTCATGTTTTGGTGCTTTGTTGGAATAGAAGCCTTTGCGCATATGGGGGAGGAATTTAAGAAGCCACAACGTGATTTCCCAATTGCGATTATCGTTGGCTGCTTTGTCGCAGGCCTCACCTATTGGGCCTGCTCTGTCGTGATACTCAAATTTGGCGCTTACGGCAGTGCTGAGTTCGACAATGCCTCGATTCCTTGGTTGAGTGCGTATCTATTTGGTGATCATGCGAAATGGCTTATTAGTGTTATCGGTTTCTCAGCGTGTTTCGCGAGTGTGAATCTCTACACTCAAAGTTTGGCTCGAATGGTGTGGGCCCAAGCAAGGGAGCACAAACCAACTAGCGCTATCGCAAGAGTTTCAGTTCGAGGCGTACCAGCGAATGCCACGTTAATCGTCGGCGCTATATTGCTTGCTTCTTGTGTTATTGGGTCGCTATCAGGGCTAGATTTGGAGTTCTTCCTAAAGCTCGCCAACGGCATCTTTGTGCTGGTCTATCTATTGGCAATGCTTGCGGCCTACAAACTGCTCAAAGGTTGGGGAAAGATCCTCGCAGGATTTTCTCTCGTGTTGTGCACCGCAGTATTCATTTGTTTGGGTTGGTCTATGCTGTACGCCGTTACTATTTTTGCAGTGCTCTCCCTACCATGGAAACAGTGGCGAAAAAAGAACACTCGCCGAGTGACTGATTAAGGCTTAGCGTAGTTATTCAAACAACTCAGAAAGCTGTTCAACCAGAGCATCAATCTCACTTAATGCGACATTGCCATAACCCAATACCGCTCCTTGCCAATTTCGCGCTTTAAAATCTGAATGTTCATAAAAACTCAATGGACGCAGCACTATCCCTTTGGATTTAGCTCGTTGCGTCCATTCATGCTCATCAACCCCTTGCAACCACTTTAAAGTGATATGGAGACCAGCAGCCTGACTGATCACCTTAACTCTATCGCCAAAGTGCTTTTCAACAGCCAAACACATCTGCTCATGCTTAGTTTTGTACAATCGGCGCATTTTGCGGATATGACGAATTAACCCACCTTCAGTAATAAAATCAGCCAACGCCTCTTGGGTGTGCGTTGGCGAATCACCGGTTAACGCATCCTTAACCACCAAGCATTGCTCAACTATACGTTCAGGTACCACAAGATAGCCAAGGCGTATTCCATTAAACATCACTTTACTGAACGAGCCCACATACAGTACGCGATCATCTCGCCCCATTTGAGCCGCTAGCCCTTGTAAGCTCGTATATGGACGATGGGCAAACTGAAATTCACTGTCGTAATCGTCTTCGATAACCCAACGTGATTGCTCGACCGCCCAGTTGATAATCTTCCCTCGCTGCTCGGTATTAAGCGTAGTTCCCATCGGATACTGATTGCTTGGTGTGATATATAGAGCATCGGCATCGCTGCTGGTTACCGCTTCCACATCAAAGCCGAGTTTTTCTCGTACCAATAGAGGCTCAAATTGATATTGCTGAAACTGAATTAGCTTCCGCATTTGCGCGTAACCCGGTTGCTCCATCAAAACCTTATCACCTTGTTTTAGAGCTACCATCGTCGCGATTGACAACGCTTGCTGTGCCCCAGAAGTAATAATGATGCGCTCTGGGGAGCAATTTACTGAACGGCTTGATGCAAGGTAGTCAGCTAAAGCACAACGTAATGCCCAGCTGCCCTGAATATCTTGGTTCCCTAGCAAACTGGTACGGGAAAGATGACGAGCAAGTAACTTTTGCCACTGCGCCATAGGAAAAGCTTCTAAATCAGGCACACCCGGAGCAAATGCGCGGTTGATGTCAAAGTTGGTTTTCGGTGATGAGTCCGTTTTGATTGAACTGGGTTCAGGTAGATACTGTTCCGGCAGTTCTACAGCAACATAAAAGCCAGAGCCTTTTTGACTGTTCAAGTACCCTTCCGCCACTAACTGCTCGTAGGCTGCAATCACGGTATTCCTACTGAGTTCAAGCTCTTGTGATAGCTTTCGTGTAGACGGCAATTTCCCATTCTTCGCCCACAGCCCTTGAACAATCTTCTCGCGGATAGCAAAAAACAACGCTTGCTGACGCGTTCCATCACTTTCTTTTAAATGCAGGTCGCCGATATCAATCAAAGACAAACTGGATCCATCCGTTAGTTAAAACTGGCTCTCTTTAAGCTACCAGTTAAACGCTACATTGCAATCAAAGATTGAGAAGTAAGTGCTCGTCCCTGTGAGCAAAAAGGAGAGAAAATGTTATCCAATACCAATAGAACGGAAATTAAGAAAGGCGCGCATAAAGCCATCTCTGATGTCGACAAACTGCACGCCATCATAGATGAAAGCCTTATCGCTCATATTGCGATAACCAACGAGTCTGGCCCTGTAGTCATCCCCATGCTGGCTTGGCGTGTAGATGATTACGTGTATATTCATGGTGCCAACAACAGTCGATTACTGCGCTCACTCAAACAAGGAGTGCAAACATGCCTAACCTTTACCTTGTTTGATGGCTGGGTACTGGCTCGAAGCGCGTTTCATCATAGCGCACATTATCGTAGCACTGTTGTCTTTGGCCAGTTTGAGATGGTGGCGGATAACCAAGAGAAAGACAGATTACTGAATCACTTTATTGAACAAATCGCTCCGGGAAGAACAAAAGACATCCGCTTGAGCAATGAGAAAGAACTCAAAGCAACCATGCTACTGCGTATACCACTAACGGAAGCATCAGTGAAAATCAGCAATTTTGGTGTAAACGACGATGCACAAGACATGGACATTCCAGTTTGGGCTGGTGTCTTGCCGTACCGAACTGTTGTAGGCCCGCTGCAAGCTTGTGAAGATTTTTATGAAGGCATTAAAGAGCCAGACTACCGTCGTGCCTACCCTAATCGCTGGCAGGAATAAGCACGGTAAACAACGCGCCTCCTAAGTGGCTTTCGCCGACTGACAGCTCCCAGCCTAGTTGTCTCGCAGCACTGGACGCAATGGCGAGTCCCAAGCCAAAACCTTTGACATCCGCGTTACGGCTTTTATCTAAACGAGAAAACGGAATGAATACCTTTTCACGCATCTCTTTAGGAACCCCTGGGCCATCATCTTCAATATCGACGATCCAGAAGTGCTCTACCGACCGGATCGTCACTTCCACACAAGACTCGCCATAGCGTTTTGCGTTCTGCAGTAGATTATCAAGAACCAAATTACCCAACGTTGGTTGCAGATGGATGGACTGGTAAGCCAGAGCATTCTCAACAGTAAGCTTCGCTGACTCTAACCCACGATAATTCATGCGGCTTTTACACCAAAGCGGCAGTTCAATGGTTTCAACAGAATCGGCTAACGAATGGTTATTCACGCTCAAGCGGGAAAGCATTACGATGTCAGACGTTAAATCCGTCACCACATCCACATATCTTTCAATGTCATCGTGCAGTTCAGCTTGCATTTCACCTTTCGTACGCCTTGCCAAGTCGGTAGCTAGCTGGATTCGACTTAGTGGCGTTCGAACTTCATGAGGGATAGCCTGAGTGAAAATGTGTGTTTGGCGCACTTGCCTTTCAATGTCCTCCGACATGTTGTTGAAGCCATTAGCAAGCTCTCGGACCGGAGAAGAGAAGTGCTTTAAATCCACACGAGTGCTGAGCTCACCGGAGCCAAATTGCTGCTGTGCTGACGTCAATTGTTGAATCTGGCGATCAAGTCTACGCACCGGAACATAAACCATGACACCCAAGCTGCATATTATGGTGAGTAACAAGCTGAACACAAAGATGCTTTCTGAGTCTTCATCCCAATCAATATCTGGACTAAAAAAATCTCGCTTTTCTTTAAATACCAGACTTTCTGATGAGTTTGGGAGTGGAAAAACCGCAGCGTAGATATTGCCATCGATCAAGTACACGGGCACACCTTGCATACGATAAAGCAATTCGCAGTCCAAACAAGGAGGCGAACCGTCCCAGTTATTAAGAAGAGTCAGGTCGAAGATGAAAAAATCCTGTTTGCCTGTTCTCGTTAACTGCTTGTAGAGTGAGTTAGGCGTCCCGCGTTGTTCAGTATACTGATCGACAAAATACGTACCATCACTCAAGAAGATGCCAACTTCAGTTTTGCGCATAAACTCGTCACCCATAGTAAAAAACAAGGCGACGGTCACGGCAAGGCCCGTTACCAATCCAACATAGAGCCGAGTAAACAGAGAGAACATCCGCTATTTCCCCGTTAACATGTATCCACGATTACGCACGGTCTTAATGGTAGCGGTGTGAATAAGGGCTTTTGAGAATTTTTTCCTCAAAGAAGAGACTCGCATATCAATTGAACGGTCAGTAATGCAGTATTCAATGCCACGCGCAAGGCGGCAGCAGGACTCTCGAGAAACGGGTTTATCGACATTGAGCATTAATAGCTCCAATATTTCGAATTCAGAATCAGTGAGATCGATATCTTGCTCTAAGTAATAAGCTTTAGAGCGACGGGTGCATAAGTCGATGCCATAACGGCTCAGCTCTGTCTTTTCAGCCGTATCTATTTGGCGACGGTAGCGGCGTAAAGAGGCCTCAATACGAGCGAGGAGGATATTGCCCTTAATTGGTTTAGTTAGGTAATCATCAGCACCAAATTTAAATAGGCTAACTTCACTCATCTCATCATCAGTGGCCGTCAACACAATGATGATCCCATGATAAAACGCCCTAGCCTCTTGGCATATCTCTGCACCATTTTTGCCTGGGAGCATCAAATCCAATAACACCAGATCAGGCTGCAATTCTTTGATAGCATCGAGTGCATTAAGACCATTGTCGACCACAGTAACTAGGTAACCTTCGGCCTCTAGGTACATTTTGGTTAATCGAGCAATCTCTGAATCATCCTCTACGAGCAAAATTTTATTACCGACCATAATCCATTCACTCTACCTATAAAACAGAAGCAGTATATCGCTCGTTTTGTTCCATGCAACCCGTATAAACCGAACCTCTAGCGACAGAAAGTGCTTACAAACACTTACAAACCATACATTTATAAAAAAGCGCTCTCTACAAAAGACCTGTAAAAGAATAAAAAACCAATTTATAAACACAAGTTAAGATTTAATATCATCAATTAAACCAACTACAAAATATAAATCCCCTACCATTTTAGTTTTTTCGAATTAAAAACCTTACAACAAATCATCAACAGTAATTATGACTACAATTGCTCATGTAGACAGAAAATACTCTTGCAAATAAATTCCTCAGCGAACCTTCAGCCCGTGAGTATTGCAAAGATGAAATTCGCTCAATTAACGCCTCTGGCTTTACTTTGTACAGTAAGCCTAACTGCCTGCGGTGGCAGTGACTCAAATTCAAAGTCACCAACAACCACGCTGCCTCCCAAATCAGCTCCAACATTGAAAACCGTGACGATCCCTAGCGTCGTTTCCAAAAAGTTTCCAGCCAAGCTGCAAGTGGCTGCTGATGCTGGCTTTACCCACTACCTTGAAGTCTCCCTTTCGCAAGACGGGAACAATGCGTCATTCCACATTATCGCGATGGATGACGGGGCGAATGATGAAAAAATATTTCGTGCCGCCAAAATCGTTCAGCACCTACTCACAAACCAGCCAAATTCGAAGTATGGTGCCGACAAATCTAGTATCGCAAAGACACTAGCCGAGCGTGATGCAACATTAATGCTGACAGAAAACGACGACCAGAATGACGAAATGCTCACCAAAATTTTCGTCAGTGAGTTGCTTCGTCAAGATAAATTGGACGACGCGATTGCAGATTCTGGCTTACCACAATCCTTTGATACCAGCTCATTAGAAAACTTTATTGCAACCATGATGGTGCTTAATGAAGACGACATGGACACGCTTATCGAGTCCATTGCATTAACATTGATGAGCAGCGGGGATACACCAAACTGGTTGATGAACAGCCAATCCTTGATGTACCGCGAACTGACCGTTGAAGGCGATTGTCACTACATGAGTAACTTTGCCGATTACTGTGCCAATCTGGGTGAACATGCCGACCGAGATGCCGCTTTTGAAGAGATTCTACATTTGGTCCAAGCGCAAGGCATTGCTCCTAACGCATCGACTTCCTCATTACAAAAAGCCATTCAAGCGCATGCTCTGAGCATTTATAACGACATCCAATCAGGTAAGCCTACGGTGTGGCGCCCAACCCAGAGTGACTGGGAAGATTGGGAGTCTGACGACTTCGATCCAGAACGCGTTAAGCTAACAGGCCCTTCTTACTCTCACGAATATTTTGCTGCTGCTTTTGAAGCTTACATGGGCGTTGCAAAAGCAAACGGGCATGGTTTAGATGGCTACCAAGCGTTAACACGTGAAGAAATGCAAACCCAAGATCCACAAGCGATTGATTGGGTTGGCGGTTTGTTCCACGACTACCTGCAATACACCGCAAGCATCGACTCTGCAGGCGTCAAACTCTACACAGAAAAAACGAATCCAGGCTCGGTTCCTACCTTCCGCATGGCACCAAACAAACATGGTTTAGTAGAAGCCTACACCTACAAGTCTCAATGGCTGACAAAAGTGAAGATCGTTGGCGACGACGAGATGAATGTCATCGGTAATGACCAAGACAACACATTTGAAGGCAACCATAAAAACAACAGTATTTATGGTGAGGGAGGCGTCAACACTTACATCGTGCGACACAAACTTGCGGAATGTATCGTTATCAAAGCGAAGAACGTCTCTGTTGAGTGCCCCAATACAGGCATTGACGAGTTGTACGACATTCAGAACATCCAGTTCACCGATCAAACTCTAGATGTAACCAAGCTATAAACAATGAAAAACATGAAGAAACTTACTCTACTCGCTCCCCTATTCCTTGTTGGTTGTGGTGGCCTTGCTGTCATGGATCGTACTGATGCAGTAAAAGCGCAACCAGAAATGTTGGTGAAAACCGACGGCAACTTTTGGGGATTCGGTGCGGATGGCCATTTTGATTTTGCTGGCAAGTACAAAGGCAAATATTCGCGCAGTGCTTCAAACTCAAGCTGGTTCAATCGTATCTCATTCAAAGAAGGGGCAATGGGCGCAGAAGTGACTCGTATAGACAGCGGTGAAACTTGGCTCCTAAACTGCACCGGCGGCGGCATGTCGGTAAACTACATGGGCGTTGATTTTGGTGGCAACGATCCATACACCTGCGACATCACTCAAGATGGTAAGAAAGTCGGTGAATTTGCTATGGAACCGAAATCTGCGCTGATCGACATCAGCCTTGAGAAAAAAGAAACGGGCGTAGTTCGCATTGGCAATACCCATTTCAATGTAGAAACCGTTCACACGAGCCCTGATTCGATGATGGCGGTAGACATTCCATTGGGTTACAGCTTTAAGCAAGGTACTCAAGAGGTTGCGGCAGTGCAGACGAATGGCACAATCGCAGTGCAAATGTTGCCCGAGCTTAACGATAAGCAAAAAGACGTGGTTGCCATTGGCGCTGTGGCTAGTGCACTGAGCTGGCGTCCTGAAGAGTAAGCGTTAACACTCCCAAAAATTTCAAAGCCCTCATTTGAGGGCTTTTATTTGCTGGCAGCACTGGTCATCACAAAGATTATTTTTCCAATCGAGCCGCGTATTGTTTGGGAGTTAAGCCGCGATGTTTTTTGAACATACGATTAAAACTCGCGACATTGGTATATCCGAGACGCTCCGCAATCTCCTCTATACTGACATGTTTGATCAATAAACCGGCTGCAACGTTACTTAATACATAGCCAGATACCGTAGAGAAATTAAGTCCTAGCTTGTGCAAACGTCGCTGGAACTGTTGCTCTGAAAGCCCAAGTAAAGATGAGACACGCTCCAATGTCGGCAATCCATAATGGCTACTGTAACTCACTACTTCATAAATCACTTTAAGCTCATCCTCTGGATCGGGCATATTGAGCAAATCATCCAAATCTGAAAAGCTCATCGCTAGACGGCTTTCTTCACGATGGCTTACTTGACGCGAAGCGAGGCGGTCATCTCCTGGGATCCAGATTTCTGTTTTTGGCTGACTCCACTCAACCTCACAGCCAAAGTACTCTTCGTATGGTTTGCCATTTTTCCTAGAACCAGAAATCATCACACGTAATGGCTTATAATCTTGCCCCAAAAATTCACGCAAAATCTTGGTCATGAATATCGCGCAGCGAATACTGTCATGTACTTTGACCGAAGTCTCCACAAATGGGTTGTGGTAAGTCCATTTGATGATCTTGCCTGATTGCTCACCCGCTAAAAAAGCACCTGACTGAAGGTTACTTACGCCATAATTCACGCGTCGAATGGTACTAGCGAGATCATTACCCGAGTATAACCAACGTCCGACCGGACCAAGCTTTTGCAGCTCAATGCCACGGCTTAAACTTAACACTACATCTGGGTCATCAGTCAGTTGTTCAATACGTCGATACCACTCCGAAACTGCCTTCAAAGGTATCAATGTCATCGGGTTGTGAAACACTGATGCAGGGATGCCAAGCTCTTCGGATCTCAAATTATACTTAGATAACGCGAGGTTATGCATATTTAAAATACCCATCGCGCGAATAAATCGAACCGTTTTCATAACCAATCACATCAAATTTAATCTTCTAGTGATTGAATTTGTCACAAACCCTCACCTATTTCAATTCCAAATCACAATACGCCAACAGTTTGATAGAGGAGTGTTTAATGAGTTTACTGAGTGTCCCATTTGTCGGAACAGGCGCAGATACAGCGTTACATGTTGTCGCTGCCGTCGTTTTAATCGCGAGTGTCGCTGGCGCGTGTTACGGCTTTTGGAAAATCCATGAGTTGCCAATTAATAAGGCGCACAGCAAAGACCATCATCAGATAGGGCTCATTACCGCCCTCACCTGGATAGGATTTGTCTGGCACTGGGTATGGGTGCTAGCCGTGATCTTTGCATTCGTTGATATGGAAAAAGCCATCATCAATCTGCGTGATACATGGAAAAGTAAACCGCAAACAGAAACACAGCCACAAGAGGAGGCATAATGTTAGAAGGTTTAGCGGTATGGGCACTCTTCATCTATCTGCTCCGTTTAGTCGGCATGCCTTGGAACAAAGCAACCAAATCGTTCGCTTACCTAGGCGACTTAGGTTGGTTAATGTTCGTCTGGGTAGGCCTCATCAACTTCACGCCGATGGATCTATCCGGCGGCTCAGTGGTGCAGTCACCACACATCCAGTTGCGTCCAGATTCAACCAATGTGAAAGGCAAAGTTGACCATATTTATATCAAGCCGAATCAACAAATTGAAAAAGGTCAGCTCATTTACGAACTCGACCCAACGCAATATGAGATCGCATTGAACCAAGCAAATGTGTCGGCAGATTCTGCTCGAGTCGCACTGGCAACAGCACAAGGTGATATCGAGATTGAAGAAGCAAACCATCAAGCACTGGTGCAAGATCTAGAAACATCAAAAAGCCAATTGGAAGCGGCGAAAGTTGACTATAAATTGCAGAAAAAGATGCTGGATCGTTACGTTGAACAAAACCGCGTGGTCCAAAACACCATTACGGCAAGCGACATCGACAAACAATCGAGTGCGGTTGATATGGCACGCCACAACGTGTTAACTCTTGAATCTCAAATCAAGAAGAAACAAGTCGATATCTCACGTGCAAAACTGGCGATTCATAAAGCTGAGCTCGCGGTTGAAACCAAACAGGCTGAACTGCGCCAAGCAGAGGAGCAAATTGCAAAAGCACAATGGGATTTGAACAGCACCAAAGTGCACGCACCAGCAGATGGCTTTGTGACCAACTTTATCCTGCGTGAAGGTCAGCGTGTATCGATGATGCCGCGTATCAACATGTACACTAACGAGAAGTACGTTCTGATGCGAGTGAATCACCAAGCGATTCGTAACATCAAACCAGGTCAACCTGCGGAATTCTCTTCTTCGGTTTACCCTGGCAAGATCTTCTCTGCAACAGTAGAGGGCATTGTTGAAGCGACCGGTGAATCACAAGGCAACCTACTTGGTCTGGATGATTCCGTTCGCGCTACAACCGGTAAGAACTTACAGAACAAACACCACTTTGTTCGCCTTAAGATTGATGAGCCAGAAGGCTACGATATCCCTGTCGGCTCAGTTGGCCTAGCATGGGTCAGCGGCGAGAAACCAATTGGTTTCCTAGCGTTCTTGGATGTGATTCGTGGCATCATCATCCGAATGAAGTCGCAACTGTACTTCTTCTACTCTATCTAAACTCCCAAACCGCCAGTTCCGCTGGCGGTTTTCTTTTCATTTGTATCCAAGCACGCAGTTTTCCCGTATAACAAATAGTTAGTAAATAACGGAGAAAATTCATGTCGGCAAAGGAAAGAAGCCTACCCACCCATCGCATCTCAAGATTCAGCAAGTTCGCTTCCCTTGCAACCCGAGTCGCAGGCAACGTGATTGCTGAAGGCACCAAACAAATCGCTAAAGGCAATAAACCCAAAGCGAAAGACCTGTTGCTAACGCCGCAAAACATTGCGCGTTTAACAGACCAACTGGCCCACTTGCGCGGTGCAGCGATGAAGCTTGGTCAAATGCTCTCTATGGATGCTGGCGATGTTTTGGAACCAGAACTCGCTGATATTCTCTCGCGACTTCGCTCAAACGCAGATCCTATGCCAGCAAAACAACTCAACGCAGTAATGGAAAACGCGCTAGGAACGAATTGGAAAACTGAGTTCCTCTCCTTTAACTTCAAGCCAATAGCCAGCGCTTCCATTGGTCAAGTTCACCAAGCCTACAGTGATGCAGGTGATAACCTCGCGGTGAAAGTGCAGTATCCGGGAGTAAGGAAAAGTATCGACAGTGACGTCGATAACGTGGGGACTCTGCTCAAAGTCGTTGGCTTGATTCCCGAATCTGTTGATTACAAAGGACTATTGGAAGAAGCTAAAAAGCAACTGCATGATGAAGCTGATTACGCACGAGAAGCG
Organism: Vibrio sp. B1FIG11; assembly: GCF_905175335.1. Taxonomy (NCBI): domain Bacteria; kingdom Pseudomonadati; phylum Pseudomonadota; class Gammaproteobacteria; order Vibrionales; family Vibrionaceae; genus Vibrio; species Vibrio sp. B1FIG11. The sequence goes on along the minus strand of NZ_HG992752.1, from coordinate 667,541 downwards.
CACTTTGCCATTCGTTATCATGACCGTTTGAAGGAGCACCCTCATTTTGTGGTGCCCAAGATTCACACCGAAAGCAGCTCAGACTCCGTTCTCGCGATGGAATTCATCGATGGTAGCCCGATTGAGCAAATCGAACATTATGACCAAGATACGCGAGATTTTGTCATGCACAGCCTGCTCGAATTGCTATTCCGAGAGCTGTTCGAATTCAAGATGGTGCAAACCGACCCCAACTTTGCCAACTACTTGTATATCGAGAACACCCGTCAAATCGGCTTGTTAGATTTCGGCGCGACTCGCGAATACAGCGAACAATTTAGCACTGGTTATCGCCAAGCTTTTGCATCGGTTGTCAACGACGACGAGCAAGGCTTGAACAATGCGCTTGAGCAGATTGGATTTTTCAGCAAGACCATTATGCCTGCACAGCGCCAAGCGATTCTTGATCTCGTCAAAATGGCGTGTGAACCTATGCTGGTTGATGAGCCTTATGACTTCAAAGCCAGTGGCTTAGCTCAGAAACTCCGCGAGGCCGGCACCATTTTAAGCATGGAACAAGACTACTGGCACACGCCACCAGCAGATGCCCTATTCCTGCACAGAAAAATAGGCGGAATGTACTTGCTGGCAGCTCGCATTGGTGCAAAAGTGAACATTCGCCAATTGGTCTCACCGTACCTACAGATTATTGACGAATAGACTATTGTTTTTCTGCCACTTTCGAGTACCTTGAGCAGCTGCCTATAAGAATAATCTGACTGTCGGGGTGCTCGGTGAGTAAGTTTCAAGACCTCTCCACTCTAATCGAACAAATTGTCCAAGCAGACGAAGCGGATCAAGTTACCGCTTTGAATGATTCTATCGAATGTGGTCTCGAACCCGGTGCCGTGGCACTGATACTCGAGGCTTTCCCGATCGATGAACGTGTACGCTTGTGGCGCGCATTACCTATGGAATTGCACATCGATGTGCTGACTGAAATGCGTGCTGAAGTACGTCTTTCCATCATCGAAGCACTTTCTGAAGTTGAGCTGAAGCTGACCTTAGCCAAGCTGGATAACTTATCGCTGATTGAATGGGCTGACTCGCTGCCTGAAGAGTTCATTAATGAAGCGTTAGAGCTGATTGAGAAAGATGAACTCGATCTCTACGACCAAGCAAACGAATATGAAGACGAAGAACTCGGTCGATGGGCTGAACGAAAAATCATCACTCTCCCTTTTAATATTACCGTTGGTAAAGCTCGACGCTTGATGGAGCGTTACAGTTACGATACACCGCAGCAAGTGTATCTGATCAATCGTAAAAAGCAGTTTCGTGGCGCAGTGAACTATTATGAAATCTTACGTAGTGAAGCGGACGTTCGTCTCAAAACCCTTGCGATTGATACCGTCACCGTACTCGACAGTAAAATGGAACTGTCTGAAGCCGTAGAGGCACTTGAGCACAGCCCTCTCCCTGCTTTGCCAGTTACCGATGCAGATCAAACCTTGATCGGGGAAGTGGATTGGCAATTCGCACTCAGCACTCAACGTGAAATCTACGAAGCACGTTTGATGGCTGGTACGGGTATGGATGAAGGTGATGACTTGTTCGCGCCAATTCTAAAGAGCTCACAAAAGCGTGGCGTTTGGCTGGGCATTAACTTGCTGACTGCAATTCTAGCATCGGTGACGATTGGCTTGTTTGAAGATGTGATTTCACAAGTGGTCGCTCTTGCTGTTCTGATGCCGATTGTGGCTTCTATGGGGGGGGATTGCAGGTAGCCAAACACTGACGCTGATGGTTCGTGCCATGGCATTAAACCAAATTACCCCTGGTAACCGTTTTGCCCTACTCAAAAATGAATTGGGTATCGGCTCTCTTAACGCTTTGCTTTGGGCGTTGATCATCGGTGGTTTAGCGGGGCTTTGGTTCCAATCTCCTGTATTGGGCGGCACCATCGCACTCGCGATCATCGTCAATATTGTTACCGCGGCCTTATTTGGTGTGCTGATCCCAATTGTTCTTGATAAGCTCAAACTCGATCCAGCACTTGCGGGCTCGGTGATTCTGACTACGGTAACTGATGTCGTTGGCTTCTTTGCTTTCTTGGGCACGGCGAGCTTAGTAATGTTGTAAAAAGAATCGCTCTAGTTAATTAATTCATCATTAGCATTATAATTACAAATTGCAAACCGCATTTGCAATTTGCAACTCACAGCAAATTTTAGGCAACCTTTATCACAGAAACCGTGTTTTTTCGGTGGTTTTAAAGTTGGCACACTAACTGCATTATCTAGTGTGACCCTTCTTAAGCCGAGGGTCACCTAGCCAACTGACGTTGTTAGTGAACTCGAATTTGTTCACAAATATATAAGCCAATCGCACAAATTGCGGTTGGCTATTTTTTTTATCTGGCCCCTTCAAATTCCTTCTCCACATCCTTACTCCCTGTTGAGCCAATTTTATTCACTCAATTTACAATCGATTACATTTGATATTTTCTTAAGTTATCTACAACAAATAGCCATCTAATAAAAATTGAACACCATAAACACCAAAATAACCATTAAATAAATGACTTTGCGTTCAACTTATGAGCAATCGTTACTATCAAGCTCAAAAAAAACGTTTGCTAAGCATTATGAAAATCCATTGAATCGCTATTTTATAAACAAACCACAAAAATATGACGAGATAAAAGAAAGCCACCAATGACACCGATTTCATTACACATTACTGGTCAGATTAGCCGTCAAGTTCCAAACTTTTTTTATTTTTCTGAAAAACCATAACCACATGTTTTTAAAGGACTATAAAAAGACAAAGCTAGAGGTAAACGTTTAAGTGACAAAAAACTCATTGACTATGAGAGTTACATCACCATAATACGCGCCGTTTGCCCAAAAATTGGGATCTACAATTTGTTTTAATTTTTCTTTGCGGAGGTAAAAATGGCTGCGGACAATAACTACAGTCTTGGACCGGTTCCTAACACTGCCAGAAAAGGCGTGGCATCATTAACCATGGTTATGTTGGGGCTCACTTTCTTCTCCGCAAGCATGTGGACGGGCGGCTCGCTCGGTACCGGACTTTCTTTTGATGATTTCTTCCTCGCTGTTCTCATTGGTAACCTAATCCTCGGCATCTACACTTCTTTTCTTGGTTACATCGGCGCTTCTACTGGTCTCTCTACTCACCTCCTTGCTCGTTTCTCTTTTGGCTCTAAAGGCTCTTGGCTTCCTTCCGCTCTTCTTGGCGGCACACAAGTTGGTTGGTTTGGTGTTGGCGTGGCGATGTTTGCTATTCCAGTAAACAAAGCGACAGGCATCGATACAAACACGCTTATCATCATTTCTGGTCTATTAATGACTGCGACGGTTTACTTCGGTATCTCTGCGCTTATGGTGCTATCTGCGATTGCAGTTCCAGCAATTGCGTTACTCGGTGGATACTCGGTAGTAGAAGCGGTAAACAGCGTGGGTGGTGTGGCTGAACTACAAAAAGTACAACCAGCACAACCTATCGACTTTTCAGTGGCACTAGCAATGGTCGTTGGCTCATTCGTCAGCGCGGGGACCCTGACTGCGGACTTCGTACGATTCGGCAAAAAGCCCAAAGGGGCAGTAATGGTCACTATGGTAGCGTTCTTTATCGGTAACTCACTGATGTTCATCTTCGGCGCAGCAGGCGCTGCGGTAACTGGCCAATCAGACATTTCAGAAGTGATGATCGCTCAAGGTCTTCTAATCCCAGCTATCATCGTGCTTGGTTTGAACATTTGGACAACCAACGACAATGCGCTTTACGCATCGGGCCTAGGTTTCTCAAACATCACTGGTTTGCCAAGCAAATACATCTCTATGGCGAACGGTTTAGTCGGTACATTGTGTGCACTATGGTTGTACAATAACTTTGTAGGCTGGTTAACTTTCCTATCGCTTGCAATTCCACCAATTGGCGGTGTAATCATTGCGGACTTCTTCATGAACCGTAAGCGTTACACAAATTTCGCAGCAGCAGAGTTCCAAACGGTTAACTGGGCTGGCATTATCGCAGTGGCGATTGGTGTTGCAGCTGGTCACTTCCTTCCGGGAGTGGTACCTGTAAACGCAGTACTGGGCGGCACAATCAGCTACCTGATTCTAAATCCTATTCTTAATAAAAAGACACTGGCACAACAGCCAGCGTAAGGAACCATCATGACAACACTATTGATCAAGAACGCAACGCTTAAGGGACAGGAAGGTCTCCAGCAAATTTTGATTGAGGATGGCCAATTCAAGCGTATTGAAGACAATAATGTAGAACTAAATTACACAGGTGATGTTCTTGATGCGGAGGGCGGCATGGCTGTCGCACCTTTCTGTGAGCCGCATATTCACCTAGACACTACCCAAACCGCCGGTGAGCCGAGCTGGAACATCTCCGGTACGCTTTTCGAAGGTATCGAGCGTTGGGCTGAGCGCAAAGAGACGCTGTCGATTGAAGACGTGAAATCACGCGCTAAGCAAACTCTGAAATGGCAAATTGCAAACGGCGTACAACACGTTCGTACCCACGTTGACGTTTCTGACCCTACCCTTATTGCTCTAAAAGCAATGGTAGAAGTTCGTGAAGAAATGAAAGAGTGGGTAGACATTCAAATCGTTGCGTTTCCGCAAGAAGGCATTCTGTCTTACCCGAATGGTAAAGAGCTTCTAGAAGAGGCGGTTCAGCTGGGTGCTGACGTTATTGGTGCAATCCCTCACTTTGAATTCACTCGTGAGTACGGCATCGAGTCTCTGCACTACGTTTTCGAGCTGGCGCAAAAATACGACCGTTTGATCGACGTGCACTGTGATGAGATCGATGACGAGCAATCACGCTTTGTTGAAACGCTTGCAGCACTAGCGCATAAGTTCAACATGGGCCACAAGGTAACCGCAAGCCATACAACAGCGATGGGCTCTTACAACGGTGCGTACGCATCTCGCCTATTCCGTTTGCTGCGCATGTCTGGTATCAACTTCGTTGCAAACCCATTGGTCAACATCCACCTTCAAGGCCGTTTTGATGATTATCCTAAACGCCGTGGTGTGACTCGCGTAAAAGAAATGCTGAATGCAAACATCAACGTATGTTTTGGTCACGATGATGTATTTGACCCTTGGTATCCACTAGGTACTGCAAACATGCTACAAGTACTGCATATGGGTCTGCATGTGTGTCAGGTGATGGGTTACGATCAAATCAACAACTCGCTTGATCTGATCAGCACGAATTCAGCACGCACACTGAACATTCAAGACAAGCACGGCATTGAAGCAGGTAAGCCAGGTAGCTTATTGATTCTTCCTGCGGAAAATGGTTTTGATGCAGTTCGTCGTCAGGTGCCAGTTCGTTACTCTGTTCGTCACGGTAAAGTGATTGCAGAAACACAACCAGCGACAACACACATTCACCTTGGTGAACAAGAGCAAGTGACCTACAAACGCTAATCACTGAGCTTCAAGCACAAAAAAAAGGGTCTGACTTACATCAGACCCTTTTTTTATTTTTTCAAGCGCTGCGTTAGCTGTCTACGGCAACTAATGACATTCCTAAGCAACGAGGGAGTATTGCCTAAGTAAACAACCTTGCCATCTTCATCGATGATCGCAGGCACAACCTTTAAGCCTTTCATGTCTGCGCCGTATTCCACCAACTTACGCTCTAGCTCATATAAATCCTGCATGCTTCGGACTCAATTTATAATTATTTAATTTCGCGTGAATGCTATCCCTCTGAAGGGGGAATAATATTGATCTATATCACAAAATGTTGATCCAACTTATGCTTACTCAAAGTTGAGACACAGACATGGGCCGTTTGCGATACGTAAGGCGAGGAATAACCCCTATTTGTGAAACGCTTTCAAAGAAAGCTTCACAATACAGACAATTTTCGTAATAAATATTTGCACTAACTCTCAACAAATACTAAAGTTAGGAGGTTAGTTGAGCTTTTAAATAAAAATCTTCAAATCGCCCAAACTCAGATTTACCACTAACAACGTCAAAATTAGTGCTTATAAAATAAAGAATAAAACAAAAAACAGGGTCAACAGCAATGTTGACCCTTCTCTTTACCTATCCACAACCGAGCTCCACACAGAAAATGTGAGCCTTTCAGTAAATAAAAGAACCTACTGATAACTGCTGGTTATCAGCGAGATAAGTGGATTCCTAATCAAACAGCGTTCAATAATAGCTCCGAACCAAACATCTCGGAGTAAACACATGAACCCTTTCAACAAAACAATATTGGTCGCAGCGCTATCTCTTCCCCTACTTGCAGGATGCGTGACTCCGGGAGAAGACGACCCAAATGCGTTAACAAAACAAGGCGCCGCTGGTGGCGCGCTACTGGGCCTTACTATGGGGGCTCTAACGGGTGATGCTGACTTAGCTCTAAAGGGAGCGATTGCCGGTGGTGTCACTGGTGGTGTAGCAGGTGCGAGTGCTGACATTCACAACAACCGTGAAAATATCCGACACGACAGCCGCAATGAAGCGATCGGCGGTATCAACGGAGGTCAGAACACCACAGCAACCAATGCCCCTCAGCAATGGCAAGAAATTGATAACTTTGTGGGTAATTGGAACGTTAATATTCAAAACCATAATCGCGACTTCAAAGGCTTAGACGGTTTGCAAGCGCACGGTTCTTTGGCAAAAACAACAGAAGCGCATGTAAAGGTAACTAACTCACAAGGCGTTGATCTGAATGCTGCGTTCACGTTCGATCCACAAGCGGGCTACCAACTGACGCTGACCAATGAAGCAAAAGATGTATCGGTTGCTTTTGCTGGTGAACAACAATCACAAAACCACCGCTACAACTTCTACCCGATGAACATTAACGACGTCATTTACCAAGGTATTCCTACCGGGGATGTTCGTGTAGAGCTTGGGTTCGCAGGGCCAAACGTTTGGACAATCGATAGCTACGCATACATCGACGGAGCAGAACAAAAAGTACAAACATTCCGTTTCACCAGAACTCAATAAAACGACGAGACTTTCTCGTAACGTCTCAATAACAACGTCTCATTTGGCAATTTAATAAAGGCTTAGGCATAATCTGTCTAAGTCTTTATTTTTTCAATATTATTATGCCTCAACTCAATAAGTCAGACCTCAGCAAATTTGAACCTCAGTTCCTTCAATTTATGCAGCAAGAAATGCAAACCGACGTGGCCCACGACCTGAGCCACGTCCGCCGCGTAGTGAAAACGGCTCGCCAGCTAGCAGAACAAGAAGGTGCGGATTTAGCCGTTGTCCTGCCCGCTGCCTATCTGCACGATTGCTTCACTTATCCGAAAGACCACCCAAATCGCAAACAAAGCTCCACGATTGCAGCTACCAAAGCGATTTCGTTTCTAGAAAGCATCAACTACCCTGCTCAGTACCATGATGCCATCGCCCACGCGATCGAATCCCACAGCTTTAGTGCCAACATTACGCCAAACACTTTAGAAGCTCAGGTTGTCCAAGATGCCGATCGTTTAGATGCGCTTGGCGCAATTGGTGTGACACGTTGCATTCAAGTGAGCACGTTATTTGATGCCGCTTTGTATAACGAACAGGACATGTTTGCAGAGCATCGAGAATTGGAAGATAAACGCTTTACCATCGATCATTTCCAAACCAAACTGTTTAAAATTGTTGAGACAATGAACACCAAAGCAGCGTATGAAGAAGGTCGAAAACGTAAAGCATTTATGGGGTCTTACCTCGAACAGCTACGCCAAGAAGTAGAAGGTTAATATGTCGGAAAGCCACGACCTAATTAAAGAGCTCAAACGCCAGCTCAAACTGTCTGGTTTGCATTACGTCGATGTCGCACAGCATTTGGAGTTAAGCGAGGGCTCTGTAAAGCGCTTATTGGCAGAAGGCAGTCAAATTAGCCTCGATCGATTGGAGCGTATCTGTCAACTCATTGGTTTGGAGATGGCTGAGCTATTTAAGCTGGCTGCGGCACACAACAAAGGACTGGAGTCACTGACATTAGCGCAAGAAAAGCAACTGGTCGATGATAAGGGCCTACTGCTTGTCGCTGTCTGTGTAGTCAATGGCTATCGCTTCGAACAGATCATTGAACAGTACACCTTTGATGAGTTAGAGCTGATACAAAAGCTCGCCCAACTCGACCGCCTCAATATTATTGACCTGCTACCTGGCAATAAGATTCGTCTACGTATTTCCCCGACTTTTCGTTGGCATACCGGCGGCCCTATTCAGCGTTTCTTCCAACAACAAGTTCAAGACGCCTTTTTCCAAAGCCATTTCTCTGCCGAAGGTGAAAAGCTGGTGATGGCAACAGGCCTCATGAGCTTGCCAACCAATAAGAAGATGCAGCAGAAGCTACAAAAGGTCATTGATGAATTTTATCAGGTCTGCCAAAGCGACGATTCACTGGACATGAAAGAGAAGCACGGTACCTCTCTGGTGATAGCGATGCGTCGTTGGACATTCCCGCTGTTTAACCCTTGGGAACGTAAATAGGAAGAACTGATGCTCGATAAACTCAAAAGCCTATCGATCAAGGCAAGACCTATTCTCCCTTTGTTCGTACTCATTGCGTTTGGTGGTTTTGCGGTGTTCATTGCCACGCTCTTGCAACTTTCTGATGTAGTTAAAGAGTCTCATCTTATTCCGAGTGGCGTAACGGCGTTGTGGGCGCTTGCCGCTTGGGTGATGATCTCGAGCTTTCAACATGTTCCAGAACTTACGCCGAGCCTCGGTTTTTTCAAACGAATGAAAGCTCGCTTGGTGCGTCTGTTCTTTTATTTGGTGACATTAGGCTTTATTGGACTCTCTGGTTTTATTCTATTTGTCACATTGCGAATGCTAAGCGTCTGGTTCCGACACTGAGCTCATCTCGTAACGTATAAAGCACCAATCCGTTCAATATCACAAGTTAATGAAACCAAAAGTATCGTAAAGTGTTACTTTTGGTTTCTCATAACGTAACTCTTTTCTTTACGCTGGTTTCCTAAAGCTCAGCCATTAAAGTGCTCCCATCTCAACGCGATTTTGTCCCTACGGAGCCAGCATGTTTCTTACTAAACGATTCTTCCCCTATTTCGTTACTCAGTGCCTTGGTGCACTGAACGACAATATCTACAAAAATGTTCTCTTGCTGATGGTGACCTACAGCCAAATTGATTCACTACCAATGTCGGTTGATCTTTTTGTTAACCTTGCGGCTGGCTTATTTATTCTTCCCTTCTTTCTGTTTTCAGCTCACGCTGGTGCGATTGCCGACAACATGGACAAAGCCAAATTAATCCGCCGCTTAAAACTTATTGAATTGGTGATCATGAGTTTTGCTGCGACGGCTATCATGACGCAGAGTGCTATCCTGATGCTGATTTTACTCTTCCTGACTGGCACACAGTCGGCTTACTTCGGCCCTGTGAAATACGCTCTACTTCCTCAAGCGCTAAAATCGGATGAACTAGTGAAAGGTAATGCTTGGGTTGAGATTGGGACTTTCCTCTCTATCCTGATTGGTACATTAAGCGCAGGTATTCTGCTTGCGGTTCCAAACGGCATGATTATCGCCTCTTGCATTGTGATTACGCTTTCACTTCTGGGCTTTTTAAGCAGCGCTAACATCCCTGCTCTGCCAAGTAAGAAAAGTGACAAAGTAAAATTCGAACCTATTACTGGTTTGAAGAAAACACTCAAACTGGCACAAAAACAACGCGGTATTTGGATGTCTATTCTAGCGATCAGTTGGTTCTGGTTTATGGGTGCGACTTACCTAACTCAATTCCCGAACTTCGCTCGCGAACACCTATTTGCAGATAGCACTGTGGTTTCTCTGCTGTTAGCTCTATTCTCAGTTGGAATCGCGACAGGTTCATGGTTGTGTGAAAAGCTGTCTTTCAATCAAGTTGAACTGGGAATTCTACCATTTGGTATTTTGGGCTTAACGATTTTCAGTGCCGACCTTTTATGGGCAGTACCTGCAATCGAATCTTTCCCAAGTCAGTATTACGATGTACAAAGCTTTGTTGCTCAATCTTCGCATATTAGGGTGATGATCGACTTGTTCTTGGTAGGTGTGAGCGGAGGCGTATTTATTGTTCCCCTTTATGCGTTTATCCAGTCGCGTTCAGAAGAAGGCGAATGTGCTCAATCTATTGCGGCAAACAACATCATGAACGCACTGTTTATGGTCGCTTCCGCTACTGTTTCTATCTTGGTGTTAAGTGTTTTAGAGTTCTCTATTGTTGAGCTATTTGCGATTTTGGCCGTCGGTAACTTCGTCGTGGCCATCTACGTTTACCGTCAAGTACCTGAGTTTACTCAGCGCTTTATTAGCTACTTGCTAAGCCACTGCCTGTACCGAGTTTCGGTAACCGGTCGTCAGCATATCCCGGAGCAAGGCGCTGCCCTGATTGTGGCAAACCATGTAAGCTATGCGGACGCTTTGATTCTAATGGGTACATCAACCCGCCCTGTTCGATTCGTGATGGACAAGTCAATCAGTGAGCTGCCGGTTCTTAAACACGTTTTTCGTCATGCTGGCGTTATCCCAATCTGCTCTCCACGCAAATGTGCAGAGACTTACAAAAGAGCTTTCGAACAGATTGAGCAAGCTCTTAATAACGATGAAGTAGTTTGTATCTTCCCTGAAGGACGTTTGACCTCAAATGGTGAACTAGGCGAGTTCAGACCCGGTGTTGAGAAGATTTTAAAGCGAACACCTGTACCCGTGATTCCAATGGCGTTGAAGGGCTTATGGGGCTCTTTCTTCAGCCACAAAAATGGACACGCGTTAACGAAGCGCCCGACTCGCTTTTGGTCTCGTATCGAAGTCAATATTGGTGAGCTATTACAACCAACCATGTTAGATCGCCATTTGTTACAAAAAGAAGTGCAAGATTTGCTAATTCGCTGACAGTACTCTGGCGGAGAATTTAGTAGGATAAAATCAACGTCATAAATCTAGGAGGTATTATGAAAATCATCATCTTACATGGTCTTTATATGCATGGACTGGTCATGCAGCCTCTTAGCCAAAAGCTGAAAAAGCTAGGCTACGAGACCCAAGTATTGAGTTACAACACGGTTTCAATTAACGAAGAATCACTGTTCGGCTCGATCGACAAAGCGCTTAACCCACTGACTGCAAATGTGTTGGTGGGTCATAGCCTAGGTGGCTTGATGATTAAACGATACCTTGCAAGCAGAAAACCATCGTCAAATCTGGTGTCCCACGTTGTGGCAATTGGCTCACCATTGAAAGGGGCATCTATCGTCACTCGCATTCAAGATTTAGGTTTCGGTGCGATGCTTGGTAATTCTCCCTATCATGGTCTTAATAAGCACGAGGATGTTTGGACTTTCCCGCAAAAACTCGGCAGCATCGCGGGAACGATGGCGATTGGTGCAAGGCCGATTCTAATGCGCAGAGACAACACCATGTCTGACGGAACGGTGACTGTAGACGAAACACGCTTAGAAGGCATGCAAGATCATATAGAGACGAAACAAACTCATACTAGCCTTATCTACAACACCTATGTACCAATGCAGATCGATCACTTTATCAAAACTGATCACTTCAGCAGATAGCGCACTTTTCCATCAAGTAGTTGTAATCTACTTTTCAAGCCAAGGCGTTCGCAGTACTATCTCTACTCCGACCACTCAATTGAGTATCGGAGTTTTTTACTTCTGACCTTATTGGTTGGATTCAATGTTCTCAGGGCGGGGCGAAATTCCCCACCGGCGGTATACTCTTTTGAGTGAGCCCGCGAGCGCTCGATTCGTCGAGGTCAGCAGATCTGGTGAGATGCCAGAGCCGACGGTTATAGTCCGGATGAAAGAGAATAAGAAAACATCAGTAGTTTCCTCAACATTCTTTGTTGATGAGCTCTGATGAACTTCTTTTTGGATCGCATTTTTATTGCGTGGGTTTGTGCTAACTTACCGTTGGCGGCTCAGTGCATGCATAAAATGTGACGATCCCTCATACCGCCCTGATTCTGGTGATATTTAGGAGTTAACCATGAATCAGTCATCACTACTTGCCGAATTTGGCGACCCAATTACTCGCGTTGAAAACGCACTTATCGCACTTAAAGAAGGCCGAGGCGTACTTCTTCTCGACGATGAAGATCGTGAAAACGAAGGCGACATCATTTATTCCGTAGAACACCTAACTAATGAGCAAATGGCTCTGATGATCCGCGAATGCAGCGGCATTGTTTGCCTATGTCTGACCGATGCTCAAGCAGACAAATTGGAACTGCCACCAATGGTTGTGAACAACAACAGCGCAAACCAAACGGCTTTCACGGTTTCTATTGAAGCGAAACAAGGTGTAACCACTGGCGTTTCTGCCGCTGACCGCGTAACAACCATCAAAACAGCAGCAAACCCAAATGCAAAACCAGATGACTTGGCTCGTCCTGGTCACGTGTTCCCTCTACGCGCTCGTCCCGGTGGCGTAATGACTCGCCGTGGTCACACAGAAGGCACTATCGATCTGATGCAAATGGCAGGTTTACAGCCTGCTGGTGTGCTGTGTGAGGTGACAAACCCAGATGGCACCATGGCAAAAGCACCAGAAATCGTTGCGTTTGGTCGTTTACACAACATGCCAGTACTGACCATCGAAGATATGGTGGCTTACCGTAATCAATTTGATTTAAAGCTTGCATAATCGACACGTCGTCAATCTCGATAAAAGCCGCTGAATTCAGCGCTTTTTTGATCGATTTGATTCCTTTTCTAGTAGTTATACTTAGTAAAAACAAAAGGAATCAACATAATGAAGGGAATCACTCTCAACGCACTTATCGCAACACTACTCTTCACCAGCCCTATGGCTTTTGCATCGATCTGTCCAGATATCTTGCAAGGAAAGCAAAGACTTCTCAATTCAACGGAAGAAATAGCGCTGTGTGATGCCTTCAGAGGCAAGACACTGCTGGTTGTGAACACGGCGAGCCAGTGTGGCTTTACTCCCCAGTTCGAGCAGTTGGAACAACTACACCAAACTTATAAAGATCAAAACTTTGCCGTTGTGGGATTTCCTAGTAACGACTTTCGCCAAGACCGCGGCAGCGAAGAGAAGACTGCGAAAATCTGTTACCTCGACTATGGCGTCACCTTCCCTATGATGGCGCGAACCTCTGTTCTTGGTGAGAACGCAAACCCAGTATTTGCCGAGATAACCAACCAGGCGGGCGTTACACCAAAATGGAATTTCTACAAGTTCCTCATCAACAAAGACGGCAAAGTTGTTGCGACCTTTCCAAGTTCAACTTCTCCGACAAGTACTACGCTTACTAACATGATTGAACAGCAACTATAAGGAAAGCTGCCATGGCGACTACACGTACGACAATGCTGCAATTGGGCTATTTAGGACTACTGCCATTTATGTTCAGCTTGGTTCTCATCGTTACGGAAAGGACTCTATTCAACTTATCTGGGGAGCAGTTTTTTATCGCTTACAGTGCAGTGATTTTGAGCTTTCTCTCCGGTGTACTTTGGGGCAATGCGATTGATCATTTCTATCATCGACTAAGCCGTAATGCCTTGGTGCTCAGTAACTTATTTGTACTACTCGCATGGGGAGCGCTACTACAAGGTAACAAACACTATGTGATTGCGACGCTGTTACTCGCTGCTGGCTACATTGCAGTGTGGTATGCAGAAAAGCTGATCCGAAAAGTGGAAAAGGAAGCCGAACCAAAAGGTTACCAGATGATGAGAGGAAAGCTCACTACAGGTGTAGTACTTATGCATGGGCTGGTTTTAATTGCTTAAACTGGTCTGTCCACCTACCAGATCACAAAATTAACCGAGTTATATAAAACAATGTTCATTTCGTGAAGCGTGTGTAATTTTGAACACCGTTTTGTTTTAATTATGAATGGATGGTCATATAAGTATCTCAAAAGCATTCACAAAGGATATGAATATGTTTTTTCGTAAGCTTCTTTTCAGTACCGCAGTAATCAACGCAACAGCAGGTTGTGTGTCCTACCAAGCTCAACAAGCTGCGGTCAATACAGTGAATACCACTGGCGTGGTTTTAAACAACGTCGTGAAAACCACGATCGCTCAACCATGTAACGTAGCGGTTACCGTCGCGAGTTTGTTCTACCCAAATGCGATTTTTATGACCGATATGCCAACTGCCGCTTGTACAGCAGTCCTACGCTAAAGAACAACAGAACATAAAAAATGGCGACCTGATTGGTCGCCATTTTTTCTTCTCGCCGTTAAAGCGTAAGTAGGTAGTTCACCAAATCATTGTACTCATCGTAGCTACGAATCTCGTTTGGCAACACAATATACTTGTTGTTCACTACCACTCCAGGAACGCCGGTCAATGTGCTTTGTTTAAACTGCTTATCAAAGCCTTTCTGCATCGAGTTCACAGCGAAGCTGTTGTATGCAGCATCAAACTTCTTACCATCGACCCCATTATCAACGAAGATTTGCTTCAACTCAGCTTCATTTTGAGGTGCTTGACGCTTCTGGTGAATTTGCGCAAACATCGCTGGTACCATTGTTTTCTCAACGCCTAGTGACACCATCGTCGCGTATGACTTAGCCATTGGTACTGCCATGTCACTCCCCATGAAAGCAACATGCACTTTCTCAAAACTTGCATCTTTTGGCAGAGCAGGCTTTAGGTTATCGATGACAGATTCAAATTTGTAACAGTGTGGGCAATAGAAAGAAAAGAACTCGGTTACCGTCGGTTTCTTCGCCTTCTCCACATCCAATACTTTGTAATGTTTGCCTGCTTCAAATTGCGCAGCGTGAGCAGTGAATGCCAATAATAGAGTGCTGCAAAGTGCAAAAAGCTTTTTCATGTTTGATTCCTTCAGACACAAGTGTGCCGTATTCATTAGTTAATAATTTAAGCATCCAGCAAAGCTGGTCAGGGATGAACAAGAAGGTCAAACAATAGGAGGACGGTAAGGCTTAAAAGCCACAACCACTGTTTTAGGTGTCGGTGATTTATCGATCAGTGCAAGACTGTACGGTAGTAAGACGACATCATCTTGCAAGAGATTGGTGGGTATTTTGACGATACAAGAAGAACTGCAACTAGTATGAGCTTGCTTCCCTTTCTCCATCAAGTGATCACCATGGTGTGATTCAATACAGTCTGTATTGTCCACTCCCATTTTTTGATGAAGCTCAGATGCTCGATCTTTGCTTATACTCACTTCGATTGGTGCCGTTGCTGCACGCACGCTCGACGCAACACCCGTTAGCAACATGGCTAATAGACAGAGCATTGTCATCATGAATGTGCGGTTAAAACTCAGCATATAACTTCTTCAAAATACGGTGGATCTTCATCATACAGAATCCTTCTTTTCATACAAGCCAATCACTTAGTGCCACCTTCACAAACCAGAGGATTCTTACGCCCTATACCGACCGCAATGCCGATAAAACTTGAAATCACTATGAAACCTGAGTAATAGTTAGATCAGTTTTTGTACAAACAAGGAAAGATTAATGCTTAAAAAGAGATTCTTTAAAACAAAAGATGAAGTCGAAGTCACGTTCGAGCTAGACAAAAACCAGTGGGAGTCGATTCAAATTGCGGGTGATTTTAACAACTGGCAACCAGAACCAATGAAGCTCGTGAAAAAAAAGTGGCCAATTTAAATTTAAAACGCGCTTGCCGAAAGAACAAAATATCCAGTTCCGCTACCTATTTAACGAAGCCGAGTGGGAAAACGATCCACAAGCGGACGCATACGTACCAAATGGCTTTGGAAGCGATAACAGCGTCGTGTGCACCCAAGAGAAGATCGCTTAATAACGCAATTCAGAAACAAAGGCGCACCGAGTGCGCCTTTTTTATTGTCTAATTTTCATTGAGTTATTGCTCATTGTTGTTGTATGACAACAGTGTTTTAACTGAAGTGATATATATCAACAAAATCCATTTCCTTAATATACCTCCATCGCAGCGAGACAGGTGTTATCAACTGAAAGTCGCTCTCAAATAAAAGCTATTCCTAGCGATGGCTACTCTTAAAACAATTAAGGAAACAAAAGATGAAAAAACTGATTGTAATCACAGGTGCAAGTTCTGGTATTGGCGAAGCTATCGCACGCCGTCTAAGCGATGAGGGTCACCCACTTCTTCTTCTTGCTCGTCGTGTAGAGCGCTTAGAAGCACTAAACCTGCCAAACACGCTATGTGAGAAAGTAGACGTAACAGATAAAGCTTCATTTGAAGCAGCAATTGCGAAAGCGGAAGAGAAATTTGGCCCTGCTGACGCACTAGTAAACAACGCAGGTGTGATGCTACTTGGTCAAATTGACACACAAGAGGCATCAGAATGGAAACGCATGTTCGACGTGAACGTACTTGGTCTGCTAAACGGCATGCAGTCTGTGCTAGCACCAATGAAAGCACGCAATAGTGGTACCATCATCAACATCAGCTCGATCGCCGGTAAAAAGACGTTCCCAGATCATGCTGCTTACTGTGGTACTAAATTTGCCGTTCACGCAATTTCTGAAAACGTTCGTGAAGAAGTGGCAGCATCAAATGTTCGCGTAACAACAATCGCACCGGGTGCAGTAGAAACTGAACTGCTTTCTCACACTACATCACAGGAAATCAAAGATGGGTACGGTGCATGGAAAGAAGATATGGGCGGCGTTCTAGCTGCTGATGACATCGCACGTGCAGTTCTGTTTGCTTACCAACAACCACAAAACGTTTGTATCCGTGAAATTGCACTAGCACCAACTAAGCAACAACCTTAATTTCTACGATTCTAAGACGAAGAAATTCAAAAAGCGGCTTTAAGCCGCTTTTTTTGATCTTTGCTTAGTCTTCAGCCTTTTAGTATATGAGAGGGCCATAACTGTCACATCCAGGACTTTCCTTCCACTTATCTCACTTCCCCTCTACAAATTCATCATTGATATCTATAAATCTCCTCTGACTCTTTGTCTTTATTGAAATCACTGGCGAATTTGTTTAAGTTTCAGGGATAATTCCTACAAGCGCATCACGGCTATGAACGTACAAGACACCAAGCAATCACTTATCATCGTGGAAGATGACCCGAAACTGCAGGCTATGCTATGCGAATACTTTGAAGGACAAGGCTTTGAAGTTCGCAGCATAGACAACGGAACAGATGCGCCAGAGGCGATTCTGGAAAGTCAACCGGACCTGGTGCTTCTCGACTTAATGCTACCAGGGCAAGATGGGTTGAGCGTTTGCCGTCAGATTCGCGAATGCTACAAAGGCAAAGTGTTAATGCTCACCGCCAGTGACGATGATTTTGACCACGTTGCTGCCCTTGAAATTGGTGCAGATGACTTTGTTACCAAGCCAATCAAACCACGTGTCTTGCTAGCCCGCATTCGAATGCTTTTACGTCGCAAAGAAGCGGCAAATGCAGATTCTGACACCTGTTTAGAAGTTGGGGTTCTATCCCTCAACCGCCTGCGTAAGGCTTGTGCATTCAACCACGAACCGATCGCGCTCACCGACGGTGAATTTGACTTACTTTGGGTACTCGCAAGCCATCCTGAACAAACCCTTTCTCGCGAGTGGCTTACTAAAACATTACGTGGTATCGAGTATGACGGCACGGACCGTACCATTGATAACCGTGTGGTAACGTTGCGTAAAAAGCTGGGAGATACGACAACACCACCTCAGAAGATCATTACAGTGCGTGGTAAAGGTTACTTGTTTATGCCCGACGCTTGGAACGCATAATGAAGCGAATTTATTTAGAAAGCTTCCTTGGTTTGATCATTCTTTTTGTCGCAAGCTTGGTTGGGTATGAGGTAATTGTTTATCAACTCAATACCGACTACGACTACTTACTAGAAGAGCACGAAGCACAAGCTTTCCATGAGCTGATTTACCCGATTTATCAGGAAAAAGGCGAAGAGTACACAATTCAACAACTCGAGAAGTTCGCTACCTCTAGCCATATGTTATTGATTGCCGAGGAAATGAAAAGCGTTCCTTCGCAGATACAACAAGTGTTTGATGAAGATCCCTCCATCAATACTGCCTTTGATGAGGAGCGGGACTTATGGTTCCGCTTCGAGCCCGGTTCACCCACGTTTAAATTAAGTCAAAACCCCAATAGCCCCATCATTCAAGCAATCAACTTTGATGACAACATTGTGTGGCTTTTCTTTCTCGCGGGCTTTGCGCTCTACTGTGTCCTATTGATTTGGTTTTTGAGCCGTCGCGTTCGTGAGCTAGAAAAGGTCACCATAGCCTTTGCCTCTGGTGATTTTAATGCAAGAGCAGATACGTCTAGCAGCAAATCCGTTGGTACGCTGAATAAAAGCTTCAACCATATGGCCGATAAAGTATCGCGACTGATCACTACCAACAGAATGCTGACCAATGCGGTAGCGCATGAGCTACGCACGCCTATTTTCCGTCTCCAGTGGCAAGCGGATCTGCTTGCTGACGCTTCATTGAATCAACAGCAGCAAAAGTATGTCGACAGTATTGTGGAAGACATTGATGAGATGGAAAGCATGGTTGAAGAGCTACTGTATTACGCGAAGATGGAACGACCAAATACCGAAATTCAGACATCATCCGTCGCACTATCAAGCTTTACCCAATCGCTTTTACCCAAGTGGCAACGCGACACACAACTTTCTGTCTTGATTGATGACTCGAGTTCACCAATGACGACCATTGAGGCCGACCCCCAATTACTGAAACGCGCTTTAGATAATCTACTGCGAAATGCAATGCGTTATGCTCAGAACCAAATCGTACTAGAGATCGTCGAGACGCCTGAGAAATCATGCATTCGCATTCATGATGACGGTTGTGGTGTCGAAGAAAAAGATTGGCCCCATTTGTTTGATGCGTTTTATAGTGCCGACAAATCACGTAACAAGAGCACCAGTGGTTTTGGTTTAGGGCTTGCCATCGTCAAACAGATTGTCGAATTACAAAAAGGAGAAGTCTACATTTCGCACAGCCCGTACGGCGGCGCATGCTTTACGATCTGCTTTCCTAAGTAAATTCATAAACTTATCAACAATCACATTATCGAGATTACAAAAGGCGACACTTCTATACAATCGGCCGACAGTTCCCCTCAATAAAACAGTGTACATTTAATCCATTAATTCACTGAAATAATGGATCAGCGCAATGTATAAACCATTTCTTCTCGTCACTCTTTCTTCCGTACTAACGGCGTGTGCGTACAATCAAGCACCCGTTGTTGATATGACCGATGTCGACCAAGCGCAATACGAACAAGATTTTGCCTATTGCCAAGGCTACTCAGAAAAAGTGGATAAAGGCGAAGCAGCAAAAACAGAAGCACAAAATGGTGCAATCACTGGCGCATTAGTAGGTGCAGTTGCCGGCGCACTGGAGGATGGCATCGGTGGTGCTGCTGTAGGCGCGGTGGCGGGTACGGCAGTTGGCGCAGGCGCAGGTGCCGTTGGTGGTGCAAATGACTCGACCAAAACTCAAGCACTTGTTCTACGCAAGTGTCTAGCTAATAAAGGCTACACCGTCTACGACCTAGAGTCATAGTGTATAAATCCGCATCAATTAGACAAAATTTGGTGTCGGTGCGTATCTTTTTCACAAATGTTTCACGCCCGATCCATTAGTTTCATGTTTTCCCAATTCGATGCACTTCTGTCATCAGGGGAGGCTTTATCCCTCGAAGCGCCCCTCTTTTTAGGCTTAGCAGTTAAAAGGCCATATTTTGAAACCAGGTAAAACAGGCATTCGCCGGATATTGGACGCAACCGGCTACTCACTCCAAGGATTGAAAGCTGCGTGGATTCACGAAGCCGCTTTCAGACAAGAACTGGTACTTACATTCGTACTATCTATCTGTGCATTTTTGCTTCCTGTCACCATGCTCGAACGAACAATGATGATCAGCAGCCTACTACTAGTGGTCATCGTTGAATTGATTAATTCCGCCATCGAAGCGGTTGTAGACCGTGTCAGTGATGACTGGCATGAACTCAGTGGACGAGCCAAGGATATTGGCTCTGCAGCGGTTTTCGTTGCGCTTGTTCTCGCCCTATTTGTTTGGGCGTCAATTTTACTTTAGTTACACCGAAGCGGATCAATTATGAAGACAATTGAACTCCCAACTAAAGGTATCTCGTATGTTACCTTTACATTCTTACTCGCTTTGTACTTCGCTCTTGTAGTAAACATTCCGATTTACAAAGAGTTAGTACACATCTTCTCAAGCCTTGATCAAGTCAAGATCGGTTTTATTATTACAATTCCTATCTTCTTTTTTGCCGCTTTGAATTTCCTGTTTAACCTATTCAGCTGGCCTTGGATCAGCAAGCCTTTCTTTATCCTATTGTTGATAACATCGGGCATGGTGAGCTACGCAAGCTACAACTATGGCACCCTGTTCGATACGGATATGATCACCAACATCGTAGAGACGGACAGCAGTGAAGCCAGTTCATACTTAAGTGCCTACTCAGTTATCTGGACACTGATTATGGGAGTTGTTCCCGCTATCTTGGTCTTCAAGGTGAAGCTCAAGCCTATAGAAGGTAAATGGCTTCGATTTACATTAACTAAAGCCGTATCTATGCTGGCTTCATTGGCGATAATCGCCGTGATTGCAGGTTTGTACTACCAAGACTATGCGTCTGTCGGCCGAAACAATAGTTACCTAAAGAAAGTCATCATCCCCACTCAGTATGTGTATGCCATCTCTAGCTATGTAAAAGAAAATTACCTAACGACGCCAGAGCCTTACCGCGAAATTGGTACGGATGCAAAACAGTCCCAACTAGCACTGGAACAAGCCAAAGAAAAACCGACGCTGCTTGTCTTTGTGCTAGGTGAAACGGCACGTACTCAAAACTACCAAATCAACGGTTATGATCGTGAAACCAACCCGTACACCAGCAAGTTAGACGTAATTTCATTCCAAGACGTCTCTTCTTGCGGGACGGCGACCGCGGTTTCTGTGCCTTGTATGTTCTCTCAATTACCTCGCAGTGATTTCGACCGTAGCAAAGCAGATAACCAAGATAATGCCTTAGATATCATGCAGCGCGCAGGCATCGATCTCATGTGGAAAGATAATGATGGTGGTGATAAAGGCGTCGCTCATAAGATCAATAAGATGGATGTGGAACGCAGCAAGAAAAACACGCTTTGTAACGGCAATACCTGCTACGACATGGCGCTGCTGGATAACTTAGATGATCAAATCGCGGGCATGAAAGGTAACCGCCTTGTTGCGTTACACCTCATTGGCAGTCATGGGCCGACGTATTTCCAACGTTACCCGAAAGACAAAGCTTTCTTCCAACCAGACTGTCCTCGTGCAGACATTGAAAACTGCAGCGTTGAGCAAATCGTTAACTCCTACGACAACACGATTCGCTACACAGACTTCGTCTTGGATCGAACCATTGCGAAATTGAAAACGTTAGAAGACAAATACAATACCGCGATGATCTACGTCTCTGACCACGGTGAGTCTTTGGGCGAAAATGGCTTGTTCTTACATGGCATGCCATATGGGTTGGCACCAGATTTTCAAAAACGCGTACCCATGATGGTTTGGATGTCTCCTGGCTTTAAACAAGCCAAACACATCAATGCCGATTGCTTGGCACAAGAAGCCCAGCAAACCGCAACGCACTCACACGATAATGTCTTCCACTCATTGTTGGGCATTATGGATGTAGAAACCAATGCCTACGACGGCGCTTTAGATATCTTTAAGACTTGTCGTCAAAGCTAATAATCATATTCATAACCAAAAGGAGGGGGATATTTACCCTCTCCTACTTCGAACCATAAGCATTCAAATCAACATCTATGGCTAGGTGGAAAATTTCATGCAATACAAGGTTCTATAATGAAAAAACAAACACTCATCGCAATCTCAATAACAACCGCCGTTCTTTCAGGTTGTGGGAATGACAATCAACCATCGCTCACCCCAGACCCGATACAAGCCGTTCATGTTCAAACCATTAATCTCGTCGACTTTGGGAAAAACCAATATTCAGATGTGCAGTTAAAAGCTTACGAGAATGGAAAAGAGCAGCTCATGTACTCTGACATCATTCAATATGGAGCTTCCTCATCAAGCCTTTTGATTGCTCAACAGACAAGCAACACCACTCCTTATACCTTCAAACTTTTTGATACAAACTCACAAAATGAGTTAGCCCAAAAGAAACTCACTTTAAACTCGGGTGACCACAAGATCGTGTTCGCTTTCGGTGACGTAGATAAGGGCTATTACGAACTGTCGGTTCAAAACAAACCTAATATTTCCAGTGCCTCCTCAGACGAAGTTCCAATCTATATTTTAGACTCAAGCGACGTGACAAAAGGTTCCCAAACAAGCGTCACCGTCGAAGGGAAAACGATCGATAGTCTTCCAAAAAAAACGCTTTCTAGCGCATTGAATGTACCTAAAAACAAGCAAGAGATGACGGCAACATTTACTCACAATGGCATCAGTAAAACTTGCAAATTTAGCACTAAAGACACACCTCAAATGGTTATTCTTGACCCTTACAACCGATGCTATGGCTTGAGCTTCCTAACATCGTTTGCGGATTAATACGTTACCTGCGTATTACGGTACGCAGGATTCATTCATTAATACAAAATTATCGATAACCTGCTCATAAAAGAGGAGCCAAATTCAAGTTATACTCTTTTCCTGCAAATAGAACGTCGAAAGAAGAACTCAAAATGAAAATTGGCATCATTGGCTTGGGCGACATTGCTCAAAAAGCTTACCTTCCTGTTATCACTCAACTTCCCAATGTAGAGTTGGTATTTTGTACCCGCAATGCGAACGCACTCAACGCGCTCGCTCAACAGTATCGAATCGCAGAAACCAGCCAAGACTATCAACAATTGGTTGGCATGGGCGTAGATGCGGTCATGATTCACGCCGCTACCAGCGTTCACCCTCAAATTGCCGCTTTCTTTTTAGAACAAGGCATCCCGACCTTCGTCGATAAACCTTTAGCTGATAGCGCCGCAGAGGTAGAAAAGCTTTACGATATTGCAGAGCGCGTGAAACAACCTTTGTATGTTGGTTTTAATCGTCGTCACATTCCGCTCTACAACCAGCATATGTTTGGAGTACAGCGAGGTGAACTTTCAGGCCTGAAATCACTGCGTTGGGAGAAGAACCGTCATCAATTACCCGGTGATATTCGCACGTTCATTTTCGATGACTTTATCCACCCTCTCGATAGTGTAAACATCACGGCTAAAGCCGATCTGCAAGACGCCTACATCACACATCAAATGGATGGTGACCAACTGGCGCGCCTTGATATCCAATGGCAGCATGGTGACACACTGCTTCATGCATCAATGAACCGCCAATTTGGTATCACGACGGAGCGTGTTCAAGCTTGCTACGCAAACAAAGCGATGGAGTTTGATTCGTTTGTTGAAGGGAAACTGTGGCAAGACAATCAGGAGCAGAAATTGAGCTTAAAAGATTGGACGCCAATGCTAACCAGTAAAGGTTTCCATTCTATGTTGCTAGATTGGTTTGAAGTGATTCAATCAGGCAACATCGCACCTGAAATCGTCGCACGCAATATTGCTAGCCACCAACTTGCAGAAGCGATTTGTCAGCATATTGAACAAACCGTGCATCGATAACTAAGCACTAAAACGAGCGCGGAACGCTTTGGGAGCCAATCCCATTGTTTTGATGAACACTTTGCGAAACGCGCTCGCGTCTTGATACCCAACTTGATAAGCAATCACCTCAAACGCTAAGTTGCTCGATTCGAGTAAATCACACGCTTTTTGCACTCGAAGATGTTGTAGGTATTGATTCAAGTTCAAACCTGTGGCTTTTTGAAAACGTCTTTGTAGCGTTCGTTCAGTCAAACAACTGATTTCTGATAGAGATTGATTTGAAATCGCTTGTGAGAAGTGGTCCGCCATGTAATGTTGAACATTCAGTACCGCACTATCTCCATGTTGCAAATTAGGCATGAACTGCTGATAGAAGCGTTGCTCTCTCGCGCCTGTATCAACTACCAGCATCTTTCCCAGTAAACGCATCACCGTCGGCGTGCTTAACTGAGAAACAAGCTCTAGTCCCAAATCAAGCCAAGACATCATGCCACCAGCAGTAATAACACTGCCTTCGTTGATTAAAATTGACTCCTGCTTCATTGCCACATGAGGGAATTGCTCTCGAAACAATCCCGCTAATGCCCAATGCGTTGTGCACGTTTTGTTGTTCAGCAAACCGGTATGAGCAAGAATAAAGGCACCAGCGCAAGCTGAAGCGACAATTGCCCCTGCGCTATGTTGCTCCGATAGCCAAGCCATTAGTTGTTGATTGGGCGCTAAATAATATTGCTCTTCACCACTAGGTGGTAATAAAACCACCGAGTATTCCTTATGAGTATGCGTGCTTTCTACATTGATCATTTCCGTACAAAAGCGCTTCCCAACCCCTACTTCAATGGCGGCACGATTTGCTGTTTCAAACAGCTCCAGCAAGCCATAAATCGACGCTTTTGAACTGCCCGGATAATCCACAATTGCAATATTAAACTCTTGCATACTACCTGTCATTTTTAACCTAATCATTGCCATTTTAGACACGAGACAATACTACAGAAAGTGCTCACAAACGCCACTATGTTGGAGGTATTCCCTTGAGCAAAATAAGGCTAACTCTCTCAGCATATAATGTTTTGCTGGCTCTCATCACCCTGCAATAGTCATTGAAATACATAATCAGCACTATTATTTAGGTCAGGATAATCACCATAAAAATCAGAGATAAAGAGAAGCTTAGAACGTCCCTACTAATTCTGTTCATGGCGTAAAATGGTAACTTTTCTTGCCTATTTTCCGCCAGAATTTGCGCCTTCTTTCTTCTATTAATAATTCTGGTAATAAAATGAAAAAACTCACTATCAAAGTAATTGGTTTTTCTCTTCTTGCAGCTTCACTATCAGGCTGTGTAGGCAGTAACGCCGTCACAGGTAAACTGATGAAGTTTAATGTTGAAGTAGTAGATAACCGTTACGCACGTGCTGGCGTGAACTTTTTGCTTGCCCCTGTTTACGGTATTACGACTGCAGCGGATTACGTGGTTTTCAACTCACTTGAATTTTGGACAGGTAAAAACCCAATTACTGGTGCGCCACATATTTTTGATAGTAAAACCAAGACGCACATTAATGTGAATGACGATCTGAGCCCTGAGTTTAAAGATGCGCCAATTGATCCATTGACCAACAACCGTGAGATTGAATCTGGTGAAATGTATCAAGTTGATGAAAACACAGTTCAAATGCACATTGTTTACGACAATGGGACAACGGCTACACTGACAGGCATCAAAGATGGTGAACAAGTCCGTTATTACATGGATGGAGAGTTGGTCTCTGAAACTTCAATCTCTGCTTTAGAATCTTTTCAAAACAGTTAGAGTCCACTTCAAACTGAGTCAAATCGAACAAGCTCATGCCTCCTATAAAGCATGAGCTTTTATCGTTTTTAGAGCCAAGTTCAGAACAAAATATCACCGCTTTTAATGCACACCTGCTTAACAGTTAACCACATGCATAAAACGCATAACTTACTTCACTTTTTGTCATTTGTTTCATCCTTTAATAGTCACTAAACTTCGCGCTCATTTTTCTACTTGAGCGCACAATGCATGCTTTTTTCTCAATCCATTTTCGCTCAGGTGCTGAGAATGTCCGTCATGTTGGGGCTATCTTTAATCATCGTCCACCACTCTCCTAAGTTACTGGAGATATTGGCGCAGCAAGCGATTAACAGCGGCTGTCACCAAACAACAGGTGATAGCGAGCATCATGATCATTCTCATCACCACCATCATTAATAAGAGCAAACTATGAGTATTTTCCGATTTCCAGTTCTTGTATGGCTTGGAATAGGGATTTTGATTATTTGTCTAGGGATCAGACAATCGTTCGGCATTTTCATGATGCCTATTTCAGACTACTTCCACACTGGCCGCGAGTTCTTCAGCTTTGCCATTGCATTGCAAAACTTGCTGTTTGGCGTCTTTCAGCCATTTGTCGGCATGGCGTCAGATCGTTGGGGGGCAAAGCGTATCATTATTTTAGGTGCCATCTCTTACGCTTTGGGTCTATACCTGACTTCTATAGCAGTTGAACCAACCATGATGTACCTATCGCTTGGTGTTTTAGTCGGCTTTGGTTTGAGTGCGACCAGCTATGTGATCGTGCTAGGTGCGGTTGCCAAAGTTGTCCCTGCACAACACGCAGCAAAAGCATTTGGTTTGACAACGGCGGCTGGCTCATTCGGTATGTTCGCCATGATCCCATGTGCACAGGCATTGTTAAGCGATTTTGGTTGGCAAGGCGCACTACAAGCATTCGCCGTATTGTGTAGCTTTATGGTGATGTTTGCATTGTTCATGAAAACAGCCAAACCAAAAGCCGATACCTCAGCAAATGCACAGGAAGATACTCAAACACTCAAAGATGCATTGAAAGAAGCCTTTTCACATAAAGGTTACTGGCTGATTCATGCGGGCTTCTTCGTATGTGGTTTCCATGTCATGTTCATCGCGACTCACCTACCAAGTTACTTGGCAGATAAAGATCTACCCGCATCAACCGCTGCAATGGCACTGGCGTATGTCGGTATCTTCAATATCTTTGGTTCCTACTTCTGGGGTGTGATGGCAGATCGCTTTAACAAGCGTCATGTTATGTCGGCGTTGTACCTGATGCGCACAGTCGTGATCGGTGCTTTTGTGACTCTACCTGTTACCGAGCACACGGCTGCTATCTTTGGTGGTGCGATTGGCTTCTGTTGGCTAGGCACCGTTCCGCTAACGTCTGGCTTAGTTCGTCAGATATTTGGTGCTCGTTACCTTTCAACCTTGTACGGCTTAGTATTCTTTACTCACCAAGTAGGCAGCTTCTTGGGCGCTTGGGTTGGTGGTCGTATCTATGATTACTATGGTTCATACGATCCTATCTGGTGGTCAACCGTTGTGCTGGCGTTCATCGCAGCACTGATTCACCTGCCTATCAACGACAAGCCCGTACCACGCTTAACTATGGCAACAGCATAATTCTAAAGGCTCTTAATATGATACGTTAAGGGCCTTTTCTTTATGAAGCCATCAATGTTCTCCCTATCTCTTCGATCAATTTCGTTTTTTCATCAACGCATTCTCATCAATGATGGCTTATTTAAGATAAAGTGTATCCATTCATCCTCTGTTAAGATTCGTGTGACATACTTAACACAACGCTATAAATCAAAAAGGGTTTTAAATGAGAACACTCGGCAACATCATCTGGTTTGTATTCGGTGGCGTATTTATGGGTTTGCTATGGTGGTTCTTTGGACTACTGGCATTCATCAGTATCATCGGTATTCCATGGGGACGTGCTTGTTTTGTAATGGGTAATTTCTCGTTCTTCCCATTCGGCAAAGAAGCCGTTTCAAGAGATGAATTGACCAATGAAATGGACATCGGCACGAGCCCACTTGGCGTCATTGGTAATGTGATTTGGTTTGTGTTTGCGGGTATCTGGCTGGCAATCGGTCATGTGCTTTCGGCGGTGGCATGCTTTGTTACCATTATTGGCATTCCGTTTGCGCTTCAACACCTAAAGCTCGCCGTTATCTCTCTTGCTCCGATTGGAAAAACAGTGGTAACGACTGAAGAAGCCGCTATGGCTCGCTACAACATCAATCGTTAATGCTTTAGCCCTCTGAGCAACCCGCTTAGAGGGTTATTCCTGTCAATAGTAAGCCCATGATCGCCACTGCGTATTCAATAATCATTGATTGTATATTCATATCTACACCCTAAAAATTAAAATTAACACCTAGCTCAATGCTGTTGTCTTCACTCACCTTAGTCGAACCAGAAGACACTCGATGTTCACCAAAGGTGTATTTCACGTAAGGTTCCACCCACTTAGGTTTTAGCGTGACTCGCACCTCGTGATTGGTTCGATGTCCTCCCTCCGTCAGCTTTTTATCGTAGTTGTAAGCATAGCCAAGAGTAATTAAATCAACTGGTGCACAACTGATACCAACGGTATTTTTCCATTCACGATTCGTGTTCTCTAATGCAGGGAATGATTTCCCAAGCGCACTCTTTCGCCACTCGTGAGAGCTATTGGCGTAGACCATCCAATCGTCACCCAGAGCGGTTCCGGTAAATAACCCGGCATCATACACATCAAATAAATCTGCACGTCCGTAGCTAACAAAAGCCTCGGTGTAGAACTGTCCAAGCATAATTCCATACCCTGTACCGAGTTCTAAATAGCCTGTCGAGTCAACTTCCGCAGAGATATTCCATTCTTCTGTCGCTTGCAAATAGCCGCTAGCAGTAACAATCCATTCGTCATCCGTATGAGAAACATCCAAACCAAACTCTGGCATCTTATGGTCAGCAGAAAAACACGGAACAGCAAAAACGGCGCACAGCAGTGTCAAAGACTTGTTCATGAGAAAACCTAATAAGAAGAAATAAAAACAAAAAAGGAGCCACTTTATTCAAGCGGCTCCCTGCTACTTACCCTAATACGATTGGTTTACGAACGCTCAACGCGGTCGCGAATCGCTCTTTTAATTTGCTGACGTTGCTCTTGTGACAGAGACTGAACTTTTTGTTTCAGCTCTGCACGCTGTTCTTTGGTTAATTCATTTGCAGGAAGGTTTACCGGACCTTCTATAGGGTTCTCAACATCTGGTTGAATTGGATTTGTTGGGATACCAGCAATCGGGTGCTCAGGCACTGGCTCAATTGGGTTTTCTGGCGTTCGTTCGATTGGGTGTACAGGCCCACCGTCGATCGGATGCTCTGGTACCGGCTCGATTGGATTTGATGGAACACCTGCAATTGGATGCTCTGGCACAGGCTCAATTGGGTTTGACGGAACACCTGCAATTGGATGTTCTGGCACAGGCTCAATTGGGTTTTCTGGCGCTGGTTCGATCGGGTGTACAGGATTTAACTTCACTTCTTCCACCACTAGTCGACCATCCTCTACACTCAAGTGAACAAAACCCTTGTCATTGACAAACACCAATTCGTTATTACGAACTTCAATACTACCGACTACGTTACCTGATGCGTCTTTCACAACCTCACCATCAGTGAAGTACAACTCACCACCCACATTGAATACCGTGTTACCTTCTACACCACGGATTGCGACTGTATTGTATTCACCGTTGTCGCCTTGAATGGCCATTCCATCGAAATGTTCACCTTCGAAGGTTTGCACCGATGCCACACCTGCTGGCTCACTAGGGGAGTCCGAAGAACCTGATGATGAACAACCTGCCAGAAAAGATGCTGCGATAACTGCACTCAGTAATTTAACTTTCATGATTTACTCTCTTAATTTGTCGAAATTCAGGGCTGCCTCTTGCAGAATCAGTGGACTCCCTGCCCGATGAAGAGAAGTATATTGAACAGTGTTTTATGACTCTAATCGCCAAAAAGAAACCCGCACTTAACGGCGGGTTATTAATAAACAAGGGTAGATAGCTTGATAACCGAGGGTTATCATTGTTGGCGATCTCGATCTAGGTGCCCGGTAATAATCTCCGTTACAATATTGCGCAACCAATGCACCATATCATTACGTCGATTCTTATGGTGGTAATAAGCCAGCAGTGATGGCTCGATCACCATGCCTTCGAGCTCAATATCCAGCCTGCGGAGCTTATGCAACTTATCGACATTCACCGTTTTTGATGCTGGAAACACCATATCTGAGTTTGCGACCACATCAATAATTGCAGATGGCAGCTCAGAGCGAAACGCAATTTTAGGCTCTACCCCTTTGATCTTCATGATTTTTTCTGAAAATGAAATATTAGAGTTCCAGTCAGCAGCAATCACGGTAGCAAACTCGAGATGCTGGCAGTCCGACACTCGTAAGCGATCACCTTGCAAAGGATGATCTTTTCGAACATAAGCACAGAACGCATCTTTTACGATTTCTTTCGTCAAGAGTTCTTTGGGGGAGTGGTTGATTTCGTAGTTCACTCCCAGCAGCACTTCATCCTTGATAATTTCATCCATGGTAGAACGCGACCAGTTCAGTAAATGAATTTGCACATTTGGTGCGGCCTGTCTGATTGCTTGGAAAATTTCGCTCGCATAGGAGCTAAGGATAAAAGGGGCTAACGCAATCTTGACCGTCCCGTTCATCTCTAATGGGTTAAAGTCTTTTGAACCATTTAACGTTATCGAAATCTCATCAAGTAACGGCGCTAAGCTTTCCGCTAAATCGTTCGCGTACTCGGTAGCTCGCAAGCCATGATGGGTTTTCACAAATAGCTCATCATCAAAGTGATCACGCAATCTCTGCAATGCTTTACTCACCGCAGGTTGAGACACAAACATCCGGTCTGCCGCACGGCGCATGTTTCGTTCTTGGTGGAGGATGATAAACGTTCTTAATAAATTGAGGTCGAGGTTGGAGAAGAGATCTTTGGCCATAAATTCACGTCGTTGATAACTTAAAGTTATTATTCAGCATAAGAACAGATTTGACGACTTTCCAACCGCAAGGCACCAAATGTTTGCGATCGATACGTCTTAATGACGAAAAAATTACACAGCCTACGATCAAGTTGGCGTTTGAAAAGCGACCTCCCCCTCCATTCGATGCTACCTTTGCTCACTATAAAACGTAGATAACTGCAGCAATCTCACCAACCATAAGCTGCCGTGATACTTTAATTTGCAGAAAATCTTCCTATCTTCATTAACCTCAAAATACCGCTAAACAACAGGCAAAGCTCACTCCTTTTCATAGCCGAAGATCTCGTAACCATGCCTTAACCCATCAATCTTTATCATGGGCAAATCTTGCGTCTTTAGAATCCGGCGACATTCCCGAAATCGTCGTCATGTCCATCGAGATTACTGAATAACACAAATGACCTGGAAACTGATGCTGGGAGCTAACGCACGGCCGCTTTCTGGTTTTCTAAACATCCCGATGTCATCACGCGATCACCCTCTTATTTGTATCGAAAGTGATTTTCACTCTTCTATGTTCATTCACCAAAGTAGATAGGATAAAATTTATGAGTTACAGTTTGTTACAACAAACAAAAGGTCTTTCATTCTTATACCAAAAGTGGTTTCGACGCGTAACAAGGACTCCTATGACTAATAAAAAAGTGCTTATTCTCTATGCACATCCTTCACAGCATCGCTCCGAAGTGAATGCCCCCCTTTTTGATGCCGCTCAACAGATAGACGGCGTGACTTGTGTCGACCTATACGCCGAATACCCTCACTTCAATATCAATATTGACCGTGAACAGCAGCGTTTACGGGATCATGACGTCGTCATTTTTCAGTTTCCACTGTACTGGTATTCAACCCCAGCCATCTTAAAAGAGTGGCAAGATCTGGTCTTAGAGTACGGGTTTGCTTACGGCTCTGAAGGTACAGAACTACAAGGTAAAACACTGCTCTGCGTGCTATCTGCTGGCGGGAAAGAAGAAGCTTATAAAGCTCAAGGGTATAACCATTTCACTATTCGCGAACTGCTTGCTCCAATCGAGCAAATGTCGGCGCTCACTGGAATGCATTACATTGCGCCACTGGCACTGTTCGGCTCCCGCACTGCGCTTGAAGAAAATCGTATCGCTCAACATATTGAACGTTACAAAACGCTGCTCAATGCATTAGTAAAAGACACATTGGATCTTAAAGCAGCAGCTTCACTCATCAAACTCAATAGCGCACTCCCACAACTGATTAAGGAAGCGTCATGACAGGGATATTCTTACAAGCCTTTGTTTACCTAATTGCCGCCGTTGTTGCCGTTCCTCTAGCCAAACGCTTGGGCTTAGGTTCAGTGCTGGGCTATTTGATTGCTGGCGTGGTTATTGGCCCAATCATTGGTCTGGTTGGTGAAGAAACGACGACAATCCAACACTTTGCCGAATTCGGTGTTGTGATGATGCTGTTCCTCGTAGGCTTGGAGCTTGAACCCAAGATGCTCTGGGCGATGCGAAACCGCTTGATGGGGCTCGGCGGCCTACAAGTTGGCGGTACAGCAGCACTGATCATGGCAATTGCACTGTACTTTGAACAACCATGGACCATCGCACTCGCGATCGGCTTAATTTTTGCGTTGTCATCCACTGCTATTGTTCTGCAAACCTTTAACGAGAAAGGGCTAACCAAGACCGAAGGCGGTCAAAATGCGTTCTCGGTACTGCTTTTTCAAGATATCGCGGTTATTCCAATGCTGGCATTTATTCCGCTATTAGCACTGCCGGAACTCGTAGAGCAGGCGCAATCTGCAGCTCAATCGGCGGCTGAACATCATGAAGAGCTCAGCCTAGTCGCAGGTCTTCCTGGTTGGGCGTACGGTCTTGTGATCACCGCTTCTATTGCCATAGTGGTGGTTGGTGGACACTTCCTAAGTCGTCCGCTGTTCCGCTACGTTGCGAGCTCTGGATTGCGAGAAATCTTTACCGCCACCGCATTAATGCTGGTGATCGGCATTGCGGCCTTAATGAGCTTAGTTGGCCTATCCCCTGCTTTAGGCACTTTCTTGGCAGGTGTTATGCTGGCGAACAGTGAATTCCGCCACGAATTGGAATCCAACATTGAGCCATTTAAAGGCCTATTGCTTGGTCTGTTCTTTATCACCGTAGGTGCAGGCATCGACTTCTCAGTACTGTTCAGCGACTTTGGTTTGATCATCGGTCTGACACTCGGGGTAATGGCTCTGAAAGCGGTAATTCTGTTTGTCATCGCCCTAATCTTTCGTATTAAAGGCAGCAACCGTTGGTTATTTACACTGAGCTTGGCACAAGCGGGTGAATTTGGCTTTGTATTACTGAGCTTCTCAGTGCAAAACCATGTAATACCATTTGAGCTTTCACAGACTCTGGCGCTGGTTGTTGCGATTTCAATGTTCCTAACACCGGGATTATTCATCCTGTTCGATAAAGTCATACTTCCTCGCTTTGAGAGTGAATCGAACGATCGCGAAAGTGATACGATTGAAGAACAAGGCACCGTGATCATTGCTGGTATAGGCCGCTTTGGTCAGATCGTAAACCGCTTATTAGTATCCAATGGCGTGGAAACGGTTGTTCTTGACCACCAAGCAAGCCAAATCGATAACATGCGTCAAATCGGCACACGAGCTTACTTTGGCGACGCGACTCGTCCCGATATGCTGCACACGGCGGGTATTGAACACGCTTCAGCACTTGTGGTGGCGATTGATAACCAAGAGGCCAGCGTTGGATTGGTGAAACACGTGAAGCATAGCTATCCGAATGTGACCATCATTGCACGTGCATTCGACCGTGGTCATGGTTATCTGCTGCGCCAAGCTGGAGCCGACATCATTGAGTCGGAGACTTACCATTCTGCATTAGAGATTGGTGGGCATGCAATGAAAGCCATTGGCATACACCCTTTCTACACTGAGCAACAGAAATCAACGTATCGACGCGTCGAATGCCGTAAGTCTGACATGCTGTATGAAGCATGGGCCGATGACTCTGAGGGAGAACGTTATGATAACAACTTCCGTCAGCTGTTTATTCACCTTGAAGAGAGAATGGCTGAAGAGATGCAGAAAGATCGTCATGACAAACTTTCTCGCTCAGAACGTGGTTGGACACCGCCACCAAAAGGGTATGCGGATGACTTCAACGAAGAAAACGTTCAAGAGCTGAACCCTTGCAAAGAACAGCCTCAATAAAAACAAAAACCTCCCACGCTGGGAGGTTTTTTTAATGCGAGAAAGGGAAAATAAACACCTACATCAGATCACTCATCAAAGTCTCGTATTCCTCGTTCGCTTCATCAACAAGGTGAGATAGCTCTAACGCATCTGTCTTGGCAAGGTTAAATTGCCATGGAACCGTGTCTTCTTTACCGCAAATTCGAGTTTGAGCACCGCGACTTTCAAAAGAAAGGTCTTCAAACTCGTGATATGTCGCTCTTGTAGTTCGACGATTTCGACTTCCAATTTCCCTACTGGATTGACTTCAACGTGCGCGTGTAAATCTGGACTATTCGATAAACAATACTCTCGATGGACTGCAATCATGACTGCCTCCTTGGTCTGCCAACTGACAACTCATCAAACAGTGTAGACGAGAGAGTTAGAACGTGGAGTGAAATAATGATGAAGATTGATCCTGAATAAAAATGCAGCAGGTTTAATTTCTATCACCTCTGTTTTTCATTCAGCTCTAACCCTCAGTTTTCACATGAAATCACTTCTTCGATACGATCTTCAATTTCCTTTATCGCTAATGTCACTGACATCGGCACATGTGCATGGTAAGGATGCAACACGTAAATCGGGTTCGCTTTCGATGCTTTCGCATCAGGCACAGGTTCAAGAAGTGGATTCGAGTCCAGCATAAAATCTGGCAGGATCCCAAAGCCTAGTCCCATTTCTAGAAGGCTCGCCACATCGAACACGGTGTTTGCACGATGCTTTACTGAGTATTTCACTAGGTGATCTTGCCCATTCAGAGCGAAGTTATGGGTAATCGGTTCTATCTGCCAGTGTTGAGCGATATAAGAAGCACTTTCAATATCAGTATGCATCTCTTTAGATCGACATAATACATCACAAAACTGCCCTACTTTACGTTGTTTAATGTTCGAATCACCAGACGCTCCAACTCTCACTGCAAGATCAATATCCTGCTGAACAATATCAACATGCTTGTCGTCGCTGACTAAATTTAAATGCACATCAGGGTACTGTGCAAAAGCCTCCGTTAGAGCAGGCAATACTATAGAACGCATCAACGCATTTGGCGCGGTAACGGTAAGAGTGCCCATTGGGACTTGCTTTAACTCTGCCGCTTCTAACCACGCCTCTTCCGCCTGTTTTGTCATCTGCGCACATTGTTTATAAAAGCGTTCGCCCGCAGAGGTCAACGTTTGTCTCCTCGTCGTACGCTTGAGTAAACACGTATCTAGCTCTTGCTCGAGCTGCTTAAGGGCAGAGCTGAGCACCGACTTGGAGAGTTCCAACTTCTCTGCTGCTTTCGAGATTGAGCCACACTCCACAATATGAACGAACAGAGACATTAACCGCAGCTTATTCATCGCCTTCCTTATTGTTCTATTTAACAGAACACTTATTTCTTATTTGTTTGTTTTTCAGTTTTAATTCTAACCCTATGATTGCCACATAAACAAACACCAATCACAGGAAATTCAGAATGACTCAATCAGCTTTAGAACGTGGTAAAACCGCTAGCGCAGCTTGGAAAACAGCTTTTAACAATCAAGATGCAGCAGGTTGTGCAGCGCAGTACACTGAAGATTGCATCATGGTAGCGAAACCATTTGGCACATTTGAAGGACGCGAAGCGATCCAAGGTTTTTGGCAACACATCATGGACCAAGGTTTTAACAGTGTCGATTACACCAACACTAAGTGGGAAAAAGACAGCGAAAATGGCTACATTCTTACGTCAGATTGGACGATGAACAAAGCGTTCGGCGTGGTACACAAAGAACTGTGGGAAGTTCAAGAAGATGGCCAGTCTCGTCTTACTTACGATGAATTTGAAGTGCTTGGCGAGCGATAAGCATTAAGCGATAGCAATAAAAAATCCCCAAGTCAGACTTGGGGATTTTTTTAAGCGAGCTTACTTATTCAGTTTTACTTCGATTAAGCAAAGATAAAGGTGTACAAGTAACCGGCACCCATTGCCATGCTTAGGATGACAAATAGGAAGGCTGCAATCATTTGGTTCTTAAAGATTGATTTCAATAAAATCACTTCTGTAAGACTTGCGCCTGCGCTACCAATGATAAGTGCCATTACTGACCCCAATGCCATGCCTTTTTGCACTAAAGCAGCACTTAGTGGAATCACAGCCTCTGCACGGATGTACAACGGAATACCAATAATTGCAGCGACTGGAATCGCGTACCACTTGCCTTCACCTGCGTATTCCGCAATGAGGTCAGTTGGGATGAAGCCATAGATGAATGAACCAATCGCAATACCCATCATCAGGTAAGGGAACACTTGTTTAAAGTCTTTCCAAGTAGAGTGCCAAATACGAACCCAACGGTTTGGCTTCTTCTCTTCAACCATCGTTGCTGTCGCAGAACCATCTGATGAACAGCAAGACACTTCCACTTTAGGCTCAGCTTTTGGTGCGTCACCACAACAAGATGTTTTTGCTGCAACTGGTGCAGGTTCACCACAAGCGCTGGTGCCACAGCTAGATGCCGGTTTCGCTTCCTCTTTTTTCTTGCTTG
Source organism: Vibrio sp. B1FIG11 (assembly GCF_905175335.1). NCBI lineage: Bacteria > Pseudomonadati > Pseudomonadota > Gammaproteobacteria > Vibrionales > Vibrionaceae > Vibrio > Vibrio sp. B1FIG11. Next base: position 631,228 of record NZ_HG992752.1, on the reverse strand, counting down.
AATCACCGCAAGATGTACCACATGAAGAGGTGCCTGCTGCTTCGTACGCTTCTGGCTTTACGTAGCGCTCAAACCCCAGCTTTTCAAGTACATAACCTGCAACTACAGACACTGTCATCGCAATAGCAAAGTAGAATACCGCGACTTTCCAACCAAAGGTCACCACAAACAAGCCAATGATCACTGGGTTAAGCAGTGGACTTGCAAATAAGAACACCATCATAGGTCCGAAACCTGCTCTTGCACGCAATAGACCTTTCAAGAAAGGAATCGTCGAACAAGAACAGAAAGGCGTAATCGAACCTAATAGCGCAGCAATGAAGTAGCCTTTACCCTTTTTCGAGCTCAGGATCGATTGAATTTTTTCTGGCGTTAGAAAATCTTGCAACACACCCACAATGTAACTAATCGCTAGGAATAGGATGATAAGTTCGGTTGCAAGAAACGCAAACATATCAAGCGCTTCTTTAGCCATGGTCATGATTTCTGGATTCATATTTTATCTCCTACTGATGTCGCATCAGTAACCGTAAATGTCCTAATGAAGCTGAATTCTTCATTTCTATTTTTCTCGAATTATAGAATTAAAAACCAATGCGTCAACCATTATATTTCGATAAATATCGAAATATAATTTTAACCCTTACTAATCAATGAATTAGGCATTGAAATTTTCTTGTTTGCTATTCATCTACACTTTCACTATCATCGAAATGTATTTATCGTCAGTCATTCCAAGAGGTCAGTATGGAACTCGAAGCTGTAGCAAAAGCGCTCAAAGAGCTAGGACACCCTACCCGTTTATGTATCTATAAAGAGGTGGTTAAAGCGGGCTATGAAGGTATCGCTGTTGGTGGCGTACAAGACAAACTCGGCATTCCTGCCTCTACTCTTTCTCATCACATCTCGAGCCTCGCCTCAGCCGGCTTGATCAGTCAGCGCCGTGAAGGTCGCACTTTGTATTGTGTCGCTGAGTATGAATGCTTAGATACGGTGATTGGCTTCCTACGCGACGAGTGTTGCATCAATGAAAACTGCTAACCTTGAATCGATCTGGAGCGAATACGAACACGCTATTCATGCTTTCTTACGCTCTAAAGTCAGTAATGAAGATGACGTAGACGACTTAAAACAAGAGATCTTACTCAAGACATATCAGAATCTTGGGGACATTCGCGACGTATCAAGCGTGAAATCATGGCTATTCCAAATCGCCAATAACGCCATCATCGATTTCTACCGTAAACGTGCACGAAATCAGCGTGATAATGACCTCGTCGCTGATGATCTTTGGTTTGAAGAACAAGAAGCGAGCCTTAAACAAGAACTGTCAAAGTGCATTGCGCCGTTTGTGCAGGCGCTACCAGAAGAGCAATCGCAACTCCTGTCTTCTATTGAACTTGAAGGCATGAGCCAGAAGAAGCTAGCGGAACAACAAGGCATCAGTTATTCGACTCTCAAATCACGTGTTCAGAAAGGACGTGTAGAATTGAAAAAGCTGTTTGAAGAATGTTGTAGCTTCTCATTCGACAAGCAAGGCCGAATGACAGATTGTAATCAAAACGGTTCTTCATGCGATAAGTGCTAGCCTCACGGCAAACACCCATCTCGTAATAAATACCAATAGTCTGGCGGCTTTCTTTGGCGCCGCCCGTCTATGAACTCCCTCACAGCTTTACCCCTCCGTTAGTTATCTCATTTGCTATCTTACTGAATAGTAAGCTTTACTTCTTTTGCTTTAAGGAAGAAGGAATCCCGTATTTATGATCTCACTAAGAGAGCTCACCAAAGAAAACTACCTAGACTGTATTCGTCTCAATCTGCATCCTGACCAGGAAGAAAATCTTGCCTCCAACGCGATTACGATTGCTCAATCACGCTTTGAGACCGACTACCGGTTGAAAGTGATTTATGAGCAAGAGACGGTTATCGGTTTAATTGCGTTTTGCCATGAAGACGAACCACTCGATTACTCCATTTACTGGCTATTTCGTTTTATGATCGATAAAGATCATCAAAACAAAGGCTATGGAAAGCAAGTACTAAGCTTACTTGTAGAAGAGGTGAAGCAACTTGGCGGTAAAACCCTACTCACAATGCACAAACCAACCAATCAGCAAGCGGGAAAGCTATATCGTGCGTTCGGGTTTCATGAAGATGGCGTGCTTGATGATGGTGATATTTCATTAAGGTTGGGGCTTAATTAATCTAGTACGGCCCCGCTAGATAAGCTTTCAGGTATTAAGCCTGCTTATCAAACCACCCGGTCACCAATGCCACCAGCTTTTGATGCACAGGGCTTAACGTGTTACCTCGTTTAAGTAACACGTCCCCTGCACGACCTTCATTCGCCATAAAATCGATGTTTAATGGCACAAATTCGCCTTTTTCATCGTGAGCTTGCACTAAATGATGAGGAAGCAAGGCAAAACCATCGTTTTTCAGTAATCGCATCAAGACATCAATGTTACTGATTCGAGAAATATTCGGTGACATCACCTGCTGGTTACCAAGCGCGCTGGTACTGAAGTTCTCTGCAATATACTGGTGATTTGACGCGAGATCTTGCAAAGTCACAACGGTTCTCTGTGCTATTGGGCTATGCTTGTGAGCGTAAAAGGTAAACTTCGGATAGCCCAAATTAATGAACGACATCCCTTCGGTTGGAAACGCTTGTCCTCGGTTAAGTACCACCGCAAAGTCCGCTTGCTTCGACATTAGCATCTCTAACGCTTCATCACGGCTTCGATGCAACCAATGAATCGCAGTGTTCCTATATTGCTTGCGCAGAGACAGGTCGTGACAAATCGTTATCTCCGGAATATCCCCTTGAGAGTAGCTATCACAAGAAAGCTCTAAAGACTGCATTTGGTAAAGAATGTGCTTGGCTTGAGTAAGTAACGTCGCCCCTACTTCCGTCAAGACTGGCGTTCTTCCTTTGCGTTCAAATAAGGTCACATCCCAATCAATTTCTAGATCGCTGACTTGATGGTGAAGCGTCGCTCGGTCTTTCCCGACAACTCTCGCGGCTTGGCTGAATGAGCCATGCTCAGCAACAGCAACAAATGCGGTTAGTTGGTCAAAACTGGCTCTAGGCATTGGAAGATCCTCAAACAATAAACCCGTTTATCTTAGCTCAACCGATACTCTTTTGTTGCAAGATTTGCAACATAACTGAGATTACATGGTGAATACTACACGTAATAATGACCTCGTATTGAAACGTTATGAGGGCAATTCAATGAAAGGTTTTAGCAAAAAAGTACTTCTAGCAGCATCAGTCGCGATGGCAGTCAGCAGCATTTCTACCGCAGCCAATGCATGTTCACGTTTGGTTTGGGAGACTCAAGACCACGGTGTATTTGTCTCTCGTACCATGGATTGGATGGAAGCCAATCAGCCAACCATTGATGTTCGTCACGCAGGCCAAACCTACCGTGGATACGATAAAGCCGATGCGCTTACGTGGACATCGAAATACGCTTCTATCGGTGTAAGTATTTACGGAGTTGGCATTATTGATGGCTTTAACGAGAAAGGCTTTGCGGCGAATGCCCTGTTCTTGGATGAAGAAAACCCAGGCGCACCTCAAGCTGGCAAACAACAAATCGAAAACTCGCGCTTTGTCGCCTATTTGATTGATAGCTTCGCGTCCGTTGATGAGGCGTTGAAAAACTTGGATTCGATCCAAATACAGCAGTTCAGCCACAATGGTATCGAAATGAAGGGACATTACTCATTAGAAGACGCAAGTGGTGACTCTGCTGTGTTGGAATACATCGACGGCGCTTGGCAAGTTCATCACGGCAAACAATATGACGTGATGACTAACAGCCCAGAGTACGCGCAACATTTGAAAAACTGGCAAGAAGCGCAACCAAAAGCGAAGAGTGATGTGAATGGTGAATTCCCGATCCCGGGTAACATTAATTCTGCTCAACGCTTTATCTGGAACAGCTACATGAAGGATCAGCTTAAAGAGCCTAGCAGCTACACCAATGGCATTGCGAAACTGGATAGTGTGACCTACAAAATCCCTTTGGATGCGGCAAACCGTCCAGTGAATGGCGAAATGCGTGGCTACGCAACCATCTATGGTTTGGTGTACAACCTTGACCAAAAAGTAATGAACGTACGTTACCAGTATGACGACAGCTACACGCAGTACTCAGTGGACTTTAACAAGTTAAATGACGGTCATAACTACACGATCAAAGCCGACTTACCGGATCTGTTTGGTGACACTTCATCTCGCTTAGAAAAAGCCGATGGTGTGATGGGTCAGCACTTAGCGAAATAGCCTAAACGGCAGAAATTGAAGGTATTTGGGCAATAGCGCCTATCAAAATAGCGCCGATGTACTCGGCGCTTTTCAACACTTGCACTTTATCACCCAGAGCAACGTTATCTCTCCACAAGCAACATTGCTGATTTGGCGGCGACTTTGATCTCCTCACCACACGGCACATCTTCGCCAGTCATCATATCTACCAGCGCATTAGTGACACTAAGCTTAAGTGACTGTGGTCGTGATGACTTGTTCATCACTAAAATGCCCTTCTCACCACGCTGAAGAACTAACATATCGTCGTTACCTTCTAAAACGGCCATTGGCTCGCCATGCACCCTATTATGGAACGCGACCATTTTAGCCATGCGAGCGTCTTTCCACGCATTCTGCCATCTTGGCTTCCCATCAGCGCCCTTGATGCCACTGGTATCTAAATCCGTGTAAACAAGCGGAACACCACCGTCACGCCCTAAGATATAGGCATACGCGAGCCACTCGTTTTCTTCATCCATGATTAAATCCAAAAACACATCATTATTTGGAATGTCATGAGTAATGGCGAAAGTAATGGCTCGACGGTTAGACAACGCTTGACCAAAACAGTAAGGGTCAATTAAAGACTTAAAACTGCCTTTCTTCGAGAAAGCCTTAAAGATGGTTGAAAACAGCGGAAAATCGTAGGCTCCTAGGCGTGTCTCTTTCAAATACGGCTCTAAGAAGATTTCATACTCTTCTTCTGTCGCACCGCCATCGGTAATGATCTCACCAAAGATATGCACGTCTCGTGTTATCTCTTCTGTCCACACTTGTTTTAGGTGCTCTAATGTCATGTGCTTCGCTGCGTCTATACGAAAGCCCTTCACGCCCATTAACTTAAGCGCCTTCAAGTAAGCTTTTTGTTGCTCAACAACATGGTGACAAACACGCAAGGTCGGCAAGCCTGGATCTGTCGGACCTCCAGTGATTCGTCCATTCTGGACTTCCCATTTGTCTTTCCAATCTGTGATTCCAAAGGCCTCAACAAAGTCATTTTCATCAAATAGCGGCTCAGATAAGTCACCAAATAGAACCAGACCTTGATACTTATCCGCATGTTGCTGATAGTCGTCCATCACAGCTTGGCGCGGGTACTGTAAATCCGAACGGAGATGTGCTTCGTTTGCCATGTGGTTAAATACGACGTCGGCGTAAACCAATACACCTACATGGTCGAGCGCTTCCACCATGTTTTTAAAATCTGTGGTATTACCGAGCGCATTGTCGATAACACGATAATCTTGAGGTTGGTAACGCTGCCACCAGCGTTCATCTTGTGCGCTTTTCATGGGCGGAGAAACCAATACCGAGCCATAACCTAGCTCGCTGATCTCCGCTGCGCGTTGGGCAATGTCAGCATACTTCCAATCAAAAGCGTGCAAGATAACATTTGCACCTGTTGATTGTGTTTCCTGTAAGCCACTCATGTTTCTCTCCTCGTCGCGTCCGCTCACCCATTGTTACTCGAATTCATCGTGAGCGAATCCAATAGCCAAAATTATAAGAACTATTAGCGAACCGCCCTCACCCCTTTTGTATTTCTACTAGGGGGAAAAACAAGGCGTAGCTCATCCCCCGTAAAGGGTTAACAAGCCTTATTTGCGCCCAAACTATCATCAAGCCTATAAGGAACCAAAGGTAAGCTATTGTTTTATAAAAGACTTAGCAAAAACCTCACCTTTTAACTTCTCACCTCACTCATACTCCTAAGCGCAAGAACAACATGAAAATAGAGAGTCCACTCGATATGTAACAAATATTTAAGTGAGATAAAGTGCCGATTACATCACAGTTGGTGCCGTTAAAGATGACTAGGAAAGTCGACAAAAACGCTTATAAAAGACAAGATCTGAGTACGAATGAAGAGCTGTAGATACAAAAATAGCGCGATAAACGCGCTATTTTTTAAGTGCGGTATAGCACCTTCACAACGTGCCAACCGAATTTGGTTTTGACTAGGTGTGGCGTTAGAACCTCACCTGAAAAACAAACTTTATCGAACTGTGGCACCATCTGACCGCGGCGAAACTCACCTAGGTCGCCACCACGTTTACCAGATGGGCAAGTCGAGTATTTCTTTGCCAATGTCTGGAATTTAGCACCTTTTTTAAGCTGCTGGATGATGTCTTCAGCTTGTTCTTTATGCTTTACAAGAATGTGTAAAGCGGCTGCTGTATTTGCCATGTGTCTGTCTCTCACTGTTCGGGTGGCGCAAGTTTACCGAATCGCTTCAATATCGCAATAACTTCTCTGATTCCGTCCATATCTTCTTCTTTTTATGATCAACGCCATCTCGCAATTTGATGAAAACTTGGCCGTTACCCAATTCAATTTCACTTTTAATTTGCTCTATTTCCTAAAAAGCTCACTTTTCCATGCTCTACGGTTGAAGCTGTCGCCTTATAAGATTAGATTAAATGCATAAATCAGTGATATTGATAAGGTTATTTTCATGGCAAAAGTCGCAAGTAAAGCGAACCAATCTCAAGGCATGTTGGTGTTTAAACTCACCCTGCAACAGAACTTCGCAATTGGCACACTTAAAGTCCGTGAGATTGTTCCTTACATGCCAACAACCAAGATTCCATATTCTCATCACCATGTGATTGGAACGGTCACGATCCGTGATTTGACGGTGCCAGTGATTGATATGGCTGCCGCCATTGGATTTCGCCCAATTCAGCAAGAGGAATACCAAAACTGCTACTTGATTGTAACGGATTGCTTGCGCACTGTTGTGGCTTTCATGGTTCGGAGTATTGAGAAAATCATTGAATGTGATTGGAAAACCATTGAAACACCACCATCAAGCGCCGGTCACAATATCTTTGTCACGGGCATTACTCGCTATGAAGAAAAAATCGTCCAAATGTTGGACGTGGAGCTTCTTCTCTCGAAGATCTACCCTCAATATGAAAACATCAAGATTCCGATGCTGACGGACATCGAACGTGAACGTCTGAAAGCCCTTAACATCCTTTTGGTGGACGATTCCTCGATTGCGCGTAAACAATTAAGCGATGCATTAGACCGCATCAACATCCCTTACCAGATTTGTAAGAACGGTACCGATGCGCTCGACTTAATGAAACGAGATGCCGAAGCCAACCGCCCTATTGATCTTCTGGTGAGCGATATTGAAATGCCAGGATTGGACGGTTACGAACTTGCGTTTGAAGTTCAAAATGATTCCGCGTTGAACAACTCTTACCGCATTCTTCACACCTCACTCTCTAGCAAGATTTGTGTCGACCGAGCACACCAAGTAGGCGCCCATGAAGCATTGGAAAAATTCAATGCAGGCGAATTGATTGAGGCGATGCTGCGCGGTGCAAAAGAGCTCGAAGCAAAAGCGATGGCTTCTTAGTCATATCTAATAGGTTTGCTTTATCTGGTACACATCAATGACTTTTTCAGCGGTGAACAAACTCGTGATACTCGCTACCGAACACGAAAACAGTGCAACAAAGACGAACATCTTGATGTGACTATTGAGTAATAACCCTCCGCCGAAGAAATACAGTCCTACCGCGATAACCGCTAGCATAATCAATGCGGGGCGACACAACAGTTCCATTGCAAGGGAGAAAAAGTAAACCTCCTCCCTTTTCGCAATCGAATACCAGTTGTAGAAAACAATAGAAGCTGTAGCCCCCACCGCTAACGCTATAGCAATCATGACACTAGAAACACCCTGCCCTGCAAACAGCACGAACCCGACTCTGATAGACAATAGCGCGCAAAACAGCCATATCAATAAAGGCCCCCCAACAACTAAACCCATCGTTTCTTTCCTCTGAATCAATTTTAATCGTTATTCAAACAAAGGCATAAAGATGGGTAAAGGTACTCACAGCACTCGAATGAGAACTCTGCGACGGCTAGCTTAAAGTCATTAAATTCAGACTATTAGGTGATATTTATATCTACTTACTTGGCATTGTGTAGCTGCGAGACACAAACTCGGTTTCTTCGACTTGATAAATGTGGTTGATGTAAGACGCCAGACTATAGAGCACATTCGCAAGCAGGTTTGAATAACGGAACAAAATCGAGTCCGGTTGCTTCTTGCCTGAATGCTCAACCGCAACCAATGTACGAACCACCTTCTTCGCTTGGCAGCGGCATAGATGTAGTTGACTGGACGTTGGGTGACCACCAGGAAGCACAAACCCTTTAAAACCGCCGTCGATACGAGCCTTGATGGCATCATAGTCGGCTTTTAGCTCATCGACTTCCGCTTCTGTAATCGCGAGCTTTCCGCGAATAGAGCCATTCAAATGGTATACGTTTGGCTGCATTCGAGTCAGTATGTCGCGGCTAAAGTCATCCAACTCCATCGACAGGACAAGTCCAATACGACTGCACAGTTCATCTGCGGTAATCTCAAAATCACAGACCGGACTGTCTTCATAGATGAATGGGTAACAAATCTCGCCAAGTTCCTTACTTACTGGTCTCATGCTCTTTCTCTGTGCTTTGGTCCTAATAAAAAAGGGAGTCAGTATAACCTAACTCCCTTTCGGCAATCACATCCGTTTAGACGATCATAAGTTAGAAAATCGGCTTATGCGTTTTCGATTTTCTTGTGACCTTCTTGAAGGTGAACGAAATCAACCAGATCATCGCCTGATACTTGGTAAGCTTGACCAAAGCCTTTCACGAACAGACCTTGTTCTGCTTTTAGGTTGAACAGTACAAAGTCTTCCAGTTGGCTCAGGCCATCGATGATTTCGCCAAAACGATCTTTCATTTGACCAACCACTTGTTGCCACATCTCAGTATCACGCTCAACAACCGTTGCAACAGCATCAAACGTTAGACGCTTACGGGCGAACAACTGCTTCGACGAATCTTCGTCTTCAATCATCATCAAAGATACATTCGGATTCTCTAGTAGGTTACGTGCGTGACGAGCGATCTGAGAAATAAGAACGAAGTAACCTTCCTGGTTTTGAACGTACGGCGCGTAGCTGACATTTGGACGACCTTCCGCATCAACAGTTGCCAATTGAACGGTACGACGCTCCTGACGAAACTCTTTAATTTCTGGTCCTAGACGACCTTGTAAACGCTCTTGTTTAACTTGCTGATCCATTTTGATACCTAACTTTACTTGTATGTTATTCCGAGTTTTAACCCAGTTATTCTTTAATAAAACGACACTGCTCTAACGGGTTCGCGCTAAATGCAGTGTCATGTTGATACGAGACTACTTCTTCAGCTCTGCTTGCATTGAACGAAATGCCGTGACTTGCTCTTCAATCAGTTCACGTTTTTCGTTACGGCCTAGATAAATCTTGAAGATATTGCTGCCGCATTCAGAGAAGAAGCCAAAGTAGTGGCTCTCACGCCCCATAAACGGTTTACTTACTAGAGCAATGTTTTTCACGTTATCCAGTTTTAGGTGGCCATGAAGTTCACCTTCTTTACCCATAAGGTTGTAGTAACCACGAGCAACTTTACCTTTCGGGAACGGCGCTTTTACTTCAAAGATAGAACCAAAAGAATGAACGATAGTTGTTACTGGGCCAAAACCAACAAGACCTTCTAAGATGCTTTGTGCTTGCTCGCCTGGTGCTACTGCAACCATCTCTTGAGGAAGTGCAGCTACCACGTCAAACTCTGTTACACCAAGGCGCTCAGCCATTGCTGCTGGAAGTAGTTGCGGCTCTTGTTCTAGTAGGGCTTCGACCTGTTGCTTAATTGATTCCATTGTTTTTTCCATTTCTTTCAGATTAATTATTAGATACTTTTGGTACGTTTTCGTTCATTTCAGAAGTCAGTACCTGAATACACGCTTGAGCCAAAGACACAGCCCAGAAGCTACCTGCTAATGTCAGTACTAAACTGCGCTCTTGTAGCTCAACTAAGCCCTTGTCATGCCAGACTTTGAATAACGGCATTAGGAAGCTGAAAGTGTCTTCGTCCATAAATGCTGGGAGTTTGCTTGCTTGAACAATGCCTCGGTCAAAGCCAGACTTCAGCGCTGCGAATAGCGGCTCAAGTGGGCTTTGCTTCATCATCATTGCGACAGTGCTTTGCCCTTCATTTACAGCTTTAACGTAAGTGTCTAGCGTGCGGTGCTGCATCATGCCGTAACCACCTATGTTACCGCCCGCACCACAACCGACAGGCAATACTTCTGCATAGGTCTTCGCTAAGCTGTTGTATAAGCTGCGTTCACGGTTATCGATCGCCCAGTGGTTCACGCTAAGCTGTTTCATGTGGTGCTTAGCCATGAATTTCACGCCCAGTTCGTACATGCCCGCTTTTTCTGGCGTAGTGGCAGGTGGTGGAATCTTGCCCTTCTCTACTAGGTTCAGCATTGGGGCTGTTCCGCCAACAACCAGTTGGTATAGATCCAAACCGTGCGCGCCAGTGGACATAAAGTCGTTTAAGTCTTGTTCGAGCACTTCCTTGGTTTGGTAAGGCAAGCCATAAAGCAGGTCGATGATGACAGGAACTTTGTCCTCTTTGGCAAGTTCACTGACACGATTCAGTACATCTTCACGATCATCCAGACGCTTAGCACTGCGACGCACTTGGGTATTGAAACTTTGCACACCAAAGGAGAAGCGGTTAAAGCCACCGTCTAACGCACCCTGATATAACTCGTCAGTAAAGCGATTAATGCGTCCTTCAAGGGTAATTTCGCAGTCCGCAGCCAAAGGGAAATAGTCGTGAATAGTCTGGCCAAGAATACGAATCTGCTCAGGAGATAAATCGGTTGGCGTGCCACCACCAATATAAACCGCATGGAAGATGCCACTTTGTGTCCAAGGCATTGCCGCCTTCTCTCTCAACTCTTTCATCAGAGCATCAAAGTACTCATCGACTAACTTACGGCTGGCAGCATTTTGGAAGAAGTTACAGAAAGTACAACGTACACGGCAGAACGGCACATGAATATACAGACAGCGTTTGTTGTTCTTTGCTGCTTCTGAAGTGATCCGCGACAGAATGTCACCTTGTTGCGGCTGTGGTACGGGTATGCTGCTACCACCCGCGTGCGCAGAGTGTTTTTTCACAAACGCAAAACGCAGCGGATCGGGGCTATCACTTCCAAGAATTGATTCGTCAAATTTATAAATCTCGACGCTCATATTTACTCACTTAAAGCCCACCACACAAAGGTTTGAGGCTCATTTCAAAAAAACTGCAAAGATCATAATTTGCACGTAATGATAATGCAATTGATAATTGATCTTATTTCCTTTTCGCGTAATAATCTTCCCACTTGATAATGATTCCTACTACCGAGATTTACCCGTGAACGTAAAAAGATATGCCATTGCCGGAGGTGCCTCTCTCGTGGTGCACGCTGCGCTTCTTTTTGTCTCCCAAGAGACAAAGGTGTTTGCAATGCCAGCAGGTAATCCTACTAGCTCGGTAAGCCTTAATTTAGTCTCGGCTCCCAAACCAGTCCAAGCAGAACCGACACCACAAGAAGTGGTAGAAGAAAAGCAACCAGAGCCACAAAAAAAAACCTCAACCAAAGCCAGAGCCTAAGCCGGTTAAAAAAGTCGTAGAAAAGCCGGTCGTAAAGAAAGAAGCAGTTAAAAAGAAACCGGTTGAAACGAAACCTAAACCAGTTAAAAAACCTCAACCACCAAAGCCAGTTGCGAAAAAAGATCCGCAACCCAAAGAAAAAGTGACTGAAAAAGCCGTGCAGGAACCAGTTCAACAGCAACAAGCGGCACCTGCGAATCAATCAAAAGGGGCCAGCGCACAGCCCGTCATGATTGATCAACCGGCTTTTGTCTCCCAACCAGTTCAGCCACGTTACCCACGTTCAGCTCGCAAACGCGGTATTGAGGGGGTCGCTCTCTATGAGGTGTGGCTAGATGCAAACGGCAACCAGATTAAACAAGTGCTAATTGAATCTTCAGGCGCACAGATGCTTGATGTTTCTGCACTACGAGCCATCAAACAATGGCAATTCTCTCCTCATATTTCTGGTGGGCAAAAAGTTGCTCACCGAGTTCAAATCCCAGTTCGTTTTAAGTTGGATGGATAATGGAACAGCTACAACATTTACAAACCCAATTTGGTCTTATGACTTGGCCTTTAATGATTTGCTCTGCACTTACAGTCATGATCATTGCGGAAAGACTCTTTCAAGTATTCATTAGCTTAGGCGTGGGGAAGCGTGCAATTCGTCAAAAGCTGACCAATCTTGATCCAACCAACAACAAAGATATTGAAGCGCTAGCGGACGAGCTTTCAGGCAAACGCCCTCTACTCTATCGCGGTGTCGCTATGTTGCTCGCTCACCACTCTTTTTCTAAGTCATTACGTGAGGATGCCGCTGGCATTTGGCTTCAAGAAAAGCGTCATCAGTTGCACTCAGGCCTTCGCCTACTGACGTTGATTGGCGTGATCAGCCCTCTGATTGGTCTGTTAGGAACAGTACTTGGCCTAATCGACATGTTTAAAGGCATTGCCTCTTCCACAGGCAACATCACACCAAACGATTTGGCTGATGGTCTAGGCCTTGCGATGCGCACGACAGCAGCAGGTTTGATCATTGCATTACCTGCCATTTCTGGCGCGCAACTTATTGGCCTTTGGGCTGATCGCGTGATCGCTAAGCTTGAGCATACGCTCAACTATGTGAACCTTTGGCTTGAAGGCATTTCTCTGCAGCACGTATCTCCAGAAAACCACAAAGAAGTCGCTACTGTAGCAAATCATGTTGAAGCGAGAAGCTCATGATTAAGGCTCCGCAAGACAATCACAGTCATGGTTTAACGCCAGACTTAACCCCGCTGCTCGATATCATTTTCATCGTGATGGTGTTTTTGATGCTCACTGCGGCGGTGAAGTTAGACTCCCTCGACGTGAACCTACCCAGTACCGACTCCCAAGCGGTAGCTGAAGTGGACAAAGAATCGATTACGGTAAACATCCTGAAAGAAGAACCGCATTGGGCAATCAACGGTAAGGCGTACATCAATTGGGAAAACTTTACGCTGGCCCTATTAGAAGAGAGTAAATCAACCGACAAACCTATCGTGATTGGCGCGGAAAAAACCGCCGATATTCAATCGCTGGTTAAGCTTCTTGGCTTTTTACAAGAAAACGGAATTCAAGCGACTCAACTACTCACTGAAGAGTCGCAATAGAAGAACACAAGATTGAGAACACACTAATGAATAAAACACTTTCGCCCGTTCGTACCGCATTGACTGCAGCCATTACTATGCTTGCCAGTGCGAGTCTGCTTGCTAACGAAGCCCCATCATCTGAGCGTGTTGTCAGTGCAGGCAGTGCAGTGACTGAACTGCTGATTGCTCTTGATGCAAAAGACAGCCTTGTTGCCGTTGACGTAACAAGCCAACTACCGGAGGGAATGGCGCTACCAAAAGTTGGTTATCACCGCCGTCTATCTGCTGAAGGTCTACTGGGATTAAGCCCAACGAAATTGATTGGTTCAGATGAAATGGGGCCAAATACCACGCTCGACCAATTGAAATCTGCAGGTGTTGATGTCGAGGTCGTCAACACAGAAGCAAACGTGGAAGGTTTGGTTGACCGTATTGACCAAATTGCGACCATCATGCATCGTGAAACTCAAGCGACAGTGTTAAAAACGGAAGTTGAAGCGCAAGTGAAAGCACTTGAAGGCAACCAACCAGCGAAAGCTGACAAGAAGAAGGTCCTTTTCCTACTGATTCACGAAGGTCGCCCAGCAAACGTCGCGGGATCTGACACTACACCTGATGCAATCATTCAATTAGCGGGTGGTGAAAATCCAGCAGCGAGCAAACTCTCTTCATACAAACCGCTGTCTACAGAAGCAATGGTTGAGATGCAGCCAGACGTGATTCTTGTAAGTGGCCGTAGCTACCAAACCATGGGTGGTGCAGATGCCATTTTGAAAGCGATGCCTCTGCTTGCTGCAACGCCTGCTGGCATAAACAAAAAGTTCGTGACAATCGATGGTCATGCGCTGGTTGGCGGCTTAGGGCTTAAAAGCCTGTCTGAAGCGAAGCGTTTGAATGAACTGCTTTACCCGTAGAGAGTTTCAATGCTGTTAAGACGTCTACCTTTATCTACTACCCTACTTGCGTTGTCTGGCGTTTTAGCCTTTATTGCAGTAGCGTCCATAACCGTTGGTCCAATGAATATTAGCTTCTCAGATAGCCTGAGAAGCTTAACCGGAGCAGGTTCAGACCTTGCTCCTCACATCCAACTCGTTATCAACGAAATACGACTCCCACGCACCATTCTTTGTATGCTTATCGGTGCGATCCTCGCTATCTGTGGTGTTGTAATGCAGGGGTTATTCCGAAACCCTCTTGCCGAGCCCGGCATCATCGGCGTTTCCGCTGGTGCAGCACTTGGTGGTGCATTTGCCATTGTCGTATTTGCCGACTTTAGCCAAAACTATCCGACACTCATGAACTTGGCGGCACTACCATTCTTCGCTTTCTTGGGTGGCGCTCTTACAACCGTATTGGTTTACTGGCTAGGGACAAACAAGTTTGGTACGTCAGTAACCATCATGCTACTGGCAGGTGTCGCTATCAGTGCACTATCTGGTGCTGCTATTGGTTTTATGAACTTCATCGCTGACGACCAGATGCTGCGTGACTTAACGCTTTGGTCGATGGGCTCGTTATCAGGCGCAAACTGGTCAGGGATTGCTTTAGCAGCCGTGACACTAGTACTGCTGATGTTCTGGTTCCAGAAAAAAGCCATGTCACTAAACGCATTGCTCTTAGGTGAGTCAGAAGCTAAGCATCTTGGCGTTCCCGTTCAAAAGCTTAAACGACAACTTATCCTTTTATCGGCAGTGGGTGTTGGTATCACGGTAAGTATTAGCGGTGCCATTGGCTTTATTGGCCTAGTGATACCTCACTTAGGTCGTATGCTTGCTGGTCCTGACCATCGTACGCTGCTTCCGATCTCAGCACTAATGGGCGCATTGCTTCTTACTGCGGCAGATATGTTTGCTCGCGTAGTGGTGGCTCCTGCAGAGCTTCCTGTCGGTATCGTCACCGCTCTGATCGGCGCACCGTTCTTTATCTACTTACTGTTCCAACAAAAAGGGAAGATTCTGTAATGAACAACATCGTTTTGTCTGGCAGAAATATCTCAATGAGGTACGGAAGCCGAGTCGTACTAGACAACGTCAGTATTGATATTCGTGCAGGAGAAGTGACTGCGTTACTCGGTCCAAATGGCGCTGGTAAAAGTACCTTGCTGAAGCTGCTGTGTGGTGAAATTCCCTCTCAGAATGACATCCAGTTCTTTGGTAAGCAGAAAAACGATTGGGAGCCAGCAGAGAGTGCAAAACACGTTGCGATGCTGCCTCAGCACAGCACACTAACTTTCCCATTCTTAGCGAAAGAAGTCGTCGAGTTGGGCGCAATTCCTCTCTCTATCAGTCACAAAGAAACGTCTGAGTTAGCGCTCCAGTATATGGCACAAACTGATGTACTGCATTTGGCCGATAATCTCTATCCTGCCCTCTCTGGTGGTGAGAAACAGCGTTTACACTTGGCTCGTGTACTAACACAGTTACATCAATCAGGTGATAAAAAGATTCTAATGTTGGATGAGCCAACGTCTGCACTGGATTTAGCCCACCAGCACAACACACTAAAAATCGCTCGTGAGGCCGCAAAAAAGAATAATGCAGCGGTGGTCATTGTATTGCACGATCTAAACTTAGCCTCGCAATATGCAGACCGTTTAGTGCTGCTGCATGATGGTAAGCTCGTTTGTGATGACACGCCATGGAATGCGCTAACCCCAGAACGTATTGAGCAGGTTTATGGCTATAACTCTATCGTAACCAAACACCCTACTCTGGACTTCCCACAAGTCCATGCAGCGGCATAGAAAGAGCACTCACTTTCCGACTCGCGTAGCTAAGTTAAACCCAAATTTAGACCCAAACAAAAAGCCCCGCAGTGATTGCGGGGCTTTCTTGTTCTAGTGTTATTTGCTCATTTGAATTAACGAACGACCAATCAACCACTCTAACTCTTTGTCGCTACCAGCACCAAATTGACTCTCGGCCATTTTGTACAAACGGTCAATACCATTTGCAGCAAATTCATGTGCACTTTCTGAAGTAACAATATGGTGGAACAACAAACGCAAAATCGCTAGGAACTCAGTATCTTCTAAAGCCTTGATCCAGCTCTTCGAAAACGCGTCCAAACCTTTGTCAAATTCTAGATGTTCAACGAACATTTTGAAGATGCGACCGTCTAGCGCGGCGGTAAAGTCCGTTTTCTTAGGAAAATGGTGGCTAATACCTGTACGCGATACACCAGTCTGTTGACTTAACGTGGTGTAAGACATTTTGTCATAACCAAGTCTTAGAAGCTGATCAACAACGGCATCCATGATCTTCTGGATAGTGATTTCGGTATCTTCTTTACTACGCTTTGGCATATTTTAAGCTCTTCTCTTTGTAAATCCATCTAACTCACATTTAATGAGGCCAGAATGAAATCATCCTCAGCATTATGTACTGTATGTCCTTGACATGAAAATTAAGGCAGCAATCATAACTAAACCGCACTGCGTAACGTGCAATTTACAGTGATATTTCTGTCAATACTGATGACTCAAAATATGGCGAAAAGTCCACTCCATCAAAACCTTACACCATTTTATTCATCCAAACTATTTACAGACTAAGAATGATAATTATGTAAAAATAATTAATCCAGAAATAGTCTTATAAATTAACCACCAGTTCAACTAACCTGACAAAAATCTCACGAATATGTAGGTTAATTGATTTTAAATATTGATACATATCACACTAATTTTATTAAGGAAGTTCTAATAAATTTAATTAACCCCTCATTAACAACATAACATACCGTGCCTTTTTTATCCAAAATCATTCATTTTTGTAGATAGAGATCAAATACCTGATAGAATACCCACAGTATTTACAAGAGGATTCGTTATGAGTGTCGAATTAGAACAAAACCAAGTATGTGAAGCTTGCGGTTGCGCTGGTGAAATGGGTTTTATCATCAAAGAAGGTGACGATGTTGCCGACGTAACGATTTTCGCAGAGACTAAAGCAGCATTAGAAGCTGAGTTGGCGAAATACATCGAAATGGCAACAGCAGTATGTGCTGGCGTTGAATACAACGTTTCTGAACTAACAGAAGAATCGAAAGAGCTAACAGCTCGATTCAAGTTTGAAGTAAGTGCTGAAAAGCTAATCTTTGAACTTAAGACTCGCTCTCTAGCGCGTTAATCACAACATTTCATCGGTAGGTCTATATTTTACCGATAGATAAGTAAAGCGAGCACACGGCTCGCTTTTTTGATCTCTGATGAACCGGTCTATTTCTGGTCCTGTTGAAACACAACCCACTTCAGTGAACCGTTGGTTTCAAAATCATTCTCATCGGTACACATCAGTAGCACACCCTCTACATTCAGCACTGCACCCGTCGTGTATGCTTTGTCATCGTAGTAACAAACACGCTGCCCTAGTTTGCCATCTGCAACGACTAACGCTTTATTATCTGGCGTGCTGTAAGATTTCGCCATTACTACGCTTGAAAACACCAACGCTGCACTTGCTGCCAAAAATGATATCGATTTTAAGTTCATGAATATTTCCCTCAATCAAGACCTCATAACTTAACAAAGAAGCATCGCAAGTTCTTGGCAGCATCTCATATTCTTGTTAAGTGACGATGTAGCGGCTAACGGCGCTTTACGTTATCCTTTTCCAGACTTTATCAACGGTTGTGATGGTTATGCGCATTCTCCCCCTCTTACTCGCTCTGACAACGTTTTCTAGTACCACCACTGCCTATGAGCTTGATTACTACGCCAAGTTTGGTCATACCGACAACTACGGCAATATCGACCTACGGAATAAACCCTATACGACCATCCCTGATGGCTTCGTCGTTAAAGGCAACCTCAATATTTCCCAGACGCCGATAACCAAACTTCCAAAAGGGCTTGATGTACAAGGCAGCCTTGAGGCCACCAACAGCGCGCTTAAAACGGTAAGACCTGGCATTAAAATTAAAGGCTACGCGAACTTACTCGGCAGTAAAATTGAGCGCTGGCCACGCGGTGTCAAACTAGGTGGCTACTTGAACCTCACGGATACGCCGTTAACGAGCTTGCCAGCGAGACTGAGAGTAAAAGGCGACTTGAGCGTTATCCGTACGCCGCTAACGGAGCTACCAGAAGGTTTAGTGGTGGATGGCAACCTCTATATCGGAGGTTCAAAGCTAACGACATTTCCCGATACCATGACAGTAAGAGGCAATATCTTCTTAGGGGGAAATAAAGTGACAAAGTGGCCAACAAACTTGACCTTAGGTGGTGCAGTTGCACCGTAGAGAGGGATGTTTCCAAAGCTACTTGAGCCAATGAAAGGAACTAGGTCTAATGAGAGGAACGAGTTCAGAATCTAACAATAACACGCCTGAGATAGATTCCGTTTGAGCCTCGCTCCTCGCAATTTAATGTCCATTACCTTTCAAGCAATGGGCATGACAAGATTACTCTTGATTGTTTACTGGATTAGCATAGCTAGCTACTAAGTAGCTGTGCGCGCCAGTCGGCAGTTTTTCAAGCTTCTCTTGTAACTGAGTTTTTACTGATTCAGTGATCGACTCATCTTCACGACCTGCGGCAAGCAAGTTGATTGGGAATACTCGGTAGTTATTGTGAATTTGGCGGTCGATTTCGTTCGCGAGTTCATCCGGCGTCTCGAACTCTTGGTCGATCACATCACCAAAGGCAACATGCACTTTGCCTTTGTAACCCACGATGCCTTGAATGATGCTTTCAATGTCTTCAAACTCGCCTTTCTCATAGCGGCCATTCTCTGCCTTTTCATACAGTTCTTTGGCTTTTGCTATGTCACAAGGGTCATTTTGGTAAGAGATAGACACTGGCACAATCTTCAATGAGCGAGTGTATTCGCCAAAGCTGACTTTTTGCTTACGGCCTTCCACATGGAACATCTTCAAGATGGCTGGATCAGTAAAATCATTACCGTCTTTCGCACGGCCTTCTTTTTGCGCAATCCAGATTGAGTTGCCTGTGTCTAGAGAGTGCTTGATGTAGCCAGACAATAAACCCAACGCTTTCATCATTTCACGGGGTGCTTTCGCAGACGTTTTACAATGAAGCTCTTGTTGAGTCGCATTAGCTCAGTCGCACAAGGTTTCTTCAGCAGGTTATCACCAATTGCAATACGCACAGTACGATGATCTGTTTGGTGTAAACCGTAGTTCACAAGCGCTGGATCCATCGCGATATCACGGTGGTTAGAAACAAATAAGTAAGACGTGTTCTTGTCCAATTTATCTAGGCCAGAAAATGTCACGCCGTCGGTGGTTCGATTTAGCGTATCTTGCAGGTACTTCTTAACCTCTAGCTGAATCGCTTCCACAGAATCCAGTTTACTCCACTTCGCTTTCAAGTAGACACGGATAATCGGACTCATGAGTGTTTTGAACCACGCCGCTTTGTTTGCAAAACGGTGGTTTAAAATCGCACTGATAAACTCATCGTCTTTGATCAGGCGGTCCAGCGCAGCTGGGATTTCTTCGTCATTGTATGGACGAATTTCAATATAAGGATCGTTATTGGCTGTCATTATTCAATTCATTTCAAAAAAAGCTGGCACATTTTACGCATTGTTTTGCCAACCCGCAGCATTTTAGACCATACTTTTAACATGGTCATACCAGTAGCATTACAATTTCTATTCACAAAAAAATCTGTTATCCGGTTGGCAATTTAGGGGTTTAGCGTTACCCTTAGCGCCCCAAAAACTCTGGTATTCACAATGAACTACGCAATTGAATTTCACGACGCTAATTACCCTTTTCTTAATGTTGCTGCGCGTAAAAAGGCGCTAAAACACAGCTTACTATCAGTAGTGGAAGGTTTAGCGATCATTAAATTGGGTAAACATGAGTATGCCATTGAACCGGGTCAACACTTCTGGATTCCTCAGGGATGTTTGAGCTCCCTCACCTTTTTACCTAACACACGAGTGACTCGCTGTGACTTTTCTGTGCGCTTAGCTGACGCATTCGCTCAACAAGCAGGCTATGTGAAACCATCAGCGTTATTGTCAGCGCTTATTGAAAAATTGGTAATGACAAAAGCACGAAGCAGACATCAATTGGACTTGCTGGCAGTGGTTAAGCATGAAGCGCTGACTCTAAAGCCAATACTGACTAGCTCAGCGCTAACCGACTCAATCAACAAATGGAAACCAGGTTGTGATTCGCAAGTCTCTATCGAGCTTTGCTTGGTTCTTACGCTAAGAGAAGCGCGTAAAATGAAGTTATCTGGTAAGAAGCAATCCGATATCGTGGCTAAGTTGTTCAACAACAATGAAGAAGAATACGAGCAACTGTGTTTCTTAGTGTTTGGGGAAGCACTGTAAATACAGCACAAATAGAACGAAAAAAGGACGCACTCATGTGCGTCCTTTTTGTTTTGATTCGGCTTAAAACGGAACTTCGATTTGCATCATCCAGTCAGCGTCGTAGTATTCATGCCAACGGTAATCAAAGCGCATTCTTGGTTCACCATCGTGCTTATCGCCAAAGCCCACACTGAACATCAAGCCATGACTTTTTAACCACTCTTCGGTGCTCATATTAGCTTCTTCATCACGTAGCTCTTCTGGCATCCAAAGCCCAAGACCAAAGTAGTTTTTTTCTAGGTTTTGAGTGAGTATCGGCGTGTCTTCCGAGCGAATAGCCCATTGATCCCAGTAACTTTCTGTTGGGCCTTCAATCGACTTTTCAGCGATGTACCAATTAAGTGTGTCCATGCTAAGAACACCCACGCTATCAAAAACATCTTCACAAACTGGCATGGTGTTATCAGCAAATACGACGGATCGATCAGACAAATAGTTACAAGCAGAACTAGCCTGTGTAGCCACAAGCAGCGCGCATGCACTAAATACCACAATTCTGACCATGAAAACCTGACCTCTTCGTTTTCAGATTACGATTGTTTATATAAGCCTTCGCTCATCAATATTTCATTAACCGTTGGGGTCGTGAATGCGCTGATGTCTTTACCCTCTACCAATGCATTGCGAATGTCCGTGCTTCTGATGTTGACTTTCTCTGGACAAGCCATCACAGCCCAACGTTCCATAATTTCTTCCGCTCTATAAAATTTAGCAAATTTGAAAAAATTATCAGGACCTATGACAAAAGTTATATCGGCTTGGGTATGGATTTCTTGAATTTTTTCTAATAACGCAAAAGTCGTCACACTTTGTCCGGGTTGGTACAAAGCTTGCTCAAGGTCTGAACGTTGAACATTAGAAAGCCCCATGTCCTTAATAAAGGCATCAACCAGTTTGCACCGAATTGGGTAATCCAACATATTTTTGCCCCAAGCGTGTGCAATGCTTGGCTCTAGAAGCACGAGATCAAAGTGGCTCAGTGACTCGATCACGCTTTTGTGACCTAAGCTCGGCGGGTTAAATGCGCTACCAAAAACGGCGATTTTTTTCATATCCGGTGATTACCTGGTTGAAGAGAGTTTTCTAATCCGATGAATTCGGTATGATACTACTAATCTTTAGATCTTTTTGACACCAATGCGACGTTTATGGACTCCAATTGGGCGGTTTCTCGCCACTTGGTGAACGATATACGTCTTAAGCAGTATGAATCTAGTAATACTGATTAGTGTCGAACCTATTTGCAGGAAAAGGAACCCTAAATGGAACAATCCATCCGCGATGAAATGCGAGTACTCCCTTCTATCGACCCGCATTTCGAAATTGAACGCCGCGTCGCTTTTATCAAGCGTAAATTACAAGATTCTGGCTGTAAGTCTCTTGTCCTTGGTATCAGTGGAGGCGTTGACTCAACAACGTGTGGTCGCTTAGCTCAATTGGCTGTAGACCAACTAAACGAAGAATCTGACGACAATGGCTATCAGTTTATCGCCGTTCGCTTGCCTTACGGTGAGCAAAAGGATGAAGACGAAGCCCAACTTGCTCTTGATTTTATCCAACCAACGCATTCCGTATCGGTAAACATCAAAGCAGGTGTGGATGGTCTTCATGCTGCTTCTCACGTAGCATTGGAAGGTACGGGTCTTCTACCAACTGACGCAGCAAAAGTTGACTTCGTGAAAGGCAATGTAAAAGCACGTGCTCGCATGGTAGCGCAATACGAAATCGCTGGTTATGTCGGTGGGCTCGTTCTCGGTACTGACCACTCAGCAGAGAACATCACAGGTTCTACACCAAATTTGGTGATGGCGCGTGCGATATGGCACCACTGTTTGGCTTGAGCAAACGTCAAGTTCGCGAAGTTGCTGCAACGCTAGGTGCGCCTGAATTACTTGTGAAAAAAGTGCCAACGGCAGATTTAGAAGAGCTTGCTCCACAAAAAGCAGACGAAGATGCGCTAAGCCTGACTTACGAGCAAATCGATGACTTCCTAGAAGGTAAGCCAGTATCGCAAGAAGTGAGCGATCGTTTAGTAGCTATCTACAAAATGACTCAGCACAAGCGTCAGCCGATCCCAACGATCTACGACTAAAACGCGATTGTGCGCATGAGTGGCTCCCTCTCTGAGCCCGCTCTAAGATAGAAAAAACGCCGCTAAGTTAGCGGCGTTTTTATTTGCTGGTCATGAGCAGCGATTACTATGTAGGGTAGTTAATCTGTTAGCGTCACGTCCGTTTGTGGAATAGCACAACACGCGAGCACTGTACCCATTGCACGTTCTTCTGCGCTTAATGCAGGTACATCCGGATGATCAACCTGCCCAGACTCTAATTGAACCTTACATGCCCCACACAAGCCCGCACGGCAGCTGTTCGTGATGCTCTTGCCGGCATTCTCGACTTGTTCCAGCAATGTTTGTTGGTTGTTACCCGCCAACTTCAAGCCGTTGAATTCAATCTCAACACTTTTCTCAGGTTTGGTCGTCGCAACCGCAACGCCAAAAGCTTCTTGATGGTAGTTATCTTCAGGTAACCCTTTCTTCAGCAGAAGGTTTTTCGCTTTCTGCATAAAACCATCAGGGCCACAAACGAACACTTGGCGTTGTTCAACATCTTTGATCTGTTTGATATGAGATAAGCTAATACGCCCTTTCAGACCAAACCAGTCCACCGCAGGCTGAGTTAAGCAAATCTTCACATCTAAGCCCGGATGTTGGCGTTTTAGTTCGTTTAACTCATCTTTACACGGGATATCAATCTCGCTACTGCACTGATGGTAGAACACCACGTCATCGAGTTGGTTGTGATCCGCCAAGTAGCGAACCATCGACAGCATTGGCGTTACACCGCTACCGGCAGACAGCAAGAGTAGAGGCTGAACAGAGTGCTCTTTTAGATGAAATTGACCATCTGGCGTTTCCGCTTCCAATACATCCCCCACTTGCAGGTTATCTAGTAACGCGTTAGATACACGACCACCAGAAACACGCTTAACGGAAATCGCGTAACGACCTGGACGAGATGGACTAGAAGAAAGCGTATAACGACGCCCAACTTTCTTACCGTCTAATTTCACTTCAATAGGCAAATGCTGCCCCGGCAAGTATGTTGGTAACTGACCTTTGCTTGGCTCAAGCCATAAGGTGACGAAGTCGCGCGCAATCTCTTCTCGCTCGACACAGGTGAGCGACATGCGATTAGGAGAGTTATCTGGATAGAACTCAGCATCTTTGTATTCCAGCACTTCCACCTTGTCTCCCTGACGAATAATGCCTTCATTAAGGGCAACAAGATTTTGGCCGAAGAACACACCACCACGTTCATTAGCACGGAACTCTTGCAGTGTTTTCAACGGTTCTTTGCTTTCGCGGAAAGTGCCACGTTGAGTATTAACGGTGGTTAGAATGCAACGCTCACAAGGTTTCACTGATTCAAATTCGACTTCACCAATACGAATGCGCTTCCATGAGTCTTCTTCAAATGGCTTGGTATCGGACACCACAAGGTTGGTTCGAAACTGATCCATCGAGTGCTGTTCAGAGCTTCTGCGATTTAGCTCCTCCAGTGACGCCTCACTGATCACAAGCACTGGATACCCATCGGCAAAGCTAACATTGTGACCCAGCTTTTCTCTTACACGATTTGATTGTTCACCAGTAAAAAGCAACTCAACGCGAAGGCCTAATACTTTGCTAAACCAATCATCTGCTTCGTCAGTGGTGGTGTATGCAGTAAAACTGTCTTTCCAAACCGTCGCGGGTGCTTCCTGCATTTTGAAATCTTGATAACGGATCTTTAATGGCTCTTCCCCAAGGCTGGTAAACACCACACCATCTGGCAATAACGCTGATTTGATGGTCACCATTTGTGGGAATTTACGGGCTGTCACCATTGAGCCGTCTGACGTCGCAATCATAAATCGACGATCAAAACTTAATCCTTGTTTTTCAACCCAAGCGGAAGACAGCGCGACACCTCCTACGGATTTGACTGGAAAAACATTAATTTGGGATAAAACTGATTGCGACATAACCTACTTCCTACAGGTGCTTTTTAATTGTTCTACTATCATATCCCCATAAGCTTGGTGACCCAAGTGTCTCGAGGTTGCTCGGGGATAAAACTCCAATTTGCACGCAATATATTCATAAGGGATTCATTATTGAGCTCTAGGATATGTGTCAGTGCGTCGCATTTTATGAATAACGTCCCATAAATTTGCACATTATTGACGAAATTAGGATTGCCAAGATGTGACATTGAGCACATAATTCGCCAACTTTTTGACACTAAAAATAACCTATCCGGAGCATAGACCATGGATACTAACAAACTGATTCTAATTCTACTTTGTATCTTTCTTCCACCAGTGGCGGTTTACATGGAAAAAGGTCTAGAGAAAGACTTCTTCATCAATCTAATCCTGACGTTTTTCTTCTTCCTACCAGGCACAATTCACGCGCTTTGGTTGACGATGAAGTAACCAGCTGAGCTCCTACCGTAAAGAAATGTGAAAAATGGGGTGAAATGGAAGAGCAATTCCACTATCATCCTGTCGCCTAAGCGCAAGCGTTTGCTCTTGAGGTAAATGCAGCGTTTAGGCTCCAAACATAACTTTTAAATGGTGGGAGCAATTAATGACAACACTGACTATTACTCGTCCTGACGATTGGCACGTTCACTTACGCGATGGTGAAGTTCTAAAAGATACCGTTCGCGATATTAGCCGTTACAACGGTCGTGCACTGATCATGCCGAACACCGTCCCACCTGTGACCAATACTGAAATGGCGCTAGCCTACCGTGATCGAATCCTTGCAGAGCAGCACGGTGAGCAATTCGAACCTCTTATGGCGCTGTACCTAACAGACAACACCACGCCAGACGAAATCCGTAAAGCGAAAGCGACAGGCAAAATTGTTGCAGCAAAGCTTTATCCTGCGGGCGCAACCACCAACTCTGATTCAGGCGTAACCGATGCAAAGAATATCTACCACGTTTTTGAAGCGATGGAAGAAGTTGGCATGCTGCTTTTGGTTCATGGCGAAGTAACCCACAACCACGTTGATATTTTTGACCGTGAGAAGGAATTCCTAGACACGGTTCTGGCTCCTATCGTCAACGACTTTCCTAACCTAAAAATCGTTCTTGAGCACATCACGACTGCGGATGCGGCTAATTTCGTCAACAACGCTTCTGATAACGTTGCAGCAACCATCACTGCTCACCACCTGCTGTTTAACCGCAACCACATGCTAGTAGGCGGCATTAAGCCACACTTCTACTGCTTGCCAATTCTTAAGCGTAATACCCACCAACAAGCGCTTATCGAAGCAGCAACGAGCGGTAGCAAGAAGTTCTTCCTAGGCACGGATTCAGCGCCACACGCAAAAGGCGCAAAAGAGTCGGCTTGTGGTTGTGCAGGCTCTTACACAGCACACGCAGCGTTAGAACTTTATGCAGAAGTTTTTGAGAATGAAGGCAAGCTAGAAAACCTAGAAGCATTCGCTAGTTTGAATGGCCCTGATTTTTACGGTATTGCTCGTAACACAGATACTGTGACGCTAGAAAAAGCACCTTGGGATGTGCCAGAAACAATGCCGTTTGGTAGCGACATCGTTGTTCCAATCCGTGCAAATGAAAAGATTGAGTGGGAAGTGAAGTAATCACCCTCCAGAAATGAAAAAGGGTCATGCCACCATATTCGATATGGAAAGACATGACCCTTTTCTTTTAGCTTCAATAAAACCTCAAAACAAAATTCGAGTTTATTTACCGCGAACCTTCTCCACCACAGTCCAAGCTGCAACCACAACTAAACCGGCAATCACACCAATCACGCCGTTGAGGAGTGTTGGTACAATCGCTGTCGCAATCGTATGTCCACGGAAGTCCATAATGATGGGTTCAATCAGGTGATGAATCGCAGGTACGTTATGCACGACAATACCGCCACCAACCAAGAACATAGCCGCAGTACCCACAATAGCAAGCATCTTCATCAGCTTCGGAGCAAATGCCACTAGCGCACCACCCAGCTTCGCTTTCAGACCTTCACCATCTGATGTGCGCTCAAGATAAAAGCCCAAGTCATCAAGCTTAACGATACCTGCGACCAAGCCGTAAACACCGATAGTCATCAGTACTGCGATTAAACTCACCACGAGAATTTGCGTTACGATGCTTGATCCTGTGACCGTACCCAAAGCAATCACGATGATTTCAGCAGAGAGGATAAAGTCAGTACGAATCGCGCCAGCCACTTTTCTCTTCTCGTACTCTTCGGCCGATTCACCAGTATTAACTTGCTCTTCTTTTTCTTCATGTTGGTGCGAATGAGGGAAGAGTTTTTCCAAGATCTTTTCTGCTCCTTCAAAGCAGAGGAACAGACCACCAATTAAGAGTAACGGCATGATCAGCCATGGAATAAAAGCACTGATCAACAACGCCGACGGCACCAGGATCAGCTTATTCTTAAATGATCCTTTTGCTACCGCCCAAACCACAGGAATTTCACGCTCTGACGCAACACCAGACACCTGTTGCGCGTTTAGTGCTAAGTCATCACCTAGTACACCGGCGGTTTTTTTCGCTGCCATCTTAGACATCAATGCAACATCATCCAATACCGCTGCAATGTCATCCAACAGTGTTAGTAAACTTGCTCCAGCCATTTATTTGTCTCTTTTATGGAATTGAATAAGTAACAGAATGTAACACCATTAAATCACTCAGCAAAGTTATGATTTTGCAAAGAATAAAGTCACAAATTGTGTTTTCTGTTGCCGTGGCTTTGAGAGAGGACTAGTCTTGTCTTATCTTTCAAGCACTCAAAAGAAAAAGTATAGATGAAAAGCGGATACACTTACCCAATCGGTACCCCAGGTCAGCCTTGGGGCGAAGCAGAACGTAAAGCTTGGCGCGAACAACGTGACGTAAAACGTAGCTACCAAGATGAAGTTGTGACGAAAATTGATGCTCTTCGCGAACGTTTCGATGTTGAGCAATACGGCGCACTTTCATACGACGAAGCACGCTTCCCTCTATTTTGCATCAAAACGCGTAACTGGGATGCAGCAAAGCCTGTTGTTTTGGTAACTGGCGGCGTACACGGCTACGAGACAAGTGGCGTACACGGCGCGTTGAAGTTTGTTGATACGCAGGCAGAGCGTTATGCAGAACACTTCAATATTGTGGTTGCGCCATGTGTGAGCCCTTGGGGCTATGAAGTGATTAACCGCTGGAACCCAAATGCGATTGATCCAAACCGCTCTTTCTACGCAGACAGCCCAGCAGAAGAATCAGCAAACTTGATCAAGCTAGTTGCAACGCTAGGTGATGTTCTAATGCACATCGACCTTCACGAAACCACCGATTCTGACGAGACCGAATTCCGTCCTGCACTTGCAGCGCGTGATGGTCTTGAATACATCGAAGGCATGATCCCAGATGGTTTCTACACGGTGGGCGATACAGAAAACCCGCAACCAGAGTTCCAAAAAGCAGTCATCGAGTCAGTAGCGAAGGTGACCCACATTGCTCCAGCGGACGACCAAGGCGAAATCATTGGCTCGCCAGTGGTGCAATTTGGCGTAATTAATTACCCAATGGTGAAACTGGGTCTGTGTGGCGGCGTAACCAACTGTACTTACGGCACCACAACAGAAGTTTACCCAGACAGCCCGAAAGTGACTGATGAAGAGTGTAACGACGCTCAAGTTGCCGCAGTTGTAGGTGGTTTAGACTACGTGCTCGCTCAGCTATAACAAGCGATTCTTATATTGCTCCGGTGTAATGCCGGAGTATTTCTTAAACATGGCAATAAACGGACTGGCTTGGTTGTAACCCAACGTTAGCGCTACCTCTTTTACTGTTTGCCCCTTCCTTAACAACTCCATCGAATGCAGGTAACGCACTCGCAAGCGCCATTCGGTAAAACTCATTCCCAATTCACTTTGACAATGGCGAGCTAAAGTACGCTCGGTGGTATGAACCTTCTCCGCCCATTCTCCTAAGCTGATTTCGTCAGTTGGGGCTTCTTCAACAGCTTTTAAGATTGGCTCTAAGTACTTATTGTCTGTAGTTGGCAAAAAGTGATGCTCGACTTCCTGTTTGGCTAACTGATCCAGCAAGACTTGAACGAGGCGCTTGTCCTCTTCGCTCTTAGCAACATTAATATCACGCTGACGAAAGTCTTCCACAATCGCAGAAACAATGGGCGTCACTTTGATCAAGCTCGTTTTGGATGGAAAGTGTTGAGTTAACTCTGGGTCGATGTTTAAAGAGCAGTATTCCAAAGGTTTACGGTTGTAACTGGTGTGTCGTATGCCAGCAGGCACCCAGATCGCAAGATGAGGAGGCGCTAAGAAACGCGTGTCTTCCGCATCCATCTCTAGTATGCCGCCACTGATCAGTTGAACCTGCCC
Organism: Vibrio sp. B1FIG11; assembly: GCF_905175335.1. NCBI lineage: Bacteria > Pseudomonadati > Pseudomonadota > Gammaproteobacteria > Vibrionales > Vibrionaceae > Vibrio > Vibrio sp. B1FIG11. Next base: position 602,014 of record NZ_HG992752.1, on the reverse strand, counting down.
CCATGGATGGCTATGTATACGAGTTTCCGTGTTCGACAGAAAGGCTTCGAAATTCATAAACACATCTGATGGTGCCCTATCGATTGATAATGATGGATGAAGATTCCTTGTGCTCTTTTTCAAATTTGTCTTCCTATCGCTTACGATGTCTTTCCAGAGATACATTTCATTATAAAGACCTGTCAGACTAGCGCCATTAATTATTCTGCGATGAGGTTCTCATGGTTTATTTGCTTCCGTTTTTTACTGTCATGATTTGGGGTGGAAATTCCATCGTAAATAAAATGGCAGCAAGCGCCATCGAACCAAGTGCCATGAGCTTCTATCGTTGGTTTGTCGCTATGGTGCTTCTGACGCCATTTTGCTTACCAGCGGTGATCAAACAGCGCCATGTGATTCGCCCATACTTGGCTAAGTTAGCGTTCCTTGCGCTACTGGGCATGGTACTAAACCAATCACTCGGCTATTATGCGGGTCTTACGACGACCGCTTCTAACATGGCACTGATTACCTCTCTCGTCCCATTGATCAGCGTTTTCTTGAGTGTGCCTTTATTGGGTAAGTCGATTTCAATGCTGAGCGTGGCAGGTGGCGTGATTTCATTAGGCGGTTTGGCGTTTATGCTGGGTCACGGTGACATCACCTACTTCCTACATCAAGACATGACGCAAGGTGACAGTCTGATGCTGTTAGCTGCCCTTTGTTACGCGATTTACTGTGTGCTACTAAAACGCTGGAAAATGCCTTTCAGCAGCATGACCTTGGTCTATATGCAGGGCTTTTTCTCGCTGGTTATGCTAACTCCCTTGTGGTTGAGCAGTGATCAACTTCTACCAAGCCAAAGTGCGCTACCGTTGATTGCTTATGCGGGCATTGCTGCCTCTATCTTCGCGCCTTTAATGTGGGTGAAAGCGATTGATTTGATTGGTGCAGATTCAAGTGCCATGTTCATGAACCTGATGCCGGTGGTTTCTGTAGCGTTAGCCTCAAGCATGCTGGGGGAAGAGGTGCATGTTTACCACATCATTGGCGGCATGCTGGTTATCTCTGGCGTTATCTTGTCGCAAATTAAGATCCGCAAGAAGGTTCAATCACCGAGCCCGGACCTGCCACCAGCGACATCTTAATTCAATCTCATAAGCCACGGCACCCACCGTGGCTTTTTTGTGCCCCATATCTTTTGCTACTAGCACTGACAAAAAAGTTAATATTTTGTTGCACTCCCTATTCCAGTATCGATTTCTTGCTGATACATTGGATCTAATAGCAACGACAATAACAAAGGAATGACAGATGAGCAGTGGTCAAAGAGACATAACCCTTCGTTTTCTTGCTGAACCAGGAGACGTTAACTTCGGCGGTAAAGTACACGGTGGTGCCGTGATGAAATGGATCGACTTAGCCGCCTACGCGTGCAGTGCAGCTTGGAGTGGTAAGTATTGTATTACCGTATATGCAGGTGGTATTCGCTTTGTTGCACCAATTCATGTCGGAAATCTAGTCGAAGTCAGTGCTAAGGTCATCTACACCGGACGCAGCTCAATGCACATCGCCATTGATGTACAAGCAAGCGATCCTAAAGAGCTAAAGAACCGTCTAACAACGCATTGCATCGTGATTATGGTTGCGGTCGATGAAGATGGAAAGCCGACCGACGTTCCAAAATGGATCCCAGAATCAGATGAAGACAAAGCACTGGAACAGTCGGCTATTCGCTTAATGAATATGCGTAAACAAATTGGCGAAGAGATGGAAGCGCACGTCAAATATCTCAAATAGTTCAAATAACCTGCCCCTCCCCAAGGCCCCAAACTGATTATCGAGTAATCGTTTGCTTACCTTATGTGTGAAGTAATGTCATGGTTCTGTCATTCACTTCACACTAGGTTCAAATTGTCATAAATCTTTCACTTTGGTTTGATTAAATCCACGCACAATTTTCGTGTTGGATAGAGTTTGGATCTTGAGATTAAAAGAGACCACGTTAAGTGAAAATACATTGACCAATTTGAAAGCGGTCGAATATCAATGGGTGCGCACCATGTATGTAGAAGGTTATAACGAAGAGGAAATTAACCACTACATTCAAACCTGTTTTGGTGGTGATACCACATTTGCCGATCTTTTCCGACGCGTCGCATTACAACAAGAGAGTTTATACACACTGCTTCAATATGTAGGCTGTGCGCCTTCAAGCCGAGAGTTTTAGCCTCCTCCCTTTTTGTTACGCCATTTATTCTTTCAAATAACCCTACACTAATTATGTGAAGTCGTACGCACGGCATTCTGCCGATGCTGTGTAATCCATTGCAAACTGGTTAGTCTGTATACGCAATAAGAAAACGCAGTGAATCTGTAGGTATAAAAAAACCTGAGTCTAGACTCAGGTTATGGTTACAAGAAACTGTTAGTGATTAAAGCGTAAGGAACTAAGCTAACAGCCAGCTATGCGTAACGCCAAAATAGCCTGATATTACTGATCGGCGGCCAAACCAAAATTGTAATATCGATGCTAAATATAAGGGCGACCATATGGTCGCCCTTTTCTAGTTATTCTTTTCTCTCTCAGAGACCAACTGAGATTATCCTTTCACACCACCAGCAGTCAGACCACCGACTAACCAACGCTGTGCAAGTAAGAATACAATTGTAATTGGTAGTGCAGACAATACTGCTGCAGCTGCAAAGTCACCCCACAGATAGTTCTGAGGATATAGGTACTGCTGCATACCAACTGCTAATGTGTAGGAGTTTACATCAGAAAGCAGTAGAGATGCTACCGGTACCTCACCAACAACACCGATAAATGACAAGATGAACACTACAGCTAGGATTGGCACTGATAGTGGAAGCAGTACTAAACGGAACGCTTGCCACGGTGTTGCACCATCCAGTGCAGCCGCTTCTTCTAGCGAGTTGTCAATCGTCTCGAAGTAACCTTTAATCGTCCATACGTGTAGTGCGATACCACCTAAGTAGGAAAAGATCAGACCGCCGTGGGTGTTCAAACCTAGGAAAGGAATGTACTGACCTAGTTTGTCAAACAATGCGTAAAGCGCCACAAGAGCAAGTACTGCTGGGAACATCTGGAAGATCATCATCGCTTTCAGGATAGTGTTCTTACCTTTGAAGCGTAGACGAGCAAACGCGTAAGCCGATGTTGTAGACAGTGCCACGATAAGAATAGAAGTGATACCTGCTACTTTTACCGAGTTCCATAGCCAAGTCAGAACTGGGAATGGAGGCGGTGTTACAGAACCGTCTGCGTTTGTTACCGAGAAGCCTAGTGCAAGCTTCCAGTGTTCTAGCGATGGGTTGTCTGGGATCAGACTACCCGTTGCAAAGTTACCCTCACGGAATGAGATCGCAATGATCATTAACAGTGGGAAAATAATCAGTGACAGGAAAGCCCAAAGAGCAATATGGGTCGCCCATACACGGTACTTTAAAGATTTACCTTGTACTATAGCCATGGTCGTTACTCCTTAGTCCTGAGATAGCTTAGTGAAACGTAGGTTCAATAGTGCTAGCGCGCCAACCAATAGGAAGATAAGCGTTGCGATTGCACTTGCTAGACCGAAGTCCTGACCACCTGCACCTTCAAACGCGATACGGTACGTGTAGCTTACTAGTAGGTCGGTGTAACCCGCTGGCTCAGAAGTACCAATCATGTTTGGACCACCGCCAGTCAATAGCTGAATCATTACGAAGTTGTTGAAGTTAAACGCAAAGCTCGCAATCAATAGAGGAGTCAGAGGTTTAATCATCATTGGTAACGTTACTTTCATGAAGTTCTGGACGAAGTTCGCACCATCGATTGCAGACGCTTCATAAAGGTCATCAGGAATCGCTTTTAGTAGACCCATACACAGAATCATCATGTAAGGGAAACCAAGCCAAGTGTTCACGATCATCACCATGGTTTTCGCTAGGAATGGGTCAGAGAACCAAGAAGGACTGATACCAAAGATAGCGTTCAATACCATGTTGATCTCACCAAAGCTTTGGTTGAAGAGACCTTTAAAGATTAGGATTGAGATAAATGCTGGAACCGCGTAAGGCAGAATCAGCAGTACTCGGTACACTGCACGACCTTTAAGCTCTTCCCACTGAACAACACTCGCTAGCACTAAGCCAATAACTAGCGTGAATACTACCGTCAGGATTGAGAATACAACCGTCCAGATGAAGATACTGATGAAAGGCTCTTTGATGCCGTCGTCTTTCCAAACTCGCTCAAAGTTGTCAGTACCGATGTTTACCACGAAGCCTGGAGAAACCGTGTTACCAACAAACTGGCCATTTTCATCGACAGGTTGGTAGTAGCCCATATCCATATTTGGACGCAGCATCTCTTGTGTACGGTTATTAAAGATCGACTCACCATCATCTTGAAGCGTGTACAGTGGTACCACTGCTGCGAACTTACGCAGACCGCTCATTCGGATGTCATCACCGCTTGGAAGGTGAAGATCAACACCACTTAATGCACTGCGGTTCTTAACAATAGTTTTGATTGGCTCTTTGTCACCTGTTGCTTCAGTGATAGGCGCTAGATCAAGATCCGTTGCAGAGAAGCCATCAAGCTGGAAAGTTGGCGTCGCTAGTAGCTCATCGCCTTTCTTCACTACAATTTGGTGACCTTGCTCAGTCTTGTACAGGGTGAATGGGAAACTTTCACCACTCTGATACGTTCTATCTAACAGGACAGACTGTGCACGCTCGAAAGAAAGCTGGTTTTTCGCGCTGTAGTTAGTAAACGCCAGACCGACGGTATACGCCAAAGGGAAAAGGATGAATAGAATCATCCCGGCAATACCAGGGTAGATGTATCGGTGAGCGTATGTTTTCTTACTACCAAAAATGAATAGCGCTAAAGCGGTTAGAATGATCGTAAGTAGTGCAAACGCAATCTCACCGCGAGAATACATTAGGATAGTTGCGTAGCCATTGATAATGCCGACTGTGCCCAATAGTGCCCATTTGGTGAACACTTTTTTGCTGCTTGGTAGGCTGGCTTCTGGTGCTGTCATAGCATCTGTACCTTGAACTGACTGCATAGGGAACCTGCTAGCGAATATAGGATAAATATAGAAAAGTAAGGAGGAGTTGCCCCCTCCTTAAAAAGGGTATTGCTGAATTATTTAGTCATTTGTTTTTCTGCATCTGCTAGAGCAGCATCTACAGTTTGACGACCGTCAACCACGTTGATGATAGCGTTCTTAGCTGCACCCCAGAATGCGTTCATTTGTGGGATGTTTGGCATGATTTCGCCGTTCATCGCGTTGTCCATTGTCGCCGCGATACGTGTATCTGAATCTAGCTCTTTTTGGAACGAGTTAAGCGCTACTGCACCTAGTGGCTTGTCGTTGTTAACCATACGTAGACCATCGTTCGTTAGTAGGTAGTTCTCGATGAACTCTACCGCTAGATCTTTGTTTGGTGACGCAGTGCTGATACCAGCAGTTAGTACACCAACGAATGGCTTAGAAGACTGACCTTGGAACTTAGGTAGCGTTGTTACGCCATAGTTGATGCCAGATTTCTCAATGTTGCCCCAAGACCATGGACCGTTAATAGTCATTGCCGCAGTGCCTTGGTTGAACGCAGACTCAGATACTGAGTAATCCATATCCGCAGAGATTACACCCTTGTCTACTAGGCCTTTCACGAAGCTCATTGCATCTTTCACGCCTTCTTTCGCAATACCTGCATCTTTGATGTCGTAGCCTTCAGATGTGTATTTGAATGCGTAGCCGCCGTCAGCTGCCATTAGCGGCCATGTGAAGTACGGTTCTTTCAGGTTCCACATGATTGCAGACTTGCCGTCTTTCTTAAGTTTCGCGTCTAGCGCTGCTACTTCTTCCCATGTCTTAGGTGGGTTTGGAACAAGATCTTTGTTGTAGATTAGAGATAGAGACTCAACCGCTACTGGGTAACCGATTAGTTTGCCATCGTAACGTACTGCATCCCATGCGAAGTCAACGATGCCGTCTTGGATTTCTTTAGATGGTTTAATTTCAGCTAGTAGACCAGATTCTGCGTAGCCACCGAAACGGTCGTGAGCCCAGAATACGATATCAGGACCATCACCTGTCGCTGCAGTTTGAGGGAACTTGTCTTGTAGGCCGTCTGGGTGAGCCACTGTTACTTTAATGCCAGTGTCTTCTTCAAACTTCTTACCAACCTCTGCAAGACCGTTGTAGCCTTTGTCACCGTTGATCCAGATGGTCAGTTGTCCTTCTTCGATGGCAGCATTAGCACCAAAAGAACCTAAAGCAACAAGGGTACCCAGTGCTACAGCGCTTAATTTTTTCATGTTCGTATCCTTTTTATATTTTTGATGTAGGGCTAGTCCATTGAGGTTCAGCCGTATTTCGACACATATCATCTGAAATTATCGATTGTGTCTCATCCTCCTAATCCCTACGCCCTTGCAATTATGACGTATTTTCGTGATCTGAATCGCCAAGGGTTAGAGACTCAAATCACAAAATGAATACTTCCTGTGATCGGTTTCAACTTTAGGTCACGCAATAATGTGATTTCCGCCCAACTCCCCCTCTACTCCTCCTTTTTGACTCCTCCCCGCCTACTCCCCCTACAATTATTTCGATTAGGAGGATGTAGCAGTGAACACAATCTTAGAAACTGCAGTCATCCAAGAGTGGATGGTAAGAACCCTTTCCCAGCAGTACCTATCCTATAGGTGAAAAGATTTGCTGGTTTTTCATTGCCATACGAGTGGAATGTCATTATCGGTGTTGTTTGTGGTAATTATTTCACGGGGGAGACAACACGAATAATGTGGGGGAGAGAAACTCGTATTTGGCTATGGTGGGTAGTGCTCCAGTTCAGGACATTTGGAGCGCTACCCGTTTTTCTTACCAATCCCAATAACTTACCGATTCCTACTGTTACTGCTCGCTAGATAATTCATATAATGATGAGCGGTGAATAATAAAAATTGATCGAGGACGAGCTACATGGCGAGTGTCACGTTAAAAAATGTTTGTAAAGCGTATGGCGACGTACTGATTTCTAAGAACGTAGATCTGGAGATCAACGAAGGTGAATTCGTTGTTTTCGTAGGTCCATCAGGTTGTGGTAAATCTACCCTGCTACGTTGTATTGCCGGTCTTGAAGACATTACTTCAGGTGATTTGTATATTGGTGACCAGCGCATGAATGACGTAGAACCATCCAAACGTGGTGTTGGTATGGTGTTCCAGTCTTACGCTCTTTACCCACACCTAAACCTATATGACAACATGTCATTTGGTCTGAAACTAGCAAAAGCTGACAAAGCGGAAATCGATAAGCGTGTTGAACACGCAGCAGAAATTCTACAGTTGGGCCACCTACTAGAGCGTCAACCAAAAGCCCTTTCTGGTGGTCAACGCCAACGTGTTGCTATCGGTCGTACGCTAGTATCACAACCAGATGTATTCCTTCTTGATGAACCACTATCAAACTTGGACGCAGCACTGCGAGTAAACATGCGTGCTCAAATCACGAAACTACAACGCCAACTTGGCTGTACCATGATCTATGTAACGCACGATCAGGTAGAAGCAATGACAATGGCAGACAAGATTGTGGTTCTAGATGGCGGTTACGTATCACAAGTTGGTAAACCACTTGAGCTTTACCACTACCCACAAAACCGCTTTGTTGCTGGCTTTATTGGCTCACCAAAAATGAACTTCATGAGTGTTTTCATTGATGAAGTGGAAGCAGAACGCGTAAAAGTACAGCTTTCTAACGGCGTATCTTTCTGGATCCCAGTTGATGGTACAACAGTGAACCGCGGTGACCGTATGTCTCTGGGTATTCGCCCTGAGCACTTAGTTCAAGCCGTTGACGCCGATGCGACAATTCACGGTGAAGTGATGATCGTAGAGAAACTAGGTAACGAAACTCAAGTTTACCTAAACCTTGAGGGTGCAGACGCAGACGTTATCTACCGTCAGCCAGATACACTACCAGTAGAGTCTGGTGACAAACTGGAAATCGGTATCCCTGCATATCGTTGTCATCTATTCCACAGCGATGGCCGTGCATGCCGCCGACTACACAAAGAAAACGGCGTAGATTTCGAGTAAAACTTCTTTCACCTTTGCTTGCTACCAATCCCTCTCATTCGAGAGGGATTTTTTATTTCCATTTAATATAGCTTAGAGAAAGTAATATCCTTTCTATTACCAATGATATTTAAAATGAACATTTTTAGCTGATATATAATCCGAGTACGCTTTTAAGCTAAGTCTTGACCCGATTTAAACCATAAACTTTATTAGATATATACGTATCCTAACCCCAAAATAGAAAGTTCACCTAAAATCATAAAAGCGACAATTTGAACAGAATACGTACAAGTGCATTAAGCAATAATCACTATGCTTCTACCTGCCTGATATATATAAAAAATTAACCACATTAAGCAAACTTTTCTACAATCACTCTGTAAACTATACTTGCTTCAACCGTAAAGACTACAAACTTGGCCATGTTGATAGCATCTAGAACTAAAAGAATACTCCTTGCGTTTATTATCCTCATTCTATTGATTAGTATAGGATTCGTCGGTGTTTACCAATTATCCAAATCCAATCTTCATCGAGAGGTAAGAAACTCCCTTGAAGTAGGCAAATCACTCATGGACAAATTGGTTAAAAATGCAGATGTCGCGAGTCAGAGAGCTCTGCCTTATACCAAAATGGAGTGTGAACAAGCATTACCCTACCTCAGAGACTTGGTTGTCACGATTCCTGATGTACAAATGATTGCCTTAGCAAAGGACAACCACGTATTTTGTGGCTCTTTGGTTGGGAAACGTGACTATATCGTCCCGAATTATCACTTCTCTGGCGACAAGTTATTCTTAGTATCAAGCCTGCCTGATAAACCGAATACTCCTGCCCTTATATTTAAGAATGAAACGGGCAACACTGGTGTTGGTGTATCAGTCAGTGGCTACTACCTAAAAAATATCTTATCTCTCACTTTAAAAGACCTAGACACCTATCTTCAAGTGGGCGAAACATGGATCAACAAGGCTGGACAAATTTCTGACCAACCTCTTCCTGTCACAATTCAGGTAGAGTCAAAGGATTATCCGTATCGATTGCAAGTCTCACTGTTTCATGACGACTATATGAACTACCTTCTGTCTCATAAGCGTTCAACAATTTTTATCATTATTTTGTTTGCTCTCTCGATGAGCTGGCTCATATTCGTCGCAACAGGCCAAACGCCATCAATGGAAGACAAATTGCGCCAGGCTCTCGCAAATAATGAGTTCGTTCCCTACGTTCAACCTTACGTTGATAAAACTAACAAATTTGTAGGCTTTGAAGTGTTGGTTCGTTGGCTAAGCCCTAAAGAAGGGTTGATAAGACCAGACCTCTTTATACCGCTAGCAGAAGACTCAGGGCTCATAATCCCAATGACGAAATCGCTTATGCATCAAGTCTCTAATGAGCTTGTGGCATTCTCACAGTCTTTACCACCAGATTTTTCTGTCGCTTTTAATATCTCAGCGAAACATTGCGTAAACAGTGAACTTTTAGAAGATAGTTTAGAGTTTTTATCATCTTTCCCAGAGAAAAAGGTTCAGCTGTGCTTGGAGCTTACCGAGCGAGAACTTGTCAGAGACACAGACGAAGCACGGGCTCTGTTTCACTCATTAAGCGAACATGACGTCAGCCTAGCCATAGATGATTTTGGCACCGGCCATTCGAGTTTGAGCTACTTACGCCAGTTCCGCTTCGACATACTCAAGATAGACCAGAGCTTCGTTCAAATGATCGGTAATGATTCAGTCTCTGCACATATTGTCGAAAACCTCCTCGACTTAGCCTCTCGTTTAGGTATGAAAACAATCGCAGAAGGCGTAGAAACCGCTGAACAAGCCGAGTATTTACGGAGTCATAATATCGATTGCCTTCAAGGGTACTACTTCGCGAAACCAATGCCCTTGAAAGATTTCATACAACAGCTTGAGCAAAACTAATCCATTCTCTAATGCGAGTGAATCTTTACAGGAGCGCCCCCCTATCCGGGGAAACTCCTGTAAAGAGTGACACATTTGCATGAATTCTGACTTCGGTCTACGTCAATCATAATATTTACTCCCCTCCAGCCTCTTAGCACTTTCCTTAGCAACTTATGAGCAGAGTATTAGTTTCTTACTAAACAGCGAATATTAGCCAAAGGTCTAAATTTCATTCTTATTTCCACTTACCCAAACAGAGCAAATTTTTAAACTTATCTCGAAAAAAATAAGAGCATAAGTCTACAACGTCGGAAGCTAAGCAACTGATTACTTCTCTGTCTATTCAAACACTAAGTTAAACCATCGATTTCGGTCGCTGAAGAACGGTAGCGTACCGTAAAGGAAATTAGGATATGAAACATAAAGGACTTATTCGTTCTCACGAGGTGGAGTTTGCATTTCTTTACCGCCTAATTGATCTTGTTGTCATTGTGTCATTGATGTTGCTACTCGTAATGAATGACGTAAACACTTCTATTGAGAAAGACTATGTAATTTTATCATTCGTCGGTAGCATCTCATTCCTAATCATGGCTGAAAGTGGCAAGTTGTATCGCTCTTGGCGTACCAGCTCTTTTAAAGAACAGATCTCTATCACATGTATATCTTGGTTAGTTACCTGCACATTCCTTTTCATGGTTTTGTATTTCTCTCAAGTCCATCAGATATTTGACAAAAATATTTTAGCAATGTGGTTGTTATTAACTCCCGTCTTATTGCTTTCTTGGCGAAGCATTTTCAGAGTCGGTCTGGCCTACATGCGAAAGCTAGGCTACAACACACGAACTGCAATCATTATTGGCCAGACACCACATGGGCTGACTTTAGCAAACGAGCTAGAGAGCCACACTGAACATGGTGTGTTATTTGACGGCTTTTACGACGAACGTTCTCAAGACCGTTTGCCCGAGTCTGACTATCCAGTTAAAGGCAATGTAGGACTCGCATTAGAAAGAGCAAAGCGTGGCGAAGTCGATTACGTGTACATCGCTATGCCGATGCATGCTAACGAAAGAATCGCTTTGTTTCTTAATCAATTCTCAGACACGACGGCGAACACTTATCTGATACCGGATTTCTTTACTTATAACCTGCTGCATTCACGTTGGGATCAAATAGGTCAGGTTCAAACATTGAGTGTATTTGACACACCCTTTGCTGGTATTTCCTCTTGGGTAAAACGCTTAGAAGACATCGTATTATCGAGCATTATTTTACTTCTGATTTCACCTGTACTTCTGGCTATTTCCCTCGGAATCAAACTGACCTCCAAAGGTCCAGTTATTTTTAAGCAGTATCGTTACGGCTTGGACGGCAGAAAAATCGAAGTGTGGAAATTCCGTTCAATGACGACCATGGAACAAGGTAATGACGTAAAACAAGCCACAAAGAATGACCCTCGTATTACACCATTTGGTGGGTTTCTACGTCGCACTTCCCTTGATGAACTGCCTCAATTTATCAATGTACTTCAAGGCACTATGTCTATCGTTGGTCCTCGCCCTCACGCCGTGTCACATAACGAAGAATATCGCCAGATCGTCGACCGCTACATGCTTCGTCACAAAGTAAAACCAGGCATCACAGGGTGGGCACAAATCAATGGTTATCGAGGTGAAACTGACACGCTCGACAAGATGGAAAAGCGCGTTGAGTTCGACTTGGATTACATCCATCACTGGTCAGTTTGGATGGACATCAAGATTATCTTTTTAACCATTTTTAAAGGATTTACTGGTTCAAATGCGTACTAAGTCCATCACAATGAAAGTTATCCCAATAACCGTCGCAATTGCTATGAGCTCAGCGAGTGTTATGGCTGAGCCCATGGCCTATAAAACGGATTCTGGGATTGAATTCATCCCTACCTTAGGCGTGTTCTACGAAGGTGATGACAACATCAACAAAGCCGATCGTGGAAAGAACATTGAATCGGTCAACATTTGGGGGATAGAGCCTGCCCTGTTGGCTAAAATTGAACGTAATCAATACCGAGCAAATGTGCTTTATAAACTAAGTGCTGGATTCTCTTCGGATGACCAAAATGATTACGACGACCATACCTTTCAATTTACCAACTTTTTCGAATTCAATCACCGTAATCGACTGGTTATCGACTATCAGTTCCGCGCTCAACATGAAGAGAAAGGTGAAGACTTCACCGAAGGACAAGGTAGCTTGCTTAACAGCCCTGTTGAGTTTCATCTCAATGACTTGAGAACAAACTATGTGTTCGGTTCTAAAGGCTCAAAAGGTAGGTTGGAGTTTGGTATTGGATACATTGACAAGACATACCAAAACTATCGTGATGGAATGCCAGGCAAGCCTGATGCAAAGACCAAATACAACGACTTTCGTGCACCGAGCGCCCACATAGAGTTTTATCTTCGAGCGACACCTAGAACATACTGGTTGGTTGGTACTCAACAAATAAGCAAGGATTACCTGTCAGACAACCCTTCAGTGCCATCAAAAGATAGCTACTCCGGTTTCTATTACACCGGCGCACAGTGGGAAGTCACAGGGAAAACCAAAGGTATCGCCCGCTTGGGTTATCAAGTCAAAGACTTCGATAGCCATCAACGTGAAACCTTTAGTGGATTCAGTTGGGACATAGGCTTGGAGTGGCAACCTCAAGAGCAATCGCTCATCACACTCAAGACCACCCAAGCAGCCGTTAGTCCTGATCAAGATGGTGATTACGATTTACAAACTCGCTACCTCATCGATCTTAAACACGACTGGAATAGCTACTTAGCAACCCGCTTAGGGGCCCTATATCAACAAGATGACTACACGGGTATTACACGTAATGAAGACCGATACGCGCTATCTGCAGGTCTTGATTACCAAATAAAGCGTTGGGTCTTATTGCAAGCGGATTGGCGCTATCAGGATAAAGATTCCAATTGGCAAGGCTACAGCTTCGAGCAAAACATCTGGTCTCTTAGTGCTCGATTCTCTTTGTAATAAGGAATGTGAATGAACTTACTAGCAACGTTATTTAGCTTAGTACTTGTGCTTCTTAGCACACCTTCTTTTGCCAGTGCCAATGAGCAAGATTACTTACTCGATACTGGTGATACCATCTCGGTTCAAGTCTACGGTGAGGAAGATCTTTCCATAAAGAACATCCTGATCACTTCAGACGGCTATTTTGATTACCCATACTTAGGGCGAATTAAAGCCATCAATAAGACCCCAAAACAGCTCAAGTATGAGATTGAAACCGGACTGAAAGGTGACTACCTAATCAATCCTAAAGTAATGGTGGCAATCAATAGCTTCCGCCTTTTTTACGTAAATGGTGAAGTCCGAAAGCCTGGTGGATTCGAATACCAGCCCGGATTGACGATTGAAAAAGCCATCGCACTAGCAGGAGGCTTAACGGATCGAGCGTCCCGCAAGAGCATTAATCTTACTCAACACGCAACAGGTAATACGGTTGAAAGCGTCAGTATGCAACGCTCTGTAGAACCTGGCGACATTGTATTTATCGATCAGAGCTTCTTCTAATGACAGGCAACTCAATGAACGGAACTCATTCTACTCAAGCCCCTACGAATCAAGTCCCACTGATTCGTTTTGGGCATCATTTTAGAACCCTTAAGAAGAACTGGCTGAGTATCTTAGCATTCACCATCATCTTCTCACTTACGTGTACTTGGTATATCTACTCGAAAAAATCAGTCTACCAAGCCACTGCCACCCTTCTCATCCAAGAAGAGCAAAAAGTGCACTTTCGATTGAGGAAGTTTACGGTGTCGACACCACGAAAAAAAGAGTACTTTCAAACTCAAATCGCGATTCTTAAGTCAAACCATATCGCAGATAAAGTGATCACCAAATTGAATCTGGTTAACCATCCAGAGTTCACTAGCTCAAGCGGTATTAAGCAAAAAATCGATGAAATTAAAGCGATTCCTTTCGTTCAAGATTTATTGCATGTCGCACCGAATCCAAAAGAAACCTCACAACATACCAAGCCGTATTATCAAGCACTTCAAACATTCAAGAGAAAGCTGGATATTGAACCGGTCCGTAATACACAGTTGGTAAAAATTCGTTTTCGCTCTACCGATCCCCAACTGGCGACCACCATCGCGAACGCAGTAGGCCAAGCGTATATCGATGCTAACTTTGAAGCGAAATTGGTTGTGACACAAAATGCAGCAACATGGCTCACCAATAACTCGCAAAAACTAGAAGAGCGCTTAAGAACATCAGAACAAGCACTACAAGATTTCTTAATGCAAGAAGGTTTAATCGATATCAATGGTATCGATGACATCTATGCCAATGAGCTTGAAGAACTAAACCGTAAACTCAACGCCGCTGTAAACAACCGCATTGAAGCACAAACATTAATTCAACTGCTCAAGCGTAAATCGACACAAAACATCGACAGCTTGCTATCGATTGATGAGTTTGCAAACCAAGCTCAAATTCGTGATTTGAAGATGTCGGAAGCCCAAGCCGCTAAAAATGTCTCGGAGCTGTCTCAACGCTACGGCCCTAAACATGATCGTATGATTCAAGCCAAGGCGCAATTAGCGTCTATACAAGCACGAACTGAACAATTGATTCGAGAAATTTCGTTCAGTAAACAGCAAGACTTACTTGCCGCAAAAGCGCAAGAAGACATGCTTCGTGCTGAGCTGGATAACAAAAAATCTGATTTCCAAATGCTAGGATCGCAAAAGGCACGATACGAACAACTTAAGCGTGAGGTTGAATCGAACAAGGATCTCTACGAAGCGTTCTTGAATCGCGAAAAAGAAACCAATGCCACCAGCGATTATAAGAATGTCACCGCTCGATTTACTGATCCTGCGATCGTGCCTCTGTTCCCAATCGCACCTCAGCGAATGAAACTCGTGCTGATAGCTACCTTCTTTGGCTTTGCTATCGCTTGTGCCCTTGTGATCATCCTTGAGACACTGCGCGAAGTCATTCGTACCTCTTCTGATGTTCAAGACAAGCTTGGAGTCACCTGCTTAGGTACGATTCCGAAAGTGAAAAAGCGGGCTCTTCGCCAAAAAGGCGTTACCTACTCAGCTTATTTGGACCAAGACGAAAAGCTGTTCAGCGAAGCGTGCCGCTCCGTCCGAACCTCGTTATTGCTGAGACTAACGAACTCTAAGCAGAAAATCTTGCCATTTACTTCTGCCATTCCTGAGGAAGGAAAGACATCAACCAGTATTAATATGGCTGTCTCGTTCTCAACCATGGAAAAGGTACTGCTGATTGACTGCGACCTGCGAAGACCCTCACTAGCAAAACGCTTTAATCTTCCAGAATCAAGCCCAGGTTTAACCAACATACTTACGATGGATACGCCTTTGAGCGAATGCATCATTAGAAATGAAGAGGCGAACTTAGATGTGTTGCCTGCCGGTATTATTCCACCAAATCCACAGGAACTATTGGCATCTGACCGTTTTGAAAAACTCCTTGAGTACCTAAAGAGTAAGTATGACCGAATCATCATTGACACCCCTCCTCTGCTTTCAGTGAGTGATGCTCTTATTCTTGGTCAAAAAGCCAATGGGTTGATTACTGTTATTCGCTCCGAGTCAACTAAAGCTTCACTGGTTAACGTAGCGTTATCCAAGCAAATTCAACATTCAATACCATCTCTTGGTGTGCTTATCACTCAGGCAAAATCTAAGGAAGGAGAAACACTTTATGTCCAAAAGTACGCCTACTAATCAAAGCATGCAGTGGTATCAGTTACTAAAGAGCCAAGAGCGCCCCGTCCTCATCTACCAAATGGGTAAAGTGGGATCGAGTGCATTGGAAAAATCCATTCCGAATTCGATTCACTTACATGACCTGATGTCGATACAAGCGAGTAAACAGATTTCACCCGTTCGTGCTCAACTGCACAAACCCGTTACGAATCAGATAAAACGTTTACTCAAACGAACCATCATGTGCCACATGCTTAAACGTAAGCAACAGGTTCGTATTATCTCTTTGGTGCGCGAGCCAGTAGGTAGAAACATCTCTATGTTCTTTCAGTCACTGCCATTTTGGATGGCGGATAAGTATCTAAAAGACGGCAGCGCGGTACGTTCAGAGCGTCCTCAATTGCTCCATGAAGCGTTTGAAGAACATGTGAACCATCAATACCCATTAGAGTGGTTTGATAATGAAATCAAAGCACTGACAGGCATTGATGTTTTTGCTCAGCCCTTTGATCAAGCAGTGGGTCACCAAACATACCAAAACCACAACTTTTCACTCATGGTTATTCGTATCGACAAACTCGACCAATCACAACAAGCCATTAGTGAATTTCTACAACAAGAGGTGGCTGTTGTTCACGACAACCAAGCCGACAACAAGTGGTATTCCCCTCTGATCAAAGAGTTTAAACATTCATACCAGCCAAAGCCTGAGTTTGTCGAAGAGATGCTGTCATCAAAGCTGACCAAGCATTTCTTTGCTGAGCCTGAAATCGAAAAGTTCAAACAAAAGTATCTAGCGACTGAGTCATGAAGAAGAAAATACTGCATATCATCAATGATCTATCAAAGAACGGTGGCGCACAGAAGTTTCTCGTCGACTTGGTGATGGAACACTCACCGGAGTATGAAATCAAAGTCCTCGTACTTTGCGATGACAACGATTATTTGGCGCAGCTCACCTCTCATGGCATCGAGTGCTTTAATTGGCAGGCCCTGACGATTAAAGAGAAATGGTCTTTACTACGCTGGCCAGATCTCGTGCATGGGCACTTGTACCCATCTATCTATCTGGCATTGCTTGCCGTTGGTAAAAAGCGCATTCAAACCGAGCACTGTTCATACAACCGCCGTCGTGACTACCCGTTATTTAAATTTATGGAATACCTACTTTATCGTGGGCACGATCTGACGGTCAGCATCAGTGAAAAAGTCCAAGAAGAACTGGTAAAGTTCATGCCTCGTTTTGAGCATAAATATCGTGTTGTCCATAATGGGGTCGATCTCGCTCACTTCCCTCTTGTGGCTAAGTCTGGAAGCCTCTTAAGGGAGAAATCAGCCATCAATATCGGTATGGTCGGGCGACTTCATGAACATAAAGATCATGAGACGCTAATCCACTCGATTGCCCTTCTTCCTACCAATTATCATCTCCACTTAGCTGGAGACGGAGCGAAACGCGGTGAACTCGAATCTCTCACTCAGAGCCTGAATATTACCGATCGTGTTCATTTCCACGGTGTGGTATCCGATATCCCCGCTTTTTTGTCTGGCATGGACGTGTATGTTCAATCATCCCATGTTGAAGGTTTTGGCCTTGCGGCTGTAGAAGCGATGGCGGCAGGCTTACCTGTGCTCTCTTCAGATGTGCCGGGGTTAGATGAAGTGATGGGCAGCCATGAATATTTGTTCACGGTCGGTGAATCAGAGCAACTAGCAGACAAAATATCTCGACTATGCAATGCCGTTGACCTCTACGATAGCGCCAGTGAATACGCAGTGAATCGTGCCAAGTTATACACCATCGATAAATTCCGAGACGGGTACTATGGACTCTACCAACAGCTCTGCACCAGCAAGTAACCTTGTACCGCTGTTTGCAGCGATTACTCTCGCGCTATTTTTTGTTCCAATAAAGATAGGACTTGGTGGTATTGCTCTCGCACCGTCAGATATCGCGAGCTTACTGTCACTGGGTTTTGTCGCCTTGGTTATTCTTGAAGGAAAAACCCATAAGCTGTTCCACCCTTGTATTGGTTTTTTGCTGCTGTTTACTAGCTATGTGTTCATCAATGGCATGCTGAATCGTGTTCCGCTGCTACCGTTAGTGACTGAAACCGTCCAGTGGGTAGCAATACTCGGTTTACTCGGCCTGCTGTATGCCTATGGAGCCTTCGGCGATGAACGCGTGATGGTTTATCTTACTTATTGTCTGCTGGTGATATGTAGTCTTGTTGCCGTCTGGCACTTTGCACAAGGCTATCAAAGTGGATTCAAGCTACTCGGCGTGAGCAAATATGCGTTTGGTGTGCTCTGTTCCCTACTCTACCTCTACCGTGATCGCATTCGTGCATTTCCTGTCTTAATGCTATTTGCGTTCGTACTTCTGCTTTTATCCCAAGAAAGAAAGGCATTGCTTGGCTTTTGTTTGTTGGTCTTTATCGATACTTTGTTTCTGAGGCGCCTTATACAACAAACACTCAGCGAAACTTACACATGGACAGTGCTGCTTGTTGGTGGGTTGATCGTATTAGCAACCGTATCGACCACCTTGTACGTGGGCTTTGATCAGCTTGCCGATAAGCTGGAAATCACCCAAGAAGACATTATTTTCGCTAATCAAAGTGAAGCGCGTTGGGTCTCCAATTTACACCGTAAATTGCTGCTAGCAAATGGTCTCGATATCTTGCTTGAGCATCCAGTTTTGGGTGTTGGCGCTAAGATGTTACCCAACTATATGATCAACTATTTCAATTATGATGAGTTAGCCATCTATACCCATAACTTCATACTCGACACCTCGATCGAATATGGATTACTTGGTATTGCTTTGTTGTTTGGCGGCTACTTGCTATTTATGAAATTTTGCTTCAATACATTGATATACAATAAAAAAAAGTCTCTTACTCTCCATTTATGCACTAATCATGGTGTTTTTCGTCGCCGTGAATACCACCATCATTTTAATACTTTTACTACCCGTCATGATCAGTAAAAAACGGCATCATAGTCGTCAGACAGAACATCAAAAACAAGCTGATCATAACCATCAATCTGAGTTACCGATTCCGCCAATAACTCACAATTAATAACGCTGCGGAATAACGACATTAAAGTTATCAAGGATAGGATAAATGAAATATTCAATCTCTCGACAATTTGAAAAAAACCGAGAACTTCAAGCAGACAATTTTGTTTTGGTGTATCAAATGGGCAAAGTGGGCTCGTCATCTATTGAACACACTCTTAGCGAAAGAAAGATCCCGAGCTATCACATCCATACCTTTGATGATCATGAAGAGTTCCACATGTATCACAACAAAAAGGACGTGAGTAAATTCTTTGATTTTAAGAACCGCACCATGTATCGCCTGGTGCTCAATAAGCGTAAGCGCATTCTTCAAAAGCGTGAGCATATCAAGATCGTCACACTAGTCCGAGACCCTATCGCGACCGTGTTTTCTCGTTTCTTCCAAGACTTACACCTTCAATTTATTGAAGGGAAGAAAAATGATGCTATTCATCGTGATATGGATGTGACCTACAAACATCTAGAGCACTGCTTCGATAACTATATAAACCTGAATTACTTCGCTAACTGGTTCGATAATGAACTTAAGCGTAACTTTGGCATCGATGTTCTTAGGCAAGAGGTTGATAATACTCAGCCTTTCTATACGTTCAATAACGAACAAACCAGCGTTATCCTAATTAAATGCGAACAACTTAGCTCACTCGATCAAGAGATTGGTGAGTTTCTTCAACTTAATGACTTCGTTCTTAAAAACAGTAATGAAGCAAAGAACAAGTGGTATTCCAACATCCATCAGTACTTTAAAGAACACTACGACTTCTCGAAGCTTTTCTACATGTACGACCTGCCCCTCTATCGCCATGTTTACTCAGAACAGGAACGCGAGGCATTTAAAGACAAGTGGAAACAAACACCAGGTACGAAATCGTGATGAAAAAAGTACTACATATTACTGAAGCCTTCGGTGGAGGCGTTCAAACGGCACTTTACAGCTACGTCCATTCATCACGTTCAGAGCCTTATGAACATTCACTGCTCGCACGCGCGCGCTCAAACGATATGACCAATGAATCGAGCAACCATGTTTTTAGCCATGCAAAATGGGTTGAAGGCAATCTGCTGCAATTTATGAAAGACGCCAACGCATTTATCGCTGAGCTCAAACCAGATATTGTTCATTTACACTCGAGTAAAGCGGGCTTTTTAGGTCGCTTTTTAAAGCTCGGTGGAGCACGTTTAGTTTATACGCCTCATTGTTACGCTTTTGAACGTGAAGACATTTCCGGCTTTGCTAAACAGGTCTACAAAACATTAGAAAAAGTGGCAATCAGCAGGATTGATGTTGTCGCAGGTTGCAGCCAACGCGAGTGTGATTTAGCCATCAGCATCGGCGCTAAACGTGCTGATTTACTAAACAATTACGTGACATATGACAGCGAAGAGCGTCCACAAAGCTCACAACAAACCACACTAAAACTTGTGGTACTTGGCCGCGTGGCGCCACAAAAGGATCCTCAGTTTTTACTGGATACATTGAATCATATTGACCCTTCACAGCTGGCGCGAAAATTTGACATTACTTGGATTGGCGGTGGTGAGGCAGAGCTTGAGAATAAGCTTCGCACACAGGGGATTACGGTAACCGGAATGATTCCTCGCGATGACGTCGTGAATCTACTCAAAGACGCGGATTTGTATCTTCACACTGCCGCCTGGGAAGGCATGCCTCTCACTATTTTGGAAGCCGCAAAGTTGCACTTACCTATGGTTATTCGCTCTATCGGTGCCACGAAGGATCTTAACTATCCTTTCTTAGCGGCAACTCCAGAAGAAATGGCCAAACAAATGAGCCATTGTATCAATCACTACCACGACATCGACTTCCATCGATACACAATTGGGCTCAATGATGCGTTTAGTGAAGAAAAACAACGTCTAGCACTCAACAAAATTTATAGCTAGAGGGTTCCATGCTTCAATCCATCAACCAAAAAATCCAAAACCTACCAAGTGAAAAGAAGCAATTCTTCTCACTTGGCGCTGCTACGGGGATCGTTAAAGCACTTGCAGCCTTCTTCGCTTTTTTGTTGACGCTTGTAGTATCAAGGTATTCTGATGCAGCGACAGCTGGACAATTCTTTTATCTGTTCAACCTTGTCTCCCTTATCGCCGTTATTGCACAGCTTGGTTTCAATATCTCACTGGTGAAGTTCAATGCCATTGCATTTAAAAACCAAGACAGAACGGAGCAAAGTAACAACTATCGCATCGCCTTAGTTCGTAGCCTTTTATTTAGCATTGCAGTCTGTGCTTTAATTTACCTCGCATTTATCTCTTTTCCACAACAACTCAATACCACTCAAGTGACCTCCTTCTCGCTTGCCGTTTCTCTTGCGGCTATTCCTCTCCTTGTCATCGGTCAAACCAACAGTCGAGTACTACAAGCCAGCAGGAAAGTCATTGCTTCTCTTGTCGCTCTGCAACTCGGTGTTAGCTTTCTGATGGTGGTCTTGATTGTTGCAGCCAAACGAACATTGCCGATAACGACCGATACTTTGATGGCACTTCTATTAATCGCAGCAGCGCTTATTGCGTTATTGTCGACGCTTCAGTGGGTTCGTTCAGGTCAATATCAGCATGGGAAAACCGCGGTAAACAGTGAACTTAGCTATTCAGCTAAACAAGTCTGGATTGGAAGTATCTTCACCAATTTAGTCCAATGGGGAAGCTTAGTGATCGCAGGCTTTTTTATTTCTACCTCTGAGCTTGGGCTTCTTGCTGCTGCACAGCGTACCTCTTTGCTGATCGGTTTTGTCCTCATCACAATTAACTTTGTCGTTGCTCCAATGTTTGCCTCTCTCTATAGAGAAGGAAAAATGGATCGCCTACGAAACCTCAGCCGCCTTGCCTGCAGAGCCAACATCGCTGCTGCAATTATCCCCGTGATTATTTGCGTACTGTTCCCAGAGTTTGTTATGCAGTTATTTGGCAAAGAGTTTATTGCTGCCGCACCACTGCTTATTGCTTTGTCATTAGGGCAACTGATTAATGTTGCCACTGGTTCGGTTGGCTTTCTATTGCTGATGAGTGGTCATGAGAAAACAATGAAATACATCACTATTGTCTCCGGTGTCATTTCTATTGCGCTGCTGATAGTGCTCTCTCAGTCACACGGTGTGCTTGGTGCGGCTTGGGCGATCGCCGTTGGCTTAGCTATTCAAAACCTTGCAGCATTGTATTTTGTGAAACGTTACTTAGGCTTCTTTCCCGTGGGGTGAATATGACCAATACCATTGCTCGATACAGCTTTATCTTAGTACTTCTGCTTACTGTCTCTTTATCACTTTGGAAGAGTTCCGATATCGACCATAGTGTGTATCAAAGCATGGAGAACTATGTTGGCGGTTCGAGTACGTTACATTTCACCTTTAGTCTTTTAATCGGCTTTCTTGCTGTATTTAATTTTCCTAAATGGGTGAAAGCAACGAAAGCAGATATGTTTGGTATCCGCCTGTTGATTGTTTTGTTATGTATCGTTTCTCTTGAGGAGTTTAGCCAACTGTTTATCCCCTCTCGCTCTTTTAGCTTTGAAGATTTAAGTACAAATTGGATTGGTATTATCTCAGGCTATTTTTTTGCCAAGTTTATAAAAATCTTTTCTAATCAATAAGTTTATCGACAAACTCTGCACTCTAAATGACGTAAACGCGCCTGTTTCACACGGGCGTGATATACTCTTGCCCTATTCGATTAATATGAGCATTGGTTATGTCTGCACATCCAACTAAAATCACCTTCTTTGAATTCCTAACACCACTTATCACTGCAGGTAAAAAGACGATCACGATTCGTGATGAATCAGAAAGCCACTACGTGCCAAACACCGAAGTGGAAGTGTTCACCCTAGAAACAGACCGCAAAGTATGTGACATCAAAATCCTATCAGTTGCACCACTGAAGTTTGATGACATCAACGAGTTCCACGCAGAACAAGAAGCGATTGAACTGCCAAAACTGAAAGAGCTTATCCGTGAGATCTATCCAAATATCGATGAGCTGTATGTGATTGAATACGAACTGATCAAGTAAGAACCACAATTTACTAGACGACTGGTCTAATCGCTTTTATAGTATTGCTCATGAACGCAAAAACGAACGATACACGCCAACACATTCTCGATGTCGGCTACCAATTGGTAGTGACCAAAGGTTTTACGAGCGTTGGACTCTCAGAACTGTTAAAGGCAGCGGATGTGCCGAAAGGCTCTTTCTACCATTACTTTAAGTCGAAAGAGCAATTTGGTGAGGCATTGATTGAAGATTACTTCTCTCGCTACCTTAAGATGATCACAGCCCACTTTACTGAAAGTGAAGGCTCTGGTTGCGACCGCCTTTTGAGCTATTTCGAACGCTGGATGGCGATTGAAAATGGCCAATGTAACGCCAACAAATGCTTGGTCGTGAAGTTGAGTGCTGAAGTCTCTGATCTTTCAGAAGCAATGCGCGTAAAACTGGCTTCGGGTGCCACTCAAGTGGTGAAAGCCATCGAAGATTGTGTCCAAGCGGGCATTGAAGACGGCTCTATCCAAGTTGAGTCAGCAGAACAAACCGCCCACTTGATTTACCATCAATGGATTGGCGCAAGCTTACTCAACAAACTGTATCAGGATCGTTCCGGATTAATGCGTAGCTTTGAGAGCACTCAAAGTATGCTAAAAGGCAAATAACGAACCACACTTAATCCGCCTTATCTTTACCCAAAAAGTACGGCGGATTTTTTAGGAATCAAAAATAGACGACTGGTCTAATAATTAATATAGGAACTTACCATGACCCAAACGCTCAACCGTCAAATCGTATTGGCTAACCGTCCAAAAGGTTCGCCAGTCCCAGAGAACTTCCGTTTAGAGCAAACTGCCATCCCTACTCCGAGTGAAGGTGAAGTGCTTTTACGTAGCGTATACCTGTCTCTTGACCCATATATGCGCGGCCGTATGAATGAAGGAAAATCCTACGCAGATCCTGTTGAACTAAACGATGTGATGGTTGGCGGAACCGTTTGTCAGGTGGTGGATTCGAAGAACTCAGACTTCCAAACTGGCGAATGGGTAGTGGCTTACACAGGGTGGCAAGATTACGCGCTATCTAACGGCGAAGGTCTGTTTAAATTAGGCAGCAAGCCGACGCATCCGTCTTATGCCCTCGGTGTGCTTGGTATGCCTGGCTTTACCGCTTATGTGGGTTTATTGGAAATTGGTCAGCCTAAAGCTGGCGATACCCTAGTTGTCGCAGCAGCAACTGGTGCGGTGGGCTCTATGGTTGGTCAAATCGGTAAGCTAAAAGGTTGTCGCGTAATCGGTGTCGCAGGCGGTGCAGAGAAGTGCCAGTATGCAAAAGAGACCCTAGGCTTTGATGAATGTCTTGATCACACTGCAGATGAGTTCGCAGAGCAACTAGCAGCAACATGTGACAAAGGCATCGATGTCTACTTCGAAAACGTGGGCGGAAAAGTCTTTGACGCGGTATTACCTCTGCTAAACGTCGGCGCTCGCGTGCCACTTTGTGGTTTGATTTCTCAATACAACGCAACAGCATTACCAGAAGGTCCAGATCGTATGTCGATGCTGATGGGTAACATTCTGGTTAAACGCATCAAGATGCAAGGCTTCATCATTTTTGACCACTACGAGCAAAGCTACACAAACTTCGTCAAAGATGTAAGCCAATGGCTAGCAGAAGGCAAAATCCACTATCGCGAACATCTAGTAGAAGGTTTAGAAAACGCGCCAGAGGCATTCATCGGTCTACTGGAAGGCAAAAACTTCGGCAAGCTTGTTATTCAAACCAATCAACCTTTATAAGAAAGGACTCTTCTATGATTAAACTGCATCATTTAAACCAGTCTCGTTCAAAACGCATCATTGGTTGTTAGAAGAATTGGGGGTGGATTATGAGATCGTGCCTTACCTTCGTGACAGCGTCACCTTCCTTGCCCCACCTGAGCTCAAGAGCATTCACCCACTCGGCAAGTCACCTGTATTGGAAGATGGCGACGAGATCGTTACAGAGTCTGGTGCTATCACTGAATACTTAATTAAAAAGTATGCAGATGGACGTTTTGCACCAGAGCGTGGCAGCAAAGCTTACACGCAGTACATTCAATGGCTGCATTTTGCAGAGAGCTCAGCCATGGTTCCCCTGCTGCTCAAAATGTTTGTTGCTAAAGATGGCGCACAAACCAATTTCCTTGCGGACTACGCCGATGCGGAAACCATGAAGGTCATGGGCTACGTTGATCAAAGCCTAGAAGGGAAAACCTACTTTGTAGAAGAGCGACTAACAGGCGCGGATTTCATGATGTCTTTTGTCGTCGATGTCCTAAACAAGTTTGGGGTTATTGAGCGTTTCCCTAACATCCAACGTTATGGCGCACAGCTCGCTACGCATCCCGCGTTTACTAAAGCAGAAGAACTTGAGGTGAAATTCGGTTAATCGAGTTGAGGCCTTCTCAAACCATTGAGAATTTCTGCCTATTTTGAACAATTTAAAATAGGCAGAAATTATTCACACAGACCACAGTTAGAAGTAATATTTAATCCATACGACAAATAATGTTAATTGACACAAAGCCACTAATTAACAACCACTTAAAGCATAGGTGATACCTATCACACTGATTGCTAATAACAGTTTTTTTATTCTCAGTTGCAGCGCTATTCTCCTCGCATAACTTTCGAGCAGTTGCCGAAAAGTCGATAAATAATCACTATATTGCAAGGAAACTCAAATGAGCAAAAAACTGACTACAGCAGCAGGTTGCCCTGTCGCCCATAACCAAAACGTTATGACTGCTGGTCCTCGTGGCCCTCAACTACTACAAGACGTTTGGTTCCTTGAAAAATTGGCACACTTTGACCGCGAAGTGATCCCAGAGCGTCGTATGCACGCGAAAGGTTCTGGCGCTTACGGTACATTCACCGTAACTCACGACATCACTAAATACACTCGCGCTAAGATCTTCTCTGATATCGGTAAAAAAAACCGAACTATTCGCTCGATTCACTACCGTAGCTGGTGAGCGCGGTGCAGCAGACGCAGAACGCGACATCCGTGGTTTTGCACTAAAATTCTACACTGAAGAAGGTAACTGGGACTTGGTTGGTAACAACACGCCAGTATTCTTCCTACGTGACCCACTAAAATTCCCAGACCTAAACCACGCAGTAAAACGCGACCCTCGCACTAACATGCGTAGCTCTACCAACAACTGGGATTTCTGGACATCACTACCAGAAGCATTCCACCAAGTGACTATCGTAATGAGTGACCGTGGTATCCCAGCTTCTTACCGTCATATGCATGGTTTTGGTAGCCACACATTCAGCTTTATCAACGCAGAAAACGAGCGTTACTGGGTGAAATTCCATTTCAAAACTCAGCAAGGCATCAAAAACCTAACTGACCAAGAAGCAGAAACAATCGTCGGTAAAGACCGCGAAAGCCATCACCGTGATCTTTACGAAGCGATTGAGCGTCAAGACTTCCCTAAATGGAAGATGTACGTACAGATCATGCCGGAACTAGAAGCGGATGAAGTCAACTTCAACCCATTCGACCTAACAAAAGTATGGTCTCAGAAAGATTACCCACTGATCCCAGTTGGTGAGTTCGAACTGAACCGTAACCCAGAAAACTTCTACGCAGAAGTTGAGCAATCAGCGTTCAACCCAGCGGCAGTAGTACCTGGTATCGGCTTCTCACCAGATAAGATGCTACAAGGTCGTCTGTTCGCTTACGGCGATGCTCAGCGTTACCGTCTAGGTGTGAACCACCATCAAATCCCTGTGAACGCACCTCGTTGCCCTGTTCACAGCTACCATCGCGATGGCGCAATGCGTGTTGATGGCAACTTTGGTTCAACACTAGGTTACGAGCCAAACTACAAACAAGAATGGGCAGAGCAACCAGATTACTCTGAGCCACCTCTACGCATCAACGGCAACGCTGATCATTACGATCACCGTGTAGACGAAGACTACTTCAGCCAAGCGGGTGACCTATTCCGTCTGATGAGCGAAGAGCAACGTCAAACTCTGTTCGACAACACAGCTCGCGCAATGGACGGTGTGCCAGAGTTCATCCAACAACGCCACGTTCAACACGCATACCAAGCGGACGAAGCGTACGGCAAAGGTCTTGAGGTTGCGCTAGGCTTAAACAAGTAAGCAAACGCTGTAATCATCACACTGTGTGATTAAAAGACATAAAAAAGGAGGTGCCCAACAGCACCTCCTGATTTCAAATCACTAATCCTTAATCACTAGTCACAGACCATGCTCAAGGAGATTCATTATGATCAACTTAGATTTCTTTAAGCTCTTTGATACCAAAGAACTGTTTATCTATTACTGATTCATCAACTACTGATTTTTAGCTACCGCTTTGATCAGTACTGATGTATCCATGCGCCCCAAGCCATCGCGTTGAAGGTCTGCGTATTGCTCATCCACTTTCTTAGTCAGTGGAAGCTCTAGACCCACTCGCTCTGCTTCTTGCAGACAGAAACCCAAGTCTTTGCGCATCCAATCAATAGCGAAGCCAAAATCGAACTTATCTTCCGCCATCGTATTTGCGCGGTTTTCCATCTGCCATGAACCTGCAGCGCCATGCTTCAACGTTTCTACAACTTGAGCAATGTCCAAACCTGATTTTTGTGCCAGCAGCAAAGCTTCACTCAGACCTTGTAAAACGCCACCAATACAGATTTGGTTTACCATCTTACAACGTTGGCCCTGACCGTTTTCACCCAGTAGCGTCATCTGCTTCGCGTACACATCCATCGCTGGAGACACACGGTCAAAAATGCTTTGTTCACCACCACACATGATGGTTAGTACACCATTTTCTGCACCCGCTTGACCACCAGAAACTGGCGCATCAATGAAGTGATTGCCGTACTTAACACACGCTTCAGCCAGCTCAACCGCTAGGTCTGCAGAAGTCGTTGTGTGGTCCACTAACACTGCATCCGCTTTCAAGCCGACCAGAATGCCTTCTTCACCGTAAACAACGCTACGAACGTCATCATCATTACCCACACAGGTAAAAACGATGTCACAGCCTTCTGCTGCTTCACGTGGTGTTTCACAAGCTACGCCTTGGTATTCTTCAGCCCATTTGTCGGCTTTCGCTTTTGTGCGGTTGTATACTTTGGTTTCAAAG
This sequence comes from Vibrio sp. B1FIG11, assembly GCF_905175335.1. Classification (NCBI taxonomy): domain Bacteria; kingdom Pseudomonadati; phylum Pseudomonadota; class Gammaproteobacteria; order Vibrionales; family Vibrionaceae; genus Vibrio; species Vibrio sp. B1FIG11. The sequence goes on along the minus strand of NZ_HG992752.1, from coordinate 574,011 downwards.
CCCGCTTTACTTAGGTAACCAGCCATTGGATATCCCATCACACCCAGACCAATAAATGCTACACTTAGTTTTTCCATTGCAAGCCTCCTTGAATTCGAAATAAGTGACGTTTTGAAACTATTACTATCTGAAACAGTTACTATTTGAAACATGTTACTAAAGATTTCAGAACATTACTTGCAATAATTTCGTCTTAAATAAGCGCAATAAACTCAATCAAAGGCGAAGCCACCAAAAGTGATAATAAAAGCGTCACCATTGACGGAATCGCGTCTTTCCAAGTATCAAAACGAAAATGGAAAAACATCGCACCAACGGAGGTGAATGCAATAAAACTTGCTCCTATCGCACTTAACAAGTTGTTCGTCGATAACAAGCCAATTAACATCAAAATTGCACCCGTTACCTCAACCAGTCCAACCAAAAACATAGCGGCACTTTTCGCAGGGATAAAAAAAAGCTCCATCAAAAATGATGGAGCTAACTAGCAGATAGCCTTATTTGGGGGCTATGTACTTAAGGGATTCTTTTCGCCTGTAACAGTGCTGCGGCGTTGAGCATCGCGTCTTTAGTGCTGACATCCAACACCTTCATTTTTCTGAATCGTTCTGGCTCTTTGATGGCAACATCGTGAGCGAAAATAACAAACTTCGCCTTAGCGATATCTTTGTCAGTGATTCGGTTAATGATGCCGTTCGCCCCTTGTGTTTCGACCTTGATCTTAATGCCTAACGCACAGGCAGCTTTTTCTAATGACTTCGCCGCTAAGAAGGTGTGCGCCACACCTGATGGACAAGACGTCACAGCAAGAATGTCTGCTTCACCCTCACCTTGCACAGAGGTGTAAGCTTGAGATTGACCAACCGGACTATCGTCTTCTGTGACCGTCTTCTTAAGCGCAATAACAATCAATGCTGTGGTAAACGAGCCTGCGATCGTGCCGACAATGTAGCCGATCTTGCCGTCAACGACTGGCAGTACAATCCAGCCGCCCCACGGAGCATGGTTAATCACATGGAACATAAATCCAATCACGTTACCGACAATGCCCCCAGCAACAATCGCAGGCAGGACGCGAGCTGGGTCACCAGCAGCAAACGGAATCGCCCCTTCACTGATGCCAATCATGCCCATGATGCCCGCGGCTTTACCCGCCTCACGTTCATCACGTTTAAACTTACTTGGCGATAGAAAAGTTGCTAATGCCATACCTAAAGGCGGGGTACAGATCGCAATACCGACACCACCCATTAACCAAGGCTGAGTATTCACCTGAGTTTGAGCAAACAAGGTCGCCACTTTGTTGATAGGACCGCCCATATCAAACGCGGTCATTGCGCCCAGTACGGTGCCCAACATCACTTTACCTGAGCCCGCCATACCTGTAAGTACATCGTTCATTGTCGTCATTGCGCTGGCGATCGGTGAACCAATCACCCACATCACTGCGCCACAAGTAACAAACGTACCAACCAGTGGGTAGATAAAGATAGATCCGAGCGAACTCATGCTGTCCGGCAATTGAATCTTCTTCAGTAGCCAAACCACAAAGCCGGCGAAAAATCCGACCACAATTGCTCCCAAGAAGCCAGTGTTGTAGTGACTAACCGCAATCCATGAGCCAATCATGCCCGGAGCAAGCCCTGGCTTATCCGCAATCGAATAGGCAATGTAACCGCCTAACACCGCGGTAAACAGCGTCAAACCTGCGATACCCATCTCAGCAATATCTGCCAAAATACCTTCTTCCGGAACACCGCCATGGCCTGAAATCATCACGGACAGAGACAACAACACGCCGCCCGCGACGATAAACGGAATCATATGAGAAGTGCCAAACAGCAAGTGTTCTTTCATTCTGCCGAGCTTCTGCGCCCAAGGGCTGAGTGGCTCAGACGCAAACTCTAAAGGATCGATACCAGAGTCATTCGTGTTCGATTGAATATCAGTAAGTAGCTCGCGCGCTTCCTCCACCGACTCCGCCGCTTTTAACTTATTGACGAAACCATCTTCAATGATTTTGGTGGAAATTTGTGCCAAGACTTCGATGTGGTGATGATCATCCCCATCCGGAGAAGCCAGCATAAAAAATACGTCAGACAGTTCGCCGTCATCAGCGCCGTAATCAATCCCTTTTCGGCTGATGCCCACTGCGACTGCGGGTTTGGCAACCGCGTTACTTTTGGCGTGAGGAATGGCAATACCCTCGTCAAAGCCGGTATTGCCAATCTCTTCTCGTTTCCAAATGTCCGCCAAGAACTGACTTTTGCTAGTGAGCTTGCCCGCCGCGTCCAACAATTCGACGAGCTCTTTGAGCGCTTCATCTTTGGTTTGAGCCTGCAAATCCAAGCAAATGGTTTCCGGCTCAATAAGGTTTAATATGTCCATTGTTTGTACCTTGCAATGTTCACGCTCGTGAGTCATGAGTTATTTGTTCCATCTATGACTGTGTACAGAGTAACCAACACTCGTCCTTTCCAATACAGGACAAAAAGTGCATTAACTGGATTAATGTAACATGAGATTTAAACTGTGATAGAGCTCTTGCGATTATCTGCTTTAAATCCATCCTTCCGACGACCACTATGCTAAAATCCACAAAAAAATAAAGTGGATAGAACATGAAAATCGTAGCGGTGACAGCGTGCCCTACAGGCATCGCTCATACTTATATGGCGGCAGATGCGCTAATGAAAGCTGCGCCTAAGCATAACGTACAAATTAAGGTCGAAACGCAAGGTGCGATGGGTATTGAGAATCAGCTTACCCCTCACGACATTGCACAAGCGGATCGTGTCTTAATTGTGTCCGATATCGAGATTGAACAACCAGCCCGCTTTGAAGGCACTAACAAAATCCAAATCCCAATTGAAGATGTGTTACTCAATGTTGATAAGGTGTTCCTTGTACACTGTCGATGATACTCTTTGCAGATGAACGAATACCAGATCACCTTTTTTGTCGACGATATTAATGCCAGTGCTCACGTAGCGCAGCCCCTCAATCGCGTCGCCAAAAAGTTCAAAAGCACTATACACATCATTAACATAACGCAAAACCGCATCGCTGAACTCACCAAGTCAGTCGCGGTTTTACAGGTCGGCTTGCAGCAAGGCGACCTGTGCCAAATCACTGCCATCGGTATTGATGCCGAGCTTGCCTGTTTCGTTATCAAAGACATCATTGCTGAGAACTTTACCGTTGTCGGCTCCCACATTAATTACGAGTTCTCAAGCCAACTTGCGGAGCGACTTCCCCAGATTTGCCCACCGTGTGAAATACAATGGCATTACGCCAAAGCGCACACTGAGCTCACCAAGTTTGAGTGCTTGAAAGGGCTAGCACAGCTTATTCATCCGCTTCACCCAGACGAACTCATTCTCGCCTTTATCAAACGTGAAGAGCGGTCCTCAACCGCAGTAACACCGGGTATTGCCCTGCCCCATGTGATGTTCGAAGGTGTAGACCACATTTCTGTTGCAGTTATCGCTAACGAGATCCCGATGGATTGGGCATCCAAAATGGGTGAAGTGCATCTTGCTATAGCACTAGTAATGCCAGCGAAGCCCACGCGCGAGCACATCATTGCAGCAACCAACTTAACTCGTAACCTGCTGACCGACCAAATGGCTGAACGTTTACTGCTAACAAAAAGCAGCGTCGACTTACAGGCGCTTCTGATGTACGCCATGTCGAGGCTGCTCGCTTAGTCTTTACCGTTTTAGTTTCCGTTCTAAATTGAACCGCGATATTCCGTCGGCGTTCTGCCCGTGCGGTTCTTAAATACTCGGCAGAAGTAGTTCACATCTTTAAATCCACAGCGCACCGATACCTCATTCAACTTAAAGTTGTATTTCTTGAGCATAAACTTCGCGCGGTCTACCCGTACCCACGTAATGTAATCGGCTAACGTCATGTGACCTTGCTGACGGAACAAACGCGACAAATGGTTAGAAGAGATGCTGAACCTCGACGCAATACTGTCACGCGTGATTGGACGGTGGAAGTTCTCTTGGATGTAGATACAAATACCCTGATACAGATCTTGCACTCGGCTGTGCGCCTGCGTCTCTATAGGTGCATCTAACATCGATTTAGCGTATTGCAACAAGGCTTGCAGCAACAACTCATCCATTGGCTTCTTATTGCACTCGCGAGCCAATGAACTCAGCGCTTCCAAGATATTATCAATGGCAAATCCAGAACGAGTTTGAATACTGTGTTTTTGGATATCGTAAAAGCTCGCTTCCCCTTTACGTTTGGACACGAGACTCAAACCCAATTGACGGCGACCAAAGAGAATACTTAATACCGAGCAATCTGTATCCCAGTCAGGTTTATTCCAACAGTTAGGCGGAATAAATATCGCATCACCGGTTTTCGCCACGATATGCGTCACTTTGCGATCATGACTTTCCATTTCATTAATATATTCACCAGATAAGACCAATTCTAATCGAGGGAAGTTAACCTGATAGCTAAATTCAGGTGGTGTATGAAAATCACCAGCAAACCATATATTGTGAAATGGTTCTCGCTCGTTTAATACTGATGAAATCAAATCATGAAAAATCATTTTACGTACTCTTAAACACGCATCCATGATGCTATATCTATAGATATACACCCAACTGGACTTTTGTGCTATTGAGCAAAATCACACTTCCATTTTAAGGTTACAAAAATCCAGTTAACGAATCAATTATCCAGTCTAGTAAATCATCAAAAAAGCCTTCAAACCCTTATATATTGGAGCAATAACACATTTTACTTATGGTTCATCGACTTCCACATAATGTCACAGATATGCAGTAAGTTTATCCAGTAGACGATCTACATCACACTCTAGTCGGGCGGTTACAATCGTCCAGTAAATGCATTTTTTCTTCACTACTGTCTCCGCTTGGTTAATTTCAAAATACCCCTGAAATAAAAATTATATTTATAGGGATTCGACAATGATCACCAAACTAATAAATGAAGACTTGATTAAGCTTGATCTTCAAGCGACTTCAAAAGAAGACGTATTTAAAGAACTGGTTGCAGTTCTACACGCCCAAGGTCGTATTTCAGACCAAGAGCAATTTCTTGCAGATATAAAAGCACGTGAAGAATTAGGTAATACCGGATTTGAAGATGGCGTAGCTATCCCACACGCCAAAAGTGCAGCAGTCATTGAACCAGCGGTTGTGATCGGCGTAAGCAAATCTGGTATCGAATACGGCGCGGAAGACGGTTTGCCTTCAAAACTGTTCTTCATGATCGCTTCTCCAGACGGTGGCGATAACCACCATATCGAAGTTCTCGCAGAACTGTCTTCAAAACTGATTGAAGATGGTTTCATTGATGCATTTTTAGGTGCAGCAAACAGCCAAGACGCACTGGCACTGCTGCTTGCTAAAGAAGAGCCGCAAGCAGTGGCAGACGCACCAGCAAACCAAGGTTTCATCATTGGTGTTACTGGTTGTCCTGCAGGCGTTGCGCACACTTACCTAGCGGCAGAAGCGCTTGAGAAAGGTGCAGCGGCGATGGGTTACGAAATCAAGGTTGAAACGAATGGTTCAATCGGTGTCAAAAACAGCCCAACAGCAGAAGAAATCGAGCGTGCAGATGCAATCATCGTGGCATGTGACAAGCAAGTCGACATGAACCGCTTTGCTGGCAAACGCGTGGTAAAAACCAACGTAAAAGCCCCTATCCGCGATGCTCAAGGTCTGATTAACGAAGCGTTAAGCGCTCCAGAATACCAAGCAGAAGCAAGCAGCAATGCACAAGCGTCTGTGGCAAACAAAGCCTCTCAGGCTCGCTCTGACCTATACCGCTACTTGATGAACGGCGTATCACACATGATCCCATTCGTTGTAACAGGTGGTCTTTTGATTGCACTTGCTCTTGCAGTCGGTGGTCAACCAAGTGAAGCGGGCATGGCTATTCCTGAAGGCAGCATGTGGAACCAAATCCTCAACGTTGGTGTAGTTGCCTTTACGCTGATGATCCCAATCCTAGCCGGTTACATTGCCTACGCGATTGCTGACCGCCCTGCTCTAGCTCCTGGTTTGATCGGTGGTTGGATTGCAAACAACGGTTCTTTCTACGGCGCAGACGCTGGTACAGGCTTTATCGGTGCCATCATCGCTGGTCTGCTTGTGGGTTACTTCGTGAAGTGGATTACGTCGATTAACTACCACAAATTCATTCAACCTTTAGTGCCAATCATGATTGCGCCAATCACAGGTTCGCTATTCATCGCTGGTCTTTTCATCTTCGTAATCGGCGCGCCAATCGCAAGCCTAATGGACGGTCTGACTGCGCTACTAACAAGCATGAGTACAGGTAACGTCGTTCTACTAGGCATCGTACTTGGTGGTATGGCTGGCTTCGATATGGGTGGTCCATTCAACAAGGTCGCGTTCCTATTCTCTGTGGGCATGATTGCAAGCGGTCAAACTCAATTTATGGGTGCGATGGCGTGTGCAATCCCAGTTGCACCTCTAGGCATGGCACTAGCAACGGCGCTTGGTCGTAAGTTCGACCTGTTCGAAGAATCAGAAACCGAAGCGGGCAAAGCAGCAGGCGCAATGGGTCTAGTTGGTATCTCTGAAGGTGCGATTCCATTCGCAGCGCAAGATCCAATGTCAGTGATTCCAGCAAACGTACTTGGCTCAATGGTAGCGGCAGTAATGGCCTTCTCATTCGGCATTACCAACAGTGTTGCTCACGGCGGTCCAGTTGTCGCTCTACTTGGCGCGATGAATCACCCAGTACTTGCTCTGATTTGTATGGCAGCTGGCGCAGTGGTTACCGCAGTAACGTGTGTAACTCTGAAGAAAGTTCGCAAAGCAAAAATGATGCAAGCAGCCGCTTAATCACCCCTACCCCCAAATGGCTCCTATGGCTTGGGCAATGTCGCCCAAGCCATGATTTTCTCTCATGGTGACACTCTATGTCTGATTTAACGATGTCCGATACACAAACGATTCAAACTCAAGCTAAGCATCCGATGTTTTTCCTGATGAACAACGTGATTCAAAGCTACGCTTGGGGCAGTATTACTTCTGTTAACCAACTGTTTGGCATTGAAAACCCAACGGGCGAACCACAAGCAGAAGTATGGATGGGTGCGCATCCCAACGGTTGCTCATTGGTGATGGTAAACGGTGAGGAGACCAAACTCTCTTCACTGATTGCTCAAGACATGAATGCCTTTCTGAGTGAAGAAGTCACAAACCGTTTTGGTGAACTTCCATACCTATTTAAAGTGCTTGCTGCTGAGAAAGCGCTGTCGATTCAGGTTCACCCAAACAAACAACAAGCAGAATTAGGCTTTGCACTGGAAGAAAAACAAGGCATCCCCCTAACCGCTGCAAACCGTAACTACAAAGATCCAAACCACAAACCTGAGTTGGTTTACGCGCTAACCGAATACCAAGCGATGAATGGCTTCCGCCCAACAAGTGAAATCATCAGCTTCTTCTCTGAGCTGGCGATTCCTGAGCTGCAAGGCTTGGTGGATGACCTTATCGCAAACCAAACACCAACGGGCTTGGCAACCTTCTTCTCGGGCCTACTGTCACTAGAAGGCGAACAGAAAGAGATGGCGTTGACGGTGCTATTGGCTCAAGCTCGCATCACCGACTTACCTCTGTTCAACCTGATTCTTGAGCTAGAGAAGCAATACCCTGGCGATATTGGTTTGTTTGCACCACTGATGCTTAATGTTATTACCCTACAACCGGGCGATGCCATGTTCTTAGATGCAGAAACGCCACACGCTTACTTGAAAGGTACAGGTCTTGAGATCATGGCGAACTCAGACAACGTACTGCGCGCGGGTCTGACACCAAAATACATGGACGTGAAAGAGCTTGTTGCGTGTACACGCTTCAACGAGAAGCCGTTCGACAGCCTATTGCTCGCACCAAACGAAATCGACGATATGTTGGAATACCCAATCCCAGTCGACGATTTCAAATTCGCCATCGTTAAACAAGCTCACCAGCGTACTCTAGAAGTTCAAACCGCTGAGATCATTATGCCTCTGGATACCAAACTTGTGCTCACTCACGCAAACGGCGAAATATGCGTAGTTGAAAAAGGACAATCAGTTTTCATTCCGGCTTACGCAAAACAGGTTACTTTGGATTGTGAAGGTCGTGTTGCGCGCGCTTACAGCTAATCGTTATTGTGAATAGTACGCCACTAAAACCAACGCCTCGCCACTCGCGGGGCGTTTTGCTTTTAACCCTAGTCTTTTTAACCCTAGTAAAGCAATGGTTAATTAAGCACTATAGTCTTGATCCAAAACAGAAACATTTCCCTAAAAAACCAAGAAACTGTGTAAGACTTATTGAGTAGCCCTGTTGATAAAGGTGGCAAGATGACTCATAGAAACGCTCGCTCTCTTCATGCCATTATCGGCGCACTCGTCGGTGATGCAGCATCTCTCGGATTTCATTGGCTTTACGATCAAGAACTCATCAGGCAGTTTGGTTCTCCGCATCCGGAATTTCATCAACCTAACCGAACTGAATACCATGACAAAGGTTATTTTGCCCACGGTAGCAAACAAGTCGGTGACCTCACCCACTATGGCGCGCAGCTTGTTGCCATGTTAGACGCTCTGGTTCAAACCGGACACTACGACGAGGCACGTTACATTCGCTCCTTTCGAGAATGGTTTGATTTTGGTGGTAAATGGCAGGGCTATACAGACAAACCGACTAAGCAAACACTGCTCAACATTCATGAGTTGGAAGCCAAAGAGCTACGCTTAACGCAATGTGGGGCTGACGACACGCAAAACCCTGCATTATCTAAGCTTCCGCCTTTGGTGGCTTTTCATTCCGATGATGACAAACTCGCTAAACTGGTCGATTCCGCCGTGCGGGTTACCAATAACAACGACACCGCAGTTATGTACGCCCAAGCTGTCGCAGTGATGATTCAGATGGCGTTGCAAGGCGCCGCGCCCAAAGCGTGTGTAATGGCAGCTCAGACGGTTTCTCCAAATATTGCTAACGATATTCAACGTGCAGAAGCGATGAGCGGCAGAACCGCCACCAGCGTTGCGGAGTCCGTTGGGATGCATTGCGGTTTAGACGCTTCATTTGTGGTGATTTGTCATTTGTTGATGAACTCAGAAAGTTACGAAACCACCATGCGTGAGAACATATACTGTGGCGGTGATTCAAGTGGTCGAGCCATTCCACTCGGTGCCATTCTTGGGGCAAGTTATTACGACACGCCAATGTCGATTCCAAATCACTGGATGGATAAAACCGCGCTACCTCGCCGTTTACTGCAGTGTTTATAAAAGAAGGGGGTGTTGCGAGTTCAGGGCAAAAAAAAGAGGCCCATGAGAGCCTCTTGCTATGCGTTACTCGGCGGGTACTGCCACTGAGCGTAACTTGAAAAGCTTCTTAGGTGCTTTGGTTAACAAAATGCCAAACATAAGAGGTAGCATTAAGATAATCGACTGCTCTGAAAGCATTTCTCCATTAATAAACGCGGATAGGAATAACGCGACCAAAGGGAAAATCAGAAAACAAATCGAAGCTTGAAACGGTGTCGAAACCTGACCAAGTTTAAAGTAAGCCACAATACCTCCAACACTTGCCACAAAGCCAAGATAAACGACCGCTAGGACTGAGTCGTAAGTAAATGCCGCTACATCAACTTGCTCACATACTGCCGATAAAGCGAATAGTAGCAGAGACGCAATAAAACAAGGCACCGCATTATAGGTCAACACCTGAATGTCCTTGCAGTACTTTTGAACTAACACATACATTACCGCATGCATCGCCACCGCAAGCGCTAACGACAGCGTACCTAGTAAGTAATCTTCCCCACCCAGTTGCATCTCGTTGCCCAAAATTAGACAAAGACTTACCACTGCCGTCAACAAGCCAAACACTTGGTGACGCGCCAAACGCAGCCCCAAAAACAGGCCAGACATTAGCATCACCGCAACCGGCATGTTGGCAAAAATAATCGATGCAAGACCCGACGAGATGTATTGCTCTCCGTAAATCATCAGCGTAAACGGCATCGCAAAGTACAAAACAGCCACGATAAAAATCCAATGACGTTTACCCTTTGGGAACATCAAAGGTTGTTTGAATGCTTTTGCCATCACAAACAGCAAAGGTGCAGCAAGGAAAAAACGCATACTTGTGGCAAGAACAGGGGGAATAGAGTGCAATGCGACTTCCATTGCGAACCAAGTGGTTCCCCAGATCAAACACACAGACAAAAAGAGCAAAAATATAAAAGACTTTGAATTCATGACGACGACTTACTTAAATTATTTAATATTCACTGGCTTGTATCACCAGATTTACGTGTCACATTCTAAAGTCTTCCCTCGAGAAACATTTTGCTATTTGTAAGGTTCTTTACCTGCCAACTAAAATAACTTTCCACATATAAAATAAAATGCAGAAATAATTTCTACAATATAAAGATATGGTAATATCATTGTTTTATTTGTGGTTTTTTATCTCGTTTAAAATATGGGGGTGAGTACGGCACGAAAGGGCACTTGAGCCAAAGACGTACACTTTTTGGCGACCGTACTAACCATTCCATCACCCTAAAGGTCTAGTTGTGTGATGGCAGATAGTGAATATAAAACCAATTGCATATATAGTAACTCCTGCAATCCTTAACGCTCTGACTGAGCTTCGCCCTAGCCTGAGCCAATGCAGGCTAGGGTATTTTTTTAGGGTTCGCACAGACAAACCAAGCTGCCAGAGAGTCTCAGCAAAGTTAAAAATGCACCAGTCATCAACTGGTGCATAAAGCGAAAGGTTGAATACTGACTAATCTAAAAGACTAAAGAGATTCAAAGCCAACACTAGCTTCCGTGTAGCCTTTTCTTTCAGAGTTGTAGTCGATAGCAACATTCAGGTGACCTGATAGTTCACCTTCTGCGGCATAAACTGGGCAAGTGGCAACATGCGAAAGGTACGTTGCCTCTGTCGGCTTCATAAAGTAGTAAATTTGCTGCAACTCACATTCACCTACGCTCTTACCAGATGACTGAAGACTTGCTCTTTGCTGATGAAAGTTAGGAGCAGCATCAAGAAGGTAGCTCGGTGTTAGCGTGTAGATATGAGTCTGATAGATGTCGGTAAACTCGTTGCCTGCTTTGTACATCTGGCTGCTCATATCGTAAACGACGTTTAAGTGCCAATAAGCAATTTCGGATTCATCCGTAACTTGCGCACCAGGTTTTGAGTACATACAAGTAATCTGGCTGTGTGGGGTTTCCATATCTTGATCAGCCATGTGGCCTTTCTTGATAGACTGGATACCACAACGATGCAGCGTAAAACCAGACGACGCCATTCGCTCACGGACTTGATGAGCAGATTCAAACTTTGTATGCACTCCCTCAGGCGTGCTACTGGTGATATCAACTGAGTTGTTGGCATGAGCTTGTAGGCTAATACCAGCGATGAAGACGACTGCAACTTTTATATTTTTCATAGTAATGTTCTATTCTCCTCGTTAGATTCGAGAGGGAAACTAACTCACCAAACAAATATGAAACAACTTTAATATAGAAATTTGTGATATTAGATCCATATATCAGGGTTAAACTCACTTAAAAAGCGGATAAAATCCTTTTTATTCATATAATTAACAGCAAATCAACTCAGTAAAAACCTGTTTTATTCCCCCTTCTAGAACGAACGCTTGCCAAATGCGCTTAAGCTTTATTTCGCTTTCTACAGACAGAAAAAAAGCGATACCAGATTGATATCGCTTTGGAAAAGGTTGCAAGACCAGTAAATATTCCGAAAAAATCGATTGGACCCCTCCATCTCTCTAAACGGGTATTAATCGCCCGGCACGAGCAACAAACCTAAAATCACTTTTATTCTTTCGCTGGTACCAGCAGTCCGCATACAAAGACATAAGCGGTATTAACTAGCTGAGAAGAAATTATGTTATAACATAACACTTATTGAGTTAACAGGTAGGAATTGCTTCGTGACTAGAATCACAGAATAAACCCATGAAGGACTTAAAGTCCCTCTCTCGAAATCAAAAAAGAGCAGAGACGGATCTCTGCTCTTCTGTCTATTTTAATAGATTGTCGTAAACGCTTCTTCCCGACAAATTAGCGCAATATCGATTTCAGTATTAAATTATTGTTTCGTATGGAACAGCGCTTGCCCACTTTTGTCTTTATTCAACCAAAAGTTGATGATGATCGAATTGCACAAGAAAATCGATTCCGCTTATGTCAAAATGCGCCATCTCAATCGACAAGTCATAACGTAATGAATTATCAAGCTGCTATTTTCGATATGGATGGACTGCTCCTCGATACGGAGCGAGTGTGCATGCGCATTTTCCAAGAAGCGTGCGAGGCACAAAGCCTCCCATTCTACAAAGACGTTTACCTTTCAATCATTGGTCGCAACGCGGCGGGCATTGAGGTCATTTTCCGCAAAGCTTACGGTGATGATTTAGATCGCCTTCATCACGAATGGCGCACTCGCTACGATGCGGTTGTAAAACATCAAGCCATTCCAGTAAAAGAAGGCGTGGTAGAACTGCTTGAGTGGCTAAAACAGCAAGGTTTACCCATTGCCGTTGCGACTTCTACTGCAAAAGAAGTAGCGAGAAAAAAGTTGGAGCTGGCGGGTTTGAGCAAGTATTTCGACAACTTAACCACGGGCTGTGAGGTCTCACATGGAAAGCCAGATCCAGAGATCTATCTGCTTGCAGCAAGTCGACTAAACGTTGACCCAACCAAATGTCTTGCCTTTGAAGATTCCAACAATGGCGTACGCTCTGCGGTAGCAGCTAACATGGTCACTTTCCAAATCCCAGACCTTGTTGAGCCTTGCGCAGAAGTGCGTGATTTTGGCCATGCGATCGTTCCTTCACTGCATGACGCATTATTCGAGCTTAAAAAAGCGTAGCCCGTTTTCGCTCATCTAAGTTCAGAACAACGAAAAACGCACTCTCCATTGAGAGTGCGTTTTGCTTTTAGCCCACTAGCATCTCTGACGAATCAAGAGATTGTGAATCCACCGTCGTCTTCTTTTGCCAACGGTCGATCACAAGCGTCGCGACTAAATCCCCCTCCACATTAACGGCGGTTCGGAAGGTATCCAGCGGTCTTTCGATCACCAATAAAATCGCAATCGCTTCCAATGGAATACCTGCTGCTAACAGCACTAACTGCATACCTGACATAGAGCCAGAAGGCATGCCCGGAGCACCGACAGAAGAGACCATAGCCATGATAAAAATCATCACCAATCCAGTCGTGCTCAAATCCACACCGAACAGTTGCGCCAAGAAAATCGCGGCAACACCTTCAAATAGCGCCGTCCCGTCCATGTTCATTACAGAACCAAGTGGCAGCACCATACTGCTGACTTCTGGTGAGACATCTAAATTGTCTTCCGCACTTTGCTTTGCAAGAGGCAGAGCAGCTGCACTAGAGGAAGTCGCGAACGCCATGGCTAACGGTGCTGAAATCGCTTTAAACAGCGTAACCGGCGAAATCCCCGTCATAACCTTAGCAATCGTCGGTAATACGACTACCCCGTGCACCATAGTAAGCACAAACACCAGCAACGCAAACAGCGCAAGTTGCTGAATCAGATTGCCACTCGAGGTCAACGTGATATCAAGCACGATCGCGAAAATAGCAATCGGAGACAGTTTAACGATGCCACGAATCATGGTGTTGATGCTTTTGTTTAACCCCGAAATCACGGCTAATAAAGGGTGACCTGATGGCACCGAAAGCAAAATCGCAACGCCTGCCATAAAGGAGAAAACGACGATCGCCAGTAAGTTACCATTCGCCAATGCAGCAAACGGATTGACCATGGCCATCTTGACGAGATTGGTCAATATCGCTGCCCCACCAGCCCCTTGTTCATCAATCAAACGAACATCACTGCCAACAGGAATAGTCTGACTGAGCGGCTCCCATGCTGGCAATGCCAAAGAAGCACCAAGCCCCAAGCTGATGGCTATTAGAGTCGTGAAGCTGTAGAAAAGCAGTGTTCGCCCACCCAATGCTTTAAGGCGTAAGGTTGAACCGATATTGGTAATACCCTCGACAAGGGAGAACAGTACCATCAAGCCCACCACCATTTTGAGCAAACCTAGGTAGACCGTTTTACTCAACATCAAAATTTGGTAGTAATCACTCGACAGCAATAGCGATTTATCTGCAAAACCATGTTCGACGAGAAGAAGGATAGCTTGAGCCCCACTCCAAGCAAGCAAAGCAGAAATAAGAAGTTGAACAGGTAAAGAGAGTTGCAAATGACGCATAAAAAAACACCTAGCGCCACAAATCGTTATGATTTGGGCGCTCGATAATAGTGAAAAGACAGAAATGAATAATACTGACTAAGATTAAGACCAAGAGCCTTTGTAATAAGGGTTCAATAAACCTTTTACGCGTTTAAGCACAACCAACGCTGATACTCGGAACCAGCCAAAAATGACACGTTGATGCAGTCTAAAAATGGTGTCGTATAAACGACGGACGTAGCGTCCGCGTAACACGACTTTGTCATTCATCAACGCGCCAACCGCGTAGTCATGCCCAAGTGCTACTACCATGCCACCATCTTTGAATACAAACGGCTTAAGCTCTTTGCCTTTCACCAAGCGCTTAAACTGCTTCGCCAAATGCGCCGCTGCTTGGTTGGCTGCTTGTGCTCGTGGTGGTACGACACGTCCATCCTCTTGTGGACATTCAGCACTGTCACCGATGACAAAAACGCTCTCATCAAGAGTGGTTTGCAACGTTGGTAACACTTTAAGTTGGTTAATACGGTTGCTTTCCAGACCATCGAGATTCGCTAACCAGTCTGGGCATCGAATACCTGCCGCCCAAATTTGTAGATCAGCAGGAATGACCTCATTTTCTGTTACAATGCGATCCGCTTCTGCACGCTTAACCCTTGCGTTTAAGCGGACGTTAACGCCCTGCTTTTGAAGTTTCTTGAATACTTTTTCAGACATGCAATCAGCGCTTGCGGGCAATACGCGGTCTGCGGCTTCAATAAGCGTAATAGAAAGCTGAGTATCATTTTGATAGCGGTTTAATTGCTTGCTCACTTTAGCCCACTCAGCAGCCAACTCAACACCAGTCGCACCAGCCCCCACAATAGATACACGGTGAGCACCACCGTTCGCCAGCATCTGTTTCATCTGCTCCCATGCTTTTTCTGCTTGAGAGGCAGAATCTAAGAACAAACAATGATCGCTCACACCCGGAATTTTGAAATCATTACTGATCGCACCCACTGCAATCACAAGGTAATCGTATTTCAATGTTTGTTCTGGTGAGAACTCAGCGCTTACGGTAATCGTTTTGTTTGCTCGATCTAATCCTGACATGCGCGCTTGAACATACTGGTAGCCGTGGCAAGCAGCATGAAGGCGAAACGCCACCGAATCGAGCTCATTGTCAAACGTGCCCGCCGCAATTTCATGCAGTCTTGGTTTCCATAAGTGATGAGAAGATGGTTCAACCAAAGTGACGGTGTGGCCAGATTTACCCGCAAAACTGCTCGCTAAACGCGTGACCATTTCTAGGCCTGCAGCACCACCACCGACAACAACAAAATTCGACATACTCCCCTCCCGGAAACCATTCATCGAAAGATAAAAATCATAAACGCAGTAAATACGTTTGGAATGGCGAGCATTATATTGAGTTGAAAATAAATGATAATAAGCAGAAAAAGAAAATAACTATTACAGAAACGTAAAAATAAAAACTAAGCGTCTGAGCCGAATGAAAAAAACAAAAAAGCCACCACTTTTCAGTGGTGGCTTTGACTCAGCGATGTTGTTCTATCTGAATTAACGAGGATCAAGTCCTAGCTTTTGTAGCACCAGTTTGAAGTTATCACGGCGCTCTTCCACGTTATGAACGTCACCAGTCGAACACGTCAAATCAGGACAACCACGGTTAACGATGCCTGAAACGTCATCAATAAATTGAGAGCCTTGTAGACCGCTGTCAACGTACTTCTTCAGCTCGTTGTAGTAGTTCCAGTCTGCATATTGGCCGCCTTCATCGTTATACGCCTGCACTGATGTTACCCAGTAGAATAGACCAGCAATCCATTTGATCTCTCTGTTTTCTTCCGAGCTACAAATCAGACCAGGGTTCGAACAGAAGTCCAACTCTGCGTATAGCGGATTCTCTGGTGGCGCTTCAACCGTTACGCCATCAATCGTTTTACCGATCGTCGATGGATCAACGTGTGAACGACCTAGGTAGTGGTTAAGCGTACCGAAGTTCTGACGACCTGTGGTTTGGATAACACCACGACCCCACCAGCCACAACCTTCAACACTTTCTTGGCTGCTGCCGTCCCAAACAAATTTACCTGCTTTTTGGCCAACGTAAGTTCTACACTCGTCACGCTCCCATACTTGCTTAGACGTATCGACGCTTTCAGGTACTTCGTTACAGTGACCGTTGTTGGTCCAACGACCAGCAGCACCATTTACCAGTAGACCACGCTCTTCAAGCACAGCATCCGGAGCAGCAAATACTGGAGCTGGTGCACCGTACCATTTCGCATGCGTCAGCGCGCTTACTTCCATCTTGTTATCACGTGGACACGAGTACGCGTGA
Organism: Vibrio sp. B1FIG11; assembly: GCF_905175335.1. Taxonomy (NCBI): domain Bacteria; kingdom Pseudomonadati; phylum Pseudomonadota; class Gammaproteobacteria; order Vibrionales; family Vibrionaceae; genus Vibrio; species Vibrio sp. B1FIG11. Next base: position 557,366 of record NZ_HG992752.1, on the reverse strand, counting down.
TCCAGACCAGACACTGGGTTTACACCATAATCTGCGTATTTCTGACCAAGTTGACCACAGCTTGCCGTCATTGGGTAATCCGTTGGCGCGCCATATTTCACTTCTGACCAGTTGTTTTCATCACAAGCGTTGTAACGAATAGTCTCTTGCATACTTTGTGCAAGGAATGCAGCAATCGCGACTTTCGCGTATTTGATGTTAGTAGCGTCATCGACTTCGTCGTCCATCAGCCAGAACTTGTTACCCGCCACACCAATGTTGTGCATCGCGTTTAAGCCATCTAGGAAGTCATTCCACTTGTAAACCGTTGACGGAACCCACTGAGATTGCGGCGTTTCGTATAGGAAAGCTTCGTTATCCATCACGCTTTCAGCGTTAGCTAACTCTTGGTTTAGCGCCTCAATACGAGTCAATGAACCTTTCTCTAGCTCTTCACCCACGTAGTACAGTGGTACTTTCGCCGTTTGGTACACTTCAATCTTGCTGGTTAATGCTTGAGAGTCTTGATCAAACATCAATGCAAACACGTTACTGTAAGCCGCTTTGCGAATTTGCTGCTCGCTTTGCGTATTGCCCATGAAGTAGTTCGCCGCTTGCGCAGTCGACATGTTTGCCAGCATTGCAGGTGCTTCAACGTAATCTGTTACCTGTTTTACGTATTCAAGTGCGTTGTGCCACTGCTCGCTAGTTAGCGCAGCCGTCTCGCTCGATTTAGTGAAAGCAACAAAGTCCGCTTTATTTGCAGAATCCGCTTTGTATAGTTCAAAGCTATTAAGCAAATCAGCAGAGAAGACAGACGCTTCATCCCATACTGATTGACGACCAGAATGCGTATCATACGCGAATTCGCCAATGCTTAATGACCAACCAAATGTCGCTTGAGGTGCAAGTGTGGTGAAGATCAAGTTATGAGCCTGTGCCCAACCTTTTACATCATCACTCAGTGCGTTGATCGCATCGATATCGATATTGCTACCTGTAATATCGATAGCGTTTGTCAGCGCTTGCTTAACCGCTACCGTACCCAATGATGCGCCTTTGTCTTGTGTTGCAAGATCCAGAACATCCGATTGAATAACGATAGAGGCTGAGCCTGCGTTCTCTGCCTGTTCTAGGACAGAAACAAATGCACGTGTTAGCTGTTCTACATCTACTAACGCATCAGCGCTGCTTGTCTCGATCGTCAATGTGCTTGGTGCTTGAGTTGATGGGCTCGCGACAACAAATGTATTTGGCCAACCAGCAACTTCAAGGCGAACTGGGTCCATTGGGTTGCGTAATGATAGCGCTGGTGCTGTACCCGGCTCTGTGCCGTCACAGTTCAGGTGCAGTGCCCATGAGGCGTCGCTACCCGGAACAGTTTGCGTCCAGTAAACCGCTGAGTAAGCAATGTTCTTGTGAACCATAATGTCGCCACCAGTTGCGTGGTCACCACGAGTCCAATCTGGGTAAACATTGAAATCAGCACACAAGCCACCCGGAGGCGTTGGGGTATCAACTTCTTCCACTGTGATTTTCACACGTGCAGTCGCCGTTAGATTTTCAGCATCGGTCGCTACCGCTTCTAACGTAACATCACCTACTTGAGATGCCGTCCAGTTACAAGAGTACTGGCTTGCCGTAGACGCGTTAAACTCACAAATTTGCTGGTTGTTTGCTTTCACAATAACACGAGACAAATCATCATCCGCATCCGTTGCACGAACAGAAATCGATACCAACTCGTCTTTTTCAAACTTAGAACCGTTTGCAGGAGAAGAGAAGCTCACTTCAGGACTAACAAAGCTTGGGGCAGCTTCTACTGTCACTGCGATGCTGTTCTGCTCAACCGTTTGGCCGTTTTGATCTAACACCACCACTTTTAGCGTTGCGTTGCCAACTTCGCTTGGTGTCCAAGATTGCGAGTAAGAGTTTTGAGTAGCTGTGATACTACGCTGGCCTAGCTTGTGATCGTTTGCCCAAAATTCCAGGGTCGAGATCAACTCACCATCAACGCGTGCAGTAATTGTCGTCGCTTGTTCAACAGTCAGTTTTTGACCTTGTGTTGGTGCAACAAACGTCAGTTCATGTACTTCAGGCTCCAGTGGCGGCTCAACTTGCTTTTCTTTAACTGTGATACTCACAGCCTGCTCTTGTGTTAGACCAGAAGTGTCTTCCACTACTGCTTTAATCGTGTGTGCACCCACGCCAACTGATGTCCAACTTGCTTGGAAAGGCGCCTGTGTTGCACGAGCAACTTGAACGTTATCGACAAAGAAGGTCACTGCTTTAACGCTGGTATTGGTCGCTGTTACGTTTGCTAACATCGCAACCGCTTGGCCTTCTTCAAACTCCGCGCCGCTTACTGGTGACGTTAACTGAAGCGAAATCTCCGGCTCACCCACTTCACCATCATCAGCAATCAAACGGATAGTGTTTTGCAGTAGAGCAAGATCCAATACGCCACTCACACCCAGAGTTAGCTCGATACTTTCACCAGCTGGAAGTTGTGACTTAACCCAACTACCGCTATCAAAGGAAAGGGTAAGAGTGTTTTCGAATAGGCTCCCTTTCGCATTGCTCGTAAATGCCATGCCTGGGTAGCTGACGCTTGTAGCAGCCCAAGAAGGCGCAGACATAGTTAGATTTGAATCAAACAAAACCTTGGCATCACGCAACTCAATTGATTGAGAACCATCGTTTGTCAGGGTTACTTTGTACGTGTTCCACCATTGGCTTTCAGAGCCAACAACAGCAGCATCGGTTACCACTCCAGCTTGTGCTGCGGGCAGTCCCATTCCGATCGCGAGCGCTAGAACGCTCGGCATGAAATTTAGCATATTCTTATTCATAATTAATGACTTATATAATCTACAGTAGGAAGGTAAATCATTATAAGCAGGAACTTTTTTCGCGGCGCAGCCGATGGATGTAACAAAACGTAACAGGATTTTTGGAGGAAAAATCGTCAATAATTAAGCAGTTTTAGACGTCAAATTGATGACAAATCATTCAGTGACAATATGGACAATTTAAACTGGGACTCTAGTTCAAATTATATAAATGACATCAAGCAATTGATGAATTTATTTATTCGTGTCGATAAATAACTTTTGTTTGCATAATTGTTAATTTTGTGAATTAAGAGAAATTTGCGTTACAAGTTAAAAAGCACAGAAACATTTAGTTACAACTTGTCGAGATTCCAGCCAAAAACATTGCAACTACTCTGTTGATTGATGTAAGAACACCGAAAGATAAGATTACTGAAACTTGTTAATTTGATTACATAAAATAAGCCTAATGAATGATCAAATAGTGAAAATCATAAGTATAACTTTGCAACAAAACGTCAATATAGGGTTCAAAGCACGGTTTCAAACAGAATATTCGATGATAATGAGATGCATTGGATCGGTTTGAATCCAAGTCAGCCCAAAAATACAATATGGAGAGTGTTATATGTCTTTACGTTTAGTAGCAGCAACCTTTGCACTAGTTGGAATGAGCTTTGGCGCACAAGCCAACGCGGAGTGTGAAGTGTCCATCGATGCTAACGATATGATGCAGTTTTCGACCAAGACACTGAGCGTGCCAGCGACGTGTAAAGAAGTGAAACTGACGCTGAACCACACTGGTAAGATGCCTGCACAGTCAATGGGTCACAACGTTGTGATTACAGATACGGCTAACCTTCAAGCGGTGGGTACAGACGGGATGTCTGCGGGCCTTGAAAACAACTACGTGAAACCAAACGACGACCGCGTTTATGCCTTCACTAAAGTAGTGGGCGGCGGTGAAAGCACTTCTATCACCTTCAGCACAGAAAAAATGACTCCGGGAGGCGACTACTCGTTCTTGTGTTCTTTCCCTGGTCACTGGGCAATCATGCAAGGTAAATTCGAGTTCAAGTAAACACATCTACATCCGGATGACCCAATTTGAGATTGGGACACACAGATGTCTTATTTGAACCTAAAGAAAAGGGAAGCATTTCGCTTCCCTTTTTGGTGCTGTTAACTTACTGCTTAGCATGCAAAGTGATCGTAATCTGAACGCTCTTCTCGCTCGCTGTATTCAAGCTTTACAACATCGTCAAACGGCATTGGGCGGTAGAAGTAAAAGCCTTGAATCAAATCAATACCTAATTCTGCCATAAACTCTAATTCGCTCTCTGTTTCAATACCCTCGGCAACGGTGACGGCTCCGGTAATTTTTACCAGCTTCGCGGTTAACCTAAACAGTTCGCGACCGTTTTTGTTGTTGAGGTTAAGTACTAACGAACGGTCTATTTTCACTTTATCGAAATCGTATTTTGACAGGTAACCAATAGACGAATAACCAGAACCAAAGTCATCCAACGCAATCTTCACCCCCGCAGCTCGCAGTGCGCTCAACACAAAGTGGGTACGATGCTCATCCTGAATCAGCATGTCTTCGGTAATTTCAAACTCCACTTGAGAGCAAGAGAGAGCACTTTCATTAATCATCGTCAGTACCTTTTCAGTGAAGTCCGGTACCAAGCAAGTTTCTGGCGATAGGTTAATTGAAACCTTGAAGTTTGGTCGATTCGCCAATGGCGCTGCTTCACGTAATGTCGTTTCGACCACCCATAAATCCAACTCACTCATTAAGCCGACTTTGGCAAAGTCCTCAAGAAACGTTGGTGGTGTGATCTCTCCTGTTTCAGAGCGATGACGAATCAGTACTTCAAGCGAACGAATCTCACCCGTACGAGCATTAACCTGTGGTTGATAGAACAACACAAACTCGCCATGCTTTTTCAAGTCACTGATGCGTTTTTGCGCCGCAAACTTATTCGTGATTTCAGGGAAAAATGCCCCCGCCACTTTGCCATTATCTAATCCTTCATAATTGAAGAAATCATCAGAAACGGACTTTGCAAATAGCGTATCCGCATTACCAATTTTGTCCATTTGCTTAAAGAATGGGTAGTAAATTACCACACCAACCAAGATGATGATCAGTTGCAAAATCACGCCCGTCCACGTGTAGCCTGTGCCAATGAAACCACTCGCTAATGGCGGTGTCATCCAGCTGACGATCTCAGTAATCGGAGCGACCAGCCCCATCGCTGTCGCAACGTAAGCAATGACCAACCCTACAATAGGAGCAATGAGAAACGGCACAATCATGACGGGGTTGAACATGATGGGTAAGCCATAAATGATTGGCTCGTTAATATTGAACAAGCTCAAAACCAATGCCGCTATCGCAAGCGCTTTATAACTGCGATTTTTGGTCAGAAAAAGCATACAAAGTACCAGTGAAATGGTATTCCCTGCGCCCCCCATTCCTGCATAAAAATCAAAGAAATTAGTGGTTAAAATTGGCAGTGGTGTACCAAGCGCTTCATGGTTTTCTATCGCAACACGCGTCACTTCATAAAGCTCGGCTTTGTAAGGCGCAAAAATGATGTGGCCGTTGATACCAATCGACCAAAATAGGTTACGCACAAATTCGTAGATCACACCATCAAGCAGTGAGTTAGGATCCAGTTTTGGCAGTAGAAGATGCGCAACATCCGCAGCACAAAACGCTTGCCCAAGCGCATAGCCCAACACCGTATAACCAACGACCAACACCACCGTCGCCACGATGAGGTTGTAGGATTGATCCACAACGTTCGGCAAATCAGAGCGCATAAACCATTTTCGGTTTTGCATAAAACGCACAGACCAAGCGACGACGGTCGGAACAAGAATTGCCAACGGGTAGTTACTTGGAACGACTGTACCATCTTGCAATAAGCCCCATTCATTGCAGATGATAAAGTAAATCATCAACGATGGCGTTATCACGTTCACACGAGAGACTTTCAACAGTGAGGAAAGAAACTGCGAGAAGTACACCAACAGCAAAATTGGAAATAGCTTCCAGATAATGGCACTCGCGGTACCTACAGTGATACCAATCTGCTCGTAGCCAGCTATCACCAGTAAATTACTCAGCAATGTACTGAATGCAGAAATTAACGAGACTGGTAACAACATCACGAGGACGTTACATAAACCGTTAATGTATAAGTTGGAAGATATTAAAGTAAAAAGTCGATTGATATATCGATTGTTCATTTGGCTAAGTAAATCCATCAAAAAACGGCCTAGAAGCCGCTTAAGAAATTCGCCGCAATTAAATCCATGTAATTTGTTTCGTAATGAGGGAGAGTTTCGACAAGAACGTCGATGACGGTATCATTCGAGTAACAAAGCGTTGATCGTTCAACGTTGCGCATAGTCACTCAACAAAGGTAGCTACAGCCAACTTGTTGCTATTTAACAGAATGAAAGTGTGCCAGCCAAAACCCTCGACACCCTTCCATTCTGCTCAAACTCGTTGTTTCTTTGGTCAACGTAGTTTGTTATTTTGTTTGCTTATTAAGCAAGGAGGCGCACATTATCGCCAGCAAGTCTATATTTCCACTCGACTTTGTAATTGTGACGATAGAAATGGCTTTTCTTGCTGTTCGTCCAAAATGTCCAATAACGGAGCTGGACGAGCAAAGAAATAACCTTGCACTTTATCCACCTCACACGCTTTGACAAAGTCATACTCCGCTTGTGTCTCAACCCCTTCAGCCACCACCTCACAATGGGTGATATGACCCAGTTTCGCCACCAACTCGTAGAGATCCTTTCCTTTCTTATCGTTGGCATCCAGTAAGAGCGAGCGGTCAAGTTTGATCTTATCAAACGGGTATTTGAGCAAATGCGGGAACGAGGCATAGCCAGTGCCAAAGTCATCCATTGCAATACGAATGCCTTGAGCTTGCAGCGCTTCCATCGTTTTAATCAAGAATACCTTGTTGCTGAGAATCGCTTCTTCCGTGATCTCAATCTCCAGCCATTCTGGCGAGATACCGTAATGGGCCAAACGCGATAACAAATGCGGCACAAACTCTTCTTGCTCGATCGTCGCCACCGCAATGTTGATGGCAATACGACGATCTTTCGATAAGTTCATTTGCTGCATGTCTGCCAAGACTTTCTCAATCACCAGCTTATCCAGTAATGGCATCGAGTTAAGCATCTGGAAATCACTCACAAAGGTCGGTGGACATAACTTGCCATCTTTATCGATGTAACGCAGCAGAGCTTCATAAGAGAACTCGTTAATATTTTTCGTCGACTGCAGTTTTTGATAGAACATCACTAACTCCCCTTCGCGCAAAATCGTAGTTAAACGCTTCTGGGCTGTCGACTTACTGATGCTTGAGTTGTTCGATGCTTTTACATTACTTAGCAATGTTTTAAAGATAGAGCTTTCTATCCCAGAATAAGCCGTATTGGCACGGAACTGCGCTGAATATTTCCCTGCGTATGACAAGTAAAATGGCCGATAGATGAAAATACCCAAAACAATGATCAGCGCTTGCAAGATCGAGCCTTCGATTTGATTCCCCATTGCCATATAACCACTGAACAGTGGTGGCGTCATCCAGTTCACAATGTTTTCAACCGGCGGAACAAGACCCGATGAAATACATAAGAAGGTAATGACAAAACTCACTAACGGCACCAGCACGAAAGGGATGATCAAAATCGGGTTGAAGATGATTGGCAAACCAAACAACAACACTTCGTTGATGTTAAAAATAACCAGTGGCATTGCCGCCAGAGCCAACATCAAGTGGTTACGCTCTTTAGCAAACATCAACACACAGAGAAGCAAGCTGATCGAGTTCCCCGAGCCGCCCATCGACATAAATGCATCATAAAAACCTTGGCTGATGACATTCAGTGACGCATCTCCGGCTTGCCATGCCATCATATTCGCTTCGGTCGCGGCAAAGATCTGCTGCTTAATCGCGAACAACAAGTTGTGTCCGTTTATACCAATCGATCCGAGCAAGCCCAGCACGGTTTGGTAAATAAGACCACCTTTGAACGTCAACGGATCAACACCGAGTCCACGAACCGTACCACCAGCCAATGCCATAAAGATTGCCGTGAAATGGGACATCACGAGCGCAACAAGCACAAACAAGAAAAAGTGCACCACGTGCTTAAGCAGCCGTGATGAAAAATCGAGGGCTTGAGGCTCTAACAAACGTATCTTAAAGATGCTGCAGTAAACGTACGTCATTGTGGCACTCAATAGCGCCAACAGCGGGTTATTTGGCAACATGTACATCTGTGAAAGGCTGCCATTCTCTATGGAGATCAAATAGAACATGATCAACGAATAGATGATGAACACCGCACTAGAAACATTGGTTTTGTGGGAAAGGTAATAACCCGCCACCACACAGAATGCACTCGGGTACAAGTTGATCAGGATATCTGACACGTGAAACAGCAACTGGGACAAATCCATTAAACCAGTAAAACGGAAGACGTGCCCAAAAAATACTGCCAACGCATTAGAGAGAATCAAAGGCAGCAGTAGCAATGCGATCGACGCCAGGTCCGTTAAATAGGATTTGGACGCCGACTGCCACTGCCCCATCAATGCGAATAGACGTTGAGAAGGAGCAAATTTGATTTTAAAGCCAGTTTGCATGAAGCATCTTAATGATAAACGTGATAGAGATTCAGCGGTTTAATAAACAGCCATACGTGCAACCTTTACCGCGATGCCGTCGCTTCCATAGGAAACTAGCTATTGCGGTACGGACTATCTGAGTAGTCTTAATTGATGTTTTTATTATGTATTTTAAGCAACAAGCGGAAGTTGTCTGAGGGCAGATTGCGCGCGTAATTTAACGATTATATGCGCCTCGATCCATTAAGATATTTTATCGTGACGACAAATGAACAATAAAAATAACCCCCACCTTTGATTGGTGAGGGTTTACATTGAGCTGGTGATTATTGAGCGAGAACTTAATGCTCCGAGTTCATTGGAAATCGTTGCTCATAAAGCTCCATAAAGTCTTTGCGAATCAGGTGTTCTAAGTGGTTGGCTTTATCTGTCGGACAGAAAATCATGATGTGCACGATTTGCTCACCATTGATGTTGCTTGAGATATGGATATGCGGCTCAGCCCCCGGAAGATCGACACCAGCGTGCTTCTCGATCATCGCGTTATAACGGTGTGCAACATCAGCAAAATAACTGCAATGTTCGTCAATCTTATCAGTCAGTAACGGCAAAAGTGGGTATAGGTTGACGAAGTCTTTCACCACAACAGAAAAGTCATGGTAAACGTAACGCTTCATAAAGTTGAGGTTCTTCACTGGGTAGGTGAAAAACATACTGTTAGGCAACGTCGCGGTTTTCCCCGTGAAGTGGTATTGCCCATGGTGCAAGTCGATTTCTTGAATCACTGTCGCCATCATGTTGTGCTCAATCACTTCGCCACACAGCTTGCCGACTTCAATCCAGTCACCAATGCGAAATGAACGCGAACTGGCTCGTTGAATCGAACCGGTAAAACAAAGAATAATCTCTTTGGATGCAACAACAATCGCCACTGCAATAGCGGTAACGCTTAGGGCAAACTCGCTGATTTCTGATTGCCATAAGATGAACAACAGGATCAGCGTAAGCGCGAACGTGCCGTTTTTGGTTCTCGACATCCAGCTGCGTTGTTCTTCGGTAATGAAGGCATCGTCGCCACGAATTCGAGACAGAATCAAACGACGCAGAACAATGATGAACAGCAGGATTAATGCGGAAAATAAAATTTTGTGAGTGAGAAGAAAATCGACGACTAACTGCACTTTCTCCATTACCCGACTCCCTGTTTGGTTTGGATAGGTTGACCTTTGATGCTAACTATCGCTAAGAAAACAGATAGCTAGCTTGCGAGAGGACAACCTTACCAAATTATTCAGTCGGTTGTCCCAGTTCGCTCTCTTTAAATACGATAAACGCACGGCGGTTTAAAGCATTGGCTTCTGGAGATTCTTCGTTGATCACAGGTTGAAGCTCACCAAAGGCTTTTACTTCCCACACAAACTGCGATGGATCGAGTTTCGTTTTGAGGTACGCCACTACGGTTTGTGCTCTTCGCTCCGCCAGTTGTTCATTATAGGAGAGCGAGCCCACTTGGTCGGTATGACCAGCCACCATAATGCTACCTTCTAAACCTTGCAGTTTTGCGATGAAATCATCTAATTGTGAAAGGTCTTCCGATTTTAATTCCGACTTATCGAAATCAAAGTGTGGTGTCATCGTCATGTAGATCTTACGTTCTGGTTTTGGCGGCTCACAGAAAGGCATCTCTTCGTACTTCTTCGCCTCTTCAAACATCACGTAAGCACGACGGTTTTCGGCGCGAGCTTGATCCGATTTACCCAACGCTAGAGGCTGCGACTCACCAAAGTGCTTCACTTCCCAATCGTATTGCTCTGGGTTGAGTTGTTGCTGAAGATACGTCTCTACCGATTCAGCACGGCGCATAGACAGCTTCTCGTTATATTCGTCAGAGCCTTTAAAATCGGTGTGACCAACAATCGTGATGCGTCCGCTCAAGTCTTGAATATCCCTGATGAACGCATCTAAGCTTGCCGCATCGGCTTCACGAATGATGGATTTATCGAAGTCAAAATGTTCGGCAACCGCAATATGAATTTCACGTTGCGGCGCTAAACATTCACCGATCAGAAACTTGGAGACATTGACATCGGCAAACTTTTCTCGGTTCTCTTGGCTTACATACGCATCCGCCGAACAACCGGCCAACATTGCCCCTGCGATCATGCCGCTTAACAAACGAATCGTCGTTTTCATATCGCCCTCTTATAACTTACCAACTAGGTTAATGAACACGCCTGATGCGTCGTAATCGTCATCATTCGCTAGGTTGCCATCAAAGCCTGAGAAGTTGTAACCCACACCGACTTTGAAGTTGTCGCTCAAATGTTTGTTAACCGAAACCAATGCGCCCTGCTCTAGCTCGTCGTAGGTGCTGTCCGTCTTCCAGTGGTACTCACCAGTCACGTCCCAATCTTTCATAACACGGTAAGAGGCACTCAAACCGTAGAGAGAAATTTTGCTATCAACCGGAATGTCTTCGCCGGACTGACGAGTGAAGATTTCATGCTTGTCCTTATAAGCGTATTTCGCGCCTAAATCCCAGTTTGCATCCAACGAGTAAATACTTTCGATTTCGATGATATGACTTTCTTCATCTTTGTAATCCACATCGCGGTTAAGTTGGTCGAAGTCCACCAAATAGGTGTAGCGAGAGAGTACGTTCAAACGGTCGTTGTAGATTGGACGATATGCTAAACCTGCGGTCGACTCAATAAAACGAGCCAACACTTTATCGCTCGATTTGCTCTCTGAGCGTGAGTAGTTGAACTTACCAAACAAGGTGTACTCTTCCGTTAGATGATGTGTGTAACGGTTAGTCGTCACCCATTGGTCGACACGTTTTTTTATCTGGGTCTGCGGAATCATCGGTCTTGTCGACACGGTACTCGACTTTGTTCTTGAACAATACGTCATCGACATCGATGGATGTGCTCACACTCACGGCTTGGCGCTCTGTGGTGATCTTCTGGTCGTCTTCAATTTCGCCTTTTTGATAGCCAATCCCCATGTCGATGTCGTCGTTCATGTCGTAACCAAAACCAAACGAGTCAATACGACCTTTGCCGTTGTTCTCATCTACAAATTGGTTTTCTTGGTAGAAATCGACGGTTGAAGTCAGGTCTGCACGTTGGCCGACAATTACGTTGTTTTTGCCTTCGTAAGTGTCGTCTACGTAGGTTAAGTAGGTGCTGTAATCTTCCGTTACGTCATACGTCACGCTCGCTTCTGCGGCATCACCGCGATCACCAGTTGTGTATTCCGCGCCAACCACAAAGTCTTCTAGAATTCGCGTTTCACCACCTAGCGTGACGCTGTCGTTCTCATCGTATTCATCGGTTTGACCAACGGTTTTCTGGCCTTTGATATACACGTTGTTGTCGCTGTCCCAGATGTAGTCAGCACGTAGACCCGCTAACGTACCTTTGCCTTTTTCATCTTGGTTGTTTAGCTCTTCAACTTGTTTACCTGCCGCCGAGATCTTGATGTGTTTGGTGACTTTAACTTGGGTTTCCAATTCCGCTTGCTGGGTATCGGTTCGTAAATCACCATCGGATTCGCGCTCTTCAACCGAGGTAAAGCGTGTCTTCACAGCAACTCGGTCAGTGGCCTGGAAACGAATTTCAGTACCGTAAGACTCTTGCTCTAAGTCATCATCTTGGCTGGCAAAACTATAACCTGCATCTTTGGATTTGTACCAAGCTTTAACGTCGTTACCCACCGCAGAGAATACGTTTGGTGCTAAGTCGTAGAGGTTCATCACCCCTTTCACTTGGTAGATATCGCCTTCACGATCTTCCGCGTTACTGCCAATTGGGGTAAAGGTTAAACCGCCATCGAAAGAAACGTAGTTGGAATCGGTTTGACGACCTTTACTGTGTCCGAATTCGGCTTTCAAGTACGTCCCTTCTGATGCACGCAAGGTTAAGTCCGTGCCGTACGCTTCGTAATCTTGGTTGTCTTTTTCTTCGGTTTGGTAGTTTGCGCCCACACCAATGTAGTCGTTCACCCAACCTTTCACACGACCACCAGCGGTCATTGCGTCAAGCGCGTCACTGCCTTGAGGAACGTATTCGTAGTCCACCGAAAGGTAGTTGTCATAGCCAGATGCTGGTTGGTCGTTGATGACAGTGCCGAAGTTATCCGAAATGATATTGTTCAGCGGTCTGGTCAGAATGATGCGGCCTTGATACGGGTCGATTTCATAGTCACGTCCCGATTGCAGCGGCATTTCTTGCACAGTGATGCTACTGTCTGGGTCGACAACTTTCACCATTACTTTGTCACTACCCGGTACTACTTCACCATGACGCAAGAAGTACAACGAACCACCTGTACCGAGGAATTCATCGTGAGCGAAGAGTGAGTCAGATTCAGCCGCAAAGCCGACAATGTTTAGGCGATCTTCACCAAACTTGGTGGTTGAGCGCGTACGGTAATCCCCTTTGAAGCCGTATAAGCTACGGTTGTAATCGTTGTTGTCGGTGCCAGTAATGCCAGTGTTGTAGTTACCCCACAACACATTGGATTTGTCGTACTCAACGTTGAGGTAAACCTTACCTTTGGTGTTCACCACTTTGTAGATGTTGGAGCTATCACCATAGTTGCCGTAATACATCTCATCGTCGTCTTCGAGAATGTCGAATACGCTGGAGGAGTCAGAGGCAAACGGGTTCTTAAACATGTCTCGAACATCACTCTCTTTAGTATCAAAGTGAGTGGTAACTCTGAGTTTGTCGCCAAACTTACCCTGACCAAAGTACGCTAAACGTCCTTGGTTATAGATGTCATCTTGGTATTGCTCGTCGACGGCTAATGCGGCGGAGTTGCCCGTCACTTTGTTTTTACCGATGTAGAAATCCGCAAGACCCGCTTGTACCCAGTATTCATCAGGAATACGCACGTACAGTTGGTAACGGCGCTCTTCGCCGCTGTCGAATACCACACGAGTTGGGAACAGATACGCATCTGCTGGCAAGTATTGTTCTGCGTATAGCTCGCCCTCTTCCACATCAAACTCGTCTTCGCCAATCACGACTTTGTCGACGCCTTTTAGTCCCGTACCCATGAATCTAGCCAGACCAGCAGAGGTAGGAATGTTGTGACGCATCAACTGAGCTTTACCGAGCTTGCGGCTTTGCTCTTCTTCACCGTCGTTCTTATCGATATCAACTTCAGAATCTGGCTCGACCAGGTCAATCACACCAACCGTCGTCACGTCCATATTGCCGTCTTTATCGAAGGCTTTTAAACGGAACAACAACTGCGTGTTGGATTCAAATTGATACTCTTGGTCGGTCGTGCCATCCCAAACAATGTTGAAATCGTTCGCAAATTGCTGACCTTCAACCACTGCTAAAGGGTCAACCAAGCCACGGTCACCACCACGGAAGACTTCCAGTTGGTAATGATCAACGTAGTAGCTGAAGTTGGTTGTGATAGCGAAGCTCATTTCTTGCAATGGCTTGCCATCTTTCACTTCAACATCACTACTAATGCTCAGGTCGAGAACTGGGTCAAATCGCATGATGTCGCGGCTTACCCAAATCGCACCTTGGTCTAGGTAGATACGTGAGTTATCCGTTTGTTCGTGAGCTTTTACTTCAATACCCAGTGAGTCACTGTCAAGTTTCTCCAATTGGCTGGTGTCTTTCGCGTACGAAAGTATCGGCAACGCAGCCGCGATACACATTGTCAGTTTTGATTGTCTAAATCTAATCATAATAATCCTGCTTAACCGCTTGAGTGGTGGGCTGGGACTCACCCAGCCTGCGTCTGTACTGCGAACGGTTAATCATCCCCACTGCTTTGAATACTGAAGTTAAATTTCGTCAGTTTGTTTGGTGTGATTCGGCGTACTTTCGGGTTCTCACTGACCACCGTCATGCCTGTCGGTAGCGAGTCTGTGTCGACTTTGACCAAGAACTGCTTACCTTTTTTATTCAACACCCACTGATCTGGAACATGGTATCGACCATATTGGTCTGTCTCGATGATGATGCCTTCGACCGTTAGCAGTCGAACGCCTGGGATACCGTCTTCGTAAAGTCCTTTGTTCTCTACGATGATTTCCCATAAGTACATGTCACCATCTCGGTAGAGGTTTCTCACCACGTCGATGTTCTCTGCCGACAGACCTTTTTTCTTATCTCCTTTGTGCTTGGTAATCGCGTTACCTTGCTTATCGAACTCGATGTGCGTGCCGTTATCCGTTGTCACCTTGAACGAGAAACCTTGGCGAGTTCGTGTATTAAACTGGAACACCACTTTGTTGCTGTGTTCGAGCGTACGGTTACGGGATAGGCCGTACAGCTCATCGACTTCATAGCCTTTGTCCACACTCGACATAACAACGTCTTGGCCTTTGTGTTTCACCTTCACATCTTTAAGTTGGGTTTCAACACCATCTTGAGTAATAAAGGTTGAACCCGGTACGTAATCGCCCGCGGCAAGGTCAACATCAATGTAAATGTCATCTGCCGTTGCATCTGCTTGGAAGCCGTCACCGTTGTGGTCTTCGAACACCTTGCCGATGATTGAAGCGGTATCGAATACCTTATCTGGCATGACTTCAACCGTTGCACTGGCGAGGTTCGACTTCACAACGTAATTAGTCGTGGTGTTTTGTGCCGAGAAACTTTCTGCCGGTGGCGCTTCAGCCCATGCGGTGTTGGTGTAAACGCCAAAGGTGGCACCAACACTCACACGCATTAGGTAGCGGATACGTACCGCATCAGCGGTTTTCGAATCGCCCTTGCCGTAGATATTCATGTCGCCTACTTCGAAGAACAGTTGATTGGTCTTCGTTGGCTCTACGGTTATTTGGATATCATCCGAGGTATCAAAGACACCATCAGGACCACTGTTGACCACCTCTGTCGAGTCTGGGATGTAAGCAAAACCGCCCGGATAGCGGTCAACCAAACGTACACCAGTGAATGGGTTGTCGTTTTCATTAGTAATCACGACTTCGTATTCGACAACTTCACCGACGCTCGCCTCTGACTTGCTCGCTACCTTGGTCACTTTTAGCATGCCTTCGTTGTAAGCTTGCTTCTTAACCTTGATCGTGACGTTGGCGGAAGCGACTTCACCTGTCGACGCTTTCGCGGTAAAGACGTTCGTGAAGTTGTCATCAATGCCTTGGTTGATCTCACCTGTCACTACGATTTCGTATTCATTACCTTGGTACGCCTTCATAGTGTGGTTTGAATCGACATTGCTATCTGAATCGACAGAAACCACCACACCAGACTTAAGCTCAGTGATGGTCGCTTTCCATGTGGTGAACAATGGATTGCCGTTGTTACCAATAAGCTTGTCGATTTCATCCAACAGGTTGACGCTTTCTGCATCCGCAGAGCCTCGGTTGGTTGCCGTCATTGTGAAGGTAATTTCATCGTCGTCGTTGGTGTATTCCACTTTATCTGCCACCTTGGTCACCGACAAAATGATCGGCAATGGTTTGATAGTTGCGAAGTCATCCGCCAGAACATCGCGTTCTGACTTGTCGTAGGCATACGCGTGGTTAGTGATTTCTCCCATCGCATCCGCGTTGACAACACCTGTGATTTCAATGTCCAACTTATCGTTTGGCGCAATAATCACACGGCTATTCACATCCAAATTGTCACCTTGAATCTGTGGCAAGACGATGGTGCGGTCATCACTGTATGAGCTTGTCATGCTCCAACTAGTAAACGCTGGCGCTTCGGTGTCATGAATCGTATTCACCTTCAACTCAGAGATAATATCCTTAAGCACTATCTCTTCGGTAAACGAGCTAGATTCATTACTTAACACCACGTGGTAAGTGACGTTTTCACCCGGACGGTAATACTCATCATCGACGGTCTTCTCTAGTTTGACCGACTCTGGCATCGCCAATAGCATCGCGCTTGCTTCTTGAGTTTCACCGCGGAACAACGCACTTGCCGTGTTCTCAATCTCGCCCGTTGCGTACTGATTCACCAAGCCTGTGATAACGAACTCCACCTCATCATTCGCTGTTATGTTCAGCGTTGAATCAATGTCCGTATTTACACTCGGAATGTTTGTGATATCAGTATCGGAACTGCCCTTATTGACTTCGATACGCCAAGAGTCGAACGCTTTTACTGTGGTTCCATCCAAACGAACCACTTCTAAGTCACTGATGGCATCTTTCACTTCTACGCCAGTTGCCGGAACGGTTCCCTCGTTCTTCACTTTGACGCGGAACGTGGCTTCTTTGCCTGGTACGTAATACTCGGTGTCAGCGGTTTTCTCGATTGAGATACCTTGTGACTGAGGTTGAATAGTCGCACTCGATTGCTGCACAGTGCCATTCAAGTCCGCAATAGCCGTGTTGGTGATATCACTCGCTGCTAATGGGTTTGTTTTCACTGTAATGGTGAACTCAACAATATCGTGAGGTGCGATATCGATCACTGAGCGAATGTCTTGATTATCGACAGGCATTGGTGTGATCGTGGTACGACTGTCCGTGTTGGTCGTTTTAATCGTCCAGCTTTCAAACGCTCGCTCATTAACACCATAGATGTTGGTCGCTTTGATGCCTGATAGGATGTCATCCAATTCGATGTCGTTATCGAAACCATCGGTGCCGTTGTAAACACGAACATGGAACACCGCTTCCTCACCCGGAATATAGTTTGGTGACTCTGCGGTTTTCTCAATCCAAACTTCTTCAGGTAAGCTTTCTAGCGTTGCGGTTGCATCGAGGGTTGCTCCACCAAACTCTGCCGTTGCGGTATTCACGATGTTTGCAACCGCACTACTGTTCACCGTACCTGTGATGGCAAATTCAACCATGTCGCCTGGTGCGATATCAAGGTTGGTAGAAATATCACCATTTGGTCCCGGAACCGTTTCTATGTTGGTACGTGGGTCGCCTTTAGTGGTCACAATCGTCCAATCATTTAGCGCAGGCTCCATTGCACCACCTGAGGTTTCCACTTCAAGTGAAGATATGATGTCCTCGACTTTTACATCAGCCGCAAAGCCAGAACCATTGTTGGTCACCTTGACACGGAATGTGGAGAACTGCCCCGGCTGGTAATAACGCTCATCGGTGGTTTTCTCCAGAACGATATCACCCGGACGTGGCTTGATAGTGGCAGTTGCAGTCACATCTTTACTGTTGTGGTTCAATGTCGCTTGGTTAACGATGTCGCCCGTCGCTTCCGTATTGACTAAGCCAATAACGTAAAGGGTGATGGTATCGTTTGGAGCGAGATCGATGTTGTAATCAATGTTCTGATCGACGACGAGTGAGTTGGCGTCGACTGTGGTCAGCGAGCTTCCCGTTACGTATTGAACCGCCCATTGCAAGAAAGCTTGGTTCGCCGAGCCATCAATGGTGTTCACGGTGAGCGCACCAATTTCATCTTTCAGGTTAATGTCATTCGCGTAGCTGTTGCCTTCGTTGACAATTTTCAGGATGTAACCTGCCGCTTGGTTAGGGCTATAAAACTCTACCATTGGCTCTTTGGTGAAGGTTAAATCTGGTATCTTTGCCGTACTGGTGACTTCGGCTGTCTTGATCGTGCCGTTATAATCCACTGCAACTTGGTTGGTGACATCTCCTACGACTTCAGGATCTAGCTCCCCTTCTACGCTCAGAGTCACAACGTCATTTGGGCCAATATCCAAACTGCCGTCTATGAACTCCCCCGTCGCCGATGGGAACTTGGTTTCTCCCGTTTGTGAAGATGCATTGAAGAAGATGGTGCCAGATTCAAACGCTTTTACTGTCGCGCCAGTAATACTGCTCGAAGTGATGTCGTTTACAAAATCTTTGACTTGAACGTCATTCGCCCAGTTGGCTGTGGTGTTCTCAATCTTGATGGTATAAGTCAGCGTATCGCCTGATTCATATTGGCTCTTATCGACCGTCTTCTCGACGGTCAAATCAGCAGTAGCCGCCTTATAGGTCGCAGCCGCTGTTTGGGAGCCGCTTGAATCGCTCACTTCCACTACGTTGGTGATATCGCCAACAAGGTCCGCTTTGACGATACCTTCAACATGAAGTTTCACTGTGTGATCTGGGTGAATGTTGTAGCGGATTTGGTAGCCACTATCACCTTTGACCTCAGATCCTGTGATCGGCTTCGTTAAGTCAGGGACTGTACCCTCCACGCTCGTATAGGCATCAAACCAAGAGTCAAATGCACGAACAGGTAGCGTAGAACCCGCCTTCTCGGTTCGGATCGTTTTCCAAAGATCAGAGATCAACACATCCGTCGCGTAACCCTGTCCCACGTTTTTCACTTCAATATCGAAGCCAATGGTGTCGCCAGGATGGTAAATCGCAGGAGTGATTGAGGTAACCTTGGTTACTTCGAGACTTCCTGGCTCTGGAACAATGACTTTTTCTTTGAGGTTGTAGGTAAAGTAATTGGTCCCTGAGTTCAGTTTGCCTTGTAGTTGGTTTGTAAACTCACCAACCGCATCATCACGAACGTGGCCCTCAACTGTGATTAAGATTTCCGTGTAAGTATCATCTGCGGCTTTCCCGCCCATCTGAACGGTCACATCAATATCTGTGTTCGGAGCAATAGAATTAAGATTACTGATGTCTGTATAAGTAGGGTTGCCATCAGTAATCACTTGAGCACTGACCGTCCAATCCTTCAGAGCAACTTGCTCTGAGCCATCAGCCACTTCAACTTTGTAGTCAGAAATAATGTCTCGGATATCAATCAGCTCATTATTTGCCGTCTCGTTACGAACACGCATTTGATAGTGGATTTCAGAACCCGGCGTGTAGGTTGGTGTGTCTGTTGATTTTTGGGCAATAAGGCTCGACGTACCAGGATCTAAAACGACGGCATTACTATCAACACCATTGACTTTAGCCACGTTGGTAATCGTCCCCGTCGCATCCGCTGCTACTGTACCGTCAATTTCAAACACAACGGTGTCGCCTGGCATCAAATCGAACGCAGCATTCAGTGGTACGGTTCCTTGGTAGTTACCCGTAATTGAGAATCGATCTGCATCCGGTGCACTCACGATCGCAACGCTGTAATCTTTGAACGCAGGCTTACCATCAGATGTATCAATGCTGTTCAGTTCATCAACAATCGTCGCGCCATTAGTAATACTCTCACCCACGTTGGTCACGCTAACTTGGTATTGAACTTGACCGTTCGGGTTGTAGTGACAATCGGTACCCGTCGTTGATGGGAAAGTACATGTACCACTGTCTGCGGTTGTATTCAGAACTGCTTTTTCAAAGTCCAATACCGGCACTACTGGCGGAATGACATCCGTTGTATCACTGTGATTGCCCGCTTTACCCGTGTTTCCGTCAATATCACCTAGCGCATCTTGGCGAACCTTACCTTTAACCGTAAACTCAATAACTTCTTCTGGTGCAATATCAACGAGTAGGTCAAGATCGTCCGTCGCATCGTAAGGTTCAACGTAGGTGTCCTGCGTTCCTGTCGTGCCCGCAGAAGTGAAAACATGTGAAATGTTCGTCTCAGAAAATGCAGACTTAGTTGTACCGCCAATCACCTCAACACGAACATTAGAAACGATATCTTGAATAGCCGTTTGATCTCGCCACACAGGCTCCGTATTGGTCACGGTGAACTTATAGATCACCTCATCTTCAGGTTTGTAGGTGTCACCGGATACATAAGATTTGCCATCAATAGAGACAATTTCTTTACTGACTGAAAGGTTGCTACCCTCTGGCGTTACTTTTGCTGAATGGAAGTTGCTGCCATTGTATTTTGGTGTCGCAACAATTTGGTCAAGTGCGTCTTGGCGGATCTGTGACTCCATCACAAAGTCAATCCAACCACCAGGCGCAATCGACAGCGTAGAGATATCAATGTCCGCATTTGGACCACCAGTATACCCATCAATCAACGTGGTCGCTTCGCCAGAAGTTGTTGCGGTAACTGTCCATCCATACTGACCAAATGCTGGCAGAGTTTGAGAATCCGATTCGCCCGCGGCGTTTTGCGCAACACGCACTTTGACATTAGAGAACAGCTCTTTCAGTGATTTGTTGTACTCCAAGCCCTTACCATTGTTCTCAATCCGCAGGTGGTAGACGATCTTCTCACTGTCAGTCGTATGGTTGTATGTGGTCTTGTGTGTAGCAAGCGTTGTATCTGTATACGCTTTATGCGTTTTAGAGATACTTGCTGGCAGCATACTCACTGGCTCGGATGGTAAGTTATGACTGTTATCAACGACCGCAACGTTCAGGATTTGCCCTACTGCTTGCTCGCTGATCTTCGCTTTAATGGTGTACTTAACAAAGGTGCCACCAGCAACAAACTCGTTTGCTGCAAGATCGAAGCTAGTATCAATGTCAGCATTGTTGACGACTTTGCCGGCATTGCTGATCGTACTAGCATCGACGCTGGTCGTTATCGTCCATGAATCAAATGCACGCCCTTTAACACCGCCAAAATAGTCAGTTTTAATTTTGCTGATTTCATCTTTAATTGGCATCTGATTGATGTGAACATTGTTCAGGTTCTTCAATAAGATTTCGTATTCGATGTAACCACCAGGCGTGTATCCACCGCTTAACTCAGTTGTGCCATCCTGATCGTAGATTTTGGTGACATGTTTAGAGAAGTCGTACTTCTCTGCAGAGGCTTTGGTCTCCGCACTGACCGTATCGCCATCAACCGTTAATAAGTTCAGAATGTTGCCCACTGCGTTATCATTGACTTTTGCAGTCACGACATACTCAATCTTGGTACCCGTTGGAATGGAGGCGTGGGTATCGATATCGACGTTATCCGCAATTTTGCCATCGAGATCTAGAATCGCTTTACTGCTGCCACTCACAATGCGTGGCGCTACCGTCCAGCCTGAATCAAATGCTTTATCATTAGTGCCATCAATAAGGTCAACTTTAATCTCAGACAGTCGATCAATTACCGGAATGTTATAAGCGTTACCTTTACCATCGTTTTCAATTGTTAAGCGGTAAACGAGCGGTTGCCCTGGCTCATAGCTTGCTTGGTCAACTGTTTTACTAAACGAAAGGTGGTAGCTATTTGGAACGACAGTAATGCCGCCAATCGTAATCGTACCGACCGCATCTTCACGGACTACACCCTCAACCTGATAGGTAACGGAGTCTCCGCCTGCTACATCGATTGTGGTCGTAATGTTTTGGTTGTCAGCAACCGTGCCGTCCAAGGTGCCATCTGTAGTACCATTTCCGCCGTTAGTATCGTCTTTGCTGACATCAACGCTAAAGCCGGCTGCAAACGGGGTTGCCGTGGTTCCATCAAGAAGCTGAGTCGTTACACCCGTGATGTTTTCGTTTACACCGTGGTCATTCACGTAGCCCGTTTGCGAGGAGATAGTAACTTGGTAGGTAAGCGTATCACCCGGTGAATAGAAGTTGGATTCCACACCGTTAACCAGTAACTTTCTAACGACATCGCCGCCGTTGTACGCACGCTCCATCTCATGGTGGGACACGTGAGACTCTTCGGTTACTTGACCAAAGTCACGGTATACATAAGCATCATTTTCAATTTTGTTGTTCAGGTTCCCCATTGAGTCTTGAGAACCAATGACATTATCTTTAACTCGCGCTTTGATTCGGAAAGTACGAAGTTCTCCGGCCTCAAGTGTCATTGTGTTAGACGCGTCACCCGGTGGGTAGATGAAATCATCATTCGTTTGTGGCTGGAAACCAGCGCCATCATCGTAATCAAACTGCCAGTATTCAAATGGCTTCTGGTTTGGGTAGTCTGCGTAGTGGTTATCTTTTTTGTTAGCAAGAACCGAACGAATTTCATTCAATAAATCGACAACTTTTAGACCAACTTCTGGGTTAGCACCGTTGTTTAGGACACGAATTTCATAGGTCACATCATCGCCAGGGATAAAGCGGACTTTATCGGCGGTCTTCAAAATAGAAACGTTGAGTGAATCCCCCGTCTTACTACCAATTTGTGCAGAGGATGATTGATTTAGATTGGTTGAAGGATCATATATCTCTGCCGTATTAGAGATTTCATCTTCGACATAGTCGTCTTTAACTTTACCGCTAATGGTATAAACGACAGCGCCTTCTGCTCCATTGATTCGAGGATCTAGATCAATGTAGCTATTGATGTTGCCGTTATTTGGAAAGCCTGACTTTTCGCCTTCATAACTACCTGTTTTAAAAGGAGAGTTATTCGAGTCAGTAGACGCTGTAATTGTCCATTCTGAGAATGCATTTAGGCCGATAATATCGTCTGTCACATGCACTTCGTTGGCATAACCTGGGCCCGTGTTCAAAATTGTGACATTGAAGCTCACCCACTGACCTGGAACAAACGCATTATCGGGCGTGGTTTTAGCAACAATCACTTTCGGGTCGTGAGGATAAACCACGACCGTGTCAGAAGCTGAGTTCTGAATGCTTGAGTCTGGTGTCTTTATTTCCGCAGTATTATCAAACCGAGTAAATAGGATTTCATCTTCGTTAGTTCGGTCGATTTGCGCAACGATCGTGTACAGCACTTCAACGTTTGGTGGGATCTGAGCGGTGGTATCTAAGTCTGTATTATCAGCGAACGTGCCGACATATGTATAAGCTGGATTCCCGTTGAGTATAGAATCATCAGAGATAATCTCGGCGCTGATCGTCCAAGATTTAAATACCGCTTTCGTTTTTCCATCCGGCTCTAAAACACCCGCAGTAATTGTTGATAATACATCTTTCACCGCAACGTTTGTCGCAAAGCCGTTTTCTTTGTCATTTTTAAGGCTGATTTGGTAAGTCACCTCAGTATCAAGCTTAGAGTACGCGGTTTGATCACCATGGAAACCTTTATCGGTATTGGTCTTAACGCGCTTATTAAGCTCGATGGCAAAGTCACGCGGGTCGGAGCCGCGGTCAGCATAAACAGAGCCATCCACTGTCACTTCATTAGAAATGTGGCCATTTGCAAGAGGAGCTGTCTTTGCAACTATGGTGTATTCGATATAAGAATGAGGCTCAAGTGTCGCGATAACATTCAAATTATTAGGATAATTCACTTCACCCGAGATACCGGTATCAGAAGCGGTCGCAGCAGTGCCATCATCTTTAAAAGCCGCAGCCGTAATCTTCCAATCCGAGTATGCTTCGATATCACCGCCATAAATGTCTTTTGTTGTTACTGAGTGGAGGTCATCTAAAACCTGAACTTGGTTTGCAAAACCATCGCCATCATTGGTCACTGTGATGGTATAAGTCAGCGCCTGCCCTGAAGAGTAGAAACGGCTGTCGACGTCTTTACTTGCACGTAAGTTATCGTCTGGAGTTTGAACACCCGACCCCTCTTCTGTGACATTATCGTTAGAACAACTTGGATTGTTATCAAGAATTAAGCCCGTGCTAGTATCATTCGTTTTGGCCGTCAGTTTGTACTTGATGGTTTTACCCGGCGCGATGTCTGGCGTAAGCGAAAGCGGACTGGACGTCCAAGTTCCATAGCTAAAAGATCCCGGATCCGAACCTATCGAGTCCTCACCAGAAATGACATCAACTTTCCACTTTTCAAAAGCCTGGCCATCCCCAGCACCACCCGCTTGCTCAGTAATCACACATGTTAAGTTATCTTGAACCAGAAGGTTGTTCGCGAAGTACTTTGAAGAGCCATTGGTGACTGTAATTTCATACTCAATTTCTCCACCAGGTACGTATTCAGACGCTGATGTGGTCTTCGTAATTGAAATATCTGAGTCCGTTACGGTTAACACTTTTTCTGCATCAACCGTGCTGGAGATTGTCGAGTTTTGTACCAATGAACCTGATTCATCCGTGACTGAAGCCGTAAAACCTTGCAAAGTGCTGATGGTGATTGAGGTTAAAGTTGCTTTAATTTGATAGGTGATTGACTCACCCGGGTAGATAGAAACGGTATCGTCGAAGTCCACATCCGTTTGTGGGCTACCTTGGTAGTCTGAGAGTGAGTTACTGCCGATGCCTGAAACCGTGATGTTCCAAGTAGCAAATGGATTCCCATCTACATCGGTGTTGTTGTATGAAGGAGATAAGTTGTTGGCGAGACCATTGCTACTAACTAAATCGTTAATATTCTGTTTTACGTGGTAATTATGAGCAATTGCGCCACCGTTGTTCGTCACCTTCAACTCAAAATCGACCTCACCATTAATCAAATATGGCGACGTTGAGTTGATTGTATGCTCGAGTTCGATATCAGGATCTGCCGGAGGGGTGGAAAGCGCATTACTGTCGACATTTCCGGCACGAGTAGTGGAAGTCGCTTGAGTATCAATGTTGGAGAGCAGATCGGATGCAACCGTCGCGGTGATAGTGTAAGTGATGTAGCCACCGACAGAGATCTCCGCGTCAGTGACAGATAAATCGCCAGTAGTCGCAAACGTACCCGCATTACTGCCAGACGAAGCTACCGCGCTGATCGTAACGTTACTAAATGCATTCCCTGTCGAACCATCGAGCTTTTGTCCTACGAGAGACGCAAAGTCTTGCTCAATATCTAAACCTTTAACAGCATAACTGCCATTGTTGGTTGCGGTTAAAGAGTAAGTGAGCGTGCCACCGACGTTATATTCCTCAGGGGATACAAAAGCATCGAGAGTATAATTATATTCAGCAGGTTCGAAGGTAACGGTATCAGTATTGGTAAAAGTGGTTTCTGTGCCAGAAACCGTCCCTTTTACTTCGGTACCGCCCAGCGTAATGCTCTCCGCCGCATCGTCAGAAACCCTTGCTTCTATTTGATAGGTAATACGACCAAATGGAAGTAAGTTCGCTCCAGTAACACTGAGGTTACTGTCACTTGAGGTATAAGAGCCAGGGTCTGTGCCTAATGTATGAGAATCCGATATGGTCAAACTGTTGAAAGCTCTATTCGAACCAGACATTACATCCCAAATCGCATTGGTCACGGAGACATCACTGATAGTGCTCGCTGTCGTATTTTTTACTTCAACAGAGTACGTAATGACGGCACCGTTTTCATAAGGTAACCCAATAGTGGGACTGGTAGATATAACGATTTCACCTGCAGCCAAAGCTTGAAGAGGAAATAAAGCCATCAGTAAGAATAGGGCTAGATAACGTTGAACAATTGGCACAATACTTTTCCAACTCATACAAAATATTAATTATTCATCCATTTATGACAAAGCTAACGATAGCGTCAAAAACAAAGCGCCGAAATATTGGCGGCAGATGGTTTTGCTTTGTCACGTTTCTGTCATTTTTAATGCGGCATCCGTTAAAACTTTTTGACAGTCAGTTCTGATTCAGTTTTGCGACAGATTCGAGCTTCGCGGAGGTAATAAACTCACCAAATGTTTCACACCAAACAATAACGGTCGTGTAGTTGTCTAAAGGCAGATCTTGAGGAAGAGTGACCATAAAACGGTCAAATGTTTTCACGTCACCGACATTAATCATTTGCGCCTTCAATCGATTGAAATCGGCTTCCGTTTCAACAAATGTTGGAGAGAGATACACTTTATAATCCGGACCAGGAGCTAACTCACCTTGAAACGCAATGGTGTCCTCAGTTAACCAAATCTCGCCTTCACCCCAGTGCAAGAAATCACTGTCAGTTCGATTACGATCGAAAGTCCCCTGGTACAGCACACCTTGAGTAGATTTGGAGATAACAGAAATATCCGGAGAGTCCGGTTGGATAAGAATAGGTAAGGCGTAAATACCCGCAGCAAAACCAGCCAAAACACATAACGTGTGGCTTACAAGGAACAAAATCTATTTCATAATTATTTACCTAGCTTTAGCTAATACGACGTCATTGATAAATTTAGTCCATAAATCTCGCTAAATCAGTCAATTACTCAAAACTAAGAAATTTCCTATATGATTTTCAGGGCAATATCACACTTCGAATTATTATATTAAGACTTTCAATACCTAAACCAAAAGAGAGCCAACCAAGGAAGTGCAACTAATGGAAATGATCATGAGAAAAGTTTTGCTAGTGGAGAGGAAAAATTGAAAGGAATAATAGGAAAAACTAAAAAGCCAGCCTTTAATTTATCTGATTAAAGGCTGGCTTTTTGACAAAGGCTTAAGCTGGGTGATTGGTTACTCTATCGAACCTTCCTTGAACACTATAAAAGCTCGGCGGTTGAGTGCATTGGCCTCTTCAGAACGTTCGTCGATAACCGGTTGTAGTTCACCAAACGATTTCACTTCCCATAAGAATTGCGATGGGTCGATTTTGGTTTTCAAATACTTCACCACTTCAGATGCTCGGCGCTGTGCCAACTTCTCGTTGTATGACAGCGAGCCAATTTGGTCCGTATGGCCCACAACCAGAATACTACCCTGCAAGCCTTGTAACTTATCAGTGAAGCTGTCTAATTTGGCTAAATCTTCCGGTTTCAGTTGGGACTTATCGAAATCGAAGTGCGGCGTCATCGCCATGTAGATTTTGCGATCCGGCTTTGGCGGCTCACAAAATGGCATTTCTTCGTATTTTTGTGCTTCTTCAAACACGACATAAGCTCGGCGGTTTTCAGCACGATCCTCATCGGTTTTACCTAGCGCTAATGGTTGCGTTTCACCGAAATACTTCACTTCCCAGTCATAATGGTCTGGGTCGAGTTTTTCTTTCAGGAAGCTCTCCACTGATTGAGCACGGCGCAGCGACAAGGCTTCGTTGTATTCCAGTGATCCTTTGTAATCGGTATGACCAACAATGGTAATTCGACCGCTTAAACCTTCGATTTCATGCACGAAGGCATTCAAACTCGTCGCATCTACGTCTCGAATGTTGTACTTATCAAAAGCAAAGTGCTCTGCCACAGCAATGTGAATTTCTCGCTCTGGCGCTAAACATTCGCTGATTAAGAATTTCGATACGTCCAAGTCGGTAAACTTGTCTCGGTTCTCTTGGCTTACGTAAGTATCGGTGGCGCAACCAGCGACAAGCAGCGTGCCCACTACCCCACCAAGAAGACGAAGGGTTGTTTTCATAAATTCCTCTCACTCATTCACGGATGGGGTTATAACTTACCAACCAAGTTGATGAATACGCCTTGTGCGTCGTAGTCATCATCGTTGGTTAAGTCGCTATCAAAGGCAGAGAAGTTGTAACCAATACCGACTTTGAAGTTGTTGCCGATGTGCTTGTTCACTGACACCAAGGTACCATGTTCTAACTCATCATTTAAGGTGTCCGTTTTCCAGTGGTATTCACCAGTGACGTCCCACTCTTTCATTACTCGATAAGAGGCACTTAAGCCATACAGATCAATGTCACTTTTGATGATTTCGTTTTTACCGGATTCACGCGCAAAGACTTCTTCTTTGTCTTTATGTGCGTATTTCGCGCCGACATCCCAGTTTTCATCGATGCTGTAAATCGCTTCGACTTCGATGATTTGACTGGTTTCATCTTGGTAATCCACATCACGGTCTAGTTGGTCATAATCCGCAATGTAGGTATAACGGCTCAATAAGTTCAGACGGTCGTTGTAGATTGGACGGTACGCTAAGCCACCTGTTGCTTCGACAAAGCGCGCCATAGTCTCACCTGTAGTTTGACTCTCAGTAATCGAGTAGTTGTACTTACCAAACAAGGTGTGCTCTTCCGTTAAGCGATGCGTGTAACTGTTGGTCGTCACGATCTGCTCCAGCTCTCGCTGTGCGACATCGGGATCGTCTTCGTTCTTGTCGACACGGTATTCCAGTTTGTGACTCAAGTTGATGTCATCCAAATCGATTGACGCGTTCAAACTGACGGATTGTCGCTCAGTAACTTGGTTTTCATCGTCTTCAATTTCACCTTGTTGATAACCAATGCCCATTTCGACATCGTCCGTCACGTCATAACCAAATCCGTAGGAGTCGATACGGCCGTGGCCATCGTTTTCATCGACAAATTGGTTCTCTTGGTAGAAATCCACACTTGAAGTTAGGTCAGCACGTTGGCCAACAATCACGTTGTTTTCACCTTCGTAGTTGTCATCCACGTAAGTGACATAGGTAGAGTGGTCGTCAGAGACATCATACGTCACCGTCGCTTCGGCAATTTCGCCACGATCACCAGTGGTGTACTCACCGCCCAGTGATAAGTCTTCCAACACGCGGAACTCAGCACCAACAGAAACGCTGTCGTTATCGTCGTAGTCGTCCGATTGGTTCATGGTGGTTTGGCCTTTGACATACACGCTGTTGTCGCTGTCCCACATGTAATCCAAACGTAAACCCGCCAAGGTTGCGTTACTTTGCTCATTAGCTTGGTTTAGCTCATCCACCTGTTGGCCTGCTGCCGACAGCTTGATGTGCTGAGTCAGTTTAAATTGGGTTTCTAACTCAATGGTCTCAGAATCTGTTTTCAGATTGCCATCCATATCACGCTCTTCGTTGGCAGAAAAACGCGACAACACAGCAATACGGTCATTGGCTTGCAGACGCAATTCCGCCCCATACACTTCTTGCTCAAGGTCGTCGCTGCTGCTTGCATAGCTGTAACCGGCGTCTTTATCTTTGTACCAAAGTTTGACGTCGTTACCGACCGCACCGAAGATGGTCGGTGCCAAGTCATACAAGTTCGCAACTGCTGTCACTTGAATGCTGTCACCTTCGCGGTCTTCTAGACTGTCACCAATCGGCGTAAAGGTTAAACCACCATCGTACGAGACAAAGTTCGACTCGGTTTGTCGGCCCTCACTGTGAGCGAATTCCGCTTTAATGAACGTCCCTTCCGTCGCACGAAGCGTTAAATCAGAGCTGTAAACTTGGTAGTTTTGGTTGTCTTTCTCTTCCGTCGCGTAGGTGACGCCAAGGCCGATGTAGTCATTCACCCAGCCTTTCACACGGCCGCCGTAAGACATCGCATCCAGAGAGTCAGAGCCTTGTGGTACGTATTCGTAGTCCACAACCAGATAGTTTTCGTAATCGTCGTTGCCTTCAATCACGCTGCCGAAGCTATCAGACATGATGTTGTCTAGCGGCTTAGTCAGGATAATTCGGCCTTGGTATGGGTCGAATTCATAGTCACGCCCCGGCTCTAGTGGCACTTCATTTTGCGTTAAGCCGCTTTCATCTACGACCCTAACGTAAACCTTGTCACTGCCTGGTACTGCTTCGCCGTGACGCAAGAAGTAAAGCGAGCCGCCAGTGCCAAGAAATTCATCGTGTGCATACAGAGAATCTGCTTCTGCTGCAAAACCAACGATGTTCAATCGGTCTTCACCGTATTGAGTGGTATCGCGAGTGCGGTAGTCCGCTTTAAAGCCATATAAGCTACGGTTGTAATCGCTAGTTTCTGTGCCTGTGACACCCGTGTTGTAGTTACCCCACAAGTACTGCGATTTGTCGTATTCTACATTTAGGTAGACTTTGCCCTTGGTATTGACCACTTTCTCGATGTTTGAGCTGTCGCCATAGTTGCCGTAGTACAACTCGTCATCGTCTTCCAGAATGTCAAACACGTCTGAATCTTCCGATGCAAACGGATGCTTAAACATGTCTTTCAGTTCACTTTCTTTGGTGTCAAAGTGGGTAGTAATACGCAGCTTGTCACCAAACTTACCTTGGCCAAAGTACGCCAAACGACCTTGGTTATAGATGTCATTTTGGTATTGATCATCGACGCCAAGCGCTGCACTGTTGCCTGATACGTTGTTCTTACCGATGTACAAATCCGCCAAACCAGTTTGTGCATAGTAAGTGTCTGGGATACGCACGTAGAGTTGGTAACGGCGCTCATCGCCATTATCAAACACGACTTTGGTTGGGAATACATACGCGTCGGTAGGTAGGTACTGCTCAGCGTATAAGTTGCCATCTTCAACGTCGAATTCGTCTTCACCAATGATAACTTTATCAACGCCTTTAAGGCCGGTACCAATAAACTTCGCTAGACCTGCGTCGGTCGGAATGTTGTGACGCATCAACTTAGCTTGGCCATAGCTGCGGCCTTTGCCTTCTTCGTCTTCGTTGTCGTTTCGGTCGATGTCCACTTCTGCATCCGGACGGACGAGATCCGTCACACCTACAGTAGTGACATCCATATTGCCGTCTTTGTCCCATGCTTTTAGTCGAAACAGCAGCTGGCCGCCAACATCAAACTGGTAGTCTACCTCTGTAGTGCCGTCCCAGTTGATGTCAAAGTCGTTGGCCAACTTATCGCCTTCCAGCACAGCAATCGGTTCAGACAAACCAAAATCACCCACACGGTAAACTTCAAGTTGGTATTTTTTGATGTAGTAGCTGTAGTTAGTGGTGATAGTGAAACCAACGCTATCGCGCAGCGTACCCTCTTCCACCTCCAGCTCATCACTGACGCTTACATCCAGCACTGGGTCAAATCGCGTGATATCACGACTCGCCCAAATGGCACCTTGATCTAAGTAAATACGCGATGCGTCGTCTTCTTGTTTTGGTGTTTCAACCGTGATGTCAGTGGTTTCTGACTCGAGTTTTTCTAGTTTGCTGGTATCGGCTGCTATGCCCATCATCGGCATGGCAGACATAACACAGGTAGCTAAACGAGACTTACTAAATACTTTCATACAAATTCCAGATACGGCTCCAATCACTCACTACTCTTGCTCGGTGTCTTTCGCTTTGCGATGAACACTGAAGTTAAACTTCGTGAGCTTATTCGGGGTAATTCGCAACACTTTCGGGTTTTCGCTCACCACTTCCATCGAAGTCGGCAGCGAGTCAGTGTCTAACTTCACTAGGAAGTTTTTCCCTTTCTTATTCAGCACCCATTGGTCGGGCACGTGGTAGCGTCCGTACTGGTCTGTATGAATGACGATGCCTTCCACCGTCATCAGCTTGACACCTGGTATCCCGTCTTCATAAACCCCTTTGTTCTCAATCACGATTTCCCACAAGTAGGCATCGCCATCTCGATAGAGGTTTCTTGTGACGTTAAGATTCTCTGCACTTAGGCCGTTCTTTTTGTCTGATTCATGAGCAAACTTGATTTGGCCTTGCGCATCAAATTCGATGCGGGAGCCACCGTCCGATGTGACGGTAAAATCAAAGCTCTCACGAGTACGTGTTTTGAATTGAATCGCGACAGATTTTGTTTCAGAGATGGTGCGGTTTATCGAGTGGCCCCAAAGATCACCCAATTCAACACCTTCTTGCACGGCTGAAATCACTTGACCATTGTCTTGCTCATCCTCAACCGACAGCTCTTTCCCATCGCGGACGACGATTGTAGAGCCAGCGACGTAGTCCTGTGTAGGCAAGTTGGCAATCAATTCCACATCAAATGCCGTCGCGTCTGCTTGGAAACCGTCTTGGTTGTGGTCTTCAAACACCTTACCGATGATGGACGAGGTATCGAATACCTTGTCCGGCTCTACGGTCACTTTGGCACTGTCTTCGTTCGACACCGCAAGGCCATCGACTTTCGATACTGCGGTGTTGATGTAGTCACCAAACGTCGCGCCAACGGAAACTCGCAGTAGGTAACGAATACGTAGCTTCTCGCCCGGGTCGAAGTTCAATGAGGTAAACAGCAGCTTGCCTGTGTCTGATGGTTCAATCGTCAACACTCGGTCGTCTTCATTACCAAACTCACCATCAGGGCCACTCAACACCACTTCCGATGTATCAAGAATGTACTTGAAGCCGCCTGGGTAACGGTCTTCCACGGTGACGTTTTTGAAGTACGATTCGTTGTTATTTTCCACGATCACTTCGTATTCCACGGCATCGCCCACTTGCGCGGTGTCTTGCAACGCCGCTTTCGTTAGCAGAAGTTCACCACTGTTATCTGGGATCTTCTTGATGTGCGTAGTCACGCTGTCACTGGTTTGTGTACCGTCGGCTTCTGTCGCGGTAAAGGTGTTGGTGATGTCGTCATCCAAGCCTTTACCTAGCGTGCCCACAACTTCAAAGGCAAACACATTACGTTTTTTCGACTTTAAGTTAACCGTTAAATCCAAATCTTCACTTGCCGGGAAGGTGTGGCGATCAATCACGCTACCGCTGTCGTCTACTTCGACACCTTCAATCGTCCAGTCAGTGAAGACTTTGTTGCCCGCTTCATTTTGCAGCTCACTGATTTCATCGGTTAGACGAACATTAGCTGCGTTACCATCACCTTGGTTCGTCACGGCTAGGTAGTAAGTCACGGAATCATCATCCGGTGTGTATTCCGGCTTATCAGAACGCTTCTCGACCACAAGCTCAGCGGGAACAGGCGGTAAATCCAACGCTTCGACTTGGTCTGCCGAGCTCTGTAACGATTTAGACGACGGCATCATGCCTTTTGAACGAGCCATCGCAGCCGGATTCCACGTCAGGTCTAAGTAGTAACCGAGCACATCAATGTTGGTCAGCATGTCTTCGTTGACGGTCAAGGTGAAGGTGTAATCAATCTTGCCGCCCGGAGCAATATCAACGATGGTGAAGAGATCTTTATCGTCTTCATAATCGCCCGGCTGAGTTTCAGCACCTTGCCAATCGGCTGTTAGCCTCCAACCGTCAAACACTTTATTACGAGAACCGTCAATGTAATCACCCATGGATTCACCGAACTGGGTATAGATAGCGACGTTCTTAGCGATTCCACGTCCGATATTCTCAATCACTAGGTGATATTCTACTTGCTCACCAGGTACGTAATGTGGCGCATCGGTGTATAGTTCCGCCTGAACAACCGCACTCACACTGTGTACTGGCGGGCTGATCACATCACCATCGTCTACTTGCGCGGTGTTTACTATTGCTCCAGTGGCTGTATCCACAACCGTGCCTTTCGCGCGGAATACCACCTTACCTTTTGGTGCAATATCCACGCTGTACTCTGTTGGACTGATCGATTCGACATGGCTGCCTATGGTTTGTGATTCAACCTCAAGCGATGTTGAGCCATCGACAAACGCAGGGCCGATAGTGCCATCGTAATAACCGACTTGGATAGACGACATGTCGTCAACCACACTGAGGTCTGTGATGTAGTTGTTCGAAGTGTTCTCGATGGTGATCAAGAACTCCAACTCTTCACCAGGCTCGTATTCGGTTTGAACGTTTGTTTTGGTGGCAATAAAGCCTGAATCCATCGGCAGCATAATCGCCGTTGAATCTTGAGAGACACCATTGTAAGTGACGGTTGCAGTGTTGCTGATCTCACCAATCGCAGTGGTACGGATCAGCGCTTTCACGCGGAAGGTCACGGTACTCTCAGGCGCAATATCCATGGTTGCATGAATATCGTCGCTCAGCTCAAACGTTTTTGGTGTCACTACAGTGCGTTCATCCGATGCTTCGTACGTCACCTCCCACAACAAAAACGCTGATTCTTTGTTTCCACTGGTGGTGTCAACATCGATGTCGCTGATGATGTCTTTCAGTTCAACACCGGAAGCAAACGCCAATGATGTGTTACTCACCGTAATGTCGTAGTTGATCAGCTTGGTCACTTCATAGGTTGAAGTGTCGACCGATTTGTCGATGGATACCGTCGCGAGAATCGGCGTACTGATTGCACTTTTTTCTGTTGTATTGCCTTCAAACGTTGTGCTCGCGATGTTGGTAATATCTCCAGTCGCATTGGCTACCGTTGTCGCTTGAATGGTATACACGATCGTATCTTCAGGGGCGATATCCAACGTCTCTTTCAAATCTTCACCTGTTGTTGGCGCTGAAACTGGCGTTTCACCCGTTGTAGAAACCGCTGAAATCTGAATCGAACTTGGGTCAAACACTTTTCCTGTCGTTCCGCCAGCAAGCGTGGTTTCAATCGACTTCAATGTATCTTCAATCTCAACCGCTTCCGCCCAACCTAAACCGTTGTTCTTAACCGTCACGGTATAGGTCAGCGTATCCCCCGGGAAGTATTCAAGCTTGTCGACTTCTTTCGCCAAAGTAATTTGCGCGTCTTCAGGCAAATACGTTGCTTCCGCTGTGTAGTCTGTACCATCACTGTCCACTTTAACTAGGTTAGTGATGTTGCCTTTGGCCCTGTCGTTAACGGTATTCGTCACAACAAAAGAGTAACTATCACCAGGATGGATACTGTAAGTCGCGCTGTAACCTTGATCGGTATCGACCACATTTTTGCGAGCATTCAACAAAGGATCGCCGCTGCCACCTAACACTTCATCACTGATCACCCATTTGCCAGTGAAAGCCTGTTCTTTGTTGGTACTGTTCGCCACATCGGTCATTATGGTATCAATGCGATCCACCAACACTTGGTCGACCAAGTAACCTTCACCGACGTTAGTTAACGTAATTTTGTACGCAATAGGCTGACCCGGTTGATATTTTGCATCCGGTTCTGCAATTGGCGTAGTCTCTTTAGTCAGCTCTAATTGGCCTGGTTTTGGTGTGATATAACCTTGTGTTAGTTTCGCTCGCTTACTACCGAGGCCATAGAGAAGAAAGGCAGTATTAGTAAAGCGACCGATGGCATCATCACGAACTTTACCTTGGATGTGGATACGAATAAGGGTGTATTTATCACCACCGCCAGTAGCAGCATCATCACGTCCCGCCATTTTTATCGAACCCGCTGGAATATTGATGTCCGGATTAGCGACACCAACGAGTTTATCTAGCTCAGAGAAGTCATTTGCTGCAGGATCAGACGGCGCGGAGTCTAACAGCACTTCATAATCCAGAGTCCATTCTTCTAAAGCGGGTTTCATTAAGCCATCGACGGTTTCAACCTCAAAGCTCGCAATGTCATCTAGTAATCCAAAATAACCTGTACTCACATCATCATTAGTGATGTCGATGTAGTAGTTAACCGTTCCACCCGGTACATATTGAGGAGTATCCGTCCATTTATTGATCAGATATTGAGATCGACCCGCATCAAGAATAATGTCATTTGTAGTGTTACTAACACCATTGTGCACCACTTGAGCTGTATTGGTTATCGTTCCCGTCGCAGAAGCAGCTACCGTGCCTTTCACATCAAAGACTATGTGCTCTCCAGGTCGAAGATCTACCCTCGCATCTAGTGGAACGTTGCCACTGTAGTTCCCTTTTACGGAATAAGACCCGACAGGCTCAATCGCGATCGACGTTGCCCACTGTTTAAATGCATTCGTGCCATCTGATGTTTTTATGTTATTGATCGCATCGATAACACGAACGTCATGCGCAATACTATCGCCCGTATTTTCAAGGGTGACTTGATATTCCACATCACCACGAGGTGCATAAGTACAGCCACTGCCATCACTCGAAGGAACCGAACAGCTCGCCGACTCACCATCGGTATACTCTAGGGTCTTGAAGTAGTTAATTTCTGAAGGTTTAGGTGGAATAGGAGCTGACACCGCAGCTTGATCATCCGCAATCACTCGGTTCGCTTCAATCTCGCCCAGCGCATCATCTCTTACTGTACCTGTCAGGTTAAAGGTCAGCGCTTCTCCAGCTGCAATATCAACTTCAATATCGAGATTACCTGCTACACTGTAACCCGGAACATAAGTATCAATATTGGCATCAATACCATTGCTTACCACGTGGCTGATATCACCAGATGAATATGCCGGTTTGGTTGCTCCTCCAATGACTTTAACACCAATATCGGTCACCGTATCTTGAATACGCACATCGTTCGCCCACCCGTTTTCAGGGTTAGTAACGACGAACTCGTACTCCACTTCATCACCAGGAATGTATGTATCTCCTGAGTTGAAAGGCGCACCATTGATTGAAACTACGCGTTTTTCCACATTGATATTGTTCGCCAAAGGCAACAATGTGGCCGTGCGATTTTTACCATCGTAATTTGCGGTGTTTTTAACATCGCCTAACGCGTCTTCACGGATAACGCCATGAATGGTGAAGACCAATGACTCCTGAGGTGCAATAACAATGTCGTTTTCTATATCGACGCTGTTTCCACCAACGAAATCAACGGCGTCCGTAATAGAACCCGGAGCTGCGTTTTTTGATAAGCTCACTTCCCATCCGGCATTAAATGGCTGCTCACTAGGGTCGCGACCCTCCGTAACGCTATCTTCAGCTATACGAGTTCGAATCGATGAAATCGTATCCTTTAGTCGAGAGCCGTACTCAGTTCCGTTGCCATTATTTTTTAATAGAATACGGTAATAAACCTCACTCTCTCCTGCAGCTTGCGAGTAAGTGGTTTTATTTTGCGTAAACGCAGCATCGTAATAAGCTATTTTATTAAAACTAATGGATGGATCTGCCATTGACGCTGGAGGAGAGACAGCAATAAATTTGTTTCCATTATCCTCGTCAATAAACGCTCGGTTAGTAAATGAGCCCACAGCTTTTGGACTTATCCTGGCGCGAATAACATATCGCACATAAGGATCGGACAAGAATCCACCAAAATTTTTGGATGCAATATCAATGTGAGTATTGATTGGCTTATTATCACCGATCGTGTTATCAACATCAGGATCAGTAATACCAGAGCGGTCAAAGAAGACATTAATAGTCCAACTATCAAATGCTGGACCAGTGGTTCCATCATAGTAATCTGTCGTTATCTGATCGATATCATCACGTAGACTCATATTATCTACATGAGCTTCGGCGATGTTATCTATCCGAATCTCATACTCAACAAAACCACCAGGCATATATTCGGATGCTCCAGTGAGTTTGTTGCCATCCACATCGTAGAAAGCGAGGATATTTTTCTCGTACTCTACTTTATTTACAGTCTGCTTAATACTGTGAGCAATACTGTCACCATCAACCTTCAACAAGTTGACGATTTCGCCTTGAGCTTTGTCGTTGACAGTAGCAACCACTTCATACTCTAAGGTTGACCCCATTGGCACATCTGCAGTGACATCTAAACCATCTCTTTCCGAACTATTTGTTGTATAAACATTGCCCTCCCCATTACCTGCATCTACATATTCAGCATTTGAACCCGAAGCACGAGAAGTTAATGTCCACTCAGTAAAAGCCTTACCAGTAGTACCATCGACTAATTGGGTCTCAATGGAAGAAAGGTCATCCCAAATAGAGATGTCATCCGCATTTGCCTGACCATCGTTTTCAATGATCAATCGGTATGTGATGGTTTGGCCTGGTTCGTACACTGTTTCATCAGTGACTTTATCGAAATTAAGGTGGTAATCGTTCGGAATAACGATCGTGCCACGATAATTGATATCACCGACCGCATCCGGACGAATTACGCCTTTAACGGTATAAGTAACGTCTTCACCTTCATCAATATCAATCGCGGTGACGATATCATTGTTGTCAGCGACCGTACCGTCTTTAGTACCGTCTGTAGTACCCGCATTGGCAGGTGCACTTTTCTCAACACTTACGCTGAACTGGTTAGATTTTGTCGCAGGATCGTAGAACGGGTTACCTGTTGAGCCATCTTGCAATTGAACTGAAATACCATTAACCAGTTCATTTACATTAACGTTGTTGCGGTAACCTCTGCCCTCTTGTGACGTGTACTTGAAGGTGTAGATCAGTTCATCACCCGGCGAGTAACGGTTGATGTTGGTGCTACGGATTACCTCACCATTGTTATAAACCTGATGGTTTTCAGCAACGGCACGTTTGAAGTATTGGCAGTCTGTCGTACAACCTGAGTCACGCATATCAATCAATATTGCCTCATTGCGAATGACATCTAGATTGCCAGACTCAACACCATTGGAGACCGCGTTATCTTTAACTAAAGCCTTTATCTTAATCGTCCTCAGCTCACCAGGAACAAGAGATAAAGGAATTCTCACATCATTGGTAGATTCGCTTCCGTAACCACTACCAGTATCAACTAACCAGTGAACAAAGGCTTGCTGAGTGGCAACATCACCCACAAAGCCATCTTTGTCATTAGCAAGCGTTGTCAAAACTTGAGTGAGCTCGTCTCTTAGCTCAACCTCTGCTATCTTTTCTTCGTCGTTGTTCTTCACCAAGATGGTGTATTCGAGGTAATCCCCTGGCGTATAGCGAACAACATCCGTCGTTTTTGTAAGTGAGACATTGATATCGAATAGGCTGTCATTGTTATCAATTTGTGCAGAAGAACTGTGGTCACGATCCGTTAATGGGTCATACACATCAACACGGTTAGAAACCTGATCGTGAGGATAGTCATTTTTTACAATTCCAGACACCTCATAATGAACCCATCCCCCCGGCGTGATATCGACATCGGTATCAATGTTTTCATTGTCAGTAACGTCACCGTAACGCGAGCCAAGTTCATCCGTATTGGTTGATCCAGTAACTGCCCAGCTGGAAAAGAAGTTCAGTGCTTCGATGTCATCCTTAACGGTTGCATCATTGGCGTAGCCCGCTCCACGGTTGTAGATGTAGATATCAAACGTTGCGAGTTCGCCAATAATAAAATCAGTGTTTTGAGCAGTTTTCGCTACAACTAAGTTAGGCTCATATGGGTGTGTCGTTACTGAATCTGACAAGTTAATGTTGTCTTCCATTTCAGTCGACTTGACGGTAGCTGTGTTAGAGAAAGAACCCCATAGGATTCCAGTATCGACACTGCGGTCCAGCGTAGCCACGATGGTGTAGGTGATGGTAACGCTTGGGGGAATTTGGGCGATGACATCCAAATCAGTATTATCGGCGAAATCTCCCGCATCTGCGGCCACTTTAGACCAAGGGGAATCTGCTGCAATATCCGCAGAAATAGTCCACGAGCTAAATACTTGCTTAGTAGCGCCTGCAGGCTCAAGTAACTCTGCTTGGATAGTGCTGATTTGGTCTTGGATACTAATATCAGATGCGAAACCATTACCTTTAGGGTTAGTCACACTGATGGTGTAAGTCACTTCATTGGTCGTGTTGGTGTACCAGTTCTGTTCATCATTGCCATCAACGCGCTTATCTAGCACCAAATAGTAGTCACGAGGGTATGAGCCTCTATCCGAGTAAAGCGTGCCATCCACTGCAACTTGATTTCGGATCTCATCATCAGCAATTGGGTTTACAATGGTAGCAATCGAATAAATGATGGTCTCTTTCGGCGCGACAGTGGCATTAACATTTAATATGTTCTTATTAGTTTGGTTACCACTAATTTCGCCAGAGAAACCGGGCTCACTGATCGTAGAAACCGTGCCATCTTCCGCATACGCCACAGCAGTCACCACCCAACT
Source organism: Vibrio sp. B1FIG11 (assembly GCF_905175335.1). Classification (NCBI taxonomy): domain Bacteria; kingdom Pseudomonadati; phylum Pseudomonadota; class Gammaproteobacteria; order Vibrionales; family Vibrionaceae; genus Vibrio; species Vibrio sp. B1FIG11. The sequence continues at coordinate 517,835 of NZ_HG992752.1, read as the reverse complement.
GATGTATGCCTGAATCGATGTGCCATAGATAGAAGTAGTGGTTACTGACGCTAAGTCATCATAAACAGGAACATTAATGGCGTAGCCATCACCGGTGTTTTCTAAGGTGATAGTGTAATTAAGCGTATTGCCCGCAGAGTAATAACGTGAATCGACTTCCTTTTGAACTTTAAGGTTGGAGTTAGGCATTTGAACACCAGAGCCTACCTCACCAAGGTTATCACCCAGACACAGCCCAGCATCCGTACCATCGTCTACGATCTGTCCGACACTGTTATCTGCTACTTTTGCGGTCAGTTTATAGCGAACATAACCTTCTGGGGCCAAGTCAACTTTTAAGTTGATGTCATTGGTAGTCCAAGCGCCATAGTTGAATGAACCATAGTTAGAACCTTCACCACTGCTATCTGTAACTTCAAGCTTCCACTCAGAAAATGCTGAGCCAATTGAACCATCCACTTGCTCGGTAACGGTACAAGCAAACCTATCTAACACTGTCACATCATTGGCAAAATACTTCGAATCTGTATTTGAGATCTCAATGTCATACACCACCTCATTCTCACCAGAAACACCTGGAACATAAGTCGTGTCAGTCGTTTTTTTGAATCGAGTAATTTGGCTGGAAGACGAACCCAACACCTCTTCAGTATTTAGAGTACTAGCCATGACGCCAGCAGAATCTGCACCACCTTCGTCATTAAGGACCTTTGCTTCGATCTGTGGGATTTGACCAATAGAAACCGGACTCGCGTGGACAAGTATGGTGTACTCAATATACTCCCCAGGGTAGATTGACACTTTGTCATCAAGGGACTTATTGGTTTCTGCTCCAGAGGCAGCAAGAACGGAAGTGCTTCGAGGGTCAATATGAGTGACGTCGTTGGTCCAAGTCGAGTAAGGGTTCCCCATGGTGTCATCAGCATTTTTGTCGTTGCTAATATCATTGCCTAGCTCTGACGCTAAAGCGTCCATCAACTGCTGCACAGTATAGTTGTGAGCAATACCAGCATTGGATGCATTGCTAACCTTGATGGTATAGGAAAAATCATCGCTAACGAGATAGTCGTCTGTTTTGTTCAGCGTGTGGGTTAGCGTGATATCGGCTTCTTTGGGTGGTGTTGTCGTAGCTGCTGGCTTTTTTGTACCATCACGCGTCTCAGCTTCTGCGCTATCGTTTATGATATCGCCAACTAATTTCGGATCTACGATGCCAGTGATGGTATAGATGACCGACTCACCCGCCGTAATCGATACATCCGTCGCCTGCAAGTTTCCAGTATCAGAATATGTGCCGGCACTGCTTTCGGGATCTGATGTCTTAGCGCTAACTAACACTGAAGTAAACGCAGGGATCAAGACGCCATTGGTATCTTCTGCCTCAATATCCGCCACAAGATCGGTAACAGTCATGCCTTGGATTTTTGCTGAGCCCAAGTTTTTGACCGTTATTTCATAGACAAGAGCTTCCCCAACACCGTAATTGCCTGCAGATACATCAAGTTCAATGGAGTGTTCGTAAACGACGCGTTGATGTATCGTCGTATTAGACTGTTCTCTTAAAAGCGCACCAGAGCGGACATTTGCAACATTGGCTATATCCCCTGCAGCCTGAGCAGATACTTTGGCTTGGATAGTGTAAGACACCGTGCCATTATTTCGAATGTTTACGTTAGTCGCGGCAAGATTGCCATTTCTGTCGTAGTCACCTGCTGAAGATAGAAAAGAAGCAGTTGCCGAGATCTCTGCGCTTTCAAACGCATTTACCAAACCTCCGGACCCATCGGAAGCCATGATGTTCATGACATCGTCATTAACCTCTAAGCCAAAAAGCGTGGAGCCAGAGGTATTGGTTAGAGTCAATGTGTATTCAATCTGGCTGCCATTATCGTATTGGCCACTTACCGGTGACAACTGGACATCAAGACCGGCTATATCCGCTTTCGCAGGCATAGCAATCAATACCATGAAAACTGATATAACGGCACCACTGAAAATACGAATCAAACAACTAAAATCTTTCGACATGCTTACTTCTACTACCCAAAATCAAAGAGTTAAGGTTCATTAAGATTAATTAAGGCGAATTAACCAGCAGAAAAGTGTATCGAAGTGGATTTCAATGCAGTCGGCATCTTTCTATTGAAGAGTTTTTTAAATGCCTATTAAGACCATAAAGAAAAACAATATGTAAGCTGTAATCTGAGGGAGATAGCATTCAAGTTATTGATAGTTTGGCGAGATAAATAAAATCAAAACCAATATTTTTATAACTATTTAGCTTGTGAAAACTTATAAAACCGCATAATTACCGACCAAATCAAGTTCAAAGAGGGAAGTTTTTGTTGACATGAGTGACTAGGAACAACTCAAGAAAGCGTATTCCTAGTCAATAGCAATAGGGCTTTTCTAATCTAGCAAACTATCTTGGTAGATCATTTTCTTACTCATTCCTCCATCAACAACCAAGTTATGACCATTAACGAAGTCATTCTCAGGGTGCGTTAAAAAAAAGGCACGCATTAACAATATCTTTGGCTTTCCCTACTCGGCCTGATGGGTGCTGTTGATGGTCAAAACTATCAAGATCGTCATACCCTTCAACCTGAATCCAACCCGGACTGACTGCATTTACAGTTATGGGCGTTTCTGCCAACGAAATAGCCATCGACTGTGTCATTGATACCACACCACCTTTTGACGCACCGTAAGCATCCCAACCAGATTCATTTTGATTCCAGCGCGTAGAGGCAATATTGATAATTCGTCCATAAGGCTGAGAATGATTCAACTCAATAAATCGTCGGGAACAAGCAAACGCACCTTTGAGGTTGACATCAATCACACGTGAAAACTCTTCAAAAGTCAGCTGCTGAATGGGTTTGTTAAAGTTGGCGATCGCACCATTGTTGATGAGAACATCGACTTTGCAGTACTGTCTTTGGATCTCATCAAAAGCCTGCTCAATCTGCTCTGGTCGTCCTAAATCAACGAGGTGGAAATCCATATCTGGATTCTTATTGGGCGCAATGTCTAACACGATAACTTTTGCTTGTCGCTCAAGGTAAGCAAGAGCGAGATGTTGACCGATGCCTTGGCTACCACCGGTAATCACGACCACTTTATCTTTATACATACAGAGTTCTTAATTGTTTTTAATCACCACAATTTTAGAGTGCTACCACTCATAAAAATAGAAATAAAAGCAAAGACGACCAAAATACCTTCACCAGAAGCGGAGTAATATCAAATGAGCTGTATCCCTATTCAGTTGGGTAACTTTCCTATCAAATTAGCCATAACATTGATAAGTTAACTTCACTCAACCCTGAAACTCGCTTCGAATATACAGGTAACTTTCCACAATAAGATTGCAAATATCCCTTATTGCTACTGATAAAAACGCAATTTAGACTGAAACCATGGATATGTTACTCATCTTCAAAATCTACCTCTTCTATGGCTTAGCTTTCTTCGCCATCTTTTTTGCAATTTTGTTTCGGGATTTACGAAAAAGCCGGATCGCAATTGCTTCTGCTTTGCCCATCCTTGCGTTGTTCGGCTTCATACATGGTTTCCATGAGTGGTCAGAACTTTACTTGGTGATGTATGAACACGAGTTTACCCTGACCAAAGGCGTAGAAACTTTCAAGGTATTCAAACTTTTGTTTTCGTTCATTGCTCTCGGTGCTTTTGCGTGGAAGATGCTTGGCCTCACTGATTGGAAAAACGTCAAAGCCATTAAATACGGAGCCGTAGCGGTTATCGCTCTGTTTGCTGCTAGTTTGGTCATCCGCTTTGGTAACAAAGAGTACGCCATTTATATTCACGATACTGCGAATCAAGTCCGCTGGATCTTCGGTTTAGGTTCTGGGCTAATTTCAGGATTAGCCATGATGAGTTACGCCAATATTCTCGAACAAGAAGGTCATGGTGCTTCACTACCCTTTAAACTGACCGGCCTTTCGCTCATTGCATACGGCATTTCAGCAGGCTTACTTACAGTTGATTTAGGGCTCTGGGTGCTGATCGTGAGAATGGTTTGCGCACTCTCTATTTTGTGCACCCTTTGGATTGCATTACGCGTATTTGATGATGAGAAAAGCAAGCAGCTCGAAAGCAACATCCAAATCTCTCAACAAGATGCCAAACTTAAAGAACTTGGTGAACTGACTTCCGCTGTCGCTCATGAAATCAAGACACCGCTTTCCAGCGCGACCATGAGTTGTGATTTGTTGGAAAAACAACTGCCCGACAACGAGGCTAGTCACCGTCATCTGGCTCGAATTCGGCAAGGATTAGAACGGGCTGCTGAAATCAGTCATGAGGTTCTGAACTATGCTCACCATAAACCTATTCAGCGAGAAATCGTTTCACTGCAACAAGTCGTTGAACAGGCACTCTCTCTGAACCAATACCGTTTAGAAGGCTTTGCTGTAAGCACATCCCTAGATAATACGCTTAGTGTCTTAGGTGATGCAGGTCAATTGGAAGAAGTAGTGACCAACATCATTGGCAATGCGATTGACGCTAGCCAAGAACACAAGCAACTCGATATAGAAACGTATCAAGACAAACTGGTGGCGATCCTCTCCATTTCCGACTGGGGAACTGGGATGCCACTGGACAAAATTGCCAAAGCGAAAACACCTTTCTACACCACAAAACCAAGGGGTGAAGGCACAGGTATGGGATTGGCAATCAGTAATCAAATTATCTTACAACACGGTGGCGAGCTAAACTTGAGGAACTCAAAGAAGAGTGACCACATTACTGGCTTAACAGTTGAAATCCGCTTACCAAGGAATATTGAATGACACTAAAACTCTTACTTGCAGAAGACGATGTTGAATTGCGAGAGGTCCTGATTGAAGCATTAACCTTGGAATCGTTTCAAGTGGTCGCATGTGATAATGCAGAAGATGCATTAGACATCGCCAGTGAACAACATTTCGACCTAGCGCTATTTGACGTCGTAATGACGGGGATGACCGGTATCGAGGCCCTTTCTACCTTAAGAAGGCAGCATCCCAACATTGGCATTATCATCACCACTGCATTTGCTACAGTCGACGTAGCGGTAGACGCCATGAAAAAAGGAGCGGATGAGTTTCTCACTAAGCCATTCAATCTCGCAGCTCTATCAGTCACCTTAAAGCGAGTCCATGCTGAACGGTCACCAAAATCTCCTCTCGATGAGAGGAAGCATGACCAAATCTTTAGTGCTCTCTCCAACCCGATTCGCCGCTCGGTTATCAAGCAACTAAAAATCCATCGTAAAATGAAGTTCATGGATCTCTGCCGTGTGGTTGGTATTGAAGACCACACCAAGTTCAACTTCCACCTAAAACAACTGGTCAACAGCGGATTGGTTATTAAAGAAGATGGGCGAATTTACTCGCTGACGGAACAAGGTCAACAAGTCCACTCCAGCATGCTTTAACGCATCTTTAAAATACATAAAAAAGCCGACTGAATGTCGGCTTCTTAATTTTAATTCGTTGTCCCGTCCTGAGATAAGCTACCAATTCGATTATTTTTGTTCGATTGGACGAATTACTTTACATGGATTTCCTGCAGCAACTACGTTCGGTGGGATATCTTTCGTAACTACACTGCCCGCGCCAATTACCGAGTTTTCACCGATAGTCACACCTGGGCAAACAATCACGCCGCCGCCTAACCATACGTTGTCACCAATAGTAATCGGCGTGCCAAACTCAACGCCATCCTCTACACGGCCTTTGACATCCAAAGGGTGTCCTGCAGTGTAAATCTGTACATTAGGAGCAAATAGAACATTATCTCCAATATGTACTTCCGCCACGTCTAACACCACGCAATTGAAGTTGGCATAGAAGTTTTTACCCACTTTGATGTTAGAACCATAATCACATCGAAAAGGAGGCTCAAGGTAGACCCCCTTTGAATCAGGAATAAGCTCGTCAATTGCGCATCGCCATTCGTCGGTATCAGGAATACTGTTGTTAAGTTTTTGCAGAACTTTTCGGCATCCAATTCTTGCTTGGTAGAGCTCTGTATCCCAAGCATCGTATGGCTCACCTGCCAACATTTTTTCTTTTTCTGTTCTCATTATTTACACCATCTCACCAAAGTAAAAACGCATCAAAGCACATCACAACGCCGCAAAATGTGACTGGCGTAATGGATTATTTATTTGCGTGAACACTGTGATGAGATTTCAAACAGAAGTTATCCATCAATCTTCTCGGAATGCGCGATTCATGCTTTCCGTTAATGGTTTAACCAAATAACTCAGCGGTGTCCTTGGTTCAGATAAAATCAGTACCTCTGCATTCATACCTGATGTCAGCCTATGCTTTGCGACGTCCTCTTGAGACAAAGCGATGCGAGCAAGATAAAAGTCATCTTGGTTCTGTTCAGACAGTTTATCTGCTGAAATTGTTAACACTGTACCATCCAAGGGCGCGAGTGTTCTCGCATTCAAAGCCGTCAAACGAACTTGAGCATGTTGCCCCGGTGTAATTAAATCGATGTCTTGGGGACTCACGCGAGCCTCCACCAGCAGCTTGTCATCTTGAGGAACCAGCTCAAGCAACGTCTCTCCCGAACCAATGACACCTTTTTCAGTAAAGACCTGCATATTGACGACTCTGCCAGAAATAGGAGCGACAATGTCGGTACGTGCAACAATGTCTTTTGCCGAACGGTACTCCTCCCGAATAGACACGAGCTCTTTCTTGGTGTTGCGTAACTCCTCGACAATTTCATTGAGTCGCTCTAGCTTTAGCTCTTCTATCTTTGCTTGGTTTTCATCCAGTCGCTTACTAACGGTGAGCGACTGGCGATCAAGTTGGCTCAACGTACTACGTACTTCTGCAGCGAGACGTTTGAGCTGAAGTAACGCCGACTTTCCAGAGAAACCTTTCTGTACCAACGCTTGATTACTGGCTATCTCTTCTTCAATAAACTTCAAGCGTTCACGTTCAATGACTTTCGTTTCACTGAGGTTATCCAGCTCTAAATTTGCGCCAGATATACTTTGCGCAATGATGTTTAACTTGCTGTCAAAAAAGCGTTTCCTAGCCTCGAAAATCTTGCTTTGGACCAACTTGGCCTCGGCGACAATTTCTCCATTTTGAATGGTCTCAAGGTCACGAGCCCAGTTGATGTCCGGTAGCTCATCTAACTCCGCATTCAAACGGTTTTCTTTAGCAATCGTATGAATATACTGACCGCCAAGAGAGTCAAGTTTCGCATTGGCTTGGCGCTTTGAAAGCCGAAGGAGCAATTGCCCTTTCTCTACTAAATCGCCCTCTTGAACATAGAGCTTTTCAATAATGCCACCTTCCAAGTGTTGGATTTCCTGACGCTTACTTAATACCGATAGATCACCGTAAGCAATAGCAGCACTCTCCAGTTTCGCCGTGGCAGCCCAATAACCTAACCCTCCCAGAAACAGGCTTAGCGTTAAGACACCTAATAAAATCGGGCCTTTTAAGTGAAGCTCCGAAGAGGGCAAAAAGCGGAATACTTTTTCTGCTGCAAGTTCATTAACGGTTGGCAGTTGATTGCTCATTTCGCACCCTCGGTATATCTGTTCTATCTTCTCCCATCAAACGCTTCAACACTTCGTCTCGCGCTCCGTATAACTTAGCTCGTCCGTCGGCTAAATACAGAAGTCGATCCATTTGCCTTAACGTACTTGGGTTATGAGCAATCACAACCACTGTTGAGCCTTGAGACTTGAGGTGTGCTATTAGACGTTGATATGACGCCTCACCTTCTCCATCTAGGTTCGCGTTTGCTTCATCAAACACGACAACAGAAGGGTCACCGTAAACGGCTCTTGCCAGAGCAATGCGTTGTCGCTCTCCACCGGATAAGCCGCGGCCATTTTCCCCGATGGTAAAGTCATAGCCTTTGTTTTTCTTAAGAATAAGTTCATGACACCCTGCAAGTTGAGCAGCTTGAATCACTTTTGCCGGGTCTTCATCTTTGAATCGTGCAATATTGTCTCGAATTGTTCCGGGGAATAACTCCACTTCCTGAGCTAAATAACCAAAGTGAGAACCTCTGTCTTCTGAAGCCCACGTTGATACTTCCATACCATCTAAGGTGACCTTGCCAGCCAAAGGTTTGATGTTTCCGAGTAGTAGTCTTGCAAACGTTGACTTTCCCGTTCCGGAAGGGCCAATAACGCCCACAGAAACACCTGGCGGAATCGACAGTGATATCGCTGATAATACAGGTTCCGATGCTCCAGGGTGACGATAAGCTAACCCCGTCAGTTCAAAGTGACCTTTTGGACGAGGCAAAGGCATGTCAGATTCATCTTGCTTAACAATCCGATCAATCTCCCATAAACGCTTGTAAGCATTTCTGGCAGACATCGCGCTGCGCCATGTACCGATCGCTTGCTCCATCGGAGAGAGTGCGCGACTCATTAGAATAGAACTGGCGATCATCGCACCTGCGGTAATCTCATGTTGGATGACCAACCAAGCACCACCACCTAATAAGCATATCTGAAGGGAGCCGCGTACGAACTTCGAAAAGTTAGCGAGGTAAATCGACTTACCAGTAACACGTTGTTCCAGTTGATTCGACTCATTAACACGTGAGTACCAGTTTTCCAGAAAAGCATTCATCATGCCCATAGCCATAATTGAATTCGCGTTTTGAGTCGCCATTTCTGCTTGATTGATGTGAGATATCGATCGAACTTCACTTTCTTGCATGGTTTTTCGAGTCACAAGCTCATTGATCACGCCCAAACTAAACAAAACAATTGAGCCCCCTAACGCAATATGGCCCAAAACAGGGTGCAGCAAATAAACGAAAAGTATAAAAACCGGGGTCCAAGGTGCATCAAGCAAAGGATAAGGCGCTTGGCTACTGAGAAAGCTTTTAATATTTTGGATATCTCTCAACACCTGAGATGTATAGCTTTTGCCCGTGTGTGTTTGGTACTGAATGCTTCGTTTGAGCATAAATACCGAAAGTTTTGAATCAATCCAATACCCAAACGACTTACTCATCTGAGCTCGCGCGATATCAATCAGCGACATAGTTAAAAGCGCAGCCAGAACAATCACTGTCAATAAAAAGAGGGTATCAATCGAGTAGGAAGAGATAACGCGGTTGTACACTTGCAACATGTACAGAGGGATAGAGAACACCAATAAATTTATAAATAAACTAAAACCAATCAGCAGGCCCGTCAGCGTGCATAGTTTTTGTTTAACTTCTTTGAAAACCGTATTTTGCACGATTACTTCCACATATTTTTATATTTAGGCGCTAGACCCGCTAGCGCCTAATAGGATGACTTAAATGATGAACAAGTCGCTGCCATAGGTATTGATGTCTTCTTGCGTAACACCAATCAATTTGACAGTCAGATCTGCGCCATCAGTAAAGACAGCGTTACCTTTAGCGTCGTAGCTAATGGTTAAATCAGAGAATGATGTGACAGAGTCACTGATGATGTGCAAAGAATCTTCGCCGATTGTGAAATCAACCACTTTAGCTTCACCATGACCTTCAAATTTATCCGTGAAAATAAACTTGTCTGCGCCTGAACCACCGATCAAGATGTTATCGCCTGAACCAGCAACAAGCAGATCCTCGCCAACACCACCGTTAAGTTTGTTGTCACCTAACAGACCAAGTAGTAAATCGCTTCCAGTGCCACCACCTAGGTAATCATTACCTGTGCCAGCCATTAAAATATCGTCTCCAGCACCACCTGTTAGGCGATCGTCACCAGCACCACCGACGACAAAATCGTCACCGCCACCACCAACAAATGAATCATTACCACCAAAACCGATGAATACATCGTTACCACCATCGAAATCAGCGATTTCGTGATTTTCGCCCGCATCACCGAGATATGTATCATTTGTGCTCATTGTATGTCCCTCTTGGCTTTATATTTGAATAGACCTTTTAATTCCAAATCTGGTAAAGACTGCTCCAGACGTGAAAAGTCTAATAAACAAAGCATTCAGAACAAGTTTGAATATGGGATGATATTTTAGTCGGGTTATGACGCATAAACGTTAATATTTGGTACTTTAAGAGATAATAACCTTTAAATACATAAGGTTGACCCTAGTACTAAAAGTACTAAAGATTTCTTTTTGCCCAACTGGTTGCTTGCGTTCTGTTTTTGACTTCAATCTTCCTGAAAATATTATATAGGTGTGATTTTATCGTGTGCTCACTGATAAATAGTGAATCCGCTATTTCCATATTAGAACCACCATCTTTAAGCATCTGAAGAACTTGAACCTCTCTACGTGTAAGCTCTACTTCTATTGCTGGCTCAATAATGTAGTTAGACTCTTTACCTTTATAGTAAGTAAGAAGTTGCTCCAATAAACGACGCGATAGCCAATTATCACCACTGACGATCGCACTTAGACCTTGGCACAACTTATCCATTGAATCACTAGGGCCAAATATACCTTTTACATGAGGCCAAGATGCAAGTTCTTCAGTATCTAGCTCATGACCTAAATTCAACATAATGGTCCCAAGTACTTTCTCACTATCTTTCAGATAAACTAAAGTGTCAGAAGGGATATCTACTGAAAAATCTACTAGTAAGAAATACTGTTCAGGAATCAACTCGTGGTAACTTGGGTTTTTACTATCGATGATGGTTATTTTTGTTTCTGTTTTCTTAGAAAGCATCTCCTTGAAGTTTTCACTCTGCAAACTTTGCTGAGTGATCATTAGGATTTCTGGCTGGTCCTTATATTGTTCCATAGTCTTTCTCATACTTTCACTGACATCAAATTATCAATTTAATAATTATCGCTGAGCACCTAATCTCATATCTAAGTGCTAGGTGATAGAGTAGAGATATTTGCTACTTTTTTGAATTGTATTTTCACAAAAATCAGAAACAAAAAAAGTGTTTCTCATAAAAGAAACACTTTTTATCAGACACTCTAATTTACTAGATATTCATCGCATTTTATCAAAAATAACCGCAATACTTTTCTGGTTTATACTGCCAGCGAGATATCAGAAATATTCTCTTTTGCCCAAATTAATGCTTGCACTCTGTTTTTCACATCAATCTTCTTAAAGATATTATGGAGATGAGTTTTGACAGTATTTTCACTCACAAATAACTGCTCAGCGATCTGTTGATTCGAAGCCCCCATAGATAAAAAGGTAATGATTTGCTGTTCTCTTTTGGTCAAAATTGCGGGAACGGTCTTATTAAGTGGTCTGCTGTGTCGACGTAAATGCGTGATATATTGCTGAGAAAACTTACGGCTAAACCACATATCACCCTGTAATACTTTTCCTATTCCAGCTTGTAACGTACTGATGTCGTCAGAAGTGTAGAAGATGCCAGCCAATGATTGCCAAACAAACAACTCTTCCGTTGTAATCGATTTATCGCAGTTAATAAGAACTTCTATCGTGTCTTTGAGATCCGTTTTTTTAAACTCCATGTAACGAGAGAAGACCTCGTCTGATATCACACTGTAATCCAACAATATCGCAGAGATTGAACTGACCGATTCAGGCTGAGTATCGAGCTTTTCAGGAGAGATCAACTGAACATTGATGTTGAGCTTAGTCTCTAGCACATCTTTTAACAATGAAGACTGTAAGCTGTCCTCCGTTATTAAGATCACTTTCCTTGTATTTTGATTCTCCATCTTGATCGATGCCCTTAGTCATTTTGAGTGAAATAAGGCATAGATTTAGTTAGAGAGGCACTATTGTCAAGTATGAAAAAAAGTAGTAGCAAAGACTAAATTATTGATTGGTATGTAGATAAAAGGTGTGAGGAAATGGATAGGTATTAAAAAGGGAGTATCAAACTCCCCCTTTATTAATGCACTGGCACTGAATTTTTCTGATTGAACTTACCAAAGTATTGCTCAAGGATTTCTGGAGTCAGTTTTCCTTCAGCTTCTAACTTCTTGAGCTCTGCCGCAATTTGCTTCTGCTCTTCAAGAGTTGGTAGCTTTACTTCCGGCTCTTGAGACGCTTCTTGCGAGATCTGTGCTAGTTCTTTTTCGAAATCATTCATAGTACTTACCTAAATATCGAGTCGTTAAACTTGTAAACTAGGTCTATTCTATCCAACTCTACAGCTTGAAGCTACCAACCATCTTATCTAGGCGAGATGATAATTCTTGCAGATCTCGACTTGCACCAGCAAGTTCTTCTGCTGTCGCTGTCGTCATCTCATTGATCGCATTAATCTCTTCGATGTTCTGGTTGATGGTATGCACCACTGTCGATTGCTCTTCTGTTGCCGTTGCAACCTGAGTATTACGATCCGAAATATCCGCAATGCGTTCAGAGATATTCATTAGAACAACAACAGCCTCATCAGTTGAAGCCACCCCCTCAAACGTCACTGCTTTACCTGCTTCCATTGCAGTTACTGCATCTTGCGCATCACTTTGAAGTTGGTTAATCATCTTTTGAATCTCTTCAGTCGAATCAGCCGTACGTGACGCTAAGTTACGTACTTCATCAGCTACCACCGCAAAGCCACGACCTTGCTCACCCGCGCGAGCCGCTTCGATCGCTGCGTTCAACGCAAGTAAGTTGGTTTGCTCAGAGATATCGCGAATCACATCCAGAATAGAGCCAATATCTTTGGTGGTTGTTGCAAGCTGGGTCACTACCATGCTTGTCGTTTCCACATCACCAGCAAGGCGGCTAATCACTTCTTTTGCTTGCGTCACCACTTGGCGGCCAGTCTGCGTATTATCAGACGCTTGGTTTGCCGTATCAGCTGCGGTTGCCGCGTTTGAAGCAATCTCGCTGATCGTTGCACCCATCTGGTTAATGGCCGTCACTACCTGAATCGTCTGGTCACGTTGCTCTTGGCTATTATCATGCGTAGACGTTGCTTTATTTGAAACACTGTCTGCCGCTTGGCTTAAAGCACCACTGGTTAGCGACACTTCCTTCATGGTTGCATGGATCTTCTCAATAAAGCCGTTAAAGCCTTTAGAGAGTTGAGCGATCTCATCGTTGCCTTTGATTTCAATTCGTTGAGCCAGATCACCCTCACCTTCACCAAGATCAGTGAAGCGGTCAGCAATTTGACGAATTGGGTTGGTAATGCTGTTTGCAAGAAGAACGCCCATCGCAATGAAGATCAGCGCGACGATCGCTGTTGTGAATAACATTTTCTCGGCGGTTGCATCTAGGTCAGCAAATACTTCGTTTACTGGTACAACACCAACGACAAACCAATCCATTGAAGGCACGTACAAGCTCGAGACAAACATCTCTTGTCCTTCAAATTCTGTCGTTACTAAATTGAAGTGATTTTTGTTGAGCAACTGAGAAGCTTCGCGACCAAACAATTGGTTGATAGAGCTTTGGTTCTTACCTTGCTGGCGATGAATCTGGATATCACCTTTGCTATTGGTCAGAAAAACGTAGCCTGTTTTCTCAATCTTAAAGCCATTTAGTAACGAAACCATATCGTCCATTGACTTGGACAGGCCAGACATTGAGATGCCATTGACGTTTTGGTAGTTCGCGAACATTTTTACTTCGCCATTTGCCTCTTGAAATACGCTTACAGACGTATCTTGGCCAGAAGAGGTGAATCCAAAGAACCAAGCATCTTGCGAGCGATTAAGCTGACGTAGGAAACCGTTTTGGTTCCAGTAATAAGCACTTTGTCTGTTCGCGACAGAAGCATCGTTCAACTGGTATTGGGACTTTACGTTATTTAGTTGGCGAACTAATTGCGCTTCGACTGTTGGGTTACGGTCTGTCGTCGATAGTGCTTCAACAACAAATTCATTGGTCGCCAATTGTTTTGCCGCTTGCTGCATCTGTACAACTTCACGGTCAATCTCCGTATTGATTTGCTGCAACATCGCAGGCAATTCAATATCAATAAGGCGATGGCTTAATACGTCTCGCGCATGACGCTGTGCCATCACCCCTACAATAATCGTTGATGCAAGCACTGCAAATGTAATACCGAGTACAACCTTTTGTTTGATACTCAAAGAGCTAAGTTTCAACATATCTGGACCTTTAAAAGAATCACTAGTTATCTGCATTCTGAATAAATACAACCTTGCGCATATAAATTTACTATGCACAGCACGACACTTTTATCGGCCTTATCTGACAAAACTAGAGAAAATTCTCACAACTTTATGCAAACCCAATGTAATAGATTGTTTAGTAAGATAATTTAACTCCTTAATGTGACTATCATCACCAGATAACTATGCTCAATCTGGCATCCCCTCAAGAATGAACGCACTGAGCTTTTCATCGTCAACTATCTCAATACGACGATAACCGATAGTAATGATGCCTTGCTTAACAAGTTGTTGTAGCGAACGGCTCAATGTTTGCCGCGTACATCGTGAAAGGTGGGCCAGTTTATCTTGCGTGTACACAATTGGAGTGTGCTCACCATGTGGGGCATTTAAACGGCTAACAAGAGACAACAACTTCGCGACTCTGAATTCGTTTTTTAACAAAACAGACTCCGTCGTCCACTCCATTAAAAGCCTGAAGCGAAAGCTGATTTCATGAATAGCAATTTGATACAGCTGAGGATAACGCTGTGCGATATCACGCATCTTCTTAACCGGAATGGCAATGGTTACCGCATCAGATGAAGAGTAAAAATCATGGTTTGTCGGCGCATCTTCAAAGCACCCCAACCAGGTTAACCAACTTCCCGGCCCCAGTATCGCAATGCATGCTTCTTCACCGCTGGCACTGCAACTCACTAACTCTATATGACCAGCCACAACCAGCCGCATGGTATCAACCGACGTATGGGCAGAGTTCAACAGCGTTGGGACCTTATATGCTTCAACTTTTGCCGACTTTGCCATTTCTTCAATCGCGCTGTCATTTAGCTTCGCCAAGGTAGGATCATTCTTAAGTAGCAGCTCAACTTGTGAATACTGCTCTTCCCTCTCAGCCCAATGGCTAAATTGAGATTGTAAGATTTTAGACATTGTTCCAATCCTACCTCTGATAAGTTGTTAATCAATTGTTACAACAAGACTAACAATTAATCCCATAAAAATACGAGAGACAAACCACAAGGTTGTGGAACGAGGATTCAATAATGCAAATGCCATGCGTAACAAAACTAAACCGATGGATCCGTCATGGCTCCATCGCAGCAGCATTAATAAGCAGTGTAGTTTGGACAACAACGGCCGTCGCAAATGATACGTTTGAGGGAATTCCTGGAGAAAGAACCTGTTTCTTCCGTTATGGTCCAGTGTCCGCCGATCCCTACATCAATGTGGCCTATCCTGACGCAGCAGTAAAATATTGGGGAGCGGCCTTTACCGTGCCAGAGGGTGCAAAACTAAGATTGGAGGGGCAATTCCCCCACTCTCGCTACATGTCACTGATCAGCTATGATGACCGTGGCAGGCCAGTTCAGTCTCTCCCAGACTACATGATTAAACCGAATAAAAGCAGCGTGAACCCTTTTAGAAAGGGAAACCAGCGAGATAGCTTATTCAGAAGTTATCAAGTAAAGGTGCTTGATTCAGAGCCACAAAGCGACTACACCGCAGGTCAAATGCGCGAAGGTTTTGAAACAGACGCCCTTCACACACCAAAATCGGCATCCAATCAACAAGTACTGATTTACCGTATCTACGCAAAAGACGAAAACACGGATGGCACAGGCAACACAGCCCTACCTGAACCCGTCGTTACGCTCGCTTCAGGAAAAGAGCTCCGTGGACCTGAGGCGTGTGACGCTCTCAGTAGCAGCCAGCCTTTAAAAGCGCAACTCAATGCTCTGGGCATTCCGGTTGAGAAGTATCGTCAGTTGGTTACTCAACCCAACAAACCTGCTGGCTTCCCTGCAACCAACCCCGCCACATGGCATATACAATTAGACAGACAAAGCCTACTTGGCATTTACACGGGCAAGATAAATCCAGAAGCTCGACGCAGTTCCGGCGGTTTTTATCCAAACTTGGACAACAATTACATAAGAACCGTTGTTAACCGTAAACATGGGCCAGTATTTGTTTTGCGCGCCAAAGCACCGACCGCGCCAAAGACGTTTCACAGCAACAAAGAGATGGAAGGAGGCGAGGTTCGCTACTGGTCCGTTTGTTCAAATAAAGGCTTTGCCGTTACAAAAGTGAATGACTGTTTGTATGATGAACATATTCCTGTAGACAAAGACGGGTATTACACCATTGCAGTAAGCCGCGCATCAGATAGACCGCGTAACGCATTTGCTCAATGTGGCATTGGCTGGCTACCTATGGCGGACGATGGCGATGGCATCATTGATGAAGACGCATCCATTGTTCAAATTCGACACATGCTCGCCTCACCGAAGTTCAAGCACGCTATCCAGAACATTCAGCAAGACAAAGACATCGCACCCGTGATGAAAGAGTACTATCCAAGAACCTTTTATACCACGACGAACAATTTCGAACTGATGTTCCCCTGTCCACAGGACTGATCGCCAAGCACGTCAACCCAGATGGCAGGGCTCCCCTCCCTGCCATCTCACCACTCATTAACGAAGATATCGAGGTAGCCATGATATTAAAGCTACTGTGCCTACTGCTGTTCATTTCTTTAGTTGCAACAGTGTATGCCTCCCCAACCAACCAGTCTGACCAGCGCGATGAACTTGATGATCCAACCGCACTTAGCTCATTTGTTGGCTTTCGTTCAGGAACCAATGGCTATGGTGCCATCGGTCAGCTAAGTTTTAATCGTCCCGATAGTCACTTTGGGCATAATAGTTTCCTGCAGTTCAAAGATGATTTTGAAACCGTACACTTACGCCACTTTTCTATTTATAAGTCGTCTGGTACGGGCGTATTTATTGACGCTCAACGGAACAACGCGGGTCTATTACCAATCAACAGAGCTTCCATTGGAGCCATTCAAATCATTCCCATTTCAGAGACCATTCGTATCAACCCTGCCATGTTATATGGCTCAACTTGGACAGACGACAAACAATTACGAGATACCCTTTTCCCAACAACGCCTATCGTTACCTTGTATAGCTTTGTTCGCTGGCAAATGAGTGACGATTGGTTTGTCAATTTAGTGCCTCAATACACCTACAGCTTGAGTGGTAAGAAAATTCGTTTGTTTGAGTTAGTGACACAGGTTGGACACAACATCACAAAAGAGGCGACAGTTTCATTAAATGCTGACGAAGACGACAATTTTTGGCTGACATTGAAACACGCACTATGAGCACTTGTTAAGGTTAGGGCTTTCCGTAGCCCTAAGTCATTGTCATGACCTTGTAAAACATAGCAATAACCCAATATTGAAAAGATAAATTGCATGTGCGTACTGGAACTTTTCCCTTAGAAGAAGTGACCAATACTCAAAACAAGAATCATATGGATACCAGAGAGTCCAAAAAATGCACAAAACAAACTTCGAAACTCTTCAAAGCTACTTAGAGTCTCAGATCATTGGTCAGCATGATCTCGTTAAACAGCTTCTCATTGCTCTACTTGCCGATGGGCATATCTTGGTTGAAGGCCCTCCAGGATTGGCTAAGACCCGTGCGGTGAAATCTCTATCGGATTGTGTAGAGGGTGATTTCCACCGTATTCAGTTCACACCAGACCTACTGCCAGCCGATTTGACGGGTACCGATATCTTCCGTCCAGAAACAGGCGAGTTCACTTTCCAGTCTGGTCCTATTTTCAATTCACTGATCCTTGCTGATGAGATCAACCGTGCGCCAGCTAAAGTGCAAGCCGCAATGCTTGAAGCAATGGCTGAGAAGCAAGTGACCGCAGGACGAAACACATACGCACTGCCAGAGCTATTCTTGGTGATGGCAACGCAAAACCCAATCGAGCAAGAGGGAACTTACCCACTGCCAGAGGCGCAACTTGACCGTTTCTTGCTGCACCTTGATGTAGATTACCCAGATGCAGACCATGAACTGGCAATCTTGCGCATCAACCGTGGTGAGGCAAAAGGCGAAGCGACGATTGAACGCCCAAGCTTGAGCCAAGAAGACATCTTCACCGCACGTAAAGAAGTGCTCAACATCCACATGGCAGACGCAATCGAGCAATACATCGTTCGTCTTGTGATGGCGACTCGACAGCCAAGCGAGTACGACTCAGAGCTTGCGAAATGGCTATCTATGGGTGTGAGTCCACGTGCGACGATTGCGCTTGACCGTTGTGCTCGCGCTCATGCGTGGCTGGCAGGTCGTGATTTCGTCTCACCAGAAGATGTTCAAGCCATGGCTTACCCTGTACTACGCCATCGTCTGCTGCTTAGCTACCACGCTCAGGCAGAAGGCATTACAGCAAATCAGGTTATCGACAAGCTTCTTAACCTTGTAGGTAGCGCATAACGTAGGTAGGTGACATGTCTGCATCATATGCATTGCCACCTCATGCGAATGGGGTGACATTAACCCTTGAAGAGCTGCTTCAATATCGCACTCAATCGGTTCGTTGGCTGCCACCAGCACAGAGTATTTGGTCGCAAATGAGCGGTAACCATACCAGCCGTCAAAAAGGTCGTGGTATGGACTTCATGGAAGTGCGCCAATACCAAGCGGGTGATGACATTCGCAGCATCGATTGGCGAGTCACGGCTCGAACGGGAAAAGCGCACACCAAGTTGTTTGCTGAAGACAAAGAGCAAGCGGTGATCTTGTACATCGACTTGAGCCCAAGCATGCACTTTGGATCGCAATATGTATTGAAGTCAGTTCAAATGGCACACTTCGCTAGCGTCTTGATTTGGCTGACTTTAGCCAAGAAAGACCGCATCGGCGCGGTTATAGATGATGGTTACCAGTGTATTGAGTTCCGCCCTTCTTCGCTTCAAAAGCAAGGACTGAGAATTCTTGACGCGATAGTGAATACTCACAATCAATTGCTTACGAATCAACAAGCTGACAGCACACGCACGTTGCCATACATGAGCGCAATTGAAACGCTACACAACCTGACGCCGAAAGGCAGTGAGCTTATTCTGCTGAGTGATTTTGCTCAAGTGGAGGAGAAAGAGCTGATTCAACTGCGTCGATTAAAGCAACACAACAGCGTTCGTGCAGTGCAGTTTTATGATCCTTTAGAGCGAGGCGAAACCGACTTCCGAGGCCAAGCGAAAGCATCCGATGGTCATCGAAGTCAGTGGTTTAATTTCGGTTCAAAAGGACAGCGCCAAGAGTTGGAATCTCACTTCGTTAAGCATCAGCAAGCCATCAAACAGCAGTGTCATTCAATGGCGATTCCATTTAACAGTCTGTCTAGCGGGTTACCGTTGGTTCAGCAGTTAAGCTAATCAAAGCAACAACATACAAATCATTCAAGCAGTAGTAATAATAATGACAACGAATAATCAAAGCCTAAACCTTGAACCTTTAATCCTGCCAAATGCACCAGATTGGTTCCCACTTGCTTGGGGATGGTGGGCTGTTCTGGGCGGTGTAATTCTCTCCATCTTAATCGTCGTACTGTACTTAAGATGGCGTACAAAGCGTCTTGTTGCCAAGAAGACCGCATTGAAACTGTTGACCAATCCGATCACACCACACACACCGTCTTCTGCATTAGAGGTTCTTCGCCAAGCGGCTTTGAGTTACTTCCCTCGTGAGGAAATTGCGCCATTAACAGGCTCTGCTTGGTACGAGTTTCTTGATAGTTACACTAAAGAAACTCGATTTGTCGATAAACAACAACAGTGGCAAGCGGCGCTGTATCAAAAGTCTGGTCAAGAGCAACATCAAGCCTTAATTGATGATTGTGCTTTCTGGATTGAAACCGCATTGCCACCAAAGAAAAAGGCAAAAACTCGTGACTGAGGCAACTCTCGTTTCGAGCCTCTCTCAGTGGTTGAACATTGAGTTTGTCTGGTGGTGGGCATTATTGTTACTGCCCCTACCTTGGCTGATTTATAAGTTCTTCCCTGAAGAGACTCAGCAAGCTGAAATTAAGCTGGCGTACCTGCCAGACAACAAACACAGCAACAAACCAAAACAGCTCGTACAAAAGTTCCTGTCTATTGGCGTATGGGCTCTGTTGGTTGTCGCTTGTGCTCGCCCGGTTTGGTATGGCGATCCGGTTGAGTTCCAACCGAAATACCGTGACATGATGTTAGTGGTCGACTTATCTGGCTCTATGCAGAAAGAAGACATGAACGACAACGGTGAATACATAGACCGTCTAACCGCCGTCAAAAGAGTCTTATCTGATTTCGTAGAAAAACGCCAAGGTGACCGCTTAGGTGTGGTTCTATTTGGTGATCACGCTTATCTACAAACGCCGTTAACCGCTGACCGTAAAACCGTGATGCAACAGATCAATCAAACCGTCATTGGCTTGGTTGGTCAGCGCACTGCGATTGGTGATGGTATCGGCTTAGGCACTAAAACCTTTGTAGACAGTGACGCACCACAACGTGTGATGATCTTGCTCAGTGATGGTAGCAATACTGCTGGTGTCCTTGATCCGCTTGAAGCCGCTGAAATCGCTAAAAAATACAACGCAACCATCTACACCGTAGGAGTGGGCGCTGGTGAAATGATGGTGAAAGACTTCTTCATGACTCGCAAAGTCAATACCGCCTCAGACCTTGATGAGCAAACGCTGACCAAGATTGCAGAGATGACCGGTGGTAAATACTTCCGAGCGCGTGATGGCAAAGAACTTGAAACTATCTACGACACCATTAATCAACTAGAGCCAGTTTCTAGCGATACGCAAACATGGCGTCCTCAGTCAGAATGGTTCCCTTACCCACTAGGTGCTGCACTTATGCTTTCCGTGTTCCTGTTTGTTCTAAGGAGAAAACATGGCTGAGTTTACTTTCCTAAATCCGTATTGGTTATTGGGTTTGCTCGTCATCCCTGTCGTCCTTGCCCTTAACAGCCAATACAGAACCAAAAAGTCATCGTTGATTGCGCCTCATTTGGCAAAAATGCTTGGTCATTCAGTGAAAACTAAACACTACTTTGCCATATGGGGAATAACATGGGCGATCGCTTGTATCGCTTTAGCAGGCCCAAGTTGGCAATCCAACACACGACCAAGCTTTGAACTAAGCCAAAACCGAGTGTTAGTTCTGGATATGTCGCGCTCTATGTACGCAACGGATGTGAAGCCAAATCGCCTGTCTCAAACGCGCTATAAAGCGTTGGATTTATTGCCGAAATGGAAAGAAGGTTCAACAGGTTTAGTCGCGTATGCGGGCGATGCTTATACGTTAAGTCCACTGACGACTGACTCCAGCACACTTGCAGGCATCATCGAAAACTTGTCTCCTGAGTTAATGCCTTATCAAGGCTCCAACTTACCATCAGCGATTGAAACCGCGCTTGGTCAGTTTACTCAAGCGGGCGTAAATCAAGGTGACATCGTCGTACTAGCAGATGATTTGGATGATTCCGAATTGTCTCGCTCATTAGCGTTATTAAACGGTAAAGACATTCGTGTGTCAGTACTCGCTATCGGCACATCAACTGGTGCGCCAATTGCTCTTCCGGATGGTTCTTTGATGAAGAGCCGACAAGGCAACACAGTGGTAGCGAAGACTAACCTGAAAAACTTACAGAAGTTAGCCAAAGAGACCGGCGGATTATTTGTGCCAATTCAACACAATAACCGTGATGTTGAGAACATTGCCGCGTTTACTAATAACGCGAGTAACAACCTTGCCGCCAAGCAAAGTGAAGACGTGAAAACCGACTCTCGCTTGAACGGTGGTTTCTGGTTGCTACCTCTGCTGTTGATTCCTGCTGCCCTACTCTTCCGACGCGGCATGATTTGGGTATTGGTAGCGACCGTACTACCGATGAGTTGGACACCGAAAGCAGAAGCCAATGCGTTCTTGAATCAGAACCAACAAGGTGAACAGCTTTATCAACAAGGTGAATACGAAAAAGCCCAAAGTACCTTCACTGATCCTAACTGGAAAGGTGCAGCAAGCTACCAAGCTGGGGATTACGAAAGCGCGATTGAAGCATTCTCCAATAATCCAAGCCTTGATGGCCGTTACAACTTGGCAAACGCACTTGCTCAAAATGGACAACTTGAGGATGCGGCAGAGCTCTATAAAAACGTAATTCAAGAAAAACCTGACTTTGAAGCTGCGAAAAAGAACCTGTCGGTTGTAGAGGAGAAACTGAAGCAACAGCAGCAACAGCAGCAACAGCAGCAACAGCAGCAACAGCAGCAACAGCAGCAACAAAAGTCTCAGAATGATGCTAAACAAGAGCAAGGACAGCAGTCACAAAATCAGCAAGATACTGAAAATAAAAAAGAAGATGAGAAATCCGAGCAAAAAGCTAAGCAGAAAAAGGCCGAACACGAAGTAGAAAAGCAAGGTGAACAACAAAAAGGTGAACCTACACAGGCGCAAGCTCAACCAGAAAAAACGCCTCAGGATGATCCTGAATTCCGCCGCCTCGAAGCGGTAGAAAGCGCACGTGACCCTAGCTTCTTGATTCGAGCTCAAATGCAACTTCAAGCGCAACAAAAACAGCGTCCACAACAATCAAATAAGGAGTGGTAAGTCCATGATGAAAAAAGGCGCCAAACTGGTCTTTGTTCTAATGGCCAGCCTACTGACTAGCTTTTCGGTTTTCGCACAAAGCCTTCAAGCCAGTGTAAACAAAACTCAGGTGGCGAAGAACGAAGTGATCAACTTAAGGATCATGGCAGATACCGAGCTTGGCTCAGACGCGATTGATTTCGATGTATTGAAACAAGACTTTTTTTTAGGGCAGCCTCGTTACGGTCGTTCAAGCAATAACATTAATGGCCACAAAACCGTTCGCACGGAATGGAGCATCTCGATTGCACCGATGAAAGAAGGCGTCGTCACCATTCCGAGCTTTTCTGCAGACGGTATGAAGACCGAGCCAATTAAGTTACGAGTAACCAAAAGCCAAGCAGAACCTAGCCTAGAAGATTTGTTTAGCTTCGATATGAGTGTCGATAGCCACACTTTGTATCCACAGCAGTCAGCGACACTTCGCATGCAACTGGCGATAAAAGTCGATCCTCGTCGCTTAGATAATCCGCAAATCGTACCACCAAGCATTGAAGGAATGAAAATTGAGCCAGCCAGTGACATGAAGCAAGGTCAGCGCATCATTGATGGGCTTGAAGTTACGGTTGTGGAGCAAGCTTTCAACATCACGGCTGAAAAGCCGGGATCTTACACACTGATGGGCCCTCGTTTGACTGGTTCTTACATCTACGGCGACAGCCTGACTGGTTCTACCAAGGTCATGCCAATCAATACCAAAGCAGAGCAAATGCCGATTACTGTGAAGCCTATTCCGAAGGATTTTAAAGGTAACTGGCTACCAGCCTCCGCTCTGGAAATGACAGAAAGCTGGCAAGATGAGCAAGGTAATCCACTATCAGCGACTGCAGTTAACACTGTAAAACAGGGCACATCGATCACACGCACGATCCGCATCCGAGCTCGCGGAACTCAGGCAGAATATTTACCTCGCATTGGCATCGTCTACCCTAGTACTTTGCGTGTTTATCCAGAGCAACCTCAGTTTGAAACCTCCCGCGATGGAACAGTAACCATGACAGTCAAACAGGTGTTAATTCCGACTGAAGCTGGCGATCTTACCCTGCCGGGTTACAGCCTAAATTGGTGGGACAGTAACCGTGACCAAGCAAGACAAGCGGATATCACATCGCTGAAGCTTAATGTCGAGAAAAGCGATAGTGGCTTAATCACGCTGCCAGAAAGTGCGTTACCAGCACAACCAGCGACAACGTCTGCCCCTGTGGTTCAAGGTGGTGTGGATTCTATCTGGAAAACGCTGACATTCGTATTTGGTTTGCTGTGGCTTGTCTCATCAGCGATTGCGTTTGGGCTTTGGAAAAAACGTGGGGCGCCAAAGGCAGAAAAAGTTGAGACGTCGACTCACGGCTCATCATTGCAAGATCTAGAAAACATCATCAAACAAGGTGATAGCGTCAAGATTGAAAGAGCAGTTAACGACTACTTAAACACTCACCACCTCAGAAATGAGTCTGAAGCAGTGAAAGCCGTGAAAGAAGAACTGAATTTGATGAACCACTCTCGCTTTAGTTCAACTCAACAGGAATGGAAACCTAACTCTCTGATCGCCAAGGTCAAACAACTGGCTAAAGAGAAGAAAAGCAAACCTAGCCATCAACTAGAAAAGCTCTAGTGAGTTCTTTCAATACTAAGACGACAAATGGCAGCTCACATCGAGCTGCCATTTTATTTCTCTCTTATTCGAGCCTGCTTACCTAAGCCACGATTTGGTCTGTTGCCTCAAACATGCGCACGCAGTTTCGACCGCTATTTTTGGCTTGGTAAAGGGCTTTATCCGAAAGCTGATAGAGATGGTCAAAATTGAAGTCTTTTCCTTGCGCCTGATAGCAAGAATAGCCAACCGACACCGTCAGCAATTCGCCTTCTGGATTATGACAATGCTTGATACCCTCTTCCTCAATACAACGACGAATGCACTCAGCACGTAATCGAACTTCTTCTTGGCTCGATCCAATCATCAACAAGACAAACTCTTCCCCGCCAATGCGACAAAAGACTTCGTCTTCATCTTTAGTATGGTGCTCGAGGATATTACCAATGCGCATCAACGCAATATCGCCTTCTAAATGCCCGTAATGATTGTTAAACAAGCCAAAGTGATCAATGTCGATAAGAATCAAGCCAAAAGACATGAGCTCATCATGCTCGAGGTAACAGTACTTCTGCATCACATGCTCCAGCATACGGCGGTTACCTAAGCGCGTTAATGGGTCAAGTTTGGATAAAATCTCCAGTTGTCGATTCGCTTCTTGCAGTTCCTTGGTTCGGTTCTTAACTTCGAGCTCTAGGTTTTCATTCAACTCTCGGATGGCCTCTTGCGCTTGTGTCCGTTGAAGAACCTCAGCCAAGCTGGAGGCAAACATTCGAATCACTTCACGCAATTGAGAAGTCAGAGGAGCACGAGTCAAAAGGTTATCAACCGCGATAAAGGCAATGGGTCCACTGCTGTTCGAGGTCAACACCGTCATTGCCGCCCAGCCAAAGCCCGCAATTTTACAGTCATGATAGATAGGAACCGATTCCTCAAAAGCAACTTCGTTTGGCATCGAGCGGGCTAAGTTAATCAAAGAGAAGTCTTGGGTTTCACCAAAAAAGTAAGATTCGTCAACCACGTTACCTTGGATGTCGGTTCCCCAAGTGCCTTGCATATAAGAGCAGTTTTCATCGGTTAAGAACACCGCCATTCGGTCGATGCCTAAATTCTTAATCGCAAATGTGACGGCGGATTTGCACACATCACTTACCGTGGTACAGCGCGACAACTCAACCATACTGGAATGAAGCATACGTACATTTTGTTCTTGGCGTTTGCGGATGAAGATCTGTGAGAATAAGGAGCCAAAGGATTCCAACATCTGTTTTTGGTAAGCGGTAATCGGCTTACGGTGAATAAAGTTATCCAAAGCAAACCAGCCAAAAGGTTCATTACCATCGCGCAAGATCAACATCGCATTCCACCCCTGCCCGACGACTTTGCCCGCGGTATAAATGGGTGCATCATCGACGATAACTAAGTTACGTTCCGGGCTCGAAAGCGCCGCAATGTACTCTTCACTTAATTGATGTAAATCGTACTGAGTGTGGAACTCGTCAATCGTGCTGCCCGACTCGTTGGTGCCATAAGTACCGCTAAAGCTACGTTTTTTCATATCTAGCAACATCAGGGTTGAACGATCAAAGCCCAATCGCTCGCGCAGTGCTTCCACCGCTTTTAAATAGAGATCTTTTAGGGAGTCAGGATTGGAGATATCCAGCGCGACTTGCTGCACCAGTTTCATGTTCTCGATAAAACGCTCACGTTGACCTAGCTCATCCACGTACTGAGCTTCACGCACGTCACGGTGCTTCATTTCAAGGGAAGCGTTCTTTTCTGCACGAATACATTGCCAGCGAGCCGCTGACAGTTGCATTGCATCGTAACTTTCTTCATAGATGTTGTGGGCGGAGCGGGCTTGAACGTTTTGGATAAGTAGGTAGGTACGTTTAATTGGCGTGTTGTCGAGCATCATAATGTAGCTCTCGCCCCCCAAATCTTGGGCATGGTTCCAGTTACATGTATTGATAGCCAAGGGAATGATGCTCTCTGAGGTATCAAACTGGTTTGCCCATTCCCAAAAGGCTTGCGGATATTCTTGAATAGGGAACAAATCACCTCGTGAGAACCTTACCGAGCCAGACGAGTTCGTTAACGGGTCATCAAAAATAGCAATGGCACCTGGAGAAAAGTGCTGCTCTAGATGTTTGAATATGGCCTCCGCCAATAATCTGTGGTCTCTCGTGGAAGAAACCGTCCTCGTAAAACTTTTTA
This sequence comes from Vibrio sp. B1FIG11, assembly GCF_905175335.1. Taxonomy (NCBI): domain Bacteria; kingdom Pseudomonadati; phylum Pseudomonadota; class Gammaproteobacteria; order Vibrionales; family Vibrionaceae; genus Vibrio; species Vibrio sp. B1FIG11. Next base: position 491,461 of record NZ_HG992752.1, on the reverse strand, counting down.
AACTCACCTGGCCAACCTAATCTACTTTTTTATTTTCAATAAAAAACTACTTAGCTGGTGATATGCAATCAATGGAATCCAAGTTGAGCTGTTAAGTCTTTCGCAAAAAATATGGACTTAATTTCACATTCGAGAACCTTTCAACATTTTTAGACAGATGTTTCATCAGAATTACATACTGCAAAATATCGACGCAAAAATGATTCATGATGAAGATTATTAATGTTGAGAAAACAATCAGCCTAACGATGAAAAAAAGCCCCTCATCAAGAGGGGCAAGAGTACCATCGCTTATAGTTATTTGTGTATATGCCAATAAATAGGTTGATTAACCGAAGTCACCGTTTACATAACCTTGAGTACGGTCGTCTTTTGGTTCGCTAAAGATCACCTGTGTGTCATCGTGCTCAACCAATTCGCCCATTAGGAAAAACGCGGTGCGGTCTGAGATACGACGCGCTTGCTGCATTGAGTGCGTTACGATAACGATGGTGTAGTTCTTCTTCAGCTCTTCCATCAGTTCTTCGATTTTGTGCGTCGCAATTGGGTCAAGTGCCGATGTTGGTTCATCCATCAGAATCACATCTGGTTCCATCGCAATGGTACGTGCGATACAAAGACGCTGCTGCTGACCACCAGAAAGACCAAATGCGTGTGACTTAAGACGGTCTTTTACTTCGTCCCAAAGTGCTGCACCGCGAAGTGAACTTTCAACCACTTCATCAATGTGTTTCTTATCTTTGATGCCTTGAGCGCGCAGACCGTAAGCCACGTTCTCGTAAATGCTCATTGGGAATGGGTTTGGCTTCTGGAATACCATGCCCACCTTGATGCGAAGGTCAGCAACGTCGATGTTACCGTAAATATCTTCGCCATCCATTGACAGCTTACCCGTGATCTTTACGCCTTCGATTAGATCATTCATGCGGTTCAAACAACGTAGTAGTGTTGATTTACCACAACCAGAAGGACCGATAAGCGCCGTCACTTGGCGAACAGGAATTGGCAGGTTGATCGATTTCAGTGCTTGGTTTTCACCGTAGAATAGGTCTAGGTTTTCAATATCAAACTTGTTCATTTTCTTAATCTCTTAAATCTTGAATTCGTGTCTTTTAACGTGCGTTCTTAATTCGTTTCGTTAGTAAGTTGCGGTGTTAAAACGTCGTGCAATCAGTTTTGTGAACATGTTGATCAATAGAACAACAACAATCAGAACTGTCGCGGTACCGTAAGCCTGATTCCATTCTTCAATGGTAAACAGTTCGGTAGTCAGTTTGTATAGGTGAACGGTTAATGTACGACCTGAATCCAATAGAGAATCCGGAATACGTGCAACCATACCTGCTGTCAGGAATACTGGAGCAGACTCACCAATGACACGACCAATACTTAGAATGACCGAGGTTAAGATACCTGGCATTGCGCTCGGAAGAATCAAACGCCAGATAGTGTAAATCTTAGATGCACCTAGGCCGTAAGAGCCTTCACGGTACGTCTGTGGTACTGCCATCAAAGCTTCTTCCGTGGTACGGATGATAACTGGCAGTATTAGGATACTTAGCGTCAATGCACCCGACAGAATCGAGAAGCCGAGGCCAAGAATCGCCACGAAGAAAGTCATACCGAACAGGCCGAAGATGATCGACGGGATACCCGCCAATGACTCGGTACAGAATCGGATGATTTTCACCAAACGACTGCCCACTTTCGCGTATTCGGTCAAGTAGATTGCCGTCATGATACCGAGTGGTGCTGCCACTGCGATAGATGCGATAACCATGTAAATAGTCGCCACAATCATTGGGAAGATACCGTGCTCTTCACCTGTGCGCGTGTAGTTATCAGTAATGAAGTTCCAATCTACGTGTTGTAGACCGTTTGATAGGATGTACCAGATAATCCAGAACAAGAAACCTACCGTCAATGCTGCCGAGATCCAGACAAATGCGTTAAAGACATTATCTTTGAACTGGCGTGCTTTTTTCAGTTTTGCGCGATCCATAATAGTCACCTTTAACGAGCGATTACTTCGCTTTTTCTCGGTTTAGGTACAGTAGTACAGCGTTCAACGACATGATGAAGACCAGAAGTACCACACCTGTAGCGTAAAGTGCGTTCGCGTGAACACCACTTGCGTAAGACATTTCAATAGCGATGTTTGCGGTTAGCGTACGTGCCGAATCAAGGATGCCTTCAGGCATTGCCGGCGCGTTACCCATTACCATGATGATCGCCATGGTCTCACCCAACGCACGACCGATACCCAGAATCACACCTGTCATGATGCCTGAGCGAGCCGCTGGAACGAGCAATTTAAAGATGGTGTAGATTTTCGATGCGCCCAGTGCCAAAGAACCTTCTTTGTAAGTACGAGGAACTGCGCGGATAGACGTTTCAGATACCGTAATTACCGTTGGTAGAATCATCACACCAAGAACAATGATACCGGCCAAGATAGTGTTACCGGCTGGCACATCAAATACGTTCTGAATCAATGGAACGATAATAACCAGACCAAAGAAACCGTAAACCACCGAAGGGATACCGGCTAGCAGCTCAACCGCTGGGCGGATGATGTCAGCCAAACGCTTTGGTGCGATTTCAGCGATGAAGATAGCGGTCAAGACACCAACTGGAACACCGACTAAAACAGCGCCTGCCGTCGAAACGATGGAAGCAACAATCATGGTTGCAACACCGTAAAGTGCTGGTGGTAGCCAGTTTTGGCCTAGAACAATGCCCGAGACGCCCGCTTCTTGGAATGCTGGAATACTTTCTCGAACGATGAAGTATGCGATAACTGCTAATGATACGATGCCGATTACAGCACTCGTTAGGAACAAGCCGTGGAAGATGCGCTCTTTCCAGTCAACGCGGCGTTTTTCGCGCAGGCCTGGCTTGCTGATCGCTTTAGCGTCAGTAGTCATAAGCTTTTCACTATTTGTTGCGATGGTCATAAAAATCTCACGGTTCTTGGCAATGGCGTCGAACACAATGGATAGAAAAGGCTCAGCCCGAAATGGTGAGCTGAGCAAACTTTAGAGTCCCGATGGGATTAGTGAACTGAGATGTAACCTTTTTGGTCAACTAGCGCTTGCGCTTCTTCAGTTAGCATCCAGTCTAGGAATTTTTGAGTTTCAGCTGATGGCTTGCCTTCTTTGTAAAGAACAAGGAATGGACGAGCAACTTTGTAAGAACCGTTTTTCACGTTGTCTACAGAAGCTTGGATACCATCAATTGGAAGTGCGTTTACAGAGCCATCAACTGTACCTAGAGAGATGTAGCCGATTGCGTATGGGTTAGAAGCAACCATTGTCTTCAGTGCGCCGTTACCGTTAGCAACTTGAGCACGTTGAGAGATTGCCGATACTTTCTTACCAGAAATTTTCATTTTTAGCTTCATGATGTCTTCGAATGCACCACGAGTACCAGAAGCCGTATCACGAGTGATTGCAACGATTGGCTTGTCTGCACCGCCAACGTCTTTCCAGTTTGTTACTTCACCTTTGTAGATTGCAGTAACTTGCTCAGCTGTTAGGCCATTAAGCTTGTTTTGTGGGTTTACAACAACTGCGATACCGTCTAGAGCAACTGCTTCTTCTTTTAGCGTTGGCTCTTTTTCAGAATCTTTTAGGTTACGAGAAGACATACCTAGGTCAGCAGAGCCGTTCTTCGCTGCTTTAACACCTGCAGATGAACCAGGGCCTTGAACTTCGATAAATACGTTCGGGTTTGTCTTCATGTATGTTTCAGAGAAAACTTCCATCAGTGGAGTTACGCTGCTAGAACCCACTGCAGAGATAGTTTCTTTAGCAGAAACAGGAGTCACTGCCATTGCGCCTAGAAGTGCGATTGCACCGATTACTGTCTTTTTCATCACAATTTCCTTTAAGTGGCTTTATTGCCGTTGTGTTTCACTTGAACGGTGCTCACTTTAGAATCCAAATATGACAGTTGTGTTTCACTTAGTTGAAGCCTCTATGACATGTTGTCATTTCCGCTTAATAAATCAGCAATCAAACTTTATTTACTTTTGAGCTCAAAACACTTTGCAATGTTTTGCTAATAACAAAATGCCAACCACATCGCTTTTAATATATTTCATAACAAATAATCATCGTTAAATTATTGATATATCAAGCTTACTAATTAGAATCGACTGGCTTTATTTACAAAAATGATAATAGTTATAATCTTTAGAGGGTCAATCATGCGTCAATTACTTAGTACGCTGTCTATTAAGTCACAGGTTTTCGTGCCCGTGCTTTTCACTGTCATACTGCTCATCGTTGGTTTGAGCATAGGCATAGGAAAGTTAGAGCAAGCATTCGACAAAGTGACGGTTTCTACCAATAACCTTATCGTGCATAAAGAAGAGCTGGGCTCTATCGTAGACAACACCTACGCGATGCGCATTAAGGCGATTTATAGTCTATTCAGGGCGGAAGATGTCAAAACACTGAACCAAGAACTGCAACAACGCCAAACAACAAACCGAGAGTTTCTTAATTCTATCGATAAAATTGAAGGTATTCAGGCTGAAGTAAACGCCATGCGCGACGCCATGAATCACTACGTCGATTTTACTCGTGTCACCATGACTCCCCTTCTCAATACCAAGCATACTTCTGAGTACACCACGTCAGACTTTGAACGAGAGTACGAGTCTGCAATGGGCCAATACCGCCTTGCGGGTGAAGCCATGATAAAAGCGATCGACAACTTGTCTAAAAAGCTCAACCAAATCGTTACCGATGAAGTCGAGGAAAATGGCATTCTTCACTCTGATACCCTGACCTATAGCACGGCATCTCTAGTGGTTATTCTCTCTATTGCCTCTTTGATCAGTTGGCTGCTAGCGAGCTACATTGTTGCTCCAATCCGCAACCTACAACAAACCATGCAAGAAGTAGCAAAAGGTAACTTGTTGGTAGAAGCGGACGAAGTGGGCAAAAACGAAGTCTCACAACTGGCGCATGACGTAAACCAAACCATCCACCAACTTCGCGGTACGGTCGACTCTCTGGTTCGAATCAGTGAAGATGTCGCTTCGGCATCGACAGAGCTGGCAACCGTGATGACGCAAAGCAGTGCGAACTCGGATCAAGAGAAGCAAGAAGTTGAACAGGTCGCGTCTGCAATTAACCAGCTTGAATCCACAGCGGCAGAAGTTTCAAGTAATGCACAGCAAGCAGATAGTGCGTCGAATGAAGCAAGCAAACTGACGTCTCAAAGCTTGAGTATGTTTGAAGAAAGCACACGTGCGAGCGCAAAAATGGCTGACCAGCTGAATGAAGCAGCGCATGTTGTCACGTCGCTTAAAGATCAGTCCGAGCAGATTGGAAAAGTGATCGAAGTTATTGAGAGCATCTCTGAGCAAACCAACCTACTTGCATTGAATGCGGCGATTGAAGCGGCACGAGCGGGAGAAAGTGGTCGAGGCTTTGCCGTGGTTGCTGACGAAGTACGTATGCTGGCAGCGAGAACTCAAGAATCGACCAAAGAGATCCAAACCATCATTGAGGAGCTACAACAGCAGTCTGGTCACGCAAACGAAAGCATGCATTCGAGCCTAGCCATGCTTGAAGATAACCAATCGCTTGCCGCAGAAGTGAGTCGTTCACTGAGTGACATCAACAGCGCAATTTCAGATCTGAATGCAATCAACACCCAAGTTGCGACCGCTTCTGAAGAACAAAAGCAAGTCACGTCTGACATCAACAACAGCCTGAGCACCATCTATGAATTGGTGAGTCAGAACGTCACTGGTATCACTCAATCAGCCGCGGCGGCGCAAGAGCTGTCTGGCTTAGCAGAAAACCAAAAGCATCAGCTTAAGCAGTTCCAAGTTTAAACATTCTGCTCAACACGATAAGTTTCAAAGGTTAGGAATGAAGAAAGCTCCGCACTGGCGGAGCTTTTTAATATCTGGATTAGAGAAAATCCAACTGTGTGATTATTCTTCGTCAGTGACCAATAGAACAGAGAAAGTGTTCGTTGGCTCTAGTGGGCTCCAGTTGTAAACCTCACCATTCACTGAATCAAACACCATGACGTTTGAACCATCACCGTTCGGAGTGTTACTCCAGATGTAACCTGCATAATCACCCACCTCTAGCGTGTAGCCACTTGCGAATGCAGTGCCGTTCATCGCAGGGCTGTGGCAAGCACGCTCCGTCAACGCGACCAACTCCTTAATGTTTGGTAAGCGCCAGTTCTTTTTGCCCGCAAAGCCATGCAAAGCATGGTTACCTGATTCATTGCGGATTTGCTCAGCGGTTGATAGCGCTAACTGCCATGACATCTTAGTTGCAGCACCATCACAGGCTTCATTTGCCGCATTCCACGTTGAGCCAACAGGACAACGCATCCAAGTTAGGCCCGTTTTTAAGTCAGTTACCGTCCCGGCATCAGAGTAGGTGTAACGAGAGTTAGGCGCTGTTTTTCCAAAATCAGTTGAACATTCTTGTGCCGCCATGGCTGCTTGAGAAGCTAGAACAAGAGATAACGCGGTGATTAGTTTCTTCATCTTATTGGCCCTTTACTGCTACTAGACGGATTGGGAATTGGAATGACGCGCCTGCGTTACGCTCCACTTTGTCAGAATAAATTTCAACAAAGCTGACGTAGCCACGGTCAGCGCCTTTCGCAGCAACGACTGCAAATTGAAGCGCACCTTCGTAGTTAGCAGGAGAGTAATTATTAAATGTGAAATCACTCAGCCAAATAGCACCGGATTCAATATCAGGGCTGCCCTTACCCTGTTGAGGGAAGTAAGCCGTCGTCATACCATAGACATTGCCGTCGGCATCTTTCTCTGTCTCACCTAAGTCGAGAACATCGTAGAACTCTTGGTATGTTGGTAGGCGCCAATCAGTAATGCCACATAGTGATTGCTTGTTTATATGTTCAACATATTGGCTTGTTGAACAGATGCTATCAGCAGCATCCACACAACCAACGACTTCAAGATCTTCGTAATACGGTTTGAATGTTGCTGACTCATACACGAATGTACGATCTTTAAATTGAACCGAGCTCGCATCCGCACTCTTGTTTTCCCAAACAAGACCAGTACGCTCGTCCATAGTACAAGCCCAGTCAGTGGCATCTGCAGCTAAAGCAGCACCCTGTGAATCTAGCTTAACGAACTTAAAGCCAGCGCCTGTCGACGTTTGCTTGTCCTCTTTGTCGAAGCCGTATTCCGCATCTTGACCAGGGTAAGAAGCTTGAACCTCAGCAACGTCTGCTGCGCCATCAGCAAAGTGAAGAACGGCGCCCGTATCGTTGCTGCCAACCGTTTGTTCAGCAACTGCTGCAATTTCTTCAGCAAATGCACTCACTTCCGCTTCAGACAGAAGATCAGAGGCCAACGATTTACCTTGGAAGCTAAGGCTTTGAGCAAGCAACGCTACGCCTTTGGTCATTTGTTGTGGTTGCATCGCAGCTAATAGCGCAACCGCGTTTTGCTCTAGCTTGTCTAGCTCGCTGGCTTGTACGTTAGACATTACCGTACCAGACAGAGAAACGCCGGCATCGGTGAGTTGCGCTTTCACGATCTCTTCAGCTTGAGCAACGGTTTTACCGTCAACCACAAGACCTGCGAGCAACGTTGTTACACCATTGACCGTGTTACCCGTTGCTAAATTTTGGCCCGGAGCCGCAAGACGCAGCGTTTGGTTTGAGCCTTGATCAACTTGAGCAAGAATGGTGCTGGTTAGTACGTTTTTGTTGCTTGAAGTCAGGCTAAATTTACCGGCATTATCCGTTTTAGCACTCGGTTCATTGGTATCACAAACGTAGTTTTGGTTTAAATCGATGCACACTGGCGTATCAAGAAGTGTACCTGCAGAAACGATGGTGCCAGCTACATCATAGGTCGGTGCCGACGTATCACCACCAGAACCACCGCCACAGCCTGCTAGGGCTAGTGACATAGCAACGAAAGAATATTGAAACTTCATAGATTTTATCTTCTTTTGATTTTAATTAACGAGAGCGAATCACTCTCACCATTGAAAGCAGGAAAAGTCCTAACAAGGTCCAAGGCGAACTACTGCCACCTGTACCACCACCACTGCTTTCTTTAGTGGTATCAGCACTGCACTGATACTGAGCAAAGTGACTCACACCCCACTCTTTCAACACCCCAGAGTTCCCTGACACGCGGTCAGACACTTCGAGACGCCAAGTCCCCCAACTCGGTTGACCGACAAGCGCTTGTAACTCCTCGTCATACTGAGCTGTGAAGTAACCTTTAAATCCATTGGTATTGCTTGATTGATGGCTAAGTAGCACGACCGATTTGCCTTGTGGAGACACTAGCGTCACTTGCAGATCCTGCAGTGAGTCATGTTCGATGTTCAGGTAAACCGCAAACGAATCATCAATCGTGAGTGACTTGTCCGATAGCGTCTGAGAGAACAGTCTGTCGCCCTGTTCTGGCAAAGCGGAATTCACTGATTGAGGCTGGATATCAAGCTCTGGCGTACCATTAACCAGCATCACCTTTTCACTCCACTGATGAGTCTTTAAGCCTTCTGCAAATTGGTAATCCAATGAAATAGAGGAATCGAATTGCGTGCCACATGTCAGACCGCTTGGTAACGCCACCTTCATTGAAGTCGAGTCAGAAAGCGTTTCATCAAAGTCGAACACGGATGCGTTGTTTAGCTGCCATTGCCCTTTTATGCTCGCTTCGCGGCCTGTTTGACTCAGGTTCACTCCTACGTCTTGACCTTGTGCGATGTATCGAGCGTCATAGCGAACGCGAAGAGGCGCTTTAAGTAAGTTGTGTTTGTTGAAGCTGTCCGTCAGGAATTGGGCGTAATCTTTATTTGGGAACAAAGTCTTTGCGGCAAACACGGTCGATTCTGCAAGATCGTGCATTTTCACGCCACGACCAATGCCGTACATGCCTTCAAGTACAATGGCGTCAAACTCGCGGAACACGCTATCGGTATCATCACCGTATCGTTCAACCGATGCTTTAAGCGCTTGGAACAGTGGCGTTGACCATAGCTCGTCACCTAGTTCACCGTCCACACTAACATGCGCTGGATACTCTGAGCTCTCGAAGTAACGCGCTCTTTGGTTCCATAAGCTACGAGTTGTTTTGCGTGTTCCGAACACTCCGTCCCAGTTGAACACCGTATCTAACTCAAATTCTTGACCACGACGAGAAGCATCCAAATATTGAGTACGGTAGCTCGCACTGCCCGCCCAGTAATCAGCAAAACCCTCTGCGATAGCACCAGTATGGCCGTACGCCCAATCCGGTACGATTTGGTAATGAATGCCATGCCCAAGCTCGTGTATCACTACATCAGAATCGACTGCATCCGGAGAAACACCACCTATACCCAGCATGAGTGCTTTCGGACCGTAATAGTAAGTAGAGTTATCTTTTGATAAACCGCGAGCATCAAAACGAAGCGGTTCGTTAAACAAGTCGTAAGTCAGGCTTGTCAGATATTGGATCGAGCTATCAAGATGATAAAAAGCCATCAACTGCGGGAACGCATTGTCACCAAACTCGGTGCTTTGCATCTCATCAACACTGTCAAATGCTTGAACCCCTTCTGGGCTGACAAAGTCCAACGTATCGAGTACAGGCGCTTCACCAGGTGCTGGGGCTGCAAATAAGCCCGTCGCATCCACTTGCTTTAATCTTGGGTTAGAGAGATAGAACTTACCGCCGGACTTTAAAACCTCAATCGACTTGGTGACGTACTCGATCGGCTGAGGGTAATCGGACAGTGCTGACCACGTTGATTCTGGTGCCGCTTGCTGTTGCATGGTGCGCAGATCTGGGTTGAATAAAGAAACCTCAACATCAACCAGACTTCCAGAGCTCAAAGCCGGTGGCTCTTGTGCTTGCAGTTGGCGAGGCGATTCTAATTCCATTGCAACCGTTGGTTTACCGTTGCGAATGATCGTATTTTCAAGGCTCTTAAACACTCGCACAACGTGATGATTTTTATCGGTTGTGACTACGAGGGCTCGCTGTGCTTGATATTCACCGTTAACCCAAACATCAAAATTGTAATGCTCGCCAAGCTGAGACTGGGTTTTGTAACGGAACTTAAACTCGCCCGCTTCTGAGTAGTGGCTGTCTAGATAAGTTTTCGCTTGCGCTTCATTCGTTACCACAGAGTCCGTTGCGGGATAATCCCACTCTGCAGCCTGCGCCGCAGGGGTACAAGCAATAAGCAGCGAAAAAGCCAATGGTTTTAGCTTCATGATTTCGTCCTAGAATTCGTATTTTGCATTTAGCGTGAAGTAGCGCCCAGGCTCCGTTGAGTAACGCTTACTTTCCTCAGCGATACCCGCTACGTCTTGGTATCGGATGTACTCTTTGTCGAACAGGTTGACGATGTTTGCGCTAACACGAAGGTCTTTGGAAACGTAGTAAGTTGCGCCAATATCAAACGTATTCCACGCACTTGTCTGCGCACACTCTGTCGCTAGGCCAAGCGTGGTCTGGCATTTAGGAACGCGATCCATAGCCGCGGCCCAGTTCCAAGCCACGTAAGCGTTGAAGTCTTGGTTGGCGTATTTCAGTTGAGCGTTACCTTCGAATGGCGTAATGCTTCGAACGTATTCGCCTTCCGCGTCTTTGCCATCTACGTAGCCAAACTTAGTGCTGATGTCCCATTGTTTGGTGAGTGCGTAACCCGCAGAAAGCTCTGCGCCATAAGTCTCTACGCCATCAAGATTTTGGTACTGTTTGATGTAATTACCAGTGCTTGAGTCAAAGCCTGTGGTCACAACATCGATGAAGTTTTCAAACTTGTTGTAGAACACAGACGCATAGACATACGCACGACCGTTATCGAACTTGTTACCGATTTCAAATGAGTCCGAAGTTTCAGCTTCTAGGTCTAAGTTGGGCGCGATAACAAAAGGCGTTAGCGGTACGAAATCATGGTTCACGAAGCCATATGCTTTGTCGTATTCCGGAGCTCGGTAACCGTGGTTGTACGACACATAAACGATGTTGTTGGCAAACATTTCACGAGAAACCGACAGGCTTGGAGACACCTCTGAGCTATCCATGTCTTTTAGTGGGAAACCACCTACTTCTCCCTCACCGTCTGGCGTTAGACGGTGCGCATCAAAGCGCAGACCACCCGTGATGGTCCATTTATCCAGTTCCACCATGTCTCTAACGTACAAACCAATGTTGTAAGCACGAGCAGGAGCGAAAGGTTGCTTGGTCGAAGGCGTCACCCCATTCCAATCAATCTTGGAATCGCTATCTGTGCGTTCATAATAGTCAGTAGAAAGCTCGATACCGTAAGCCAATTGATGCTCAGTATTTGCTGCAAAAATCGTATTGGTGAAGTCGCCACGAAAACCAATTGTCTCGTCAATGAAGGTTTTGTGTTCCAGCTCGCGACGTTTGGTGATCAAACCATTGTGATCCACTTGGCGCATTAGGCGGTTGGTGTCTTCCACGACTTCGGTGTGACGCCAGTAAACTTTGGTGTCCAACTCTTCGAACCAAGTTGGACTAATCGGTGTAACCTCAGCGCCGATATAAGCGCTGTACTCTTCGGAGGTTTCATCTTCAGCAAAGTCTTCAATATGCCAGATGCCATCAGGTTGAATGGACGGTGAACCCTCCAGACGCTCTTGATTCTGAGTGTAGAGTTCCGCTTTAGCTTTCAACATCACCTCTTCATTGAGAAAGTGGTTGATCGTATAAGCACCGCTGTAACCATCTAGATCGCGGTTATACAAATCTTCATCAAAGTTACGTGTCTCTTGCCCTTGCCAGTATGAAACGTTAAACAAACTCTCTGTATCACCGGAGCGGAAAGCTAGGTTACTCGTGCCTTTGTACTTATTGCTGATATCGGTGTAAGTACCGGAAACATCGGTGTAGAAATCTTTGTCTTTTAAGAAATCACCCGGCTGACTGGATTCTAAAATCACCACACCGCCGATCGCGCCAGAGCCATGGACAGAAGAGCTTGCCCCTTTAATGATTTGCAGTGATTCAAAATTGGATAAATCAAAAGTATCTCGCCCAACTGCATCATTAATGTCGTTCGCACCGAAGCCATCCGCAGAACGAATGCCATCACGAACGATCATAATGCGGTTACCCGTCATACCACGGATGGTAATGTTCTGCGGACGTCCTGCACCGCCCGTCACGCTTACACCAGGTTCGTTGCGCAGCACATCATAAAGCTCGGTCTCGCCTCTTTCTTCGATTTGCTCGTTTGTGATAACGGCGACACTACCTGCCACTTTTGACAATGGCTGATCGATTTTATTGGCGGTTACAACCACCTCTTCCATTGAGAAAACCTTAGATTCGGCGTGCACTTGACTGGCAGCAAGTACCGAAAGTACTGCCGCTGACACTGGGGTAAGCTTCATTTACTGCTCCGCTTTAGATGTTTTAATGAGTGATAGTAGAAATGCGTATTCCTTCGCTTGTTGCTTTCTTGCCTGCCTTGGATCTATGCGGTGGCCAGAGTGAAAATCCGTTTGCAACAAATACGGGCCTGTCGATTCACTGGTCGACGAAATTTGAGCGAGATACTTCGCGCCTTCCCAATAAGGCACACGTTGGTCGTTTAATCCGATTTGAACCAACATGGGTGGGTAAGCATCTTTATGAATATTGAGAATAGGATCATAAGCTTGCATCGCTTTGAGCTGCTCTGGGAGTGCCGGATTCCCCCATTCCCCATATTGTTGTGCAGTAAGTGGCAACGTCGTATCGGACATGCTAGCAACGACATCGACAAACGGAACCTTCATCACCGCGCCAGCAAACAAATCAGGAGCTTGGTTGATGGAGCCGGCAACCAAAGTACCACCAGCACTCGATCCAATCGCGTAGACATCACGTTCACCACCATCAAAGTGTTTAAGTGCTTGCGCAGCTGCCGTGAAATCATTGATAGAGTTGGCTTTAAGAACGCCTCGGCCTTGATCGTGCCAGTCGGCACCAAAGTAACCGCCACCAAGAACATGCGCTATTGCGTAGATAATGCCTTGATCTAGTAAGCTCACGGTTTGAGGCATGAAGTAAGGTTTCATGGTAAAGCCGTAAGCACCATAGCCGTACAGCACAACAGGCGCGTTGTCACTGAGCTTATCTTTGCGGTAAGCAAGAGAAACTGGCACTTCCACACCATGGCTTTTGACCATAATGCGTTTAGAAACATAATCTTGGCTGGAGAAGCCGTGATAAACATCTTGCGATAGATTTGTCTTTGTCAGTGCTTTAACATCAAACTCTTCCCACAGCGGCGGTGTTGTCATCGACATACTACGAATGCGGATTTTGTTAGAGCGGTAATCGCCAAGAGTGCTCAACCAAGCAACTCGCCCGTCCGACTCTAACGGAAGCGTTTTTTTTCGCCTTGCCATCGTAAGAGTAAACCGAGATTGTCGTTTGATTGTCTTGCTTAGTTAGTGCCACAAGTCCCGCTTCATACAAATAGAATTGCTCTAAACCGTTTTCTGAGCGTAAGAAAGACTTCCAATTAGACTCAACAGTGTTCACATCTTTCTCTGGCATCTCAGTTTCAAACAAACCAAACTGACCATTAAGATTGCTGTTGATAAAGACTCTATCTTGAGCAACATCTGCATAATACTCCACACCGGGTTCCGGTTTACGTAACGAGGCCGTTAGCTCTCCAGAATCAAGGTTTAGGATCTTTTGTTCGGTGGTCGATTCATTGTTACTTTGTACCAGTGCGAAACGCGCGTCGGCTGCGGGATAGAACGACATGAGCCAATCGGTCTTGTCCTCTTGCCAAAGTACTTTCTGCTCATTGGTTTGAGTGTTAATTCGAACGATTTGGTAAGGACGCTGAGTTTTCGCTTCTTTTGAGACAGCGAAAGCAAACTTGCCATTTGGTGAGAGCAGAACACCATTGTCCACATTGCTAATCAGTTCGTGCACTCTGCCATTATTGAGCTCCACCAGCACAGCATGGTACTGCTCGCTGCCATCAATATCTTCTGTAAACAACAAAGAATCGTCTTGAATACGCCATTGACCAATTTGGAAGTATTGACGTTCTTCTTGGCGAGAAGAGAAATCGTAAACCACGTTCTCTTGCGCATTTTTATCTGCTCGTGACAACAAAACGAAGTTGCCTTGTCGGCGAGTTAGATTCCACTCTTGGCCGTTTTTAATCACCCAAGGCTTGTCACCTTTTTCTGCAACCATGGCTTCCCATTGGCTCAACAGGTGTTGAGTGATCTCGTCATAGCTTTTCTGAAATTGTTCTGTTTTCTGGTTTTGCTTCTTGAGATAAGAAAGGACTCGCTCATCTTGTCTTGAATCGTCTCTCAACCAATCAAAATTATCCGCGGCGACACTGGGTAAAGAGAGTGCTAAAAGCCCCAAAAAAACATGACTAAATTTCATATAAACGGCACAATTATTTATAGGATTAATATTATTTCGCGTATTCTGCCTTTAAATGAAAATGAGATCAATTATCATTTGATATTTTATGTATTGATTTTATTGGCCTTTGTTGCGCAAACGTTTAGTTAACAGACAAAAGTGGTTACCGAGCGATAGGCTCGTAGAAAGGTGTGGTAATGAAAAATACTAATGAGGCTAAGTATAAAAACGCCACCTACTAAGGTGACGACGTTCGCTTCTCTTTTCGTGGGGTTTAACAAAGAAAGGTAAACTAGAAAACGTGGCTAGTCACAACCCAGAGTAGAGCGAGAAATCCGACGAAGTAGAGTGAAGAAACAACAACCGATTTAATCAACTCCCCCATTTGTGATTTCTCAGTAATCATGATGACCGCCTCCGGTAAACACCAATGTACAACTCACCAATGCGATACATAGGAATGAAAACATTTCGACCAAGACGCTACGCTGCTCCCACCCCAATGCTCTAGATTGCTTGTCCGTCAAACTCATATCGACTTGTTCTAACCATTGCTCTTCTTGATACATATTCTTGTCTCCTGTTTCTGGATACTTATGCTAAGCAAAGATGGCGTTTAGAAAAATCAAAGACTATTTAACCTATGTTTAGGATTGATAAACATAAGAGGTCTTGAAGGCAAAATTCAGGCATAAAAAATCCGAGCTATAAGCTCGGATTTGAAATCGTTTCGCGTCAGGTGCCAAGTGAAGGCTTAATCTTCAGAGCTTGGTGCCGCAGGCTTTTTCTTAGGGATAAACACATTGTCACCCACTGCCACGTTTTGGTAGAAACCTTTATCGCGCTTAGCTGGTTTCTTCGGTGTTTTCTTCGCTTGAGGGCGTGCTTTCTTAGTTTCTGTCTTCTTGTTACGGAAGTCAGGTTTACGCGGTTTCAAACCTTTGAATTTACCTTTCAAGTCTTCAAATACAGAGAAGTTCAAATCTTGTTGTAGGTAAGTTTCAACACGCTTAAAGCTATCCCAGTCTTTAGGACCAACAAGCGACACTGCGTCACCTTTGTTACCCGCACGACCAGTACGACCAACACGGTGAACGTACTCTTCTGTGTGCTTCGGCATATCGAAGTTAATAACGTGCGTTACTGTTGCGATATCAAGACCACGAGATGCAACGTCTGTTGTTACTAGGATCTTAAATACAGCACGCTCAAACTGACTCATGATGGTGTTACGTTGAGTCTGATTCAAGTTACCGCTTAGCGCGACCGCTTTAAGCTTCTTCTCATTCAGCTTGTTCGTTAGACGCTCAGTGTCATCACGTGTCGCTGTAAAGATGATCACCTGACGGTATTCTGCTTCTTCAAGCACACGCTCCAGAATCGCTTCTTTGTGATCTAGGTGATCACACAAGTAGAATTTCTGAGTAATGTCTTTGTGTTCTTCGTTAGATACACCGATAGCAATACGCTTTGGTGCATTCAGCATCTCTGATGCAATGTCGTTCACTTCTGCGTGATCAAGTGTTGCTGAGAACATCAGAGTTTGACGACGGCGGTGTTTCGCTGCTTTGTGAATACGACGAAGTTCTGGCGCAAAGCCCAGATCCAACATACGGTCCGCTTCATCAAGAACTAATGTTTCCAAACCATCAAGGAATAGAGAACGATGTTCTAGGTGGTCCGCCAGACGTCCTGGTGTCGCAACGATGAATTTAGGGTAGCGACGAAGCGCTTTTACCTGATCGTTGAAGTTCTCACCACCCAGAATCAATGCTGCGTCATAAGTCAGACCACCAAGCATTGAGCGAAGCTCGCCATATACCTGCTTTGCTAGCTCACGCGTAGGTGCAAGAATAACCGCACGCGGGTCTTTTGCAGAAAACGACTTAGTCTTTAACGACTTGTGCAGCATTGGCAATACAAACGCCAAAGTCTTACCCGAACCCGTTTTCGAAGATGCCAATAGATCCTTGCCTGCAATCGCAACAGGAATCGCCTGCTGCTGAATGTCAGTCGCTTTTTTGAAATCGTAGTGTTTTAGGTTCTTCAACAATCGGTTGTCTAGGCCTAGATCTTTAAATTGCAAAGTATTCTCCAATAAATAATCAGCGTCTGAGCGCTTTTTCAGTGTCGTTTCCGCTCTAACGCAGCAAAAAATAAAAGCTCGGTATAATACCGCAAATCATAGGAGTATAGATAGAGATCACACAAACTAATTCCACTTAGAAACTTTCATTTATGTCAATATCGTCTAAATTATTGATATCAGGGAGTGGCAAAAGAGCTGCTGTACTACCTGATACTGGCGTTATCAGGTGAGTAATCGCTCACTTATGTAAGCTAAATGTTAGCGTCCGTATCAGGTACTCTATGAAATCCTTGGATTTTTTTGACTTTTGCTACATCATGTACTGATAGAATGTATTCACATTTAACACTATGACTATATGACACAAAACGTATAGCTTAGTACTTTCACTATAGGCAAGGAGTTCTAAAATGAACAAAACGTTGATCGCAGCTGCAGCAACTTCAGTACTTCTACTAGCAGGTTGTGCTTCTTCTGACGAAGCAGCAACAGCTACTAAACTAGACGAACTAAGCAACCAAGTTAGCCAACTAAGCCAAGACGTTCAGTCTCTACAATCTGACGTTCAAAAGTCTAACGACGCGGCTATGGCAGCTCAAGAAGAAGCTGCACGTGCTAACGAGCGTATCGACAACATCGCTCAGTCTTACACTAAGTAAGATGTGATTCCGCGCTTTAACGCTTGTTAAGGCGCGGTTATTTCTACTGGAACACCATTCTGCGCAGCAATCGCTGCCTTTGCTTTCGCATTCGTCATCCCATATTCATCAAGCCACCAATCCAACTCTTTCGGGATCTGTAGATGATCTTTCTCGCCATTACTGCGAGTCAATGGTTCATGCGCTTCAACAAACACACTGCGATCCGGTTCTAGCGTCACTTTTACAGGTTGATTGATGATTTTCACTTTTTCACCACGACGAACTTTGTCGAACAACCATTCGATATCGTTAGGATCCATACGAATACAGCCTGCACTAACGCGCATACCGATGCCAAAGTCTTTGTTGGTACCGTGGATCAAGTACTCACCATGGCCATAGGCCAAGCGAAGTGCAAACATACCTAACGGGTTATCCGGACCTGCTGGTACTACTGCAGGCAAATCAATGCCCTTCGCTTTGTATTCTGCTCGAATCGAAGAAGGTGGTGTCCAAGTTGGGTTTGGGCGCTTCTGACTGATGCTCGTGGTCATTTCTGGCGTGTCACGGCCAATACGACCAATCCCTACTGGAAAGATGTGTACTACGTTTTCTTTTGCTGGGAAGTAGTACAGACGCAATTCAGCCAAGTTGATGACAATGCCTTTGTGAGGGACATCAGGAAGGATAAGCTGAGTAGGAATCGTCAGTACGTGCCCTTCTTTTGGTAGAAAAGGGTCTACGCCTTTGTTGGCCGCCATTAACGCCAGCATGCCAACATCGTACTGCTTAGCAATGTTTGCCATGGTTTCGCCCTGTTCAACCACATGATTTTCCATACGGCCTATGACACGAGCCCCATCCTCCGGTAGTTCATACATCTTTGCGAATGACAAACCACTCACTAAAGACAACGATACAGACAACAGGGTTCGTTTAGCGATACTCATTGGACGCTTCTTGCTAGGCATCTCTCTCTATTCCTTGGCGTTTTTGAAGAGCCGTAAGGTTATCTCTCTTTCTACCTTGTGATCAACCATCGGCTTGTGATAATCCAGTAAATTAAAGCCACTCCATAGCCAAGGGTTATGAATAAATTTGTTCGGTACCTGTTTGATTTCCGGCACCCAATAGCGAACAAATGTGCCATCAGAGTCAAATTTCTCACCCTGACTGATTGGATTAAAAATGCGGAAGTAAGGCTGCCCATCACATCCGGTAGACGCTGACCATTGCCAACCTCCGTTGTTTGCGGCGAAGTCTCCATCCACCAGCTTGCTCATAAAGTACGCCTCACCCCAACGCCAGTCGATATGCAGATCTTTGGTTAAGAAGCTTGCCACTATCATGCGTAGGCGGTTGTGCATCCAACCCGTCGTGTTCAGTTGGCGCATCGCAGCATCGACAATTGGGTACCCTGTTGTTCCGGTTTTCCAACGCTCAAACGCAGCCTCATCATAAGACCATTCAATCTTATCTTCCCAAGGAATGAAGCCTTTACCTTTCACCAGTTTTGGTTCAAACACTAATAAGTGTTGGTAAAATTCGCGCCAGATGATTTCACTTAGCCACGTCGCTTTCCCGTCCGTAAGGTCAGTATGCGGGTTCTCTGCATAAAGACGAGCAATACACTGTCTTGGCGATAATGCGCCAATGGCAAGATATGGAGACAACTGACTCGTACCGTCAACAGAAGGAAGGTCTCTTTTCTCTTGATAAGCATCGCTGCGCTCTCGAGCAAATTCTCGCAAGTGATGCACAATATCACTCGTTGAAACGAACCATTTATCACTAGATTCACGCGGGTAAGTGAAAGGTACGTCTGCATGGTAGCGATCAGCTTCAAGCGGCTGGGTCACTTCTTGAGGAATCTCAGCTTGCGGTTCTGGTTTCGACACCATTGGCATTTGAAATTTCAACAACCAAGCACGTTTGAATGGCGTGAATACCTTGAAGTACTCACCTTGCTTGTTTAACACCGTGGTAGGCGCATGAACACATTTGTCGTGGAAAGCTTCAAACGTGACTTGGCTTTTAGCTAAAACATCCGCTACTTCCCTGTCTAACGCTTGTTCGTTGACCTCATAATGGATGTTTGCCATCACGCTTTTCGCGTTTAACGATAATGCCCAATCTTTGATGACCTCTGTCACGTTAGAAAATTTGGGCACTTCTTTATATAGAAGCGGAATGTTGAGGTCTGCGAGTTCTTCATTGAGATACACTAAGCGTCGCGCGATCAGGTCTGCCTGCATTGGTGCCATATTATGCTCTTGCCATTGTTCCGGTGTCGAAACAAAACCAGCCACAACAGGTTGCCCCGTATCCAAGGCAGCCTTTAACGCTGTGTGGTCTAACGTTCTCAGATCACGTCGAAACCAAACCAGAATCATGTCCTCTCCTTACCTATTATTGGGCTAGTTAGCGAAGTGCAGTTTCTCGATGACTTCAGAAAATTGAACTTGCTCGGGTGCTCGAGTTTGCAATGCGGTTAACGCTTCTACCTGTTTGATCGGCAGCGCTTTGTTCGAGAAGAAATGCACTTGCTGATAACGAGCAAGTACATCATGCCCAATCAAACCAGACACATCTTCGACTTTGTCGATTAAGGTGATGTGGTAGCCTTGTTCACACAGTTTTGCGGCTTGAATCCAGCTCTCTGAGTCACGAACTTGCTCGAAGCTCACCAGCAGACATTTCCCTTTAGACGCGGCTTTATTCTCTGAGTCCACCACTAGGGCGAGGCGAGTGATTAGACACGTTTGGAACAAACCAAGTTGCAATGAACGCAGCGAGACTTTCACTAGATCTAATGCTTCAAACACTGGATTGATCAGCTGTTCAATCACAATATTAAGTGGGTATTCTTTTAATACGTTAGACAAGAGCGTTTCCGTTTTGCCACGATTAAGCTCCGACAACGCTTTCAACATCACTTCAACTTCTTCCAAACGCTGGTTGTCTGTTGACACATCAACGTCTGACTCTTGTCCTAGCAGTCCCTTCACTTTGCCGATAGCAACGCCCTTAGCTAACCAGCCTTGAATCTCTCGTATTGTGTCCAAATCTTGCTGACGGTATAAACGATGCCCTTTTTCAGTTCTTTGCGGTTGGATCAAGTTATAGCGTCTTTGCCAAGCGCGCAGAGTAACGGGCTTTACACCCGTTAACTCAGATACATCTCGAATCGCGTATAGTTTTTCTTCTTGGCTACAATCCATAACGAAGTCTCATCTCCTGTGGGTATGGTTCTAGATATTTCTGTTTTTGTAAGTACGCATCTGGGTACGCGTTGAGATAGTGCTTAATTAACGTTAGCGGCGCAAGCAGTGGTAATAACCCTGTGCGGTAGTCACTGATCACGGTCGCAAGTTCTGCTTTCTCGTCAGAAGTTAATGAGCGTTTAAAGTAGCCTTGTAAGTGCATCAACACATTGGTGTTATTTTTGCGGCTGGCACGGTTTTGTAGTGCTTGCATCAAGCCCAGACGGTATTGGCTGTAAAACTCATCGATTTCATAGTTCGCTACATCAGCTACCAATCGACCAAGAGAACGGTACGACTCTGGGTGGTGCGCCATCAGCGTCAGCTTGTAGCGCGAGTGAAACTCGATAATTTTGCCGCGGGTTGGCTCTCCATCCATCGACTCATAAAAGTCGTTCAAACAGTAAACGCGAGTGATGAAGTTCTCTTTTAATACCGGATCGTTCAGGCGACCGTCTTCTTCTACTGGTAACCACGGCATTTTTTCCATTAACGTTTTGGTGTACAAACCAACACCTTCTTTTGCCGCATTGTTTTTGCTGTACACCTTTACACGTTCCATACCGCAAGTCGGCGACTTAGCGCAAACGATGTAACCGCACAGTTGCTCACCTTGTAGTTCGTTCACTTTATTTTCTGAATAAGCGAGCATGTTGTCTGTGTGGTCGTTGTCAGGATTTTTTGTCTCGACCAATGCAATACGTTCTTCATTGCTGACTAGGCGGATAGTCGGACGCGGCACAGACATGCCTACACCAACTTCAGGGCAAACTGGCACAAAGCTGAAGTAGCCGTCTAATTCCTTCGTTACGAAGTTGCTGATTTTATGTCCCGAATCGAAACGTACTCGTTCTCCAAGTACACAAGAGCTGATACCGACTTTGATTGAAGATTCCATAACGAAGCATCCTATACAAAATGTTTTGTTGTATAACTTATAGCAAGTCAATTAACATTGTACAAGAAAATAAATTGTACAATTTAACCGTTTTACTCATTCATACAGGATTTAGATCAGACGATTTGAAGAAAAAATTTGAGGGCGATATAGGGATTTTGTGCACGCAATCGACAAACTGCTCAAAAGCAAATCGATTGCCTTTTGCTTTCAACAGATTTAGTTATCAACAGATTATTTAAACACTAGAACCGACCGTTTTGTGACTTAACTCTCAAGTCCCCTTGCCCTGTCCCGATATTATGGCCTCAACGAAAACGAACAAGTTCAACAGAATTGGTAATAGCATCTATAATTGATGCGTTTTACCTGAACAAAACTTTGGAGAGCACTTATGGCAACCCCACACATTAACGCACAACCAGGTGATTTCGCTGAAACAGTTCTAATGCCAGGCGACCCGTTGCGCGCTAAATACATCGCAGAAACGTTCCTAGAAGATGTGAAACAAGTTTGTGACGTTCGCAACATGTTCGGCTTTACTGGCACTTACAAAGGCAAAAAAGTTTCTGTAATGGGCCACGGTATGGGTATCCCATCTTGCTGTATCTACGTACACGAACTAATCGCTGAATACGGCGTGAAAAACGTTATTCGTGTAGGTAGCTGTGGTGCAGTACGTGACGACGTGAAACTAATGGACGTTGTTATTGGCATGGGTGCATCTACAGACTCAAAAGTTAACCGTATCCGTTTCAACAACCACGACTTCGCAGCAATCGCTGACTACGGTCTTCTTGAAGAAGCGGTAAACCAAGCGCGTGCTCAAGAAGTTCCAGTAAAAGTTGGTAACGTATTCTCTGCAGACCTGTTCTACACACCAGAAGCAGACATCTTCGAGAAGATGGAAAAACTAGGCATCCTAGGTGTAGACATGGAAGCGGCTGGTATCTACGGCGTAGCTGCAGACCTAGGCGCGAAAGCACTAACTATCCTAACGGTTTCTGACCACATCATCCGTGGTGAAAAACTAAGCTCAGAAGAGCGTCAAAAGTCGTTCAACGACATGATGAAAGTTGCACTAGAAACAGCAATCAACATCTAAGAAACACCTAAGTAGTAAATTGCAGCCGGAGCCTGACCGGCTGCACGAATTATCCCGAGGGGGCGATTGTGTCTAACGGCGAACTGCCAAGGGACGCAGATGGGTTACAACTCAACTTTTGTAAAACATTGGCGTGTGACAACTTTGGATTGAGTGATGCGAAGCGGTACGTTTTGCAGCATGCTAACCCTAAACGTCCGGCGATGGTATGCCGTGAATGTGGAGCTTTCCCCCCCCTTACTTAATAACCGCGATGTAGTGAACGAACTTCATCGTCTGCGTCACGTTCATAGTGACGGGTTACCTGCTTGTCGTAATGATGATTGCGACAACTTCGGACTTTCTGTCCACACGCACAAACACCTCTATCACGCTTTCGGTTACAGTGGCGATCGCCAACGTTACCGCTGTAAAGTGTGTCAAAGTACCTTTGTCGATAAATGGTCTGGTGCCAACAAAAAGCTTCAATTTCAAGAGAATTTGATGGGCTTATTGTTTACTGGTTATTCCGTTCGAGAAATCTGCCGTAAACTCAGCATCAACCCAAAAACCTTTTACGATCATGTTGACCATATCGCCAGCCGTTGCCGCCGTAAATTGGCGACGATAGATGCTCGTTGGGTTAACCATGCAAAGCATTATGAACTGGCATCAAACTACGTCGCTCTGCAACCAAACAGCAACAATGGCGTGTATTGGATTGCATCGGGTGAAGCGCATTCAGGCTACATTCTGTGTCAGCATGTGAACTACTCTTCTGATGATGAGCCAATCGCTGTTCTGGATCACAACCCATACGATGAGGTGTCTCGTTTTGTTTCGCAAGAATACACTGCAGAAGCAAGCGAACCGCCACCAACGCCATCTAAGAAGCTACGTGAACGCATCGATCAGAAGTACCAAACTATCTTGGCCCGTGGCAACGTAGAAGACCCATTGGGGAACCTTTCTGTCTTCCACTACCCATCAAAAGGCGCATTGATTCGTCCGCCTTACACCTCTTATGCACACTACCTCCATGTGTTGGATATGTGTTGCCCTGAAAAGCGTGTTTCTATCTACATGCCTCAAGATCCCCTGCTCCGCTCTGCTGCGTTGAGCGTTTGTTTATCTCGCATTAAAGAGAAAAGCGTCGATCTGATGTATGTCGAAGAAGACGCGATTTGGGACATGAACGCGCCATTTGGCAAAGTGGATATTGCCTACATGAGTTGGTGGCGTGACCGCTGGGCGATCTCCAGCCAATACGAGTGCAACAAGGGTATCTGTTATTTAGCTGGCGACAGAAATGAGCCGGAATCGTGGTTCAATGTGGCCACAACTCGCCATATCCAATTCTATCAAAATCGTTTTCAACTGCTGTTTGAAAGCTTTATCAACGAGCCACGTCGCAAATTGCGTCCTGCAGGCATATTGCCTCTTTTAGATATATTCAGAGCTTGGCATAATTTGTGCTATCAGGATAAGCAAGGACTTACTGCTGCTCAAAGGCTCAAAGTCACCGACGCACCACTCACGATCAAACAATTGTTATCATGATTATTTAACAGTTTACTCATTTAGAAGTGGTAAATAAGCGCGGAGCGCGGTATACATTACGGAATCCGATACCTTATTGGTGTGGCTGTTTTCTACACCGCAATGATATACGCATCTAACCACTTGTTTTTAGGTGTAAATTCCAGTTCGATAGTCATGGATGTGAACGTTGGATAAAAGCCAAATTCAGCTCGAAGCCGAGCTCAACGCCCTTGAAGGCCAGATAAAATCTGATCCTGAGCGAGCATTTCGAATCGCGGAACAATGCCGCATTCGTTCAGAGCAAATTCTATTTGTAGATGGTGAGATTCGAGCGCTTATCGCGATGTCTAATGCTTGCTGGTGTAGCATGGATTATCGACATGGCTTAAAGCTGATCAAAGACGCTTACAACCTCCAAATTCAACTTGATACTGACGATCACCTTCCAAAGATCCTTCATTTATTCGCCTTGCAGTATTGGGGACAAGCCAAATATTACTCTGCACAACAATACTGGATTAATGCCCTAGAGCAATCGGCTTTGGTCGACGATATCGAGATCCAAATCGAAGCATTAATTGGCTTAGGCAATGTTTGGCGAATCACCAACGAACACAAGCTTGCCGCCTCTACGCATGAACTCGCAGTGAAAGTGGCAAACAATGTCCGTATTGCTTGGCTAGAAGGCAAAGCCCGAATCCTGCTCGCGTGGGATTACTACTTGCTGAACAATTTCGTTGAGATGTTGAGTGTGCTTGATGGTGCAACAGAAGTACTCAGAGATCACGACGACAGCACTTGGCAAGCAGAGATCTGGGATTTCAAAGGCCTTGCTTTGCTAGGATTAGAGCGACTTGATGCGGCAGAAGAAGCCACACAAAAAGCTCACCAGCTTGCGATAGAGCAAGACCTGACATGGATGAAAGCGCATTCCTTTATCAGCCGTGCAAGACTGGAATTACTACGTAAAAACACAGAGAGTGCAGCAAGCTTGCTGCAATTAGCCGAGCAATCAGCACTCGCGTTCGATAACGGCGAACTGCTCAGCCAAATTTGTTTCCAACAATCACGTGTAGCCGAAGAGCAAGGCGATTACGAGCTTGCTTTCCAAGCGTTCCAAAAATACCGTCGACACGCACTTAAGATGCTCAAAGAGCAAACTCATCGTGTCAGTATGGACAAAGCGCGAGGCTCTAAACGCCAACTCGAACAACGCGCGCGAAAACTCATTAACCGTATTCGTGCCCAACATGAATACGATCCAGAGAAACAGTTCTCAAACGTGGTGTCAGAGACTTACTGGTGGGAACAACTGGTTCTATTCAAAACCGAGCTAAAACACTCCAACCATGCTGTGATCATGATCCGTCACTCAGATCCGGCCTTCCTAGACATCTGTACTGAGTTGGTCCATTCGCTCACTACATCTAGCGATCTTATCTCTCGCTTGAGCAGCGACCGCTTAGCAATGTTGATTGCAGAAAAGGACCAAGCAGCCGAAGAGCTCTACCGCACCGTTTGCGCTATGTTAGACATCTATCCATGGAAACGCCGTGGTTTAACTGGCCCTAAACCAACACTTTATCTACAGGACATCCTAACCTTCCCGTTCACCTTAGAGCAGTTGGAAGAGAGCCACATTGAGGTAATGAAGAATGGAACAACTGCTTAGTAAGGTGACTGATGCTGGCATGGATCCCTCTTCCGTTGCCGGTGAAGAAGCGCTAATCCTATGGGAACACATCCGTCTGCATATCGCCTCGACCAACCAAGAGAAGGCGCACTGCTACATCATCAGCGCGGAATATCGAAGTAAGATTAAACAGCTACAAGAGAGCATTGAAGAACTGCGTCATGCACTCGATTTACTTAAACTGCCAGAAGACGTTGAGGATATCCTCTCTGTCAAATCCAGCTTGAGTGACCGATTGGTAGAAAAAGGCGATTATAACTCTGCACTCACCGAGTACATTGCTTCCACCAACATTGCCGTCGAATACGGTTATATCGATGAGTATGTTCTGGCAATCATCGGCATGGGCAACCTTTGTGACGCGTATGGCGACCACAACCGCGCTCTTCGTTACTACCAAAAAATCGATGCGATTGACCATGCCATCGGCAGCCGTTCATTGAGATTACGCTATAAGCTGTACATGCTAGCTTGTTATATCAGTTTGCAACGTATAGGCGCGGCGACGGACCTCTTGAGCGAATGCGAAGAGCTCAGTATCCTCGTCAGCGATAAAAACCTGACTGGGCAAATTCACTTATACCGAGCTAAGTTGCTTCGACTGCAAAAAGAGTACAACAAAGCACTACTTGCTATCTCTCAGATTCAATACGCAACAGGTAAACAGCATACTGTTTGGCTCTCGACCATGGTAAAGATCGAGACGGCTTACTGTTTGAATGAAGTTGGTCATCAATCATTATCAAACCTATTGTTAGCTTCTACGGGGAAGCGTATTAATGAGCAAACATCGCCTTTGATCGCGAATCGTTTTTATAACGCGATGAGCCAAGTGTGTGCTTCTCAAGGCTTGTTCAAAGAAGCGCTCAACTACGAGAAAAAAGCCTTCCGAGTCGAATCTGATTTAGTGAAACATATTCCGATCAGTGAACTTGGCCCAGCTCAGCTGCGTCGCTTGAGTCGATTTGAACTACAGCTCAAGTTGATCCTTTCAGAGATTGAGAACAAAGAGCTCAAAGAAACCACTAAACAACACAAAAACACCGTTGCTCAGCTTCAACAAGATGTCTTTACCGACCCGTTAACGTCACTCCACAACCGTCGTTGGCTAGAAGTGAAGCTGAAAGACTTGTTGCTGCACGATACGCCATTTGCCCTAATGGTGATCGACATTGACCACTTTAAATCCATCAATGATGAGCTTAGCCACTTAGTGGGCGACAAAGCCATTGTGAACGTCTCCAAGGAGCTTTCTGGGTACTTCAAGTTCCGTGGTTCATCGTGTGTACGTTTCGGTGGCGAAGAGTTCTTGGTGATTCTAGAAAACACCGAGGTTGCCAAGGCAGAAATGCACGCCGAAAACTACCGCGAGCGCATTTACCAGTTTGGTTGGCATGAAATCTTAGGCGAGCGTGGCTTGACCGTCTCCATCGGCATTACCTTACATCGGGAGGGTGAGAATACTCAGCGCACCTTCTACCGTGCCGACAAAGCTCTATACCGCGCGAAAGCCAATGGTCGAAACCAAGTGTGTACTGAGCTATAAGCCAGATTTTCAATCTATAAAAAACGCCCCAGCTCAAACTGGGGCGTTTTTGTATATTGCTTCAACTAACTAAGAGAATGCTTTAAAGAAAGAACAGCGAAATGCCACCGAGCGCGACCAATGTTCCAATCACGCTCTTCGCTCCTACCTTTTCACCTTTCATAGCGTAAATCACCAAGATAAACAGTGGGCTAGTGGCGATTAAGGTTTGTGCTATCGCTGGGTTGGCGTATTTCAAAGCGATTTGTTGTAGCCAAAGCGCGAGGAAAGTACCGACGAAAATCGCTAATAACAGCCATCCCATCGCCTTATTACCCATCTCTTGAATGTGCTGTTTGATGCATTTGAACGGCGCGGGCTCAACAACTTTAATTACCAAACAAACCGCAACCACACCAATGCTGAGTCTGATTAATGCCCCCAATAAAGGTGGAAGATCCCCTGCCACCAATGCATAGTGAGAAATCACCACACCCGTTGCTTGGCATACACTCGCCAACAGACCAAATCCGATACCACTCCAATTGGTTTCTTCACCTGTTGAAGAGGGCTGAAAGACAACAAAAGTGACTGCAGCGGTCGTCACTACTACACCAAGCCAACTTTGTAACGTCAGCTCCGAGCCGAGAAATACCAACGCAAGCACGCCAGACAACGGTGGAGCAAGGGACTCCAACAATAACGTTTTATTTGGTCCGATACGTTTTAGCGCGGAAAAGTAAGCGCTATCACCAATGGCAATACCAATGACACCGGACACTGCTAATACAGCAAGGTGAATAGGTTCGATTTGGCTTGGCAGACCTTGGGGGAGAAAAGGAATCACGACCAACATCATCATCGAGGCGATCACCCCTTTGACAATGTTAAGTTGCATGGCAGAAAAACGATGGCTGAATTGACTGTATATCCAAGTCGCACATGCCCAAACAATTGCAGCGCTGATCGCTGCAATCTCACCAGAATATAGCACTGTTTACTCCTTCGTATTCCATGCCGTATCTCTCAATAACTGTGAATTGAGCTATAAATAACTTGATTCACTTATTGTTCTATCAAATACTTAAACAGTTAATTTACGTAAGTTTTTCTATTTAGCAACAAGCACAGGGAAGTAAGATGTTTCTAGACTATTTTGCACTTGGGTTACTCATTTTCGTTGCTTTGGTTATCTTCTACGGAATCATCGTGATTCACGATATTCCTTATGAAATAGCAAAAGAGCGCGAGCACCCTCACCAAGACGCAATACACTACGCAGGCTGGGTTAGCCTTTTCACACTTCATGCACTTTGGCCATTCCTATGGATCTGGGCAACGTTGTGGCGCAAAGAGAGAGGCTGGGGCTTCAAGCAACTCGAACAAGAAACACATGATATCCATCATCGCCTTGAAGAGCTAATTGATGAAGTCAATGAATTGAAAAAAGAAGTCTCTACGCTGAAAGGTGAAAAGCCAGCATCGAGCACTCCAGCACAAAAAGAACAAGGTAAGGAGGAACAATAATGGATTTACTACTGGTTCTGACTTACGCCGCGCTATGTATCGCGATTTTCAAAATCTTTAATATCCCATTGAACAAGTGGACAGTGCCAACAGCCGTACTCGGTGGTGTGGTGTTGGTCGGTACACTTATCTTATTGATGAACTACAACCACCCGTTTACTCAAATTGGTAACCAAGTGTTCTCAACCACCCCTGTTGTTTCAGGCGTTCGTGGTCGAGTCATTGAAGTTCCGGTTCAACCAAACCAACCGCTGCAAAAAGGTGATGTACTCTTCCGTATCGATCCGATTCCATTCCAAGCGGAAGTAGACAAGCTACGAGCGAAAGTAAAAGAAGCAAGCCAAGGCGCACTTGGTCTTGAGTCTAGCGTTCAAGAAGCAGAAGCAGCGGTCATCAAAGCGCTTGCGGAACGTGATAAAGCGCAACGCGAATTTGATCGTTACCAACGTGGTTTCGATCGTGGCGCCTTCACCGAGCAACAATTAGATACTCGTCGCCAAGCGTTCAAGGCCGCGCAAGCAGCACTAGAAGTGGCGCAATCAAAGCAAGAACAGGCGCAAATCGCGCTCGATTCTGAAGTGGGTGGCGAAAATACTCAAGTGGCATCTTTACTCGCGGAGTTACGCCAAGCAGAGTTCAACCTAGAGCAAACCGTCGTAACCGCACCAACGGATGGCTATGTAACGCAATTGGCACTGCGTCCAGGTGTGATGGCTGTACCTTTGCCGCTCGCACCAGTAATGACCTTCGTCCATACCGAAGACAAGCTTTATACGGCAGCGTTTCGTCAGAACTCATTGCAACGTCTAGAGCCAGGGTTTGAAGCGGAGTTTATGTTCCGTGCATTACCGGGCAAGGTGTTTAAAGGTCAAGTGGTCGATGTGTTGCCAGCCATTGGTGAGAGCCAATTCCAAGCGCGAGGCTCACTGCTTGGAACAGAAGCTCTGCGCACCAGCGGTCGCGTGTTCGTGACATTAAAAATCACGGATGACCTAGAAGAGTATCATCTGCCGATGGGTACAGCGGTTGAAGTCGCCGTTTACTCCGATAGCTTTACCCACGTATCTATCATGCGCAAAGTCCTTATTCGTATGAAGAGCTGGCAAAACTACCTATACCTAGACCATTAATTTATAGGTGAAAAAACCATCACAAGGTGTAATCAGGGGCTGACAGTCAGCCCCTGTTTTCATTCTAGCCATCCAGACAGATAGCATTCCCACTTTTATCAATATTCTGTATAATGCGCGCCTTATTTTTGATGCTTGCTGAAAAACTAAGCCAGTCAATGAGGTGCGTGAATTCAGTCACACATTTCTTGAAGAAAAATAGAGCAAACAATAAGCAGCTTGGTTGTTTCCAAACTTTGTTACACAATCAGCGCTGCAAAACAAAGCAAGTGAACGTTCTTTAAAATCGACAATTGAACTGAGGTTATCTATGAATCTTTCTGCTAAAACCGTGGTGGTTATTGCAATCGGTGCTGCACTATACGGCATCGGCGGTTTGCCAATGTTTGGCATCCCTGTGTTTGCAAATACGACGCTGAAACCAGCAATGGCGGTATTGGCATTGTTCTCAGTATTATTCGGCCCTCTGGTAGGCTTCTTGGTTGGCTTTATCGGCCACTGGGTTACCGACCTATTTGCAGGCTGGGGCGTATGGCTCACTTGGGTACTTGGTTCAGGTATTGTTGGTTTAATTATCGGTCTTTTCCCTTCTCTGACTCGCAACCGTTTAGAGAAAGGTGACTTCAATATGAAAGACTTCGCGTTGTTCGTGGTGCTTGCTCTGTTGGGCAACGTATTCGGTTATGGCTGTTCAGCCTTCCTAGACACCATTTTGTACGCAGAACCGTTCACTAAGGTATTCACACAGTTGTCGATCATCGCGCTGGGTAACACTATTCTTATTGCTATTGTGGGCTTCTTCATTCTTAAGTCTGTCGCAAAACGTAACAAGCAAAGCCGCAACTTAACAGAGGCTTAATGTCGAATGACAATCGAATTTTCTAACTTCTCTTTTAGATATGAGTCGCTGGACAAACCGACGCTAAAAAATATCAATCTAAGGATAGAGAAAGGAGAGAAAATCGTCATTATCGGTCCAAGTGGTAGTGGTAAATCTACCCTTGGCCAATGTCTTAACGGACTGATCCCACACGCTATCAAAGGGGAAACCAGTGGCAAACTGACCATCAATGGTCAAGACACCGCCCCTTTTGACATGCACCAATTCACCGAACAAGTTGGTACCGTACTGCAAGATACGGACAGCCAATTTGTTGGGTTGAGCATTGGTGAAGACATCGCATTCGCGTTGGAAAACCAATTGATGTCTAACATCGACATGTACCCTTTGGTCAAAGCTACAGCCAAAATGGTCGATTTGGAACAGATGTTAGATCGCTCTCCTCACGATTTATCTGGTGGTCAAAAGCAGCGCGTTTCTTTGGCGGGTATTTTAGTCGATGACGTCGACATCTTACTGTTTGACGAACCACTTGCTGCCCTTGATCCGAAAACGGGTAAGAAGACCATCGAGATTATCGATGAGCTGCACCGTGAAACGGGTAAAACCATCATCATTATCGAGCACCGTCTTGAGGATGTTCTGCACCGCTCTGTTGACCGCATCATTCTAATGGAAAGCGGTGAAATCATCGCAGATACCACACCGGATGAGATATTGGCATCCCCTCTTCTCGAGGAATACGGTATTCGTGAGCCACTGTACCTTTCCGCGTTGAAAGAAGCAGGCTGCGCGATTGAAGGCGATGCAAAACCATCGAGCTTAAGCACATTGCCATTGGCGCAATACCAAACCGCCGTCAGCACATGGTTTGAAGCCTCAAAAGCGACCAACGTTGAAAAGCAAGCCGAGACTCTTTTGGCTGTTCGTAACCTTACCTATTCCTACGATGGTGAGAAAAACGCGCTTGAAGACGTTAGCTTCGATGTAAAACGCGGCGAGTTCGTTTCGGTTTTGGGTAAAAACGGTTCCGGCAAATCCACCATCACTAAGCTTGTGATGGGCGTGATTGAACCAGACCAAGGTTCGATGATCTTGAACGGCCAAGACTTAAACGAGCTAACCATTTTCGAGCGCAGCCAAAAGGTTGGCGTGGTAATGCAAAACCCAAATCATATGATTTCGCATCACATGATTTTCGACGAAGTGGCTTTCGGCCTGCGTAACCGTGGTGTTGAAGAGAAACAAATCGAAGCGAAGGTATTGGAAGTCCTTGAGCTGTGTGGTTTGAGCAAGTACCGCCATTGGCCGATTGAGGCCTTAAGCTACGGTCAGAAGAAGCGTGTGACGATTGCATCGATTCTTGCCTTAGAGCCTGAGCTTTTGATTCTGGACGAGCCTACTGCAGGTCAAGATTATCGTAACTACACATCAATGCTGAGCTTTATCGAGGAGCTTAATCGTGAACTTGGCATTACTGTAATGATCATCTCTCACGACATGCACTTAGTCTTGGAATACACCACTCGTTCCATCGTGATTGCCGACAGCAAGTTGATTGCGGACGCGCCAATGACTGAGGTGTTTAGTTCCCCAGCACTGTTAGACCAAGCGAACTTGGCGACAACTAGCTTGTATGAACTGGCTACTGAGTTAGGCATTGAGAACACGAACGACTTTATGCAGCACTTTATTGACGTTGAAAAAGCGCGCCGAGAGCGTGATAACAAAGCCGATGTACAACCTTCAGAAGCTCAAGATTCACAAAATAATGATGTTAAGAACATTGAGAAAGTAGTGGCATGAAAGACAACAAGATGAAGTTTGGTATCAACTACATCGATACCCAATCGCCACTGCACAAACTCAATGGCATCACCAAGTTTTTGATGTTCATTGCATGGGTAACGGTGGTACTTACGACCTTTGATTTGCGTATCATTGCTCTACTGATCGTTGTAGGTCTTGGTTTGTTAAAAATGACCAAGGTACCTTTCCATGTGTACAAGCCTTTACTGATCGGTACAGGCAGTGTTTTGTTGATTAATGCGTTGTTTATGTTCGCATTAGCACCGCAGCAAGGCAGTGAATACATGGGCTCGACGACGGTATTATTGTCGTTCCCGGGTAATTACTCACTCACCCAAGAGACCTTGTTTTATCTGGTCACCGTGACACTGAAATACTTCAGCATGTTCCCAATTGCTTTGGTGTTTGTGTTTACTACGCATCCTACTGAATTTGCAGCAAGTTTGAACCGCATGGGTGTGCCTTACAAAATCGCCTATGCAGTCAGTTTGACCTTGCGTTACTTGCCAGAAGTGAAGAAAGACTTCGTGAACATCATGCACGCTCAACAAGCTCGTGGTGTTGAACTGAGTAAGAAAGCGCCGTTGTTTACCCGTATGAAGAACGTTTCTAAGATCTTAGGCCCTTTGATTTTCTCTAGCCTAGATCGCGCCGACCAAATCTCTAACGCGATGACATTGCGTGGTTTTGGCCGTCACTCTTCTCGTACTTGGTACAGCCTAAAGCCACTGACCAAAGCCGATATGGTATGTATGGCCGGCATCGTCGTGATTGTTGCTGCAGCGATTAGCAAACGCGTTATAGACACTCAACTGTTTTGGTATCCGTTCTAAGCGAACCGGTCTCACGTTGAAAACCGAGTACAAAAATGGGATGCCTCTGCATCCCATTTTTAAAACCAGCTTTCGCGCTAAGCTATTGAGTAGTAATTACTAACTTAGTTCCATCTCAACACACGAGTCTCATTTCCCTCTTCCGGCTTAGCAGGAATGTTCAAAGAAAGCAGCAAGCTCACTGCAGCCATGGCTGCGCCAATGTAAAACACACTTGAAGGCGAAACCAACCAAATCACACCAAAGGTTACTGGAATCACGACAGCGGCAATGTGGTTGATGGTAAACGCCACACCCGCCGTTGATGCCATGTCCGCCGGATCGGCTATCTTCTGGAAGTAGGTTTTGATTGCAAGTGCCAAAGCGAAGAACAGATGATCGACCACGTACAGTGCTGCCGCCCACTCCGCAGTTTGTACTAAACCATAGCCAACAAAGACAAAGATCAGCCCAACGTATTCGAACATCAAGGCTTTGCGCTCACCTACGACACCGATGAAACGTCCAATACGCTTAGCGAAAAGAAAGTTAAACAAGTAGTTGATTAAGAAGAGAAGCGTAATATCTGCAGCTGAATAGCCAAACTTCTCCACCATCAAGAATCCAGCAAAAACCGTGAAGATTTGACGTCGTGCACCGCTCATAAAGGTCAACGCGTAGTAAAGCCAGTAACGCTTACGCAGAACAAGCTTCTTATTTTGTGGCACTTCGGTTTTGAATTCTGGGAACGCAAACGCCATGACCATAATCAACACAAAACCAATACCACCAGCCAATAAGTAGACGGTTTTGAATTCCAGTTTCAACTGCTCCAACAGCACCCAAATTGCACCGTATGTGAACAGTGAGGCTAAGGCTCCAACCGAAATGAACTTACCCAGCATTTCCGGCGCTTCTTCCTTAGAAAGCCATTGCAAAGACAAAGATTGCTTCAGTGTTTCGAAATAGTGGAAGCCAGTCGACATCAACAAGGTGGTAAAAAGAAGTCCAAACAAAGATGGGAAGTAACCTGTGATTGCCGTGCCTAGTGTCAGCATGGCGAGCGAGACCAACATAAAACGTTGCTCGCGGATAAACAGCAAAACAAACACAACAGTGAAAGCAAGAAAACCGGGAATCTCACGCACACTTTGCAGTAAACCGATATCGGCTCCATCAAAGTTGGCTTTTTCGATAACGAAGTTGTTCAGTAGCGCCATCCAAGTGGAGAAGGCAATAGGAACAATAATGGAAATCAGCAGAAGAAAGTTTTGTGGCGTTCTCCAGCTTTTCTGTGGCGTATTCATGACGAGTCCTTAGAATATGAAGCCGTCATCATACCGCCTAATGTAACAAATTCGCAATATCATTATAATTTAACCTTTCTTAGTACTTTCTTTTAATTTCATCAGGTTAGGTGAAAAAAATGACACAGAAAAAATTCACTACCTCCCATTTTATTTGATGATAATTAAAACAATTTTACAAGTTGAAAATTATGACCGCTTTACTTCATGTGAATCGTAGCCTGACCGCTCATAGGCCAAGGAAAGATACGTGCTTCTTGTTCAACTCTCAGAAGGTTATACTGTTGCGTATCCATGGTCATTTTGACGCAAGCCTCTGAAATCCATAGTTTGATATGATGAAAAAACAAGTCCTGTTTCTTTGCACCGGTAACTCCGCTCGCTCACAACTTGCCGAAGCGATCTTCAACCATATGGCAGGTGAAATGTTCCATGCCGAAAGCGCAGGAGTCCACCCAAGTGACGTCGACACAAGAGTGTTTGATGTATTGAAAGCGCATCAAATAAGTTATGAAGGACTTCGCTCGAAAGACTACGCAGAAGTGGAAAAGAATCACTATGACTTCGTCATTACATTGTGTGATAACGCCAAAGATGAATGCGTAATCTTCGACCAAGACATTGACCAATTACATTGGAATCTCGTCGATCCAAAACCGCTGGAAGGTGTCGAACCTTTCCAGAATACGGCAAAAGAATTGATTGAGAGAATCAGTCTATTTCTACTGCTCAACAGTGAAGAAAACCGCACACAAGTGGATCCGAGCAATTTCTTTAAGCTGATGAGCGATCCGCTGCGACTCAAGATATTGATGCTGTTAGAAGATGAACAAGATCTGACCGTAACCGATTTGAAAAACGCTTTGAATGAAAGCCAGCCAAAAGTCTCTCGCCACCTGGCTTTACTAAGAGACACGACATTCTTGAAAGATACCCGACATGGTCTTTGGATTCATTATCGCTTATCCCCATCTTTGCCTATGTGGATTAAGCATTTACTCCAAACCGTTCGCATTGGGAACCCAGGCATAATTAACGCAGAGAAGTCACGTTTAAAAGCCGCGCAAAACAACGAGCAATAGTCGCTTAGCTCTCTTTTATTTATCTCTCCCCCTCGAGGCACTGCGTAAAATTTTTATTGGAAGCAGTGTCTCCTTGTCATGAGCTCGTCAATTCTATGGTTTGGAATTAACCCAACACAACATAAGCAGCAACTCGTTGAAAAACAAAAACTAATTAAAGAAGTTACGTTTAATTTGGGTACAACCCAAAGCGCTTCAATTAGAGTGAACAGATTGAGTGTTTTTATGTTTAGCATTGACAAATTTAGTGTTATTTAGGATGCCTTTTTCACAGACAGCGAACGCGATATCGTTAAGAGGTTGCCACCACGTTCCCGACTCTAACTGGTGGCCACTTACTTGTAGCTCCACATAAGCCTTACCCACCTAATACTCCATAGGTGGGATTTTTTATCTGTCTCTCCCACCTGTAGGCATCCATGAATAACGAAATTTGGATGTGACCATTCAATTCGAAACCATTTCGATATTATCTAAGTCATCGCCGAATGATTGGCAACGCAAACCCTATTAATTTCACAAGGAAAACCAGTGCAAAGAAGAAAAATTGTTAAGGCCTTTCTTTGGGTAGTACTAGGAAGTTCATTCTTGTTGAAGCAAATTATCAGTATGGAATATCTGGTTCACTAACAAGTATGAAAAAGTGGCTCGAGGTGCGACCTCAAGAAAGCCTGACTTTCAAGGAAGAGAGCAGGCTTTCACCTTTCTAGACATCTACCCGAGTGACTATCTTGAAAATGCCTAAATCCTTTACAAGGCCGATGCTAAATTTAGCACCGAGTTGAGAGATTAGGATTCAAGAGATGAAATACGCATTTTCAGTGATATTACTGTCACTGCTTCCTGTAATTGCGAACGCTGGCATTGTTGACCCGAAATGTAGCCCTAAAAAACTGGCTAACGGCGTGACGAAGGTAGTCGGAAACCGCTGTACATTGGATGAAACGATCGCAGATACCACAAAAGAAGCACTAGGCGTCGATCATCGCGTTAACCCTAAGAAGCGACTAGAAAGAAAAGGCATCATTAAAGACGAAAAGTCGAACTAATTGCCGACTTTCCATCCCTTCCTAAAATGGCCAGTGGTTATCGACACTGGCCATTTGGTTTTAGTCGATGTTCTTCACGTTAAGCCAATTTTGAAATTCAAATACCTTCTCGGGACAAACATCTAAACAACGCCCACAACTCATACAAGTTTGATCCATCACGCGACGGTCGCCTTCTTTTAATGGTTGACGCAAAATCTCCGGCTCCGGGCAAACATAAAAACAATCCATGCATTTTGTGCAGTCTTCTCGGCGAACCGCGGTCACGCGCAGCAAACTCTTGCTGCCAATCACGCTGTACGTTGCCCCCAGTGGACACAAGTGACCACACCAGCCGTGCTCAACTAGCAATAAATCCAGCACAAACACCAATAAGATCAAAACCCAACCAGCGCCCATGCCAAATACTAAGCCTCGGTGAAGTGCAGCAACAGGATCTAACCATGTCCAAAGCACAGAACCTGAAATCGCACTGCCAAGCATTAGAGCTGGAATCAACCAATAGCGGATATTAGGCGACCACCGGTAGCTCGCTTTAAGGTTAAGTTTTCTGCGCAGCCACGCCGCAAAATCCGTCACAATATTCAAAGGACATACCCAAGCACAAAAAGCGCGAGGAGCAAGAATTGCGTAAAACACCAATACAATCGCAACGCCTAGCAAAGCGTTAAACTCAGGAACATGTCCTGTCGCCAGCGATTGAAGGACAATCAAAGGGTCACTCAGCGGCACCGTATTAAGCAGCATACTGGAAGACAAATTGCCTTGTAGAATGCCCCATGTTGGCCCTGCCATAAACAGAACAATGATAGTCAGTTGGCATAATCGACGTAGAATGAGAAAACGATGCGCACGCCACCATCCCAGTTTTTCGATGGCTTCTTTGCCAGCATCTTGCGCTAAGTTCTTGGCCATTATTGACTTCCTTTAAGCGACTCAAGCGCACCACTCGGTACCGGCGTTTCTTCCGGTAAGACGTTCTCTAATGGCTTGTCGATGTCTTGCCAGCCAAAATTGTAGTGACTGCCCACTTTGCCTTTGGCTAAATCTGTCGGCACGACTTTAATCGCCGCAACCTCTAATACGCAGGCTTGTTCGCATTTACCGCAGCCAGTGCATACGTCGGAGTTAACTGTTGGAATAAGCTTCGCGTGATAACCAGTTCTGTCATTACGAATATTTTCTAATGTAATGGCTTCATCGATGAGCGGACACACGCGGTAACAAACGTCGCAACGTAAACCCTGCCAGTTCAGGCAGGTTTCGTGGTCAATAAGTACAGCGGTTCCCATTCTCGCATCGTCGATGTCTGTTAAGTCATGGTCCAAAGCACCACTCGGGCAGGCGACGACACACGGAATGTCCTCGCACATTTCACATGGAATATCACGTGCAGTGAAGTAAGGGGAACCTGTTGCCACTGGCGATAATAAGCTGGCAAGTTTCAAGGTGTCGTAAGGGCATGCTTGGACGCACAAGCCACATCGAATACAGGCGGACTCAAAATCACCTTCTGGTAAGGCGCCGGGGGGACGAATGGGCACACCTTTAGTTTCTCGTGCTTGGCTTTGCAATGATTGCAACCCCAGAACACACGCTGCTGCACCAACACCAGCTGCGGTGCGCGCAGTGTCCCGCAAGAATCGACGTCGACTTTGCGAGACTTTTGATTGAGAGGATTTCATTATTGTATTCCTCAAACACGCTCTAATTGCTCTTAAATAAGTTAAGCATAAATAGCGCTAAAAAGACGTGCTCCCCATACCCCATAAGAGGTAACTCCAACCTGTCTTGATTAAAATCAACTCGTTGCAGATACCAACTTCACACTTTGATAAAAATGGGTTTATTTTGATGAATACAACTTCACCATTATTCTCCATAAAGGTGAATTTCTTTAGCACAAAAATTCAACAAAAAATCACTCTCATTGGTATTTCCAATGATAATTCACTATAAAAAGTGAAAGTTAGAGATGCGTAACATACTAATTTAAAAGCCATTTGAAGCGTAAAGATAAAAAAAGACTATTCAAAGTAACTTTCTCTCGTTAGATTGAATTTAATTCCAAATAACTACAAAGGAGAGAAGCATGGAAATTATCGTTCGTCCAACCACTGTTGAAGACGCTGCTGCGCTAGTCGAAATTTATTCGCAACCAAAAGCACAACGTGAAACCCTGCAACTCCCGAAGCCATCCGTCACCATGTGGGTCGACCGGTTATCCAACATGCCAGCTGGTGTGTATAGCTATGTCGCAGAAATCGATGGCAAGGTAGTAGGAAACATTGGGTTCCATCACTCACAACGTCCAAGAACTTCGCACACCGCATCATTTGGTATTGGTGTTCATGATAAGTACCACGGTTTAGGGGTTGGCAGTGCGCTGATAAGCACAGTGACGGAACTAGCAGATAACTGGTTGAATGTAAGACGCATCCAAATTGAAGTGAATACTGATAACGAAGCGGCGATTGGTTTATACAAAAAACACGGTTTTGAGATCGAAGGTGAGTTAGTTGATGCCTCTTTCCGAGACGGAGAGTTTATCAATACCTACAGCCTAGCTCGCATTCGAAAACCGAAAAACTAAACCCACACCAAACAAAAAACCTCCCACGATTCCTTACAGAAACACCATGGGAGGTTTTCTTTTCTATTTATACCCTAAGAATCAGATTAATAACGATGTCTTACGTCTTAGCTATAAAGTGAATCTAAGTAATCCAGTGCTCGTAGAGTTAACGCTTCCGTATATGGGTTAATCTTCCAGTGTTCTGGGCTCCACCCTTTCACAAAGCGCTGAAAATCTGCCCAGGCAACTGCAAACAATGGCCGCCATTCTTGCTCAACCACAGAAACGTCAAGCTCAGGTTGATAGTGTTTAAGTGCCTTAGCTAACGCATTGAAGTAGGTGTCCAGTACCCAAGCTTCCATCTCAGCACACTGGCTAGGTCCAACAGCGCTGCTCATAAACAGTGCCACATCTTTCATCGCACAGCCATGTCCCACATATTGGAAATCTACTGCCGCAACGGCTGAGCCTTCATCGTCAAAGCAAAAATTGGCCAGTTTAGCGTCCCCATGAACCAAAGTTTGAAAACGCGCCTGACGCAAAGTGCGATCAATCAACTCAGCATTCTTCTTGAGCCTATCATCCTTCAGTACCGATAGTTCATCAGGCCTTGTAGCCAAATGCCAATAGGTGCCTGTTTGCCATAAGGTTTGATCACACACGCCAATATAGCGGGCATGAAAGTTTGCCAACCAAGTCAAGCAGGCTTTTAAGTGCCCTTCACTCGCGTTTTTAATCACGTTTGGATAACCAACCTGAGCGAGATCTTCCATGACAATCAGCCATTCATTTTCATTCTGAAAACACTTTAATCCTTTAGGGATTCGACAGTGTTCATCAACCCGTTGACTAAAGTGCTGATACCAACTCACTTCCACTTGGTAAGAATGCAGCTTACGCTGGTGCGAGCGATCAGTATTCCAGCCTCGAGGGTGTTCGGAGGGTTTAGGAAGTTGAACGTGTTTAACAATGATAGAGTGAGATGGGAAAGTCAGCCGAACGAGTTCACCATAACCACCCCATAGCGATTGAATGACATCAATGCGTTCAAGCGAACCGAGTTCGAGTTCATCACCGATGCTTTGATATAGTGGGTTAATCATTGGCTCCATTATGCGAGTAAATGTGCCCATTCTGGGTGTCTTGCTATGTATTTAACCACGTAAGGACAAACAGGTACAACGC
Source organism: Vibrio sp. B1FIG11 (assembly GCF_905175335.1). Classification (NCBI taxonomy): domain Bacteria; kingdom Pseudomonadati; phylum Pseudomonadota; class Gammaproteobacteria; order Vibrionales; family Vibrionaceae; genus Vibrio; species Vibrio sp. B1FIG11. Next base: position 451,020 of record NZ_HG992752.1, on the reverse strand, counting down.
GATAACCTTGTGCCTCTATTTCTGGCAAGACGGCCTCCATCATCACTTTGCCGTAACCTTTACCCCGTAACTCTTCAGGAATCAAAGTCGACGTGATATGCATCGCCTGTCCATCCAGCTTATAAACCACCTTCGCTTTGTGGTTACTATCTAAATCGACCCAAAAAGTTTGGTTTATTGTGTCTTGTGTCACTTTCTGCATTATCGGCTCCCCACTTTTCCCTTTCACTTTATTGAAACCATCTATACGACTGCCTAGAATGATACCCACGAATCACTAGTCACTTCGTACTAATATAGCGCGTAACACCTTCTCACATCAGGCACGACAATAATAATGAGAAATATGATCGCGAGCGCCGGAGATAAGAGAACATCTCCACAAAGCAGAAACGCTCCAGAACGTCAGGCAAGTACACTCAACAGCACCGATGCAATGGCAATGGTAGAACACGGCAGTGAAGTGACTCTCAACGTCACCACGCCCGTTGGTACCAAGTTCATCACCACCAGCACATTTATGGGCTGTCATTCTAACAATACCGCGCTGATTGAAATCCCAAATATCTCCGATGAGGATTTGAAGTTTTACTTTCAAGAAGGCTTTTGGATCAACGTAAAAGCTTACTCCCATCGTGGCGAAGGTGCCGTCATTCCTTTCCGAGCACAGCTCAAACACCGTTTAGGCGACCCCTACCCACTATTGGTACTAAACCTTCCTAATACCATGCAGGTATATCAGCTGAGAAAAGAAGTGCGATACGAAGTGAATCTGCGCTCTCGCCTTCAGTTTGAACAATACCGAGCAGAGTGTGAGATACGTGATCTCTCTAAAAGCGGTTGTCGATTCGTGACGTCACCAATGAGCAGAACATTGCAAGTTGGCGATCTGGTGACGCTCGACATTACCATGCCAGGTAATGGTCGTATGCTTGCGCCATTGAAGGGGAGAATTTGTAACTTGCAGAAATCGGTTCATTACGCCCGTTACGGCGTGGAGTTTGATGATTTCGGCAAAGCTAACGCTAAGAACCTGTTAAGCCACCTCAAATTTGATGGCACCAAGCTAAAGCTGAAAGGCTAACGCAACACGGCTTTTCTGCATTTTACCGCTGTAACGGAAAAACCCCTTACCATCTGGCAAGGGGTTTTAAATGACTAAGAATAAGGCAGTATATTTTCAGTCATTATCGACTTAGAAGTCGTAGCGTAGACCTAGTGCTAGCTCGTCTTTCTCGTCAGCACCTTCGTTGTCCGTTAGGTCGAAGTTGTATGACGCGTAGCCGCGGAAGTTAGGCTTGAAGTAGTAAGTTACGTCAACCGCTAGGTTGTCTACAATATCAGTGTCTTCTACATCACCTTTGTTGTAAGTAGAGGTGAACACTGTTTGGCCCATTGTGTATGCAGCTGCTAGTTCGTAGCCTTTGTAATCGTCAGAATCTTTCTCGATACCTGTGTAGTTACCAGCAACGTAGAAGTTACCTACAGTGTAAGAAGCTGCTAGCATGTACTGATCAAAGTCATTTTGGTTAGCAAAGCCAGCACCTAGCTCAAAGCCAGTGTCAGCGAATGCGTAAATACCAGATAGAGAGAAGCCATCTTGCTCGTTGTCGTCAAAACCGTTCACATCTGTTGTGCGATCAGCAAAACGGTAGCTTGCGCGTACTGCTAGTTGCTCGAACTGGCCAGCGTAAGAAACCATGTTATCTGTACGGTCAGCAACTGGCAGTTTTAGTGCTGCAGTGTTGCCGTGGTAAGCCATGATATCAGTGAAGTCAGTGATAACACCTAGTGCACCGTCGTTTTTACCGTAAGTGATTTCACCATACTTACCGCCAAGACCTGCGTAAGCGTAACGAGTTTCAAGATCGCTGTTACCGTCTACACCGCCGTTTTCGAATGTTTCAAACTCACCTTCCCAGAAACCAACACCATATAGGCTATCGCTGATTTCCTGTTTGCCTAGGAAGTTAAGACGGATGCGAGAACGGTCTTCTGCTTTGCCATCCATCATAGATAGACGAGCTTCAGCACGGCCGCCCATTTCTAGTGAAGTGCCATCTTGGTTGTACAGTTCTGAAGCGACAACTTGAGATCCAGATGCTAACAGTGCCACTGCTACAGCTAAAGTTTTCAATTTCATTTATAGTTTTCCATATCTTTGTTTTGTCATTATTTTCTCACCAGAAAACAGGACTTTTCTGTACCAACGAGAAAACGGGCGGCATAGTAGCAGCTGCGCTTTTTAGCGCAACAAGTTGAATACACAGCCTAAATTGAACAAAACACCATTAGTGGTGACGATATGAATATGTCAAAACCATCAAGTTGTCGGATAGTTAGAAAAATGTGTGCGCGTCAAAAAACATTTGACGCTAGAAAGTCTGGTTTAACATTTATAAATGTGACTTGAGTCACGCATTATTTTTGTTAACTGACTGTTTTAATTACTGTTAATTGAGTCATTACTTCACTTTTCATAAAAAAATCCCCAAGCCGAGGCTCAGGGATTCTGGTTATATTCAGTCAGTTTGTATTGCTTAAGGTTTCTACTTAATGCTTATAGCTTGAAGAAGCTCAACTGTTCTTTTTGTTTCTCTGCAAGGTGAGAAAGCTCCGTACTTGCACTCGCACTTTGGCTAATGCCCGCTACGTTTTGGTTCACAAGCTCAGACATGTTAACGACATTGCGGTTGATGTCTTGTGTTACTTGAGACTGTTCTTCCGCCGCAGTCGCCACTTGCGTGTTCGAGTCGTTGATATTCGCTACCGATTCTGTAATGCCGATCAGTGCGTCGTTCGCTTGTTGAGTCAGCTCGTTGTTGCGGTTAAGCATCTCTAGGCTCACCTGCATGCTGTCATTTGCAAGACCAGACTGAGCTTGAAGCTCTTCAATGATAGAAGAGATTTCTTGCGTTGAGTCTTGAGTGCGTGCCGCTAGCATACGCACTTCATCAGCTACAACAGCAAAACCACGGCCAGATTCACCAGCACGAGCTGCTTCAATCGCTGCGTTCAGTGCTAGAAGGTTAGTTTGCTCAGATACGCCACGAATCACTTCAATAACGTCGTTGATTTGAACCGATTGTTCTTTCAGACGAAGAACCACTTGCGCCGCATCGTTAAGCGCTTGAGACATTTGCTCGCTTGCTTGTGCACTCTCTTGGAAGATCGCTAGGCCAGATTGCGCTAGACCATCCGCTTCACGTGCTGTTGCGTCTGCTGATGTCGCGTTGTCGCTTACGTTGTTTGCTGTGCTTGCTAGCTCGTTAACCGCCGATGCCACTTGCTCAATTTCAGCCAATTCTTGTTGTGCATTCGCTTCAGCTTGTGTCATTACTGCTGCAAGTTCTGTTGAAGCAGAAGCCACTTCTTCACTGATGCGCATTAGTTGGTCAACCGTATCGTGAAGCTGTTTCGCTGTTTGGTTTACGTCTTTGCTTAGCTGCGAAATTTCGTTGTCGCCATCAATGTCTGCACGTACTGACAGGTCACCACCTGCTAGCTTACGCATCACTTCTTGAAGTTTTTGAATTGGCGTAACAATCATGCCAGATAGGAACCAAGCACCTAGCAAAGAGAATGCAAATACCGCAATCACCGACATCATGGCATTGTTTTGTACGCGAGTATGTTCACGTGCGCTTGCTGCAGTTGCTTCCGTCGCAATCTCATTCACACGTTGTGATAGTGAGTTGATGGTTGCCACCATTTCATTACCAACGCGGCGGTAACCTGAGATGAAGTTTGTGTATTCGTTATCCGACACTAAACCACGGTCATGGCGGTTAAAGAAATCAACAGCACGAGTAGAGTAATCAATGTAAGCATCGATACTTTGACGAACCTTCTCCGCTTCTTTGCTGAACGTACCGCGTGCATCGATAAGATCAAGGTCTGTATCAATGGCTTTTGCGCCCGCTTTCAGGTCAGCAAGGAACGCATCACGACGAGCAGCATCGTAGATCGCGTAAACCGCGCTTATGCGTAATGGGTAAACTTGGTCATCAATTTGAGCCAGCGTGTCTTTGTAAAACACGAGAGAATCGGAGTTAGAAGCAACCAATTCTTGCTCTGCTTCTAGGTTGTTTTGAGTGATCCACAATGTAATAAACAGAGTGATCGCGGTGAATAGAACTGGAACCAAAACTTGCGTTCGTACCGACAAGTTTTTCAGTGATAGCTGCATGAGTAACCTCAGGTATTTGAGTGTTGGCTTCCTTGCGATGGGATTATTCCCAGACGAATAGACAAGGAGGCAAATACTAGAGGTAGATCACATTTTTGTCCAGAGTAAAAAGCCATCAATTTCATGGCTTTAACGCCAATATCCCGACATTACGTCAGGATATTGTCGTTGTGACAAGTTATGAAAGCTTGTACGTCTTTCTATAAACTTTTAAGTCAACGATCGCTTATTTTCTCAGCGCATTTAACTTAGCTTGTGCTAACCCAAAAATGGTGTCGATTGGGTAAGTTCCTTCGTCTGTTGCTTCGCCCGCCGCTTTACCAGTAAATAGCTCAACAGCCTCAGTTACGTGATCAATTGCCCAGATGTGGAAATCCCCCTTCTCTACTGCTCTCACAATGTCAGGACGAAGCATTAGGTTATGCACGTTGGAACGTGGGATGATCACCCCTTGCCCCGCATGACGCCCTTTGATTTCACACACATCGTAGAAGCCTTCGATCTTCTCGTTCACACCGCCAATAGGTTGCGCTTCACCGAATTGGTTCATCGAACCTGTGATCGCAATATCCTGACGGTTTGGCTGTTTCGAGAACGCAGATACCACAGCACAGAACTCAGCCATACTTGCGCTATCGCCATCAACACCACCGTACGATTGCTCAAAGGTAATTGTGGTCGTCAATGGTACACGTGCAGTCTTACCGAACACAGACGACAAGTAAGCAGACAGAATCATCACACCTTTAGAGTGGATGCTGCCGCCAAGGTCGACACTTCGTTCGATATCAATCACGTCTCCATCGCCGTAACACGTCGTCGCAGTAATTCGGTTTGGCGCACCAAACATGTGATCACTGGTGCTCAGTACCGAGAGAGCATTGACTTGGCCAACAGCAGAGCCATCAGTGTGAATCAAGGTTGTGCCATTGACGAATGTTTCCATCACGCTATCTTGCAAACGACTAACTCGCATTTCTTGGTTGCTCAAAGCCTCTTCCACGTGTCCGATACGGATCATGTTGGAATTCGCTTGGCGAGCGACGTAGTTAGACTCACGTAATAGGTTAGCGATGTTGGCAGAATGCAACGAAAGCTTGGTTTGGTCACCAGACAAGCGTGAGCTGTACTCGATAATGCGCGCAATGGCTTTCTTATCGCAGTGCAGCATGTTGTTGTCGTTCACCACACTAGAGATAAAGCGTGCGTATTGCAGCTCTGAATCCGGCGTACGTTTCATTTCATCTTCGAAATCCGCCGTTACTCGGAACAGCTCACCAAACTCCGGATCGTAATGTTGCAGCAATTGGTATGTACGGTAATCACCAAACAAGATGATCTTGATATCCAATGGAATCGGTTCAGGATCAAGCGAAACGGCACCAGTCAGCGTTACTTCTTTCTCTAGTGACGTGAAGCTCAACTGACGAGAGCGTAAAGCGCGCTTCAATCCGTCCCACACGTAAGGCTGTTCTAGTACCTTTTGTGCATCCATCAATAGCACACCACCGTTCGCCTTGTGCAAGCTACCCGCTCGAATCAAAGAGAAATCGGTGAATACCGTACCTTTGAAGGTTGCGGTTTCAATCGAACCAAACAGTGAGTGGTAGTTCGGGTTCTCTTCTACCACTATAGGGAACTCACTGTTTTTGCGATTCACCAGCACGTTGACTTTGTAACGACGTGGCAGTTTCTTATCCAGAGAAGCGGTCGCAATCTCACCTTGCTCACCACTCTGCTCTAAGAAGATCTCAGCGTTTTCAACAATGTCTTTTTGCAGATCGGTTAGGTAAGTTTTGATTTCTGGATACTCAGCGTAATCCACTTTCAACTGCTTGATGAAGTGAGTGATCACATCCAACGTCACATCATCGTTAAGCTTTTTGATCTTCTCACTGAACGAGTCTTCCCACTCGGTTAACTCACGTACCATGTTACGTAAGCTCACTTCCAGCTCATCAATGCTACTGCCGAAGTATTCCTGCTCTTTCTTGCTTAGCTCATCGAAAGACTCTTCGGTATGCAGTTCTTCACCATTCATAGCCACAAATTGGTAATCACCTTGCGCAGTAATCGTTAGGCTAATGCCCTTCTCTTTGGCTTCTTTACTGATGGTATCCAATTCTGACTGTTGCTTGTTCGCCAATTGGTTTTTTAGGCGATCGGCACGGCTATAGTACATCTCGTTATCGAAAGCGAGAGGCAGTGCATTCAGTAACTTGCCCATCAGTTTTTCGATATCGACTTTAAGCTTGTTACCGATACCGCAAGGCAGTTTCAGTACTTTTGGTGTGCGCGTGTCTTCAAAGTTCGCGACATAACACCAATCAAACAGAGCCGCATCATCATGCTGATGGCGGTTTAAGTAGCGCAAAATCATGGTGCGCTTGCCCAGACCATTCTGACCAATGGCGTAGATGTTGTACCCTTTCTCCTTGATTGACATAGCGAACTCAACCGCTTTTTGTGCGCGTTCTTGCCCGACAATCTCGTCAATCGGAGGTAATTCCTTGGTCGACTTACATGGCATATTCTCTAACTCAGCTACAGAATACAGCTGTTTAGGTTCCAATCTTTGTACTGCCATACTCGCCTCCTTTTTCTTATTGTCTTTACCTCAGTGTAGAGATTATTTGTTTAAATTTAAGTGATTTATCTTCCACACCGGTTCGTTTGGACATTTTACGAACAGCTGTACGCCATTTAAAATGAAAACAAGTCGCACTTGCAATTGATAATTAATTTCATTTAATATCTATTCAAATTGAATTTTGTGGAGATGAAGATGAATATTGAGCAATGCTGGATGCGCTACTTAAAAGCAGAACAGCTGATGGAACAAGGCCATTGGCCAGAAGCTCATCGCTTGTATGAAGATGTTCTCAGCCATTTGCCAAATCACATTCACTCCGCACTCGAAAACGACCTTACCAAACCGTGCCAGTTTGTATGTCTCATCAGCGGTTTGCGCGATGCCAGCGTAGCCCAATCTGAAATTCTCAATAAACTTGGAATGCAGCAAGAGGCGTTTTCAGCCCTTAACCAATCGTACGCTCTGTTCCAGTTCTTACAACTCGAAAGCCATGATTTGATTGGCCGAGTTAGCCAGTTATTGAGTAAGCAAAGTGAAGATTTACTCGCGCACATGGCCGCATTTTGCTCGGCGCAGCGCAATGCTCAGTGGATGATCGAACTCGACCATGTCACTCGTGCTCATGAGCAATTCTTGTATCTGCAAGCAATGACTGCAGCAGAAACGGGAGCGCCTCAGCTATATAACTAGGCAGGGATAACCCAGTATAGGTTTCTGCCAACGTGAAAAGGCAGTAGCAGTAATAACAACTCGATACACAAGGAAACGTGATGTCCACACAAACCATTCTTTCGGTGAACAACCTGTCTGTCAGCTTTACGACAAACGATGGTATCGTCGATGCAGTAAAGAATGTTAGCTTTGATCTTAAAGCTGGTGAAACGCTGTCTATCGTAGGCGAATCTGGTTCAGGAAAATCGGTATCAACCAATGCGTTGATGAGGTTGCTGCCAGATAATGCCATTTTGCACGCCGATTCCTCTATCGTCTTTGAAGGCGAATCAATCCTAGAGAAAACCGAACGCCAAATGCAAAGCATCCGTGGCGATCGTATTGGTATGATTTTCCAAGAGCCAATGACTTCTCTTAACCCATACATGCGCGTTGGTATTCAAGTGGCGGAGGCCATTATGTGTCATCGCCCGGTGAGTAAGAAACAAGCCAAAGATAAGGTGCTTGAGCTGTTTGACTTAGTGCACTTGCCAAGTCCTCAACAAGCTTACACAAAGTTTCCGCACGAATTCTCCGGTGGTCAGTTGCAACGCATCATGATTGCCATGGCTTTGATTAACGAGCCCGACATTCTGATTGCCGATGAACCAACAACGGCGCTCGACGTGACCGTTCAAGCTGAAGTGCTTTATTTGATCAAAGAGATCCAAGCGAAAATGGGCATGGCGATTCTCTTCATTACTCATGACTTAGGTGTGGTGAAACACTTTGCCGACCGAGTCTTGGTGATGTGTAAAGGTAAAGTGGTCGAAGAAGGCATCACAGAAACACTCTTTTCTGATCCTCAGCATGATTACACTAAGATGCTGATTAACTCGATTCCAAAAGGCAGTAAAGATCCCATTAAAGAAGGGGCAACTGAACTGCTTAAAGCCGATGATATTCGCGTTAAATTTCTTATTAAGCCTCACTTTATCGCAAGTAAGAACGAATACTTTGAGGCTGTAAAAGGTATCTCTTTAGAACTAAAACAGGGTGAAACGCTAGGTATCGTGGGTGAATCTGGTTCAGGCAAATCAACGCTTGGCCGAGCCTTGATCGGATTGTTGCCCTCAACCGGGAAAATTCAGTTTAAAGGGCAAGATCTAGCACTTCTGACGGACAAAGAACGCTTCGAACTGAAGAAAGACGTACAAATGGTCTTCCAAGACCCATACGGTTCACTTTCACCAAGAATGACCGTTGGCGACATCATCACGGAAGCTCTCACCGTGCATCAACCTCAAATGAGTAAAGCAGAACGGATGCAAAAAGCACGTGATGTTCTGCGAGAGGTGCGCTTAGACCCAGCATCTATTAACCGTTACCCACACGAGTTTTCTGGCGGTCAACGCCAACGTATTGCGATTGCGCGCGCGTTGATTCTGGAACCCTCTTTCATTCTGCTTGATGAACCCACGTCGGCACTGGACCGCTCCGTTCAACTGACCGTAATTGATCTTCTGAAAGATCTGCAGAAGAAGCATAACATCGGCTACTTGTTCATCAGCCACGATCTCTCTGTTGTGAAAGCACTGTCTGATCGTGTGTTAGTCATGCAAAAGGGTGAAGTGATGGAACAAGGTACGGCGGAAGAGATCTTCCATAATCCAAAAAGCGATTACACGAGAAAGCTGATTGATGCCTCATTTGATCTTGAAAACAATGAAAATCAACATGATGCAGCCTAGATTCATCACAATTTCATATTCATAAACTAGGATTAAAGTATGGCGAATTTTTCGCCATAACTACGAAAATGGTATAGCTGCCATTCGGTTTGGCCGCCGAGACTGGTTGGTTCAACGTTAGGCTTAGTCACCCTAACGATCAAATTGAGTTCCCCCAACCATGAAAAATGCCGCGATGGATATCGCGGCATTTTTTATTGCGGTTCTGTTAACTGGCGTTTCGCTATCAGTAGCAGAATACGTTCATTAAATATCGAGCTTCTCGATACCCATGTTGTGCAGAGCAAACGCATAAACATCGGTAGTTAGGTCGATTTGTTTGCTCAATGGCATACCCGCACCATGACCTGCGTTCACGTCAATACGGATCAGCACTGGATTTTCTCCCTGATGCTTGTCTTGCAACTCTGCGATGAACTTGTATGAGTGGGCAGGTACAACGCGATCATCGTGATCTGCAGTCGTAACAAGCGTAGCAGGGTACGAGACTCCCTCTCTCACGTTATGCACTGGTGAATAACCTAGGATGTACTTAAACATCTCCTCACTTTGCTCGGAAGTACCAAAATCGTATTTCCAACCCTCACCAGAAGTAAAAGTATGGTAGCGAAGCATATCCAATACACCAACCGCAGGAATCGCCACTTTAAACAGCTCTGGTCGTTGAGTCATACATGCACCGACCAACAAACCGCCATTTGAGCCGCCGCGAATCGCAAGACGCTCTGAGCTGGTGTAGTCTTGTTCAATCAAATATTCAGCCGCCGCAATAAAGTCATCAAATACGTTTTGCTTTTGTTGTTGAGTACCCGCGTTGTGCCAAGCTTTACCATATTCACCGCCGCCACGCATGTTAGCGACTGCGTAGATGCCACCAAGTTCTAACCAGTTCGCGACATTTCCTGAGAACATCGGCGTCAAACTGATATTGAAGCCACCATAGCCATAAAGCATGGTTGGTGCGCTGCCATCGAGTTTGGTGCCTTTTTTATATGAGATGATCATCGGAACCTTTGTACCGTCTTTCGAGGTATAGAACACTTGTTGAGATTCGTATTCTTTACGGTCGAACGGTGCTTTCGATTCTTGATAAAGCGTTGACTCACCGCTTTCTACATCAAAAGAGAAAATAGTTGGTGGCGTCACGTAGTTAGTAAAAGAGTAGTAAAGCGTCTTATCTTCTGCTTTGCCTTGCAAGCCATATACGGTGCCTTGGTCAGGTAAATTCACTTCACGTACTAACTCGCCTTGATAAGTAAACTGCTGAACTTTAGACAAAACATCGACCATGTAAGTCGCGAACAAGTAACCACCACCTTTGCTGATATCCAGTGGTTGCTCCTGTTCAGCAATGATCTCTGTCCATTGTTGAGTTTGAATGTTGTAGCCAACCACTTTGCCGTTAGGCGCATCCAAGTTGGTGTATAAGATTAAAGTGTCATCTTGGTTATCGATCAAATAAGTATCACCATCGGTTGTATCTCGAAGCGTGATAACGTCTTGCTCTTCTGAAGTGAGATCCACATAAAACAGTCGGTTTCCTGATGTAGATTCCGCACCTGTGATAATCAAGAAACGATCGTCTTTGGTGGTCACTCCCCCTACATAACGATGCTTTTGTGGTTCCAACGCACCAAAGACCACTTTGTCTTCACTTTGTGGAGTACCTAACTCATGGTAGTAAAGCTTGTGCTGCTCAGTACGAGCCGAAAGCTCACTGCCCTGTGGTTTATCATAGCTTGCGTAGTAAAAACCTTTGTTACCAACCCAAGAAATAGTGGTGAACTTGGCGTCGACAATTTCAGGCTCAAGCTGCTGTTTGGTTTCGACATCAATGACGAAGATCTTACGCCAATCGCTACCACCTTCAGAGATGGAATACGCGACAAGTGTGTCGTCTTTAGAGAACTTCACTTCGCCAAGCGATGTCGTTCCTTCTTCTGAAAAAGTATTCGGATCGAGAAAGATTTCCGCCTCCTCCTCTCCTTTGCGACGGTATAAAACGCTCTGGTTCTGCAAACCATCATTTTTATAGAAGTAGGTGTATTCACCATGAACAAAAGGTTGAGAATACTTTTCATAGTTCTGACTGTTCGCCACTAAATCGCGAATTTGTCGGCGGAAAGGGATTTGACCTAAGTAATCGAAGGTCACTGAGTTTTGCCCCGAAACCCATTCTGCGGTTTCTTGGCTCATATCGTCTTCTAACCAGCGATATGGATCTGCGATGTCGTGACCAAAATAAGTGTCGACAACAGAATCTTTACGAGTTTTTGGGTAATGCATAACGTCCGTGTTACTCCGTTTGAAGTTGAGTGTTTTGTTTTATTATTTTGTTGAGATTTATTCTCAATACCTACCTTAGGGCTCAGGTATAGAATTTCAACCAATAGATTGAAACATTTCTTGTATTTATGAACTGCCTAAAAGTAATGTGAGATAGTTAGGTATCGTTCTCGAATGTGCTCAATCAAGAGCTTTACTTTGTTTGGAGGCTGACGAGTAAAAGGATAAACCGCGTAGATACCGAGCTTTTTGCCGACCAACTCAGGGAAAATATCCACCAGCTCACCACTACGAATGTCGTGATAAACCAAGCAACGCGGTACGTAGGCGATACCATGCCCACCCAGTGCTGCTTTTCTTAATGCGGTAGCGTTATCCGTAGAGAAGCTGCCCGACACTTTAACGATGTAGTCACCCTGCTTGCCTTTGAACTGCCAATCGGTCGCACCGGTAGTTTGATAGGCGTATTGCAAACAGTTGTGCGTGGTTAAGTCGATGGGCTCAATCGGTTTGCCATTTTTGACAATATAAGAAGGCGAGGCACAAACCACCCATTGTGAATCAAGAATATGACGCGCAATCAAGCTGGAATCTTCTAGATAACCAGTTCGAATCACCAAGTCAAAGCCACCAGCAACCAAGTCAACAAAGCGATTGTCAAGCGACATATCGACGGTTAAACCTGGGTGCATATTACAAAACTCGGCAACGGCGTCCGCCAAGATCAAATCACCCGAGATAGTCGGCACCGACATTTTGATATGACCGCTGACATTCTCACCAAAGCCTGAAACTGCATCCATAGCCTCCTGAGTGGCTTGCTTCACATTTTTAGCACTGTGTAACAAAACCTTCCCTGCTTCGGTCAGGGTCAATTTACGCGTTGTTCGATATAATAGCTGAGCACCTATCTCTTCTTCTAGCCGCGCAATTCTTTTACTAACTACTGAATTTGTAAGGTTATTTTCTTCAGCCACCTTACTAAAACTGCCTATTTCTATCACCTGTGAGAACAGGATTAGATCATCTGCACGCATTCTATTATGTCACTTTTGGAATAAATCAATTTCATTATTTCCCTATATCTATAAAAAATAAAGGGGTAAATTCACGCTAAATTAACAAAACCATTACAACAAAAATCATCTCAACAGCATAAAGCGGTTCGAGAAGTCAGCGTACGAGGATGTACCAATGAGTGAAACCCTACTTGCCCTTGTGGCATTTTCGCCAATTGTTGTCGCCGCCATATTATTGGTTGGTCTCAACTGGCCTGCTAAAAAAGCCATGCCTGTTGCGTTCGGTCTAACCGTCGCTATCGCCCTAATGTTTTGGGATATGTCAGCTACTCGCGTACTGGCTTCTGTCTTCCAAGGATTAGGTATTACTGTCTCTGTTCTATGGATCGTGTTTGGTGCCATCTTCTTGCTTAACACTTTAAAACACACTGGCGCGATCACCACAATTCGCAATGGGTTTACTGATATTTCAGCCGACCGTCGCGTTCAAGCCATCATCATCGCTTGGTGTTTCGGCTCATTCATTGAGGGCGCATCTGGCTTCGGTACACCTGCTGCTATCGCCGCTCCTCTATTGGTTGCGATTGGCTTCCCTGCGCTTGCAGCGGTACTGATGGGCATGATGATCCAATCTACACCAGTATCTTTCGGTGCGGTTGGGACACCAATCATCGTAGGAGTGAACAAAGGTTTAGATACGCACAACATTGGTGAAGCACTGGTTGCTCATGGCTCAACATGGGAAACTTACCTGCAGCAAATCACCGCAAGCGTAGCAATGATTCACGCAACGGTTGGTACTCTAATTCCGGTACTCATGGCAATGATGCTGACTCGATTCTTTGGTAAGAATAAGAGCTGGAGTGAAGGTCTAGACATCCTACCTTTCGCGCTATTTGCAGGTATTGCCTTCACCGTGCCTTACGCACTAACAGGTGTGTTCCTAGGTGCTGAGTTCCCATCATTAATCGGTGGTCTAGTTGGCCTGGCGATTGTAGTCACAGCCGCGAAAAAAGGGTTTCTCGTTCCAAAAACAAAATGGGACTTCGAGAGCGAAGATAAATGGCCAGCAGAATGGCTCGGTTCTCTAAAGATCAATCTGGATGACAACCCAGGTAAACCAATGAGCCTAACCAAGGCTTGGGCACCTTACGTAATGCTAGCGGTTATCCTAGTAGCAAGTCGCGTAAGCCCTGAGTTCAAAGGTCTACTTAAGAGCGTAAGCCTATCGTTTGGTAATATTCTTGGTGAAACAGGTATCAGCACAGCGATTCAACCTCTATACCTTCCGGGTGGCATCTTAGTCTTCGTAGCGTTACTTGCGGTTCTTCTGCATGGTGGCGGCGCTAAGTCACTTGGCAAAGCGTTTGGCGAATCAAGCAAGACACTAATAGGTGCAGGTTTCGTTCTTGTGTTCACCATCCCTATGGTTCGCATCTTTATTAACTCAGGTGTCAACGGCGCCGAGCTAGCAAGTATGCCTGTAACCACGGCAAACTTTGCAGCAGACCTAGTTGGCTCAGCATTCCCGGCGTTGAGTGCTACTGTTGGTGCCCTTGGTGCATTCATCGCCGGCTCGAACACCGTGTCGAACATGATGTTCAGTCAGTTCCAGTTCGAAGTAGCGCAGACACTGACTATCTCAAGTGCCATTGTGGTGGCCCTTCAAGCGGTTGGTGCGGCTGCCGGTAACATGATTGCCATCCACAACGTTGTGGCTGCCTCTGCAACGGTTGGCCTGCTAGGACGAGAAGGCGCAACCCTTCGCAAGACGGTTATCCCAACGTTCTACTACCTAGTCGTAACAGGCATCATCGGTCTGATTCTGATTTACGGATTCCAAGTCACCGACGCTTTAATGAAGTAACACTTACGCAGGGTCTCCCCCGCCCTGCACTTTCTCTGGCACAGCGGTCAGCACTACTACCCCGACTTTTGGTGTGGCTTGCTGCATCAATCCCCCGACCGGTGTGCCAGTCTTTTTCAGTGCAGATAATTGATTGTTCCGTGTATGGAATGTCTCACAGCTCAATCACTTATCTATACTCTATTCTGATGTCGACTGCCTTAAGGATGGCAGTCAGTGAAACACTGACAGAGCAGGTGCTCATTGACTCAGGACGCAATCTTAGAATAACAGCCAGGACACACGAATATGATTATCTCTGCTTCTACAGATTACCGCGCTGCCGCGAAAGCCAAGCTGCCTCCATTCCTTTTCCATTACATTGATGGCGGTTCATACGATGAGCGCACATTGAAGCGCAACACCGATGACCTAGGTGACGTTGCACTGCGTCAACGTGTTCTGCGCGATATGAGTGAGCTAAGCTTAGAAACGGAAATCTTCGGTGAAAAGCTGGCGATGCCTATTGCTCTAGCGCCTGTTGGCTTAACAGGTATGTACGCACGACGTGGTGAGGTTCAAGCAGCAAAAGCGGCAGAAAAGAAAGGCATTCCTTTCACCATGTCGACCGTATCCGTTTGTCCAATTGAAGAAGTGGCCCCTGCGATTGAACGTCCAATGTGGTTCCAGCTGTATGTTCTAAAAGACCGTGGCTTTATGCAGAACGTACTTGAGCGCGCGAAAGCCGCTGGTGTAACAACGCTGGTCTTCACTGTGGATATGCCAGTGCCAGGCGCGCGTTACCGTGACATGCACTCCGGTATGAGTGGTCCAAATGCGGCGATGCGCCGTGTATTCCAATCTATGCTTCATCCTAGCTGGGCATTAGATGTGGGTGTATTAGGTAAACCTCACGACTTAGGTAATATCTCCACTTACCGTGGCGAGCCAACCAAGTTGGAAGACTACATTGGCTGGCTGGGCGCAAACTTCGATCCTTCAATCTCTTGGAAAGATCTAGAGTGGATTCGTGACTTTTGGGATGGTCCGATGGTCATCAAAGGTATTTTGGATGAAGAAGATGCCAAAGACGCGGTTCGCTTTGGTGCGGATGGTATTGTTGTCTCAAACCACGGTGGTCGCCAGCTGGACGGTGTGCTTTCTACAGCAAAAGCTTTGCCTAGCATCGCCGATGCCGTAAAAGGCGACCTGAAGATTTTCGTTGATTCAGGTATACGCACCGGCTTGGATGTCGTGCGTATGCTGGCACTTGGTGCAGATTGTACGCTACTTGGTCGCTCTTTTGTTTACGCACTCGCAGCGCAAGGCGGTGCCGGCGTAGAGAACTTGCTTGATTTGTATGACAAAGAGATGCGCGTAGCAATGACACTTACAGGAGCGAAAACCATCTCTGACCTATCGCGTGATTCACTGGTAAAAATGCCATAAGCTTAAATAACTTCCTACTAGCAGCATGAAAACAAAAAAGCGAGCCTTCAAGCTCGCTTTTTTGTCTGTTCATTCGTATCAGCTTACGTGGTGCTCGTACTCAATCACAACCTGATTGCCTTCAACAAACACGTTGCGGATCTCACCGTCGACAGTAATGCGGTTTTGCAAATATACCGAACCAGAACCGGAGATATCTCGTTCCGTCAAGGATGGAATAACTTGTCCAGGGCGAACGTGTAATTGCTCACATAGCTGTTTAACAAAACCCAGAGTTAGCGGAGCATTGCCGCGTAACAAAGAAGAGAACTCATGCAGACTAATACCTAGACGTTTTGCCATCTCCATTTGGGTAAGGTGCATTTTTGCTTTTTGCGACATCCAAATGTCGTAGAGCGCATTTCTATCTAGCTCTGTAAATTCCATGGTTCATCTCCGCATATCAAATTAACCTTACAGTCTCATAATTGAACTTGATAAATGTTAGCGATGAGTCAAAGAACCTACAATTGATGGTTCGAATGATAGCGCTTATCTTTCAAACTTCGAGTTTCATCACACGGGACTAACCGAGCGACACATAATTTGCATTTCACCTTTCCTGTCATTGACTTGTATTTACACAAAAATCATTAACACCTAACTAAACACTCATCCTTTACTTTTTCGTACTTAAAAGATGAACGTTGATTTTTCGGATCACATCATTTTACTAGGGCGAAAACTCAAACTCTGCTACCTTTCACCCATTGTTCTAAAAAATGAAACTTTACTTATGCCACAGTGGTTTACAGAACTTCAAACTTACGTCATGGCGAACCATCAAGATTGGAGCAGCAGCGTACTGTTCATAACAATCGCCAGCTTTTTTGCTTGGGTTGCTTGGCGCGTCCTCTATTCTCGTCTCGCGATTTTATTTGAGAAAACCCCTTTCCATTGGGATGACCTTTTACTCGAAGCACTCAAGACACCCATTAGTACCTTAATCTGGTGTTGGCCAGCAACGGTCTCGCTTGGCATCGTACTGCAAAGTGAGTTAGGTAATGAGTTCAACTGGCTCAGTACCCTCAAACTCATCCTCGTGATCAGCATCTTAGTTTGGATCGTGATGCGCCTCATCACCAACGTCGAAGATTACGTTCTCGAACAGAAAACCCGTGACGAGACCACAGTACAAGCCGTGGCGAAAGTTGCACGTCTGTTCTTTATCGTTATTGGCGTTCTAACGGTAATGCAGGCATTTGGCCTTAGCCTGTCTGGCTTACTGACCTTCGGTGGTGTCGGTGGTTTGATTGTCGGTTTGGCCGCAAAGGACCTACTTTCTAACTTCTTTGGTGGTTTGATGATTTACTTTGACCGCCCATTTAAAGTTGGAGATTGGATCCGCTCTCCTGACCGTCAAATTGAGGGCACGGTGGAGCGTATCGGCTGGCGTATGACCAGCATTCGCACCTTCGATAAGCGTCCTTTGTACGTACCGAACTCTGTCTTCAGCAACATCGTAGTAGAGAACCCATCACGCATGTTGAACCGTCGAATCTTTGAAACGATTGGCCTACGTTACGACGATGCGGACAAAGTGCCAGTGATCATTGATGAAGTGCGTGAAATGCTGAAGAATCACAAAGACATCGATACACGCCAGACCCTCATCGTGAACTTTGATGCGTTTGGAGCGTCATCTCTTAACTTCTTTATCTATACCTTCACCAAAACAGTGAACTGGGTTCGCTACCACGAGGTGAAGCAAGATGTACTGCTCGAAGTGATGGCGATCATTAAGAAGCACGAAGCGGATATCGCGTTCCCAACACAAACGCTCAAGCTCGACCCAATTCAAATGGCAAAAGCTCAAGCACAAGAAGACAATGGCTTCTAAACACAGCCAGAGAAATCACAAAGCCCGCTTTTTATAAGCGGGCTTTTTCGTTACTCGTTTTTCAAACTTACTGCTGCGCTAGGATCATACGCGCGTTCAGTGGCTGAATTGGTCGATTGTTGTGACCCATCGCTTTCGCAAAGGCTTTTACTTGTTCTGGAGAGATAGTTTGCGTCTCTTTGATCACCAACCAACGAACCCCTTCAGAACATGGTGGTGTCGTTAGAGAGCCATTAAAACGGTAGTACTCTTTATCACTCGGGATTAAGGCATCCGCATCAAATGGGACTTTAATCGCTACGTCCTGATCTTTATTTGGAACGTTAGCCAACAGCTTCGCGAGATCTGGGTTCGCGTCACCCAATTTAAAGAACACCGCCACAACCGCTAGGTGGCCCGCCTTATCCGCATGAACAAAGTGCGCTTCCAATGGGTACTCTTTACCATCAACGTGGTTTTCAGAAGGTGTGTGGAAGTGGAATTGCTTCAGTGTGAATTCTTTGCCGTCAACCGTTAGCGTATTGTTGCCTTCTAAACTGGTTTGCAGCGTGTGGCCATTATTGAGCAACGACATTACCTTGCCTTCATATTCGAAGTTCAACTTATCTAGCTTCGCTTCTGTCGTTGATTGAATGTCAATCGGGCTTTGGTTCTGACCTTTAGCACATTCAGAAGCAAACTCCCCCCAATTCGCTGGGCCGTGTTCTCCCTCATATCCCCAGTTTGCTGCGTTTGCTGAGCCTGCAAATACCAATGCTAAACCAAGTGGTGTCAGTGACTTTCTCATTTTCATTTCCTTTTGTATTCATGGTTAGGTAAATAAACACGTTCATCAGATCGTGTTTATTGCATGCAGTATTAACAAACGAATGACAGAATTGGATTAGCTCGCGCTATGCAATCTATGTTTACCTGCCAAATTTGGAAATGATCTCCACATTTTATGTAATTGATAAGTCAATGATTAGAGCGCATAAGGTTGCGGTTCGAACTCAAATCGTTCTGGTTCGCTACCCAAATGCCGTATTCCCCTCAATCCAACAATGTATGTCACCTCGTCATAGGCTTAGACCTCATACCGAATATATAAACCCTTTAATAAAGTGAGGAATCATCGTTTATCTATTTATGGCAAGTTATTTGAAACCACCACGCTAAAATGATTTATTTGAAATTATATTATTCACTTTCTTTAATAAAGTGATTTTATTTTTATATTTCTGACTCTTTTAAATTATTAGAAATTTGAATTATGTTTATTATCTGCTAATCAATTGTTAACTGCTAAATGGGTCACGTTAATTTATAAATGCCACCTATATTATATTTTGGTGTTTCCATAACAATAATGTGAATTAAGGACCCCCAATGAAAGCATATGTATTTGACGGAAAAGACACCGCTAAATTAGTCGAGCGAGAAAAGCCTGAAATTATTAATCAAAGTGATGTCATCGTTAAAATCGAAAAGACAACCATTTGTGGGACTGACTTACATATTTTAAGAAATAATGTAGCAACGTTTAAACCTGGCACCATCATGGGTCATGAAGGCGTCGGAATTGTAGAGTCTTGTGGTGATCGCGTTAATAATTTTAGGCCAGGCGATCGCGTCATTGTTTCATGCATTACCTCTTGCGGCAGCTGCAAAATGTGCCAAGTGTCTAAATTTGGCCAGTGTTTAGATGGCGGCTGGTTGCTAGGCAATGAAATTGACGGATGCCAGGCTGAATACGTTCGCGTCCCTCATGGTGACACCAGCTTGCACCTTGTTCCTGATGACATCGATACCGATTGTTTGGTTCTGCTGAGTGACATCTTCCCAACTGGATATGAAGTGGGCGTCCTTGATGGCCAAGTCCAACCTGGCAGCTCTGTAGCGGTGATTGGCTGTGGTCCGGTTGGCCTTGCGGCATTAATGACTTCTAAGTTCTTCTCTCCAAGCGAAATCTACGCGATCGACAATAACCCTCACCGCCTTCAAGTCGCTAAAGAGCTAGGAGCCACACACGCAATTGATAACTCAGATGGCACAGCAGTACAGCAAATTTTGGACATGACCGATGATGTGGGCGTCGACGTCGTTATCGAAGCCATTGGTATTCCTGCTGGCTGGGATATGTCTCAAAAGCTGGTGTGCCCAGGAGGTAACATTGCAGTACTTGGTGTGCACGGTAAGCCAGCAATCATCAACCTTGAAGACATGTGGAAACGCAATTTCACCATGACGGCAGGCATGGTCCATACCCATACTATTCCGATGCTGATCAAACAAATTAGAGCGGGTTACTTAAAGCCTAAAGATCTGATTAGCCATCAATTTACCTTATCAGAAGCAGAGGAAGCGTATTCAACATTTACGCATGCCTCCGACCATAAATCATTAAAGGTCATTATTTCTAACGATTGTTCATAGTAAAAATATGTTGAGGCTAAATTGATTAATAAACCATTTAAAATTCTATTGATAGGTTTAATAGTGAATCTATCAATCGGTATCTTATACGTATGGGGTGTTTTCAGTGAACCTTTAGCTGAAGCGCTGGGTGTTGATGCAAAGCACGTAGATGGGCCATATCAGACGTCTGTTTTTACCTTCTCAGTCAGTCTATTTTTGGCCGGTGTATGGCAAGACAAAGTAGGACCAAGAATAGTAACAATCCTTGGTGTATTCCTTGTCGGAGCAGGACTTTTGGCTTCGGGTTATGCCTCAACATTGATGGAACTGCAGGTTACATTTGGGTGCATGGTTGGCGCAGGTATGGGGTTTGCTTATGCCTGTATCGGCCCTTGCACCATGAAGTGGTGGCCAGAGAATAGGAAGGGACTTGTCAGCGGCCTCACCGCTGGCGGTTTTGCGATGGCGGCGCTGTATTTAGCGCCTCTATCAACGGTTCTTATCGAGCACTTTGGCATTTTAGATACGTTTAAGATTCTCGGTATTGGCTTACTCTTCATGATTCCAATGGCATCACTGCTCGTTGATCCTCCGAAGGGTTATGTGGCCGATGAGCCAAAGGGAGAAACCGCAGAATCTTGCGTCGATGTGAACATTCAGTGGCTAGACATGCTGAAAACGCCACAGTTTTATCAGATATGGTTGATGTTCATGGTCTCATCGGCAGCCGGTATCATGCTAATAGGCTCTATTGGTAACGTCAGTAAATCGATAGGATTAACATCGGAAGAAATCGCGCTAAGTATCATTTTGCTTGCTATTTTCAACACCGCAGGTCGAGTCATTGGCGGGGTCGTTTTTGACAAGATAGGACGTGTTCACACCTTAGGTTTGATCTTCCTATTGCAAGCCGTGAACATGATCTTTTTCACAACGATAGAAACCACAATCCCACTGATGATTGGAATCTCAGTTGGCGCAATGTCTTACGGTGCTTTATTTGGTGTTTTCCCTCCGGTCACGGCAATTGACTATGGCTTGAAGTCATACGGCACTAACTTCGGCATACTCTACTCTGCATGGGGCGTATCAGGTTTTTTCGGAGGGATACTCGCTTCAATATCGGGGACGACTGAAACGACGTATTTGGCATTCGCGGTACTCTTGTTTTTCATTACCGCAATGAACTATTTAATGAAACCCGTTGATAAATCGGAAATAGTTAATAGAAATGCGGCAAAGCTTGAGTATTAAAATAGAGCAAAGCTCATCTATTTCAATAATTTATTGATTTTTCAAACAGCCAAATGAACGCTGTTACCAATCAACTAGTTTCGCCTAATAAACGATATTTTTAAAAGAAACCGTATCCACTTTTAAATAAGTTGTCATCGTTTATTAGGCGCTTTATCGAGGTTTAGATACCATATAGAGAAGACCATCAATGCTTCGTCGACGATCATTCCTCATAAAAGAGGAAGTTGTCTTTACCAGTGCATTTGACCTGATATAGCGCCTTATCTGATTTCGACATTACGTCATCGATATGCTGTTCTTCCACTTTGTGGCAAACCCCAATAGAAACAGTAACTCGAAGCTTAACCTGCTCGTCGCCAAACGATGTCTGCCTTATTTCATTGAGTGTACTTTTTAAGAACTCTTCAACTCGCAGCTTAGACGCGTCGCCTTGCATAAACAAAGCAAACTCCTCGCCACCAAAACGGAACAGTTGGTCCGAGTCTCGACAATATGATTTCAAGAGCTGACACACTTGACTGATCACCATATCGCCATATTGGTGCCCATGGGTATCATTGATTTGCTTGAAGTCATCAATATCAACAAGAAGAAAATAGCCCGAACCAAAAGTATGTTTGGTCTTCAGATAATAGTTTTTATTGAACGCACCAGAAAGCGCATCGATGTTCATTGCAGCATTAAGCTTTCGATTATATCTGCCGACCAAAATAGCCACTGGCACTCCAAACAATACGGCCAGACCAACGTATCTTAGCAAGAACCAGGTGATGTCAATTGAAGCGACCTTTAGCCCATAGATATCCCCAACTTTGTAATTGAAACCGTCGTCACGACCATACATCTCGATTTGTTCCGCCATCGCCGTGTCTACAGAACCATGGCACTGAACACATGATGGCTCTACGACGATCGGATCATAACGAGTAAGATAAACATTACTATTTTCAAGATATACACGATAGGCACTTGATATCTCATCGCTCTCTAAGACAGAAGTCTCCCGTTCATTCGCAAGGTTTTCACGGTTAGTTGGGTTGAGGCTCACTTCTTTATAATTTGCCATGTCTGAGAGTGCATTGAGCTCTTTAGTCATGTGCACTGTCACGTAGCTAGGAACGTTGAAAGGAAACTGTGTGGTAGAAGAATAGCTAGGCATCGACGTGAAATTTCTGATCGATTGAGAGAAATCAATAAGTGTATCAATTCGACTTACCGCTGAGATTTTGAAATCCATCCACATCAACAACGCTGTTGCAGCAACAATTAGCAATCGAATCATATGTTTCACGTTAGTCAGCCCACAAAAATCGGAGAGTATATACCCTAGTAGCTGAAAGGTGCAGGTTTCATCCCTATGTTAGTGACATAAGTTCAAGGAAGTCGCTCTGCACCATGGAGATCTATCTCCTCATTTTTTAACCCTTCTTTCCCCTGTTTTAGGTGTTTGACGTACGCCCTCAATTTTAGAAAGACGACCGACTCTTCTCTTATAAAGGTTAAAAGCCATATTCATCAACACCAAACCATTCCACCTACAAATAATTAAATAACGAAAGATAATATTTATTATTAAATTGTATTTAACCTATTAAAAACAAACTTAACGTTATGATTAACAATAGCACTAAATTCATTGTGAGTTTTTTATTAGTAAAAGTTACTATTTAAACAGTTGGGTCATGAAATTTATAAAATCGCTGGTATTCTTTTATTTATTTTTTATCGGAATGCCTACATGCGATATCAATCAGCGCCTGTTAGTTCGGAAGAAACTCAAGAAACCACAGCACAGCGAGCGGCACGACAGCGGCAAGAACGCAGGGCTGAATTAACCTATTCAACAGATGATTATAAGCGATGGAACAATAACAAAAATAAAACCATTGATGAGCGCAACAAAGAGAAGCAGGAAGCCAATATCACTGAAGCCGCGACAGAACAGAAAAACCATATTCACGTAGGCGAAGAACGTGAGTTTCCTGATGCCATTCTGTCACCGATGCCGACATCAAGAAAGGAAATGATCGATGCGACCGGAACACGTGTGCTGCCGTCCGACTTGCTAGGTTCTAGCTTTAACAACCAATGCGTCAGCGCAGAGATCGTTGCTCATCAGATGACATCTCTCAGCCCAGCGACAAAGAAAGAAGTAGAAGAAAGCGGTGAGCTTGTTTTCAGTGGCATGCAATACAAACACGCTCATGGAACAGTAGGCACTATCGAAGTCATTGATACCTTTGCTGGGCAACAACCCGACCAAAAAACATCACAGATGGCCTACTGGGTCGCGCAAGGCAAGTATCTCGATATACCTAAACACCCTGACCCTCATCGCGATCATTTGTATGTTTTCACACCAAACTTCAGCGGCTGCTCTTTTGTTGTTGATGATTGGAGTGATGATCTAATTAGGGTGTATCACGTGGAAGGTAGCAAAGAAGACAAGCAATACAATGACGTGAAGGACCATCGCAACGGTTTAATCAACTATATGAGTTTTCGCGACTACGGCTTCTACCAAAAAGGGGACACCACCATCAAGAGTGTGAATGGCTTTGCGTTTATGCGCTACAACACTCAAGCTCGTCATTGGGAAATCCATTATCAAAAGCAAGAGCATGCGCCTGCACTTGGGCGGCCAACGACTTCGGCTAAAACACTATTCTCTTCAGAAAAACACTCGATAAAAGTCATGGTTTCGAAGGAATCTCGCGTAGTTGAAACCGGAACCATCGCGATAAAGCGCTAAGGCTGAATTAATAGCAAATAAGCAGTAACGAGTTCTAGTTACAGGTTCAAACCAACTCGATAAAACAAAAACGCCCCAAGGTTCACTTGAGGCGTTTTTATTAATCTTGTATCAAAAGGTTTTAGGCTGCTTTATCGCGACCTTACTCCCAATCAAGAATAACTTTGCCTGACATACCGCTGCGCATTACGTCGAAGCCTTCTTGGAAGTCATCAATCTTGTAGTGGTGCGTGATGATTGGCGATAGGTCCAGACCAGATTGGATTAGTGAAGCCATCTTGTACCAAGTTTCGAACATTTCACGGCCGTAGATACCTTTGATCACCAAGCCTTTGAAAATAACTTGGTTCCAGTCGATACCCATGTCTGATGGTGGAATGCCTAGTAGTGCAATACGACCACCGTGGTTCATAGTGGTTAGCATTGAGTTGAATGCGGCTGGGTTACCAGACATTTCTAGACCAACGTCGAAGCCTTCTGTCATGCCTAGCTCAGACATGACGTCTTCTAGCTTCTCTTCTGCAACGTTTACTGCGCGTGTTACGCCCATCTTACGAGCAAGCTCTAGACGGTATTCGTTCACGTCTGTAATCACTACGTGGCGAGCACCTACGTGTTTCGCTACTGCTGCTGCCATGATACCGATTGGGCCAGCACCTGTGATAAGCACGTCTTCGCCTACTAGGTCGAAAGAAAGCGCGGTGTGTACTGCGTTACCAAACGGGTCAAAGATAGACGCTAGATCGTCAGAGATGCCTTCAGGGATCTTGAACGCGTTGAACGCTGGGATCACTAGGTATTCAGCGAATGCACCTTCACGGTTAACGCCCACACCAATCGTGTTACGACATAGGTGAGTACGGCCGCCACGACAGTTACGACAGTGACCACACGTGATGTGACCTTCGCCAGATACGCGGTCACCGATTTCAAAGCCACGAACTTCCTGACCAATCGCAACCACTTCACCCACGTATTCGTGACCGACAATCATAGGCACTGGAATCGTCTTTTGTGACCATTCGTCCCAGTTGTAGATGTGTACGTCTGTACCACAGATAGCGGTTTTCTTAATTTTGATCAGAATGTCGTTATGGCCAACTTCAGGTTTATCAACCTCAGTCATCCAGATGCCTTGTTCAGGCTTTAGCTTTGATAATGCTTTAATTTTCATAGTATTCACCAAATATTGCCCCGCTCTATGCGTGACAAAAAATTCTTTCATCTAATGCGTTTAAAGAAGAAATAAAGGCTTTGCCCATGAGCCGACTCAGAAGAGTTGGGAAAGCCTTTTTATCTTTAAACGTAAGCACTTTTCTCCTTCCTATCTAATCCCTCTGCTTTAGGAGGAGGCTAGAAAGGGGAAACGAAACTTAGATGATGCCCATGTCCTTACCAACTTGGATAAACGCGTCGATTGCACGGTCTAGTTGCTCACGAGAATGCGCCGCAGACATTTGAGTACGGATACGCGCTTGACCTTTTGGTACTACAGGGAATGAGAAGCCGATTACGTAGATGCCTTTCTCTAAAGCACGCTCTGCAAATTCTGCTGCTACTTTTGCGTCACCAAGCATGATTGGAATGATTGCGTGGTCAGCACCACCCATAGTGAAACCAGCGTCTTCCATGCGAGTACGGAAGTGTGCTGCGTTTTCCCATAGACGGTCACGTAGGTCACCGCTCTCTTCTAGTAGGTCTAGAACGCGGATAGAAGCGCTTACGATTGCTGGCGCAACAGAGTTAGAGAATAGGTATGGACGAGAACGCTGACGTAGCCAGTCAATGACTTCCGCTTTACCAGACGTGTAACCGCCTGAAGCGCCGCCCATTGCTTTACCTAGCGTACCAGTGATGATGTCGATACGGTCAACCACGTTGTGGTGCTCGTGCGTACCTGCACCTGTTTTACCCATGAAGCCAACAGCGTGAGAATCATCAACCATCGTCAATGCGCCGTACTTCTCTGCTAGGTCGCAGATAGCTGGAAGGTTTGCTACTACGCCGTCCATTGAGAACACGCCGTCCGTTACGATAAGAATGTGGCGAGCACCCGCTTCTTTCGCTGCGATCAGTTGTTGCTCTAGCTCTTCCATGTTGTTGTTTGAGTAGCGGAAACGCATCGCTTTACATAGACGAACACCGTCGATGATTGACGCGTGGTTTAGAGCATCAGAGATAATTGCGTCTTCTTTACCTAGAATAGTTTCAAATAGGCCCGCGTTTGCGTCGAAACATGACGTGTAAAGAATCGTGTCTTCTTTACCTAGAAACTTAGAAAGCTTCTGCTCAAGCTCCTTGTGGATGTCTTGAGTACCACAGATGAAACGTACTGAAGCCATACCAAAACCGTGCTCGTCCATACCCGCTTTACCCGCTTCGATAAGCGCTGGGTGGTTAGCAAGACCAAGGTAGTTGTTCGCACAGAAGTTTAGTACTTCTTCACCAGTTGAGATTTTAACCGCTGCTTGCTGTTGAGACGTGATGATACGCTCTGCTTTGTAAAGGCCTTCCGCCTTCACTTCTTCAATTTGCTGTTCAATCTGTTGGTAAAATGCAGAAGACATTCGCAATTCCTTCCTGTTTATTTTGTCGAGTTTTTACTCGATTAGAATGAGGTTAAGCCTTTATGTGACGGGGGTCACAGGCACTTACTTATCAATTAAGTGTAGTGTAATTCAAGGAAGGAAAAACGATTATCCCTCAAGGTGGAAAAGCATTAATGAATCCGAGGCACGAATCCAGTTAATGCTTTTCTATGAGGTTGTAATGAAAGGAGTTATAGCCAAGTTGGCTTAGCTAAAAGCGCTTCAAAGTCCTTAGCGGGTAATGGTCGGCTATAGTGGAAACCTTGCCCGAACTCACAGTTTAGGTTTTTCAGGTAATCCACATGACGCTGTTCTTCGATGCCTTCTGCAACAATCTTCAGATTCAACGCTTTCGCCATCGCAATAATCACGTTCACAAGCTCACGATCAGACTCATTTTCAAACATGTTCTGCAGGAAGCTGCGATCAATCTTGAGGCGGTCAAACGGGAACTTCTGTAAGTAACTCAACGCCGAGTAACCCGTGCCAAAATCATCAATGGTGAGCTTAGCGCCCAGTGCACGCAAGTTGTCTAACATCTCCATCAGGTCGCTACTGTGGTTGAACAACAAGCTCTCTGTCACCTCTACATCAAACAATTCAGGTGACAAACCCGACTCTTCTATGTGCTGCTTGATCTGTTCGAAAAGTCGATCGCAGTATCTAAACTGCACACTTGAGAAGTTTACCGACACAAACAGAGGAGCAACGTCCTGCCACTGTGCCGCCTGTTGGCAAGCTTGACGAATCGCAAAGTCGCCCAGTTGATGAATCAGACCGTTCTTTTCAGCGATGGAGATAAACTCTTCAGGGTTCACAAAGCCAAACTTCTCGTCGTTCCAGCGCATCAGAGCCTCTGCACCAACAATGACGCCGCTATCGAGATCGATAATAGGTTGGTAATACAGCTCAAGAAGATCATGAGAAATAGCATGACGAAGACGACTTTCTAGCTCTAGGAAGCGCTGTAAATCTTGGTTCATGTTGTGATCATAGAAGCAGAATGCGTTACGGCCATCTTGTTTCACTCGATACATCGCCATGTCCGCACACGCCAGTAGCTGCTCTGCATTGTCGCCATCTTCAGGGAACACCGACATACCGACACTCGCCGATAGGAAGAACTCGTGGTTCTGCCAAACGAACGGCTCGTTGAATACCGACAGCACGGTAGCTGCAAAACGTTTTGCGCTGTCGGCATCTTGTAAATCAGGGATAACCAACAGGAATTCATCACCACCAATGCGTGCCAACAAATCGGTTTTACGCACTGCGTTGTGCAATCGCTCTGCCGCCAGCTTTAACACTTCGTCACCAACGAAGTGCCCCATTGAATCATTGATTTGTTTAAAGTGATCAAGGTCGATAAACATGACCAGTACGTTTGATTTCATTCGCTCTGCGCGTGACAACTCTAAATCCAAACGTTCAGAACCATAAACACGGTTAGGCAAACCAGTAAGTGCATCATGTTTGGCTTGATATGCCAGTTCCATCTCGGACGATTTACGGCGCTCAATTTCACTGGTTAAACGCTCGTTTTGCTGAGATAAGAAATCTTTACGCTTTTTCTCTTCTTCCAGTTTGATTTTCAGTTCGACACGAGTGTTATTAAGCGTGAATGCGTACAGTAGCCCAACGACAATCATGATAGCGAGAACACTCAAACCATTGATGAACAGACGAGAGGTGTAGATGTCACGTTCACTTAATGACTCAAACCACGCCATTAATTTAAAGTGATGATGTTCGATCGGAACTTCAAAGTAGATTTTTTGCTTTAACTCTTGAGCTAACGCTTCTGGTGCCGTGATGTTTTCTTGTTCGAGTTTGCGACTGATCGAGTCCCACACTTCCATTTCAACATCATTGATCTTCAACACCATACGACTGTAGCTGTCTTCGTGTTCCTGATTAGTCAGTTGGGAAATCACCACTTGTTTGTTGATGTCTGCAATCAAGTAGCCAACGGGCTTACCAGAGAACATCACTTGCTTAACCACTTGAATAAGGACTTTGCCGCCCTCTCGTATCGCTCTGACTTCTTCAGGGTGATCGTGCTCGTTAAGCAGTCGGGAAGTGTCTATACGGTGATCGGTTTTTTCGCCAGTGGTCACAATAGTAGAGCCATCTAACCCGATTAGTGTCAGCTTTTTATAGATGATTTGATTATTGACGGTTTTCGCTTCTGCTTTCTCTTGGAGCTTACGCTTCAAATTGATCAAGCTCGCGCCTAACCCGTATTCCATCGACATTCCGGAAGCAAGGTTGGCAAAAAAAGTCTGCACCGTTTTATCGGTAGATAAATGATCGACATCTTCGCTGGCAAGCGTAAATAAATTATCAAGGGTACCTGCGTAACTTTTCACCTTTAAGTCGAGTTCTCGGTGTTGTGAATCTTTTAATTTATTTTGACCTAAACTCGTTACCGTAATAATCATCGCCAAGTAGAGCGACACTAAAATCGCACTAATGGTGATGATTCTTTGGCTTGATATTTTTTTTTACAGACTTTCTCATATATCTTTCTTACTATCTTCTAAGAAGTAGTCATTATAGAAATAGTAAATAGATGGGTAGTATTTCTCGACCAAGGCTTGGTAGGTCCCATCTTGCTTAATTGAATTCAAATATTGGTTAAATGCGGCTTTTAGTTCAGGAGAGCCCTTACGGAAAGCCACTGCCATTTTTTGGTTTTCTGAAATTGGACCAATGACTTTGATCTCACCTGGCCACTTCTCTAATGCAATCAATGTGTCTGCCACATCCAGCAACGTACTCTCGGC
The DNA here is from genome assembly GCF_905175335.1 of Vibrio sp. B1FIG11. Taxonomy (NCBI): domain Bacteria; kingdom Pseudomonadati; phylum Pseudomonadota; class Gammaproteobacteria; order Vibrionales; family Vibrionaceae; genus Vibrio; species Vibrio sp. B1FIG11. The sequence continues at coordinate 421,577 of NZ_HG992752.1, read as the reverse complement.
ATCGTTTTTCATGATGGCGGGCACCATCTCATTCAAACGGCGCTGGCCATCGGGCAGGATCACCTTCGCACCGGTGTCATATAAGTTGTAAAGGTTTGGATCTAGGCAAGAGTGCTCCATCGCGAGTACTTCGCGTCCATTAATGAGCGCTTTCACTTTATTAATGTCTTGTTCCACGGAGCCTGTTGGTGTGATCGGCGTTAGCGTTGAATCTGTTCGAGCGATCAGCCATACCGCAGAAGGAAAGTAATCATCTGAAAAATCGATCACGTTTTTACGCCAGTCGAGGATAGTCACACCATTTGCAATCAGGTCACCTTCCACTGCCATCTTCTCACCGACGACAAGCTGCGCATCTTTGTACTCAACTTGCTGGCCTGTCAGCTTACCTACTACGTTGTTCCATTGCGCTGGTACGTATTGATAGCGAACGCCGAGAGATTTTGCGAATCCTTTTATGATATCGACATCAAGACCGGTCAGTGTTTGCATTTCACCTTGGTCAATGTACGAAACGAAGTTCGCGTAAGGTACACCGATATGACGTAGCACACCTCGATCTTTGATGTCTTGCAGATCGCCAGCCGAGACAGAAGTCGACATAAATGATGCCACCCCAATGGCAAGTGCCGTCATGGTTCGTTTGATTGTTTTCACTGACATGGTGAATATCCCTCTCTTCTACAAAGCGCCGATTAAAGGGCGCTTTGACAGTTCAACAAGGTTAGAACGAGTAGTAAAGATCCGTAATCGCTTCCACAAGACCTTCCACATCTTTCTCATCATGGAATAAATGAGTCGAGATGCGCAGTGCTTGCGTTTCGTAAGCGTCGTCTTTGTACAGCTTGAAGTTTGTTGTACGGATGATGTATCCGTATTCTTCACGAAGACGGTCACGGAACAGAGTCAATCGCTCTTTATCTGTCACATCGCTTAATGGGTTAAACGTTGTTAGACCACTGGTTAAGCCTTCCACGTTTGGCGAATACATCTGAGCATGTGGTAACGCTTCGTTAAGCAGCGTCTTACATAGATCGCTCAGCTCTAGTACACGCTCTTGAATGCGGTCACGGCCAATCTCATCCCACATCTTACAGCTATCAGCAAGTGCTTGTTTTGCTGGGTAGTTATCGTTACCAATGTATTGCATTTGCAATTGCTTGCCTAGATGATCAGCGTGAGAAAGAGAAGAGTTAATCAACCACAGTGGATTTTCACGATCGCTCCAGTACTCATTCAAACGGTTGCCGTTATCACGTACATACAAGATACCTGTCGCGCCCGGACCACACTGCCACTTATGGCCAGATCCTGCATAGAAGTCACAATCCATATCGTGGAAGTCTAAGTCGAACATACCGACAGTGTGCGCACCATCAACTAATGTTGGGATACCGTGCTGTTTTGCTAGAGAACAAATCGCTTTGGCTGGCAGCGTTGTACCTGTTTTGTAAGTAATGTGAGAGAACACGATGAGGCGAACATTGTGGTGCGCTTCAATCGCTTCACGGAAGGCTTGAATGTAATCTTCTTCTGAAACCTCTTCCGTGCCAGTGAAAACAGGAAGTTGAATTTCAACGACATCAACACCAAAGCGGTGTTTTGCCACATTCATTGGCGACGTTGCAGCAACGTGTTCGTGGTGAGTAGTTAGGATTACATCACCCGGCTCGAAATGCAGACCGTTGATGATTGAACATAAACCGTCGGTAGTGTTACGACTCAAAATGATTTCGTCTGGATTAGCACCAAAGCCTGGTGCAACGTCTGTCACCATTTCAGAAACATGAGGCCAAGCGCCAAACTTGTCTTTCATATCCCACGGGTACTTAGCAACGATTTTGTTGTTGTCTTCGTATCCTTCAAGAACATGTTTTGGCATCGAACCCGTCGTACCAATATTCATGTAAGTCGTTCGTTTATCCAATACAAACTGCTTTTGAACTTTACGCCAAAAGCGCTTATCGTTCTTTTTACCAAGACGGCTCCAGTCGATATTCGGTTCCTTTGCTTGAACAGCACCAGAAAACGCTGAAGCACTGACGCCAGCCACAACTGCACCAGTTGCACCTTTTAAAAAATTGCGGCGGCTGCGATTAGTCTGAATAGATTCCTTGTCGCTCATCTTTTCGATCCTTGTCGGAAGTTTAGCCATATTATAAATTATGAATCCGTAACTATCTGTTACTAAACTATTATTACCTAATAGACCTATAGTTTATGGGTTCTCGCTGCAATTAAGTGACTTTAGTTCCACTTTTTCATCTCGAGTGATGATATAAGCAACATTTTATACAACATTAAATAAACAACTAAACACATAACAGAATATTCATTAAAACACTTATTACCAATATAAATCACAAATCAATTTATAACTTCCCTTAGAAATACAAATTAATGATTTGTAATATTTAAATCACAAATTAGACAACAGGGTTAATATCGCTTCTAGCACGTTAAATATGTAACAACATGTACCTTTTGGTTTAATTTGATTTGCATATAGTCTTTGAAAAAAATTTAATCAATTATTCAAGATAAACATACTAAGTTGTCAAATTAGCTATTTTGGCGAGGCGTTTTTCCTAAAGCGAGAAGCCTTAAAATAGAGGCATAGAAAAACACCCAGTAGGAGGGCGTGTTTGGTGCTTTTGATGAATGGAGCACGGCTACGCTGAGAACAAAACGTTCACACGGCTCTCAACGTAAACTTCTGTTGGTACAGACACGACGTATCGCTGGTCTCAAGATAACTGTGATGCAGCATTAATATCGATTGGACAATCTTCGTGCCTATCCCTAAAGAACCGCTCTCTGCTTCGTGCTCGATATGATTAACAAAGGTGAAATGGATACGCGATTTATCCTCACTCAAACGCGCTTGGCAATGAACCTCCGAACCCATAGGACTATGGCGCAGCGCATTTTCTAGCAGATTAAGCACTAGGCGCTCTAGTAAACCTTTATCACCTACGGTTTGAATCTTATCGTCGACATCCATTTTCAATACGACTTCTTTTCGAGAAAACTGACTCTGCATCGTCTCGGTACATTCGGTCATGAGTGCCTCAAGATCGACAGGTCGATACTCGTAGTTTGGTATTGGCGCTTCTTTGCGCGCCGAATCAAGCAATGAGTGCAATTGCGTTGAAAGCTTCTCACAATTTCGGAAAGCCACGTCAATCAGAGGATCGGATTCCGGATGCTGCAAACGCCACGTTTCCAAATACCCAAGTACGCTCGATAACGGTGTTTTCAGATCATGGCTAAGTTGCAACAAGCTCTGGCGACGATGAGAAGATTGATATTCTAACTGTAAAAACTGCTGCTGAATGTGCTTCGCCATCATCTGGTAAGAGTTCGCGATCGGCACTAACTCCGGCACTTGACGAGTAAAATCGGGTTGTAGACGAAAATCATGTTCTGCTTGCTGTTGAAGCTGATTAGTGACGCGCTCAATTGGGTTCAACAAGCTGCGCTTTACCAGTACATAAGCGCCCAACGCAAAGCCTAAAATCGACACCAAAACTAACCCCGCTAGCGCAATATAAGGTGTGTCGACCTGTGCGTTGGCGATAGCATCATGTCTGGTACTGCCAATAACAACATAGAGATAACCCAAGGTCGAGCCGAGCTCTTCAATCGCGGCAACGGAAAACACTTTGTGCTCACCACGATTACGAGGGTCTTCACCCAAAATAGGAAAGGGTTCGTCATTTAAGAATTGCTTGATGGGCTGGAGATCCACTTTACCCATGATCTCTGCTCCTTCTGGTGCTGCATGGGTAGTGATGTTGCCCTGACTATCAAGAAAGTAAATTTCGAAATCAGGACCGATCAGCATGAGCGTATGAAAGATAGATTTAAGCGCTTTGGGGTTGTAATCGGTCCCTATCATCAAAGGGCTATCATCGCGCATATGGCTTGCAAGGTCTTTGTGCAAGCTCTGCTTGGTACGCAACTCAATCGTCTCTTTCTGCCAATTGTAAGTGAGGCCTATCACCATTGCTGCCAACAAAAACCATAAGCTCGTGAATATCACTAAGCGAGATTTGAAGCTCATTTTATCGCCTCCCTAAACAGCAACATTGGTTGTGAGCGTGATTGAGAACATGACAATAAATAAATTCACCAAGTCATTGTCTAGGTTGAAATTTATACCCAACACCCCAGACGGTCTGGATGAAATGATGATCAGAATCAGACAAAGACAACTTGCTACGTAAGCGGTTGATGGTGCTACACACGGTATGGTGATAACCGGAATGGTTGGTGTTCCAAACGTGGTCGAGCAACTCATCTTTGCTATAGACTCTACCCGGACGCGTCGCGAGGAATTGAAGCAAGGTAAACTCGGTCGCAGTGAGGGTCACGTCCTTGTCATGCAAAGAGACTTGATGCAACTCTGGAATAATTCTTAACGGACCAAAATCCATCGTATCTTCTACGAGGTTTTTATCTGTTTGCACTTCCGTGGTATGGCTAACACGACGCAGTACATTGCGAACTCGCGCTTGGAACTCTAATACGCTAAATGGCTTGGTAATGTAATCATCCACTCCCGCTTCTAAACCGTCGACTTTATCCATCTCCCCATCTCTGGCTGTCAGCATAAGTACAGGACTCCAATCTTGTTTCTGGCGCAAATAATGGCAGACGTCGAGACCATCGCCGTCTGGCAAACCCCTATCAAGGATCAATAAATCAAAAGATTGCTGTTGATATTGCGCTTTAGCCTCAGCGATATTCGTTGCTCTCAACACTTGATGCCCTTGAAACTTGAGATGCATTTGAACCAGTTCCGCCAAATCATCATCATCTTCCACCAGCAAGATATTCGCGACTAAATTGATTGCCTGTTGTTCCATGGTCCTTTCCTTGCCTTCAAGTATCCTCACTTTGCACATGACCGGAACAGGTCAGAAATCCTTTCAAAAAAGGTTCCGATGACGCCATGAGGGATGCGCTTAGTACAAGCACTTTGGAAAGGAGACGTCATCGGAGCCTGTTTTATTCAACTCGAGTGATGGTGACTTTCGCACCAGGGTTCAAGAAGCGGTGGTTCGCAGAGAGCGCAGAATTTGCTAATCCGTCATCTTGGCTAATAACACCAGCATGGAAAGCAACGACATCATTGTTATCATTACGAGCAGCATTAAAGCCTTCACCACCACCTGCGGGCCCCGGAATGGTGGCTGTAAGCTCATCGTTCAGCTCCGTACCGGCATCCCAAACGTTCATGCTCATTTGATAGCTTTCACCGACCGCTAACGATTTTAGCGACAGCCCTGTTTCACCAACAAAAGCATCGTTGGTATTCACGAACATAGACGCCACAGACAAGTAACCGTAACGACTAGGGTCAACAGTGATGGTGACTTCATCTGAAGCCCCCGGCAGCACCAATCCGTTACCTGACACGCCTTGGTAAACATCGTCATTACTGCTCATCAGATTAATTAGCTCTGCGTTACTGCCACCCTCAGCAAGGTGCTCAAGTTCAACGGATGCGGCTTGGCCAATTTCAAACAGTTGGTAGTCACCGTTATGAGTGAGCACTGCGAGCGGAGACATAGGTTGGTTCGCGGTTAGATTAGCGACGTTGACAGTGTAGCGGTACGACTTAACTACATCATTATCATCATCGCTTGGACAACCGGCGAGCAAACCGACTGAAGCGGCTACGAGTAAGATTCTGACTTTCATACATCCCCCTTACTTCACAACGATGGTGATGGTCGCAACTGGATTCAACCAACGATGACTGCTGCTGTCTAGATCACTGATGCCACCTGTTGGGTTGCTGTCACCCAAGTTACCCGGATGCACGTGCACTTTGTCATTTGTTACCGTAGCTTCAACGCCTGTGCCGCCAGAACCAAAGGTAATGAAAGGTGGGTTTGGCATGCTAGACACAAGTTCATCGTTCGCCTCTGTACCGGCATCATAACTTCTTAGTGTTGCTCGGTATGTACCCGCTTCAGTTGGGATTTTCCAGCTGTCTAGCCCGACAAAACCATCATTGGTTGGCAGCAACATCGCGCTAAGAGAAAGATAACCATGGTCACCACTGTCCATGGTAAAAGTGGTTGCAACGCCTGGGTTTAAAATACCGCTTGCTGGGTTTTCTAACACAACCCCACCCGCATTACCGATGAGGCTTGCAAGACCAGAGATATCACCACCTTCTGCCATTGCTTCTAATTCTGGGGTCGCGACTTCACCCGTTCTGAACATTTGAAGATCAGAGCCATGAGCCGCAACAATCAGTGGTGTGAAGTAGATACCTTTGGTTGCGTTGGTCACGGTGATTTCCAATTCCGCCGCGTTCACTGATGCAGAGCCTAGTGCCATCGCGACTGAAGTCATGACGAGTCCAAATTGGGTACGTTTTTTCATTGTGATTCCATCCTTTAACGAGGTTTGAACTACCCAAGCCCATGTGTACGGCTTTACTTCTTTGTTCGTGACTTGGGTAGGTTAAGCATTACGTTTCGAACGTTTTGCGTTCTTGCCTCTAAGAATGACGAGCAAATCTATCAGCAACTTCATCGAAATCTCATAAAATTCTCACAAGTGCTGTTCAATCTCTCTCAACGGTAATTTATTGCGCTGATACCACTATTTACTCTTAACTCACTTACCATCTACAATATGCCATTCTCTATTTACACCCGACTCTCTTCATGATTCAGAACGTACTGTCTGCCTACTATGGCGAAATCTATGGCATTGCTTTTTTCAACCATTACCTGAGTAACTACGCACATAGTGAACAGCCACTCCTTTGGCAAACCTTGATAGAAGTAGAAGAACTCACCGCAGAAAAGCTCAAACCTATTTTGCTTGCAAATGACATGGATATTGAAAACCGGTACCAAGAGATGCTGGATAAAGGCTTGGCAGATGCAACCAAGTGGATCGGTTTACCATGGCAAGAGTTGGTGGCAACTCTTTTGAAGTGGGTAGAACCTTATGAGGTCAAGTATCGAGAGTGGTATGAAGAAGTGAAAACTTCACAGCAATATTCAATCACTCAGCGAGAAGCGATCGAGTTGATTGCAGACCATGAAACGGCTATTTATCACTGTTGGCAGCAATACCATGCTGGAGCATCTGGTTTGCCTGCGCTCGACGCGTTTTTGACAAAATATCGCTAAAGAGAGACGGGCACACTTGAACCATGTGGAGTCGTGCAAGACAATATCTCTATTCATTTGCGCACCACTGACTATTTATGGTTAACCCAAAACTTATCGCCCTACTCCCTGATCTTGCTTCGTTTATCTTAGTGGTAAACAAGGTAGCTTTACTGCTGCCGCCAAACAACTCGGTGTGACACCGTCAGCACTCAGTAAGCTGATCACGCGCCTAGAGCAAGCACTCTCAGTAAAATTGTTTGAGCGCACCACTCGCAAATTGATCATCACGCAAGCAGGGCAAAAAGTTTACGACCAAAGCATTGCCATGGTAAACGCGGCTCAGCAAGCGGTTGAATTGTCGGCGGAAGATCATGCCGAGCCCACTGGTGCTCTCACAGTGGCGGCTCCCGAAGCCTTTCTTAATTCCGTGCTTCAGCCATTTGTGCTGCCATTTCTAGACCGTTACCCAAATATACAGCTCAAACTGCGTGCTGCCGATGGTGAGATTGATCTGTTCCGCCAAAGCATCGATGTTGCGTTTAAGCTCACCGACAAACCCGATGAGAATCTGGTTCTCAAAGAGATCAGCAAGACCAATCTGGTGTTGTGTGCTTCTCCAGATTACCTCGCCAAGCACGGTATGCCAGCGCACCCAACCGAGCTTGAGCAGCACGACTGTATTTACCTTGCAGAGAACGACAAAGACAACATCTGGTCATTCTTTAAAGAAGAAGCCTTTCATTCCATTGCTGTGAGTGGCCGTTATGCCGTCAACCACTCTCAAATGCGCTTAAATGGCGTTAAGTCCGGCTTAGGAATTGGGATCTTTCATGACTTCGTGATTAAAGACGCGTTAGAACAAGGTGCCGTGGTGGAAGTTCTACCGGATTGGATGATAAAAAGTAATTACCACGGTGCTATCGCGATGCAGTATGCACAAACCAAGTACATGCCTGCTCGCCTGCGCGTGTTTATCGACTTCGTTAAGGAGCATTTAGTCTCCGAGGATACTAACCATGCTTGAGCTAACCATGTTTGAAGGGGCTAACCATGTTTAAGGCCATTCATCACGTTGCGATCATTTGCAGCGATTACCCAAGGTCAAAACGCTTTTACACTGAAGTGTTGGGGTTAAAAGTCATTGCTGAAAATTATCGTGAAGCCAGAGACTCATACAAGCTTGACCTCGCCTTGCCTGACGGCAGCCAAGTTGAACTGTTTAGTTTTCCAGGCACACCGGAGAGACCGAGCTTTCCCGAAGCACAAGGGTTGAGACACCTTGCGTTTTTGGTTGATGATGTTGAGCAAGCAAAAGCCTACCTCGAATCGAATGACGTTGAAGTTGAGCCAATTCGGATTGACGAGTTCACAGGCAAAGCGTTTACCTTCTTCCAAGATCCAGATGGCTTACCGCTGGAGATTTACCAGAAATAAAAAGAGCCAGCACTTAGCTGGCTCTTTTACTATTCCACTATTATCTGTTTTGCTAATTCAACGCTGTTTTCAGCTTCTCGACTCGGTTGAACAACAACCAATCCAATGCGAGAACCGTCACAATCGCCAAACCGCCCATCGGGAACGCCAGACACAATACGACTAACGTTGCCAAACCAAGCTTCCAAATGCCATCTTGCTGAAACTTAGGTGGCGCCCCCAATGCTGCACTGCGGCTAGGGCGACGAATCCACCACATCACCACACCTGTGATTGAGATTAAGATGAACGCCAAACAGAACACCACGTTGAGTACTTTGTTAAGCACACTGACATCGCCTTGGTGCAATGACACACCTGCTGCCATGAACTTGGCAAATAGGCTGTAATCTTGCCACGTGACGTCCACCAACAAGCGACCGGAATATTGGTCAAAGTGGCTGGTGCGATCTTGTCTTGGATCGGAAATATCACCGCCCATCGAGTTAGCCGCAACGGTATAAACGCCTGTTTCAGAGCGTGGCAAAAACAGCTTATAGCCCGTAAAACCCATCATTTCCGCTTTATGGATGATGTCGTCAATAGACAGCGCGCCTTGGCTGCCTGCGTATGCCATCTCTTCCTTCATATTGGCATGATCATGAGCGGGCTTATCTTTTGACTCAGGCACAGCAGCAAGCTCTAAGTTCCATGGCATTTCTTCAGACGCACCATGATTTAGATCTTTGTGTGTCAATATCGATTCTGGTTTCTCGCCCCATGTGTAATAAGTTGGGAAGGTATTCCACGCCTGCAGCATTTTTGCTCCCCAAACTCCTGCCCAAGACAGACCTGAGATTAAAAAGAACAGCAACACAATCGACAAAACGCCACCTAAGTTCGCGTGTAAATCTCGCATCAAAATACGAGTGCCGTTGCCGACACGGATTTTCATAAAGCCTGCTCGGCTTGCGTTATCTCTTGGCAGCCACAGGTACAAACCAGACACCAAAAGTAAAATGCCCAAACTTGCGGCAATTTCAATTAAACGGTCGCCTAGGTCGCCGATGAGCAACGTGCCGTGAATGCTGTTCATCAGTTCATAGATGCTATCACCACGGTCAATGGTGCCTTGCACGTCCCCTGTGTAAGGATTTACTGCAACAATCAGTGAGCTGCCTTCTTGATTTTGAATTGAGAATCGGTTGGCAAGATCGGCCGTTTTAGCAGGTACAAATTGAGTGACATTAAAATCGGGATAGGTCTGCTTTACGGTTTCTAATTGGGTGGAGACAGGAACAGTTTGCTCTTGTGGTGAAACTTGTAATGTCGCCTCGTATCGAGCCAGTTCGATTTCATCATCAAACAGCATCACGAGCCCTGTAAGGGAAAGAATGAGCATGAACGGGATAACGAATAATCCTGCGTAGAAGTGCCATCGCCACGTCATAAAGTAGATGGATTTTGCGCGCGAGGCTTCCTTGAGTTGAGGCTTTGCCGAGTTTCTCAACATATGTATTTTCCTTTTTTCATAGTTAAACGCCCAAATTCAGCCAAACGCATCCAGCGCATGCTTCATAGGTATGCGGCGCTATTTGACTTAGATTCGGGAGTACCACTGCTCGAAGCGGCAGTGTTATGTGACTTTACTTGTAATTGTTTTTGTTATGAGAAAAGGGAAACAGGTGGCGCGCGAGGAACTGGCGTTTCAAATCGCACACTTAGAGCCAAATAAGTGTAACTGTCAGAAATCACCGAGCTCAGTCGTGAAAGTATCGGTGTCGTTGGAAGTGTATCGTGATGAAAAGTCGAGAAATGGCTAAAAGGACAAGGCTTGCCTTTGTGGCTGACAGAGTTGTCGCCCTCTTCTATCTGAACCAATTCAAAACCGTTAAGCGTACATAGCGTCGCCCACACGCCCATGCTGTTACCATGAGCATTGATAACAGGCATCAGCGTCACTAGCACCCAACTTAGAGCACTAGCAAATAGCATGGAGCGATAAAAAGGAATTAATCTACGCATAACGGTGACTTAACAAATTTCACACAGCGTAACCAATTCTGAGTGGTAGCTCAAAAAGAGAATCAATAAGTGGATTCTGCCTCACAGGTTTTCTATGCCAATAATTATGGAATAGAAACTAAAAAGCCTCGGAGGAAAACACCGAGGCTTGGTTCTATCGCAACAAATGAGTTATTTTGCTGGCATTGGTAGGATTTCAAACATCCCATCAAAGTCATCCAATGTGCTCACCAGTTGAGTAACCAGTTTGGCATTGCCTGTTAATTTCGCCTTACCAGACTTCAATAGGTCATCCAGCGTTGCTTGCCCGAGTACCATTGCCGTCATATCCGCTTTGCTGATTTGCAAGGTGACATCTGTAGTTGGCAGCTCATCTACTTGGATGTTCGCCATATTGGAGTTAGACACTTCGCCAAAGTAAGACTCATTTAAATCTGGGTGGTGAATACCAAAGCTAAAGTCTAAACCCGCCTGCTCTGCTTTTTCCGCATTTAGTCGAACCGCAAGGAAATCCAAGAACATGCCCGTTGGGGTATTTGCGATAACATCTGGAGATGCGAGTTTAATCGATGGCTGAATGTCTCCAGTACGAAGCTCAACCGCCCCTTGCAGGTAAGAGTTACGCCAAGCCATGGTTTCAGACTGGTAGCCTTGCTGCTCAAAGCTATCCGCTAATGCAAAGCGGTAGTCGATATTGCTTGGGTCACACTGAACCAGATCATTGAACAGTTGTGATGCCTCTTGGTACTCGCCCTTTTTAAAGTGCGTTTGCCCTGCTTTGAATAAGGTATCCGCACCCGCTGCTTCTACGTAAACACACGACTTCGCTTTAGTTTGCAGTGGATTGGTGTTCACTGGGTTCATGTCATGGTAACCAAGGTACAAATTCACTACTGCGCGAGCATTGTGGCTGTAGGAGCCGTGATAGCCGTTAGTGTGCCAAGTGTCTTTTTGAGATTGCGGGACGATTTTTTCAATCTCACGCCCAACATCATGAATGGTGACACCATGGTTTGCTAAACGCATCGCTTGGTTATGGATAAATCCATAGTTGTCACGTTGCAGCGTCATGTAATCCGAAATTTCGTTGGTTTCTGTCTTGGCATCATTCCACACTGGTGCAGAGTGAGCAGCATGAATGTTATCAACCAAGCCACTATCAACGTAGCGCAACTTAAGCTCTGTCAGATACTTAGTCCAAACCAACGCATCACGCACTTTTGCTCCACGGAAGGTATAGATATTGTGCATACCGTCATAGGTCAGTTCCGCGGTGTTCAGTGATCGATACTCTGGAATATAAAGGACGATTTCTGCAGGCGCTTCAGCCCCTGGCATATTGATCGCGTGGAACTCTAGTCCATCGATGGTGACGACTTTTTCACGCTCTTCAATTTCCTGTGTCGGAGCAACCAAGGTGACTTCACCTCGAGAAGTGCCGAGACCAAGTGCGTTATCGACGATGCCCTGAGTGTTGTTATCCAACGTGGTTCCGTATTGGTAGTTTGCACGGCGGCCCATTGCAGCGCCCGCAATCACGTTTTCATCCGCGAGTTCTTTGATAAAGTCATTGGGTGCATAGATTGGTGCACCTTCAACAAAGTCTCCCGACTCAAAAATACCGCGAGAACCACCAAAATGATCCGCATGCATGTGTGAGTAAATCATGCCCGTAATTTTATGTTCGCCATTGATCTTTGGCAGGTGCATTTTAGCAAATGCCCATGACGCGGCTGCCGCTTCTTTTGACAGCAAAGGATCGTGAATCACGTAACCATTGTCAGTGCGATAGATAGTCATGTTAGACAAGTCTGCACCACGAATCTGATACACCCCATCCGTTACTTGATACAGGCCAGCAGCGGCGTAGTTCAGCATACCTTGACGCCAAATCGATGGATTCACCGACGCTGGTAATTGCTCCACACTCATCTCTGACATGTATTCAAAGCGATTTTTTAGCTCGCCTGCTTCGTGAGTGCCAAACTCGGCAATGAGCCCTCTCTTCGTACGTTCAAATGCACTGACGTCTTGCCAAGGTAGATCTTTCGCCAACGTCGCGTTTGCGCGCTGAGTATGCTCCGTTGCAGGCTTACCTTGGTAAGTATCTAAACTGGCGTAATCCGCTGTTGCAGAAAAAGAAACGAACAGTGCAAGTGAAATCGCTGAGGGTGCAAAACGGTTTGTCATAGTGAGCCTCGTGGTGTCTCGTTATTAGATATGCGTTCACTTTATTTCGTTGACACATCAAAATACATGCATGAAACTTTATTTAAAACATCACCATTTGTTATGTATTGAGAAAAGCCTGTGCAACCATCCAACATCGATCTTAATCTTCTTCGAGTGTTTATCGCGGTTTATCAACACCGTTCAATCACGGTTGCGGCGGAGACCATGGGTTTAACCCAGCCAGGGGTCAGTGGCGTGTTGAAAAGACTGCAACAGCAGCTAGGCGTACAACTCTTCGTTCGCTCAGGGCGAGGCATAGAGCCTACGCATCAGGCTCACGAGTTAGCCCGTCAAGTTGAGCCAGCACTGAATCAAATCCGAAATGCATTGGAAGGAATAGAAAGCTTCTCCACAGAGAACTCCCGTCGTTTTGTGGTTTATACCTCTGAACCGGTGATGTTAATGCTACTTCCTAAGATTGAAGCAGATAACACGCTCGGTAACGTCGAGATAGAATTGCACCCGACGCTGTCCAGTGAAACAAAGCTGATCAATAACCTCAATCAACAAAAAGCAGACTTAGCGATCGATTTCGCTCATTACTCTGCTCCTTCCTTTTTCTCTGAATTCTTTTTAAATGATGAGATCTGCCTGATTGCCAGAAAAGGTCACCCAAGAATTCAGCAAACGCTGTCACTCGAGCAGTTCTATCGCGAAAAGCACGTGACATTAAAACTTCGTCGAGAAGACGCCTATCTCGCGGACTTGTTCACCGAAGAATCGATAGAAGAACGTAAAGTCGCAGCAGAATGTGACTCTTTGGTATCACAAATGACCATGATCTCGAACAGTGATTGTTTGGCAGCAACCGTCAAAAGCATCGCTGATCAGTTTGCCGAACGGCTAGATTTACAAGTACTGGATGCGCCTTTCACCAATATCCCTATCAAATACCGACTGCTTGCACATAACCGAATGAAACACAGCCCCGCAAATATTTGGCTGAGAGATAAGCTCAGGTCGTATTTCGCGGCAGAATCTTAAAGATAGAGAATCGAATAGAGATAGAGAATCAAAGGCACAAAAAAGCCCGCCGTAGTGGCGGGCTGATATCGTATTCTTTCAAATAACTCAGTGAGCGATTAGCCGAAAAGCTTGCTCCAAATACTTGGGTTACGCTTGTCGTGATACTCTTCACGTAGGCTATCGATTTCACGCAGTTGGTCTTTCGCTTCTTCTAGCTTGCCTGCATCAAGATCCGCTTCAATCTTATCTAGTGTTACCGTCAGCTTGTTAAAACCTTCTAGGTAGATATCGAACTTCTCTGGCGGGTAGTTACCGCGCTTAGATTGCTCGACGATCGCTTGTAAGCTATCAATGGCAGATTTCATGGTTTCTACATCAGACGCTTCTGCCGCCTGTTTGAAATCCATCTTCATCTGCTTCATGTTTTGTTTTAAATCGACGGCTTCTGCCATTGCGTATGTTGAGCCCAACGCAATTACACACCCCAATACTAAAGGACGTAACATCTTCACTTCTCCATTGAATACCGAATTCTCAGTCGGCTTTTTAATGCGAGCAGTGTAAAGCAATCCCTTAACACTTGCATAACCAAAAATGTAATCAAGTTTATGCGTTGCGAATCTCGTCATACTCTGCAATTGGCTTGCGGCCACGTAGCTCTAAGAAGGCCAAGAATTGTTGTGCTGAGTGGGTGATAACCTTGCTGCTGTCGATACCAACTCTATCCATTAACTCACTAACCAAGCTTAGGTTACCCACATCGTGGCAGAAATGCGCATCACTGCCCGTGGTGAAGAAGACACCGAGATCCTTACCGATTTGTGCAATCTCGTGACAGCGGTCTACACTGCCCACTCGGCTGTTGCCTTTCAGTGTGGTGTTATTGATTTCAATCGCGACATTGTGCTCTTTTGCACACTTCAGCACGGCTTCAAAATCAAAGTCAAAGTTGGGGTTACCCAAATGACCTAGCGCATCTACACGACCTTTTTTGATGATGTTCAACAGCGCTTCAGTATGCGTAGCGCTATCCGCTGGGCGAAATACTGGCTCGTGAAAGCTAGCAATCACCCAATCCAAATTGCGATCAACGCTATCAGGAATGTCGATGTCACCCTGAGTATTCATAATGTTGGATTCAACGCCGCGGATAATCGCAACACCTTCAAGAAAACGCGGCAATATTTTTTGGTTAGAGAAGAACCAGTAATGAGGCGCCCCCGGCATTGACTCAGCGTGATCGGTCGTACAGAACATATCGAGTCCGTTCTCTTTTGCCGATTTCGCGTTTTCAATCAACGTACTATAAGCATGACCGCTGGCGTACGTATGCGTGTGGGTATCACCCTTAAGTTCCATCATCTACTCTCTTGGTGCGCAAATTGACGGCCATTGTATACCCACAAGCAAGCCGTCGTCAGCCCAATCTTAGTTAGCAAGCTAACCTTACTCTTCGCTGATAGTTTTGATCAAAGGCAGTGCCTTCTCCCAACCGTGATTGAACATCGACACAAAATCACTGTGAGTATAAATGGTGATACTTAACAATAAGCGATCATCTAACATGTCGATCTGATAGATCTCTCGTGATCCGATCCACTTTGAGGCTAGGTCGCCATCCAATTGCTGCCGATTATCTGGATTAAAGATGGCAACATGATGAAACTCGAGTTTGTGTAACGGCTGCACTGTATCAATGACCGCCCTCGTCCCACCCATATCAGGGTCAAAAAAGGTAATATCACTACCCTCTTCCCATACACCATCAAATCGAGATTGAGGTGAAAAGGCTTGCGCCCATCGTTTGTATAATTCGACATCGGTCAGCACGCTCCATACGCGCTGAGGCGTCGCGGCAATCTCGACGTGATAGTTTAAAGTCAGCATATTTTCTCTCCCAGCACCTTTCTTGACGCTAGTTCAATCTGGTTAAAAATCAAACAATTCGATTACAACCAAAAGAGAAATGCGAAGCTCGACATCAATTGTGCATCCGAATAGTAGAATACGAGCACTTAGAAAAAGCTTAGCAGTTTGAGACATTTTTATATGGAAGTGCCATCTCCATACTGAGTACTTTTTATTATCTTTATATCGTCGAAACAACACGCGACGCAGTAATACACAGATAATGGAATCAGCATGAATAGCGTAGAACGCAGCGAGTTCAACTACATAAAGCAACGCATTAATGAAATGAAGCCAGATCAACTCAACGAAATCAAAGGCGTCATTGAATTTAAAAGGAAATCGCTACTCGATGACAAACCACTTATCTCTGATGAAGAGATGGAGTTCATCACCATCATGTTTAAGAAAATGGAATAATAGAAATATGTGTTTTTTGATTGAAGATTATTTAAATAAAAACAACCGAATTAACCTATCTGATATCAATTACAAACTACAAGAGATAGTCGATGAAAACGGAACGAACCTTGGCTATGAAGTTCTGATCGATCCTATCAATTTATCAAAGAAAATTGCTAACGACGTCTATAAAAGAGAAATAAAATTTCCACATCTAAGCCGCGCGTTGGTCACTCGATTAGAGCGATACATTAGTCGCCATATGAGTGACTTCGCCGGCAAACACCTTTTCATCAACCTTGAGAGAAGTAACCTATGTGATAAGTATTTATTGTGCGATCTCGTGATGCTTAAGAACGCGTTAGAAGCACTCAATGCACATTTAGTAATCGAAATCACTGAGCGCAGTGCCTGTAAAGATTGCAACAGTATTCGTAAAGGCTTTGAATTCCTCCAGAGCCACAAAGTGCTATTGGCCGTAGATGATTACGACCTTAACACCGACTTTCGAGAACAAGAGTTACTTTCTGGGTTCTATCAATTCATGAAAATAGAACATTCAGCCAAAGACAACTATTACAGCAGAGCCATTGAATTGAGCAAGAAGACCCGGACAAAACTGATTATTGAACGGGTCGAATCCCACTTAGAGCGCAGCAATATCGCCCTAAATCAGGTGCCTTTTTGGGGTCTACAAGGGTTCTTATATAACACGCGTGCGGTCAGCCTATAGAGAGCTAGCAAAATTGCCTTAAATTACAGAAGTTACACTCTTTACTAGTATCTTGTAGACACTGGAGTTTTTTCTTCACCTTAGGGAGCAAAATAGGATTTGCAATGGAACGCACAATGTCTACCTTCAAAAGATACAAGCCAACTTTTTGGCTTTTATCTTTTGGTGGGTAATATTTCACTTCTTCTGCATTAAATACTTTTTTAGCCAGTTCTAAGACCGGGTACCCTGAAACAAACATATACACGTAGTCTTTCGTCTTATAGAGCTCAAGCAAATAGTAGCAAATAGCCTGAACAACCAATTCAAAGAAATGGTTTGAATTCATCGAGTAACCCAACTTCACTAAGCTGCTTCGCTTTAACTCACTCTCAGGAATAGAAATGAAGCTAGGTAAGTTATTTAACCTCTCTATATCGATAATACCCGCCCAATGACCAACAATTTCATCCCGCTTATTTTTCAATAATATACATTGGTATTTAATGTCTGTTTTCATCGCATAGAGATCACTGATGAAGCCCCTCAATGCTGACACGTTGCTATAAAAATCTTGAAAGGTATCCACATGTTCATAGTAGGTCTGGCAACGAACTTCACTTCGAACGCATTCCGTTACTTTGTAGTATGAGAGCGCGGTTAAAGAGAAATCAAATGCCTTAACCAAGTTGGCCACAATCGCTCCGTAACGGACCGGAAACTTATGCTGGTTTTCGTCGATATTCAGGAATATATCGATCAGACTCACTTCCAGACATCGTGCTATATAGAACTGCTTATACAAAGGCGGAACGACTTTTCCATTCAACCATCTACTTAGAGTAATCGTGTCTAAGCCTTTAAATTCTTCGTAATAATTTTGTTGTAAGATCGCGATCAGTTCTTTTCTAGAGATTGACTTCTCCTCCAGCCAAGAAGCGAGTTCCCTGTCAAATTTGTAATTCATAAATCCACCACTTAAATGCTAATTAACTAAGGTACTTTTATAGTTTGTTGTATTACCGTCATCGCCCAAGATGTCGAACTGTACTTGTTGTGTTGTTAACTGTTGCTCTAGTGCCAGATTAATGCTGGAAAAAGGCTCAACAGTGATTCTTTCAAACTTCTCTTCTCCGACTTTGATCGCGAGAAAGTTCGCATACCAAGGCAGTTCATTTACGACCCTCACGCTCTCCCCTGTATGTATAAAGCGAATCTTCTCAAAAGCTTGTTTACTCGGTTTTTCAATCCCTTTAGGACGAACAAACACTTTTAACCTCAGCCTCAAAGGCAAAACGATTCTTTGGCTACTTGCATGGATGCCATCTGCTATTTCGTTCACTTGAAAGATGTTTAACCAAAGCAGGTTTTCTCGATCATCGAACTGCAAATCTTCTCGATTGAGTAATAAGCGTGCTCCCTTAACCTCCTCGGGAGCCATTCTGAAAATCGGCGGAACAACAAATAAAGGCGTCTCCACTTCGGCAGGAGAAACAGAGAGATCCCCTGTATCTGTCCACATTTGCAATAACACGTTGTTTTTGCCTGTGTTTGCCAGCATAAAACCAGCCTCGGTGTCACCTTCATCCATTACAATTCTGGTTCTATCGATATCGACGGCAGCATTCACTGTTGATACCCAGAGGTTTAAAACCATGAAAAAGAATAGGCAAATAAAGCTATTGAAAAGTAACGATAATTTGAGCTTGTGCATGAACCGTCCCTGGCGTGGCTGTTTCGCCACTAATTTGTTCTAATGACGCGGTAAAGTTGCCTCGATATGAGTCTAAAGATGTGCCCATGGACTCCAATTGTGTGACTTCTTTGAAGCCGTACCATCCACCAGCATTCCCCGTTCCCGTCGTAGCGTTTGGTAAAAAATTCATCGCGCCGCCCGAATTATCATAAATCTTGATCCCAACGCCCTTAGCCACACCGGCATTGCCATAGTCATTACTCAACAGGTGTGTTAAGCCGCCGCCTGTCGTTTTTAAACCCAATAATTCGGCCTGGTTGACTGCATTAGCTGAGTTCGCCAACAGCCCAATCGCAATAGGCCTAGTTGCCGTTAGACTGGTGCTCGTGTTCGAAGCCGTTCCAGATTCTGCATCGAGTTCGCATGAAAGGCCGATGCTAAAATTAGCTTGTGAAGGCATTCCGCCATTCAAAGAAGCCGCTGTTGTTTGAGGTAAGGTCACCACGGGTGTGTAATCAGAAACTTGGCAAAATGCTCCTCGAATGAACGTAGTTTGATTTGCCCATCCCCATGCGCCGGGCCAGTCACCATACCAACCGCTATAACACCCACCACCGTGGTCACATCCAACGGTCAGCCCCGAACTTCGTCCACCACCTTTAAACGCTATATAACCCTGAACTCTTAGGGCCGTTGGTGTAAATCGACCGTAATCAACGCCGTAGTTTTTGTAGGGCTCCTCGGCTACTTTCAAAACCTCAATGCTGACATCGCTAAACACCCCAGCATGCACGTAAATATAAGTGCTATCTTGAAACATATCGTCTGGGTTCAGCTTTCGGGCTTTCCAATAGCGCGAGTAATATTCTCCAGTCACTAGATTTGTCAGCCGAAAGGCTGCATAACGGTAGTCTGAATAGTAAGCCCCTGGAATATCTGGAACAGCATGTTGGCCAGCGTAACCATCATCACCGTTTACCGAGTAGTACTCCCATAAATCGTCTTTATCCGATAAGTCACACCGGAACAGTACTTGCTGGTTTCCATAAGGTGTAGAGTTCGCAGAACCTAAAAATGACGTTGTCGCCGAGGCAAGCACGCTGCCATAGGGCTGGAAGTTACCGCCGCTGTTAATATTTATCACACCCGGTAAGCCGTATTGGCCATAGTAGCCGTCGGCTGCGCCAGTAAAGTTATTGTTTACGTAATAGCCTGCACTTTGTGCTTCAGCCGAGAGATACGCTTGGTTTGTAGTGTTGAGCTTTGTACAAGTCGCAAAGACCGATGCACTTAACAACCAAGCGGATAGGCAAATCGTCCGAATTGAATTGTTCATGTTTACCTCATCATGCAAGTTTGTTCGGTCAGAAGCAGGGCTTTTTCCGACTTAGGTGGCGTGTAACGAATCTGGCACTCTTTGCCCATCCCCCAACGCAGAATCACTTCCTTATTCGTCTCTTTCAGTCGGGCGTATACTTGCCCTGCTTGACCTACCATGCCAATTTTGATGCCTTGTTGGTCAAACGCATCTGCCCCCATCGGTGGAATCCCACCTTTATCCAGAGTCGTAGTAATCAGCACTGCTTTCCCCTTTAAGGTTTCGAATTTGACCTTAACGACAGCACCGGAATACGGAACCACTTTACGACTGCCAGTTTTAATCTCCGCACCACTATCCAAGCCAGTGCTTTTTAATGACACATCGGTGTAACGGTAAGGCATTAGCGATGGCAGTAAGGCATAACCAGAGTCGTCAATTCGAGCACCTTGCCCGTTCATGACTTTGGCACCCTTGGCTCCTTTGGCTTCAACCAGAGCAAATGAATCATTGGCATAAGGACCAAGAGTCACGCCTCCACCGTGCACTAACACTGTGCCAGAAATGCCAGCAGACAGACGGTGGTAGTCATCACCACTTGCAGAGGCTAAGGAAACACCTCCGTATGGAGTTCTCGTATATAAACTGCCGCCATAGGTATCGCTATCGCCCTCTCGCCCGGCATAAACCGAGTATGAGACAGGCGCATCCTCGCCCAATGTACCCGAGACATTGGCTGTCGAAGATTTGTTCAATTTACTGTGCGTATAATTGAATCCAAACGTTGACCAACGGTCATAAAAATCAAAGGGAATGGATATGCCCAGCGCTACGGTATTCTCGTAACCACCGCTATCCGATATACCGTAGTAGTACTGACGCCCCACGCTGACGTTGTATGAAATACGATTCCAATGATTGTTGTAACTTGCTTGATAATCCACGCTCTCATCACCATCGTAGTAATCAACCAAAGAGCCACTTAAGTTGATGGTGCCATACTCATTCAGGGACTGGCTCACCGACATGGTCAGTCTATTACGTTGGTTTAGCGACTGTGATTGATAGTCGTAATCGTCATTGCTGGTGTTTTGACGTTGCTTTCTCAGACCAAGAACGTCTTCGAGCTCTTTATAGTTTTCGGAAGAGTATCGGTAACCCAACAAAGAGAAGTTGGTCCCTGTATCAAATGAACGCCCGTAGTTCATCTCAACTTGCCAGCCTCTTTGGTACTCCTCTTCCTCATAAACTCGCGCAAAAGAGAAAGTGTTGTTCACACCAAAAGCACCTATCGGCGTAGCGACCACCCCCCCCAACTAAGTAAGCTTGGTAGTCTTTCCCCATACGAAGGCCATAGTTGAGCGTTAAACGGTTATTCACACCTTGCTGGATAGAGCCTTCTGCAAACCAGTTATTTACTTCTTCGTAACCGCGTACATCACCTATCACCGTGTTATAAATGATTTGCCCCAGCCTAATAGACAACGGCACGGACGAATAAGGAACATTGAAAGAGCTCACGCTGCCGTCTGCCTCATGAATAAAAACCTCTAGCTCACCGTCACTCTTTGTATCGTTTAAATCACTGATTACGAACGGACCTGGTGGCACGTCGGTTTCTTTAATCACTTTGCCTTGCTGTTTGATGACAACGTGGGCATAAGTCGACGCGACACCTCGAACCTCTGGGGCATAACCTAGTTGACTTTGTGGCAGCATTCGTTTGTCTGTCGATAACTGAATGCCGCTGTAAGACAAACTGCCAAACATTGAACCATTCGTGTAAGACTCACCCAATAACAGTGAACTTTGAATCGATGAAATAGGACGTTGAACATAAGTATTTAACGTGATGTATTCCGTCTCGTCCTCCAAGTAACGAAAGTAACCATCATGACGAAACTGCCATAAGCCTAGGTTCATCCCGACTTTCAAATTACTGTAGAGATAATCGCTGCCTTCCAAGCGGTCATACTCGTTGTGGTAATAATTCGTATTGTGCTTGATGAACAAAGCCGTCATACCTTCGTCCCACTTCTCTGGGTCGATGTAACCACGTGGCTTGTTGACCATTGCGGCTTGGGGAATATCTAAGTTCAAATGAAAATTGGACTCGTCGTAATTCCATTTCAACATGGGAGCAATATCTGACAACAAATGGCAACCAGATTTCGCTTTTACTTTTGAATCAACTTTGAGTCCAACCAGCTCAAGTTGCGGTGTCGTAAAGCAGGGTTCTTTGCGTTTCGTTTCCTTATTGAGACCGGCAGAAACCACACTGC
This sequence comes from Vibrio sp. B1FIG11, assembly GCF_905175335.1. NCBI lineage: Bacteria > Pseudomonadati > Pseudomonadota > Gammaproteobacteria > Vibrionales > Vibrionaceae > Vibrio > Vibrio sp. B1FIG11. Next base: position 399,478 of record NZ_HG992752.1, on the reverse strand, counting down.
CTTGAACAATCATTTCTCCATTCACATACAGGTCCACAAGATGGCCACTTTCAAACATAGAACCATCAAAAGAACTATTTGAAATCGTATGCTTTTTGATATCAACATCACCTTGAAAAAGGGATGGGTCAAAAGCCAATTCCTCACCGAAGGTTGACGGGATAGCAAGCAAAGAAAAGATAAAAGACGAACGTTTGACGAACAACATAACACTCACCAAATTTAAAATAGTTTTTAAAATTGGATGGAGTAGCGCTTAGGTATTAAAGCTCCTTGATCACTAATTGTAGTTATTACCAAGTCCACTTTTTCACCCCTCTTAACTTCCATGCTATTGAAAGTAAAGTCCTTATATGAATAAGGTAAAATCATCTTCACATCTGTAGTCCATCTTTTTCCTTTATGTTCAAAGTAAATACTCGATGATAAAGAAACATGTAATGGCTGATTATTATTAATGCGAATCTTAGCTATTCCATCATGATATTTAATGAGCTGTATTTGAAAATCATCAACCCAATTTCTTTTGTAATTAACCACTGACAATGGTCGATAAAACAGTTTCACTTTGTGCTTCACTGTCACGACAAGCTTATTGCCACTTGAAACCACTTTTGAGATGGCTGCATTGGATGGGATCTGCAAGAAATTAAAGTAAAATACAGACTCTTTGTCTTGAGGCAATTCTCCTTCTACCCCTTTGATTATTCTTAGTGTTTGGCCTTGCTGCGGTTCGATTTTCGCGATTGGTGGCAGCACAATAAATGGCACTTCATTTTGAGTCGCTTTGATTCCATCTTCGTTCTCAAACCAAGACTGAACCATGAAGACGTTTTGACTTTTGTTCTTTAGGTAAACGTTAACGAAGGGTTCACCTTCTGGGTAAATAATTCGGCTTCCCGTCATGACAATATTGGCATGGGCAGCGAAACCAGAAATTAACGTGATAAAGACAACACAAAAACGCAGAAACATTATCACCTCGTTATTTAGCTTGGTTAGAGAGAGGGGTGAACCTCTCTCCCAACACTGATTACTGGTAAGAAACAGCGTATTGAAGTGATGCGTTGACCGTCCCTGCTGTTGCAGCACCTGTTGCGTAGTATTGCGCACTGTAAGTTGCTGTATTTGAGGTTTCACCTGGGGCTAGTGCTAGGTCATTACTGCCTTTGTAGCCCCCAGTCAGATCTATTGCAGAACCTGATGTATCTAGGATCTGAATCTCTACATTGGTTGCGCTGCCCGTATTACCAAGGTTGCCGCTACCCGTCACTTGGTTGCCAACAAAAACGGTTGAGATATTAGGTACACCTGCAGCATCACCAGTACAACCCGAGATAGAAATATCAAAGTCAGCACCACCAGCGGTGTCACCATTAGTCGCTAGCTGCGATTTTGAGACAGTTTCCAGCAACACCACTGGAGAAGCACTTTCACCATTAACCGCTACGGTACAAGTTTCATCCGTGACTTCGCCTTGGAAAGTGATGGTATTTGCAGATGCTGCAAATACAGATGATGTAAACAGAGTAAAACCCAAGGAAAAAACCAATTGATTGAGCTTCATATGAAACACCCCTTTAATCTTGATTCATAAATGTAAACTTGGAGATTCAACATTATTTTGTGAACCGAACTCTCATTTTCCGAGTTCAAATTTAATTTATCAGTCTAATAAATTATCAAATTAGCATTTTATAAATCTTTTATATTGCAATGCTAACAAGCAGGTTTCATAGAAACTGGTCTAACTTGATAATAATATCTATAAGAATCCATATACAGCGAGGCCTAAGCATTAAGTCACTCAGTTCTCATGCTTTAAATTTACGTACTAAGAACTTAAACGCGGGGGTGTAGTGGATGCTAGAGGATTCATTTTAAGGTAGAGTATTATTCGAGAACAAACAATTGCATACGAACCCAAACATGAAATAAAAAACCAACAATTCAAACTAAAAACCAAGAATCGGATCAAAGGTTAAAAAACATAAAAAAAGCGAAGAATTTATGTCCTTCGCTTTTTTTTAGTAATTTTTTGTAAATCTAATCCTCTGTTTTTGCAGTTCAAGCGCATCAGAAAACCGAACCCAACATGTGTTTGATATCACCGCCAAAACAATAAGGCTTATACCGAATATTTGTTTATGGCTCATTTGATCATCAAAGAAGACGTGCTGCCACACCGCGGTAAACAGCAAGTTGGTGAATATAAGTGGTGCTAATTGAGATCCACTACTTACCAGCTGATACGCTTTTGAACGAAATACCTGCGTATTAATAATCAGCAATGACATCAAGAATATGAGTGCGGTATTGGGAGTTTCAAACGTGTTTATCGACAATGAGTTAGCCAACACACTCGAATCATTGACCAACACGAGTGGCAAGATAAGTAGAGCAGCAACACCAAAGGTCCAAAAATTGATTTCTAGTGGTGATAGACCGCTCTTACTTGCTTTGTATAGCGTCAATTGAGAGCCTGAGTTCAATAACCCACCAGCAAGCCCCAGTAATAAGTCGACACGCCACGTAAACTCACCATCCGCACCAGCTAATAAAACGACACCAGAAAATGCCATCACAAGCGCGACTATGGTCGACATGCGGATTTTCCCACGCATAAAAAGCCTCTCCACAATGGGCATAAACAGTGGCCCGGTCGCGAACAGCACTACCCCTTCAACTAGAGTCAACGTTTGTAGAGAGGCGATAAAACATAACTGACACATACCAATGAAAAAAGCACGGAGCAAAATCGGTTTAATGGTATCGATGGTAGGTAATTTGAGATTTCTAAAGCGCAGCATGACCAATAAAATGAGAGCTGGAGTAAAGAAGCGTAAAAAACTGAACATGGTCACGGACAATTCGTCACTGAGCTGTTTTGCTAACAGCCCTGTAACAGATAAGCTTAATGTAGACATCAACATAAAGATGACGGGTTTATTTTCTTCTTTCATTGGATACTCCTTAATTCACGGAGTATTTTAAGAAAAGGCACAAGCGAGAAATAGCGAGTATTTTTAAACGCTAATGTAAGTAAAACTTACAATACAAAGTTGTTTGAAGATGAAAAAAGAAGGCATTAGGAGTGAAGATATCATGCGCAAGTTAGTCCCTTTGAAGTCCATCTACGCCTTTGTCGCGGTTGCCGAGACAGGCAGCATGACAGAAGCCGCACAACTACTCTCTGTAAGCCATTCCGCTGTGAGTCAAGCCATCAAATCTCTCGAAAGCCAAGTGAATAAACCTCTGTTCGATCGAGTCGGTCGCCAAGTTCGTCTCAATAACGACGGCAAAAAATATTACCGCAAAGTCGCCCCGGCGCTTGAGCAGATCGTTGATGCAACAGAAGCGCTCCTTCATGACCAAAATTCAAAACGGATTACCTTTAATATGGCCAACTCTCTGGCCCTGCATTGGTGGATTCCTAGAATGTCGAGTTTACAAGACTTCGCTCCGCAACTTGATGTCCGCTTATCCAACCTTATTGGGCAGTTCAGTTTGGAACAAGAAGGTATTGATGCAGCATTGGTGCACGGTAGCCCTCAAGAGTGGCAAGATTACTACTGCGAGAAGTTGAGCGACGATGAGTTAGTCCTGGTGTGCAGCCCAGAACTATTAGATCAACCAAATAGCCAAGACATCAAACAGCTGTTATCAACCTACCCAATTATTGAAGTCACCAATGACCGCCGCAAGCACGATTGGCAAATCTGGCAAGAACAAACTGGCATAGAAAGGCCAAAGGGAAAAAAACCAGTTACCTTTGACATGTCCATTCAAGCTGTACAAGCAACCATTCGCCGTCTGGGCTTGCTAGTCACACATCGATTGTTCGTAACAGATGACATCAAATACGGCCAGTTGGTAGAACTAGGGCGGCCTATCGTTAATCCATCCCAACAATTCTACTTGATATGTCCACCGCATAAACTTAAGCATGAAGCCTTTCATTTGTTACGTTCTTGGCTACGACAAGAATTTAGCCAAACGAAAGTGTAACTTGTTGAGTATTAGCTAGGCATTAAGACATTTATTCGTTTTCTAGGTGAATAGAATAATGCCGGAATTGGTATAAAGTAAGAAGAGTACTTTCAAACCCAAGGACGGTTTTATGCGGTTGTATCATGTTTTTCTGAGTAGTGTTTTACTCATGGGACCACTGGCAGTTTGTGCAGAAACGGCGAATAACGGTGACGACTCTGATTTCACAACATTTATTATTGGCGGCCAACAAGCCTCTGCTAATCGACTCCCTTTCTTTGCTCGCCTAATATTGCACCGCACTGGCTCACGTCAGTTTGCCAACATCTGTGGTGGTACGATCGTCAATGACCGCTACATCATGACCGCTGCACACTGTGTAGAATCGGACGTATTTACTGATGGTTGGACAATCAATGATCTTCGAGTCTTAGTGAAGAACCCAACCATGAATGATGTGTTTGTGGAAGAGTTCAAAGACGTACGTTCGATTACGATTCATCCAGACTACAATCCCAATGACCTGTGGATTAACGATATCGCCATTTTGGAGCTCACTCGTCCAATCACTGATAACGTTCAATCTATCACTTTGCCGCAAGACTTTGGTGACTACAGTAACCAGTCGGTGTACCAGATTTTCGGGCTTGGACAAACGTCAACCGACGACCAAACAGGACCGAATTACCTTCGCTGGGCAGAAATTCAGCCGCTCACCGATAGCCAATGTATTTCACTGGTGCCCGACTTCAACTCACAAGAAAGTTTGTGTGCGAATGGCTTTCCAGACCGTGATTACACAGGGATTTGTAGTGGCGATTCGGGCGGGCCATTAACCTACCAGGATAACAACGGTAACTATCAGCAAATCGGTATTGTCAGTTATGGCTCTTCCAGATGTGAATCCCCAGCGATTCCAAGCGTATTTACCGAAGTGTTGAATTACACCCCGTGGATCGAAGCACAAACCAGCGCTGGAACAAAAACGACTTATGATGCCTCGCTTGCGGCAACCGAGGATTATCATAGTGAAGGAGACTCCGGTTTTGACCCAGAAGATACCACCAGTAACGACTTTGGCAGCAATGACAGCAGTGGGGGTTCTATCGGGTTCGGATGGCTCGCATTAGGCGGTTTACTCACGTGGTTAAGACGTCGAGAAACCTTGTAGCACGTGGCTTTAACCTTAGTTACACTTTTTAGAATAAAAACTCTACTTATCGAAATTTTCCTATTCATTCCATGCCGATAATCCTGTTATTATCGGCTACCCAACCACTTTCAGATCAAACTCATGAATAATGCTGCATCGGATCGCCGTATTAAAGTTAAAGCGATGCTGTTTCTGACGCTTGGTGTCACCTTCTCTGTGTTTGCCGGATTTGCCCTTTCGCAGATGTTTGTCATAGAAAAAGATGCATTCCAGCTTATCTCGGTGGTGAGTTCGGTTATGGTGGTGAGTTTTTTGCGCTATCAATGGCGAGCCTTGCCTGCAATTAGCTTGAGCTTGTTCGCCTACTATGCCTTTACCGGTCGAAGCCCTGAGCATGCCTTGTTGTATTCGCTCACCGTTCCGATCTTACCTTTTGCGTTTTCAAGCCTATTTCACTATCTAAACAATCGCTCGCTACATCAACCAGCCGCACAGCGGATCAGCCTGTTTTTTGTCATTATGGGCTGTTTATTTCCTTTCGCGAATACCATCAAAATCATGTTGGTGAATACCTTCGTTGATGGCCAGTTTTTAAGTCCTGATTTTCTATTTTATGCCACGTTAGGCAATTACTTAACTCAACTGTTGGTAACACCTATTTTATACGTGCTGGTGAGCCTGTTGACGGATACCGATACCCAGTCTTACCTCGCTTTGGATAAACGTTTAAGAATCTCTAATAGCCGCTGTCGAGGCTATTTAGCGTGGCTCGCGAGTTGCATCGCGATTTTCATTGCTGCCGCGCTTTCTTCCACCTCTTTCATGCTCAATTCGCTCAGCTTCTTCGCCGTTTTGCTTGTCGTCGTTGGCTTGGCAAAACACGGCTTGATTCGGCCACTCTTTGTCGGCTCGCCATTTATCTTGTTGATAATCAATGACGGTATCAGCCACTACAACCAAGCATTAATTGGAGACAAACAGTTCTACGGCTTATTGATCATCATTACTGTGCTTACCACCTTGGCGTATTTACTGGGCGGCTACTCGGTAAAACTGTTTGAGATGACACAAAAGCAGATCCGCTCCGAGCGTATCGATCCATACTCTGGACTATCGAACATTGCTCAGCTGAAAGAAGACATCAGTCACCAATCTCGTTCTTTGCTCATCTACCTTGACTTAACACCCACATTATCGATGTTGACCGATTTGGGCCATGAGGGAAAATCTCAGCTTATCATGCAACTCAGTGAGTTTTTGTACTCACGGAACAACAGCATAAATCGTTGTTATCGGCCACCTTTCTCAACGGGTCTACTGAGCTTTACCCATTACTCAGATACCGCAGAAGAGGACCTTAACGAGGTCGCGGACTACTTAGAAAGCTTCCAATTTTATTGGCGAGGTACATCGGTTTCACTGGTCTCCCCAACCATTTTCTGCACGCTCGTCAGCCAAGATCAGGACATTGAGAAAGTGGTGTCGATTCTGTGCGATCAACCGCCTCAAAGTGATAGCAGTATCCATTGGATTAACATCCAATCTTTCGAAATGGACCGCGTGGACAAACTGAACCACATTCAACAAGTGTTTAAGCGCGAACAATTTGAGTTGTTCTGTCAACCATACATGAAGCTTTCTGAATCTGAGCCGTCGAAACACAGCTTTGAAGTACTCCTTCGCCTGAAAGAGCAAGATGGGCAAGTTCTACCACCTTCGGCATTTTTCCCATTGATTAATCAATTTGGTTTAGAGCTCAAGCTCGATCACTGGGTCATTCTCAATACCTTCCGAATGCTGAGTGACAAGGTGAAGAATTGGAATAACATTGGTCACTGCGCCATCAACTTGACCGCCAAAACACTCAGTGCCGAGAACCTTGCAGTGCGCATCATTGAAAGTGCACAAAGCTTTTCGATTCCGCTGAACAAGATTTGCTTTGAGATCACCGAATCATCCGCACTCATCAATGAGCAACAAGCCATTGCAAACTTGAGCCACTTACGAGATCACGGCTGTAAGATTGCGATAGACGACTTTGGAACAGGCTACGCTAGCTTCGCGTACTTGCGCAGATTGCCATTGGATATTCTTAAAATTGAAGGGGCGTTTGTTCGTGAGATCACGCAGAGTGAGACGGACCGTTTGATCGTCAGCTCCATTGTAACGGTCGCAAAAGAAATGCATTTAGAGACGGTGGCAGAATTTGTCGAGAGCACCGCACACATAGCGATATTAAGAAACTTGGGCATCGACTTTGCGCAAGGTTATGGCGTCGCGAAACCTATGCCTTTGAGCAAATGTTTAGACGAGCTATTTGAAGTAAAGCCAGCACCTCAATCAGAGCTAAGCGCACTATAAGACTTTGCGCTTTAATCGCGAGTTGATGATATCTTCAATCAGCTTTTGTTCTTTCTTGGCTTTTTCGTAGTTTTGTTTAGCACGCCAACGTTCCAGCACCTTCTCCAAGCCTTGAACTCGGGCATGTTTGTACTCAAGGTGTTTTTGCACCGACGCGCATTCCGCCTGCATCACCGCTTGTTCGTGTTCGTGGTGACGCAGCATCTTTTGAAGCATTTGGTCTACGCGGTTGAGGTTCATCAAAGCCGCGCTATTGAGCACAGGAGTCGTTAATGCGGATTGTCCGGCATGGTTTTTCAAGGCAGAGAGCTGCGCTAACTGCATCGTAAGATGAGAGTGACGCTGACGCATAACATCAAGCTGCTGTCCCACTCTGTCACGCTGCTTTTCTTCCATCAGTTGCAGTTTACCTACTGCCTTAAGTTTCGATTCCATCTAATTCCTTAATCCGCTTATCAAACTGCTACTGCTGTTCACTTTGAAACATCTGCGCTAAAGCCGTCAAACTGGTTGGATAGTCCACCGCTTCATTGGCTGACTGTTGTAAATAAGCACGTAAATGCGGATACATAGAAACCGACTGATCCAACTCTGGATCTTGTCCGGGTTGGTATCCTCCCAGTGGTAATAACTCTTTCACTTGCAAGTAGTTGGAGTAAAGCTTACGGAAATTATTCGCAATAGTGCTGTGCGCCTCATGAGTGCAAGCATTCATGCAGCGACTGATAGACGCATTGATATCAATCGCAGGATAGTGACCTTGCTCAGCAAGTTGACGAGACAGCACTACATGCCCATCAAGGATCGCTCGAGCCGAATCCACAACAGGATCTTGTTGGTCGTCCCCTTCGGCGAGAACGGTATAAATCGCAGTTAAACTTCCGTTAGGGTTTTCGCTGTTCCCTGCTCGTTCGAGAAGCTGAGGTAACACACTGAATACCGAAGGTGGATAACCACGAGAGGCAGGCGGCTCGCCCAAGGAAAGGGCAATCTCACGTTGTGCCATGGCGTAACGTGTCAATGAGTCCATCAGCAGTAACACGTCTTTGCCTTGGTCGCGAAAATACTCCGCCACACGATGGCAAAGTAGTGTCGCACGCAGTCGCATCAGAGGAGATTCGTCGGCTGGCGCAGCTACGATAATGGCTTTCTTACGCGCTTCTGGGGTGAGATTGCGTTCAACAAATTCACGAACCTCTCGGCCACGTTCGCCAATTAATCCCACCACAATCACATCGGCCTCGGTGTTCTGCGTGATCATACCCATCAAGACACTTTTACCGACGCCACTGCCCGCCATTAAACCGATACGCTGTCCTTTGCCAACAGTGAGCAAACCATTGATCGCTCGGACGCCAACATCCAAAGGCGTATCAACAGGGCGACGCTTAAGCGGGTTGATCGGTTTAGGTTCAAGTGAAACACGATCTCCCCCCTTAAGCGGCGCACCATCATCAAAAGGTTCGCCAAGCCCATTCACTACACGCCCTAGCCATTGTGAACTGAGCTGGACCGTACTGTCGCCATCAAGAGGAATCACCTTGGCGCCAGCGAACAAGCCACCTAAGCGGCGAATTGGCATTAAGTAGGCCACGGTATGATCAAAGCCAACCACTTGTGCCTCGATCATGTCGCCTTCTGCCGTTTCCACTAAGCAGCGCTGTTCAAGTTTGAATCGGCACCCGACGGCTTGCAGCATTAAGCCGTTCACTTTGATCAAACGTCCCGTCACTCGCGCGACAGGAATCGAATCGAGTGACGCTAATGCATCACTCAATCGTTCGTTTAACAGCTCGTGGCTCAACGTATTACTCATGCTCAGTGTCTACCTGTGGCATCGAGACTTCATCAAGTAAGTGTTGCTTCACGTTATCCATACAGGCCTGCAGACGTGGTTCGCAGCTCGCATCCGCCTCTGCATCCTCTGTCACAAGTTGGCATCCACCAACAGGTAGCTCTGCATTAGCGACCAGTTTCCAAGCCGTCGGTAAATCCGTGTTAATTTGTGTAATGCGCTCCAAATCCTGCGGGTTGAGATGAACAATCACGCTCTCTGCTTTGCCCGGCATGGCTGACAAGGTTTCATCGACCAGAGCCAGAATCTGTTGCGGCATCAAGGTGAGCTCCGCACGAATCACTTGCTGTGCGACTTTCTGCACCAATTCGCAGATCATATGACGCTGTTGTTGCTCTTTTTCATTCTGCCAACGAGATAAGGCTTGGAATAGCTCATTGACTGGTTTAGCCGCTTCCACAAAGCCCTGTTTTCCGGACTGCTCTCCAGAGATAAACCCCTTCTGGAAACCTTCTTTCTGCCCTTCCAGCAATCCTTGTTGTTTGCCTTGTTCAATCCCTTGACGAAGCCCTTCATCATGACCTTGTTGTAGACCTTGCTGGAAGCCAGCCTCAAGCTGCTGTTGAACATCCGCTTGGGTATCTTGCCAACCTTGCTCATCTAGGTCGAAGTCATCTTCAATGCTCACTGGCTGAGCCAAAGGCGGAAAACGATGTAAACGGTAGCCGCTTGGTGGTAAGCGCATGGCACTTGATCTTCTTTCGCTCATCGCCTTACTCCACCGTTGGTTCTTCGTAGAGTACCAGTTGGATTTCGCCCGCTTCATCAAGCTCTCGTACCAACTGCATAATATCTTGGCGAGCGCGCTGAACTCGGCTCAGTACCACTGCACCACGCAGCTCCATGTCATCTTCTAACGCTTTGACCATACGTTGTGGCATAGAGCGTTTGATGGCTTGCTGTAAGGTAATCTCTGCACCTTTCAATGCCACAGCCCACAACTCTAGTGGAATTTGCTGAACCAACGCGTCCATGGTTTCCTCGCGCTGACGACCGAGCACCATAAAGTCGAACATATTCTCTTCGATTTCGTTGACCACATTCTCGTCATGCAATTTGAGCATTTCCATCAAGGATGCGCGGTCACCTTCAAATCGGTTAATGATATCCGCCGCTTGTTTTACGCCCGATAGCGGTGTGCTTTGGCTTGCAGACACTTTATCAATACAGCGCTCCACCAACTCATGCAGATCGTTCGCAACTTGATGATCAATATCTTGCAATTGAGCGATGCGGAACAAGATTTCATCATGATAATCCTGAGGCAAGTGCTTCAAGACCGCAGAAGAGCTGTCCGCAGGCAAGTATGCCAAGAAGATCGCTTGCATCTGAGGGTGTTCATTGACGATGAAACGGGCCAGAGTTTCTGCTTCTACCCACTGCAAACGCTGCATGTTATTGCGAATTTCATCGCCATACAGGTTGTTGAGTAAGCCCTTAGCCAGATCATTACCCAAGGCTTTACGTAAAGTATTCGACAAGTACTCTTTTGATGCGCCGCGAATACCACTGTGTTCACGGAAATCTTCGAAGAAATGTTGAATCACATTGCGGGCAGAATCACTTTTGATGCCATTCAACTTCGCCATTGCACGTGTCACTCGCTGGGTTTCATCGCGGCTAAAATGCTGCAACACTTTAGCGGCTGCATCTTCACCCATGCCCAACAGCACAAGCGCGGTTTGTTCTACATAACTAAGCGTCTGCTTTGACGTCGACTGTGCTGTGTTCATTGATGTTTACCCATTGTTTCAGAATTTCGGCTACACGCTCTGGCTCTTCGTTAGCAATAAGCTGTAGGTGTTTCAATTGAATCTCTAGTGGAGAACCCGCTGGCGGCAGCATGTCGCTATTCACATCCAAGCCGGACGATACGGCAATGCCTTTCTCCGACAGTTTGCGGTTGAGCAGCTCTTCGCGCTCACGCTCTTCACGAGTCTGGAGGTTATCGTATTGCGGTTCTTCTTGTGGCTCAGCAAATTCAAGTTCTTGAGCAGGCTTATCCGCGCCTGTTAGGTGCATGATCAAAGGACGAAGCACAAAGAAGATCATCGCTAGACCTAACACACCGCCAATCACGTAACGCAATGGTTGCTGCACCGTTGGGTCTTGCCACCAAGGCAATGCTGGCGGCGCGTCGATCTCAATTGGGGTGAAGTTAAAGCTCATCAAGCTCAAGCTGTCGCCACGCGCATTCGAGATACCCACAGCGTCCATGATCATGGTTGAGATTTGCGATTTATCCGCTTCACTCCACGCGACACCATCCGGGGCGGCTTGCGAGTTAAGCAGAACTGACACGCTGAGCTTTTCAACTTGACCTTGTTGGTACTGAGTTCGACGCACACTGCTACCTACCGCATATTGGCGATTCACTTCTGAACGTGCATTGGTGTTCTGGCTATCGCTAGTTGGCGTTTCACCAGTTACGGGAGGTTGATTGCTTAACGAGCCAGGAATGCCTAACGCGATTTGGTCAACGGAGTTGTTTTGAATAGTGTGTTCATTACGAACGACTGGTGCGTTGTCGAGGATCTCTTGTGTCTCTTCGACTTGGCTAAAGTTCATATCCGCCGCAACTTGCACACGGAAGTTACTTGGCCCTACGATTGGCGTCAGCATATCAGCCGCGCGCTGGATGATTTGCTTCTCAACGCTCTTTTGGTATTCAAGGTATTTCGCGTTCACTTTGCCCGCTTCAGCAGAAGCCACATCCGCACTCAATAGTCGACCGTATTGGTCAATGACCGAGACAAATTCAGGCTTCATTGCTGTCACGCTGCCAACCACCAGGTTGATGATAGCTTCGACCTGCTCAGGCTTAAGATCTTCGCCCGGCTTAAGCTCTAACATCACAGAAGCCGATGGATTTTCCGTGTTTTGGCGCACAAACAAGGTTTGGCGAGGAATCGCAAGATGGACGCGTGCATTCGCTACTGCATTTAGCGACATGATAGTGCGCACTAACTCACCTTCTAAACCGTGACGATAACGTGCCGTTTCCATAAACTGGCTGGTACCTAGCGAGCTGTCTTCTTTTAATGAGTCCAGACCCGTAGGCAATTTCGCTTTCACCCCTTTCGAAGCAAGCAGCATGCGGATACGGGCAACTTCACCTTCTGGAACCAATACTTGGCCGTTTTGCTCTTGCATGCGGTAGCTAATGCCTTCGCTTTCTAATACCGACACAATTTCGCCGATATCAAAACGCTCTTGTTGGCTGTATAACGGACGGAAGCTTTGCGAAGAGCTCCAAAGCGCCACCACGATGATGGCCGCAACAATGGCCGCTAACACCGCGGATAATACGAGGTTACGTTGGCTGCTCGACCACAATTGTTTGATTTTATTGGTTACGTCATCCATCCCTCGATTTGAGGAAGGAGTCTGAGTTGTACCGGCATGCATTGCAGAATTACCGGCCACTTGAGTGGAAAGTTCTGACATGGGTTACACCGGCATCTTCATGATATCTTCAAAGGACATGACCACTTTGTTGCGCACTTGCATCAAAGCATTGAATGAAAGGCTGGCTTTTTGGCTGGCGATCATCGCGCCCACCAAATCATCACTTGCGCCCGTTTCGACGGCGGTCATTTTTTGACTCGCTACCGATTGATGCTGATTGACCGTATCCAGCACATTGGTCATCGCTTGTGAGAAAGACAATGGGGCGTTCAAAGATTGTTGATCTAACGGGTTTGCACTCACAACAAATTCTGGCGGCTGAACTTGCGTTCGCATTGCCTCCATTTTAGACAGCATTAATTGCTCTGCTGAGACTGCATTAGTTGGTTGACTTGCCATCTACTTTTCTCCTTTTAGGCAGCCGAGCCAAGCGCCGACTGTAAATCAATACCGTGTTCGCGCATGGCGGCGAGCTTGTAACGTAACGCTCGAGTAGACACTCCCAAAGCGTTGGCCGTTTTGGTTCGGTTTCCACCAAACTGACGTAATTTGTCGAGAATAAACTGGAACTCAGCTTGCTTCTTCGCCTCAACGTGGCCAAAGCTTGAAACCGGTTCAGCGGAAGGCACAGGCGTCAGCAATTCGATTGGCAGCATCAGATCATGCGCGGTGATGTAATCCCCATGACGCATGACAAGTGCACGTTGAATGACGTTTTCGAGTTCGCGAATATTGCCCGGCCAGTGATATTGGCTCAGGGCAGAAATGGCATCTTGAGACAGATGGCAGCGGCTGCCGTCTTGGTATTTTCCAATAAAGAACTGGCTGATCGGCAAAATGTCTTCTTTGCGCTCTCGCAGGGGTGGCCAATGCAATGGCAGCACATCCAAACGGTAGTAAAGATCTTCACGAAATGTGCCTTTTTGCACTTCTTCGCGCAGGTCTTTGTTGGTTGCAGCGATCACTCGGATATCCAACTGAATCGCTTTATGACTGCCAACACGTTCCACTTCTCGCTCTTGAAGCACACGTAATAACTTCGCCTGCACCGCTGGTGACATCTCACCAATTTCATCCAGTAGAATCGTGCCACCATTGGCCTCTTCAAACTTACCGCTTTGTGAATTGGTGGCACCAGTAAATGCCCCTTTCACGTGGCCAAACAGCACTGCTTCTAACATAGATTCTGGAATCGCAGCACAGTTCACTGCGACAAACGGACCGTCATCACGAGGAGATTGCTCATGAACGTAACGTGCCAGCACTTCCTTACCCGTACCCGATTCACCAGTAATAAGCACGCTGGCATTGGTGCAGGCAGCGCGGTGCGCGAGTTGAAGCACTTGTTTACTGCGCCATGATTCAGCAACGATGTTGGCCAGTGGTTTGCCCAAGGCTTCCACTCGCTTGAGTAAGTTCAGCAATTGATTCGTTTCAAAGGGACGAAGTAAGTAATCCGTCGCCCCAGACTTCATTGTTTCCGCCGCCAAAATGCCCTGCTCTTGATCAACAATCGCAATCACCACACCAGCACTACGCTGCTTTTGATGACACGCGACAAACTCACGCACACACATGTCCGGTAAGTTTGAGCTGACCAACGTAATGCAAGCTCGCTCTTCCAATAGCGCGCTGCGACCAGTGCGACTGTGTCTTGCGGAATAACCAGCATTCCCAAGTACATCCAGCACTGGTTGAGCGAGGTGTTCATTTGGCTCAACCAACAAAATATCCATTTTCGTCATCATTGAACCTTTACCTTCTCTTGTTGGGGTTGTTGTTTTATTTCTGGGTTGCTTTTGCCTGTCGTGTGTCTGGCCAAGTCATTTTTAGTAATCACACGCTCGTTATCTCGAACCAAACGCAGTGTCACTCGACGGTTTTTGGCTTGCCCTGCTTGGGTGTTATTACTGGCAATTGGGTATCGCGAGCCATGAGCACGAACTTCAATCAACGAACGGTCAACACCTTGTTGAACCAAAGCCTCTGCGACTTGCTCAGCTCGCTGGCGAGATACATTTAAATTCGCCAATTGAGAGCCAACATTATCGGTATGGCCATCGACAAGAATTTTGGTGACGCGATCATCGACAGAAATGTAACTGTAGAGTGCTGCCAAGGTACTTTGTTGGCTGCGGCTTAATGTTTTTTGACCAAACTGAAATGGTAAATTCACATCACGAGCCTGGGAGTAAGATAACTTTGGCAATTGATCTCGACATTGATTGAATGAGGCCAATGCATTTTGTATTTGAATGGTTGGCAGAGTGATACTGCTTAGAGCGGAACCTTCACTTCCACTAAGTGACAGCGTAACCCAGCTTCCGGAAGAAATGGATGCAAGCAGAGACTCTGTACCATGCGAGAAAGCGAACTGGTTAGTTGCCGAGGTAAACGCAAGCGAAGCCTCTTCTTTTCTTAAAAGCTCTCCTTCCCACGGTGCACTCTCACTAAGCAATACAGCGCCGTTCCATTTATTGTTGTTATTGTGAACGTCGGCAATAAAAGAAACTCGGTTATTTGGTTCCGCGCGGAAATAAAACTTCCCCTCAGGAATATTTGAGTGCATTAAGTTGCATTCAAATTTATTTCCTTTATATAGCCAAGTAGAAAGATCCATTGGAACGGTGATTTTCTCACCTGCCGATGCAAAACTAGGTGAAGTTAAACCAGCTAACAGGAATACTTTAGAAAATATTATCAAATGGCTTCTTTGTAGGTATTTATCACAATTCCCTGACATAGAAGATTTAATTAAATATGCCATTAGATTATAAAATTTGGCATAGGTAATCATATAAATTCCCTATTCTGAAATATTAAAAGTGGTCATAATTCCGTCACAAAGCTCAAGCAAGCATTCATAAATAGACTTTTTTAGACCAACAAAACAATGAGTTACAAGGCTCAAATTGCAAAGACTGCTGTTCTCTCCATCAGCATTAACTGGTCGAATTAACAACAACTTAGCTAATAATTGTTATATTTTTTATTAACTCTTTTATAAGTCAAAGCTAACTCTTTTTAATTTTCATTAAAAGTACCTATAGTTAGATTCAAATCAACATGTGAACTAAAGTCACAATCTTTAAAGTTGAAACTAAAGGTTCTTAAAAAAGTCTGTGTAGACTGTCCGCTATTAAGTTAAAACAGTTTAGTTTGTTAACGCACGGTAAAATATAAATGGAAAGCAGAGTTAATGAGCCTATTTCCGACATCAAATTGCTTGATGTAGAGTTGCTAGGCAAACCTATTCATATCATTCGTGAGAAGCTCGAAAGTTTGATCTCAGAGTCTTGTTCGGGCCTAACCAATGAATTACAAAATTGGCTCAGCACCAACAAAATTGAAGCGAATTTAGTTGCCGTAGAACTACACAGATTCTCACCAACTTTATTGGATAAAGACCAAACCTCCACCTATCAACACCAAGATGGTGGCATGGTGTATATCCATGGAGACGCGCAAGCATTAATCAAACTGGCCGATCGCTTTTACGGCGCCGCAACCGAGCGCACTTCCACTTCTTTGACGGCGAGTGACTTACGCCTTCAAGAGCGCATCAGCCGAATCATCATCAACTGGCTTGCACCGCAAGAAATGTGGCAAACCTGCGAGTACGAGACACCACGAGGAATCGGACTGCATGCTGAGCTTTCTATCGCGTTTGAAGATTTCCAAGGTGCGATTCACCTCAAGCTTGATAGCACCATGATTCAAACTTTGATCGAGCAGCTAGCCCTTCATAACGATACGGACTTGTATCAGCCGTTTTGTCGCTCTCTGGAATCAACACCGGTGCGTCTCAATGTCGTATTGAGCAAGAAAACCATGGCACTGAGTGATGTGGTTGGATTGCAACCGGACGATATATTGCCCATCGAGCTTCTCAACACCGTGCCAGTAAGCATTGGTAACCAAACTCTTTTCTCTGGCCGTGTTGCGGAACAAGACGGCCAGCTTGTACTGATTTTTAACCCAGATAAGGAATCGCAGCGATGAGCGACGCGCAAGACAACCAAGCATTCGACGCCGATGATTTAAACTTTGACGATTTTCAATTGGAAGATTTTGAAACTGAACAGGCATTCGCTCCCGAGCCTGTTGCAGAGCGCGACCTAAGTTTCTTCAAAAGCATCCCAGTAACGGTCACGCTAGAAGTCGCAAGCAAAGAGATTCCTTTGGGCGACCTGATGAAAGCCGGTGAAGGCACAGTGATTGAACTGGACAAGCTCAATGGCGAACCACTTGATGTAAAAGTAAACGGCTCTCTGATGGGGCAGGCAGAAGTCGTGGTTATTAACGACAAATATGGCCTACGCCTGATCGATGTGCATGACTCTGCGCTTAGCGGCGTAGGTCGATAAATTCAGGTGGGTTGTGCCATGAATCTTCTGAGTGACAGTCAGCGTCGGTTGCCGTTAATGGTGATTGCATTACTGGGTTTACTGCTGTTTGCACTGCCAACCATGGCTGCCGACAATGGCTTAACCATCTTGTCCGTTTCCGACGGGGACACACAGCAAGAGTACAGCGTTAAGCTACAAATCCTGTTGCTCATGACAGCACTCAGTTTCTTGCCAGCCTTCATCTTGATGGCCACCAGCTTTACACGCATTATCGTGGTGTTGGCGATTCTGCGTCAGGCTCTGGGGTTGCAACAAAGCCCGCCAAACCGTGTTTTGGTTGGCATTGCCCTAGCATTGACGTTACTTATTATGCGCCCTGTCTGGACCGATATTCACGACAACGCCTTCAAACCGTATGACAATGGTGAAATTACCTTGATGCAGGCGTTTTCGGTGGCCGAAAAACCCGTTCGTAATTTTATGTTGGCACAAACCCACCAAAGCTCGCTGGAGCAAATGTTGCGTATTGCCAACGAGCCCATCGACCAAAACGTCGAAGACATTTCATTTGCTGTCGTGTTGCCGGCTTTTGTTATCAGTGAGCTGAAAACCGCGTTTCAAATCGGCTTCATGTTGTTTATACCCTTCCTAATCATCGACCTTGTCGTCGCCAGTGTCTTGATGGCGATGGGTATGATGATGCTGTCACCCCTGATCATTTCGTTGCCATTCAAGCTCGTCGTGTTTGTTCTGGTTGACGGCTGGGCAATGACGGTCGGTACACTATCCGCCAGCTTTGGGTAGTGGAGGCGCATCATGACACCGGAACTCACCGTTACCCTATTTTCTGACGCCGTCTGGCTGATCATCTTGATGGTGGCAGTTTTGGTCGTACCAGGTTTGATTGTTGGCCTGTGTATTGCTGTATTTCAGGCTGCCACGCAAATTAATGAGCAAACCTTGAGCTTCCTGCCACGTTTGTTAGTCACGCTGTTGATGGTGATTTTTGCAGGCCACTGGATGCTACGAAAAATCATGGAGTTGTTTGATTTCTTGTTCCATAACATACCGGGAATGATCGGCTAATGGCGATCACGTTTGCGGAACTGTCTGTGATTCTAGGTCAGCTGTGGTGGCCTTTTTTTCGCGTCGGTGCCGTGTTCATTTCCATGCCATTTTTTGGTGACGCGTTGATTCCAGTTTGGGTCCGCAGTTTACTTGCCCTCTCGATTGTGGTGATCACCGCACCACTGATGCCACCGATGCCAGAAGTCGAACTGTTCTCGATGACCTCGCTTTTCTTAGCGTTCGAGCAAGCGATATGGGGGCTTATGTTCGGCTTAATCCTGCACATGTTGTTCAATGTATTCACCATGCTCGGCCAGACTATCTCGTTACAAATGGGATTGGGTATGGCGATGATGAACGATCCGGTTAATGGCTTGTCTGTGGCGATTCTAGGCCGCATGTTCCTTATCTTTTCAACTTTGCTGTTTCTTGCACTTGAAGGGCATTTACTGGTTATCGATATCGTCATTCAAAGCTTTGTCATTTGGCCTGTAGGCTCGGGGATCACCGCCCTGTCTTTGCAAGGTGTCGTGAATATCTTTGGGTGGATGTTTGCTTCTGCGCTTGCCTTAGCATTACCAGCGATCGTTTCTATGCTGCTCGCCAATATCAGCTTTGGTGTGATGAACCGAGCCGCCCCCTCTCTAAACGTATATGCATTAGGCTTCCCGATGACCATGCTGTTAGGTTTGTTCAGCGTGTTGATCTCTGTTTCTGGGGTGCCTAGTCGCTATACCGCGTTAGTCCACGACACCATTCGTTTCTTGAATAACTTTATGTTGGGGGGCGCATGAGCGAACAGTCGTCTCAAGACAAAACCGAGAAAGCCTCCCCCCAGAAGGTCAAAAAAGCCCGTCAGGAAGGACAAATTCCGCGCGCAAAAGAGTTCACTACCGCAGTTATCTTCTTAGCCGTTGCGATGTTTTTTTATTCCCAGCTCAACAGTATTTGGGAAAGCATGTCTGGTGTATTCCGTTACAACATGACCCTAACCAAAGCTGACTTAGAAAACCCAAAACAATTAGTGGAGCATCTTGGTCAGAGCTTGGCGGTGATCATTGAGATGCTCTTACCTCTCTTCACCGTTATCATCATAGTCACCTTTGGCAGCAGCATGGTGTTAGGGGGCTGGATGTTCCGTCCCGCGAACGTGATGCCAAAGCTCAGCAAACTGAATCCTATCTCTGGCATCAAGCGTATTTTCTCTACTCGTTCACTGGTGGAATTGGTCAAATCGACTTTCAAAGTGCTCGTCATCTTCGGCATTCTTTATGGCTATCTAGACAACCATCTTCAGCCGCTACTTGGCATGCAAAACTTACCACTTAGCCAAGGCTTCTCACTGATCATGTCGATTTTGTTTGAAGGTCTGCTGCTGATGGGATTCGCCCTGTTACTGTTTGGAGTGCTTGATATTCCTTACCAGCGCTGGGAGCACCTCAAAGAGCTGCGCATGACCAAACAAGAGCTGAAAGAAGAGTTCAAGAACAACGAAGGCCGACCAGAAGTTAAGCAACGCATTCGCCAAATCCAGCAGCAGTTTGCTCGCCGTAAAATCGACAAGATGGTGCCCACCGCAGATGTGGTGATCACCAACCCGACCCACTACGCCGTGGCATTGAAGTACGAACCATCGTTGTCCGATGCACCATTTGTGGTGGCAAAAGGCGTCGATGAAACCGCAATGCATATTCAACGCATCGCCCGCGAGAATAAAGTCGAGATCATCAACTCGCCGCCGCTGACTCGTTCGATTTATCACACCACGGCCATTGAGCAAGCCATACCAAGCCAACTCTATATCGCGGTGGCCCATATTTTAACTTACGTTTTGCAGTTGAAAGCCTTTCGTAAAGGGGGCGGAAAGGAACCGACGCCTTTGCCTCATTTTTCAATTCCAAAGCATTTGCAACACTGATTAACCCGCGTTTACCCAAGGACACCAGAGTATGTTTAACCGGTTAAAACACCTTCAAACTTCCACTAAAGGCTACATTGGTATTCCAATCGTCTTGTTGATGGTATTGGCAATGGTCATCTTGCCTTTGCCACCATTGCTATTGGACGCGCTGTTCACCTTCAATATCGTGTTAGCGATCTTGGTATTGCTGGTCAGCACCACAGCGAAGCGACCGCTCGACTTTTCGATTTTCCCAACCATTTTGTTGGTCGCAACCTTACTTCGCCTCACTCTAAACGTTGCTTCAACGCGTATCGTATTACTTGAAGGCCACAACGGCAGCGATGCTGCTGGTAAGGTGATTCAAGCCTTCGGTGAAGTGGTGATCGGCGGTAACTACGTGGTCGGTATGGTGGTGTTCATCATCTTGATGATCATTAACTTTGTCGTGATCACCAAAGGTGGCGAACGTATTTCTGAAGTGTCGGCACGCTTTACCTTGGATGCACTACCGGGCAAACAAATGGCCATCGATGCCGACTTAAATGCAGGCTTGATCGACCAAGAAACCGCTCGCCAACGCCGCAAAGAGGTGGCGAACGAAGCGGACTTCCACGGTTCCATGGATGGTGCGTCCAAGTTTGTTCGTGGCGATGCCGTTGCCGGCTTGCTGATCCTGTTCATCAACATCATTGGTGGTATCAGCATTGGTGTGTTCGAGCACGGATTGCCAGCGTCAGAAGCCTTCAAGACTTACGCCCTACTGACTATCGGTGACGGCCTTGTTGCTCAAATTCCATCACTGTTGCTTGCTACCGCTGCTGCTATCATCGTAACCCGCATTAACGACAGCGATAACGGCATGTCGGAAACCATGCACAAGCAACTGCTTGCAACACCAGCGACCTTGTATACCGTCGCCGCTATCATGGCGATCATTGGTATGGTTCCAGGAATGCCTCACCTCGCGTTCTTCACCTTTGCCGCAGTGCTAGCATTTGCGGGCTGGCGACAGAGCAAAAAGCCAGTGCAAGATACACAAATCGACCAAGTAGAAGCACTCTCTCATGCGATGCAGGAAGAAGAAACCGCACTCACTTGGGACGATATTCCTCATGTCCACACGCTATCTTTAGCGTTAGGCTACCGCTTGGTGCACTTGGTAAACAAAGAACAAGGCGCGCCTCTAGCGCAGCGTATTCGTGGTGTTCGCCGCAATCTCTCTGAGCAAGTGGGTTTTCTACTGCCGGAAGTGCGTATTCGCGACAATCTCAGTTTAAAGCCGAACCAATACACCATTGCTTTGAACGGCGAAGTAATTGAACAAGGCTTTATCGAGCCAGAACGTTTGATGGCGATTGCCGTGGGTGAAACCTATGGCGAAGTGGATGGCATTCTTGGCAGTGACCCAGCCTACCAACTGCCTGCGGTTTGGATTGAACATCAAGACAAAGCGAAAGCGCTGAACATGGGCTATCAGGTGGTTGACGATGGCACGGTTATCGCCACACACATCAGCAAAATTATGAAAACTAACTTGGCTGAACTGTTTACCCATGACGATGTTGAAGCCATGACTCAACGTCTGACGGCGCAAGCGCCAAAATTGGCAGAAGCTTTGGCAGCAGCTCTGACACCAGCGCAGCAGCTTAAGGTTTACCGTCAGCTTCTGCTCGACCAAGTTCCGCTAAAAGACATTCGCACCATCGCCAACACCATGTTGGAGTCTTCAGAAAACACCAAAGATCCGATTTTATTAGCGGCGGATGTACGCTGCGCGCTGAAACGCACTCTGGTTAACTTAGTTGCGGGTCAGAAGAACGAGCTGAATGTCTACGCCTTGTCTGATGAACTTGAACAGATGCTTATGACGTCGTTGCAACAAGCACAAGCCGCAGGCACCGTCATGCTCGATAGCTTCCCAATTGAGCCAAACATTCTTAGCCAGTTCCAGCAGAACTTGCCTTTGATTCGTCAGCAATTGAAGCAGCAAGGGCTACCGCCAATCTTATTGGTGATGCCTCAACTACGTCCATTGCTGGCACGTTACGCACGTACCTTTACCCAAGGATTGGCGGTACTGTCTTACAATGAAATTCCAGAAAATAAACAGATCAACGTGGTAGGAAACCTTGGTTAATCTCATCTCAAATAAAGCGATGTATGACTACTTGTGCGATCTCGCACTGCAACACATTGTCACGGACGACGACCAACTGGTGTTTGATGCGCTCAAACACAATGATATTCAACACGCCTGTCAGGCCATCCGTAAAACAAAAACCGGTGAGGTGGAATACCAGCACCTTACCTTGCGCTTTGGTGTACGTGGCGAGCAGAGTGTTTATCAGTTTGAACTGTCTGAGCAAATGCAATATTGCTTAGATTTATACAGCTTGTATTTAGCCCTGCGCCAAACTCAGTTCCAGCTCGATACCTTTCATCCGGACCTTATCAGCAATGTCGTGGTGCCTATTCGGGTCGACGCCTTACTATGGCAAGCAGGGCGTCACTTTTTGAATCAAATGATTCAATTCCACAAAGCAGCATTTCAACATGTCGTGCCCGCTTTGCAAGCCGATGAAACTCTGTGCCTGCATGAACGCGTTGCTGCTTTAGTTGAACAACTGAAAGACAACGCATATGCCTTGTGGTTTGAAATTGCGACCAGCCAAACACACTTTGAACGCATTGCCGAGTTTGAACCCGACCTGATCAAGCTATCCGTCACGATGGAAAACAAGCAAGATCAGCATGCGTTCCTTCCCATCGCACGCTTCCTGCGTCGTAATCAATTTCCTTGGGTGGCAGGTAGAGTCGCAAGCCAAAACGAGCTCAATCGTTACCGCTTACTCGGTGCGAGTTATTATTTCGGCTATTTCAGTGATATTCCCACTTCATTGTCGTTTAAATCGTTCGCCGATGAATAAACTGAGCTAAAGAAAAAGGGCGAGTTCAGCTATCAGAACTCGCCCTTTTTCATGTCTAAACAGCCTTAAAATGCGAATTTTCTGGAATAGACATCACCAAAAATCATCAAAATTGGCGATTTTGGCAAAATTTTTAAATTTCCAATTAATCATTAAAACCAACCGACCGCCTCTAGTTAGTGAGCAAGGGAGAATCCCGAAGCCTGAAAGAATAGTGAAAAACTAAGGAGACCAAGATGGCTTTATCTATGCATACTAACTTCGCATCGCTTGTAACTCAGAACACGCTGAACAATACAAGTAACCTTCTGAACACGTCAATGGAACGTTTGAGCACGGGTTACCGTATCAACTCAGCAGCAGACGATGCAGCAGGTCTACAAATTGCTACCCGTCTTGAGTCTCAAACTCGCGGCATGAGCGTTGCAATGCGTAACTCGCAAGACGGCATCTCAATGATGCAAACAGCGGAAGGCGCGATGGATGAAATGACAAACATCGTATACCGCATGAACGACCTAGCAACACAAGCTTCGAACGGTTCAGTATCAGCAAACGACCGTACTGCACTAAACGCTGAGTACCAGCAACTAGGTGAAGAGCTTGCGAACATTATGGATTCAACAAGTTTTGGTGGTAACAAGCTTCTGCAAGATGCTGGTACATTTGGTGCGGCAGCGGTTAACTTCCAAATTGGTACTCAAGCGGGTGAACAACTAGCAGTAGACGTTTCTGCGGAAGTGCAAGCAATCAACGCGTCAATCGGTACATCTGGTGCACTAGCTGTGGGTGACCTAACATCTGAAGCAAACGCGCAAACTGCAATGACAGCACTAACAGGCGCAACGGGTGATGCAGGTCTTCTAGGTCAAATCGGTACTGCACGTTCAGCACTGGGTGCGAACATCAACCGTCTTGAGCACACAATGACAAACCTAGGCAACATGGTTGAAAACACATCTGCTGCGAAAGGCCGTATCACTGACGCAGACTTTGCTGTTGAATCTTCAAACATGACTAAGAACCAAATGCTAATGCAAGCTGGTACAACGGTTCTTTCTCAGACTAACCAGCTGCCAGGCATGGCAATGTCGCTACTGCGTTAATAGAACCTTTCTATTCGCTAACAACGCGCAAAATTTAGTTCGTCTGAAAGCTCACAGCCTCCCCTTCATACGGGAGGCTTTTCTTTGTCTGAAAAAGCGTTTAGAAAAGCGTTCTAGCGACGGATATAGATAGAAGTGGCTTCGTTGGTGTGGCTAGAAGGAATGCGAAAGCCTGCTTTCAGCATGGTGTTATGTAGAACTTTGTTGAACAGCTCCAGCTCGGCAGATTCCACACCTCGATGTGGCTCATACGCTTTGAGCTCTGGAAATCGAGAGAGCGCCTCTACACGAATGTTCGCCAGTTCCTCGGCATTAATGTTCTGTTTACTGCGCAGTTTAGTGCCAATGAAAGCCTCATATGCACGGGCACACTTCATCAGTCGTAAAACAAAGTCATTCATTATTGTCGTTCTTTTTTTTAGTCGAATTAGGGAGAATAGCCAGCTGCTAGCAACCACAAAAATTGCAGGGGCATAAGATAGCAAACCTTTGCATTCAAACAGGATCAGAAAAATCTGAATCCCTTAGCAGTAAACGCCTAAACTTTCGCATGATGCGTATCGCTACATACCTCTTCTGTCTTCCCTCCATTGCATTAAATCTTTCACCACTTTTGGTCGCCTTTTTTATTTGGGAACCCCTTTAGCTATCAAGGGGAAAGCGGAACCAGCAAGGTGGAAAATCCGCTTCCTCCCAATACACAAAATAGAACGTAAGATACTGTTTTATATAGGTATAGATATCAGGCACACATCTTGCGATTGAGTATTTATTACTGGCATAGAAAAGCCAAATACAGATGAGAGAGGGAGCGACCTCATGAGTTCGTTAGATCCAATTACCATGGCAACCCAGTTCGCCACGTTAGACGTTCAGCCATTTCAGCAACGTTACCAAATGCAGGCCGATCGATACCAAGCGCAACTTACCGCTCTAGGCAAAGTGGAAAGTGCATTGCGTGACTTCCGAACTGCGGTTAATGAGATGAACAGCAGCACAAGCAGTATCATCAAAAATACCGCAACGACCTCTCAAGACGGCTTTTTCACCGCAAGTGCCGATGCCAACGCATTAGTCGGTAACTACCAGGTTTTCGTTGAGCAAGTCGCCACTTCACATCAGATTTCTACGGGTATGCCTGCAGACTTGGAGGCGACTACAGAGGTCCCAACTACCGGTACGTTAGAGTTCACCATCAATGGTGAAACCATGACTTTAGATATGTCGACGGTGGATACTGACGGCGATGGCAAAGCGACCGTAACGGACCTAGTCAGCGCAATCAACAACAACCCTGATAACCCAGGCGTGAATGCCACGCTTGTGCGTTCAAATGGCCAAACACACTTCATGCTCTCCAGTACCGAGACAGGCGTAGCAAACACCATCAATGTCAGTGCGACGGGAACAGGACAAGCTTGGTTTGAAGATGCATTCACCAATACAACAGAAATCAGTAAACCACAAGATGCTGTTATCTGGCTTGGCGCGGAAGGTACAGGGCTGCAACTGACTAACTCAAGCAATACCTTTGAAGGTGTGATCGATGGTGTCGACATCACGGTCACCAAAGCGCAAACCTCCGGTGAAGCCCCTATCTCAATGGACGTAGGCGCAGACAGCGAAGGCACTAAAGAACAACTTGATAAGTTTGTTGAAGCTTACAACGCTCTGGTTTCTACCATCGATGAATACACCCAAATTGGTGGAGAAGATAAATCACGTGGCGTACTGGCCAGTGACCCTACCTTACGCTCTATCGAAAGCCAATTAACCAGCTTAGTGCGCGGCGAGCATGGCGGAATGCGTTTGAGCGAAGTCGGCATCACTCTTGATCGCGACGGCAAAATGAAAGTCGACCAAGACAAATTTACAGAAGCACAAAAGAACAATAGCGCTGCACTCGAATCAATGTTTAACGGCGATGGCGCCCTGCTAGACTCGCTCGATGACATGGCAGAACCGTTTTTGAAGTTCTCGTCTGGCACATTCAATTCTCGTAAAGACGCACTACAAGCCAATCTGGACCGAATTGAAGATAAGCAGACAACCTTAGAACGCAAGTACGAGATGTCTTACAACCGCTATCTAAAACAATTCACTCAAATGAACACCTTAATGACGCAAATGAACCAAACCATGTCGATGTTTGGCTAACGCTTTTAGGAGAAGTACTTATGCTAATGGATTCCGGCTACGACTCATACCAACAGGTCGATCTGGATGCTCAAGCAGCATCCGCCAACCCACACCAACTCGTTGTCATGCTGATCGACGGGTTGCTCGATGAAATTGAACGTGTCCGCGGCCATTTGGCTGCCAATCGTCTTGCTGAGAAAGGAATTGGCATTAACAAGTGCATGAACATCCTTATCGGATTAAGCAGCGCATTGGATGAAGAGAATGGCGGTGAGATCGCTGAGAACTTACGTCAGCTCTACGACTTCTGCCAAGTCGAATTGTATTACACCAGCGTACAGAACGATGCGACACGTTTAGACAATGTAGAGCGCGTAATGGGTAACATTCGAGAAGGATGGATGAACTTTGGACAGCAAGCATAAAGTGTCGCCGGAGCGATTTCGCCACTTATCAAAACTGATCCAAATCGCCACTAAAACGGCCGATTGGCAAGCACTCAAACGCTACGACTTACAGTTGCGAGAACTGCTTATCAGCCATAAGCCTTTCTTGAAAGATCCGAAACTCGCACCGGAAATCCAGCGAGCAAAAGCGGTGCATGCTACTGCGTTTGCTGCGCTTGAGAAAGCCACCAGCGAACTACAGCAGGAGATGAACATGGTGAACGACCAACAAGAACGAGCCATGGCATATCAACTTGCGATGACGATGGAGCTAACGCAATGATGGTTACCAACTCAATACCTGCGAGTTCACCTTCTCAATCGACAGCCGCTGGGAAGATCTCTCACGCTCGTTCAGAGCAAGGCGTTTCACCAGCAAATTCAGCCACGGTCACTCAACAGGGCCAAACCAACGCGCCTATCACCGTTGCCGGATTTCGCTTAAATACGCAAGCCTCACCGGCGGAAGTGATCCGACCTGACGCCAGCTCACCAGAGCTCCACACAGAAGACACCTCTGACGAAACGTTACTAGGTAATGCTTCATCAGAGGTGAATCTGGCCACCCAAGCGCAAGCTCTCATGCAGGGAATCAGTAAGGCGGCCACTAAGCAAGGCGATACCAACCAGCTTGCACAAGTGTCGGCAAATAACACATCGCAAAGTGCAAACATGGGCGCTCAAGCCAACCCAATGCTTACTGCCCCTGCGCAAGAAAACCAAAGTGGTGTGCAAGCGAGCGCGGTAAATTCACTTAAAGTTTCTGCTTCTGATTTGCAAACGTTGCTGAATCAACCTGCTCATGGGCAAGTATTCGCAGTCAACACGCAATCGCAGACACCAACCGCTCAACATTCAAATCCAACCTCACCGCTTGCAGCAACTCAAGCTCAAGGTGCGGAGTGGGCGGCGGTTCGCGTGGATACCAGCTCTGGTAGATGGGGCGAGCAGATGATGCAAGTGCTGCAAGATCGCGTGACATTACAAGCTCAGCAAAACCTACAAGAAGCCAAAATCCGTCTCGACCCACCAGAGTTAGGCAAATTGGATTTATTGGTACGCGTGGAAGGTGACCGCCTGAGCGTACAGATCAACGCCAATACTGCCGCAACTCGTGAAGCCTTAATGCAGGTATCTGAGCGCCTTCGAATTGAACTACAAGAGCAGAACTTCGTTCACGTAGACGTCAACGTCGGCTCAGATCAAGGTCAAGAGCGACATTCTCATGACGGCTCTCAAGAAGAAGTAACCGTCTTCGCCGCGCGTGAAACCAACGCCTTTCAATCTAATACAACAACAAACTATTCAGAGCATTGGCTGAACACTCAAGCCTAATGAATCATCGAGGAAAAAGGTTATGACCAAACAACAAATGATCGCCCTGTTTATCACCATGATCATCACCAGTGCCCTCGTTTCCGCTGCCACTGTGGTCGGCGGTATTTGGTACCTCAACAAAAGTTCAGAGTCTTCATCGTCAGAATCCAGCGTTAGCGCCTTCTTGGAGGACTCACCGCTGGCATTCCTAACTTCTGAACAACCAACAACAAAAGGCCCAAGCTTTCATCCATTAGATAAAGTGGTGCTGACCATCAAAGGCAAGAAGCAAACTCATTTTGTGATGTTAGAACTTGCGGTGGAAACACGCCGCCCAGAGCGCATTAAGGATATTGATGCTTACATGCCGATGGTTCAAAACTCGCTGCTAAAACTGTTCAGCGACAAAACCTTTGATGAGCTTCAGCAGGCGGGTGCCATTGATATCCTGCAAAGCGAAGTCAAAGAGACTCTGCTGCTTGCGTTCGCAAAAACCGACATCGTTCGTGATATCGATGACGTTCTGCTAACCAAGTACGTTGTGCAATAACGGAGCACAGCCATGTTGGAGATGAACTTACAGGAAAGTTATACCGCGACGGAGGAAGTGAATACGCCGTCGCGCCCGATTGATGAAAATGCCTTGCTGCAACGTCATCAAGTCATGGTTAAACGCGTGGTCAACCAACTGCGCGTTCACGCGACCTCTCATTGCAGTATTGAAGACATGCAGCAAATTGGTTTGATAGCGCTTGTCGAAGCTGGACGTCGTTATGGGGATGTGGATGACCCACACTTCCCCGCTTTTGCCGTTTGTCGTGTTCGTGGCGCGATTTTGGACGAGCTTCGTCGTTTGGATTGGCGCTCACGCAAAACCCGCCAACAGGCGCATGAGCTTAACGATGTGACACGAGATCTTACTCGGGCGCTGGGCAGAATGCCCACCGATGCTGAAATCATCAAAGCGCTAGGTACGGATGAGCAAGACTACTATAACCGCCAAAACGCCGCACTCGCGGGCGAAATGCAAAGCCTCGACCAATTGATGGAAACTGGCGGAGACAGCCACTTTGGCGGCCAATATGACGGCATGGAACATGAGCACATTCGCCGCAGCTTAGACACTGCGCTGGGCAAAATGTCGAAACGTGACCAACTGTTGCTCACCTTGTTCTATCAGCATGAACTCAACCTCCATGAAATCGCGCTCGTGCTCGATCTGACACCACCTCGCATCTGTCAGTTGCACAAACAAGCGCTTAAACAACTCAACCAATTAATGTCCTCTTAGGAGTCACAAAATGCAAAAGTTTTTTGGAGCCATTACCGTACTGATGTGTGTCTTCGGCGGATACATGTGGGCAGGCGGTAAACTCGGCGCTATCTGGCAGCCAGCCGAGTTCTTGATCATCATCGGTGCGGCAGCAGGTTCACTGATCATTGGCAACCCGCCACAAGTGTTAAAAGAAATGCGTCAGCAAGTACGTGCGACCATCTCTGGCCCACGTCAAGAGTATGAGTACTATATGGAGCTGATGGCGCTGCTTAATAACCTACTCGAAACCGCACGCAGCCGCGGTTTTAAATTTCTCGATTCGCACATTGAATCACCAGAGCAGAGCTCTATTTTCCTCGCTTATCCAAAAGTCAGTAACGATCATCGTCTAATTTCTTTCATTACCGACAATTTACGTTTAATGGCAATGGGACAAATGTCGCCTCATGAATTAGAGGGACTGTTAGAACAAGAAATCGAAGCGATTCAAACCGAGATGCTTTTGCCTTCACGCTCTATGCAGCGCACGGCAGAGGCTCTTCCTGGGTTCGGTATTCTTGCGGCAGTCGGTGGCATCATCATCACCATGCAAGCCATTGACGGCTCAATTGCACTGATTGGTTATCACGTTGCCGCCGCCCTCGTTGGTACATTCATTGGTATTTTCGGTTGTTACTGTTGTTTAGATCCACTCAGTAACGCCATGGCTCAACGAGTTAGACGAAACATGACGGCTTTCGAGTGTGTACGCGCCACTTTGGTTGCTTACGTAGCGAAGAAACCAACATTGCTCGCTATCGACGCTGGCCGTAAACACATTCAGTTAGACATCAAACCAACTTTCAACCAAATGGAGAAGTGGCTAGCTGAACAGGAGGGATAATGCAAAAACAAGAGCATGTGGTGTTCAAACGCGCGAAAGCACATAACCATGACGAGTTTCATGGTGGCGCGTGGAAGGTCGCGTTTGCCGACTTCATGATCGCGTTGATGGCGCTGTTTCTTGTCCTTTGGGTCATGCAAGTGGTCGACAAGGAAGAGCGCAAAGCCATTGTGGCGCACCTTCATAGTTCGAGCGTTTTTGTCAAGAGCTACGGTAACCCTTTCGATACCTCGCAAAGTATCTCTCCTATCGACCTGGCACAGGACTCTTCTGTGCCAAGTAAGCACAACTCTAACCACGTCGTCAGCTCTTTCTTCCAAGGTGACGGCGATGGCCCAGAGATTGACTCGCTTATCCCAGGCAACTTCGATACCCAAGAGCAACTCGCTCTGCTGGCCAAAGTGATTGACGAAGTCGTCGGGCAAATCAGCGCGCAGGGTAACGTTAATGTCACCATTACCCCGCAAGGTCTGCGCATTGTGCTGCAAGATGATTACAAGCAACACATGTTCAGCCGTGGCGGCGCAGAATTAACCCCTTTCTTTGAGGATTTGTTACTTGCGCTTGCTCCCGTTTTCGAACGCATCAGCAACCCATTGATCATCAGTGGCCATACCGATTCGACACCGTTCAAAAAGCGTTTTGGTCGACAATCAAACTGGGCGCTATCCGCGTCTCGTGCCGATGTGGCAAGAAATACCTTGGTGGAAGGTGGCATGCCAGACGATCGCGTTATGCAAGTGACTGGGATGTCAGATCGTGCCTTGCTTAACCCAGAAGAGCCCGACTCTAGCGAGAACCGCCGAATTGAGTTATTCATTCTGACCACACCAGCAGCACAAGTTTTGGAAACCTTCTTCGGCAACCAAGAAGGCAGTGAGCTACAAAAAGCCAAACAACAAGCAGAGTTTAACCAGCCAGTGATTAGGCAAGAAGTGATTCGTTACTCGGTCGAACCTGACGATACCAAACCTCAGATTCAAGACCTATAACCCCTTAAAAGGTCACCAGTTTCTACCCTCTGCGTGACCTTTTCCCCAACGATAATATTGCTGAAATTTGTGTAGTTGAGTTCGATATGTCCGTACCTGCGCCCAATAAATCAAAAAATGACTCACTCAAAAAA
Organism: Vibrio sp. B1FIG11; assembly: GCF_905175335.1. Classification (NCBI taxonomy): domain Bacteria; kingdom Pseudomonadati; phylum Pseudomonadota; class Gammaproteobacteria; order Vibrionales; family Vibrionaceae; genus Vibrio; species Vibrio sp. B1FIG11. The sequence continues at coordinate 368,171 of NZ_HG992752.1, read as the reverse complement.
GCCTTTCTCTGGCTGATCATTTTCGACTACCTGTTGCTGACATTTTTTCTCACTCAACTATCAAGTCTCAACCTCAACAGCGGCACCATGATTAGCCTACTGCTCGTGGTTTATAATATCTTGCTGGTTTCGTTCTGCTACCAGCGTACCAGCAACCATGATTCTTACATCATCTATCCTGTACTTTCAGCGACGCTACTGGCGTTCGTCTGCTTCCTGTATTTTTTCTTTCTGGTGTAACTTCAAGCATGATGCGATTACACTTTTGCCCATCCAGCAGAAACGCTAGCTTAGAGGCACCATTTGCACATTTTTAATCGAATGACTTTTTAGCGGCGTTGCACAACTGGTGATGGTTCCAACCTCGATACGACTGGTTTTTGAGTAGATAGCTAGCACGTCAAGACACGCTTCTTCATGCGCTTCTAGCGATGGGTTAGCTGTGATAAAAGAACGAATCTTGTCCACATAAACCGGATGCTCCGAGTACAAGTCTTCTAACTTCTTTCTACCGATGTAAGTGTGTTGGTTTTCACCACCAACGGGAAACAATACACCTTTCTGTCTACGTTCTAGCTGATAATTGCAATTGTTGCAGCTCTTTACTTGGGCCAGTGTTAGTGTGTTTTGGTCATCTTTAAATACTTTGATACTGGTTTGGGTTTGATTAAGCGCAGCATTACTTTTGGTGTCTGCTTTGGAATACTCCATCTCCCCTAACAAGCTAGCCTTTTTACTTATTAAGAAGGCTGTATCTAACCCCGAGGCACTGATGAGGTGACTATCTATGGGCGTCGCACTTGAGCAGCCATTAAGCATAGCTAGCCCAAAGGAAATGAATAATCCAAAGAGAAGAGTGAGTGGTTTTGATTTCATATCTGAATCCTTATTGAATCGGAGAAGTGATTCAAAAAGAATAAGGAAAGCAAAGACTGATTAATTGTCATTGCATGCCTAAAGAAATCGACCACAAATAAAAAACCCAGCGTCGAGGCTGGGTTTTCATTTAGGAAGCAAAGCCACTGGCTTTATTCAGCGTTCATTAGCTCATTTTCAGTCAGATAAGCTTCAATGATCTTCTCAGCTGATAGTTCAATATCTTCCAAGCAGGTATGACAACTTAGTACTGAGAACAACATAGTTTTCAGCCCTTTGTAACCCGAAGTAGAAGGGTAAAGCGTTCCTTCTTGCTGCAATCGATGAACCACACGCGCCGTCAGTTCATTCCGATATGCCTCATCCCCTTCACCAAATTGTGCTGAGAAGCAATTAGACACCACATCATTCAAAATAGTAATGCCATCTACCGTTGAAAGTCTTTCTGCCATGTGTTGTGCCAGCAAAGTACAACGATCAACGTGTTCTTCAATGCCTTGCTTACCTAGCGACTTAAACGCAGCGTACACTGGCACGCCGCGCGCACGTCGCGAAGCACCAATACCAAAGTTGATCGCATTACGATCAGGCTTGTCCATTGCATCATTGAGGTAATCCCCCATATTGCTCCCCCCCCATGGCTTGAGAAAGCAAGCCTGCATCTTTTACGATGACCATGCCTGAGTCATATGGCATGTTGAACCATTTATGGCCATCGGTATCAATCGAATCTACCCGCTCAATACCATCAAGCAGGTAACGATGTTTGGCACTTGCTGCTGCCCATAGACCAATCGCACCATCAACGTGTAGCCATGCATTACCATGCGCAGCGACAGCGTCAGCAAGCGCGTGGAAAGGGTCGAAAGCACCAGAGTCGATACAACCTGCTTGCGCACAAACTAACGTTGGGCCTTCCAGTGCGGTGATCGTTTCCATTAGATTGTCTGGAATGATGCGTAAATTGTCGTCGGTCGGCACCTTAACAATGTTTTCCAAACCGATGCCAATCATCGAAAGTGCTCGCTTAATCGTTGAGTGGATTTGGTCACTGACAACCACATTAATACGTGGTGCACCGTACATGCCTTGGTTGGCAACATCCCAACCAGCACGTTGCAAGAGCGCATTACGGGCTGTGATAAGACTGGTGTAAATTGCCTCCTGCGCGCCAGAGGTAAAGCCAATGCCACAGTTGGGAGCCAAACCAAGCAGTTGAGTCATCCACTCAGCGGCGGTCTCTTCAACCACTGATAGCGCAGGACTAGCAACGTAGTACGGGACGTTTTGGTCCCACGCACTCACCAACCAATCTGCCGCCAAAGAAGCAGGAAAAGAACTACCAATAGCATAACCAAAGAAACGCGGACCACCTGTTGCGATAAGACCTGCATCAACATTTTTTACCATCTCGTTAATCACAGTGGATGGATCTGTTGGTGTCGTTGGAAGTGTTCCCCCAATGGCCTTTCTCAACTCCTGAGACGTCACGCACTTGTCTACTGGTCGTTCATTTAGTGATTCTAAATATTCAACCGCGTGCTCAAAGGACTGGGAAAGTGGTGAACGGTATTCGTGGAATCGATGGGACATATTCGTTTCTCTCTCTTTAGTTTCAATGCCCTTCATCTTATTGATCGAGAGAAATATAACTTGTCATCCTGTGCCATCAAATGGAACAAGTTGTGGCCGTGATGAAACGCAGCATCTCAGGTTATTACTATGTCTGACGCCGAAGAGTTAAGCTTTCGATAGGCTGAAGGGGTCATGCCCACTCTTCGACGAATGAATCGAGTAAAGTTTGCTGTATCGGTATAACCCAAAGAAGATGCAATAGCTGTAATAGACAAGCGAGAGTTTCTCAATAATTGCAGACTTCTATCCAATAGCAGCTCTTCAACAATCTGACTATAGGTCACTCCTTCCTTGTGCAAGCGTCGTTGTAGAGTCCGCTTCGGAACCCCCAGAATACGTTCCGCATCGAGAATAGAAAGTCGGCCACCAGAGATATAAGGCTGAATTGCAAATCGAAACGAAGATAGAAAAGACTCTGGGACTCACAAAGCGTAGCTGCCCTCTCCCGTCTTTGTTTTTTGGGCATAAAAATCGCTTTGTTCAGGATCGCACCATCAAGCTGAATACCGGTTGCAGCACGATTGGTATAAAACTGAATATGTAGGAGCTGCGGACAGGTGAAAAACGGCTCCATCTCAGTGCTTTTCAAACTCACATTCATGGTTTTTTGACGAGAGTTTGAAAGTGCGGCGACCAATTCATCCATAAAAATGATACTGAACACCTCCGCATACTTATACCACGGCTCGTTTTCCCCCTCTTTGTACCGCGCAAACCAAGTATGATGATGGTATCTCTCAAGACAAAATTGAGCATTGTTGGAGTATTGTCGGATGAATCGACAGAAGGCCTCAATGGCGTCAGCCACTGTCATGCTTGGTACGAGATGTAAGTACTCCAATACCTTTGGTATATAGAGCTCTCGGCACTTAGTCCAAATTGTAAGGATAAAATCTTCTGTCGAGCAAGACTCTCCAAATGTCAAAATGAGATTTTTTAATGTCGTTTCAGGTAGGAACTCGAACTCTCTTTTTTGAACATCATCTGGGGCTCCGGTTACTTGAATCAATTGATGAGTGTCAATATCAAGCTCTTTGAAAAGCTCACCTAAACCATGGGCACATGTCGCCCTGACTAACGGAACGCCCTTGAATGAACCCACCATAATCTTTCTCCTTACCACATTGAGTTTGGTTGGAAGGTAAAGAAAAGAAAGCGCCTTGTCTTGTCATTTGGCGACAATGAGATCATTGCGCTTTTTGTGGTTCTTCTTGGAGTACCTCGTTAGCTATACTGCTCTCTTAATCGCGCTGATGCAGATATCACTAACGTGTCAGAGCTGAGTTTCGCGACTTGGAAAAAGCCGCCTTTTGAGGAAAGTTGACTCGCATTGAGGTTATCTACATCCAACTTCTTAAACCAATAGGGAGCGAGTGAGCACTGTGCTGACCCTGTTGCGATATCCTCATTGATGCCGATTTTTGGCGCAAAGTAACGCAAAACATAATCGTTAGGCCCACTTTGAGCGGTGACCATCACAGCATGAAAGTCTCGGATTTGGCATAGGCGCTCAAAATCCGGCTGGTACTGTTTCACTTGCTGCTCAGACGCTAACACCACCACAAGATCTCGGGTAGTGACAACATCTAACACTTGCACACCAGATTGCTCTATGTTTAATAACTGTAAATCTAAACTGGCAGGAACAGGACTGGCATCCCATACAGGCAAAGCCATTTGGTACTGAGTGCCATGCTTAGCAATGGTGATGTCCCCATAATTACTGTGCAACTTAACAGAGCGTTGGTTTAGATGAGTAATCAACGCCGCGCCAGCGCCCATACTGCCATGACCACACAAGTTGATTTCACTGGCCAAAGAAAACCAACGAATCCACCAACGCCCATCCACACAACAAAGGAATGAGGTGATAGGTTGGCCGATACTTTGAGTTATCTCCAACATCTCTGAGTCACTCAACCACTCAGACAAAAACACCACGCCACAAGGATTACCTTGCGCATCCTCAGAGCAGAATACATCATAAATTTGGGTATCGATAACTCACCTCATATCGCCATTCAAACATCAAATTGCTCGGTAATAGCAAACATCCCTAAACGATGGAAATGCTACTTTTACCTAACAGAAGGTGAAAATATCGTGCGACAAATCATTACGCAAGCACGCTCATATCATTAAGTGACCTTAAGCGACGATTTATCTCTGTAAAGGTATAAACCAAATGAGGGGAATGAAAAAGGAAGCCGTAAGGGCTCCCCTTGAAGGTGGTGATTGAATTCTGAAGCGTTAAGTATCGAAGCTCAGATTAACGAATCATCAGATAAAAGATCACACCGGCCGTAAATCCCAATATAGCCAGAAGATGTTGAGTCGATGTTGAATTCCCTTCACTCTTCTTCTCTTTCAAATCACTTCGCGCTGCCATACTGACTCCTTGTCTTTGGCCTGTCTTTTAGTCACTGTAAAAATGCCTAGGCGAGAACATGCTCACTGATCATTTTGTTGAAAGAAACCAAGTCGAATGAACCTCTGATCTCAAAGCGCACTCGACCTACTTCACTTAGGAATAGTTCAATCTCACAATCCAGATCAAGCGTACCAGATGTTTCAATCGAGAACGCATTGATCTTGCTGTATGGCAAAGAAGTGTAGTCGACTTTTGATCCCGTAATCCCTTGCACATTGGCCGCAATAACGCGCTTGTTGGTGAACACGACTTGGTCACGCACCGTTTTGAAACCTGCAAAAATGCTCTCCCCATCAATTAAGAATTTATGGAAATCCTCACGTACCTTTGAGGTTTCAATCGGCTTGAGTTTGAATATCGATGAGTTTTCGAAATCGATCATGGCGTTCCCTTAGAACATAAATAAAAACCTTCATCAATTAATAGCAAAGTCTCTACCGCGAGCCTATTGATTTTGGTGACTTTTCTAACGCCATCTCATTTTTGGTCTTCGCGCCAAGGTTACTTCCACCCTTGACGCCATTTTTGTGAGTCTTTTAAGTCGTGCCAATCCAACTCTCGTTCTCGCTTCGTCATGACCGCTTCAATAACGCACCTCACTACGTTGCCTTCTTCATCAAACTCCATTTCTGAAATGATGAAATGCTTTTCTTTGTTTACTGGCTCTGCTGCTGTCCATTTGCTTTGCAGTAGCTTTTTAGGGTGAACTCGATTCATAACACTCTACCATTCATCAGAAAAAGTTTGCTTTTCATACGTATAAACTCGCAAATGCAATCACATTTAATATTGGAAAGTTTTTCTTCAATATCGTGTATTTTCCAATTGGTTTGATCTGTTTTACTGACACTTCCTGTTACTTTGAGTCATGCACACAAACACAACACATCAAAAGAATGATTATGAATAAAACAACTCTTTTACTTGCTTCCGTAGCACTGGCGCTTTCCGGCGTGGCTCAAGCCGATAAGCTGGAAGATATTCAAAAATCAGGCACGTTACGTGTCGGAACCACGGGCGACTACAAGCCGTTTTCTTACTACGATGGCAAGAACTACTCTGGCTATGATATTGATGTCGCTAAGCACGTAGCAGCAGAACTTGGCGTAGAGCTAGAAATCGTTCGTACCACTTGGAAAGCGCTGCTTACCGATCTAAACCAAGACAAGTACGACATCGCCATGGGCGGTATTACCCGCAAAATGCAACGCCAACTGAATGCAGAGCAAACACAAGGTTACATGACATTTGGTAAGTGCTTCTTAGTCGCGAAAGGCAAAGCTGAGCAATACAATACCCTAGATAAAGTGAACCAAGCCTCAGTGCGTGTGGGCGTGAATATTGGTGGCACAAACGAAGCCTTCGCCGATGCTAATTTACAAAAGGCCAGCTTTACTCGTTTCGAAAATAACTTAGACGTGCCGAAAGCCGTCGCAACAGGTAAAGTGGACGTGATGGTTACCGAGACACCTGAAGGTTTGTTTTACCAAGTTACAGATGAACGTTTAGAAGCCGCTCGTTGTGAAGACCCGTTCACCAAAGGTCAATTTGGCTACTTGATCCCGAAAGGTGAGCAGCGTTTGTTGAACACAGTGAACTTCATCATGGATGAAATGAAACTCAAAGGCATCGACGAGCAGTTTATGCACCATAACTCGCTCAAGTAGCGGACTAAAGCCTAGGAAAGAACGAGCAAATCAGTATCAAACCGGAAGCTCAGCAGCTTTGTATGGATTACGTCCAGCAAGAGCTGAAAAGCGAGCAGAGTTAACACAGCGTAGAAACAACAAAGGGGATATCACTATCCCCTTTTTCATTGGTTTGATTCACTGAGAGCGATTACATCACGCACTCTTTTGCTGCTTGTGCTTTCTCAATGCCTTCTTCAATCAGAGATTTAGTTTCCTCGCTGCCAATGGATGACATTACTTTGTCCATCACCTTATCCACTGTCGATTCAGAAGACGCCTCCACCAAACAAGCGTACGCATTGGCAATGTGTTCTTTGGCTTCAATTAAGGCCTGCGGATCACTGAAATCCACATTCATTGCTTCTTCAACCGATGCCGCTAACTCCTCTGCTGATTCAGCAGCGTCACCAAATTGATCAAGGTTGAATGCGTCTTCTACCGATTCCATCTGCTCTTGAACTGTATCAATCGCTTTGTTTGCGGCTTCTTGTGCTTGGTCAATGGCTTTGCTTGCGTCATCACAGCCGGCCAACGCCATTGCCAAAACCATTGTTGAGATTGTTTTTTTCATATTTGTTCTTCTAACAAGTGAATCGCTAATCATCACAATACGTGATTAGCCGAGAGATTTTAATTTAAGAGTTGTAAGAAGAGGAAACAGAATCGCTTTACAGCCCTAAAAAACAAAGCCGCTCTAGAAAGCGGCTTTGGTGTTTAATAAGACATTATACGCATCAGGCAATCCTACCGTGGCTGATTGCCATCATGTCATCGTAGGTGCGCTGTAGAGCTTCAAATGTCCATTCGAAGTAAACACGACGCTCCATAAGTGGTGCAATTTGGTTAGCATCAAACGATTCGATGGAGAGATCGGAATATTCCACTTGAAGGCTATTGCCATCTGTTCCCCAATCTTCGTATTCGCGATTGCCAATGAGATCATAAAGGTTGTTGCTCAAGAAGCTGTAGACCACTAGGAATGATTGTACAGTGTCTTCGGAGAAGTTAAGCATGCTCGCAATCTGCGCCACGTCATACGACTGCTCCTTATCACCTTGGTCAATATCAAGCCTTACTAACTGTGTTTCCCACGTTGCCATTTCACCGAAGGAATCAAAGACATGTTGATTCAAAGCTTCAAAGACCTGAAAAAACTCCTGGATCATTGAGATATATTTATCAGACATAATGTCCCTTATTGTATTTAGTTAACGGACGATCTTCGCCGCCGTGTTATTGCTCACCTAGCCAGTGATGGTTAAAAGTTAGACTAAAAGTTGCAGCATTACATACTGTACGTGTCATTTTGTTGTAATTTTTGAGTGATTAGTCAACTATTAGCGTTGGTTCGTCGATTCCCATATAGTCACAAAGCTCTCGCTTAATTCGATGAAACTCTTGGATTGAGACAAAGTAATCGGCGTAATCTGTCTTACCTTTTATACCAATATGAATCGACGTAAACGCTTGAATGGTCGAGGTAACTTCAATGGTTTCATTCGCTAATGAGAACGTCACTACATGATCCATATTTAAGTAACGACCTGATTCGATTTTTAATGCTTTCGCCATCGTTGGGTCCTAATGTATCGAGATAAATTGATGCAGGGAGCAGCACTTTGAAATGAAAAGAGAAAAAGGTGCTTCATAGCAATGAGTATGCTGCTCAATTGACGTGAGCCTATCATAAGCACTCGCCTTCAAAATTAGATATAAGACGCACTTTCACTCGGGTTTACTTACAGATAAAACAGTTACAAAAATTCTGACTGCAAATTGACCAACAAAGAGAGACAAGATGTTGTTGGACTTAAAAAAGAAAAGAGCCACTCTCTTAAATGGCTCTATCTCTCTACGTTAAAGGCTTTTTAATTTAGCGCAGCGCTCGGCCTTAAACCAACTTATAGTTTAGGCTCAGCTTCAAATTGCTTAAGGTCATCAGTAATCTCATTCCACGGTGCTTTAGAACCCACAAAAATATGAAAGCTGGGTTTGTCACAAGGGGTATCATCAAGGATGCCTAGACGAACATTCACTAAACCGTTGTTCTTCTTCGAGTAAAGGCTAGAGCCGCAGTGACGGCAGAATGAGAGTTCGGTATTGACGCTCTTCTGATAGGTTTGGATGTGTTCCGCGCCCTCAATCACAATCAGTTTATCCAAGGCAACGCCACCCGCTGACGAGTAATCGGATCCGGTAAATTTGCGGCATTCAGAGCAATGACAATTGCCCATGTATTTGAATTCATCCGCCACTTCGAGTTTTACCTTGCCACACAGACATGAGCCTTTGAGTACTTCCATTTTTTAGTCCTTCTCTTATTGGAATGACGATAACCATGCCAGTCCAATAAGACGAAATAAAGATAAGTAAATCAGGTTTGCAAAAATGGAACGAAAAATTGAGAGTCAACAGACAGATACAAGAAAGCCGAGCGTAATGCTCAGCTTTGGTAAGCCTTGCTCTTTAACGTATCACTGGCAAATTCTTCCATGTTCTATCATGAAGTAGTTCACAACCACGCTCGGTAATGACGATGTTTTCTTCATGAACCATCATTTTCCCCTGAGCAAACGCCATTCCCGGCTCCAGTGTGAGTACCATACCCGGCTTTAATATGACGTCACCGTCTGGAACATGAGAAGGCCATTCTGTCAGTTGCATTCCAAGCCCATGCCCCATGCGTCCGACATCATTACCTAATGCACCGTTTTTCTCGAGCACAGACCACATTGCTTGCCAAATATCACCTGTGGTTCGCCCCGGCTCTGCCATTTGTAGCCCCGCTTCGGTAGCTTGATAGACCGCATCGTACGCCAGCTGAGTCTCTTCATCTATTTGACCAAAGGCATAGTTTCTGTCGAAGTCACTGAAATACCCATCATAGTTTGCACCGGTATCAATAATCAGTAAGTCTCCCTCCGTTAGCACCCTATCACTCGGCCCCATAATGATGCTGTCATAGCCGCCGATTCCCGATCCAGATATTAAATAAGGGCAACTGTCAGCCCCCAACCGCAGCATTTCTATATGCATTGCTTTACACGCTTCGCGCTCGGTCATTCCTATTGCGAGACGATGCTTCAAAAACTCAAACCCCGCAGCAGTCACCTGACAAGCAAAACGAATCTTGTCAATTTCAGCTTTCGATTTAATGCTGCGAATATCACGAACAATCAAAGAGACATCAATTACATCATGTTGACTCAACTTACTTTGTAGCAATTGAAAGTTTTGAGCAGGCATACGCAAGTGCGTTTCTGGACCAATCATTGCACCAATGTTACGTGTGCACGCACTCACTTCAGCTAACGTCGCTGCCAATAGAGAAATGCCATCATCTTCTGGTCGAGGCGACGGCCAGCTTCTTACATCATCTATCCATGTATCTTCAAAGCCTGACGCGCCGATCTCCGGAACCACGGCAATAGGTTTACCAGTGCTCGGGACAACGAGAAACCATGGTCGCGTAGGGCTCTCCCAAAACTGAGATTTAAAACCGCTGAAATAGCGAAATTCAGGTTCCGTTGTAAAGAAAGCGGCGTCAATTTGCTGCTCTCTCATGCGCTTTTGCAACTCGTAAGTACGCTGTTCAAATTCCGCTTTTTCAAAGCCCCTTGGTGGTGCAATTAAAGGTAATGTACTCACTTTTAATCCTTTTTAGTGCGCTAAACACAGCGTTAGTTAAACAAAATGTCTCTTGGTAACAAGGCGATATCAGGGAAGAAAATCAGCAACGCAGACATCAATATTAGGATGAGAAAGAAAGGTAACGTGCCACGTATGACTTCCATATACGGCTTTTCAAAGATGGCAATGGCGGTAAAGATATCGCAACCGAAAGGAGGGGTAGCGGAGCCAATTGCCATTTGTAGCGTCACCATAACACCCACCAAAATCGGATCGATTCCTGCGGCATTGACGATAGGCATAAATATCGGTGTGAGTATCAGTAACACCACAAGCGAATCGACAAACATACAACCCACAAAGAAAGTTAACGCGATGATAAACAGGATGTATTCTGGTGACGCATTGTCCAGCTCAAGAGGTGCAAGTAATTCTTGAGGTATTTGTTCGAATGAGATGTACCATGAAAAAGCTTGCCCAATACCAACCAAAACAAACACAACCGCAGTAATCAGCCCTGTATTTAAAGCCGCATCACAAATGTCTTTGACGCCCAGTTTTCGGTATAAAAGGCATTCAACAATAATGGCATACAGCACCGCAAACGAGGCGGCTTCTGTTGGCGTGACAATACCAGAATAGATACCGCCAATAATTAACGCAGGGAAACCAAGAGGCAAAATCGCTTGTTTAATCGCGAGCAGCTTTTCCGCTTTGCTGGCTTTCTCTACCAAGGTAAGGCTGTCACTGTGTTTTACGCTGTAGGCATAGCTATACAGTGAAAACAGCCCTGCCAAAACTAGCCCCGGGCCAATACCGGCGATAAACAATTCACCAACACTGGCATTGGCGAGGGTGCCATAAAGGATCAGACCAATACTCGGTGGGATTAAGAACGCAATGTCGCTTGCATTGATGATCAGCGCCATCACGAAGCTGTCTTTGTACCCTGCTTGCAACAGCTTAGGTCGCATGATTTGTCCAACAGATACAACCGTCGCTTGAGTCGAGCCTGAGACTGAACCAAACAAGGTACAACTAATACAAGTTGTGATCGGAAGACCGCCGCGCAGATGCCCAACAAAAGCCTGAATTAATCCCAGCAAATTGTATGCAGTGTGCCCTCTGGTCATGATGTCCGCAGCCAAGATGAACATCGGAACCGCAATCAAAGCGTTTGGCGAAATGCCAGTAACCATCTGCTGAATGACGACACCGGGTTCCACCTGAGAAAAGTGGATGAGACCAATTAAAGCTCCCACTGCTAGAGGAACGATCATAGGAAAGCTAAGAAACAGCAGGATAACCATCACCGTGACTAAGGTGAAGGTCATGACATAAATATCCGGATCTCCAGCAATGATGTCAGAGATAAACTGTGTCACGCTACTCATTCGAATTCACCTTTGGCTTTATTTTTCGTTTCAATAACATCGAAAGACACGTAGATCTCTTGGTGTAGCAAGTTCATGATAAAACTCATTGAATATTGCAAACCGGCAATCGCAAATCCGATAGGAATGATTGAGTACACCCAATAAACTGGAAACTGCAATGCAGGACTAAGTCGGTTGATAGATTTAAGCTCTTCAACATAGAGCAAACCTTGGTACGCTAGATAGAACATAAGAAGCGCAGTGCACAACGCGATCATTGTGGTGAGGATTTTTTGAGCACGAAAACTCAGCGAGTCATAGACTGCTGTCATTCGTATGTTGCGACCTTGCCTTACCGCGTAAGCAAAACCCACAAAGGTCACCGTCACAATCAAAAACTGATTGAGCTCTTCAGAAAAAAATAGACTTTTATTAAAAGCATAACGGCCAATCGCATTAGCCGTAGAATTCGCCATCATGGCAAGAATGGCTATCATGATAAGAAAGCGTTCCAGCTTTTCCGTCACAACACTCATTTTATGTAACAGATCTTTCATCGCTCGCTGAGCTCCATACGTCCTTGAGCATTACCACCCTTTCTACCCTGATTGATAGGCAGAAAAGAGGGTTATCCGTTTCACTTACTCAAACGGATAACCGTTACCTTATAAAGCGTTATTGCGTTTTAGATGCCACACGCACTTCATCTAAGATATTTTCAAGAATGACTTTTGCTCCTTGGCGAGCTTCAGCCTGCTGGTCTGTCGGATAAGCATTCGCGACAACATCAAAATAGGTATCATGAAGCTGCTCACTCAGCACTTTAAAGCGCTCTCTTTCTTCTTCAGATAGAATCACCACTTCAAGATCTGGGCGCTCTTTAAGGATCTTCTCCATGTTTTCTTTGTTGATGCGAATTTGGTAATCGTAGGCAGCCTGATCTGCGGCTTTGATCGCTTTATCAACCATGGCTTGCTTCTCCTTAGACAAGCCGTTGTACCACTTGCTGTTGGTCGATACGGTACTCACATAAGGCTGCTGCCCTGGGAACATCAAATAGTCCTGAACTTCATGCCATTTCGCGTTGTATATGAAGTAGATTGGGTTGACCATGCTATCAATCGTTTTCAGTTGAAGAGAGCCATAAACTTCTCCCCAAGACAATGGCGTTGGAGTTGCTCCAAAGGCTTTATAAGTTTCAACAGGAATGGTTGAAGTGAACGTTCGGATCTTCTGATTGGCAAAATCCTCTGGCGTACGGATCGGTTTGTTGCCTCCCCAAACCATCTCGCCTTCAGACATCATGGACAGCAATTTTAGGTTCACACTCTCAAACTTAGGAGCAAGTTGATTATAAATCGTCGGGCTTTTCGTTAAGACTTGATGCGTGATTTTCTCATCCGTCCCCAGCACATACGGTAAGCTCACAGCTTGTACTTCAGGCACGTAAGACCCCAAATGCCCAGCCCCAACGGAAACAAACTGGATGGTACCTTTCGCGGCAAGCTCGACTATGTCGTTTTCCGTACCCAACTGCCCGTAGTAATAAATACGAACACGAATGTCACCATCCGACTCTTTCTTGATCACCTCGGCAAACTTCTGAGCGTAAATATCTTGAACGTCAGTTTTGTCCTCTTCTGAAGCAAACTTCCATGTTTCGGCATGAACACCAAACACAACACCTAAGCTTAAAATTGCCGCGCTTAATTTTTTCATCCTTTTCTTCCTTTTCCTTCCAAGTGATACGCAAAATGAAATCCCTCATTTTCGCGCTTATCTTGAACTCACAGAGGACGACCACTTTTCAAAACCTCCGCCAGTCATTCTCCTTACGATGGGTTCAATCGATTTCTAACCAATTGAATCCAGTAACTCGTACCGAATTTCAAAATCCGATCGTTAAAATCGTATTTAGGGTTGTGCAATGCACATCCACCAACAGAATCAACGCCATTACCGAGCAACACATAACAGCCCGGCTTAACACGTAACATGCTGGAGAAGTCTTCCGAGATGGTTATCGGGTCACAATCGCCATCAACGTTGTTAATTCCCAACACTTGCTGCGCAGTCGACACGGCATAAGCGGTTTGTTCATGGCTGTTGATGGTCGGATAAAATGTATTGATGAATTCAAACGTGTAATCCGCACCTGCCGCTTGGCAAAGCCCTGCCACAATTTGTTCCATGCGCGTTCGGATAGTATCTAGGCTGCGCTCGGTAAAGCAGCGACAGTCTCCTTTAATGGTCACCGTTGTAGGGATAACATTCACCGTGCCGTCGGTGATAAATTCCGTTGCGGATACCACCGCAGAGTCATGAATTGCGCTTAAGCTTCGCGAAACGATGGTTTGCAGCCCCAAAATAACCTGTGCACCGACCACGAGAGGATCTACCCCTTGGTGTGGTAGAGCAGCATGCCCACCGACACCTTTAATCACAATTTCAAAGCTTGTCTCACTCGCCATCAATGAACCGGGCCTGACCATCAATTTCCCTTCCGCTAGTCCCGGAAAGTTGTGAATGCCATAGACTTCATCGATGGAGAATCGCTCAAACAACCCATCGTCAATCATGGCTTGCGCCCCTTTTCCATGCTCTTCATCGGGTTGAAATATGAAGTAAACTGTCCCGTCAAATTCACCGTATTCGGCAAGATAGCAAGCGGCACCAAGCAGCATGGCAGAATGCCCATCGTGGCCACAGGCGTGCATCTTCCCATCATGCTGAGAGCAGTAAGAAAAGGTATTTTTCTCATGTACATGAAGCGCATCCATATCGGCTCGAAGACCAATGCTGGCCTCACTTTGTCCGTTGCGCAGTATCCCAACTAAGCCGGTTTTTCCTATATTCCGCACAACTTCAATACCAAAGCTTTGTAACTTGTTTGCGATAAAGTCTGCGGTCATATCGACATCAAACCCGCATTCAGGGAATCGATGTAGATGTTGACGCCACTCCATCATGTTCTGAATCAATTCAGAGGAGAGCTGGTTAGGGTCGATAGGCGTAGATGAATGCATAACAGAAAATCCCTTAAAATCAGTTTTAAAAGCGAAGTAATTAAAGGTTGAGTGGCAAGTGCTGCTCTAAAAGGAGACCAAAACCTTCGATGTGCTTGGGGTAGCTAAGAAGTGCCAAAGCGTGCCAAGCCAGTACTTGGTTACTGGATAACACTGGCTTGTTTATTGCAGCTTCAATATCGTGAATAACCGTGGTCGCTCGCAGCGCGGTACAAGAAATGAAAACGGCATCAGCATCGGGATGACAAGCTTGTATTGCCGCATGAGCAATATCATTTGGCGAGATGAACGTCATCGCGGTGTCATCTTCAAAATCAAAGCCTACGATGTTCAGTACTTCGATACCTACCGTAGAGAAAAAGGCGGCCACGTCTTGGTTTACTGCTTGCGTATAGGGCGTAACAATGGAGACGCGCTTTATGTTCAATCGTTCAAACGCAGCGAGAGCTGCAGTAACTGGGTTTGTCACTTTTGCATCAGGGTGATGTGCCTGAATAAGGTCGATGATGCGCTGTTCTCCGATCGCAATAGTGCCCGATGTACACGCATAGATAACCACATCTAGCGCTGTCCCAGGAAGAATCGTATCCGCCACCTCTTGGATTCCAGGCTCCATACGACGCAGATTCTCTATGGTTAGCGGATTGTAGTTGCGCACCCGACTGGTAAATGAAGCGACATCTTGTGGGAATAGTTGGCGTAAATCGTTCTCGATATTAAAGTCTGTCGCCAGCGAAATAACACCCACACGACCTGCACTCGCAAGATTATCCAGTTCATTCTGTAGCGCTACTGATCCCACTTCCATGCTCGCATCCTATCCATCAATATCTTGCTGAAACTTGACGTTTTGGTACTGCCAATTCGCCTTTCGTTTCGATTTATTATTGCTTTACATTTTGTTTACAAGATTAATAATGCCTTGACGACAACAAGGAATTTCATCGAATGACTCCAGTATTGTGCGGATTTTCTGCATTTTTGGTGAGCTATAGTGGTTTTCCTTTAATTAGTAAAAACAAGACATTCGCTCATGAGTGAGGTCACAATTCGGAGCCAGAGCATGATTAGCTCACCATATGGCTTCCATCCATTACAGGCAGAAAGGAATCGATCGTCATGACGTCAACGCCACCACTTTCCGTCGATAGTTTCGACCGAAAAATTCTCGACATTGTCCAGCATTCAAATAGAGCGACATCAGACACTATTGCTGACCAGGTAGGGCTATCACCAGCAGCGGTGCAGCGTCGATTAAAGCGCATGAGAGCTCAAGGGGTAATACAAGCCGATATCTCTGTTGTGAATCCCAAGGCTGTAGGCCAAACCATGACTTTTGTTGTGCAAGTGACGTTGGAAAGAGAAAGGGTCGACTTGATGCACAATTTTAAGAAAGAGATGACCGCAAATCGTTCGGTACAACAGTGTTACTATGTGACTGGAAGTTCAGACTTTATTCTTATTGTCACTTCGGCAGACATGGAAGGTTATGACAAATTTACACGAGAAGCGTTTTTCGACAATGCCAACATCAAAAGCTTTCAAACCAACGTGGTGATGGATAACGTGAAAGTGGGGCTTACAATCCCAATTGATGACCAATGACAAGAGCAGAAAAAGCAGTCAATGGTGGATATAAAAACGGCGCTTCCTTGCAAGCGCCGTTTAATGATTTCACCTATCAGATGGTTTGAAACAAACTCGGGGCTCATTTCACCAACTGTTGGTAGAGTTCAGGGTCCGTTGCCCCCTCTGTACCTATCACTAGTACTTTATTTTCTGCCCCCAAACCAAGTGCTTGTGAATAGCCACCATCTTGACGAGCGATTACTGCTGCCGCAAACCCCGGAACCGCAGACTCCCCTGCTTCGATACGATTCTCTCCATGGGCCAAAAATCGCATAGCCTGAGGAATGGCATCTTCACTCAGCGTCATAAAGTCATCGGCACCATTATGAAGAATGCTCCACGCTAAGGTAGAGACTTCGCCACAAGCCAAACCGGCCATCAAGGTTTCTAAATCGCCTTCAACCACTACAGGTTTGCCAGCTTGCGCGCTTTTCTGCAGGCAATTGGCTTGCTCCGGTTCGACAATAATAAACCTCGGGCGCTGCGCCCCCCCAAAGATCCCAGAAGTATCCACAAACCGCTGAGGCTAACCCACCAACGCCACCTTGCACGAACACATGAGTTGGAATATCCCCATCAAGTTGCTCGACAATTTCCGACAGCATCACTGTGTAGCCAAGCGCGACATCTTTAGGGATCTCCATGTAGCCTTCATAAGAAGTGTCAGAGACAATCACACGATCATGAGCTTTGGCTTCACTGTCAGCCAAACGTACCGATTCATCATAGTTACCGGAAATTCTGACAACTTGTGCACCGAAGGCTTCCATGGCCTGTTTACGACCCTCGGAAACATCTTTGTGAATATAAATGACGCACCCGCAGCCAAACATTTGCGCTCCCCATGCGACAGAGCGTCCATGATTTCCATCGGTGGCGCAGCTCACCACGATTTCAGCAGCTTCAGACTTCCACTCACCTTGTAGCAACGCTTGTATCGTCGGCTTCTTACCATAACGCTGCATAATCACATCTTGTAATTGACGAGCTACGGCATACGCACCGCCTAATGCTTTAAAACTTTTAAGACCAAATCTTTGCGATTCATCCTTGTACCAGAAGCACGAAACGCCGATCTGATCCGCGACTGATTTTAATGAATGTAAAGGCGTGGCCACATAACCCGGCCATTGAGAAATACTGTCGATCGCTAGTCGTGCGTCTTCTAGATTAAGAATCTCTCTTTGTTCGTCAGAATACGTAAGACTAGAACGCGATAAGGGATTGGAGAAGTGGCTCAGTTTACCCGTCAATAACTGCATAGATGCTCGTCCTTAAATTGTTCTTATATTCAACTTCATACGGCGATGCGATATGAAATTGCCAACCATTAAAGTTTAACGAGCTTAGATGCAGCTTAAATGCCTTGTGCTAGGGTAAAACGCAGTTTTCGATGATTAACTTGATATAGAGTGAGGAAAATCCGCACAAGGGCTTTCTTTTATTCGATACAAAAAATCCACCGTATTAATTCAATACGATGGATTCCATTGTTACTTTCCATTAAAGAAGTGATGTGCGAAGAGATTTAGAACACGCAGTGCTTAGCAAAACCTGTTGCTTCGTTTGCCGTCCATTCACCTTTTGGTTTTTCTTTTAGGTCTTCACACCACTGCTCGCTACCGATGCCATCTTGCAGAACACAATGCTTCGCGAAATCAACTGCGTTGTCTGTTGTCCATTCTGTCTTTGGCTTTTCACGCATGTCTTTACACCAAGCTTCTGTACCTACTTCGTCAGAACATGCTGTTAGCGCTGTTGCCGCTAGCAGTAGCATTACCAGTTTTTTCATAAATTCAGGTTCCACTTTCAATTGATGAATGAACTATACCCAAAATATCACTGCTCGTGTTAAGCCAACGACAATTTATCGACTCTCGCTCCGTAAAGGAGGCAAAATTCAGCAAATGCAATCTAACTGCATCGATAAGTCAGTGAATGTGAGTAATGAAGTTTAAAGACGACGAGCTTGAGTCAGGGCTTGAAGGTTCGCAGAACCCGTACCAAAGCACGCTAAACGCAGCTCTAATGCCATTTGTTCAAAGTGTTCGACGATAGATTCTGTGCTGATTGTTGCGGCTTTTAATACCGCACCAGCTTGCCCAACAAGGTTGGCGCCAAGATGCACCGCTTTCGCTACTTCTAAGCCGTTATACACGCCACCAGATGCAATTAAAGGTAAGTCAGGGTATTGGGTGCGAATTTGCTCTAAGCACTTAGCCGTTGGAATGCCCCAATCACGGAACAATTCAGCTGCGCGCTGCATTTTATTGTCTGTCTGACAGTAACCCTCAACTGCAGACCAACTTGTGCCACCAGCACCCGCAACATCAATCGCATCCACGCCCACTTCGACGAGTTGTTTAGCCACCACGCCACTGATGCCAAAGCCCACCTCTTTGATAATCATCGGTACATCGACGCGCTGTTTTAGTTGCTCAATCGATTTAAGTACACCAATCCAATCATGATCACCATTCTGCTGAAAGGCTTCTTGCATCGGGTTAAGATGCACGAATAAAGCGTCTGCTTGGATAAAATCCACCGCACGCTGAGCATTATCGAATCGCTGTTTGTCCCTCAATTGAGCGGCACCCAAGTTGGAATACAAAGGCACGCCTTTAGCGAGATCACGAATGGTTTTGCCCAAACCTGAGTGAAGGCTGTCTTCTAGGCTCACTCGCTGCGAGCCAACCCCCATCGCAATGCCCATTTCACTCGCGGCTTCTGCCAAACGGCAGTTGATGATCTCTGCATCTTTTGCGCCACCAGTCATTGAACTGATCAAAAATGGCAGTGCCAATGAGTGACCAAGGAACTCACTCGAAAGATCGACAGCGTTAAAGTCACATTCAGGCAATGCGCAATGCTCGAATTCGACAGACTCAAAGCCCGCCGTTTTGCTTTTCATGTTCATGTCATGATGTAAAACAGCGTCTAGATGTAAGTCTTTGCGATTAGATTGCGGAGCCATAATGTCACCCTAAAGTAAAACAGTCGCGCAGTATTGCGATCCTTGTCATTGCCGTCAATGCGAAAATTCGGAAATTGAACAATTTATTTACCGAATCGAGCCTTGTGGGCTCTCGCTTTATGACTAAGAAAGCATATCGAGGCACTGCGTTTAAAACACTGCGCCTCACTGAACTATTAAGCTTGGGTAACGATTAACAATGTTGCCACTCCGATGTGCCAAGAGTGGCAGTTCTAGATGTCATTTAGGCTATTGAGTCTCGACCAATTGAATAAGCGCCACCACCGTGCTGGTTATAGGTGGCGTGAACTGGTCTGGATCATCACAGAATTGAATTCTGCCTTTCTCTTCAACATGGAAAAGCGGAATTACCAGGTTGTCTTTGTGGTGCTCAAGGTAATCTTGGTAGGTAAAACTCTCACTTAGTTTGGTGTGTTTGATTTCTGCACCTTGGCTCAACAAACTGGCCATTTGGGCGTAACTAACATTGCCACCCATCAGCAGTTTGCCGTGATACTCTTCCGCAACCGAGTGTTTTTCACTGCCGTTGGTTTTGTTTTTCTGCAGACAATGGACTTTATCTTCGCCAAACTCGCTGACAAATTGCATACAAGCCATGATGTTGAAATGTTGATCTGGCGTCAGTGCCACCACTTGACCGATACCAATTAGGTTCAGGTTGTCATCGGCGTGGCTGGAAATCGGATTGCCGTAGTAATGGTCTAGGCCCAACATGCGAACTTGGCTAATGTAGTCCCAGTTCGAATCGGTGAGCAGAACTTTGCGATCGTATCTCGCCAGCGCTTTACCTATCTCTTGCGCCACTCGGTTTGCGCCAATCAATAGGAAGCCTCTTGGCGCCGGCTCAGCAACTCCCAACGCTTTCGCAACAGGCCGAGCCGTCGCACTTTGCAGCACTACCGTGCCGATGATCACCATGAAGGTCATTGGTACCAACAGCATAGCTTCTGAAATACCGTATTCTGTTAGCTTGATAGCAAACAGAGACGAGATGGACGCGGCCACGATACCGCGCGGCGCAACCCATGAGAGGAACAGCTTATCTTTGAAGGTTAAGTTACTACGAATGGTTGAAACGAAAATTGAAAGTGGACGTGAAACCAACTGCATGAAAGCAAACAGCAACACCGCACCGCTACCAAGCGCCGCGAAATCATCCAGACTGATGCGTGCCGCTAGGAAAATGAACAATCCGGTGATCAACAAGATGGTTAAGTGCTCTTTGAAGTGGAGGATCTGCTGAATGTTGATGCCCTTAGCGTTCGCTAACCACATCCCCATCACGGTGACCGTCAGTAGGCCCGCTTCCGATTCCATCTGATTAGATATCGAGAACACACCGAGTACCACCATCAATACCGCAAACGGCTGAAGGTACTCCGGCAACCAAGCTCTACGCAAAATGGTGGCCACAGCAGCACCAGACAAAGCACCAATAATCAAACCTACCGCAATGATAGTAGCAAACACTTCAACGCTATTAACCGCATTGTGCGAAACAATAAACTCGTACACCATCACCACAAACAGCGCACCTAACGGGTCAATGAGTATGCCTTCCCAACGCAGAATATTGGCCAGTTTTGAGGTTGGCCGCACGGTTCTCAGCAACGGCACAATCACCGTTGGACCAGTAACCACGGTTAAACTGGCGAACAAGATTGAGAGCTCCCAAGTAAAATTAAGAAAGTAGTGCGTTGCCACACTGGTGGCCACCCAAGAAATGATTGCACCGACAGAGACGATGCTCCAAACAGAGCCACTTACGCCGCGAATCTCTTTAAAATTCAGGGTTAAGCTGCCCTCAAACAGAATCACTGCCACCGCGAGGGAAACTAAGGGGAAAAGTAAGTCCCCAAGAATCTCGTCTGGGTTAAGCCATTGCAGGATCGGGCCAACAATGATGCCCGCTAACAGTAAGAAGAGAATGGCAGGCAAGCGCATTCGCCACGCTAACCACTGACAACCTAAACCTATTACCCCAACCGCCGACAGCACCAGCGCTTCGTTGCCCACTTGCATTTATCATCACCTAATTTGTTATTGTTCTGGTGAGCTTTCACCCAAAACCGATTAACTCTATAAAAAAGATTAGTTTAGTGTGGATGCTCCGCCAGTTTTCGTTCAAATATGCGACTTTCTCTCAAATTTCTTGTTCAGTGTTGTATATCCCGTTAGCTTGTCACACAGTGAACTAAGCTTAGCTAAGTTGCTCAAAGTTAAGGATTCTCAAACAACGGATAGGGAGTGCAGCAGTTGTTTATCTCATTAGCGGTTATCTTGGCGATTTTCGCCATGCTCATCACGTTGAAAGCTGTCAGTCGAATATCGAGGCTAGAGGACGAAGTGTCTCAGCTTCATAAAGAGCTGGCAGAGCTTCGTGCGCGTTGGTTTGAGAAAGGCGCATCGCCGACTTTTAAACCTGAGCAACACGATGCCCCTCAGGCACGGCATGTTCCAACGCCAACTGAAAACGCTACACAACCTAATAAACCAGCACCGGAGTCTGAATCGAAAGTTACACCTCTAGCAGCGAAACAAGCGCCACAGCCAATTGTTGAACCGAGCCTCCCTTCAGCCGATGAAGTCCATATCGGTGAGCTGGCGCAGAGCAGTGAGTCCGTGTTCGAGAAACAGGCCAATAAACTGCTGACCAACATCCAAGAAAACTGGTTGGTTTGGGTTGGTGCGCTCGCCATGTTGATTGGTGGCGGTTACCTCGTACAAGTGATTGGCAGCCACATTGAATTCTCTCCAATCATGCGCGTGACCATCGCATTCTCCATCTCTCTTGCTACCGTGATAGCAGGTGAATGGTTCCATCGCCGTGAACAAAAATCCCCAGACCGAGCAGAACGAGCGAAAGGCTTTACCTACGTCCCTGCTGCCATTACCGGGACAGGGTTAACTGGCATCTACTGCACGGTGATTTTTGCGTTTGTCTTCTATCAGCTCTTATCACCAAGTGCATCACTGGTGATCTTGGCAGGCGCGGCATTTTCGAGCTTAGCGCTTTCTCTACGCCAAGGTCCTTTGATGGCGGTGCTCGGCTTAATCGGTGGTTATTCAGCGCCCCTTTGGATTGGCGGTGCGGAGCCCAACTATTACTTACTCGCTGGCTACATCACTGCAATTTCAGTTGCCGCGACGCTACTGATGCAAAAGATCCGACACGCTTGGATTTCACCATCGATTACCGTGCCTCATATTTTGTGGATGCTATTGCTGATTGAGAGCATGCCGATAGAGCAACTTTTCTCATGGCTTGCGATCTTCCTATCACTCAGTTTATACCTGCTGTTTGCGGTGCCAAGAATGGGTTGGATGCTCAAACCGCGTTACCGTCATTGCCAAGGCAAATGGACACATCCACCGACAGGTATTGCTCTCGCGATTACCTTGTTAGTGCTGTCGGCACTGGCTCGCATGTCTAGCGTTGATACCGCTGAGATGATTTACTTCTATGCCTTCTTTACTGCCATGATTTGGCTACCAGCCGTTCGCAAAACTTGGTCATTAAGAGCCTATTTACCATCGATATTGGTGCCTTCTACCGCGATCATGCTGCTTTCTATCGCGCTTGAATCTATCTATATGGCTGAAGGGCAAACGCCAGTACTGGTCGCGCTCGGCATTAGTATCGTGTTGATTGCACTGCGAACATTATTACAGACACTCGCAGGTGACCGCTCTCAACCGACAGGCATTCTCTTCCTTGTGCTCGCCCCTGCGATGACCTTGATTACCCTGCTGTACACCTACGAGTTCATGAGCCGTCATGTTTTAGGTTGGACACTCTTCACCGCTTCAATTGCGGTTTACTACGCCATGCTCGGACAAAGGTTCAAAGCGCTGGCGCTGGAGTGCTCAGCCATCATGCATGCCATCATTGCCGGAACGGCTTTTGTCTGGCTGAATGATACGTGGCTCACGACTGCTATTTCGATTCAATTGGCGGTTATGGCGTTGCAGACTCAAGCCAATGTTTTTCGCCCAGCGAATTGGGCAGTGAAAGTCGCAATGAGCATCTTAGTCGTACGTCTTACGCTGTTACCGTTTATTCCAGAGTGGCAACCTGTCAATGCGGGACACTGGGCTTGGGTGCTGATCAGTTACCTGCCGTCGTTGGTAATTCTTGCTTACGCTCGCACTGTGTTACATCGCTCAGATACAGAACTCGCTAATTGGTTTGAAGGGGCGTTTCTACACGTCTTCTTGATGGCGGTGTTCACCCAGACCAACTACTGGCTGACGGGGCAATACGGCTATCTTGGCTACATCGATTTCACTTCGGCGATTGTGTTTGCTAACCAAGCATTAGTGATGGGGTTGGTTTACAGCTATCGCAGCCAGTTTGCGCAGCAACTAGAACGCGTTTATCAAGTATACAGCTACCTTCTTTGGGGCACTTTTGTTGTGCTGATGATGTTGCTCAATAGCCTTGAATCGCCGTTAGTGGTCAATAATGTTTCCGCGGAATCCATGCCTGTGTTCAACATGCTATCTCTTGGCTGGCTGCTGCCTGCGATTGTCTTGCTCGTAACCGCTTACAAGCGTTGGAACACATTACAGATCCCGCGTCCTGTTGTTGCCAGCTTTGGTCTTATCTTAGCGGCCGTTTGGCTAGGTATGTCGATTCGCCAGTTCTGGCAACCTATCTCTATGACACTAGCGCAACCGACTGGCATGGCAGAGCTGTTTACTTACTCGATCGCTGGTTTGATTGTCGGCGGCTTACTGACTTGGGTTGGCGCAACCCGCAAAGCAATGACGATTCAACGCCTTGGCCTAGCCGTGTTGGCATGCGTCGCACTTAAGGTGTTCTTATGGGATGTTCGCTCACTGGATGGCTTCTGGCGTGCGATCAGCTTCTTGGGCCTAGGAGCATCATTGATTGGATTAGGATGGTTATTCCAAAAACTCCATCGCTCGGTCGCGGAACCTGTCGAGCACGCGGAATAGGGTTTGAGCTTAGAAAGAGATTCCCGACGTCGCTCCTTCGTCGCTCTCGAGAATGACCCAGAAGAGTATTGAGCGGTTGACGAATTCTAAGGCGGAATGCGTGACTGACGAAGTTCATAGAACTCAATATCCAAAGATCGTCATTCCAGAACTGAGGAACGAAATGTCTGGAATCTCTCTTTTAATCGCGAACTAGAAAGGTGATTCCCAACTCTTTTCTGGGTTACGCAACCACCGATGAATTGAGAAAGGAATCTTGGAGTGTTCTTAAAGCGCTATTTCAACAGCGCCACAACCGTATGACGACGAACATTCGCTTGTGCATTCAGCGCTTGGAATGTCGAGCTAAACTGACCGGAAGTGGCCATAAAGCCATCGAGTTTCGCATTGACATCAGCAGCACTTAACTGCTTGGATTGGCTCTGCACAGTACGCATTTGTGAGTTCAACTCACCATGAAACACTTTGGCTTCTTCCAAGCTGGTTTGCACTTGTCTTATATGCTGATTCACTTTGGCGATGGTTTGCTTTATGCCATCACGAGATCCTAAATCAAAGCTCAGTTCAGCGATGCCATCCGGTTCTGATTTTAGGTTCAGAACATTCGCTTGCCCTGCAGGAAAACGATGACCTTCACCCGTCACTAGCACCTTTTGCTGCATTTGTTGATATGCCGTATCGCGCGCTTCAAACAAAATGGTGCCGTCTTCTGCCAGTGATGCTCGCATGCCCATCGCAATCAAACTGCGGTCGAGCATTTTCACGGTGCGCGCACCATCGGCTTGACCATCAAATTGGATCATCACCGATTGACCTTGCGGAAAGTCTAAGCGGATTTGCTCGGCTTTCTCACTCAAACGATGCACGTTCAAACCGGGAATGGAGAAACGGCGAATATCTGCTTTATCCAGCTTTAGGTGCAGTTCGTTATCAATTACTTTCTGACCGTCAAAGCGCGCCTGTTCAACCACTTGCTGAATCGACGCTTTAGAACGTACTAGCCCTTCTTGCAAACCGGGAACGTTCTGCACGCCTTGGTTGACTGCTTGGGTCAAACCTCGCTTGATTTGAGTCAGCTCTTTACCAATCACTTGCAACGATTTGGAGGCGATTTGCACCGCGGTTGCTTGTTGCTGGCCTTGAGTAAGCTGAATACCGGAAACGGAATAGGCTGACGCGGTGTCAGCCTGAACTTGCGTAGGACGCGGCTTAATCGCACTGCTCGAATCCGCTGAGCGGGTTGGCATGATAGAGGCTTGTTCTTGCCCACCTAAGCGTATGCTATGGGGTCTTACCTCTACTGTGCTCATCACCATACAAAACTTCCTTAAATACGATCAAACAGGTTGAGATCGTTGATCTTCACGTAGCTAGCTTGCGTTGCTTGTAACGCTGCCATGTAGTTGCTCAAACGTACTGACGCCTCACCGTAATCCAATGCCGATAAGTCACTGGTCACCTTATCAACGAACAGCTTGTTTTCACCGTGTGCGCTGTCCATTAGGTCGAGGTTGTTATGGCGGCCACCAATTTCTGTCATCGCCCCCAGTACGTTCGCCAAGGTATCATCAATGGCAGATAAGCTAGCGTCTACTTCCGCTTGAAAATTCGGACTCGGGTTCTCAAATTCTGCAATCAAAGCATCGATTTGGTTCAAAACATTATCGCCGCCACCAAGCTCCAGAATCTCTTTTGCCGTCATGTTGGAATCCATGGTCACGCCCTTCGCAACGGTGACCACGCGCTTGTCACTGTTACCATCAACTTGGTACGCACCGCCTGCATTACTCACCGCAGGCGTGTCCGTCTGAGTACCAGAAAACAGGTAGTGGCCTTCTTCATCTTGCGCGTTGAATGAGGATTCAATCGAATCACGGTAGCTTTTTAGCTCGATGATCATGCCGCTGCGATCTTCATCGGTTAATGTGCCGTTCGCGCCCCAAAGCACCAAATCACGCACACTCTTTAAGCTCTCGTTGACCGAATCCAAATGGGTTTCTTGCGCAGAGAGTGTGGTTTTAAGATTTGCGATATTACTCTGATACTGGCCAATTGCGCTGTTTTCACGTTCAAGGTTCAGCAGCTTTATCGACGCCATAGGATCGTCAGAAAGCTTGGTTAATCGGTCACCCGTGGCCATTTGTTGAAGAACATGCCCCAAACCTGCGTTGTTGGTTTGCAAGCTTTGCAGCATCATTTGGCTAAATTGACTGTCACTGATTCGCATCTCGGGTTCCTTTTAGAATAACTGCAATACAGAGTCGAAAAGCTGGTTAGCGGTGCTAATGACTTTCATGTTGGCGTTATGTGCGTTAGCAAATGTCATCAGATTCGCCGCTTCTTCATCGCTGTTCACCGCACTGACGTTGTCGCGCGCGGCATGCGCTTGTTTGTTCATTGCCGCCTTAGCTTCATAATCCGCTTCTGCTTGGCGTGCTTTGATCGCCGTTTCACCGACCATTGCGGTGAACGCATCGTTTAAGCTCAGCGAGCCATAACCTGTAACTGAAACCGGCTTATTGCTCAGTTGAATTAGGTCATTCAACACATCTGCATTACCCGGAGTGCCATCGCTGGAGAACGCTAATTCTTCCGCACTGATATTGGTAATGGTTAGGCTCGCTGCTGGGTTCGCCGGATCGTAGCTAAACAATGGCTTGCCCGGATTGCCGTTGAGATCTTGGCCTGTCGCCAGCACCGCGTTGTATTCATCCGCCAATGCTTTTGCCATGTCATCCAAAGCGACTTGGTTTGGCTTTAACACTTCGGTTTGATAATCGTTAATCGCGCCCAACTTGCCGCCTACCGAATGGTCAATGACAAAGCTTTGCGAGGCGAATTCGACACTCAAATCCGCAATATATGGGTCGCTTGGGTCTGGCTTTGCTGCCAGCTGACCATAATCCGATCCCATTACCAAAGGCTGACCAGAAGCGAGTGTCACTTGCATGCTACCGTCTGGTTGGTCGGTAGTTTTGATTTCAACGATTTGAGAAAGCTCACCAATCAACACATCGCGAGTGTCCATCAACTGCGCTGGGTTACCACCTGTGCCTTGCATTTCGACAATCTGCTTATTTACCTGAGCAATGTTCGCCACCAAGCTATTGGCATGGCTCAACGCGGCATTACGCTGATCACTCATGTCCTTGTGCTGATTGTGAAGCGACTCGGTTAACGTATTGAATCGGCGTGCTAACGCTTCCGATTCATTAATGATTTGCTGACGGTATGGGATTGATTCTGGTTTTACTGTGGCATCATTCAGTGCAGCATTAAGGGAATCTAACCCCGCAGAAACGCTAAAACCATCCGCACCAAGCGTGTTTTCAAGCTGGCTCATGGCGGTGGTATAACCTGCCGAATAAGCCGCTAAACTGTTGGTCGACCACGTTTGCTTCACCAAGAATTGGTCTGTGACACGGCGAATGCTCGTCACTTCAACACCCATTCCAGGGCTGAGCTTGTTGTACTTACCGTCACCAACAGAAGCCATCAATGCTTGTTGTCGGCTGTATCCCGGCGTGTTGATGTTAGCTACGTTTTGCGCGGTCACATCCAACGCCACACGGTTCGCGTTTAAGCCTGAAAGGGCGATATTAACAAGGTTCATTTACAGCTCCATTTTCCTGATCAGCGGCTGAGTAAATGCGGTCGTCATTCCGGCTTCACCGAGCACTTGTTTAACAGAGGCGACCGCTTGCAGCGTGGGATTAACTGCGTCGGTCTTCATCGCGATTTCATCGTTTTCAAGTTGTGATGTGCGTTCAAGGCTGACCACTTTTCCATCGTTCGCCGGAGAGACATTACGTGATTGGTCGAACGCCACTTCGCGCATTGAAGGGCTAAGTTGTTGGAGTTGTTGGATCAGCATATTGGCGATACCAGAGTTCTGTTTTTTCGCCAACTCCATCGCTAATTGCCCATCGTACATATCGCGAAACACACCTTGTTGCTGGCTAGCAAACGGGCTATCTTTGTCGGCCAATACATCACTGCTGCTGCGCATTTGACGTAGCACCATTTGTAGGAACATCGCCTCGAATTGACCCGCAACCACTTCAAGAGCGCCTTCTTGATCGCGGCTTTTCTTGATGCTCGCTAGGGCGCTGTTGTCGTGATACAGCATGGTATTGAGTTGTGCTTGATCGCCGCTCGTGTCTAACTTCATCGCTAACTCCTTAAATCACCACAAGCTCAGCATTCAGCGCGCCCGCTTCATTCAATGCTTGCAGAATCGACATCAGATCCGTTGGCGTCGCGCCTAGGCTGTTTACAGCGTTGACGATAGTGTTCAGTTCCGTGCCCGGAGGCCAAATCACCATTTGCGCTTGTTCTTCGTTCACATCGATTTGGGTTTGATCCACCACTTTGGTCTCGCCATCAGCAAACGCGTTCGGTTGGCTGACTTGTTGAGATTCAGAGATTCGAACAGTCAAGTTGCCGTGGCTTACTGCCGCTTCACCCACTTTGACATTTTTACCGATGACGACGGTGCCAGTACGTGAGTTGAAGACGATTCGAGCTGGCTTACGACCTTCTTCCACGCTCATTTCTTCCAACATCGACATCATGGTGACACGCTGTTGGGTGTCCATCGGTGCACGCATTTCGACGCGCGCTTTGTTGATCGCTTTCGCTACGTTTGGACCAAAGGTATTGTTGATTTCACGGGCGATGTTCTTCGCCGTGGTGAAGCTTGGTTTGCGCAGATTCAACGTGATTTCGTCACGCTGGTTAAAATCAGTTTCGATTTCTCGCTCCAACGTTGCTCCATTAGGAATTCGGCCAGCGGTTGGTGTGTTTACTTCTACTTTAGAGCCGCTTTTACCCTCGGCGGATAAGCCCCCCACCACCACACTACCTTGAGCGATGGCATACACTTCGCCATCGATACCGCGCAGTGGCGTCAGCAGTAACGTGCCGCCACGTAAGCTTTTCGCATCGCCGATAGAAGAAACTACTACGTCCAGTGTTTGACCCGGTCCCGCCATTGGGTCAACAGATGCGGTAACACTTACGGACGCCACGTTACGTAATTTAGGGTTCATGCTGTCATCAATCTGAACACCAAATTGGCGCAGCATGTTGGTAATCGATTGAGCGGTGAATTTCACTTGGTTACGGTCGCCTTGACCGGCCAAGCCCACGACTAAACCGTAACCGACCAATTGGTTTTCTCGGATGCCCTGCACATCCACCAAGTCCATGATCGGAATTTCCACTTCGGCATGTGAAGTGGCAGGAAGTCCCAAGGTCAGAGCCAATAGGAAAGAGGTAAAGAATGCATTAATTGGCTTCATTAGAATGGTACCCATGGGCTGTTGAAGAACTGAGTCAGCCACCCGGCTGCGTTGCTGTCGGCTAATGCGCCACGACCAGCGTAGGTAATACGAGCATCCGCAATACGTTGAGAAGACACTTGGTTGCTGCGGTTGATGTCATCAACACGCACGATGCCCGTTAGACGAATAAACTCGTCGCCTTGGTTAAGTCGAAGCCACTTTTCACCGCTAATGCGAAGCACGCCATTTGGCAGTACCTCATGTACCGTCACGGTGATCGCACCTTGTAATTTGTTACCTTGCGAGCTGGATGCGCTGCCATCAAAGCTGCGACTGCCATCGACACTCACACCTAGCTCATCAATGGTTTTGGTGCCAATGGTTGGCGCGGCAAAGTCTACGGTTGAGCTTTTGCCAAACTGTGTGCCCGCTTTCTTGCTTGAAGAGGTTTCTTCAGAGAGCTGCACGGTCAAAACATCACCGACTCGGTAGGCTCGGCGATCTTGAAATAACGTCATGGTGTATTGGTGACGATAAAGGCTGCCGGACTTGGTCTCTGGCAAGGTGTAATCCAACACTGGTGGCGCGTATTCCTCTGTGTTTGGTTCAGGCGGAATAAACTCATCACGACCTGCACATCCCACCAGCAACACGACGGCAACTGCCCAACTCTTCGAAAGCCATTTCATTGCTTTTTCCTTCATCATCACCAATTTCTTACTTACATCGATTGCGCGACAAACTTCAGCATGTCGTCTGCGGCAGAAACCACTTTGGCGTTCATCTCGTACGCGCGTTGAGTGGTGATCATGTCGACCATCTCTTCCACTACCTGCACGTTTGAGCCTTCTAAAGCGCCCTGTTTGATGCTGCCTGCACCGTCTTCGCCCGCAATTAACTCATCAGCAGGACCACTTGCTTCTGTCTCACGGAACAAATTACCGCCAACGGCTTCTAGACCCGCTGGGTTGATGAACTTCGCCAGCGTGATTTGACCCAACTGCTGCGGCGTTGGATCGTCAGCGGATGTGGTTGTTACCGTGCCATCCACACCCACAGAGAACGAAATCGCGTTGTCCGGGATTTGAATTTGTGGCTCTAGTGGCAAACCTTGGCTGTTAACCATCAAACCCTCTGAGTTGATGTGGAACTGACCATTACGCGTGTACATGATCTGACCGTCAGAGTTTTCGATTTGGAAGAAGCCTTGCCCCATCACCGCTAAATCCAACTCTTGAGTGGTATTTTGTGTGTTGCCTTGAGTGAAGACTTTCTGCGTACCGACTACGCGAACACCAGAACCAAGCTGAACACCGCTTGGCAGTTCATTCACCTGGTCGACTTGCGCGCCCGGCTGACGCTGAATGCTATAAAACAAGTCTTCAAACACCACGCGGTCACGCTTAAAGCCGACCGTGTTAACGTTCGCTAGGTTGTTAGAGATGGCAGTCATTTTGGTATCTTGAGCTGCCATGCCCGTTTTACTTACCCATAATGCTGAATGCATTGGTTATCTCCTTTGGACGAGAATCCCTTGGTGAGAGGGTTATCTCGCCGCCATCAATTTGTTTCCGGCTTGCGCCAAGGTTTCTGCGGTTTTCATCATGCGAACTTGCATTTCGAAGTTACGTGTCAACGACATCACGCTCAGCAACTCATCAATGGCAGACACGTTACTGCCTTCAATGTGCTCTGGAGAAAGCTGCACGGTTTCATCCGCTGGGAAAGGCACACCATCTAAGCTGTGTAGCAAGCTGTCGCTCTCTTTTTGCAGTTGGTTGATTGGTGGTTTCACCATCTTCAAGGTGCCCACTTCCACTTCTGCACCACCACCCGGAGGAATCACAGAAACACGGCCACGTTCACTGATTTCAATCTTCTGAAAATCAGGCACAACGATTGGTCCGTTTTCACCGACAACCGGGAAGCCATTGATGCTCATTGCACCAAAGGTATCGACTTTGATGTTGCCCGCTCGGGTGTATGCTTCATTGCCAATTGGCGTTTCAACGGTGAGGTAGCCCTCGCCCATGATCGCCACATCGAGAGGACGACCGGTTTTCATGATGTCGCCAGAATCAAAACGCGTTGCGGCTGAGTTGGTCACCACCATGGTGCGGCCATCAAAGCCCGCACCTTGTAGCTCAACGCTGCGAACGCGTTCCATATCGGCACGGAAACCTGCGGTGTCAGCGTTCGATAAGTTGTTCGAACGTACGTGCTGAGCCTTAAGAACTCGACTCGCACCCGATGTGGCAGTAAATAACAAGCTATCCATGCGACTCTCCCATTACACCGCGTTGAACAGAGCTTGAGTCAGCTTGTCATTGGTCGAAATGGTTTTCGCGTTCGCTTGGTAGTTACGCTGCGCCGTCATAAGTGCAACCAGCTCACTGGTTAAGTCAACGTTAGAGCCTTCTAGCGCACCGGGTGTTAAGTCACCCAATGTGCCTGTACCCGGAACACCCATGATTGGCGCGCCAGAGCTAAAGCTTTGTGTCCAAGCCGTGCCGCTCACTTTCGATAGACCTTGCGTGTTAGCGAAATCCGCAAGCACAACCTGACCTTGCAGCTGAGACTGGCCATTAGTGTAAGTCGCGTAAACCATGCCGTTGTCTTCCACTCGAACGCCCGCAAGCTCACCTGAGGTGTAACCATTCGGGTTGTTGGTGCTCACGCCAAACGCAGCGCCAAACTGAGTGCTACCGTTCAAGCTGATATCAATGCTCATTGCGTTTGCGCCCGCCGCTGGGAATGCAACGTTGAAAGAACCTGTTGGAGAAGCTAGCGTGCCGTCAGTATTGAATTGAACCGTTTGAGCCGTTGCTGGCGTCGTTGGTGCACCGTCAACTTCCACGTTCACTTGCCATTCGTTATCTGATGTCTTCGTGAAGTACTGAGTTACCGTGTGCGAGTTGCCAAGTGAGTCGTACACCTTAGTGGTGTAAGAAGAGTTGAATGAGTTTGGATCGGAAGAATCGAATGGGTAAACCGCTTGATCGACTGCCGTTGCGCTTGCATCGAAGTTCGCCACAAAGTCCAGATTGTCGGTCGCTTTTGCGTTAAGTGAAGAAGTAGATACTTTGATGTCACCAACAGAGCCAGTTTGAAGGTTCGCGTTGTTGTCTACGCTGTAACCTTGCAACTTGGCACCGTTATTTGCGGTCACAAAGTTGTTCTTATCAGTACCAAACACACCCGCACGAGTGTAAAGCATCTGCCCCATGTGATCTTTCGTCACGAAGAAGCCGCTGCCGTTGATCGCCAAGTCCATTGCACGGCCTGTGCCTGTCACCGAACCATTCTTATCGAAGTTCTGAGAAATCGACGCCACTTCTACGCCGCCCGGTTGCATGCCGTTGTAAACCGCTGCAAATTCTGTGCGGCCACCTTTAAAGCCGTACGTTGATGCGTTGGCAATGTTGTGGCTGATGGTGTTTAACTCTGTGTTGGTCGCGTCCAGACCACTAAGTGCGATGTTAAAACTCATAAATAACCTCTGATTTCCTTATTTGGTTAAGCACCAAACTGAGTGATTTGATAGAAAGGAACGTTGCCAACGCCTTGAACATTGACCAGTGCTGCGCCACCTGAGCTAGGAATACGAACCTGCTCAACCGTACCTGCCAGCAAAACATTTGGGCTCTTTTGCCCCTCTTGAACTTCCACCGCAACGGTGTATTTACCCGGTTTCAAACCAAGCTCTTCTGGATTGATCGAGAACTCAACGTCACCTGTACCGTGCGCACCTAAAGGCACTTTGGTTGATTGGCCGAACTCATCTTTGACGACTAACGTCACTTGGTTCGAACCGTGTTCTAGCTCGACCTTGCCGCTTTGCACGCCTTCACCAAGTTCAAACTCATTCGAAGAGACATACACGGTTTGACCAACCAACCCCGCCGTTGAAAGCACCTGCATGTTGTCGAGCAATACCATGCTGTTTTGCATCAGCATCGACATGTTTTCAGTACTTTGAACTTGCGAAAATTGCGCTAACTGGCTGACATACTCAGTGCCATCAAGCGGGTTAAGTGGATCTTGGTTTTGAATTTGCGCCACCATGAGCGAGATAAACTCGTTTTGCAGTGACGTTGCGCTGTTCATATCCGATGGGTTGGCAGAAATGCCGCCGGTATCACCACTAGCGGTAGTGGCAACTGGTGCGTCAGAAGAGAGCGCGGTGTATTGTGCGAGACTCATTAATTACCCTGCCCTAGTCGAAGCAGACCTTGCTGCATGCTTTTCACATTCGTCAGCACTTCCACGTTAGTTTCAAAGCTGCGCGTTGCGGACATCATGTCGGCCATCTCTGACACCACATCAATGTCTGGGTAGTACACGTAGCCTTCGTCGTTCGCTAACGGGTTGTTAGGTTCGAAGCGTTTTTCTGCCTGACCCGCGTTCTGCACCACATCTACAATGCGCACTTCCGCATTCGGATAAACACCGTTTTCTGTCGCCATCTGCGTTTTCTGATACACAGTCGCGAACACAGGTTTGAGTGCTTTGTAGGCATCATCCGGATTGGCAGACACCGCATCGGCGTTGGCAAGGTTACTGGCTACCG
This sequence comes from Vibrio sp. B1FIG11, assembly GCF_905175335.1. NCBI lineage: Bacteria > Pseudomonadati > Pseudomonadota > Gammaproteobacteria > Vibrionales > Vibrionaceae > Vibrio > Vibrio sp. B1FIG11. Next base: position 334,065 of record NZ_HG992752.1, on the reverse strand, counting down.
TGTTCAGGCGAACGGTTTGCGCCGTCATCGCCGAGCCAGTGATTGAATAGATATCAGTAAATGACATGTTTAACGTCCCTCAATCACTTTCGCCAAGCCACTGAATTTCATGTTGAGAAACGTCAGGCTGGTTTGAAAGTCCATGTTGTTTTGCGTGAACTTGGCTTGTTCAACGCCCAGTTCCACAGTGTTGCCGTCTTTGCTGTTTTGGTAAGGCACCGAATATTGCGCCTCAACCTGAAACTTCGGCACCGGTTTGTTCACACTGCCCGCTGACATTTGATTCATCACGGTGGTGAAGCTTAGGTCCTTTGCCAAGTACCCTGGGGTATCAACATTTGCTAGGTTACTGGCGAGGACTTTGGTACGCTGAACGCGAAAATTGAGTGCCTCTGGATGTACACCTAACGCATTTTCGAATGTGATCGCCATGCATCTTTCCTTAAAATCGGCTCGAATACACCGAATAACAAAACAAGATGCATGCCATAAAATTTAGTTATATATATCAATGAATTACAAACAAGGAAGGAAGCCTCGCTTCCGGTTTACGGAAACCATTCAAACCAAGGGGAAAGGTCAATTTCCCTCAATCATGCTGCTTTGTGGTTTGGTTTTGAGTGCAAGCTCACTCAGTGTTTTAGCGAATGAGAAAAACCTCACCGTAGACGAGTTAAAAGCCATCGTCGGCGAGCAATTTGAGCAAGAGGTGGCGCAAGTGGCACACTCTCGTCAGTGGAGTGCTTACCAACTCGACTATCAAATATGGGTGCCAGGCTCTGCCAATCACCTGCCTGTTTGTGACACACCTTTGGCAATCGCAGGACGCGATAATCGGCCGTTACCTGTTGGTAATTTAAAACGTGCGGTCAGTTGCGAAGACGTTAGCTCTCCATGGAGAATTAACGTGACCATTAAATCGACGGTGACACTTCCCGTTCTCGTTGCCACCAGTACGATTGGACGTAACGAATCCATCTCAGCCTCGAACTTAAAAACTGAGACGCGCACAATTTCACGCCAAGACGATTTCTTCACAAAAGCAAACCAAGCCATTGGGCTTGAGACCACTCGCCGAATTCGAGCAGGCCAAATCATTGCCCCAACCAACTTAAGCTCTCCACCACTGATCGAGAAAGGCAACGAAGTGATCATCATCGCCAGCAAGGATGGGTTTAGTGCCAGTACCAAGGGAGTCGCCTTAGAACAAGGCAAGAAAGGTCAGCAAATTGAGGTAGAAAACACCAGTTCTGGCAAGGTGATACGCGCTGTCGTAACGGGGCTCAATCAGGTGCATACCCAATTTTGATTTTGGACTCAGGTTATCATTTTTCGATTTAGATGCTCGTCAGCGTAGGCGAACTTCGAGTACAAAAATAAATATTTAATGTTCATCACACCCTAGTCGCCTATTCGATTTAGAACATGATGATTGAGGACAACAGCATGAAAATCGACAAGGTCGCGGGCGGTCATGTCCCACAAACTAAATTCCAGCAGGCGAGCAAAAAGCCAGTCGACACCGTCGCACAGAGCAAGATTAACGAGCCTACATTCCAAACGAATACAGCCGCGATCGATCGCGCTCAAGCTGAAATGAAATCCTTACCAGACGTAGACATGGTGAAGGTTGAACAAATTCGTAATGCGTTAGCTCGTGGTGAACTGAATCTAGATACCCAAGCATTATCTAAAGCAGTAATGCAATTTCACACTGGTCACGAGTAACACAACGCACTAGGAGTCATGCATGGCAACGACGGCATCGCATCACATTCAGAAGTTTGTTCGCTCTATCGCTGAAGACGTCAAACTCTACCAGCAACTATCGGGGCTGATTCAGCAGCAAAAAGCACTGTATTTGAAGTTCGATGGTGAGGCGCTAAACGAGAATATTCAAAAACAAATGCCGATTTTGAATCAGCTTGGTCGTTCTGCAAGTGAAAGAAGCCAGTTAATGCGTAAACTCGGATTGCCTTGTAATGAGACCAGTGTGAATCGTATTTTCAATGCCTTGCCCGCCAAGATTGGTACGCAAGCGAGAAAACAATGGACGCTGTTGGGATCCTTGGTGAAACAATGCCAACAGGACAATCAGAGCAATGGCCAAAGCTCTGCAGCGTTCCAAGAGTTAGTCAGTCAACTCAAACAACCTGTGCATCACACTTATGAAGAGCGTTCGTTCTAAGCAACGATTCTCGCTTTGCCTACAGAGTCTTCCGCCATCCCGGTCGATGACTGTAGGCTTTTTTGTTTTCTGCTTGACCTTCTTGTCTCCATTGACTTTGGCCAAGCCGCACAACAAAACCATCGAGCAACAATTCCAAGTACTTGCTCCTTACCAAACACAAATTAACCAACGTCTCGATTCCGTTAGCCCGCTACTCGATCATATTTTTAAGCAGCTTAAGCAAAAATCTCTGCCCGCAAACTTTGTGCTGGTGCCGATGCTGGAATCCTCCTATAACCCCAAAGCCGTCTCGCACGCCAATGCTGCGGGCCTCTGGCAGTTGATCCCTGCCACGGCAACACGCTTTGGTTTGCAAGTAACGAATAGTCAGGATGAGCGTTTTGATACCAAAGCCAGCACGAAAGCCGCATTGGCGTATTTGGCGTTTTTGTATAACAAATTTGATCAAGATATCGCGCTAACCCTTGCAGCTTATAACGCAGGCGAAGGCCGTGTCGCTAGAGCGATAAAGAAGGCTGGCAGTCGAGATTTCAAAGCACTCACATTGCCGAAAGAGACTCAGCAATACGTCAATCGCTTTTACGCGCTGGAACGTTTGGTCAGTATTCAGAAACTGCGCTTCGATTCTTTCCAGCCGCTACTTTTGTTTGCGAATCATTCCTCGACCTACACCGAACCGCTTATAGACCTTAGTCGATTACCGCCACTCGTGGAATTGTGAACATTCTCACTAAAAGCTACCAATGTCAGAAGCACGTAAAAACACAAGATCCTATTCCGCCAATTTACAAACTCGTGATCTCGATGCAAACGCGTGCATAAAAGTTACGGTAATGTATCTCAAAGATAAGAAAGAGCAGTGGTTTGCTGATAATTTACCAACTTGCACTTGTATATTGCCTAGATATCCATCACATTACGCGTGCAAACAAAGTGAAAACGGATAGTTAGACCTATTAATTATTTACACAACAAATATAAAACAGCTATTGTTTTCACAGATTGATACAAAAAAACAGAATATCGAGATGACGCTTCGCTTGCGCGTCTGGAATAAGTCCGGGTTCCGGGGGGGAGCTCGGACTTTTTTTATTGGCTGATGTTTACAAATTGAAACGTTAAAAAGCCGTTTCGTAAACGAAGACCGGAAATTTGAGAAGGGTGAAGAGTACTGTCGCCGAATAAGCGTGAACTATAGAAGCTCTTTCGAGATCAACTGGAGCAAGAAGGTTTCACGTTCGATGCTCATGCCTTTCTTCGGGCTTTCTGCCATCGTATTTTCATTATGCGCGATCGCGTCGTGTACATTCATCCAAACTGGGCGCATGCCATTTTTCACTTCGTAATCTTCATAAGACGTTTCACCCAACTCACGGTCGATCTTGCACGTGTAGCAGTATGACGTCATGTGCATCACATCCGCATCGTCTTTGTACCATGGACGAAATTCTTCGAAGATACCGAAAGGCTTGATGCTGTGAATGTTCTTCGCACCGGTTTCTTCTTCCAGCTCACGTACCAAACCTGCAATCACATCCTCACCGTCATCGATGCCACCGCCAGGCAGCGTGTAATCGTGATAACGCTCTGTGTAAAGAAGCAGGACATCTTCACCGTCTAATACAATGGCGCGCGCCGCATTGCGTTGGAAGATGATTTTGTCATCGAGATGCTCGATGTCTGGGTGCGTAGTGGTTTTCAAATGTCTCATCGCAGATTCCGCTGTGAATGTTTTGCGCGCATACTACCGAAATTCATGCGCATTCCCAAGTTTCAATTTGAGGTCTATTGAAACAACTTTCACTGAACAGTGAGCGAATTCTAAGATTGCACATAATTCCCTTACAAGCTTCGTGCTTTTAACAAACATAAGACAATATTTTTCTGAAACTCTCCTATAATCAACACACTACTCGTTAATCCCATGCGGAGATCAAGAATGAAAAAGACAACTTTAGTAACGGCAGTGGCAGCAGCGATGGTGTTGGCAGGTTGTTCAACTTATGAAGGTGCAACTCGCTCAAATGAATACACGGCAGCAGCAAACCCAGCAGCGGTATACTGCGTGCAACAAGGCGGCGAGCTAGATACTGTTACAGAAAATGGCGAGCGTGTAACGTACTGCCAATTGTCTGAAAACGAGCGTTTTGAGCAATGGGAATACTACCGCAACAATCATAAAGAAGATGGCGAATCGTGAACACCGTTAACATTTGCGCAATCTAAGATTACATTATTATCAATAAAGGAGCTTTAAGCTCCTTTTTGTTTACCGTAAATTTCCCTACTTTCTGATACTTACCCCTTTATCCATCGGCCTTACCGCATAGCGACACGATATCGAACGGCGTTTTATTCCTGACGTTCCCCTGACATTACTTTCCAACCGGTCAATAAAATTCCTCGCGCACATCACGAAATTTCACGTTTTTTCCACATTTTTATTGGAGCGGGTGGTCAGGATGAAAACAGATACTGTCAAACAAGCCGAATCGGCACAATCCAACCTTGTTGCTGAAAACTCAAAAGTGACTGAAGAGTCAAAACGCATCATCTACAAATCGATGTTGAGTGCGTTGACCATCGTTGCAATTAGTATTCTAGTGAACTTAAGTATCCGCGTGGATTACGTTTTACTAGGCTCAACCTTGGGTGAAACGTCCGTCACTGAAACATTGCAATTGATCATGCTGGCCGTTGCGTCTTGGTCTTTCTTCCGCGTCTCTAGACAAGAAAGCCATGTATCCCATGCTGCCATTCTTATCTCAGGCTTCTTCGCTGTATTGATGATCCGTGAGATGGATTACTGGTTCGACATGATTCACCACGGCTCTTGGGTATTCCCTGCTCTTGCGGTAACAGCGCTGGCTTGTGCGAAAGCTTACCAAGGCGGTAAAGGTACCGTAAATGAAATGGCAACCATCTTACAATCACCATACATGAAGCTGCTTATCGGCTCGGTGATCTTATTGTTGGTGTTCTCTCGTCTATACGGAATGGGCAGCTTCTGGCAGCACGTAATGGGTGAGCACTACGTACGCGATGTGAAGAACATCTCAGAAGAAGGTATTGAGCTACTTTGTTACAGCTTAATCGCGCTCAGTGCAGTACGCACACGCCGCGAGCTAAAACGTCAATAAGTTACGCTCGCTGGCCTAGGTATTTGCCTCAGGATCAAGTCGCAGGTTCAGCGACGTAAGAATCGGATGGAATACCGCTAGCGCTTGCTCTGCGGCATAAACAGAATCATCAAAGGCTGTCATTTCGATGGCCTTTTTCATATCTGCAATTTGCCTTTGAACATCTTGTCCTAACTGCAACACTTGCAGCCTCTCTATAGATCGACGAGCGATTGCTAATGGCTCTGCTCGTACCTCAGCCAAATCACGCTTAAATACATCACGCTTTACGCCTTCTAGATACACTCGGTAGGTCGTAAGCTCATCAAATAGCAGAAACGCCTCAGCTAACACGCCTGTATGAGGGTATGGCACACTAATGTGTTTAGATACTTTGAGGGGAATATTGAGGTGAACCCCCATTTCCTCGCAGCGCGATTTCAACACTCTCAACAGGCCTTGTTCGTCCATCAGCGTTTGAATCTCAATAATCCGTTCCAAGTGGTAGTCATTGGAAAGCAGCGTGACTTCAATGGTTTGGCCTGTTTGACAAAGGCCACTCTGCAATAGTTCTGCGGCGGCATTCTGCATGTTCTGCACCGTATTAAGTGAACGGTTCTCGATGATCACTTGCTGCTCTGGAAAGTCGACGCCTTTTACCTCTATCAGATGACGAAAGTAACCGTACATTGCATCCGCTTCAGATACTGTCTGACTTTGAGTTATCCCGCCACAGAACACCAATGCCGTAGTATCAAAGCACAGCTCGCTTAAAACATTAGACAATGCTTCAACACGGGAGCAGCCCTCAGCGCTTAGCTTATCGTGTACCAAGCGTTTACCCAGAATGATCACTACTTTGTTTAACTTCATTACCGAGATCTCAATTACTCATACTTTAGCGAACAATTTGTATACAAAAAATTGCTTTGCCAATACCCTCTCAGGCATTAACATCTAATTAACAATGTCATTCTAGAGACCTGAATAAAGGTCCGTAAAGAAAGGAAGTCAATTATGCTGTCGATTTTCGATATTTTTAAAGTCGGTGTCGGTCCATCCAGTTCCCACACCAATGGCCCAATGCTCGCAGGTTACCATTTCACTCAACTACTTAGCGACTCTATGGCGAAAGTGCACAAGGTGCAAGTTGACCTTTATGGTTCTTTATCGCTGACAGGCAAAGGTCACCATACTGACCGTGCTACCGTACTTGGTTTGATGGGCAACAAACCCGATACCATCAAGATGACCAGTGCCAAGAGTGCACTGCAACATACCATTGAACATGGCACGCTCTCTGTCGCTGGCGTGCATGAGATCGTGTTTAATTATGATCACGATATCGTCTTCCACAGCGACAACCTCCCATTGCATGAAAATGGCATGACCATTACGGCTTTTGATGCGGCTGGCGATCAAGTCGCGTTTGAGACTTACTACTCCATTGGCGGTGGCTTTATTGCAACCGCTGCCGAACTGGAAAACGGCAGCAGCGAAGCGGAAGTACAAGTGTGTTATCCGTTCAAATCAGCCGATGAAATGCTAGAGAAAGCAGAACAAAACGGCTTGAGCTTGGGCGGAATGATTCTGCAAAACGAACGCGCGTTTCGTGAGCAGGAAGAGATCGACCAAAAAGCCGAACAGATCTGGAAAGTGATGTCGCTGTGTATGCAGCGTGGCTTCGATACCGAAGGTATTCTTGAAGGCGGGTTGAATGTGACACGCCGTGCACCAAACCTACTTAAAAAGCTCGAAGCGAATGCGGCCGTAGAAAACGATCCAATGGAGATCATGGATTGGATTAACCTATTTGCTTTCGCGGTAAGTGAAGAGAATGCCGCGGGTGGCCAAGTAGTTACATCCCCAACCAACGGCGCGGCCGGCGTTATCCCTGCGGTACTGATGTACTACCACCGCTTCATCAAAGAGCTGGACAACAAACAGTTGAAGGACTTCTTAGCAGTCGCGGGGGCGATTGGTATTTTATACAAAACCAACGCTTCTATTTCCGGTGCAGAGGTAGGTTGCCAGGGTGAAGTCGGGGTTTCGTCTTCGATGGCAGCAGCAGGCTTAACCGCACTGCGCGGTGGCAGTAATGAACAAATCTGTATTGCCGCAGAGATCGCCATGGAGCACTCACTAGGCATGACCTGCGACCCAATTGGCGGTTTGGTTCAAGTTCCGTGTATCGAACGAAATGCGATGGGCGCGATGAAGGCCATCAACGCATCACGCATGGCACTGAAGCGCACCAGCAAATGTCTTATTTCATTAGATAAAGTTATCGAAACCATGTACCAGACTGGTAAAGACATGAATAAAAAATACCGTGAAACATCACTTGGTGGTCTGGCAGTGATTCATATGGCGCCACCATGCGAATAGCATACTTTACATCAGCTATTGCTGATTAATAATTCTCATTGTTGGCGGACAAAATTCCGCCAACGTCTTCTTTCTTACGCCCAAATTACATCATCTCCTGCCCCACTCTCTATTGCATATTATTTCAGCGACATTTCAAAACCTTAAAAACCACCTCAGAACAATCATCTTATAAATTGTTACTTTTTGGTCATTTATTCACGTAATTTCTAGTTGATCTAGAACAACACATTAGTAAGGCAAACGTTTCGCATTAGAAATTTTGGTGCATTAAATTCGTTTTATGCGACAATTGTTTCAATATGTAACATACCGTTTAAGTAACATTTAACAGAAATAATAACTACCTTTCTCGCAATAGTGAGTATTTAATTATGTGGAATAAACTAAATAAATCTATGATGTTCTGCCAAATGATGTTTGGCTTATCATTTTATGGCGTGTTGGTCAGTCTAACGCGTTTTTTCTTAGAGGATCTGAATTACAACGAAGCTGATACCATGATGATCGTGGGTGCCTTTTCGGCGATTGGCCCCCTATTTGCGATTGCTGGCGGTTTCATCGCTGATAAATTTTTAGGTGCTTACCGTTCTCTATCGATTGCCTTCCTAGCATTCGCATCTGGTTACGTGCTGCTTGTTCTTGGGGCTTCGGCAACCAACGTACCGCTTTCTATGTGTGGTATCGCACTAGCAAGTTACGGCCGTGGTTTAATGTCACCTTCTTACCCTAGCCTGTACAAACGTACCTTTAAGTCTCAAGAAGATTTCGAGAAAGGTTATCCAATCAACTACTCAGTGAACAACGTGGGCGCTTTCCTAGGTCAATACTTGTTCCCAATGATTGTGCTGATCATCGGCTTTAATGGTGGTTTCACTATTTCAGCAGTGATGGCTGGCGCAGCATTGATTATGCTACTTGTGTTCCGTAAAGGCTTGGTTGGCGTTGCTTCTGATCTGGATCGTCAAAGCGTAAGCATGAAGAACTGGATTTTCTTCGCGATCATCTCAGCGGCAATGATTGCACTGGTATTCTTCATGTTCTCTAACATGGATATCGGTCAAAACATCGTTTACGCCATTGGCGGTGCAGCAATTCTTTACTTTGTTTCTTTGATGTTGAAAGCAAGCAAAGCGGAATCATTGAAGATGGGTACCATCCTTATCGTTACCTTCCTAACCACTTGTTTCTTCGTTTACTACGGTCAGATGATGACTTCAATGAACATGGTAGCGATCAACACACTAAAAGGTTCTCTGTTTGGCTTCATTCCACTAGAGCCTGAAGCTGCAATGGCGATGAACCCGCTATGGTGTATGGTTGGTGGCCCTATCGTTGCTGGCTTCTTTGGCATGCTAGAAAAACGCGACATTCACCTATCAACAGCAACTAAGATTGCATTGGCATTCGTGCTAACCGCTATCGCATTCGGCATCCTAACCTTCGCGGTAACGACCGTTGGCGAAGACGTCATTATCATGCCTGAGATCTTCCTAGCGATTCACTTCTTCCAAGCGATCGCAGAAGTTATCGTAGGTTCAATGGTAGTAGCATTCATCCTATCGGTTGCACCTAAGCACATTGAGAACTTCTCTGTAAGCTTGTTCTCAGTAGCTATCGCGCTAAGTGGTATCGTTGGTGCCGCGTTCTCGACTTCTATCGCACTAGAAAAAGGTCAAGAGATCACCCAAGAGATCGTACAACACGTTTACGGCGAATACTTCCAACTGCTGACTATCCTAGCGGTTGTGATGGTTGCGATTGCCTTGGGCGCATCATTCATCATTCGTAAGATGCTTGAAGCGGCAAAACAAAGTGAAACTGAATTGGAAGTGGTTGAGCAAAACTAATTACCCATTTCACCTAAACACAAAAACGGAAGCTCAGTAGCTTCCGTTTTTTTATCGACAGAGTTTGTTATCAAAGCGCCATTGCTACGCTGTAAGCGTTACCATTAAGTAAGCGTTTAGTGCCAATACCAAAGAAACAATCACCACACCGGCATAAGACACCCATTTGTTGTTTTTGAACTCCCCCATCAAACGTTCACTGTTGGTAAAGATAAGCAATGGGATAATCGCCAGCGCAATACCAAAGCTCAACACCACTTGGCTCATCACCAAAATATCTGTGGTGTTCATGCCCAAACCAATCACCACAAACGAAGGTGCCATAGTAATAAAGCGTCTTAGCCACATTGGGATAGAGAAGCGTACAAAGCCTTGCATCACCACCTGACCTGCCATTGTACCAACGACGGTAGAAGACAAGCCTGAAGCAATCAACGAAACACCAAACAACACAGAAGCAGCTTTACCTACCAATGGCGTTAGCGTCATATATGCTGTTTCAATTTCCGCCACATGTTGGTTGCCTGAGTAATGGAAGACCGCAGCTGCCATCGCCACAATCGCGATATTCACAAAACCTGCAATCACCATCGCAATCAATACATCAAAACGAGTGGTACGAAGGCGGGTTTTTGTGCTTTCACCGTAACTGTTTTTGAACAATGCTGAATGAAGATAAATCACATGAGGCATCACTGTTGCGCCAAGAATACCGGCAGCAAGGTAGATTTGGTGGGAATCCGTAAACGTTGGAGTCAGCAGACCTTTCACCATTTCACCGCCCGCAGGGTGTGCAAAGAACAGTTCAGCAATGTAGATAACCACCACCAACATCAAAAGTGAACCAATCACCACCTCTAGCGGTTTTTGACCTTTCTGGTTAAGCATCAGAATCATCACAGTAGCAACTGCAGTGATCATCGCTCCTTCCATCAAGCTGATGCCAAACACCAACTGAAAGCCCACCGCCGCACCGATAAACTCAGCAAGATCTGTCGCTATCGCAATGATTTCCGCTTGGATCCAGTAGAAGCCTACTGCCCACTTATTCGGTAGGTGGTCACGTAGATGCTCTGCGAGATTTTTGCCTGTGACAATACCTAGCTTGGCGGATAAATACTGAATCAACATCGCCATTAGGTTCGCCCATAACACTACCCAAAGTAGCTGGTAACCAAATGAAGATCCCGATTCAATATTCGTCGCAAAGTTGCCTGGATCGATGTAGCCAATCGCCGCAATAAATGCAGGACCAAGCATCATTAATTTGCGTTTAATCTTATTGAACGCCGAAACATTCGATACAGCCGCGTTCTCTAACTGTATGGATGCATGATTTATCGATGCATTACTCATGGTGGTATTCCTCTCTTGTCGATGAGAAGAATCATACCCTCACGCAAATGAGAATCAATATCACCTAGATATCTAAAAGTGGTAATTAAGATTTCAGCAATTAATTTTGAGCTATCGATAAACAAAAACTATCAAGGAAACTCCATTCAATAGAAACAACAATGCCGCGATAAACGCGGCATTGAGAGCGGGGATGATTTCGTGTGCTGTCGATCAGTCGCGGCGGCCACGTAATTGAATCGGTTGATTAGAAGCGTCGGTTTGAATCATAACACCACCGTAAGTAGCATCATTTCGACCTTTAAGCGTTAGGTTAGAATCCGCGCGTTCCACATCAACTTGGTTTGCTTGGCTCATTGTCATATCAATTGTACCTGTGTATGACCCATCACCAGCGAATGCTACATTTACAGAACAAACCATTAAGCCTAGTGCGATTAGTTTTTTCATACGTCACCTCGATTTCTGTGGTACATCGTTTCGATGTAGAAACTCTAGCAACGCATGCTAAGTAGCACGAGGAAAACCCGAATTTACCAAATGGAAACCCTAGGTCAAAAAACGCTTTTCTACCATAAACTTAGAATTGACCATCCCCTGTCTTTTATTACGAGAGGCGGAGTTATGATGCCGTAGCAACGTTGGCTGGAGTAGAAGAATGACAATCAATCTGGATATGCAAAACGTCTTGGTATTAAAGCGTATGTATGAGCTACGTAACGTGCGCTTGGTGGCAGAATCCCTAGGAAAAACATCTGGCGCCATCAGCAAAAATCTCACCAAAATGAAAGCGCAACTGGACGACCCTCTCTTCATTCAAACCAAAAATGGTTTTGAGCCGACCTCCTTTGTTGAAGCCAACATGCCGCACTTCGAGCAGATATTAACCAGTGTTGACGCGATCAAACCGCAAGAATTTTCTCCATCTCTCTTCACCGGAGACGTTGCTATTTACGCGAATACGCTATTCTGGGATCGATACGGGGATAAGCTTTACTTGCAACTGCTAGAGCAAGCTCCCAATGCGAACTACTCGTTTTTAAGATGGGGAGCGGATGCACGAAACCGTATAATCGATGGGGAAAACGCAATCGCGATCCACTACTTCGATGAAGATCTCCCTCAGTCCATTGCTCAAAAAGAGCTGGGCAAGGGTAAAGCAGTGTTCTTTGTTCGAAAAGATCACCCAGCGCAAGATTTCCAATCCTTAGAAGATTACACCTTCATACTATTCAAAACTCCCGGCTGGAACGATCACAAATACCCATTATTGGATCGTTTGAAGAACATCGGTTTTGACGTGAAGCCCAAAGTCGAGATCGAACACCCAGCAATGATCCACAACATCATCATGAAAACCGATCACTTCGGTATCACCATGAGCGGGAATGTGCCCGAATGTTGTCGAAGTATCGAACTACCAAACGGGCTGGAACTTGGGGTTAGCTTTGTGATGAGCTGCCGTCGATCACAACAGCACGATCCGCAAAACCAATGGTTATTCAGCGTGATTCAATCCATCATTAAGCAACACTCTAAACTCGATTAGAACTTGATTTCACCGAGCACACCAAGTGTGATGGCTTGTTGATGTTTGTTGATGTATTCAATATCCTGCAAATACGCTCGGTGATGACCTTCTTCCAAATTAGCTTGGAACTGAGCATCACCGCTGGCGGCCATTGCGCGCATGTGATCAACTAAAGCCGTCAAACGTAATGTCATCATTTCCACTAATTCTTCACGCTCTAATCGGCTGCAACCATAGGCATCGCAAAAAATCTTCGCTCGACGAATTTGCTCTTCCAGTGTACCCATTTTGTCATTTTTATCGGTTTTGAAGGGTGCCCAACCGTAAATCGAAAAAGCAATATCCCAGATACGTGGGGCTGGGTGCGCCGTATCAAAATCAAATACCCCCACTACAACATCGTCTTCTAACGCCACGTTATAAGGCATGAAATCACCATGACAGATCACCTCTTGCGGCGAGCGGGCGGGTAGCATCCAATGATGCACATCTTGTGTATTTTTCTTGAGGAAACTTTCTGATGCATCATGAAAACGACGAAGCAACTTTGCTGCAGATTTCAATGCGGTCAGTGAGGCAATTTCACCTTCGAGCGGGTAATTGTAGGTTTCTCCTTCCACGAACGTCAGTAGCTCTTTGCCACCCTCAATTGCAATCGCCTTTGGGCATGCAGTAAAGCCATGACTATGTAGATGTTGGAGTAATTGATGAACTGTCATTGTCCAATGACTGGCAGGCCGACTGACTCGATCCCCCTTGCGATAAATGGCATTCTCCCTGCCCCCTTCTAACGCTTCCATTACTGCTCCTTGATAGCCAGAGCGCGAGCTCCGTGAGTGATGACGACATGAAACGTACTCGATCATCTTAGCACTCGAATTCTACTCATGAAGGCTGATAATGTTTCAGATTGTTAGCTTAATCGCAGTCATTATTCGTCTTGTGATTGGGTCCTAAAATTACGCTTATAAACTTTGCATAATCCAATCAACAAAAGCTTTCACATGAGGCTTCTCTTCATCTCGAATGATCATGTAATGAGCTCCTCGACTTGGCATCGACCACTCACCGACTTTCACTAATGTGCCTTGCTGAAAGTGGTCTTCAACGAGCAAATCACGCACCAACAACACACCAAGCTGATTCACAGCCGCTTCAATGGCGAGCAAAGAGTGCTCGAATTCCCCCGTTAGTTTTATGCTTGTGCCTTGATATCCTTGCTGTTCCAGCCAACATTGCCAAGTTTCCTGATAGCCACCTGTCGCGAGCTTTGGTAAGCGAGTCAAATCGGCCAAATCACGGACAGGATTGAGATTCAAAAAGCCTGGGCTTGCCACAACGATCCAGTTTTCTCGCGTCAGTTGAATCGCTTTTTGACTTTGCCACTCTCCATAACCATTGATGATCTCCACATCCGCAATATCGCTGTTACTTGGCATCGCGTTAGCCGTAGTAGAAACTTTGAAGCTGATTTTAGGATGTTGACGGTGAAAGTCTGCCAATCGCGGCATGAGCCATTGAGAGCAGAAGCTGTGTGCCACATGTAACGTCAGTTGTGCTTGTTGTTGTCTAGAGAACAGGTGCTGAGTTGCCGCAGACAAGCTTTGGAAAACATGACTTACCACAGGTAAATATTCATGAGCTGCTTGAGTCAGATTGAGCTGGGCGCCATTGCGTTCAAATAAGGTGGCATCCAAATACGCTTCGAGGGATTTAACTTGCTGACTCACCGCCGCACGGGTGACATTGAGCTCCTCTGCCGCCTTGGTGAAGCTTTGCAATCGGGCGGTCGCTTCAAACGCTTTCAGAGAATTTAATGGCGGTAGGTTTTGCATATCAGGCTCCAGACAAACTAGTAGAAGATACTATGACGGAGCTGTGACAAATTAATGAAGGGAAACAAAAAAGCCAGCGTCAGACGCTGGCTTTTAAAGTCACTGATTCAATAATGAATTATTGAGCAGCTTCTTCAGTTTGGTATTGGAAAGCTGGAACAACAACTTCTACACGACGGTTCTCTTCACGACCTTCGCGAGTTTCGTTGCTAGCTACTGGGTTAGCTTCACCCATACCTTTAACAGTCATACGGTCTGCAGCGATACCTTCAGCTTGGAAGTGCTCAGCAACTGCTTGTGCACGCTTCTCTGTTAGCTGTTGGTTGTAAGCTTCAGAACCAGTTGTGTCACTGTAGCCGTTGATTTCAACTTGAGCTTGTGGGTAAGTGTTCATTAGCTCAACAGTACCGTTGAACGCAGAAGCGTCTTGTAGTTCAGCGCTTTCTAGGCCGAATTGTACTGTTGTAGATTGAGCTGGGTACTCGTGGTCAACGATGCGAGTCGCTGGACGAGTTTCAACTACTTCTTCTTGAACTACTGGCTCAGAACCGAACTTGTAGTTGAAGCCGATACCGAAGAAGTCAGCATCCATGTCGTCGATGATGTCATCAGACATGTCTTGGTAACGTTGGTACTCAGCGCGTAGGCTCCAGTTGTAGTTGATTTGGTATTCAGCACCTAGAGAGCCAGTTGGTACGAAATCTTTCTCGTCACCAGCCATCATGTATGCAGCACCTACTTTAGCGAATAGGTTCCAAGAATCATTTAGTGGTAGGTTGAACTTAGGAGCAAGAGTTAGTGCCCATAGGTCACCATCAACTGTGTTTAGGCCAGCTTTGTTGAAGTTAGCAGTGAAGTTACCTAGGTAATCTACGCCGTATTCAGCAGCTACGTATTCGTTGAAGTTGTAACCGATGTGCATGCCAGCAGCAAAGCTATCGTCATCACATGGCGCATCTAGGTGACATGCGTCGTTAAGAGCGTTGTAACCTAGCTTACCGCCGATGTAAGTGTCAGCAAGAGCAACATTCGACATTACGCCACCAGCTAGAACGGTAGCCACTGCAAGAGCGATTTTTTTCATTATTTTTACCTTTAATGCGAAGGTGACCCGACTACTCTCTTACCACCTTAAAGCGGTCATCACGACAGTCAGTACCTACACTGTTTCAAGTGATTACAAATTACGTCAACAATCTGAACTAATTCACCTTAACGATGTCTTAACTTGAGATTATCCATTAAACCATTGATTAAGATGCTCATCCGAAGATTTCCAAGTTTTGAGCACACTGCTTTACCAGCGCATGAACAAATTGAGTCAATCTCTTAAAGCACTAAATTCCGAAGCAAGGATTATCCAACTTAATTTGCATACATACATAGCAGCTAAAAGAAACTTTTAGTTGTAGTGCCTACATACAGACCGGATACATATGATTTGTAAATGGTTGAGATTAGATAACTTTTGTGACGTAAATCTCAAAAGCGACTTTAACAGAACAACTCTCTTTATCATAAATTAGATTTATTGTCGTAACGATTAGTTTTTCTAATCAATGGCCACGTAAGCACCAGAAACTGAAGGATTTTTGTTTTAGGTGACGAAAAAATTGACACAATCCACACATAAGGCAAGGAAAAAACCTACAAAGAACACAGCTCGCGAAGTGCGAGCTGTGAACTAAATGGCTTAAATCTTGTCCGAAACCGCCAATGTTGCAGCCAAAACATCTTGTCCAAACAACACACTACGTTCTGGTGACCAACCGTAAAGTGGGTCTGGATGGTTGTTATTATCTTTGAATGGCATCTCGATTGTGTAAGACAAACACTTGAACTGCTCCGCCACCCAATTAGAGCCAACGGTTAGATTCGCTTTACCCGGCTCATCTTTGTCGTAGCCGATCTCGTCTTGGAACTCTGGTGTAATCGTCAGAAGTGCCTGTTTAAACGCGTTTTCCAACTCAGCCATGCTTTCATTATAAGAAGGAATACCTTCAGAGCCCGCCACAAAGTTGTAAGGGATAGCTTCATCACCATGAATATCTAGGAACATATCCACGCCAGTTTCTAGCATGCGCTCACGAACCAAGAAGACTTCAGGACTCTTTTCCATTGATGGCGTTTGCCACTCACGGTTTAGGTTTACGCCAACCGCGTTAGTACGTAGGTGACCACGCACACCGCCGTCTGGGTTCATATTTGGTACCACGTAAAGTACTGCTTTTTCAAGCAATGCACGCGCAACCGTGTCGTTCTCATCGAGCAGACGTTGGATCATGCCTTCCATAAACCATTCCGCCATCGTCTCACCTGGGTGTTGGCGCGCAATCATCCAGATTTTCTTTTTGCCTTCTTCTGGCTCACCAAACGTTAGCAAGCTCATGTCATTGCCATCTAGCGTATGACCAAGCGTCTCTAATTGGCAGTGGTGCGCGCTTTGTGCCATGTGTAACAGGTCTAGGTGACGGTCGTACGTGTAAGGTGCAAAGTACGCGAAGTAAATTGAGCTGCGTTCAGGGATAACAGTGAAAGTCAGCGTGTCGCCATCAAACTCTGCCGGAACTCGGAACCACTCTTCACGATCGTAAGACGCAACCACGTCGTAACCTTGCCAACCTTCTGGGTAAGCCGATTTCGCAAGATCAAGAAGTTTGATGGTGTGTGATTGCTCGGCTTCTGTCTCTAGACGGAAGTGGAACCACTGGTAGAATTCCGACATGTTGTCGTTAGGAATTTTGAGTTGGATGTCGTTTTTGTCGTCCGCTTTCACTATGTGAATGCTGCCGCTGTCAAAGTTGCTGAATACTTTCATTTTATTACTCACCTTTTGCATCTGAGCTTGAAAGACTGAGGCTAACACAAAGGGAAGAGGTGCCTCTAACACTTTCACTTCTTCCCCATCTGTTTGCGATCAAAATATTCAGTTTAGTCGAGCTTATCCGCTTTGCCTGCTGGTCCCGCGAGTTTGGCTAGCCACTTATCCCAGATAAATGGTGTTTTATCGTTATCTTCTGCTTCTTCTTTGCGACGTACCGCGTTGCGCACCATCATTGCACCCGTCCAACGAAATGCCTCTGGCGGAAAGTGCCCTAGAGGCCCTTTGGCTAAACCGCTTTTCGTCCATTCGTTTTCTAGCCCTAATACCAATGAAGATAAAATCTTTCCGCCCATTCGCGTCTGCGCAACGCCGTTACCCGAATAACCAAAGCCATAAAATATATTGCTTTGGTTATCTAGCTCACCGAAGAATGGAAAGCCTGTTGCCGATCGATCGGAACCACCCGTCCATGAATAAGCAAACTCTGCGCCTTTCAAGCGCGGGAACAACTTATCGAACGACTTACGCAGTAGATCTTGATAGCGCGTTGGCTTGTTGAACATCACATCAACGTGGTTGTTGAAAGAGAACTGATTACCACCTTTCCCTAACATCAAGCGGCCATCTGGCGTATCTCGGTAATAGTGCACAAAAATGCGAGAATCTAAAACACTAGAACCTGCCTGCCAACCAGATTGAGATAGCGCATCGCCAAGCGGTTTAGTGATCACCATATCGGAAGAGACAACGACAATACTATTTTTGAATTGCTTAAATTGCTCAACCATCCAAGCATTTAATGCCAGCACGACTTGCTTAGCCTGAATACTCCCTTTAGGCGCAGAAACAGTGGCCGGTTGCCCATAATCTAAACGGGTCATTGGCGTATTCTCATAGACCTCAATCCCCAATTCGATTGCAACACGCCTTAATCCTCTTGCTAACAAGGCGGGCTGAACACTGGCTGCGACTGGAGAATGAAAGCCCTCCACATTGCGCGGCGACCCAGCATTCGCTCGTAACTCCTCAAATTGGCAACGACGCCAACTGTTCACATCCAAACGCTTTAGCTCATTCACAACGGGCTGTATTCCTCCCATCTGAGCTTGGTTGGTTGCGGTGTAATAAACCCCTTTCAACGATAATTGCGCATCGATCTTGTGCTGCTGACAAAAACCGTCGATCTCTAGCACTGCTTGCTCCGACTCTTTTACCAACCAAGCGGCGTGTTCTTCACCGAATAAGCGTTTCAAGGTCGGAAATTTTGTCGACCAAGTCAGCATACAACCGCCATTTGCGCCCGATGCACCACTGCCACACAAGCCTTTTTCAATCACAACTACCTGTTTTTCTGGCGATTGCTGCTTAATCATGATCGCAGTCCAAAGGCCTGTGTAACCACCGCCGACAATGGCGACGTCCGCTTGGAGGTTTTGTTGAAGTGGTATTGCGGTTTCTGGCTGCTCAACTTCAAGCGCTTGCTTAAACCAATATGGAGGGTGAGTCATTCGATATCCTTTGTAAAAGTGACGCACACAACTGTGCTTTATCACCACTTTACAAACCTAGCGAATATCCAACGAGCAAGAAAAACTTACGCTGAGCGTTAGAAAATATTTATTAAATATAATATTAAAGAAACACATTCACCTGGAATATATATATTAATAAAAAAAGGGGAGCAAATGCTCCCCAAAAATAATAGAACGAATATACAACAAGGATTAAACAGGCAATAGAGTTATAAATGCTAGCGAATAAATAAATTAGCGGTTACCAGGTTCACGCATACGGTATTCGTATTTCACATTTAATATCGGTTGATATGCTATTTGACCATTGTCTTGTAGAAACTCATCAACCGTTACTTTCGCATTGGTAATAGAGAAAGACTGGCGGTCTACGATATCAAATGAGCTTTTGAATTCATCTCTGAGCTGCGCCGAGGACTTGCTTTGATAGTCCTTAATCATTTCAAACCCCATGTCGTAAGCCGCTTGCTTACTATCAACAACCTCACCTTGGATAGTTTTAGTGTTATTGGTCCATTGGTAACCACCAGCAATCGCAGCGAGTGGTGTAGCAGTGAGTGCGATAAGACTTGCTAGTGTAATTAAACGTTTCATAGTGTGCTCCTTTACTTACCTTTTAAATATCGAGTTCCAAATGCTCGATGAATGTAGAGTACCTATAGAGACCTAACGCCAATCATATTAATTTCAGAATTTTTCAATTAATTTAAATTTAATTATAAACGTGTTTTCAGGCTCGATTTTTGCTAATAATTTAAGATGAGAAAAAACAAATAAAAACCTGACATTAGGATTATCTCAATTCCAGTGATGCGGATTTTCGTTTTTACTCACCTGTTTTAATATACCTAAATGCTATAAAGATGCTGATTGTGAGAATAAGCACCTTTACTCCGACGATTTGCTTGCCTTTACTCTCTTACGCAGTGTCATCCTGACACTCTCATACTAAGCCTTACAATACCTCTTCTGATTTTTCTCATAGAATCTCACCCAAAAGAACACTGTTCAAAACTTATGCCTGTCATCGCCTGAGCAAAACGAGTAACCATTTTGATTGCCCTCCTTTCGCGCTCCACAACCAGCGCTCATAGCCACTTTGACAGAGCCAACACTTTTGGAAATGAGACTGGAGTGAAATGACCATGAACAAATCCATCTTGCATCAAAGTAAGACCATTTACTCAGACCAGTTCGCGGAGATCTATCACCCGATCTGGAGTTACCGCATCAAGTTTATTGCGCGCGCATTGTTCTACAAGAAAGCATTCAACTACTTGGCTGACAACATTGAAGCGTCAACATTAGAGATGCTGTGTACACGCACACATCGCTTTTTGGAAAAACCTTTTCGCCCGTACATCATTAAAAATAACCCAGCGATCGATCGCTCAGAGCTTGTTGTTGACCACTACAAAACCGCGTCAGAACTCGTCTCTCCAGCCTTAATGAAGCAGATCTATACCGATCCGAAAGGGCTTACTCTCATGACCTTTGAGATTGATGAGATCTTATATACGGTGAGATTAGTGTATGAGGCTCGCTATCAAAAAGAAGGCGATATGAGCTTGGTCCTGCACAGTCAAGAGGACGGTAACTTCTACA
The DNA here is from genome assembly GCF_905175335.1 of Vibrio sp. B1FIG11. Lineage (NCBI taxonomy): Bacteria > Pseudomonadati > Pseudomonadota > Gammaproteobacteria > Vibrionales > Vibrionaceae > Vibrio > Vibrio sp. B1FIG11. Next base: position 313,834 of record NZ_HG992752.1, on the reverse strand, counting down.
CCATCTCTTTTATCCTCGGACATGAGAACGGTACTCGCTGCATTAAGATTGGTGGCCTGCAAGGACCACGCAGTAATGAGACCAGCAATGAGAAGATCAAAAAGCTGACTCGCAAACTTTATGGTCAACGTCCAAAAAGCCTGATGGTCAGCCTACTGAGTATCCTTGCACAGATCTGGGGAGCTGAAACCATCCTTGCAGTGAAGACTCAATCGCACACTTACGCAGCTAGACGCTACAGCAAAGGACGAATCAAAACCGACTACGACGCATTATGGATTGAATTAGGCGGCACCGAATACGACCGTCACTTCTACTCTATCGACGTGAATGCGCCGCGTCGCGACATCGAAGGTATGTCTCGCTCTAAACGTTCTATGTATCGTCGTCGTTATGAATGGCTAGACAACACTAAAGCGACATTCGAAGAAGTATTAAAAAACTAACACGCTAAAAGACTCAGGAGAAACGTCCCATGCGTTATTCATTCGTGACTGCTTTGGTGTTGTCGACCTTTTCGTTGTCAACATACGCAGCAACCAGTACACATGTCATTGGCACCAACCTAGGTTACGGTATGGTCAACTACGACGCACCTACCAGCGAAGAATCTGGCGACATGTTCTTAGGTGAAATTTATTATCGCTACATGCCAACGCATAACTTTGGTATCGAAGCCGGCTATAAAGGGGCGTTTGATGGTATCGGCTCGATACTCGTTAGCCCAATTTCGGAAGTCACCAACACCAGCTTCTCGGGCCCTCGTTTGAGTGGTTACGCCAGTTACCCGCTTGGTGCTGGATTCGAGGTATACGGAAAAGCAGGCGTGACTTACTACACGCTGGCGTACACCTATTCAGTTAACGATCAAAGCCGTGATATTGAGAAATCGAGCCTAGGCGGTGAAGCTGCCGCTGGCTTGGGTTGGAGCTACAAGCATTTTGGATTGAATGCTGAGTATGTGTACTCGAAAAACAGCGATTTTGATTCTGGTGGCGTGATGTTCGGAGCACAATTGCGTTTCTGACGTCCGCTATACCTACCCCTTCCCCCAAAAACTAAAAAAAGAAAAAGGCAGCGGTTGCCTGAGTCGTTGCCCTTTTCTTTCATCAATATGGGTCAGTTCGTCAGCGCGAGAATGATTCCTGCCACGATCGAAGTAACCCCAATACCCCGAGTGAGATACCATTTCTCAGACAGAAACCAAATCCCCATAAACAATCCAAACACAATGCTGATTTGCCTTAATGCCACGACCAAACTCACGTTGTCTGTCATGGTCATCGCAAACAACACCAAACCGTAGGTGGATGCCATCATTACCCCTGCCATGCTGGCGGTTTTGCGGATCTGCCACGCTGTCTTAATCTCATCTGGCTTACCCGTAACTAAGCACCATACAAGGGCAGGAATACCAATTGCCCAAAACTGCACGCCCAAGTAAAAGATCGCACTGTACTGATCATTCAAGATCTCTGATGCTTGCCCTGTGAGTAAACTCAGCGCTTCTTTATCGACCACCGAGTAACCCGTTGTGCCTATTGCGGCAATTAATGCCCAGAACACACCGACGTTCAAATAGGAGCCCAATGTCATTTGACGAAAGTTCGTCAGTGGTACAAGCATACAACCAAGGGTTATCAGCAAAAATCCAAGCCACTGCTGACTGGATAATTCATTCTCCAATGCCACACTGATTGCGCCGACCATCATCACAGGCAGCGCCCGAGCGATCGGATAAACCACACCCACATCTGCGTGCTTATAAGCGACAATCAAACCGACCAGATAAACCATTTGTGAAATGCCGCTAATAAACAGCAATCCCCAAAATTCACTCGGTAATGATGTCCAGCCAATGGTTGCCAAATACCAAATCAAATAAGGGGTAAGAATGAAACATGCAGAAAAGCTGGCGGCCATGGTAAACGCGAGCCCTGACCCAGAGTTGCTTTTGCCAAGGATATTCCAGCCCGCATGTAGAACAGCAGAGAAAACGACGAGACCAATCGCCAACAAATCCATTTCAATATTCCTGTCTGAATAAAATAAAGGCCCCGAGATGGAGCCTTAGATGATGGGAAAATCCACTTAACGATTGAGTTCCGCCAGAGATTCAATGCTGATGGCATCGTGTCGCCAATACTCGATATCGCAATCAATCAACTCACCGTGCTGGTTATAGTTGATGCGCTCCACCACCATCGCTGGCGTACCGGCTGTCGCGCGCAATGCCTGAGCCATTTCACCCAACAAAGTGCTGGTTGAAATGCGGTAGCGAATCTTTTGATACGTCACGCCATAATGATCGCGATAAATGTCCGTCAATGAATTTGATAAATCGTAGTCTAGTAGGTTCGGAAACAGCTCTGGGCGAATGTAGTTTGTTACGAATACCACAGGTCTATCTTCAAGGTATCGCACACGGTCGACTCGATACACGTCCGAGAAAGGCTGCAAGTCCAGCAAGCGCGCCGCTTGTTTGTTTGCCAAGGTTCCTTTTGCGGCGACCAACTCCGTTTTTGGCACGCGATTTTGCGCTTTCGCCATGTTCGGGAAGTTTAGCGTTTGGGTAGGGTCGTAACGCAATGGCTCAGGTGAGATAAACCAACCTCGGCGATCTTCGCGATAGATTCGACCTTCCGCTTCTAGCAGTGATAAAGCTTCACGCAGAGTGACGCGCGTGGTATCGAACGACTCCGCCAGCTTACGCTCTGCTGGCAGTTTTTGACGCGGCGATAGCATGCCCGCTTCAATCTGTTCAACAATCGAATCTTTAATTTTTACGTATTGCACGAAGTGTCCTTATCTTTTGCGCCAAGCTTGTGTGCGATTCTCTAACAATTTACCCAAAGTCATCTGAACAATCTTCGCAATTGCGGCAGCCATCATGATCATCACAGCCATTGCCGCTGCAGCGCCAGTTTGACCGGCATCGTCCATATTCAGAATCGAGACCGAAGCCGGAATCGTATCGGTTGAGTAGAGGAATACTACCGCAGAAGTGGTGGTCAATGCATTAACAAACAAGTAAGTCGCAATGTCCAAAATCGCAGGTAAACACACAGGTAATGTCACTTTAAAGAACAACTTGTATTGAGGAAGCTTCACCGATGCCGCAGTGGCTTCAATCTCCGATGGTAACTGCTTTAGCGCTGTCAGGGCGGTCATGTGACCCACGGTGTAGTAATGCACTACCGTGTTAATTACCAAGAATGCCATGGTGCCATAAAGCACGTTCAGAGGATTGTTCGCATCGTTGAAGTAAAAGATGTAACCCAAGCCAAGCACCATACCCGGAACCGCCATTGGCACCACGCTGAGCATTTGCATCACTTGACGAATTGGACCAAACGCACGCCCTTTCTCAATGCAGTAAGCACCGACAAAGATGATGGCTGTACCAATAACCGCTGTCCAACCTGCCAGTGTTAGTGAGTTGAAGAATGGGCTCCAACCGTAAGTGCTCATTTCGGCAAAGTTGTAGTTGTTTAGCGTCAGCGCTTTGTTCCAAGGCCAGAACGTAACTAACGAGCCATACACCGCCATACCAAGTACTGCCAGCACTGCGATAGAAATGATGCTGCAGTAAACCAAACAAATGCTGTCGCGCGCTTTGTTGGGTTCTGGCTGATAAGGCACCGAGCGAGTGTCAAATAAGCTCTTTTGCTTTTTCTGAACCCAGCGGTCTGCGCCGAACGCCATTACCGCAGGAAATAGAAGCATAATGCTGGTCACCGCACCCATGGCAAAGTTTTGCTGTCCCACAACTTGTTTGAAGATGTCAGTCGCCAGAACGTTATAGCTGCCACCAATCACTTTCGGCACACCAAAGTCCGTGATAACCAGTGTAAAGACGACGATAAGCGTACTGATCAAACCATATTTCGCCGCAGGTAACGTCACCATAAAGAAGGTTTTGATGGGTGAAGTTTTCAGTGCGCGGGCTGCTTCATACAAGCGAGCATCTGAAGTGCGCAGCGAAGTGGTCAAAATCATCAATGCATGAGGGAAGGTCCAGAAAATCAAACCCATCGAGATACCAATCACGCCGTAAATCGAGTTTCCTAACAACATCTCTTTGGCAATGCCTTGATTACCGAAAAGGAAGATCAAACTGATCGCTGGTAACAGCGAAGGCGCAAGAATTGGTGCAGTACCTAGGATTTGGAATAAACCTTTAAACGGCATGCATGAACGAGTCAGCGCGTAGGCATAGCCAAATGCAAGCACACCCACTACCGAGGTTACAATCACGCCAAGAGTGAAGGTGTTGCCCACCGATACCCATAAGCTTGAAGAGGAAAAATACGTCGCAAAGTTTGCCAGACCGACAAATTCGCCATTGGCATTTTGCACACTCTTGGTCAACATTGCCCAAAGCGGCATTAAGATGAACAGCACCATCATGGTCGACAAACCAGCGAGCAAACCAAACAACACAAGGTTGTCGCGGCTAAGACGTCCGAGTAGGGATTTTGCTTTGTCTTGTGTGGTTAGGCTATTCATCGTCATTGTCTTCGCATCCATGTTTACACCTACGCTGCTAGCGCTTTATCAACCGAGGGCACGGCGTAACCATGCAACCCTTCTTCAGCAAACTGGATGTAACGTACATCGCCCGCTTTGATATTGAGTTTTTGAACCGTTTCCACAGGCACATCCACGACGATGGTTTTCGTTGAGCTGTCGTTTTGCAATACGCAATCAATGCGGAAAAACGCCCCCAAAAACTCGATAGCCGTAACTCGCACTGGTAAAGAGTTGGTGTAGTTTTCAACGAACTTGATGCTTTCAGGACGCACCGCAAGGTCGAAGCGGTCACCACGTTGGATCTTACGATTGGTCAAGCTTGGCGCTGGCATCAAGGTTTCGGCAATACGCACTTGGGAGTCGGTTGCGACTGAGGTTTCAATAAAGTTCATGCTGCCGACAAACTCTGCAACAAAGCGCGTAGCTGGTTGTTGGTAGATCTCTTGAGGTGTGCCGACTTGCTCAATCACGCCATGGTTCATTACCACGATGCGATCCGCCATCGACAACGCTTCATCCTGATCGTGCGTAACCATGATGGTGGTGATGCCCAGTTTGCGTTGCAGCTTACAAATCTCATCACGTAAGTGAACACGTACTTTTGCATCCAGCGCTGACAGCGGCTCATCAAGTAGCAGTAAACCCGGAGACAACGCCAATGCACGAGCAAGTGCCACACGCTGTTGTTGACCACCAGAAAGTTGGTTAGGGAATTTCTCGCCAGAGGTTGGAAGACCAATGGTTTCTAGCCAGTAATCTACTTTCTCTAACGCTTCTTTGGTCGACATTCCTTGGTTCTTCAAACCCACTGCAATGTTCTCTTGCACAGTTAGGTTCGGAAACAGTGCGTAAGATTGGAATACGATGCCGAAATCGCGCTTTTCTGGTGGCAAGAATGTGGTCTCTTGACCGTTTTGAAAAATCGCACCAGACGTTGGCAAGTCTAAACCTGCAATGGCACGTAGCAGAGTGGTTTTACCGCAGCCAGAAGGACCAAGAAAACAAACGAACTCGCCCTTCTCAATCGCTAGCGAGATTTTCTTTAATGCAGTGAACTGTCCGAATTGCTTCACTACATTTTCGATATTTAGGTAATGTTGGTTAGTTGACATAACACACGCTCCAAATGGTATATACCAATTTTAGTTTTGGAGTATTACGTTCCAATGACAAATTTATAGCCAGAAGATGACAAATAGATGAAGGGAGATGGGGTTTGTTTCTACGCTTGCAACCCCCTCCAACTCCCCCTTTTCTCGGCATGATTTGCCAAGCATTTGAGTGTAGTTATCAAGGGGGAGGGTTTTCTTTACTGCAGTGAGTTCGCTACTTTCCCGACGTCATTCTGAAGGAGCCTAGGCGAGTATTCAGAATCTACTTGAAGCGTGTTGGATGTTGCATTGCGAATTAAGCTATCCGCGAATGCAGAACCAGTCCCTCCCCTTTACCAGCATAACTATTGTAGTCCCCTAAAGTTGAAGCCAAAGGGAGGCTAGGTGGGGTTGGTTGTTTAACGTGAGTTAGGTGCTTGCAACCCCCTCCAACTCCCCCTTTTCTCAGCATGGTGTGCCAAGCATTTGAATTCGGTTATCAAGGGGGAGAGCTATTCTTTGCTGCGGTAAGCTCTGTGCTTTCCCGACGTCATTCTGAAGGAGCCTAGGCGAGTATTCAGAATCTACTTGAAGCGCGTTGGGTGTTGCATTGCGAATTAAACTATCCGCGAATGCAGAACCAGTCCCTCCCCTTTACCAGCATGACTGTTGTAGTCCCCTAAAGTTGAAGCCAAAGGGAGGCTAGGTGGGGTTGATGGTTTTGGACTACAAGCATAATTTGCGTGCGAACCTGAGATTCCCGACTCGCTCCTCCGTCGCGCTCGAGAATGACGTTGTGAGTGCGGATAGAGGCTCCCAACTTTCTTAAGTCCGTCATTCCAGCGAACCTAGGTGAGACTAGGAATCTACTTACAGCAAACTCTGAAATAACAGAGAAAACAAAAAATCCACCTCAACCGAGGTGGATTTCAGCATTCAAATTAGAGCAAATTCAATTAAGACTTTGGCTCTGATTTCGCGTCGAACTTCTCAGACCATGCCGCTAGAATCTCTGCACGCTTGCTGCCCATTTGCGCGAAGTCCATCTTCGCCATGTTCTCTTGAACGTTCGGGAAATTAGAAACGGTCGCTTTCACGTCTTTATGTGCAACCACTGGGTACATTTCAATGTACAACTCGTTTGCCGCTTTAGAGATTGACCAGTCGACAACACGTTTCGCTGCATCCGACTCTTTTACTAGACCAACGGCTTCTGATTCCCAGCCGATGCCTTTTGGTGTGATAACCGATAGTGGTGCGCCTTGTGTTTTCAGCTTCGCGCCGCGGCTCGCCATCGAAATACCGATAGCCACTTCACCCATGCCCGCTTGAACACATGGCTTAGAGCCCGAGTGCGTGTAGTGTGCAATGTTCTTATCTAAGTCACGCATGTAGTTCCATGCCTGATCTTCACCCATGTTTTGTAGCCAAGCAGAAACCTGCATGTAGCCAGTGCCTGAAGAAGCTGGGTTCGGCATTGCAATGTGACCTTTGTAAACCAGCTTTGTTAGGTCTTCCCAAGAAGTTGGTTTAGGTAGGTTAAGTTGTTTCGCTACCGCTTCGTTGAAACAAACTGCGTTAAAGAACGCATCGTTACCAAACCAAGCTTGGTTTGATTGAGGGTCGTTTAGGTTCGCATGCAGCTCTTCCAAACCTTTTGGTGTGTAAGGCTTAAGAAGACCTTCATCTTTAAGCAGTGCCATTGACGAGCCAGCAAGACCCCAAACCACTTCCGCTTGAGGGTTGTTCTTTTCTGCCAGCAATTTCGCCGTCATGATACCGGTGGAATCGCGAACCCACTTAATCTTGATATCTGGGTTATCTTTCTCAAACGCAGACTTGTATTTAGCAAGAATGTCGGTTTCGAAAGCGGTGTAAACCGTGACTTCCTGTGCTGCCATTGCATTCGTAGCTAGCAGAGAGACAAGTGCAGCCAGCGATCCTTTCATCAAACGGTTTTTCATCATTTTCTCCAGTTAATTTGGCTAAGTTTTCATTTGGTCTGTACCAGTTGACGATAACCACCCTACTGAGCCTTTGTGACGAAATCATGACCATTAAATGGCAGTTTTACGAAAATTTGCGATGAATAATCGTTCAATTGATCCGCCATTTTCTGGATATTAAAGTTTTATGAAATTGGATATTCGCCTATTTACTGCCCTTTTCTTCCTCGCTAGAGTGAACTTGAAATTTGGTGTAGACCAACTAGCCTATTCTGATGGAAATCGAGATGAAAAACGAATACCTACTACTGACTCCAGGTCCTCTATCTACTTCTGAAACGGTGCGTGAAGCCATGCTAAAAGACTGGTGTACTTGGGATGATGAATACAACAAAGACATTGTAGAGGTGATCCGCACTAAGCTTGTAAAACTGGCGACGGAGCAAGACGGCTACACCAGCGTACTAATGCAAGGTAGCGGCACCGCATCAGTAGAAGCGACGATCGGCAGCGCCATTGGCAAAGATGGAAAGTTGTTGGTTGTCGACAACGGTGCTTACGGTGCGCGTATCGCTCAGATCGCTGATTACCTAAATATTCCATGCCATGTAGTTTCCCCTGGCGAAACATCACAGCCACACTTGAACGAGGTGGAAACTGCATTGGCATCGGATCCTGCTATCACACACGTGGCAATTGTTCACTGTGAGACAACCACTGGCATGCTTAACCCAATTGAGGCATTTGCTTCTGCGGCAAAAGCACACGGTAAAGTCGTGATTCTCGATGCCATGTCGAGCTTTGGTGGCATTCCTATCGATATCGCAGAGCTAGGCATCGATTTTATGATCAGCTCTGCAAACAAATGTATTCAAGGCGTGCCGGGTTTTGGCTTTGTGATTGCGAAACAAACTGAGCTAGAAAAGTGCCAAGGTCAGGCACGTTCTTTGAGCCTTGATCTTTACGACCAATGGCATTGCATGGAAGTGAACCACGGCAAATGGCGTTTTACGTCTCCAACGCACACGGTTCGCGCTTTCTACCAAGCATTACTAGAGCTGGAACAAGAAGGCGGCATTGAGGCTCGTCATCACCGTTACCAAACTAACCAGAAAACACTGGTTGCAGGTATGCGTTCTCTGGGTTTCGAGCCGCTACTGAGTGATGACCTTCACTCGCCAATCATCACTTCTTTCTACTCTCCAACGCACAGTGATTACCAATTCAAAGCGTTCTACACACGTTTGAAAGAGCAAGGCTTCGTGATTTATCCGGGTAAGGTGTCGAACGCAGATTGCTTCCGTATCGGCAACATTGGCGAAGTTTACCCAGCAGATATCGAGCGCTTAATCGGTGCGATTGAAAAAGCCATGTACTGGCAAATTGCGTAAAGCAGCCTTCTGATTGAGAGAGCGTTATGACTCAGAATATCAAACCGACCCATTTCCGCAGCGAAGGCGATGTCAACACGACACCAGCGCGCCAAGGTTGGAATGCATCGATGGACGACGAACGCACGCAAGCATTGTTGAAGCGTGATTCGGAGGTCTTTCTTCATCAAGCCATGTCAACGCCTTGCTTAGATACATTGGAAGCAGCAGAAGGCATCTACATCCAAGACGCTACCGGCAAAAAGTACATGGATTTTCATGGCAATAACGTCCATCAGCTGGGCTATGGTCATCCGCATGTGATTAAACGTGTGCAAGAGCAAATTGCCAAACTGCCGTTTTCACCGCGTCGTTTTACCAACGAGACCGCGATTGAATGTGCCGAAAAACTCACCCAAATCTGTGGCGGCGAATTGAACCGCGTATTGTTTGCGCCGGGTGGCACATCTGCGGTTGGCATGGCGCTTAAACTAGCGCGCCACATCACGGGCAACTACAAGGTGGTGTCGTTGTGGGACTCCTTCCACGGCGCATCATTGGATGCCATTTCAGTAGGTGGCGAAGCGTGTTTCCGCCAAGGCATGGGACCATTAATGGCAGGTGTTGAACGCATTCCACCAGCGGTGTCTTATCGTGGTGCTTTCCCGGTCGCGGACGGCAGCGACGTGCATTATGCCGACTACCTTGAGTACGTGATTGAGAAAGAAGGTGGCGTGGGCGCGTTTATCGCAGAGGCGGTTCGCAACACGGATGTTCAAGTTCCAAGTAAAGCCTATTGGAAACGCATCCGTGAAATCTGTGACAAACACAATGTCATGCTGATCATCGACGATATCCCAAACGGCATGGGTCGCAGTGGTGAATGGTTTACCTACCAAGCCTATGATATCGAGCCAGATATGCTCTGCATCGGTAAAGGTTTGGGCGGAGGCTTAGTGCCTATCGCAGCCATGGTAACCAAAGACAAATACAACACTGCCGAGCAAATCTCCATGGGTCATTACACTCATGAGAAAAGCCCTATCGGTTGTGCTGCGGCACTGGCAACCATGGAAGCTATTGAGCAAGGCGGCTTGCTAGATAAAGCCAAAGCCGACAGCCAGTTCATGCGTGAAAAGCTGCTAGAGATGAAAGCCAAGTACCCTGTGATTGGTGATGTACGTGGCATCGGCATGTTATGGGGCATTGAACTGGTCACTGACTACGAAAGCAAAGCACGCGCGTATGACGAAGCGGAAGCTGTGCTTTACCAATGCCTCAACAACGGAGTGAGTTTCAAGGTATCGCAAGGCAATGTGATTCAACTCAGCCCACCGCTGATCATCACCCGCGAACAACTAACAGAAGCGTTGGCAATTTTCGAAGAAGCGATCGCCAAAGTGTGTAAAGACTTTAACTACTTCTAACCTCAACAAAAACCAATTTACCCAGAGCGCGGTTCCGACGTGTAGGCAAGCGCTCTGGCAAGCAAGAAAAAGGATTGAACATGAGCAACTCACCAATTCAAGCAGTGATCTTTGACTGGGCTGGCACTATCGTCGATTTCGGCTCTTTTGCACCGACCAGTATCTTTGTGGAAGCGTTCAAACAAGGCTTTGATTTCGATATCGACCTTGAAGAAGCGCGCGAACCAATGGGGCTTGGTAAGTGGGAGCACATTCAAGCTGTGGGTCGCATCCCTGCGGTTGATAAGCGTTGGAATGAGAAGTTTGGTCGCTCAATGACCAGCGAAAACATCGACGCTATCTACGCAGCATTCATGCCTCTACAAAAAGCAAAAGTGGCTGACCATGCAGACCCAATCCTTAATGCGATTGAAGTTGTGAACGGTCTGAAAGACAAAGGCATCAAGATCGGTTCTTGTTCTGGTTACCCTCGCGAAGTGATGGACGTATTGATTCCGGTGGCTGCGGATTACGGCTACAAACCGGATTACGTAGTAGCAACGGATGACCTACCTCAAGGTGGTCGCCCTGCACCATTTATGGCACTGAAGAACGTGATTGAGCTGAATGTAACCGACGTTAATGCATGTATCAAAGTGGATGACGCCGCACCGGGCATCGATGAAGGTCACAACGCCGGTATGTGGACCGTTGGTTTGCTGCTTTCTGGTAACGAAGCAGGTCTAACGTTTGAAGAATACCAAGCTGCGGACGAAGCAACGCTTAATGCTGCTCGTGAAAAAGCGCGAGCAAAATTGCTAAAGAGCTCGCCGCACTACCTTATCGATACGATCGCTGACTTCCCAGAAGTGGTTGCAGATATCGAACGTCGCCTAGCGGCTGGTGAACGTCCGTAATCTTCATCTTCCACCAATAAATGAAAACAAACGCCCCTCACGTGAGGGGCGTTTTTCTTTTTGACGCTATCTTAAGGAGGTTTGGCTTATTGAAGCGTAGTTCCGTTAGATAACAGCTTTCTTGTCGGCTCTTGTTCGGTGTATTCGACCGCATCGTGATCCGCGAGCTTATCGACTTCCGCCTGTTCGCCCACCACAACCAACACGTGTTGTTTCACCAGAGCGTCGACTACTTCAATGTTGTGCTGACGAAGAAGCGCTCTCACTTCGCTCTCTTTCCCTTCATGATACTTAACAAAGTAACGTGCCGGTTGCTGCTCGGCTTGATCTTGGCGTTCATCCACGAGAGGAAATCCTTGATTGTTCGCCAAGCTGCTTGAGCTCAATCCGATTGCCAATAGTGCGGTAGCGCCTACCGCAGACAAAGAAAGTAAGGTCAACTTCTTCATAGTCACTCCTTATTGAAAGGTTAGAGTCCAACTGTTGATGGTACCTGTGTCTCTTCTGGCATTGTCCACCGCTTTAAGTTCCCATGTGCCTTGTGATTCAAAACCAGAGAAATCCGCTTGGAAACTGGTTTTAATGTCGTTCGCACTGCCGCCCGCGTTGTCGTGCAGTACCACTTGACCACCATCTGGCGACGTTAATGTGACATAAAGATCACCAATGTAGGTGTGAGTGATATCCAAATCGATAGTCACTGAACCTGCATCGCCAGAGCGAGCCACATCTAATGAGCTTACAACGCCAGACGCTTTGTTATCAGGAATCGCTACCGCATCCGAGTTGGTGTAGCTAGAAGGTGTAGAGCCGCCACCAGATGAATCACCCGAACCGTTATGCGTCGCGACAAGAGAAACACCAGAGTACGCGCTGTAGCCGTAAACCAATACTTCATATTGCCCTGCGCCAGATACGTTCAAGCTACAGCTTTCGCCATTACCGCCCGCCCATGAACGACAGTCGTAAGTGCTGGTGCTTGGTGTGCCATTAAAGCGCACGTAAAGGTCAGCATCACCAGAGCCACCACTCATGTTGAATGTCGCTTGCGTTGCATCCGCAGGGACGTCAAACACAAATACTGTGCTTGATTTGCTGCCGCCAGAAAGCTGTGTTTTCGCTACACCGTTTTCTAGAACGTTGTCGTTGCCAGAGCCGCCGCCATCCGGACCATTACAGCCAGCGTCTAGGTATTGTTTCGCAGCCTCAGCATTCACAAGACCATGACCAGTGCGGTTATCACGACCTGTTACGTCAATGTCCGTTGCTGTCTTGATCAGCGCGTTACGTACTTGCGCTGCAGTGCAGGTTGGATGGTAGCTCCACACCAAACCCGCAACACCGGTTACGTGTGGCGTTGCCATCGAAGTACCATTGTAGTACTCGTAGTCTTCACCCTTAGTGGTCGATACCGTGATGTCTTGACCAACGTAACCCAACAGCTCCTGACCGAAGGCACGATCAACTGTCACCGACACAATACGCGCCGCGTTGTTTTGATCGACTAGGAAAGGATTCTGCAAGCCCGGTAGCTCGGAGTTACTGTACACAATCGCTGCACTCGCACCTGCGTTGTAACACGCTTGAACTGCATCGATTTCTGGGTAATTACCAGATGATTGGTTGCCCACACGCTCGGTCAAACAGATCTTGCCCGACATATCGCCACAGCTGAAGCTGCTACCGGATACGTCACAGCTTGCTAGTGTCGCCGTAATAGAACCGACAACAGGATCAGGACCGTAACTGCCGCCCGATTGGATCAAGCGGTTGTGAGGAACGATGCCACGATCGAACTGGCTAACACCGTTCAAGCGAATGTCTGAAAGCTTACCCTCGCCCACTGTCACCGTAGACAGAATTGCTACACCCGGACCTGCGATTTCAACTTGGTCTGTCGCTTGAGAGAACGCCGCGTGATCACGCTTATCATCCACCGCCGCAACAGACATTACCGAATCGTAAGACGCTGGGTAGCTGTGCGCAGTATTCCCGCTATTACCCGCAGCAGCAATCAGCAGCACGCCTTGGTCGTAAATGGTTTGCAACGCGTTTTTCTCCGTCACACTTGATTGGCTACCACCAAGGCTCATGTTGACCACATTCGCACCGTTGTCAGCACAAGTTTGTACCGCTTTCACCAAGCTGGATGAGTAGCCCCAACCCGCTTCATTGAACACCTTGACGATGTGCAAATTTACGTTTTGGTTTGGCATAACGCCTTTGATGCCTTCCGTGTTGGCAATCGCGGCAATCGTACCCGCTACGTGTGTACCGTGAGCGTTGTTGTTCCCCGGAACACTCCAAGAGCCGGTACCGCTGTCGTTTGTACCCGACACTCGGTTACCACTCAGATCGTTGTGCGCCAGATCGTAACCCGAGTCGATGATACACACGGTGCGATTCCCTGCATTCGAGTCATCCAGAAGCTGAGCGTTCACCGCCTCATAGCCCCAAGGGATAGTCTCACTTAACAGATAACGCGGTGGGTCAATTTCAACGTATTCCACATCGCTGCGGTTACGCAATTGCCCCAATTCCGAGTCTTCCATCTCCACGCTGTAGATCGCGCGGTTCCCTAGCTTTTCCACTTTACGCGCCTTGAGCTGATCTAAAACCGATTCTTGCGCGATGCGTGGACCCCAGAATGAGTTCCCACCCAATGCTGAAGGACTGGACGTATCTTCTTTAAATTTGACGATGTATTTGGTCGGCAAGTTAGATTCGTCGAACCCCGTCAGAGGAGCCGCATGCGCTGACATCGAAAAAGTCATCGCAACTGCAACGGCAGACAATGAAAACAAGCCATTTAATTTATTTGTTGTGTAGTGCATTTGCTCTATTCCTTTTTGAGCTGATTTTTATTCACTTTATGCTCATGAAAAATCATAACCATGAGTTATGCATGAGCTAATCAGCTATAGAGCATCTGTTAAAAAATCCAAATAATTCATTTTATAAATATATGATTATTAATAAAGGATCATTTAATCAACAGTTATAGTTAACATTAAAAATTAACTATTTTACTTATAAAGCAATTACTTAATTACACAAAAAGTGCATGTTAAATTAATGTTAGTGAGTAATTATTCTACATTTTATAAAATTATACTATTTACCAAATCTATTGAAATACGATTGCGGTACCAAAATTGATAAAATGAATAATTAGATATTTGACTGAATGGCGTATTTACCCAGAATGAGGAGAGTTGATGAGATAACTTCTCATCTAAATCATGACGATTATCATTAAAGAGAGTGAATCATGAATAAGACCATTACGTTACTTAGTGCATTATTACTACCATTAAATCTTGCTCACGCAGCCGACTCATCAGAGCCTTCTTACCAGCTAAATGCCTCAGAAGTGAGAAGCGCACAACAAAAGCAAACATACACCTACGTACGATGCTGGTATCGAACTAGTTATTCACATGATGACCCAGAAACCGACTGGGAGTGGGCAGAAAATCCAGATGGCAGTTATTTCACTATCGAAGGCTATTGGTGGAACGCACTCTCGTTTAAAAACATGTTCTATACCAATACACCACAAAGCGTGATCAAGCAGCGCTGTGAACAAACACTCGATCTTGCAAACGAAAATGCCGACATTACCTACTTCGCTGCCGATAACCGTTGGTCATACAACCACTCGATTTGGAGTAATGATCCTGTGATGCAGCCAGATCAAATCAACAAGGTCGTGGCATTGGGTGACAGCTTGTCGGATACCGGTAATATCTTTAACGCATCACAATGGCGATTCCCGAATCCAAACAGCTGGTTCTTAGGGCATTTCTCTAACGGGTTTGTATGGACAGAATACATTGCTCAAGCGAAGAACTTACCGCTATACAACTGGGCAGTGGGCGGCGCTGCTGGCGAAAATCAATACATCGCGCTAACGGGCGTTGGAGAACAAGTCTCTTCTTACCTTGCTTATATGCAGCTGGCGAAAAACTACAACCCTGCCAATACCCTGTTCACTCTTGAGTTTGGTTTGAATGACTTCATGAACTACAACCGCAGTGTTCCAGAAGTAAAAGCAGATTATTCGGAGGCCTTGATAAAACTGAGTGATGCTGGCGCAAGAAACTTCTTACTCATGACCCTACCTGACGCGACCTATGCGCCTCAGTTCAAATATTCTAGCCAAGAAGAAATCGACACAATCCGTGCAAAAATCCTTGAGATGAACGAATTTATCAAAGCGCAAGCAGCTTACTACACAGCACAGGGGCTCAACATTACGTTGCACGACACCCATGCACTCTTTGCTAGCTTGACAGCTAACCCTGAACAACATGGCTTCAGTAACGCAACGGAAGCATGCCAAGACATCAATCGCTCGTCTGCTGCTGATTACTTGTACAAACATTCGCTGCGTTCTGAATGTGCGTCCGTTGGGTCAGATAAATTTGTATTCTGGGATGTTACCCACCCGACCACAGCAACACATCGCTACGTGGCTAAGGATATGCTAGAAACCACTGACCAACTTTCGAATCATCCATTCTAAGCGGTCTATTAGAACCTAGAACCTCTCAACATTTGAGAGGTTCTATCAATAGCAGTTAGAGACAGACCCAAGCAAAAACGTTCGGCTTGGGTTTATCTTTTTTATCGAGGGTTTACCATCATTTATTGTCAGTCTTGCTATGATGATTTGGTAAACCTATGAGGAGCTACAAATGAATCTAAAACGCTGTGTGTTCTTACCCTTAATGGCTGCAACGCTATTTGGGTGTGCTCAACATCAGTCAGATGACTCCGTGAACATAATGACAATTAACATTGCTCCAGAGCTCGTAGACTGTGTCGGTGTGGCTCCGATGAAATGCATGGTAGTAGATGGTAACTACTTCTATGAACAAATAGACGGTTTCGAGTTTGAACCCGGCTATGAGTACACCTTACAAATAAAGCGCATCCAGCAGTTCACTCCTGAAAATGTGCCTGCCGACGCTAGCTTATATCGATATGAACTCATTGAAGTACTAGAGAAGCGATAACAATACGATTCATCGCCCATTGAAAGGAAATTCCTATGTTTGGAAATTGGAAACGAAACCGCCAAATTCGAGAAATCGCAAAAGATATCACGCCGAAATTAGCGCTCAAGTATGGTGAGAAAGCGGATTACTCAAAGGAAGAGATCGATTGGGCGCTGAAAGAAAATGGCAAGACAGATGATGCCTTTGCCCTGATCGCATACGGCATGTTGATTAGCCAAGCCGCTTACGTGCCGATGGGTCTAAGCCAAGAGCTCGGTGAACATGCTGAATTCCAATCAGAAGTCTCACTTGCTTTGTTTGACCAAGCGACGGCTCTGGTGAGCGTCAGTGCTTTACTGACTTACGCGGAGATTCAAGACAGCCACAAACAACAGCCCGCTACCGATTCGGATGATTTCGATGCTGATGGAGGAGACTTTGGAGGAGACGGCGGTGGAGATGGTGGCGGTGAATAGCATCACGCTAGCATCTGTGGCAATAAAAAGCGGCGTTGAGTCATCTCAATATTAAACACGAAAAGGCTCATCACGAGCCTTTTAGCTTATCACCTTGAGTAACTTAGAAGCTTCGTTTTGCTTACACCAAGCCTTTCAATTTCGCCAAACCATAAGCGGCGATGGTGACGCAGTCTTTGATTTCACCATCTATCATCATTTGCTCGAACGCTTCAACTGTGAACGAGCGTGTGATCAAGTCTTCTTCTTCACTGTCTAGCAGATTGCCCACTTCAGACAACTCACTCGCAAAATACACATGACAAGTCTGGTTTAAGAATCCATAAGCGATGAACTGCGCACCAACGTATTCCATCTTATTGGCCTGCATGCCCGTCTCTTCTCGAAGCTCACCTTTTGCTAGCTCAAGATGATCCGCATCTGGATTTGATTCCCACGCGCCTTGCGGGATTTCCCAACAACGTTGCCCTACGGTGTAACGAAACTGCTGTACTAAGTGAATCACGCCGTTATCGATAGCCAGAATCGCTGCACAGTCTGGCTTGTCGACCACACCGTAGATGCCTTCAGCTCCGCTAGGACGTTGGATCTTATCTTCACGTACCGTCATCCACTTGTTTTGATACACCACTTTGCTGTCGAGCTGCTTGATGTCTGCCATGAGAGTCCTTACTGCTTGATTCTTAGAAATTAATTATTGGATTAGAAGCCATTCTAACGCTGTTTGCGTGTCAGTTTGTAGACGGTTTTCAAATTCAACGCGCTTATTGGTATTCAATATATCGCATCAAAACAATCATTCATTGCAATGATTACGATGGCGCGAAATGGCAAGTTTTCAATTCGAGGAACTCATATAGTTAACCCATCGACGCAAGGCATGGCTTTGCAAACTTGTTCACTATTGATTGAGGGTTCTTATGAGCGCATCGGATAAAGTCTACGGTTTCAACACTCCACAACGTCTGTTTGTTGGTTATACCTTGGCGGTATTGGTAGACCTTACGGTACTGAACTTCTATGACGAATACTGGGATTTCGTAACCATTGATTCATTTACGATTTCTTTCGCCGCGGCATTGCTACTTCAGTTGCTTTTGAAGCTGTCTATTAAAGCGGAACACAAAATTGCAGAGTACTTTAAATCGAAGCCGGGTACGGCACCTAAGATTTACCGTGGTATCTCGACTTACGTTATCTTGGTCGGTTCGAAGTTCATCATGCTAGAAGCCATTAACATTCTGTTCGGTGACAAGGTTGACTTTAGTGGTCCTTGGAACGGTGTCGTCGCCTTCTTTGCGGTGGTGTTTACCATCCTGATTTCAGAAGTCATCGTCGGTAAGATTTACTTCAAACTTGGTGAGAAAGAACAACAAGCACAACGTGAATTGGCTGAAAATAACGCTAGCTAATAAGCAAGGTCGATGAATGCAAAACAACATCGATAAAAACAAAAAAGCGCTGAGAAATCAGCGCTTTTTTCGTTTACTTGTTCACTTAAGCTTAAGCGACGAGGATGCTCTTAAGCTCGTTCAACGATTCCACCGTGTAGCTTGGTGCAATACGCTCATCCACACTTGCACCTGTGGTGTTCAGCCAGCATGTTTCAATACCGAAGTTGTTGCCACCCAAGATATCAGAATGCAGGTTGTCACCCACCATCAAGACACGCGTCTTACATGGGTTACCCATTTGTGTCATCGCGTATTCAAAGATACCCAGATCCGGCTTAGCAATACCAACTTGCTCAGAAATCACCACATGCTCGAAGTAATCGCTCATGCCTGTGCGCTCTAGGCGAATCGCTTGCAGTTCGGTAAAACCATTGGTGATGATGCCCATTTTGGCTTTACCTTGTAGCGCTTCCATCAGTTCTTTCGCGCCCGGCAGCAACGTGCAGATGTCTGCCATCGCTTCTAGGAATGCACTGTTGAGATCCGCCGTTGTGGTGTTGAGCTTTTCTGCCCACTCCGTAAAGCGTTTATGCTTCAGCTCATCTGCTGTCACTTTACCATCTTGGTAATCCACCCAAAGTGGCTTGTTCACCGTTTGGTAATGGGCAAAATCTTGCTCGGTAAAATCTACGCCTTTGCGAGAAAACATCAGCTGTAAACCTTTGAAGGCATCAAAGTGAAACAAGGTTTCGTCAGCGTCAAACAAGATCCAATCGTATTTCATTTTCTTCTTTCCAATATCCAGGTCGTTTTCTGCCACATAGTCTAATTGTTTTCTTCTTTAAGATAATCTCTATAATTGGAAAATGATTGTAGCGTTTTGCTCAACAGTATAACTAATAATAGATACCCCAATAACCTAGGAGCACACCGTGAATGCCATTGCGTCACTGCCAGTATTTGTCGCTGTCGTCGAATGCGGCAGCTTTTCCCTTGCTGCCAAGCAGTTGAACCTCACCAAATCGGCGATCAGCAAACGCATTAATCAACTCGAAGATGACCTCGGTATTCGCTTGCTTAATCGCACCACAAGAAAGCTCAGCTTAACCGAAGCTGGACGTCGATACTTCGAGTACGCTTCACAAGCAGTGAACCTTGCTCAACAAGGTGTCGATGCCGTTTCCGAGTTGCAAGGCTCACCGCAAGGTAGGCTCAAAATCACTGCACCGATGTCTTTCGGTGTTTTGCACGTTGCGCCACTTATCAGCGAATTTCTCGCACGTTACCCGAAAATTGAGGTCGATTTACAGCTAGAAGACGCCATGGTGGATTTGGTTGAACAAGGCTTTGATTTGGGGATTCGCATTGGCGAACTTGCAACTTCTAACCTTGTCGCTAAGCGCCTTGCTCCGTGTAAAAGCGTACTGTGCGCCTCTCCAGAATATTTAGAAGAATTTGGCGTACCAACCAAACCAAGCGATTTGGTGACGCACAACTGTTTGCGTTATTCGTATTTCCGAGGCGGCGTCGAGTGGATGTTTATCAACAGCGGTAGCGAGTATAAAGTGCTACCCAAAGGCAACTTTGTGGTCAACAACAGCGAAGCGATTCGCCAGTTGCTTTTGAGAGGTTCTGGTATCGCTCAATTACCGACTTTTATTGCAGGGAAAGACTTTGCTGCTGGTAACTTAAAACCACTGATGGAAGAGTTCGCATTACCAGAGCATGCCATCTATGCGGTGTTTCCAGAACGCAAGCACATGCCATTGAAAGTACGTGTGTTCATCGACTTCATCAGCGAAAAGCTCGGCACTGATACACCGTACTGGGATCGCTACTGACAGGTTCTGACACTCCATCACGTTAACCTTATTTCGAACTTAACCAACCCACAGAAATAAGGAAAAAACATGGAAACTGTGATTGAAACTGTACAATTTCGTCTGACCAATGGCGCAGCAGAACAAGACTTTATCGCTGCGGCAGAACAGTCACAAAACTTCGTGAAACAACAGCCAGGTTTTTTATACCGCTCATTGAGTCACGAGGCTGCAAGTAATACGTGGACTGATATCATTTACTGGCGGTCACAGGCAGACGCAACGAATGCAAGCAAACTGTTTACTCAATGCGAAGATTGTAAACCGCTAATGAACCTGATTGAGCCCGAAAGTGTTGAGATGAAACATCACAGCGTGAAGATGTGCAGCGAATTAGAAGACTAACCGAGATAGGAACACCATGAGCAAATCAGAGCGACTGTTTGAACTACTGACTTTGTTACGTGCTAAACGTTATGCGGTGACAGCAAAAGAGCTGGCAGACACCATGCAAGTCAGCGAGCGCACTATTTATCGTGATATTCAGTCGTTGCTGAACTCTGGAGTTCCCATTCAAGGAGAAGCTGGAGTCGGTTATATGCTACAAGCCGGCTCTCATTTACCGCCATTAATGTTCAGCGAAAAAGAGATGATGGCACTAGAGCTCGGTATGCGTATGGTACGCTCTTGGTCTGATGCCGAGCTCGCCGATGCCTCGCGATCCGCTTCTGCTAAAATCCTTTCCGTATTGCCCGACAAACTCAAACAACAAGTGGAAGACTGCCCACTGATTGTACCTGAGTATCACATCCAGTCAGAAAGCGCGAAACGCGGACAATTGCTGCGTCATGCCATCGATAACAACTTTAAGGTCAGCTTGGATTATGAGGACGAGAGCGGGCAAGTGACCGAACGTAAAATCCAACCGTTAGGCCAGTTCTTTTGGGGCAAGGTTTGGACACTCGTCGCATGGTGCGAACTACGCCAAGATTATCGCCAATTCCGCCTAGATCGAATCCAAACGATGCGAATGCATGATGAAGAATTCTTTGTAGAAGAAACCAAATCTCTCAAGCACTATATTGCACAGTATAAGCCGAGGGATTGAATCTCATGCATTGTACAAAAATGCCTCTGAATGGGGATGTAGTGCAAATCTAAACGCCTTATTAAAGAAAAACCATTTATTATCTGACACTTAGAGTCCGTGCATATTGCTACACTACGCACATGAACATTTAGTTAATCTAATGTTTCATTTTTAACAGGTGCGCAACCACCATAGGAGCGCTAACTTAAGTAGCACGTCAACCACACCGGAGTGTGAAGCTATGAAAGTACTGATTCAATACACCCAAGCGGGTAAATATCGTGATCAAGCGTGGGAATCTCTGGCTCTTAAGGCAAAAGGCGAGATGCAAGCCGTGACGCCTTCTTATACCGCACAACTTATCGAACAAAACAAAGCGACGCTTGTAATGACGGAAGACGAGCAAGTCATCTTCCATTCTTAAGTAACAGGCAGCGATAAAAAATGAGCTCAATACTCGAGCTCATTTTTGTTTGATTGGTAGTTGGCTATCACGATCAATCTTGAATGATCTTGTTGCCGCAGTTTTCGCAGATTAGATGACGAGAGAACTCATCCATAGACGCAAGGAAAGCACCAAACACTGTGCTTTTTAGAAAGCCAGAAATGAATTCCTTCTTACTGCGATTCTTATCTCCCTCCAAAGCACTTTTCTTTCTGACCAACACCACAACATGATGCGTTTCCACACCACACGAAGGACACATAACAACTTCCGTCTTTTTATACATACTAAGCTCCTTGAAATCGATTCTGTTTTCTAAAAATTGTCTCGTTAAAGCCTCGCACTGACCTTTTCCCTCAGCGCTCGCGCATACTCAGTTAATAGTCGAGCATTGTCGGCGGTTTCGACGTCCCCACAGGCTTGGCCTTGATAGGTAATATTTGGACTGGAATACACAGGTAGGAGGTTGTCTGAGTAGCTCATGATGGTTCCAGAATCACCACACAAAGCAGCATGAGCATAACGCTTGATCTGAGATTGGTTATCCTCTGTCGTCATGGAGTTGAGTGTTCTACTCTGAAGCTGAGATGACAGTGTTTCTAAATCATGTTGTGCCCACGCTAAATGCCCTAGCTCATGCTCCAAGGCGAATGGAGCAGCTCGTACATCAGAAACCACAAAGTTAGGAAACAGATCGACCCACGTTTCGGCGATTTTGTACTCATAATCAAAGTAACTGTTGTCTTCACTTAGGACTAGCACAACATAGAAGTTTGGCTCTTGGTACGCGCGTTCCAACAAATTGCGGTGTTGCAGATTAAGTTCATAATGGGAGGACAACATGTCCGCTGGCTTCGCGTTGCGAGCATCGAAGAATTCATAACCAGCACTCTTACGAATCATGGGGATACATGAGTTTGAGAGAATAAGATTTGAAAAGGCTAAGTCTTCCTCGATTCGTGCTTCCAATGCTTCTATGTCGAAATCGCTGAGAATGGAGTAGTCAAATACGAATTGAACCCAAGTCTCGACTTTTTCTTCTTGGGGACATTGCGGAAGCACGAGCTTTTGGGCATCAAAATAGAGGCGAGCGCTCGCGAACACCGCAACAACAATTAAGCAAATACTTACAACTTTCAGCTTCATACATTCTTCTTACAAATTTCGCAGGCGACAAACATAAGCACATGAAATTTATAAATTAATAAAACCGATATGTAAATAAGCGCTTATTGATTATGAGAATAAGCGCCGAGAGTATGTGTGATTACTCGTCCTCGTTTAAGCGACGAATCAATTTGGCAGGCGTACCGCCATATAGACAATCTGGTGGAACATCGCTGTTTACCACTGAGTTAGCAGCAATGACTGAGCGAGCACCAATAGTTACCCCTTGGTTGATCACCGAATTGCCACCAATCCAGACGCTATCTTCAACTGTGATTGGCTTACAAAAGGTTTCCCACTTGAGTCGGCTACGGTAATCCAGAGAGTGCGAAGCGGTATAGAATTGAACACTAGGGCCGATAAGAACGTGGTTACCAATGGTGATTTTAGCGCCATCCAACATCACGACATTCATATTGATGAAGGTCTCTTCGCCGATTTCAATCGTCTTACCAAATTCACAATGCAGCGGAGCTTGGATGATGCTTCGCCCAACTTTACCAAATAGATTCTTTTGAAGCGCATCGCGTTGAGATTCATCGGTATTGTTATTAAACGCCATCAACGCATGAGTAGCACTAGAACGCATTGCTTCGATTTCTTTATCGGTACCATCAAATATTTGGCCCGACATCATTTTCTCTAATTCGGTCACTGGATCATTCCTACAACTTTTGACCAAGCTAGATTAGCGTAAAAGAGGAATAAAAAAAGAGAAAAGCACGGGCTTTTCTCTTTCCTATTTTGTCGTTGTGTCACGTCGGAGTTATACGATTTCCCAGCTGTGGGTCATCTCAACACCTTCACCTAGCATTAGGCACACTGAGCAGTATTTTTCCAATGAGTCCGCCGCCACTTTAGCTACGATTTCTGGGTCTAGTGCTTCACCAGAAACTTCAAAGTGAATGTTCACCTGAGTAAAGATGCGTGGCGCGGTTTCACGACGTTCCGTGGTTAGCTTCGCGTTAACAGAAGCCACTTTCTGGCCTGCCGTTTTCAGACCATCAACAACGTCTACAGAACTACAACCACCTGCGGCCATAAGAACCATTTCCATCGGACTTGGCGCTGTTGCACCGCCATTACCATCCATCACGACTGAGTGACCAGATTGAGACTGACCCAGGAATTTAAAGTCTTCGACCCATTTTACTTCTGCTTGCATGGTTTCCCTCATTAATGCTTCTGCCTCACCGATGATTGTCTTCCGATGAGCGTGTATTTTATGCCGTTACTGTAGCCCCCTTGAAAAAAAGGGCAAAGAAATTTTCATCTTCACTGTAATTTTTTCGCTCTTCAGTCTGTCCTGTTACGTAAGATTCATTGAGAAAATGACGTTTGAGGAAGTTATGAAGAAAGTATCTAAGTTGTTGGTGGGATTCTCATTCACACTCCCTGTACTGTTCATCTTGCTAAGTAAAACAGGTACTGCCGATACCATGGATAAGATGAACGCATCTGGTAAAACTGACATTGCAACACTTGCGGGTGGCTGCTTCTGGTGTACCGAGTCAGATTTAGAACAATTGCCTGGCGTATTAGACGTTGTCTCTGGTTATTCAGGCGGTGATTTAGAGAATCCAACTTATCGACAAGTCTCTTCTGGCAAATCCGGCCATATTGAAGTGATTGAGGTGAAGTACGATCCTGCTGTCGTGAATTACGAACAAGTATTGGATTACTTCTTCCGCCATATCGACCCGACTGACGCCAAAGGCTCATTCGTCGACCGTGGTCCCCAATACCGCCCGGCGATCTTCTATCATAATGCCGAGCAAAAGCAGATAGCTGAGCAGTTTATGATGGAAATCGACAAGGCGATGATCTATCCAAAACCGTTGAAAACAGAGCTGATCGAGTTTGAAAAGTTCTACCCTGCGGAGTCGTACCATCAGGATTACTACAAGAAGAGTAGCCTGAAGTACAAATACTACCGCTACGCATCAGGTCGCGATAAATACCTCGACGAAGTGTTTGGTGATGATCGTAAAGACAACCCAAAAACACTGCGTGAACTTATCAACGAAAAAGAGCAGGTGTCGAAAGTGAAGGTTTACGAGAAGCCTTCAGACAAAGAAATCAAAGCTAAATTGACTGAGCTTCAATACTACGTGACACAAGAAGAAGGTACGGAGCGTCCTTTCAACAACAAGTATTGGGACAACAAAGAAGCAGGCATTTACGTTGATATCGTCACCGGCGAGCCTTTGTTTTCATCAACCGATAAGTATAAATCTGGCACAGGGTGGCCAAGTTTTACCAGACCAATTAACCCCGGCTACATCGTAGAGAAAACCGACTTTAAACTGGTTTATCCGCGCACAGAGATCCGCAGTAAGTTTGGTGATTCGCATATTGGCCATGTATTTAAAGATGGTCCAAAGCCGACGGGATTACGTTACTGCATGAATTCAGCCGCAATGGAGTTTGTACCAGTGAACAAGATGGCGAGTTTAGGCTATGGCGATTATCTCTACCTATTTGATAAGTAGCTAGACCTCTGTGTTAACCAAATTAGGAGTGAACATTCAGCGCGATGAAAGGTTTTAAATCCAACCTTCCCATGAAAGTCTGTCCAGTCTGTCAGCGCCCATTTTCTTGGAGAAAGAAGTGGGCGCGAAATTGGGAGGAAATCGTTTATTGTTCTGAGCGTTGCCGAAGAAATAGATCAACGAAAACGTAGGGCACTCCGACCCTCTCTGGAAAACGCTATTTCCTTTGTATCAACGTTTGTACGCGTTCTCTTACCAAGGTAATAACGTCCCATCATAAGCCCAAAACGCCCCGCTATCTTGCGGGGTTGCTTTTTCTATCAAGCCTAATAAATCCTTAGCAACTCGCTCTGGCGTGAACAGCTTTCCCTCTGGCACGTTTGTTTGAAAAGGTGCCGACAAAGCGGTGTCCGTGGTGCCTGGGTGAAGTGATAGCACCGTGCCGTGCTTGACCATTCTTTGCCATTCGATCGACATGGTTTTGAGGAACATGTTTAATGCGGCTTTCGATGCACGATAGCTGTACCAACCCCCCAACTGATTGTCGCTAATACTGCCAACTTTGGCCGAAATGGTCGCAAACTTGGGTTCGGTACTGCGCTTTAGCTTGGGCGTGAAGTATTTCGCCAACAGCAAACTTGGCAAAGTATTAACCATGATGGTTTGCTGAAAAAAGTCTGCGTCGAGGGAGCTAAGGTTCTTCTCTGGGCCTTTCTCTTGGATGTGCAACATACCAACGCAGTTCACCAGCCAGTCGACATGTTCAATTTGCTCGCTAAGCGCTTTCACTTGCTCATCAAGCGACACATCCGCCTGATACCAAGTCACATTCGGATGTTGCCAATCTGGTTGCTGCTTACGATAAGTGGCATGTACACGCGCTTGAGGGAACCGAGCGACGGCTTCTTGCGCCATCGCCAAACCAATTCCACCATTGCCACCGACGATGAGTATTTCCATCACAAGTTCTCCACGTTTTCTATGTAGTGCTCTGCGGTATCGAGTATCGCTTGGCGTTGCTGTTCTTCCATGTTGTCCCAAGAGCGGAAAATCATCCCAATACGTGGATTGGTTGCGAGACGCTTGTCGTGCTTGTTCATAAAACGCCAATACAAGCTGTTTAACGGACACGAGCCTTCGCCACTGCGCGCTTTATTGTCGTAATAGCAGCCTTTGCAGTAGTCGCTCATCTTGTTGATGTAAGAGCCACTCGCCGCGTAAGGCTTGGTACCAACAATACCGCCGTCCGCAAACAACGCCATGCCACGAGTGTTTGGCATTTCTACCCACTCAATTGCATCAACATAGATACCGAGATACCACTCATCCACTTGATCTGGGTCGATCTCGGTTAACAAGCAAAAATTGCCAGTGACCATCAAACGTTGGATGTGGTGTGCGTAGGCGTAATCGAGGGACTGACCAATTGCATTGCGCATACAGGACATTTTGGTTTCGCCATTCCAAAAGAAGTCTGGCAGCTTTCTTTCTGCGCCCAACTCGTTCTTTTTCGGGTAATGAGGCATGTTCGCCCAATAGACACCACGAATGTACTCTCGCCATCCTAAGATTTGGCGAATGAACCCCTCAACCTGAGAAATGTCGATGTCCGCGTTGGAATGAAATGCCTTGAGTGATGCATCAATGACTTCTCTCGGGTGTAGCAATTTGCTGTTCAGCGAGAATGAAATTCGGCTGTGATACAAGCTCCACTTAGCATCGTGCTGACCTGTCATGGCGTCTTGAAAACGTCCGAACAGCGGCAGACAGACTTGGCAGAAATGCGCGAGTAAAGACAAGCTTTGCGCGCGATTAATTGGCCACAACAAGTCTCCTTCGAGATTTCCGATGGTTTTGATGTCATGTCGTGCCAACCGCTCAATAATGCCACTGACGTCGGTACTGAACATCAAAGGTTGTGGCAGTTTTTCAATGTCTTGGGCCTTGAGCTTGTTACGGTTATTGGCATCGTAATTCCATTTTCCGCCAACAGGTTTTCCGTCTTGCATCAAGATGTCGAAGCGCTTGCGCATACGGCGATAAAAGTGCTCCATCATGATGTGTTTGCCTTGAGGAAACTGCGATTCTATTTCCTCAAACGGCAACAAAAAGTGTTCCGAATCAACACAACGCGTCACTACTCCATCAAGCTTTAGTTTGGCTAACTGCTCTAGCAGTCGATATTCATCGGGGCGTTGATATTCAAACTTACTTGCACCAACTTCGCCCACGTAGTGATTTAAGACTTGCTCCAGATCGTCGAAGGATTGTGTGTCATCCAACGTGAGATGCAAAACTTGATGACCTTCGCTCTGACGCTCTTTCGCAAACTGCTCCATTGCAGAAAAGAACGCACACACTTTCTGAATATGGTGCGTGACGTAAGTATTCTCTTGCTTGAGCTCCGCGATCAGGTAAAGCACTTGCTTATCCGGTTGCTGAAACCAAGAGTGCTCACTGTTAAGTTGATCGCCCAAGATCAATCGTACGGTTTCAAATTGCATTACGGTTTCTCCGGTGACGAAGCTTGGTCACTGCTGCCCATTACGATAGGCCAATCGACCATATCTACACTATCCAAATTCGCGCCAGCACAACGACCTTTCCACCTATCGATGAACTCCATGTGCGGATCGTACATTTCGGTTTGCTTTTCGAGGTTGAATTGTCGTGAACCACGCGGATCAGCACCGACGCCCGCTAGGTACTGCCAATTTCCCCAGTTCGATGCTACATCGTAATCAACCAATTGTGATTCAAAGTACGCCGCGCCATAACGCCAATCGAGGCCAAGTTCATGCACTAAACAACTGGCGGCCAACTGTCTGCCGCGGTTGGACATGTAACCTGTTTCGTTAAGTTGGTGCATGCAAGCGTTCACAATGGGAAACGGGGTTTCTCCCTTTTTCCATTGCTGAAAACGATGTGCATAAAAGCTGGTGAGAGGTGCTTGATTTTGGATGCCACCGAATCGGAAAAGCTGTCGTTTGTGTCGACGGGCATACCAATAAAAGTACTCCCGCCATAAAAGCTCGAAGTAAATCCAGTAGGTCGACTCGTTTGCTCCCTTCAAACGTTCATAACGCTTGAGCATGGCATAAATAGTTTTTGGCGAAAGGCAGCCATGAGCTAGCCAAGGTGAAAACTTAGTCGAGTAATCCATACCATCCAAGCCATTGCGCGTCTGCTTATATTCGCTGGCCAATGTCGAGGAAAAATACCGACGAGCGTGCTCAAGCCCTGCTTGCTCGCCACCGGTAAACAGGCAAGGCTTAACGTCGCGAATCAGTCGTAAGGTTGGCAAGGCAAGTCCTAAGGGGGTTGGTGGTAAGGCCGTTACTGTGGCGAATGGTTCCTCCAGCGATACGTTCTCCGCCTTTTTACGAAACTTAGTAAAAGTGTCAGGCAAGTCTTCAAGGGCAAATGGCAGGTCTTCAACGGTAAGTAGGCTGCGCACTTCCTGCTGACAAATCGTTAAATGCTCTGATTCTTGGCGGATATGATCAACCACGTCTTGCTCTTCTGAGCCAGGGAACGCATCACAATACAGATGTGTCACGCCAAGCTTCTCTACAGCATGTTTGATGGCTTGATAAGGATGTAAGTCAACAACCTGTAAGCGCTGATCGAATGCATTCAAGGACAGATTGAGGCAGTGTAATGACTCATCTAAAAATTGCTGCTTGGCCGACCCAAACATCGATTCCTGTGCGAAGTGAGCTAAAAATGGAGACAGTTTCGGATAACAATAGACACATATTAATGCGTCGACTTCCTCACTGGCTCGGGCGAGCAGCGGGTTATCATGCATCCTCAAATCGTTGGTAAACCAGTACAGTCCGATTGTTTTATTCAAAAGAAGCGTTCCATGTGTGTTTTTGCTTATACAAGTTCTTACGCACAATGCTGCTTCACGATCAGACAGTAAGTTGTTATGTTTACAAATTGTTCAGCAAAAGTCCTTGGTAAACAATTTGTTAAAATTAATTCTATAAATTATTTAGTCAAACTCTAATATTCATAGACGTATTTGATTTTTTGCTCATTTTTTTTAAGAAAACCAAGCAAAAATGACAAAAAATAAAGCGATATTGTTTTATATCCGTTACCCTTAACCTAATTCCATTTTGCTTGCCACATTGCAGAAATGACCGACGAATTTAAAAAATCAACCGCGAATCTAAAAAAAAGCGGTACCACTAATGATCAAGAACCACGTAGCAGCGACACCAGCAAACTACGCCTTGTGGTACACCTACGTAGACAAAACCATCCCAGAGCTTAACCAAGAGTTAGATATGGTTCTGGAGAATTATGACGTCTGCCCACCAGCGATGCACAAGCAGCTCTACAACAGCTACGTCGCGAGTAAAGCCGAAACCAGTTTAGAAGAACTCAAAACCAACGTAGAAGTACTGTTGGGTGAAGTATCTAGCTCGATGAGTGACACTATTACGGATACCTCTTCCTTCTCTGATATGGTGGACAAAAGCTTTAACAAGCTCGAAAAGGTTGAAGATAATAGCCTGAGTATTGAAGAAGTGATGAATGTGGTTCGTCAGCTCGTCGCGGAATCTCGTGAAATTCGTCACTCGACTCAGTTTCTAAATAGCCAACTAACGACGGCTAGTGAAGAAATTTCTCGTCTAAAAAACCAATTGGCTGAAGTACAAAAAGACGCTCTTTTCGATGGTCTTTCCAATCTGTATAACCGCCGTGCTTTCGACAGTGACCTCCAAATGCTGATCGACAGCAATCAAGCAATGACCTTGGTTATGCTGGATATTGATCACTTCAAAGCATTTAACGACAATTACGGCCACTTGTTTGGCGATACCGTTATCAAAGCCATCGCACGTCGTCTGCAACAAAGCTGTCGTGATGGCATCAGCGCTTACCGCTTTGGTGGCGAAGAGTTTGCTTTGATCATACCGAATAAATCGTTGCGCATCGGTCGTCAATACGCCGATACGTTACGCCGAATGATCGAAAAGCTGCGTGTCCGTGACAAACGTTCGGGCAGCCAAGTGCAAAGTATTACCGCTTCTTTTGGTGTCGCAGAGTATGAAGTTGGCGATACGTTGGAAAGCTTGGTTAATAAGGCTGATAAACAGTTGTATGAAGCAAAACAACTGGGCCGAAACCGAGTAATGCCGCTGTAGAGCTTGCTCGCCAGCTCATACCGCTCCTTTTAAAAGACAAAACCCCAAGCATGTACTTGGGGTTTTGTCTTTCTTGGGCTGGCTCGTTATTAATGATACTTCCTAAACCATTTAATCAATGCTGTAGCAGTAGCTAAGGAAGTAGTCGTCGCCGTTTTTCGCGGTGTACTCTTTGTCTTCACTGCACGCCATCGGTTTTCCTTTCTTATCACCTTTAATTAGGCTGATCCAATGACGCATTGCGGTCGGTGCATTACCAATTAGCTCAGGGCTGAAGGTAGTACGTGTTTCCAGTTGAATGTCATCAATGTCCATCAACTCCACACAACCCGTGCCTTTATGACAGCCAAACATCACTTCTACGTGGCTGCCTGACTCATCTTTAAATAGGATCGATTTCGGATCTTCTTTCTCACCAGTGTACGCTACAAAATGTTTTGGGCTTTTCAGACCGCTGTGTGTACCGTCTTTGAAGTAAGCCATTACATGACGGTAATCAATCACATAACTTGACACGTCTTGGTGTGAGCCATTCTCCAGTGGGAACATACGGTCCAGTAGTTGCTTCGCCTTAACTTGCTTCTCGCTTTGCTGCTCAGCACTTACCGCCTCGACGGCAAATACGGCTTCAGCGATAAATGGGCGTTCTTGTTGTTGGATGTCTTTTTTATCGAAATTCAGCATATTCATCGTCGTTTCCTCGCACTTAAACACTCTTCCTAGAGTAAAAACTTAAAACCCTTGTTTAAGTTTCAGGCAATTCTGTGAAGTGGATGGTTAATTTCTTTGCCTGCTCATTATGTAGACTAGCGAATTATTGACTACAATTTCACAACAAAAATTTTACAATGTGAATTTTACAAAATGTCTGTGTCAAAAAGTCTTATCCGCCAATCTCATTTTCTCGGGACGAAAATTCGTAACCTGAGGAAGAACAACCATTTAACGATGGAAGATTTGTCTGCGCGTTGCGTTAGGATCAATCCTGAGTACGCGCCGTCGGTTTCTTACCTATCGATGATCGAGCGTGGAAAACGCGTTCCAAGTATCGATATGCTGGAAGTGATCGCCGAAGTTTTCCAAAAAGAGCCTGCATGGTTTTTAGATGATGAGCCAGAGCTGGAAGCGATCACACCGAATAAAGGTAATCGTGGTGGCATCAATGGAATGGCCCTTGAACCGAGTTTCTTGTTCTCCAATGACATCCTGCAAATCGCAATACCAGAAATGCTCTCCCAAACTGGCATCACTGGGCGTCAGTTTGCTCATCTGCTGATACGGGCCCACCAAGAGAACCATCAAAACCACTTCCCAGATCTAGAGCGAGCCGCTGAAGAAGTCGGACTAAAGCGCCTTAACTTGTCAGTGGAAGATCTGATCGACATTGCTAAAAGCATGGGGTTGGACATTCGTTGGGTAGACCGAGCGCCACAGGATGTGATTGATGAGCTTGGCGTGAGTGCGAAACAGCTGATCACCTCTTTTATGGAGGCGCCAGGGACGATTTACCTCAACAAGCGCATGCGCGACTACCCAACACGCCTGAAATACGATTTAGCCGTTTACATTGGCCATCGTGTACTGCACAGCAGCGACGGCATGAGTAATGTATTGTCGATTGGACATCAGAACAACTGGGAGCAAAGCGGCTCGCAAGTATCGAACTCTGAGCTTAACTCACAAGACATTTTACAAGCGTGGCGTGATTTTGAATCGAGCTTCTTTGCTGGAGCCCTGCTGTGTCCAAAAGTGCCGTTTCGCCAATTGCTCGACCGATCTGGTTATGAAATCGATGTACACAAAAAAGCGGGCGTCTCCCCTTCTGTTGCGATGCGCCGAATGACGGTCGTATCACCTTACCCGCATTGGCATTACTTTGATGCTTATGGCCCGGGTAAACTCAAAGCTGTATATCGTGGTAATGGTATCCCGCTTCCTTGGGGTAATATGCGCAAGGTCAACGACCCATGTCAGCACTGGGCAGTGTTCCGTCGCTTATCACAACCGCTGGACACCAGTTCAGCACAGATTTCGATTCTTAATGTCGGTAATGAGCCACGTATCTATTGCTGTGAGTCAGTCAATGTCTTCGACCCAGCGGGCAACAACCGCGTTCTATGCGCAGGTATTGACCTCAACCCTGCTATCTCAGCTCAGGGGGGGGGATGCGATTGCCATTGCAGAAGAGCTGAAATCGCTTTGTGTCTCTTCAGGGGGAAGTACTGTTATACCTCAGCACATCAAGAAAGATCTCACCACGATAGCCAAGATTCTCAACATCAATTGGATAGAAAGGGGAATTCAAACCCAAGCAAGATTGATTTGTTCACGAGGAGCCGTATGTCCAAGACAACCAAGTTGTTATAACAAGTGCGGTGAATCAGCGGATTCAGGTGACGAGCCGCAAATTATCGAGCTCTAGAAAGAAAAAACGCCAATCACAATAAAGGTGATTGGCGGTATATACTTGTGAACAATGTGTATTCACTAACAACGTCAGTTGGCTAGGTGACCCTCGGCTTAATAAGGGTCAATCTGTATAAAGCACGATGCGTGCCAACTTTTAAAAACGCCTTTTTTCTTCGATCCTGATGCATATTGGTGCTTTATTGAGCACACATTTTGCAAATCGCATTTGCAAAATGCAAATTGATGCAAATATGCCACCATGCGCATTGCTACTAATCCCTTTGTCAGCAAAATGGCGTTTTAATAAGAAAGAAATTCAAAATTAAAAGGCCCCGCAAGTGTGCGGGGCTCTAGATTCATGGTTTTACTGATTATCCACCGTAGTGTTTTTGCTGATACATGCGTTCATCGGCGATTTTCATCATCTGTTGAGGTGATGTCATTTCAGGATCAAACATCGCATACCCAATGCTAGTTCTCAGATAAATCAAGTCTTGTTCATAAATGACTGGATTCGAGCACAGGGCAAAACGAAGCTTTTTCACTAGAGCATGAATGCTGTCTTCCGTTTTCGGATTGTGGACAATCACGAGAAATTCATCTCCTCCCATGCGAGCCACAATATCCGAACGTCGTAAACTGCTTCTAATCCGCTCAGCACAAGCGATCAGCACTTTATCGCCAGCATCATGACCATAGGTATCGTTAATATGCTTAAAGCGATCAAGATCGATGTTTACAAGCGCAAAGCTGTAGCGCTTTTTATAGCGTTTCGCGATCTGAAATTGATGCTTGTAAGACTGCATAAAGTAACGACGATTGGGCAATTGGGTAAGTTCATCATGCAGTGCTCGGTTATCGGCCACAATATACAATCGGTAAATCACAACCAGGGCGATACTTAATCCAAGAACAATCGGATAGCCGACTAATCTCGTTAGCTGCAATGTGTACCATGGTAATTGCTGGTCTAAATCCGCACCGGAATACACCGCCAAGCTCCAGCCTCCGTAGGGAAAATGCACTTGCTCTTTGGCGTAAACCTTCCCACTAGGCTTCGGCTCACCGAAAAATATATCGCCAAGCTCGCCACTGCTGTCATAACCACGAATGATCATCGGATAATGAGAAGAGAAGTCCATCACCCCGGTTTCTCGGAGCAAACCATTAAAGTCGATCACAGCACTGATCACACCCCAGTAATCCTTGTTTATTGGGGGATCACGAAATACAGGCACACGAACAATCAATCCTCGCCCACCTTGAACGAGCTCGACTGGACCTGCAATGAATATCTCTTGAATGTCTTTGGCTTTTTGGATTTGAACCCACTGCGCTGGCACCGTTCGGTAATCCAGCCCAATAACACGCTCGTTCCCTCTACGTGGATAGATATGGCTTACCACATCATTTTCCGCGATGCCGATTACCGTAATATGATTGCTTTTATTGAGGATACGATTCGCAGCCATGTTTAACTTGCGGTTTTCATGGTTCGGTAGCAATGTAATAAGAGTCGCAAGCGTGCTAGCTTTGTATATGTCAGCCATCAGGTCCGCTTCCAAATTGGAGCGGAGCATAGAAAGTTGTTCTTTGGCCTCAACTTGAAGTCGCTCTCGGTGAAGGTTGAGCTGGTTGTAGTGCAACAACTCAATGACTCCAACGCATAGGGCAAAAAAAAGTGAGGAAGAACAATGCAAAGTAGCCTTGCTTCTTCGATGAGTACTGCATCTGTTCCCCACTAACTCTCGGCGTTCCAAGAGTTTTCTTTAATTATTGTTAAAATACTTACTTACCTTAAGGATAACTAATAGCTATCGTAAAGGTAATAAATATCTAAAAATCTTATCTATCAAAAAGGCAAAGTGAGATGCAAGTACAAGGCGATTTATTCAAAAGCTCATTTTGGCAAGAAGTAGCACAAGGGAAGATTTACTATGATCCTCACTTTCTCGGTCACTTGGATGCTGATCGCTGCTTTTCGCAGCTTCGCGCAACCTTACCTTGGCAACAAGAAAGCATCATGATGTTTGGACGATCGGTATTACAGCCTCGACTACAAGCGTGGCATGGTGACGCCGCTTACACTTATTCAGGACTAACCATGACTCCTCACCCTTGGACACCGGAACTGATTGAACTGAAAACACGCAGTGAAGCCATTGCTGAGGTGAAATTTAACTCTGTCTTAGCGAATCTCTATCGTCATGGCCAAGACTCTATGGGATGGCATCAAGACAATGAGCCTGAGCTAGGAAGAAACCCTGTAATCGCTTCTATCAACTTGGGGGAAACTCGCCGATTTGTTCTAAGGAATTTACATTGTAAAACCCAATTAGAATATGAGCTTAGCCATGGATCTCTGCTCATTATGGCCGGAGAGTTACAACATCACTGGAAGCATGCCGTTCCTAAAACGGCAAAACCAAAAGGCGAGCGTATTAATCTGACTTTCCGCCATATCGTGACCAACTATTGACTGAGTCATTACATATCAAAAAAGCATTAGTGCTAGGCTTGAATCTTGGCTCTCAATCGGAATGTGTTTATGCGTATCAGACCTCTCAGCTTAGCCGTGTTGCTCTCCTGTTCACTGGCTTTTCAGGCGCAAGCCTCTCAAGAGGCACCAGTTTTAACCTATTCACAGTCCGCACAGTTGATCAAAAATACGTACGAATCGCAGCTATATACCTTGCCTGCGTTTCGAGAGGGGCATTTCGGCCTTCGTATGTATCGCCAAACGTTAAATGACAAGTATCTACCCGCCGTATGGACAGACATGGCACAAGTCGCGAACCGTCTCAATCATTTTGCCAATGAAGTCACTGCACCCGAGCAAATTTTTCTCTACTCAGAAGAACGTTTAGCGACTTACCACGATAAAGAAGATGAACGGAGCCAACGTCGCTACACCGTTACCAAGCACCAACCAGAATACCTCTACTTAGGCATCGATCTGATTGGAGCAATGGCAAGAGCTGACGAGTACGGCTTAAAGCACAAACAAGACAAAACGCTAAGGGGTGTCTTACGTCGATACGATTTCGCACGCTACGCCACTGATCCAGAGATGATAGAAGCTTGGGCGGCGCAATTGGCGAACCAGGTCTATTGGCTACGTCAGCTCGGCGAACAAGATGTGGTTAATGCATTTACCGATGCGTTTCGCTCGACCTACCCAGACAACCAAGATAAAAAACTGTCACCGCAGCAATACAGTAATAAGATCTACGGTATGACTCACATTATTTTGGGTGATTCGCAGTATTACCAAAAACAGGTGAATGAAGCTGACCATCAGTGGATTTATGACTACTTCCGAGACAATATCGACACCATCATTTTGCGCTCTAAAGAGGATGTGGTTGCCGAGGTCGGGATTTCATTTCTCCTTGCGGGGTTGGATAGTGACCCAGTCGTCGAAAAAAACTCGTCAAGCAATCCAAAGTGCCATTAATACGCAGCAAGGGATGATCCCTTCCGTGGAAGGGGACTACGACTTGAAATATGGTGAACACCGCAATGTGTTGGCCATCATGCTGCTGGATTGGCAAGGTGTACACCAAGCCCCAACAATACAAAACCAGCCTCACGCGTTTGAGTCTCTGCCTTATGGGTTAGTGTCAAAGCACTGATATCAACGCAGGTTACAGGATCGAGTGGGCAGGCTTAAAAGCTTTACTTTTCAACATTTGCTCGTATCGAACCAATCGAAAATCTTGGAACCCCTGCATAACACTTTTGATCATCGGATTCTCAAAAAACTGACGACTGGTGCCTGTATAGAAAGTAATGCTGTGACTAGAGCAACACCTTTCTAAGAAGCAATCTTCCATAAACTGGTTCAAGCTATGATCTCGGATCGGAAAATAAACCATAAGGCCTTTGCTGATCCCAGCAATGTGATTCAATATTTGAGTTCGAATCGACTTGGTAAGAAAGACCACACTCACCAAATAAATTGAGTTGTTTTTCTGCTCATAGACCACGTGCCCTACCAAC
This sequence comes from Vibrio sp. B1FIG11, assembly GCF_905175335.1. Taxonomy (NCBI): domain Bacteria; kingdom Pseudomonadati; phylum Pseudomonadota; class Gammaproteobacteria; order Vibrionales; family Vibrionaceae; genus Vibrio; species Vibrio sp. B1FIG11. The sequence goes on along the minus strand of NZ_HG992752.1, from coordinate 277,111 downwards.
ATTTTTCTATAGTAAAAACAATAGATTTTGGGCTGATGAAGCTCAAGCTCATTAAGAGTATCGATGATATCTCCCCCGTTCATTCGAAGATGAGAATCAATCACTAAAGCTTTATCTTCCTCTTCCAGCTTATCAAAAGGCACGTGACCAGTGTGGGTGATTTCATAGTCGTATACCGTGCTTAAATTTTGAAAATTGACTGGGTGTTGCAGGGCTTTTTTAACGATCTTTAACTCCTGAGAATCATAGTGGTAAGGCTGCTGAAAGAAATGTGCGATACCAAGACGCCTTAGTAGCGTTGGCTCGATTTTTTGCCTTTCCCACTGACTCAAGGTTGCTTGATTCAAGCTCGAGAATACACGATGCGAAGAAGAAAGCAGCTCCGCTAAACTGTCTTGTGAATATTTATATTTTTTCCTGAAATGCTTCAATGCATCGGCAAATTGAAGTCGGTCGAACTGCATTTTTTCTCCTAGCCAAGCGCCAATAATTGCGAAAAATATGTGTAGTTATAATTAGAATAGACACCAAATTGTGATTGTGTGAGTCAATAACACTTCAACTCAAGATACCTGCATTACACGACGTTATCTGTAATGCCTTCGGGGTAATTTTCATGCAGTGGGGTGGCTTCTTCCTCAAAACCAACGCGGCTGCCCTTTGGAATGACAATTAAGCCACCGTCAGTCATCTCAAAGCGCGCTTTGTCTCTTTTTGGTTTCTCACCGATCACTGTGCCTGGGGCGATCTCAACATCTTCTTCAATAATGGTTCGCGTAATCCGGCTATTCGCTCCAATTTTACAGCGCCCCATTAAGATGGATTCATGCACAATGCTGTTTCTGCCTAACTCACATTCCTCACCAATCACGGAGCGAATCGCGCATGCTCCTTCTATCTGACAACCTGAGGCAATGTAACTGTCTTTAATGCGAACTTTGATTTCTTCGATGTTGCAATATTCTATTGGTCTTTTAGATTCAACCCTTTGACTCAACAGTGCATCAATACCACTCTTACCCTCAACACTCTGTTCCACCAGCATCATCATCTGCAGTCGCCAGTAATCATCAAGATTATTAACGTTATGCCAGTATGTAGGTGCTTGTTTTTCGTCAATCTCGCCAAGGTCAAACAATGCCGTTTTCACTCTACGAGCAAGCAGAGAGACGATATCCTTGGTCAAGTCATGCTTACCATCAAGCTTCTTGGCATTATTAAACAGACCTTTGACCAACACGGGCCGCTGAAAGAGGTAGTTTTCCGTTAGCACCATTGCAAAGCCCGGTTTATTCGGAATTTCTGTAGGGGTTTGCGGTTGGTGTTGAATACTAATGACTTGGCGCTGCTCATCGAGCTCAACCACATGATATTGAGAGGCTTGCTCTACAGGGACTTGAGCTACGACTAACGTAAGTTCGGCTCGTTGGATTTGATGATACTGAAGTAAAGAAGTGATGTAATGACGATGGATTTGCTCGCCACCAACCAATAAAACGTGCTCATCAGTGGGTCGATTAAAGGCATCCAAATGCTGCAATAAGACATCTGTCCAATTTTGTCGTAAAACCGGTAATTGCTTAGCCTGAGAATAAATTGGCTCAAGCACTTCGATTCTTGATTTGTAGTCTCCCCATGCATGCTTTAGATGATCAATTAAAGACGAGCAGTGGAACCGACTCAATATGAGATTACGTTTTATCCCTGCTTGAATGAGGTTGGTTAGCGAAAAATCAATTAAACGATGAGAACCTATGAAAGGTATGATGGATTTACAGCAGGTTTGAGTGAGTGGAACTAGCCCATTCCAACCTCTATCGGTTAATACCACCGATACGATTTTTGACGTCACGTACAACTTCCTTATTCTATTAATAATTTAGAAAGTAAATGCAAACCGTACGCAAGTACTATTCAATTGAGGTGTCAATTTACTCAATAATGAATATTATCGGGCAATGACCTACCCAATATTTAACTCACCTCTCATTTGGTAGCTTAATAAAATAAAACCCGCCGGAGTGGCGGGTTTTGAATGGTTGTTTATGTGGTGGCGTTCCTTATAGCGAGATAAAGATGCCAGCCAAACATGCACTCATTAGGTTCGCTAGCGTACCAGCCGCTACCGCTTTCAGACCCATGTTCGCTACGTCTTTACGACGCTCAGGTGCCATTACACCAATAGAGCCAAGTTGAATTGCAATAGAACCGATGTTCGCGAAACCACACAATGCAAACGTGATGATCACTTGCGTATGTTCAGTCAGCGTTGCTTTGTGTTGGACGAAATCGATGAATGCCACGAATTCGTTCATTACGATTTTCTGACCGATGTAAGAGCCTGCCGCTAATACTTCGTGACCCGGAACGCCGATTAACCAAGCGAGAGGGGCAAATAGGTAACCAAAGATGGCTTGTAGTGTGATACCCGCAAAGCCGAACATTTCGCCTAGGTTTTCCAGACCCGTGTTCACCATTGCAATCACACTCACGAACGCGATCAGCATTGTACCTACCGCAACCGCGACTTTCATACCGCCCATCGCACCACTTGCTAGCGCGTCGATCACGTTGCTCTCTTCAGACTTATCCAACTCGATGTTGTTGTAATCACTTGGTGTTTGACGCTCTGGCACAATAATTTTTGCCATCAACAAGCTACCTGGTGCTGCCATGAAGCTCGCTGCGATTAGGTATTTCAACTCTACACCTAGACCTGCGTAACCACCTAGAACACTACCCGCGACTGATGCCATACCACCTGCCATTACCGCGAACAGTTCTGAACGAGTCATGTTTTGCAAGAAAGGACGGATAAGAAGTGGCGATTCGCCTTGAGAGAGGAAGATGTTACCTGTCGCAACAAGCGATTCTGCTTTGCTGGTACCCAAGAATTTTTGGATTGCACCACCGATAAATTGAATCACTTTTTGCATGATACCCAAGTAGTAAAGGGCAGAGATAAGAGCGCTGAAGAAGATGATGATAGGAAGAACGCGAACCGCGAAGATGAAGCCTGTAGAAGCAAGGTCACCGAAGAGGAATTTGATGCCTTCATCGGCAAAACTTAATAACCCTGCAACCCCATTACTCAAACTGGCTAGCGCCGCTTGTCCCCATGGGAAGTAAAGCACTAAGGCTGCAAAACCCATCTGAAGCAGCAATGCACGAGACACGGTTTTCCAATTGATTGAAGAACGGCTCTCTGACAGCAGGAACGCACAACCTAACAGTGCAACAATACCAAATAGACTAAATAGAACACTCATGAATCGGACCTACTGAACGTTGAAAAAGAAAGGAACGCCAAAAGCATTGGCAGAAGAAAGGGACAACGCATCGAGTGACAGCGCACTCGCAGATCCAGATTGGAGGAAGAACGGATAGTTCGACATCTTATTTTTACCTTATACAAGCAATTGAACGTAGCTGGTCCGGTCCGTGGGGTCATTCACTGCTGGAGAGTTCTCGACTCATCCCGCTCCATGTGACGGCTTGTATGGGTAAGGGTCCTGAACAACGAACCCTAATTCCCGCTTAAACGGGTCGCAAGTATAGCCATCAAAACGAGAGTTTCATCACATTTATTTACGCAAACGTTCAAGCGTTTATTATTTAAGCAAAGATGCCATTTTGTGGTCATACTTGTAGGGAAAATAGGGGTATTGAGAGGACAAGTAATGGTAAAACTGCCAAAAGCGAACAATAAATGTTCAGTTGAACACCAAAGACCAAAAATGAGCAATTTTACTCTCGCCAATCTATGGATTTTGGATATACAATTTGGAACGCTTCATTCAGAAGCCTCTGTGTATTCAGAGCATCATGATGCCGAGATGGTGAAATTGGTAGACACGCTAGCATGAGGTGCTAGTGCCTTAGGTGTGAGGGTTCGAGTCCCTCTCTCGGCACCATTCCTTTCTTTCAAAGAATTTAGAGTGTAATGCAAAGTTCTAAACAGGCAAAACAATCCGCTGACGCTAACCAACTACTTAGCGAACTCGCGGTGCACGCCTTATTACACCTGCACTTCAAAATCCACGCATCATCGCGAATGCTTCCCCTTAAAGAACGTAACGATCTATTGCAAAAGTGGCTTAAACCTAAGCTCAAAAGCAATCGCTACAAACTGATTAAAAAGCCATTAAAGTCTTTGACTCAACAGGCAAAAGGGGAAAATGGCAATTTAGAAGCTTTACTTGAACGTTGTGTAGGTGCCGATAAACCTGGTAACCCGCAGCCTCACCTTGATAGCTACCTGCTGCTGATCAACGAAGTCGAGAAAAAATTAGGCACGACGGTAATGCTATCTCGTCCTGAAGATGTCGACTTATCTCACGACCAACACGGTTGTTTGCTGTGTGTGCTGTCTGATAACTTAAACCAACACTTCGACGATAATAACGCCCTAATCGCACCTATTTCGATGCTTTTCCGTGGCCCTATGAGTCAACGCTCTCTGTTCCTAGGCAGTATATACGCGAGCAATACCTTCAATTACGAAGTGCTGTACCAAGACGAACAATTTGTGCGAATAACGCTAGATTTGGCGTAATACGACACTCAGATGAATCAAAAAAGCCGCGAAATTCGCGGCTTTTTGCTTAATTAACGTTTATCAATGTCATTAACGACCCACAGAATTATTAATCCAGTTCGCGGAAACGAGCTGTGAAGTGACGAAGTACTGGTGGTTCGTATTCAAACGTCAATCCTTTCAGTTCATGAGCACGGTTCTTCAACTCGATGATCGCATCAGCGATGTAATCCATGTGATCGTTGGTGTAAACACGACGTGGAATGGTCAAACGCATCAACTCAAGTTCTGAAGCTTTTTGTTCACCGGTTTCCGGATCGCGACCAAGCAACAGTGACCCAATCTCTACCGCTCGAATTCCCGCCTCTAAGTACAAAGCATTACACAACACTTGTGCAGGGAATTGCTCCGGTGGGATATGTGGCAGAATCTTAGCCGCATCAACAAAGACGGCATGACCACCTGTTGGGTATTGGATTGGAATGCCACCCTCGCGCAGACGCTCACCCAAGTATTGCACTTGGCTAATGCGGTAGTGAAGGTAATCCTCATCCGCACCTTCATACAGACCACGAGCCAAAGCTTCCATATCACGACCCGCCATACCACCGTAAGTCACAAAGCCTTCCATCGGAACGCATCGTGTTTGTACCGCTTGGAATAGCTCTTGGTGATCGCGAATACAACACATACCACCAATGTTCACCATTGGGTCTTTCTTCGCAGACATGGTGAGCATATCACCGTACTGGTACATCTCACGGATGATTTCCAGAATCGACTTGTTCTCGTAACCCGCTTCACGCTGCTTGATAAAGTAAGCGTTTTCGCAATAGCGAGCCGAATCGATCACCACAGGGATGTCGTACTTGGTTGCGATTTCGTACACGCTGCGCATGTTTTCCATCGACACAGGCTGACCACCAGAGCTGTTACACGTGACCGTTGTGATGATCGCGCAGATGTTATGAGAACCATGTTCTTCAATGGTTGCCACCAACTTATTAAGGTCAAAGTTCCCCTTCCAGTCGTATGGCGTGGTGGTATCAAACGCTTCTTCCGTAACTACGTTAATCGCTTTACCGCCATTGAGTTCAATGTGGCCCGCTGTAGTATCGAAGTGGTAGTTTGAGATGAACACTGGTGTCTCACCTCCACGGACCTGACGCATACGCTCAATCAAAGCTGGGAATAAGATTTGCTCCGCGCCACGGCCTTGGTGTGCTGGCACTGTGAGCTTGTAACCAAAAAAGTGCTCTACCGCATCACACAAGTTGTAGTAGTTGCGACTCCCCGCATAAGACTCATCACCCATCATGATGCCGGCCCACTGATTGTCACTCATAGCACCAGTGCCAGAGTCGGTCAGCAGGTCGATATAAACATCATCACTACGAAGAAGAAATGGGTTAAAGCCCGCTTGTTTAAGGGCAACTTCTCGGTCAGCCAAGGTCGTCATTTTGATTGGCTCAACCATTTTGATACGGAACGGTTCTGGGATACGTTTCATTGTTAATTTCCTTATACGCATGACCCTACGCATTTAAGCGTAAGATTAAAAACAAACTGATAAATTGCTTTTCAATGCGGAAGCATTGAGGAAATTAACGCGCAGAGATTTTACTAAGAAGAGACAAGCAGTAGTCTAGGTTGTACCAGAACGACAGCACCAAACGGCTATCGAGAATATCCTTAATTCTCATCGTCTTCGTCCTCCTGATAAAAAGAAAAGCCAGAAACCCCATGTCTCTGACCTTTTCAATATAGTGCAGTTTTCAATCAAATTTCAGTGAAGCTTACCTCATTTTACGAAGGTCTCACCCTTTTCATTCTGCGTTTGATGTTGTTCTCTTTGACCATGTAGTCGAACAAAGGAGCAAACAAGTTGGCAAACAGAATCGCTAACATAATGCCTTCCGGATAGGCTGGGTTGAGTACACGGATAAATATCGTCATCACACCAATCAAGATACCGTAAGCCCACTTACCACCATTAGTAAACGCAGCGGATACTGGGTCTGTCGCCATAAAGAAGGTACCAAACGCAACACCACCGATCACGAAGTGCCAGTAGAACGGCATAGAGAACATGGGATTTGTATTCGATCCAATCGCATTAAGCAGTAGCGAAGTTACGGCTAAGCCAACAAAGACCCCTGCAACAATTCGCCACGAAGCGATCTTCATGAAGATCAGCACTAGACCTGTGAGCGCAATAAGTAAGGTTGAGACTTCCCCCATCGAACCGGGCAGATTACCAACAAACGCATCCATCCATGAGATAGACTGCCCCGTCATGTTGTTCGTCAAGGCACTCTGACCACCTTCATACCATTGGCTCAGCGGTGTAGCGCCAGAGTAACCATCTGCCGCAACCCAAACAGCACCGCCAGACATGTTAGCGGGATAAGCGAAGTACAAGAAGGCTCGCCCTGCTAATGCCGGGTTTAAGAAATTTCGCCCCGTGCCACCAAAGATTTCTTTCGCTACCACAATACCAAAAGTGATACCTAAGGCGGCTTGCCACAGTGGAATGGTTGGCGGCAGAATCAATGAAAACAGAATGGAGCTCACAAAGAAGCCTTCATTCACCTCGTGTTTGCGGACAATCGCGAACAGAACCTCCCAAAAACCGCCGACAATGAACACGGTCGCGTAGACAGGCAGAAAGTACGTGGCGCCGACCAGCATTTTACTTGCCCAACCTGCTTGGCTCGCGGCTTCTACCGAACCCCAAACCCAGCTTAGCCCCCAAGAGGCATCAATAGCTTGCTGCGCTGCCGCTTGGTCAAGGCCATAGAGCAACGCGTCACTGGATTGCTGACCAATGTTGTACATCCCCCAAAACATCGCGGGGAAAACGGCTAGCCACACCATAATCATGATCCGCTTTAAATCGATGCTGTCTCGAACATGAGTAGCGCCGCGATTCACTTTACCCGGCGTGTAAAAAAGGGTTTCGACAGCTTCAAAAAGTGGGTAGAACTTTTGGTATTGGCCTCCCGGTTCAAACTTTGGTGAGACCTTCTCAAAATATTGCTTCAGACTCATAACGTCTCCTCCTCTAGAAGTGTTACGAGTGCCACTCAAAAGCGATCTTTTTTACTCTTTTCACTCTTCTGTTCCGTACCTACAAGTTGGACCGTAATTCCCTGCAATTATGTAAACCGTGAAAGTCGTGCTTATACTCAATCAATAACAAAACAACGGAGTGAATTTATGAAGTTAAGGATGATGTGGACGACCATTGTGGCGATTACCGCGCTTCCATTCGCTAACAGCGCAACAGCAGTCGACAAACAAATGTCACCGGCTTTGAAAAAGAAAATGCAAGCGATATGCGGCGCACAAGGTGGCGTTCCAGGAGGGTGGCAAGTAGCGAAAGTCACCCCTGATGCAGAGCGTTCTCTCAGTATGATTTTGTATCAAATGAATGCCACGGATAAGCTAAAACAAATCAATGATGTGAGAACCCAAGTCGTCGGCGGCATACACTATGCGATGGAGTTTGAACTCAAAGACGGGCAGGTGTGGAATGCGATTGTTTTGCACAGTGCCCGAGGCGATTACATGATTGAAAGACACGCCAAGAAAGGCGAACTTTGCCCTAAAGGTGGAGAGTCTTAACGGCTCTTCCAAATACAGCAAAGGCGACCGTTTAGTCGCCTTTGTTTTATACCGTTTTCGCCTCTATCTTCTCATTCACTTTATCGCAAATGTACTCCCCAATCGGCATTGCAGATGTCGCTGCGGGAGAGGGTGCGTTGCAAACATGCAGGCTTCTTGCGCTCTCGGCAAACAAGAAGTCATGAACCAAAGTGCCATCAGATAACACCGCTTGCGCGCGAATACCCGCAGGATATGGTTTGAGATCTTCGACCTTGATGCTTGGGCAGTATTTGTTGACCAACTTGAGATAGCCCGGCTTCCACCACGAGTTCTTAAACTCATCCAATCCGGTTTTTAGATGCTTTTGTGTCACCTTCCAGAAACCTGAAAAGCTGAGCATTTGCATGGTATCTTGCAGGCTAAAGTTGACCTTATCGTACCCTTCTCGCTTCCAGCCTTGCACCGCATTTGGACCAACAGTCACACTACCATCAATCATACGAGTGAGGTGGACACCCAAAAAAGGCAAATCAGGATCTGGGATTGGGTAAATAAGATGATTCACCACTTGGTCGTGTTTGCTATCTAAGCGGTAGTATTCACCACGATAAGGGATGATCTGAAAGTCGGTTGGAATACCCATCATCTTAGTCATACGATCCGCCATCAAGCCACTGCAAGTAACCAAGAACTTGGTATTGAGCTGCATGGTTTGACCGTCTGAAATGCAGGTAAGTTGGACTTCTTCATCCTTCTCTTCGGCAGCCACTACTTTGGTTCTCAGGCTGATTTGACCACCGAGCTTTTGGAACTCTTCCGCCATCTGCTCAGTGACCAAACGATAATCGACAATACTGGTGGTTTTGACATAAATCGCGCCCAAGCCTGTGATGTTTGGCTCAGCCAGCTTGAGTTGAACTTCATCGAGTAGCTTTACGTCGATGCCGTTGACATGGCAGCGCTCATAGAGGGCATTCATACGTTCGACTTCTTGCTCATTGGTAGCAACCAGTAACTTGCCACAGTTCTCCACCGGAATATCGTGCTCGGCGCAGAACGAAATGGTTCGCTCTACCCCTCGCTTACAAAAATCTGCCTTTAAGCTGCCCGGTGCGTAGTACACCCCGGCATGAATCACGCCGCTATTGTGTCCGGTTTGGTGCTTGGCAAAACCGGACTCTTTCTCAACCAATAAAATGGATTTGTCTGGGTGACGTTGCTGCAGTTGCCATGCTGTCGACACACCAACGATACCGCCACCAACAATGATGTAGTCATAGACTGATTTCATACGACCTCTTATAAAACCGATAGTTGAGATTGTTGCAATTTGAACTTACGACCACTGTAAATAAAAATCGCGACAAATACTGCGCAGCTTGCTACACGAACCAACATTGGGATGTCGTGCCAAACAAGCAATGTACCCACCACAATCAACACAAGACGCATCAGAATGTTTAGTGGACCTTCCAAGTAGCCTTCAATCGCACCAATCAATGCATAGGTACCGATGATGGCAAAGAAGCCCACGGTAATCACCGACGTCACATCCCAACTGACTAAGCCTGTGTAGGCAATAAGTAGCGGCACAAGATACAAACCTTTGGCGATTTTCCACGCCATCAAACCGGTGCGCATCGGTGGTGTTTTTGCAATGGTTGCTGCTGCAAAAGCGGTCAAACACACTGGTGGTGTTACGTTACTGTCTTGCGATAACCAGAAGATGATGAGGTGAGCAGCCAGCAGTGCTAAACCTACCGCTTCCATACCCAAACTTTGCTCTAATAGGGTTTCCATAAAGTCAGCGGGCACTAACGCCACCATTTCTTTCGCGGTTTCCAACGCCATTGGTGCATTAAGCAGTTCCAGCTTTTCTGGCGCCGCCAACATAAAGATGGCTTTTGCTTGCTCTGGTAATTGACCCGACACCATTAATTCAAGCAATTGGTTTTCCGCAATCAACTTGTACAGCGCAGGAGCAGACAGTGTACCCAAAACAATGTAAGCCGCCGTTACTGGTAACCCCATGCCCAATACCAGAGAGGCGAGCGCAATCAGAACGATCATGATGAACAAGTCACCATTCGCCCAGCCGTCGATCATCAATGAGAACGTGTTACCGATGCCCGTGGTGCTGATCACGTTGACCACCAAACCAATACCCACAAGCAATACGGCGGTTGTCGCCATGTTTTTCGCGCCTTGCGAAAGCGCTTCGATGATCGCTTTTGGTCCCATTTTGTGATCTTTTGAGAACCAAGAAGCCACCACAACAGAAATGATCGATAGACCCGCCGCGTAAGTTGGCGTAAAGCCTTGGACCAAAAGAGTAACCAATACAGCCAGTGGGATAAGGTTGTGCCAGCCGCTGACTACGACTTTAAGTAGAGATTCATCACTGGTCGTGATCTTCTGAACACCGCTGCGTTTAGCTTCGATACGCACAAAGAACGCCACAGACAAGAAGTAGATAAGAGCTGGAATGAAAGAAACCGCGATGATATCAACATAAGGAATTTGCGTGTATGACGCCATGATGAAAGCACCCGCCCCCATCACTGGTGGCATCAACTGACCACCTGTCGAGGCCGCCGCTTCAACGCCCGCAGCAAAGCGCGAAGGGAACCCCGCTTTTTGCATCAAAGGAATACTGATAACACCAGTTGAAACTGTATTTGCTACGCTAGAGCCCGATACAGAGCCCATCAAACCCGAGCCAATTACCGCGATAAAACCGGGACCGCCAATGATTTTGCCTGCCGCCGCACGTGCCACATTGATGATGTAATCGCCGACGCCAGAGCGAACAAGAAACGCACCAAACAGAATGAACATGAATACAAAAGTCCAACTGATGCGTGAAATCGAGCCGAACATGCCCTCTGAAGAATAGAAACTGCGGTAAAGTAAAGTTTCCATACTCAAACCCGGGAAGTGGAAAATACCGGTTGCCCACTTACCCCAAAGCACAACGTAGCTTAAACACACCACAATCAGCACTGGAATAAACCAGCCCATAGTACGTCGAATCAGTTCGATAACAATCAAGATGGCCAAGATGGCGAACACCCAATCGCTGGTCACGAACTTCACACCGCGTTCGTACAGCGCGTCTTCGGCATAAGGAATGTAGAGCAAGCACGCGACGGCCCCCATGGCAATCAACACATCGACGCCCAGTGCAATCTTACTCTGCTTGAGAGAGATATGGGCCGGGTACCAAAGCGCACAAATTACTGCAAAACCAGCAAAGTGAGTGGCAGAAATCCATAACTCCGGTAACGTCGATAAGGTATTAAACCAAATGTGCAAAACAGATAGCACCACGGCAAACACTGTAATTGTGGTCGTTACCCACGGAAAGTCTGTGCGCGTGGGCAGCTCAAACTTCTGCAATTCCTTCTCTATTGAGTCGCTCATCTTATACTCCAAGCTCTAGCGGCTTTTTTCGTTTTAAATCGTTTGTAGGGATTAAATGCCCCAAGCCAACGCTCGGGGCGAGCTGACGTTATTTCGCCATTAGGTCTGATGGGATTTCGATGCCCATTTCTTTGTAGTAACGCGCTGCACCTGGGTGAAGAGGTACAGGCAAGCCAGCAATTGCTTTTTCCATTGCCATTGCTTTGGTTGCTTTGTGGATGCCTTGTAGGAATGGCAAGTTCTCGTATATTGCTTTGGTTAGCTGGTATACGTCTTCTTCCGAGATGTCTTCACGAACGGCCAAGAAGTTTGGCTGTGCGATAGTCGTGATCGGCTTGTCCAGACCTGGGTAGGTGTTGGCTGGGATCTCGTATTTCGTCCAAAGGTTATAGTGGCCATTCGCCTCTTTGATTTGTTCGTCTGTAAACGAAAGAATCGAGATGTCTTTACCTAGCGCAGCAAAAGCTTGAGTGACCGCCCCAACGGGGACTCCCGCTGGCGTGTTCATGCCGTCAATAGTGCCGTTTTGAAGCGCACTCGCGCTACCACCGTAGCCCATGTAGGCTAGATTGAATTTATCTGGGTCGACATTCAGACCTTTCATGATTTGACGACCAGAATTCTCTGTACCAGAGTTTTTCTTACCGATGGAGAACTTCTTACCATCTAGATTATTCAGGTCAGTCACCGTACCCGTTTTTGCTAGGTCAGAGCGAACAATAAAGTGCTCAACGTTTTGCCACAGCATAGAGACTGAACGCAGCTGCTCTTGGCGACCACTCTTCTCATAAGGACCTTCGCCAGACCAAGCCCACGCACCGTATAAGCCCTGCAGAATCGCGAACTGGGCTTCGTTTTCGTTCAACAGTTTGACGTTTTCACCAGATCCAGCAGAGCTAATTGCAGAAAGTGAGAAGTGATGTTTAGGTGCCAATTTCACTTTACTTAATGTCGCCAGTGCTACGCCCACAGGGTAGTAAGTTCCGCCTGTCGATGCCGTTGCAAGAATGTAGCTACGCTCTTCCGCTACTGCATTAGCAGCAATACCAAAAGAAGTCACAGCGACAGCTAAAGCTTTTACCAGCTTATTCATTTTCATTATTACTCTCCGTGTAGTCGTTTCACGATTTGAATTTACAAGGCATTAAACCTTGATTAACAACAAATAGCCTAGAGCAATAGAAATGCCAACTTTTAAGCTATTGTATTTATTGAGATAAAGATCAAGACCCGATATAAATGAGCAAAATCATGCTGATTTGATAACAAAGCAATAAGCAAGATATTGCCTATTTCTGAGGGTAAATTTGTGCAACTACACAGCAAAAGGTTAATGAAATGTGATCTGGAATGAAAAAATGCTCCGTTTGCCGATGAGCAATATTTTGCCGATGAGATCTTGGGCTGAACCGGAGCTAAAGCGTCTTAACAATAAGAAGAAAAAGCGCATCATTCTAAACTGCTCACTTTATCGGCGGAGCTTTGCAGCCTAAATAACTAAAAATAGCGCAAAAATACAGCAAAACAAGCAATGTTACAGAAATGAAAAGTCATTTATTCTGATTTTGAATTTAAAAACCAGTTCGATCCACCAGTTCAGAAACAAACATTGACCGTATCAACTTATTTTCTTCTTCGGGGTTGTGCCAATGGCCCCATGTTCGTTAGGGTAACAACACGCCAAGGCAAACGTATTCCTTGGTATTTTTTCGTCATTAAGGATCATCCATGTCAGCAACTGCGCAATCACAATTCGCTTTAAAACGCCCATCTGGCGTTGCTGCTGCGATCCTCCTGCTCTCTCTGGAACTGATTCAGAGCTGACAGGCTATATCTAAACTTTCTGTCAGCTTGAGAAGAAGCTGACGGGAACACCACATACTCCTCCCATTCCTTTCAGTTTCTTCCAAGCGAAACATAAGAGGAATAACAATGTTAAGCGCACGCAATATCGCCGCTTTGGGCTTCATGACTTTCGCCATGTACTTAGGCGCGGGTAACCTGATCTTCCCTCCATTTTTGGGTTATCAAGCAGGTGAAAACTTTCTGAGCGGGATGTCTGGCTTCCTCTTGACGGGTGTAGGTCTGCCTGCAATGGCACTAGTAATGGTGGCTATCGTTAACGGTTCAGACAAACTAACCGCAGCCCTACCTAAACCTTTGGCAACCAGTTTTTGGGTGATGGTGTTTATCGTGATTGGCCCTGCGTTCGTAATACCACGTGCGATTACTGTGGCTTACCAATTTAGCTTTGCACCAATGTTTGGTGATGCCGCTTTGGTGCCTTTCACTGTTGCCTTCTGCGTTATCACCATTTTATTCGCCCTATATCCAGGTAAGTTGGTCGACAACCTAGGCAAGATCTTAACTCCCGCTTTGATGGCTATCTTGGTGATCATGTCTGTGACCGCTCTGGTTTACCCTGCTGGCGAGCTAACCACGGCAACGGGTCCATACGTATCTGGCGCGTTTGCTGAAGGCTTAACCCAAGGCTACATGACAATGGACGCACTAGGCTCTATCGGTTTTGGTTGGATTATTTTCCGTGCGATTCGCAGCATGGGGGTAGATTGTCCGAAAGCCACCGCAAAATACACGCTAATCGCCGCTTTGATGTACGCGGTTGCCATGGCATTTGTTTACATCTCATTGGCTTACATTGGCTCGACGAGCTCATACTTAGGCTCTGAGTTCAGCAATGGCGGCGATATCCTAACGGCGTTCACCTTCAACCACTTTGGTGCGTTTGGTTCACTACTACTAGGTGCCGTGATGGTATTGGCGTGTTTGACTACTGCTATCGGCGTAACCACCGCAGGCAGTGAGTTTTACGACAACACTTTCAGCAAAGTGAACTATAAAGGCTGTGTGATCACGACCATGGTGTTGGCAGGTTTGATCGCCAACGTAGGTTTGGAGCAACTATTGGCTATTACATTGCCTGCGGTTGTGGTACTTCATCCAGTGGCGATTGCATTGATGATCATGGCACCAGTGCGCAACAAGATGTCGCAAATCATGGTCGTCGCGACGGCGTTCACTGCGCTAACGTTTGGTTGTGTTGATGCGCTGCACATCCTAGGTTACATGCCAGAAGCGGCAAACCAATGGTTAGACAGCAACATGCCACTGTACCACTACTTTGCAAGTTGGATTGTTCCGACGATCGCTATGGTGGTTGTGGGCGTAGTATTTACCCGCAAGGCAAGCCAACAACAAGCCGAGTTGGTGAACCAAGCCTAGATTGGCAAGTACCTTAACAAATAAGTACCTCAACAAAAAACGGCTTCCTAAGTGAAGCCGTTTTTTCTACGTGTAATCAGAGCGATTCAGCCCAAACTTCTGCATCTTTTGGTTGAGGGTTCGGCGTGGTAAATCTAATTCGACCATCACATCCGTAATTCTTCCTTGGTTTCGAACTAACGAATCATGTAGCACCTTGCGTTCAAAATTATGCAGTTGAATCACCAACGGCACCCCTGCTTGTGTCTCTTCGTTTGTCGAGGAAGGTCGACTAGAGAGAATTTCCATAACCGAAATGGTGTTGTCTAACGCGAACCTTATGGCCACGTTTCTTAGTTCCCGCACATTGCCCGGCCACGCATAAGCAAGAATGGCTTTTCTATCGGCTTCACTCACAGGTCGGCAGTTTGGGTTGTTCTTCAATGTGAAATGCTCGAATAAGATCAAGGCGTCTTCTTCACGCTCTCTCAGTGGCGGTAGATAGATCTGCGCCACATTAAGGCGATAATATAAATCCTGACGAAAGTCGTCATGATCATTGAGATCTTCTTTCGCCGCCGCGATCACCCGTAAATCAACAGAGATTTGTTGGTTGCCACCGACTCGCTCTATGGTGTGTTCTTGAAGAGCGCGCAATACTTTCACTTGCATTGACAGGGGCATACTTTCTACTTCATCAAAAAACAAGGTGCCCTTATCTGCGTATTCAAGTTTACCAATGCGCTTTTTGGCCGCGCCGGTAAATGCACCAGCTTCATGGCCAAATAATTCGCTCTCGAACAGCGTTTCAGGAATTGCGCCACAGTTGATGGGCACAAAGTGATGGGCTCTCCGTTGGCTCTCATTATGTAAGCTGGTGGCCACCAGCTCTTTACCACAACCTGTTTCACCATAAATGATTACGTTAGTATCGATTCGCGCTAGCTTGGCAACTTGCTCCCTCAGTTTTTGCATCACTTTACTTCGCCCAACCAACACTTCTTCTAAGCCGCTAATGCTAGAAAGATACTCTTGACGATCTTGAGTAGAAGTTTGTGCGCGATAACTCTCAACGGCCTCAGTCACGCGTTGAGATAGACGCTCTGGCTGGAAAGGCTTCTCAATAAAATCAAACGCACCGCGTTGTAAGGCACCAACGGCCATATCGACATCACCGTGGCCAGTGATCAAAATAATCGGGGTTTGAATATGGTTGGCAATCAGGCTTTCTAGTATCGATAAACCGTCGATGTCTGGTAGGCGAACATCACTCACAATGGCATCAAATTCTTGGCTAAGAATGGCGGCTTTGCCCTCTTCCCCCAGACTGAATGCCGATACATCAAATCCCGCCAGCTGTAACCATTGGCTGGTTGCCTGACGAACAATGTCGTCGTCTTCGATAAGTGCAATTTTAGGGGAGTCGTTAAAAGCCATACGTTACTGCCTGATTTATAAGTATAGGAATTCATCGTGGTGTGCTAACGGTAGCAAAAACCACTGTGGAGAAAAGGAGCTAGATCTCACTTCTTGCTTACAAGTCTTTAACATCCAACCAGTTAGGCGCACTCTTTCATAGTCGAAAAAAGATCAATACCAGTATGGGGTCGGTATGCAGCGCAGAAGAATTGGCAAAACATGGCTTGTAGTCGCACTTGCATCCATGCTGATTTTGTCTTGCTATATCGCCAGTCGAGAGGTTGCTCGTCAATGGTTGAGTGTCGAGACTCAAAACGAAGCTCAACAAAAGTTGCTCGACTATATCGGTGAAGTTCGCCGAGCTCTTAAACGCTTCTATCACCTGCCTTACCTTGTGACCAATGACCCGGAAACCATCGCGTTTGTAAAAGGGAATCTAACTTATTACGAGCCGCTACAAACCCAACTGACTCAACTGGATAAAGCCGCTAACACAGAAGGTTGGCTGATCCTGTCTAACTCTGGTGAGGTATTGGTGTCGAGTTTAATCGAAGAGCGCTTCAGCCTGTCTGACCGAAAAGCGATTGTGGAACAAATTCACAACCAAGGCGGCGGTGTCTCCTTGGTGAACAAAACCAAAGGCTCCAGCCCACTGTATTATTTGGCCGCTCCTATCTATGACGGCTTAGATATCGCTGGCATTGTGGTAGTACAAATCAACCTGAGCCTATTGACTGAGCAAACCATTACCAGTCAAGACATCATCACATTGCAAAATCGCCAGCAGCGTTTCTTCCTATCGAGCAGCCCAGTCTATAACGCAGACTGGTTTAACGAACCGAACAACACAGTCCAGCTAGAAACTCAACGCTTATACGACAACACCAATATCAGAGCATGGACACTCAACCATCAACGCTATTTTGCACATACCGTGAAGCTGGATGACTTGAATTGGTACGTCAGTTACCTCACCCCTTCCAAACCGATTCAACAAACTATCAATGTGATTGGTTGGAGCGTAGCGGCACTGCTCCTATTGATCGTCTTGCTTGTCATCATTGGCTTGCAACGTCGCCAAAAACACATCAACCAACAACGGATTCAAGCCCTTTTGGAAGAGTCCCAACGCCGCTTGAAGCAAATGATCAATAAGACTCACGTTGGTTTGTTATTGATTGACGAACAAGGGCAACTGTTTGACCTCAACCCGATGGCGAAGCGTTTGTTTTGTTTGCCAGAGAGTGTTAATCGACACACTTTTGCTTGGGAGCTATTTGATGCCGGTAACCCAAATTCAACCACTCTCAAGTTACTTAAAGATCTACCTAAACATAAAGAGCTAGCAGAGATCAGCACGGTCGAAACCATCGCCAAAAGGAGTGATGGCAGCGTCTTCCCTGTTCTGTTCTCCCTGACCAGTTTCCCTTGGCATGGCGAGCAGTATTTTCTTGCAACGATCATAGACATCAGTAAGCGGAAAAAAGCCGAGCAATCACTGCAACAGGTTAACCAAGAACTGGCACAACGTATAGAAGAGCGAACTCAAGCGCTAAAAGAAGCACAAAACCAGTTAATTGAATCGAGCAAAATGGCAGCCTTAGGTCGCATGTCAAGCGCGATCACTCATGAACTTAATCAGCCGCTAACGGGCTTGCGTACTCTGCTCACCACTAATGAGCTATTGGCTGAACGCGGTGAAACCGACATGATGAAAGCCAATAACGTCTTGGTACAGAAACTGATTGATCGCATGGCAAGCATGACCAGTCAGCTAAAAACGTTCGCTTACAACAAACCAGAACGTTTACAAGCGATTTCCCTTACCTCAGCACTCGAAGAAACATTGCGTGTTTACCAATCTCAACTAGACAAGGTGGATGTACGGGTCCGTGTTCCTCGAAATTTAAACAAGATCATGGGAGAAGAGCAACGACTGCTGCAGGTGCTTGGTAACCTTGTATCGAACGCATTGGATGCGATGGGCAACACCACTAATCCTCAGCTCAACTTGATCGTCAACCCAACGGCAAATCAGGTAGAACTAACGGTGAGTGACAATGGCTGTGGCGTGTCGGATGAGATGCTCGAATCGATGTTTGAACCCTTCCAAACCTCAAAGAAAATTGGTGAGGGGCTAGGGCTCGGTTTAGCGATTACGGCCAACAATATGCGTGATATGAATGGACAAGTTACCGTGCATAAGAATGAACAAAATGGACTGACTTTCACTTTATTGTTCAAATCAGCTTAAGTCGGTATTGATTACAAAATCATCATCAGAACTCGGCATCTCCCGCTGTTTGAGAAAAACACGATCTCGATACAAGAATCCCACCTTGACCTACACTATTCTCAAATACAGAAAACACATACTGCAAAACAATAAAGAGTGAGAAACATGATTACGTTTCCTGAACATTTTCTTTGGGGCGGTGCTATTGCTGCAAACCAAGTAGAGGGGTCGTACAACCTTGGGGGTAAAGGGTTATCGACGTCAGACATGCTGCCAAACGGTATTTTGAGTCCGCATCAAACCCGTGAAGAACGTACGCCGGGCATCAAAGACGTGGCGATCGACTTCTACAATCGCTATCCAGAAGACATTGCGCTATTCAAAGAGATGGGCTTTAACTGCCTGCGTCTGTCTTTGGCATGGAGCCGCATCTTCCCGAACGGCGACGAACTTGAACCTAACGAAGAAGGTTTAGCGTTCTACGATAAAATTTTTGATGAACTGGCGAAGCACGATATCCAACCTTTCGTGACCTTATCTCACTACGAAATGCCTTACGCACTGGTCGAGAACTACGGTGGTTGGGGCGATCGTCGCGTGATCGAATTCTTCGAGCGTTATGCACGCACCGTGCTTGAACGCTACAAAGATAAAGTGAAGCTGTGGTTAACGTTCAACGAAATCAATATGTCTCTGCATGCGCCATTTACCGGTGTTGGTTTACAAGAAGACGCTAGCGAACAAGAGATTTACCAAGCGATTCACCACCAGCTAGTGGCAAATGCGAAAGCGGTAAAACTGTGTCAGCAAATCGTACCAAACGGCAAGATTGGTAACATGCTGCTTGGCGCGATCAACTACCCATATACCTGTAACCCTGATGACGTGCTGGCAGCAATGCACGAAAACAACAAATGGTTGTTCTTCGGTGATGTACAAACTCGTGGTCAGTACCCTGGCTACATAAAGCGTTACTTCCGCGAAAATAGCATTGAAATTCAGATGGAAGCCGGTGACCTAGAAGAGATCGCATCAGCAAGTGTCGATTTCATCTCATTCAGCTACTACGCAAGTGGCTGTGCGAGTGCAGACCCAAAACAGAAAGAAGTAGGTAACATCGTCGATAGCGTGCCAAACCCATATCTTGAGAAGAGCCAATGGGGCTGGTTGATCGATCCAAAAGGTCTACGCGTTCTGCTTAATTTCCTTCACGATCGCTACCAAAAGCCACTATTCGTCGTAGAAAACGGCTTAGGTGCACGTGATGAAATCGATGAAAACGGTGAGATTCAAGATGATTACCGCATCGCTTACTTGAACGATCACCTTGTGCAAGCACACGAAGCGATTCTTGATGGTGTTGAGTTGATGGGCTTCACTAGCTGGGGACCAATCGATTTAGTCGCGAACTCAACTGCTGAAATGAGCAAGCGTTACGGTTACATCTACGTTGATCGCCACAACGATGGCCAAGGTACGTTAGAACGTAAACGTAAGAAGAGCTTCTTCTGGTATCAAGATGTCATTCGCACTGCAGGCGGTTCTCTCAAAAGCTAGTTTTAGTAAGCAACTCATCAGAAACAACAAAGCCCTGCAAACGCAGGGCTTTTCTTATTCCCGATATTCAGTCGTACAACCTAGTGGCTACACACCAATTTCACCACCGTCTTCACGACGAATAACCACCGTTGCGGCACGTGGGCGCAGT
Organism: Vibrio sp. B1FIG11; assembly: GCF_905175335.1. Taxonomy (NCBI): domain Bacteria; kingdom Pseudomonadati; phylum Pseudomonadota; class Gammaproteobacteria; order Vibrionales; family Vibrionaceae; genus Vibrio; species Vibrio sp. B1FIG11. The sequence goes on along the minus strand of NZ_HG992752.1, from coordinate 256,957 downwards.
GTCATCCCTGCTGGTGTCTCTTCCGCAGCATTGTCGCTATAAGGCCAGTTACCTGGGTGCTGAATGTTCACGAACAAAGACTTGTAATCTGGGCTGATGGTAAAGCCTGTTACTTCGCAGCCATTAGGACCAACAAAGAAACGCTTCAGCTCAGCTTGGTTTTCTGCGCCGATCACTTCTTGTGTGCCGTTTTCATCTGTCAGCTTTGAAGGTACAACCGCAAGCATTTGGTCATTGGTGTAAGACGTCACTTCATCTGCACCGTTATCCGTCTGAATCCAAAGGATGCCACGAGGGTCAAACGCTAAGCCGTCTGGGCTCGCAAATTGGTTTAGCTCGGTCAAACTCGAACGGTTAGTGTCCGCATCGCCATTTGCTGGAGAACCAAACACGAAGATATCCCACGTGAAGTCTGTTGATGCTTCGCCTTCATCCCAACGGATTACGTGACCAAACTTGTTGTTCAAACGTGGGTTTGCAGGGTTAGTTTCCTCTGTGCGCTTGGTGTTGTTCGTTAGCGTCAGGTAAACCGAGCCTGTGAATGGATCCACGGTACACCACTCTGGGCGATCCATTGGCGTCGCACCAACGAGGTCGGCTGCGCCCGCCGTATTCAGGATGATTTCTGCCAACGAATTGAAGCTATCTGCCAAAGTGCCACCAGAAAATGTCGTGCTATCTAGTGTCAGTGGCAACCAAGTACCAGAGCTGTCTTCGTTGAAGCGCGCCACATACAGTGTGCCTTCATCCATATACTTATCGCCCGTCGCCAAACGGTTTGCTGGATTAGCATCTGCTGGGTCCCACGCTGCTGCAGATTCAAATTTGTATAGGTACTCAAAGCGAGAGTCGTGGCCTGAGTAAAAGACCACAGGTTTGCCTTCTTCAAGCTTGCCGAAAGTACAGCCCTCGTGACGAAAGCGACCTAGTGCAGTACGCTTCTTAGCACGTGAGTTTTGCGTGTAAGGGTCGATCTCAACGATGTAACCATGGCCGTTCGCTTCATTACGGTAATCATCCAATGCACTTGCGCCCGTAGGCTCAACATTGAAGCGCGTAAACTCGTCCAAGCGTTCTTCAGCGTTGCCCGCCAACGTTTCCCATAAGTAGCGAGTGCGTTCGTCATCTACACCAATACGATCTTGCTCTTCAGTGCGAACACCTGCGTTGACAAAGTAACCCGGCCAGTTCTCTTCACACGTTAGGTACGTGCCCCAAGGCGAGAAACCATTACCACAGTTGTTTAGTGTGCCACGTGCTTGGCTGCCATCTTGAGAGAAGCGAGTCACGGCCAATTCTGTATTTGCCACAGGACCAGATAAGTCCATAACTGTCGCGCCAGTGTAACGGCGGTTTAGTGGGTCGGTATCCACCAGCTTCCACATGTTGTCTTCAAGTTGAACGCGAACCACGGATACACCGTGCGCGTTAATTTCTTTACGAACTTCGTCGACAATAGTACGCACGCCGCCCACAACGGTTGGACCGCTAGGATGCAATGCTGAAGTATCAATGTACTCGTGGTTAATACACAACAAGCCATCAGTATCACTGTCATTTAGTGAGAAGAAATGCATGCCGTCATGATGCATACCAAGCGCATTGAGCTGATCAGCACTCGTATTGCTGCCATCGTCTTTCCAAGCATTACCTTGTGCATTTAGAGGTGTGCCCCAAGGTACCAAAACTTGTGCGACATAACCTTGCGGAATCGAAACTGCATCCGTCAGAGAGCCCGGAATAGAATCAAAATTCAATACTGCGCTAGACACGTTAGACCCATTGCCAGCTGAAGTGCCAGAGCTAGAATCGTTGCACCCAGATAAGCCAAACGCACCAAAAGCGGTCATCGCACTGATACCTAGGCCACCTTTTAGGATACTGCGTCGAGATAGGCTCGCTTCCAGTACTTCTTCAAAAGGCTTGTTATTACTCTGGTTGTAACGCGTCGCGTCGAAGGTTTCCTTACTCATGGTGTTGCTTTCCCAGTGTTAGGTTGAATTATAAGTTTGTTAATTATCAAGCGAGAGGAAGTTTGGAAGAGAAAAGTGACAGAAGTAGTCCATCTTTATGAACTTTGTGTTTAGAAAATGTTATAAAGCACCCATCTATTCTATGTACTCCCGATTTTGCTTGGGCAAAGCCTGTTTTGGGGGTATAAGGTGTACTCAAATCATCCACGAGAGATAATCATGAAACTAGATAAAATCGATAACAAAAATCGTCGTCTACGCAAAAAGCTATTCCTAGGTGAATTCGCAATCCTAGGTTTTGAAATCAGCTGTGAAACAGACATCAACGACTTCGACCGTTACGATGCATTCGTTGATGAGTTTATCGACTACATTGATGGTCTAAACCTATGCTTTGGCGGCGGCGGTCTAGAGCTGTTTGAAGGCTTCCTATGCTCAACAGAGCGTTACGAAAGCGCAACTGAAGAACAAAAAGCACAGGTTCTAGCTTGGCTACAAGCTCGCCCAGAAGTAAGCAGCGCAAAAGCTGGCGACTTGGTTGACGCAAACTACCTGTAATTACGGAATCACTCTGTAATAAGCAGAGTTGAACAAGTAATGAGAAAGCTGGTCTTCGGACTGGCTTTTTTGCATTTAAGGCTATGGTTTTGTGCTGAAATGTTGAATCTAGAAAGAGTGGAACGTTTGGTTGTTTTGGAAGCTTTGTTTAGGAAAGCAGGAAGCTTAGAGTCTTGGAAAGTATGGATGTGCTAGATAATTTTAGAGCTGGCATGTTATGGAAGGTAATTCGTCCATTGCCAGCTCAGTGTCACGAGTGTGGTTAACTATGCTTTTTTGGTAGCGTCAGTTTTTGTGTCTTTCCAGTATTGAATACGTACACGATGCAACTGTGCTCTTCTCATCTTTTTCATAGCAATCTCCCTCATCTATATAGGTAGCGCTCATCATGAGCTTATTGTCTAAGGTTGTTTCCCCTTCAATCTATCGGGGAACGAATAAATTAACCGTGATTGATTTCACAACATAATGACAAAACACGACGCGTTGCAGTCAATTTTTGAACAGTTCGACTGTGTTTTATCGTATGGCAAGGGTTAACCTATCCACTGAATATGACAGATTAATGGCAATCAAGTTCCCTATTTCATCTGTCATTGAATCTTAATAATGATTCTTCAACAACCTAGCAAATAATATACCAGTTGCACATGAATTCTCACTCGACATCAAAAAGAGGGCACACCTACCAAAACTAAGCAAGAGGCTAGGGCTGAATGCGTTGCTGGTAATGTTGTCGGTAATCTCGCGGGGTAAGCCCTTTGTAAGTTTTGAAATGGCGATTAAATAAAGCTTGATTCCGATACCCTACTCGCTCAAACACAATCCCGATCGGTAACTCAGTCGATTGCAGCAATTCCGCAGCGTGATTAATACGCAGCTTCATCAAGCGCTGGCTAAAAGGTTCTTTAAAGTGCTTTTGAAATAATCGAGTCACGGCACTTTCACTGAGCGATAAATCGTTCGCTAAGTCGGCAAGGGTTATTTTACGAGCAAAGTGCTGCTCAAGATACGCATTGACCTTAGCAACCCGCTCTCTTTCTTGTTGCTCATGTTCACTCAGCGAGAGGTAAGAATGCGTCATCAGTGTTTTTGCGGCTTCATCATGGGCAAGCAAAGAAAGAGCGTGAATAAAACGGGCAAGCTGTTCCATTGCAGGGACTTTCATCAGCTCATGCATCAAGTCCACCACTTGTTGGGCCGTTCCCTTAGAAAAGACCACACCTTTATTGGCCGCTTTTAATAACGGGTCCAGTTTACGTAGCTCCGTGCAATAAAACATGAGATTGGAAATCCACTCACGCTTAAACCAAACCACGTGTGTCTCACAATTGTCTTTCGAAGACGTAGAGCAAAAAGAATGCGAAACGCCAGGGGCAATCAACAACATCTGATTATGTTCGATATCCATCTCGCAATGGCCGACATTTAACACTCCATCAAAATAACGATGAATAACCAACTCATACACATCATCATGAAAGTGTAAATCAGACTGCTTTGTTGACTCATCAATTCGACGATAACGCCAAGAAAAGCCTGGTCTCTGAGGTATTTTTTCAATGTACGCCATTCATCACCCTGCTAGATAATATTGCTCTACGCGTAAATAGTATCAGTAATACAGGTCGATTCTTCATTACGCCTCAATAGTATTGATATTGAGCGGCATACTATCAACTTGGCCTCACTTCGATCCTTATTCTTGCCTCGTAAAGACAAGCTAATTAAGGAGCGGCTATGAGTAACTTAAAAACCAAACTACGACAAATCATTCAAAAAACTCGCGATGAATGGGCCATATTTGCAGTAAAAGAGATGGGGATATCATCTGAAACTGTCGCTAAATCTTATGGCTACCGTTCGAGCTGTGATCTTGAGCAAACTCTTAAACAAGGCGAAAAAGACGCCACTTCGTACATTGACTCGGAACCTTGTGCGAGATCTCTTACAAGCGATGTAAGTAAAACGACCATTTTTGACTAAGAATAAATCGAACAATCAACCTAACCATCTGAAAATTAATAACTATCCTTTTTTAAGCAATATTCGCTGCCAAAGTTTTTTTATCTAGCTGATTGAGAGTAATCAGCAAAACAACAATACTAAATGTGTCGACAGGATGTTGGCGGGAACAGGAAAAAAGCCTAAAGGATTGGGTATCTTCAGGATGAAGATTTGGTAGCTTAGGATGAGTTATCAGCAAGGACGTAGTTAAACTCTAGGACAGAGTTCGCCCGTCAGGATGATAGGCAAGAATGGACACCGCTAGGAAGGCGATGAACAAGGAACTCGGTTAAAGGATTTAGCCACAATCAAGGATAGATGCAGGGAGCACCTATTAGTAGCCGGATTGCTGCGAAAAAGAATAAGCCCCGTCTGGGAAACCAGGCGGGGTTTTATTTTGCCTGTCATTTATCTGCCATTCTGCGTTCTGCTATGCATCATGCTATTATTTCAGCAATTTCTCTAGCAAACGACGTCCTATGCTGAATCCTGTTTGGTTACATACATTCAAAACTCTTGTCGAAGTCGGTCACTTTACTCAGACGGCAGAAAAGCTCTACATGACCCAGCCCGGTGTCAGTCAGCACATAAAAAAGCTTGAGCAAGCTTGTCAGCACCCATTGATTAAACGCGAGAACAAAAGCTTCGAGCTCACTGAGCAAGGCCGCATGGTGTATACCTACGCGCTAGAACTAGAAGAAAAAGAGAAAAGCCTACTAGAAGACTTAAGCTTTGATGACCCACACGCAGGATACTGCAAACTCGCCTGTTCTGGCGCACTTGCTTTGATGCTGTTTGATCCGCTACTTGAAAAGCAAAAACGACATAAAGGCTTATCGATTCACCTAGAAGCAGCGCCTAACCAATCTATTCTTTATGGGGTTGCAGAAGGGCGAATTGATTTGGGCATCGTGACTTACTCACCGAATAAAAGCGTGTTCCAAAGCGAGCAAATTGGGCGAGAGACATTATGTTTGATCTTGCCAAAATCCTACCAAGGAAAAACGCTCACACCAGAGCTACTAAAAAACTGTGGTGTGATTGGACACCCAGACGCCGAACATTACATGACGCTCTTTTTCGATCAATGCGCAGAACCCTCATTAAAAGAGATCAAAGTCAGTGACATGCCACTCTCTGGATATGTGAACCAGTTAAGCCAGATCTTATTGCCAGTGAGCAAAGGACTCGGCTTTACCGTTTTACCGCGCAGTGCGGTGGAGAGCTTTTCGTTAAGAGAAGAGTTGTATGTCGCTGAGTTAAAACAACCGGTGTATGAAGATTTATTTTTGGTGAGAAAACGCAGCCGCACATTGCCACTCCGCTACCAAACCATCAAACAGGTCTTACTGAATGTAATGAGTAGCGTTGCAAATCAATAAAAATAGCCACCTAAACGGCTGAACTCTTTCCAAATCACTCTCAATGCCAAGAGAAGTAAGCGGTCAAATGGCCGCTTTTTTCAGTTTTCCTACTTCGAAAAGTGATGAATTTTTGGCTCAATTTTCTTTTTCTCACCCTTGACAGTCGCACGCAGTAAGGCGTGAGAGTTCAATAAATTATTTTTGTCGTGTCGACGATATTTTTTCGTTTTCATATAGTGAGAAAACGCCCTAAGGTGCGCACCTCTGACGACGTGGTTGTCCAACCACAATTCTAAATCGTTGAAGCGAGTGGATTCTGTCACATCAATTAAACCCACTCACTATACTCTATGTTTATATTTTTAATTTGGTACTGACTTACTAAGGAATTGCCATGCGTATTGCTATTCTTTCTCGTAATGAGAATCTATATTCAACCATGCGCCTAAAGCAGGCGGGTGAAGAGCGCGGACATCAAGTTGATGTTATCGATACTCTGCACTGTTATATGGATATTACGAGTAACAACCCTAAGATTCGTTACAAGGGTGAAGAATTGCCAAAGTATGACGCGGTTATTCCACGCATCGGTGCATCTATCACTTTCTACGGTACAGCGGTTGTACGTCAATTTGAAATGATGGGCACATTCTGTGTGAACGAGTCAGTAGCAATCAGCCGCTCTCGTGACAAGCTACGCTCTATGCAGCTGCTATCGCGCAAAGGCATTGGTCTACCTCGCACAGGTTTTGCTCACCATCCTGACAACATTCAGGACGTGATCAAAAACGTTGGCGGTGCACCATTAGTTATCAAGCTACTTGAAGGTACTCAAGGTATCGGCGTTGTACTTGCTGAAACAACAAAAGCGGCAGAAAGCGTAATAGAAGCATTCATGGGTCTAAAAGCGAACATCATGGTGCAAGAGTTCATTGAAGAAGCAAATGGTGCTGATATCCGCTGCTTCGTTGTAGGTAACAAAGTTATCGCAGCAATGAAGCGTCAAGCTAAAGAAGGTGAGTTCCGTTCTAATCTTCACCGTGGTGGTTCTGCTGAGCTAGTAAAACTAACCAAAGAAGAGCGCGCAACTGCGATCAACGCAGCAAAAGTCATGGGTCTAAACCTATGTGGTGTTGATATTCTTCAATCGAAAAACGGCCCTGTAGTGATGGAAGTGAACTCTTCTCCAGGTCTTGAAGGCATCGAAAACGCAACAGAAAAAGACGTTGCAGGCATGATCTTCGACTTCATCGAGAAGAACGCAAAACCAAACGCTAACCGTACACGCGGTAAAGGCTGATAATTGTTTGAGTGAGAGCCTATAAACTGGGCTCTCTTTATCACTCATCGCTAGGATGACACTATGAATCAGAAAATGATCATTGGGAACGCCGAAGCAATTTGCTTACCTGAGTTAGGGATTACTCATCTTGAAGCGCGTATTGATACAGGCGCACAGACTTCTTCTCTGCACGTAGATAACCTAGAGTGCACAGAGCAAGACGGTCAGTCATACGTAGAATTCGATCTACACCCAGATGTTTACCACTTAGAACAAGTGGTTCGCTGTAAAGCTCCACTGAAGGCGAACCGCAAAGTGAAATCATCAAACGGAACGTTCGAACACCGCTGCGTGATCACGACGATGCTACGCATGGGCGACCAAGAGTGGCCTATCGACATCACGCTGACTAACCGTGAAAAGATGACCTACATGATGTTGCTAGGTCGTCAGGGTATGGCAGACAAAGTTCTGGTAGACCCGAGCCAATCTCACTTATTGGCTCCATAATCCCCGTAGCTTCAGATGAGCGAACTCCGTGGTCGCTCATCTGGCTCTTAAATACTATTCTAACTGCCCTTCTCCTGTTTATCGTTCTTTCTTCTCAGTACAGATCGCATTAATCCTTTCAGTTTTATCTTCGTTACTCGCCAGTGGGTAATTGGTCTAACTGGTGCAGTATTGATGATGTGTTGATACGCGTCTTCATCAAACTCAACCTCTCCCCCATGTGCCGCCAATAAACAACTCGGATTCATCTCAAAAACGCGCTTTAACGAACGGCGATATTGGTTGGGGTGAAAGATAGGAAACGGCGCAATCAAATGGCTTTTTACCTGCACCATCAAATCCGCGACATAAAGCACATCTTGCTCAGCATGATAAACCGATAAATCTCTATCAGTATGCCCCGGTGTTTCCAATATCTGCCAATCAGTAAAACCGGGAATCACTTCTCCATCCACCAGCTCGATATCCGGTCTTAGTTTTCGCGAATACCAAAGGTTACACTTAGGTTTGCGCATTCGGTTCGCCATCCAACGCGCCAAAATCAAATCCGTAAGATGCATCAACCAACCATCAAAACCACCATACCAGTGCGTTTCTCGCTTTGCTGCCAGAAGCTGACAACCAGTGAGATCTCGTAACTTGTGCGCTGCACCAGCGTGGTCTGGGTGCATGTGGGTAACGACGACCAGTTTTAGGTCTGCAAACGGGCGATTGAGTTGGTGCTCGATAAAATCATTAAGATGAGGGATATCCGCTCGACTGGCGCCATCAAGCAGCATTAATTTGTCTGGATACTCGGCAAGATACATGGTTTGGATGTATCCCTGAATTCTGTGCAGCTGCAAAACATGTCCTTGTTTTGTTGAGTCTTTGTTCTTATTTCTTATCGACCAAACCCTTACTGGTCAGACCAACTATAACAGTAGAGTGGACACTCTGTTAAATAAATGTTTACACCGCAGCTCGACAATAGTTATTAATCGAAAGCATAAATTTTAATCATTAGACTCTGGTTGAGTTTTATCCGTTAATGCGCGCACACGGAGTTCGTGTCAGGGTATGAGGTTAGCGCCTCATGATTTGCTTTTTTGTATTTTCTCCTCTACTTCCTATGAGGGCTTAAATACATTTTTGTGAGAATCGAGTTGGAAAAAGCAACTAAATTAGACCGCATCCGCGCGGACTACAACGTTCACTACTGGAGCCAAGGCTTCTACGGAATTGATGACCAAGGCGAGGTATACGTATCTCCTCGTAGTGACCGTGCACACCAAATCCCTTTCAGTGCGATTGTTAATGAGCTAGAAGCTAAGCAGCTGAACCTGCCTGTATTAGTGCGCTTCCCGCAAATCGTGCACCAACGCGTGCATGGCATTTGCCAAGCTTTCAACCAAGCAATTGAAGAATACCAATATCCAAACAAATACCTGCTGGTGTACCCAATTAAAGTAAACCAACAGCGTGAAGTGGTTGATGAGATCTTAGCAAGCCAAGCACAGCTAGAAAATAAACAGCTGGTCTTGAAGCAGGTAGTAAGCCAGAGCTATTGGCAGTACTTGCACTGGCTCAACAAGGCAGCTCCGTGATCGTGTGTAATGGCTACAAAGACCGTGAATACGTGCGTCTAGCACTGATCGGTGAAAAGCTAGGTCACAAAGTATTTATCGTACTAGAGAAGCTATCTGAGCTTGATCTAGTACTTGAAGAAGCAAAAAGCTTGGGCGTAACACCACGTCTTGGCTTACGTATCCGCCTTGCATCTCAAGGTGCGGGTAAATGGCAAGCAAGCGGCGGTGAAAAATCGAAGTTCGGCCTATCTGCGTCTCAAGTATTGAGCGTGATTGAGCGTCTAAAACGCGAAGACAAACTGGACACCATGCAATTGGTTCACTTCCACCTTGGCTCACAGATGGCAAACATCCGTGACGTGCGTAATGGTGTAAACGAATCGGCACGTTTCTACTGTGAATTACGTGCCATGGGTGCAAACATTGATTACTTCGATGTTGGCGGCGGTTTAGCAGTAGACTACGACGGCACACGTAGCCAATCTTCGAACTCGATGAACTACGGCCTTGCAGAATACGCACGCAACATCGTGAATACGGTAGGTGATGTGTGTCAGCAGTACGAACAACCGATGCCAGTGATCATCTCTGAATCGGGTCGTTCTCTAACGGCACACCACGCGGTGTTGATTTCTAACGTTATTGGCACAGAAACGTACCAACCAGAAGAAGTATTCGAGCCAGCGGTAGATGCTCCGTTCTTGCTACAAAACATGTGGCGAAACTGGGAGAACCTGCAAGATGGTACGGATGCGCGTGCATTAATTGAAATTTACAACGATACCCAAAGCGATTTGGCTGAGGTTCACTCACAATTCGCTACTGGCGTACTGAACCTTGAACAACGTGCGTGGGCAGAACAACTGTCGCTGCGCATTTACTTCGAGCTAAGTCGTCAAATGAGTACCAAGAACCGTTTCCACCGTCCTATTTTGGATGAGTTGAGCGAACGTCTTGCGGACAAGTTCTTCGTGAACTTCTCTCTTTTCCAATCCCTGCCAGATGCATGGGGTATTGATCAGGTATTCCCTGTTCTGCCTCTTTCTGGTCTTGGTGATGTGGAAGAGCGTCGTGCGGTGATGTTGGACATCACTTGTGACTCCGATGGTGTGATTGACCATTACGTTGATGGCCAAGGTATCGAGAGCACACTACCAGTACCAGCATGGAGCAAAGACAAACCGTACCTAATGGGCTTCTTCCTAGTAGGCGCATACCAAGAGATCCTTGGTGACATGCACAACCTATTTGGTGATACCCACAGTGCAGTAGTCAATGTTGATGAAGAAGGTCAGTTTGAGATCAGCTACATCAACGAAGGTGATAGCGTAGAAGACATGATGCGCTACGTTCATATCGACGTAGATGCGATTCGTGATAATTACAAACAATTGGTTTCAGCACGTGTTGAAGCCAGTGAACAAGAACAAATCCTAGCTGAACTAGAACAAGGTTTGGCAGGCTACACCTATTTAGAGGACTTCTGATATGAATGATTTGTTTACTAAAACCGATTATTCGCTTTACTCCAACTCTATGTCGTTTCTACGTCGACCGTACGTCAAAAACCCAGTATCGGTAGACGCAGACGTTGTGGTGCTCGGGGTTCCTCTGGACATGGCGACTTCTGGTCGTCCTGGTGCACGTATGGGTCCAGATGCGATCCGTCGTGCGTCAGTAAACCTTGCTTGGGAAGGCAAGAAGTTCCCTTGGGACTTCAACGTATTTGATAAATTGAAAGTGATCGACGCAGGTGACCTTGTGTTCGATTGTGGTGATGCTGAAGATTTCACTTACCGCCTAGAAGCGGCAACAAGTGAGATACTAAAGAGCGGTAAGACAATGCTAGGCTTAGGTGGTGATCACTTCATCACGCTACCAATCCTACGCGCTTACGCAAAACACCATGGTCAAATGGCACTGATTCACTTTGATGCGCATACTGACACATACGCAAACGGCAGTTCTTACGACCACGGTACTATGTTCTACCATGCACCAAAAGAAGGTCTGATTTCTGCGAAGAACTCAGTTCAGATTGGTATTCGTACTGAATATGACCAACAAGATCACGGCTTCAATGTGATCAACGCGATGCAAGCGAACGACATGTCGGTAGAAGAGATCCTGGCAGAGATTCGTCGCACGGTTGCGGATAAGCCTGTGTATGTCACTTTTGACATCGACTGTCTGGATCCTGCGTTTGCTCCAGGTACAGGTACGCCAGTTTGTGGTGGTCTGAACTCAGATAAAATTCTGAAGATCATTCGTGGTTTCGCTGGCATGAACATCGTAGGTATGGACGTAGTGGAAGTCTCTCCTCCTTACGACCACAGCGATGTAACGGCCTTGGCTGGCGCGACTATCGCACTTGAGTTGCTTTACGCCTACGCTTCAGGTCGCGAATAACGAAAGTTGTTCTAAACAAACGCAAGATTTCAAAGGGAGCTTCGGCTCCCTTTTTCGTTTTCAACCCCCAACAAAAATAGATTAGATTTTCTAATCCAAATCATAGATTTTTATCTTGCTCAACTTCACACTTTTTGATTGCTAAGTCAGCACTCAAGCTCTAATATCTCGCGCCTAGATTCCCTAATCACTTTGTTTATTTGGCTCTCCTATATGGAGCGCTAAGGCTTTTTACGTCTTAAATTTCTGGAGAGATACGCAAATGTCCGCCTCGTTTCCATTAGCGAAACTTACCTTTTTAATCGCAATTCTGACTGCCGTAGGTCAAATGACTCAAACGATGTACGTGCCTTCTATTGGTCATATGGCGGGTGAGTTCTTGGTATCAGCGTCGTCACTTCAAGCTGTGATGGCCTGTTACCTGATCCCTTACGGTCTGTCGCAGTTTGTGTACGGCACACTGTCTGACCGCCTTGGTCGCAAACCAATCATCGTTGCGGGTTTGATCATTTATATTCTTGGTACTTTGGTGGCGCTATTTGCTCATGAGTACGAATGGTTCCTAGTCGGTAGCTTTATCCAAGGTTTGGGTATCGGTTGTGGCGGTGCAATGTCTCGCACACTGACTCGTGACTGTTTTGAAGGCGCAGAATTGCACCGTGCAAACAGCTTGATCAGCATGTGTGTAATTTTCTCGCCATTGATGGCCCCTGTACTGGGCGGTTACCTAACTGAAGCTTTCGGTTGGCGCTCTAGCTACTTATTCCTTGCTCTGTTTGGTATCGCAGTAGTGATCACCATGATGACAAGCATGATGGAAACTTTGCCGAAAGAGCGTCGCAAACATGAATCTGTGGCGAAGAGCTACAAGTTCGTGCTGTCAGACAAACGCTTCCAAGGCTTCTTACTGGTGTTGGTGGCAACGTTCGCAGGCGTGGCAGTATTTGAAGCAGCAGCCGGTGTACTACTAGGTGGCGTACTTGGTTTACCAGCAACCACCGTAAGCTTATTGTTTGTCTTACCGATTCCGGGTTACTTGGTCGGTGCAGGTTTATCAAGTTACATTGCACAACGTCGCTCTGAACGCCGTGCTCTGAACGTTGGTCTAGTGGCGATCTTAGTTGGCTCTGCTGTCGTGTTAATTCCTGGTCTGTTTGGTCTCACAACGGCGTTGACTCTGATTGGCGGTGCAACCATTTACTTCTTGGGCGCTGGCATTTTGTTCCCAGCGGCAACAACCGGTGCACTTTCACCATTTCCATACCATGCAGGTACTGGCGGTGCGATTTTAGGTGGCATGCAGAACCTAGGTGCGGGTATCGCGACGTTATTGGCTTCGTTCTTCCCAGCACAAGATCAAATGCCACTTGGTTGTTTGATGATGGCAATGTCGATCATCGCCATGCTTGGTCTACGTTGGGTTAATCGCAAGCACGACCATTCAAACGAAATGCCACTGGCGATCTAAAATTTGATTCTCATCCCCACCAACATAAAGAAAAGGGACATGCTGCAAAGTGTGTCCCTTTTTTGTTGCACGCATCTTACCCTTTAGCTCTCATCCACCAGCAATTGCATTTAACATCCCATCCAATCTTTGCTAAAAAGAACAGTTGCTTATACAGAAGTTATTCGTTTGCCATTTGATATAAATACATTCACTGGAAGAACACAAACGTACTTTTACTCACACTATAAATGAATGGCGAAGCAACACGAGAAGAGTACACAATAAGGATACACAGATGCGTTTCACTTTAACCACGTTGGCCGTATCGGTCGCGCTAGTCGCCGGATGCAGCAATCAAGGATTACCAACCATGAACCATTACTCCCAATCGCAACTCGTTGCTCGACAAACCCAAGCACCCGTTGCTAAAAAAAGTCCCTCATGCAATGAATATTCATGGTGATACACGAGTCGATAATTACTACTGGATGCGTGATGATGAGCGCCAAGACCCAGAAATCTTGCAGCACCTTGAGCAAGAGAATCAGTACGCAGAAACCGTTTTAAAACACACCGAAGCACTGCAAGATCAGCTTTTTGAAGAGATCAAAGGTCGTATTGCGAAAGATGACAATTCGGTTCCAGTTCGTAAAGGCAGTTACTACTACTCAAATGAAGTGACGGGCGATAACGAATACGAAGTACACCTGCGTGCCAAAGACTTTGCCGGTACAGACAAGCAAGTCATTCTAGATGTTAACGAGCTGGCAAAAGAGCATGAGTTCTTTAGCATTGGCGGCCTATACGTGAGCCCAAATGAAAACATGCTGGCTTACGGTGAAGATACGCTGAGCCGCCGTATTTACACCATCAAGATCAAAGACCTCACGACGGGCGAATATCTAAAAGATGAAATTGAAGGCGCCTCAAGCGCAATCGCGTGGCAAAACGATAACCAAGCCTTCTACTACATCAAGAAAGACCCGCAAACACTGTTGGGTTATCAAGTTTACCGCCATGTCTTGGGCACACCTCAAACAAGCGATGAGCTAATCTACGAAGAAACCGATAGCGCTTACTACACCTTCTTGAGTAAGAGTAAAGACGGTGAGCAAGTTTACATTTGGCACTCAAGCACAGAGACAAGCGGCGTATCTGTGATTGATGCTAACAACCCGAACGCTAAAGCCGAAGCTTTCTACCCTCGAGAAACTGGCATTGAGTACAGTATCGCCAAACTGGGGGATTGGTACTACGTCTACACTAACTACCAAGCTGTAAACTTCCGTTTGATGAAAGTGAAAGCAGAAGAGATGCATGACCGCTCTAAATGGGTTGATGTCATTCCTGCCGACGATAACACTCAGCTGGTCGATTTCGACTTGTTCGACGACCACATTGTTTACGAGCAACGCACAAACGGCTTATCCACCGTCAAGGTTCGCCAACTATCGACGGGCAAAGAGTTCCCACTTGAATTTAATGACACCGCGTTTGCTGCTTATCTAACAGGCAACTATGAACTCGATAATTCTAAAGTTCGTATCTACTACAGCAGCCTAACCACACCTGGTACTTACTATGATTTCGACCTGAATACGGGTGAATCTGAAATAATGAAGCAAACACCGGTGCTAGGCGATTTCGATGCGGATAACTATCAATCAGAGCGCATCATGGTAACCGCTCGTGATGGAAAGCAAGTGCCAGTATCATTGGTTTATCGCAAGGACCTGTTTAAGAAAGACGGGACCAATCCAATCTACCAGTACGGCTACGGCTCTTACGGATCAACAATTGAACCAACGTTCCGTTCAACCCGCCTCAGCTTACTTGACCGCGGATTCGTGTACGCTATCGCTCACATTCGCGGCTCAGAAATGCTTGGACGCCCTTGGTATGAAGATGGCAAAAAGCTGACTAAACAAAACACCTTCAATGATTTTATCGATGTAACCAAAGGACTTGTCGAAGAAGGCTACGGGGCCAAAGATAAAGTCTTTGCTGTTGGAGGCTCCGCGGGTGGCCTGCTAATGGGTGCAATCATCAACCAAGCACCAGAGCTTTATCGTGGTATTGGTGCGCACGTTCCGTTTGTTGACGTCGTGACGACCATGCTGGATGAGTCGATTCCTCTTACCACCAACGAGTACGATGAATGGGGTAACCCAAATGACAAAACCTACTACGACTACATGCTGAGCTACTCACCGTACGATAATGTGAAAGCTCAAAACTACCCGAACATGTTAGTGACAACGGGTTTGCACGATTCACAGGTTCAGTACTTTGAGCCAATGAAGTGGGTAGCCAAACTTCGTGAAATGAAGACAGACGATAACGTCTTGTTGTTCAAAACCGATATGGAAGCAGGCCACGGCGGTGCTTCTGGTCGATTCAAACGATTGAAAGAAGACGCGCTTGAGTACGCTTTCTTCCTCGATCTGTTGGAAACGAAATAAGCTTGATGCGCTACCTATCATAAGTCACGAAAACAATGCCCGCTTTCATGCGGGCATTTTTCAATCTGGATACTTTGCTATATGACTCGGATTAACTCAATAGAAAGAAAAACGCCTACTCACCGCGAGTAGGCGTTAACACAATAAATGTGTTTAGGCAGTAGAAACTGTCCTATTTATTAGAAGTAGTAACGAGCACCTAGAGTCCAGTAGTCGTTTTCTTCTTTGTTGTAGTCGTTACCTAGGTCAAACTGGTAAGCAGCAAACGTGTAGAAAGATGGAGTCACAGCGTACTCAGCTTGTAGAGCCGTTTCGCTAGTGATTGTTTTGCTGTCTTTATCGTTTTCTACACCTTCGTAGTTAACACTGAATGTCCAGTCGTTAACACCGTAAGCTAATAGACCTTCAAGCTGAGTCGTTTCTTCTAGACCAAGGTAGAAGTAGTCGTTCATACCGTATACTAGAGCCGCGTATAGGCCTGAACCATATTTACCGTAGTTAGCAGAAAATACGTGAGAAGTTGCTGACTCTGACTTAGTGCCAAACTTAACATCACCACCACTGTATACGTAGCCTAGACCGAAACCAGCAAGCTCTGTACTTAGCGCGATTTGACCACGATCATCAAAGTCACCATTCTGACCCTGCCAACCTAAACCAAGGTTTAGGCCAAAACCTTCACCAAACTCAAAACCTTTGCGGTAGCTTACCATTTTCTCAGCACGAGAAGAGCCTAGCTCGTAGTAACCTGGAGCGTATAAGAAGTCGTTGGCAAACGCGATTGGTAAATCTGCGACACCCGCTACGTCGTAGTAAGGAGACCATTGCGTACCGACAACTAAACGGCCGTATTGATCATGAGTAGCACCGATGTAACCTAGACGAGTAGAGAAAGAGTTGTCACCACCATTAAGGTAGTTCAGAGACCATTCGCCTTTAGCGTCAACAGTTACACCATTACCAAGGTCGTGCTTACCACCAACGTTGATACGTGGAGACACCTGATGAACCTTAACGTCTTCTTCAAAGTACTCACCAACGCCCACAGAAACGTGGCCGCCGATAGAAAGAGATGTGCCATCGCTGTTGTAAACTTCTGCTGCGAAAGCTTGAGAACCACATGCTAGTGCCGCCACTGCAACGGCTAGAGTTTTCATTTTCATTGTTAACATCCATATAGTTGTTTGTATTGGTTCGCCCCGACAGCAAAATAAAACAAATCAATCGCAACGAACAGGTAACAAGGTAGTAATGAAATATAAATGAAACAAATACTTTCTTATGCAACAGGTGGTATTTGTGATTATTTTTTGATCTAGCTCCCATAAAAAAAGGGACTTTTCAGTTCCCTTCATAAATTTCGTGGTGTTTTTCGTGTTACAACTGCCAGCGTGCGAGTGGCTTCTCAGTTTTGATACCTTTATTGCCCCATCGGTCAATAACATCAATTTGCAGTATGCGATCCTGTGAAACCAATGAAATTAACGTTTTTGACGGACGTTTATTAGTGAGCAGCCACAGAGTTTCATCTTCCTCAAATTGAGCTTTTAAAGATAGTTTCTCTGCTTCGGACCATTCCAATTCAGGTTTAAATTGGCGGTCAACAACAAACAACTGATTACCTGATGCGAAATCTTCTAACGATTCACCCAACAATACCACCGAATCGATCTCTTTTTCGAAAATAACGCCTTGCTGCTGATTGATCAGTTCACGCACATCTAGCATTAGAGCTTGTTGGTTCTTCTCTATCTGAGTCTGATACTGAGGATACACTTTTTTCAGATCCTCACCAACGATGGCAGCCATCCGAATCAAGTTCGTCGGGTTCATCCACGCAAATTTAGACGTTTCACCATTTTCTAGTTTCAACGCCGCAACCCCTTGTGCCCTTGGCGAAATAGCCTGGGAAGCATCAATTTCAATCAAACGTACGTTACCCTGACGAGCGTAAACAAAGGTAGGATCTTGATGCCAAATAGCACCCAACGTGATCGCCACCGTTGCATCCTGACCCGCTTTAATCACTTGTTGCTGACCCTTGCTCCCAAACCAGTTAACTAAACGCTCAATGCCATATCGCTTAGGTGGTAAGTAACTGGTTTCAATCCCTGTGCCTTGCATCAACTGCTGTGACAGCATGTAAGTGACAGGAGTACTGGTGAGAATGTCTTTAGCAACAGTAAGTGGCGTATATGCGCTCGTTGCTATTAAGCCCAACCCGATGATTAGCTTTTTCGTGTTCATATTTAGATACCTGACTAAGCTTTACGTACGATGCGGTACATCGTTGCGGTTAAGAAGAAAATGGCAGAAACGATAATGATCGAAGCACCAGATGGCACCGGAAGTTCCAACTCCATCGGTAAAACCGTCCCCACCAAGCATGCGATGGTTGCGAGTAAGGATGAGAGCAACACAAAGCTACCCATTCGCTTAGTGAGTAGACGTGCTGTAGCCCCTGGGATAAGTAGCAGCGCGCCCACTAACACGGCACCAATGATCTTCACTGCCGCAATGGTGACAAGCGTGATCATCATAACGAACAGGTAGTCGTAGAAGCTGGTATTAAAGCCTCGCACACGAGCAATATCTGGGCTGATGCAAGTCAACAAAATGCGGTTAAATGTCGGGATCAGCAGTAATAAAATGATCAAGCAACTCACCGCCAAAATCGTAATATCTCTATCTGTCACCGTCAGGATCGAGCCAAACAGAACGTTCTCTAACATGTGGATGTTGATTTTTCGTGCCACATACATCAGCAAGGCAGCACCAACTGCCAAAGCCAGCGCAAGGAATACACCAACGAGTGTATCGTATGGAACATTGGTTCGATTTCGCACGAAATGCAGCAATAAAGCGAAGATCATGCAGAAACTAAACAGTCCAATAAATGGATTTTCTGGTGGCTCGCCCAGCAGGACACCAATCGCAATACCAGTCAGAGCTGCGTGACCGACGGCTTCAGAAAAGAACGCCAAACGCTTAGCAATCACCAACGTGCCCAAACCGCCCAACAAAGGCCCCAGAATTAACGCAGCGACAATCGCGTTAACCATAAACGCATAAGCAAAACTGTCGCTTAACCAACCCGCTTCAACGCCATGCAGAGCCAGTTCTCTTAACCAATCCATTACGCAGCCTCCACTTTCGCGGTGTAGTGCTTAAACAGAGACTCAATTCGCTCTGGACTTAACACTTCGGAGTGATGCCCTGACGCGACTATCTGACGATTCACAACATGGACTTGGGCATCCAAACGACGCACAGCCGTTACATCATGATGTACAGCGAGAACTGTTTTCCCTTCTGCGACCACTTCATGAATCAAACCCTCTAGGTAACGAACCCCTTGCTCATCCATGCCTGTTGTTGGCTCATCTAGGACAAGTAAACTTGGGTCGTCCAGCAAAGCTTGAGCAAACAATACCCGCTGTTGTTCACCACCTGATAGTTGTCCCATGCGACGGTCACTGCGCGCTGCCATCCCCACTCGCTCTAACTGAGCCAGTGCTTGTTGAGTTTGCTTAGACTTACGTCGCCAAAACAGCGGAACGCGTGTTTGATTCAGCAATACAAAGTCCATGACTGTCAGTGGCAGACTGGCTTCAAACATGGCCTTTTGAGGTACATAACCAATTTGTCCTGCTTGTTGCGTCAGCTTTGGATCTGGCCAATGAACCGAGATATCACCCGTAAAAGGCGTTAGGCCCAACACTGAACGCAACAGGGACGTCTTACCACCACCGTTAGGCCCCATAATGACGTGGCATTGTCCCGCCTCGAACTGGGTTTGAATACCTTGCAGAATGAGGTTGTCACCATATTTCAGGCTTACCCCGTTAAGAGAAATAGAAGGGCCTGGCATCACGCTTTCTCCTGCGCGTGTTTGCTTGCGACGAACTTCATCGCTTCAATAAGCGTCGCGACGTTTTCACGCATTTCAACTTCAACCTTATTGGCTTCGTACTCGCCATGGGTCATATGAGAAAAACGGTAAAGCTGTACACCTGTCGCTTCTTCAATCGTATCGACAAAGCGGTTAGGCATATTGAGTTCGTAAAACAGCACGTCAATACCGGATTGACGAATCTTCTCGATGGTTTCTTGAAGTTGGCTAGCACTTGGCTCAACACCGTGTGCTGGTTCAATCACCGCTGCAACATCGACACCAAACTCTTGCAAGATATAACCGTAAGCATTGTGCGTGGTCGCAACTTTCATGCCTGCCGTATCTAACTGACCAAGTGACAACATGGCATCACGCTTTAGAAGGCGAAACGCTTTTGCGTACTTTCGCGCATTTTTACGGTAAAAAGCGGCATTTTCTGGGTCAAGTTTACTCAGTTCACTCGCAATGGTGTAAACCTTTTGAATCGTAGTCGATAGGCCAACAAACGTATGTGGATTCACCGCACCTTTGCCGACTGATTGCCCCATTGCTGGTAACAGCGGTACTTCTTTGTTTGCTTCTATCACCACTAGGTCATCACGTTGAGCCGCTTGGATCACTTTTAGTGCAAAATCGTCATGGCCAATCCCATTCACGACAATCACATCCATTTGGTTCAAACGCTTAAGATCATTTGGTTGCGGCAAGTAGTTATGAGGATTAAAGCCCGCATCGACCAAAGGAATGATCTCCGCTTTATCTCCGACCACCGCTTTGACATAGCTGTAGTAAGGCTGCAAGGTAATGCCTATGTTCAGCTTATCTGCGAAGGTTGAAGTGGATACGGCCAGTAAAGTACATGCCGTTAGAATTCGACGTAAGAAGGCGCGTTTCTTCATAGTTGTTATCATATTGATGGTTACTTATTGAACGTGATGACTTGTTGATCGCAATATTGATGGATCATAACGACTTAGTGGGCATGCGTAGCAGTGGATGAAGGCATTAAGACAACCTGGTGCCAGCCATTTTGCTTTCGCTCCTCTTGCTGGATAAGGTGACTCAACTGTTCCGCTGACGCTGATGTAGAGAGCCAAATATCGGCTTGCTCATGACGACTGTCTAGCAGCATCGAAGCCGAGCCCTTCTCGCCTTGTCTCACACCAATGTAAAGACCCGTATCCAGCTTTTGCCAATGATGAGAGCCTTTACGCTGCCAGCTTTGGTCTTTAACAAATGGAGCAACCCAAAACTCTTCCAGCTCACTGATTTCTGGCCATTGACCTTCATCAATATGAAGATCACGGATTTCCTCATGAGCAAGTTTGAGCTCAGCAATCATGGCAAGTTCTTCTTGTTCAAGATCGGTAATCAATACTTGATGTGCGAGTGCTTCAGTGTGCTCTGATTCGGTTTGATGATAAGGCAGCAAAAGCGTTGATATAGCGAGAATGCCAGCAATGCTCAGAGCAACCCATTTGCCTTCACGGCTGCCATTATCTGGGCGAACTTTCTGCGTAATCATTTCTCTTTTAACTCAACCACATCCACTTCTACTGGGTTTTCGTGACCAGCATCGAAGACAAGGTAGAAGTCCGTTTGAGGATGAGTAAATTCAGCAATCGAACGCTTGTCTGTGGTTACTTTGGCAATCAAGTTGTCATCGTAATCGTACATCTCAACATCGTAATCTACTGCAGTTGAACCATCAGAGTAGCCCGCTTCGCAGATCACTTTTTCTTGCTCTAGATGGCAACTCATCAATGGAAAATGCGCCGCTGCTTGAAAGGAAATAAAACCAGCAAAAATAGCTGAGACTTTAAGAATTGAAAGGTTTTTCATGGTGTATCCAAAATGGCTCAATGTTTCACTGAGCCAAACTTTGATTAGTTAAGTTGCGTTTCAAAAGTCAGATGAACATTCGCACTGGCCTTATCTGCTAGTGGGTCATTTTTCAGCTCACCTTTGTAGTTGGCTTTCATTAGGTAACGGCCCGCCACTTCCGGCGTGAATGTAATTTTGCCGTCTTTATCACTCACTACATCGATTTGCTCTTGGTGGTTGCGGTAAAGCGTACCTTCACGAGTAATTTCCGCAGTCACACCTTGTTGAGGTTCCCCATTGAAGAAAAATTGGAAGATCACTTCTTCACCTTCAATGATGTCTGATGGGTGCGTAAGCGGCTTCATCTCAAGCAACTTACCTTCAATCTCAAGTGCTTTTTCTGTTGGCATGCCCACTGTTACGTAGCTTTCTGCGCGGGTGTAGCTTAGCTGAGTCACCACATCGCGTGCTTTTTCCGGAATAACGCTCGCACGGTCAGCTTTACTCGCTTTTGCCCATTTAACCGTGTCACGACGGCCTGCTTTATACTGGGTGTAATAGCTAGGTTGATTGTTGATCGCGACCTTGTGTGTGCCTTCCTCTTCGAAATAGAAGTCAAACATCGAGCGGCGTTTGCCACGCACAACAAAGTTAGGGCGCTCAGAACGGCCATCGGGCATGATCACAAACGCTTGCTCACTGCCTGCTGGTTTATCAAAAACAAACGTCCCGTGAGATGCGGTTACATCGAACGTCAGCCAATCACCGCCTTCTTTTGATACCGTGAAATGAGAAGGAAGAACCCAACGAGGGTGCGCTTGTGCCGTTGTCGCCGCAGCTAAACCCATCGCCATTACGCTTGCTAGTGCCACCGCTTTCATTTTGGTTTTCATTATTATTCCTTCTCTATCACTTAACTTGGTAATTGACGGTGATTACGCCCGTCTCTTCCGTTGGTTTGATTTGGTAGCGTGCTTCTTTGTCCGCTAACTGAATTTTTTGACGCAGGTAGTTACGACCACCATGCTCGCGCACCACTTCCACATGGAGCGTGTAATCACCTTGCTCAAGGCGCTGACCATCGTCGTTGGTACCATCCCAAACAAAGCGATATTGACCTGCCGGGCGAGTTGCTGATGTCACCGCATCAACCAGTTCACGATCATAACGGCCTACTTTGCGCCACCAGCTACGAAGATCTTTCAGCCATTCATCTTTACCGACCCAAAGCTGGATGGTTTTCACTGGTTTGCGTTTCTCATCCTCAATCCAAAGTGCCACATAAGGGCGTGCATACATTGAGGTATCAATTTTGGGTAACTCAAATTCAAAATCGACTTTTGCGCTGTCAGGTAGGGGCGCAGCCAATAGAGGCAAAGGAGCTAAAGCTGCAATCAAAGCCATTTTGCAAAAGGAGTGGTGACGAAAGGATCGGCCTTTTTTTAACATCGGGTTTTCTCTGAATAGGCCGCTATGGCACAGCAGCAAAATAAATAACAAGTGACAACACAGTGCCAAAAGACATCCACTGCATTGAGGTTCTAAAAGTCTTTTTCTTTGGAAGTAGCAGACACACACCAGTCAAGACAAAAAAGACCATTAGCAAGGCAGTGATATCAATAAACCACTTCCAAACCTCTCCGCTGTTTCGGCCTTTATGTAGGTCGTTTAATAGCGCAACAATGCCGTAATTGGTGGTTTCGACTTCAGCTTCACCGGTCGTCATATCAACGAATACCGTCGCGTTGTAACCTGGGCCTTTGAAATCCAAAGAAAGCTCACCAATGAGCAGCTCACCGTCCTCAACCTCGGTATACACATCAAGTGCAGATGGTGTGCCTCGTAAGTCCATTTCTTGGATGAGTAAACTCAGTAGCACAGCGCGATTGGGTTGAAAGCTTCCCTCGTTAGTAAAGAGTTTTTCATTCGGAATGGTCAGCGTGTGTTGCTGAATGATGGGTTCACTGCGCTCGAACAGTTCTGGGCGATTTAATGTGATACCAGTTAACGCAAAGAATAGCGTCACCAATAAAAGAGCCATCGAAATGTAAATGTGCAGACGGCGTGCCCAAGTTTGCACACCTTTGCTTTTGAGCAACATAAAAAACAATCATCACCAGTAAATGAGCGAGTAATTTAGGTGATAATCATTCGTATTGGCATTTAATTTACATTGTTTACGTTTAGAGGCAGAGTCAGGCTCCCGACAGAAACGACGGGAGCACATGAAGAGAAGCTTATCGAGCTAAAATAGGATAAGTGAAGAACACCAAATGGCAGAAGTTAAATAAGAAATGGGCTAACACCGCGCACCACAAGCGACCAGTGAAATGAAATACCAGCCCGTAGCCTAGTCCCGCTAACGTTGCGAATGCGATAAGTAGAGGACCACCAGCAAAGTGAGCCAAGCCGAACAAAATGCTAGCGATGACCAAACCTAGTCGCCAATCAAAACGGCGGGATAATGATTGCTGTACAAACCCTCTGAACAGCGCTTCTTCAGCAACACAAGTGAGTATTAGGTTGTTTAACGCAAATAGCCACCACCATGATGGCAAACTCAGCTCCGGCTTTAATGCACCAAGCATAGCGGCAATAGGCAGCAGTGAAAGTAACGGAATCATCACCAGCAATGCAGGTTTTACTCTGCCTTTAGCCTCACTCCCCAGCAAAAGAGGATAAGCGAGAAAGAGAGCAAAAAGAACCAGCGGCTTATCTAAATTCAGATACATCGAGAAAGGTGCGCTCAGTGGGCCTGCCGTCACTTTGTCGAGAACTTGTAGATTATTAAATCCCGGAATGAGATGTACAAAGAGCATCACACACCAAATGCTCACAACGCTCCAGCCCAAATAAAAAACGAGCTTCATTTTTTGGTTCGACGCCAACATGGGCAATCGATACGCAACACCCAAAACCACCAAAGTACTTGTGAATGCGATCAACTCTATCCGACCGATAAACAGTGCACTCAGCAACGTGAGTCCAAGTAAAGCCAGAGCAACCGCCCTTTGCCGCAAAAATACCGCACCTATCGCGAGAATAAGTGGTAACCATAGCCAGATAGCAGAATCGAGAATCATAGTATTGTCCTTATAAGAAAAACTGACGTTCCAGTCTTAACGCTGGATGAAGGTAATATAACGTTATGATATTTAAAAAGAGATCGAACCAGACTCAATATTTACAAACAAAAAGACCCGAGAGTTACCCCGGGTCTTTCGAGCATTAACACATGGCCTGTTTGCAATTGAGCTTAGCTATTCTGGCTCGTTTTTGCTTTGCGTAGTTGAGACAAGTATTTCACCCAGCTCTCGGCTTGAGTTGATGGTTCAATCTCGTTTGCACGTTTGGCATTCGCTAGTGCATCTTCTAGGCGTTTCAGCTTGTAGTAAGCGCGAGTCTTAACTAATGCCACATCGACTTTACGCCCAGAAACCTTATCCAAAACAACCAGCGCGTCTTTGTATTGACCTTCTTGAACAAGCAGTTGAGACAAATTCCAGTAGTATTGACGATCCAACTTTGCAGCCACTCGCCAACTTGCTATCGACTTATCCCACTCCTTAGCCATCTGCCAAAAAGTCGCTTGTTGAGCTTTCAGTTTGCTATCTGAGTTAATGTCATCGAGCTCGCCCAACACTTTCGCAGCTCGCTCTGGGATGCCGCGCTTGCCATAAAGCTGAGCAAGAAGTCTTAAGTCATCTTGGTTCAACGCGACGCCTTGTAATTTAGCAAGAGCGAGAGAATCCAGCGCACGCTTGTCATCATCAACACGTAAATACAGAGCAACAAGCTGACGCCACCATTCCACACGCTCAGGCTCAATCGCAATCAAGCGTTTGATCGTGCCAGTTGCAGGCCCCCACTTTTTCAGTTCAAGCTCTGCAGACAATTTGATCGATAACGGAGCCATCTCATCTGGCTGACCCAATTTCTCGTATCGAGCCATCGCAGAAAGCACTTTGTTCCATTGACTTAACTGGTAATGAGACTGTGCGATACGTAACCAAATATCGTGTGCTTTTTGCGTTTTAGGTACTGCTTTACTCAAGTCGTAGTAATGAGGCAGAGCTTTAGAAAATTGCTGCTCGTTGAGTAACATATCCGCCAACATCTTACGTGTTTGCCAAGCTTGCTCGTCTTTCAAAAGACCGCTATTCACAGCGATCTCCAGTTGTTTGATGGCAGGCTTAACTTGCTCATTTTGCCAGTAGAAAATACCCAGCATACGAGCAACAAACGCTTGATCATACTCACGAGATAAGTCGAGACCTTCGAGCGTGGAAATGGCTTCTTGCAGCTTTTCTTCTTGCGCCAGGTTGTGAGCACGCTGAACACGAGTCGCCGTGTACTGACTCAGTTCATTCGCGACAGTGGTAAAAGCACTCAGGCTTAACACCGCTCCGATAAAGAATTGCTTCATCATTTGGGTAACTTGAACTCCACTCTTCTGGTTTGCCCAAAGCGCTCAACCGCGACACCGTTTTCGACTTTAGGTTGGTACTTCGACTTCTTCAATGCACGAATAGCGTCTTTCTCGAACACTCTCTTAGGTTTAGCATCAATCACTTCAACGTCTTTAGGGCGGCCTGTCGCATCAATGGTAAAGCGCATCACTACATAACCTTCCATTTTACGCTTTAGGGCTTTGCTTGGATAACGAGGCTCTGGGCTGTAAAGCATTATCGCCTGTTGGTTGCCCATGGTGCCTTTTAAGTTCGGCGCACTGATCGCGATACCATCCAGCGCAGTATTCAAACCCAATGCGCTGATTGGCGTGACTTGGCTCATTGGCTCTACTTGGGTTTCCGCTTGAGACAGATCCATCGGCTCTGGCGATTTTGGTGGTTCAGGCTGCTCAGGTACAGAGCGTTGACGACGTTGAACATCAGCATCATTCTCTACCATCACCATATCAAAGCGTACCGCCTCCGAAGGCTTAGGTGCGCGTTGATTGCCCTTATCGACCATCCAAGCCATAAAGCTAAACAGGCTCACCGCAATCATTATTGATGCTGGTAGTGCGAGTAACAGCCTGCCCATTAAGGTTTCTCCGCCGCCAAAGCAATGTTCTTCACGCCAGCACCCTTCGCCGCATCCATCACTTTAACCACCGTACCGTTGTAGGCATGCTCATCAGCTTGAATCACAAGCGATGCGTCTGGCTGCTCAAGCAATAGGTGCTCAATGGTGGCTTCGACACGCTCGATGTCCACCAAACGTTTATCGATGTAAACGTCATTTGCTGCGGTTACCGCAATAAAAATACCCGCATCTTTTTGACTAACGACATTCGATGCTTGAGGGCGATTCACTTCCACACCAGACTCACGCACAAATGAGCTAGTCACAATGAAGAAGATCAACATGATGAAGACAATATCCAGCATCGAGGTTAAGTCGATCTGTGCTTCATCCTGTCGATTGGTTCTACGTCCGAGTCTCACTTCTGACTCCTTAAAGATTGTTCTAACTGGAGGGCTTTGCGTTCACACACTTTGCTTAAGCGCGCATGCACAAACATGCCAGCAAGTGCTGCAACCATTCCTGCCATGGTTGGCAACGTCGCAAGTGAAATACCAGAAGCCATCAATTTTGGATTGCTGCTGCCTTGTGTCGCCATCACATCAAAAACCGTAATCATACCTGTTACCGTTCCTAATAGACCTAGCATTGGACAAATGGCCACAAGAACTTTAATCGTTGATAGGTTTTGACGCAGTTCAATGTGCGCTTTGGCAATCCATCCTTCACGGATTTGATGCGCGTACCAAGAGTGATGATCGGCTCTTGCTGACCACTGCGCACAAAGCTGTTTCTTCACCTTTGGAAATTCCGTTGTTAGGTAAAGTACACGCTCCATAACCAGTAACCAGCACACCGCAACAACGGCTGCCAACCACCATAGGATTTGGCCACCTTGCTGCATAAAACGCATCAAGGTTGAGGCCCAATCCTCACTGATCAAACCCAATGTGTTGAGTAGGATCTGCTCCATTACGCTGCGTTCTCCGCTACAGTATTCGGTGCTTTTTGACCTTTTGGCATATCACGCTCAGCTTGCTCTGCCACAAGGCCAATACCTTGCTTCTCAAGGATATTGCGAATGTTCTCTGCTTGAGAGCTCAATACGTTGTGAGCAAGAAGCAATGGCATTGCCGCAACGAGACCAAGTACAGTGGTAACAAGTGCCATTGAGATACCGCCAGCCATCACTTTCGGGTCACCGTTACCAAACTGAGTGATCACTTGGAAAGTTTCGATCATGCCTGTTACTGTGCCCAGCAGACCTAGCATCGGTGCCAGCGCCGCAAGCAGTTTCAGCATTGATAGACCCTTCTCAAGGTGAGTCTGCTCATCCACGACCGCTTCTAGTAGACGAAGCTCAAGCGCTTCTACACTGCGGTGCTTGTCTTTTTGGTAAACCGCTAAGATACGACCTAGTGGGTTATCTTCTGGTTGAGCTGGGTTCTTAAGCTGTTTGGCGATTTTCTGACGAGCAATCATTAGTGACACACCACGAACCAACGCGATGATCAAACCAATCGCTAGCAAGCCAAGAATGATCTTACCAACCACACCACCTGCGTTCAGGCGGTCTGCCATCGTTGGTGAGTTTGCTAGTTGCTCAAGTAGAATGCCACGAGATGGGTCAATCACTACGGCATCAATTTCACCAGCCTTTACGCTGCTTGCCGTTGGGCCATTTTCTGGTTGGCGCAGGTAATTAATCGCATCACCGCGCTGCCCATTCCACTTCACGTAGCCTGCGTCGTCCAACAGTGCCATTGAGCCAAGGCGGACACCATCAACCGTTTGCTCACGACCTTCACCATCGAGCAATGAGAATGACACGTTCGCCAGCTCACCACTTGCTTTAACTTGCTCTTCCATGCTGCGCCACATCGCTTCAAGCTGCGGCAATGTTGGTAGTGATTTAGCGGCAACGATATCATCGATATTTTGCTGGTATGAGTTTGCGTCTACACCAGTAACAGAATGCTTAAGTTCTGCTTCCAGCTCTTTTGCGTTTTGACGAACAACGCCAAACAACTCACCTAAACTGCCAGTTTCAAGGCGTAGCTTTTCTTCTAGCTGTGCAAGCTCTGCTTCATTTTCACTGAATGTCACACCGAGGGTGTCAGCTTCTGCTTGCAGCGCTGCTCGCTCTGCCACAAGCTTGTTTTTCATTGCTTGCAGCTCTTGTTGGTTTTGCTTAAAGCCAGACTCACGAGCCACATTGTGTGACTGCTGTTGGCGATTTTCTTGTTGTGCTTTTTGCAGTAATGTGTCGCTTGCAAATGTGGTGTGCGATAGAAGCGCAGTACTCGAAATCAATGCGACTGATAGCCATTTCTTCATCATTTATTTGCCCTCCGCAACGTTTAGAGACACAGGCAAAGTAAGCATGCTCGGTGCTATCTGTTTGTTCGCCATAGCAAATGCGTTATCGAGTTCTGCTTTCTGTTCCGTTCCAACGGCTTGCCATGCTTTTTGTTGCTGAGACCAACTCCAGAAATGCTCACCAGACAGGCTACGCGCAATAAGTGACACTCGGCCTAAGTAGAGAATATCGGCTTCCACTTGGTCGTCGCTGTCCAAAGCGATCTTACCTTGGTAAACGCCAATCTTAGTGCCGTAGTCCATTTCAATTTGGTACGCTTCTAGAATTCGACGGAATTTTTCAGCATCCGCGACGTCAGCTCGGGTCATCATGGCATCAAGTTTTTCAATTCGCTCTTCACGCTGTGCTTTGCGGATAGGTTTATCATTCGCCACAATCGTTTTAAGGCCATCAAGCATGTGATACATCAAAGGCACTACGCCTTGACGAGTCTGAGCGATCTGCTCAATCTGCTCGTTCAAACTGGCGACTTCATCATTCTGGCTATCGACAAGATTTGACAGGTGATCGCGATAAATCTTCAAGTTGCTGACTTCTTCTTGCAGCTGCTCAATTTCAGCTTCTAGAGACAAAGATTTCTCTGCACTTGCATCAATGCGCTTTTGGCTCACTGCCGACGCTTGGTTGGTCTTACCCTGCACTGCTTGTGCATCGTTAAGATTTTCCGCTTGAACGGGAATCAAAACCGATGAGATCAACAGAGCGATACTTGATTTCATTAGATTCATACGAGTTATATTTCTGTTTTCCAAAAACGACTAAAGGGGAAGATCACTCTTCCCCTTTAAAAATCAGATTGTTATCAGTACTTGAACTGGATAGTCGCCATGTAGTTTCGGCCTTCGCCAATCACTACGCCACTCGCTCCATCTTGCTTACTGTTGGTGCTACCGCCACCTGCTAGGTAATCAGTATCAAACAGGTTTTCAACATTGAATCGAGTTACGATATCCAAGTTCTCATCATACTTGTGTGTGTACGACACGCCCATATCAATACGTGCATACCCATCTTTCTTAAATGTGTTCGCCGCGTCACCGTAGCGCTCACCTTCATAAATCAAACCTAGGTTAACGTTGGTGTTGTTCTGAACTTTGTAGCTAGACCAAACACTTGCTGAAAACTCAGGAACGTCTGCCGGACGGTTGCCTTTGTAATCTGCACTTTCAGTGATTTCAGCATCTAGGTACATTGCAGAAGCCGTTAGTGAAAGCTCCTCAGTTACAAAGCCCTGCGCTAGGATTTCTGCACCACGGTGCACTTGTTCACCATCTTGCGTCTTCTTGTACATCACATCGCCGCCAGCATTAACACCGTCTTCCACATCTAGCGCGATGTTTTCAAGGGTGATATCGAATAGCGCACCCGTAACGTATAGACGCTCATCAAATAGCTCCCACTTGGTACCCACTTCGTACGAGATACCACGTTCTGCATCTAGCTCTTCACCATCGTTAGTGTAGTCCGTGCTATTTACTGTACCTTGAGGCATAAAGCTCTCAGAGTATTGAACGTAAATCGAGCCGTTACTTGCTGGGTGGAAAATTACACCTAGCTTCGGTGAGACCTGACTTTCTGTCAGTTCATCACTGCGTTTCTCATCATAACGAACACCAGCAAGTACCTGCCAGTAATCGTTAATTGTCATCATGTTTTGCGCGTAAATACCCCAAGTGTCGTATTCACTAGTCGGCCATTTTTTAGAGCTCGTTGGCTGAGGCTTCGCGACCGTTTCACCCGCAGGAACATACTCACCGTCATGGAAAGCCATAAAACGGTCGTAACTGTAATCTAGGTAGTTTGCGCCGACTAAGAAGGTGTTGTCTGTACCAAACAAAGAGAAATCTGTCGTCACATCTACGTAAGCAGTATCAAATACCCAGTGGTCTGAACGCTCGTTACCCTTGTGCTTGATCGTTCCGTCTTCTTCGTACATATCAAATTTCGGGTAAGATTCCACATCAAAGCGCTTAAAGTCTTGACGGTTATAGCCAGCTTTCACATTTACGCTATCTGTCACTTGTGCATTGATATCGATGCCGTAGTTTTCTACATCGTTGTCAATGTTTGACCATTGTGCATCCCAGATGTACTTGTCACCACGGACTGGTTTACCGTCCACAATGTAAGCACCTGAATCAACACTACCGTCATCTTTAGTACGGTCATAATGAGCCGACACCATAATATCTTCCGTGATGTCATATTCCACAACCAGACCACCTACTACGCGGTCAGTCTGTGGCTCAGTGCCATCACCGTATTCACGCCATGAGCCGTAGCTCTCTTTGGCAAGAATCGCACGCGCACGCAGCGTTTCTTCTTCATTCAGGGCACCACTCACATCTAATACTGTGCGTGAGTGATCATTTGAACCAATATCTTGGCTCAAGCTTGCTTGCGTTTCTGTTGTTGGCTTCTTCGAAACCATGTTCACAAGGCCACCCGGCTCAGACTTACCGTAAAGTAGGCCTGAAGGACCTTTAAGAACTTCAACTCGCTCTAAAAGCTCAATTGGTTGACGGTAGTGAGACCAGTGCTGACGGCCATCACGTAGGAAGCC
The DNA here is from genome assembly GCF_905175335.1 of Vibrio sp. B1FIG11. Taxonomy (NCBI): domain Bacteria; kingdom Pseudomonadati; phylum Pseudomonadota; class Gammaproteobacteria; order Vibrionales; family Vibrionaceae; genus Vibrio; species Vibrio sp. B1FIG11. Next base: position 225,684 of record NZ_HG992752.1, on the reverse strand, counting down.
ATCCGAGCTGCTTAGTTCAAAACCACGTAGTGAGAAGCGCTCACGGTTACGGCTTGTACCGCCCGCACTAACACTCGCGTCATTTTGTAGAACTTCACCTAGTGTGCTTGCACGTTGCTCATCGATGACTGCTTCATCAATAACAGCAACTTGCCCTGGAGTCTCCAGTTGCGTCATTTCCATACGCATTGCTGTGCTGTTGGTATCCGCTTTGTAACCAAACTCACGGCCTTCTACTACTAGGTGTTCATCTGTTGTTTGAACTTCTGCCACTGCAGGCGCTGCTAGCACCGCACCGATCACTAATGCCAATTGGCTCTTAGTAAACATATCCTTTCACTCCGACTATTTTCGGGTCGCACACTCTATGATGTGATTCCCTTGTATTTATTTCGGCAGTGAATATAAATGACAACTATTACCATTTGCATTAAATTTACATTCTTTGCATTTGTAAAGAGGTCATGTTCAATTTGATTCATGAACTAGATGCGAGTCACATTATTACTCGTGAGCGTGATTTCGCTTACTGCCGAAACAGCAAAGTAACGGCAAGTCCACCTTCAGGTCGATTTGATGCGACAGCCTTGCCCCCCATCATTCTCATCGACTCTTTGACTATCGCTAGCCCTAGACCATAGCCCCCTAACTTCTTGTCACGAGAGGCATCTAAGCGAGTGAATGGGTCGAATATATCTGACAACTTATTTTGTGGAATACCCGGACCGTTGTCAGAAATCGTTACCGCCAAGTAACTCTGTGTATCAGAAACTTTATTCGATAAGCGAACATCTATTTGAGCAGAGTCCCCTGCATACTTAATCGCATTACCAATCAGATTGTTTAAGCATCGCACCACTAGAGTATCATCACATTGAGCCTTAGCCCTTGTCGCGTCTGAAACAAATGAAAGGCTCTGCTGAGCTTTTAAATCTATCTTGCATCGTTCCACTTGAGGAGCAAGCAAGACCTCGAGATCAATGCGCTTTAGCTCTGTGTCGTAACGAGCATTCTCTAATCGGCTGAATTCCAGAATCTCACCAATCAAGTGGTTAAGTTCATTGGCTTCTTCTTCCATTCGATTCACTAAGCTCTGTTCACTGTCACCGACTCGCTTTCGCAATAGATGCAGCACGAGATTTTGTCGAGCAAGAGGCGTACGCAATTCATGGGAAACATCACGAATTAACCGGCGCTGCTTCTCCGCCAATGAATGGATCTCTCTGGTCATGTGGTCAAAATCTCGCGCGAGTTCATTAAATTCTCGCGTATTCGATTTCAACTCGTCTACCACACTGACATTGAAGTCACCATTAGAAAGCTTCTTGCTCGCCTCTCTCAAGCGATCCAAAGGCTGCTGTAGATTACGCGCCATCAGCAATGAGAACAGTGCCAATATCACTCCAGCAATCACAACCTTTAGAATAGAAAAATAAAGAATGAAATCATGTGCCGGGTGTAATTGGTGTGGCAATTGGATCATCAAGCTATTATTGCCAACCAAAGGGATGCTAAATATTGGGCGACTTACTCGGCCTTCCAGTTGCTCGTCCAAGCTTCTTTTGAATTTTAATTTGAACTCAAAGTGAGGGTGCATCATGCGGTGCGTCAACGGATGTTGGTTTTCGTCGAGCACGAATAGATAGAAGTGTTGTGCATTTGCCCAGTCCGCCAGTTCATCCATGTCGCCTTCCTCAATGAGGATATTTGCCTGATGAGCGAGCTCTAGCATTTCAACTTTTACACTTGCTGGCACTTTAAGCATGGCTTTCACCAAAGCTTGTTCTGCAACCGCTTGAACAGCCAAAATGCTAATGACAATAGCCGTCATATAACTAAAGAGCTGAAAGGCAAGACTGTCTCTGCGCTTAGCGATGTAGGATGGGCAAACGAACTTCATTAACTCGTTACCGCTTCAAGGTAGCTGTAGCCTTTCCCACGAAACGTTTTTATATGCTGTTTGGACAAGCCAGCTTCCACTAATTTTCGACGAATATTGCTGATGTGCATATCTAGATTGCGATCAAAAGGACTGAGCTCTTTCTTCAAAACTTGGGTCTGTAGTTCAGCTTTAGAGATGACAACACCTTGGTTTTTCACCAAGTAGCAAAGTAGTTCCGCTTCCGTGCCAGTCAGAGGCAAACTGTTCAACTGGCCGCTGATACTTTGAACCGTATTACACATCGCTTGCCTCTGGCGCTCTAACCCTACGCGGCGAAGAATTGCTTTTATACGCATCAACAGTTCTGCAACGTTAAATGGCTTACCGATGTACTGGTCAGCTCCCGCTTGATAACCATCTAGCATTGAGTTCTCATCATTGAGCGCAGTCAGCATCAAAATCGGCGTGGCAAAACGTTGGCAAATACGACGAGCAACTTGCATCCCGTTTAAGTTTGGTAGCATTACATCAAGGAGAACGAGATCAACTGGTGTTTTTTCCATGTACTGCAGTGCACTCTCACCGCAGTGTACCGATGAGACCGTGTAGCCTTCCTCTTGCAGCACAGTTTCTAACAGTTCGCACAACGGAACGTCATCATCAACGATCAAAACTCGAGACATTACCAACCACCATTAAATAAAAATGGTTCGCATTCTATTACTCATTTGCAAATTAAACAACCATAGTTTTTGTGGTTTTTATTTCGGTAAATGGCTCAAAAAAAGCCCGCCTTTCAGCAAGTTTCTCCGTATCCGATTCGTCCTACATAACGCCTTAAAAAATCAGTACGTCAAACCCGTTACTTTGACAAATCTTTCAACGACTTGAATAACACATAATACGTTTGCAGCAATCTTATAAACGGCATTTTGCCTTCAGCGAACAACCCGTATCTTGCTTGTATGATCGCCTTGATGAATTTATCGGTATCAATACGAACCAATAAAAATCCTCATACATTTGAACGCTTTGATCAGCCGTAAAAAAGAGTACAATTCTCTGCAGTTTCTTATTGAGAATAGACGTATATGAAAACGCTACTGATAGGTCACCGAGGTGTGGCAGGTAAATACCCGGAAAACACAAAAGTCAGCGTTCAAGCTGCTATTGATATGGGACTGACTTGGGTTGAAGTTGACGTGCAGCCAACCAAAGACAACGTACTAGTAGTTTGCCACGATCATACCGTGAATCGTTGCAGTAATGGCAAAGGTCGTATTGATCAAATGACACTTGCTGAGCTCAAGGCGTTAGATTTTGGTCGTTGGTTTAGCAATGAATTTGCCAACGAATCCATCATGACTCTAACAGAGCTACTAGAACTCGCTGCGGCAAATGGCCTAAACCTGAATATCGAAGTGAAAGTCGATCATCATTCAGCGGAAGATGTTGCCAAGATGGTCACTCATACTCTACTAGAAGGCCCACTAGCTAAAGACCACATCCTTTTATCAAGCTTTAGTCACGAGGTTATCAGGGCACTACACAAGCACTGTGAAGGCTATAGGCTAGGTGTTTTGAGCGAGTTTTTTTTCTCGTAAAGACCGATTATTATTAGAGGAAGTTAATGCTTACAGCTGTAATCTCAATATTAACTGGGTGCGTTCTCGTCAAATCAAGAAGCTGCAACAAGCGGGTTATAAGGTGATGTGTTATACCGTGAACAACCCCAACAAGCTAAAACACCTACCTGCATTGGATGGTATCTTTAGTGATCACCCAAGCCGTTTTATGCCTTAAAAATAAACTCGGAAATGGAGCTCCACTACCACTCGATAGTAATCGGAGTTCCCATTTTGACGAGCCTGATAAATTCATCCATCTCTTCATTGGTAATGGCGATACAACCATTGGTCCAGTCAAAGCTCTGAATAAACTGTGGAGCTTGAGTCTCTCCATTTTTTAGGCCGTGAATTTTAATCGCACCACCAGGAGAAACTCCTCTTCGATGCGCCTCCAAACGATCAATTGCATCTGGGTAACTGATATGAACGGAGCGATAGAAAGCGGAGTCGTTAATCACGTAATCTAGCGTGTAATCCCCTTCCGGCGTTCTATTGTCACCCTCTTCTTGCTTGTGTCCTTTCGGATTAGCCCCTAACGCAATCCGATATTCTTTAACCACTTCGCCATTGTCCATCAGATACATTCTGCGTTTTGACTTATCAACTTTGACCAAGTCAACCGCAGCCTGAGCACCGGACACAAACGTACAACACAAGATTAAAGACAACCATTTTACTGACATCGCCAGAACGCCTAACTCACCCACTCATAGGGAAAACAAAAAAGAGAACCCATGCTAGTCAGATGGTGATTCTAAAGCAAACTGAATGTGTGCAAATTTCGCTACTCTTTGTAACGAACTTGGATTACTTTATAAGGATATTACTTTATAAATCCAGCACAAATAGAGAGGGTATTATGCTCAACATCGCTTTTTTCAGTGCAAAATCCTATGACGAAGCGTCTTTTAACAAAATCAAAAATCATCGTGATTTCGAATTCCATTTCCATGATTTTCGATTGACCTCTAAGACTGCCAAAATGGCACAAGGCTGCGAAGTGGTGTGCGCATTTGTAAATGACGATTTGTCAGCTCCAGTACTTAAACATCTTTCTCTCGGTGGCACTAAGTTGATCGCCATGCGTTGTGCAGGCTTTGATAAGGTAGATTTAAAAGCAGCAAAAGAGTTCGGGCTGCAAGTGGTGCGCGTCCCTGCTTATTCGCCAGAGGCGGTCGCAGAGCACACCGTCGGTATGATGATGTGTTTAAACAGACGCCTACATAAAGCATACCAACGTACTCGTGATGCTAACTTCAACTTGGAAGGCTTAGTGGGTTTTAACTTCCATGGCAAAACCGTAGGTGTCGTCGGTACGGGCAAAATTGGTATCGCAACCATGCGCATCTTTAAAGGTTTGGGCATGGAAATACTATGCTACGATCCATATGAAAACCCACTTGCGTTGGAAATGGGCGCACGCTACTGCTCTCTTGAAGAAATCTATGCGCAGGCCGATGTTATTTCTTTGCACTGCCCAATGAGCAAAGAAAACTATCACCTCCTCAACGAGAATTCCTTCTCGCAAATGAAAGATGGCGTAATGATCATCAATACCAGCCGTGGCGAGTTACTAGACTCCGTGGCGGCCATCGAAGCATTGAAACAAGGCAAGATTGGTGCACTTGGTTTGGACGTCTATGACAATGAGAAAGACTTATTCTTCCAAGACAAATCAAATGACGTAATTGTTGATGATGTATTCCGCCGCTTATCTGCATGCCACAACGTATTGTTCACTGGCCACCAAGCATTCTTGACTCATGAAGCTCTGAATAACATCGCGTCCGTGACTCTAAGCAACGTGGATGCTTTCTTTACCGGCAACCCGTCAGGTAATGAACTGATCAACTAAATCAATAGATCGAGCAGTATAGTAGAGCGTTGAATTTCAGCTATGCTATACTCCTCGACCATTAAAAATTTGAGTCCAATTACCATGAGCATAAAAACCGATATTCAAAAGCTGCACAACCGTTTAGATACTTGCCAACGCAAACTGGATGCGGCACGTTCTCGTGGTGATCATGAAATGATTACTAAGTTCACGAATGAAGTTGACGATCTAACCAAGAAACTAAATCAACTTAAGCACAAGCAAACATACGAACTGAACAAAGAGCGTAAGAGCCTGCTTGATATGCCATTCTCTCGTGAAATCACTAAAGCAGAGCAAGCAGATATCGGCAAGCTTAAAAAGCGCGTACGCGGCCTAGTTATCGTTCACCCATTGACTAAAGTGGGTAAAGAACTGCGCCTAGACGTAATGACAGGTTTTGCTCCAAAAGAGTTCTAATAACTCTATTAAGCAACGGATATTGAAAAGCCCAAGCAGCTAGCTTGGGCTTTTTTGTATTTTAAATTCAGTAAGTTGTGTTTTGGTTGAAATCTATTTAAACGGCGAGTGACAGTGCAACCTGTTCCGTTTTAAACCTCCCGTAGTGGTCAAACCTCACTTCACTTCCAGACGCTAAAACGACAAAAGCCCGTAGATTTCTCAACGGGCCTTCTATGTAGTGACTGAGTCCGGGGACGACTAATCCTAAGTCGTGACTGACTTGAGACTTGATGAAAATCTCGTCTAATTCACAAACGTCAGAAATGAAAAAAGCCTCGCTATTTCTAGCGAGGCTTCTTAATAGTGGCGGAGAGATAGGGATTTGAACCCTAGATACGCTATTAACGTATGCCGGTTTTCAAGACCGGTGCTTTCAACCACTCAGCCATCTCTCCACAAATTGTTACTAAAATTTAGTCTTACACTAATGATGCTAATTCTTAGTTTTGCCTTTAGATTTATCTAAAAGCGATATTAAAGCCTGGCGATGTCCTACTCTCACATGGGGAAGCCCCACACTACCATCGGCGCTAATTCGTTTCACTTCTGAGTTCGGAATGGAAGTCAGGTGGGTCCAAATCGCTATGGTCGCCAAGCAAATTCTTTAATTCAGAAAGCTGTTTCAGTTCTTACACATTCAATTCGTTCTTGCTTTGAGTCCATCAAAACCCCTTGGGTGTTGTATGGTTAAGCCTCACGGGCAATTAGTACAGGTTAGCTCAACGCCTCACAACGCTTACACACCCTGCCTATCAACGTTCTAGTCTCGAACAACCCTTTAGGATACTTAAAGTATCAGGGAAGACTCATCTCAGGGCTCGCTTCCCGCTTAGATGCTTTCAGCGGTTATCGATTCCGAACTTAGCTACCGGGCAATGCGTCTGGCGACACAACCCGAACACCAGAGGTTCGTCCACTCCGGTCCTCTCGTACTAGGAGCAGCCCCTTCAATCTTCCAACGCCCACGGCAGATAGGGACCGAACTGTCTCACGACGTTCTAAACCCAGCTCGCGTACCACTTTAAATGGCGAACAGCCATACCCTTGGGACCGACTTCAGCCCCAGGATGTGATGAGCCGACATCGAGGTGCCAAACACCGCCGTCGATATGAACTCTTGGGCGGTATCAGCCTGTTATCCCCGGAGTACCTTTTATCCGTTGAGCGATGGCCCTTCCATTCAGAACCACCGGATCACTATGACCTGCTTTCGCACCTGCTCGAATTGTCATTCTCGCAGTCAAGCGGGCTTATGCCATTGCACTAACCTCACGATGTCCAACCGTGATTAGCCCACCTTCGTGCTCCTCCGTTACGCTTTGGGAGGAGACCGCCCCAGTCAAACTACCCACCAGGCACTGTCCGCAACCCCGATAAGGGGTCAACGTTAGAACATCAACACTACAAGGGTGGTATTTCAAGGACGGCTCCACTAATACTGGCGTACTAGTTTCAAAGCCTCCCACCTATCCTACACATGTAGGGTCAATGTTCAGTGCCAAGCTGTAGTAAAGGTTCACGGGGTCTTTCCGTCTAGCCGCGGGTACACTGCATCTTCACAGCGATTTCAATTTCACTGAGTCTCGGGTGGAGACAGCGTGGCCATCATTACGCCATTCGTGCAGGTCGGAACTTACCCGACAAGGAATTTCGCTACCTTAGGACCGTTATAGTTACGGCCGCCGTTTACCGGGGCTTCGATCAAGAGCTTCGACCGAAGTCTAACCCCATCAATTAACCTTCCGGCACCGGGCAGGCGTCACACCGTATACGTCATCTTACGATTTTGCACAGTGCTGTGTTTTAATAAACAGTTGCAGCCACCTGGTATCTGCGACTCTCAATAGCTCCATCCGCAAGGGACTTCACCGTCGAGAGCGTACCTTCTCCCGAAGTTACGGTACCATTTTGCCTAGTTCCTTCACCCGAGTTCTCTCAAGCGCCTTGGTATTCTCTACCCGACCACCTGTGTCGGTTTGGGGTACGATTCCTTACAATCTGAAGCTTAGAGGCTTTTCCTGGAAGCATGGCATCAATGACTTCACTACCGTAGTAGCTCGACGTCGTGTCTCAGCCTTAAGAAGAGCCGGATTTACCTAACTCTTCAGCCTACGCACTTGAACCTGGACAACCGTCGCCAGGCCCACCTAGCCTTCTCCGTCCCCCATCGCAATTGTAAGAAGTACGGGAATATTAACCCGTTTCCCATCGACTACGCCTTTCGGCCTCGCCTTAGGGGTCGACTTACCCTGCCCCGATTAACGTTGGACAGGAACCCTTGGTCTTCCGGCGAGGAGGTTTTTCACCCCTTTATCGTTACTCATGTCAGCATTCGCACTTCTGATACGTCCAGCATGCGTTACCACACACCTTCAACCGCTTACAGAACGCTCCCCTACCCAATGCACTAAAGTGCATTGCCGCAGCTTCGGTTTACTACTTAGCCCCGTTACATCTTCCGCGCAGGCCGACTCGACCAGTGAGCTATTACGCTTTCTTTAAATGATGGCTGCTTCTAAGCCAACATCCTGGCTGTCTGAGCCTTCCCACATCGTTTCCCACTTAGTAGTAATTTGGGACCTTAGCTGGCGGTCTGGGTTGTTTCCCTCTCCACGACGGACGTTAGCACCCGCCGTGTGTCTCCCGGATAGTACTTACTGGTATTCGGAGTTTGCAAGGGTTGGTAAGTCAGGATGACCCCTAGCCTTAACAGTGCTCTACCCCCAGTAGTATTCGTCCGAGGCGCTACCTAAATAGCTTTCGGGGAGAACCAGCTATCTCCAGGTTTGATTGGCCTTTCACCCTAGCCACAAGTCATCCGCTAATTTTTCAACATTAGTCGGTTCGGTCCTCCAGTTGATGTTACTCAACCTTCAACCTGCCCATGGCTAGATCACCTGGTTTCGGGTCTATATCCAGAGACTGAACGCCCAGTTAAGACTCGGTTTCCCTACGGCTCCCCTAGATGGTTAACCTTGCCACTGAATATAAGTCGCTGACCCATTATACAAAAGGTACGCAGTCACACCACGAAGGTGCTCCTACTGCTTGTACGTACACGGTTTCAGGTTCTATTTCACTCCCCTCACAGGGGTTCTTTTCGCCTTTCCCTCACGGTACTGGTTCACTATCGGTCAGTCAGTAGTATTTAGCCTTGGAGGATGGTCCCCCCATATTCAGACAGGATATCACGTGTCCCGCCCTACTCGATTTTACTTTAAATGCGTTGCCGGTTACGGGGCTATCACCCTGTATCGCACAACTTTCCAGAAGTTTCACCTGACGCATAAAAAGCTTAAGGGCTAATCCAATTTCGCTCGCCGCTACTTTCGGAATCTCGGTTGATTTCTTTTCCTCGGGGTACTTAGATGTTTCAGTTCCCCGGTTCGCCTCGCTGCGCTATGTATTCACGCAGCGATACTAGCTTATGCTAGTGGGTTTCCCCATTCGGAAATCCCAGACTCAAATGGTTTTTACTACCTAATCTGGGCTTATCGCAAGTTAATACGTCCTTCATCGCCTCTGACTGCCAAGGCATCCACCGTGTACGCTTAGTCACTTAACCATACAACCCGAAGGAGTTTCGAATTGAAGTTAAACAACCAAAGTTGCTATCTCATTATTTGAATGAGCGAGATAGCTTTCGATTTTGCCGGACTCAAATATGTTTTGCTTTCGCAAAACCCAAGAACACTTGAATGTGTTGTTTGGAGTATTCAATTAAGAATACTTTGAGAACTTTACAAACAAACTTAAAAGTTTGTTTTGTCAGCTTTCCAAATTGTTAAAGAGCTAGATTTTCTAATGAAAACCATTTTTAAAAGCACTCATCGAATGCGCTTAAAGATGGTGGGCGATACCGGGCTCGAACCAGTGACCCCCTGCTTGTAAGGCAGGTGCTCTCCCAACTGAGCTAATCGCCCACATTAGTTTCTTTTGTCTTCACTTTTTAAAAGTGAAAATAAAAGGCGTCTTGTGGAAGACGTTTCTCGAATGGTGGAGCTATGCGGGATCGAACCGCAGACCTCCTGCGTGCAAGGCAGGCGCTCTCCCAGCTGAGCTATAGCCCCATCGAGAAATGGTGGGTCGTGCAGGATTCGAACCTGCGACCAATTGATTAAAAGTCAACTGCTCTACCAACTGAGCTAACGACCCAATGGTATCCCGTAGGGGAGTCGAACCCCTGTTACCGCCGTGAAAGGGCGGTGTCCTAGGCCTCTAGACGAACGGGACACTAAGTTGAACATCTTGGGAGATGTTCTATCTCTTTTACTTTATAAACCGTATCAATCTGTGTGGACACTCATCGTGACTCATTTGTCTTCACTTTTTAAAAGTGAAAGCAAACTATCCGTATCGTATAAGGAGGTGATCCAGCGCCAGGTTCCCCTAGCGCTACCTTGTTACGACTTCACCCCAGTCATGAACCACAAAGTGGTAAGCGTCCTCCCGAAGGTTAAACTACCTACTTCTTTTGCAGCCCACTCCCATGGTGTGACGGGCGGTGTGTACAGGCCCGGGAACGTATTCACCGTGGCATTCTGATCCACGATTACTAGCGATTCCGACTTCATGGAGTCGAGTTGCAGACTCCAATCCGGACTACGACGCACTTTTTGGGATTCGCTCACTCTCGCAAGTTGGCCGCCCTCTGTATGCGCCATTGTAGCACGTGTGTAGCCCTACTCGTAAGGGCCATGATGACTTGACGTCGTCCCCACCTTCCTCCGGTTTATCACCGGCAGTCTCCCTGGAGTTCCCGACATTACTCGCTGGCAAACAAGGATAAGGGTTGCGCTCGTTGCGGGACTTAACCCAACATTTCACAACACGAGCTGACGACAGCCATGCAGCACCTGTCTCAGAGTTCCCGAAGGCACCAATCCATCTCTGGAAAGTTCTCTGGATGTCAAGAGTAGGTAAGGTTCTTCGCGTTGCATCGAATTAAACCACATGCTCCACCGCTTGTGCGGGCCCCCGTCAATTCATTTGAGTTTTAATCTTGCGACCGTACTCCCCAGGCGGTCTACTTAACGCGTTAGCTCCGAAAGCCACGGCTCAAGGCCACAACCTCCAAGTAGACATCGTTTACGGCGTGGACTACCAGGGTATCTAATCCTGTTTGCTCCCCACGCTTTCGCATCTGAGTGTCAGTATCTGTCCAGGGGCCGCCTTCGCCACCGGTATTCCTTCAGATCTCTACGCATTTCACCGCTACACCTGAAATTCCTACCCCCTCTACAGTACTCTAGTCTGCCAGTTTCAAATGCAATTCCGAGGTTGAGCCCCGGGCTTTCACATCTGACTTAACAAACCACCTGCATGCGCTTTACGCCCAGTAATTCCGATTAACGCTCGCACCCTCCGTATTACCGCGGCTGCTGGCACGGAGTTAGCCGGTGCTTCTTCTGTCGCTAACGTCAAATAATGCAGCTATTAACTACACTACCTTCCTCACGACTGAAAGTGCTTTACAACCCGAAGGCCTTCTTCACACACGCGGCATGGCTGCATCAGGCTTGCGCCCATTGTGCAATATTCCCCACTGCTGCCTCCCGTAGGAGTCTGGACCGTGTCTCAGTTCCAGTGTGGCTGATCATCCTCTCAGACCAGCTAGGGATCGTCGCCTTGGTGAGCCCTTACCTCACCAACTAGCTAATCCCACCTAGGCATATCCTGACGCGAGAGGCCCGAAGGTCCCCCTCTTTGGCCCGTAGGCATTATGCGGTATTAGCCATCGTTTCCAATGGTTATCCCCACATCAGGGCAATTTCCTAGGCATTACTCACCCGTCCGCCGCTCGACGCCGTTATCGTTCCCCGAAGGTTCAGATAACTCGTTTCCGCTCGACTTGCATGTGTTAGGCCTGCCGCCAGCGTTCAATCTGAGCCATGATCAAACTCTTCAATTTAAGATTTTGTCGGCTCAATGAATACTGAACATTCCTTTCGCTAATAAATAGCAGAAGTAATGTTTGAATTGACTGTGCTGAATCTTTCGATTCAATGGTCACTTCGTTTCATTGAAACCTAATTTGATACCGAGGTATCTAATCGGATTATCATCAACGAGTGCCCACACAGATTGATAGGTCTATATTTTTAAAGAGCTTGCTTCGTAAGCTTTGCTATCGAAGCGGAGGCGTATTCTAAGGAATTAATTCTTAGTGTCAAACACTTTTTTAAATTAATTTTTAGAAGCTTTTCTTTCGCCTCATTGCCAACCGCTTTTACGTTTCCGCTTAGCCCTGACAACGGAGGCGCATTATAGGGACATGATTTTTCTTGGCAACCCTTTTTTAGAAAAAAAACTTAAAAAAAAAGCGTCGAGTGATGAAATCTCACTCAAACGCTTATTTTTAGCACTTAGTTGTTAACTTCAAGTAGCAAATAGGCAATCAATATGTGTCTATCCAAGACTCTTCAAAGCACGTGATATCCAGATCCAGTGAATGCGCCGCTTCTATTTGTTCAATTGCCTCTAATTCTTTATTTACACTGCTCATCGTCAATGTGTTGTTGTCTAACTCAAACACCTGACTTTGAGTCGTATAGTAGAACTTAAGTATCGTCAGCGCTTTTACATCGTGCTCAGCTGAAGCGGCTTTAATGCTTTTCAGTTTGCGAAAGATCTTGTTGTGAAGCTGCTTGAGTTTCCAGACATACAACACTTCTTCCATATAAGGGCGTGTTTTGAATTGGTTCAACAAAGACAGTGAAGTGGCCAAGGCGAGCACAACACCAATTAAGTTCCAATGAAAGTTCCCCGTCGATTGTTCAGGTACTACATCTGTATTACCGAACAAGACAATTAATAAAGTACTAAAAGCAAGAGAAGAGATAGCAAGCAAGGCAACAAAGCCACCAATCACTAGGTTGACCTTCTTTCTATAGACTTGTTTGTTTATTTTTTTGATTTCCATATACCGCTCCTAACAGGTTGCCTCTATTCTAACCAGCACACTCCGTACGACAATCGAAGCTTTGTAAGCAAGTTCACATTTGCTATTAAACTCGCATCCATTCCCTGCTTGGGTATATACTTCCGCGCATTCACTCTTCCTATATAGAGGCTAAATTCATGCGCTCTTTTGTTTTACGAGCTCGCGCGGCACCAACCACCAGCAAAGCACTGTTAGAAGGTGTTGGTAATGAAGCGCATACAGAGATTCTTGCTCATACCATGATGAACACTATGTTCGTTGCTCAATCGCACCGCGAAGATGTGGTTGTGCACTTGGTTTTAGAAAGCACAAAAGATTTCTCACGCACCATTACCATTCGCTCCAACGACATCACCAACATTGGCGGCTTCCATGAGTCAACCTTGATTGCAGCAGTGGCTCGCGCTTTAGACGCTTCGGTTGGTATGGGTAAAGAGCAGCTTCGTGAAGTCGAACCTGGTATCACCGTTCGTACCGTCAGCTTTGAACGCCTAGTGCAAGAACTGGCAGAAGATCACCAACTATATATGTTGGATAAAAAAGGCGAATTTGTTCGTGATGCAGAAATCGGTGGAAATCCATGTTTCTTGCTAACTGACCATATTCCGATGCCGAAGAAGTCTTACAACAGCTTGAAGCGCCTTGGCACAGAGAAGATCAGCTTAGGTCCTAAGATGCTTTTCGCTTCTCAGTGTGTGGTATTGATCCACAATGAGTTGGACATCCGCGAATTTTAATTCTCGCGAGTTAATCATTCGATAAAAGAAAGAGGACTCCATTGAGTCCTCTTTTTTGTTTCTATAGGAATGCTAGGGTTATTTACCACCAATGCTCAAACGAGCAAAGCGTACGTCTGGAGCAAAGAAGGTGCGACTATCGCTAATAAGCTGAGTATCACCCACAGCCTCAACTTCTTGCAGCATCTTGTAGAAGTTACCCGCAACCGTAATACCACGAACAGGTTGAACGCGCTCTCCATCACGGCACAAGAAGCCACTCGCACCAAACGAGAAATCACCACTTACTGAATCCGCGCCAGAGTGAACACCCTGCAGTTCAACTAACTCTAGGTACTCACCCGCTTTCACTTCTGACGCACTGCTGTTGCCTGTCGCAATCACTTTGTGATTCGCTGATACGTCTAAGCTCGATTTTGCACCGCGAGCGGCACTTGCTGTCGAGACTGCGCCCAAGTAACTCGCAGTCTGGCTGTTGTGTAGCAAGGTTTTCAATTCACCATTAGCAATCATGACATTGTCTTGAGTAGCAAAACCCTCGCTATCAAAGCCCGAAATTGCCATACCATTTGGCATGTAAGCCGCGTCGGTAAAGGTAATCAAATCACTCGCAACACGTTGGCCAAGCTTGTCACCCAATGGCGTAATGCCTTTCATCGCGCTTACGCCAGAGAAAGCACTGCCAAAAGCACCGAACAAGCTTGCTAACGCATTGATATGGAAGATTGCTGGGTAGTTCCCCGTAGCCACTGGTGCGCCTTCAAGAAGATCGCGTGCAAGGTTGTAACCACCTTCGATACAGTAAGCCGGGTTCAACTCATCAAAACGACGACCAAGTGACATTTGCCCTGCCATCGACTGTTTACCGTCTTTTTCAAACAAGGTGTACGCGTAACAAGTAAACGAGCGTTCGAAGTGTTGACACAATGTGCCTTGAGTATTGGCAATGATTAATTGCGTTTCGCCATCACTATAACCATTGTAAGGTGCGCTAGAAGCGTGAGGCAGAGCGACTACGCCTTGCTCAAGAGCGAGAGACATTTCAATCTTTTCATCAACCGAAGTTGTGTCTTCTTGAGCAATCTCAGCTACGTCAGTCGTAATTTGGCTGTTCACGCAACTAATGGTCTGGTGTTCGTCTTGCTTGGAAAAACGAGCGCTTTGCAGTGCATTAGTCAGCATCAAATCTAAGCTCGGTTGTTCTAATGATTCAGAGTAGCTCGTTGCGACACGCGCATCTTTCACAACACGAACACCCAGAACTTGGCTTGAGCTTACTTTGTACTCATCCAACTGCCCTTGGTTCGCTTTTAGAGAAAAGCTGCTGTTGCGGTTTACAATAACGTCCGCTTCTGCGCCTTGACGCTTTGCTTCTGATAGGACGTAATCAACCGCATTAAGAAGTTGTTTTTCTTGGCTCATTAGTTACCGCCTCCTACCAGAATGTTATCTACTTTCAGCGTTGGCTGACCGACTGTTGTTGGTACTGAACCACTCACGGAACCACACATGCCAGGCGCAAGCGCCATGTCTTTGCCGACCATACTAATTTCTTTCAGTACTTTTGGACCCGTGCTGATCAGCGTTGCTGTTTTCAGAGGCTTGGTGATTTTGCCATTTTCAATGAGGTAAGCTTCACGAACGGCAAAGTTGAACTCGCCCGTTCCCGGTTGAACCGAGCCGCCGCCCATCTTCTTCGCATAGATGCCGCGTTCAATACCTGCCAGCATGTCATCAAGTGAATGCTCGCCTTCTTCGATAAAGGTGTTACGCATACGCGAGGTTGGTGCGAACTTGTAGTTTTGACGACGACCAGAACCCGTAGGTTCGTAACCTGTCTTCATGCCACCCATTTTATCGACCATAAAGCTGGTTAGCTTACCGTCTTTGATCAATTGAGTGCGCTGAGTCTTCATGCCTTCGTCATCAACGTGAATCGAGCCCCATTCGTTGGTCATGGTGCCATCATCGACAGCATTCACTGCGGTGTGAGCAATCATCTCACCCATCTTGTCGTGGAATACGGACGCTTTCTTCGCAACCGAAGTGGTTTCTAGTAAGTGACCACAAGCTTCGTGGAAGATTACGCCGCCAAAACCATTACCAATCACTACTGGCATTTCACCCGAAGGGCACGCATCCGCACCAAGTTTTACTAACGCTTGCTGCGCGATAGTTTGACCTAGCTCTTTGGCATCAAGCTGTTCACTGAACTCCCAACCAGCAAGAGCGCCAGGACCTTCCATACCAGAAGACTGCTCATTACCTTTTTGAGCGACGGTATTACCAGCAACTCGGATGTAATGACGAGTATCGTCAACGTGTAGACCTTCTGAGTTGAAGATAGACACTTGTTGTTCGCGCTGAAGCACGCTGCCGATGAACTGGCTGATATGTTCACTCTCTGCGCGTGCGGCTTGGTCAACTTGCAATAAGAAAGCAATTTTAGAATCTAGGTTAGCGTCTTTGCCAAGTGGCATACGACAACCATGTTGAATTGGGTAGCGGTTCAGATTGAGAGAACCTGCTGACACGATTTGCTCACGCTTGTCTTTTGCTGCAAGCAGTGAGGTTACGCGTTTAAGCTCGGCTTCATCGGTGCTGTTGGTGTAACCGTAAAGCACTTTATGACCGAAGAAGAGACGAATACCGATACCAAAATCGATACCCGAGTTCACCTTGTCCACCTCACCAGATGCGATCTGGACAGTGTTGGTTTGATGGTGTTCAACGAATAGCTCAGCGAAATCAGCCCCTAAAAAGAGGGCATGATCGATCACCGCTTTCGCTGTTACAGAATTAAGCATGAAATCTCCTTGCTCGTTGATCGTCCTAGCCTTCCCCACCTTTGAGTTAGACTCTGTTTATAACAGTCATAACCTAAATTGGATGACTCAAAAGGATATTGGCAACGCGTTAAATATTAACACTTTTTTAACCTTGTTTTATGCTAATCCTTGCTAAATCAAAGAACGAATCGTTACGTATTATGTCGACATCTCACTATTAGATAGTGTCTTGAACTGCCAGTTTCAATGCAGCACGTTATTTACACTAAATTCTGCCACCACATTGCTGTTGGATTCACAAAATAATTAGGGTTCCAGCTAGGCAACAAGCGAAAGAGTCCCATGAGCATAGTTAGCCTATGTGATTGGGCGAGTGAGCGCAGTTAACAACGCTGGGGCTCTAATTACGAAGAGAATCCAGTTCTCATATTTAAATGATGACTCTCTCTAGCCATAAAAAAAACACGTGCACCGTAACTGAGTGAACTGCTATTATCTTGACGAAATAGTCGGGGGGCCCATGCAGTGAATGCATCGGCTGAGATCGAAATTCGAGACCCGTTGAACCTGATTCAGTTAGCACTGACGTAGGGAACTATCATCACTTTGCCACTAGCCTGCTTCAAGTCTGTATCGACGCAGCTAGCCTCAACGGATCCATACACCGATCGTCAATGGCCAAGTCAGTTCCTTTACGTCTGTAATAGGAGCGACCATGGCGCAGCAGTCAAGCCAAGAAAAACCATCAACACAGCCACAAGCAGCAACTTCAACGGACACACCGATTGTGTTAACGATTGCAGGTTCTGATAGCGGTGGCGGCGCAGGCATTCAAGCCGACATAAAAGCGATGTCCGCAACCGGCAGTTTTGCTTGCTCGGTAATCACGGCGATTACTTCGCAAAATACCCAAGGCGTTTCTGCGATTTTCCCAATCCCTCTCGACCATGTAGAGAGCCAACTTGATGCGGTATTTACCGACCTCAACATCGTTGCAGTCAAAGTGGGCATGTTGGCCGATTCCAACATCATTAAGGTCGTTGCCAACAAAATTAAAAAATACCAGCCAAAACACCTCGTGATTGACCCTGTAATGGTGGCCACCAGCGGTGATCTTTTACTGGAACAGTCGGCAATCAGCACTTTAAAAGAAGAATTGATTCCGCTCGCAGACATCATTACCCCTAACCTACCCGAAGGCGCAGCATTAACGGGTAAGCCAGTGCCTCTGTCAGAATCTGAAATGAACGATATGATTGCTGACTTGCGCGCATTAGGGGCAAAAGCGGTGCTGTTAAAAGGCGGTCACCTGGAAAAAGACGAAAACAGTAACGATCTGCTGATCATGCAAGACAATGCCGAGTTAATTAGCGCTAAACGCTTTCCAACCAAAAACACCCATGGCACAGGCTGCACGCTGTCTTCTGCTATCGCGTCTTACCTTGGTCAAGGCAACAATCTGCACAAAGCGGTGCACCTAGGTAAGCAGTACATCAGCCAAGCTATCGCACACGCTGACGAATTGGATGTCGGTAAAGGTCATGGTCCTGTGAACCATTTTTTTGCAGGTCCTAATTTTGGGAAAAGTAAAGATGTGCGCTAATGCACTCGGCATTCAGCTTACCGAAGCAAGTCTGCAATACAAAGACAGCCAAACACCAACATTAGCTGGGTTGGGTATGGCCATCCCTGCCAATCAATGGACGGTGTTACTTGGTCGCAGTGGTTGCGGAAAAACGACGATCCTTCGTTATCTAGCGGGTTTGTTAGACGACAAAGTTGAATGGCATGGCGAGTTAACGACCACGGATGGCATCACCTTACACAAGCGTATTGCCTACATGGCGCAGCAAGACTTGTTGCTGCCGTGGTTAAATGTGTTAGACAACATCTGCCTAAGTTCTCGATTTTCTCAAGACCAAGCACCAGAACAAAATAAACAACGTGCACTGACTTTACTCAGCCAAGTGGGACTCGCCGATTACGCGGATGCTAAGCCAGCTCAGCTCTCTGGCGGCATGAGACAACGTGTTGCTCTTGCTCGCACTCTGATGCAAGACAAGCCTCTGGTTCTGATGGATGAGCCTTTCTCTGCGTTGGACGCGGTTACTCGCCATAAGTTGCAAACCTTGTCTGCCGAATTATTGAAAGATAAGACGGTTGTTCTTATTACCCACGACCCACAAGAAGCGGTGCGATTAGCTCATCAACTCTATGTATTGCAAGGCACGCCTGCACAAGCTCAGCACTTGGTTGTTCCGGGTTCCAAGCCGCCACGAGTTCTCGATGGAGAGTGCGCAGCGCTACAACAAGCGATTTTGGATCAATTGGAAAAAGACTATGAGTGATATGACTCAGTACAACTCCGTTTCGGCACGTATTAATAAAAAAGAACGCGTGACTCATCCGGCTCTGCGCTTGGTCATCAGCACTGCGGTGATCTTGGGATTGTGGCAGTTGGTCGTGGTGGTATTCGACATGCCAAGTTTCATCTTACCTTCACCGATTGAAGTGCTGGATAGATTGGTCACTCGTTACGATGTCTTGCTCAAACATACTTGGGTTACCGCGCAAGAGATTTTACTTGGCTTAGGGCTTGGATTGTCGATGGGTTTGCTGTTCGCATTGCAAATGCTGATGTTTAAGCCGCTGAAGCGTTGGTTACTGCCTATTCTAATTGCTAGCCAAGCGATCCCTGTGTTCGCCATCGCGCCAGTACTCATGCTTTGGCTCGGTTACGGCATAGCTTCAAAAGTTGTTATGGCGGCGATCATCATCTTTTTCCCCGTCACGACATGTTGCTATGACGGCTTGCGCAATACACCAACAGGTTACCTCGATCTTGCCAAGACCATGGGCGCGTCTAAATGGCAGCTACTTCGTCATATTCAATTGCCAGCCGCCCTACCAACTCTAGCCTCAGGTATTCGTGTTGCCGTCGTCATTGCGCCAATTGGAGCAGTGGTCGGTGAGTGGGTAGGTTCAAGTGAAGGCTTGGGTTATCTGATGCTCCAAGCTAACGCTCGCATGATCATTGATGAGATGTTTGCGGCGCTGTTTATCCTCGCCGTGCTGTCTATCTCACTCTACTTCATCACCGATAAATTATTGAAAAAAGCCATCCCTTGGGAAAGCAAGTAATTGCAGAAAATAACCAAAGGAAATTGGGAAAGAAAAGGAAGAACCCCGTGAATAAAAACAAACTTATGAGCGCCGCTGCTCTACTCGCTTCAGTGGTATCAACCAACGTGCTTGCTGCTGAAAAAGAAATGACACTGATGTTGGATTGGTTCGTCAATCCAAACCATGGTCCTATCGTGATTGCCAAAGAGCGTGGTTACTTCAAAGAACAAGGTTTGAAGGTCAACGTTCAAGAGCCGGCAGATCCAAGCACACCACCTAAGTTGGTCGCGGCGGGTAAAGTCGACATGGCGATTTCTTACCAACCAAGCCTAACCATCGATGTCGCGGCGGGTTTGCCATTAATCCGCTCTGCGACTTTGATTGCTACGCCGCTCAATACGCTGATGGTGTTGGACAACGGTAAAAATGAAAACCTTGGCGACTTGAAAGGCAAGAAGATTGGTATTGCGATCGCAGGCAACGAGGAAGCGACAATCGGCACCATGCTAGCTCAAGAGAACGTGAAGTTTTCTGACGTACAAATCATCAACGTAGGTTGGGCGCTGTCTTCGTCTCTTGCGTCTGGCAAGGTGGATGCGATTTGGGGTGGTCTACGTAACTTCGAAACCAACCAACTGGCACTAGAAGGTTATAAAGCTAAAGCCTTCTTCCCTGAAGAACACGGCGTGCCAGCGTATGACGAGTTAGTCTTCGTAGCCAATGCAAAAAGCTACGACAAAGAAGCCATCAAGGCATTCAACAAAGCGCTAGAGCAAGCGACCACTTACATCGTTAACCATCCAAAAGAGTCGTGGAAAGAGTTTGTGGCTTATTCACCAGACACACTCAACAACGAGCTTAACCAACGCGCTTGGAACGACACGCTAACTCGTTTCGCGCTTCGTCCATCCGCAGTAGATCTGAAACGCTACGATGATTATGCCGAATTCATGTATTCACAAAAAATCATCGAAACACTGCCAAAAGCGAAAGATTACGTACCGAGCTTTGACTAATTCTACTGACCTTAGGATCTAAGCCTAGGGTCTTTTGATAACGAGATACTCATAATGAAATACCAAGATTTGATCGACGCTTGCCGCCAAGATTGGCAAGAATACACTGAGCATGCTTTCGTGCAGCAATTGGCGCAAGGCACTCTGGCTCAGCCTTGTTTTCTGCATTACCTAAAACAGGATTTTCTTTTCCTAAAACAGTACGCACGAGCTTACGCATTAGCGATCTACAAAGCGCGTACTTTGGATGACATGCGCCGAGCGCTCCCAAGCGTACATGCATTGCTCGATTCTGAAATCGCCCACCACGTGACTTACTGTGAGCAATGGGGACTGACAGAATCCGACCTAGAAAACGAGCCAGAAGATTTCGGCACTGTGGCTTACACCCGCTACGTATTGGATGCTGGCATGACGGGCGATCTTGTTGATCTTTACGCAGCACTTGCTCCTTGCTCTATCGGTTATGCCGTTATCGGTAAGATGCTGATTGAAGATGAAAAGACAGTACTCGAAGGCAATCCATACGCAAGTTGGATCAACCTCTACGGTGGTGAAGAGTTCCAATCTGGTGTCGCAAAAGGGGCAGAACACTTTAACCAGTTATTGGCGGAAATCGATATCAACAGCCAACGCGGTCAAAACCTGATTCAGGTATTCAAAACCGCAACGCGTATGGAAGTGGCATTCTGGCAACAAGGTCTGAACGCTCAGCAAGATTAATCGGAGAGTCTCATGTTAATTGAACAAATCACCCAAGCATTAACCGCAGTGCGCCAGCAAAAGCCGTTAGTCGTCAACATCACTAACTACGTGGTGATGAACAATACGGCAAACGCGCTATTGGCTATCGGCGCTTCTCCAATCATGGCGCACTCCAAACAAGAGATGGCAGAGATGATGTCGTTCGCTGGCGCCCTGGTTATCAACATCGGTACCTTAGACAGCGTTTGGACACCGCGTATGAGCCATGCCGTAGAGCAAGCCAATGCCAATGATAAAATCGTTGTACTCGACCCTGTTGGTTGCGGAGCAAGCTCACTCCGAACCGAGACATCACGTGAAATCGCAAGCCTTGCAAACAAGCTGATCATCCGTGGTAACGCCTCAGAAATCATTGCACTCGCTGGTGAGCAAGCACAAAGCAAAGGCGTCGATGCGTTAGACAGCAGCGACGCAGCACTTGGCGCAGCCAACTTCTTAGTCGCAGAATATGGTGCAAGTGTGGTGATTTCTGGCGAGACTGATTACATCGTCACGAAAGAGCAAACTGTGCAGCTAAACAACGGTCACGAGATGATGCCATACGTTACCGGAATGGGCTGTACACTATCGGCTCTGACAGGCGCTTTTGCGGCTGTTGGTGATGATACCGGCCTTGCTGCAGCGGCGGTACTGGGCGTTGTTGGCGAGATTGCAGCGGAACAAGCTCGCGGCCCAGGTAGCCTGCAAATGAACCTGTTGGATGAGCTTTACCAGTTGGATGAAGAAACGCTGGCCAAACGCCTAAAACTGCAAGTGAGCTAAGCTTTTCTCTAACAATACCGGCCTCTCATTCCATCTAGATGAGAGGCCCAAAGGAAACAAAATGAACGCCTATCGTTTATATTTGGTCACCGATGACCAACAAGATTTAGCCACACTAAAGCGTGTTGTGAGAAAAGCCGTGGAAGGTGGCGTGACCATGGTACAAGTCCGCGAAAAACACGGTGATGTGCGTGCGTTTATCGAACGAGCTCAAGCAGTGAAAGACATCCTTAAAGATACCGATGTGCCTTTGATCGTCAATGACCGCGTAGATGTCGCACTGGCTGTCGATGCTGATGGGGTCCACCTTGGGCAATCAGACATGCCAACAATCATTGCTCGTGAGTTGATTGGACCAAACAAAATTCTCGGTTTATCTATCGAAAATGAAGAGCAGCTTGCAGAAGCCGACTCTCTGCCGATTGATTACATCGGTTTGAGCGCGATATTCGCGACGCCAACCAAAACCAACACAAAAAAACACTGGGGTATTGATGGTTTGAAGATGGCGTTAGAGACGACTTCACTGCCGATTGTTGCTATTGGCGGCATCAACGAAAGTAACATTCCTCAACTGAGCGCAACTGGTGTTCATGGCTTGGCTTTGGTTTCTGCAATTTGCCACGCGGAAGATCCCAAAGCAGCATCGGAGTATCTATTGGGTTTGATGAGCTAACCTTGCTCACTCCTGAACAAAGCGCTTATGGATGAGCGCGTTTGCCTTTCAGTACTTTCAACAGCCCCTCCTTTCACAACGGAGACCTGCAATGTCACTTTCAAGACCGAATTGACAGAGCGTTGATAAGTTTTTCACATCGATTGTCGTAAGATAGCCGCCTATTTTCGACTGCTGTATGACTTTTCATGAAAACTAAAAAATACGGTTTGATGATGCTCGCCTTGTTCATTCTTGGCATCATCCCACTTTCGCTGTTTGCCTCGTATCACGATCTTACTTCTCACGTTTCTGACGGCACAGGCATTCTCTTTACTCTGCTAACCGATTCTGCGGGCAGTAAAGGCTTTTTGATCACTCTAACGCTGTTGGTGTTATCACTTTACCGCTTCAAGCCAAGCCAGTCTGACTGGATGCAAAAACTCTCCATGCTGGGATTGTTACTGGTGATTGGTTTTGCCAGCAAAACAGGCTTAAAGCTGATGACAGAAAGCCCGCGTCCCTACACCGAATTGCTTGCCGCAGAGCAATTGATTGAGTATCCAGAAGCGTTTTATCAACTAGAAACCGCTCAGCAAGCGAATGTTATTGGGCAAATTTCTGAGAAAGTCAGCGAATGGCGTACTCGCCACTGGCAAGGTGAAAAAGACTATTCCTTCCCATCTGGTCATACGATTTTCGTTTCTATCTGTTTAGCCTTCTTTGGTGGGTTATTTTTGCAGAACAAGTGCTATTTCTCTGCCGCTACCTTATGGGTGTGGGCAATGGGCGTGGCGTACAGTCGCTTGTGGCTCGGCATGCACCGGATTGAGGACTTGATTGGTTCAGTGGTGTTTGTCGCTGTGGTATTTACCTTACTGCCTAGATTTCAAATAACTAAAAGAGCGCCTTTCGTTGCCTTAGCAACCAAGTAAACGCCTTAAAAAATAGAGAAAAAAAGAAGCCAGCAACTTGCTGGCTTCTTTAGTTTTGTATCTTAGGTTCTGACTGTGCTTAACCGTTCTTAGGCGGTGTAAATGCCGTTAGCTCTAACACTGGGCCTTCGTACTTCTCGATACGAACCAATGCAGAGTTCGCCGCACAACCGTTCGCAAGGCGAGAGGTTGGAATATCGAGCGTTAGAACGTTACAACCACCGTTTTTACAGATGCCTGTTTTCGGATCTAGATCTGGCCAGCCACCTTCGTGGATACATACTGAGCCTTGTTTGATGCCATCAGTCACCAATGCACCAACCAGAACTTGACCACGGCCGTTGAAGGCACGAACAAGATCGCCAGTCTTAATACCACGCGCTTTCGCGTCTTCTGGGTGGATAGAAATCGGCTCACGGTCAGCAATCGCGTACTCTTCACGAATCTTCGCGTAGTTAAACTGGCTGTGCAGACGATGCGCCGCGTGCGCTGTCATTAGCTGAAGCTCGCCATCTGTTGCATTACCTGTGTACTCTGTTGGCTCCATCCATGTTGGGTGTGGAGGACAGTCTTCTAGCTGGTAGCCTTCAATCGTCTTAGAGAAGATCTCGAACTTACCACTTGGCGTACCTAGTGGGCTCATGATTGGGTTTTCACGGAATTCAGCGTAACGAACGAACTGCGCGTTCTTCTCGTTCCACTTCATTTCGATCAACTGGTTATCTTCCCAGAACTTGCTGAAGTTTGGCATTGCGATGCGTTGGCCACGACCGCCTTGCTGAGCCGCTTTGTAGAAGCCGTACAACCATTCCATTTCAGTCTTGCCTTCGGTGTAAACGTCACGTCCACCCGGAGCAAGTAGTTCTGCCATGTCCGCGAATACATCGAAGTCGTTACGAGCTTCACCTTGAGGCTCAACCACTTGCTTCATCGGCACTAGGTGTTGGTTACTGTAGTCACCTGTCATGGTCATATCGTTACGCTCGAACGATGTGGTGATAGGTAGAACAATATCCGCGTGCTTCGCTGCCGCTGTCCAGTATGGTTCAGAGATAACGATAAGCTCTGGCTTTTGCCACGCTTTGATCAGACGGTTAGTGTCTTGGTGGTGAGTAAAGTTCGCACCGCCTGCCCACCAAATCATTTTGATCTCAGGGAACGTTAACTCATGACCATTGTGGTGGTAGCTCATGCCTGGGTTTTCTAGTGCTTCAACAATACGTGCCACTGGGAACGCGTTAACCGAACCAGAAACCGCCCAATCGTTACCTGCAGAAGAACCGCCGCCTAGAGACGCAGAAATAGCAGGAAGTACACCCGCATCACGTGAAGGGTTACCGCCGTTTGAGTAGTGGTAAGAGAAACCAAAACCACCACCCGGTAGACCAACTTGGCCCAGCATGGTAGCGAGCGTTACCAGCATCCAGTGACGTTGCTCACCGTATTGCTGACGCTGCATACCCCAGCCCGCCATAAGCATTGTGCGGTTTTTGCTGAAGATGTCTGCAAGCAGCTCAAGTTGCTTAACTGGCACGCCACAAATCTTAGATGCCCATTCTGCAGATTTCTCAACGCCGTCTTCTTTACCCATTAGGTAAGCTTCGAATACGTCGTAACCTGTGGTGTATTTCGCTAGGAATTCTTTATCGTGCTTACCTTGTTTCACAAGCGTATGCGCGATACCCATCATCATCGCCACGTCCGTCATTGGGTGCGGAGCAATCCACTGTGCGTTGTCACCGAAGAACTCGATGGTTTCTGAACGCATTGGGTCGATAGCGATAACCGTCTTACCTGACTTCTTAAGCTGATGGAAGAACTCAAGGCCTGCACAGTCTGTTGAGCTCCAAGCGATTTTTAGTGTGTTGATTGGATTAAGACCCCAAAGCACCACAACGTCACTGTGCTCAAGAACCACTGGGTAAGTCGTTTGCTGTTCGTAAACTTCGATAGAACCTACCACGTGAGGCATGATCACCTGCGCAGCACCCGTAGAGTAGTCACCAAGGTGACCTGAGTAACCGCCCGCCATGCTCATGTAACGTTGTAGAAGCGTTTGTGCTTTGTGCAACACACCACTTGAACGCCAACCGTAAGAACCAGCAAACACAGATTCAGCACCGTGCTCTTTACGAATGCGCATGTGTTGTTCGTGAATCAGTTTGTAAACTTCATCCCAAGACACGCGAACGAATTCATCGCTACCACGCACGCCTTCTGGCGCAGATGGGTTTGCCAAGTAGCCTTTACGTACCATTGGGTACTTAACACGAGCTTTAGTATGAACTTGGTCAGGGCCCGTAGTTTGAAGACTGTTTGGTACCGTTTGTGGCAATGCGTTTGTGGTTGAAACCAGCTTACCGTCTTTTACTTCACATAGCATTGGGCCCATGCGACCCGCTGTAAGCACACCTGAACCACGCTTATCAGACGCTAGCGCGCTCATTGGCGTCAATGAAGTGAAAGCCAGAGCACCAGCAGTTAGACCAGTGCCTTTTAGAAATCCGCGACGAGTTAAATTAGTCATAATCTTATCCTTCTATTTCTCTATTAGTGACCAACCACATCTTTCGCGTGGTGCTGGAAGAACTTAGTCAAAATTTCTAGGTTTTCTGCTGAAATATCAGTGCGATCACCCATACTCTTCGCTACAGGACCCCATGCGTTCACAGTAAAGTGATTTGAAGGAATTTTCGCGTGACAAGTTGCACAGTAAACGTTGTCCAACTCTTCTGCGTATGACCAAACCGGCTCTAGCGTATCAACCACTGGAGAATCGATCGTTGCCGTTAGAGCAACAGGACGCCACTCATTGCCGTATACGTCTGCTTTGAACTCGCCAGCTTCAACTGCTTGTTGGCCTTGTTCGGATAGTGTTGCAACAATCGCGCGTTGACCTTCACCCATGTAAAGCACTTGCTCTGCGCCTTTCATTTGGAATGCATTGATCTTCACAGTGCGGTTGTCACCTTCCGCTTTCACAACGTTCAGTTTGGTTGTTGGGTTCACTGTACCAAAGTCACCCATGCTGATAGACGTCACTGGGTAAACCACTTTCGCGTCGGCTGCTGTCTTGGTAGTAAAGCTCATCAGCGTTTCAAACGCTTTGCTATCAAGTTCCGCTTCTGGAGCGAAGTGCGCTACGCCTTTGTGACAGTCGATACACGTTTGGTCATTCGCTTTGCCGTATGCGTGCATCTTCGCCGCATCACGTGATTGCTCGAACTCTTCCATTGCATCGAAGTCATGACAAGAACGACAGGTTGCGGAATCGTTTTCACGGAACTGCTCCCAAACCATCTCTGCAAGTTCAGTACGGTGTGCTTCGTACTTCTCTGGCGTGTCGATCTTACCTGTTACAAACTCATGGTAGATGTCTTTTGAAGCGCGGATTTTAGTGACCAAGTAATCCATTGGCTCTTTCGGAATGTGACAGTCGGAACATTCTGCGCGAATACCTTTGGCGTTACTGAAGTGCACTGAGCCTTGGTACTCTTTGTAAGGGATTTCCATAGAGTGACAAGAAAGACAGAACTCAGTGTCAGATGTGTAATGCATCACTGCTGCGGTGCCACCTAAAGTTAGCCAGCCCACACCAATACCCACTGCCACCATTGCGGCGATATAACGTTTTTTAATTGACATAATTAGAAATAAATACTCACAAATTCACATGCTTTGTCGCATATCTACCTCTTTAGTAGTATCTGGTAATTGATCTGAGTCATACGTACACCCTAGGTGGTGACTTATTTTTCGTTATTGAGAGACTCCTTGGCATATTCCATTTTTCTGAAAATCCTTCTTGACCGAACCTATTCGCCATAACGATAGATGTTGTTTATCAAAGCACTTTTGATATGTTTGTGTGAGATATGAAAACTCGATCACATGGAGGCGATTCAAACGTGTTATCTCTACCCATTTCTACCCCAAGAACTGAGCTTAAACCGCTAACAAAAAGTGATTGGGATCTGTATCGCCGCTTGAGTAGCGAACCACAAATCATCGCGCTTTGTTTTGACCCACCGACCGATGAGGAAATGCGCCAAAAGTTCGAATCGCGGTTACCTGCATGGACACCGCAAAGCGAGCATTGGTTATGTTTGGTGATTTATGAAAAACAAAGCGCACGACCAATCGGCATCACAGGCTTTGTATTGCAAGATAGCATTGCTGAAGTCGGGTATTTATTGCTGCCAGAATTTTATGGCCAACAGTTTGGTACGGAATCCCTTACCGGTGTGATTGAGTGGGCGTTTGAGCAGCACAAGATTTCTCAGTTTTCCGCCACGGTCACAGAGGGCAATATTGGCTCTGAGCGAGTGCTGGAAAAATGTGCCTTCAAACTCACCGAGACCATCCCCGAAGCCTATGAAATAGGTGGGAGAAAGTACGCAGATAAGCTCTATTCATTACAAAAATAATATTCACGACAAAAATAAGGACGTGTTTTGCAGAAAGTAGTCATCATCACAGGCGCAAGCCGAGGCATCGGAGCCGCAACCGCCAAATTACTCGCCAAACAAGGCTATGCCGTATGCGTTAACTATCGCGCGCAAGCCGAGGCTGCCGCGCAAGTTGTTCGTGAGATTGAGGAGGTTGGCGGTAAAGCCATCGCTATCAAAGCGGATGTTTCCGATGAGCAGCAGGTGCTCGCATTGTTTGAACAAACCGAACAAGCACTCGGAAAAGTCACTCACCTCGTCAACAACGTGGGCATCTTGTTCACCCAATCTCGTCTTGCAGACATGAGCCTTGAGCGATTCCAAACTGTTATGAACGCTAATGTGACGAGCTGTTTTCTTTGTTGTCGAGAAGCAGCAAAACGATTTGAATCTGGCAATGCGATTGTTAATGTTTCTTCTGCCGCATCCCGCTCTGGTGCGCCATTTGAATACGTTGATTACGCCGCCTCTAAAGGCGCAATGGACTCGCTCACCAAGGGATTATCGTTAGAGTTGGCGGAGCAAAACATCCGCGTAAACGGGGTTCGCCCCGGCTGCATTTATACCGACATCCATGCTGATGGCGGCGAGCCGAATCGAGTCAACAGGCTCAGCGAAAAAATCCCTCTCAAACGAGGTGGCACTGTGGACGAAGTTGCCAATGCCATTTCTTGGTTACTGAGTGACGAAGCCTCATATGTCACCGGCTCCTTCATCGATCTTGCTGGCGGAAATTAAGGGACACTAATGAAAATCAGACCAGCGACATCCGACGATCTCAACGCACTTTTTGATTTAAACAAACAGATCAATGAGCTTCACCACCTTCATGCACCACAGGCATTTGTTGCTCCATCAGAAGAAGACCGAACTTTTTTGAGGAATATGTTAGCTGATGAAGAGCGATTGTTTCTCGTCGCAGAGGAAGGCCAACAAGTACTTGGTTTTATAACCGCAACCATCACACAAAATGAAACCATCAGCTTTTTAATCAAAGACCCAATTTGCCGCATTGGCACCATCGTCGTCGATGAAAATCAGAAGTCAAAAGGCGTTGGCCGAGCCTTAATGGCCTCCGTTGAGCAGTGGGCACGCGAGTCAGGTGCAACTCAAGTCCGCTTGGAAGTCATGGAGTTTAACCACAATGCGCAGCAGTTTTACGACAAACTGGGCTTTGTTCCCAACTCCCGCCTTATGATGAAATGTTTGTAACGATCACGACATTTAAGCGAATTTCAGCATTAAAGCTAACGTGAATCGCATTTATCTTTCTTGCTTTTCTTCCCTTTTCGAAAAGACGATATGATGTACGGATATACCCAAGTGACTTCAAGATGCAGGATTCAGAGCGTTGTCATTGATTCGAGGTCAAGGAAAACAACGCAGTGTAATAGCCAGCTCTTTCCAAGTTGTTTGACGCAGCAATCGGGTCAATGACACGCTCCCAAAGGGCGAGTTGCCTTGGCTTGTATACTTTGTTGTCGATTCTTGATTTGGGCCCACCAAACCTTTAAATCGCCGCCGCGTCTACAAACCAAGTCATTCTCGCTGAACCAAGCATCTCGAGGTTACTTGGGTATAAAGGAGATTCGAACATGATTTATCTTTTCGATTGGGGAAACACCTTGATGGTCGATTTTCCTCACGCACAAGGAAAAATGTGCGATTGGGAACACGTTGAAACCGTTCCTCAAGCCAAAGAGACTTTGGCGCAACTCACACAAGATCACCAAGTGTTTATCGCGACCAGCGCATCAGATTCCGCGATGGAAGATGTGCAAAAAGCCTTTCAACGAGTCGGGCTCGACCAATACCTTTCTGGCTACTTTTGCTTTGCAAACCTTGGTATTGCCAAAAATCAGCCTGATTTTTATCTTACGGTCGCAAAACAATTGTGCGTTGAGCCGAGCCAACTCACCATGGTTGGCGACTTGCCTGAAAAAGACATTTACCCAGCAATGGACGCAGGCTTAAACGTCATTTGGTTCAACCCTAAAAACCTCCCTGCGCCAAGCAAACCAATCCCAAATCAAATACGTTGTTTGTCCGAGTTACTACGTACCTGACCGACATACACACAAATACACTTAAGCCGCTAAACTTTATGCACCAATCAAGGAAGATAAATGCAGATAAGACCGATTACACTCAACGATATCGAACACTTTATTGCGCTTTGGAATAGCGTTTATGAGGAAGGCGAATACTTACGTTCTCCAGCGCCAAAAAAAGCGATGTTAAGCAAGGTAATTACTCGTGTAGAAAAAGAATCCATTCCCCAGTTTGTGGCCTTTGATGAAAAACGCTTAGTCGGCAGTATTGAAATTTTCCCAGCTGAAATGTGTGGCTACGAAGGTGGTGAATTTGCCAAAACTGGCTTCCTCGGCATTCATATAGACCAACAATATCGAAACCAAGGGCTAGGAAAGCAGCTACTTGAGACTGCTATTCAAAGCGGCTGGGGATATGGCTATGACACCATCGCGCTTCACGTTTATAAGAGCAATCGGCGAGCGATTACCTTGTATGAAAAATTTGGCTTCGAGCATTGCGGCGAGCTGGGTGAAGTGCTGCTGCCCAACGGCAAATATCTGATGAGTCAGAAAATGGTCTTAAAGCATCCGTAAGTTGATTCTAGTAGCAAGACCACATTGCCTTTGCGATATACTGATCGGAACTCAATATTTACCGCGTACTTGTGATGATTGAATATAAACCCTTATCGCCAAATCAAATCCCGATGGCTTTGCTATTAGAAGCCGATCCAGACCAAGACAATGTTAATCGCTATCTTGCCAATTCATTGGGCTTTGTTGCGGTAGAAGAGAACCAGATCGTTGGAACATGCGTGGTGCTGCCGCTTTCAGAAATGCAGGCTGAAATCATGAACGTCTCAGTCGCACCTACGCATCAACAACGTGGTATTGGTTCAGATCTATTGCGATTTGCCATTGAACAGTTAAAAGGCCAATCTTTTCAAAAGTTGATATTAGGAACGGGGACGTTTGGTTACCAACTGACTTACTATCAACGCTTGGGTTTCAGGGTAGAGAGCGTGGATAAAGATCACTTCTTACTCCACTACCCAGAACCAATTTGGGAGAACGGTATCCAACACAAAGACATGCTGCGTCTGTATCTAGACCTTTAAACATAAAGGCTTAGTTAGCTTTTCATATCTAGCTTCTTACCCAAGTATTCAATTTCAAAAATCGCATACCCAAGCTGTACCGCTTCAAAAGAGTACATCAGGTTTTGCGCCTGTTGGGCATCTTTCGCCAATACGGCGACGGAGTAAATCGGACGCTCAACACCATTCTCCAACACTTGGGTATTGATGTAAGACGACGTGACTAAGCCGGAGTTGTTCAAGCTGATCACTCGCTGCAGATCGACACCCAATACACGGTCCATTTCTAACGCTTCAATGCCCTCTTTCCAACGTAACGTCACACTGTAGTTATCACTTTCTGGCGTGTTGTCTAACCATTTGGCGCCTAGTGGTTGAATGCTCGCGATCTTCACCAAATCTTGCTGGTACATGGGTAAGTCCTGCAATTTAGTGGCGACTTCTGCTTCGTTATCTGCCGACAACACGAAACGCAAAATCTGTACTGGTTTACCATCAATACTGCTTGGTAAAACAAACATGTCTTTCACGTCACCTTGTTCGATCAGTTGGCTAAAGGCGGCTTTCTGCTCTGGCAGTGTTTTGAGAACCTGCTCCGAATCATTGGTGTTCCAAGCCAGCTCCACACGTAATCAGCAGCAAAGCTAGAGAAAGAAGCCACAGTCAGCGTGCTTAATAGAATGAGTTTTTTCATAAGGTTACCTTTCACTTAACGATTTTCTTTTTTGCTTCAATATAAATTCAATGTTGTGGATCGCTTGATTACCAACGACTGCGGTATGCACGATGACAGCTTCGGCAAGTGCTCTGAGCCTGCTTAAGTCCTGCCTCAGCCGATGAAACTTGTTGGTTCTGCGCAGCTTGATACAACTGTGCAAACCCTTCATCCATTTGCAGCATCAAGCGATTGAAGTTATCTGGTTTGCTCCACGCTTCTTTCTTCGCTTTGCTCTCAGCTTGGCTTCCCTCTGGAAACGCTTGTTGCAGTTGTGCGCTGTGGCGAGTGAGCTCAACACCAATCTGCTCTAGCGCGTGCCAATCGGTATTGCTGCCTTTCAATGTTTTATCGGCTTGTTTCGATAGCGACTCTATTTGCTCAAATGCATTCTGACGCGTTTCGATTTGAGCGCTGAAGTCTTGGGCAAACACTGTTGTTGATACAAAGATGGTCGGTAAAAGTGCAATCAGTGCCAATGTCTTTTTCATTTCATTCTCCTGGTTTTTCGTTATTGCTGTGTGGTTGCAAATAAATTTACACAACAACAATTGCGCACACAACTATTGTTGCGTAAATTAACGTAAAGAAGATCATCACACCGAGAAAAGATCGAGGTAATTATGAAAATTTGGGATTTAGCAACGCGACTTTATCACTGGGCTCAAGCCCTACTGTTTATAGCCTTGATGGCATCTGGATTGTCTGGCAATGGCCCCCATGTTCAATTGGGGTTAGCGTTATTCACTTTGTTGTTATGGCGATTGACTTGGGGAGTTATCGGCAGCGAAACCAGTTTGTTTCGACAGTTTCTCCGCTCACCTAAAGGTGTCATTACTTACTTAAAAGGTAAATCGGCGGCGACTGTGGGTCATAATCCTGCAGGCGGCTGGATGGTAGCGGCACTGCTGACGACATTGCTGCTTCAATGTATCTCGGGAATGGCGCTTGGCGGCTTATTCGATACGTGGCCGTATTCCGATGTTTGGCTTAACGACAACGTATTTGTAGGGATTGAGTGGTTACACCTGACCTTGGCCGATCTTTTGCCTTTACTGATCGCCTTACATGTTGGTGCGATCCTTTTCTATAAACTAAGAGGTAAACCCTTGTTGAAAGCGATGATCACAGGTAAACAACCCCAAATGAACAAGCAGGCGCTCATCACGGAACAGAAAATTGTCTATCTCGCGCCGCAAAGCCGTGCTTTAGGGGTGCTAGTTGCTGCAACATTGGTTACCATGGCAATCGTTGCTTTATCATAAGAGTAAGAAAATGAGCGAACAGTTTGACAGACAAGACAGCTTTGGCTGGATGATCAATGTCGTTGCACACGATGCAGCGAAGCGATTTGAAGCCGAGCTCAAAAAGCACGGACTTACCGTGGCACTTTGGCCGACCATGATGTGTTTGTGGGAAGAAGAAGGCGTGACGCAGCGCGATATCGCAGCAAAATCTAAGGTAGAAAACTCGACCACGACTCGTACCTTAGACAAGTTGGAGAAATTAGGTTTGGTAGAGCGCCATCCCGATCCAAACAGCCGCCGCTCGTTCCGTATTTATCTAACGGAAAAGGGACGAAGCCTCAAAGAAACCTTGGTGCCAATCCCACTGGCTGTTAATAAAGAGCTGATGAGTCCGTTAGAGCCAGCAGAGCAAAAAGAGATGCTTCGCTTGCTAAAAAAGTTGGTCGCAGAGATTTAGCACTTCGCTAAGTTTTTCCAGCCCAAGAATAGACAAAGCCCTGAGTTCTGCACTCGGGGCTTTTTACTTTTCTACGCGTATCAGTTTGCTTAATACCTAGCAGCCTTCCGTGACATGGCCTCGTACCACCGAGCGCGTCGACGCTTGATTAACGTAATAGAAATAGCACGCTTCACGTTCCAAGGTGTACCCTTGCGGCCAAATATACACCACACGATCTAAGCCAGAACGATCAGCGAACTGATACTCAGGAATCGCAACAAAATAGGCACTGTTTGGGAATTGATTCCCCATGATGCAAAAGTCGCTGCCTTTACACGGCTTATCAATGGGTGAATTGCCTTTGGCAGGCAGACCAATCTCTAACAATGCTCGTATGCTATTTGCACTGGCTTCTGGCATCCCACTGAGCATGTTCACTTGATGATCTATGTACGTCATTTGTCGGCGTTCCTGCGCATCATCAATCATCACTTTGGCATGGAAGAACTTAAGAGACGTCCCCAGAGAAGACTGCGAACTGTGCAACATTGAAACGTAAGCTTGACGGTGAATATCGAGCAGAATTGGCAAGGCGGCGAGAGCAATGGAACCCAAGGTTGCTAAGACGATGGTGATTTCCATCAACGTAAATCCTTTTGTTTTCAATTTCAGCTCTCAGCGTATAGGCAAATGATAGGATTATCGCTCCCACATCCGTGTGAGAACCGAGCCAATATATCGCTGAAATTACTCAGAGAAACGCGCAAATGATAAGAAAAAACGAGGGAATCAAGAACTTGAGAGTGACCGCCAAATTACATTGAAACAAGCAGTAGAAGCGGCGTAAAAATTCGACTGAATTCAAAGCCTTGACGCAGGCCAAAGCCCTGTAAGCGACTGTTTCTAAAATAAGAATTGATATTAGTTAGTACTTTCGATGTATTTAAAAATATCGTTTACTTCACTTTTATTCCGATTGGATTAGGCGTTGAGCAGCGGCACGTTATTGCGGATTAAGCCTCGGCGTACGCTAGTGCACATTTTGCCGAATCGACGGATTTCATCAAACTGAGGCGTGATACCACGATCCATTGCAGATTCCCAATAGCTCAGTTCAGAATCTACCATTTCCAACAATTTTTTGGGGCAACCAATGCATTGTCCCTCTGGCCCGCAAACAAAGGTCTCGGGTTCATAAATCGGTAATTCTGCTTTGACTTGTTCAATGATATTGCGCATCGCGCTCATTCGATCTGGCTTGACGGTCATCATCCGACTCCACAAACATGTAAGGAGCCGGATTGTACTCTCTGGCACGCAAATGTCCCTACCTAATTTAGGTATATTTTACGTTTCTGCTTTGCAAACTTTGATTTAAACATTGGCAGTTCAGGCTTTTTCACCACTAAGTAGACCGCTGTCGCCGCCAAGACAAAACCAACAATGCCCATCCAATCAAACGACTCACCGAAGGCAAACCAAGCTTGAAGCGCCGTAGTCGGAGGCACAAGGTAGAATACAGAAGCAACACTCGATGCCGCACCATTTTTCACCATGTACAGCAACAACAGAATCGCCACACAGGACAGCACGACCACAAGCCAGACTAGGGTTAGAATGAATTCCGTCGTCCATTGCACCTGCATGGTTTCAAACTGCATCGCGATTGGCAGGAACATGGCCAATGCCGCTAAATACTGCACGGTCGCGCCGCCTACCATATCCACTTGTTGGCAATATTTCTTTTGATACAAAGTGCCAAGCGTAATACCAAACAACGACGACAAGCACACACCAATCGCTAAGGTTTTGTGCAAATCGGATTGCCACTCCATCTTACCCATTAGCACCATAGCAATACCGACAAAACCTAGCGATAAACCAATCCACTGTGATGGTTTGAACTGCTCAGAAGCGAAAGCCACCAGCAAGACGGCCGTTAAAATAGGTTGTATCCCGACGAGTAGCGAACTTAAGCCCGCCGGCATCCCCAAACTGATGGCAAAGTACGTCCCGCCTAGGTAAAAGCCGTGAATCAATATCCCGACAACGCAGCTGTGCCAAAAGTCTTTTCCCGTTGGAATGCGACGGCGCAGAAAAGCCACAATCACCAAAAACAACAGGACATTAAACGCCATGCGAATCGACAACAAGGTCGCAGGTTCGGCATACTGCAAACCAAATCGCGCACCAACAAATCCAGAAGCCCAAAGGATCACGAACACAAAAGGAATGGCTCTGACTAACATGATTTGCCCTCACTCTACTTACTTTTAAATCTTGAATGTTTTTAATCTCGAATGTTGCTAATGTAGTTAGGTACAGTGTTTTCAAAAAGTGACAGATGGAAGTGTTTTTATGGGTACAGATTTAGCAAGTACACTTGATACCAATAAGTATTTGATCGTCGAGAAGCATCTCAAACAAGCGATCAGCAATGGGGTTTATCAGCCAGACGACAAGTTGCCTTCCATCCGTCAATTGAGCACTGAACTCAAGGTAAGCAAGAACACAGTGATCCGCGCTTATCAGGAACTAGAAGCACAAAGCATGGTTTATTCGGTGCCAAAATCCGGTTATCGAGTAAAACCAACTGAGCGACATGAAGCCAAGATCGCTAAGCCTACACGCGTGGATTTGCTCTCGGTGTGCAAACAAATCCTCACCTACCCTGAGTATCAAGAGCAGCTTCCGACTGGCTCAGCACACCCAAACATTGACGCGCCAGCCATCAAAAGCCTGTATGCCGAAATTGGCCGCCAGAGTCGCCAACAAAGCCATATTTCCAGCCATTATCAACTGCCACCGGGTGATGACTTATTGGTCAAACAGCTGGCGAAGATCACCCAAGATCTAGGAACGCCTGCAAACGTGGATGATCTTTTGGTCACCCATGGTGCACAGCAAGCGATCAGTCTTGCCCTCAGAGCAACAACACAGACAGGGGACATTGTGGCAGTGGAATCCCCCTGCTATTTCGGTAACTTGTTGATGCTCGAATCTCTCGGTTTACAAGTGGTCGAGATCCCTAGTTGTCCTCGTGATGGTATGGATCCAGACGCGTTAGAAAAAGCCATGGCAACGTGGGAGATCAAAGTCATTGTTGTCACGCCAAACTTCACCAACCCAACAGGCTCAATGATGCCCCTTGAAAGGCGAGAGCGACTGCTTAAGGTTTCTGGAGATATTCCAATCATTGAAGATGACGTGTTTGGTGCGTTGAGTTACGACCAGCCGTTGCCAAGCTTGCGCAAATTGGACGAGAAACAACGGGTAATTTACGTCAACTCGTTATCGAAAACGCTCGATTCACGCCTTCGTATTGGTTGGATGTTGGCGGGGCGTTATCGCGCTCAAGTCGAGCAATACCTGTTATGTGAAAACATGGGCAGTTTGAACTTGATGCAATCGGCGGTGGGCACTTTCCTAACCTCAGGTAAGTACCGAACTCACACTGCGCGTATGTGCCGTGTTTACCAATCCAACGTGAGACGATATTTGCAGATGCTCAATCAATGTTTGGATGCACACTTTGAGCTAAAGAACCGTTACCAAATCAATGCAGTACAAGGTTCATTCTTGCTTTGGTTACGCTTGCCACCTATGACTGACAGCTATGCACTTTATCAAGCCTGTAACGAACACAAAATCAGTATTCTGCCCGGCTCGGTATTTGGCACTCAGGGACAGTATCAAAACTGCATTCGTCTCAGCGTAGCGAACTTTGGAGCGGAGAAAAACTGGCTCCCTGCGATGGAAACGCTAGCAACGCTGATTGCTCAACACGCTAAATAGTCGCTCCAGATATTTCGTTCCAAACATTCCGTTCCAAACATTCAGCCCCAGAAACAACAAAGCCTCCGCAATTGGGAGGCATTGATATGATTTTTCTGAGCTATCTGCTCAACCAAACACGGAGTGTTAGCGAGGTAATTGCCACAATCTGGCTACATTTTCGGCCAAGTTCGTAAGGTTCACCTCCGCCTCTTCCAAAGCTTCTGGCAAGCTCATTGCGCGTGGTACACATACAAATACTGCGTCAATGCCACACTCGTAGACGGCTTGGAAGTTATCACCTGTGCAACCTGCTAAGGCAATGACAGGCAAACCATATTCTTTCGCCACTTTAGCCACACCCATCGGTGTTTTGCCATGCACGGTTTGATGATCAATACGGCCTTCGCCAGTAAAGACAATATCAGCGTCTGCTACATGCTCTGCGAGTTTTACGGTGTCTAATACAATCTCAATACCCGGCTTCAGTCGTGCTGGTAAGTAACCAAGCAACGCTGCGCCCATACCACCGGCTGCGCCTGCACCTTTTTGAGTCAGCACATGCTTGCCTGTCACTTGCTCCGTCAGTTCGCCGTATTTGCTTAGAGCAGAATCTAGCAGCTCTACATCCGCCGGCGTCGCCCCTTTCTGTGGGCCAAAAATCGCTGATGCACCTTTCTCGCCACATAATGGGTTGTCCACATCGCATGCCACCAGCACTTCGCAGTCCGCTAAGCGAGCGTCGAGACCAGACACATCAATGCTTGCTAGCTCAACTAAGCCGCCACCATTGGGTGTGATTGGCTGACCAGCGCTGTCCAGAAGCTTAACACCTAAAGCCGCTAGCATACCCGTGCCGCCGTCATTGGTTGCGCTGCCACCCAAGCCGATGATCAAGCGTTTAATACCGCGATCAAGGGCGTTTAGAATTAACTGGCCAGTACCAAAGCTGCTGGTGTTTTTCGGGTCACGTTGCTCACTTGGCACGAGGTGCAAACCACTTGCCTCTGCCATCTCGATCACTGCGGTTTCACCGTCACCTAGAATGCCGTAAAACGCCTCAACATCATTGCCAAGTGGGCCTTTTACGGTCACGAAAACCTGCTCGCCCTCAGTCGCATCAATCAAAGATTGAACGGTCCCTTCACCACCATCAGCAACAGGCACCGTAACGAATTCTGCATCGTGCCAAACACGAGACAAACCCGTCTTGATCGCGTCACTCACTTGTTTGGCGGTCAAGCTCTCTTTAAACGAATCTGGGGCTATCACAACTTTCATTTCATTCTCCTGAAAACAACACGCTGCGAGCGACAAGTCGCAGGTCATCAATGTGGCTATTCTCACTTAAAAACTTGGCATATTCTTTAGTCAAAAATCCAAACAATACTGACTATGCTTGAATTATTTTGTGCACTTGCATAATCAACTAATTTAACTTTCTTAACTGGCTTGCGATATACAGCTCGGTCAATCCAGTAAAGTCTTGCGTCGAGATGCCCGTCACTTCACTGATTTTATCCAGACGATATCTCAAGGTATTTCTATGAATATACAAAGCGTTAGCGCAGTCATTGGCGTTACCATTGGCTTGAAAATACGCTTCTAAAGTTTTTACTAACTGTCCAGATTTGTCTGCCGAAACCAAAGTCGCCATCGCTTGAGCGAGTTGTTCACCTTGCCAAGAATCAGCTAAAGGGGCGAGTAACACAGGTAAGCGGTATTCAGAAAAGCTCAGCATGGTTTGTTCTGGATTAGAACGACGACCTACAGTAAGCACCTGCTTGGCACTTAGGTAGGAAAGAGGAAGCTGCTGTGCGCCATCAAAACGTTGTCCAATCGCGAAGCGGACATCATCAATTTGATTGGCCGTTAAGCGGCGCTGAATACTCTCCAGCACACTTTGGTCGCTATTCGAAGAGGAACGTAAAGGCTTTAGAACGACAATTTCATTCATCGACATGATCGCCACCAACGGCTTATCTTCAGATCGATACAGCACGTCAACTAGGTTGCGTACGCTGTTCAAACTAACGGGAGCACTCTCTGCCTTAAGCTCAATTACGACAGCAACTCGTGGTGTTGCTAAATCGATGGAAAGGCGCTGCGCCCAATCGTGCAACTCAGAATCGCCAAGCTGTTGGTTCAACCATGCTGAAACAAACTCTTCTTGATGGCGGCGATCCCATTGCAATTGCTCCACCAGCGAGGCTTGTTCAATCGTCAGTTCTGCTGTCATCTTCACTAACTGAGCGAACGCTCGGATGTGTTCAGGGTTGCCAGTGACACCCACCACGCCCACCACTTCACCTTTAAAGTGCAGCAACATATTGATGCCCGGTTTCACGCCTTGCAATGATTGGCAACTTTGCTCATCCAACTCTAGCGAGTCACCATGATTCAGCGCCAGCACTGCACCATCATGCTTTTGACCAATACGCTCAGCATCGCCGCTACCAATAATGGTGCCTGCAGCGTTCATCACATTGATGTTGTGACCAATGATCGACATGGTGCGATCGACGATTTGCTGCGCGAGTGTGTGGTCGAGAATCACCATTTCCGTTCCTAAAATTCCACGATTGAGGCGTCAATAAATCACACTTTGTCTTCTATCGCCATGATATTGAACTGAAATCAACGCCAAAGTGAAACATAACGCGATTAACCTTAAATTATTTATGGCTATCTGCCCGTAAAGTCGAGCATCACTGCTTATACTTATAGCCGAGCCACCCAAGTTTTTGTACTTGGCGCGACTTGAACCGACAACCAAACAGTGACCGGAGGGAGACTATGGAACTGCGGAACAAGGCGGGCGACATTGCCAAAATTGCTGACAACCTCACCCTGAAAGAAATTACCGAGATGGGCTACACCGTCGATCTATGCGATGAAGCCTTTGACCCAGGCGAGCATTGGAAAGCAGAAGGGCAAACGCAAGGTATGGGCGAATACCCTGAGGAATAATCTCTAGGATACGCGTCAACAAGACCACAACCTTTTAGCCGAGTGAGGCATCGCTCGGCTTTATCGTCACCTGATTACTAGTGCAAAACTTCAAGGGCATCTCTAAAAATTTGATTCAGTTGATTCAACTTTGACCTTCTCAAAAACAATATATAGAATGACATTCCATAAATTAATGAGAGGTGAAAAATGAGTATCGAAAAAACGCTAGATATCGTCCGTAATACCAATGATGACAATAAACTTCGACGAATGCTTTCCAATGCTAAAAAGAGTCTTAACAAAGACGCAAACTTAGTCGTTAATGCAATCGATGCAAAACTCAAGGCCAAAGAACCTCAAACTAAAGAGTTCATTCCACCTAACAGCCCTTATGCCATTGAACTTCAAGCTATTGCTGAAGAAATGCAAAAGAAGTACGTATTAAAATTCAATACATTAGAACACAACAACGTGAAAACGGGTGGTGCCAGATTAAACGGAAATAGAAAACTCGACTTCTATTTACGATACAAGATGGATCATGACCACGCAGTTGGACTTTGTATTGTTCAAGAGCACAACGAAAGCGTCCCCCACATTCGAGTTTATCTCGGTACCGGAGCAAAAAATTCTCCGATATTCGAACGCGAATATAGCGAAAATGCATTGGTTTATGCTGCTCAACGTTATGAACAAGAGCTGCAAAAAGTCTTAGCCAAACAAGGAATTTAGTGATGAGAAAATACGACCAAGGCGATTTATGTCCTCATTGTGGTTTGATCATCATGATGCCAACCGACCTCTCGAACCATGTTTAGGTTGTGGTAAAGAGATCAATCAGCATCAAAAGTTGGATGAAGAAGAGTAAGATGTAGATCTTACTCTTATCTACTCACTTGTGTTTCCTTCACAAATAAGTCCACCTCTTCTAGATAATTGCCATTCGCACAGCCCCAGTCACTTACTTCGATAAATTCTCGGGTTAACTGACCATTCCCATCATGAATGACGTTTTGGCGAAACAAGTCCCAGCTTGTCGACTGTTTTCGATTGTTGGCATCCACATAACGCTCGCCATAGCTTTCGATTAACTGGTTGTAAGCATTCTGACGCTGTTCTGCGTTTGCAGATTCACTCAGTATCACAGCGCAGTTTTTTTTCTATGATCTGCACTTGGTCATTGGTTGGCGGCGTCGTTGAGCATCCTGCTAATGTTAACCCCATTAAGCCCACTGTTATTCTTGTTTTCATTACTATTTTCCTTACTTTCAGCACCACTGCGAAAGACCGAATTTTATAAACTGCACTCCACGATTTCTAATCAAAAACGGAAAGATTTTGTGACTGACGCCTGCACATGTAAAAAGTGCGGTAAATTCCTGTTTACAAGCCATAAACATAACAAATGGATTTCGCATTCCTTTCTGCTGCTTAGGCGTGTAATAATCGACGACGATAAAAACCTCAATAAAGCAAACATTTGAAGGATCAAAATGACTGCAACGGAATACCTAAACGACCTCAACCAACGTTACCTCGCTATCCATCGCACCAAAGAAGATTTCTTTTGGGGGACGTACATGGGCATCAGCGACGACCACGATGGTTCGACAAAAGCACAAACCGCTTGGACCAATTTCTTAAGCAACGCCGAGCAAATCTCTGCTATCAAAGCACAACTTGAAGCGGCTGAAACAATCGCTGATCCACAAGAGAAACAGCAAACGCAAATTGGTCTGCAAGGCTGGTTGGCAACGTTTGAATCGCATGCAATTGAAGGCGAACAAGCTCAAGCGCAAAAGAATGATCTGATTGCATTTGAAGCCGAGTTGTTCGAGAAAAAGCAAAATCACGTTCTGACGTTTACCAATGAAAACGGTGAACAAACCGAGGGCTCGTTGCCAGTATTGTCTTCGACCATTCGCGCTAATAATCACGAAGAAGTGCGTCAATCTGCGCACCAAACGCTGCTCGACCTTGAGCAATGGTTGCTACAAAACGGCTTTATTGAGCTGATCAAACTGCGTAACCAGTTCGCACGCTCTTTGGGCTACGAGACCTTCTTTGACTACTCAGTGAAGAAGACGGAAAAGATGAGCTCAGAGCAACTGTTCAGCATCTTAGATGACTTTGAACAGCGCACGCGCGATGCTCACCTAAGCAGCTTGGCAAACCTTGCTGAGCAAAAAGGTCAAAGCGCACTGACTGGCTACAACTTTATTTACTCGTTCGCGGGTGACGTCATGCGTGACCTAGACCCGTACGTACCGTTCTCAAAATCACTACGTCGCTGGGTAGAATCGTTCGGCCGTCTTAACATCGAATACTCAGGCGCAGAACTGACACTAGACCTGCTTGATCGCAAAGGCAAATACCCGAACGGTTTCTGCCATGGCCCTATCCCATCGTTCTACAACCAAGGTGAATGGGTTGCCGCGCAGGTGAACTTCACCAGTAACGCGAAGCCAGACCAAGTTGGCAGCGGCTACGATGGCATCAATACTCTGTTCCACGAAGGGGGTCACGCTGCACACTTCGCTAACGTGAAGATGAACGCGCCATGTTTCTCTCAAGAGTTCGCACCAACTTCCATGGCATACGCAGAAACACAATCCATGTTCTGTGACAGCCTGTTGACCGATGCCGATTGGCTAAAACAATACGCGTTGGATGCAGAAGGTAACCCAGTACCGGATGAGATCATCCAAGCGATGATCAACAGCCGTCAGCCATTCAAAGCGTACGAAGAGCGCAGCATTTTGGTTGTGCCGTATTTTGAACGTGCGCTTTACCAATTAAGCGATGAAGAGCTGACGCCAGAGCGCATCACTAAGCTGGCACGCGATTGTGAAAAGCAAATTCTTGGTTTGGAATGCAGCCCACGCCCATTGATGGCGATTCCACATCTTCTGTCTGATGAAGCAGCGTGTGCCTACCACGGTTACTTGCTAGCACACATGGCGGTTTACCAGACTCGCGCTTACTTCCTCGACAAGTTTGGCTACCTGACTGACAACCCAGAAATTGGCCCGCTACTGGCGAAACATTACTGGCATGCGGGTAATCACCTATCGCACAACGAGACTATCGTTAGCCTAACGGGTGAAGGCTTTAACGCTAAGTATCTCGCGGACGTATGTAACCTATCGCCAGAACAAGCATGGGAAGTGCAGCAGAAAAAAATTGCCTCGCTGCAAACTCGTGAACGTGCCCCTGTGGCGTCTTTAAATGCCAGCATCAAAGTGGTGGATGGCAGCAAAGAGCTTGCAAGCAACTCAGTCTCAGACGAGCAGATGTGTGAGCAGTTTGAGCACTACATCCAAGAGACTTACGGTCGATAAGCCAAACCAAGAGCTAGGGGGTATACCCAAGTAACCTCGAGATGCTAGGTTCAGCGAGAATGACTTGGTTTGTAGACGCGGCGGCGATTTAAAGGTTTAGTGGGCCTAAATCAAGAATCGGCAACAAAGTATACAAGTCAAGACAACTCGCCCTTTGGGAGCGTGTCATTGACCCGATTACTGCGTCAAACAACTTGGAAAGAGGTGGCTATTACACTGCGTTGTTTTCCTTGTTCTCGAATCAATGACAACGCTCTGAATCCTGCATCTTGAAGTCACTTGGGTATATACTCCTAGCTCTTTTCTATCAGGGAAGCAACCATGTACCAAGATATCCTGACTTTCTGGTTTGAAGAACTGGAACCAAAAGACTGGTTTGTGAGCAACGCCGACATCGATAAACAAATCGAAACGCGCTTTCTCACCACCTTAGAGCAAGCCGCTCAATCTGAATTGTTTGACTGGCGAGAGACAGCGCAAGGTCGACTCGCAGAGATCATTGTGCTCGACCAATTCTCTCGCAATGTTTACCGCAATACACCCAAAGCATTCGCTCAAGATGCCCTCGCGCTTGCCTTGGCACAAGAGGCAATTCGTCTAGGCTTAGACCAAGAATTGACGGACGTTGAACGCAGCTTTTTGTACATGCCATTTATGCACAGTGAATCTAAGCGAATTCATGAAGAGGCAGAGAAGCTGTTCAAAGCTCTTGGGCGAGAATCTAATTACGAGTTCGAGCTAAAGCATAAAGTGATCATCGATCGCTTTGGTCGCTACCCACACCGCAATACGATTTTAGGCCGTGATAGCACCGCAGAAGAAGTGGAATTCTTACAACAGCCGGGGTCCAGTTTTTAAGCAAGCACACCTGCCAACTGAAAACGAACTATTACACCAAGCATAAAGCCTTTTGCTCTCTTAAGGCTTTGTGTATCGTACTTGCCTTACGTAGCTTGTTTAGCTCGAGCTCAACTTCAAATGACTCAATCCAAATATTAAGGTAACGCAATGATCACATGGCCTTGTTTGCTCAAACTCGATGGCGACGACGAACTGGTGTACTTAGCTTCATCAGAGCAGTTAAACGCCGAGTGCCAAGCATTGATTTGGGGTCAGGATGACATTGTGATTGATACGCAAGGCCATTGCTTTGCATTGAGAAATGGTGCTAATAACACAGTGGAATTGGACCTGTTGCCACAAACATTGAGCGTACAGCAAGTGACAGAACTGATTCAAAAACACGAGTTTGCCCAAGCACAGCGCTGCATCAT
This sequence comes from Vibrio sp. B1FIG11, assembly GCF_905175335.1. Taxonomy (NCBI): domain Bacteria; kingdom Pseudomonadati; phylum Pseudomonadota; class Gammaproteobacteria; order Vibrionales; family Vibrionaceae; genus Vibrio; species Vibrio sp. B1FIG11. The sequence goes on along the minus strand of NZ_HG992752.1, from coordinate 180,791 downwards.
CAAAATCAATTTTACTTCCGTCCAACAAGCGATTGAGGCCTTAGCTGATTAACAATCGCGCACTTTCCTCTGCACATCGAAGTTGCATTTACGAAAACAAAATGTGGGGCTATTGATTGGTAAAAAGTAGCTAGTCTGCCAATAAAATTTGCTAGTCTGTCATGGTGAATTGTGTGGATGGTGAAGTCGCTTATGAACAAGGTCGTATTAGTATTTGGTGGACTAGGGAACGCTAAATCGTCTGTGGTGGGTTTGTATGAAAGCCTTCTGCACACCTTAAGCTCTCGCTTTGATATCGTCGCTATTGACCCTGCAGTTCAACATCCCAAGTCCTTTGTATCGCAGTTCCAATTCCCTTACTCCGCTTGCTACGCCAATCTTAATACGTTTTTACAGGCTCACTCAGACACTGATGTTGCTGCGACGTTCGTTCTCACGCCAGTTGGCACACATCTCTCCATCATTGAACAAGTGAGAAATGCACTCGACACTCAAGGCCTTCTGTTTGTGGTTGAGAAACCGTCTTTCTCATTGGCTGAAATTGACAGAGGCTTTAACCAAGTCATCACTGAGCTTAAACGTCGCGGGGCACTATTTTACTTTATCGATACGGCTTTGGTTGCTCCTTCGCTTGAAGCGCTTTTTGCTGACTCACCTATCACACTGCCTGACGGAGTGCCCAATAAGATCATTGCGATTGCTGCCGATAACCCCATCGACAGTCATGAAGCAATCCAAGGCTTCCGTTTTGAAAACCGAATTGAATTACTCAACGCGAGAAAACTACTTAACTTAACCACCAGCGGCGGCGGAGGTTACGGCTTTGATATGGGCATCCACGCAATTGCAGGGCTGGTGCGTTACCTGCATAAATCCAGCATAGGTGACTCGCTGGTTGAACTAAAACAAATCTGTGCCGAACGGATTAGTGAATCGCAATTGGAGTACACACAAGGCGCTGAAACTCATCTCTATGTCGAAGGCGAACTTGCTTCACTGGAGGGCAACATTGAAGTAGTGATTGAGGCAGGAAAAGCGGGGGATATCTGGGACAGACGGTTAGAGCTGCACTATCCGAAGCGCGTCATCGCCATTGGTTTTGGCACACTCAAACATCCCCTGTATCTGTGGGAGAAAAGCCCAAATGGAATCAAGAGCACCACATTTGATGTCTCAGGCTCAGGTTATGCAATGCACTTTAACGACATCCTCTGCGCGCTTGGTTTTGATGCTAAACCGCGACTCTCACAGCAAGAGAGCGAAGCCTTGATGTCACAATCGATGAACTTGCTAAGCAGCGTCTTTGACGCCATCGGCGATACCCACCAAGCTCGTGAACAAAACATTGTCGTAGTGGATGCACACACGCCTAAATACTTATCACCAGCAGAGTTAGAGATCAGGAAAGAGCTTAGCCAATACCTCGACCTTTTGATTCTTTGATTAAAGACCTTCCCTGTATTTCTGACTTAACTCATTTCAATTAAGTGATATAGTTTCTATTCATAAGCCTCAACTCATAAGTTGACTGATAGGAATATCATGATAAATCTATCCCACTTAATAAAAAATGATATGAACCTGCTGATTTGCTTGTACGTTTTACTGCAAGAGCGCAGCGTGAGCAGAACTGCAGAGAAACTATTCTTATCTCAATCGGCCGTCAGTAAACAGCTGACTAAATTGCGCCAAGAGTTTGATGACCCGTTGTTCGAACGTGAATCCAAAGGTCTACTACCAACACCAAAAGCGCTAGCACTAGAGAGCAAGTTGCAACAGATTCTGATGCAAATTGATCAGCTCCGAGAGCCAGAAGAGTTTGACCCAGAACGCTCGACACGTGTTTTTAGCATCGACCTTATTGAAACCGCCTACTCCACAATTTACCCACGTTTTCTGCCTCAAGCCTTATCCAGTGCGCCAAGGATCACGATAAAAAGTGAGGATTGGAGTAACGGCAGCATTACTCGACTACAGAGAAGAGAGATCGATTTTGGTGTGGGTATCTTTGAGTTTGATGCCCGTTCTAAAACCCATGTCGATACTATCCCCGACACACTGAATTATGCCGAACTCATGCGTGACACTTCTGCTTGTATCATGCGAAAAGGACACCCTGCGTTAGAGGAAAAGTGGAACCTCAATACCTTCTTGAAGTACCGCCATATTCAAGTCATCACTGGTGGTGTATCTAGTTGGCTATTACATGAAGTTTTGGATACGAAACGACTGGGCATTGATAACGCCGTCAACATGTCCGACATTTCCAGCGCAGTGAAACTGTGTGAGAAGAGCGACTTATTACTCACCTATCCTTACAAAAGCATCCGCGAGTTCGAAGGCAAATCGGATATTGTGATTAAGCCGCTCCCAATCGAGATGGAACCAGGCGGGTTCTTTCTACTTTGGAACAAGCAACTAGACAATGACCCAAGCCATAAATGGCTAAGAGAGCTCATCGTCAGTCAGTCCTATGCCTAAATAAAGATGAAATGCTGCCCGACGACACCATAACAAAAAATTATTATCTTAAAAATTATTGATAATTTCATGTAATCAAAATTTCTCCATATACTCACCTCCATCGAAACGAAACACGAATTAAACATCACAGTTTTTTGGAGCAGAATTATGAAAATGAATCACGTAGGCATCATGGTTGGCGATATGGACAAAGCAGTAGAGTTCTACACTAAAGCGCTTGGTCTTCGCATAGTAATGAACAACACAAAAGTTATCGAAGAGCGCGAATCAGCAATCGGTCGTATGTGTATCGCCGTATTCGGTGAAGGCTTCAAAGGCTTCAATATCGCTCACCTAGTGACGTCTGACGGCATCGGTGTTGAACTGTTTGAAATGAAGGAGCGCCAAGAGCGTCACGAAGTCGATTTCTCTCGTCTAGGCATCTTCCACTTCTGTCTACAAGTAGCGAAAGAGCAGTTCCCACAAACGATCAAACGTATTGAAGAGTTTGGTGGTAAAGCTCGCATGGACATCATGCGCTACCACCCAGAAGACGACAGCAAACAAGCTCAAATGATCTACATGGAAGACCCGTTTGGTAACTTATTCGAGCTTTACTCACACACTTACGAAGAAACTTACGCGTCTGATTACGAATAACTCGAAAAGTTGGAGATAAATTCCCTCATCGCGCCAAAGAAAAGCCCTCCCCCTTGGACACTAAATGCAAATGCTGAGCAAACAATGTCAATACAAGGGGGAGTAGGAGGGGGTTGCGAGTGAGAAACACAACCCTAAGCTCGCTATATCAAAAAGATCCCGAGATACGTCATCACAACAATACCAAGCAAGAACTCAGACAACGGCTCTCTAACCATCTTTAATTGAATAAAACGACTGAACCGAGTAGATACGACAAAATCGCCACCTCCCCAATCCAAACTCTTGAGGTTAAAACACAGACTGAGGAATAAAAGATGACTGGCTGTCACGATGCGGGCATGGAAGAAATCCTCCGCGCCAATTGCAATAACAAAGGATGCAATATGGCAAATCGCAAGCGTCAGTTTTGGTAAAACAGAACGATACTCCACCAACAGCAATTGCATTAACCAAAAGCCATAAATCAGTTTTAATTGCCAAGGCACCGCCTCGCCAAACAACAGAATGCTCCCTTCACCTAGCAGAGTGGTTTGCGCACCAATGTGTATCCAATATGCAATCGCCGCCGCCAACACCATCGATATCAGTGCCGATAAGTAAGCCTGCTTTTTGATTTGCACCATGATAAATCCAGCGGACTGCAAGACAAAAAACACGATCAAGCCTTTGTCGACGTATTCCACGCTTACCCATTGGCTCACAGCGAGGAAACATAAAAGATTAAAGCCTGTTTCTAGACAAAGGATACGCTTTATCTCATTGGCATTTTCTACTGGCTTCGTCAGCGGCCAAAACAACACAGGCAACATGAGTGTCAGCACAAATGTCAGCCACACTGAGCTTTGCACAAGCAGATAAAAACCACTGCCATAAACTAAGCAAAGTATCAGAAACAGCCCACATGATAATGGGGAATAGACCAGTGACTTCATTGACTCTCCTCACTCTCAGAGAGGGCTCGCGCAGCCACATCCATCGCACATAGATTGGCGGTTTCAATGCAGCGTTCCAGCGTAACAGGGACTCGCCAAGTTTGCCTTGGATCAGACAAGTACTCGCCGCTTAAGAAGACATTAGAGAAGTTTTTCACGGTAGTCGAGAGCGTACTCTGAGCCGTTGGTTGCGTTAATGCATGTTGTAAGACCCAGCAACGAGGCTGGCCACTTTCATTGATAACGACATCACCATGAAAGTGATCGGCATACAGAGCATCCAGCTCTTGCGGCGTGACCATTTTAGCCCCTAGCCCCACTCTGAAACCTTTGTAGGCCGAGTGATCCAGTAAATCTAGTTGTCCGAAGAGTTGAAACAATAGCTCATCTTTAACTTGCTGCTCTGTACAAGACAGCATCGGTTTTTGATAAAGAAGGCCAAGCGCATTATCAAGGTCGGTTGCCGTCACCGACAAACAGGTCATTTCGCCTCGGGGCGTATTTCGCGTGGTCACGTGATAACTCAACCCCCAAGGAGAATCGAGGACCAAACCAACCGTCCTACTCTTCAATACCGCAGGTACCCGTGAAAAATAGAACTGGAATCCGTGACTCAACACATAGTCATAACTCAGAGCAGGACTTGTCTCAGCGAGAAGAGATTGTGTCACGTGAGCCGGTAGTGCAAACACATAATAATCGGCCAAAACGGTATTATCGGTATGAAGTCGAACGCCTTCAATTCGTGTTCGGGCCTTATTGGGGTATATGGCTTGTGCTTTGTAGCCTAAATGAAATTGAACGCCCTGTTTTTGTAGATGGTGAGTCAGCGGGTTAATCAGCGCATCACTAATTGGTTTGTCCATTCCCAAGCTGTAGGCGTCTGGAGCAAATGGATGCAACTCTCCTTCTTTATTGTTGAGTAAATCCAAAATAGCCAGTGCGGGCGTATCATCGGTTGCACCGATCCATCCAAGCAATACAGATCTCAAGAAGATAGCAAGCTTGGGACGGGTATCGTAGGAGAAGAAATCACGAACAGAAACGCCGAGTAAATCTTCTATCGAGTAAGGAGCTTGTAGCCGTTGCTTAAACCAAAGCGTGTCCTTCACGGGCACTTGAGAATAGAGCATCGAATAAGCTGATTTTGCATCATCCCACAACTTTTCTAGGCGAGTGAAATAGCTACGCTGAAACGGTATCGTCTTATTACTTTGAGCCCAAGAGAATTGAACAACATTCTGAGGATAGAGTGAATCTAAACAACTCCCTGAATCTGAGGGGATTTCTTTAAGAAAATTAATCAGGTTGTAGTTTTTAGCGAAGAACTGTCGATGCGTGAGCTCATGCACCACGCCGCCATCATCTACCGTACCAATGCACTTGCCTCCGGTGTAGAGCTCCTTGTCGTAAACGGCAACATCAAAGCCTTGCTTTATACAATTATGCGCGACGGCTAAGCCTGAAATTCCCGCGCCAAAAATTGCGACTTTCGGGCGAGAACGGCCTGCGCTAGCGCAAGCCTCAACCTCCCCTTCACTAATAGAATGGCAAATCATCTTCTCACCTCGAACTATCGGTGAAAGTTCACATGATTCGCGATTTCTACACGATATAGGTCGTGATTCGGAAGTTGCTCAAGCACGCCACTGATGTCCAGTTCAAACGGGCTATTTGCCAGTGAGCGACACATAATCAGATCATCACCTAAAATCATCACTTTTGGTGTCGCCCCTTCCCACACCAGTTGTGCTGATAAGTTTAAATCACTGATGTTAATGCCACAGTCATAAGTGCGAGAGCGTAAAACACCATTTTCTACTTCGTAACCACCAACCAACACAATGGGATGCTGAACAGTAGGAAAGACGATTGGATCGTTTACCTCTGCAGCGGATTGAGTCGGAAAAGTAATCGCATCTTCAGCGTGAACCAGAGAAGCAGCAAGAAGGGTCACGAAGCCAAGAACGTTTTTCATTATAGTTTTCTCCATTTTTATATTTATTGCGGGAATGTTCCCAAACGAGAATGTATATCAATTGCGAGCTTATCACTATTGGCTTAACTCGTTTAATTCTGTAAGAGATATGCCATTGAACAAACCTTCACCAAAAAAGAGGACAACTATAAATATCAACAACTTAAAAAAACAAAAGAAACAATAAGGAAAGGAGTTATGGGAAAAGTGAAGGAGTAAACATTTACGGGAATAAGAGATTTTTCAAAAAAGAGAGAAAAAAGTGATAAACGCAGCCAATTACATCAACTTTAAGTGATAGAAGACCTAAATAGTTATTACTACTTTGTTACTAGTAACACATTGAACATTAAGATTTTATAAAATAGGCAGATATCTCACCTCAGCTTACGATAAGTCTGCTTGACTTGCCTGTAAACATAGAGCGGAAAACAGGTACAAAATAGAACTGGTGAAGCTCTTTGTAGAGACACAAGTCCTCAATATTCACTAGAATCTCTCACCGAATACAATTCGTTTAGCTTTTGAGTATAAAAAAGGCTCGGTATCAACCAAGCCTTTGAGCGATCGGATTACTTCGTAATGCGACATGTACTCTGCGATATTTCATTGACGATCAAAATCGCTTCGTCACCTTTGGTGTGGAGCACTAACATTTGGTCATCAGATAGATACCTTACACCAGAAGCCGAGCGGACCTGTTTGAGCTCAAGCTCTCTTCCGCCATCAACGGTAATCCGCGCTTTTTCCTGCTCAAAACGGGCAGCAAACTGATGGCCGTCATCACACTGATATTGGTACTCCGGCACATTGGAAGTACAGCCTCCAAGTACAAGCAAACTACCTAGGGTCAAAGTGATTTTAGCCGGAAGAGAAATCATTCTTCAGGCGCCCAAACGCGAATGTTCACGTCCAAATCCGCTGGTGCGTAAACCACAACAGGTAGCTTGCTGTTGTAACGGTAAAGGTCGCGTGTTGGCATTTGAACGAAAGTCTCTACCTTTTCCATGTCTTCAGGACAAGCCATAAGCGTAGAGATGCCGCCTGCTGGTGAAGCGTCAACTTGGTAGTAAGTGTAGCCCCAGCCTTCTAGCGAATGCTCGCTCACACTGCCGCCCAGAGAAACGCGGTTACAGTCTGTTTCCATCATTTTGCCGACCACAAGCTCAACGCGCTTATCTGCTTCGTTGCTTGCTGGGTCTACATAGAAAACGTGCTTCGTCATGTTCTCCATCTCAGGGAACATCTCTGCTGATGGGCGAGATACATCATTTGCCGAGTTCATTGCCGAACATCCGCTCAGTGCCAATGCACCTGCGGCCAACCAAACTGCTTTCATCGTTTTTTCCTTTTTCATATGGATGGGCATATTGTAATGGGGAATTCTGATTTAATGTGAGAGCACGGTAGGATTTGAGGCTGGCTCTCACAATTACGACGCTCTTAGCAAAATAAACGTGCGTAGTTATGCTGGCTCTGGCGATCAGCTTGCTGGTTTAGTGCGTATACTTTTCTCAATGCTCGAAAAAGGAACACGTCATGGCAAACCAGCGAAACCCCATTGAAATCAAAGCCCTCGACCACGTGGTATTGAGAACGGATAATCTCGATGCGATGCTCCGTTTCTATCGAGACCTATTGGGGTGTCCTATCGAGCGGGAGTTGCCCGACTTAGGCCTGACACAGTTACGTGCTGGCACGGCCATCATTGATTTGGTGACGGTTGAGAGTGAACTCGGCAAGTTAGGCGGTAAATCGCCAAGCCAAGATGGCCGCAACCTCGACCATTTCTGCCTACAAATTGCGCCTTTTGAAGAGTCTGAGTTGCTTGAGTATCTTCATCAACATAATGTCCATGTAGAAGAGTTTGCTGAACGATATGGTGCACAGGGCTTTGGTCGCTCTGTGTATTTAGAAGATCCAGAAGGCAATGTAGTCGAGCTTAAACCACAGAAATAACTCTTTGCTATTCCTAACTTTATGTCCTCATTTTATCGACTAGAAACGGCTTCCAATTAAACCGTTTCGCCGTACATTACGTATGTGTGTTCCTAAGTTTAAATAGGCAACCTTGATTAGGAACACACCATGACACTCAGCGACGACGCGCTATCCCGAATCATAGAAATGGCATGGGAGGACAGAACCCCGTTTGAAGCCATTGAGCATCAATTCGGCCTGAACGAAAATGGCGTTATCAGCTTGATGCGTCGCCACCTCAAACCCCGCAGTTTCAAACTTTGGCGACAACGTGTATCTGGGCGTAACACCAAACACTTAAAACTGCGCTCACCAGACGTGAACAGAGGCTATTGCCCAACGCAGTACAAACAACGTTGAGCCTCTCGCCAAGCCTTTAGACTCAAGCACTCTACGCCTAGACCATAAAGTAAGGTGTACTGTCTCGCATGAATTCCGCCATAGAAGCGAGGTAATCCCACGTTTCTCGATAGGTGTGGTTCATGCATTGTGTGAAGGCTTGGCACAGTGACGGATCTTCTGCCAACCACTGGCTGACGTGTTGCGCCGTGTAAGAGACCTGCCTCACCTCATCGTCCAAGATCTGCTGAATGGTCGGTCGCATCTCTTTCAGATACGGAATATCTGATTGGTCGATAAAACTCAGTTGAGAAACCAATAAACACCAAGAGCGAAGCTCGACGGAATGAGCTCGGAAAAGGTGGATTTTAATGTCGTCGTAAAAGTGGCTCACATTGCTGAAATCACTCGACTTCTCTTCTTGATATACCTCGGTTTGGTAACCCGTTAATGGGATCAAACTGGCGTACATGGCCGAGTGGTTTCTGTCATTTTGGCAATGATGCATGATTTGCTGCTTCATTTCCCCTTGCGCATAACGATTGGCAATCATTTTGAGTCGATCTGCGCCCTCTTCTTCGTTGATGGCATTGTGCAGCAAGTAATACGCCATGGTTTGTTTGCTCTGGAATATTTCGCCAGTGAGCTTACCCATCGCTTGAGGTGTGAGTGAGGAATCGGAATGTAGGTAGCTGGCAATAGAGGCTTTGTACTCTTTAGAGGGCACGAAGTCATTGTCTTCTAACAAGTTATAAAGGCTGGTCTGTAAACAGTTCATGTCACCTTCCTTGATGGTGCTGCATCGCAACACGTCATGCTGACGACTAAGAAAGTGAGGTATTTATCAATACGCTCCTTTGAATGAGGAAAACTCAGGCGGCAAAGTAGAGTTTGGAGTTAATTTCGGCTCGGAGCGGCTGAACAGCGGCGAGGTTAGGGCAACTCTGAATGCTTTCGCATGAATATCTAACGACCTCATTGATTTATGAAGCATATAATTTGTTACAAAACAGTTAAACGATCATTTTATAAATGTTATGTATTGAAAATGGGCAGAACGAAATGCGGGACAGTTACTGATTGTTTTTTAACGGGAAGTGGCTTTGTAGCTCAGTTTTTCCAGCATACAGATTTTAGGAATTTGCAGAAAAGTAGTGTGATAACTCTATAAAAACCGGACAATTTTCACCGTCCGGTTTGATCTTACTGAGCCTAATTTGAAGAGGGTTAAGCGATTGCAGATGCTAGGGGGGTCATCTGCAACGCTTAATATTTGACGTGTTAGTGACTCACTAACAGGTGTTATTTGCCCACGAAGCCGTTGTACAACATGTATAGGTGCGCAGCACTCCAAGAGAAGTTGTTTGCGCCCTGCACTGCACCCGTTTCAGGGTTGTAGTTTTCCTGAATTGGCGTCGTTTCAGTTAAGCCTTGTGCGTTCTTGAATAGCTTATCCACCATCTGACGCGCTTCCACACCGTAACCGTAGTTGTCCATACCACGTACACCGAAGTAGAACTGATCCAGCCACACACGACCACGCCAGTAAATGTCAGGGCCGTAAGCCGGGTTATCCATCGACGCCGTGCCAAGTGGGATCATTGGTGAGTTAAACTTGCTGGTATCAAGCATGTTCTTCACTACTTTATCCGCGTGCTCTTGCGTTGCCGCGTTGTTGAATAGTGGAGACCAACCTTCTGGACCCATGCCGCGTTTCACCAACATTGGACCAGCACATTGGTTGCTCAAGCCACCAGGTACCACTTCGATGTCGTAGTAGAATCCAGTTGATTCATCGAACATACATCGGTTGATGTACTCTTTGGTGTCTTCCGCTTTCTCTTTAAACTCAGCCGCTTTATCTGCTTTGCCCAGTACTTCTGCAATTTGAGATAGGAACAGGTTATCCGAGTACCAGTAAGAGGCTTGGTCTACCGACTCTTGCATCAGCGAATAGCCAGACAACTTGTTCGCTTCGTCAGTGTTCTCGTTGAACTTCACTTCCCAGTCTTTCTTCGCTAGAGCCAGTTTGTCCATGTTCTCTGGCGAATCATCACGGTAAGTCACCACCGAGCCATCTTCACCCATGACTATATCGTAGGTGTTGTCGAATCCGTTGGTATCGTGTGCGTAGCGACCCATTTGGTCGATCACTTTAGCTTCATCTTGTGTCGGCAGTTCAGACATACCTTGTAGGTTGTCGATGGTGTCAATAAAGCCAAATACACCCGCGTTGTCACGGCCAGATTCCCAACCCGCAGCGACTTTTGCAGGGATGCTCATTGCCGTGTAGTCACCGGACGTTAGCAACTGGTTGTATTTCTCGATGCCAGTCTCTTTGATCCACTTGTCGCCATTCGCTTCGTCTTTGTACTGGAACTTCATGTCGTCTACTGACGCATCCGATCCCCAAGAACCATCATTCACATCATCTTCAAATACAGTATGAATTGGGTCTTTTGCTGCACCGTATTCAGGGATGCCGTTTTTGTTTGTATCGCGAGCACGTAGCCACCAATCGTGGAATGCCACCAGCTTCGGATACATCTCTTCTAGCCACTGCTTCGCTTCTTCCGGACGGTTATGCTCGTCTTTCAGTGCGGTGTACACTTCCCATACTGCCCATGCAGCTAGAGATGGTTTGGTGTTTCGTTCGTTCCAGTTCAAACCGTCTGTCGCCAGTGGGAACACTTTTTTGTATTCCGCAGACATGCCTTCCCAACGTTCTGCTGGCAAGTTGTAAGTCACCACGTCAAGCAAGTAACCTTCGTCCCATGGGCGCACAGGATCGTCAGACTGAACTTGGTATTGGAATACAGTACGAATGTTTTCCATCGCCACATCTGGGTTGAAGTGAGCCATTGCGTACGCTTGTTTCCATGTATCCCACGGCCAAGTCATGTTGCCAGAGAAGTAAGGCGCAGTTACCGATGGCGTTACTGTGTCGTGGTCAATGGCACCTGCTGCACCACGCCAGTTTGCGCTCAGTGTTTCCATCGCTTTTACTGCAACGAATTCATGTTCTTTTGAAGCAGCATCGTTGGTTAGGCCGTTTTCTAGGTACTCTTCCCAACGCATTGCTGAATCATGCATGTAGCCTTTTGGATCGGCCATCACATCGTCTAACTTGGCAAACTCAGACGCTTGCTCTTCGGTGTTTTGCACGTGTGTGTAAGCCGTGTATAGCGTGATTTCTTCGCCATTACCTAGCTCTGCCGTTTGGACAAAGCCTTTCTTGTCATCGTCGATTGTCGACGTTTCTGGCTTGATAGAGCGTGTTACTTCAAACTTAGAATCGCCTGAAGTCAGCAGAGACCAAGAGTCGCGAACCGCGCCAAAAGACACTTCTACGCCGTTTTCTGTCGCCGCGATTTCACGTGAGTAAGTAGGGTATGCATCTTCAACACTGCGCACTGTGCTGTCGCTGTTTTTGTATAGTTCACCATCGTCAGCGCGGTAATCTTGCATCAACTCGCCGTCCCATTCGCCTTTAATAGCCAGCTTGTTCGGGTTCTTGATGGTGGTTTTAACAAGAGACGTACGGTCGGTCACAAAGCGCATTTCAAGTTCGGCAGTGATGCCGTTATCGCCTGTGTACTCTTGAATCAGCGCGCCTGGTTGCGAGTAAGCGTCTGTTAGCTTAAGCGGCATCGCTTCACCGTCAACCATCAGTGTTAAACGGTCGAAACGTGCAGCCATGAATGACACGTATTCTTCCGTTAGCAACGCCGTACCGCCTAGGGTGATTTCGCCACCTTGAGTATCTAGCGTATGACCATGCCAAGAACCGTTATCGAACATAGGAATGTAGCGAAGGTGACCACCATGAAGATCACGCAGTGCCACTGGCACACCTGCACGGTCAATGGTGTTGTGGAATTCAGCCGCTTTCAGAGGCGCTTCCACATTCGAGTCATTATCACTACTGTTGCATCCACTAAGTGTTAGAGCAACCCCGACAGCAATCGCACATAAAGAAGTCTTAAAGTGCATGTTATATCCCTCATTTATTGGCTTTTGGTCCTGATCAGGCGAAAAAAGGTCGAGACGTTCCCTGCCGATTTTCGATGATGAAGATTCAGCCTTATTTATTTCACTTTTGGATTTGAGAAGAGATCGGTTAATTTGTCTCTTCTTCGTTTGACCTATTTAAATAACAGGTCATTAATTTTGGATAATAGTGGGTCTTTGATGCATTCATGATCAAACACACCCACTTAATATAAATTCTTTATTTTGTGGTTAAATAGTCACTATTTTTCATTCGCCATCGAGATGGCCTTTAATAATTCACCGTCAATATTCGGAATCGTATCCGAAAGGAATATCTGATTGCCCGGCGTGTAGGTCATCAAGACGTTTCTCAGTCGCTTACTGCCCTCTCCGCTCTTGTTTTGCACATCAAACTCTATCAGTTTGTTGTACACCTCATTCGCCAGTTTCTCTTCCTGCTCTTCAGTGATAGCAATGCGTCCCATACAAATCGGTGGTCGCACATCATGGCTAAACACTTCATCTCGAAAGCGCTTAGCAAACAAAGTATCGAGCTTCGAGCCTTCTTCGAAGATAAAGCGACCTTGATCTTTAAAGCGGTATTGGTCATCACCTTTTAGCTCGATGTAATCCATCATTTCCAATGCACGGAAATAAAGGGTGATCGAGGTATGGGTCAATTGGTATTTACTCGCAATATCTTGCGGAGACCATTCCTTCCGACGTAATAAATACAAGAAATCAAACAGGTACGGATACTGGTGAAATATTTCACTGTTAATGTCGGTGATAAATTGCTCGTTTTCTTGTTGCAGCTGTTTACCACGCATGGACAATTCAACTAAGTCAGTATCTAAATGAGTGGCATACGAGAGTATTTTGTCCAACCCTAAAGACGTATTGTGTAACTGTCTCTTAATGGTTGATAGAGGAATCCCCATTCCAGCAGAGAGATCGGAATAACAAATCCCTTTCTCTTTAATTTTTTCTCGTAAAGCAGCAAGTAAATACGTTGCAGAATTATTCATCTAACAATGCCTGTTTTAATTTCTTCAGCATCCCTGATGATATATTCAAGAGAATCCTACTCTTGTGATACTGGTTCCAATTATTTCCAGCACTCTTTGTCAATTAAATCGGTTTCAATGATGAGACTTTTACTCGTTGTTAACTGATCAAGTTTTACTCATTGCGTTCACACTTTGACCAGCTATTTTAAGCCTTATCAGTATGGCGACGAGTATAATTGTTTTGATGCGTAAAATTAAGTTCACAAAGATTTTTAGTAAAAGTTTTCTCTCAGAAGGCTATTTTATTAGGTGAGAAGTATCAAAAAGTTGTACTCGGAGATTTATTATCGCGAGGGATCACAGAAAAATAGTGACTCACTGGTAATTTATTGAATCGATGACCAGTAAAAATCTTGTTATAAGGAGCAAGAAAGTTGGTTAAATTAACCAAGGTATTATTGAAGCGCCGTCATATTATACCCGTATTTTTCTAGCTTGCTCACATAATTTATTGGCTTGCCACCAAGGCTTATTTTTATATTCTTTTGCCACGTAAAAACTTTCTCCTGCCATCGGGGTTATCAGCTCAATGTGATCAGCTTGGCAATGTTCAATCAAGTCCTCAATGGGCTCATCCCATTTGTGCGTAAACAACTCATACGTTGCCCAGTGCACAGGTAGCAACTTCTTCGCTTGCAGATCTTTGAATGCGCGTACGGTGTGATGCGCTTGCATGTGTCCCCAGTTCTCAACCGGATATCCTTGGTTGCCTTTCACATCTGCCGCGACTTCCAAGCAGGCGATATCAATCGGGCCACAGCGTTGAGCGATTTGTGTAAAGTGACTATCGTACGCACTGTCGCCGCTGAAATAGAGGGTCTCTTGCTGCCCTTTTACCACCCAAGATGCCCATAAGGTCGAATTCTTATCAAGATAAGTGCGCCCAGAGTTGTGATTGGCTGGCGTACATATCAACTCAACGTTGGCGTAATGAACACTCTCCCACCAATCAAATTCCACCACGTTATCAGGTCTCACACCCCAACGAATCAGATGCTTACCGACACCGAGTGGCACGTAAAATGTTACGGATTTATCAGAATAGTAACGTATGGTCGAAGCTTCGAGGTGATCGTAATGATCATGAGAGATCACGATAACATCAGGAATCGGCAAGCTATCACGTACGGCTGTATTGGGGATATTGCGCTCAAACCATGCTTTAGCAATCAAAGGCGACGCATAGTCAAATACAGGGTCAGTCAGAATGCGTACGCCATCGGTCTCAATCATCAAAGTGGAATGCCCGAGCCAAGTGACTCGCATCGCTTGCTGTCGCTGTTCAAATCGCGTGGGCTCTATCGATGAATAAGGCAGTTGGTTATCAGGACTGAGCGGCGAACGTCCGCCCATGTAGGCCCAACACACCTGCCAAAAAGACTGAGGGCTTGGCACATTTGGCATCTTGTCTTTGACGCGCCCATGTTCAAATTGAGGTGAGTGGTTAATGCGATGCGCCAACTGCGCGTAGTAAGTGTGACGAGTAATCAGTGATTGCGTTGCGCGCTCACTAGCCAAGTACGTGTTTTTAAGTGTCGTTTCAGACATGTCCTATCTACGTCTTGTTCACTAAACTATGGTTTTAGTTAAGCCTGCTTGTATGTCTTTTTCATGACCAAAATAGGGCGTAAGATGAAGATTAGGTTTCAGAGAAGTATTTCTGTCCTTTATCGGTCTTGATAAGGAAGAGAAGGAGAAAAGTTATGGTGACCTGCAGCCAATACGATTTTATTGAAATCGCTTGTATGTTTAATCTGCCCGTGGAGATCACCCTCAAAAACGGTGAGAAACATCAAGGCAGCGCATTTGATACAGGCTACGATATCGAACGACAAGAGTGCTTATTTTTGGATATCGATGGCGAGCACATTTCGTTCCCAACCGAACAATTGATTGCGATGAGAGCACTCAAAGACAATCCGCATTTCAGTGAAGTGACCTTCGGTTAATTACTCGAAAACCGATATAAGAGTCAGACATAAAAAAGCGCCCTTAACTGGCTGAGTTAAGGGCGCTTTTGTTTGGCTTTAAAGGTTTACCTTGAGCGGATAAATATCAGCATCGGCATCATGATAACGAACATCACCCCGACCAACTGGAAGGTGTGCACAAAGGCCACCATTTGCGATTGTTGATGGAGCATGTTCTGGTATTGCTCCAATGCCGCAGGATCGGTAATCGATAACCCCTGTTTCGCAGCCCAGTCATGCAGCACTGGGTTATAAGGGTTGAAGCCTTCTCCCAAAGCATGCCATTGCTGTTGGCTGTCACGGTATTGGTATGTAGTCGCAATCGAAATACCAAACGAACTACCAATGGTGCGGAATAGGTTAAAAATACTCGCCCCTGCCACCGACTGCTCTTTTGGCAATGTCATGTACGCCAGCGTCGATAGGGTCGAGAAGGTCAAACCTAAGCCCATGCCCTGAATCATACTCGGCATCACGATCCAGAAGGTATCGATCTCCATGGAGTACAAGGTCATGAGGTAACTACCAATACCGATACAGGTTAGGCCAAAGACAATCTTCAACCTTGGATCGAACTGTGGGTTAATCACAATCACCAATATCAGCATACAGGCAGACGCCAAGCCCCTTGGTGCCATTAACATACCCGTGGTGGACACTGGGTAGTTCAATAAGCTTTCGAGCAACATCGGTTGCTGAGTGGTCAAGCCGAACATGGCCATCGACACCACCGCCATCATTAAGGACGAGACCATGAGGTTTTTGTCCTTGAGGAGCCACAGAGGCGCAATGGGGCTCTTGGTCTTCCAGCTGCGGTAGATCCACATGATTAAGCCCATGATCGCCAGCAGCACTGCAGTTTGGATAATGCGGGAGTTAAACCAGTCTTCGTCGTTACCTTTGTCGAGCACAAACTGCAACGCACCGACCCCGAGAGCCATATAACCAATGATCCACCAGTCGAAGTTCGGTTTGGATTTGTTACTGATGTGGATGTAGCGATAAATCAGAGCAGTACACACCAAGCCAAATGGCAAGTTGACGTAGAAGATCCAACGCCAGTTGATGTTGTCAGTAATCACACCGCCCACTACCGGGCCTAAAATCGGACCAAGCAAAATACCGATGGAGAAGATCGCCATCGCCTTGCCTTTTTGCTCGGAAGGGTAAATCTGAACCAATGTAGATTGCGCCAGTGGAATAACCGAAGCACCAAACGCACCTTGGATAATACGGAACACCACCATCTCTTCGAGTGAACCCGCTTGCCCACAGAAAGCACTGGCAATCACAAAGCCGATTACCGCCACCAGCATGACTTTGCGCTCACCAAATCGCGATACCCAGAAACTGGTCATCGGAATGAAGATCGCCTCAGCCATGCTGTAGCCAGTTAGCACCCAAGTGATTTGATCTGCCGTTGCGCCCAACGCGCCCATCATGTGTGAAAGCGACACGTTAGCAACGGTCATGTCTATCAGCACCATGATGGCCGAAAGCATCACGGCGACGGTGGCGATTCCCCGTTTGTCGGCCGTAATCTCGTTACTCATTGTGCGTTACTTTTCAGATCAACTGTCACTTCAGAACTTGCACCCACACGTAATTGTGGCGCGCCTTCAGGCACTTCAAGTGTCAAACGCACAGGGAAACGTTGTTTAATTTTTACCCAGTTCCCGGTTGCGTTTTCTGGTGGCATCAAAGAGAAAGAAGTACCACTTGCAGGCGACAACTCTTCTACTTTCGCATCCCAAACCACATCTGGGTACATGTCGATCACGACTTCAGCGTGCATGCCTGCTTTGATATGTGTTAGGTCTGTTTCTTTGAAGTTTGCGCGTACCCAGTAGCTGTCTTTCACAATCACAGGGAACAGAGTTTGGCCAATGCCGACAACAGAACCAGTATGTGTGTTGATTTCACCCGCGATACCATCGACAGGAGAAGTGATGTCGGTGTAGCTCAGGTTCAATTCAGCTTGTGCAAGTTGCGCCGCCGCTTGTTGAACAACCGCTGCTTCTGCGCCTTCTTCACCGCGGTTTGCGATTGCTTTTTCAACCGTTGCACGCGCTTGTTCTAAGCTTGCTTGA
This sequence comes from Vibrio sp. B1FIG11, assembly GCF_905175335.1. Classification (NCBI taxonomy): domain Bacteria; kingdom Pseudomonadati; phylum Pseudomonadota; class Gammaproteobacteria; order Vibrionales; family Vibrionaceae; genus Vibrio; species Vibrio sp. B1FIG11. The sequence continues at coordinate 163,313 of NZ_HG992752.1, read as the reverse complement.
GCGTTAGCGAGTTTGTTCTTCGCAGTATCCAAATCTTGGTCAGACGCTAATTTGCGTTTCACTAGCGAGTTAGTACGTTTGTACTCCAACTGTGCTTCGGTCAGGTTAGAACGCGCCGCATCCAATCCCGCCACCGCTTCGGTTACTTGCTTGTCGGCTACATCATGCTGTTGAACCGCCAATTGGTAAGCCGCTTTCGCTTGTTTAACCGCAAGAAGATAAGGGCGAGAATCAATCTTTAATAGCAGATCACCTTTGTTCACCACTTGGAAGTCTTTAGCTTCTACTGAGATCACTTGGCCTTGAACCTGAGGAGCGACAGACAGGATTTTAGCTCTTACATAGGCGTCTTCCGTGCTCGGGTGACTGTCGGAATATTGCCAAGACCAGTACATCGCACCGAAGGCGATAGCACAAACGAGAAGGAAAAGGATTTTGGTCAGTTTGGATTTCGAAGAGGATTTCTTCGCGATATCGTCGCTCATTTATATTGTCCAAGTGTTCAATTATGTGATCAGTGTAGGATTTTTCAGCTTCTGAACAACAAGATGATCTGAAAGGTTAAGTTCCGATTTTGAGCGTTGATCATTTGTTCAAATGATGCGCAAAGACATTCACTCTCCAATCGTGCATAAAGTATAGAAGAGGGAAATCCAATGGGGTGTGATAGACAGAGTAGGAATGGTTCAGCAATAACAGACAAAAAAGAGGGGCAATCCCCGCAACTGCCCCTAAAAGTCATGCCAATAATCTTATTGTTCTTTTACTACTGCTTTTACTTAGAACTTGTAACCGCCGCTGATCATGAATACCCAAGGGTTGATTTCAACGTCAGTTTTTTGTTTCGCGCCAGCCGCTTTGTAGGTCGCTTCTGTTTCAATGTTTGCGTACCATGCCGATGCGTTTAGGAACCATTTATCGTTGATCATGTAGTCCACACCAACGTTTGCAGCTAGACCGAATGAATCATCCAATTTCAGATCAGAAAGACCTGCACCTTTACCTGTACTGTTAAAGCCTTGATCGAAGAAGATGGTGTAGTTTAGACCGGCACCCACGTACGGGCGGAATTTGCTCTGCGCATCTCCAAAGTAGTATTGAACCATCACTGTTGGCGGCAGGTGTTTGGTGCTACCGATATCCTTGCCAACCAAATCAGTAGAGATATCGTGGCTAAATGGTGTCGCAGCCAGTACTTCTAGGCTGATGTTGTCGGTAAACATGTAACCAAACGTCAAACCCAGCTGGGTGTCTGAATTAACTTCTAACTCATATTGAGAACCCAAGATCTTGTCACTGCTGTCGTTTGGTACAACCGATGCCGCACCAACACGTAGAATAAAGTCACCTTCACTGTGAGCGAAAACACTTGGAGACACTAACGCGGCAACCACTGCTAAACTGCTGATTGTTTTTTTCATTGTTATTTCCTTTGTAGGGCTTAATAGTTCTTATATTCTTGAGCTGCGCGCAATCTAGCACATAGAAACCCTACTATTTTGATGGAAATCAATTTGTGAAAAATATAGCTTTTTCGTATATAAAAACGCCATTTTGATCAACAAATTATGCAAATAGGACACAATTCTGTAATGCAAACTGTGCGTGTGAGAGGAGTGCGTCGCAGTTCTCATTCCGCCTCCTCTGTACGCCTCTGAATTCAACAAAACTTTTTTCTGGATACGCTCGGGTTATTTTCAAAAAATACCCAGTTTAAATCGCCAATTTGAACGCTTAAATTGGCGATTTTCGGCCTTTGCAAGCCACTGAAATACAACAAGTTATATTTCTGGAAAATCAGTCACTTAGGGTGTTAGTCTGCTTTCAACCGAACAAAGAAAAGATAAAAAGCCATGATTAAGACCGATCTCACTTTCGAACAGGAAGAATTTTCTCACCAAGATTTGCAAAACACCACCTTTGAAAACTGCCGCTTTTATCAGTGCAATTTCGACCATGCCGATCTGAGTGATGCAAAGTTTATTGATTGTCGCTTTATCCAATCGAGCGACATAGAAGGCTGCAGTTTCCGCTATGCCAAACTCAAAGACGCCAGCTTTAACAACTGCATGTTGGCCATGTCTCAATTCAATGGTGCGGATTGCGTCGGCATCGAGCTGCGCAAATGCGATTTGAAAGGCTCAAACTTTCAAAGTGCCAACTTCGCTAATCGTGTCAGCAATACGGTGTTCTTTTGTATTGCCTACATCACCGGCTGTAACTTGACTTACACCAACTTTGAGCGTGCATTAATCGAGAAATGCGACCTGTTTGAGAACCGATGGAGCGGCGCCAATCTGATGGGCGCAAGCTTTAAAGGCTCAGACTTATCCAGAGGTGAATTCAGCAAAGAACAATGGGGCAGCTTTAATATAGAAGAGAGCGACCTTACCCACGTCGACTTAGAAGGCTTGGACATTCGCCGCGTCTCTTTATACGGTGTTAAGATCTGCGACTGGCAGCAAGAACAACTGCTCGCACCATTTGGATTGATCGTTATTTAGGAAGCATTATGAATCTGTTTAAAGACCTACCCAGTGATCTGAGTGAAGAAGTGTTCGAAGATTTACTCACGCATAAACAGCTGCGTATCGAGCGCATCGTCTCGAAGGGGCAAACCACGCCAGAGGGTGAATGGTACGATCAAGAAGAACATGAATGGGTATTGGTTCTACAAGGCACAGGCGAACTGACTTATGAAGATGGTTCTGTAAAACGTTTAGAGACGGGCGATCACCTCAACATTCCTGCACATACCAAGCATCGCGTTAGCTGGACTGATCCCGAGCAAGAAACCATTTGGCTGGCGGTTTTCTACAGTTAGATTTTCGACTTTCGAGTTATTCCGACGAGCAGGTAAAGAAAAACGGGGGAAAGAAACCCTAACTTTCCCCATGTGCGCAATAAAGGATCTAGGTGAAGCGCAAAGTAATTGAAGTCATGACCTCTGAGCCAGTCTCCCAACCGTTACTCAGAAATGAAGTGAGCCATTACTTCAATGTTCGATAAGAAAAAATGTTCGCTGAAGTGTTATTGGATAGAAAGTGTGTTTTGTTTACGGTTGTATTCAAATCGATGGCTCTGCTCCACGCTGTCTTTCACTTCAAGATCTTTGAGCGTGGTTGAGCCTTTTTCATAGCGGACTTGGTCACCATTAAGCTCAAGAGTTAGCTTTTCATACCGACTTTTGTCACCGCTGTCTGCGTATTGCCAGCGCACCGTATAAGTACCTTTGTCCACATCATATTCCGCTTGATAGCCCTCGTTAAAAGCTTCAATCGCAAAGCCTTCTGGGTAAACCACCATCTTGATGTAGGTCGGTTTTTCACTGAACTGATAGGTCGAGATACCAAAACGAGTTTCGATGATCTCCTGCTCTTCGTAGAAGTGGGCAATCTCATCAGGCGTACTCACCATCACCATATCTGGTGTAAGTCGCATAAGATGGTAGCCCCAGAAGGAAGAAGTTTTACTGTCAGCGACATTCGGCACTAGCGCTTGCAACTCATCTAAAGTACTCACGTTAAACTCCCACAGCAGCCCCCGAGAAAGCTGATCAAGGGTATAGGTCACTTTGCGTGATAAGTTTTCTGCCTCAAAGCCAATAAGATCATCACTTATGGCATCCGTGATGGAGTGATGAAGCAAGGCAACGCCTTCGACGTCGTAAGTCGCTCTTGGGTCTTTAAACTCCGAAACGGAGTCTGTCGTCATTCCTTCTCCGCCACATCCATTTAGCGTGAACAACACAACCGCACCCAGCAAAGTTTTACGCATCCCGACACTCTCTTTTCCAAAGACGGCGGCAGTGTAACGGTTGTCACAAACAGTTAATGTAAGGGTATGTAAGGTGCTGCAATTTTTATTATTACAATTACGTAAAGGTCATTTGATTTTTCATGGGATTATCATTTTATTCGATATCAATATACTGACGGCATTCCAAAACAACCGAAGACGAATGATAACAATGAGCTGGTTTTTCTTACTTTTAGGCGTGGGCGCCGAAGCCCTTTCACACGTTGCACTTAAAGCAACCGATGGCTTTAGCAAACCGCTGCCGGCGACCCTAGTGTTGCTTGGCCATTTGGCCGCATTTGTCTGTTTAGCGCAGGCGATGAAAGGTGGCATGCCAGTGGGCATTGTTCATGCGCTTTGGGCGGGTTTAGCAATTGTGTCAGTGACCTTAATCTCGCAACTGGTTTACCGTCAGCACATGGATACGAGCCTTTGGATTGGGATGGCGCTTATCGCAGCAGGTGTGATGGTGATAAACTTCTCTCACGGACACGCACACTAAACCATAAGGCAGCGACTTGTCAGATACTCAAAAGCCCTCTCTTGCCCTGTTTGATTTTGATGGCACCATAACGGATGAAGACATGTTCAGTGCCTTCCTCCACTACGCTGTTTCTGGTCCAAGAAAATGGCTAGGGAAAGTAGTGATTCTGCCATTTTACGTGCTGTACAAAACTGGTGCTCTTCCTGCAAAGAGGATGCGCCCTATCGCCAGCTTTATTGCTTTTGCTGGGAGAAGGACTCAAGAAGTTGAAGCGTTAGGAGCACAATTTGCACAAGAGGTGATTGTTAAACACATTCGCCCAGAAGCCCAAGCAAAACTCGATTGGCACCAAGCGCAAGGCGACACCATCGTAGTGGTCTCTGCATCACTTAACGCTTATTTAAGCCCTTGGTGTCGCAACCAAGATTACCACCTACTCTGTAGCGAGCTACTCAGCGAGAGTAAACGTATCAGTGGCTTCTACCAGAGCGATGATTGCAGTTTAGAAAGAAAAGTAGAGCGAATTAAAACGGCGTATAACGTTAGCCAATATGAGACTATTTATGCTTATGGCGATACCCACGAAGATATCCCAATGCTCAAATTGGCGGATCATGCCACGATGAATTGGCAGCCTTGGCAACACTGAGACGCTCAAGATCTATCGATGAAAACAAGAAACCCTTCTCAAGCGAGAAGGGTTTTGTCTATGTAGAGCAGTTCAAGCTTAACGCCAAACGCCCCATTCTCCTGTGGTCCCTGGCTCTTCACCACGAGTCCACCATTGCGCTGTCCACTCACGACCATTGTGTGTCACAACATCACCTTGGTTGTAAACCGCGTCTTTGCTCCACAGGTTAGTTGGATCAACTGGTGGCTGGGTATCACCTTTAATCAATGATAACGCGTAGCTAAAGTTGGCATTCGGCGCCAATACTTGGTTTGCGTAGATATTATTGGTATCGAACATGTAGTGCTTCATCGCTTCGTGCCAAATACCCACATACCAATCCCCCGTTTGTTGTGAGTTAAACTGATCGGCCAGCTCGGCTGCCCACGTCGTGGTGTTGTTAGCACTGATTGGTAGTGAAAGATCCACGATCTCGCTGCCTGTTGCACTAAAGGTACGGAAACGCACGGTATCGCCCGATTCAACTGGACCAAAACCTTGTGTCACAAAGTAGCCAAGAGAAGTCAGGTTATTTGCGGGATCGGTAGGGTCAACTGGGTCAGTCGGTGGTGTGGTGCCATTGCCGTTTAGCGTAATGTCACTACAGTTGTAGAAGCCTTCACCAGCCACATCGATGCGTTGCCAACGAGTGTAAAGAATCGCATCACCCGAACGGTCTGCCGGGAAAGTCACCTGCATGCGATAGCGTTTTTCTGCATCTACATACACATCACCGGCAGTATCGATCAGTTCTAAATCGTCCCAAGTAAGGGGTTGCGTATCATCATAAGTTGGCTTGGAAAGGTAGAACTCCCAGTAAGAAGGGTTGTGTGGCGCTTTACCAAAGAACACCAATTCGATTTGGTTGTTCGCATCTGGCGTCACGTTAGTACGTTGCCAATTTGGCGATGGGATATTCAAACCTTTCTTTGCAGCATCGCCCGCTGAACAAAGCTCACCGTCACGAACAATCGCTTTCACATGCGCCATATCGCGGTAGTTCGGTACGTTGGCAGCGATCTCACTACGTTGTACGAAAGGGTAAGCGCCAGACTCATCATAAGCCGCCTGACACGCTTGGTTTGGAATTTCATTAGTCCAAAAGCCGCCATCTAAATAACAGGTGTTTTGACGCGCACTTGGAAACTCGACCCAGCCATGGGCACTGACATTAAACGAGCTTAACGCAGCCATTGCGCCCAAGCTCACTAGAGGAAGGGTTACGTATGATTTCATCATTCATCCTTAAATTTTTTACCCCGCTGCTCGCGAACCGGGCAGCGACGTAGAAAAACTAGCAGGATGCGATTATTTAGAAGGTGAGAATAAATACTGGAATTGTCAGATTGCAGACTGCTTTCCAGCATTTTATGTGGACTTTGCTCATACTCGACTGACTCTTTCGAGTCACTTCAAATTGATGTGCTACAAAATCGAAGGAAAAGGATTAACGCTCGTCTTTGGGCGTATCCATCACCACCATGGTCGTGATCGCCTTGACGTGCTCGCACTCTCCCAATACATCAGCATGGAAGGCTTTGTATGCTGCAAGATCTTGGGTTTCCACTCGTAACAAATATTCGTTCGCTCCAGTGATATTGTGGCATTCCACTACCTCGTCAACAAAGCGCACGTGATCTTCAAAACCAAGCTGGGCCTGCTTGGAGTGAGAAGCCAGACCAATCGAGACATAAGCAACAAAACCAACACCCATTTGCTGATTATCTAACACGGCTCGATAGCCTTTGATGATCCCTTTACGCTCCAAATCTTGCACACGCCGTAAGGTCGCCGATGGTGACAATCCAACACGTTCAGACAACTCCACATTGGAGATTCTTCCGTCTGATTTCAGCACTTGCAATATTCTTTCGTCAAATCTATCCATGGTGACCTTTTGTTGTTTATCTGGCGTATTTTCATCAAATAAAAGCACAAAATTGATGTCACTTCTACCTATCATTGTTCACGACTAGTCAAGACAACTCTCTTTCGCCTGGGTGCACGCAGGCAAAACAAAAATGCAGGAAAACACTATGGAATACCATCAACTTGGTGCGCTGGCACTGTTTGCGTTTGTCTCGACTTTCACCCCGGGACCAAACAACATCATGCTCATGACTTCAGGCGCCAACGTCGGCTTTAAACGTACCATCCCTCATATGCTTGGCATCACGCTCGGTTTTGGTGCGATGCTGATCCTCGTCGGTATTGGTTTGATGAGTTTGTTCCATGCATACCCGCTAACACATGACATTCTCAAGGGCTTGAGTCTCACTTACTTGCTGTACCTAACGTACAAAATTGCAACGAGCAACAAAACGGAAGTCAAAGACGATTTCCGCCCAATGAGCTTTTTGGGTGCAGTGGCATTCCAGTGGGTGAACCCCAAAGGGTGGTCAATGGCACTCACCGCCATCACCGTGTATAGCAGCGGTGGGTCTTGGCTAGAACTGGCTTTGATTGCTGGCATCTTCTGCTTGGCAAACCTGCCGTCCGTGACTTTTTGGACAGCGGCAGGCATGCAGCTTCAACGTTGGCTGACGACCTCCAAACGAGTAAAAGGCTTCAACTATGGCATGGCAGCGCTTCTGCTTTTATCGACTATCCCAATGATATAAATAACAAAACAATCAGCGATAAGTGTGACTTAAAGCAAATTTCGATTAGTCCCTTGTTCGGTAAGTACAAATAATCGCCACTTCCAAGGATGGATTGGTTCATAGTAGCAACAGCAGTGATAAGAATATTAAAAGCTTAAATGATAAGTTAAACCAATATCGGTTGCCCTTTCACTGCTTTGCCGCTGTCCTGTATTTGGCCGCGACAATCGACTCACTCTGACCGACAAGCACGATGCTGACCGGTCTGTCACACAAGGAGCGTTATACAATGCGTACTCGCAAGCTCATTCTTGCTACCGCTTTTGGCCTACTCATCTCGGGTTGCAGCCAAACCTCTACCACCAATACGGCAGAAGTCATTCCGCCAGAGTATCCGGTGGATTACTTCTTCCGAAATGCTGAAGTCTCTAGCTACCAAATTTCTCCCGCTGGTGATTACATTTCAATGATGAAACCATGGCAAGACCGTAAAAACGTCTTTGTACATCCTGTTGGCAAGCCAGAGGATGTAAAACGCATTACGTCGATCACCGGACGAGACATTGCGTACTACTACTGGGTAGGCGATGACACCATCATTTACTCTCGCGATACAGGTGGTGATGAGAACTTTTACCTCGTCACGGTGAACGTTAAAACCGGTGAAGAAAAAACCATTACGCCAACGTCTGGTGTTGTGGCTTATGTAATTGACACGTTAGAAAGCCAGCCTGACGACATTCTTATCACGACCAATGAACGCAACCCACAAGTGTTTGATGTTTATCGCCATAACTTGAAAACTGGCGAAAACACACTGGTGGCACAAAACCCAGGTAATGTTCGCGATTGGGGTACCGACCACGATGGCAACATTCGATACATTTCCACCTCTGATGGCGTAAACACCGCCGTACTTTATCGTGATACGGTGGATGAAGAATTCCGCCCATTGAAGAATCTGACTTTTAAAGAAAGCTTCTCACCGATTTCGTTTACGCCAGATAACAAGAACTTATACGTTGCTTCTCGTATCACACGTGATAAATCGGCGATCATCGAATACGATGTGAAAGCGAATAAAGAAGTACGCGAAATCTTCTCTCACCCGGAAGTCGACGTGACCAGCGCCAGTTACTCGAATGCGCTCAATAAGCTAACGACCATCTCTTATGTCACCGATAAACGTCAGTATCATTTCCTTGATAAAGGTTATGAAGAGACTTTTGAGAGGCTGCAAGAGAAGCTTCCGGGCGTTGAAATTTCTGTCAATAACGCCACGCGCGACGAACGAAAAATGATTGTCGTCACCTACAGCGATACTGACCGCCCAAATTACTACTATTACGATCGTGATACCGACCAGTTAGAGAAGTTAGCGGCGAATGCACCGTGGCATAAACCTGAAGACATGGCGAAAATGAAGCCAATCACCTACACCGCTCGTGATGGTGAGACCATTCATGGTTACTTGACGCTACCAAAAGGTCGTGAAGCCAAAGATTTACCGCTATTGGTGCTGCCACACGGTGGTCCTTGGGCGCGTGATTACTGGGGCTTCCAACCTGAAGTTCAGCTGTTTGCTAACCGTGGCATAGCAGTGCTGCAAATGAACTTCCGTGGTTCGACGGGTTATGGCCGTGAGTTTTGGGAAAAATCGTTCAAGCAGTGGGGTCAGTCAATGCAAGACGACATCACCGATGGCGTAAAGTGGGCGATTGACCAAGGTTATGCTCAAGATGGCGAAATATGTATATACGGCGCATCTTACGGTGGTTACGCGACATTGGCCGGTGTAACGTTCACCCCAGACCTTTACAAATGTGGCATCGACTACGTTGGTGTGTCTAACCTATTTACCTTCATGGATTCCATTCCACCTTACTGGGCACCATTCCTCGCCATGCTGCATGAGCAAGTAGGCGATCCGAATAACCCAGAAGACGCGAAGATGATGAAAGCTTACTCACCAGTATTCCACGTGGACCAAATCAAAGCGCCATTGTTGGTTCTACAAGGCGCGAAAGACCCACGAGTGGTGAAGAGTGAATCAGATCAGATCGTCGACGCTCTGCGTGACCGCGGGGTTGAAGTTGAGTACATCGTTAAAGAGAACGAAGGTCACGGCTTCCGCTCTTTAGAGAATCGTCTCGATGGTTACCAAGCGATGGACCGATTCCTGAAAACACATTTGTTAGAGCAAACTCAACAAGCTCAATAAAATTAATACTCTCAATAAAAACAAAAAGGGCACCACGGTGCCCTTTCTTAATAAGATTTCAAACAAGAAAAGCTTGGCTATTCAACAAGAGAAAGAGCTTTCAATACTTCAAAATCAGCGAGCACCTCTGCGTAGCTCTTGCCTTTTACTACAATCGATCCCGACAAGTTTTTTACGCTATCCACACCATCATAGTAGTCTCCCACCTGACAACCGAGGTTAAGCTCAAACTCAGACTGTAAATTGACCTTATTGATCTTATTTACTCGACCTTGTTTCGCAGGAAAAATGCCTCCCATACAGTAAGAGTCATTTTTCACTATCTCTGCAATATCCAACCCACACTCAATATCCAGCGCCATCTCAATCATATTCATATCAAATTGCGCCTGATAGATAGGAACCATAATCGCCCCTGGTGTACGACAAGCAGCTTCAAGGAAAACCAACTCACCGCTCTCTTTCACAAAGATTTCGACGTGTGAAGGGCCATTTTTTAAGCCTAGAGATTTCACAGCAAACGCAGCAAAATTCGTCAATTGCGCATACAATTCATGGTTTTCTTCCAGAACCAAAGACAGGCAAGGCTTACCGAATTGAAAATCAAGGTTTGGGAACGAGTATTCACAAGCCGCTTGGAAGCAAACTTCGCCATTTTTAATCAATAGGTCGACATGGTAGAGCTTACCTTCAACAAACGTCTCGTACTCATAGCCCAAGCCAATATTGGATGTATTGATGACATCATCATAATCGTGCTGACTTCTAATCACATGCACACCAAATGCCCCTGCCGAATCCTTCGGTTTTAGAACAAAAGGCAGCCCAACGTGCTGGGTAATCTCTGAGAACGTAAGGTTTGATTGATACGCGCCATATCGAGGCACATTTACGCCAGCGGCCAAGGCTTTTTCTTTCATTAAACACTTGTCCCTAAAGTAGGCTGTTTCAATCACAGTCATGCCCTTAAGACCAAAGCGCTCTCTTATTTGCGCAGCTAAGTACATAAAATCTTCAGATGCCGAGAAAACACGATCATCAGCATGCAAAAACTCGAGAGTCACCAGCGTACTCATCAATCCTTCTGCGGAACTAAAGGTAATCACCTTATAGGCATGATCCAGTACCTCATCACTTAACTCGGCAAACTCAGCATCTTTAACACAAACTACAATTTTTCGTTCTTTTAAAAATGCTACCGATAATGCGTTGTGTCGTTTCGCCGTGTTAATACTGATAACTTTCATTTTTTACTCCACACTTTTGTTTTATTATTAATATGATCACTGATGACGTGATACCTAGCGCTAAAGAGATATCCCATATATACGAGAAACTAAAGGCAATAACAGCACCACCTAAAATTGGTGCGATAAAATCGGATACAGAAAATAAAGATTGATAAACGGAAATCGTTTTCCCTTTCTTGCTCGTTGTATATTCCAATATAAATTGAACAGCAGGGACAAATAACAACATCTCTCCTAATGTCCATGCACTTACAGATAAAGCTAAACCAGAATAATCACTGATATATTTCACACTGAATGTGCCTAAAGAAAGGAGCAGAACGCCACTTATTACTCGGTAGTGGATGTCTATATTCTTTGTCAGAGCACTAAGCTTAACCTGAAATAGGACAATAATGACGCCGCTAAAGGTGAAGATGTAACCGGCAATATCGGTCGGAAACTGCTTTTCACTCACAATATAAATCGTGTAGTAAACGGGAATAAAGCTGAAGCAAATAAGCGACAATGTAATAGAAATGATGGAAAGTAAGTATAGTGATTGGCTTCTAGACTTCCTGCTCTCAATAACATCCAGAACATACAACTTATTCATGTCAACCTTATAAATTGCGATTGAAGCAAACGTTGCTAAGCCAAAAAAGAGCAAATACATGACATAGAAATCGTTGGATTGGCTAATGATAAAACCCATCATGCCGCTTCCTATGGCAACACATAAGTTAATGATGATTCGTCGGATCGACAAAGAGTGATTGATGTGGTCTTTATTCCTCTGAGAAGTGATGATGTACAAGATCACAGAGCGGCACCCCGCCAACGACATGCCAATCAAAAAGATCGCACACACTTGGACAAACATATTGTTTTGAGAGATAAGCGCAGGGATAAAAAGCCAGGGTATGGCCATTATTATGAGTATTTTTTTAGGGTTCGAACGGTCACTAGAAACGCCACCAAAAATCCCCCCAAGTAACCCGCCAATACCCATAAAAGGCAGCATCATCGAAATGCTTTCTTGATCAATGCCTGATTGATATAGATACAGCGAGAGAAGTGAAAACCCGCCTTGTAAAAAAGCGAGAAAAGTAATGGGTAAGTAAATGATTTTATTCATCGATATTAAACTGCCAGCCAATGAAGTTTGGCTAGCATCTTCCTTTAGTTAGTGGTTAAGGTTCTTGTTTCAATATCGCCTTTGAATAAGATACTGCTCTTTATTAGCTCACCATCTTCTTTATATACATCTAAGTGGAATCGAGTTGGGCCTTTATATTTTAAGTGCTCTCTTGGAATTTCTCGGTTTAACGCTCGTTTCTTATCATATTTAGATTCCGAACATACAAATAATTCACAAGCAATACAGCTAAAACCTGACTGATATTTATCACTTGGTGCTGAGATATCATTGTCGATTTTATTTTTTACAGTACTAATAAATTCTTGGAAAAAACATCTTTTAGAAGAAGAAATCCATCTTGCTGGAACTTTTTGATATCTGACTCAGTTATTTGGAAATTTTTATTTATTAAGCTCATTATTATATTCATCATTTAATTAAACAGCATGATATGCACAAAAACACATACCAACGACGCCCGCACAGGCTATATTCAACTTTATTCATGTCAAAAAATACGCGCTAAAAAATGACCGGAATCACATTGAATTTAACAAATGCAACCAATATTTAACCTTGTTAGAGGTTGTGAAAACTCGTGATGTTTTTTGAAATGCTGACTTTTGCGAACCGACGAAGGTGTAAAGGTAGGTAAAAATGCTGTTTGGCCGTACAATTAGTTGCTACGCTTAATGCGAAAGAGAATAGTTATCAAAAATCGCAAGGTGAAAACTAAAATGAAAAAGAAGCCACAACCTAAAAGTCTCGTGATCATCAAAACACAAACCATTACGCCTAACATGCAGCGCATTACTCTGCAGGGCGAGGCGTTAGGCAATTTTCCGCCGGATTGCGAAGGCAGCTATGTTAAGTTGCTGTTCAACGAAGTTGGGGGCACAGATATCCAAGGTTTTTCTGAGGAAAATCGCCCAGTAATGCGTACTTACACCATTCGCCGCTTCGATCCACAGGCATGCACGATTGAAGTCGACTTCGTACGTCACATCACCAAAGACCTACAATGTGGTTTTGCGGCGCGCTGGGCAATGGCGGCGAAAGAAGGCGACACTATCAGCATCGTAGGCCCTGGTAGCATTTCGAACCTTAACACAGAAGCAGATTGGTTCTTTATGGCAGCGGATATGACGGCGCTGCCTGCTCTATCTGCAAAAATTCGTACTCTGCCAGCCGACGCAAAAGGCTATGCGGTGATCAGCGTAATTTCTGAGGCGGATATTCAACCTATCGAAGCGCCAGCAGGAATGGAGCTCCATTGGGTTACTGAGCAACCTCTCGCAGACAAAGTTCGTGAACTTGAATGGCAACAAGGTGAAGCCGCAGTGTGGTGTGCTTGTGAATTCGATTCAATGCGCGCACTGCGTCAGTACTTCCGCAACGAAATGGATGTAGACCGCGAAAACATCTACATCAGTAGCTACTGGAAACAGGGAGTGTCGGAAGACGGCCACAAGGTCATCAAGCGCGAAGATGCGGAGTTAAACGAGCAGTAATTCCCACTGACAAAAAATAAAAGCCAAGTCGCTTTCATAGCAACTTGGCTTATTTTTCTCATTTAGCCTGTCTCTCAGCTCATGTTTTCAGCTAAGAAATCAATCAGTAAACGCACTTTTGGCGACAGGTTTCGGTTTTGTGGGTACAGCGCCCAAATACCTTCACGATCGTCTCGGTAATCGGTTAACACTTCCACCAGCTCGCCATTGTCTAACGCTTCTTGTACGTAGTAGTCCGGCAACTGTACCAAGCCTAAGCCACGTTTTGCCGCATCGACCAAAGCAAAACCACTGTTGCATTTGATTCGGCCAGAAACACGCAAAGACTTCTCACGCTTTTGCTCTTTAAAGTGCCAGTAATCAGCGGTACCGACCAAGCATTGGTGATGGCTCAGCTCAGACAAGGTATGCGGTTCACCCGAGCGATCTAAGTACGCAGGGCTAGCACACACGTAAAGCTGTCGAGATGACAAGCGCTTGGCAATCAAACTAGAGTCTTGCAAACGTCCAAGACGAATCGCCACATCGACGCCTTGCTCAATCAAATCTAACTTTTGGTTAGTCAGATTCAACTCCAGATTCACCTGCGGGTATTTCTCAATAAACCGGTGCAATAACGGCGCGAGGTTCATTTCGCCGTAAGTCACAGGTGCAGTCACTTTGAGCAAACCTTTCGGCTCGGCTTGCATCTGCGTTACCGCTAACTCTGCGAGCTCTAGACCTTCGACAAGGTGTTTACATTGCTGATAATAAAGTTGCCCTGCTTCGGTCAGAGATACTTTGCGCGTAGTTCGGTGCAGCAATTTAACCGCTAAACGCTCTTCCAACGCTGACACGCGGCGGCTGATTTGAGCCACCGACGTTTTAAGTTTGTTTGCTGCGCCTGTAAAGCTGTTGGTTTCTGCGACCGCGACAAATTCGCTCACGCCTTCCCAATTCGCCATGAATGTGGTTCCTGTGGAATTCTATATATGCGTATTCTCACACAAAGTTAAATGCAGAGAAAACCTGTTTAAAAAGGATAGCCGACTAAATGTACAACTTGCTGCGGCCAAGTGATATTCAGAGAACGTACCATAGCATCACTGATACTAGCCCATTGATTAGGTTGAACTTCCATGTGCAAGTTATCTGTCGGTTGATAACCGCTGGACTGATAGACGTGCGTTCGCCCAAATAATATGGAAAAGGCATCTCCTCGCTCTATAGCATCCTGATGCACCGAATTGAGCAATGTTTTCACCAGTCCTTTCCCGCGAAAGTTAGGCTGCACACAGACTTCCGCAATACCGCTAATGGGAAAGGATTGATCATCTATCATCACTTGCTTCTCGTGCACAGCAATATGCGCTGCAAGGATTTCGCCATCCCAAATAAGGTAGCGATGTCGTGGCATTTCACGGAAGTATCGTTGAGTCTGAAAGATTTTATCTTGCTCTTTGGTGAAGCAAGTAGAAAGCAAATGTCTTAGCTTTGCATCGAGAGCTGGGGTGACTGCATCATCAAGTATGTATTCAAAGCGCATGATTTACCTCATTGATTTCCCATGATTAAAAGTAAACCTTTGAAAAACCACTTACTGGGATACAGCGCAAATAAAAAAGCGCAGACTGAGCTGCGCTTTCCATTTTTCTCTCTGAGTGTTACTCAGTCTTCAGAATATCGCGCTTCACTTCACCCTTAAGATCAGTCAGCGTTTGCTGCTCAGTATCAATCAAGAAGTGATCACTGGCTTCGCCCGTTGCGAATTTCTCAAGAATCACAAACAAGCTGCCAAAGCGTGAGCGGAAGACCTCACCAA
The DNA here is from genome assembly GCF_905175335.1 of Vibrio sp. B1FIG11. Classification (NCBI taxonomy): domain Bacteria; kingdom Pseudomonadati; phylum Pseudomonadota; class Gammaproteobacteria; order Vibrionales; family Vibrionaceae; genus Vibrio; species Vibrio sp. B1FIG11. Next base: position 147,855 of record NZ_HG992752.1, on the reverse strand, counting down.
CTGAGTACTCACCTAAGTTCCCAAGTTCAGAATCTACCGTTCCGGCGAACTCAGAGAGCTCTCGGCTTAGCAGCTCGTATTGCAGTAACTGTGCTTCCTCGATGTCGCGGAATGCGAGCTCATCAGCATTACGCAGACGATAAAAGTCCGTGGCTAGCTCTTCACCATTCCACATCGCAAAATCAGATAAAGTAAAACCGCCTTCTTGAGCGATGGCTTCCGCCTGCTGTGATGCGGCTTGCCAATCCTTTTGGAACTGCTCGTAATCGACCACGGCATTCTCGTTGCAGCTCACGATCTCATAACCAAGCTCTTTCGCGAGCTGGCACACAGTAAACTCAGTCGAAAGTTGAGACATAATCAACATGTCGTCGCCGTCCATATGCATGATCATTTCACGCATTTCCAGCGGCCAATCACTTGGTAAGAAACGCAAACGTGTTAGCTCTCGAATATGCCAATCCGTCAATGCGTAGTAGCTGTCGGCTTCTAGAATCTCTTTATTCCATATGCTCGCTTTGGCTGTTTCATCATCGCCTGCTTGCTCAGTCAGGTACTCATGCTCTCTCGCATAATGTTCAAACAGCTCGTTGTAACCAGCCACTTTGTCGATCACAACCGTTTCCACTTCAATTTGTTGGTCAGGGCGAATATTCAGTAGCTTGTAAGCCGGAATGTAGCCCGCCAAAGAAGGGGCTTGAATGTTGAATAGCGTGTGCTGCACACCATCAATCATATAACTCTTCTTACCGGTATCATTGAAGTGCATGTGACCACCTACGTGAATGCTCAAGCCGGTGGCTGCCAATGCTTTGCTGGTGTCGTCGTTTGGTTCACGAGAAAGCTGATGACTGCCCTCACCAAACAAGTCTTCGATGTCTTCTGACGCGCCATTGTAGAAGTCTGTCATTGGGAAGTGGCTGAATGAAACCAAGGTTTTGTTTTGCTCTTTTGCTGCTTTCACCACATCGCTGATCCACTCAATAACGTGCTGTTTGTGGGTCAACATCATGTTGTAGCCTGCGCTGCTCGAACCATCAAAGTCATCACCGCTCACCGAGCCATCTGGTAAGGTATCTTTTGGCTTGTAGACGTTCGCATCTATCGCCAATAACCACAGACCTTTCACGGGCTCAACAAGGTAACTGGTATCAGGAACCATCGCACAGTTGGTGTAGCCATCTTGTTTGTACTCGCCCCCTGTCCCTTGGTGACAAATCTCAAACATACGTTTGTCATAAGCGGCTTCTTCCGAAGCAAGCTCGTAAGAGTAGTGGTTGCGAGCTTCGTCACTGCTGTATGGCGTTTCGAAATAGAAGTATTCTTCTTGAGGGTAAAAGCCGTGTGTACCAAGGATATCCATGATCTCCTTGTAACCCCACTCTTTCACTTCCTCGGTACATATTGTGTCTAGGTTATCACCTTCACCGGGAATGGTGCCCCACTCACCTTCATAGCCAACACACTCATCTTTACCACGGCTGAAAATACGTTGCTTCTTGCCACCTTCCCCTAGGTAGTCAGACTTGCCCGCTGCCACGGTAAATGGTTTGCCCGGGTCGTGGTTGCCTGGCGCAGCAAAGAACTCAAGGCCATACGTTTCACGGTAGTGGTCGAAGATCTTCACTAGACCACGCATGTGCACGGGTTGGCCGTCGTCACTGAAGTCTCCAGGTAGCGCTACATACTTGATACCACGCTCTACCACGTCATCCAGCGCTGCGATCATTGCAAAATAGTTTTCGTTGAAAAGGCGTGTCGATTCCATCTGCGATTGCATGGTACGAATCGTCGCGTATTTGCCGCTGGCACTGGTATAAAGGCCTTGGTAAGAGCCGTCTTGAAAATCACCATACACATCGTGAAAGTGAATGTCTGGCATAAACGCCACTTGGACTGGTGCTTCAAGTTCTGGCGTGTCACTGCTTGAAGAGTCTGAATTACAACCAACTAAGGTCGCTGCAATCAGACCAGAGAGTACGGTCAATGTACTGCGTTTCATTTTTCTCATCCCGATAAAAGAGTCATATTTTTGAAATCGGGCGAGGAGCTTAGGCAGGAAAGATGACAATTAAGTTGCGACTTTCTTACAACTTATCGTACACAGTTCAGTTTTGAGACTCTCGTTCACGCTATTTATAATCAAAAACTTAAAGTAATAAAAAACACAATATAGACCTATCCCAACCATTAAAATTCACTATATATTTAAGTAAAGTTTAATGGCTGGGCCATTTAGACACGCGATGCGATCGGTAGCGGTTTCAGATCTTGATATTCCGCATCCAGCTCAATACCAAAGTGTTGTTTGAGTGCAGATAGGTAAGCCGGGCCTGCTTCAAGCTCAATCTCCGTCGCCTCACCGTTAGCACGATGCTTTAAGGTGTAATTCGCCAGTGTGATGATCCCCGACTCTGTCGACAAGGTGGCGACTCGACTTGAGGTAAAGCGTGAAGCGGGTGAGGTAGAGGCAAAGTGATTGCCACAGACAATGTCGCCATCAAACACGTGTTCAAAGTCCATGCTGTACATATCAAGCCACTGACTTTCATCATCATCATAAGATTGAACTTGAAGCATATAGCCAACGCGCTGGTCTTCAATAAAACGAAACGTTTGGATGTCGGTATGAATGGCTTGATTAAGAATAAATGGTAATGGTGCTCTCGGTGTATTAGCGCCAAAGCCAGCATCGACGATCCACTTTTCATCGCCCATGGTGACCAAAGTAAACTGATGCGTCCTGCCTAACGGTGTACCCGATAAATGCACCCGTCCCAATAATGGTCGCGCATCAAACCCAAGAGTTTGCAGTACCCTTAAAAGCAAGCCATTCAACTCAAAGCAATATCCCCCACGGTTGTGATAAACCAATTTGTCGATAATGTCTCGTTCAGAGATGGATACACCCTTTCCTAACGCAATATCAAAATTCTCAAACGGTAATTTTCTCTGTTGATTGATATGCAACTTGAACAATAATTCAATGTTGATGTCTAAGGCTTGTGCAACACCTATTTTATCCAAGTAAGCCTGTAAATCCGTGTTGTTCATTTTGATCCTAACTCGCTGTTTCTTCGTCGTGGCGACACAATAAAACCTCAACCACAGTTAAGGTCAAACGGCAATGCGATTTTTCTGGTACTTATTTATTTGCTTGCTTGCACAGATAACAGTTCCAACTACCCATTATTACAGATGCGTAAAAATCATTTTCAATTTAACCGGATTATCATTTTTCGTGAAACACCTAAAATGGGCACCAACAAAACGACGCAGCGCAGAGAGAAACACTCAACTACGCTTATGACGTCACTCTATATACTGAGAATATAAAGGAAACATCCAATGGCACTTGAAATCAAACCAGGTCAAACTCACATTAAATCAAAAGCAATGGTTGCATGGGCTGCAGGTGAGCCGCTAAAAATGGAAGAAGTTGATGTACAACTTCCAAAAGCTGGCGAAGTTCTTGTTCGCATCGTTGCTACTGGTGTTTGTCACACTGACGCATTCACTCTATCAGGTGACGATCCAGAAGGTATCTTCCCTTCAATCCTTGGCCACGAAGGCGGCGGTATCGTTGAAATGGTTGGCGAAGGCGTAACAAGCGTTGAAGTTGGCGACCACGTAATTCCGCTTTACACAGCAGAATGTGGTGAGTGTAAGTTCTGTAAATCTGGCAAAACAAACCTATGTCAGGCAGTTCGTGAAACTCAAGGTAAAGGCCTAATGCCAGACGGCACAAGCCGCTTCTCTGTAAACGGTGAGACAATCTTCCACTACATGGGTTGTTCTACTTTCTCTGAGTACACTGTACTTCCAGAAATCTCACTAGCAAAAGTAAACAAAGAAGCACCACTTGAAGAAGTTTGTCTTCTAGGTTGTGGCGTAACCACTGGTATGGGTGCGGTACTAAACACAGCTAAAGTTGAAAAAGGCGACACTGTTGCTGTATTCGGTCTAGGCGGTATCGGTCTTTCTGCAATCATCGGTGCTCGTATGGCTGGTGCAAGCAAGATCATCGGTGTAGACATCAACGAGAGCAAGTTCGAACTAGCAAAACAACTTGGCGCAACTGATTGCATCAACCCACAAAAATTCGACAAACCAATCCAAGACGTTATCGTTGAGATGACAGACGGTGGTGTTGACTACTCATTCGAATGTATCGGTAACGTAAACGTGATGCGTCAAGCACTTGAATGTTGTCACAAAGGTTGGGGTGAGTCAGTAATCATTGGTGTTGCTGGTGCAGGTCAAGAGATCTCAACTCGTCCATTCCAACTAGTAACTGGTCGCGTATGGCGTGGTTCTGCTTTCGGTGGCGTTAAAGGCCGCTCAGAGCTTCCAGAAATCGTAAACCGCTACATGGCTGGTGAGTTCGGTCTACAAGAATTCATCACGCATACAATGGGTCTACAAGACGTGAACGAAGCATTCGAATTGATGCACAAAGGTGAATCGATCCGTACTGTTCTTCACATGGATAAGTAATCCAAGATAACGGCTCACGTAATGTGACTGATATTTGAAAATTTGAAATAGGCTCTCTTCTTTCTTGAACACGTTTTCTTTTGGGAAGAGAGCCATCCGCTGTCTTTAACGGTCTTGTCCGCCGTTAAAATCATTGTTTTAAATATTCACTGTTTTAATTAAAGATTACTTTAACTAAACATTGTTTTATCGAGAGATTATACATGACCATTGAAAGCCTAAGCCAAGCCAAAGTATTCGGTGGTTGGCATAAACAGTACACTCACGAATCTCGCTCTTTGAACTGCAACATGCGCTTCGCGATCTTCTTGCCACCAAATGCAACCAAATCAAACCCAGTGCCTGTGGTTTACTGGTTGTCTGGCTTGACGTGTACCGATGAGAACTTCATGCAGAAAGCCGGTGCGTTTCGCATGGCGGCTGAGTTAGGTATCGCCATTGTGGCACCGGATACCAGCCCACGTGGTGACAACGTTGCAGGCGACGAAAACTACGATCTGGGTAAAGGCGCAGGTTTCTACCTAAACGCCACTCAAGAGCCATGGTCACGCCACTACCATATGTACGATTACATCACCAAAGAATTGCCTGCGATCATTGAAAACAACTTCCCTGTTTCAGATGTTAAGTCGATTTCGGGTCACAGCATGGGTGGTCACGGTGCAATCACCATTGGTCTGAAAAATTCAGATCAGTACCGTTCAATTTCAGCGTTCAGCCCAATCAGTAACCCAATGCAATGTCCTTGGGGCCAAAAAGCGTTTACCGCTTACCTAGGCACTGATATCGAAAGCTGGAAGCAGTACGACGCAAGCGAGTTGCTAAAGCAAGCAAAATCACCATTGCCAATCTTGGTAGACCAAGGTGATGCAGATAACTTCCTTGCTGAGCAATTAAAACCTGATGTGTTACTGGCGGCAGCAAAAGCCCATGATTCTGAAGTCGAACTGCGTATGCAGCCGGGTTACGACCACAGCTACTTCTTTATCTCGAGCTTTATCGCTGATCACTTGAACTTCCACGCTAAGTACTTATTTGCTTAACGCCGCAAGCAAATAGAAGAGCGCGGAAAACCAAACGGTTTAATAATCTTCTCTATACAAAGCCATCCAATTATTGGGTGGCTTTTTGTGTTCTAAAAACACTCACTTTACCTTTACATAACTCCATTGAAATTTAGCGAAATGACGTCTAACTTGTAATTGAACATCATTCAATTACTGCTAGCACTCTATGAAAAAAAACAACGTCAGTCCTGTTAACCTCGACTTGCTTCGGGTTGTTAGCGACCTCTCCTATTGCCGAGGCGATAAGCTTTTTCGATCCTATTGATGGGCAATTAGATATGGGCGAATACCTTGCTGAAAACGCCTACGGCTTTTTGCCAGTACCTATTGTGATTACCGAACCTGCTGTCGGCTACGGCTTGGGTTTTACTGGTGTGTTTTTGCATGAATCCGATGAGCAGCGAGAAAAAAGGCGCAAACTTGCGGAAACCTCACTCGATGGCGGTGCTCAACTTTTGACTCCTGCTATTACCGCTGTGGGTGGCTTCGCAACCGAAAACGGTACTTGGATGGGGTTTGCTGGCCATCGCCGCACTTGGGCACAAGACACGGTTCGTTACCTTGGTGGCGTCGGTTATGGCGACTTCAATATGACTTTCTACCCGCAATCTACGCTGCCGGGTTTAGACAGCGTATTCAATGGTCAGGGATTAGATTTCGAGATTACTGGCGGCGGCATGCTCAATCATCTTCAATACCGCATTATTGATGCGCCGCTGTTTGTTGGTGTGAAGCAGCTCTATTTCGTTACCGATCAGAAAATCGCCAACTCTCCTATTGCAGACAAACTACTGCAAACACTGACCAATACTTCCCCCACTACCTCCGGATTAGGGTTGACGCTAGAGTGGGACAACCGAAACAACTTCTTTAGTCCCACTCAAGGCTACAACTACAAAGCGGAGTTCCTATGGTACAACGATGCCATTGGCAGTGATTACGAATACGAACAATTGGATGTGGAAGGGATTAACTATTGGGAGTTGGCAGACGATTGGTCGTTGGCACTGCGAGGACAATACAAGTCTCTTTACACCGATGAACGCTTTCTACCGCCAGCGTCTTACCCTGATATCGAACTGCGTGGCGTAGCGAGAAATCGCTATCAAGGTGACGAAACCTTATCAGTGGAGTCTCAACTGACTTATCAGTGGAATACTCGTTGGTCGACCAATATCTTTGGTGGCTTTGGTTATGCGTCAACAAATGAGTCGCTATTCGAACATGATGCAGAATACGCTTATGGTGTCGGCTTTCGTTACCTCATCGCCCGCCGTTACGGCTTACAAGCAGGCATGGACTTCGCCTTTAGCGATGAAGACAGCGCCGTCTATTTCCAAGTGGGCTCAGGCATCTAAGCCCACTCTAATCAAACCATCAAAGCAGCCGCCATCACGTCTGTCATTATCACGACTGATATTTAGGGTTCGCGCCGTATTGGTTCGAGCCTTCTTCACTGTCTTGAATCAAGAAGTACAACAGCACCAAAATACCGATGATTGGCACAAAAGCGATTAACGCCCACCAACCTACTCTTCCTGAATCGTGTAGACGACGTACAGTCACCGCGATCGACGGGATCATAATAAACAGCGCATAAATCACACCGAAGAAGCCAAAATTGTCCATTTGCATCACGCTGCCAATGACCCGATCGATGATCCCCATCACCAAATTGACCAACACATTGACTAACGTAAAGTACCAATACTCTTGGCGTCTTGCCCTACCACTAAAGTTGGTATAGTTGAGGATAACTTTGTAGTACCAATCAAACATATCGTCTCTCCTAATGAGATGAAAGTGTCGCGAAAGTTAGACAACGCGATGCAAAATGCGCACAAAATGAGCGAAATAACATATTCATTCAATAGTTGTATTTTTAACTCTGCTATTAACCTTGACGTATATTCCACCAACGGTTACTTTTCACCCATAACGTATTATATAAATTCATCAAGTTGGCTCTATTATTAATAACTATATAACCGAGATTTCAGCAGATCGATCCTATGACGCGATCCTGCCGAAACAAGGGCAATAATTTGAAAGGGCACAAGATGAGAAAAACCGTAGTACTCGCTTTACTTTTGTTTGCACCCACACTTTTTGCAAACACGATACAGTTTAGCAGTATAGAAAAATCCAATATCGTTGTGGCACTGTCAGACCTTGAGTCGATGCCTCAAACCACTTATACCACCGCTCTGCCTTGGCTTGAAAAACCCGCCGAGTTTAATGGCGTAAAACTCAGTACACTTTTACAGCACACATTCGGTGAAGTCCCTCAGCACGTCGAAGTACGGGCAATGAATGACTACCATTCCTATATTTCACGTGAAGACATCCTTCGTTACCAACCTATCATTGCTTATAAACAAGACCATAAGTACATCAAGGTTCGCAATAAGGGACCATATTGGCTGATCTACCCAGTCACAAAATACCCAGAGCTTGATGTCAGTTACTACCACTCCCAAATGGTTTGGCAAATCAATAGGATCAGTACGAAAGAAGAAGAATGAAAGTACAGCCCAACGTTCCCAAGCAGGGACCTTTTTCATCCCGAAGCAAAACCTTACTTCTGATTTTTGCTTCCACACTGCTGGTAGCCAACATCGTGCTACTGCAGGAAACGCGCGCACTGACCAAAACCTATTCGGATCAACAAAACCAAGCGACTTGGTTTTTATTTCATTTATCCAAAGAGTTATCGGAACTGGTTGGCGAAGCTAGGCGCCTAAACGAAAGCATCAATAATTTTGATAGCGCCGAATTACAATACGAACTCGCCTGGAGCCGCTTTGACCTTTTGATTCATAACAAAGAAGTCGATTCTTTCCTCTCCCGAGAAGAGGTTCGTGTGTACTTTATTTCCTTGTTTGACCGCTTTCAGCAGCTTGAGCCCATTTTAGTCGAAGCCAAAACTGGTAACAGCGTTGCGGCCAGTCAGTTTTATCGCGCGACACAACACCTCTATATGGAGATGATCGATTACGTTACCCAGCACTTCCGTGTCGCGAGCCCACTTTATAAGCAGCAACAAAAACAGGCCTATGACCTACTCCAAGCGCAATACCTGTTGCTAGGCATCTTCGTTATCACGGTAGCTTTACTGACTTATTTCTATAAACAAGAATCGAAGTTCCACAAAGAGCTTGCATTAAGCGACTCACTGACCGATTTGGCCAACCGGAGCGCTTTGTTTATTGACCTACAAAATAAGCAGGAGTCAGGAACGACCTTTTCCCTGCTTTTGCTTGATTTAAATGGTTTTAAAAACATTAACGATACGCTAGGACACCAAGCGGGTGATATCGCATTGACCGAAGTCGCTGAGCGCTTGAAGCATATGGCCCTGGATAACTTTAAAGTCTATCGAATGGGTGGAGATGAATTTGCTGTCGTGATTAATTCAACGGTTAAACAAGATATCGAAGAAGCGAAGCGTCACATTCATGTGGTGTTTGAGAAGCCTATTTTTGCGTCCGACCAAGCAAGCTCTCTATCAACCAGCCTCGGCGCGGCATGCTACCCGCAAGACACCGACAACATTGACTTCCTGATCAATTTAGCGGATAAGCGCATGTACAAAATGAAATTCCAACGTTAAACGGATAACCATGATGAAAAACTTCATGCGAGCAGTGCTATTACTGCTAGTAATCGCGATAGGTGTGCTGGCTTGGGTGTTTATCCCATCTCACGAAACTGTAGGTGCGCAAACTCTCGAAGAAGCACTCAACGACAACTACACGCTGGTTGGACACCGCATTCATTCTACAGACCCTGACGCGGGTAACATGTTTGGTTACTTTGTCGTGTACAAAGACGCAAACACGGATGATTTGGAACCGTTTTTGGTGACTTCTGATCAGTTTATTCGCATGGAGCAAACCGGTGACAACACGCTAGCCCTCACAGTAAATGGTCGCATCTACCGCTACCATAACGACCTGTGGGTAGAGAACCCAGATGGCAAGTTGCAACATTGGTTTGTCAGTGCGACGGCGAAATACGTCCGCTAAGTAGGCGCATACTTAGCGTCAGATAAACAAAAGCCCCGCTCACTAAGTAGCGGGGCTTTTTTATGTTCGAAACTGGCGAGGCAGAAATTACAGCACTTTCTCTTTGATCACTTTCATTACGCCAGAGTCACGATTGCTTGGTGCTGAGAAGCGTGCGATTTTCTTCACCGCTTCGTGCGCGTTTTCCATCGCGTAGGAATGCTCGCTCACTTGCAGCATCTCTAGGTCATTCAGATAATCACCGAACGTCATGGTCTCTTCAGGACCAAAACCCATGGTTTCTTGAAGATGTTTGATTGCCGCACCTTTTGATGCTTCAGCATTCATGACATCCAGCCAAATCTTCGCACTCACCACCACTTGATGCGTGTCATCAAACTTCGCTTTGATGGTTGGGTACACTAACTCTTCCGAGCCACCAAAATGACAAATCGCGACCTTGATGAATTCATCATCTACGGCCAATAAATCTGGCACGTATTCACAACGGTGGTAGTATTTCTGGAACTCCTCCAACGCTTTCGGGTCTTGAGTTTCGATGTATGCAGAGCGCTTACCACACAGCACTAGGTGCGTACCTTCAATTTCGCGAGCCGCTTGAATGATCGCATCGATTTCTGATTTTGGAATGGTGCAGCTGTATAACTCTTTGTCCTGGTACATCACCAAGGTGCCATTTTCCGCCACGTAAATCATACGGTCTTGAATTGGCGCAAACGTATCACGCAAACTGTAGTACTGACGACCCGATGCCGCCGAAAACAAAATGCCCTTCTCTTCTAGCTGCAAAAACAGATCAAAGAACTCGGGGTCTAAACGACCATATTGGTCAAGCAAGGTGCCATCCATATCGGTGGCAATAAATTTGATGCTAGCTTGTGACATGACTTCAACTCAAAAATAAGCAGCACAGGTCACTCTGCGAATGAAAACGGCTGCAAAAAACAATCACGCTAAGGTACAGGATATTGGGTGAATCTCAAGCTGAATTGAACAAGGTAAGCTAGGCTCAAGATAGTAATCACAGCCAAAACAGGTACAATCCGTGCTCGATTTTTATTTCGCGCGGACTCACTCTCATGCACTCGCCTGAACAATGCTTTACTCGATTTACTGCGGACATTTCTGGCTACGAATTGCCAGCGCAGTTTACGTTTCCGTTCTACTACACGCCCCACCCATTGTGTGTGTTGGCTGCAGAGCAATTACAGCAGCACCTAATGACACAAACTGACTTCGAACACGAATTCGGTCTTGAGGGTGAGCAAAACGGTCGCGGCAAAATGTTCGGTGTTTTGTTAGTGCGTAATCCGCAAGGTGAACTTGGCTATTTCAGCGCTTTCTCTGGCAAGATTGCCGATCAAAACTTGCTTCCTGGTTTTGTTCCACCCGTATTCGACATGCTGACAGAAGAAGGCTTCTTCCGAGGTGAGACAGATGCCATCAATGCTGCGAACGCGAAATACAAAGCCTTTGCTGCCAACCCCGAATTGGCACAACTGAAAGCAGAAATCAAAGCCGACCGTGAAGCGTATCAGCAAGAAGAGAATGCCCATCGCCAAGTGATGATTGCCGGTCGTGCAGAACGCAAACAACAGCGCAAACAAGGCGAACAAACACTGAATCCAGAAGAATTGAAAGTGCTACTGGATGATTTGGGTAAACAGAGTGTGGCTGAGAAGAATGTCCTCAAGTACCTCAAACAAGCTTGGGACGAAAAGCTGGCAATCAAAGAAGCGCGCTTAACCGAGTTAGAGCAAAAACTGGCGGAACTTAAAGAGCAACGCAAAGATTTGTCTAATGCGCTGCAGCACAAACTGCATAAGCAATACCGCTTCTTGGACAACCTCAGCGCAGAGCGCGATTTGGTAGATATTTTTACTCCTACCACCAATCCAGTACCACCAGCAGGTGCAGGTGAATGTGCAGCGCCAAAACTGCTTCAGTTCGCATACAAACATGGTTATCAGCCACTTGCCTTGGCGGAGTTTTGGTGGGGCGTATCGCCGAAATCTGAAGTACGTCAGCACAAGAAGTTCTACCCATCTTGCAACAGCAAATGTCAGCCGATTTTGGGGCACATGCTGCAAGGCTTGGATGTGGAACCAAACCCATTAGCAGAGAACTGGGCGGAAGATAAAGAGTTGGAAATTCTGTTCCAAGACGAAGCCATGGTGATCGTCAACAAGCCTTCGGGCCTGCTTTCCGTTCCGGGGAAAACCATCAAGGATTCGGCGTACACACGCCTACAAACAATGTTCCCAGATGTCGAAGGGCCGTTCGTGATTCACCGTTTAGATATGGCGACGTCGGGAATTCTCGTATTTGCCTTAACCAAACGAGCAAACAAGAGCCTGCAAAAACAGTTCATCACTCGCGACGTACAGAAGCGCTACATGGCACTGCTAGAAGGTGCCTTGACCGAGCCTGAAGGTGTAATCTCGCTACCGATGCGTGGCGATCCGGATGACCGTCCACGTCAGCTAGTATGCTTTGAACACGGTAAGCCTGCTGAAACTTACTGGCAGCTAATTGAAGTGAAAGATGGACGCAGCAAGGTGTACATGTACCCAAAAACAGGACGAACTCACCAGCTGCGTGTACACAGTGCTCACCACATGGGATTGAACATGGCGATGGTTGGCGACGGCTTGTATGGCGAAAAAGCCAACCGTCTGCATTTGCACGCAGAGATGCTGGAGTTGGACCATCCATACAGCAAAGAGCGCATGTGTTTCCAAGCAGAGTGTGAGTTTTAAAACAACTTATCCATGCAGAATAGATAGCGAAAAGGCACTGAATTTCAGTGCCTTTTTTACGTGTAGAGCGAGCAAGAGATTCCCGACTGCGCTCCTCCGTCGCTATCGGGAATGACGCGTTATAGAACAAGATTTCCAATCACCATAGCTGAACATCGTCATTCTAGAATCGAGGAACGAGATGTCTGGAATCTCGGTTTTTTGTGAGCAGAAGCTAGCTCACCTTAAACTTGGTCCATACTTGTGAGCGCCAGCGTCTTGCCATGATGATGCCGCGTACCCATTCATCCAGAGCAATCGCCATCCACGCACCAATCACGCCGTAGCCCAAATGAATACCCAAGATGTAAGAGAACACCACGCCCAAGCCCCACATGCTGAGAATACCCATCTGCACTGGGAACTTGATGTCACCAGCGCCTTTCAGTGCCGAGATGAAGATCAGGTTAAACACGCGGCCAGCTTCTAACACGATAGAACCCATCACCAAGGCACCCGCCAATGCCAAGATTTCTGGCTGATCAGTAAACACGCTCAGAATCTCTTCGTGGAACAGGTAGATCAAACACGTTGCCGCCGTAGACGCTGCAAAGCCGACCAAGAAGTAGATCTGCACGCGTTTCAAAATGCTGCTTACCCAACCTTTACCGATGTAGTAACCCGTCTGGATTTGAGCCGCCTGACCTATCGCTAGAGCAAACGCGAAAGAGAAACGCGCGATGTTTTGCGCATAAGTAAATGCGGCTAGTGACGATGTACCCATTTGCACCACAAAGTAGACGATACAGATCTGCGCCATATTGTAAGACAGCACTTCACCCGCGTTCATGCCACCAATTTTTAGGATCTTCTTGAACACATCTTTCGGCACTTGTTTAAGCTTAGACATTGGCAGTTCGATGCAGCTGCGTTTCAAAATTACACCCAACAATAACGTACCAATGACTTGGCTCACGACTGTCGCTACTGCAACACCTTCCACGCCATACACTGGCAAACCAAACGGCTGATACAGCGCTATGTAGTTACCGATGATGTTGAACACGCCAGAGATTAAGTTAACCACCATTGGCGAGCGTGAATAACCGTGACTACGCAGAATCGTGGTAAACACGATACCGATAGTAACATTGAACGTCATCGCACCGCTGATCAGCAAGTATTCACGCGCGTACTGCTCAACTTGAGCTTCTAGCCCGTAATACGGCAAAAAGAACACCGCGCCAATCACAGCCAGCACACTCAAGAAAGCACCTACAATCACCGACAAAGCGATACTGGCAACACCGACATCAACGAAGTCTTTTTCACGCCCTGCGCCATTGTATTGCGCGATCAAGATACCCGTGCCGCTGCTGACAAAGGTAGAAACGATGATCAGGAAAAATGTTAATTGTGTGATTACCCCAACCGCAGACACGGCTTTGTCTGAATAACCACTCAACATGAATACGTCACTGGTTCCTAAAGCCGTCCGTAGCAAAATTTCGACAAGTATCGGCCAAGCCAATGCCACGATGGACATACGTTGGTTGATATTCTGGCTTTTAGGCATGTGTTTTGGACCTTTCCTACAACTAAAACTGCCCCACAGAAAACTGTGAGGCAGCTAACATTATTGATTTATTTAGTGGCGCGGATTGTATATCTTTTGCACAAAATGTCACGTGGCTTTTTGAGGAATTTTGAAGAAATTTATCCAGTAAATCACACTATTATTTATACTTATAAATCCACGCCAATCATTCACCATTACTCTTTGATAATCGTGATTTTTTCCAGCTCTAAACCCGGCTTAACAAAGTTAATATCCAAGGTGTAGAACCCAGGATTCAACTTCACCTTCAAACCTTCTACCGTAATCAGTTCACCGTCCGTGCCATGCATTGGTAACGTCATACTGAAGTCTCCATTGAGGAATAGACTGCAAGAAGATTGAGCCAGAGAATCACGCTCGTACTTCATCATGCCATTGAACTGGTATACACCTTCCTCGTCCACCTTAAGCACAACCGAAGCGTTCACTTTCGTATTCAAGGTAATTTCCTGTTCAACGGAATGCGTTTCTTCACTTGGTTGCTCAGTTTGTGCAATAAAGGTTTTAATTGGCTCGTAAGCTTTCAGCGGTCGTTCCATGACTGGAGCAGCCATGATGAAGCGACAGATATTCATCGCAGAGCGTTGCAGCTCACCAATGGTTAATGTGCCGTTTTCTAGCGCTTGTAGCGTGTCATCGCCCATCGCGTTGCTCTCTGCACCATCGTTCTCGACCACCATGTAAAGATCGTTTTGTGCACGCACCATAAATGAAGTAAAGGTTTTACTCTCTTCACCCGCTTCGATTGGGTCATTCATCTTCGCCCACCAATCCGTCATCACAATGCCGGTATAGCCCCACTCATTACGCAGAATAGTGGTGTTTAAGTCGTAGTTGGATGCCGCCCAATGTCCATTCACTGGGTTGTAAGACGTCATGATGGTGGTCGCATTACCTTGCTTCACTGCCATCTCAAACGGCTTGATATGGATTTCACGCAGTGCACGCTCAGACATGATGCTGTCCACATCCACACGAGCGGTTTCCTGATCGTTCGCCGCATAGTGTTTGATGGTGCCCGACACACCCGCTTTGCTTAAACCACGAGTCTGCGCTGCGGCCATTACGCCTGTCATAAACGGATCTTCAGAGAAGTACTCGAAGTTACGTCCATTCAAAGGGTGGCGGTGAATATTGATGCCAGGGCCAAGCAAGGTATCGATGTGGTTGGCGCGCAACTCTTCACCAATCAGGAAGAAAAGCTCTTCGTTTAGGGAGGAGTTCCAAGTACAACCAAGCAAAGTGCCAATTGGTACTTGCGTTGCCTTATGTCCACTGTCCATACGAATACCTGACGGGCCATCTGCTGCCGCTGCCGTTGGAATACCAAGTTCAAACAGGCTGTCCGACACACCACCAAACGCGGCTGCCGTTCCCGGCGTCACTTTCGGGCTGCACATACCTTCACCACGAACGATAGTGGCAAGTTGTTCCGGTGACATCTGCGCGACAAAGTCCTCTAGACTCGCTTTGCCTTGTTTCACGTCCATCAACTTGATGCCTTGGTTGCCGGTCAGTTCGAACGTGCGAGGCATATTAGCTTGGATACGCTCAGCTAAGGAAACGCTGCGTTGTGGCGTCATTTCGTGGCTCAACGCATACGTGCCACTGTCGCTCTTTTGTGCAGGCTTCATGCGTTCAAATTCATGAATTGGCGCGCAAGCCTCACTCAATACTTCAACGACTAATGTGTCATCCAATTGGTACGTCGCCGCAACTGGCTTAGCGTGACGTACACTTTCACCAATACAGAACTGGTAGCAACCTGCTTCCAGCACATAACAGCTGCGATGACTGGTCGCGCCACTGTCATCATAAGAAGCGAGCGAAGCAACAGGTACTGAGATACGAACCAACTCACTCGCGCCAGGCTTAAGTGTTTGTGTTTTAGCAAAGCCCGCCAACACGCGAGCAGGTTTACCTAGCTTGCCTTGGGGCGCTTCAACATAAAGCTGCACCACTTCTTTGGCGGCAAATTCAGAGCCAACGTTGCTCACTTCAACATCAAAGTGCAGCACAGCATCTGCACCTTGACCTTCAGTTGTGAACTCGACCAAATCACGGCTGAAATCGGTGTACGATAGGCCAGCGCCAAACTCAAACTGCACCACTTCAGGGTTGAAGGTTTCAAAGTAACGGTAGCCCACGTAGATATCTTCAACGTAGATGTTGTGGTCTTTACGCCCGAAGTTCGCCGATGATGGGTAGTCGGCAAGATCATAAGCAATCGAGTCGGTCAAACGTCCGCTTGGTGATTGATCGCCAGACACGATATCCGCCAAACCATGACCGCCTTCCATACCCGCAGCCCAGCTGTAGAGCACACCTTTGATGGATTGATTGCCTTCGATGGTGTTTAGCCACGCCATATCCATGATGTTGGTGACGTTCATCACTACGATCACGTCGTTGAAGTGGCGATTGACCTTAGCGATCATGTCCGCTTCTTCTGCAGTTAAACGGTAGCTGCCCGGCTCGTCGGCGTTGTCTTGGTCTTCACCAGCGGTACGACCAATAAACACCATGGCTTTGTTGGAACTCGATGCCGCTTTGGCCACAAGTTCATCAGTCAGTGGCATTTCCTGTTGGAACCAAGGTTCCGCCGCCCAACCACCGCCGCCATCGTCAAATGGGTGCTCAGCAATCCAATCTTGATAGACCGCAACCAACTCTTCATTCAAACGAACCTTTGCATTAGCGCGCAAACCGTCTAGCGCACTGATCGCATAAGGCACATTCACTGCCCCGCCCGAACCTGTGCCGCTGCGGTGCGTATCAATTTGGCAGCGACCAAACAGAGAAAGAGTATCTTGCGCGGTCAGAGGTAAAACCGCGTCATTGTTTCTGAGAAGTACAATCCCTTCGGCTGCCGCTTGTCGGCTTACAGGGACGAGGTTCTTTTGCGCTTGGCTAATTTGTTTATTGTTCATACACAACCCACAACCGTTCATTTTTATTTCGTATTTCAGCGCGCTGAATGACAAAGGATCACTAAAGTCGCGCAAGTCGTTATTGGCATCGTGCTTTTCACCAGCTAAACAGGCATTGAAGGCAAGTTAAAAAAACGTCGCCAGCCCAGCAAAAACGGGCAAAAAACGTCGATGAGAATTCGTTTTTCTATGGGGAAATAGTATGCTGACCGGATGCGCCATTCTACCAAAATGGCGACAGTAAAAAGGAATATCGCGACATGAGCATCATCTACCAACTTAAAGCACATCAGAAGCACAGTCATCTCAAGTTTGCCTACGTCGACGGACATCACCATTGTGATTTTGCCGCCCACAAACATGACTTTTCTGAACTGTTTTTAGTGGTCAGTGGCAGCGGTAAGCACACGGTAGCGGAATACGAATATCCACTACGCAAAGGTGATGTATTTGTGATTAATGGCGACATCGAGCACGGCTTTCGAGACGTAAACAAACTCAAGATCATTAACTTGATGTTTGACTCCAGCACGCCGTTTTTTGAAATCCCTTCCATGCGCCAGTTGTCCGGCTACCAAGCCATGTTCAAGGTCGAACCAATCGCGAGACAAACCACCGAATACAAAGCCAAACTGACCCTCGACCGTCAGCAATTGCCAGAAATCGAGCGCCTGTTATCGGTTTTAAAAACGGAATATGAAGCCTCGCAGCCTGGGTTTGAAGTCATGCTAACCAGCTTAATGCAGCAGTTGGTGATTGCCCTCTCCCGAATGTATCAAGACCAAAGCCAAGAGTTGCCCCAAACCACCCTTGCACTCAGCCGAGCCTTGGTATTTATCGAGCAGCACTTCAGTGATGTCGGCGTAAACAGCGATGCAATTGCGAAAGCAGCCTTCATCAGTAAACGTCAGTTAGAAAGGCTGTTTCGCCAGTTTTTAGACACATCACCGAACCAGTATTTGCGTGATGTACAGCTGAACTACGCGACAAAGTTATTGTGTGAAGAGAACGAGCGCTCGGTACAGCACATCGCCGAACAGTGTGGATTTTCGGACAGCAACTATTTCTCGAAATGCTTTAAACAGAAGTTTCAGCACAGTCCGAGAAGTTACCGCAAAGAACATTTCTTACTGGCATAAAAAAAGCCGCTATGCCAGCGGCTATGAATGGGTAACCATTCACTGCAATATAATCGAGCTCCCCCGTAAGATCCCCAAGTCGATTCAAGATAGTATGTTGCAAATCGTTTCTCGGCTCGGGCATTACCTCTCGCAAATTGCCAATGGAGTGAGCGCGGCCCCCAAGAGCCGCACTTGAGTTAAGAATCCACGTATTGGCTTACCACCACGCTTCAAACATGGCACCTACTGTCACGGTATCCACGTCTGATGAAATCTTCTCACCTGTTACTGAATCAAAACCTGTGTACTCGTTGTCTGCATTACCCACTGTCGCGTAGAAACGCAGCATTGGGCGAGACCAAGTTTCAGGACCGATCGCCATGTTTTGCGATAGCGTCATTTTCCAAGAGCTGTTGGTTGCGTCGATGTCATCGTAATCAACCACGCTGTAACCCGCTTCTAGCCACGTAGAGTGGATATCATTCCATTGGTAAGTTGGACGAACAATCGCGTTGTAGTTGACGCGGCTATCATCACCTTCCACTTCAAGCGCTTGGTAAGCAGCTAGGTATTGAATGCCCGCTTTGTCAGTCAATGAAGTGCTACCATCAAAGCTCACTAGTGTTGCTGTTTGACCGTCAGCTAGGTCAAACACACTGTCTTTTGCGTTGTCAGAGTAACGAACAATTACACGTTGACCCGACATCGATAGCTCACCCGCGACTTGGTATGCCGTTACATCGCTAACATCTTCGCCATCCAATTTTTCAGAAGCAAAACCATAGTTGGCGTATAGGCTTAAATTCGCAGACTCGCCCAGTTTGATGCTGTGAAGTTTACTTGTGATTGCGTAGCGACCGTTGTCACCTACCATGTCGCCTTCAACTTGAGCTACCGCGCCGAAATCCAACATCGCACCACCAAGGTTTAGGTTATAGAAGCCTGCGCCTTGACCATCGTGCATCATCCAAAAGTAGTCGTTCAAATCGGTTTGTGGACGTTGATGGAAGTCACGACCAGCCCAAACATAAAGATCTGGCTGAGATTCGAATAGGTTTGTCGCACCAGCGTACATCTTCTTCACGTTTACGCCGCCATCGTCAGCCCATGAAGCATCTGCCCAGTGATCCAACATAAACACGAGATCCCAGATTGCACCACCATCACTCTTGAAGGCACGAGCTAACTGGAATTCGCCGCCGTTTTGTTCATTACCTAAACGGCCTGTTGCGTTTGAGTTCAATGCGCCAGCCGTGCCCACTGTCAGTGCATCACTGCCTTGGTAGCCCGCGCCGTAACGTGCGTAACCAGAGAATACGATGCCTAATGGTACTTCCGTTTCTGGTGTTAATACAGCAGGTTGTTGATCGTAGACATAGCCAGTTTCAATTCTTGTTTCCAATTCTTGAATGCGTTTTTCAAGCGCTTCAATCTCAGAATCAGCAGCAAAAGAAGGTAAAGAAGCAAACGAAGCAGCCACTGCTAGGGTAAGAGGTAAAACCTTAAAGTTTTTCATGATAACTCCATCATTATTATATTTTGCATTTCCAAGAAAGCGCTTTCTTAATGAAGCAAAATTTTTTGCCAGAAATGAGCAAATTGAGTTGATGTTCGAGGAAAAAAGACAGAAATCCCCCAAACATCAGCAAAACGGCTATTCCCTAGCGCTTTTGACGGCATTATATGGACAAAAAGCGAGCTAAAAAGTGATCACACTCACCAAGAAAGCGTTTTCTTAGTGTGTAGATCACATCATTGATACATTTGATCATTAGTTTGAGTGATTGATCATATAAGCAGCTCAAAAAGCTCACTAACGGATAATGAGCCTGCATTCATAGCACCAGCTCGATGCCGATTTTCTGGATGCAACAACGTGAATATCACACCGCTCTAAAGCTCTATCGATGCTCTAGAACCCATGTAAAAAAGGGCCTTCCACTATTTCAGTGCTAAAATCTATCAAAGCTAAGTCGCCCTTAAAGAACGCGCCTAAAACAATCACATTCCTCAAAGCAAAGCCCCTGTAACACATTCTAAAAAGCTCACTACAATACGTCTAAAAGCATAGGCCTTGGTGTTGAAATGCTGCTTTGACATGAGATTTAGGAAAGCGCTTTCTTGAGGTTACCAGAGAAAAGGGAGATAATTCAGTAAACAGAATTTGTAAAATCTCGTTATTGCTTCATAAGCTGATGAAAATTAGAGAATTAGATCACATTCGCTTATACTTCTGTCCTTTACTCTCTTTGTTTATGGGCTGACGAGTCTTAATGTTTTTGAAAGCACTTTCGAACTTTCAGATGCGAGTGATTTCACGTGCGCATTTTCGTTGAATTTATACACCAATGGGTCTCGCTTGGTAGACCAGAGCGCGACCAAGTCGACAAATGTGATGCCTTCTCTATGACGAATAGAAAACGGCGAGTAACATAGTTCGATAATTAGAATGGATAAGGTACTTCCCATTGATCACGATTAAAGAAGTCTCTGAGCTGGCGAAAGTTTCTCAATCTACTGTCTCACGAGCGCTAAACGGCCATCCGACAGTCAAAGAAGCCAACCGTAAAAAGGTATTTGATGCGATTGAAAAGCTGGGCTACAAGCCGAATGCGTTTGCTCAAGCCTTGGCGTCTAGCCGTTCAAACAGTATCGGTATGTTGGTTGGTTCTTTAGATGGTCCTTTCTACGGCCCTTTGATGCACAACGCAGAAAACACCGTACGCGAAAACAATAACCATCTGATCGTGACCAGCGGCTTAGAGTCCCATTCACGTGAAATCGATTCGATTAACTTCCTACGCTCTAAGCAAGTCGACGGTTTGATCATTCACTCAGACATGCTGTCAGACGATGAATTGATTGAAGTTATTGAGAAGACACCATCAACCATAGTGCTCAACCGTTACATTCCTGAGGTTGCAGATAAGTGCATCTTTATCGATAACGAATTGGGCGGCTATCTCGCAACCAAGCACATGTTAGAAAACGGCCATACTAAAGTGGCTTGTATTACTGGCCAGTTGAGCAAGATCGACAGTCGAGATCGTCTACAAGGCTACCGTAACGCACTCACTGAACATGGTATTGATTACGACACTAACCTGATTGTAGAAGGTCGCTTTGACCATGAAGATCGCGGGTTAAATCATACCTGTGCTCGTCGATTGCTTGACCGCGATCCTGAAATTACCGCCATCTTCTGCCATAACGACAATATCGCACTCGCGGTATATGACGTCGCGTACGAACGTGGTTTAGAGATTGGGAAGGACATTTCTGTTGTCGGCTTCGATAACGACAGCCACAGCCAACATATTCGTCCAAAACTGACCACGGTAAACTTCCCAGTACGAGAAATGGGTCGTGAGGCCGCTCAAGGGGTAATTGCTTTAGTACATAAACAAGAGCGCCCACTTAAGCATAAACTGACACCAGAGTTAATCGTGCGAGAGTCCGTCGGAAAACGATGATCTCCACACTCCAGTCGTACCAACTGGTTTGGCTGAATACAGATACAAAAAGGCCCCGATATCGATCGGGGCCTTTGCTATTCAGCGACTTATGCTCTTAATAGCGATGTTGGAATCGACACAACGACTTTCTCAACCTCTCCAGAGCGCGCAAAGATTTGCTGACTCAACGCGCTCGATAGCGCCAAGCCTTCTACAACAAGCTGCTTACCATTTGATTTGGTTAATACCATACCAGCTTGAATCTCCGACTCCACAAGTTGATACACAAACGGCACTTGGCACAGAGTAAACGCCAACTGATCTTTCTCAACTACATAGCTTTGCGTTTGCCCCGCCACACTTTGGCAAGAGAACGGTGCCGATTCGGTCAAGAACTCATGACGATGAAGCAAACGTGGGTCGATACGAATCTCGCCCTCTTCAACCAAAATGCCCAGTTCAACAAAACGCGTAATCACTTCTTCTTTCACCTGCCCCGTCATACCTGGTTGCTGCGCACCAGCATGCTTTGGTGTGTGAGAGTATGGGTCTGTTGGGAATGCGCCGTAGTTTTCTGGCGTTTTGTTGAAACCAATACCAGCGCGAACTCGGTAGTAATATTCGGCTAACTTTTGCGTCTCTTCGCTATCAGCATCCTGTTCACGCGCTACCAAGTAGTTTTCTTGTACCGCGAGCAACAGCTTAGAAACCATGTGCCAGTAGATACAACCCAAACCTTCGTAACCAAACATGGTACCAGAGCGGCCAGTAAACGCTTTGTGGTTGAACACATCTTCGTATAGAGCTTCAATCGCTTCCCATTCTTCTTCAGCCACATCAGCATACTCGTCACGGAGTTGCTGGATCTGCACTTTAAGATAACCGCTGTTCTCTAGGCTAGCATGGAAGTGGAATTGACCTTGCTCATCTGCATTTACTAAACGTTGATCGCCCTTCTTCAACATCGAACTTAACACCGGCACCGCATTGATTTGCGCGTCCGTTAAGCTGTTCTTGTTCATGAATGCACTCAAGTCACGATCTGGATACAGCATGAAGCTGTGTTGATCTTCGCGGTACATCTCGCTGGCAAACAGATTATCCAGCAAGTTCACCGCTTGCGCTGGTGTTAGCACGCCGGCGCTCAGGGCTGCTACTTGGCCTTCCAACATTGGGTACAACTCTTCCACCTGCAGACTTTCCGCTGAGTACGTCAGGATGTTGTAGGCGTTAAACAGGCCATCTTCACGCAAGTTGCTAGCAATGCTCGAATCCAGCACAGTCAAGCTCACCTCAAGTAGTTGCTTGATCGCCGATGCTTCAACGGTGGTTTTGCCCGAGAAACCATTCACACGGTATACGCGCTGACGGAAATCTTCGGCGGCTTTCTCCAACTGAGTCAGGATCGCTTTGCGAGTTTGGCGAGTTACGGTTTCTTGGCGAATCTCTTTTGCCGCTTCCGACAAGATACGAGTGGTTGAAAGTAGCCATTCGAACACTTCTTTCGACATGCTGACCGACGCAGGCGCATCTGCCAACAATTGCTGCAAGAACGCGACATAGCGACGCATGTAGTACAACGTGACCATCGACAAGCCATTGCCCACAATCGCGTTGTTCGCATCATTCCACTCTGGTCGCTGAGTATTGAGCCAAATGCCGCCATCAAGTACCAAGTTGCTCAGTTTCGCCAACAGTGGTACTAGCACTTTCTCAGTCAGGTTGACCATGTACACGTCGTTGTCGCTACCAAGCACCAATCGACCATCGCTGCCCATCGCTGATACGCGTTGTTCGATGTTGTGTTGCAACTCATCATTGAACGTCACGGTGTCTTTTGGATTGACGAACAACTTTTCTACATCACACAACTCGTAAGGTACGTTCGCGTAGCTGAACACATCCGTTTGCATCATTGCTAACAGATCATCGCGCTGATACTTGTCTGCCAGCTCTAGGAACTTGAGTAAGTAGATGATTTGATGGTCGCCCCAGTAACCAATGTTGCTCCATGGGTCATCTGGCTCCAGCATTTCCCAGTCAATACCATCTTTGGTGATGCGGTATGGGTTGTAGCCATCCATTGTGGATGCATTCACAAACTTGGCTAGGAACGATTGAATAAAGCCAGGATAGCTCAGCGCAATCGCCTCCCAGTTTTGGAAGATGTCACGCCAGTTACCTTGGTAAGAAAGCAAACGCTCGCCATTGTCATCTTTCAGCTTGATTTCGTAGTGGTTCCAAGGACGGCTTGGATCACCGTGGCGACGACCAAACGTCAGTGGTAGATATTCGTAACTTAAGCGGATTAACTGAGCGTCTTCACTCTGCTTAGCAAGGCTCACAAGCTCAGCATGGGTAAACTGCTCCGGCAGGTCATTAAACAGCGCAACATGACGTTCAAACACAAGGCGGTTGGCATTACGAATCGTAGCCAACACATCTTTTTTATCTAGGGTATAATTGTTCTCAAATACCCCACCACGCATGTTATTGAACAGCACGTTCGCGTAGTGGTGCACACTGGTCTCTTCTTCCGCGGTGATTTGCCACGCATCCGCACCAGACATCAAACTGATCAGCTCTTGTTGGTTGGCAGCGATGCTCTGTTCAACTTGTTGTGTCATGTTCACTGGCTGCGCAAGGCGATTACGCATCGACGTCACATCGCTATGGCTCTTATCGATATCCGCAATGATCAACCAAGACTTGTTTTGGTTTGCTTCTAGCTTGATAGACTTGTGAATCAAGTAGCTGCCACGTACGCCTTTAGTCAGAGTTTCATTCTTTATTTCACGACCTTGACGGAACGCGCTCACTTGGCTGCTGCTCAATAAGCGCTGACCATAATCGTTATCGACACTGAACACGGTCGTTGCGAGCAAAGATTCCGCTGGCTCAGCACGATCACTGAGTTTTGCGTACATGGTAAACAGTGCTAGTGAACTGCCATCAAGCAACTCATTCCATTTGTAGGCATCGACCAAAGCGCTACGAGTTTGCAACGCAGACAGCGGCGCGCCCGATGGCAATAGGTTTTGCAGGCCATCAATCAACTCAATCTCTCGAGTGGTGCCTGACAGATCGGTGATTTGCGAGCGACGAACAAAGCCAAACTCTTCACTGGTGTTCCAGCTGTATTGGAATTTAAGCTTCAACGTGTGGTTAAGCTCTTCAAAAACAATCTTGTCGCCAATGGTGTTTTTGTACAGATGGCGCTCAACTTGGTACAAGCCATCATGATGGCGGTTGAACGGTTCCCACATTGCCACGCCTTGTCCACTAGCGACTTTAATGATGGTTTTTGAACCCGTGTTTTCTGCGTTCTCGTGGATATGATCGACAGATTTGTAAGGGAACAGCGCGTTCTCGGGACGAATACGCCCCGCCGACAAGCTGCCCGTGGATGAAATAAACAGCCAATGGTCACTGGCCGACACGACACTAATGAAAAACGGGTTCATTTGGTCAACATGTGAAATCTTGTAGTATCGCTCGCCGTCCAAATCGACGAAGCTTCCCTCTACGGTTGGGCAAGAATAATGTTCAAAAGTCATAATGTTCTTCCAATAATTATGAAAGCGCTTTCTTTTTACGCTTTTTTTAATAAGCTAATTTGTTTTTATCCTAAGTGGTGACAGCGTGCGTAATGGTCTTCGCCGACTTTCGTCGCGTCAGGCACTGATTGAGTACACACCTCTGTCGCCTTTAAACAACGAGTCGCAAATGGGCATCCCACGCAGCTTGGCTTCCATAACGGGATTTCACCCTTCTTCGCCATCAAATCACGTTTACCGGAGTTGCCCACTTCAGGCACCGCTGAGAGCAATAACTGGGAATATGGGTGTTGCGGATTTTGTGTCACGTTGTCGCTGTTGCCCCACTCGACCATGTGGCCCACGTACATGACGGCGGTTTTTTCCGCGAAGTAACGCGCGGTCGCGATGTCGTGGGTGATGTACATGAAAGAGATGCCGTGCTTGTCTTTCAGATCCGACATCAAGTTCAAAATGCCTAAGCGAACTGACACGTCGAGCATTGAGATAGGTTCATCCGCCAGAATCACTTCAGGGTCGACGGCAATCGCGCGAGCAATCGCAACACGTTGGCGCTGACCGCCACTTAGCTCATGTGGGTATTTTTCTGCGGTTTCTTTCACCGGAGACAAACCAACCAGCTCAAGCAGTTCGTAAACCAGCTTTGGAATCGCGTCTTTTTCCGCACGTTTGTGGATCAGAAGCGGACGTGCAATATGGTGGTAAATGGTATGGACTGGGTTCAGCGAGCCAAATGGGTCTTGGAAAATCATCTGCACTTGGCGCGCGTATTCCAGCTCGCCGTGCTCTTGAATGTATTCACCCAACTCTTGGCCTTTGAACGTTACCTCGCCATCGGTTTTGTCGTAGATGCGCGTCAGAACTCGTGCGCCCGTGCTTTTGCCTGAGCCAGATTCACCCACAATAGCCAGCGCTTCCCCTTTGCGCAGTTCAAACGTGACGTCATTCACCGCTCGCATCAAGTTGCTTTTTGCTGACTGACCAATGGGAAAGTCTTTCACTAGATTCTTAACTGAGAGAATCACTTCAGGGTTTGTTACGTTATCCATTATTCTCTCCCGTTTACATCAAATGACATGACACTAGGTTGCCATTCGTAACTGGCACCAAGGTTGGATCGCTCTTCTGACACTCTGCAAAACATGCATTGCAACGCGCTTGGAAGTTACACCCTTGCGGGATTTTCAGTAGGTTCACAGGGTTACCCGGGATGCCGTATAAACGCTCTTTCGGCCCGTGAATGGTTGGGAATGAAGAAATCAAACCTTTGGTGTACGGGTGTTGAGGATCACCAAATACGTTCTTCGCATCCCCAAGCTCAATCAGGTTGCCTGCATACATCACACCAATGCGGTCTGCGATTTCGCCCATCAAGCTCAAGTCATGGCTGATGAACAGAATCGAGAAGCCAAATTTGCTCTTCAGCTCGTAAAGTTCATTAAGGATTTCACGCTCTACCACCACATCGAGCGCGGTGGTTGGTTCGTCCATGATGATAAGTTTTGGTTCCAGCGCGAGCGCAACAGCAATCACCACACGTTGGCGCATGCCGCCACTCAATTGGTGTGGAAAGCTCGCCATGCGGTCGCCGTGAATGCCCACCACGCCAAGCAGCTCAACCGCACGGTCATACGCTTCTTGGTAAGTCACTTTTCGGTGCGCAAGAATCACGTCGGTTAACTGCTCACCAATGGTGATCACTGGGTTTAAAGAGTTCATTGCACTTTGGAACACCACAGACACGTCATTCCAACGGAAGTTGCGCAGCTGTTTATCATTCATCTTCAGCACGTCCTGACCTTTGTAGAGAATTTCCCCTTCAGAGATCAGAGCCGGTGCTTTATGCAAACGTGAGATAGCAAATGCCAAGGTACTTTTGCCGCAACCAGACTCACCAGCGATACCGAGCGTTTCACCCGGAGCGATGCTAATGCTGACGTTGTTCACCGCACGCGCTACACCGTTTGGTGACACATAATCGACGCATAGGTTATTAATTTCTAATAAGTTGCTCATCTTAGACCTCGGCGCTTATCTGCTTCTTTTTTCAGTTTGTGCCACAGCTTAATGTGTGGACCAGTACGAAGTTTCGGGTTACTCACTTGGTCAATCGACATGTTGATCAGTGCCAGTGCACCACCTGTGATTGCGAGAGCCATCGCAGGGACTAACATCTCCCACCAAGCGCCGGTGTATAGAGACGACGACGTTTGTGCCCAGTACAACATCGAGCCCCAGCTCACTTCTGTTGCGTCACCCAAACCTAGGATGCCAAGACCCGCCTCTGAGCCCATTGCGTAAATCACTGTGCCTAAGAAACCACCAAATACAATCGAGACAAGGTTCGGTAGGATTTCGACTAAGATGATGCGGATTTTTGATTCGCCCATTACTTCTGCCGAGATAATGAATTCTTTATTTCGAATCGCCATGGTTTGCGAACGAATGACACGAGCCCCCCAAGGCCAGGAGGTTATCCCGAGCAATATGGTGATGACGAGGGACCCCACCTGCCCTAAGAAAGCGGCGAGCACAATAAGCAACGGGAGCTGAGGAAACACCAAGAAAACGTTAGTTAGGAAGTTAAGACGCTCATCGATTTTGCCGCCGAAGTAGCCTGCAGAGACACCGATAATGACGGCTAGGCTCATTGCAATCACACCAGCTGAAATCGCAACCGTGAGTGACTTTCTCGCGCCGTGCAACACTTGGCTGTAAACATCGCGGCCACTACGAGTAGTGCCAAGTACGTGCTCTGCATTTGGCGCTACGTGTGGTCTTGCAACACGACGGTCAGGATCATGCGTTGCCAGCACAGGAGCGAAAATTGCACCAGCTAGAACAATCGACAGCAGCAAACCACCGATAATGGCAGGTGGGTTGCCATAGAAAAAAGCGTACACTTTGCCGAAGCTTTTTTTGATTCGCTTCCAAGAGAATTTCGACTCACGAGTCATCAGTTCATCGTGCTCAGAAGGCGTTGGGGTATTGATTAGTTTTTCCATGATGCACCTTAGTTCGAAATTCGTGGGTCAAGCCACACGTACAGCAGATCAGCAATGAAGTTGGCAGTCAGAACCGCCGTCACTAAGATAAGTAAGATGGCTTGGATAAGTGGGTAATCACGCGCCACAATGCCCTTCAGCAGAATGTTGCCTAAACCTTGGTAGTTGAACACCACCTCTGTCATGATTGAGCCAGCGAATGAAAAACCAATCGCCATCGCAATCGCTGTTGCAACAGGCAAAATCGCATTACGACCTGCGTAGCGGCTCATTACTTTGTAGCTGCTTAAGCCTTTCGCTTCTGCCATGGTGACGTAGTCTTCACCCAGCACGTTTATCATCGCGTTACGCATGTTGAACACCCATGTCGAGATACCGACTACGACCATTGAGCCCATTGGCAATATTGCGTGTTTCGCGACACTGCTGATGAATTCCCAGTTAAAACCAGGCTCCAACGATGGGTCATAGGTGTAAGCCAACGGCAGCAATTCCATCTTCAAACCGAAGAAGTAGAACAGCAATAAAGCAGTAACGATGTAAGGGAAGTTACTGATGAAGGCCAGTACTGGCGGCACGATTTGACCAAACAGTCCTTCACGACGGTAAGAGGCATAAGTACCAATACTCACACCAATAATCAGCGCCACGATCAGAGAACCTAGCGCTAGGAACATGGTCCATGGTAGTGCCATCGCAATCACTTCAGATACGCTGACTGGGAACATCAAAACCGATGGACCAAGATCAAGCGTGAAAACACTTTTCATGTAAGCGATGTATTGAACAAAGATGTTGCCATCAACAAAGCCGTACATCTCACGTACAGCATCCATCTGAGCAGGATCCATTCGACCTTGCGCCGCAGCAAACAAGGCATCAACAGGGTCACCAGGCATAAGGCGTGGCAACATGAAGTTGAAAGAGATCGCAATCAGAAAGGCAGTAAAATAAAAGCCAAATCGGCGAGCTAGAAACGACATATCAAACCTTTAACTTACGAGCCACAACACGCACTTACTTTTGCAATTACGGTTGCGGCTCCGATGTTAATTAAAAAACCTACCTACAAATTGAAATCGCTAGTTATTTCAGGTGTAGGTTGTTCAGGATGATCACGCGCTTGCCGCCGTCATACCAAACCGGTTGGATGTAAGGGTCTTTTTCACTTGGCCAACCAACGATATTTTTCGTGCTGTATTGGAACCAAGTTGGGTTTGAGAACAGCGGGATAAATGGCATGTTCTCTGCCGTGAACTCTTGAAGTTCAGAGATGATTGCTTCTTGTTTCTCTGCATCACCAATCTTACCGAAGCTGTCGATCAGCTTATCGATTTCAGGAGAATGCACACCGTGACCTGCGTGGAAACCTTTACCAACGCGTGATGTGTGGTAGTACTCTTGGAATGCTAGGATTGGGTTATCCGACACCATTGACCAGTTGATTGACATGGTGAACGCACTGTCTTTCAGGTTTTTGTCGTATACGGCCCAGTCAACAGTTTTCACGTTCGCTTTGATGCCAACATCCGCGAAGTATTCCGTCACCATTTGCACGACCTGAATCCAATCCGTCCAGCCGTTTACGACTTCGATATCGAACTCAACAGTAGAACCATCAGCGTTATCACGGAAGCCGTCGCCATTGCGGTCAACAATGCCAGCTTCATCGAGCAAGTTCTGCGCTTTCTTCACATCGTATTGCGTTAGATGGCCGTACTTTTTGTTCACATTTTCGTCAATGTGATTTTTGTACAGCTCGGCAATACCGCCGACGTTGTAGTTCACGGTTGGGTAACCATAAGCCGCAATATCAACAATTGCTTCACGGTCTAACGACATAGACAGCGCCTGGCGTACACGCAAATCATCAAACGGGGCTTTCTTGGTGTTCACGTACAAGTGAATCGCATCGTTCGCTGGGTACCAGAAGTGGTTGTTTTCTTTGTCTTGACCAACAAAAGTGGACTCAACGTCAGCAATAAAGTTTGAACCCCAGTCGATTTCGCCTTTGATCAGAGCCGGTTGGATCTGCGAGTTGTCGTTGTAAGAACGGAAGTTTACACAGTCTAGGTAAGGGCGGTTTTCTAGGTAGTAGTGCGGGTTACGGCACAGTTCCATCTGCTGCGGTTTTACGTACTTCACCGTCGTCATCGGGCCGCTGCCTACAGGATTAGGGTTAGTGAAGGTTGTGTAATCTGTTACTTTCGACCAAGTGTGTTTAGGGACAATGTGGTAAGCACCAATGCTCCAAAGGAAAGTTGAATCTGGTTCTGCTAGGTTGAATACCACCGTTTGTTTATCTGTCGCTTCAATGCTCGTTAGGTTACCCGTTGGCCAAATCGCTTTGACATCAAATGCTGGCGCTTTCTTTGTCAGCTCAAAGCTGAACACCACGTCTTCTGCAGTAAGTGGTGCACCATCAGACCATTCCAAGCCGTTACGTAACTTTAGCGTAATGGTTTTTAGGTCATCAGAATATTCAACCGATTCCGCCAAACGATAGTGTGTTTCCCCCGTCATGTTGTTCAACACAAACAGTGGCTCGAACATAATGCCGTGTAAGGTGTCCTTAGTCGTGTAAGGGTTAAAGTTTTCAACAAACCCGGTGTTGATGATTGGCACCGTAAGCGTACCACCTTGTTTGATGGTGTCCGCTTGAGCGGTAGTAGCAAGCATCATGCTGGCAGCAAATGTAGCGAGCAGAGTTTTCTTATGCATCACATTGTCCTTTTATAATGTTGGATACGAAAAGAAAGCGCTTTCTTTTTATTTCAAAAAAATGAAGCGAACTTTGATGTAGGGTGTAATCAATTCATCATTGCTGATGACACTGACAGGCTCGAATCCACAACAAAGAAAGCGCTTTCTTAATGCGATAGATACTCGTAAAAATGCTTAGGTTCTTCAATAAAAGTGAGCAAAAACAAAGCTCTGATCACAATCAAACAAGATCAATACATTCAATAACTTAAACTAGCGCCAGATCTCACTTCGATATTAAGTCTAATAATTTCAATGAGTTAAAAATAACACCAAAACCTTGTATTTTGTGAGCTCATGCAAGTTTGATCATGCGTGATGTCACAACCGTTTTACGTAAGAGTCAGCCTCAATAAAGCGCGCTCATTAATACAGCCTCCGTGCGCTTGCACACAAAACATCAAGAAACCATAAGAAAGCGCTTTCAATATTAAATAAGCAGTGAAATCATAATCTAATATGGTCCACATAGAGGAGAGCGCCATGGTGCAATTTTGGAATGGCAATAAATCAACGATTCGTCAGCAATATGAATGGGAGGCCTTGCAACTTGCGCTTCAAAACTCTCAACAGGAATTGTTTTTAAACAATGACTTAACTGACTATCCAGATGCAAAGGATGAAGGGCAAGTCTTCTCCCACGGAACTGATCTGCTCGTCACCGTTGCTGGCAATAAGAAGTTTGCTCAAGGCAGTTATCTGATGCTTCCACAGCCTTTATGTAAAGGATTATTGGGCTGCCGAGTTTTGATTGTCCGTAAAGACCGATTGGCAGAGTTTCGAGGATTGAGTGAAGCGAAGCTAAAACAAATGAGTATTGGTATTCCAGCAACTTGGGCGGATGCCGATCTGTTTCGCGTTAATCAATATCAAGTCGAAGAGCATGGCAGCCTAGAGGAGCGCTTATTAGCCGTACAGAGTGGCGAATGTGATTACATGGCACTCGGTGCAAATGAAGCCGAAGCGATCGTGACACAATACGCGTACCTTGTTCCCGATTTGGTCGTGGAACCAACCATTATGCTCTATTACCCTTTCCCACTGGTGTTTTACTGCCATCCAGAAAAGGCCGAATTGTTTACAGAGCTCAAGTTGGGACTGGAACGCAGCCTGAACAATGGTGAACTGGATGAGTTATTTGAACAAACCTACGGCACAGATGTGCGTGCAATGAAGCTCCACCAGCGCCGTGTGTTTCATTTGACCAACCCTATTCTGCCCAGTGAACTGGCTTACTATCAATCGGACTTGTTACCCGCTTAGAGCAGTGATACCCAAGTAACCCTAGCTTTTGAGTATTGGCTACTTGGGTATTGGCTTATTGAGGACGGAATTTCGATACCGTTGAATCACGCACAATCAGATCAATCGGTGGAAGTCGAGTATTGCACTGCTCGCCAGTCAATAAGCCAAGAATCGACTCGGCACAGGCTACCCCAATTTCTTCAACAGGCTGACGTAGTGTGGTCAACCCCGGCGTGAAATACTTCGAAGTAGGCAGATCGTCAAAACCAATCACAGAGACGTCTTCCGGCACTTTAAAACCGTGGTCGTGCAGCGCTTTGCTCGCCCCATAAGCGGTCTGATCATTGGCGGCAAACAACGCCGAGAAATGCACTTTAGATTCAATCAACTCAACGGTGCGTTCATAGCCGACTTCGCTACTGAAATCGCCCTGCTTAATTAGGTTATTCCGCACTTTGATCCCCGCTTCAGTGAGTGCCTTCTTATAACCAACAAAGCGTGCAACCGCGTCTGGTTGGTTAAGTAACCCTTTGATGTGGGCGATGTTAACATGGCCTTGTTGCAACAAATGCAGTGTCGCCATATGGCCGCCAAGAACGTTATCGATATTGACTGAATGCAGCTTCTCACCGGTGTAGTTGTAACCGACTGCAACCACAGGAATCTTTCTCGCATACTCAACCAACTCATGCTCGGTTAAGCTGCCAGCGACCACAATCACGCCATCAACATTGCTCTTTTCAAGATAATCCAACGCCTGTAACTGCATACTGTGTTGCCAGTACCCCGAAGCAATCACAAGCGAGTAGCCCTTTGGCCCAAGGAACCGCTCCATATCGTTAAAGATACGGCTGGTAAAAGGACTTTCTGGATTTTGAACTAACACACCAATCGTCATCGAGCGCGTATTGCTGCCCTGATTCATCTGGTAGTTCGGTTTGTAATCGAGCGCTTTGATCGCATCTTCTATCGCAATGGTTTTCTCTTTAGAAATAAAGGTGGTGCGATTGAGAAAACGAGAGACGGTACTCGGTGAAACCCCGGCGAGTTTGGCGACATCGTAAATGGATGGAGCGCGTTTTTTCTTTTTCATAGTTACCAACATGCAAGCTAATGATAGAAATATATTTAACCGAAAGGAGTACGGCAACGCTTAACGATAAGAAATGAGAGCTTGGTAATTAGCCAGCACGCCTTAAGCGCACTGGCTTTCATATGTCAGATTAGAACGTTGCCAGAGAATTTTCACTCAGCGCGTCGAATAGATGAATCGCATCCAAATCCAAGTATAGAGTTAGCGTATCCACATCCACTTCAGCCGCTTGCGTCTCCACCATTAAAGGCTGGCCAGCGATTTCTGTCTTCAGCAGAATACTCGCACCCAATAGCTCTTTATCTTTGATTTTCACCGGGAACGGCAGTACGCGGTCGTGATCCACTTGCTCTGAACGCAAATGAATGTCCGTCGGACGAACGCCAAAGTGCAGGGCTAGGTTCTTCGATGCGTGGGCTTTAAAAC
The DNA here is from genome assembly GCF_905175335.1 of Vibrio sp. B1FIG11. NCBI lineage: Bacteria > Pseudomonadati > Pseudomonadota > Gammaproteobacteria > Vibrionales > Vibrionaceae > Vibrio > Vibrio sp. B1FIG11. Next base: position 114,312 of record NZ_HG992752.1, on the reverse strand, counting down.
GCTCTGGTAAAGGAATACGAACATCACCCAGTTCGACTTCCCAATTGCCTTCTTCACCCACTAACTTCGCATCCAACATGTTCATTGACGGGTTACCGATGAACTGTGCCACGAACTTGTTTGCAGGGCGTTGGAACACTTCAGTTGGCGTGCCAACCTGAGCCACATAACCATCTTTCAGAATCACGATACGATCTGCCAATGTCATCGCTTCAATCTGGTCGTGGGTTACGTAAATCGTCGTCGTTTTCAGTTCGCGATGAAGGTGTTTGATCTCTTCACGCATCACACCACGGAGCTTGGCATCAAGGTTAGACAATGGCTCATCAAACAAGAATACTTTTGGTGTACGCACCATCGCACGTCCCATCGCCACACGTTGACGCTGGCCACCAGACAGCTCTTTCGGCTTACGATCCAACAGCGCATCCAGCTCTAGCATTTTCGCCGCTTTACGCACTTCAACGTCAATTTGATCTTTCGGCATGCCCTTTAGCTTAAGCGCAAAGGCGATGTTCTCGTAAACCGTCATGTGTGGGTAAAGCGCGTAGCTTTGGAATACCATCGCAAGGTCACGGTCTTTGGCATCGATTTTGTTCATCAGCTTATCGCCAACGTAAATCTCACCAGCTGTGATGCTTTCTAAACCCGCCAACATACGGAGTGTGGTCGATTTACCACAACCCGATGGACCAAGGAAAACCACGAATTCGCCATCTTGAACGGTAAAGTCGAAGTGCTTGACGACTTCCACATCATCGTAAGATTTTTTGATGTTTTTGAATTCTACTTTAGCCATTATTTGTTCTCCTCAGCTCGCTCTAGCAGCATATTTCGGTACGCAATCGCACTCTGCTTTAAGGTGCGCTCTTGAGTTTGGTAGTCAACGTGTACGATGCCAAAACGTTGTTTGTAGCCATACGCCCACTCGAAGTTATCCATTAGGCTCCAAGCGAAGTAACCATTCACATTGACGCCTGCTTTGATCGCTTCATCCAGCGCTTCTAAATGCGATTGGAAGTAGCTTACACGCTGCTCATCATTCACTTGACCAGCAACATGGTGATCATCACCCGCCGCGCCGTTTTCAGTGATGTACAGTGGCGGTAGATTTGAGTAACGCGCTTTTAGACGCAGCAATAGATCAGTTAGCGCTTGTGGGTAGATTTCCCAACCAATAAACGTATGCTCTGCTTCTGGTTGAGGAATGCTCTCTAGCATGCCGTTCGCATCAAATCGCACCACACAACGGGTATAGAAGTTGATGCCAATGAAGTCTAGGTCAGTACGGATGATATCGAGGTCACCCTCTAGAATCATCGGCATGTTGTGCGCTTGACGCTTAAGTACGGTTTCTGGGTATGTCCCTTTCAACACTGGGTCCATAAACCAGTGGTAACCTTCTGCATCGCTGTACTCTGCCGCTTCTGCGTCTGCCTCTGTGTATGGGTATGCTGGCGTCGCATTGAACACACAACCGTGCATTGCGTTTGGTGCGTTCTTACGCATGTGTGGAATCGCCAAGCCATGACCTAACATCAGATGGTGTGCTGACAAGAAGCCTTCACGCTCACCTTTAATACCTGGCGCATGCTCACCCCAACGGTAACCTAGGTAAGCAGAACAGAAAGGTTCGTTCAGTGTTGCGTAAGAATCAATCTTGTCACCGAAGTAAGCACTAACTACATCCGCGTACTCTGCAAACTTGTAAGCCGTTTCGCGATTAAGCCAGCCACCTTTATCTTCAAGGTATTGAGGCAAGTCCCAGTGGTAAAGGGTGACAAACACTTTCAAACCGCGAGCATGACATTCATCGATGATTTGCTCGTAGAACTTCAGCCCTTCTTCATTCACTTTGCCATCTTCTGGCAGAATGCGAGGCCATGCCATCGAAAGACGGTAAGCATCCACGCCAAGACCTTGAATCATCTCAATGTCTTGTTTCCATAAATGAAAGTGATCGCACGCCACATCACCGTTATCAGCATTGTCGACGGCGCCTGGTTTGTTGCAGAACGTATCCCAAATCGATGGGGTGCGTCCGCCAAGTTGTGCACCTCCTTCAATTTGGTAAGAAGACGTCGCGACACCAAATAGAAAACCTGGGCGGCGCATTTTAGAATCTTGGGGTAATTGGAATTTATTCATTATATTTTTATGCCTTAAATTTCTCTTAACCTTTAACAGCGCCTGATGTCAGACCGCTAATCATCTGTTTCGAAGCAAATAAGTAAGTAGTTACTAACGGGAGAATAGAGATAGTAGTACCTAGCATCACCGCCCCCCATGGCGTATTTGGAATGCCCTGCACGCTTCGCAGTGCCTGAGTAATCACGTAGTTCTCTGGCGTCGTCAGTACTACCAATGGTTGCATGAACATGTTCCAGAAGAAGACGAACTGCACGATAGCAAGCGTCGCGAGCGCCGGTTTCATCAGTGGCAATACCACGCTCCAGTAAGTTCGGAATTCACCTGCGCCATCTAGCTTCGCCGCTTCTAACAGCTCTTTCGGAATCGATGCCACCACGTGCTGACGCATCAAGAAAATACCAAATGGCGTGGTGGTGAATGGTAGCCAAACCGCTAAGTGGTTATCGAGCAAACCAAGGAACTTCACGATCATAAAGTAAGGGATCAGGCTCAATACTGGTGGAATCATCATCGAGCCAACCAACATACCAAACAGCACGTTTTTGCCTTTGAACTTGTACACCGCAAACGCGTAACCACCCATGCTGCAAAACAGTAATGAAATCGTGGAGCCTAGGAACGCGATGTAGATGGAGTTAAACATCGCCTGCCAGAACGGCATGATTTCCAGTAGCTTGGCGTAGTTAACCGCTAAGCTATCACCAATGGCAAAGCTGATGCCTGTGCCAAAAATTTCGGTACGGTCACGGGTTGAAAGTAACGCCGACCAAATGAACGGGAATACCGTCATGATGGCAGAAACAATCAATACGGAGCCGAGCATCACCATCAATACTTTGGTGAAGATCTCGATGCTGCGGTCGCTTGGACGCCAACGCTGCGCCGCAGGTAAAGTGTTAGTACTCATCTTATTGCTCCCCTAGACCTTTCTTACCGAAGAAGAAGAATTGAACCGCTGTACAGCCTGCAATCAAGGTAAAGAGCAGCCATGAAATTGCTGACGCTGTACCCATTTCTAACCATTCCCAACCCACTTTGTAGAGGTACATAGAGATGGTTAAGCCAGACTGACCCGTACCACCAGTACCGCGCGTCAGAACAAATGGTTCTTCGAACAACTGCAAGTTACCGATGATGGTCATGGTGACCGCAAAGAAGATGAATGGACGAATCATTGGTAGTGAAATGCTCCAGAATCGACGCCATGCGTTTGCACCGTCCATACGTGCCGCTTCTAGAATGTCCTTAGGAATCGTCATTAAGCCGGTGGTGTACAACACGATGTTGAAACCTGTGTATTTCCAGAACACCATGATGGCGATGGAAGGCTTAACCATGGTCGCGTCATCTAACCAACGGATTGGCTGGAAGTCATTCACCCAAGAGAATGCCCAACCAAACAAGGTGCTGTCTGCCAGTGCCATCAAGCTTTGGTTGATGATGCCCGAGTTTGGCGAGTACATGTTGAAGAAGATAAGCGACGCTGCCACCGTAGATGTGATGAACGGTAGGAAGTACGCCGATGTCAGCCAATGACGGAAACGGTCACCCAGCGACACCAAGATGTACGCCACAGGTAAAGCAACTAAGTGCTGAGCCACGCCTGATGTGATCGCTAGCCAAAGCGTGTTTTTCAGTGAGCGCCACAGCCACGGGTCTGTCAGTGCAATGTGGTAGTTTTCGAACCCCACATAGTCCATTGCCCCCAAACCCTCGACTGGGTTCCACTCATGAAAAGAAAGAAAAATAGAAAACAGCAACGGAAAAATTCCGAATACTGAAAAGATAATCAAAAACGGCAATAGGAATCCATACGGTGTAAGCGCTTTCAAATTTAGACGAGAAAAAATGCTCTCACGCTGTGATGTTTCCATAACCTTGCTCGCTGCCTGATTCATAGTAACGACCTCTTACCTAGAAGGGGGACATGCCCCCTCCTTGCCTTAAGTATTGGCAAAAATTACAGATTACGCGTACGACGTTTAATCATGCGCTCTGCTTCTTTAAGCGCAGTCTTAATGTCTTTACCTTCATCCAGCACTTCCATCAGTGCATTCTCTAGGATGATAGAACGAGCAACGTGATCGCCTTTCGCTGGTGCCACTGGCTTGATGTTCTGCGCCACTTCAGCAAACAATAGACGCGCTTGCTGACCACCTAGGAATTCGATTTTCTCTTCGAACATTGGGTCGTCGTAAGTCGTGGTGTTCGCAGGGAATGCTGCAATGGTTTCGAAGTGTTTAAGCTGAATTTCACGCTTGGTTGTCATGTATTCAATTAGCTTCCACGCTTCATCTTGGTGCTTAGATTGGGTTGGAATCGATAGGAATGAGCCGCCCCAGCTTCCGTAAATACCATCAGGAAGGCTAGACACGCCCCAGCTGCCTGCTGTTTCTGGAGCAATCCAGTTGTTTAGGTGACCAAGTAGCCAAGCACCAGAAAGCTGAGTCGCAAATGTGCCGTTACGGAAGCCTTCGTACCATTCGTTTGACCACGCTAGAATGCGACCGTCCAAGCCTTTGTCACGGATCTCTTTTGCCACTTCGAACGCGTGCACAAATCGCTCAGAAGTCACGACTGGGTTGCCGTCTTTGTCGAAGTACAGACCTTCACCTTCAGGAACTGTGGTGAAGATGATCGCTTGTGCCACATCCGCTGCCGAAGCAATCAGTTGAACATTTTGCTGCTTAAGTTTTTCACCTGCTGCAATGTAAGAATCCCAATCCTTGATCGCTTCGTTAACATCAATGCCCGCTTTTTCGAAAATGTCTGTGCGGTAGTACATAACGCCAGGACCTAGATCGACAGGCATGCCGTACACATCACCGTCGGCACCTTTGCCTTGCGCCCATGCGTAAGGAGCAAAGCTTTCTGCGTACTTATCAGCGCCATAATTTTCAGACAGATTTACCAGACCGCCCGACGCCACGAATGGGCCAATCTTTTCTACATCAACAACAATCACATCACCTGCACCAGAGCCCGTCGCCAAGTTGGTTGTCAGCTTCGTATGGTGGTCACCGTGGTTGTTCATTAGGTAATCAACCTTAATGCCGGTCTCTTTCTCGAAATCTGGCAACAGCACTTTTAAGCTGCTATCGAAGTCAGGAAAACCATCGAAGCGGATTTTAGTTTCATCGGCAGCGTTTACCGTTGCAGCAACGCCAAGTGCAGCCGTCATGGCAAGCGTCAAAGTTTTGAGTTTCATGTTGTTGTCCTTAATTATTGTTCTAGAGAGTATTGAGTTCCTTGACCGAACTTCTTGGCACTAGGGTAGGAGTGAGTTTGAAGTTCACATCACGTTTGTTCTTGTTCAGCGCTTGGATGACAAGTTGTACCGCCTCTGCGCTCATCTGTTCTATCGGGAAGTTAACCGTGGTAAGGGCTGGCGTGAGATAGCGAGCAAACAAGATGTCATCAAATCCTACGAGAGAGATTTGCTCTGGCACCTGCATACCTTCTGCTTTCAAGACTTCATAAGCACCAAACGCCATGTGATCATTACAAGCAAACACTGCAGTGAAACCGCTTTCACGCTTAAGCAATTTGCGCATCGCACTGATACCAGATTCTTCTGTAAAACCGGCCTCGGACACTAACGCTTCGTCATACGCAATTTCCGCTTCTTCAAGAGCCTTGCGGTAACCTTGTAGACGCCCCCGTGCGTCAGATCTGTCCAGAGGTCCGGTAATACATGCAATGTTACGATGCCCCATTCGCAACAAGTATTCAGTCGCCATTCGGCCACCAAATTCGTTATCGATCTCGATACAGCTATGAGCCATTTCAGGGATGTATCGGTTAACCAGCACTACTGGAATCCCTTTGTTATCGAGGTCGATCAGATAATCATCAGAAAGGCTTTGTGTGTGCAGAATCATCGCATCAACACGGCGACCAAGCAGAAACTCAACCGATTCTCGCTGGCTTTGTTCGGTATTCGAGCCCGCCGTCACTATCACGTGATAACCCATGCGGCGTAAGCGCTCTTCAATGCTATGTAAGATGCCCGAATAAAATGGGCCACCTAATTCAGGAACGATAATGCCAATACTGCCCGTACGGCTGGAGGCTAATGCCTGTGCAATAGAGTTTGGACGATATCCTAACTCTTTGATCGCTTTTTCGACTTTAAGCTTTTTGTCGTGACTAACGCGGCAAGTGCCGTTAATGACTCTAGAAACGGTCGCTTGAGAAACGCCAGCGTATTCAGACACATCTTTAATCGTCGCCACATCAACCTCTTTAATGACTCCACATCGCAAGTTTCAAATACTCCGAAACCGCTTTCATGGACGCATTATTCAATATCCAGTAGATGGTTAGCGTGAGTGAGTTCACAACAAGTTTGGGGCTAAATTGAGTAATTTGGTAAAGAATGAGGCTACTTGCAGTTTTCTTTTCATCCATGAAACTGTTTCATGAATAAAGTAGGACGGTTTTCAGCCTCCTTGTACTCATGCGGTTCAAGCCGATCTCAAGCCTCTCAAAACAAAAAAATAACCATATCAATATTGAGACTATGGTGTGTTTGCATCTTGCTTTTATAAAAAACACTTGAACGAAGTGCATATTTGTATCAAATTTCGACACCTAACATTTTCGCTTTGCTAGACTGGTATGCGGCTTAATGCAAACCAAAACAAAAACTTAAAAATCAATAACATAGTGGATTTCAAAAAATGAAAAATAAAGGTTTTACTCTTATTGAACTGGTTGTAGTGATAGTCATACTAGGGATCCTAGCCGTTGTTGCCGCACCAAGGTTTTTAGGATTACAAAGTGATGCCCGCGCAGCAGTTTTAGAGGGGGTTGAAGGGACTCTTCGCCCTGCATTTGAGACGTTTGCAGCGAAAACCGAGATGCCAAGTGCTGAAATTGTTATCGAGAGAGATATTCGTTACCTAGTATTAGGCGATGAAAAAGTGCGAATCAACGCAGGTAATAATTGGCCAGCATTTATCGAATTGAACCCTCAAGAAGCACTCGATCAGTTCAAAGCGGTCATTAATATCGACGCAACATTACCTGAGGACGAAAACGGAGAGTTTTCATTTATGCAGGATTTTGATGGCGGTTTCTTTTTGTATCCAAAAAACGCCGAGTTATCAGATGAAACCTTTACGACCTTTAACAAGTGCTACGTAAGGTACGTCTCTATGTCAACATCCGGCTCTGGTCGACCTGCCCAAATCTTCGTTGAAACAGACGATTGTTAAACACGCGCTGTTAGCATTAAAAAAGCCTCCGCGAGGGAGGCAAAAATATAAGGGTTAAGAGATGAATGGATGGTAAACACCTGATACTTCTGCCTTAAGTGTTTACCATCTTTACATGGACAGTAGTTAACTAGGTGTGGCTTACCACCACGCTTCGAACATTGCACCGACCGTTACTGTGTCAACATCAGTTGCAATCTTCTCACCAGTCACAGAATCAAAACCTGTGTACTCGTTATCTGCATTACCCACTGTTGCGTAGAAACGCAGCATTGGACGGGACCAAGTTTCAGGACCGATAGCCATGTTTTGCGATAGCGTCATTTTCCAAGAGCTATTCGTTGCATCGATGTCATCGTAATCAACCACGCTATAGCCTGCTTCTAGCCACGTAGAGTGGATATCGTTCCATTGGTAAGTCGGGCGCACAATCGCGTTGTAGTTTACGCGACTTTCATCCCCTTCCACTTCCAAAGATTGGTACGCCGCTAAATATTGAATGCCCGCTTTGTCAGTGATTGACGTGCTACCATCAAAGCTCACTAATAGTGCGGTTTGATCTTCTGCTAAATCAAACACACTGTCTTTCGCGTTGTCAGAGTAACGAACAATCAAACGCTGGCCCGCAGCAGATAGTTCACCTGCCACTTGGTAAGCGGTCACATCACCAACGTCTTCGTCTTTCAGCTTATCAGAGGCAAAACCGTAGTTGGCGTAAATGCTCAAGTCAGCAGATTCGCCAAGCTTGATACCGTGTAATTTGCTGGTCAGCGCATAGCGGCCGTTATCGCCAACCATATCGCCTTCCACTTGGCCGACTGCACTAAAATCAAACTTCACACCGCCTAGATCTAGGTTATAGAAACCACCACCTTGACCATCGTGCATCATCCAAAAGTAGTCATTTAGGTCTGTTTGAGGACGTTGGTGGAAATCACGACCAGCCCACACATACAAATCAGGCTGGGATTCAAACAAGTTCGCAGCACCGGCGTACATCTTCTTCACGTTTACGCCGCCATCGTCAGCCCATGAAGCGTCTGCCCAATGATCTAACATGAATACCAAATCCCAAATCGCACCACCGTCGCTCTTGAACGCTTTTGCTAACTGGAATTCGCCGCCGTTTTGTTCGTTACCTAAACGACCTGTAGCATTTGAGTTCAACGCACCTGCCGTTCCAACTGTTAATGCATCGCTACCTTGATAACCCGCACCATAACGAGCGTAACCAGAGAATACGATACCCAACGGTACTTCCGTTTCTGCAGATAACACTGCTGGTTGCTGGTCGTATACATAGCCAGTTTCCAGCTTCGTTTCCAGTTCTTGGAGACGTTTTTCTAATGCCTCAACATCGGCATCAGCAGCAAAAGAAGGTAAAGAAGCAAGCGAAGCGGCCACCGCAATAGAGAGAGGTAAAACTTTAAAGCTTTTCATGTGATATCCCTAAAATTTGTATGTATTGTTATCTCGAAGGGAATATTAAGGAATGAAAGCATTGAAAAGCCGCTACGGCTTCACACCGCAATGGTGAAGAAAATGACATGAAACAACGCATGAAACAAAAAGAGAGTTTTACTCATTAAAAACATAAAGATAGAAAATCATGATTTTCTAGCATGATTTGAAATCGCTTTCATTTCACAGAATTGTTTAATTGCTATCACGTTAATTTGTCCTAAGAACGTGCTGTTCAATCACAAATAAATGAAACATTTCATGATTCTGAAAGATTTCATAACTCGTAAATTTCTTACAAATTCAATCACTCACATAAATAACAAACATGCTTCATATCACAAATAAGGACTTTGCTATTCCATCTAATACTTAATTACGACCTAGAATAAGCATCAGATAAGTCTAAAGTAGGGATACACAATGTCGAAATTGGCCGGAGCACGCCTAGAGGAAATGGCGGATATCCGATCGACAAGAAAGAAAAAGATCGTTTTTCTCTGTTCTAGCATCGCCACTGCATTTCTAACCTATGGCTCTGTGCTGCACTATCTTGAAGGCAACTGGGGGCTCAGCTTACTCATCGGAGTATGTGCGTTGGCATGTTTAACCATCAGCTACCTGATCAAAGTACGTGGTCACCACCAATACGCTGATTTGTTGCTCACAGGCGTATTGATGTTCGATGGGCTGTTGCTGCTCCTATATAGCGATGCGCCCTCCGGTCGATTACTTTGGCTCTATCCGATTGTGGCTGCCATCATCTTGATTAACGAGTTCAAGGTCGGTCTGCTGTTTAGCGTGACATATTCTCTCATCATCTTTTTCGATTTGACCTTTTTAGAGAGTGTACCCACCGCCAGTGAAATGACCGAACGCCGCTTTATGTTCACCCTTGTGGCCATTTGTTTTGTCTGCCATACCTTCTCTTACTACTACTCCAAGGTCGTGAACTACATCCAAACGCTTTATCGTGAAGGCATTGAGGAACTGGCATACCTAGACCAATTAACGGGGCTCGCTAACCGTTGGAGCTTTGAGACTTGGGCGCGCGCGAAACTGGAAGAGTTAGATCAAACTCAGAATAATACGGTCACTGCACTGGTTTTCCTCGATATTGATAACTTTAAGCACATCAATGACAACTACGGCCATGATGTGGGCGATCGCGTTTTAAAACACTTTGCGACTCGCTTGAAAAACAATATTCGCAACAAAGACCGAAAGACGGACAAACACGATTATTCGATCGCTCGCTTTGCGGGAGATGAGTTTGTGTTGATGCTTTATGATGTGCGCTGCAAGAAGGACTTAGATAATATCCTTGATCGTATTGTAAACCTGTTTCAGAAAGGCTATCAGACGGAAGACAATATCAATGAGTTGACCATGAGTGTGGGAGCTGCAATTTATGGCCAAGATGCTAAGGATTTATCTGAGCTCACTCGCTGTGCAGACAAAGCCATGTACGCCGCAAAGCATACTGGCAAAAACCAGTATGCTTATTACGAACATTGCTCAAATGCAGAAGAGTTACGCCATCAAAGGCATTCGTTGGTTGGCGGAATGGGCAATGTGACTTCATTACAACGAGATGCCAGCTTGTAAGAGTGAATCACTCGAACATGGCTCAGGAATACATATACATCGCCCATAAACCGACAAGCAAAAACGTGATAAGCCAGATCACTTGGCCAATTTTTCTTGGTTTATCATCTCGTGGGACAAGAACAGGCTTAAGTGCGCGCTCTTTCATCTTTCCAACTAAGCTGCTTTCAATGGCTCGCTTATAAAAAGCACGGCGCTTTTGAGCCGCATTAGCCACTTTAGTAAAGCGATGTCTTTGCTCTGTTGTAAACTCCGTCGCCTCATAGCGAGGAGGGAGATCTGAATGTTTACGTTGTACTGCCATCACTTCCTCCTTGAACGATGGGTGTCTCTGTACTAAGTATATACAAACTTCAGGCTTGCGTCCTAAAAACCGTTAAAACTTAATAACATATAAACAAAGAGTTCCCTTAGGTTTACTGGCTTAAACCACCACACTCGGTTTTATTGTCGATTACTTGAACGATTGCCGCTCGAGACTCCGTAGCCTGAGTGTATTTAACACACAGCTCAGCATAGTTAGCATAACCAAAGTAAATGGTTAGCTCTGTATTCGACGTTTTATGTGCCCAATCAGAAGCTAAGCCACTGACGACAAAGTTAAGGTCTTCTATTGTTGCTTTTGGAAAGCCGTAAGCGACATTGATAAAACGAGTATTATTTGAGTCAAAATCGATGCGAGCCTCCGGAAGAGATTCCAAACCTTCGATAGAAGCTTTTCCGTAAACAATATCAGCACCACTTTTAAGACTAGCGTTTAGCCCAATAATAGATGCTGATTTCGCATCTTCTTGCAGGCCTAAAAAACGCGGAGCGGCAATAGCACCAATGACGCCAAGTATTACTATAACAATGATGAGCTCAATGAGAGTAAAACCCTTATTTCTCATACTACAATTCTCACACCGAACATAAGCACCAAAGCGCATTCAAAAATAAATGCACCAACACCATAATTTTATCAGATCTATTGATGATTGTAGAAGTTTAATACTTGTATAAATTTGAAATTACAATAACTTTCATTTTAGCTAGCAACATTTACAACATAAATAATATCGATGGTTTACAGGAGCAACATTAATTCTTATGCCAACCATTTCTAACTACCCACTAAATATTATTTACGACAAAGATTTTGACCTGTCGATGATTGGAGATAGTCATGCTTTCCAACTTGTAATGTCTGCTTTCGTTAGTGTGGTCAACGTGCAAGCCCTCACTTAGCTTGCCAGAGAGAAATGGAATAACACCTCCCCAAGTAAATGTTTGCTCACTAGCAGACACAGAACTTGAAAACGCCAATACGCATACTAACGCGCTCTTTTTAGCAAAATTGCTCATAACAAAGCCCCCACTTTGAAAAGCGGCGATATTACTCTTGTAATGCAATTTATTTAATAAGACTGCACTCATCGTTTTTCATCTGATGAGAATGCGCTGCTTTTTTCATCTGAGATCAGGCTGGTGAATTCACAGAGCATAGAAATAAAAAAACTACCCATCGAGGGTAGCTCTTGTAAACACGTGTTATGTAAGAGCGACTAACCGAAACGAACCGTAACGTGCCTTCCTTGCTCAATTACGATTTCATCATATTGCCAATGATGCTTGTGACAGATTTTTTCCACCAAAATAAGCCCTAACCCAAAACCAGTGTGCTCGCTGACTTCGCCACAGTTGTAGCAAACGTTGATGATGCTTATCTGCTCTCCGGTTTGCTTAATGATCACCCGACCACTGTCTGTATGCTGAAAAGCGTTTCGTACAAGGTTGCTAATGACCAACTTACACATACCTTCAAAGTTTAAGTGGGTTGTGCCCTCAACGTTAATTTCGACGACAATGTCTTTACCTTCCAATAAATAGCGTAATTCATTCACAACCGTTTCAGCTAAAAACCCTAATGATACTTCTGTCTTCACTAGGTCATTAGATTTCTCTCGATTTAACCATAATAAGGTTTCGCAGAGATCGGACATACTCAAACTGTTATTTTCAATTCTCTCAATATTCTTATATAAGCGCTCTTTCGGTAAGTCCTTTTCCATCATTTTGCGCATGAGCTCTGAATTAGACCGGATTACGGCAATAGGCGTTCTAAGCTCATGACTCGCGTAACGAATAAAATCGCGCTCTTTGCGCACGCTTTTGTACACAGCAGCCAAAGAAGAAGACAGTACTTTTGCTAGCAGGTTAAGCTCTTGAAATTTAAAGTCAGGAATATTGTTCTTATTCGACCGATCTCTGCCATGCAGCACCCAGTCTTTGAGCTCCTCTATTGGTTTAGCCACTTTGCGAATGATATAGAGTAAGCCAAATGAAAAAATCAACATTAAGACGAATATTAGCGCTAGCGTATACTTGATGTATTGCTCCAAGTTGAGATCCAAGCTATCAGCAAAATCATCCAGTGCAGCGTCGTTAATTTTAATCCCAACTAATCGCTCCGAATCACCGGCTTGGAACTTACCAAGGAAAAGCTTAATCTCCGTATAATTCCCCTTTTTGCTTTTCACATTGATGCTTTTTTGCTTAACCTCGCCATGAACAAGTTCTTCAATATCGAAGTTAAGCTGGAAAACGAGTGGTAAATCATACCATTTAGAGGCGATGTAAAACGGTCGGTCAACCACGAGCATGCCGTCTTGAGGCGCTTCCGTTTCCGCCTTAATTTGCATGATCCCCTTGGTAACAATTTCCATACCTGTATACAAGTTATAAGTACTGTAGGAACCAATAAGGATTGAAAATAAGATACCGACAATAATAGCGATAGCAATAACGTAATGTTTAATACTCTCTCTTACTTTCACTTTACACACCTAAATAGAATTGAAGCGCCCAAACACACAAGGCAAGAATTATGTTTATTGTCGGAAATTGTCCCTACTATTTCAATGCTGAAATATTTCACAAATAGCAATAGAGCGAAGTGAAGCGCTCCTACAATCAAGTCAATTCTACTACTCTTACTCAAAGGTCCATCAAGTTGACATAAAAAAGCCCTACAAAAGTAGGGCTTAGTAAGCTATACACCGAATTGGGCACAAATAACGCCTCGGTTTTCTCCTAGTTTCTCATACATACTGAAATGAGAGTTGGTCAATTCTTCCTCACCAAAGTACATTTCGTAAATATGGTATTTTTTAGGTGAATCTTTAGTCAGGTAGCTTTTAAATGGTAGTTCGCTCAACCGATTGTTCGCGTACAAATAGTCATAAACAGCACCATAATCCAGACGGATACCAAGAACCGTATTTGGTCCTTGGTTAGCGCAAAGATTACGAACGCCCCAACCATCCGCATTTTTGTCCAAAGAGTCAGGTGATAAAACTAAATAACGAGTCCCACGAATGTTATAAACCAATGGTGGAGCTAGCGTCAGATAATCAAATCTTAGCGTCGTCAAATACGTCGAATCTTGATCCCAGACCTGCAGGTGAACCGGTGTTTTCGGCGTGCCGTTAAACTGCACATCGATGGTATTTTTGCCTTCTACATTCAAATGCTTCACCGTGACATCCAGCTCACTACTACTCGAAAACCTGAACTTCATATTAGAAACATCAGTTCGTTCCGTTTTGGACTGCAAAGTAAGACGAATTAACCCTTTGCCAATAATGTCATAATCAACAAGCATGTCAGCACTCGTGAGACTAGGAATCTGGTGAACATCAAAACCTAACGTAGGTACATATTGCCTCTTGAGAATTTCTGATAAACCATAAGTCCAACCACTTGCATGACTAAAACCATGTGCGTGCATCGTCTCGTGGAACAAAGTATTCATTGGTAACGCACGATAAGCCCCATGGTTAACATCCACATACTCTTCCCAAATCGACGCCCACCCATCTCCTGGCGAATTCATAAGAGATAGATCAGGGCTCGATCCCTTAGCGGTACCCTCAGCAATATAAATATTACGCATAGATTCCAGCTTTAATCTATGGCCAGGCTGACCTGCTAGCAAATAAGTACGTCGCGCATAAGGCAGCCCATTAGGGTTGGCCTCTGTGTACCCCTTACATTCTGAGTAGGTATCACATTCTCTCTCAAAGAAGTCTTCCGTAAGATCTAAGAATGACACCCTATTAAAGATTTCGTACGTATAGCCTAGGAATCTATCGAACGTATCTCGCTCCGGCCCTAATCGAGGTGAGCCAAAACATTTTTTTTGTTTTATCCGTACAAGGATTCGGGTTTGCACCCAAAATGGCTTTAAGATCAAACATGTTTTTCAAGTTAACATATTTTAAGCCCGTCAATGACTCATCCGTCAGTGTCAACTTTGCTTTGCTGTATGGCTGAACCTCCTTATCCAACTGGAATAGGGCTAAATGTTCCGCACCGTCATAGCTCACACTAAGCTCTGCAACAGGCATTGGCGTATTATTCACTAAATACCATGCCCCTTCTTGATAAGCGAAAGTGACATCATGAAATCTGTACGCAACAGGGACTTCAAGTTTAGTTTCGCTCTCAACATTGCCATAAACGACACCCGCTTGAGGCAATGTCATCGGAGTTTCAAATGTCGCGTCAAACGTACCAAAAATGTCAGTTTGAAGTAACTTACCTTCCGTACTCAGAACAACTGATTGAAGTGTACTTAGGCCATCGTCACTCGCGCTGACTTCAAGTTCAACATCGCCAAGACTCTCTTCCGTTACCACACCGTCAATCCAACCCGTCTTACTATCAATCGATAGCCAACTCGGCGCATTTTGGATCGAGTAATTGATCTCATCACCATCTTGGTCTGTCGCTTTGATTTGGAAATGATACTCATCGCCCACTACTGCGGTTGGTAGTTTCACCACTTCCCATACTGGCGCATGGTTGATCAGGTCTGGGTCGACAGGCGTCATTGCCAACGCGACATTCAGGTTCACTTCACTCTTTGCGGTTAAACTGCCGTCAGAAACCAACACGTTGAAGGTATATTTGCCTTCGTCTTCTGTTTGGGGTGAAAATGACATTAATCCTGCTGCATCCATCGCCACCCAACTTGGTTGGCCTTCTAACGCATACGTCAGCGCATCACCATTTTTATCCGTCGCAACCACTTGGTATTCGCCAGTTTTACCTGTCACTAACTGAACAACAGGAATAGATGCAATCTCAGGGATATTGTTGATCAGGTCTGGGTCAACGGGTGTCATCGCCAACGCCACATCTACAGTCACATTGCGAATCGTCGTCAAACTGCCATCTGATACCAACACTTTGAAAGTGTGTACACCTTCATGCTCCGTCGCAGGCTTGAATGACAACAAACCTGATTTATCGATCGAGATCCAATCCGGATGACCTTCCAATGTAAACGTCAGCGCATCGCCATCTTTGTCAAAAGCAACCACCTGCTGTTGAGACGCTTTACCTGTCACGAGTTTCAGCTCAGGTAAGACTTCCACTTCTGGTGCGTTATTAATCAAACCAGGCTCTACCGGCGTCATGGCAAGTGCCACTTTTGTCGTCACAACGCGAGTAGTGGTTAAGCTACCATCAGAAACTAAGACGTTAAACGTGTAAGTGCCTTCGTCCGTCGTTTTCGGTGAGAACGAGAGGCTTCCTGATTGACTAATGGTTGCCCATTCAGGTTGCCCTTCTAACATATACGTTAACGCGTCTCCGTTCTTATCCGACGCGATCACTTGGTGTTGACCGGGTTTACCCGTTACCAAATTGATCTGAGGGATCTCACTTACCGTTGGCGCATGATTCACTAAACCCGGCTCAACTGGCGTCATCGCGAGTGCCACTTTAGTGCGAACCACTTGTTTCGCCGTCAGACTGCCATCTGAAACTAATACGGTGAATTGATGCTGCCCTTCATGTTGTGTTTGGGGTTTGAAGTTCAACTGGCCGGTTGGACTGATTGATACCCAACTTGGTTGGCCGCTCAATGAGTATGTCAATACATCGCCATTTTTATCGCTGGCTTTCACCTTGTAGAAGCCGTTGCGTCCAGTCACCAAGCTGATTTCTGGTACCGCTTCAATCACTGGAGCATTATTAATTAAGTCAGGGTCAACAGGTGTCATACCCAAAGCAACATCAACAGCCATTGGTTTTTGCGTAATGTTCACACCATCCGATACCAAAACAAGGTAGGTATGGCTACCAACATTGTCAGTTTTGGGTTTAAATGTGATCACCCCTTTCTGGTCAATAGAAATCCATTCAGGGTGCCCACTGAGTGAGAACTGAAGTTCGTCGCTTTCTTTGTCAAAAGCTTCAACTTGAACACTTTCAACTTGGTTAGTGATTAGCTCAAGTTCTGGTAGATCTTCAACCACTGGAGCTTCGTTATCTGACTCTGGAATCGAAGGCAGCTCAACGCTAATAGAAACTACAGCTTCTTTTGCTACAAAACCATCAGATACGATCACTTTAAATTGATAGTCACCAATATCTTTTTCGGATGGAGAAACCGTCAACAAACCATCAATACTGACGCTAGCCCAAGCTGGCTGACCACTTAATGAAAATGCCAGTTTGTCGCCGTCATTATCATTCGCGTGAATTTTTGAAGTTGTTGATGTACCTATAATGGCCGTAATTTTTTCCAATCCTTGAAAATTAGGCTCTTCATTATTCTGAACAGTAGTGTTTTCTGAGTTACACCCCATTAATGAGAGACTAATACATGCTCCTATAAAGAACTTATTCATATGGTGACTATTTATTATGCTGGTTGACAGGAATGACTGACGTAAAAAAAAGGATAACGACTGAGCTGTTCGTTATCCTATAAACAACAATTTTTAAATCTAATAACCTATTTACGTGTTATTTTTGTCTTCTAATTCTTCAACTAACTAGATTGTCGCATTAACGTAAATAGAAGCTTGAACCATCACGTTTTGACCGGCTTCTAAACCTAGTGAAGCAGGTGCAGGCTCACCCATAGTTAGATCCATAATTGACACATCAATTGGAAGTCCATCTGTCACAGGAGTATTCCAACCTGAGTAGTGTGGAAGTCCATTAAATGTAACACCGAAGTAAGTTGTGTCGTGATCTTTGCTGATACCACCGTTAGAAACCACAACATTACCTAAGCTGTAAGTGTAGTTTTTAACTACCGACTTATCCGCTGTTTTCACTACATCAAATGTAATTACTGACGCATCTTTCAAAATGATACCTGCCGGAGTGTTCGAGAACTCTAAAATACCATCTGTAAATGCTGTTGAACCTACTTGGCGAATTTCAATGCCGTTAGATACTTCTTGAGCTGGGATTGCACCTGCCCATTGAAAGTTTGCAGTCGCGTCAGCAGCCATCGCAGAAGCTGAGCTCAATGCACCCATAACCGCTAGAGTAGCAATTGTTTTTTTCATAACTTTACCTATTTATACTCTTTTTCAAATCTTAAAGTGGGGGATGCTATTAAAGCGACTTTAGATATGAAAAATTTATTTAAAAGGGATTGAATAACGAAAGTTCGTTATTCATCCGGTTTTATCTGATAACAAGGTAATAATAGCTACTCAAGGGTTAACGCGAGGTTAATGTCAAATAAATGACGACACAACATTTTTGTCGACACGACAAATCAAAGCTAAAGCTTGATTGCTAAACGCCCAATTAGATGTGTTTATCTCTATTTTTTGTACGAATAATAAAAAAGGGTGCCATAAACTTGGCACCCTTTTAGAAAATCATCGATAACTTTTATGGTTCTTCATTGAGAGAGAACCCAACACCCTTAATAGTATGAATTAGCTTTTTCTCATAGTTTCCATCCAAAGCACTACGTAGCTTAAACATATGCACCTTAAGGCTATTCGTCTCCGGCTGGGCATCTCCCCAAACCGTTTGAATAATATACTCTCGACTTACTGGTTTTGGGCTAGAGCGTAATAATACTTCTAAGATTGAAAATCCTGTCGGTGAAACTTTAATAACATCATCATTACGACAAACGGTTTTCTCAGTTAAATTAACCGTTAATTCTCCAAGCTTGAATATTGAAACCTCTCCGCTTCTTCTTCTTGAGAGAACCTTGACTCGCATTAGAAGCTCCTCAAAGGCGAAAGGTTTCGTCATATAATCGTCAGCTCCTGACTCGAAGCCAACCAGCTTATCCTCTAGTTTATCTTTGGCAGTCAACATGATTATCGGGACATCATTGCCCTGCTCTCGAAGAACTCGGCTAAACTCGAGACCACTCATTTTAGGTAAGTTAAGGTCCAACACGATCACGTGGTATTGAGTCTGCTTCACCAACTCCAATGCCGCAAGACCATTTAAGGCATGATCACAACATATCCCTTCTAATTCAAAGTGTTCTACTGTCGTTTGGGCTAGTTCAATGTTGTCCTCAACAAATAAAATTTGAAGTGAATATGAAGTTTTCACGTTTTATCCTCAGTTAGTTTGGAGGGGAGTAGTGTCAACATCCCCCAATATCAAGCGGAAAATGTTACTCTTGTACATATGCAATCAGACTTATTAGACAAAAGTCAAATGATGATTAAAATTATGCTTACTCGCCTCAAAGTTTACTCAATATTAAGAGAAGAATATATAGCAAAATCTTATGGTTTAAACTTAATAAAAATAACTTAAAGTAAGGCTATACACTCTATCAAGCATGGTAGAGTTCATAATCAAAGGGAGCAGAAGAATGTAATTACATTCTTCTCAAAAAGTACCATACTAAAAAGAAACACTATCTAAGTAACTAATTTTACTTTCATGGATTACTAATTCAAAATGGAATTATTTTTTAACTTAACAAAGCTCCTCTGAAAAAGTCTTAGTATCTATTTATTCGATTAATTTATTTACTTTTTTTCTCTTTATTAAGTTTGTGGATTATAATACTTTTAAAGTATAAAAACTTAAACATAGAGAAAAAACAGTGAAGGCGAAGTGCTTGCTCATTTCATCAACCGCTCTCGTGAGTTTGTACATCATATCTAATCATATTCTAGAATCAAACTCTCAATGGTCAGAGTTAAACGAAAGTATCAATTTTAAGAATATAAAAAGTATTGATGATCTTAGTACAGTAAAAACAATTATCAGTAAAGGTTGTAAAAAGTGCCACTCACCAATAACTAGAAAGGCTATTAATAATAATTATCCTTTACTCCATGACGTTGTAGGAAGAGAAATAACAACTGGTATCAAGTCATTTCAAATTGATCCATTGATAGTATCAGTAACAAATAACAGCCCCTTACCAAATAGCTATTTAAATAGATTGGAAAGTGTGATCATAGATGGTTCAATGCCACCGCTGACTTTTGAGGTGCTTCATCCAAGTTCAATTATCACTGCGAAAGAAAAGACGCAGCTACTGAATTGGATAAATAGCAAGAAGCAGCAAAATAGAAATGGCTACTTTTTAAGGCAAGATGTCAAAAATGATGGTCTATTACCTAACCTAGAAAACAAACCTCTTTCTAGTGATAAAGTAAAACTTGGGTCTCTGCTTTTTAATGATAAACAGCTATCGAAAAACAGTACTTTTGCTTGCTCATCTTGTCATGACACACAATATGGAAATATTACTCTAAAAACAGATTACCTTGGTCAAGATGTAGACAGGTCGACTATCAATAGTCCCACCGTTTTTAACTCTGTTTTTAAGCACTATTCTTTTTGGAACACAACAGAACGAAAGGCGAGACATGCTTTAGAAGCATATGCATTTAGTCCTTATAGCAGAGGAAACAGCTCGATTAAAAATGTGGAAAAAAAAGATCTCCAAAAACTCTAGATTATCGGGCCTATTTAGAATGGTATATGGAGGAAATATAACAACCGATAACATTTATAACTCGATTCTCCAGTTTGATTGTTCGGTCCGAAAAAAAGTCAGCCGCTTCGATCGATTTCTTACCAGTGACAAAACTGCGTTAACTCCAGAAGAAAAAGAAGGGTATCAGCTTTTTAAAAAGTACAAGTGCCATACTTGTCACGCCGGAAGCAGGATTGGAGAAGAAACGGCCGAAGTCATGGGGTTGAAGAAGGAATATTTTCACAATAGAGATAAGGAAATAAGTCAAGTAGATTTAGGTTTATATACTGTTACAGGTAGAGAGTATGATAAATATCGATTTAAAGTACCTTCGTTGCGAAACATCGAACTTACTGCTCCTTATTTTCATGATGGCAATGTAAAAACACTCGAACAGGCAGTTTACGATATGGCGGAGTATCAAGTTGGTGTTAGTCTTTCTCATAAAGAGGTTCAAGCGATTACTTATTACCTTAAGTCACTGACAAACATCAACTAATCAAATAAAGGTGTCGTTAAGAGTGATGTTAGCGATACCTTTCCATTAGCACAAAAAAAAGCCAGCTATTAAGCTGGCTTTTTATTTATTTGCTTGCTGATCGGATTTATTGAGCAATAATTTGAAACTCAGGGATAGAGACTTCGACCCTACGGTTTTTAACTCTTCCATCTTCGGAGTGGTTACTGGCTACCGGATCAAGTTCACCTTTAGAAGTCAACGAAATCTGGTCAGCTTTCACTCCCTTGCTTTCAAGATATTTGGCAATGGATTGGGCTCGTCTTTTTGCTAACTTCTCATTGTATTGGCTCGCGCCTCGATCATCGGTAAAACCAACAATCTCAACTTGTGACTGAGGGAAATTTTCGAGTAACTTTTGAATCTCAAGTAACTTGTGTTCCGACTCTTGAGATACCTTGGTCGAATCAAAACCGAAGTAAATAACTTGTGTTAAGCCTTCATGTTTTAGCTCTACTTTTGTTGCTGCCACTTCTTCTTTTGGCTCTACGATATCTTGGTGGCTTTCAACATTTTCTACCACTGCTTGATTTTGCTCACCAAATTGGTAAGAAATACCGAAAGAGAAGTTGTTAAAGCTCATGTCTTCGATGTAGATATCCGACATTTTCTCAAACCGTTGATATTCAGCCCTAAGCTTGAGGTTTTGCGTGAGCGCATACTCTGCACCTGCGCTTGCCGTAGCTACTACATCATTTTCCTCTTCAGCAATCATGTAAGCCGCACCGATTTTTGTAAATAGTGCCAAGTTATCCGTTAATGAGTAACTAAACTTTGGCGCTAAGCTTATTGCTAGTACGTCGGTGGTTAAGACATCAGTAAAATGAAGGGAGCGTTTCTTACTCGTTGTATGATGGCCCAAATAATCAACACCATACTCAACTGCCACATTGTCATTGTACTGATACCCTAGGTAAGCACCTAAAGAAGCTGAATCTTTATCACATTGAAATTCTGAAGCACAATCGCTATCAACTTGGGAGTAACCTAATTTGCTTCCGATATAAAAATCGGATACCGAAGCTGCATTCACCATCGAAGTGCCAAGAGTGAACGCAACTACCACTGCTAATTTTTTCATTATTGTCTCAATATCTACTGCTATTCCGGCTTCAAACTTATAGTCCGGCTTCAAAAACCAAAACAAATGCGCCTTGGTACACATCACTTTCTAGCTCACTCAACTTTTTATCTTTGTATGAGACATTTAGGTGCATGGTTTGCTCTTGCTTAGTCCCATTGTTGAGCTTGGCTACGTTGGATATATTGTCGATTTTGGCTACGCCATTTTGGATGAACTGATTATTGTTCTGACACTCTATACAAGTGACATCGTACAAAATTTCAGTGGACCCACCTTTCTGGGGCTTTAATCGATAAATACCATCAGTATCTGAACTACGTTTTAGGCCAACAGATACACCATTTGGAAACACACCTCTCGCTCTAATGGTGTACTCCGTTTTACCGGAGACATATTCACCCGAGTAGTTCGGCTCTAGGATGTCAGAGCCCGTGACATCAATTGAAGCGAGCGTCGCCGCGGTATATTCAATACGAACAGTTAATGGCACCGTAAGCATCGCTTTTTGCCAACGACCATTCACCTCTTGCTGGTATGGAACGTTGATATTCATCGTTCCTGTGTATATACCACTTGGCTTGTCTTTAAATGCATCATTGATATCAAAATCAACAATCGGGCTATAACTCACAAATGGCTTAGTTGAGTCATAAAACCAAAATGACTTGGTTCCATAACCATAACCTAAAGTGGTCACACGGTTGCCACTAAGGAAACGAGTTGTAGCCGTTGAACCAGAGCGATCTGAAAAGCCATCCAAGCGCGTCAACTGATACCACATCCCTTGAACAGTAACCAAAATTTCTGCACTGCTCTCTCCACTTTTCAGTTTCAAAAGGCGAGGTTTTTGGTAGCTCGAATCAGGGCTACTTGGTACTACAGAAGTAACGACTTGAGACACTGTGGATGGCTCAGGATTATTTGGTAGCCAATAATCTAATATTGGGTCGGCATCCCACTGAATTTGCTCACCAACAACCAACTTACCACTAATTTCAGCTGCCGTAGCACTCCACGGTAACGCCAGAGCAATGATTAAACCAATAGAACGAAAGAACATATTTCACCTACTTTGAAAGTTTTGCTCCGACGGGAAGAGAAATCGTATCTTTGTACTTATATT
Organism: Vibrio sp. B1FIG11; assembly: GCF_905175335.1. Classification (NCBI taxonomy): domain Bacteria; kingdom Pseudomonadati; phylum Pseudomonadota; class Gammaproteobacteria; order Vibrionales; family Vibrionaceae; genus Vibrio; species Vibrio sp. B1FIG11. Next base: position 91,386 of record NZ_HG992752.1, on the reverse strand, counting down.
CATGAGTCGAGAATGTAACCTTCATCGGTTTGTTCTGCATCACATCTGCTAAAGGTACATTGAGATCACGTCCTGACAATACGTAAACCACATCCGTACATTGCTTTCTTTCTACCCCAGTAGCAGTGGCAGAACATGTGTCCAAATGCGCTCTTAAATATGTCTTACCATTATTTTTGATTTGTAACTTGTCGCCATTACTTTTGATATCAAATGCAATTGGTTGGTCTTCTTCTGCAGGCACAATAACTACTGGGGCAAAACCAATCGCGACTTGCATTGTGCTTTGCTCCTTTTCGCCATTAGGGAAGTAAGGTGTCGGAACAAATGTAAACTGGTAAATATGATCTTGATCTGTTTTACTTTTTACTTTTGGTTCGTAACTAAATTGAAAGTCTTTTTTCAATCCAGGCTCTATAACCGCTCTCGCAGGACGAGCATTCATCGACCACTGATTAATATTTTCACGTGTGTATGGCGTTTTAACCAATTGACCATTCTTAATTTCAATATCGCTGATTGCAATTTGAATAAACTGACGGTATTCCGCTGTATTGGTTACTGTGAATTTACCAACACCGTTTTTTGTAAACCCAATCATTGAGTCAATTGCAATACCACTAGCGCTAGCAGCACTAGGTGCGAGACACGCTGCCATCAATGCATAAGAAATTAATTTTTTCATTACTACCTCACACTAAATAATTCATTAACGTTAATCGTATCTAGAATTGCATATGCTTCTAGACTTTCTAAGAGCGAACGTTGGGCAGTCGTGTACCTGTCTGTATAGTTCACATATAAATATCGAGCGCTACCAACCTCAATAGATTTCGTTTTTAAACCTACTTTTGAAATTTGGCCTACTATTGTTTCGACTTCTTCAACAGATTCGTATTTTCCGATATAAACTAAGTTTTCAGTTGAGTTTGAAGAACCATGGTTATTAACCAAGCTTCCTGTCTCTTCTAAACCACCCAGGCAATACGCTTGAATATAACTTTGTCCAATAAGTGATTCATCGTAAACACAAAGTGTTTTCTCTGAAACTAATTTAAATGGTTGATTATTTCTGTAGTTCACACGAAATACGCCATCTTCGGATAAAGTTTCAACATCTTTACAACCATCACCAATGCAGTTTACAAACTTCACTGGTTGACCGTTCATATCGTTAAGAACAAATATTTGGCTTTGTAATTGAATCACCTTACTATTTAGAGGAAAGAAGGTACCAGGTCTTACAAAGTGTTTTTCTCTGTTATTTTCAATTTCCAAATTATAAGAGTCAGCATCTAACTCAAGTTCCATATCGCTGTATGGTGTCAACTCGATGAGATCATTCTGCCCTACTGAAACATTATCTCTATAAGAGAATGACCCATCTTTACTTAGGTTTACCGACATAACGGTATCGTCTTTTAATTGCCCTTCGACTTGCGGTTCCAAAGCAATAAATGACTTACCTCTTTTGTAAGTACTATGAACACCCTGTGCAGAAATAACCTGCGTTGTTGTCAAATTACCAGATAAGTTTCTTTCACCAGTATCGCTTGCATAACCATGCGTGCTGTAACCTAGATAACGACTATGACCATTCACACTCGCGGAAACTTCTGATTCAACGTTATTCTGACCAATCTTTGCGCCTGCCGTCGCCGAAACATTTACATCATCGTATGATTTGCTATACGTCACGCTGCTTTGGCTGTACTCCAATCCTTCTTCGTCAAAATACATACCCGTGCGGCCCGTAGTATCTTCACCAAGCGGCATCGACCAAGTAATATTAGTGCTCCAAGAGTCCTGATGATCGCCATAAACCATGTAAGAGCTATTGATACTCAAAGTACCTTTGAAAATATCTCGTGACCAGTTGGCATTGATACTGTCATTCTCAAACTCACCCGTTTCATTTTTCTCATTGGCAGCGTAATAACTTAAGTAAGCTGTGCCACCAAAAAGGTCACCGGTTACGCCAACGTTCCACTCCGTAGACTCTTTTTTGTCTAATAGTAGCGCTGCAAAATCACCTTCCGCATCGAGCGTATTCGTATATGTCCCAGAAACGAAAAATGGACTGTAAGATACTGATGCAAAGTGATTCATTGCTCCTGAAGAAAAGAACGAACTGTTCACTTGGGTCGTTAAGCGTTCATCAAACGCCCAGTTAGCACCAATTTGGAACTGAGTATCATCTTGGCTCACAGAGACGCCACCGCCAAGTAGTAAGCTTTCATTAAGGCGAGTAGTGCCACTCAGGCGCCCGTAATACCGACTATCATCATTAATTTCATCATCAAATCGAGCAGACTTATTATTGATATCTTCTAGATAGCCCACTTGAGCACGATAATCGTAATCACCAACAGCCAGATCGAAGTCTTTGGTATTAACAACATTTCGCTCTTCTGTTAATACATCTTCGTTTCCGCGCTTAACTTTAATGACAATGTTGTATATTCCGTAGGGCAACTCATCGTATGTAATAACGTTTTGTCCCTGTGCGACAAAACGGCTCACTAGAACTCGGTCACCACGATACACTTCTAATTGACCAGATTCTGGCGAATAAAAGTTAATTTTCTGATGAGTACTATTACTTCCCTTGAGAAGGTTTTTGCTCGTACCCAGCGTCGCAGCATAGCCAGAAAGATCCAGACCATAATCGAGGAAGTCTGTCGAGTTAAGCGCTTTTTGATTTTGATCTTGATAGCCCACGATTGCACGATGATTTTTCACGTTAACATCGTAGACTGCTTCATAAACATCAAGATCATCATTGTCTTGACTGTACTGTGTTTCAGCAGATATATGGCCAGCGGGTAAACCCCAAACTAAATTGTTATTTAGGTTAAAATAATCTTGCCCTTGACCATTTACACTAAAGTATAAATCTGAAGATACAATCAGTGCTTTGTTTTCTTTTATTGTCTCGTGGTATTCATTTTTTTCATTTTTAACCATGAGCATATCTGATGATACAAACAGCTTTAATAATTTCTTATCAAAATCGAATGTATATTCAGCGGTACCCGCTTTATCTTCCGGGATACAGACTGAGATAAGAGACTGACAACCTGGATTAGCAGCAACCCCTTGTGTCAATGTCGAGAAAATATTATCAATCGACTTTTCAGTTAATCCGCGCTCTATTAAGTAGCTTCTGAGCTTTCGCTGATTATCTTTATTTTCAATTAGCTTAAAACTGTCATAGGTTACGAGCCCTTTAATTTTGCTTGTTTTTTGTTCACCAGCGATAGCAACTTCAACGGTTTCTTTCTTTTCGGTAAAAAAGTCTGCAAATTCTAATGGGTAGCGATCATTCGCATATGAGGCGAAACTCATGGTAATGAGTAACGAACATAAATTCTTTTTCATCACAATATAATCTCCGCTTCAATAGTCACTGTTCCAGAGCATGTTTGCTCTTGATCCATTTGCTCTATTTCCTCAGGAAATGAAATATTTAATCGATGTTCACGCTCGTGGACTGCCGGGAATACTTTTACTGACTTACCGGAAGAAAATCCTTCTCCATCAAGTTGCAAATCAACAGTAAAGGTCTCGTTATTCTCTTTTTTAAGAGAACACATATGGTTCGATTTAATAAGCTTTAAGTTGTAGCTAATGTTTTCATCCGTTGAGGATTTAACAGTAAATGGGATATTAATATCCTCAAGTACTTTTTTATCTTTCAAATAACTGGTTGTGAAATTCAGGTTTCTGGTACTAATTTCAACGCCACCAGAGTTTTTTGAAATATCAATCGTAGTTGTTGGGTTAAATTTATGATAAATCTGATTAGCGTTTACATCATGAGCAGAAGAAAAAGCTAATAATAAAACTGTTAATTTTGATAGATATTTATACATAGCGAGATAACCCAAATAGAATATTGCACCCATGTTTATGGGTGCAAAAGTAATTACTATTTAATTAGATGATTAAATAGTTGCGTTTACAGAAACAAGTGCTTGAACAAGTACGTTTTGACCTGCTTTTAGACCTTCATCTGCTGGTGCAACGCCATCTTTTTGAGTCATTACGTTTAGGTTTGTTGGTGCGCCAGTACTAGTCACGTTACCAGTGAAACCAACTTTCTGTGCAACACCGTTTACACCAATCGCAAAGTACGATTTGTTGTAATCGTTTGTAATACCACCATTAGAAACACGCATGCTTTCTAGTGTGTATGAGTAGCTACCAACTTTAGTTTTGTCTTCCGACTTAACAACATCAAATGCAATAACAGAAGAGTCTACTAGGCGAATACCTTCAGCTTTGTTAGAGAACTCAAGGATACCATCGTTGAATGCTGTAGAACCCGCTTGGCGGATCTCGATGCCATTTGAAACTTCAAGAGCAGGGATAACACCAGCCCATTGGAAGTTTGCTGTTGCAGATGACTCAGCAGCCATTGCAGCGCCAGAAGCTAGAGCAGAAAATACAGCTAGAGTTGCGATTGTTTTTTTCATCGTATTTTACCTTGTAAATTATATGTTGAGCTTTTGATTAATAAATAATCACGTTAAAATTTTATTTAAGTACTTAATATTGATATTTAGCTAAGAAACGCATCGAATAAATATCATCATGATAATTATTAACACCAAATAAACCTTGATAACCTGCATCAATAGTCCATTTTTCATTTAGCCTATATTCAATGCCTAAGTTAATTAGAGGTCTTATTCCAGTATCGATATAGGCAATACCAGAACCCCAATATAAATTTGAACTCTGACCTAATGAATAATAATTCTTAAATCGAGAAAATATAGGTACTACACTTTCAGCGGATGTTGCTAAAGTATAATCTCCAATCCCAGCTTCTATCGAATATTCATCATTAATATGAATACCGACCAATAGCTCGAGCCCGAAGTAGTCCTTGCTGCCTTCACTACGTTTATCTGCTGAGTACGTTATTCCTAAACCGGAATAAGGTATCGCCTCATTATTCGCTAGTACCGAAAATGAATTAGCTAAAAGCAAACCGGAGAGGATTATCTTCTTTTTGAGCATAGCTATTTCTATCTGTTAATGATTAAACATTAATTAGGTATGTAATCTACACACCCTCGGAAAGTGCGCAAATATTAGACTTACCCCTGGTTAACGTAGGGTTAACGAGGCCATTCATGTTGATAAAACTATTTAATCGACACGACAAAACGATATGAAAAATATTATTTTACTTTAAATTTCAAAAACTTATACCGCGTCAATTTTACGACTCTGCGTCAAGAAAGTAGATAAAATGATATTTGTGATGGTATTTAGCTATGGGTTATCACCATTTCTCAGTTTACGAATATAGGACAAGTCACTTTGTGAGAGACAATACTCTGCCAACTTCGGATAAGTGCATCGGCTTGTAAAAGTAGTAGCCTTGAATGATAGGAGACGTCGCAAACTCATTAATGGCCTCTAACTGAAGAACATTCTCGACGCCTTCAAACACGATATTAGGAGTGCATAGCTTTGCGATTTTTCTATAGATACGCCTCAGTACTTCCAACTTCGAACGATCGGTTTCAATACCTTCGATTAACGCTTTGTCAAACTTAACTTCATCAACCTTCATCCTCAGAGCAAGTTCTTCACTCATTAGGTTTGTACCAAAATCATCTATAGACACTTTGATTCCATTCTCTTTTAGTGATTCTAGATTGAGAACCATTTCTCGTGTGACTTGGAATTCCTGATATTCAATAACTTCTATATTGATTTGCCTGCCGTTGATCATTTCTATTGCTGTAGATACAAACGTTTCATCGGATAAACTGGAGGGATGTATATTGACAGAGACTGGGATAGTAAGTTGATATAGGTCCATATCCTCAACGCACTTAGCGAGTACTTGAAGATCGAGAAGCTTTGTATCTGCTTTTAGAGATAAGTATTCCATTATAGAAAGGTCACTGTCTTTGGGGCGCAACAACGCTTCTAGCGAGGTTATCTTATAATCTCTGACTTTAGGCTGATAAATTAGGTAAAAATCCGACATTTATTGTTCTTTTCGTTATCCACTAAAATAGTTTCTTCAAGTTTTAAATATTGAAGATATATGGATAGAACGTATCACTGATTTGGTTAACGGTTAGTTAACGCCTATTAAATTTATTTTTTCGAACCAATTTATTTATAAAGAAAGATACACGCATAAAAAAACCACCCGAAGGTGGCTTTCATTTCAATTCGATTTATTGCTTATAGGTACTCACACAAGTACGCGGTTGCATCTTTTACTTGCAGCTCGAACGATGAATTTCCTTCTACTTCGAAGAACTCACCGGTGTTGTAAGTGACCCAATCAACCTCGCCAGCTTTCTTAACGATCAATGCACCTTTGACCACACTCATACGCTCTGGCGCTTGAGTGCCAAACGTGTATTCACCTGGCAACATTACCCCAACACTGACATCCTGCCCTTGTTGGTTAAAACCTAGCGACTTAACGCCACCAGCAAAATAACTGTTTTCCTTAATACTCATTATTGGTTTCCTTATCAAAAATCAGCTCTTTTTTACCCTGTTTCGGTTTGCGACTCAAGCATCTAAATTGACCTTTACTGAAAAGCTAACTTATCAATAACTGTGTTTCGGAATGTAAAAGTGGACATCAGATCATAGTTTCACCGTCTTAAAGGCGAGATTGTTTGTTTTTGCAGCTCAAGCTTCTCACCATAATGGAAAAGGAAAGTAAGCAGGGATCATGACTAACACCACAGGACGTAATCGCAAGCAGAAACCGGAACCGCAACCCTCACTTTGGGCTCGTCATCAGCTCAAAATCATCAAAGGAGGTTTTGCTCTGTTTGGATGCACGTTGTTTGGCGTGATCAGTTATCTACTTTATGCCTCTTATTTGGATTACATCGATCGCGATAAAATCTATGGCGAATGGATTGAAATTGGTGCCCCACCTTATCAAACCGAGCACCTTTCCTTTACTTCCAACGGGGTCTTTCGCAATCACCGTTTGATCGCCACTCAATTTGAGTTTGATGGCAAAGTCATCACTCTGAACACAGGCTTGGGTAAAACCGAGTATCAGTTGTCAGGTTCTCACCTCTCCCCACAAATACGCCGTATTGAACCTCGCTTTCCCGATCAGAGATTTATTCTCAAAGGCTTCGAGCACACAGTTCAAGGCTCAGAAACTGGGGCGGCTTCCAAACGTCGTGCCGCTCTAAGTGAACACTTCGGCCGCAAGTAGCCTTTTATCCATCACTCCTCTTCTGTATGCAAAACAAACACTTTTTGTCGTAACCAACTCTATTACAAAGTAAAAAGTTTAATTTCACTCGCAAAATAACGAGTACGAACTGAGTAAGCAATTAATTAAGTGCATGCAAAATATTTATAAAATATTGGCTCAATATTGAATTTTCACTGCAAATTTATGTTTCTTGTAGTGAGATTTAGGTAACACGGTCGAAAGTTGATTTATTTTTTTTTGAAAAAAATAAGCCTCTGAAATGCTCAAGGGGATGCTTTTGCACAGTGTGTGAATTGGTTGTCTTTTCTGTCGCAGGAGCAGCTTATGTTCGTTAATGAACATGAATTCAAGGATTGAGAGAGAAGTTATGATTCGATTTAACCTATGTGCAGCTGGGGTTGCCCTAGCACTATCTGGCGCTGCAAATGCGGCTCCAACCGCACCAAGTATCGATATGTACGGTTCCAACAACCTGCAGTTTTCTAAAATTGAGTTGGCAATGGAAACCACATCTGGCTACAACGACATGGTTAAGTACCATGAGCTAGCTAAGATCAACGTGAAATTTAATCAGTGGAGTGGTACTTCTGGCGACACTTACAACATCTACTTTGATGGCGTAAAAGTGGCAACAGGCCCTATCACTGGTAGCCAAACAACGGCATCATTTGAATACGGCCAAGGTGGCTTGTACCAAATGGAAATCGAAGCATGTGACGCAACTGGTTGTGCTAAGAGCGCACCAGCAGAGATCACTATCGCGGATACTGACGGTTCTCATTTACCGCCTCTAACCATGAATGTTGACCCAAACAACAAAACCTACAACACAGACCCAAGCGTAGTGATGGGTACTTACTTTGTTGAATGGGGTATCTACGGCCGTAATTACACGGTTGATAACATGCCTGTCGACAACTTGACTCACATTCTTTACGGCTTTATCCCAATCTGTGGTCCAAACGAGTCGGTGAAATCAGTTGGTGGTAACAGCTTCAACGCTCTACAAACTGCCTGTCGCGGTGTGAATGACTACGAAGTGGTTATCCATGACCCATGGGCAGCGTACCAGAAGAGCTTTGCTCAAGCTGGTCACGAATACAGCACACCGATCAAGGGTAACTACGCAATGCTGATGGCATTGAAGCAACGTAATCCAGATCTAAAAATCATTCCATCTATCGGCGGTTGGACACTTTCTGACCCATTCTACGACTTCGTTGATAAGAAAAACCGTGACACATTTGTCGCGTCAGTTAAGAAATTCCTGAAAACGTGGAAGTTCTACGACGGTGTAGATATTGACTGGGAATTCCCTGGTGGCGGCGGTGCTGCAGCAGATAAAGGCGACCCAGTGAACGATGGCCCAGCTTACATCGCGTTGATGCGTGAACTGCGTGCAATGCTGGATGACCTAGAAGCGGAAACAGGCCGTACCTACGAGCTAACTTCAGCAATTGGCGTTGGTTACGACAAAATTGAAGACGTTGATTACGCAGATGCTGTGCAGTACATGGACTACATCTTCGCGATGACTTACGACTTCTATGGCGGTTGGAACAATGTTCCTGGTCACCAAACAGCACTCTACTGTGGCTCATTCATGCGTCCTGGTCAGTGTGATGGTAGCGGCGTTGATGAAAACGGCGAACCGTACAAAGGCCCAGCTTACACGGCTGACAACGGCATCCAACTTCTACTCGCGCAAGGTGTTCCTGCGAACAAACTGGTTCTTGGTACTGCAATGTACGGTCGTGGTTGGGAAGGCGTAACACCGGATACGCTGACGGATCCAAACGACCCAATGACAGGTACTGCGACAGGTAAACTGAAAGGCAGCACGACTCAAGGCGTTTGGGAAGATGGCGTGATTGACTACAAAGGTATTAAGTCATTCATGCTAGGTGCGAACAACGCTGGCATCAACGGCTTCGAATACGGTTACGACGAGCTAGCAGAAGCACCTTGGGTGTGGAACCGTTCAACGGGTGAACTGATTACATTTGACGATCACCGCTCTGTATTGGCAAAAGGTAACTACGCGAAATCTCTGGGTCTAGCTGGTCTATTCTCTTGGGAAATTGATGCGGATAACGGCGACATCCTTAACGCAATGCACGAAGGCATGGCCGGTGGTGTGGTTGTTCCACCAAACCGTAAACCAACGGCAGCAGCTGGTGCAGACCAAGCAGTAACAGGTCCTGCAAGTGTTGTTCTTGATGGCAGCAACTCAACTGATTCTGATGGCACAATCGCAAGCTACGCTTGGGAGCAAGTATCAGGTACTGCAGTAGCTCTATCTGGCGCGAACACTGCGACAGCAGGCTTTGATGTAGCGGAAGTGACTGCAGAAGAGCAGCTAACGTTCAAACTAACAGTAACCGATGACAAAGGCGCAACCGCTTCTGATCTTGTTGTGGTAACGGTTAAACCAACAGGTACCGTGGATAACACAGCGCCAATTGCAAAAGTTTCAGCTCCAGCAACAGCGAAAGCTGGTGACGTAGTTGTGATTGATGCTTCTGCTTCTAGCGACGCTGACAACGACACGCTAACGTTTGATTGGACGCTACCTCAAGGTCTAAACGCAACGGTTAACGGTGCGAAAGTGACGTTCACAGCAGCAGAATACCCACAAGACACAAGCCTAAGCTTCACTGTCAGCGTAAGCGATGGTCAGGCAGCGTCTTCAGCAAGTGCAACCGTTGTTGTATCTAAGCACAGCACAGGTGGTGGCACTTGTACTAACGCATGGGATGCAACGGCTATTTACACAGGCGGCGACCAAGTAACGCACGCAGGTAAAACTTGGGAAGCGAAGTGGTGGACACAAGGTCAAGATCCTAGCAAGTCTGGCGAATGGGGTGTTTGGAAAGAAGTTGGCCCAGCTAACTGTAACTAAGCACTGCTAAGGTGTTGTGATTCATCATCACTCGCTTTGAATATTGTTAAAAAAGAAAAGGACAGCTTCGGCTGTCCTTTGTTGTTCTAACAGAATTTATTCAACACTCTTTAATGATCAGCTCGCTTCAATTAAACGGTCGAAACTCTGGAATACCTCATCACACTTCATCACACGACCATGGCCTTGGCCTTGCGTGGTAACCAGTTCCACTCGTTCAATCTCGGCCGCCGCTTTAGCAGACACACTGTGTTTGGTGAACTTATCCTGCTCATCATGAACAATAATAGTTTTTGCTTCTCGCTCAGCTAAGCGCCTCTCCGGGTCAATAGATTGCAATGGGTAGCCAAACTGGTCTTCCACTTCCGAAACCACCGCTTTGAATAACTTCATTGAGTAACCCGAACGCGCAATGCTGCCAAATAGGTTTTCAACGTAGTTAAGCACTGGCGCGATCAACAGCAAAGGCTTGTTTTCTAATTTACTGTGGCGGCACTCTAGCGCTGAAGCGGTACCCATGCTGTGCCCCACCAAACCTGCAACCTCATCGACAGAATCTAATACATCTTCAAGACCGCACACAAACGCTGGAATATGTCCGTATTGTCCCTCACTCTCACCATGAGCAGGATGATCGTACGCTAATGCGGTGTAACCCGATGCCGCAATATGCTCCATCAACGGGTAGAACTGACTCGCAGTTCCTGACCAGCCGTGAGTCAAAACCCATACCGGACCGCTACCAAGCTGATAGGTTTTAATTGCACCGGCATGACCTTGCACTTCGCTTTTGATAAGCCCCTGTGGCTCGACATTTTTTGGCTGAGTACGAGCGGGAGTAAGCAGCAGTTTACGCGCGGTCTTTTTTGCATGTGACGGCGCCAACGTGTGATGCAGGCGGGTACTGATGTTGACCAAGCTGCGTTTAACACTGAATTTCTGCGAAGTATTGAAGTAAATTTTCTCACTCATGATCATTTCCTTAACTATCAGCTTTGCACAAAATAGAACGGTCGTGCTTTTTATACTGATAAGAAAGAGCGCTCGTTGTCGCTCTTCATTTTGAATCTTTTACTATACCCGTTACCGCGGGGTTAGCGCTTCCATCGAGTAAACAAGTTATCGATGCCCTGCCAGAACAGTCTCTGGCTCTCTTCTTGCCCTTTGATCGAGTAAAATATGTGTGCACTTAAGTACTGCCCGTACAAATCAAAGGTCGCTTGCCGCGTGTCTAAATCGGCGACAAACTCTTGGTTTTCTTTGCCTTTCTTGATCTGAATTTCTAAGTAATTCAACCAAGTATCAATCGATTTTCGCAATGCTGCTTGCAACGCACAGCCTTCTTCAGCGGTGTCATTCCAAGCATCAAGGAACATACAGCTGCCTTGAAAAGAGTGATTCCACGTCATCCAAGTATCCAACAAGCCACGTACTTTACGCTCAATGTTGCTATCGCCTAGCTCGCGCGCAGGCGCAATTACGCGCTCAGCGAATACTTGATTGGCAAATTCCAACACCGACAGTTGAAGGTTCAACTTGGAATTGAAGTGAGCAAACAAGCCACTTTTGGACATACCACACTGCTTAGCGAGCTCACCAATAGTGAGACTCTCCAACCCGTTTTCACTCGCGAGTTGGAATGCACGATGCAGTATCAGCTCTTTGGTTACTTTTCCTTTTTTCATAAACACACTTTTAGCACGATCGTACTTTTTTACAAGTCCTCAATTTACTGGTCAAACCAATGTATACCCACTTACACACTCACGATCGCAATACATTGAGTAACCTAATGAATATGAATTTTCGAAATTTGAGGTGAGTCAGAATTTAAGAAACTGGTTACCACCAAATGCACATCCGTTGACTTTTTAGCGCGAGAACTGAGTCATTAACTGCTAATTTCGCAGCGATTTTTCACTTTTTAGGTAAGTACTTATGGCAACCACAAAGAAAATTGCCAGTTTAGAATTTGCTCGTATCATCGCGATGTTTGCGATCGTAGGGCTTCACTGTCAGATGGCTCTCACCTATTGGCAATGGGATGAGGTGCCTTGGGTTGGGTATATCCTCAACCAGCTAGCTCGTTTTGCTGTGCCACTGTTTTTCCTCATCTCCGGCTATCTCATCCAACCAAAACTCAGCACGAATCCCGTTGAGACACTGAAAGACTATGCCAAGCCTTTGCTTAAGATATGGCTGGTTTGGAGTGCGATTTGTCTGTTGGTGCCGTTCCGTTGGCAAGTGGTTGCAGAAGCAGGCTATCTCGCCGAGCGACAAGGCTATTGGGGCTACTTAATGTCGAACCCAATCAATTCGTTACTGGAAGGGGGCTTGGTACATCTATGGTTCATCCCAGCACTCATCATCGCTGTAGCCATCATTGCGTTTCTGGTTCGAATCGGCATGATGCAACTGCTACTTCCAACAGCGGTATTGCTCTATATCTATGGTGTGTTCGCAGGCAGCTACGTCACACTCACTGATCTGCCAGCGCCATTCTTTACTCGTAATGGTCCGTTCTTCAGTACCTTACTGGTGGTGCTTGGTTACCTAGCCAGACAGCACCAGTGGCAATGGTCTCGCAACAACACGATTCGATTAATTCTTATTGGTATGGCAATTCATTTCGCCGAAGCCTATTACTTGATGGATTATGATATCGCCTTTAACTCGCACGACTTTTTGTTCGGTACTGTTGTCTGGTCTTTGGGCGTATTCATGTGGCTTCTTGCCCATCCAAACTTTGGTAACATGCCATGGGTGTTTAAGTGGTCCCCGAGCATTTTAGGTATCTACGTGAGCCACTTATTAGTGATCATCATCATGATGAACGTAGCGGGTATGTTAGGGCTAGAAAACTTTGCCAAAGACGCCTTCATTTACCCAGCAACCATTGTGGTGACCTTGTTGCTTGTGAAAGGCATTGAAGCAACACCACTGAAAAAGCTATTACTGCGCTAAATCCATTCAGCACTATGTATGGTCTGCACTACCACTTTTTGGCTAGTGCAGACTTTATAAAAATGAGAGCTCTCTCTCACTCATCAAAATTATCATTTCTAATACTTTGTAATTTGCTTTCACTCACAAAAAACATTGTTCATTTAATTTAGATTTGTCTGACATCAACAAAATGCTCATTAAACGGAGGCGGTATGTGGGCAGGTCAAGGACTCGTTCCTTTTTTAGAAATTAGCCATTGGCTAACTTATGGTTTATACGCTGCAGTAATCCTATTTGGCGCGGCGAGCATTGCGTCACTCAGAAAGTAGTGGCGCAAGCTACATCAATTCAAAACTCCTACCGTTAATTCGAGCTTACTCACACTTAACCCCTTAATATGTGGCTAAAATTTCTCCAGTCAAACAAGGAGAAATGTCTATGCCAATCTATCCAATTGTCGCGTTTTGCTGTTTGATATTTTCTAGTTCCACCTTTGCAGCTGCGACCAGTGATCTTAATCTCGTCAATTCGACCGTCGGTTATGCCGCGTTGATTTTCTTCACCATTGCCTACATTCTGGTGATGCTGGAAGAATACCTCCAAATGCGAAAGTCTAAGCCCGTATTGCTCGCAGCCGGGTTAATCTGGATTTTGATTGGCTACACCTTTGCCCAGCACAACCAAGCTGACGTGGCTAAAGCCGCACTGGAACACAACCTTCTGGAATACGCCGAACTTTTATTGTTCCTACTGGTGGCGATGACTTACATCAATGCGATGGAAGAGCGAAGGCTGTTTGACGCACTGCAAGCATGGATGGTTGGCAAAGGTTTTGATTTTAAGAAGCTATTTTGGCTTACAGGTAGCCTAGCGTTTGTGATTTCTCCCATTGCCGATAACTTGACCACGGCATTATTGATGTGTGCTGTGGTGATGAAAGTCTCGGGCGATAACCCAAGATTTGTAAACTTAGCTTGTATCAACATTGTCATAGCGGCCAACGCGGGCGGCGCATTCAGCCCATTCGGCGATATTACCACTCTGATGGTTTGGCAAGCAGGGCACGTCAGCTTTGCTGAGTTTATGCCGCTGTTTGTGCCTTCGCTGATAAACTACGTCATCCCTGCATTCATCATGTCGTTATTTGTACCAAACACTAAGCCAGATACGGTACACGAACACATTGAGCTCAAACGCGGCGCAAGACGTATTGTTGGTTTATTTATCCTGACCATTGCGACTGCAGTTTCCTTCCACGCCGTTTTACACTTCCCGCCAGTGGTGGGGATGATGATGGGCCTCGCTTATCTGCAATTTTTCGGTTATTTCTTGCGTAGAACGCTCAAACACTCCCTTGCCAAAAAAGCGGCGATGGCGATTGCCAATGGGGACGATTACGCGCTCAAGCGCTTAGGTTCTGTCGTGCCATTTGATGTCTTCCACCGTGTGTCTCGCGCCGAGTGGGACACCCTTTTGTTCTTCTACGGCGTGGTCATGTGTGTTGGCGGCTTGAGCTTGCTGGGCTATCTTGGGCTGGTTTCGAACGTGATGTACACCGAGTGGAATCCAATTTGGGCAAACATCATGGTGGGAATACTGTCCGCCATCGTCGATAACATCCCAGTGATGTTTGCGGTATTGACCATGGAGCCAAGTATGTCGATGGGTAACTGGTTATTGGTGACCCTTACGGCAGGCGTCGGTGGTAGTTTACTATCGATTGGCTCTGCTGCTGGCGTTGCTCTCATGGGCGCAGCAAGAGGACAATATACCTTCTTTGGGCACCTTAAATGGGCACCGGTGATTGCGGTAGGTTACATTGCAAGTATTGCCGCGCATCTATGGATGAATGGCAGTTTATTTACTTAAACGGCCTTCATCCACTCTAAATACACTTATCTGTCTGATGGGTGGTTCACGCCATCCATCACCTCTATCTCTCCTAGATCATAAGGATTTACGCCTTCTAAGCAGCCAACGTTATAGCCATATTCGCTCGGGTTTGAGCGGCGCTGATGGTGGGTATAGATGCCGCATTCACCACAGAAGAAGTGCTTAGCTGTGTTGGTATTAAACTGATACAGCTTGAGTGCTTTCTCACCTTGGATGATGCGAATCCCATTCAAAGGCACCGATGCCACAATCGCCCCACGACGTCGGCACATGGAACAATCACAGCGTCTAGGCTTCTCGATTCCATTCGGTAATGACAGTTCGATTTGCACTTTTCCGCAATGGCAAGAAAGCTGATGTAGAGGCTGAATTATCGTACTACCTACTTGTTTAATCATGACATTTCCTCAATCTTTCTGTGTTTGCTTAGCTTAATGTGTAAAGTCTGTTAAACAGTTAACATCCGCGCAATCTAGGTCAAAAACTCGACATCCATCACTTTTCACGACATTTTATTTAGCTATTTATCACTATTTGGTTGGCGTTTTGCCGACCGCATCCGTTTTGGCTGTGTGCTTGCAGTTAATACGGTTTTAAAACCAAGGAAAATACTTTTATGGATAAAGATCATAGCCTTAGAGAGAACCTCTTGGCTCTGACGCTCGGTAGTGCGTTGGTGTCACTTGGGGTTATCTTCTTCAACAAAGTGGGATTGCTCACTGGCGGAACAGCGGGTTTAGCAATCTTCCTCACTAAGATCAGTGACTTCAGTTTTGGTCAGGTGTTCTTTGCATTGAACCTGCCTTTCTACATTTTGTCTGTGATGGGCATGGGTTGGCGTTTTACCATCAACACTTTTATTGCGGTTTCGATCGTTTCTTTTGCGGTAGACCACCTGCACCATGTGATTGAAATTTCTCGTATTGAACCCGTTTATGCCGCACTGCTCGGTGGTGGTTTGATTGGTATGGGGATGCTGGTGATTTTCCGCCACAAGATGAGTTTAGGTGGCTTTAACATCTTGGCGCTTTACCTTCAGGAACGCTTTGGCATTCGTGCAGGTAAAGTACAAATGGCGCTCGACTGCACTATTGTTGTGATGTCGCTGTTTATCGTCGATGTTTACTTGATTGGCCTTTCTGTACTTGGCGCTGTGGTGACCAACTTAATCTTAGCCATGAACCACAAACCAGGGCGTTATCAACCCAAGCCACAAGCTGCGTAATAACACAGGCTCACGATTAAAAAACAAAGCCCCGAGCCTTTAACTCTGGGGCTTTTTGTTTGTTCTAGCTCACTAATGAAAACATTACGCCAATGGCGAATTCTCACAGTATTTCTGGTCATCTGCCGTCAGTTTTTGCTTGCTCGCTTGGCTTAAGTGATAGTGCACCAGCATCAGCAAATCGTGAGCGTAGAAAAGCTCGAAAGCATCCTCACCATTTTTTCGACAGATTGCCTCACAGCGTTCAGCATGCACTTTGGCTTGCTGCGGACTACCCGCTTTAAGAAGACTCATGGCTAAGCGATACTCTGCGCGCTCTTCTTGTATCCAGCCACCAGCAACCTTCCAATATTCAAGGGCCAGTGTCGCAGCCTCTAGCATGTGTTCTACTTGCGCTTCAGAGCGTCTTTCAAGCTCTTCATATTGGCAGGCAAGGTTGTTACCCGTAATGGCAATTGAGCGCGCTAAAGGCTCGGCAGCTTGGCCTGAATCTATACCGTTGGCTGCTTTTGCTAACCATGTGCTGGCTTGCTCTAGTTCATTCATTGCCGACAGCTCGTTAGCAATTTGAGCAAACACGCGACGCTGATCGACATCTTCTAACTCAGTAATTTGGTCCGTATTTTGGTCAACGAAGTACTGCGCGACAGCTTTGGCTCTCTGACGCGCCAGACATTGAGCTGCTACGCCATTTTCAATCTTATCTAAGCTGGTGAGAAACTGACTTGGATCGTGCAGGTGACCGATAGATGTGTGCAACATCAAGGGTAAGATGCGCTCAGCATGGTTGGTGTCTTCTACCTGGCTAAGCGCTTGCTCTAGTTGGTTGTATGTTGGTTGCGGCTCGGCTTCATGTTGCTGCCAACTTTGGTTTATAAATGCATCAAAATCCGTTTTGAACGACATATCCTTATTATCCTTTTCATTGCTCTGGACTGCTTACAACCCTACACAAAATTTAAGCAAATAAGGTAAACCTTGCCAGATTCTGAGAATGGTCTCACTTAAAGTAGCGTACCTCTCTCCAACGCCAATAATCGCTGCTTGCGCTCTACCCCGCCGGCATAGCCAGTGAGTTTGCCACTTTTGCCAATCACACGATGGCATGGCACCACAATAGAGATTGGATTTTTACCATTTGCCAGCCCCACCGCGCGCACCGCTTTCGGATTGCCGATGGCGTTCGCCAGATCTTGGTAGCTCCATGTTTCACCATAAGGAATGGTCGTTAGTGCATGCCACACTTGAGTTTGGAAATCCGTACCTGTCGCTGCAAGAGGCAAATCGAATTCGTTACGCAGCCCAGCAAAGTATTCTTCCAATTGAGTCACAGTCTGACTGAGCACGGCATGTTGATCATCACGCTCTCCCAAATCGTCTGGTTTGGTGGTACACGTTTCAAACCAAATTCCTAGCAAACCTTGATCGTTAGCTTGAATGGTCACTGCGCCTAGCGGACTTGGCATTACCGTATAAAGTGATTTCATGATTGATTCCATAAGTGAAAAGTCGCGTAACTGCCCCAAGGCGACGCAGTATGAGCATTCAATGACGGATAGTTTGGCATAGCTTTCTTCACCACCAAGTCTTTGTCTAAAAAGCAATCGGGCTGAGATTGGCCACGCAATTGCGCATAGCTCACCGTCCACGGACCAATACCTTTTAATTCCAGCCATTGCTGCGGATCGGCTTCTGGGTTTTGCTGCATGTACTGAGCAAATCGCACGAGTGTGTCTTTACGACTTTGCGGCATACGCAAAAAGCTGACATCGGCATTGGCAATCGTTTCTGGGGTTGGAAAGTGGCGCGCTTGCTGATCGCTGCTGAGTGTTGCTACCAATAAGTTAAGTTGCCCGATAGCCGCTTTGACCGACACTTGCTGCCCTAGCACAGCACGTACACCGGCTTCCCACGCACTCCAGACGCCCGGAATACGAATCCCCTGGGTTTTCACCAACCCCGGCGCAATGTATTCAAGGTGCTGCTCCACCGTGCAAATATCCGCATCGAGGTCGAACATACGACGTACACCAGACACCAAATTCTGCAATTTAGTGACATCTTCAACATCGAACTCCATCTCAAGATAACCTTCTCCTTGAGTGACCTTGAATCGTGCATGGCAATCACCCAACAAAACGTTGCGCTGATAAGCCTCTTGTGTGACTTGTTCTACTCTTTCAATCGCACGCAGACGATAAAAATCGAGCATGTGTTGCCAGTTCAGAGCACCACGATAAGGTAATACAATTCGATTCGTCCCCACGCCATCAAATTCCTTTCTACGCACTTGAGAAGGCGTTAGCTGAAGGATCTTTTGAAACGCATCATTGAAACGTCGAGTACTGTTAAAACCCGCGGCAAAGCCGACCTCAGTGACCGACATCGAACTCGAATGCAGAAGCTGCTTGGCAAACATCAACTGTTGATACTGCGCATATTGCTTAGGTGACATCCCCAAATATTGCTCGAACAGCATACGCAAGTAACGATCCGAGATCCCAAGACGCTCAGAGAGTTCCACAAGAGACTGATGATGCAACTCACCTTGATCGATCATTTTGATCGCACGTTGGAATGTGGTCTCGACGCCCTTCCAAGCCCATGACCCTGGCGCACTGTCTGGACGACAACGCAAACAAGGGCGATATCCAGCCTTCAAAGCCTGAGTCTTGTCGGTGAAGTACTCGACGTTTTCCTCTTTGGGCAAATTAGCTGGGCAGATTGGGCGACAGAAGATCCCTGTTGTTTTCACCGCAATGTAAAAGCGCCCATCAAAACGGCTATCACGAGCCATGCGTGCTTTTTGGCATTGTTCGAAGGTCAACGATGTATGTGGGTGGATGAGCATAGTGCTGTCCCTGCTTACGCATTTGGTGTTCAACGAGTGGTTAACTTATTCACCACTCGACAGGCATAACTTCATTGTAGAACGGGGAGTTACTGTAAATTAGCCATTTTCGGAACTCAATATTAAGAAACTTTGGCAATAGCAAATTTGTGCACTAAGGTTATAGTCAGAACAACACAACAACGTCGGCTAAAGGGAATTGGCATGGACTTACATACGTGCGTGATTGTACTTAGAAATCACAAGGTTATTACCAGCAAATCGGTCGAGCACTCTATAGGGATTATTGAGCGCGACTCTGATAACGAGATTTCAGAAATTCAAATCAATGCGACTGATGGTGTGAATATTCGCACTTATCACTACAACAGTGTGGAAGACTCGCTTGAAAGTTTAATGAATCTATAAAAACTCCTTTCTCCCTTGTTAATCGTGAAAGTAAAAGAGCGCAGTCACCTGTGCTCTTTTTTTTGCTCACCATGCACAGGCGCCATACCAGAAGACAAACCCACGTAGAGAAAGTCATTCAAATTTTTGCGACTTTCATAATCAAAATCGTCCTGTAAAAGCACTAAACCAGGTATTTTATCCGTTCTAACGTTCTGTATTTAAAAATGAAAAAACGTTCCATCGAATTTGTCGAACGAGAACATCAAATTGCCCCAATTTTTTCTTTCTCTCCTCCTACCTACACTGATTTCAACAACAAGGGGGGCAGTCCTCCTCATCATAAAAATTCGAGAAAGGATAAAGTCATGAAAGCACTACTACAAAAAATCACTACTTCAAATGCAGGCTACGGCGCACTCGCACTTCGCATTCCAGTCGGTCTCATCTTTATGGCACACGGCGCGCAAAAACTTTTTGGCTGGTTTGGCGGTTATGGGCTTGAAGGTACAGGTCAATGGATGGCATCAATTGGCTTAGGCCCAGGCATGCTGATGGCATTTTTAGCAGGCAGTGCTGAGTTCTTTGGTGGGGTGTTCATCTTGCTTGGTCTGCTTACCCGCCCTGCGGCAGTGGCTTTAGCATTCACCATGGTGATCGCCATTTTCTCGGTTCACTTTGAAAATGGCTTGTTTATGTCAAACAACGGCTACGAGTTTGGTTTAGCACCACTGGCAGCAAGCGTTTCTCTTGCTTTCTCTGGCGCAGGCAAAGCCGCTTTAGATGAAACGCTGCGTCAAAAATTGGCCTAAACGAGAGTAGAAGCGGCCTTCGAAGTGCCACAACTCTCGCTTCAATCGGACGTTTAATTTATAAACACGCTGCCATTTGCGTAAACTGACACAAAAACCCCCTTGGCATCACACCAAGGGGGTTTCGTCTAATTTTGCGCTGGATCGCAAAAGCAGAAATTACTCGCCTGCTGGAATGTCCGCAATTTGCTGCAAACTGTACGCCGTTAACGGGTCAATCTCTTTTACGATTTCTTCAACCTGCTTAATCGCGTCTACAGACGTGCTGGCTTTACGATAGCTCAAATAGATAGGACGGTACCAATCTTCTACACCAGACACCTTGTGGAGCTGCCCGCTTGCAATAAACGGCTCTACCAGAGAGGCTGGTAGGTATGCGCTGCCGCCTTTCTCTAAAACGAAGTCTAACGCGATACGAGCGGTAGAAGTGCGAAGGTAAGGCGCTGGGATTTTTGGATGACGTTCTGCGTGCTCAGAAGCGAAGCGCGTACCCCAATCCACATACACGTATTTCTTATCAAAGACCGTATCAAGAGAATCTTGCTCGGTAGACACCAACACCAACACAACGTCAGCGACTTTCTTGCAATTGAGCTCATCAGCTTTGATTTGATCGAAGGCGAATGCCATATCGAGAGTGCGCTCAAGCAGGCTGCGGCTTAGCATCTCACGCCCCATGACTTCTGCCATAAAGCCGTAACCACCAAATGAATCTGTTACCACACTCAAACAGTTTTGCAGATAAGCATCCCAAATGTTCGGCGTACCACCCATGGTGAGCTGCAACGCCTTGCCATCTTCAAGGGATAATTCGAGTTTGGCTTGCTGCAAGGTAGTCACCATCACCTCGGCATAGCTTATTAAACGCTCACCTGCGGAGGTCAACTTTATGTTATTTCGATCACGAATAAACAACTGCGTATCGAAATAACTTTCGAGTTGTTTGATGCGTGCGCTCACAGCGGCTTGAGTAATGTACAAGTTCTCAGCAGCTCGTCCGAAGTGACGAACCTTTGCCAGCTCTAAAAATGTTCTAAAAACCTTTACATCCATAAACCATCTCCTGGTTAATATAAAACCAGATTAACAATTAATTAAAATCTTGACGACAAAAAAGTTTTGTTTTTCTTTTGTTAGCTTTGCGCCTAATTTTCGCCGTAATTCATCACATTCATCAATAACGGTTACAGAGGCTGTTGATATGTCTGACACTGAATTTCGTCATGGCAAAAAACGTTTTTACGACAACGTAAAATTCCCACGCGGCTTTGCAAAGTCTGGCGATTTTACTCTTTCAGAAGAGGAAATCCTAACAATTTATGGGGATACTATGCTTGGCCTAGAGTCAGGCGAGTTGACACCTGAGAACAGCGAAGAAAAACACTTCGTAAAAGTTCTAGAAAACCCAGGCAAAGCGAAAACTAAGATCGAGCGCACTTGGCTTAAATACGTACAGCTAGCCCGTGGTCGCAAACGCTTCCACACGCTAAACGGTCGTAACAAACCAGAAGCGTCAGATGACTACGCAGAAGAGAGCCTAGCAGAAGACGATTAATCGACACTGCCAAGTTTTAATGCTTGGCTAAACTGCGGAACGATTCGTTCTGTGGTGTTGCAAAAAACTTTTTCTTTTCCAAAAAGCCCGAAGGTGGAATCCCTT
This sequence comes from Vibrio sp. B1FIG11, assembly GCF_905175335.1. Lineage (NCBI taxonomy): Bacteria > Pseudomonadati > Pseudomonadota > Gammaproteobacteria > Vibrionales > Vibrionaceae > Vibrio > Vibrio sp. B1FIG11. The sequence goes on along the minus strand of NZ_HG992752.1, from coordinate 69,482 downwards.
AGGGCTTTTTCATTTGTAATAAACCCATTATTTGGCGAGTGCTCACTTCGCCAGCATGGCGACCTTCTTCAAGAAACTGTCTTTGAGATGCTCTTGGTCGTACTCCAAATGATAGGTATTGTGGAAGCCCACCTTTAACTCCACGCCATTGCCTCTAAGAAACACGTTATAGCCATCGTAATCAGAAAAGGCTTCTACCCCTTCATACATCTTGCCAAACTCAGTAGGCGTGCCGTTGTTCATCACACATTCGTATGCTTGCAGCACTTTGGTTGCGTCTAATTCGTTTTTCATTGCGATTCCCTCAGCAATAAACATACTTTAATTATGGTTAAGGAAAAAACGCCGTGCCACACCATAGATTGCGTGAGATCATAAGTTCGGCATTTTTCTTCCCTTTCTGCTACGCAACTTGGTTCAATTTAGCTCGCCCTATCAGCCAAAAAACTTAATTTCAGTCATAAATTTTAAACGCTAATCAACTAACCTAACCTTCTCTATATAAGAGGGTAACGGCGAGAAGCAAACGTGAAAACTGTTGATAAAAGCAACATTGGTTAAAGAAAAAGCAAATTTTTGACCTAAAACAATAGCAGATTGCCATTACTTATTTTATAATGCGAATTAATGTTTCAGGACATCTTAAATTCCAATAACTAGGGGCACAAAATGAGACTTATCCCGTTAGCTCAAGCAGCACAAGTAGGCAAGTGGGCAGCAGCACACATCGCTAAGCGCATCAACGACTTCAAACCAACTGCTGAGCGTCCGTTCGTTCTGGGTCTACCTACTGGTGGCACTCCTCTAGCAACTTACAAAGCATTGATCGAACTTTACCAAGCTGGTGAAGTGAGCTTCGAACACGTTGTGACTTTCAACATGGACGAGTACATCGGTATCCCTGCGGATCACCCAGAATCATACCGTTCATTCATGTACAACAACTTCTTCAACCACGTGAACATCCAAGAAGCGAACATCAACCTTCTTAACGGTAACGCGGAAGATCACGAAGCGGAATGCCAACGCTACGAAGACAAAATCAAGTCTTACGGCAAGATCAACCTATTCATGGGCGGCGTAGGTAACGACGGTCACATCGCATTCAACGAGCCTGCATCTTCTCTGTCTTCTCGCACTCGCATCAAAACACTAACTGAAGACACTCGTATCGCGAACTCTCGTTTCTTCGATGGCGACATCAACCAAGTTCCTAAGTACGCACTAACTATCGGTGTTGGCACGCTACTAGACGCTGAAGAAGTGATGATCCTAGTAACTGGTCACAACAAAGCACTTGCTCTAGAAGCAGCTGTAGAAGGCAGCGTAAACCACCTATGGACGGTTTCTGCACTTCAACTTCACCCTAAAGCAGTGATCGTTTGTGATGAGCCTTCACAACAAGAGCTTAAAGTGAAGACAGTTAAGTACTTCTCTGAGCTAGAAGCGGAAAACATCAAAGGTTTCTAAGCCTTCGGGTAACAACCAAAGATAAACGCTGAATACACAAAACCCGTGAGTCATCACGGGTTTTTTCGTTTTTAAAGACTGGCAGGTTTGAAGGTTTAGGAATTTAAACAACCGCTAGCGAGGTGTTTAATAAGCTTGAATACCAAACTGACGCAGACGTTTCGGCAATACCTCATCGAGCTTATCTAACTCGCTCGGTTCGACCTCAATGAGGTTGAAGTTATGCTGCTCGTACACCGCACGAATCTTCTCTCGCTCCGCTTCTAACATCTCACCAGAATCGCTGCCCCAAAACTGCAAGTAGACCTTGCCACCTGGTAGGTAGAAATCGCTTGTCACGTCTTGGTCGATCGGCAGTTGGCGCTCGTAAGCATGCACCACACCAGCCAAATACAGCCAGTTATCGATCAACAGTTCTCCTTTAGAACGAACATAATGCCCGTCCAAAGTGCGGTGCTTGGCTTCAAACTTCTGGCGAAAACTGGAAAGCGACTTATCTGTCGAATGGGACTCAGCATCTTGCCCTAAGAACTCAATCACAGACTGCTTGAGCCGCTTGTTACGCAGCACTACGTCGTGCCACACCACAAAGGTATTCTGCGACTCTTTATCGGTTCTCTGCTGCCCACCAGCGCGGATTCCGGCTTCGGTCAAACTCCACCCTTCTTCGGATTTGCTGATCCAGCCTAATTCACTTAACAGCTGGTTCATGCGCTTGGCATTGAGCTTAAGCTTCTCACCTAACTGGGTTGCGCTATAAGTTTTTCCAGACGTTGCGGCAAGCTCGATGTGCAAGTTGGTCGGCCAAACAATGAACTGCCCAAATTTAGGATGATCGACATACTCACCGCCGAACTTGGCACCCTCTTCGGTCAAAATCCATTTCTCGTCTTGGCGAACAATATAGCCAGCGCGTTTCAGATCAGCAAACAGGAGCTTGGCTTCTATCTGACGCATTTTTGCCAGCGCCGATGTAGATATTTTTTCAGACACGATTCATGCCTCCCGCAACTGTTTGAAATAAGGTAAGAACTTGGATATTAACGCATTGATTTGATTGCTTGAAGTAAGAATAGATCGAATATGCTGATAAAAAAAAATCCCGTCACGATGATGGAAGCGACGGGCAAATAGCTAGAGTTTTTTTAATAAGGAGAAAAGGAGTCTACAAATGATAAATATCCGACGTTTAAGCATCCGCAGCATCCTCAACCACATGCATCTTAGTCATTGATAACCTTATATAACAAGGCGTATTGAAGTAATCGAACCTAATGATGCCTAGTGCTCTAGCCAGATCAAAAATGTTGGCATCCACAACGATTAACGTTCGTTATCTAGAAAATAGACCGCGCATTAGACAAACAAATGGGCTCACAGACCATAGCCAAAGAACATATCTACAAGCATTTTAATAAATGCTAACTTCGCTCCAATTTATGCTCAACATTGGCAGTAGCAACCTCAACCATCGAAATAAAACCACATTTTATTCAGTTACTTATAAAAATGAGATGATAAAAATCATTTGATGTACTGCTTACAAGTCCAATGTTAAATTGGTTTTGGTTAGTACATCCGAGTGTAATGTATGACTGCGCTCGATGTCGCTTAAGTGTCAAATCTCCAAGGATGGAGTACCCATCAGGCACTTGAGTTCCACTTGATGTATGCTCTTATTTTTAATATCAAAAAGGACTCGCCAAGAGTCCTTTTTTCGTTAAAGCAACCATGTATCGTTGCTAGAACGCCAAATGCGTCAGACGACTAGTCATTGGATTAGCTGATAATAATTCGAGCATTAATCGGCTGAATAGGGCGATTGTTCTTGCCCATGATGTCCATAAACGCTTTCACTTGCGCTGCAGATACCGTTTGAACCTCTTTTAGTACCAACCAACGAACGCCTTCAGAACATGGTGGTGTCGTTAACGAGCCATTGAATCGGTAGTAGCTGTGCTTAGAAGGAATGAGAGACTTGATGCTCACTGGCGCAAAGCTGGTTGTTTTGCCTTTTTCAAAGTCATGCTTTAGCAACTGCTCCAATGCTGGGTTTTCATCTCCTAGCTTATAGAAGACTGCCACAACCGCTAGATTGCCATCCTTATCGGCATGAACAAAGTGCGCCTCTAGCGGGTACTCTTTTCCGTTGATGTGATTTTCAGATGGCGTATGGAAGTGAAACTGAGAAAGCGTGAACTTTTTATCGTCAACCAATAGCGTGTTATTACCTTCAACATTGGCTTGCAGAGTATGACCATTATCAATAGCAGAAACGGCATCACCTAAATAGTTGATGTTGATTTCATCCATAATACTCAACACGGATGATTGAATATTAACAGGGCTTTGGTTCTTACCTTGCTGGCAATCTTCAGAGAATTTACCCCAAAACTCAGGTCCGTTCTCGCCTTCGTATCCCCAATGCGCAGCATGTGCTGCAGAGCTTAATAAAAGGCTAAACGCTAACAGTGACTTCTTCATCTTATCCTCATTTAATAAATTAATAAAAATCAGATAATTAGTAAAACCTCAAAGTCATCATAGTGTCAGATAAATATAAACACATCCATAATCAACATTTATCAAAATTAATTAAGCAAATATTTAAACAACTTTGGAACAGAACTAATAGTAAGGTTTGTATTTCACCATCAGACTAGATTATTTCAACATAAAGGAATCACAGCAAAACTGCTTGAAGCCTTATTCTTATGCCTTAATAATCCAAACGCAAAACGAACATCGTCTAAAACGACATTAATTTACCTTGTCATAAAAAACCAAACTCTTAATTCAGGGTTTACTACCAACTAAAACTATCATTTTAAAGACATACGATTATGAGTGAATATATCTACGTTTATGATGACAAAATCTTGGATGAATACTTAGAAAAATTGAATGCCCGTAAGGATATAGTTAATCGTTCGACATTAAGACTGCTTGCCAATGAACTTAAGATTGAGCTTTCAGTAGGTAGACTTAAAACAAAAGAGTTCTATGACTATATAAGAAGACCTAAGAACATTATTCGATTATTGAAGTAGTTAGGGTTTAACAATCCGCTCCAGATATTTAGATTCAACGTCAATTACAGCCAGGCATATTGAAACAGAATATAAGTCCTATATTATAGATTTCATCAAACGTTACTACGCTATTGTTTGATTTCACTTTGATTCCGTAGATTTAATCATCTACTTTTCCTGCTATTGATTCTTTGCAGCTTTTGTCATGTAAAGCTGCTTTTTTTTGTTTTCAGTACCTATCCAATGTGGATATCAGGTATAGAAACAACTGCAACCAAACGCAATGCTTCGTGCGTAATGATGCGCAGAAGTTTCTATGGCGTACCTCGATGCTATCTCTTTTCAAGCATGCCTTTATCGACAATGAAGTCTATGATTTCCTGCAACCCCTTCCCTTCTTTCAAGTTGGTAAACACATAAGGTTTTTCTGGACGCATTCGAGCGGTATCCGCTTCCATGACCTCTAATGATGCTCCAACGTAAGGCGCAAGGTCTATTTTGTTGATAACAAGCAAATCAGAGCGTGTAATGCCCGGTCCGCCTTTGCGTGGAATTTTCTCCCCTTCCGACACATCAATCACATAGATCATCAAGTCAGCAAGTTCAGGGCTAAACGTGGCACTGAGATTGTCACCACCACTTTCGATAAATACCACGTCTAGGTTTTTGTGCCGCGTAGAGAGTTCCTCCACCGCAGCAAGGTTCATCGAGGCGTCTTCCCTGATCGCGGTATGCGGGCAACCACCAGTCTCAACCCCGATAATACGGTCCGCATCTAAGGCTTCTGCCTGAGTGAGTATCTTTGCATCTTCTTGCGTGTAGATATCGTTAGTGACGACAGCGATCTGGTACTGATCTCGGATGGTTTTGCACAGAACCTCTAGCAATGCCGTTTTACCAGACCCAACAGGTCCACCAACGCCAATTCGCAAAGGTTGTTTGTAGTCTTCTTGCATAAGAGTTGTCCAAATTAAGGATGGAGGTACAAATTCGGTGTGTATTTATTTAATGGCTAATAATGAAAAAGCCGAACGTTATTTAAAGTCACCAATCACTAGGATGATTTTGAATGGCGGTCATCAAGGAACAGGTTATGTTTTTTTAGTGAGTATTGGAGTATCGAATAAGGCACTGAGTTGTGAATGGTTTGAGAGTGATTAGGTAAACTCATTGGCGAAGTTTTTGACTAACTAACCCGTAAATATTGATAACGAAGATTTGCAATTTTTATCATCAACAATAGCTACATGATTCGACTAGTAGGTTATGTCTCCTAACCACTCTCGAAGCAAAATATACAATAAAAGCCTCACCATTCCATTCTGATATCAGCCCATAAAATTTAGAATTAGAATTCAGGCTAAATTATCTGAACATTGTGACTTCATATCTACATCCTAAGATGTTCAAAATACTTCAAGCACCATCTCTGCATAAAGAACACTATTATCAGGTGGGCTATTGATGCTCAATTCAGCTACCTGACTCGTAATCTTAATTTTCATGATTGATAAAAACAAAAACATTATTGATTACTTTCAATAAGTTAAATAAAAAATCAATAGCGCCTATTTAGATTTAAGCTCAAATTACTAAGATAAGACACTTTCTTTGATGAATTTATGAAAAGAACAAAGGAGTAGCGTTATACTGTGCGTTGTACTGTCGCATGGATGCTTTTCTTTTAGCCCAACTTACTGCCCGTAGTAAGCCCAATTATGAGATAAGCAATAGTGGAATATAGATATATTGAAATGTTCAAACCCGTAAAACTTGAGGAGTTTTACGTAGAGTATCACTACATTGTCAACATCGCCTTTGCCAAGGGGACGGTTTACATCAATGAACAACAAATCACCATCGATGGTCCATCAACCTTAATCATTCCTCAATTTACCTGCTTGTCGTGTAATTTGACTCAAAAGTCGTCATTCTCACCATTGCAGATTCAGTTGTTAATCGTGACCGATGAGATGCTCGAAGGCTCACTGCTTCAACTGCCCCAAAAACGTAGCTTCATTAAAAACACTGTCGCCCATCAGCTGCCAACACCAGTGGATGTGGACAATAACTTTCAGCTACTCAAAGAAGTGTATGACTCCTTAAGTAGAGATGCGTTAAAGATCATGTTCTTAGAGCAAACGCTGTACTTCATACTACTCTCTCTTTGCGAATCGGGTATCGATGTTTTCAATGTCTTTCAGTTCAATTACGAAGAAAGCAAGCGGGAGGTCATCGCACGAATGATCACGAAAGAACCACAAAGAAAGTGGCAAATTCAAGATGTTGCCAAGCAACTGTTTACCTCTACCTCAACATTAAGAAGGCATTTACAGAAAGAGAATCTGTCGTTTAGCCAGCTGTTGGTAGACGTAAGAATGGGGCTTGCATTGAACATGCTAACGTTCACTTCCTACAACGTTTCACAGATCAGCAACCGCTGTGGATTTGGTAGCGCCGCTTATTTTTGTGATGCTTTCAAGAGAAAGTATCACTTAACGCCATCACAGTTCCGAGCTCAATCTAAGAAGACCAGTGATGCGTCTCTGGTGTCAACAAGAAGTGGCGAAGTGAGCTAACGACGCTCTAACATAGGCGGTGGATGACGGTTCGGGCGTGAAGCCTTGCGCTTTCTGCTCAGTCTATTTTGCTTTTCATTTAAATCACCAATCATTGCGTCCAAGTAACGTTTTCTCTCCTCCTTCAGGAGTATGGTGTTTCTCTTTATGCACTAGAAAATTTCACGATATACCCAAGCTACCTCGGGTGGCTGGGCCATAGAAATTAGATTTAGGGAAATATTATGTCTAATTCGATCACCGTTACAGCTGATGACTACAACAACATCTGCCGATTGCTTGATAACATTCCGAATTTCACTGACGAACTGCTTAAATTAGAGGACGAAATTGACCGCGCTTTGATTGTTGATGCGCACGAGATCGACAATGATATTGTCACGATGAACTCTAAAGTGACATTTAAATTCCTGGGCGAGGAAGAGCAGATTCAAAAAGTACTCGTGTATCCAAACCAAGTGAAAGATAACTCACATATATCCATACTAGCCCCGATTGGCATGGCACTTATCGGACTGTCTGTCGGTCAATGCATCGATTGGACACTGCCAAACGGCAACAAGAAAACCATCGAGATCTTGGATGTCGTTTTTCAACCAGAAAGAAATATAGAGTAGAAATAATCCAACGAGTAATTTCAATCATTAGCCATCACTCCTTACCAGAGTGATGGCTTTGTGTTTGATTACACTTGTGGTTTTGTGCCTTCCGCATTAGAAAGCACACAATCCATTTGAACTTTGGCACCTAGCGCGATGTTAGACACAGCAATCACAGTTCTTGCTGGCAAATCGCCATCAAAGAAAGTGGTGTACACCTCGTTGATTGCATCAATATCAGCGATGTCAGTCACTTGAATATTCACCTTCACCGCGTCATTCATCACGTGACCAATACTCTCAACGATCGCTTTAATATTTTTCAAACATTGCTCAGCTTGCTCTTTAGCCCCACCTTGAACCAGCTCATGGTTCAGCGCATCTATCGGTAGTTGCGCAGAAATGTGGTTATAGTGAGAAAACGCCACAGTTTGCGTCGCCAGCGCATCAAGAGGAGCGTTCAGCGTGTTGTTTGCCTTAATCACAATGCCATGGCGATCTTCAACTTCTTGAGGAGGCGTACCATCACCATGAGAAATCACGGCATCAATTTGTACTGCTGCACCCATTGGCAGCGCTGAAGCTTGAATAACTGAGCGGGCAGGCATGTAAGCCACCGCTCTTGCGATCGCCGAATCTGGGAAGAAAGTACGATACACTTCGTTCACTGAATCAATATCCGCCAGATCTTGCAGGTAAACGGTCGTTTTTACGATGTCATCCAGCGGAACATCAATGCTTTCTAGGATATTCTTGATGTTTTGCAGACATTGATGAGTTTGTTCTTTTACACCACCTTCGACCAAGTTTCCTGTCACTGCATCTACCGGTAACTGTGCGGAGATATTGTTGTAGTGCGAAAATGCGACCGTTTGTGTAGAAATCGCATTGGTCGGCGCTAGATCAGTATCACGTGACACCTTGATTAAGTCACATGGCTTTTGGGGTGTTGTCCCCTCTCCATTAGAAATAAGCGCATCCATTTGTAGTAACGCTCCTTCAAAAGGCACTGCCTCAATCGCCAGAACTGTGCGTGTTGGTAGAAGGTTAGTAAAGAAAGTCGCATATACCTTGTTTACTTCTTCAACATCATGAATGTTGGTCAAGTAGACATTTACCTTAACGACATCATCCATTACATGGTCAATGCTCTCTACAATTCTTTTAATATTCAAAAGACATTGTTTGGCTTGCTCCTGAATGCCACCTTCAACAAGCTGGTTGGTTTGAGGATCAATCGGAAGTTGAGCGGAGATATTGTTGTAGTGAGAAAACGCAACACTTTGCGTTGAATGGATGTTAAGCGGTGCAGTTTCTGTATTTCTAGAGCATTTAATAATGGTGCCAGTCATTTTAATGTTACCTTTAATTAATGATAAAAGCATTTAACTTACGTGAACATCATTCCGACCGAGAGAAGAAGAGTGAGTTATATAATTATCCAGCTCTGTTATATCCATCTTTTAGGCCATAGATAAATAGAGCAAGGATCAACAAAGAAGCGGTGATAATCAGAATAGCCCCTAATATATCGATTTTATTTAAAGAGAATGCAATCATCCCGGATAGAACTCCAACAAGAATGATTAAATCAATTAATATACCTCTAAATATTTTCATACCTCTCCTTTCACAAACAATCCACATCGTAAGTAAAACTATAAGATTATGCTGATTATTTAGACGCACTTCATTACAACATGCGCGCATTATGTTTAATTTTTACGCGTAGAACACTCCAATGTTTCCATTTTAGTAGGGGATTTACCCCCTACTAATAACTCCCCTCTAATATCACGGATAACATAAATCAAAATAGAACAAGAAAATACCTGCACTTGTTTTTTATAAATTAAAAAATTAAGCCATAATATTTTGAAATAATGAGAAATGTTTCATGCCCACTTGTCGATATAAACCCCACTTTGATAGAGTCCACTCGCTCATATGAATTGAGTAACCTACTCACAAATAAATTTATTCCGCTCTTGCACAACTTAGCCCTATCCAATTTTGGTTAGGGCTTTTTTTTGAGGTAGAAAATGAACTTAGAAAGGATTGACTATTCATTGATTGAGGACTTTGAGATCAGGTTAAAGCCCTTCAATGCCACATACTGGAACAAGATATTAAGTTTTCTAAATTCTATTGATGATGTCACCTCCTTTTCTTTCGATTCAGAAGACAACGTCTTTGTCGAATTAGACTCAAGCTTACTCTTCTACAACTGTGAAAATTCAAATAAATACAAGTTTAATTTCGATAGCGTCTTTATTTGTCAGTTTAAGTCTATCGCCAGTGATGGGTATAACATCCGCTTATATTCCAATGGCATTCATTTTTTCTCTATTTAACTAACAAAAAGCCAAAGAAATATGTACGAAAAAACAGACAAATTATGTCCAAATTGCTTTCGTTGGCTACTAAGAAATACAGCCAAAGCCGAGATATATTGCCCCGATACGATGTCGTGCAGAGTAAAAGGCCCTTTGAGTATGCCTCCTCTAACCGTCACTAAAGCACAACTAAGAAGAACCTTAGTTAACGAAATTAGAAAAGACAAAAGCTATCAAAATCTAACGGTCATCAAGCGAATAAATAAACTATTGGGTTTAACATGAAAAAAGACATTCTCTCTGGGCTAACCGTTGCATTGGCGTTAATCCCTGAAGCCGTCGCCTTTGCTTTTGTAGCTGGCGTGGATCCGATGGCTGGCCTGTATGCAGCCTTCATTGTAGGGCTTGTCACCTCTATCATTGGTGGGCGTCCTGGTATGATTTCTGGTGCAACCGGAGCGATGGCAGTCGTCATGGTATCCCTTGTGGCGATTCACGGCGTCCAATATCTCTTTGCTGCGATTATGCTGGCAGGCATCATTCAGCTCACTGCGGGGTTATTCAAACGAGGGAAATTCATCCGAATTGTACCTCACCCGGTGATGATTGGTTTCGTAAACGGTCTGGCGATTGTTATCTTCCTAGCGCAGTTAGGTCAGTTTAAAGCGCCGGATATCAATGGCATACTGACTTGGCTACCACAAGATCAAATGCTGCTAATGATAAGCCTAGTTGCATTAACCATGGCAATCATTCACTTTCTACCAACGCTCACTACTGCTGTACCATCTTCTTTGGTCGCAATCGTCACCGTTACAGCACTTGTTGTAGGATTGGATCTCGAAACACGCACAGTCATCGATTTCCTGCGCACCATGTCTGTTGACGAAACCGCTACACTAGCAGGCTCACTGCCTAGCTTCTCCATTCCAGCGGTACCATTTACGGTAGAAACACTGCAAATCATTTTGCCTTACGCTGTCATCCTTGCCGCAATTGGTCTGATCGAATCACTACTCACACTGACAATACTGGATGAAATAACAAGCACACGTGGTCAACCTAATCGCGAGTGTATCGGACAAGGCATCGCTAACTTAACCTGTTCAGTGTTTGGAGCGATGGGTGGTTGCGCAATGATTGGTCAGTCCATGATCAACGTAAATTCAGGTGGACGCGGGCGTCTATCGGGCATCGTTGCCGCTATCTCGCTCTTGCTGTTCATCCTATTCGCTTCTTCACTGATTGAGATGATTCCTCTCGCAGCCCTTGTTGGTGTGATGTTCATGGTGGTGATTAGTACATTTGAATGGGCGACATTCAAGCTGGCACGTCGAGTACCTAAACAAGATTTCTTCGTTATTGTGTTAGTTACCTTGGTAACCGTGTTGACGGACCTTGCTGTTGCTGTAGCGGTAGGCGTGATTGCCTCGACATTAATGTTCGCATGGGAACACGCGAAATATATTTACGCAGAGACAAGTATCAATGAAGAAGGCATAAAAGAGTACAAAGTCTATGGGCCGATCTTCTTCGGTTCTACGGCAAACTTCCTAGAGCTATTCAACGTACATGACGATCCGCGAGACGTAGTTGTCGACTTTGCCAACACTCGAGTGACTGACCATTCCGCCATTGCAGCCATCGTGACTTTGACAGAGCGCTATCAGGCTCAAAACAAGCAGATTCACTTAAAGCATTTAAGCCCTAGTTGCCGCCAACGCTTGGATAAAGCGAGTAATCTAAACCAAACCAATATAAATGAGTCACCAAACTATACACTTGTGGTTGAAACGCTGAATCGCCAAGCCTAACACTTCCAATACTGATGAACACAACCACCACCGAGTATGCACATGCTCGGTGGTGCTACTTTATTTAAGCCCTAACAACGTAGAAAACAAAAGGACAAACAACAGATGAAAACTGTTATTCATGAAACCCTACTACGCTTATCTTCAGCCCCACAAGAGTCTCATGTTCAAATTAGGCAGGAGCTCTACAACACTCTAAAACTGCCATTCGAGAAGCAGTTAGCGTTATATACCCATGTTCTTGGCCCGGTAAGTTCCGGTCAGTTGTCTAGCAGCAATAGCTTAACCAGAGCGGTGGGTGATGCGGAAAGAATCATCCTAAACAACAAGTAATCGATAACGAGGAATAAGCTTTCTCACGCCCTTAACCAAAAAAGTCGGCCTCACCACTTTAAACGGTGAGGCGACTGTTATATACCGAGTTAACACCAAGACAATTGGGGTCTATCTCGCCTTATTTCTTTCTAAGTACGAAAAACAGAATAAACATAGAGCCAATTGCAGAAGTCATCAGACCGATGGGTAACTCCTGACCAGGGATCAGCACTCGGCTCATTAAGTCACTGGCTGAGAGCAGCATCGCGCCAATAAAAGCACATAAAGGCAATAGATAACGATGACTTGGTCCGGAAAATGGTTTCGCGAGATGCGGCACGATAAGTCCAACAAAGCCAATCACGCCACTTAAAGAGACAAAGATGGCTGTGGAGAGAGCCGATAAGATAAACACGGTCACACGGAGGAATTTGACGCTTACACCCAGTGAGTTACTGGTGTCCTCGTCCACCAACATGGCATCGAGCGAACGCCAGCGCAACATGGTAAACAGTGCGAGCACAATAACCCCAATAGAGGCAAACGGTAGATTCTCCCATTTTGCCAGCCCTAATCCCCCCATCGACCAAAAGAGAATATTGCTCGCCGAACGTTGATCGCCGGTATAAATCAAGTACCCAGTAATGGCACTGAACAGGAACGAAACCGCCAATCCAGATAAGATCAGGCGCTCAACTCCTTGAGACTTTTGCAGAAAAAACACCAAGATGACCGAAGCCGCCGATAAGGTTGCCCCAGCAAATGCAGCCACCGGTAAAGACCATTGACCTAAGGCTAAATCGAAATGGCTGATAACCGCAACAACGCCAGCCGATGCACCCGCGGAAAGCCCGAACAAAAATGGATCAGCCAAGTCGTTCTTGGTAACGGTCTGCAATAGCGCCCCAACCATGGCAAGCCCAGCACCAACTAAAATCGCGAGAAGAAATCTAGGAATTCGAATCTCACTCAAAATAACGTTGGTCATTGCAGGTAGCGAGGCGTGCTCAAAGGTAAAAAACTGATAAACCGAGGAAAAGGGGATGTTTATTGTTCCGTAAGAGAGCGAAAGGAACAGTATGACCGATAGCAGCATCAGGCTTGCCACGATAGCAAGCCAAAACTTTACATTCGAATTACTCATTAATCACGATACCAGCCTCGGGATGGAGCTTGGCTGCAATCTTCTTGATAGCAACCACATTGTTGGGACCTGGCGTCAGCTCACTGTACTTCAACCGCAAAAATTGACCATTTTTCACCGCATTCGTTTGGCGCATTAGAGGGTTGTCACTCAGGGCTTTTATCGAACTGTTGATCGCTGCATCATCTGAGCTGCCATAATCCACCAAAATGACCATATCGGGATTATGAATGGCGACTTTTTCCCATGGTGCGGTGCCCCAACTAAAACTCTCACTGCCCATCACGTTGACGCCACCCGCCGCTTTGATCAGCGCATGAGGCATGGCAAAGCGCCCACTGGTAAAGGGCTGATCAATACCTGAATCGTAAAGGAACACCTTCTTGGTTGGATAAGCTGCTACCTTTGCCTCTATTTCGTTGAGGTCTTTTTTCCAGCTCTCGACTAAGCTCTGTGCTTTATCACTCTTATCAAAGACTTTGCCCAGCTTAAGGACGTCGCCGTAAAGTAGCTCCATGGAGGCTTCTTGCTTCTTCTTGGTAATGTGAGCGCAGCTTTCGCTGAGTACCAGCGTCTTTACTCCAAAGTGCGCTAAGTTTTGTGGCGTCAGATCCGAGCCAAATTTAAGACCGTAGTTCCAACCAGCAAACAGGAAGTCCGGATTCTTTTCTAGTAAAGGTTCTAGCGTTAAGTAACGCCCAGAGATTTCGGGAATATCGCCTAAGTCTGCCTTGAACTGATCGGATACTTGATACCAACCTGTAACACCATTTACTGCCACCATGTTAGGTTGTAGCCCCAATGCGAACGCCATTTCCGTCATATTGAGATCTTGGAATACCGCTCGTTTTGGTGCTTGTTCAAACGTCAATACTTCCCCGCAGCTTTCAACACTGACTGGGTAATGTGGTTCCGTCGCTGCATTGGTATTTGCGTAAACAGAGACAGATAAAAACAACGGCATCAAGCATATTTTTTTCACGGTAACTCCTTAATCTATTTCAAAAAAACGGATCGCTTTTCCTGTTGTAGGATGTAAGAAATGAAGGGTATTCAAATCAAAAGTATCTTTTATCCAGTGAGCGTTGAGCGTGTTTTCGACCGTATCGCACACCTGCATTTTGCCTCGATTAATGATCATCACTTGGTCGGCAAAGTATTCGGCAAGGTTTAAATCATGTAACACAGCAATCGTTGTAATCTGCTTATCCTTAACGATTTTGAGGAGCTCTATTCTCGCTTTAGGGTCTAAGTGATTCGTCGGCTCATCTAAAAGCAGCAACTTGGGCTCTTGCACCAACACTCGTGCTAAGTTGACGCGCTGAAACTCTCCACCAGAAAGCTGCCCAACTTTTTGCTCTCTTAACGCCTCCAGTCCAAGCTCGGCGATCACGCGGGTAATGCATTCGTTGTCGTATTGGCGTGTGGAATAGTGAAAATGAGGAAATCGCCCCAGTGAAATATAATCAAGCACTCTCATTTGCGGGTCGACAGTATTATTCTGCCCCATAAATGCAATATATCTTGAACGCATTTTATGGTTATAACTCGAAAGTGGTTTACCCAGAAAACTCAATTCACCAGAGAATATATTCACCGTTCCCATAATGGTGCGAATAAAGGTCGATTTTCCGCACCCATTAGGACCAACAATCGCTAAGAACTCTTTCTCTTTGAGACTAAAGCTAATATCCCTAACTAACTCCGTTTTAATGCCCAGTGACAATCCCTTAATGGTTAACACTTCTTTCACATTAATAAGCCTTGCTAGTTAATATTTAGCCATTATCAAATAAAAAAAGCCGTAGTCAATAAAAACAGAAAATAAAAAATATGTTTTTAATTATGATTTAGAAATATATTCATTTTACTTAGAAATAGAGCCCTATCCTTTATTCATGTGAAACGAATAGCAAAGTTAATTGAAAAACTACTATATCAAATAGCTAAATTTCCAATCGTGATAATAGATATGAAGTATCGAAAAGTAATTGACTGTAAAACGATAACGCTCAGAGAGTTTTATGTGGAACATCATTACATAATATATCTCTCTGAAGCCAAAGGACTGGTGTCCATCAATGACAGTAAAATCGCTATTACTTCCCCAACTATCTTGATGATTCCTCAATACAGTCGAGTTTGGTGTGACTTACGCAGCGAGAGCCCGACACAGTGCATTGAGGTTCAAATACTGACCGTATCCAACCATACGATCGACTCTCTGATTGCTAAAGTTCCGCAGCGGGCATTTGGTGCCAATAATATCTCTTACGCTATCAGTGACAACTTCGAGATAAAGGACAGATTCAAAATATTAAAAGAGGGGCATGACACCTTAAGTAACCACGCATTAAAGACATTACTGGTTGAAGAGTCCCTATTTTTTATATTCTTAACAATGAGTTACTACGAAATGGATATTGTTCGAATGTTCAAGTCCGATCATTACCAATCAAAGCGAGAAGTCATCACTCGGATGATAAGCCAAGATCCGACTCATAAGTGGCAAATTGAGGAAGTCGCCAGCAAGTTGTTCATCTCCTCTTCCACGCTAAGAAGACACTTGAATAAAGAAGACGTCTCTTTCAGCCAATTGCTGTTAGACGTAAGAATGGGCATTGCACTCAATATGCTGACGTTCACTTCCTACAATGTCAGTGAGATCAGCCATCGTTGTGGCTTTGGTAGTTCAGCTTACTTCTGTGATGCATTCAAACGAAAGTACAACCTTACGCCCTCAAAGTTCAGGCAGTATTCTAGAGAAAACAACGGTTCATCACTGCTGACACTCAAGTACTAATCACTCCCTCATAGTTAAACAAACGCAATCAAAACGCAGAGTCCACAAAACCTAAAAAAGCCCAATATTGGCGTTAATATTGGGCTTTATATTTTGTTTATAAGAACGGAAGCTTAGCCTTCCACTTTCGCTGGCTCGCCTTTGAACTTGTTTAGCACGGCAGTATGCAGACCATTCTGATACGCCACCGCAACGAGTACAATCACCACACCGATTGACTGCAATAGCGTCACCGACTCACCACTTGTAAATGGTGCAACAAGAACGGTAGTAATTGGGCTTAATAGCAATAGACCTGCGACAACGGTTGGGTCCAAGTTTACCGAACCAATTTGTACAAATACCCAAGCAACCGCATGACCAACAACACCTAAGATCACAATCCAGATCCAGTTGCTCATATTAATCGCATCACCTGCAATCGAACCATCGGCTGCAGTTAGTGGCAGTTTACCGTCGACGAGAACACCCGTGGTGATATTGAAGCCATGCGTGCTCGCCATAACAATCGCAGCAGGAATAAGCTGAGCAAGGAATACCCACATTAGCGGCTGGAAGTAGCGACCTGCGTTCAGTGTGCCCGACTTACGGCTAGTGTAGAGGTATAGCGCGTAACAAATACCGGATTTAATACCCAGAATCGTACCCACTAGTGCAATTGGGTAGCCCCACATGGTGCTTGGACCTTCAGATGGGCCACCTTCTAGCACACCACCCGCTAGTACAATACCGAACAACATAATCGGAACAAGGAACCAGAAGCTTTTCTCTGGCTTAAACTTATCAAACGTCATGGCAAGCAATGGCATGATGATAATCTGTAGGTTAAGCAAGATAGATGAGATGCCCGCACCAATAAAGAAGATCGCAAAGTTCCAAGAGGTCATATCAAGACCAAGGAAAATACCGGCAACAATAGCGAGAGCAAAACCAGATTTATTAATTAAGCCTTTCTTTTTAATTTCGGCAACGGCAAATGGAATTAACACCAAGAAGCCGACAAGACAACGTAAGAAGGCGTTGGTTGCAGGTTCAAAGTTTGCTTCTTTTACCATGATTGCAGAAAACGCCAAGGCGAAAATACCAATCATAATAAACATATAAGCAAGTGGTTTGCTCATTTTCTTCTCTGGTCCAGATGCGGACGCAGTTCTAACTTCAGACATAAATAGCCCCAGAATGTAAATAAAAGTAATATTGGATTTTTTAATCAACGCACATTGTTATTTAGCAAAATAAAAATATGCGTTAATAAGCCATACCAGTACTCAATGACTGGTATGACTTAATTAATACAGAGTTAAAAAAATTTGCGTAGGGAGACGCTAGGGTAAATATCGTTTTTATATTAAAAGAAGATTGAAGCTATCTACGGTCAGGCAGCATGCCTTCTTTCAAAATAAAGCTAATAATTTCTTCTAAACCAACACCGTCATGTAAGTTCGCGAAAATAAATGGACGATCGCCACGCATCTTCTTCGCATCACGGTCCATAATATCGAGAGACGCGTGTACATATTCAGCAATGTCGATTTTATTAATGATCAATAGATCTGACTTAGTGATGCCCGGACCACCTTTACGTGGGATCTTGTCACCTGCAGACACATCAATAACGTAAATCGTTAGGTCAGACAGCTCTGGGCTGAATGTCGCAGCCAAGTTATCACCACCAGATTCGATCATCACTAGCTCAAGGTCTGGATGACGCGATTGTAAGTCGTTCACCGCCGCTAGGTTCATTGAAGCGTCTTCACGAATAGCAGTATGTGGACAGCCGCCTGTTTCTACGCCAAGAATACGATCCGATGGCAGCGCGTCATGTTTGAGCAAGAAGTCCGCATCTTCACGGGTGTAAATATCGTTCGTTACAACCGCGATGTTGTAATGATCTTTAAGTGCTTTACACAATTTACGTAGCAGCGCTGTTTTACCAGAACCAACAGGACCGCCTACACCAACACGTAAACACTGTGTCATATTAATTTTCCTTTTGTTCTTTAAAGCAAATTAGCTTCGAAATAGTCTTGAATATTGCGTTTCATGTTTTGCACTTCCTAGCGCTAAGCCAGGAAGCGTTGGACCTAGCTCCCAATCCTCTAAACTGAGAGCTGATTCGACCGCTTCAACAAGCTTAGGTTGCAGTCGAATACACAAGCGCTGTGCTGCGGTATGCCCCAGCGGCAGCGCTTTACATGCCACCGCTAATTGGTTTTCTAACCATCCCCATGCAAAGCCCAGCAAGCTCTGTCGAACAGGAATATGGTTAAGCTGTGCCACCCAAGCAAACATGGTTACGTATCCAGGTTCTTGAAGCTGTTTTGCTCCCTCAACATGGCGCTGAGGGTGCATTTCTAGATTGGTCAGTAAGTCTATTAATGCTTGACCAAGACGAATGTCTTCTTCGCATAACTCAGACGTTTCGCGATTCGCTAACAGCCAATCGTTCCAAAACGTCACTTCTTGGCAATCGCTATTCGCCCAAGAGCGATACAAGCGTGCTAACACAGGTAATTCGCAACGCGATAAACCGTCATCAAGTACGCCTTCCAGCCATGCACCAAGCTCTTCTTCGTTTTTCACCCAACCAAGCTCAAAAGCGCTTTCTAGCCCTTGTGACCAAGCAAACGCACCAATAGGAAGTGCTGGGCTAATAAATTGCATCAAGCCAAGTAGTGCTAGATCACCGACTTCACGATCAGAAGTATTAGTGTTCATGCTGATGTCCATGATGATGGTGGTCGTGAGAGTGATCATGAGATTGCTCACGACCAACATGTGCGTATGCACCGGATTCTGGGTCAAAAGGCGCTTGATGATGCGTCAATGTTGCACCAAGCAGCAGTGCCAGCTCTTCAAGAACATGGTCCGGCGTCATTCGAACCCAACAACGTCCGTCTTCATCCTGACCAACCGCAAGCAATGTGTGGCGGTTGCCTAAGTGATAACAAAGGCGAGCGAGAGGAAGCGTACCGTTGATGTATGCCGTCGTGACGGGTTCGTTCGCTGCATGGACACGAATCACTTCACCAGTTTTCGCTTCTAGCAGGTCGCCATCACGTAATACTGGTCCACGATCAAGAAACAAACCGACATCATGTCCCTTTTCCGTCACTCCTTTAAGGCGTCCTCGGATACGCAGCTCATAAGGAAGAATAAGACTATCGAATACCTCACATTCCGTATTGGCATCTAATCGTTTTGTTAGTTCAAGCATTGCAAGCCCTTACTGTTAATTAGAACAAATGGTAGCGTTGAGCCAACGGAACTTCTGTTGCTGGTTCACACGTCAATAGAACGCCATCCGCACTTACTTCATAAGTTTGTGGATCAACGGTCAGTTCTGGACACACATCGTTGTGCTTCATGTCTTGTTTGGTCTTGTTACGAACGTCTTTACACGCAACAAGCGGGCTGTTCAGACCCAGTTTTTCTTCTAGACCTGTGTTCATCGCAGCTTGACTAACAAACGTCATGCGCGTCGCTGATACTGCACGACCTAATGAGCCGAACATGTTGCGGTAGTGAACTGGCTGAGGCGTTGAGATCGCCGCGTTTGGATCGCCCATCGCAGCGCCTGCGATCATGCCACCTTTCAAGATGATGGATGGCTTAACGCCGAAGAATGCTGGTTTCCAAAGCACCAAGTCAGCGAATTTACCCACTTCAATCGAGCCCACTTCGTGTGCGATACCGTGAGTGATTGCTGGGTTAATGGTGTATTTCGCGATGTAGCGCTTCGCACGGAAGTTATCTGCGCCAAGATCTTGGTCTTCAGGAAGTAAACCGCGCTGTACTCGCATCTTGTTTGCTGTCTGCCAAGTACGACATACCACTTCACCCACACGCCCCATTGCTTGTGAATCTGATGACATCATCGAGATCACGCCCATATCGTGAAGAATATCTTCTGCGGCAATACTTTCGCGACGAATACGAGAGTCTGCAAACGCAACGTCTTCAGGGATGTTTGGATCGAGGTGGTGACACTCCATCAACATATCCAAGTGCTCATCAACGGTATTGATGGTGTAAGGACGCGTTGGGTTTGTTGAAGAAGGCAGTACATTTGGTAGTGCACAAGCCGCAATGATGTCTGGAGCGTGACCACCACCCGCACCTTCAGTGTGGTAGGTGTGGATACAACGATCTTTAAACGCAGCCAGCGTATCTTGTAGGAAGCCAGATTCGTTCAAGCTATCTGAGTGAAGCGCAACCTGAACATCGTAGCGATCTGCTACGTTTAAGGCGTTGTTGATACATGCCGCTGTTGCACCAAAGTCTTCGTGGATCTTCAGGCTCATCGCGCCAGCTTTTACTTGCAGCTCAAGTGCTTCAGGCGTACTTGCACTGCCTTTACCTAGTAGACCAATGTTCATTGGTAGATCATCGACCGCTTGCATCATCTTGCCGATGTGCCAAGGACCCGATGTGCTGGTTGTCGCTAGACTGCCTGTTGCAGGACCAGTACCGCCACCAATCATGGTCGTTACACCACTCATCAGCGCTTCATCAATCTGTTGCGGACAGATAAAGTGGATGTGTGTATCGATGCCACCTGCGGTTAGGATTTGGTTCTCACCTGCGATGATTTCAGTACCAGGGCCAATGATGATATCAACATTAGGCTGTACATCTGGGTTACCCGCTTTACCGATGGCTGCGATACGACCTTGCTTAAGACCAACGTCAGCTTTAACGATGCCCCAGTAATCCATGATGATAACGTTAGTAATAACCGTATCCATCACTGCGTCATCACAACGCTGGCTCTGGCCCATACCGTCACGGATAACTTTACCACCGCCAAATACGACTTCTTCACCGTAGTGCGTGTGGTCTTTTTCAATCTCAATCCATAGCTCTGTATCACCCAGACGGACTTTGTCGCCCGTTGTAGGACCGTACATGTCTACATACGCTTGTCTAGAAATCTTCATTACTGTTACCTTTACTTAGAATTGTTATCTAGTTAGTGAGCCCATCACGTCACCACGGAAGCCGTAGACTTGACGTAAGCCAGCGAACGGAATTAGCTCCACTTCACGGGTTTGACCTGGTTCGAATCGGATTGACATGCCAGCAGCGATCGCTAGGCGGTGACCGTAAGCAAGCTCTCGGTCAAAAGATAAAGCGCGGTTCGCTTCAGCAAAGTGGTAGTGCGAGCCAACCTGAACAGGGCGGTCACCCGTATTAGAAACTTTCACTGGGATGGTTGTGCGGTCAGTACACAGCTCAATGTCATCCGCCTTTAGTTGGTATTCACCTGCAAACATGGAGGTCTCCTTAAATAATCGGGTTATGCACAGTCACTAGCTTTGTGCCGTCAGGGAAAGTTGCTTCTACTTGTACTGTTTCAATCATTTCAGCAATGCCAGGCTGAACATCAGCACGAGTTAAGATTTCACGACCTGCACTCATCATTTCTGCAACGGTGCGCCCTTCACGTGCACCTTCCATGATTGCGCAGCTGATCAGCGCAACAGATTCGGGGTAATTCAGCTTGATGCCTTTTTCTTTGCGTCTTTCAGCAAGCAGACCTGCAGTGAACAAAAGTAATTTGTCTTTATCTCTAGGTGTTAATTCCATCGTTTACTCCGTTTCATGATTTTCAATATAAAATCGCGCTATTAGATGTTTAATAAGGCGTTATAATTCGAGTTTGATTAAGTCAGCCAGATTCTTGGTATCACCGGTTCCATGCCAATGAGCATCGGGCGCAATACCTCTCTCGCTTGTTGGAATAAGTCCCAAACTTCGTTTCTTTCGGTGCCGAGATAGCGGATGACCAACACGTCACGTCGCTCGCTCACCGCCCAACGGTCGGATGCTGGCATGTGCTCTCGAAGTGCTAAAATGGCTTGTTTTGGATCGTCTAGACCCACCGCCCACATATTGGCGTGAACCGTTGAACCACCTTGTCCCCACTTACCGGTAAAACGCGGATGAATCGGGTCGACCATTTGTCTTTCAAGCCACAGCGGTTTGCCATTTTGGTAGAGGTTAAATTGTTGAGTGATGCATCCACTGTTGAATGGCAACTCACTAGCAGGTCGCCCTAGAACGGTAATTTCCCAGCCAAGACACTTGGCATTTTTACCCAAGTTGATCGTGCAAGTTTGGTCACCAATAGAACCATCAAAAGCAATCGACTCTTGAGGAAGCCACTCTAAAATGGCGTTATCCTCAACATCCAAGTTGGTGTGTTGTTTCCACGGCACCAAGTTGCGGTCGGCTTTGTACAGCTTGTTTGCAGCGGGGGTTGTCACTAAAGCGTGAGCGTCACTTTGTACACCAATATTGAAGTTCAGCTCGTCACCACTCACCAAGCCACCAGGCGGGTGCAGAATGTAGACATGGCAACAGCCATCTTTGCCCTCAGGATAGAAAGGTCTTTGGACAATCAGGGGTCCAAAGTGTCGTAGGGTATTTAATCGTGTGACACTAGAATTGCCTTCAGCATGCGCACCAAATTTTAATGTCAAAGACGCTAACCACTGACGATTGAGACCAAAACCTTGTTCAACACGAGGTGTATTGGTTTTGTCAGTCGTTGTCGTTTGGAAATCTGTCATATGAACATACCTTTCTACCTACCTTTAAATAAAAAATTATGATTAAAATGCTTATTACTGTTTCACTGGTAACGAGTGAAATAGGTCAAACTTCAACGAATAACGCTGAATAGGAATAGAAATCACGAGTAATAAATAGCGCCTAGTGAAAAAAGAGATACTTAATAATCCTTATCTTTAATTTCACCCATAGCGTCACTATTAATAAACTTATACAATTACATGGATTTCTATATCGATGCTGTAACGAATGGACACAATATACAGGAATCAAGCGGAGTCTAAATTAGACATTTTGCCCAAAAGATTACAATATAAATGTCAGCACCACTTCGTTATTAATGGAATGTTTAAAACTATTTCCGCATTACTAAATAAAAAATATAAACAGTGAATTTACTCACAATTTCTATCATTGCTAAACGATGAGATAAGAGTGAATTACCGGAAACCGACAAACTTAAACAATAGATTTTCTGAAGCGGCTTCTGAACTGCTGAGGTGTGGTGAGTTTATTTTTTTTAAACACTGTGCAGAAATAGGCAGAGCTCTTAAATCCACTCAGGTTACTTATCTTCAATATGCTGAAGTTGCTAAACTTCAGATACCGAATCGCGACATTGAGCCTCACCTCATTGAGGATGCAAGAGAAAGACTTCTGCTCTGCCGATAATCCTCTTCTCAAGGTAGAGATGCTGGTCGCCATAGACAAAGCCGCCGCCTCAAGCGTCCAATGCTTCCTCGGTTCACGCATAAGCAGATTGGACAATCTCTCAGAAACCGACAGATCAGTTTTCATGTTTAAGACGATATTGATGTCTTTGTTTTCCAGATGTAGGTGAATCAGAAGTTCAACCACACTCTGTCTAAGCAGTGCTTTGTTCAACCGCCCCATACAACGGTGCCCATCAACGACCCGATTCATTAAAAAAAACATCACAAAAATCTTTGTTATGAGCTTTTAAGAAATTTCTGCCATCACTTGAACGACACAATTTTCGATTTCTCTTATCAAAGATAAACTTGTTTAACTCATAAAGGTCTTGCTTAATAAATCCAATATCAAAATCATTTAAGCTGATTAAGTCTAATTCAGACTGTTCAGTTAATTTTGATATATTAACGTGAACAAACGAGTTTTTTGGAATGATAATTAAGCTATTGTTAAACTCTTGAACGGGAGAGCCATTAATACTAATGTCTCCTTGATAACCTGAGACTCTGGCAAATATCGTCTTTTTAGTTCTGTAATTGTGTAGCCTAACATTGCTGGCATTAATATTATGAAAAAACATTGCTATCAAATAATTAACATCTATATACTGTCAAGCATACTAGCAAGATAGTCGATTCTTTGTGCGACATGTATAGATAATCAATCCATAAATGAAGTTATATGACTTCAAATCTAAATCGCTCCGCTAAAAGCAAGAAACTCAACTAGCATAACAAGTACTTCTTGGTATTAGCCTCAGTTAGGCTTTTGACTACCCCTTCTTCTTCAAGCAGAGTGAGCGCTTTTTCAATAGGCAGTCTTAACAACCCTAGCTTTATCATTAATGTATCGACCGATACCGAAATGTCGCCGATGGACGACAAGCACTGAACAATGCAATCTCTGGTCTTACGCTTTGACTCGTAGTTGCTGATAAACCGCCTTTTGACGGCGACCTTCTCTTGCTTGCTCTTACATTGATTACCCAAATCCATACGAAACCAATTTAAGTCTTCTAATAACACGTTATATGGGTCACCCAAGTTATCAATGACAACGAACTGATCATCCGTTGAGTTGATCACGGTGTAATCCACACCTTCCGATATTCTTGTCTCGCTCAGTGTTTTAATACTCGAGTAAAAGCGAATGGTGTCACCAAGCAAGCTATCACTCTCTTTCTCCAACTTACCCGTAGCGACACCCAAACCAACATCAATCAACTTATAGAACTCACGCACGATTTTGTGTTTTGGCTGATAGGCACAGTCCAAGTTCAGCTCGCAGGTTGCACAGTGGTAATGACACTTACATTGGACGTAGGATTGGTTGCCACCATCATAGACCCAGTTATTGCGATAATTAATGTAATACATACTGCCCAGCCCCGTGTGGGTCACATTCACCTTGTTACTTTTTACCAACCGACTCATGGTGGTAACGAGCGTCTCTTGGTCGTAAGCACCCTTGATATAGAGGTTTTGAGAAAGCTCTTTTAGGCTCACCTTCTGCTCAGAGTTAAATAAATAACCGATGATTTGGTTCTCTAAAGCATCAAGGGTGTCGTTTTCTTTTTCCTCAAATTCTTTCTTGAATTTTCGGACTAAGATTTTCAGTTTATCTTTAGCCAGACGTATCACTTGAGCCTTAGAGATATCATGTGTTGGTTCTAGCAAGGAATAGAGCTCAAACCCCGCGCCTTCAAACTGTAGGGTGCGACATAAACCTTGCCTTAACGTTCTAATTTCTTTCTTTTTTCTCCCATCCACAGCATGAACACGCAAGATAAAGTGATGAATCTCTTTCGCAAAAAATACCAATTTCATAATCGTAATTTAAAAATAGAAACCTGAGGGACTCACTAGTATTTCAAGTGAGCGTTAGAAAAATCGGCGAGGTTAAATACGCCAGAAACAAGGAGACAAAACGACCACAATGGTGAGGATCTCTAAGCGTCCCATCAGCATTCCGAGGCTCAAAATCCACTTTGCTGCGTCTGGCAGTGTTGAGAAATTACCAGTAGGGCCAATAATGGAACCGAGACCAGGACCGACATTCGCCACCGAAGTAATGGCACCGGACAAGCTAGTGACAGGGTCTAAGCCTATGATTGCCAATAGCATTGCGATAAAAATAATCGTTAATGCATAAACAAAAGCGAATGCCGTTACACCTTGCACAATACTGTCTGACAAACGTGCTTTGTTGTAACGCAAGGTAAAGACGCCAGAAGGGTGTACCAACTGAAAAACCTGTTTTTTAAGCAGTGAGGTCGCTATCTGAATTCGGAAGATTTTGAAGCCCCCTGACGTTGAGCCAGAGCACGCGCCCATCAACAGAACGAAGCAAAACAAAATGGTTGGCAAACTCCCCCAACTGGAGAAATCGTCTAATGCAAAACCCGTGGTGGTCATCACTGTAACGATATTAAAGGTCGCAATACGAATCGCGTCGATAAACGGATAATCGAGCTTCAATGCCAACCAGCAAGCGACAACCAAACTCAAAGCAACGACCAACTTAAAATAGGCTCTGATTTGGGCGTCTTTCACTAAGCAAGAGAGACTCTTTTGGTTGATTGCTCCCACAAATTGAATGAATGGCATGCCACCCGCAAACATAAAGATGATCGCAACCCAATGAGCCATTGGCGAGAAGCCGTTAATGGAGGCATCAGTCGTTGAATATCCTCCCGTAGAGACGGTGGTCAGTGCGTGGTTGATTGCATCAAATACAGTCATGCCACATAGCAAGTAGCTCATCACACAAAGAAAAGTCAGTAGCAGATAAACAGACAAGATACTCTTGGCAACACTCTTCATTCGAGGCGCACTTTTTGTTGACCAATCAGAGGATTCGGTTTGGAAGAGTCGCATTCCACCAACATTGATCATGGGTAGAATAGCGATAGCCATCACGATGAACCCTACACCACCAAACCACTGTAGCAGCGAACGCCAAAGCAAGATGCTGGGTGCCATGTTATCAAGACCAGCAAGAACCGTAGACCCAGTTGTGGTGATACCAGACATGGTTTCAAAATAAGCGTTGGTGAAGCTAATTTCATTAATGAATACAAAGGGAAGTGACGCAAACGCGCTGCCTAGAACCCAGACTAGCGTGGTGATCAAAAACGCATCTTTTACTTTGAGAGCGATTGATGTTTTCCCGCCAATCGCCACGCACACTAATCCCCCGACATGGGTAATGATTGCTGATAAACCAAAATCTAACGCCCCTTGAGTCCCTGTCACTACAGCCATCAAAAATGGGATATACATAAATAATGCGAGTTTAGATAACAGGAATCCCAAAACGAGAAACACTGGTTTATAGCTAATCATTAAAAATCAGTTCATTTATTCTTACCAACAACTTTATTATTTATTCAATTTTCCGAATCAAATTCAATTGATATATAAGATTTAATCAATGACAGATACAATATGAGCAAAAATATAAATCATGCTATTTATTAGCAAGACACATCAAAACACAATAGGCAGATAGCGCAATGACTTATTCTTATCGTTTCGTTACATTGATATAAACAACTAATTAAGAACAATCTGAATTAATAGTTATAACTTTATGTTTCTGCCTAAAAAGATCCCTCTATTACCTAGTTACTCGATGTCGAGTAACTGCTACATAAACACAGGTTTTTCATCGCCCTTGAGCGATCGCAGTGAAAAGATTCAGATTACATCTTGTTTAACAACGGTTTATGTCAAGATATATAAGACCACCACTCATTTATACCTCTCGAAGTTTTGTTTGCCATTAAGACCCATCATGGAGAATGGACTCATCAATTCACTCGACATTCTGCTTAAGAAAAATGACGATACTCTGTCCTCCACGGACAAAGACCTACTAACCCATGCCATCCACTTTTTTAGGTCTCAGTTTGCAAGCTAACACTGAATCAACCATATAAATAGTGACATTAGATATTGTTTTCTTTGGAGTTTTTCCTGAACTCCTGAGGCGTCACACCATACTTCTTCTTAAAGATCGTACAAAAGTACGCCGAGCTATTGAAACCACTGAGCTCACTGATTTTTAAAACATTGTATGACGTGAACGTTAAGTAGTTGATGGAGATACCTAACCTTACATCATTGAGAATGTGCGAGAAGGCTCCCCCTTCCTTAGAGAGGTTTCTCCGTAACGTAGAAGGGCTGGTAAACATACAACTCGCCGCCAAGTCTAACGTCCATTTCTTCGTTGGTTCAGACATAAACAGCTTAGCTAAACGAGAAGACAGCGATATGTGATAGTCACTGTTAAACAATATGCTGACATCCACTCCTTTTTTATACAGCAGTAATACCAAGTGAAAGATACTCTGCTTCAGTGCGATATTTTTAATGCTTTTCAGCTTTTGGCAATTATTAAGTTGTCTATTTGAGTAAAAAATTTCGCACAGTTCTTTACTCTTATACAGAATAAATGACTCATTCTTGTTTTTGTTTAAGATGAGATCATTCAGCTTTTCGAGCTTCACCTTCATCTTTTTGATGTCAGTCTTGTTGAGAGTCACGACCTCAAATGAGCTCTCATCCCCCAGCCTAAGCAGATCGCACTCCACCATCGCCCCTTCCGGGATAACCAGTAAGCTATTGTTAAACAATGACACTTCGTTTCCGTTGATGGCGATGAACCCTTGGTAATTGGAGATCCGAACGAGTAAGCTCCTTTTCGAACGGTAGGGCTTCAATGTGACTTTCTTTGATTGAACTTGATGGAAAAACATATACGAATAACCTGATGCTTTTTTCTGAGAGTATCACTCCCCTCACTGAAAACAGCATGTGCCATAATCAATGAGATATTTTCAAAATAATATGATGGTATTTCTACATTTCGTATTTACTGGTGTATTTTCTGGTAAAAAAGCGAAGTTAACATGATAAGCGGCTGTTTATTATAGAAAACAGACAGAAAATCCTGACCTTTTTATTTAACACCTCATAATAACAACCATTTAATTATTCGCTCATTCGATATAACGCAGCTAGGTTGGTACACTATCCGGGTTTCTGTTTGTATTTTTTAAATCACCTGAGATATACCACTATTTTCGAAGGAATTATGGAGCGAATTATTCGATTTTTTACTTTCGGTCTTTGGGGAACGAAAGAAGAGCGACACCTTTCAAGAAAGATCAATCATTCTTACACATCATTAAAAGTCGTTGGCAGGGGAACCGTGTTTATATCTGCCAAAGAGGTTCATCAAGACCTAATGACGAACAATATTTATGAAAGAGCTCGGTTACTCGTTGAGGAGAAATAGTTGTTTTTGTTGCTAATCTTACCAATCTTGGTAAGTGGTTTTTTGGTTTGTCATATCCATCCGTTCTATCGATACAAGGTGCACCGTTATGAAGGACAGTACCTGTACTTAAAAAGCGCAAACTTAGGCATGATATGTTTGTTTATCGCCTTAGGCTTAGTCTTGATCATTAATCGCTACGCGTATTTTTTCGCAGCCATCACACATGTCGCTCCAATAAAATGGTTGCCTGATGCATTGTTGGCACAGACGCCTTATGAGTTTACATCGAACCTACTCTATGAACTTGATGCCTTTACCAATCAAGAGGTTATCAATCTCACCTGGGTGACCATGATTACGTTTTCGATGTTGCTCGTGCCTGTATTTTGGTCTCTGCTCGCCTACATCAAATATTGCATTCGCTACATGACGTTTAGCCCAAAAGAGCGACTGAATGCGAGAGTCTTTTCCGACAGCTCGCTGGATGACTTTCTCTTTAAATCAGCGTTAGAAAAAGGGGACAAAATGGTCATGCTGACCCTGTCGGATAGAAGGTTATATGTGGGGAAAGTACTCAGCCTAGGCGAGCCCAACGAAGCAGAAGGACTCAACCAGGAGATATCGATAAAACCAGTAATGAGTGGGTATCGAGACAAGGGTACGCTAGAAGTCCGTTTTACCAAACACTACGCCAATACTGATGCCAATGCTGTCACCATCATCAAACAAGATCTGATTTCCTCAGCTTGCGCTTTTAGCTTTGCAACCTATGAAAAATTGCATCGAAAAGGCTAGAAAGTGGGAAAGCGTATCATCCTACAGACGGTTGATACGCTAATCATACTTCTACGCCGGCTTAACGTTTAAAAGAAACTGCTCTAGAGAACCGATTCCCGCTAGCTCAAAAATCTGACTGAGCACGTTCTGATGGTAATTGTGCATATCATGGATTTCCTCAATCACCTCTTGCTCCATGCTACCCAGAAAAATGCCCGCTAATATCGCGTCAAACCAGCGGAAAGTGCACCGAGCAACGACGTTTTTTACGTTAAGTTCATTTGCCCTAATCGTGATATCCAGCAGCAGTTGGTACTTATAAAAATACAGCTCACTGCCATATTCCTCCGTAATAGGGAACGCCTCCGCTTCCTCGCCAAATATCAACAAGCGATCTTCTATCATTTCTTGATGCTTGGTTTGCACATTGCGTCTGAAATTACTGACTTCCACACCCAACCATGAACCGACCAGCAAGATGTAGCTGTCCATGCCTTGAAGGCTCTCTAGTACTTCCTGCTGCTTTTCATAGATGACCTTTCTCACCGCTGGCACTTTAGCCTTCGGGCATAAACCACGCCAAGCAAGGTCCAACAAGGTCACAAGTTCATTGGGATCTTCGTTATCCGAGTAATAAAAGGTCGAGCGGTTGATGAAGCGATCTGCCAAACGTTGATGTTTATCCCTGTAGAGATGAATCAGACAGGCATCCGTCGTTTTACAATAAGCTTCACAAGGTATAGAAACATAGTGTGATTGGACGCGGTTGACTTGATAGTGCGTGTTCTCGCACGAGTGTCCCAGAATGCGTTTTAAGAGGCCCATAAATCTCCTAAAGACCTACAAGAGGTTGATATCCTTAACAAACAAACTTAATGGTGACTCTGCACCCTAGCACGCTCATTTTTTATTTGGGTCTCATACCGGAAGTTGACGGTTTTTCACTGTAACTTGCTTGAGAATCTAAAGGAGAGGAGCCCTACGCCGTAACTCATTCAAGAGAAGAAGTACGTCAGATCAAAAAAGCCAGTCTCTCGGGACTGGCTTTTGTTTCGTGGAGCAAGGCTGGTTACTTAATAAAAGAAATACAGCCTTGCAGAATCACTAGGTTGACGATGTCGATAAAGAACGCGCCAACAATAGGCACCACCATAAAGGCTTGTGGTGATGGACCAAAGCGGTTAACGATAGAGCCCATGTTCATCACTGCGGTTGGCGTTGCGCCCAGACCAAAGCCACAGTGACCACTTGCGATGACTGCGGCATCGTAGTTGCTGCCCATCACACGGAACGTCACGTAGTAAGCGAAAACCGCCAGAATCACCGATTGCACCGCCAAAATGATGAGGAACGGGATTGCTAAGTCGAAGATGTTCCACAGTTTTAGGCTCATTAGCGCCATCGCTAGAAACAAAGACAGAGAAACCGTACCAAGAATATCGACCGTCTCAACATCCACTTTGCGTACCTTGGTCACTTCCATGATGTTGGTGATCACCACACCGATAAACAGCGCGTAAACGAAATCTGGAATCATCAACCATTTGATGCCGAAACTGCTCACCCAGCCTTCTAAGTAATCGGCACCAGTAACACACAATAGAATGATCGATAAACTCTCGACCACTTTCTTCGCGGTTACGCGGTCTTCTTCGTGCTCGTTGTAGGTCACCAATTCAGGGAAACGCTCGTGAGTCTGGTTGGTGCGTCCGTATTCAGATTCAAGGTTACGTTTATCGATCAAGCGCTGCGCTACTGGGCTGCCGATGATGCCACCAATCACCAATCCGAAGGTAGCGGATGCCATTGCCACTTCTAGTACGTTGTGTAAGCCATACATGTCCTGGAAGGTTTGCGACCATGCTGCGCCCGTACCATGACCGCCCGACAACGTAATCGAGCCTGCAATCAAGCCCATAAGCGGGTCTAAGCCAAGAGCGGTTGCCAGAGAGACACCGACCGCGTTTTGGATAAGAATGTACACCGATGCCACGGCTAAGAAGATAAACACCTTAGCGCCGCCTTTAATCAACTGGGTGTAGTTCGCTGCTAAGCCAACGGTAGCGAAGAACATCAACATGAAAGTGTTTTGCAGCGGTAAATCGAAAACTAAGTCCACGCCATTGAAGTGCATCGCGGTGATCGCACATGCGACAATCAAACCACCAACGATTGGCTCGGGAATATTGAATTTCTTTAAGATCGGTAATTTAGCGTTAACGAATTGTCCCAAGAACAACACACAAATAGCGACGAGAAACGACTCTTGTGGACCAACAGAAATGACCTGATTCATAAAACCTCTTTGCCTCCTTTTTTCTCATCCTTTGAGTAACAACTCGCCGACTGAGCGGTATTTAGGCAGGTCAGAGTGCCTCCTGAACGTGTGGTTTTCTAGGGTCCAAACCCTCTCAATTCTCATTAAATAAGAAAACAATAACTCGGATATTCACCCAATTCTCACTTAGTGAAAAAATACACTTTTTCACCAAGTTTTGTGGCGCAATTTTCTCGTTTTTTTCGCACTTCTCAACTTATGAGAAGTGAACAATTTTTTTGCCATTTTTTAAGGGCAAAAACGTATGCGATTGCGTGCAAATTTTGCGTGAAACTCTGATGCAAAAACCAGCTCGAAAGGTCAACAGGCCCTAATGAAAATTCATCGGAAAAAGTGATTAAGAAAACAGCGCTAGAAGATTGGTGCTTTCTATCCCATCGACTAGGTGTTATACATATATATAACACCAACTCAGCCAAGGAAACCAATCATGACGCATTGGCATGATCGCCAACCGATTTTCCGTCAGTTGGCTGACCAGATCACCCAGCAAATATTGCAAGGTATCTGGCAAGAGGGCGAAGCTTTGCCTTCGGTACGCAGTGTCTCTGCGGATATGAAGATCAATCACCTGACGGTCATGAAAGGCTATCAGCTATTGGTTGATGAAGGATTGGTTGAGAAGAAACGTGGGCAAGGCATGTTTGTCGCCCAAGGTGCAAAAAAGCAGCTGCTTGCTGATGAAAAAGCACGTTTCCTTGAGCAGCAAATTCCGCAGATCGCCGACACACTACAACGTCTGGATATGTCACTTGATGAATTTATCCAACAAATCCAAACACATATTGAAGGTGACCAATGAGCGCATTAGTCAGTGTAAAACACGTCTCCAAGCAATATCGTCAGCAGGGTGAAGCGCTGCATGACGTGAGCTTTGATCTACAAGCGGGTCAAGTGCTTGGCTTGCTAGGTCATAACGGTGCGGGTAAATCGACTCTCATTAACGCCCTACTCGGTGCACACGAATATCAGGGCACTATTCGCATTAACGGCTTTGAGCCAATTATGCAACGCGACAAAATCATGCAGAGCTTATCTTACATTTCGGATGTGAACGTTCTGCCAAACTGGATGACGGTTGCTCAGCTGCTCGATTACACCGAGGGCGTACACCCAGGTTTTAATCGCAGCCAAGCCGATGCCATGCTTCGTCAAACCGACATCAAGCCGCGTGCGCGCATCAAATCTCTATCGAAAGGCATGAAAGTGCAATTGCACTTGGCTGTCGTCATCGCGACCAATACACAAATTCTGATTCTGGACGAGCCAACGCTTGGCTTGGATTTGGTTTATCGCGATACCTTCTACCGTCATTTGCTGGAATGGTTCCACGATGGCGAGCGTGTGCTGATCATTGCGAGCCATGAAGTATCGGAAATCGAACACCTACTGACGGACGTGCTGATCCTTAAACACGGTCGACCTGTCCTACAAACCTCAATGGACAGCATCAGCGAAGATTACTTCATTCTTGATGCCAGTGATGAGCATCGCGCACAAATCGAAGCGCTGAAACCACTGTCATCGCAAAAGGGCTTAGGCACGACTAAATGGTTGCTGTCGTCCCAATACGCAGAGCAAGTAGCTGGGCTGGGTGATGTGTATGGCGTCAAGCTTGCGGATCTGTTCTTGGCATTGCAGAAGGAGACAGCGTAATGAAATCGATTGTCGCGATGTTGCGTAAAGAATGGCTAGAGAACCCATTGGTTACACGCGTGCCGTTGTTTATGTTTGCCTGTGGCGTGCTGCTGTTCGTCAGCTTAATGAGCAGCTCGACACTGCAACACAATATGTTATTCCAAATGAGCTTTGGTGGTGATGTCAGTGATATCCACAAAGAGCTAGGCGATGACGTCAACATGCTGATCACAGGTGGCATTGGTTTGTTGTCTATCCTGCTTGGCACTCAATACTTCCCAAGAACGCTACGTAAAGAGCGCTCAGAGGGCAGTATCATGTTTTGGCGCAGTATGCCTGTCAGTGACGTAAAAACCCATCTGGTGAAGCTGACGTTTGGTTTATTGGTGATTCCATTGGTGTGTTCGGTATTGGTTTTCGCTGCCGACTTTATGCTGTGGATGTTGAATGTTTCAACGGACCACCAGCTGGCGTTATTGTATCGCCAAGCATCATTGGGCTTCGTGCTGCTGAACTGGATTGAATTCTTGCTTCGAATGGTGGTAGCTGGGGTGTTGTTATTGCCGCTCGCACTAACCGCAATGGCGATCTCACAGAAAGTGAACTCACCACTGTTGGTGATCTTGATTGGTATTTACGCGCTACGCTGGATGCCGATTGCAATGTTCAACTTCTATGGTCTGGATGAGTTCTTCTCAGCGATTTTCTACCTACCACTGCACGCGATTCTTGCGCCAAACCCGTTCAGCGCGATTCCAGATGCAGGTTGGATGAACGTTGGGATTTACACTTTCATCGGTGTGCTTGCTTGGACAGCTAGCATCAAATTTAGCCGCACCGTGAGCTAACAAGCACAAGCAAAACAAATCCATCAAAAGCGAGGTATTGTCCTCGCTTTTTTATTTCCGAACCCATTTTATTTCCGCGCCCATTTTATTTCCGCACCCAGGCAGCATTTGCGCTAAACCACTTTGACTAAGCTAGGCAACAGAGCATCGATGTTTTTCACTTCATCGAACTGAGCCAACTTTCGCTTTATCTGCTCTGCTGGCAGCGGTTGTGCTCTTGCGATGTAGCGATTTTTCAACAGACACGCCACTTGATCCCATTGTTGTAAATGGGCATGAGCCATCAGTAGGTATTGTGAGATAACGTCTTGCTGCGCGTGGCTTCCCCCAAGCTTGCTGTGCACATCTCTGACTTGATTGATCAACTCAATGCAATGACGGTAGTTCGAGCTGTGGTACGCCTTGATGGCCTGCATCAACTTGCTGCCGGTCATAAACTCCACTTCCTGAGTTTGTAATGGCGAGCTGATAATTTGCGTTATATTGGCATCTAACTGGTCATGATGATCGGTTTTCGCTAACACCATGGCATTGTGAATTTCAGTAAACATGATAGTGCTGTCGGCCGAAATCTCTAGCGCTCCGGCACTCAATCGATTCCAACGTTCTCCAACATCAGCTCCCATGAACTCCAAGCGAGCCAGCAACGAAGCTGCGTTTTGAATATCAAGGTATATCGAAGACTCTGCAGGATAGATGTGCTGATCAAACAAAGCCAAGGCATCATCAATATTACCTTCCTCAAGATGGAACAACGCAAGGTGCCACCAAAGGTGACCTCGAAAGGCATTGTGATTCGCAAATGTACTCGCATGACCTTGCAAGAACTCGATGCCCTCTTTCGCCTCGCCTTGCATCTCAAAAATATGAGCCATCGTATGCTTGGCGATTAGATCTTGATGGTTCAACCCTAACGTCTGGCGCGCAAATGCTTCGGCCAATTCATATTCCCCCGCCTCTTCGAGTGCAAAGGCATGAGCGGCGGCAAACATCCAATATCCTGGTGTCTGCTCATCCCAGTAGGGTAAAACTTGCAAAGAAACTTGCAGTGCCCGTTGCTTTTGGCCAAACCAAAATGTTTGCCCCGTAAATTGGCGATAGGCAATGATATCCAAAGGCCAAAGACTCAGAATATGTTGCCATGTATCCAGAGCCCCCTTCAGATTGCTTTGGCTCCATTGTTTCAACGCATGCATGTGCAGCGCTTCACGTTTGGTTGCCGATTGCGCGAGCTTATCCAACTGTGTAGCCATTTTAGCCACGATGGGTAAAGTAGAACGACGCCCATCACTCGCATGGCTGTACGCCTTAAAAATCCATCCCATCATAAAGTCCGGATAGCGCAGTAGCAGCTGATCGAGATCGCTCATTGCACTGGGAAGAAAGGTCAACGTATCTTCGAGAATCCGTTCAAATTGTTCTGCGCCTGCGGCATCAATGCCGTTCATCTCTAGCGCTCTTTTGTCTTTAATCATTACATACCTACCAGTAGATAGTTATTAGATTTAAAATAATACCCGCACTTATCGCGGGTAATATTATGAAAATATTAGCGTTTAAGGAGTGCGAGACAACTCGCCTTCACGCTACGAATGTAATCAGCATCTTTAAACTGAGAAAGTAACATACTGCCTTCCAGCGCAACAAAGATTAGCCTTGCAACTTGGGCGGATTCCACTCGTAAGTCGAACTCTCCATTTTCTGCACCCTGATCAATGATTTTTTGTAGCCATTGCTCATTCGTTTGTACAAAGCGCGACAGCAGCCCTTCTAGACCATCTGCCAAAGAGTAAAAGTCAGAAGCGTACATGCCACACAAACACAGCTTATCTTGCTCGCGTACACCAATAAAAATATCAGCCAACGCTTCAATTTTTTCCTCAGCACTGCTTGGTTGGCTCTCGATCTGAATTAACGCCGCTTCGTAGTTTGCGAGATAGCGTTCAAACACCGCTTCCGCCAAGTCTTGCTTGGTTTTGAAATGGTAGTGAATACTCGCGGTCTTGATACCCAGTTCATTTTGGATATCGCGAAAGCTAAAACCATTAAAACCTCGGCTTTGTATGTAGCTTTCAGCAAGGTCGGCAATCTTTGCAGCCGTTGGGCTAAGTTCTTTCATGTGGCTTCCACCTTAAACATTTTCGCAAAAGATAGCATGCCCTCACAAATCTGTCTACCTACCGATAGGTATTGTTTATTTTTCAAAAAAGACTTAACCTACCTATCAGTAGATAATTAACATCAAGGGCAAACAATGAAATACGATTTTATTATTATCGGAGGCGGTTTAAGCGGTCTCTACACTGCAGCGTATCTAGAGAAAACAGGGTATAGCTACTTGCTACTTGAGGCGAGAAGCAGACTCGGTGGTCGAATTATTTCTTCTGCGAGCTTGGCTGCACACAGTCAAAGTGACCAATTTGACCTCGGTCCATCGTGGTTTTGGCCCAACATGAACCATCGCGTCATGAGGCTTGTCGACAACTTATCGCTGCCCATCTTAGAGCAGTACGAAACTGGCGATATGTTAATCGAACAAGCCGGGCAGGCTGGTATTCGTCAAGTTTCGAATCAGTTCTTTTCTTCTCCTCAATCCATGAGAGTATCGGGTGGCATGGCGCAATTGGTGGCGGGAGTGACAAAGTTACTCAACCCAGAAAACATCAAATATGAACATCAAGTACACGCAGTAAGCCATAATGAAGCTCAAGGTTATAGCGTCGATGTCATCCACCAAGCAGAGCAGTTGACTTTAGAGAGTGAGAACATCATCTTTGCGCTCCCTCATCGTTTGATTGCTAATAACATCCGCTTTACGCCAGCCCTTCCAGAAACGGCGTTGAACGCGCTGGACAAAACGCCCACATGGATGGCCGCTCACGCGAAATTCTTCGCCATTTATGACCGACCTTTCTGGCGTGAAAACGGATTGTCCGGTTACGCAAACAGCCAAGTTGGTCCATTGGTGGAAATTCATGACGCCAGTGCTGAAAATGGTCATGCCGCCCTGTTCGGTTTTATCGGTTACGATGCTCAAACTCGCGCGAAACTAGGCGCTACCGAATTGAAAACCATGGCCGTTGAGCAACTAGCGCGACTCTTTGGCCCTGAGGCCTATAACGTCACAGAAGTAAAACTGTTGGACTGGTCGAAAGAGGCATACACAGCGGTTGAAAAAGATCACGCTATGCCAACTCATCACCCGCGTTATGGGCTCAACGCATCACTGGAGCAATTAAGCCAACAGGGCATGTACTTTGCGGGAACGGAATCGGCAAAAGAGTTCGGCGGATTTATTGAGGGCGCATTAGAAGCAGCAGAGAGTGTGATCGAACAGCTCGCCGCTCCTTAAATTGCATTATTCATTCATTTATGGGGAGATTACTGCTCCCCGTAACCCACTCGTCCCTCACCTCTACCTCTACTTCTACTTCTACTTCTACTTCTACTTCTACTTCTACTTCTACTTCTACTTCTAAAAAATATTGTGATAGTACTTCTGGCGGGTTAAGTCCATAATCCCACGCTCAAGGAGCATCGAGCATCGAGCTCTTATCCTAAAACCATTAAATAGAACAACAGCAATGACAGCACAGTCAACGGTCATTCTTGGACTGTATAACCCTAAAGATCCAACCAATGTGGGAGCGGTGATGCGCGCAGCAGGGTGTTATGACGCCACGCAAGTTCGTTATAACGGCACTCGCTATAATCGTGCGGCAAAATTCCGAACCGACACCAAGAACATGCACGAACGTATCGATTTGGTCGAAATGGACGATCTCACTGCTCACCTTGCTGAAGACGTGAAAGTGGTGTGTGTTGAGTTGGCCGTCGGCGCTACAGCGTTGCCTCTTTTTGCACATCCAGAAAACGCGGTGTATATCTTTGGCCCTGAAGATGGCTCACTTCCGCAAGAGGTTGTCGATAAGGCCGATCACGTGGTGTATGTACCCACCAATGGCTGCATGAACTTGGCGGCAACAGTCAATGTTGTCTTGTATGATCGTTTGGCGAAAAACCTTGGCACGATTGACGACCATCAACAAGTGATGGCTAACCGAGACAACAAGAATCGATTGAAGGTCAAAGACTGCGTAACAGCGCAATAATTTAGATTCGGTACTGCTGAATAAAAAAAGAGCCTATATCGAAATATAGGCTCAAAGCAGTGAAAAAGTGTGCGTGATTTTTGATTAACGTTTTGGTTATGCAACGATGGCGGAAACTTTCACCGCATCGCTAATGGTGCGGTAGTTTGGGGAGAACTGCTGTACGCTCGCTATGACTTCGTCATAATCAGCCTGAGTCCCCTCACCTTTTACTTCAAATTGAAATTGGATTTCATCAAAGCCAACCGGCGCTTCTTCGCTCACATTTAGGAAGCCACGTAAATCCAGGGCACCTTTGATGGTTAGTTTCACAGCGTCTAGCTTGATACCACGAGCACTCGCACCCGCAACAAACCCCACCATCATGCAACCAGCCATGCCGCCCAATAGGTAATCTTGAGGTGTTGGGTATGCATTGTTGCCCAATAGCTCTTCTGGTTCACCAACTTCGAAACTGAAGTCTTTGACGATTTCTTTTCCGCCAACCTTTTGATTCAAAGTACGGATTTCACTGTGAACGCCGCCTTTCCATTCGGCAACAATGCCGTATTCAGAGATCGCCTGCGTTGCGTCTTCAGTGATCACTTGAGTGTAAGCTGCTAGGTCATCGAGTTTAATGCCGTTTAGTGGTGAGTTATCCATGATATGTCCTTGTTATTATTTGATGTCGTGTTTACTACTGAATTTTTAATTGGGGCCTTTAGGGATGGAGTGAAAGGCCCCAATTTGCACATTTAGTGAGGTTAGTTACGGCCAGCCATTACGCCGCCGTCGACGTTAAGTACTGTGCCAGTTACCCAAGATGATTTGTCTGACAGTAAGTACTCAATCGCGTCCGCCACATCTTCTGTTGAACCGATACGGCCGATTGGGTGGAAGTCATTGAAGCCTTGTAGTGCTGATTCGATTTCTTCTTCCGCGATAAATGACTTGTAAATCGTCGACATCACAACAGCTGGTGCTACAGCATTTACGCGTACACCGTGATCACCAAGTTCGATTGCTAGGTTTTTCGTCAGAGCATGAAGACCTGCTTTTTGCATTGAGTACGCTGATGATGGCGTTGCTTTAATTGCTTGGTGAGCCCACATAGAACCGATATTTACGATCGCACCGCCACCGTGCGCTTTCATGTTTTTCGCCACGGCCTGAGTGATGAAGAAAAACGCGCGGTTCATGTCTAGTTGTAGGTCGTAATCACGCTCTGAGTGGTCAAGGAAATCAACTGGTTTGAAGAAGCCAGCAGCATTAACCAAGTAACCAATATGACGTTTTTCAGCATTCAATTGTTCGATGAAGCTTTTCACTGCACTTGGGTCATACAGGTCAACTTGAGCGGTCTCTACCTGACCTTTGGTCACACTTTCTAAATCCTGTTTTGCTTCAGCGAGGTTGTTTTTATCGTGTGAAAGAATCATGACAGGTACACCAGCTTTAAGAAGTCGTTCTGCTGTCGCTTTACCCATACCTGATGAGCCGCCTACGATAAGTGCAATTGAAGATGTGTTGAACATAATACGTTTCCTTTCTCTTATTTGCCTACCTACTAGTAAGTAGGTGGTGTTTTTATTAAAAAAGGAGGTGGTTTGGGGCCCAGCTCCTCGTCAGTGGTTGCTACTTTAAGATCATATTATTTTTACGTCAACAACTTTATCTACCTACTGATAGGTATATTTTATCATTTCTTTATTATTCAATACGTTAATACTAAATATTTTTTATTTAATCCGCTCAAATCATCAATAAATACAAAAAAGGCCACAGATAAACTGTGGCCTCTATAAGCATTTTTATCAATCTAACCAAGGAACGAGATGTAGCCCTGTAGAATGATCAAGTTAACGATGTCGATAAAGAATGCACCAACAATCGGCACAACCATGAACGCTTGGGGTGATGGACCAAAGCGGTTAACGATTGAGCCCATGTTCATTACCGCGGTTGGGGTTGCACCCAAACCAAAACCACAGTGACCGCCTGCAATAACTGCAGCGTCGTAGTTGCTACCCATCACCTTGAACGTTACGTAGTAGGTGAAGATAGCCAGAATCACTGACTGCACGCCTAGAATCACCAAGAATGGGATCGCTAGATCGAAGATGTTCCATAGTTTCAAGCTCATCAAAGCCATCGCTAAGAACAGGGACAGCGATACCGTACCTAACATGTCG
Source organism: Vibrio sp. B1FIG11 (assembly GCF_905175335.1). Classification (NCBI taxonomy): domain Bacteria; kingdom Pseudomonadati; phylum Pseudomonadota; class Gammaproteobacteria; order Vibrionales; family Vibrionaceae; genus Vibrio; species Vibrio sp. B1FIG11. The sequence goes on along the minus strand of NZ_HG992752.1, from coordinate 28,933 downwards.
ACCGTTTCGGCATCGAGCTTACGAATCTTGGTCACTTCCAAGAAGTTAGTGATGATCACACCGATGAACAACGCGTAAACGAAGTCTGGAATCATCAACCATTGGATGTCGTAAGTGCTCACCCATTGTTCTACGTACTTAGCACCGGTTACACAGATCAATAGGAAGAACAGTTTCTCAACCACTTTTTTCGCGGTTACTTTGTCTTCTTCGTACTCGTTGTACGTCACCAACTCTGGGAATTTCTCGTGGGTTTTCGCATCTCGACCACCACGACCATACTCAGATTCGATGTTGTTCTTTTCGACCAGACGCTGCGCAACCGGACTACCGATGATACCACCGATGATCAAACCGAATGTTGCTGACGCCATCGCGATTTCCAATACGTTATTCAAACCGTAAACGTCTTGGAAAGTTTGTGACCACGCCGCACCTGTGCCGTGACCACCTGACAGAGTAATCGAACCAGCGATAAGCCCCATCAGCGGATCTAAACCCAATGCCGCTGCCAGTGAGACACCGACACCGTTTTGAATGATGATGTAGAACGACGCGACGGCTAAGAAAATGAAAACCTTCGCGCCCCCTTTCATCAACTGAGTGTAGTTTGCTGCCAAACCAACAGTAGCAAAGAACATCAGCATAAATGTGTTCTGCAACGGTAAGTCGAACTCCAAGTCGACGCCGTTAAAATGAAGAGCAGTAATGATGCAGGCGACAATTAAGCCCCCGACAATCGGCTCAGGTATGTTGAATTTCTTTAAGATCGGTAGCTTAGCATTAATGAAATGCCCCAGGAAAAGCACACTGATCGCAACCAAAAAGGACTCCAGTGCACCTACAGATATTAAATGATTCATATCGCCTCTTATTATTGTTCTCTTCATCCTCCGTAATGATTGAGTGTTAGTTTAACCTTCGCTCAATAGCAAATTTTCTCGCTATATTTTTTCGAAAATACTCAAAAGGTTGTGTTAAATGCGCCTTAGGCTAGTTTAAGGGACGGTCGTTAAGCGATGTTCTGATTTACGCGCTATTCGCAAGCCCTAAAATGTAAAAGGAGCCTGTTAAGCTCCTTCTTATCCTCTTCATATACAAACAGAAATGACTGATTGCAGAAGGTGGATATCGTGTTGTGAGTATTGTCGAGTGACACTTTCTGAACCGCTATCGGGCTCCCTTACTTAAACAGAAAGTGATCATCACTATCGAGCAAAGTTCCTCCCGTCATAACGAATAGAGCGCCGAAGTGGCGCTCTAACATCTGGGTTTGCTTGTATCCCATCGTAGTTCAAAAACTCTGACTCATGGTGTTTGAAACGAGCCGAATCCCGGGAAATTCTCAAGCTTGCAACAAGTGTTCTCGTTACAACGGAGCGAGATTATAACATATCGCTGAAAATTTTCCTCATTTCAGTGCTATTCGCCACTTTCATAGTTTGCTTCAGCAATGATCAACTGTTCAATATCATTACTGCAGATGAAAGCACGAAGCGCCTCGAACTTAGCCTCGTTCCACGAATAAATTTGCAGATCAAGCAACTTATCAATGGTGTCTTGCTCAAAACGAAGCTTAACAGGCTTTGCCGGAGATCCTGCCACCACGGTGTAAGGCGGGACATCTTTGGTCACAACGCTGTTTGCGGCAATCACTGCGCCTTCCCCAATGGTGACACCGGGCATGATCATCGCACGCATGCCAATCCAAGCTGCGTCACCAATCACGGTATCACCTTTGCCTTGGTAAGATTGCTCAACGTCATCAAGGAACGGATACAGACAGAACCAGTCCGTCCTGTGATTATGGTTACCGCCCATCAAAATGACCGCTTCAGCCGCGATACAAACGTAGTCACCAATGTAAAGCTGATCGATTTCCCACCTTGGCTGCCACGCTTTACTGACTTCATCGCCATGCAGATACCGCACGACCGAATCTTCAAAGCCGTTATCCCAACAATCGCTGTAGTAACTGTGGGTGCCTTTGATGTGGATATTTTGGTTTTGCACCACTTGGTGCAGGTACTGAAATTTGGACCAGTGTTTTTTCATGGCAGTTACCTCAATAGAGTAAATGTATACCACGGAACGATTTCTCGTGGCGTTGTTGCTGCGTTCTCAGTCAACGACGCCTATTGGATGCGGGGTTGCAGTAGTAATGGATTATTCATGAATGTGTCCTCCAGCGCGCACACTATAAAAAGCATGTATAATTTTCAAGCAAACCAAACAAATAACAAGATTCCGAAAATGAAAAGTCACTCAGCCTTTGCCTTTCTGCTGCTGTTTGCTGCCACAGCGTCTGCGAGCGAAAACATTAAAATCGAATACCGCCCTACGGAAACTGCCGACGATCGCTTTGCTGCGCAAGTGATTGAAAGCAGTGAAGTGAACGACATCTTTTTCCAACTTTCTGATGATTACTTCCCGTTTGATAACCCACTAACACTGACCTACGGTGGCGAAGACGGTCCACTTTACGATCCAGAAACTCACAGCATCCATATTCCCTACACCTTCTATCTGGAATCATTCAACTACTTCACCAACAACAAATACCAAGAACGTTACGGTAAATCACCGAAAACGGGCGCGATCGATACTTTGCTGCACACGCTATTGCACGAAGCCGGACACGCGTACATTGCCGATCAAAACATTCCGGTACTAGGCAAGGAAGAAGATGCGGTCGACAACTTCGCGACCATTTTGTTGATTGATTACGTCGATGACGGTGCCGATGTGGCGATCAGTGCTGCGGACATGTTCGCATTCGAATCCGACGACAGGCCGGACTACTACGATTTTGGAGAGTACATTGACGAGCACAGTTTCGACCTACAGCGTTACTTCTCGACCCTGTGTCTGGTCTACGGCAGCGATCCAGAACAATACAAAGCCTTGCTCGATGAAGTAGAAAAAGATTACTTACGCGATCGTAAAGAGTTCTGCCAATTCAATTACGGCAACATCCGAGATAACTGGCTGCATTACTTGCAAGACAATGAACTAAAAGAAAAATAATCGCGTAAAAGGGATAAGAACAGCCAACGATGAGCTCAACCATGACCAAACTGACCGTATTTTATGATGGCACTTGCCCCTTGTGCGCCAAAGAGATGAAAGCGCTAAAACAACGTGATGCCAAGCAGCAAATCAAAACCGTAGACATCTACAGCGAGGCGTTCGCCGACTATCCGCAAATCGATCCTGAGCAAGCCAATACCATTTTGCACGCCCTCAACGAGAAAGGTGAGTTGCTGCTTGGGTTGGATGTCACTCATCGAGCATGGCAACTGGTTGGTCGCGGTTGGATGTACGCACCGCTGCGTTGGCGCATGGTCAACCCCCTTGCAGATTGGCTATACCTCAAGTTTGCCAAAAATCGCTACCGCGTCTCTTATTGGTTAACGGGCACTTCTCGCTGCAATAATGATTCGTGTTCACGTTAATTGTGATCCTGCTTTAAAATGCTACGACCTTAGTCTAGATTTATAAATTTCCAGTACTTCTGATTGATTAACTCGGTTAATCTCTAAGCATTACAACAATAAGTATTAATGATTTTATCAGGCAAGCTTGTTCAGCTTGTTACTTGTAACGCTGCGCCGAGAGAAGGACGTCTCTATGAATCTGACGATCAGAAAACGACTATATATCCTTTCAATAATTCCAATTCTAACTATGGCAATAGGCATGATGTGGTTTACCTATCTGCAAACTACGGCCTATAACGAACAAGAAATTGAGCAGACTCGAAGTCAAATGATGGAGATGAAAAAAGCTGAGCTCAAAAACTACGTTCAACTCGCTCGCTCTGCTGTTGAGCCACTGCTCGCTCAAAACGCCCCACTAGATGAAGCATTGCCTATCTTGCAGCAGTTGGAGTTTGGCCAATCCGGCTACATCTTTGGCTACGATTCAAAAGGCGTTCGCGTTGTGACGGGTCAAAACACCAAAGGCATCGGGGAAAACTTCTATAACTTGCAAGACAAGAAAGGCAATTACCTGATTCAGGATTTGCTCAACAATTCCAAAACCGGTGAGTTCACGACTTATTACTTCCCGAAACTCGGTCAGAGCGAAGCACTACCGAAACTGAGCTACTCGGTGTTTATTCCTGAATGGGATTTGATGCTGGGTACAGGCTTCTACACTGACGATATCGACGCCATTATCGCGAGCATGGAAGACTCAGCGCATCAAGCCTTGAATACCACACTGACAGCAATCGCCCTGTTCTGTGTCTCGATTGCCACCATCGTTGCGATCTTCGCGGTGTTCGTTAACCGCAGCATAATGAAGCCGATTGAACAGTTTGATGCTTCGATTCACTCTTTCGCACAAGGCGATGCAGACTTAACCGCACGCATGGAAGAATCAAGCGTACCGGAGTTCACCCAGCTTAGCCGCAACTTCAATACCTTTGTTGAGAGCCTACAAAGCATCATCAAGAGCGTTAGCCACGTAGGGCAAGAAGTGGTTTCAGAAACCAATCACATGTCACAGCGAGCTTCTCAGGTGGATGAGCTGGCGTCTGGCCAACGAGAAGAGACGGAACAAGTCGCTGCGGCAATGACTGAAATGACGGCAACAGCGCACGAGATTTCAAGCAACGCTAATCAGGCTGCGCAATCAGCAAAAGATGCCGATGAAAACTCACAGCAAGCGAAGCACATTGTTGATTCAGCAGCGAACTCCGTCGAAGCGCTTGCTTTAGAAGTTTCAGAAGCCAGCACGGTGATTTCTCGTTTAGAGAGCGATGTACAAAACATTTCTTCTTCGCTAGAAGTGATTCAAGATATTGCCGAGCAAACCAACCTATTGGCACTAAACGCCGCAATTGAAGCAGCCCGTGCAGGCGAACAAGGTCGCGGCTTCGCAGTCGTTGCCGATGAGGTTCGTAAACTGGCGAGTCGCACTCAAGACAGCACAGGCGAAATTCACCAAATGATTGAGCAGTTGAAGTCTGGCTCGGATGCGGCAGTGAAAGCGATGGGCTCAAGCCAAGCGCGTGGTGAAGCTACGGTTGAAGAGGCAAGAGCTGCCTCTGCCGCACTGCAAGAAATCCAAGCCGCAATTGCTAACATCATGGATATGAACACACTGATCGCAACGGCAACCGAAGAGCAAAGCCAAGTTGGGCAAGAGATTTCACAGCGCATCGAAGTGATCTCTCAACAAAGCAGTCAGTCGGCAAGCCTTGCGAATCAAAACCGTGCAGGCAGTGGCAACCTTAACCACAAAGCCAACGAGCTGTACGACTTAGTCGGTCGCTTTACGGTCTAGAGCTTTACTCAAGCACTCAACATGCAAACAGCGACGCCAAAACGTCGCTGTTTTTATTTCTGCTATCATAATGCGACTTAGCTATAATGCCGCCAACTTAGCACCCACAAGGGCAAAACCAGATGATTATTATGACCACCAATTTCGGTGACATCGAGATTGAACTGAACCTAGAACGAGCACCAGTTAGCTCAAAGAACTTCAAAAAATACTGTGAAGATGGCTTCTACAACGGCACCATTTTCCACCGCGTTATCGATGGCTTTATGATTCAAGGTGGCGGTCATACCGAAGACATGACAGAAAAGCCAACGCGCGCTCCGATCGCGAACGAAGCAAACCGTGGTCTAAAGAACCTTGTTGGCACTATCGCAATGGCGCGTACCGATGCACCACACTCTGCAACAGCTCAGTTCTTCATTAACTTGGAAGACAATGATTTTCTAGACCACACTGCAACCACCAACCTAGGCTGGGGTTACGCGGTGTTTGGTAAAGTGACCGCGGGTATGGATGTCGTAAACCGTATCGCGAAAGTGAAAACGACCTCTAAACTTGGTCACGATGATGTGCCATGCGATCCAATCATTATTGAGAAAGTGACAGTCAGCGAATAAGCACATTCGCCTCTTCGGAGAAATCGTCGCTCCAAAACGAAGAAAGCGCCTAACGTCTTATGACTTGGGCGCTTTTTGTTTTCATTGCTGAAAAAATGAGCAGCGAGTTTACAGTGTAAAGAGTGAGCAGTTCTAGCGATTACATCCCTTTGAACAAACTTTGAGATGCACGGCTCACAGCGAGCTTGTTTTCTCCAACGTGAACAAACATTCTGCCTGCAAAGTCTTTGTTTACTTTGCTAATTTTGCACACTTGCACCACGCTTGAACGGTGCACTTGCCAGAACTGTTCTGGGTTAAGCTGCCCTATCAACTCTTTCAACGAGGTGCGAATCAAATACTCCTGCACTTTGCCTTGTCCTTGCTGCGCATATACAGAAACGTATTTTTCTTCCGCTTTGAAATACAGCACATCAGACGTGGCAATTAGATGAATATCTTCCCCTTGCGTCGCTTTGATCCACTGAAGATATTGCGGAGTTTGTGGGGCGGATAATTGCTGCAACTGTTCTAACAGGCTGCTCATCTGCACATTACTGCTTTCTTGCTCTCGCTTAGCAAGGCGTGCTTTCACTCTTTCACAAGTCGTCAGCAGGCGCTCATCCGAGATAGGCTTGAGTAAATAATCGGCGGCATTTTGCTCAAAAGCTTTGATGGCGTAATCATCGTACGCGGTAACAAACACAATCAAAGGTGGATTGGCGAGTTGATTGAGTTTTTGCGATAGTGTCATGCCATCCAACACTGGCATACGAATATCAAGAAACGCAATGTCAGGTTGGTTTTGCTCAATGGCTTGCAACGCTTGTTCACCATCCGCGACTTTGGCTATTACCTCTAGCTCAGGCCACACTTCAGCTAGGCTTTTATCAAGATGACGCCTCAATAGCGGTTCATCATCAGCAATAATCGCAGTAAACCCTGTATTCATTCCTTTCTTCCTTGATTACGATTCCATTGGCCAGCGCAAGCGAACACAAACGCCACCCTGAGCAGACTCACTGATAGAAACCTCTCCTTGCCCTGCGAACAAAGCTTCAACTCGCTGCTTGAGATTACTTAGACCCACACCAGAGCCCATGTGCCCACTAACGTGATTCAAGCCAACACCTGTGTCTCTGACTTCAATCTTCAAGTTCTGTTGTTCGCACTTGATGAGCAAACTGACTTCTCCACCTTCTCGCTTTGGCTCAATGCCATGGATGATGGCGTTTTCGATTAAAGGTTGGAGCATCATCGGCGGTAATTCGGTTCTGCCTAACCCCTCTTCCACCTCAATCTTGTAACTCAGTCGATCACCCAAACGGGTTTGCTGGATGCTTAAGTAAGCCTCAAGTAACGCCGTTTCATTGTCTATGGTGGTGTGTTCTTCGCGTGAGCTTTTTAGCGTTGCTCGCAGCAGCGCGGTCAACTGTTCTAGCATCAGCTTGGCTTTATCGACATCTTGCGACATGAGCGCGCTGATATTCGCCAAGGTATTGAATAGAAAATGCGGTTCAATCTGGCTTTGCATCTGTTTAAGCTGACTCAGCAACAGCGCACGATCTTGCTCTGCTTTCTCGCGTTTGATGGTTTCCAACTCTCGCTGAGCGATCGCATGTTGCTCGCGTGAATAGAAATAGAAAAAGCACATGGCACTGAATAACAATCCCATTAGACCAACCGACAGCATACTTGAGATACCGAAGTATTCCCCAAGCCAAAGCTGGGCGTTCACCACACCAAACAGTAGGCATTCCGTCAGCGAGATAGCCACTTCCGCCAAACGAGGAATGGTAGGAAACAGGCGGTCGACAAGCCATGAGAAGAAGATAGCCGAATAGCCAAATCCAAAGCTAACCGCCACATGAATGTAGAATGGACCGCCCCAAACCGAGAGCGTCATTGCTGCGATAAAGAGACAAAATGCCGTGGTCACTAATAAGCTACGCGGCCATCCACTTTTCACCACTGATTTTGCTGAACACATTTAGAACTTCCCTTTGATGTTAAATACAATCATATGCTTATCATTGATTTGTGCGTAAGCAGATTGGTCGTCTCCGGTTAAAAAGCGTGCGGCAACTTCCACTTCTACACTTTGATCGCCAGTATCAATCCATTGGTAGTTAAGCCACTGTGTGACAATCACACCACCATCTTGTGGCGACAGCATCACATCCAACGTAGGGGTTACATCACTAAGCCAGCCCATATCCGCTTCGCCGTTCCATGCAGCCCATGCTTCTACATCCCAACTCCAGTGCAGCATTACGTTATGCTGAACGATATTGGCATGCTGAAACCCTTGGGCGTAGCTTGTTGCAAGCAGAGACGTTTGGGGATTAAGGGTTTGAGAGAGTAATTCGCCACGTTCTATTACTTGTTGCCATTCGCTTTTCGACCATGCTCGGCTGTCGTACCAATATTCAGCAATCACGTTGTGTCCGGCTTGGTTTGCCCAGTTCACCCCAACTAAAGCTTGGAATGCACTGCCCTGCTCTTCAACCGAAACAGGTTGGTAAAGATCATCCTGCTGAAACTGATAGCCGACACTTTGTTTTTGCCACAGCATGGAACCGTGCATAGCGATGGATTCATCCCACACGGCAATGGCACTGGCGCCAAGTAAACCTCGGCGCACATCATCGTAATAACTAATAAGTTGATACTCGGTGTCACCCACCAGCGCATAACGACGGATACCAATACCTCGTTGCTCTGCGGCTTGATCAAGTGCACTTTGGTCTTGTTGCCCCCAGCTTGAATCCGTCGCAATGACCGTCCACTCGCCTGCCATATCATAGTGTGAAAGTGAAAACACACCCGCACCCTCTTCTGCGACTAAGCCAACAGGGTTTTGTCGATACGGCTTAAACAGATCCAATGGTCGGTAGCCATAACCCACGCCCCAATCCACGCGCAACTTACCTAAGCTCACATCAAGTGTGGTATCACCGACTTGCCACTCCCCTAGCCAAGCAAGCTCTCGAATCAGCAATTGGTTATCAGCTTCACTCCACCAACCACTCACTCCTTGTTGGTTGAGGTACAACCCTTGGCTATACAGAGCGAACAAACCACTGAAGTTCTGATAATTCACCTGCACATCCAACAGTGCATTAAGTGAATCACGAGAACTGCCCTGCGCCTGCATAAATGCGCTGTCACGCTGCTTGGCAGTTTCGTAACTGACAGCCCAATCCCACTCAAAACTCAGTTCATCATTGGCAAAAACTGGGGCTGCAGCGCCCACACACAATGACGCAGCAATCAACAGACTGATGCTTTTGTTAAGGTTAAGCTGGTGCGGTTTCATGTGACTTCCTTGCTCGTTTTCATCAATCTATTTACAGAGTTCAGGCTAAAGCTGAGTCGTATTGGCTTTAGGCAAATAGCTTGGGTTGTAGAACTTATTGTCCAGTTGCCAAGGCACGATTTCTTGATACTCGATAACGGTTTTTTTGCTCGGCTGAATGCTATCAAGCAAGGTCATCTCACTGACGTAGTCTTCACCGTTGTCGGTTGCACGTCCGTATTGCGCTTGCTTGGCGAGTTTGCCAGAGCGCAAGTAAAGATCGGCTTTGATTGGAAACGCATCTTGCTCAGACAACCACAAGTCGATCTTCTGATAGCTCGCCCCTTTGGTTTTCGCGGTTAAGGCAAGATGATAAGCCGCGACACTCTCTCCGTTCACCGAAACGGTTTCTGTCGCTTTCCATTCACCTTGATAATCTTGGCTCCACGTCAGGGTTGAGATGTCGCCGATAGACGCTTCACCAAGCAGCTTTTGCATCGGCGTAATGCGAATTGGACGGCGGCTCTTTGGCATTTGCAGCCAGTAGTTATCGCCCATCATCAGCATCTTTTGCCCAGCTTCGACTGCTGATTTGAACACCACCAGCGATTCACGATTTGGACGCGTGTACACGTGGTAAAGGCGGGTTTTGTCTAACTCTTGGTCTTGATATAAGCGCACCATTGACACCACTTTAGAGGAATCATCTTGCAAGCGGTAGCTGTCGGCTTTTTCAATCAATTGCGCGACTTGTTGTGCATCTAGCGGTGTTTCATTCGCACTGGCATTCATGCTTGCCATGCCGCTTACAGTCAGCAATGCAATTGGTAATAGTGATTTGAAATTAAACATAAATCAGTGCCTCCGTAATTGGCTTGTTCACCCCTTTGCGCGCAGAGAAAAACGCCGCAACCAAACAAATCATCAATACTGCGAATCCTGCAACAGCCACCAGCTCCCAAGAAAAGTAAATCGTCAATGGATAACCTTCGGTGCGTCCTGGCGGTGGCGGCATTTGCACATCCACTACCATCAGTAAGAAGGTAACTAACCCAGTAAACAAAGCGCCGATTAAGCTGCCAATCACCGCAAGTAACCCTGCTTCGCGCAAGAACCCAGCTATGATTTCACGAGGGTAGCTACCAAGTGCTGACAATGTGCCGATTTCACGTGTACGCTCGGTGACCGACATGGTCATGGTGTTGAACAGCGCAACAAAGACCACTAACGCCATTACTGCGCCCATGATGCCGAAGATACGGTCGTACAAACCTTTCACTTTGAGATAGAAGAACGCACGTTCTTGCCAAGGCGTGATCTCAATATCTTGATCACCAAAGTTCTGTTTATTCTTACTCAGAACCGAAGCCACTTGTTGCTCGACTTGGCTAGTTAAGCTGGTGTCGAACAGAAAGACAGATAGCGCACTGATTTTGTCTGAACCGAGCAGCGATTGCGCGCTGTTGATATGCACGTACAGTTGGCGTTTATCAAGCTCAGGTACGCCGGTTGAATAGATGCCACGAACTTTGAAGTCATACGCGTTCAATGCTCCGTCGGTTGTGGTCGCCAGCAAGGTAATCCAATCCCCAACGTGCACGCTTAGGTTGTTCGCCAAATCAACACCGAGCATCACTTCTGGTTCTGCTGGGTCATAACGCGATGCATGAATATTGGACAGCGTCTGCCCTTCGCGCACATCCAAAAACGGTCCTTTCATATCGAATTCGCGTTCGTTCACGCCAATTCCGATAAAGATCGAGGACTTGTTGCCGTTGGAAATCAAACCGCTGAACTCAACTCGTGGCTGCACGCCTCGCACTTCGTTTAAGCCAATCAATTGCTTGGTGATGTCGTCTGCATGAGTTAAACCGTTACTCAGCGGCATCTCTTCTTCTTTAGCAAAGTAACCCGGCGTGGTTAACGTCAGATGCCCCGTGTCACGCGCCGTCGACTCTTTCAAACTGTCGTAGGTGTACAGACCAAAACCACCCGCACTGGTTAAGGCAAACACGGCAATGGCGATGATCAGCATCGACAACAAACTACGGCGGCGATTGCGTTGCAGGTTCAACCAAGCAAGGCGAACCGAAACAGGAATTAGCTTGCCCATGAAACCTCCTCCACACTTGCGTGCGTTTGGGTGATTTTGCCATCCACCAATTCAATGGTGCGATCGCAGCGAGATGCCATACGATGATCGTGTGTGGCGACGATGAAAGTAGTACCAAGCTCATGTCCGAGCCATTTCATAATGTCGATGACCTTGTTGGCAGTTTGGCTATCAAGACTTGCGGTTGGCTCATCAGCAATCACCAATGCTGGTTTGTGTACTAACGCACGAGCAATTGCCACACGTTGTTGCTGACCACCCGACAAGTTATCGGGCATATGATGAATAAATTCGCCCAAGCCAACGTGTTCTAGCATTTGCGTAGCGAGCTCAGTTTGTTCTGCTTTTGAGAAGCCGTTGAGGTGTAGCGGATAAGCCACGTTCTCCAACGCTGTCATCACAGGGACAAGATTGAATTTCTGGAACACAAAGCCAAGCTTTTCACGGCGCATTTTCGCAGCTTGCATTTGTCCGGTTGGATATGGGCTGCCTGCAAATGTCACCTGACCTTGGTATTGAGTATCCAGCATGCCAAGCACATTAAGTAAGGTGCTTTTTCCTGAACCAGACGGCCCACACAATGCCACCATTTCGCCGGCAAATACTTCACCAGACACGTCTCGCAAGGCACGCACCGTTTGGCTGCCAAGGGCGTAATCGCGACTAAGTTGATTAAAAACGATCATGACGCCTCCCTAATACTTGGCTAGTAGCGCTTTCGCGGTTTGCGTTTCTAGATTGCTGTCACCCAATTGCTCCATTTGCGCTAACCATGTTTTGGCTTGTTGAACATCTTCAGCTCGTAGTGCTGCTTCAATGGCATAACGGTAAATCCATGAAGTAGCCGCAAAAGGTTGTTGGCTAAAACTCGGTTCATCAAGCAGAGAAAGGTACAGCTCGTAGCCACGCTCAAAATGATTGAACATGTCTGGCAGAGAGGTAAACGTAGTAGCTGCCATGGCGGTAGCTAGCTGGTATTCCGGCAAGCCTTGTAAGCGTTGCTGCTCTTGCAGTGGTACTGGCTGATTCGCCATTAGGTCCAAACCTTTTTGGATAGTGGCAAGACCGCGCTCGGTGAACTTCATCTTGTTCCAAGGCATAAACGCCTCACGACCTTGCAACGTCTCCGCACTGCCCAAGTAAACCAAGGTCACCGGCGTTGCGCCCTGCTCTTCGAGTTGTTTGGATAGTTCGCCATAAACAGTATCAACTAAGCCAGAGTCACCCTGTGCTGCTTGGTTGAATTGACTGAGTGTGCGCTCGCTTGGATTAGCCAGAGCCAGATTGCTGCAGAGTGCAAATGCGGCGATAAACGTACTTGCCAGTTTAAGAGCTTTAATTGAGCGAGATTGAGAAACCATCATGTACTGTCCTTAGTTGAACGTGATTTGATGGTTTCAGATTAAGGGAGAAGATCGCACGCTGCTTTTACATGCGACCAATGGCAGTTATGCGGAGTGAATGGTATTGAGAGAGGATGAATGGTTTCGCTCCTCTGAAGCCTGCAAAATCGCTTCGACCATTAAGGTCAGCGCTTTAGGCTGATAGTTACGCTGACGATAAACCAAATAGGCTTCGCGATCCCCGCGGCTATAGGATGGTGCGACGCGCACGAGATTCAATTCAGGCTTAACGTGGCGTAATGGGATTGACGCAATTCCCAAACCGTTTTCCACCGCTTTGATCACCGCGGTTATGTCATTGACCACTAAGCGCGGCTTGCAGTTGAGCATGTCCACCAGCTTGTCTTTCTGATAGATAGGCACTTGCGTGGTGTGCGTACTGGCTACCCAATCCTGCTTGGCTAAATCTTGTAAGGTTTCAATATTGCCGCCCGCTTGCGCTAGATATTCAGGGCTAACGAAGAAAGCGTGCTCTACTTTAAACAATGGGCGCGCGATCATGTCGTCCAAACCATCCAAATCGAACGTCACCACTAGATCACGATCGGTTTCTGGAATCGAATTCACTTGGCTAAGCAACAGATCAATGGTCACTTTTGGATAGGTTTTGATGTAATCCTCAACCACCTTATCGACTAAGTCATTGTAAAAGCGGCTTGGCATCACCAATCGGATTCGCCCCTCCACTTCTTGGCTTTGCTGATTGAGCTGCAAGATACCGGATTCAATCTGCGACATCGCACTGCTGAGCTGATCAAACGCCTGTAAGCCTGTCTCGGTTGCCACCAACTCACGTCCTTTCTTCTCCAGCAATCTCAATCCTAGACGCGCTTCCAGCGCCGATAAACGACGAGACATAGTAGAGACCGGCAGTTCGAGCTTTTTCGCCGCCGCGAGCAGAGAGCCTTGCTCAACTACTGAGCAAAACAGGTACAGATCATCAACGTTTCCAAATATTGAATTCATACTTCTTCCATTGGTTATTTTTTCCAATTTTAGATGAGTATAACCTAGCCCACGTAGAAAAGAGACCCGAATATGCCGTGAACGCGGCGCGTAATAACGAATGAATACTAGGTACAGACGTGAAAGAAAATTTTTATAAATACGCGATATACACTGTTTTTTCAGCGGCAGCTTTGTTCTCCGCTTTTTTAGTCACCTCAGACAATGTTTCCCCTTTCACCACCCAAGCGACACTGCATCGTAATGTCGCAACCATTGCGCCGGAGGTATCTGGCGTGATTACGGATGTAATGGTGAATAACGGTGAATTGGTTGAAAAAGGTCAGCCACTGTTTGCTATCGATGCCAGCAGCTACCAATTGAAAGTGGCACAAGCGAAAGCCGAACTGCGCCAAGCACGTGAATCAGATTCCGCGAAATGGCAACAATTGGCAGCAGCAAAACAAACCCAAAGCCAAAGCCAACGCGAGTTTGAATACCACAACGCGAAGCAAAAACTGACGCGTAACCAAAAACTGCGCAACAAAGGGCTGGCAACCGAGCAAGAGCTTGATGACGCGATCACCAATACACAAGTCGCCAGTAGTGCGGTGGAAGCAGCAAACGCGGAAGTGAAACGCATTGAGGCAGAGCTTTCTACTCAAGACCGTACGGCAGCGATTGAGCTAGCAGAAGCAAAACTCGCCAGTGCGGAGCTGGATTTAAGCCACACCCAAATCGTGGCGCAAACCGAAGGCGTGGTAACGAACTTGCAACTGCAGTCAGGCAGCTACATCACACAAGGCACAGCGTCATTGATGCTGGTGGACGAAGCTCATGCGTGGATCAGTGCAGACTTCAACGAAAAAGGCATTGATAAGCTAACGAATGGTCGCGAAGTGTTGGTGTCCTTCGATGCGCTACCGGGCGAAGTATTTACTGGAGAAGTCAGCAGCCAAGAGCGTGCGATTTACGATACCAACAATGCTAATGGACAGCTTTCTAGCGTGACCAATGATACTCGTTGGATCCGTGAGCAACAGAAAGTGCGTACTCGCATTACAGTTAACGAGTTGGATCCTTCTATGATTTCTGGTTCACGAGCGAGTGTGATCGTTGAAAGCGGCAATCCAATCATGGATGTCATTGGCTCAGCTTGGATTCACTTGGTAGCGATGTTCCGCTACATCTATTAGGGGGTGAACCATGTGGACCTTCGAGAGCCTGTTTCAAAGTCGTTCTGAGCGCAATGAAGCACTGCGTGTCGCCCTTACTGTGACAATTTGTATGGTGCTAGGCAAACTACTGAACCTTGATTCTCCAGTTTATCTGGCGCTGTATCCAACCATCATCATGACCAAGAACAAAGACTACTCTTGGCTTGGTTTGCTTCGCACCTTACTACCTACGTTATTAGCAGCAAGCGCAGCATTGGTGGTGACTGAAGTGTTTTCACAACATCCGTTTGTGGTGTGGACCATTAGCTTGTTCTTCTTCGACTTTATGCGCCGCAGAGCGACCACGCCGCCGAAGAAAGGTCAGATGCTAATGCCAACCTTTAACTGGATTTTGATTGTGGTGTTTGCTCAGCACACCACCATGGACATGCCGATGCGCATTCATGAGATCTTGCTGTCGATGCTGATTACCATGGTCGTCGCAAAAACCATGGTCACTCTGTTCCCTGTTGAACGTGGCGGCAAACCACCAGCATTTGAAGAAGAGCCAGTCACGTTTGAAAACCGAGCAATTTCACTCGCGTTGATTGGGCTTGGCGTGGCGTTCTTGATGATTGTCGACATCATCTCAGCAACGTTTTGTTTGGTGCCAGTGATTGCCGCTGCAACTCAAACCACACACAAAAGCTTTATCGACGTGGTTGATCGCCGTTTTCAAACTCAAGTGGGCGGCTGTGCATTAGCTGTAGTGTTCACCTTACTAATGGCTGGGCATCAGTCCACGTTCGGTTACTACACCATCGTATTAGGTCTGCTTGCCTTTATGATCACCGCATCAATGGCAAAAGCGAAAGGTTCAGCCAAAGACGTTCATGCTGATGCATTGTTGGCGACCATGCTGCCGATTCAGCTGTACATGACCAGCAGCGAACTGGGCTTGGAAAGCACCTTCCTTCGAGCTTGGGAGCTTACCGTGACTTTGTTTGTGCTTTGGGCGCTGTACCATTTCACGCACAAACCGGAAAAAGCCCAAGTCTAATCGTGCCATCGCCTTAAGTGTTCAATACTTAAGGCGACTCCTTTTATACCCAAGTAACCTCAAGGTGCTAGGTTCAGCGAGAATGACTTGGTTTGAAGGCGAGGCAACAATTTGAAGATCTAGTGGTTCTAAATCAAAAATTGTTAACGAAGCATACGAACCAAGGCAACTCGCCCTTTGGGAGCGTGTCACTGACGCAATTTCATCGTCAAACAACTTGGAAAGAAATGGTTATTACGCTGCGTTGTTTTCCTTGAACTTGAATCAGTGACAACGCTCTGAATCCTGCATCTTGAAGTCACTTGGGTATATCTGCTCATTTCATTGCGCTGTCTGTACCAATTTCCATTTCAACCTTATAAAAAGTGTGGCGTAAAACCTCAGCCTGGTGTATTTATCCATCCCACGGCTTTTCAGGTCAGCTTACCCATAACAGGCGGCGTCGCACACTCCTCTCTTGCACACCTTTGCGTGGTGTCTGTTATCTCCAAATTGGATTCTTAGCATCGGAATAGTTTGAGCTCGCAGAGTTCTGGTTGTTTTCGCCCCGCGTTGGGGCGTTTTTAGGTTGTAGAAGATGAACAAGCGTTTCTTCCCTAGGATTGATTTGCCACTGCTGATGGCGATCATTCCGATCATGCTATTGAGTTCACTCACTCTCTGGAGTGCCAGTGGATTCAATGAAGCTATGCTCTTTAAGCACCTCGCTCGATGCGGTTTGACGCTGGTGTGTATTTTGGTCATGTCGTCGATTCCTGCGTCCAGTTATCAACGTTCAGCGCCTTATTTGTATCTGGTTGCGGTTTCGCTCTTGGCGGCCGTTGCGCTGTTTGGTGATAGCACCAATGGCTCACAGCGCTGGCTTGATATTGGCTTCTTCCGCTTTCAACCCTCTGAGCTGATCAAGCTCTCCATTCCCATTATGATCGCGTGGATGCTGCATCTAGAAGGTGGGCGACCAGACATTCGCAAAATTGCTTTCTGTTTGCTGATCACCTTTGTGCCTGCGGGCTTGATTGCCTTACAACCAGACTTGGACGGCGCTATCTTCACCGTGATTTACGCGTTGTTTGTACTGTTCTTTGCAGGCATGAGCTGGAAGATAATTGGCGGCTTTTTAGTGAGCATTCTAACGCTGGCACCAATACTTTGGTTCTTTGTGATGGAAGCGTATCAAAAGAGCCGTGTAACGCAGTTCTTGCATCCTGAATCGGATCCACTGGGTTCGGGCTACCAAATCATCCAATCGTTGATTGCAATTGGTTCTGGCGGCATGAAAGGCAAAGGCTGGATGAATGCCACTCAAGGTACGTTAGGGTTTATTCCAGAGAGCCATACTGACTTTATCTTTTCGACCTACGCAGAAGAATGGGGCTTTATTGGTTGTGTGGTGTTGTTAGCGTTGTATTTATTCATTACGGCGCGTGTGATGCTGCTAGCGTGCCAATCTGAGCACTTCTTCAGTCGCTTAGTGAGCGGCGCATTGGCGATGAGCTTCTTCCTTTACGCCTTCATCAACACAGGCATGGTAAGTGGCTTGTTGCCAGTAATGGGCAGCCCACTGCCGTTCTTTAGCTACGGTGGTACTGCGATGCTAACCCAAGGCATCTGTTTTGGCGTGATCATGTCTCTGTGTTACTCCAAGTATCGAAACACCTAAACGCTAGTCCCAATAAAAAAAGACAAACAACACGATCAAAAAAGGCTTCCCTCGGGAAGCCTTTTTACAACTGGAGAACCGAATTACAGTTCGCCGTTGTGGTATACCTGTTGAACGTCGTCACAGTCATCTAGAAGGTCTAGGAACTTCTGGAATTTCTCTGCGTCTTCACCCGCTACTGGCGTGTGAGTTTGCGGAACGAATGTGATTTCTTCAACGTCGATCGTTAGATCTGGGAATGCACCGTTAAGCGCAGTTTTTGTTTTGAAGAACTCTGTGTGAGGTGCGAATACAGTGATAACACCGTCTTCTAGCTCAACGTCAGTAACGTCCACGTCTTCCATCATTAGCGTTTCTAGGATGATTTCATCATCTTCGCCTTTGAACTGGAATACCGCTTGGTGATCGAACATGTGAGAAACAGAGCCTTCAACACCAATTTTCGCACCCACTTTAACAAAGCATTGGCGAACGTCTTGGAATGTACGGTTACCGTTGTCTGTTAGACAGTCTACGATCACGCTTGTGCCGCCAGGGCCAAAGCCTTCGTAACGTGCTGGTGTGTAGTCTTCACCACCGCCGCCGTTCGCTTTGTCGATCGCTTTATCGATAACGTGTGCAGGAACTTGGTCTTTTTTCGCTTTTGCGATCAGGTGCTTCAGAGACAAGTTCATGTCTGGATCACCACCACCGTTTTTCGCGCACATGTAAATTTCTTTACCGTATTTGGAATAAACTTTAATTTTTGCGCCTGCAGTTTTCGCCATAGAGGCTTTGCGCACTTCAAAACTTCTTCCCATCGGGATGTCTCTCTAAATTCAAATTTAATGCGAAGGATTTTAGCAAAGAGTGAACAGTTTTACCTTTCACCTTGCAAAGGAATGGGGAGGAAACCTCATTCGCCGCTGTGGTTTACACCAGAGCCACGGTTCGCTTTATGCGACACCCATTACTCGTTTGTACTTATCGACCGCCTGTTGAAAAAAGACTTTTTCGTCAGCGTCGTTAATCTTAGACAGCTGTTCTTCTATTACCTCTGGACCAGATTTCGCTTCTTTAAGCTTCCAAACCAAAAAAGACGCTTGTTTATCAAGTTCGATTTTGTTTTTCTCGTCAGGCGGTAACAGGGATAGATTGAACGACATTCACAGCCTCAAGGTACTTTAATAAATACTAGCCGCGCACTATAGCACACAGATTTGACTTTTAAGAAGTGAAACGCACTTTACTTGATCAATTTCAAGTTGCTTGTTTCGGATTCGATCGCGTTTGCAATGACTCTGGTAGGTATCGCTCAAAGATTTGCTGCAAGCGCTCTTTTGTCACCGGTTTAGCAACAAATTCGTTCATCCCTGCATCAAAGCAGCGTTGTTGATCTTCTTTAATTACATTGGCACTTAAAGCAATGATCGGCACTTGCTGTCCCCACTCGCCCATCTTACGAATGTTT
This sequence comes from Vibrio sp. B1FIG11, assembly GCF_905175335.1. Taxonomy (NCBI): domain Bacteria; kingdom Pseudomonadati; phylum Pseudomonadota; class Gammaproteobacteria; order Vibrionales; family Vibrionaceae; genus Vibrio; species Vibrio sp. B1FIG11. The sequence goes on along the minus strand of NZ_HG992752.1, from coordinate 9,959 downwards.
TCAGTGGCAATGAATCCATCCATGACTGGCATTTGGCAGTCCATCAGAATTAAATCGAACTGATGAGTTTGGCATTGTCGAAGTGCATCTTCACCGTGTTCGGCGACATTCACCTGCATGCCAAGTTTCTCTAACATCATTCGCACGACTTTCTGATTCACCGCGGTGTCTTCAACGACCAGAATCCAAGGCTTGCCCTCATCTTTGGTCGTTTGGATATGTTCAGCAGCAATCGCATTGCTCATCCCATTCGGAAAATCAAACACGTTAGGCGTCTGAGGAGAGATAGACTTATCACAGACGATATTGAGTGGAATGGTGAATTCAAAGTAGCTGCCTAGACCAGGTTCACTGGTCAGACGGATTTCCCCGCCCATAACTTCAACTAAACTGTTGCAGATAGCTAAGCCCAAACCAGTGCCGCCGTATTTACGCGTGGTACTGCCATCGGCTTGCTGAAACTTCTCAAATACCGTTTGCTGGTTTTCTTTAGCAATGCCAATGCCTGAGTCCACCACTCGAAAATGCACGCTGGCAACATCTGTTTTCCGACTCACCTGTGACACCATCAACTTGACGTGTCCACGCTCAGTGAACTTCACTGCGTTACTGAGCAAATTGCTCAACACTTGTTTGAGTCTGCCCATATCCCCTTTCACCTCTAACGGTAACTGAGGGTCGATATCACAAACCAGTTGTAGACCTTTCTGCTGGGCTTTGACGGTATGAAGACGCCCTACCTCGTGAAGTAAATCGAGTAGATTGTAGGTCGTGGCTTCCAGTTCAATCTTACCCGCTTCTATTTTCGAAAAGTCGAGGATGTCGTCGATGATCACCATTAGCGAGTTGGAAGAGCTATTGATTATGGATACGAAGTCTTTTTGTTGCTCATCGAGTTTGGTATCTCCGAGCAACGAAGCAATACCAATAATGCCGTTCATTGGTGTGCGAATCTCATGACTCATAGTGGCAAGGAATTCGCTTTTCTTTCGGTTTGCGACTTCAGCTTTATCGCGCGCTTGTTCAATTTCTAATTGGTGTTCACTGACACGATCAACGCTTCGGTTGTATTTGCACTCCAACAAACTGACTTCATCAAAGAACCAACGTTTGGGCAATGTCACTTTGCTTGGTACATGGCCCCCGCTGAAATCGCTTACGGCCCCTGAGAGCAGCTCTAGAGGCTTAACCATCAAGCGAAACGTAACCCACAAAACACCAAGAATCAGCAAGAAGATCTTGATCGCTTCCGCGATCACCAGAAAAAAGAAGGTTTGCCATAACCCTTGATAGATCGGGGTAAGATCCGATTGAACAGTGACTTCAGCAAGATCATAAGTTTTTACCCCCATATCGTATTGCAAGGGCCACTGCCGCTCGATCCGATCTTCCGTTAATGCGCTGCCTAGTTCGAAGATCACTTCATCTGGCGTCGCAATTCTTAAATAATCCACCGAGGGTAAACGCATTGCTCCTTCTGCCTGAGTAAGTAATAGCTCTCGATCTTCAACCCACAAACTGGCAGAAAAACTGGATAAGTAACTGGTTTTAACCTGCTCAAGTTCACTATCTAGACGAGCAAGATCATCGTTGAAATCACGATATAAACTGATGGAAGAGCTGATTATGGTAAAGATTAAACTCAACACAAAAATCGCCAGCATCAATTGATTTCCGATACTAAATCGGCGCTGAGCTCGCTCTTTTATCTCCATATGAAATCGCTCCCTTAAACTTGCGCTAATATAAATATAGTCAGGTCGCGACAATAATCGAGGTTAGGATGAAAGGACTGTTACGAACATTAGGCTGTAGTTTTATAGCCTTAAGCTCTTACGCTATAGCAAGTGAAGTGAATTATTACGTGATAGCTGATCAAGCCAGACCATTTCAAATTGAGCAGCAAGGTGAACAACATTCAGGAATTGTGACAGACATTGTGAGTGCTATCTTTGCCGAATCCGATTATGAAGTGAAATACCACACCTACCCATTCAAGCGCATGATTTCGGTACTCGAAGCGGGGGGAGAAGAAAATTGGGTCACTTACGGCAGCCCAAAGTGGGGGAAGGTTCAATCGGAAAACCTCTCAGAACAACCTATTTACACTGTAAAACACGTATTGGTATCGAGCAGTAAAGCACCATTCAAATTCAGCGATATGCAGCACATGCAAGGTCGTTCAATTGTGCTTCTGCTTGGCTTTGATTACCCGAATCTCAGCCCTTTCTTTGAAAACGGTACCGTCAATGAAATGCGCGTCAAAGATTACGAGGCCGCCTATCGCGTTTTACAACGAACCCCTAGCGATACCGCGTTTGTCGAAATGGAATCACGCGTCGTGTACAACATCCATCGTTTAGAACTGCCGATGAGCGACTTCCAGATTCAATCTTTCAGCGCAGTGATACCAGACTACGCCATCTATCTCGCTTTCTCCCCTAAGATGAACCCCAAAGTGCAGAGCTTTATCAATAAACGCCTAGCAGAACTAAAAAGTTCCGGAAAACTCGACGACATCATCAAAAAATATATCTAGCTAGCCGCTCACGCCCAATCTGTAACAAAAACCGCCAGCTTCGATTAGCTGGCGGTTTGATTTTTATATCGTCTCTAAGATTAATCTTGTTCGACAAATTTGGGGTCGAACATGTGGCCGAGCTTATTGGCTTTGGTTTGAAGGTAGTGTTGATTATGGGGATTATTGCCTTCTTGCAGTGGTACCCGCTCAACCACATTGATGTTCACCTTCTTCAGCGCTGCAAGCTTACGTGGATTGTTGGTCATCAAACGTACTTTATCGATTCCAAGATGCTCCAGCATCCCCTTACAAAACGCGTAATCACGCATATCGGCAGCAAAGCCAAGACGCTCATTGGCTTCAACAGTGTCGGCACCTTCATCTTGAAGATGATACGCACGAATCTTGTTGATTAAGCCGATTCCCCTTCCCTCTTGGCGTAAATAGAGCAGCACGCCACAGCCTTCTTCGACAATATTTTGCAACGCACGGTTAAGCTGGAAACCACAATCACAACGAGTACTAAACAAGGCATCACCGGTTAAACATTCTGAATGCAGACGAATCAGTGGCGCTTTACTGTTTGCAGGGTCACCATACACCAAAGCCAGATGCTCTTTTCCCGTCGCGTTCTCGATAAAACCATGCATGATAAACGTGCCCCATTGGGTAGGCAGTTTGGCTTTATCGACAAAGCGCACCAAGTTATATGGCTTTACATGCTTTAGCTCTGCACGTACGTTCATCAAAATCTCTCCTAAATGGTTTTCTCCAGAACCGTCACCCCCATCGCCCCAGAATGCATCTTTGTGCGAATGTTCGGTGAGACACGCGTTGCCAGTCTGCATCAACTGTTTCGCAAGCTGAGGGTTTTGCAGAAACTTCTCACGGACGATAAACGCCATCACTGAGAGTTTGTCCTCATCCCAATCTTCTCTTACTAGGTGCTGATATTTGCGGCTTAAAGCAAAGGCTTCGTCGGGGCTTTTGGCTAAGAAGATTTTGTTTTGCAGTTTGAGGTCACTGAATTTTTGAGCTTGGTAATAGTGTTCGCTAGTGGGCCAAGATTGGGTAGAGACTTTGATGGGAGCTTGGCAAAAATTGGAGAGGAAACCGTGGGATTCATCGGGTTCGTAGAAAAGGATCTGATCAACCATAATCGTACTCCTGACGTTGCTACTGAATAGTCAACAAAAAGCATATCGCTATTGATATAATGTTTAGTAACGCAGGATAAGAAAGTCAAACAATGGGTTATAAAACAAAAAATGAAAAGGGCAGCCTTATGACTACCCCGTGGTTTTATTCCGCAGTGCGAGAATTAGTGAATTAAGCCAAGTTCCCTTGCCTCTTCGATGCTCAAGCCGCTTTCACGGATCTCACGAAGTGCTTCAATACGACGTCTTGCTTCGGCTGATTTCACGATTTTCTCAGGTCTCACAACGGTTTCTTCTTCTGGGAGTTCCCATTTGTGAGCGATGTTGCTCATCTCTTCATGGTCGATAGAATTAATGGACATATTTCCTCCGAACACACCATGTTTTCGATGGGTAATCTATAGCAAACCACCAATGCAGAGGTAAGAAAAACTGTAGGGAAATGTGACCCCTTTCGACCTTTCATCAACTCGTTAATAGATTCATCATTTAGTTTTTGCAAACCCGCTTTTTAGCGTTTAGATTTGAAGAATTCCCCCTATGAAAAGTGAGCTGATCCAGCTCTCATTTTTCCCCCACAAATTCACACTTCTATAACGGAAAAAATTCTTTTTATTACACTCAACTTTCGAGTCACTTCACTGATCAGACGGTTTTATCTTTCGCAAACCTTACACACCTGATAATGATAATAATTATCTTTTGTATTGGTAAGGTGTAATTATGAGTGAACTAAACCTGAATCAGGCATTCCACTCTGATCCCGTCATTCAGATCAGAAACTTATGCGTGGCCTACATCACCGACAACGGTGATTTTAATGCCGTGAAATCGGTAAGCTTCGATATTGGCAAGGGCGAAATATTTGGTCTGGCGGGTGAATCAGGCTGTGGCAAAAGTACCATAGCTTTCTCTATCAACCGTCTACACAAGCCGCCTGCATTTATCTCTGGGGGACAGATTCTATTTGAAGGCAAGGATATCCTTCGTCTGCCTGACAATGAGCTAAATACGCTGCGCTGGAGCGAGATTGCCATGGTGTTTCAAAGTGCCATGAACTCGCTAAACCCCGTTCTCACCGTTCAAGAACAGTTTGCCGACGTATTACGCCACCACAAAGGATTAACCAACGAGCAAGCCAAAGACCGTGCAGAGAAGCTTCTCGACTTAGTCAACATTCCGAGAAATCGTCTGGGAGAATACCCACACCAGTTCTCCGGAGGCATGCGTCAACGTTTAGTGATTGCGATTGCCCTATCCCTCAATCCCAAATTAATCATCATGGACTAGCCTACCACGGCGCTCGATGTGGTGGTTCAACGTGAAATCTTGCAGCAAATCTATCAGTTACGTGATGAGTTTGGCTTCTCAGTACTCTTTATTACCCACGATTTAGCGCTCATGAGCCAATTGTGCGACCGCATTGCCATCATGCGCCACGGCAAGATTGTTGAAGTGAATAGCTCATACGAAATCCGCAATCATCCTCAACACGAATATACCCAAAAGCTTTGGGCTTCGTTCCCGAATATTCACGATGTACATAAACAGCCACAAATGGAAGGAGCACCAGCATGAGTGAACCGATCATCCAAATGAAAAACGTGATCAAGGAATTCAAAGTCGGTGGTGGCTTCGCCAAAGAAGAAACCTTTCGCGCACTTCAAGGTGTGAGCTTTGATCTTTATGCAGGCAAAACCCTAGCGCTGGTGGGCGAATCCGGCTGCGGCAAAAGTACTTGTGCACGATTGATTACCAAGGTGTATCCAGCCAGCGATGGTGAAATTCTTTTCAACGGCAAAAACATTAACGACATTACTGCCCGCAGCGAGATTCAGGACTACCGCAGCAAGGTTCAGATGGTGTTTCAAGATCCTTTTGGCTCATTACCGCTTAAGATCCATAAGCAGGTGAAGAGTGACAAAGAAATCCCAGCCAAACTGCTAGAGCTGCTGGATTTGGTCGAACTGCCAGAGGAAACGCTCAACAAATTCCCTCACGAACTCAGTGGCGGTCAGCGTCAGCGTGTCAATCTCGCCCGTGCTCTGGCGGTAGGTTCACAGCTCATTCTTGCTGATGAACCGACGTCGATGCTGGATGTATCGATTCGTTTAGGTGTACTTAACCTGATGCAGCGTATGAAGCAAGAGTTAGGAATTGGCTTTCTGTACATTACTCATGACCTTGCGACTGCGCATTACATCGCAGAAGAAACCGCGGTGATGTATAAAGGACAAATTGTGGAATGGGGAGACACTCAAGCGATCTTGAAGAATCCACAGCATCCATACACTAAGTTATTGATCTCTGCAGTGCCAGATCCTGATCTGCCATTTGGTAACCTTGTAGAAAGTGAACCAAACTATTCAGTAGATGCCGATGAGATCCGCAGTCGCAGCAGCGTTGTGGTCGAAGACTATGATCAAATCGGACCAAATCACTTTGTAAAACAATGGACTGAGGCAGCCTAATGGATTTGATGACCTGGCAAGATCAACTATCAGATTGGTACGACAATCGGAAGCATGATCAAGTAGAAAGCTTAGAAGCGATCTTATACCAAGCGCCTGTTGCTGTGTTTGGTCCAGAGTTGACGGACGAACAGAGTAAAGCGATCGCTTGTTGGTTAGATGGCTGCCTAAGAGTCTTTCAACATGCTAGGCATCATGACCATCAAAAAGCCTTTCAAACCCTCCAATACACCGGTGCGAAACTCGAACAAGCGGCTTGCCAGCCGATGACCGATATTCTTATCAAGGATTGGTGTCTCAAACGTTTGCAGCATTTGACCGTTCTGGCGCTAGAGTTCTGCAATCAGCAACACGATCAAAATGAGTGGCAGCAGCAGGCGAGCGACTTGATCGAGTCACACATTGCATTGATGCGATCGTTAAATTGGAATGAAACTAGGAAGCATGATCAAGGATTACGTCATTAATCTGGAAAGATGATCAAGGTTGCTTGATGGTTACGAATGAATTTACCGAATGCACAAGACAGGAATTTTAGATAAAAAAAAAGCGAGTTTCTTGAGGAGAAACTCGCGAAGTCTATTCAGAATGAATGTAACAATATGAGCCAATCTATTAATCATCAGAAAGGACAAAAGGTTGTCTATTCGGGATAAATCTTAGTCTGCCCTCGGAACCGCAATGTCAGTGATTTGTAAGAGTTAGGTCTGATTTCCATCAGTGCAATTCATTGTTACATTCTGAACCAATTAGTCATGCTTATTACTCAAAAAGCATCCGCTTGATTCATATTAAATCGCCATTTCATCAAGTGCTCTGAATACCATCTCATCCATGTGTCCCTCAAAAATCTGGCGACACACTTTTCGGCGAACGGCTAAGCCTGCGATTAGACGCTCAATGGTGAGATGTTTGACATCGTTTTGGCTGTTAAACAGCTCGACTGTTTTGCTTAATGTCTCGTAAGGCAGAGGTGCATCCCCTACTCGCAAGAAATCGAGCTTGTCTATGAAGTCAGAACACTCTTCTTTGATTGAGGCATAGGAATGCCCTGTCATCGCCGATAAAGCCGTTATACTGCGTTCTAGAGCCTCTGGAGAGGTATATTTGGATAGAGTAATGGTTATCTCGTCCGCATTGATCTCAACTAGGTGCTTTTTCTGCTTCACTCGGCGGCCCAAATTACCACGTGGAGAGGGAGCTTTACGCTGAATAGGCTCAAATTCGCCGTCTATGATGCCTGAGAGCTCGTCTAGCTGCTGCCTCGTAACCATTTCATTACGAAGTGGGTTTGGCAGCGTAGGGGCCATATTACGCTTTCCTGCGTTGGTCGTACGAGCACGCGAGTAACGCAATACTTCTTCCACATCGCATTTGATGTCGATTTGGTAGTCCATCACTTTGCCGTTTTCGATCATGGTCTCGATCGTTAAGTGATAGCCCCATAAGTTCACAACAAAAAGATCTTCTGTCCCTTTGCCATCAGACAAACGCTTTAACTCACGGATCAGATCCATTGAGAAACGTCGCCACTCGATGTTACGGGCCAGTTTTTGGTTCAGCTCACTCAATAACATGCAATCGGTGTGTTTACGCACCATGCGACTACGGAAGAACGAGTACAACTGGAACACCAAGGTGTGTTGTTTCAGAATTTCTGGCGGGAACAAGAAGAAATAATCACGCGTAAGCAGTTCTTCATAGAACGACGGTTCCCACACGAGAATGTAAAGGTTTGGCTTAATGCGAATTTCACCGTCAGCGCCTTCTGTTGGTGCTTCTTCCGATGCAGTGATGGTTCGAGCAAGAAAACGGAAACGATCACTCTTGAAGCCTTCTGGCATGTTTTCACTCAGCCAGCGGCCAGTGAGCTCGTGCAATTGGAAATCAGTAAACTCGATACGATCAATACTGTCACGGATTGAATCTCGTGCAGGGCCACTGTCTTTCTTGCCACGTAATGACAAGATATCCGTGATGTACAACGGTGTTTTGTTGGGCACATGCGCCGCGTCCATGTGGTACTGATCTTTGTGATGATCATGGTATTGCACAGTCAGCGTAAACAGAGCAAACAAGGTCATCAGATCGTCCACTGTCATGATGTTTTTCGACGATCGTGTTTCAATCACGGCTTTGGTGCCAGAGATCGAAACCATGGATTTCTGGTAACTCTTGCGAGTGCGTGGAGGCGCTAAGGCTTGGTCGATGATCCCTGCCCAATTAGTTGGAGAAACGACAAATTGATCCGCTTCATCCTTCATCATCGGTGGGGTATTCAAACCATGTTCATTCAACAGGCGCTTGTTCACTTGGGTTTGCGCTAAGGCCTTAGAACGCTTTTGCTTTTCGCTCTGACGAACTTTTTCTGTAACTAAGCTGGTGGCACCTAACGCTGAGATGAGCTGGTTCGGGTTGACGAACTTGTGCAGCATGGTTTTGCCAGCAAGGCCTTCTTCAAAACGTACTGGTGTTTGATGAAACAAACCAATGTTCACAGCAGCACGTAAGCGTTGTTGCAAGGCGGCTCTGGTCAGTTGACCGTCGGTTGCTTCAACAATTTCTGTTGTCGATACCAAACCGTCTTTGCTGCTGAATCCTCGTAAAGAGATCAGATTAAGCAACTCTAAGATGCTCTTGGTTACCCCTTTGAAGTGTTGGTATTGTTCTACCCAATCTGCAGAAGATTCGTGTACCTCAAAAAGGTGCCCATCCTTATGGCTTCTTGGCGCTTTAATCAGAATTTTTTCATCAGCGGTCATTTTAGATCCAGATCACACTAGCCGTAGTTTTGCTATGGTTCCGAAGAATAAAGAAAAACAGATCATAAATAAAGAAAAAATCTTTGTTTTTTAAATAACTGATCTTTTTGATTAATCTGATCTTATTGTTTATATGATCTAATGATCTGAAGATTTTTGGTTGCGTAAGTCTATGTTTTAAATGGTTATTTCAAAGTGGCGCTCTGGAACTATGATCATGAACATTCCGAAACAATGATCAACAAATCCCTGAAAGCATGATCACAAAGTCTCGTAAGCATGATCATTAAGTTTCTGAAAAGATGATCAAAAAGGTCCTGAAACGATGATCATGATGTTTGTACAACTTATCCACAGAAATACCGTGAAGGCTTGGAAAAGTTTGTTCTGATTTGCTGTAAAGCAAGGGCATTTTACCTTCGGATCAATGATCAAGAGCGTCGCTTTCCATCGTTCTGCAATGAACTGTGAATACAATTTACGCAAATGCTGAAATATTCCTCAGTTTTAAGCTAGCCGCCTTGTTCCTTGTTGCTATCTAGAAATTGGCGGAAGCATGATCATGATATCGCGTTCTACATTTTGTTTTCGATTTATTTTCATCTTTCCACGTTTTTATCTCTGATTTTGCCTCTATCCCCCAGTCTATCTGCATTCAGCCGTAAATTGACCGTGAAAAATCATGCTTCCGAGGACAAAACACACTTGATCATTTTTCCAGTAAATTGATCGCATTGAAAAATCGATGTGCGGCGTACAAGGACGCATAACTTCCTTGATCATGCTTTCGTATTTTCTGTTCTTACCGGAAGTATGATCATGAAGACTCCTTGATCATACTTCCGTTTAATATCGCTGTTTTCATGCTTAAACATACTGGACGCATGATCAAGGCTGGTTTTCCTTGTATTTTTAAATTAAAACGCTGAGGCACCATCAAACACTAGATTCATCTCACACTATCCGTAATTTAGTGCCTTTTTATAATCGTTCCGGAAAAACGTTAGATTTACATTGTAAATACGTGACAGTGTGACATTTTTATTCT